>CAWAHW010000007.1:0-622624 GCA_963781885.1 uncultured Spirochaetota bacterium | reverse complement strand
CGTGGCACCACCTCGTCCAGCGCTCCCGCGGCTTGCCGCCGAACAAATCCAGATATCGGCCATTTGGATGTAGCAGTTTGAAGCGCTCGTACAGCTCCGTTGGTTTTTCGGAGTGTTTCCCTTTGGCGAGTAGATCACGCTGCTAATGTTCTGTATACCGTGTCGTGCACCTTCGGAGCCGACGCACCCCTTCCGCAGATGAGGATGTGTTCATGGTCGACGTTGCCGTTGCATTTGAGGTTCCGTCCTCCCTTGATCCATATCCAGTTTGACCTGTACGAGAAGCCACAAGCCTCGATGAATGGCTCTGCATCGAATAGCTTCGGAGGTGGAACGCAGAGGTATAGCCTGCAATTCCGAGCTGCGAGGCGGCGAACCTTTTCACCCAGATCCTTCATCCGATCGGACAACACCGTCGGGTAGTGTCTTTCGATCGACCTACCCCTAGTGGCGAAGTCGTATGGCCAAGCGGGGTCTCCGAGAATGGCGTCGAACAAGTCATCAGGCAGGGGCGGGAAGGGAACGGGCTGAAACCTCTCCTGAAGACCGATCAGCCACAATAGCGACGACTTGGTCGGAATATCACCTTTGCGGCGTGCATCTATAATCGTTGTGCGAAGCTCGAACGGATGCCTCGCGATGCGTTGGCAATCCGAAGACAGTTGGCGAGGGATTCCCATTTGCTCCAAAGTCAAAACCCGTCCTTGGCTTGGACTGGTTTTGCTCGGTCGACCTCCTTTCGATAGTTCGGCTTCCTCGAGGATGTTGCCGAGCAACTCAAGGGCGAAGAGGAAGCGTCCCCACAGACCTGCCCTTCTGCCAGGGTCTGCCAGTACATCTTGCTGCCCATTTCGATTCGTGCGAGTGCTTTGAGCTGCTCCATTTTCGCACGCAAGTGGTGACTTGATATGATGATGTATCGAGTCAGGTCTTGCGGGTTGGACGGTAACGAGTTCTTGATGTAGCGAACCGCGAGGCTTTCGTAGCGCAGCGCGGATGGTGGCGTGGCAGTTTCTTTGGCACGGCTCCTTGCGGGTCGCGCGCTCTCGGGGGATGTCGCATGGGCACCGCGCGATGCTTTTCGCCGCACTGCCCTCCGCTTTCCTGGCGTCGCTGGCCGCCTCGAGGACTTGGGCGTGACATCGCGTGTCTTGCGATCGGGCTCTTCGTGGAACGCGAGAGCGACTTCGCTCATGGCACCCTCATCGTCGCGATGCGACAACGAGCGACGCACTCACGAAGGCGGTGCTGTTCATCGGCGCCGCGGTCGCCTTGCCGACGGACGGCGCTATGGCATACTATGAACATGTTAGTCTCGTTTCTGGCGGCGGGGACCTTGTGGGGTACCAATCCTTTCGGTCCTCGTCGCCCGTATTTTCAGGGGTCCATACGGACTCCTGCTGTCCCGACGACAGTCATCTTCGGAATCAGTTGGCGATGATCTTTGACCCCTCCTTTCTGGGCCATCTATTCTGGGCTGCTCCAAGCGCCAGGGTGCATCAGCGAAAAGTTCCTGCTCTACGGGCCACTTTCTTCCTCGTCTCCTTGGCCTCGGGGATAGTCGAGTGGCCAGCCAGGGGGCAAGAGATACGGCGCATCATTGGTTGCGTTTCCCGTGTGGTCGGCCGCTTGCGTGGATGGTGTGGCGTCCACACTCCCTTCTCCAAGCGACATCCAAAGGTCGTCGAGGTCTGTGAGCAGTCGCAGGAGGCTTTCTTCCAAAGCCGTAAATCGCTGCGCGGCGATTGGATTCACGAACTCCATCTCGTTCTGGAAGTCCGCCATGACTCTGCCCACCCAATCCATAAACCGCCAGGCGGTGAATCCGTCTCGTAGATCATATCTTGCCATGCTTCTCCTCCTATCAGGCCGAATTGGCTCGGCACAATTGGGAATGAATGCTCTGCAGCCGCGATCGCTGCCGACTCGATGCGTTCAATCCAACCCATCCTCCTATGCGCGCATATCGATGCGCGCTCCATCCAGTCCTTTGGCGCCACTGCGAGCGCCAAAAAAAAGAAAGGAGCCCCCCTATTGAATTGAGTCTTCAATAAAGGTCCTCCAATAGCTGGACCAACTAATTCTTGGAGAATGTCAGATCATGGGGAGCAATTCCGTCTCGTGCTGGGTACCAAGTAGCAGTCTATAAGTATTGATTTTCAACGAGCGACCTATAACGGAGTTCTCACAAAGGTTGGCCATTTCTCTATTGATAAGCTCTAAGCGCTTTCTGCAATGTTCTTCTCCGAACCGCCATCGGTTTTCAGGTTGCCTCGCATCCATCATTGCGTCGCCTCGCGAGGCCTCAGATCGAAATACTTTGGGGCAACAGGATAGGTCTGGAAGCCCATCAGGTCGATTGGCACTGGCGCTTCCATGACTCGGAACCTTGCTTCGAAACGTTGCTCCAAGCTTCGATCCAGAAGGATCTCCGCGACGAGCGCGTCGGCTGATGTTGAGCGATGTGCGAGATCACGCGCCGCCGACAGTATTTCCACCAATTCAGGGGGTGTCTCTGCTGGCCTCTTTGCAGGGAATGTGAATTGCCTATTCGCGCGTGTAACGATGACTATCTCACCCATCTTCATCCGCGCCGTCATGAGGTCGCGAAGACGTGCCCGCTTCTCGGGGGCACTCGAAGCGAACCAACCTGCCACCGCCCTGATGGAGGTACGTGCCGCAAGCGTCTTGGTCTCTTCGTCCTTGTCGATCAGCTCGTTCCTTCGATCAATCATGAGTTGCTCAATCTCGTGTCTCTGCATCGTCAGCTCATTCAGGCGTGTGGCCAGAGAAATAGGGTCACCGCCCTTCTCGATTACCGCCACAAGATTGTTCTTCCTCTTGATATTCTCGGCGAGCTGTTCCTCAAGCCCTGAAATTGACTCCGCGATCTCTCCCTCCTGTGAAGTGAGCTTGCTCCGAAGCTCTTCGGAAATCAGTGTGATGTCGAATCGAGACATCATGCTGTAGAGGAAGTGATCTCGGCCAGCGAGTGAAGGTAGTCTACAGGCAGGTTCTTGGGCAGCCCTTGGCACTTTGGTTTCCAAGGTGCCTCCTGGTGCTTGTAATACTTGTAGCGTCCGCCGTCGACACTTGTTTCATAGTAATGGTAGAACTGTCCACATAGTGCACACTTGACGAGACCTGAGCAGTAGTGAGCGCTGAAACGCACCTGCCGATCGACCCTCCGCCCTTTGAGAATGCTTTGCACTCGATGCCATTCCTCAAGGCTGACAACCTTCTCGGTATAGTGCTTGCTTGGCACTATCGCCCCCCCTTTCCTGTCCGCCCAAACGTTGCCTGTATAGGCAATCTGCTGAAAAAGTCGGCGGATTTTGGTGCCCTTGCTATCGAGCTGCTTTTGGTCCATGAGCCCGAGTTTGATGACTCGCCGCATCACTTCGTTGATTGAACACCCCTTGAGGAGCCAGTCATACATCTTACGGATAGTGTGCAATTCGCGCGGCTCGGGCTCCCACGTCGTGACAAGAAATCGGCCCTTGGCTCGTTTCGGGCCTTGTTTATAGCCGTACAAAGCTCGTCCTAGGGCATTCCCCCTTCTGCCTTGAGTGCGCGTGCCTCCCCTCCCAAGCGCTCCTTGATTATGGAAGCCTCATACTCTGCGAAATCGCCTTTTAGGTCGGCTTGGAGCTTCGAGGATGGGTTATTGAGATCGTAGGTCTCCCCCTCGCCTGTGACGATCGGAACCTTGTTGCGTTGGAGGATTCTATAGGCCCAAGCCCTTGTATAACCATGGCGCGATATGCGATCGAGCTTGCTTACCCACATCACTGGAGCTTTACCACCCCGCACCTCTTCCTGGATTGCATCTAGGCAAGTCTGGAGCGAAGGCCGATCTTCCATGTCGTCACCACTTGCAGATTCGTTTTTGGCAGGCCGAAAGATATGGTAGGGCAGCTTGTGGTCGGTGGCATAAGCGATCCCGCGCTTGACCTGCTTTTCGTCCCGTTCACCCTTGTGCGCTTCCAGATCGGATACTCGAGCGTAGATCATAGCAACTCGCTGTATCTCCACGGTACGAAGATAGTATTAATAATGTTTAAAGTCAACATATCCTTACGGCATGGGCGTCGACAAGCCGGACATCCGGCTGGTCATCCACGCGCACGTGCCTCCCTCAATAGAGGCGTACCTGCAGGAGTCGGGACGCGCGGGGCGGGACGGCAGGCCCAGCCGTGCCATTCTGCTCTCGGGAAACGATGATTCGGAGCTTGCCGCGCGCATCACTGACGAGGTGGGACGGCGTTGCTTCGAGCGCATGCGCGGGTACGCCGCGCGCGTTGGCTCGTGCCGGCGCAACGAGCTGCTTTCCCTCATCGGCCAGCCGGGGGTCGCCTGCGGGGGTTGCGACGTCTGCGATGGAACCGTGCCGCGGTACCCCGCCGGGTGCGCGGCAATCGCGCGCCTTCGTCCGCCGCTACCGGCGACGTTTCACCGTTTCCGAGGCCGCCCGCATTCTCTGCGCCGCGCCCGGGCCGCACGCCGTGCGCGCATTCCACGACTGCCTCCAGGGATACGGTGTCCTCCGGGATTGGGAGACGGAGGACGTGGAAACCGCCATCCGCGCGCTGGAGCGAACCGGAGAGCTCCGCGTCGGACGACGCGGGCCGGGAAAAGAAAGATTGACGATCTGACGCCGGACCGATTCCCATTTGCCGAACGGCGCCGAAAAGGCGTTGTTGTCCACAGATGAGGAGCGGCCTGCAGGATACCCCGGCTCCGCGGAAGTGCGCGGAGCGAGGCGAGCTTCAGACTGCCGTGACGACGATCTCCCGGATGGGAAGCGCCTCGATACTGTGGATCGCGGCAACCTCGCGCCCCTGCAGCTCCTGCTGGAGCGCCATGGCGGACTCCCTGATGATGACAGCGCCCTCGCGCCGCGGCGTCACGTGGATATACATTCCCTTGCGCTCGAGATCGGCGCCCAATCGGGCAAGCCCGATTTCCCAGGCCTGGCCGTTGGCGAAATCGTCAGACACGAGCGCGCCGTCGATGAAGGCGTTCCCGACGTCGCCCTCATAGCGGACGCAGAGAAGAACCTCCACGAGCCCTTCGGTCAGGCCGACGGGGAATGCAATCTCGGCGTCCCCGGCAGAGGGCTGTGTCACCGTGAGAGGGACACGCCTCCCGGCATAGGCGAGCGTGCATCGGGAAAACCCATCCACCTCCGACGCAACCATCCGGGCGCCCGTTGCCGTCAGCGGCCTTTCCACTGCCGGGAACGCGTACAATTCCACCTGTCCTGGATCCGCGCAGGGCACGCGCAGCCTGAGCGCGCCCTCATCCTCGAACACCTCCCCGCGGAGCAGGATCGCCCGAAGACGGCCGCCGAGACGCAGGATGGAAAAGCAGAGCGACTGCTCCTCGGTGAGGATGTGGATGACGGCGCTCCCCGATGCGCCACGAATGGAGATCGAGGAGCCAAGGCCCGGGTTCGGGCGAAGCACGGCGAGCCCGCCGGCGCTTTCGCGGCTGCAGTCCGACAGCTCGACGCTCAGACCTCGCGACGCAAAGACGAGCTCCGGATCGATGCCTTCACGCGCGAAGAAGAACAGGTGCTCGACCCCGTCGACATCCAGGCGTGCCAATGGCTGCACGGTGGCGGAGACCATGTGCGCTCCGCCGATGGAAAGGCCGAAGGGCAGGATGACCGAGGCGTCGGTCTTCAGGGTGAATCCTCCCGCATGGGGGATGCGCACCGGTCCGCCCGGCAGCTCGATCCTCACGGAGACGCCCGTGTGATTCGGCATGACAGCGTGGTCCTGGAAATTGTTGAGGAAGAGGAATCCGGCATCGCCATTGGCACGGGCCGCGCATCGCACGGTCCTTGTGTCGGCGGGCTGCAGCTCCTCCGCGCCCGCCGGCAGCGCCGTTCCCGCCAGCCGCCAGCTCCTCCTGGAAATGCCGGAAAAACAGGTGCACGCGGCGCAATCGTGCCCACGATTCCCGCACCTGGCCGGACTCGCCAAGAGGAGCCTGGTAGTCATAGGAGATGCGGGGCACGACGTGCTCGTTCAGGAAGCCGCGCCGTCCGACGGGATTCGTTCCCCCGTGGTACATGTAGTAGCCGAGCACCGCGCAACCTCCGGCCAGCTTCATGACCGCCAGAGCCTCGACGCTCGCGGGGGGCACGACGAACCGGTAGCGGTACCATGACTGCATCCCGCCGCCCATCTCACAGCAGGCGAACGGATACGCCGACGGGTCGTATGCGGGGTCGAACTGCGCGTCCCGGATGGCGGGGGCGCGGAAATTGCGGAAGATGTATTCGCGGGTCGGTGCATGCACGGGCGTGGATTCCGTGACGTTCCAGGGGCAATAGGCGTAGCCTCCATACAGCGGGAGGACGTCGCCTTCGAGCACGGGGGCGCCTCCCCACGCGGTGCTCGTGTAGAGGGGGGCCTTGAACCCGGCCTCCGCCGCGATCCGCAGCAGCATGCGCAGGTGATCCGCACCGCCCGTGCCGGCGCTCACCCACTCCTGGCACAGTCGTGGAGTGGTTTCCCACGGAGCCCCCGCGTGCATGAGCTCGTTCTCAAGCTGGATCCCGATGATCGGTCCGCCCTCCCCGAACCAGAGCCCGTCCAGCTGCCGCGCGATCTCGCCGTACAGGACGCGCGCCAGTCGCAGGTAGCGTTCGTCATTGCGACCGGAGGGCAAAGGGACTTCCATACAGCCAGTCGGGCAGGCCGCCGTTGCGTACTTCCCCGTGACAGAAGGGGCCGACACGCACCACCGCGGACAGTCCCGCGTGCCCGCATTCCTGGACGAAGCTCCGCAGGTCACGGTCGCCCGTCCAGTCGAAGACTCCGCGCTCCTCTTCGTGATGGATCCAGAAGACGTAGGTGGACGCGATGTCGATGCCGCCCGCCTTCATCTTCAGGAGCTCGTCCCTCCATGTTTCCCTGCGGAGCCGCGCGTAGTGGATCTCCCCCATGACAGCAAGCCATGGTTTTCCGTTGAAGGTGAGGGAGGAATTGGTGAAGGCGATGGTGTCCCCGCGAGGATTCGATCCCTGCAGGGAGGGGAGCGCGGGGCGCACCCGGATCCCCGCGTTTCGCGCGTCGATTGTCGATTCCTGCATGTTCGTTCCCTGACAAAAGAGTGGAAGCCGCATCGCTGCGGCTTCCCGTGAGGTGACGCGGACGACCCCGTGCGTCGTCCGGGTTGTAAAGAAGCCCTACTTGAGCCCCGCGGCGAACGCGTCCATCTGCCTCTGGATCTCCGCCAGCACCTTGTCCGAGTTGGCTGCGGCGAGCTTGTCCTTCAAGGTCGCAATGGACTGCGCGACGTTGTCCACCATGCCGACCTGGATGGGCCATTCATACTGCTGCCACACCGCGGTCACATTCGCGATCTCGGTCTTCACGGCATCCGGGATGAACCCGAACGCCGAGTACGGCGTGGCAAAGAGCATGCTGGGGATCTTCGCGTTGAGGGCGACGTACGCGGGCGGCCAGGAGGCCAGGGGCTTGAACAGGTCCTTGTCGACCCACCAGAATCCAGCCTGGTCGATCGGGTAGGTGTTCTGGTCAGCCGTGACGCCCGGGGGAAGCCCGATTTTCCCGTCCGACGTGATGACGTAGTTCTTGCCCTCGATGCCGAAGTACGCGAGGTACACGTACGCCGGGTCCTCCATGATGAGGTCAAGGGCCTGGAGCGTGCGCTCGGCGTTCTTCGTGGTTGCCGCGAGCGCGACGCCGTTGTTGATGAAGGAGTCCGCCGGGTAGTGACCCGTGGAATCCAGCAGGGGGATGATCTCCACCTGGAAGCCGGAGTCGATCGCCTTCGTGATGTTGCCCTGGGTGTCGATGGAATTGCCGAACCCGACGGCGGACTTGCCCTGCTCGAATGCCTCCTTGCTGCGGACCTTGTTGGCAAACGGGTCCTTGTTGAAATAGCCCTTGTCGTACCAGTCTTTTGTGAAGCTGGCGGATTTCACGAAACCGTCCGCGTACGGGCCGTCGAGCTCCGTCATGGCCTTCGGCGTGGCGGCTTGGTAATTGTAGATGTAGGGAACGGCGCCGCTGATGGCCCAGTTGTACGGCGGCGTGAGCTCGTTGCGGTAGCCGTTGAAGACGACGCCCAGGTCATAGCCGCTCTCGATGACCATGGGGACCATGCCGGGCTCGTTCTGCTGGACGGCCTTCAGGTAGGGCTCCATCTGGCTCATCTTCGTGATCTCGGGCAGGCCGTATTTCTTGCGCAGATCCCCGCGAATGAGCGCCACGGATCCGATCTTGCGGTCAGGGGTCGAGGTCGGGATCATGTAGATCTTGCCGTTGACCAGCGACTGCTTCCACGCCGACGCGGCCTCTTTCTTGAAATGCAGGGGCATGTACTTTGCCAGCATTTCCTGGGTGAGCGGGTAGAAGGCCCCGCGGACCGCCTGCGTGCCGTACATGCACCAACTCGCGGTATAGATCCAGTCGATGTTCTCACCCGCCGCGAGGACCAGCGGGTACTTGGACTGGTAATCCGCCCAGCCGAGGTAGTTGATCTCCATGGTGACGTTGAGATCCTTCTTGAGCTTCTTGTTGAGCTCCGCCATGACGTCCGCCATGCCGGGCAGTGGCGCCCCGAGGAGGTACCCATAGAGGTGGACCTCCTTCTGGTTCGCCGGAGCGGCGCTGGCCGTCCCCTCCTTGCTCCCGGCCGCAAAGGTGAAGCCGGCGCAGGCAAGGAAGGCCAGTGCGATGAACAGGACACGGAACCGTCTGCTCATGATGAAACCTCCTTCAGAGTGTCGATCTGTCATCCCGGCCAATGGCCGCGATGAGTTTCCCCGGCATACGCGCGGGGTGATGGCCATAGTGAGTGCATGCATCATCCTTTCACCGCCCCCAGGGTGATGCCCTGCACGAAATAGCGCTGCACGAAGGGATAGACGGCGATGATCGGGCCGGTGGCGACGACGGTCATGGCGAGCTTCAGCGACTCCTTGGGCATGTTGATGACGGGCAGGGTGTTCACCATGGCGGCGGCGAAGTTGATGCTGTTGATGAGCTGATACAGGGTGTACTGCAACGGGTACAGGGTTTCCCGCTGGATGAACATCATGGGGGTCCACCAGTCGTTCCAGTAGCCCAGCGCCGTGAGGAGCCCGATGGACGCGAGGGCCGGCTTGGAGATCGGCAGCGCGATGCGCAGAAAGAGAATCATCTCGTTGGCGCCGTCCATCTTTGCCGACTCGAAGAGGCTCGCCGGGACCGAGTTTCCGATGAAGTTGCGCAGGATCAGGATGTTGAGGACGCTGAACATCGGCACGAGCATCAGCACGAGCACGGAGTTCTGAAGATGGAGCCCCTTGGAGAGCAGGATGTAGTAGGGGACGAGCCCCCCGTTGAAGAGCTGCGTGAAGTACAGGAAGAAGGCGAGCGAGTTGCGGTAGCGCAGCTCGCGCCGCGAGAGGACGAACGCGGCCATTGAGGAGATGAAGAGGGAGATGCCGGTTCCCACCACCGTGATGAAGATCGTGAGGCCGTACGTGCGGAGCATCTTCTGCGGGTTCTGGAAGATCATGCGGTACGCCGCCACCGACAGCTCGCGGGGGGCGAAGGAGTACCCGTAGTTGAGGATGGCATGCTCCGAGGCGAAGGAGTTGATGGCAAGCATCGCGAACGGGAAAAGCGCCAGAGCGGCGAAGAAGCTCACCACCACGTAGGCCAGAACGTGCAGACGCCGGACGTCGCGGCTCATCGTGTGTCTCATGACGGGATGGGCTCCGGCCTAGAACAGCGCATAGTCTTTTTCATAGCGGCGGATGAAGCCGTTGACCAGCATGATGATGATGAAACAGAGCACCGACTGGTACAGTCCGCTCGCGGAGGCCATGCCGAAATCCTGCATGGTGACGAGGGAGCGGAAGACCAGGGTGTCGATGATATCGGTGGCGTCCAGAAGGCGCCCGTTGTTCCCGATGAGCTGGTAGAACATGTCGAACTCGCCGCGCATGATCCGCCCGACCCCAAGGAGGATGAGAATGACGATGGTGGGGCGCAGCAGCGGAAGGGTGATGCGGCGGATGCGCTGGAAGGCGCTCGCGCCGTCGATGATTGCTGCCTCATGGCATTCGTAGTCCATGCCGGAGAGGGCGGCGAGGTAAAGCACGCTGCCGAAGCCCACCCACTTCCAGATGTAAAACAGCGGCAGGAGGATGTGCCACGTGTTCGGGTTGCTGTAGATGTCGATGGCGTGCCCGCCGAATGTCTTCAGGACAGTGTTGATCAGGCCGTATTCGTAGTTGAACAGGTTGTAGATGAATGCGTTCACGACGACCCATGACACGAAATAGGGCAGGAAAAGGAGCGACTGCGACACCTTCTTGAACCACCTGCTGCTCACCTCGAAGATGAGGATGGCAAGGAGCACGGAGAAGAAGGTATAGCAGGCCAGGAACACCACGTTGTAGAGGAAGGTGTTCTGCGTGACGAGCCACGCCTTGCCCGAGACGAAGAAATAGCGGAAATTGGTGAACCCGATCCAGGGGCTGCCGAACATGCCGCCCCGATAGTTGAACTCCTTGAACGCGACCACGATGCCCGCCATCGGGATGTAGGCGAAGATGATGTAGTACGCCGCCACCGGCACGAACATAAGGTAGAGGAGCCTGTTCCTGGCGAGCTCATACACAATGCCGTGCTTCTTCACGTTCTCTCCGGGGTGTGGGGGCTTTCCGCGGTCCGGGTTTCCGGACCGGAACGCCGCTATGATAGAACGCGCGGTGCGCCGGGTATACAGGATTTTCTTCTAATCGAGGCGATTTTCCTGATCCGTTGGAGCATGGGGAGCGAAACGAACGGTTGCCCGCGTGCCGATCCCGCGGCGGCTTTCGAATGAGAGACCGTACTGCTCGCCGTAAAACAGGCGATAGCGCTGGTGGATGTTGTGCACCCCGTAGCCGGTTCCCCGGCCCGGGTCCGGCTCGAGCAGGGAGGAAAGGCGCCATGCCTCGATCCCCACCCCGTCGTCCTCGACGGCCAGGACCACCGATCCGTTCTCGGCGCCGCCCGTGATGGTGATCCAGCCGCGCTTGTCCGGCTTCTCGTTGATGCCATGGAGGATCGCGTTCTCCACCAGGGGCTGCAGGGTGACGCGGAGAATCTCGCGATCCAGGACCTCGTCGTCGACATCGATCGAGAAGTCTATTGCGCCGCGGAAGCGCATGTTCTGGATCCGCGCGTACAGATCCACGTGGCGCAGCTCGTCGCGGACGGGGATGGTCTCCCGGCCTTCGCTGAGGGAGAGCCGGTAGAACGTGGCCAGCGAGTTGAGAAGCTCCTCGATCTCATCCGCCATGCCCCGGCGCGCCATCCACTTGATCATGTCGAGGGTGTTGTAGAGGAAATGGGGATTGATCTGCGCCTGGAGGGCCTTGAGCTCGGCGCCTTTGAGGTCCCTCTGGATGCGCTCCTCCCGCGCGATGAGGGTCTCGATCTCGTCCACCATCCTGTCGTAGGTCACCGCGAGCTCCCCGATCTCGTCCCGCCCCGCGGGGAGAGCGAGCTTTTCCAGGCGCCCCTGCTGCGCGCCGCGCATCGTTTCCATGATCTGGGAGAGCCGGCGCGTGATGGAGCGCGACACCCACCACGCCAGGATGTAGGCGGCCGTGGCGATCGCGAAGATCACAACGAAGATCTGGTCGCGGATCGCCTGGCTCTGCGCCACGATGCTCGCAACGGGGATGACCGACACGATGCGCCAGTCCGTCGTTCCCAGGCTCCTCTGCTCCGTCAGAGCCTCTTCGCCGCCTGCGGCGAATCGGAAAACACCGCCCGGGTGCCGCTCGGCTTCCGCCGGCTGCGCGGCGATGAAGGCGCGGAATCTGTCGATCTTCCCCGGGTTGGACGATGCAACGATATCGCCCGCGTCGTTCTGGACGTACGTGATGCTGTCCGCGAGCGCGCTCGACTTCGCGAGGATGTCCATCACCTGCGACTTCCTGATGTCGATGCGCAGCACCCCGATGTGCCGGCCCAGGTTGTCGAGGTCCACGATGTAGCGGGCAAGCGAGAGGGTCCCCGCGGAGTCCGGACCGTCCGTGTCCAGGTACTCCGACGGGCACCAGACATAGGTGTTGCCGCTCTTCTGCAGATAGTCGTACCACCGGGCGCCTTGCGCGACGGACATCCCGAAAAGATTCACTTGCTCGGCCGCGTAGTCCAGGCCGTCGCGCACGTACAGGCGGATGCGCTCGATGTTGACCCCGTCCTGGTAGTTGAAGAACAGGTTGGTGAGCGTATCCATGTCCACCCTCTGGCTGCGCAGGTCGTAGCCCTTGGTGTTCTTCAATAGGATGGCGTTGATCGACCGGTCGACGAGAAAGACGTGGGAGACCTTCAGGACATTGTAGAGCCTGTATTCCAGGAATGCGCCGGCCTGCTGGAAACCCTGGTTCGCGGAGTACGCCAGACGCTCCTCCACGATGCGCGACACCTTCTGGGAGACAAAGACCGCGAGGATGACGAAGGGGATGACGATGATGGCAAGGTAGGAGATGAGCAGCTTCTGGCGGAGTCTCACGTCGACGTTGAACGAGTGCAGCAGGCCCCGGAGGCTGATCGTCACCGCAGCGCCTTGTCGCGGAACTCGGACGGCGACAGCCCCGTCTCCTTGCGGAAGGACCGGGCAAAGTAGTTGGCATCGGCGAAGCCCGCGCGCGCGGCGACCTCCGTCATCTTCGGCAGGCGCGGATCCGCCAGCAGATCGCGCGCGCGCTCCAGGCGGTAGGCGGTGATGTAGCGGTGGATCGTCTCGCCCGTGGCCTCCTTGAACAGGCGGCAGATGTGGGCGGCGGACAGACCCACCTCCCGCGCGATGTCGTCGATCGAAAGCCCCGGGCGCGCAAAGCCGCGGTGGACGCTCCTCTTGATGTCGGTCACCACCCGGCCCTCGCTCGCGCGCTCGCGCACGAGCGCGAACGTGTCGTCGATGCGCGCGATCATCAGGTCCGCGATGAAGGAAAGCGTGCCCGCCCGTTCGATGGCATCGGCCATGCTCCGCAGGGACCGCTTGCCCTCCAGCGATCCCAGGCCCTTGCGCTCCGCGAAGGCGGAGAAGCGCAGGAGCATGCGCGTGAGCAGGTCGCGGGCGCGCCAGGCGTCGCGCGATCCGGCGCCGCAGAGCGATTCGGCGAGCGCGCGGATCATCGCCGACGCGGCCGCCCCGTCCTCACGGTCGAGGCACGCCTGGAAGGAATCGATTGCATCCGAGGCGACCGGAAGCTCCGCGCGCCCGGTCGACGCGTCGAATGCGATTGTACCGGGGCCGCAGAAGAATGCCGCGTCCAGCGCAGAGCTGCCGGCGAGGTACGCGGCGCGCGCGGCAGCGAGACCGGGGACGACGGGGCTGATCCCGATCACCGCGGGGCCGAAGCTCGGCAATATCCCGGCGCAGATGCCGCCGAGGTTCTTCTCGAGGCTTCGCGCGCGATCGGGAGGGGCGTGGAGGACAATGATCGCCTCCTCGTTTCCCTTGAGAGCGACCAGCCCGCCGACCGAGGAGCGCGCGATTTCCTGCTCCACCCGGGGAATGGACCCGCTGGAGAGCTCGTCAGTGAATGACGTGCCGGCGGGCCGGATGACCGCGACGGCAATCGCGGCATCCGCGGCAAGCTCGATGCCCGAGGCGGCGAGCATCTGGCGGGCCAGCGAGTCGTCGAGCTGCTGCTGCACGAGCATGAGGGCGACCTCGGATCGCAGGAGCGGAGCGCCTGCCTCGGCGCGCATCTGCAGCGCCGCCTCCCGGCGGTCCCTCTCCTCCTCCTGCCGGTGCAGCGTTGCCGCCCGGAGGAGCACCTCCTTCAGCTCCCGTGATCGAAACGGCTTCTCGATATAGCTCACGGCCGAAAGCTCGATGGCTGCCTTCAGGTATTCCTTGTCCGAGTGCCCGCTCATCACCACGATGTGGCACCGGGGGAAGGACTTGCGCAGCGCGAAGGACATCGTGATCCCGTCCATGCGCGGCATCCGCACGTCCGCAAGCACGATGTCGGGCGGAAACGAGCGTGCGATCTCCAGCGCATCGACGCCGTCGTCGGCCTGGCGGATGTCGTCGAATCCGATCGACGCGAGGTCGAGGTCTTCGACAATGCCCTGCCGGGTGTAGAACTCGTCCTCCACGATGAGAAGGCGCATGGCCCGGCAATGGTAGCGGTGCGGGTGCGCTCTGTAAAGCCTTGCGGCATTCCCCGGTTCCCGATACCCTCCGGGCCGCGATGAAAGCCACCCGCGGTCCCTTCAGGATGGTCGGGGATCCGCGCCTGCGACGAAGCCTCTCGTTCTCCGTCATCGACGCGGTGTTGTGGTCCATCATGTTCGGGTTTTCGGAGAACTACGTCGTTCCTTTCATGCTCCTGTTCGGCGCGTCGGTTTTCGGCGTCAGCCTCATGCAGGGGCTCGCGCAGCTCGCCAACGCGGTTGCCCAGCTCGCGGGCAGTGCGATCATCCAGCGCCGGGGGAGCCGCAGGTCCTTCAGCCGGCTTTCCGTGGCCGTTCACGGGCTGAGCTGGATCCTGGTCTTCGTCGCGGCGCTGGCGCACCACGCATGGCTCGCGATTTTTCTCTTCTGCGCGGGGATTTTTGCAAGCAATCTCTCCAACCCGTCGTGGCTTTCCTGGATGAACGACCTGGTCCCCGCGGATCGGCGGGGGTATTTCTGGGGCATCAGGAACCGCACCGGCGGCGTCGCCCAGTTCATCGCCACCTCCCTCGCGGGGCTCTTCCTGTTTATGGCGAAGCAGCGGGGCCTGGAGGTGGCCGCGTACGGGGTCCTTTTGCTCCTCGCGTCACTCAGCCGTTCTTCCGACACATTCGTGCTGCGGAGAATGTACGAGCCGCCCATGACGCGGACGACGGAAGCGCGCACCATGAGCCTCCTTCTTTTCCTGCGTGACCTGCGCAACACCGATCTCGGCGGCTTCATGCTCTACATGGTTCCGATGAGCTTCCTCACGATGATGATGGCTCCCCTCATCCAGGTCCATCTCCTGTCGGATCTCGGCCTCAACTACGTGGCCTTCACGGCGGTCACCATGACCGGGACCATCGCCACCTTTCTCCTCATGACCTATTGGGGGACGCTCATCGACCGGTTCGGCAACCGAAGGATCATCATGGTGACCTCCGCGTTCTTCCCCCTGATCGCGGCGGGCTGGGTAGTCATCCGCGCCTGGCCGATCCTGGTCCTCCTGCAGTTCCTCAATGGCTTTCTCTTTGCCGGTTTCTCCCTGGCCGGATCGACCTACATCTATGACGCTGTCGGCCGCGATCGGATCACGAAGTCACTCGCCTACTACCAGACCCTTCTCATGACCGCCGCGTTCCTCGGGTCGCTCTCGGGTGGCGCCATTGCGGACCTGCTGAAATGGTCAGGCCTCGCGTATGGCGTGCTCAACAACATCACCGGGGTTTTCGTTGTCGTCGCGGTGCTGCGACTCGCGGTGTTCCTTTTTCTCCGCAATGGCTTTTCGGAGATCCGGCCGACCGAGCCCTCGCCCGGTGTCGGGTACCTGCTCGTGATCAAGCCGGGCCAGGACATCGTCCGGCTCTTTGCCCGCTCGCGCAAACGGGTCGCGCGCGGCGGCGGCGGAAAGGATTCTTCCAGATAGCAGGCCCGGCGTGACAATGCATCTCCCCGGGAGGGACTCTCCCCCCAGTTGCATGCCTCTTCGCGCTGTGCTACAATCCAGACAACTCCCGTTCGAATCAAAATTGACTCTGGCACCGGCACGTGACCGCCGAAGGAGATCACATGGAACAGGCGTTTCAGGCCCTTCTCAGCGAGTGGAAGGGGGTGAAGGGGAACGTCATCCCTCTTCTGCAGAAAACCCAGGACATCTACGGATACCTTCCGCAAGAGGCGATGCGCAATATCGCCCGGGTCACGGGCATGGCGGCGGCGGAGATCTACGGCGTGGCCACGTTCTATGCACAGTTCCGTTTCACGCCCATGGGAAAGCACGTCATGAAGGTCTGTCACGGCACCGCCTGCCACGTGCAGGGAGCCGATTCGCTGGACACGGTGGTGGAGCAGAAGCTCGGCGTTGCACCGGGGAATACGACGAAGGACGGGGAGTTCACGGTTGAGAGGGTGGCCTGCCTGGGGTGCTGCTCGCTCGCGCCCGTGGTGATGATCGACGGCGAGGTCTACGGCCGGCTCACCGGTGACAAGCTGGGCAAGATCGTCGCGGCGGTGGGAGGCAAGTCATGAGCGGCCAGCCGGAAGTGGCGGTGGGCATGAGCTCCTGCGGCATCGCCGCGGGCGCGCGGGTGGTTTTCGACACTCTCCAGAAGGACGTTGCGGCGCGGGCCCTGCCCTACGCCGTTGTCGCCACGGGATGCATCGGCGCCTGCCACGCCGAGCCGCTCGTGGAGATACGCCAGGCCGACGGGACAAAGCTCCTCTACGGCAACGTGGACGAGGCGAAGGCGCACGCGATCGTGGAAGGGCTCCTTGCAGGGACACCGGTCACCGCGATGCTCATCCCCGCCGACTACCCGTACCTGGCGCGACAGAAGCGTATCGTTCTTGCCAACTGCGGCGTCATCGATCCCGAATCCATCGACCAGTACATCGCCCACGACGGCTACGTGGCGCTGCGGAAGGTGCTCACCGGCATGAGCCCTGAGGCGGTCATCGAGCAGGTTTCGGCGTCGGGTCTGCGCGGCCGCGGTGGCGCGGGATTCCCCACCGGCATGAAATGGACATTCGCGCGCAAAGCGAAGTCCACGACCGGCAAGAAGTACATCATCTGCAACGCGGACGAGGGGGACCCGGGCGCCTTCATGGACCGCTCGGTGCTGGAAGGGGACCCGCACGCGGTCCTGGAAGGCATGCTGATCGGCGCCTTTGCCATCGGGTCCGACGAGGGCTACGTGTACGTGCGCGCGGAATACCCGCTCGCCATCAAGAGGCTCCAGATCGCGCTGCGCCAGATGGAAGAAAAGAACCTGCTGGGCAACCGGATACTGGGAACCGATTTTTCGTTCAGCCTCCACATAAAGGAAGGCGCCGGCGCATTCGTCTGCGGTGAAGAAACGGCGCTCATGGGTTCGATAGAAGGCAAGCGCGGCATGCCGCGCCTGCGCCCCCCGTTTCCCGCGGAGCGCGGTCTGTGGGGTTCTCCTTCCAATATCAACAACGTGGAGACATTCGCGAATGTGCCCTCGATCATCCGCATGGGCGGGCTGGAGTACGCGAAGATCGGCACGGAAAAAAGCAGGGGGACAAAGGTCTTCGCCCTTGCGGGCAAGATCAAGCGCGGCGGCATGATCGAGGTGCCCATGGGCATCAGCCTCCGCGAGGTGATCTTCGACATCGGCGGCGGCATCATGGGCGACAAGAAGTTCAAGGCTGTCCAGATGGGCGGTCCCTCCGGCGGGTGCGTGCCGGAAAGCCTCGCCGACGTGCTGGTGGACTACGATTCCCTCACGGCAACGGGCGCGATCATGGGGTCCGGCGGCATGGTCGTCATGGACGAATCGACCTGCATGGTCGACGTCGCGCGCTACTTCCTCACCTTCATCCAGAGCGAATCCTGCGGCAAATGCACCTTCTGCAGGATCGGAACGAAGCGGATGCTGGAGATCCTCACGCGCATCACGGAAGGCAGGGGAGAAGAGAAGGACATTGCGGAGCTGGAGGAGCTGGCGGGCAAGATCCGGATCAGCTCGCTCTGCGCGCTCGGGCAGACCGCGCCCAACCCCGTGCTCACCACTCTGCGCTACTTCCGCGCGGAATACGACGAGCACATCAGGAACAAGCGCTGCCCGGCAAAGAAGTGCAAGGCGCTCATCACCTACAACGTGGTCGCGGAGAGCGTGCACGGGCTGCATGCTCTGCGCGCGCGTCTGTCCCACGAAGGCCGCGCACGGCGAGCGGAAGAAGCCGCACCTCATCGACCAGGACACTTGCATCCGGTGCGGTCTCTGCTTCGAGGCGTGCCGGTTCAACGCGATAGAGATCACCACGGGAGCGCAGGCCTTTGCGCACGAGAAGGCCGACGCCGCGGTACCCCGTGGAATTGGCGCCGGCGCCGGGGGAAGGACTGAACATGGACCAGATCGAGATCACCCTGGACGGGAAGAAGCTCACCGTGGCGCCGGGCACGACGATACTCGAAGCGGCGGAGAGCCAGGGCATCCGCATCCCGACGCTCTGCAACGACAAGAGGCTCGAGCCGTACGCATCCTGCTGGGTCTGCCTGGTCAAGGTGGAAAAGGCAAAGGGCTTCGTCCCCAGCTGCAGCACGAAGGTGACTCCGGGCATGGTCATTACCACAACCGCCCCTGACGTCGACGCGGCGCGGCGCATGGCGCTGGACCTGCTCCTTTCGAATCACTACGGGGACTGCAAGGCCCCCTGCACGCTCACCTGCCCCTCCAACATCGACATCCAGGGCTATCTGGGCCTGGTGGCGAACGGGAAGGACGCCGAGGCCGTGGAGCTCATCCGACGCGACAATCCCATGCCGGCGGTCATCGGCCGCATCTGTCCCCGGCCGTGCGAGCAGGAATGCAGACGCAGCCTCGTGGAAGAGCCGCTCAACATCAACGGCATCAAGCGATTCGTGGCCGACGCGGAAGCGGCGGCTGGCGGCATGAAGCAGCGTCCCACGCCCGCGCGCATCGGAAAGAAGATCGCCGTGATCGGCGCCGGACCCGCGGGGCTTTCCGCCGCATGGTACCTCTCGGAGAAGGGCGTGGACGTCACGCTCCTTGAGGGCATGGAGAAGGCCGGCGGCATGCTGCGCTACGGCATCCCCGACTACCGCCTGCCGCCCGCGGTCCTGGACCGGGCGATCGCTGAAATGCTGAGCCTCGGCGCGACCCTCCGCACGGGCGTGCGGCTGGGCAAGGACGTGACCCTTGAGAAACTGCGCGCGGAAAATGACGCCGTGATTCTCGCCATTGGCGCGTGGAAGGGTCGGGCCTTGCGCATCCCCGGCGAGGACCATCCCGCGGTGCTTTCCGGCATCGACTTCCTGCGCGACGTGAACGCGGGGCTGCCCGTGAAGGTCGGCGAGATCGTCGCCATCATCGGCGGCGGCAACACCGCGCTGGACGCCGCCCGCTGTTCCCTGCGGCGCGGCGCGTCGAAGGTGACGATGTACTACCGGCGCACGCGCGAGGAGATGCCGGCATCCGATGCGGAGATCGAAGAGGCCATGGAGGAAGGCATCGACATCCAGTACCTCGCGGCCCCCGTCTCGATCCTGGCAGAAGGCGGAAGCCTGAAGACCCTCACCCTGCTGCGCATGGCGCTGGGAGAACCGGACGCCTCCGGACGGCGAAGGCCCGTGCCCGTGGACGGATCGGAGTATGCCGTCCCCGTTGATACGATCATCTCCGCCGTCGGGCAGTACTCGGACACGAAGCTGCTCTCCGGCACACCCGGCCTCGTGGATGACAAGGGCAACCTGAATGCGGACACGGACACGGGTCGCACCGACGTTGCGGGCGTCTTCGCGGCGGGAGACCTCCTCACCGGCACGGACATCGCCATACGCGCGATTGCCGGCGGCAAGCACGCGGCGCGCGCGGCTCTTGCATACCTGGAGGGCAGGACCTACCAAAGGCCAAAAGAGTTCCTGAGCAAAAAGGCGGATTTCAAGACGCCGACCGCGGAGGACTTCGCCGCCACCCCGCGCGCACCGCGTGCGAAACCTGCCGTCATGGCGGCGGGGCCGCGCGCAAAGGGCTTCATGGAAATAGAATCCACGCTCCCGGTCGCCGCGGCCCGCGCCGAGGCCGAACGCTGCCTCGAGTGCGGCTGCCTGGACGTGAAAGAGTGCGCGCTGAAGTCGCACGCAACCGAATACGATGCGATAGCCACGCGCTATCTGGGCGAGATCGCGCGCCACCCTATCGACGACTCGCACCCGTTCATCAGCAGGGACCCGTCAAAATGCGTGCTCTGCGGACGTTGCATCAGGATCTGCCTCGAGGTGCAGGGCATCGGCGTGTTCGGCTATATCTACCGGGGATTCTCCTCGGTGGTCGCCCCGTCATTCGGCGTGCCTTTCGGAGAGGACACGACCTGCATCTCCTGCGGCCAATGCGTTTCCGCATGCCCGGTGGGCGCGCTCACGGAAAAGCTTCCGGCAAAGAAAAACGTGCCGCTGCTTGAAAAGACGGTGGACGGCACCTGCGGCCGCTGCTCGGTAGGCTGCGGCATCGAATACCGCTGGCATGGCACGCTTTTCACACGCGTCACGGAGCGCTACGATGCGCCGAATTTCGGCAAGCTCTGCAAGAAGGGAAGGTTCGGCCACGACTTCCTGAACGATCCGGCCCCCGCGGCGGTGGATCTTGCCGCGGCGCGCGAGACGGCGCGGAAGCTTCTCTCAAAAGCGAAGAATCCGTTGATGCGGATCTCCCCGTCGCTCTGCGCGGAAGCCATCGACACGTTCATCGAGGCGGCGGCGCGCAGAGGAATCCCCGTGGTCGCCGCCGGGCTGGAAGCGCTGGACCCAGGATGGGCGCAGCTTGCTGCAAAACCCGCGGGCTGCACGGATGAAGACAAGGCGCTGATCCTCCTGGTGGGAGAAATCGCGGAGACGAACAATGTGGTTTTCACGGAAGCGTATCGCAGGAAGCGCAAGGGCGCGGCGGAGCTCTGGGTGACGGGTCATGACGACGAGACCGTGCGGCGTGCTGGCTCCCGTGTTCTCCCGGACCTGAGCACGGCGATCGCGGAGGCGCTGGGCACCGGCCTTCCCGTCGAGGTCTGGGTGAATCCCGCGCACGCGGACGCGGGCACGCTGAAAGCGCTTCTGGAGAATCGCGACAAGCTGCGGATCAACCTGCTGTGGGACACGCGCAACGCGGGCTACCTCATCGGAAAGCAGCGTCCCGCGCAGAAAAAGCCGGACCTCCTCCTGGACGTCGGCGTGGAGGAATCGGAGAACGGTACGCGCCGGATCGTGTGGGGCATGAAGCCCGGCAGGCAGGACCTGTTCATCCCGCTCGCAAAAGAGCTGTGGATCAATGGCCGGTCATATCCGACAGCGATGCCCGTCGTGACAAGCGGGAAGATCGACCTGGAAGGCGTGAAGGCGGCCGCGGAGCTGTTCTAGGGGATTCCCGCCGGTCGTCGTGAAGGTTTTGAGCTCTGAAAGGGGCCGTCACAATGGGACGGCCCTTTTTTTCATTCACGTTCCCCTGTCCGCCCTCCTGCGGGGTGGTTATTTTCAGGATGTCAAACCGCGAATGAGGGGGACATCATGAAGACGTGGAAATTCGAAGGCCGGCTCTTCCGCCCGAACGGGCCCGGCATGATGACTATTCTGCCGATTCCCCCGACTGTCGCTCAGTCGGGCGCGTTCCGCGCCCGCCAGCGCGTGAAGGGACGGATCGACGGCGTTCCCATCGCGACGTCTCTCCAATCGTCCGGTGATGGATGGTACGCGATGGTCGTCAACAAGGAAGTGCTGAAGAAGCTGGACCGCGCGGCAGGGGACTCCGTGAAGGTCGTGATGGGGCATGATGAAAGCCCGGTTGCCGTCGCTATTCCCGCCGCCTTGCAGAATGCCCTGAAGGGGGAGCCGCGCGCGAAGGCGGTCTTCGACCGGCTCGCGCCCTCGCATCGTAAGGCGTACACGGAATGGATCAGCGCGGCGAAGCGACCGGAGACGCGGGATCGTCGCGTTCGCGCCGCGCTTCAGATGCTCGTGGAAGGCAAGGCGCTTCGCTGATTCAGTCGCGGACGGGGGCCGTCTGAGCGGCCGGAAACCACGCCTCGATCTCCTGGATCATGAAATTCAACCAATTCCTGCGGGAATGCGGATCGGTGCGGCGAAGATCCCGCAGGACGTGGCAGGCAGCCTTCATGCCGCACCTGCCCAAGACTGCGTCGGTCCAGAGCATCTCAAGCGTCCGGGTCGCACTCGCCGCCTCCGCGTCCGACGTGCAGAAAACCAAGCCCTTCTTGCCCGTCAGAAGCGGCTTCCATCCTTTCTGCGTGAACTCTTCCCCTTCCAGATCGTAGGCAATCCCTTGCCGGAATACCCGGTCCACCCAACCCTTGAGGACCGCGGGCGGCTGGCCCCACCATTCGGGGTGAAAGACGATCAGGCCGTCCGCGGCGGCAAGCTCGTTGCAATGCACCTGCACGAGACCGTCGAGACTGTAGCTGCGCGCGAGCTCGGCCGCTTCCATGACGGGGTCGAAGCCCTCCTTGTAGAGGTCATGAAGCGTCACCTCGTGACCCAGAGACACAAGCTTCTCCCGTGCGCTCGCGGCAAGGGCAAGATTGAAGCTGCCGGGTCGCGGATTGCAGAGAATCTCGACAATCTTCATCGCATTTAATCTTGACTAATTTAGTCAGCATTGTCAACTTATATGAGAGAGAACAAAGAGATGGTATCTCGCGAGGAAGTCCTGGACGTTCTGCGCAACGTGGAGGACCCGGAGCTGGCTTTCAGCATCGTCGACCTGGGGCTCGTGTACCGCATCGACGTGCAGGAAAAAGGCATTGAGGTCGACTTCACCCTCACCTATCCCGGGTGCCCGGCGGAGGACATCATCCGCCGCGACATCATCGAGACCGTGCGGGACGCCTTCGGCCTCGTCGACGTGAAGGCGAATACCGTGTGGTCCCCGCTGTGGGGACCCGAACGGATGAGCGAAGAGGCGCGGGTCGCGCTGGGCTACCCGATTTGACGCACGCGACAGGGGGAATGAAATGGCATACCAGTTGAGAGTGAGCGGCCTGAAAGCCTCCATCGGTGAGAAACCGATCCTGGACGGCATGGACCTCGTGATCCGCGCGGGAGAGATCCACGCGCTCATGGGGCCAAACGGCTCCGGGAAAAGCACGCTGGCGAATGTGCTCATGGGTCATCCCGCGTACACGGTGACCGGCGGCGGCGTGACGCTGGACGGGGATGACTACCTTGCCCTTTCCACGAGCGAACGCGCGCTGCGCGGCGTCTTCCTGGCGTTCCAGTACCCCGTGGAGATCGCCGGCGTCACGGTGGGTAAGTTCCTCAAGCGCGCCATCGAGCTGCGAAGCGACGGCAAAGGCATGAATGTCACCGCCTACATCAAGCAGCTGCGCGAGAACATGGATTTCATGGAGATGGAGCAGGCATTCATCAACCGCTATCTCAACCAGGGCTTTTCCGGCGGGGAGAAGAAGCGCATGGAGGTGCTGCAGATGCTGATGCTGAAGCCCACCCTTGCCATCCTGGACGAGACGGACTCGGGCCTCGACATCGACGCGTTGAAGGTCGTGGCACGCGGCGTGAACAAGCTGCGGGATGTCGCTGGAGCGACCGGTGGGCCGACTTCGGGGCGCTCATCATCACGCATTACCAGCGTATCCTCACCCACATCGTGCCGGACTTCGTGCACATCATGTACAAGGGCAGGATCGTGACCTCCGGCGGCAAGGAGCTCGTGGAAATCCTGGAAAGCCGCGGCTACGACTGGATCAAGGAACAGTACGGAATCGAGGAGGAAGCCAATGAGTCGGCAGTCTCCCGTCGTTGAATCGTCGTCCCCCGCTCCCGGCAGCGAGCTCGTCGGCGAATACCAGCACGGGTATCATTTTCCTGACGAGTCGGTCTTCAAGACCCGCAAGGGGCTGAACGAGGATATCGTCAACGCCATCTCCGCCCGCAAGAACGAGCCGGAGTGGATGCGCCAGTTCCGCCTGCGCTCCCTGGCGGCTTTCCGCAAGAAGGCCATGCCCAACTGGGGCGCGGACCTCTCCGACCTGAACTTCGACGACCTGTACTACTACGCGCGGCCGCAGGAGCAGCAGTCGCGGTCGTGGGAGGACGTGCCGGCGAACATCAAGGAGACATTCGAGCGCATCGGCATCCCCGAGGCGGAGAGGAAGTTCCTCGCCGGTGTCGGGGCACAGTACGACTCCGAGATGGTCTACCACAGCATCAAGGAGGAGCTCTCCAAGCAGGGCGTGATCTTCACAGACCCCGAGACAGCGGTGCGCGAGCATCCCGACCTGGTGCGCCAGTACTTCGGCACGGTCATCCCCTACCTGGACAACAAGTTCGCGGCGCTCAACAGCGCCGTCTGGTCGGGGGGAAGCTTCGTCTACGTGCCCAAGGGTGTGAAGGTGGAAGTGCCGCTGCAGGCCTACTTCCGCATCAACGCGAAGAGCTTCGGCCAGTTCGAGCGCACCCTCATCATCGCGGATGAAGGCAGCTTCGTGCACTACATCGAGGGCTGCACGGCGCCCGTCTACGCCACCGAGTCGCTGCACAGCGCCGTGGTGGAGATCATCGCCTTACCGGGCGCGCGGGTGCGCTACACCACCATACAGAACTGGTCCAACGATGTGTACAACCTGGTCACCAAGCGCGCCGTGGCGCACAAGGACGCCGTGGTCGAATGGGTGGACGGGAATATCGGCGCCAAGCGCACGATGAAGTACCCGTCGATTTACCTGGTCGGCGAAGGGGCCCACGGCGAGGTTCTCTCCATCGCCTTCTCCGGCAAGGGACAGGAGCAGGACACTGGTGCAAAGGCGGTGCACGCGGCGAGCCACACCTCGTCCATCGTCACGGCAAAGTCCATCAGCCGCGGCGGCGGCATCTCCTCCTACCGCGGCCTCTTGAAAGTGAACGAGGGCCTGCACGACGTGCGCTCGAGGGTCGTCTGCGACGCGCTCATCCTTGACGCGCAGTCCCGCAGCAACACCTACCCGTACATGGAGATCGATTCGGACGACGTGTCGATCGAGCACGAGGCGCGCGTGAGCCGCATCAGCGAGGAGCAGCTCTTCTACCTCATGAGCCGCGGCATGAGCGAGCAGGAGGCGTCCCTCATGATCGTGAGCGGCTTCCTCGATCCCCTCGTGAAGCAGCTCCCCATGGAATACGCGGTGGAGCTCAACCGGCTCATCGAGCTGGAGATGGAAGGCACGGTGGGATGATGCCGACCGCCGTCGAGCCCGTCTGGATGAAAAATCTTCGTGACAAGGCGCAGGAGCGCTTCAAGGCCATGGCGTGGCCGACAACGTCAGAGGAGGAATGGCGCCGGACCGACGTGAGCCGTCTCGGATTGGACTCCTTCGCCGCAGGCCCGCAGCCGAAGCCCGCGTGCCCGCGGGACGCGGAGGCGGGATCGAGCGCGGGATTCATCCGTTTCGAGTCGTCGCGCTGCGCCGAGCTTGCACTCTCCCCCGCCCTGCGCGACAGCGGCGTGAAGCTCCTGCCGCTTGATCACGCGGTGGAGGAGATGGAAGCGCCGATGCACGGGTTGTGGGAGAAGGCATTCGAGGAAGCGGACAACCGTTTCCTCGTGTCGCACTTCGCCTCGTTCAATCACGGCGCGCTGCTCTGGATCCCCGCCGGTCTTGAAATCAAGGAGCCGTTCTTCATCGATTTCGCCGAAACCGGCAAGGGTTTCCAGAGCGCCCCGCACGTCGCGGTGTTTCTCGGCCAGGGCGCGCGCGCGTCGGTGGTCACCCGTACACGCGGCGCGGAAGACGGTGAAGGGCTGCTCTGCAACGCGGCGGTCGACCTGCGGCTCGCGGACGCGGCGGGTCTCACCTACTGCGAGGTCCAGGAGCTGGGGCCGCGCGACATCTACGTCCGGCACGCGCGCGCCGTGGTGGGACGGGACGCGTCGCTCCACCACATCGATGCGGAGTTCGGTTCGCGTCTTGCAAAGACGCGGGTGGATTGCTCGCTCGACGGGCCAGGTGCCGATGCGCGGCTGGACGGCGTGTACTACTGCGGCGCCGGCCAGCATATGGACCTGCGGACGGTCCAGAACCATCGCTCACCCAAGGCAACCAGCCGGGCCTATTACAAGGGCGCCGTCGCGGCGGGCGGCCGCTCGGTGTTCCAGGGGCTCATCGAGGTGGCAGAGGGCGCGTCGGGAACCGACGCCTACCTCACAAACCGGAATCTCATCCTCGGGGAGGCGGCGCGCTCCGACTCCATCCCCACCCTGCGGATCGGCAACAACGACGTGAAGTGCAGCCACGGCTCCACCACGGGGAAACTTTCCAGCGAGGAGCTTTTCTACCTCGAAAGCAGGGGCCTGTCGACGCTTGACGCGCGGGAGATGCTCGTGATCGGCTATTTCGAGGACCTCCTCGGATCGGCGCCGGAAGGCTACCGCGACCAGACGCTCGCGACCATCCGCGGCCGTTTTCGCAGGGCTGCCTGAAAAAAGATGGACGGCTGGATACGCGTGGCGATGGAAAAGGAGCTGGTCACGACCCTCGGCGTCACGGTCGGAGAGCGGCTCGTGGCACTTTTTCGCACGGACGAGGGCGTTTTTGCCCTCGACGATATCTGCTCGCACGAATATTCACGTCTTTCTGAGGGCGATGTCTGGGCGGGAGAAGTATATTGTCAGAAGCACGGATCCCGGTTCAACCTTCGCACGGGAAAGGTCACGGGGTTGCCCGCGACACTCCCGGTCGGGACGTGGGACGTAAAAGTGGAAAACGGAGAAATATGGATCGCTTTGCGCACGCCAAAACCCAGCTGATCGGCTCCCGGAACGTCGATGACGTGCGCGGGGATTTCCCCATCCTGGACCGGCACGTCAACGGCCACCCCCTCGCCTACCTGGACAACGCCGCCACGTCGCAGAAGCCGCGCGTCGTGCTGGATGCCATGCGCGTCTACTACGAGCACAACAACGCGAACGTGCACCGCGCGCTCCACACCCTGGGAGAAGAAGCCACCGCGGCCTTTGAAGAAGGCCGGGGAAAGGTGCAGCGCCTGCTCAACGCGCGCGCGCGCGCCGAGATCGTCTTCACCCGGGGGACAACCGAGGCCATCAACCTGGTCGCGTCGAGCTGGGCGGACAGCAGCCTGAAGAGCGGCGACGTGGTCCTCTGCACGGTGATGGAGCACCACAGCAATCTCGTCCCGTGGCAGCTCGCCTGCGCCCGGCGCGGCGCGAAGCTCTCTTTCCTTCCCGTGGAGGATGACGGCAGCCTGGACCTGGAGCGCGCCGCGGCCGCCTGGGATCCGCGCACGCGCCTGGTGGCCGTCACCCATGTTTCCAATGTGCTGGGCACCATCAACGACGTGAAGGCCCTTGCGCGGATCGCGCACGACCGCGGCGCGCTCATCCTCGTGGACGGGGCGCAGGCGGTGCCGCACATGCGCATCGACGTGCAGGACCTCGACTGCGACTTCTACTGCTTCTCGGGACACAAGATGTACGGCCCCATGGGCATAGGCGCGCTGTACGGGAAGGAAGAGATTCTGGAAGCGATGCCCCCGTGGATGGGCGGCGGCGAGATGATACGGTCCGTGCACCTGGAAGGCTCCACCTGGAACGATCTTCCCTGGAAGTTCGAAGCCGGCACACCGAACGTGGAAGGTGCGGTCGGGCTGAGCGCCGCCATCGACTACCTCCATGCACTCGGCCTTCCCGCAATCGCCGCGTGGGAGCACGACCTTGCCGCGTATGCCGCCGAAAAGCTCCGCGCCACGCCCGACGTCACGGTCTACGGCAGCGCCCCCGTGCGGGGCGCCGTGTTCTCCTTCACGCTCGGCGCAATCCACGCGCACGACGTCGCCCAGTTCCTGGACCGGGAGGGCATCGCCGTGCGGGCGGGTCATCACTGCGCCCAGCCGCTCATGAAGCGGCTCGGGGTGCCAGCCACGGCGCGCGCCAGCCTCTCCTTCTACAACACCTTCGCGGAGATCGATCGGTTGGCGGAAGCCCTCGAGGGCGCCGCGAGGTTCTACGGATGAGCGCGCGGCAACGAGGCGCGCAGGTGCGGGCATGAATGCCTTCGAAGAGCTCTACCAGGAAATCATCATGGATCACTATCGCTCGCCGCGCGGCCAGGCGCATCTCGATCATGTCCCGCAGTCCATGGTGCACGAAAATCCCACTTGCGGCGACTCGATCAAGCTCGAGGTCGTGGTGGGGGACGACGGCCGTCTCGATACCGTGCGCTTCGACGGCAAGGGCTGCGCCATCAGCACCGCCTCCGCCTCTCTCATGACCGAATCGGTGAGAGGGCTTTCTGTCACGGATGCGCGGCAACGCGCCGAGAGCTTCATCAAGGCGCTGCGGGGCGAGATCCCCGCGACCGTCCTTGACGACATGGGGGACCTCGCGGCCTTCAAGGGCCTCACGAGCTTCCCGGTCCGGGTCAAGTGCGCAACGCTTGCCTGGCACGCCCTTCTGGTTTCCCTGCCGGGCGCGTAGCACGAATGCCACCTAACCGCACGGAATACCGTGCGAGATACGGTGGCCGCAAAGTCGGAGGCCCTGATGTTCGAAAGATACGACCCCCGGGAAGGCAAGCTCCTGCGCCTCCTGGATGAGGCAGGGAGGCTTGCGCCCGTCCCGGACGGCATGCCGCTCCTGCCGGACGACGGCGCCCTCGAGGCATATCGCACGATGGTGACGGCCCGGCAGGTGGACGAATGGGCCGTGAGCCTGAACCGGCAGGGACGGATGCCGACCTATGTCCTGAACAAGGGTCAGGAGGCCAATTCGATCGGCGCCCTCATGGCCGTGCGGTCCGATGACTGGTTCGTGCCGGCCTTCCGCGAGCTGGGCGGCATGCTTGTACGGGGCATCAGCCTCACGCAGTACTACCTCTACTGGTACGGCAACGAATGGGCCAATCACATGCCCCTGGACGCCATGCACATGCTGCCGATATCGGTGCCCGTGGGAAGTCAGATGGTCCACGCGGTGGGGTTGGCGTGGGCGGAGCGCTATACCGGCAGCGACAGGATCGCCCTCACCTTCATGGGAGAAGGGGCAAGCTCGGAAGGCGACTTCCACGAGGCCTGCAATCTCGCCGGCGTCTGGAAATCCGGCGTGGTCTTCTATGCGCAGAACAACAACTGGTCCATCTCCCTGCCCTGGTCCAAGCAGAGCGCGAGCGCGACACTCGCGGAAAAGGCCTTCGCCTATGGCTTCCCGGGCATCCGTGTGGACGGCAACGATATCTTCGCCGTTTATGCCGCGGTGCGCCTGGCAGCCGACCGGGCCCGGTCCGGAGCAGGCCCGACGCTGATCGAGGGCCTCACCTACCGGCTGGGCGCGCACACGACCTCCGACGATCCCACGCGGTACAGGGCGGATGCCGAGGTGAAGGAGTGGGAGGCGCGGGACCCACTCCCCCGGCTGGAGCGCTACCTCCTCCACAAGGGACTCCTCACGCAGGAGCAGACGGTGAGCATCCGGCAGAAAGCCCTCGAATGCGCACAGGCTGCCTACGACGAGGTGGAGCAGAGGGAGGACACGCTGCTGGACGACACCTTCCGCTATCTCTACAGCGACATGCCTGAGATCATGGCCGCCCAGCTTGCGCGGAGGCAGGCATGAAGGTCCTCACGCTGATCGAAGCCGTCACCGACGCCCTCCGCGTGGAGATGACCTCCGACAAGTCGGTCATCGTCTTCGGCGAGGACGTGGGCCTGGAGGGAGGCGTGTTCCGCGCCACCACGGGTCTGCAGCGCGACTTCGGGGAAACGCGGTGCTTCGACACGCCCATCTCGGAGTCCGGCATTGTCGGGGCAGCCGTGGGCATGGCGGTGGCGGGTCTGAAGCCGGTCGTGGAGATACAGTTCTCTGGTTTCGCTTTCCCCGCGTTCAACCAGATCGTGAGTCACGTCGCGCGCATGAGGAACAGGTCGCGGGGGGCGCTGGCCGCGCCCATGGTCATCCGCATGCCGTACGGGGGCGGCATCCGGGCGCCCGAGCATCACTCGGAGAGCGTCGAGGCGCTCTTCGGCCACATCCCCGGCCTGAAGGTGGTGATCCCTTCCACCCCGCACGACGCCAAGGGGCTTCTCATCGCCGCCATCAGGGACCCGGACCCCGTGATATTCCTGGAGCCCGCGCGCGCCTACCGCGCCGTGCGGCAGGAGGTGCCCGAGGACGGGTATACCGTGGAGATCGGCACCGCCCGCATCGAGGCGGAAGGCGACGAGCTCACCCTCATCTCCTATGGGGCGCAGATGATCGAGGCGCGTCTTGCGCGAGCGGCCCTCGCCGCGGAGGGCCGCTCGGTGGAGCTCATCGACCTGCGGACGATCTATCCCTTCGACGCACGCACGGTCGTGGACTCGGTGCGCAAGACGGGACGGGTGCTCGCCGTGCACGAAGGTCCGCAGACATTCGGCGTCGCGGCGGAGCTCATGGCCACGATCATGGAAAGGGCCTTCGACCGGCTGGAGGCGCCGCCGGCCCGTCTCACCGGACCCGACGTCATCTACCCCATGCCGCGCGGCGAGCGGCATTACCTCCTCACCGCCGAGCACGTGCTCGCGGAGGCGCGAAAGGTGCTGAGCTATGAGCCGTGACGACGGTTTGTACGATTTCCGGTTCCCCGACATCGGTGAAGGTCTTACGGAAGGGACGATCGTCGAGCTGAAGGTCGCCGCCGGCCAGCACGTGAAGCCGGGTGACGCCCTTGCAATCGTGGAGACCGACAAGGTGGTGACCGAGATGCCGTCGCCCGTGGACGGTGTCATCGCCGAGATCAGGATCGCGCAGGGCCAGGTCGTGAAGGTGGGCGAAGTGGTGGCACGCATCAGGACCAGCGCCTCCCCTGCCCCGGCCATGGCACCTCGCGCGGTCGTTGCACCCGCCTTTGAGGAGTCGGGGACGGTGGTGGGCAGGCTCGACACGGGAGGCGGCATGGTCCTGCCGCCCAGCTCGGAGAGCCGCGCGCTTTCCCCCGCGCCATCCAGCAACGGGGCCGCGCGCGGGAAGGTGCGTGCATCGCCCGTTGCCCGCAAGCTTGCAGCGGAGTCGGGCATCGACCTTTCGCGCGTGACGGGCACCGGACCGGGGGGCAGGATACTGAAGGCGGATCTCGCCGCCCCGGAGGTGAAAAACGCCGCGCATGTCGCCGGACCGTTCGCTCCCGTCGACGCGAATGGCGGCTCCACGAAGAAGCTCTCCACGATGCGGCTGGCCATTGCCGCGGCCATGGAGAAGAGTCAGGCCATCCCGGCCGCCGCGGTGCACGACTACACTATCGCCGATGACCTGCTGCGGCTCCGACACGACATGAACGAATCGGCAAAGGAGAAGGTGGGCCTTCTGGCCTTCTTCGTGAAGGCAGCGGCCCTTTCGCTGCAGGATTATCCGCTGCTGAGCTCCACGTATTCACCGGAGCGCAAGGAGTACCGATCGTTCCCTTCGCCGCAGATCGGCGTGGCGGTGGATACGGAGGAAGGGCTCGTCGTGCCCGTGGTGAAGGACGCGGGGGCGCTCTCCGTGCCGAAGATTCACGCCGAGATCGTGCGCCTCACGGAGCGGGCCCGCGCCCGCACGCTGCAGCTCGACGAGATTCGCGGCGGCAGCTTCACGATCTCCAACTTCGGCTCCTTTTCCGGTGTCTACGGCAACCCGATGATCCTTCCCCCGCAAGTCGGCATCCTGGGCATTGGGCGCATCCACCAGGAGCCCGTGGTCAGGGACGACGCAGTTGTTCCTGCGTCGCTGCTGCCGCTCTCCCTCGTCGTGGACCATCGGCTGATCGACGGCGTCTATGCCTGCAAGTTCCTTGCGCGTTTTATGGAGCTTGTCACGAAGCCGCTCCTGCTCCTGATGCCCTGAGAAGGAGGCGCTGTCGGTCAGCCCGACCACTTTGTCCCGCGCAGGTCCTTCCAGGGTCCTCCGTCGGCATACCGCTCGGGGTGCAGCACCCGGGGCCGCGGATCTTCGGCTGCATCGCAGCGGCCTCCCATGCCTGTGCATCGCGCGGCCCCCGCGGCCGTTCACTTCAGCCGGTAATGGGGGTACAATCCCCATCAGGGGGACACCATGGCGCAACCCGCTTCGCAGAATCCGAAGGTCGTAGAATGGCGGGGACACATCCGCGCGCTCGCGGAGGGGATAGGTCCGCGGGGGCCCACGCGCGACGGTGAGCGACGCGGCTCCGAATACGCGCGCGCCGCCCTTGCACGGATCGGTCTGCAGCCGCTCACCGAGGGCTTCCGCAGCGCGCGGTCCATCTTCCATCCCCATCTCCTGGGCAGCATCGGCATGATCATCGCCTTTGCCGTCTTTCCGCTGCACGGGTTCGTCACCGCCGCTCTTGCTTTCCTGCTGTCCGTCCTTGTCATCGTCTCCGAGCTGCAGGAGCTCGGTTTTCGCGGCAACATTCTCCGGCTTCTGATGCCCAAGGCGGAAAGCCAGAATGTCCACGCGCTCATCCCTCCCCGCGGCGAGCACCTGCGCGATCTCCTGCTCGTCGGGCACGTCGACACGCAAAGAACGCCCCTGATCTTCCGCACGCCCGGCTGGGTGAAGGCGTACGACAAGTTCACGACGGTGGCAATCGTCACCTTCTTCTGGCAGGCCGTCCTGTACCTTCTGGCCATTCCCTTCGCCTGGCCCTGGGCATGGTACGCGAGCATTCCCACCGCGGTCTGCGCCGTCCTGCTGGCTGCGCTGTGCATCCAGGCGGAAAGCACGCCCTTCACGGCCGGCGCGAACGACAACGCCACCGCGGTCGGCCTCGTGCTCACCCTCGCGGGACAGCTCGCGGCGCACCCCCTGGAGCATACGCGGGTCTTCGCCGTCGTGACGGGGTGCGAAGAGGTCCAGCACTATGGCATGATCGATTTCTATCGGCGACACAGGGCGGAGATGAAGGAGCCGCGCGCGATGGTCTTCGAGATGCTCGGCTGCGCGGGCCCTTCCTGGCTGACGCGGGAAGGGATCATCGTTCCATTCAGGAGCGATCCCGGGCTCACGCGCATGATCGAAAAGCTGGCCGCGGATCACCCGGAGTGGAAGGCCTATCCGTCGAAGATCAGCGGAGGAAATACCGAGCTCGCGGATGCCGTGCGGGCCAAGGTTGCCGCCATCACGCTCATGGGGCTGGGCCGGGACAAGGTGGCCCCATTCTGGCACCAGAAGCAGGACACATTCGACAAGATCGACCCGGAGGTGCTCTCCCGCACATGGGAGCTCGCCGGCGCGCTCGTGCAGGAAATCGACCGGGGATAGGCGACGGGCCCGCCCGCGCTACTCCCCTTCCCGGCGGCGCTCCTGCGCGTACGCCAGGAGCGGGTCGCGGCGGGCGAAGGCCATGGCGGCGCACGCCTCTGCGACGGCGGCGGCAACGCGGCCGGGAAGTTTCTCGAGGAAGGCGCGCGGAGCAATGTCCCCGGCGAACATCCGACGGGCCGCGGCAAGGAGCGCCGCAACACCGTCCGCCCCGACATTCTCCCCAATGAAAAGCGCGAGCGGCGAGTTCTGGAGATCGAAGCGTGATGCGCTTGCCCGTCCCTTGGCCAGGAGCTTGTAGAGCGTCGGGTCAAGGGGCTGACGCGCTGACGACACGGCCGTGGCCCGCGAAAGCCGGCGCGGCAGATAGTCTTCCAGCCTGCCGCCCTTCTCCTTCACGTCGAGCTCGCCCATGAAGTATGAAATCGGCGCATCGCCGCCGCTCGCCTCGGCAAAAGCCTCGAGAACTGCCGCTGCCAGGAGCTTCATGCCCAGGTATTCACGCGCGGCGGTGACGTTCCGGCGCGCCCGTCGCTCCATTTGGGCGTATTCCGCCGCCGAGGGAACGCCCCGGTGGCGGGCGAAGATTGTTCGCGGATCGAGAGCCCGGAGGAATCCCTCCATGCCCTGGAGAGCCGCCCGGTAGCTGTGGATGGAGTAGATTCCCTGCGTGCGGAGCGCCGGGTTGGTTTCCGGCAGGAGCTTCCACGTATTGTCGAGAAAGTGCCCGACATCCTCCTCCGCGAAGTTCGCAACGTCGCGGTTGGCAAAGCCGACGGCCCAGCGCGCGCCCTCCCGCAGCCTTTCCGTCGTGAGGCCCAGCCCGAGCGCCTTGTCCGCTTCCTCCAGGCGCTCCTCGAGAAGCTCCGCCGGGCTCCTGCCGCGCGCATCGAGCCCGCGAAAGGGGATGGTCTGCTCGATGCAGCCGGCGGTGAGCGCAAGGTCAGGCTCCCGCACGGCTGCCCCGAGACTGCGCATCATGACGAGCGCGCTCAGGAACTCGTTCATCCCGCCGTAGGGGTCGAGCTTGCTGCCCGGCGCAAGCCCGAAGACGATGAGCGCGAGCGAAAGCTGGCGGTCGCCCGGCGCGACCTCCGAACGGACGAAGAGCGCACCGTCGCGCCGTTCGATGCCCGACTCGACCGACGCGGCGATCGGCGGCGTGAATCCGTGGTCCACCTGGTAGTAAACGAGGTCGTGAAAGAGCGCGGCGAGCGTCATGCGGGGATTGCCGGGATCGACGAGGTCGAAGACGTGCGCCGGGGTATGGAAGCTGCGCGCCTGGACGCTCATGGCTTCATTGATCATGATCGCCACGCGTTCCACATCCGAAAACGGCAGCGGGGCGCCCAGATCAACGAGCGCCGTCCGCAGCAGCTCGATGGAGCGGTGGATCGTTCCGGCGGGATGGGCGGCGACCTGTCGCGGAGCCTTTCGTCCGGATGTTTTCCGTGGAGCCTTTCGCGTAGTGGTGTTCACGTTGAGAAAATACCTCTCCGCCAGACGGAATGAAAACCCCATCGGACGACAATCGCCGGCACGTCAGAACCGGGGAGCGCCATCGATGACGGCGCTCCGGTGAGACGGCCGCGCGCGGTCCCGCTCCAGCTCCCGACGCACCGCTTGAATGGCGCCGGGCTGTGGACGGCCGCTTCGACACTAGAATGAGAAAGATCGTCAACAAGGGTGTGGCCGATGCGGAAGACCTTGGCACGCGGGGTGTGATGAAGCTCGAGATCATGCAATTGCAGGCCCGCGCGGAGAAGCTCATGGCGAAGATTGGCAATGAGGTGTACAGTTCGCTCGTGGATAAAGACCGACTCACACTGAGCCGTGATACGCCGTCGATCCGTGACATCCTCACGGACGTACAAATGCTTCGCGAGCGCAAAGACGTGAAAGAAAAGGAGTATCGCGCGTTCGCCGGAAAGAAAAGAGCCGCCCTGGATTCTCCAGGAACGACCTGACGGCGACCGGGATCGACCGTTGTCCGAGCGCGCAGCAGCAATGGAACAGAAGACGCCACGCGATGAGGATCGCACGATCCTCAAACGCATCGCCCACAGGGTGATGATAGAAAGGCATTTGCTCCCTGACTTTTCACCCGGGGCGCTGGCCGAGCTCGAGGGAATCAGATCACCAGCGGAAATGCAAAGCCTCCCACCGGCAGAGCGCCCGGGGGTCCGCGACCTGACGGCGCTCCCGTGGGCCTCGATCGACAACGACGATTCCCGCGACCTGGACCAGCTCACGGTCGCGGAAAAATTGCCCGACGGCGTGGTGAAGATTCGCGTCGCCGTTGCGGATGTGGACGCGGTCGTGAAAAGTGGCGGGGCCATCGACGAACACGCCTTGCACAACACGGTCTCCGTGTATACGGCGGCAAAGATCTTCCCGATGCTGCCGGAAAAGCTCTCCACCGACATCACGTCGCTGGGTCCCGGGGTGGAGCGTCTGGCCGTTGTCGTGGAAATGTCCATCGGCGCGGATGGCGCACTGCGAAGCTCGGACGTCTACCGGGCGCGGGTCGTGAATCACGCGAAGCTTGCCTACAACAGCGTGGCGGCCTGGCTGGAAGGAAACGCATCCGCTCCCGAAGGGATCGGCGCCGTCGGGGGCCTGGCAGACAACCTTCTTCTACAAGACAGGATCGCCCAGAAGCTGAAGCAGCGTCGCCATGCCCATGGCGCATTGAGCCTGGACACCATCGAGGCGAAGCCTGTTTTTGAGGGCGAAACTCTCCGCAACCTCGAGGTGGAAGAGAGAAATCGGGCCAAGGAGATCATCGAGGATTTCATGATCGCTGCCAACGGCGTCATCGCGCGATTCCTTGCCTCGAAAAAACTCTCGTCGATGCGAAGGGTCGTGCGCACGCCCAAGCGCTGGGATCGGATCGTCGAAATTGCATCGGAGCGCAAGTTCCGCCTGCCGGAAGGTCCGGATTCTGGAGCGCTGGATCAGTTCCTTGTCAGGGAAAAGGCGGCCGATCCGCTGCGCTTCCCCGACCTCTCCCTTTCCGTCATCAAGCTGCTTGGATCGGGAGAGTACGTCGCGGAGCCGCCCGAAGGGGTCGCCCCGGGACACTTTGCGCTCGCCGTGAAGGATTATGCGCACTCCACCGCGCCGAACCGTCGGTATGCCGACCTGGTCACGCAGCGGTTGGTGAAGGCAGGCATCACCGGGCAGGCGGAGCCCTATGCTTTTGCCGCGTTGGACGAGCTGGCGCATCATCTCACCGACGCGGAAGATGCCTCCCGCAAGGTCGAGAGGCAGGTGGGCAAGTCTGCGGCCGCGCTGCTGCTCGCGTCGAGGATCGGAGAAAGCTTTGACGCCCTTGTCACCGGCGCCTCCGACAAGGGCACGTGGGCGAGACTGGTCGCCGTGCCGGCCGAGGGAAGGGTGATACGCGGGTTTGAAGACCTGGATATTGGCGACAGGATTCGCGTGGTGCTCACGGAGGTGGATGTCGAGCGGGGCTACATCGATTTCAAGAAAGTGGATCCGGGGCGAAGCCGTCCCGCAGCGTCGTGAGCACCTGAGGCTCGTCATGCGCGGTGCCGCGTCCCGGGGCGGATTCCTTTCCAAGGTGCAACTTTTCAAACGTGCGGCCATCATCGCGGCATTCGTGGGCATGCTGGCATCCCCTGTCGCCGCGAAGGAGCTCGCCACTGGCACCGGGGCCGTCATCGATATGCCGTCGGGCTTCACCGCGGGGGATGGAGAGGGAAAGACGCGCTTCGCCTACTTTGACGCGAACGACGGCATGGAGCTCGACATCCTGATCTACGCGCCCGGGCGCTACGGCTCGGCGGAGCTCATGGCTGCGGACCTTCTCCAGCAGATGGGCTCGACAGGGGACCGTTCCAGCTTCACGTACCAGGGTCATGGGGCCGTGATCGCGGAGCTGGATTTCACCGTCGATGGCGTGCAACGCAAGGGTCATGCCGTTTTCATCTCCGGCGCGACCGCTTCGGAGAGCAGCTACGCGCTGGTCGCGTCGACCGAAAGCACTCTCATCAACTCGTACTCACCGCTCACCGCCGCATTCGAGCGGAGGGGCGACTGCGATTCCCGGGCCATGGTCATGGCCATCATACTCGAACGCATGGGAATCGACTGCGTCTTGATGATCTCCCGCGAATATTCCCATGCCATGCTTGCCGTGGATGTCCCCGGCGGCGGCCAGCGATTCCCCTACAATGGAAAGGCCTATCTGGTCGCAGAAACGACCGCCAAAGTGGGGATCGGAAAGATCGATTCATCGCAGACGGATTTGTCCAAATGGCTGGCCGTGGATCTCGGCAACTAGGCAAGGCCGGCCCCGTCCCGGGCTTCATGGGGTATGTGAAGCGTGACTGCCCTTTGGAGGCCGGAAATCAGGGCGTTCGGTTCGAAACCGCGCCTGCTGCCGCCCTGAGCCCGACCCGAGGCGTGGAATCCTCCGCCGCCGCGGTCTCTATTCTGTAGACTTGGATCTCGTCCTGGATTCCCTTCAGCTTCTTCTTCCCACCGAAGACCCTGTAGCTTTTCAGGAGCCCTTTCACACCGTTGAAGCTGATCACTTCCTCCGTGATGTACACCTCTTCGGAGCCGGCAAGCCTCTGGACCCGGGCCGCCGTGTTGACGGTCTGACCGAAATAGTCAAGCCGGTCGTTGAGGGTCACCGCGATGCACGGTCCCTTGTGGATCCCGATTTTCAGGATCACGTCGCGGCTGGTGAATGCCCGGTTGAACCGTGCAATCTCCTTGTTCATCTCCAGCGCGGCCTTCACCGCGTCAAACGGATTCAGGAAAGACGCCATCACGGCGTCTCCGATCGTCTTCACGAAGGCGCCCGCGTTCTCATTGATGACCCTTCCCAGCCTGTCGAAATGCTGGTGCACGAGGGAGAATGCCTTCAGGTCGCCAATGCGCTCGTAGAGCGCCGTGGACCCCTTGAGGTCCGTGAACAGGATCGTGATGTCCCGGACGCCGATTCCCTCCGTGCTCTGAAGCACCTCGGAATTGAAGAGGTCACGGAACGTCTGGATGGAGATGAGCTTCTTTCCCGACAGGAAGGGATCGAAAAGGAGGCGCTTCTTCTCGAAATCGGGCGGGAAGTTGACGATCATGATCGATGCCTTGGCCGCGGTCTTGTTCTCCACCGTGAGGACGAGCTTGCCGGGGGAAACGCTCGCCTGCGCGGGCACGATCTGCCCGGCCTCCATGCGCACCATCACCTGCTGGGGGGAACCCACCGCGGCCCCCGTCACCGGCACGGCGACGCTCAGGTGCTGCATGAGGTTGTTGAACGCGATGCTGCCGCTCTGGATGTTCATCTCGAAGCGCTTCTTTTGCCCCGGCCCGATGTAAGAGAGCCCCTTCACGAGCGACGGAACGGCCTCGATGAAACGCGGACCGCCGGGATCTTCGCGTTCTGGTCGAAGTGGTACTTCAGGTGATAGTCCTCGATTGAAAGCGCTTCGGGGCGGTGGTAGATGATGTCGCGGATCTCGGGGGAGATGGTGAAGTTGACCTGGATGAAATCGTCGAGCGTCGCCTCCGCGTTCAGGTCACAGATGGTGCAGTAGAAGTGGGAGTTCAGTTTGTTGAGCGAGCGGAAGCTCTCCACGGAGTCGCCGCAGGTCGGGCAAACGAGGTCCCACTCCATCTGGAACATGCCGGCCTTCGTGCCGTGGAGGAAAAGGTCGATGGCCTCGTTCTCCACCAGGCCGCGGTCCGCGGCGAACCGCAGGGGGTTGATGCGGAAAAGCTCGTAGTCATCGCCCTCCCGGACAAGCGATTCGAGCTTTTCCAGGATTTTTGGCGACCATTTTCTCACTCCGGCAACCGCGCCGAGCCTCTCGCCGAACACCCTGTCCCTGATTTTCGCCGCCATGCCTTCCTCCCGCCTTCAAGTATGGCTTTTCCTTTGCCTATACCTGATCAAAATACTAATATTTACATAGCATTCATAGGAGGTGTTTGATGGCCTTTTCACTACCCGATCTTCCCTATCCTTTCAACGCGCTGGAACCGCACATCGATGCGAAGACCATGGAGATCCACCACGGAAAGCACCATGCGACGTATGTCGCAAAGCTGAACGCGGCCCTCGAGAAGGCGCCTTCCTTCCAGAACAAGCCCATCGAGGAAATACTGCGCGCGCTTGATTCCATACCCGCCGACGTGAGGACGGCGGTGCGCAATCATGGCGGCGGGCACCTGAATCACAGCCTTTTCTGGAAGATGCTCTCGCCCAAGGGCGGCGGAAAGCCTTCCGGAGCACTGGCCTCTGCCATCGATGCGGGATTCGGAAGCTTCGATGCATTCAAGGAGCAATTCAGCAATGCCGCGGCGAATCTCTTCGGCAGCGGGTGGGCGTGGCTGTGCGCGGACGCGGGCGGGAAGCTCGTGGTCACGAGCCTTCCCAACCAGGATTCTCCCGTCAGCCAGGGCCTCAAGCCGATTCTGGGGCTGGATGTCTGGGAGCATGCCTACTACTTGAAGTACCAGAACAAGAGGCCCGACTACATCGCGGCGTTCTGGAACGTGATTTCGTGGGAGCAGGTGGCGGCGAATCTCGCCGCGAAGTAGATGTTGTTGCGCCGCGGCGTCTGCCGCGGTGCGATGGCGCCGGGATGAAAATGCCTACGGACTACCATAGGCAGGATGCCGAGGGCGAGCGAGTGCACGGATGCACGGAAGCGAGCCCGTGGCGGCGCTAGACGACCTTTACGACCTTGCCGCTGCGCAGGCAGCGGGTGCATATCTTCATCGTCGTGCGCGTATTTCCGACCATTGTCTGGATCTTGAGGAGGTTGGGCTTCCACACCCTTCGCGTACGGTTCTTTGCATGGCTCACCTTGTTCCCGGTGACCGTTCCCTTACCGCATATTTCACACTTGCGCGCCATAGGATTCCTGCCTTCTGAGCGCCGCGGCATTCCGCGGATTCTATTTGCCTTATTCCCAGAGGGACTAACCTAACGAAAATAAGCGTTCGTGTAAAGGGGTACATACCCCGCCGTCTCGGCGGCGCGGCAGGACGCCAGCGCGCGCGGGGGCGGCCGACTGCCTCATTTTTGCGCAAAGTATTTCAGGTCCCAGATCGTCTGCTCGGGGCTGGACGCAAGCATGTCTGAAAGGCGCGCGCGAAGATTCTTGAAGACGCCGGTCTCCATGAAGCGTCGGGCATGGGCGTTGTCCTCCCATGTGCCCAGGGCGAGCGCATTGGGCTTTGCCGCGAGGAACTGCATGCGAATGAAGCCCGGCTGGCTTTTCGCATGGTCCATGATCTCGTTCTTCCAGATCTCGCACGCCTGTTCGAAGCTTTCTTCCTTGAAATGATAGAGCATCGTTGCCGTGTACATTACCCCTCCCTGCCCCCGCTGCGCGTTCCGCCTATCCCAGCATGACCTGGCCGCCGGTCACCGGCAGCGCCTGTCCTGTTTCATACTCCTGCTCGACGAGATAGAGAATGGCCTTCACGACGTCGGGCACGGTGCACCCCCGGCCCATGGGCACGCGGGATTCGTAGTAGCGACGCACGTCCTGCACCGTCTTCGCGCCTGGCACCTTCCCGGCCCTGAGGTACTGGATGAAGAGCCCCTTCTCCGGGTCGGACCAGAGCGGCCCGTCCAGGAGATTCCCCGGGCAGACAGAGTTCACCTTGATGCCGTGCTCCACGAGCTCCAGCGCGAAGGACTGCGTGAGACCGATGCCGCCGAATTTCCCACCGGCGTAGGCGAAGTTCTTGTTGCTTCCCTCCAGACCGGACTTGGAGTTGATCTGGATGATGTCCGTCGTGCGGGTCGGGCTGCACGTTCGTTGGACCTTCATGATCGGGGAGAGGTATTTCACGCAGAGGAAATAACCGGTGTAGTTGACCCGTGTCACGAGGTCAAAGGCCTCCGGGCTCATCTCCTCCAGGCTGCCCGCCTTCAGGACGCCCGCATTGCTCACCAGGACATCCAGGCCGCCGAATGCCTTCACGCACTCGCGGGCAAGGGCCTGCAGCGATGCGGGGCTCGTGACGTCGGCGGCCACGAACACGGAGCGATTCGCGGCCCCTGACGCCTGGGCGGCGGCATTGAGCTCACGTTCCAGGCCGCGCCCCTCCTGCTCGTTCAGGTCCGCAATGACGATGTCCGCCCCTTCCCGGAACAGGCCTTCCGCGATGCCTCGACCGAAACCCTGGGCGGCGCCCGTGACGAGCGCGATCCGTCCCTGCACCCGGCCCCGCGGAGAGGCGTTCTTTGCGACTGCGCGCCGGTAGCTCTCCACCTCCCACGTATCGATGAACTGGATGTCGGGAGCGGAGAGGAAGCGGGGGCCGCCGAATGACAGGGAAAGGAAGCTCACCTTCATGAGGTCCTCGAAGACATCGAGGCAGGTGTCCGCGGACCTCTTGGTGTCCTCCACAGAGATCACGCCGATGCCGGCGACCAGCAGGATCTTCGGCGGGTAGCCCCAGCGCGCCCGGTAGGCCGCGAGCGCCGCGGGAAAACCGGCCAGGATGTCTTGCGGGGCGCCGTCGAGGATCAGCGGCGCGGACTTGCAGTAGACGATGTTGTCCGGCATGAAGGGAAGCTCCACCGCGTGCCGGTTTTCAGGCTGGAGAAAGTGATCGGCAAGGGCGCTGTTGCGCGCCGTTGCGATTTTCGCGGTCCCGCCATCCGCAAGCAGCATCCTGAGACCGGGGAGGAGGCGCACCGCGGCGTCCGACACCGGCCGCTCCTCCCGGGGAAGCGGCGCGCGCAACCGCGCGGAAATCTTACGCACGACGTCGTCGGTGAGGGAATATATCTCCGCGGCGGTGTCGGCCGCCACCGCGAGGCCGTGGTTCTGCATCAGGACGATGCGCGGCTCCCCCCGGTGCGCCGCGCGGTAGGCCTTGAGCTTTTCCTCCAGCAGCTTCGCCAGCCGGTAACCGGGATCGGTATAGGGCACCCAGAGCGCCGTGTCGCCGAAAAGCTCCCGCGCCGCGGATTCCCCGTCGGCCGCGCAGGTGAGCGCATTCACCACGAAGGGATGCGTGTGCACGACGTAGCGCCATTCGATCATCTCGTGCAGCGACGCCTCCACGGAGGGCCGTCCTCCCTTGTCGGGGGCCGCGCGGCTCGCCATGAGATCGGTCTTTATCTCCGCCTCGCGCGCGAAAGGGTCCGCACTGTACGTGCGGGAAAGGATGGCGCGCACGCGCGGCCGGGAAAGCTCCACGAAACCCTCTTCGGTGATGTCGCGCAAGGCGGCGCCGCTTGCCTTGACCGCCATGCGCTCCCCGTCCTTCACCGAGGTGTTGCCCCCGCCCGAGATGACGAAATCGGTCCCCTGGCCATGGCGCCGCGATATCTCTATGAGCTCCGCAAGGTCCATGCTAGCGCCTCCGGGACTGGGTGGTGCGCTCGTACTGGGCCACCGTGTCCAGCCACGCGGCGCCGGCGGGAACACCCTTTTCCACGCAGTAGGCGTTCCACACCGCGGCGTAGGGCAGGCTGTGGGCCTCCTCCATGAGCGCCAGCCGCGCGGTCAGGTTGCCCGCGGTCTCCTCCTTGCGGAGGAGCTCCATGGGCTCCAGGAGCGCCATGAGGATCGCGGTGAGGGTGGCGCGCGCGCCGATCACCCAGGCAGCCACGCGGTTGATGCTCGCGTCGAAGTAGTCCGTCGACAGGTGCACACGGTCCCAGGCCCCCGCGCGCGCCACCTCGGCGGCGACTGCCTTCACGTCGTCGTTGAGGGTAACGACGTGGTCGCTGTCCCAACGCACGCCGCGGCTCACGTGGAAGAGCATCTCGCGGGAGAAAAGGAGAAGGGACGAGATCTTGTCCGCCGCCGATTCCGTGGGATGGAAGTGACCCATGTCGAGCGTGAGCATGATGTCGTTCTTCACCGCGTAGGCAAGGTAGAAATCGTTCGACCCCACGACGTAGGATTCCGAGCCGATGCCGAATAGCTTCCCTTCCACCGCGTCGCGGATGTATCGGGCATCCATGCGCGTCTGGAAGATCGCGTCGAGGGACTCCTTCAGTATCTTGCGCGGGGTGAGCCTGTCGGCGGGCGTGTCCTTCCATCCGTCCTGTATCCAGAGGTTGACGATGCAGGGCTCGCCAAGCGCGCTCCCCATCTCGCGACCGATCTCCCGGCAGCATTGCGTGTGGCGGATCCAGAAATCGCGCACGGTCTTGTCCCGCGAGGAGAGGGTGAAGCCCGACTCCGCCATGGGGTGGCTGAAATACGTCTCGTTGAAATCCAGCCCGATGCCCTGTTTTTTTGCCCAGGAAATCCACCCCGCGAAATGCTCGGGCAGGAGCCGGTCGCGCGCGACCGCGCGGCCGCCCGTTTCGGCGTAGATCGCATGGAGATTGGCCTTGTGCCGGCCGGGGATCAGGGAGAAGGCGGTCTGGAGGTCCGCGCGCAGCTCGTCCGCCGTGCGCGCCTTGCCGGGGTAGTTGCCCGTGGTCTGGATGCCGGCGCCGGAGAGACCGGCCGCGCTTTCGAAGCCGCCGACGTCATCGCCCTGCCAGCAATGGAGGGACAGCGAGATGGCCGAAAGGGTGCGAAGCGCCGCATCCACGTCGACGCCCCAAAGGGCGTACGTCTTTCGCGCATTCTGGAAATCGCGGTCGATATCTTCCGAAGTGAGCCTTGGCATGCGGGAAGTCCTCCAGCCAACCAACGGTATGCGCTGATTCTCAGTTGGTCAATGCCGCGATGGCCGCGCCGAGGAGCGGCGCATCCTCCACCGTGGTGATCTCCCACGCGCGTTCCCATTCGCCGACGAGCAGCCGCCGCATGTGCGATTCCACCCGCAGGCGGAACGTCCGCAGCTGCCAGAACGTCGTTCCGTCCACGGCGATGCAGGTCGGGTACCGCGGGTCCTGGCCCGTCCCCGATTTCAGGAGCACCGCGCTCAGATTCACGGCGACCATTGCCGCCGCGCGCTCCACCACGCAGTCGCAGAGACGGTAGAGGGCCGCGGCGTCGGCGGACGGCATACGCGCGCACGCGGCGGCGAGCGGGTTTGCATCGTCGTCGGGATAGAGGAGGAAATCATTCAGCTCCCGTGTGGAAAGCCCGGGGAGCCGGGCAAGCTCCGGCGCGGCCGCAGCGGTTATTGCATCCGCGCGGGCCGCCGCGCGCGCGGCGAAAAGACAGAGGGCGCCGAGATAGGCTCCGGAAATTGTTTTTTCGTGCCGGTATTTGCCCGGGTTTGCCATCGTGGCGTCGAATGCATCATCGACGGGCCCCAGGATTCCCCGGGAGAAAGAGCCGGATTCGGTATTGACGATCTGCGAACCCGCCGGTTCAAGACCGGGCGTCTTGCGGATCTCCGTGTTCCGCTCGATATAGGCGACGTTGATGCCCGTCCCGCAGACCACGCCGATGAAGCCGTCGAATCGTCGACCGGGCAGAGCATTACGGCCGGCCAGGAGTGTCGCCACCGTGTCGTTCAACAATACAATGCGCGGCGGGCGCGATGCGCCGGCCTCCGAAAGAGCACGGATGAGATTGGCGCCGATCAGCTCGCCGTCCACCCCGCGCGCCTTGATCTCCTTCGTGAACTGAATGAGTCTTCCGTCGCGCTCTGGAGTGATTTCCGCGGGGTAGGAAAAGCAGAATCCGATCCTGTCCCGGCCGTCAATTGCCGGAAGCACCGCCCCCGCGAGGGCGCGGAAGAAGGCCTCGCGGTCAAGGGCCTCGTCCACGCCCGGCATCCGGTGGCGCGTGAGATTCTCCACGACCCGCCGCCCCGTGGCGTCGAAGCTGACCACCGCCACGCGCAGATTCGTGCCGCCCGCGTCGAGCGCGACGACGCGCTCCTCCCGCGGCACCGCGCGCGACGTCTCGATGTACGTGGGGATCATGGGCAGGGAGGAGCTCTTTCCGGCAAGGCTGCGTTCCATCTCGGTGAGGAACGCCGCGCAGGACGGCCGCAGGTCGACGCCCTGGCCGTCCAGCCTGTTGCGATGGAGGAATCGGTCGATGGGCAGGAGTGAACGGTTCATGGAGAAGACCTTCAGCATTCGCCCGATTCGGGGGTGGTCCCGAAGAACGGCTTCAGGGCGATGTCGAGGTCCTGCTCCTGCTGGAGGTGGAAGAGCTCTTCCTTCAGCTTCGCGACGGATACCGCGGGACCGACGACCAGGTGGGCCTTCATGCGGAACATCGGCGCACCCGTCCACGGCGCGCAGCCGGTATCCGTCTCGAGGTCCTCGATATTGATGCCGTGGCCCCGAAGGATGGCCGTCACGGCATGCACGATGCCGGGCGTGTCCAGGGAGACCGCCTCCAGCAGGTACGGCCGTCCCTTCTCTCCGGCGCGGGGCTCGCGCGTCGGGCGGCACTCGACGTGGAGGGAAAGCCGCTCCCCGAGGGCCGGCAGCGTTTTCCCCATCGATTCCACGGACTCCGTGGGCCCCGAGACGAGCATGATGACGGCGAACTCCCCGCCGAGAACGGACATCTTGCTCTCTTCAATGTTGCACCCGGCGCGTGACACGGCGCCGGAAAGGTCATCCACGATCCCGACCCTGTCGGGACCGACCGCGGTGAGCACCACGAATCCTCTGGACATGCACCGAGCCTATACCGGCCCGGGGAAGGTTGTCCAGCGAGAAAAGGCGGCAGACGGGTCAGTGCAGGACGATGGCGACGGCAGAGTAGAGGAGGAGGGCCGCCATGACGAGGTTGAAGACCAGCTTCGCGGTCTTCGTCTTCAGGAGGCGCGAGAACGTGGACCCGACGACGGCCCAGAGGGAGATCGAGCTGAAACCCAGGAGGCTCAGGAGCGCCACGGAGGCCGCAAGGCGGCCCGGCGTGCCGGCGATGAGAGTCTGGAAAGAGGAATAGATCGTAATCCCATAGAGAATGAGCTTGGGATTGACCATTTGCAGAAGCATGCCGTCGATGAAGCGCGCGCTGCGGGGAGGCGCGTTTTCCGCGTCGTGTTTCGACGGAAGGAACAGGGACACGGCGAGCCAGGTCATGTAGGCCACCCCGACCCATTTCAGCCAGGGCAGGATCCCCTCATAGGCGCGTCGCGCAAGATCGGTGAGGAGACCGGAGGCGAGCATGATGAGGATGAATCCCGCGAGCATGCCCAGGAGAAATGGCAGCGTCCGTCGATAACCAAGACGCATACCCGTGGCGGACGCGGTGATGTTGTTCGGCCCGGGTGTGAACGTGGTGACCATGGCGTATGTCGCAAAAGGGAGAAGGAGCGGCTCCATCAGACCGTCCGGGCGCGTGCGGAGCCGCGGGCTTCTTCTGGTACGGACGGATGCGCGGCGCCCCCGCGTGCCTCCCGGGAGCGTGCATACCGTGCGGCCTCAGCCATGTACCCGATGGCCTCCTCCAGCTTGCCGAGCTCCTCGTAGCCGTAGGAAAGACGAAGCTGGCGCCTGCCCTGCTCCACCATGTCGCCCCGCGGATGCACGCAGAACTCCCCTGGTATGTAGGCCACCCGTGGCAGGCGCGCCGCCGCGGGCCCGTCCCGCGCATCGTCACCGGTCGCGCGCGCCAGGCATCGGAAGAAAGGCGAGGATTCGTCCGTGCGCACCCCGTCGAGCGTCAGGTAATAGTAGAAGCTCGCCTGGCCGCCGCGGCATTCGCTCATCACGGGGCCCAGCATCGCATCAAGCCAGCCGCGGACGGCGGCCGCCTTCTCCCGGTAGCCACGGGTGACGTCGCGAAGCTGGCCGTCCAGCGCGTGATCAAGCAGCCAGCTCGCGATCTCCTGATTGATGAGCGGCCCGCTGAAGCCGGCATCGCTCGTGCGCTGGATCATGGCCTGGAGAAAGGGGCCGTCCGTGCCGATCAAGTAGCCGATGCGCAGGGACGGGGCGATGATCTTCGACAGCGTGCCGATCTCGAACACCCCTCCATCCTCGTCGTCCAGAAGACCCGATCGCGGCTTCGGCACGCCCGGATCGTGGATCATGTCCTCGTAGGCCTTGTCGAGCACCAGGGGGATCGTCCGGCCGAGCTTCCGCGACAGGGCGGCCACGAGCCGGACGATGGCGGTGCGCTCCGCGTTGGCGATGATTGTCGCACGTGGGATTGTTCACCGTCACGATATAGAAAAAGCTGATGTCGGAGACAGAGTCGCCCAGCCTTTCCAGCCGGGCCTCCACGTCCTCCGCGTGCAGCCCGTCGAGCCTCTCCGGCACGGTGACGACCGTGAAGCCACGCCGCTCCAGAAAATCGCAGTAGATGTAATACATGGGGTCCGACGTGATCACGATGCCGGGACGCAGGACATAGGCGAGCCCTTCCAGCAGGCTCGTGGCGCCGTTGGGTCCGACGATGATCCGTCGACGGGAAAGCTCGCCGTCGGTGAGCCCGCCGACGCCCCGGGTGACGTGGTAGCGGCGGATGGATTCGATGAGCGTGGGCGATCCCGGGGGACCGCCGTAGTTCAGGGGCGACTTGTAGCGATCCGGCCGGGCCAGGACTTCCCGGAGGGCGTCCTGGATCAGGGCGCGCGGGATGGTGTTCTCATTGACGTAGCCCACCCCCAGGTTGATGTCGACGCCCTCGCGAAAATCCGCGGCAAAGGAGGACATCATGCGATTCACCGGCGAAGGAGCACGCGAAAGCGAGCCGTAGTCGGACAGGAGTATCCCGGCAGTGGGTTTCATGTGTACGGATTCTACAGGAGGAGACGCTCTTTGCGGAAGGGCAAGCCGCGGAGGGGCGGCGCCGGCGTCTCCGAGGCGGGATCAGTTGTCGTCGGTGTCGAAGATCGCCTTTTCCTGCTCGTCGGCGACGTCGGCGGCGAACTGGAGCATCATCTTGAACGCCGCATTGTCGATCTTCACCGGGCTCTTGATCGTATAGAAAAGGAGGTACGTCCCGTCGTCCTGCTCCTCCAGCGCCCAGTCGCCGATCTTGTTCTTCCCGCTCTGCTTCATCAGGTCGAGGAGCTGGGTGGCGTCCGGCTCGCTGTCGAAGCTTCCGGCGATGGACCATATCTCACGGATCTCGATGCCCTGGTAGGTGTCGGTGGTCGACATGACGTAGACGACCTGCGTGCGGTCATTGCCCTCGTCGTAGGTGATGGCGTAGTTGCCGCTCGAATTGACCTTGTAGGTGAGGCCGAGATCGCTCAGGATGGCGGCCACCCGGGTATCCGACTTGTTCTTCGTCTGCGCAAAGGTCGGCGCAAGCACTCCGAGCGCTAGCACGGCGACGATCGGAAACGTGATACTTCGTTTCATGCGCACCTCCGGCTTCGAGTATCGCCCATCCCCGTTTCCGGGGCAAGGGCGGCGGGGCGTGTTCGGCGCGGCCCCCGGTTCCCCGGTGACGCCTTCACTCCTCGGCGGGCCGGGCTCGTCTCTGCTTTGCGCGCGAGGCGACGTGCTTGGACTGCAGGCGGCGCTCGCGCGACGCCCGTGTCGGGCGCGACGGCCGGCGCGGCCGGTCGCGGCGCAGCCCCTTCTGCAGAATGCCGTAGGCCCGCTCCACGGCGAGCGTCCGGTTCTGGAGCTGGCTGCGCGTGTCCTGGACGGACACGATCAGCACGTCGTCCACGGTGAGCCTTGCGCGCAGCTTCACGAGCAGCCTTCCCTTCTCCTCCTCGGTGAGGCCGTCGATCTGCCGCAGGGGGGCGAAAAGAGTGGCGCGCGTGCTGGTCTTGTTGACGTTCTGGCCGCCCGGGACCCGATGAACGGGAGAAGGTGATGACGGCCCGGGTCTCCAGCCACGCGCGGAGAAGCTGCGCTTCCATGGCGCGATGATTCTTTCGGGAAGCCGCCCGGCTGTCAAGCGCGGAGAGGCGTTCCGCCCTTCGACGCGATCGGGTTCGTCATACGGATGGTGAAGGTCGTCCCGATGCCGACCTCCGACGACACCGCCATCGCCCAGCCGTGGCTCTCGATGATCGACTTCACCGTCGTGAGGCCCAGACCGAAACCCTGCTCGCGGCGGGAGTTCGTCCCGCGGTAGAAGGGGTCGTAGATCCGGGACAGGTCCTCCGCGGGGATGCCGATGCCCGTGTCGGCGACCGAAAGGAGAACCGTCTCCCCCTCCAGGCGCGCCGCGACGGTGATCCTCCCCTTCTCCTCCGTGTAGCGGATGGCATTGCCCACGAGGTTTTCCAGGGCACGGGTGAGCAAGGCGGCATCCATGCGGACGGTGAGATCGTCAGGCAGGTCGATGCTCCAGCCGAAATCCCGCTTCAAGATCAGGGCGTCCTCGGCGAATCGGCGGGCGATGTCCATGAGGAACTGCCGCACCGGCACGTCGCGGTGCGTCATGCGCCACTGCCCCGTCTCCATGCGCACGAACTCGATCAGGTCCCCCACCATCCCTTCGAGGCTGCGCGTCTTGTCGAGCACGATGGACAGGTACTTCTTCTGCGCTTCCGGCTCGGCGGCGTAGCCGTCGGCGATGGCCTCGACGTAGCCCTGGATGAGCGTGAGGGGCGTCCGCAGGTCATGGGAGACTCCCATGATGAACCGGGCGCGCCGCGCATACTCCTCCTTCAGCGCGCGCCGCATGCTGTCGAACGAGCGCGTGAGGGACGAAATCTGGTCATTGCCCCGGGCGGGCAGGTCGAAATCGAGGTCCCCGGAGGCGATGCGTCGCGTGGCTCCCTCCAGACCCTGGATGGATCCGTTGAGGGACCGCAGGATGAAGAAGCTCATGAGCGAGGAGAAGAGCAGGAGCGCGATGGAGGTGTACATCACGATGGCCACCGCCACGTTGCGGAAACGCATCTCCTCCGGGCGGGCGCGCGGCAGCTTGAGGATCAGCATCGAATCCTCACTGCCCGCCACGTGGGCGCTGTCGACCTGGAAATGCGACGTCGCGATGTTGCGCGCGATATAGGACCAGACGCCGGCGCTTTGCGCCGACATGCCCGCGGGAATCTGCGGAATGGTGGAGTAGATCACGGTGAAGGCTTTATCGAGGAGGAGGACGTCGAGACCCGGCGGCCTCTCCTTGTCGAGCTCCGTCAGGTCGTCACGGCGCAGGGCACGGGGCACCTGGTGGGTCACCCAGGCCATGAGCTGTTCGTAGTTCGGCAGCGGCTGGAGGCGCCGGGAGACGCTGAACTGGAACAGGAGCATGAAGGCGCTCACGAGGAAGGGGACGGCGATGATGCCGCCGACGAGGATGAAGAATTGCGTGCGCAGCTTCATGCGTGGATGGTCTCCGCGTTGAACCGGTAGCCCATGCCGTGCACCGTCTCGATGAACTGGGGGGACGTCGGGTCCTGCTCGATCTTCTTGCGCAGCCGCTGCACGTAGACGGCGACCGCGGTCACATCGCCATACTGGTTCCTCCAGACGTCCGCGTAGATCGTGTCCGGCGTCATGGCCTTGCCCGGATGCGTGACGAGGTAGGCGAGCACCTCGAACTCCCGCGACGAGAGGGGCACCTTCGCACCGGCCCGTTTCAGGAGGTAGCCGTCGATGTCCAGGACGTAGTCCCCGAACTTGACGCTGTTCGGGCCCGCCTTCATGTCGGTGGTGCGCCGCAGCATCGCGCGCACGCGCGCGACGAGGACCTTCGGTGAGAAGGGTTTCGTCACGAACTCGTCCGCCCCGATGCCCAGACCCAGGATCATGTCCTCGTCCGCGTCGCGCGCGGAGACGATCATGACGGGAATGGCGCTCGTCTTGCGAAGACGCTGGAGGAACTCGAAGCCGTCGATGCCGGGCAGGTTGATGTCGAGCACGACCAGGTCATAGCGCGCTTCGTCGAATCGCGCCAGGCCATCCTCCGCGGTTTCGCAGATGGTGGCATCCATGCCTTCCTTCTGCAGATAAAGGCGGATCAGATCCGCCATCTCCTTCACGTCCTCGATGATCAGTATGCGGGCCTGCATAAAGCCTGCCTCCTTGCCCGCGCTCAGGCGCCGAGCTGCTTCTGGCGGTCCTGCAGCACCTGGACGAATGCGTCCACCTGGCGCTGGCGCCTTTGGAGAGGCGCCATCTGGGAGCCGCCGCCTGCCCCCGCGCCGCCCTGGCCGTTGCCGGCCGCGCCGGCGGATTGCCCGCTGCCGGCGGCGCCGCCATTTGCCGCCATCTGCGCGCGGAAATCCGCAATCATTTTCTGCACCTGTTTCTGGAAATCGGCATATTCCGCCTTTTGCGCGACCGTGAGGACTGTGTCCACACTCGCCTGCACCGTCCTCGCCTTGGACGGGGTGGGCATCGGGTTGGCCTTCAGGTCCAGAAGGATCGGAAGCAATGCCGCGATCTGCTCCTTGGTCAGGAAGAGCTTCGGATCACGGGTGAACTGCATCTGCGGGAATCTCCGCCCGCCGGCCGAGGCCTGCCCCGCCGGCGCCCCTTGCCCGGCTTGCGTGCCCTGGCCGCGCCCGGCGTACATGCCGCGCGTGGAATCCTCCGGCAGGTACAGGGAAAGCTGGGTGATCAACGTCTGGACGTTGAAGCCCTGCATCATCATCCCGCCCGGGGTCTGTGCGCCGGCCGGTGCAGCGGCGACAATGAGGGCAAGACCAGCAAGAAGCACGAATGCATGTCTTTTCATCATCAAAATCCTCCCTACTCGAAATGCAGGGCCTGGATGGGATCCATGCGCGACGCCTTGCGCGCCGGGTAGATCCCGAAAAAAAGGCCCACGGCAATCGAGAACCCGAGCGCGAGCCCGACGGTACCCACCGTGAGAATCGCGGTCATGTTCCCGAACTTGCTGATCAGTTGAGACGCCAGGGCGCCAAGACCCCAGCCCAGAAGACCGCCGAGCCCGGACAGGATGATCGCTTCCACGAGGAACTGCGCCATGATGTCGCGCCGACGCGCGCCGAGCGCCTTCCTGATGCCGATCTCCCGCGTCCTCTCGGTGACGGACACGAGCATGATGTTCATGATGCCGATGCCGCCGACCAGGAGGCTGATGCCGCCGATGGCCCCCAGGAGAAGCGTCATGATCTGGGACACGCCCTGCACGGTCTGCAGCACGTCCTGCTGGGTGACGATGGAGAAATCATCCGCCGCCCCTTCCTGGATCTTGTGCCGCTGCTCCAGGAGCGCCGTGATGTCCGATTTCACCTGGTCGAGCTGGTCCTTGTCCGTGGCGGTCACGCCGATGCTGCGCACGTCCTTCTGGTGACGAAAGCGCGCGTACATCGTGTTGATGGGAATGAGCGCGGTGTCGTCCTGGCTGAAGAACCCCCCGCCGGCGCCCTTCTTCTCCAGCACGCCGATCACCTTGAAGTTGTTCGCACCGATCTTGATGGTTTTGCCGACGGGATCGTCGTCGCCGAAGAGATTCGTGACGACGTCCTGTCCCAGAACCACGACGTTTCTTTTCGCCCTGTTGTCCTCATCCGTGAAAAAAGTTCCGCTGGAAACATTCCAGTTGCGGACCGTGGGATAGTCCGCGGAGGTTCCCGTAAGAGAGGTCTGCCAGTTGTTCTTCTGGTACTTCAACTGCTGGCGGGCATTGTTTTCCGGCTCCACCCCGACGATGTTCGGTATGCCCGCCTTGATGGCCGTGGCATCATCGATCGTCAGGGTGACCACGGAGCCGAATCCCGCGCGAAATCCCCCGACGTTGCTGCTGCCGGGCGTGACGGTGAGGAAGTTGCTCCCCAGCCCCTGGATGCGCTGCGTGACGCCCGCGGTCGCCCCCTGCCCCACGGAAACCATGGCGATGACCGCCCCGACGCCGATGAGGATGCCGAGGATCGTGAGCACGGCGCGCATCTTGTTTTGTAAGAGCGACCGTGCGGCGGACCTGACGTTTTCCCAGAGCTCGCCCGGACTGAATACCCCGCGCCTCTTGTTGGAGGCACGCGTGGTGACCCGGCGTATCGTGTCGACGTCCACCCCGGCGCCGGTCTGCGGCTTGGGATGTGCAATGGGCTCGTCGGAGACGATTACACCGTCCTTGAATTTCACAAGGCGCCGCGCATAGGCCGCCACGCTCTCCTCGTGCGTCACCATCAGGATCGTGATCCCCGCGCGGTTGAGGCTCAGGAAGATGTCCATGATCTCGTCGCTCATGCGGCTGTCGAGATTTCCCGTCGGCTCGTCGGCGAGGATGATCGCCGGTGAGTTCACCAGCGACCGCGCGATCGCTACGCGCTGCTGCTCGCCACCGGAGAGCTCGCTGGGAGTGTGGTGGCCCCGCTTGGGAAGACCGACCGCCTCCAGGAGGGCGTGTGCCGGGGTGAAACGCCGCCGCTCGCCGGTGTAGATGAGCGGCAGCTCGATATTGCGCTCTGCGCTCGTGCGCGGCAGGAGGTTGAAGCCCTGGAAGACGAAACCGATGGAGGTGCTGCGCACGGCGGCGAGCTGGTCGTCATTCATCGTGGACACGTCGGTGCCGTCCAGCACGTAGCTGCCGCTCGTCGGGTGGTCGAGGCAGCCCAGGAGGTTGAGGAAGGTGCTCTTGCCCGAGCCCGACGGTCCCATGACCGCCACGAACTCCCCCTCTTCCAGGGTGAAGGAGACGCCCTTCAGGGCGAGCACCTCGACGGTCCCCGTGTCGTATGTCTTTGTGAGGTTGTTCGTGACGATAAGGGCGCGTGCCATATGCGGCCCCTTTCCTATCTTATGATCGAAAACAGGCCGCCCATGCCGCCTGGGCGCTGCGGGGTCGTGGTGGTGGGCGCGGACGACCTGCGGGAGATCACCACCTCGGTGCCCTCGTCGAGGCCGGCGACGATTTGGGTTTTGGTCCCGTCCGTGGCCCCGGTCTGCACGTCCCATGAGACCTGCTGTCCGCCGTCGAGTATCGTCACCGTGCTCGCACCGTTGGCGGTCTTCACCGCCGCGACGGGCAGCGTGAGAACATTGTTCAGGGAGAGCACGGAGATTTCCGCATCGGCATTCATCCCCCACAGGAGCTTTCCATCCTTGTTGGGCACCTCGATGGTTGTCGTGAAGACCGACACGTTCGACTGGATCTGCGCGTGGAGGTCGATCTGCGTGACCTTGCCGGGAATGGACATGTCGGGGTATCCGGAGGGCGTCACCGTCGCGGTCTGGCCGACCTTCACCTGGGCCATGTCGTTCTCATTCACCTGCGCCTGCAGCCACATGGGATCGGGGTCGATCACCGTCATGAGGGCCGTGCTGGGGCTGATGAGGTCTCCCACGTTCACGTCCACCTCCGCGACCACCCCCGCGGCGGGAGAGCGGATGGTGATGCTGTCAGAGATGAGCTGGGCGATCTCCAGCGCGCTCTGCGCTGTGGAAACGGCCGACTGCTGCGCCTGGATGTCGGCGTCGGAGTTTTGCGCCTTGACGTTGTCATAGGAAAGCTGCGCGGAGGTGTAGGCGACCTTCGCCGCGGCGAGCGCGCCTTGGGCATCGTTGAGGACGTTTTTCGCCGCGAGCCCCTTGTCCGCCAGCGCCTTGGTGTTGTCGTAACTCTCCTGCGCGGTGTCCAGGGTATTCTTTGCCCCCGCAAGGGTTGCTTCGGCCGCGGCAATGTCGAGGTTCTGCGGCTTTGCCTGGAGGTTGGCGAGCTTCACTTTCTGCGACTCGAAGTTCGCTTTCGCGCTTTGGAGGTTTGCGTCAAGCCCCGAGGGATCCACTTCGGCAAGCGCCTCTCCCACCTTCACGCGGTCGCCTTCCTTGACGAATATCTTCACCAGCTTGCGCGTCGGCATGTTGGCATCCGGCCGGATGGTCGTGATGGTGTTCGGCTGCAACTGCCCGGAGGCCGTGATGGAAGCGTCCAGGTTCCCCCGCGTCACCTTCACGATTGTCGGCGCGGCGGGATCCTTCGCGGCGGTCTTTGCCGCGCCCGCTGCGATCCTTCCCCGGACGACGAGGAACCCGATGCCCGCGACGACGACGATCGCGGCGATGATGATTCCCGTCCTGGTTCCCTTCTTCATGATCGGCTCCTCTGCCTAATAACCCAGGGCGTTCTGCAGCGCAAGCACGCCTAGTTGTGCATTGCTCTTCGCCGTGGCAAGATTCACCTTCGCCGTCGTGAGCGCAACGGAGGCGGTCAGGACGTCGAGATTCGCCAGCACTCCGTTGTCGAATTCGAGTTGCGCGAGGTCATACTGGTTCTGTGCGAGATTGAGGCTGGCCTGCGCGAGATCCGCGCGCGCCAGGAGGTCCCGCAGCGAATAGATCGCGTTCTTGACGCTTGTGCTGATGCTTGCCACGAGCTTTTCCTGCTGGATTTTCAAGGTCTCGTTCGCCAGCTGCGCCTGTTTCACGGCCGCCGCCGTGGCGCCCGCGTCCAGCACGGGCATGCTCACGCTCACGCCGGCGCCCCAGCCCGTGCTCGTGGAAACGGGATTGGACCAGTTCACGTAGTAGTCGAACGTCCCGTTGGCCTTCACCACGGGCGATCCTTTGGCTTTTGCCAGGGCGACGGAAATGTCCCCGGCGGCAAGATTGAGCATCGACTGTTTCAGGTCAGCTCGCTGGGCAAGCGCGGTTTTCACCGCTTCGGCCACGTCCATCGAAGCAACGGGCATGTCAGGCACTTCTGCCACGGAATACTGCCGCTCGATGGGCCAGCCTACGAGCGCCGACAGCAGCTCACGGTCTATCTCCAGGGTATCTTGCGCCTTCTTGAGGTCGAGGTCCGCCTGCGTCTGGTTGACCTGTGCCTGTTTCAGGTCGATCTGGTTGGCGCTCTGGGCGTCGAAGAGCGCCTGTGTCTTCTTGAGCTCTTCCTGGCGCTGCTCCAGGGTCTGCTGGAAGATGGCAAGCTGCCTCTGCTGGGCCAGGAGCGTATAGTACGCCTGCTTGATCTGGTAGACGATGTTCTTCTGATTGGCGTTCTCGCCGGACTGCGTGACCTGGAGGCTCAGGGATGCCTGCTGGACCGCCGCTCGCGCGCTTCCCCCGGGATAACCGTCCCAGAGAGTGGAGCTCGCTCCCGCGTGGAGCTGCGATGCCTGGTTCAACGGGGTCGTGTTCTCGAAAAGGGCCTGCGAAGCGGTGACGCTCACGGCGGTGGAGAGAGGGCCGCTGACGCTGACCCCTGCGTCGGCGGAGTCGTACGGGTTGCTGGCGATCTGCCCATTGCTGCGCAGCGTGCCGGCTTCGGTGTGGCTGATGTCTCCCGTCCCGTTCAAACCGAAGGAGTTTGCAGCAACCGCCGCCGCGTACTGCGACTGTGCCGTGCCGATGGTCGCGTTGGACAGCCTGATGTCGGGGCCGGTTGCGAGCGCCTGCTGGACCGCCTGGTCGAGCGTGACGGTCTGATCGTCGGCATTCGAGGCAAAGAGAGGCATGCAGAGGAGAGCGGCACACACGGCCAGCCGCCGCACAGCGATCGGAATCGCGCCTTTCATGTTCAATGCCTGAACCTTTCGCATGAAACGAACATACAAAGGTCACCCTGATTTCACCATAGACCGACGGTGAACGTTATATAACGTTCTGTTCTATGTTTGGACGCCTCCGTGCCCCCCGGAGTCCGGCGCGGGATGGGGAGCAGCCGCGGGCGGGTCGTCGGATGGATCCATCGCCCTGCCCGCCGCGGCGTAAGTCTTGATGCGCCGCGCGAGTGAAAGAGGCGCGAGGGGATTGTCGTCGCGGAAAAGCCCGTCGCGGGGATCGTTGTCCGCTCGCCTCTCATGCGCGATCAACGCCCACGTGGCATCCGCAAGGTGCGAGAACTCGGGGAGAAGGAGCTCGGGGCAGGTGAACGACTGCCGCGGGCTGTTGATGTCGACGCCGCTGATCTCCATGAAGCCGCGCGCACGGCAGATTGCCTGGACGCGGCGAAGCTGCTCCATCGTGTTGCGCGGCGGCATGTAGGCGATCGCCCTGAATCCGAGCCTTCCGACCTCCTCCATGAGCTCGTCGAGGTAGCTGTCTTCGAAGCTCTCCGCCTTCTTGTCGCCCGTGGGGGAATCCGTCACGTCGCCGAGATAGGGGTAGGTGGGGATGCCGCCGATCTCCTCCGCAAAACGCACGACCTCAGTCACATGCATGCATTCCCGGGAATCCGGCTGGAGAAACACCTTCTCAAGAAACGACCCCTTCAACAGACCGAGCAGGTCATAGAGCAGGAAGTCGTTGCCCGCGTCGGCGAGCCAGTCGGCGATGCGCCCGCGCGGAGCGAGGCCGAGTGAATCGCGGAGATAAGCGATGAGCGCCAGGCCGCGTCCGGCCTTTTCCACCACCGCGCGCGCCAAAGCGAAGAGGATGTGGCGCTCCGTGATGGTCCCGCCCTCGTCGGCACGCGAGAGCGGCCGGACGTCCCTCTCCCAATCCAGGCGCGGAAGACCGAGACCGGGGAGCATGTCGTTGATGCCCGCCAGCATGCGCCGGCCGCGGCTCTCCCGGGCGGACCGCAGGGGGGCGAGAAAATCCTGGACCGCCGCATCGCTCCGCGCGGGCACCCCGTGGATGATCATGTAGAGAATGCCCAGCGAGTCGGGATTGTTGATCCGCCTGCCCTCGAGCTTCGTTCCTCCTGCATCGACGCGGAGCTCCACCCCCGCCGTGGTCGCGATGCCGAGTATCGATCCTGCCGCGCGCATCTCCGCCGCACCAGCCATGGTGTCGTGATCGATGATGCCGACCGCTGCAAGCCCGGCCGCTTGGGCGCACGCCGCGGCTGCGGAAGGCGAATAAGGGCTGAATGAATAGAAGGAATGAACGTGGCAATTCACCTCCTGCCCCTCTTGGAAGCGTCGCACGCCCCCGGGCCGCGGCTTTGCCACGCGGCGAAGCGCGTCCAGCCGGTCTTCCTTGCGGGATGCATTCAGTGATGCCAGGTCCAACATGGCCCGATCTTGCGCGGCCTGTCCGGCCGTGTCAACTCGCTCATGTCGTCCGTCATCCGTCGGATATGGATCATTGGCAGCGACATCATCAATCCGCCCGGAGGCGAGGACATGGCGCCAATCATCGGGGGGGGGTCGTCATCGCGGCAGGCCGCGAAGCCCACGCTATCCGGCGGCCAGGACTTCCCTGAAACGCGCCTGCAGGACTTCACCGTCCACGCCGGCGAGCTCGCGGATCATGCCGCCCGCCATGTCCGCGTGGCCGCCGCCGAAACCGATGCCGTCGAGAGCCTTCTGAACGACCCGGGAGGCGTTCCAGTCTTCCCGCTCGCTGCGAACGGAGACATTGATGACATTCGCGTTGCGGGCGCAGAGCACGACGAACTCCGCCTCCTCGAGACTGATGAAGAAGTCCCCGAGTATGCCGAGGAGGTTCTGGTTGCAGCCCTCGGGGAACCAGCAGAATGCCATGCGGTCTCGAATCTCGACATTCTTGAGGGCCTGTCGATAGAAGGCGAGATCCTTGGTCTGGATCGTGTTGCGCAGGATGGAGTTTTCCAGGCGCAGATCGGCGCGCACGTAGAGGTCCGCGTAGGCCTGGATGTCCCAGCGACTCACCTGGCGCGTGAGAAGCGCGGTGTCCATGTTGATGCCGATCATGAGCGCCGTTGCCACGGGACCGGGGATGCTCTCCCCTGCCTCCGCCCAGTAGTCGCAGAGAAGCGTCGCGCAGGCGCCACGGTCCGGGCGGATGTCGACGAATGGCACATTGTCGGGGCTCTTCACGTCGTGATGGTCGATCACCGCCACCTCGTCGCCGGGAAGATCGGTCACGTTCTTGTTTCCCTTGCAGCCGTCCACGATGATGACGGGATCCGCGTCGGACATGTGCACGTCCGCGGCGTGCGTGACGTCGATCCCGAGGTCTCGGATCATGCGGCGCAGGGAGTCGCGCTGGATCTCCCCGGCATGGACGATGCGGGACGGTATGCCCCGCCGGGCGAGCACGCCCTGCATGCCAAAGGCCGACGCAACAGCATCGTGATCGGGAAAATCGTGCGTCTGCACGTAGACGGGTCGACGGTCCGCAACGACGCCCAGGAGATCTTCCAGCCTGCTCATGGCCTGTCACTATCGCACGCGCGCCCGCTCAGCCGCAAGTCAACGCGCCCGGGCCCACCGGCTCCGGTGCACGTCCGTGGCGCAATGCCACGGACTACCGTGGCGCATGAATGCCACGGACTACCGTAGCGCGATTTGACAGCACAAGACGGGTCGCCTACACTCTTCATGGGGACAATCATGGGCGACGCAGGGACGAAAAGCTTCCATAAGGACGCGCTTTTCTACATCGAATCGGACGAGGAGAGCGACGAGGTCTATATCGTCGAGACGGGCGAGGTCGCCCTGTCCGGCACACCCGGCATCCCCCGGTTCAGGAGCATCCTGGGCCCGGGCGACATATTCGGTTTCACGTCGTGCCTCTGTCGGCGGCCGCGCATGGAAACGGCAATCGCGCGCACCGACTGCACCTGCGCCGTGCTGGGGCGCGACCGGTTTCTCGAGTCGGTGCAGTCCAACCCCGAGCTGGCGGGCAGGATCATCTCCTACTTCGCGCAGGAGCTGCGCGCCTACGACGACGCCATGACCTCCCCCTCCGATGAGGCGAACGCCGCCGATGATGAAGGCCACCTCTTTGCCCAGGCCCGCTATTTCGCCGACAAGGGCCGGATGATCTACGCCGTGCACGCCCTCCAGGCCTACGCCGCCCGGTTTCCCAAAGGCATGCACGCCGCCGACGCGGCGAAGATGCTCGCAGCGGCGAAAGCAAAGGGCGTGACGCCGGTGCCGGTCCGGCAGAAGGGCCTCTGCCGCGTCTTCGACGACGGGCAGATGATCTTCTGCGAGCACGAGCCCGGCGACGAGCTTTTCGTCATCAAGTCGGGGAAGGTGGAGATCCTGAAGGTCACGCCGCCGGAGGAGGTCCTGCTCTCCATCCTGCGGGAGGGGGACATATTCGGCGAGCTCGCCATCATCTCCAGCGCGCCCCGCAGCGCGGCGGCCATCAGCACCGGCGAGAGCCTGCTGCTGCCGGTGTCCCGTGCATCGCTTGCCACAATCTTCCAGAAGTCCCCCGCGACCGTCGGCAAGATCCTCGTCACCCTGAGCCAGCGGCTATGGTTCACATTCATCCGGCTGCGCGCGCGGGTCTATGAAAACCCCGTGACGCGCGTCTACGTGCTGCTGGAGAACAAGCTCCTGGAGGAGAGGATATCCCTTGCGGGCACGAAGCCGTGCAACCTGCCGCTGGGCATCGGGGAGATACTCGGCATGGCAGGGGTCTCCGCCGCGCAGGTGGACAGCGTGAAGGACCTCCTCACCGACGACTCGAACCTTTCGTTCCAGTTCCGCCAGGTCACCATCGAAAGCCCCAGCGCGCTTGAAGCGAAAGCGCGGTACTTCCGCACGCGCGATCACCTGGACAGCCCCGAGTGGAAGCTCGCCCCCCGCCGGCGCGCCGACGCGCCCCGACCGATCGGCCTCGATCTGCACGAGCTGCGCGTCGCGCCGGAAACGATCCCCGATTCATAGCACTGCCGCCGCGCAAGGTCCGCTCATGGAGCCCACTAACGCATCTTCCGTGCGCGTACGCGCGATACGGTTTGTTTCGGCAGATCGAAACCAGCGGGGGTCCCCCTCCCATCCCGTGCGCTGATCTTGGAGGGATTTTTTCGGGTTTTTATGCGTCTTCACTTGACTCTCCCCCATTCGGGGAGTAGAGATAACCCATGCGAAAACCCGCCGAAACCGTGACAACGGATCAGGAGAGGGTTCTGCTGGAGGCCTGCGGGCTTTCCGCGGAGGAATGCCTTGGCCGCATGACGACCCGCGATGCGGGGTTGTCGAGTGAAGAGGCGGAAGACAAGCTTCGGGAGTTCGGCCCGAACGAAGTGATCACGAAGCAGGGGGGCCTGCTCCTCCGCACCTATCACAGATTTGCAAATCCCCTGGTCATCCAGCTTCTGATCATCGCCGGGGTGTCCTTCATCATGGGCGACCTGCGCTCCACCATCGTCGTCGGGGGCATGGTGCTCATCAGCGTGGGGCTCTCTTCCCTCCAGGAGGAGAGGTCGGGCCGGGCCGTGGAGCAGCTCCAGGCCATGGTCCGCACGACGGTGAACGTCATGCGCGACGGCAAGGAGTCCGAGATTCCGCTTGCCCAGATCGTGCCCGGCGACATCGTCGTTCTGGACGCCGGCTCCCTGGTGCCCGCGGACCTGCGCTTGGTGGCCACCAAGGATTTTTTCGTGAGCCAGAGCGCGCTCACCGGGGAGTCCATGCCGGTGGAGAAGACCACGACGGCTCCCGCGGGCATGAAGGCGGCGCTGGAGCTTCCCAACGCCTGTTTCCAGGGAACGAACGTGCTCTCGGGAACCGCGCGGGGCGTCGTGGTCAACACCGGGGCCCGCACCTATTTCGGCACGATCACGCGCAAGCTCGCCGGCCAGCGCTCGAAGACGAGCTTCGACAAGGGCATCTCGGGGTTCACGTGGCTCATGATCCAGTTCATGGTGGTCATGGTGGCCATCGTGTTCCTCATCATCGGCATCACGAAGCACAACTGGATGGACGCCCTCCTCTTCGGCCTGGCCGTGGCCGTGGGGCTTACCCCGGAAATGCTCCCCATGATCGTGACGGTGAACCTCGCCAAGGGCGCCCTGGCGATGTCCAAGAAAAAGGTCATCGTCAAGCGTCTCAACTCCATCCAGAACTTCGGCGCCATTGACGTGCTGTGCACAGACAAGACCGGCACCCTCACCCAGGATCGGGTCATCCTGGAAAAATACGTCGACGTCTCGGGCAAGCAGAGCGACGAGGTCCTGCGCTACGCGTACATGAACAGCTTCTACCAGACGGGCCTGCGCAATCTGCTGGACAGGGCGGTGCTCGCGCACGGCGAGTTCGAGGTGGAGCGCCGGTGCAAGAAGGTGGACGAGATACCCTTCGACTTCACGCGCAAGCGCATGTCGGTGGTCGTGGAGTACGAAGGAGAAAACGTCCTCATCTGCAAGGGCGCCGTGGAAGACGTGTTCAAGGTCTGCTCCTCCTACCAGGTGGAGGACGACGTGCTCCCCCTCATCGACATGATCCGCCAGGACGTGCTGGAGGACTATGAGGCGTTGAGCGCGGACGGCTACCGGGTGCTCGCCATCGGCTACCGGGAGTTCACCCGGGAGAAGACGACATTCTCCGCCGCGGACGAAAGCGACATGATCCTGCTGGGCTATATCGCGTTCTTCGATCCACCCAAGGAGACAACGGCGCAATCCCTGAAGGCCCTGAAGGACGCGGGCATTGCGGTGAAAATCCTCACCGGCGACAACGATCTTGTCACCCGCAAGGTCTGCAAGGACGTCGGCATCGACGTGGAGCACCTTGTGACGGGCCCGCAGCTCCAGGGCCTCACCCCGGAGCAGCTCGTGGAGGCCGCGGAGAAGGCCACGGTCCTCGCGCGCCTTTCCCCCACGCAGAAGGAGCAGGTCATCCACGCGCTCCAGAGCCACGGCCACGTCGTGGGGTTCATGGGGGATGGCATCAACGACGCCCCCGCCCTCAAGAAGGCGGACGTGGGAATTTCCGTGGACACCGCCGTGGACGTCGCCAAGGAAGCGGCGGACATCGTTCTGCTGGAAAAGAGCCTCCTCGTCCTGGACGACGGCATCATCGAAGGCCGCAAGGTCTTCGGGAACATCATCAAGTACATCCGCATGGGGGCGAGCTCCAATTTCGGCAACATGTTCAGCGTGCTGGGGGGGAGCCTCTTCCTGCCCTTCCTGCCCATGCTTCCCATCCAGGTCCTCACGAACAACATGCTCTACGACGTGTCCCAAATCGGCATACCCTCGGACCGCGTGGACCCCGAGTTCACGACGAAGCCCAGGAAATGGAACATCGGCAACATCCGTCGATTCATGTACTTCATCGGTCCCATGAGCTCGATATTCGACTACGCCACGTACTTCCTGATGCTCTATTTCTTCGGCTGCATTGCCTTCACCGCCGCGGGCGCCAGCCCGGCCATGAAGGCGTACGACGAATCCCTGTTCCACACGGGATGGTTCGTGGAATCCATCCTCACCCAGACGCTCATCGTGCACGTGATCCGCACGCGAAAGATACCCTTCATCCAGAGCCGGGCAAGCCCGGTCATGCTCTTCTTCACGCTCCTTGTCATGGCCATCGGCATCGCCCTGCCATACATCCCGCCGCTGGCGAATCTGCTCGGCTTCGTTCCCCTGCCGGCAATCTACTGGGCGTGGATCGCGGGTTTCCTCGTCGTGTATTGCGCGTTCACCCACCTCGTAAAGACCTGGTTCTTCAAAAAGTTCGGGGTCGATTGATGACGAGCCGGGGCGTCATCCCGTGTGCGGCACGGCGCTTCCCGGATGGGAAGGAATGCAGCGGGCTTGCACGGGGCAGGCCATCGGAGGGACGCGCATGAAAAGCCTTTTGGATGCCCTGCAGGAGGGGCGGCTCATCGAGCTTCCCGAGGCCGACAAGGAAAAGAGCCTGCAGTACCTGGGCACGCTGATCGAGGCGATACCCGATTTCAGGGCCGGCCTGGACTTCAACGCCGCCGTGATGAACCGGGAAAACGCCGCCAACACGGGCATCGGTCACGGCTGGGCCTGTCCGCACGGAAGGGTGACGGGCGACGGGGAGCTATTCTGCGCGATCGGATGGAGCCCGACGGGCATCGCGTACGGCGCGCCGGACGATATGCCGGTGCGCATCGTCGTCATGCACTACATCCCCGACTCGCAGAAGAACACCTACCTCCGCGAGATCTCGGGCCTTGCCAAGGCGATCAAGAAAAATCCCGCCCTCGGCGAGCTGTCCAGCGCCCGGGACCTCGGCGAGGTCCGTCACCGGCTCATCGACCTTCTCACGGCCGCCGTGGAGAGCGCCATCCCTGACGCCAAGGCGCGCATGATCCAGCTGGAGGCCAAGCAGGCGGTCTCCGAGCTTGCCGAGTCCCTGCCCGCCGATGTCTTGGCAGCGCTCGACCTCGTGCCCCTGTCGGTGGTGACGCAGCCAGGCGCGAAGCCGATCGTGCTCGCGCAGGATGCCGCGCTGATCGCCCAGATGGAAAACGCACCCGACATGGGTGCGCTCCTGGCCGCGCGGGCGCCATTCGACAAGGCGGGCTACCGGATCATCACGCGATCGGTCTCCTCCTATCTTCCCGACCGCCTGTTCTACGATTGCATTGCCGTGCGGCTGGGAAACCAGAAGAAGCCCGCAGGCTGAGGAGGCGTCATGCACGTCCACGCGTCCTACCAGAGATTGGTTGAAAAGGTCTTCTTCCGCGGGAAGAGCACGGCGGCGAGCACCGCGGTGTCCTACATCGCGGCAAACGCCTTCCTGATCCTCGTCGTCTTCTATGTGCTGCTCAACACCATCGTCTACAACTGGACGGGCAGCCTCTACGCAACGGGGTTCCACCTGGACACCCCCCTGGACAGGATCATCCCCTTTGCACCGGCGTGGGCCATCTTCTACCTCTACCTTTTTTATCCCCTGTCGGCCGTCACCATGGCGTACTTTGCGTTCGTCAACTACACGCGCGCCTATCCGCTCGCGCTGTCGCTCATTCTCATCAACCTCGTGGCGGATATCGTCTATGCCGTTTTTCCCGTCACCACCGACATTTACCGCCAGGCGCTGCTTGCCCATCCCCTGGTGGGCAATTTCTTCGCCCAGGCGATGTACGATCACTTCAAGGGCGATCCATCCTTCGATTGCTTCCCCAGCCTCCACGCCGCGGTGGCGACGATCTGCTTCTATGCCTGGTTTCGGTATGCGCGCCTTCGGCCTTCGCGACTCACGCGCGGCATCGCCATCGGAATGCTCGTCGTGGCGGTCGGCGTCGTGCTCTCCACGCTGTTCGTGAAGCAGCACTACATTGCAGATGAAATTGCCGGCATCGCCCTGGCGTGGGGAGTCGGGCGTTGGATGTTCGATGCCTTCTGGAAGCGCGCAGCAAAATAACAATTAATTATCGTCCCGCGTCGCTTTCTTTAACGAACATTAACTTGACCTTAATGGAGCAATGCGAGCCCCGTCATTACATTCACTGTGAAACTTGTGGATGTGGAGGCTGGCATGAACGGATCATCATCGGCAACCCGGGACAGGAAGTCGGAAAAGGAAGAGAACGTCCTGTTCCTGTACCTGAAAGAGATCAACAAGACCCCACTCCTGTCACGGGAGGAAGAGGAGGTCATTGCGCGCCAGGCAACCGCGGGAAGCGAGATCGCGAAAGAGAAGCTGGTCCGCGCCAACCTGCGTTTTGTCGTCGCCATCGCGAAAAAATACCAGCACCGGGGCCTCCCCCTGGAGGACCTCATCAGCGAGGGAAATATCGGGCTCCTGAACGCCATCGATCGTTTCGACGTGGACAAGGGGTATCACTTCATCTCCTACGCCGTCTGGTGGATCCGCCAGTCCATCCTGAATGCGATCGGAAAGAAGGCGCGCACGATACGCCTCCCCGTGAACAAGGCGGCGGAGCTCGCGCAACTGGAGAACGGCAACATTTCCGGCGACACGCTGAGCCCCGGCACGGCACGCCTTCTGTCCATTGCGCGCGAGCCGATTTCCCTCGACGCGCCGATTGGCATGGGCGAGGATGCCTCCCCGTTCGGCGACACGGTGGAGGACAAGAATGCCCCGACTCACGACGAGCGCGTGATCAACCAGGCGCTCCGCGACGACATCGAAGCGGTCCTTGCCACCATGGCACGCAAGGAGGCGGAGATCATCCGCGCCCGGTTCGGCCTCAACGGGGGCCGTGCCTTGTCCCTCCGCGAGCTGGGTGCCCGTTACCGGCTCACGAAGGAGAGGATCCGCCAGATCGAAAAGCGCGCCATCCGTCAGCTCCAGAAGCCGGCCCGCAGCCGCCTCCTGCAGGCGTACATCTAGAGGCGGCGCGCGACGGCCGTGGCCGCCCGAATGCCACGGATTACCATAGGCAGGATGCCGAGGGCGAGCGAGTGCCTTCCGCTCCTGGCGGAGTTGGATGCACGGAAGCGAGCCCGTGGCCGCGGATTCACCGCCAGGTGTCGCGCAGGTGCATGACGCTGAGGTTGCTCCGCACGACATCGAGCGACTTTTTCTCCGCGGGCGTGAAGAGAAGCTCCCGCGGGGCGCCTGGCAGCAGCGTGAAGCCGTTGTCGTCGAAGGTGCCCGGGACATCGCGCACGTGCAAGGACACGAAGAATGCGGGCGCGTCCGTGCTGAGACGAACGGAGAAACCCTCCCTCTTCTCCCGAAGCTCGGCGCGGACGGCGGCTCGTTGCATCGGGCAGCGCTTGGGCTCGGTGAGGAAGAGGCTGCTGCTCGATGCCTCGCCCTCATGCTCCAGCGTGAGCTGAACGAAACCCGCCTCCGCTGACGGTGCGAATGCCGAAAGCGAATATTCCTTGATCGTCCGTGCGCTTCCCGCCGGTAGCCGGGCCTTGATCTCTTCCTGAGAAATCACCGCTCCCGAGAAATCGATGAATGCCACCGTGGCGCGGCAGCGCGCCTCTTCCTGCAGGTCGTTGATGATCTGCACGCGCAGACGACCGTCCTTCACGTGCGCGGCGAGCAGCACCGGCGCGAAGAATCGGCGCGCCGCGTAGTGCAGGAGCTTCCACGCCCCGCCGTACTCGATGGACGACCAGGACGCCACGGGCCAGTTGTCGTTGAGCTGCCAGTAGAGCGTTCCCATGCAGACGGGGCGCAGTCCCCGCCAGTACTCCACCGCGAGGCTCATCGCCATGGCCTGCTGCACCTGGCTCAGGTAGAGCGCGCTCTCGAAGCTTTCCGGCATGCGGAAGTAGCGCGTGAACATCTCTACGATAATGGAGTTGCCGCGCGCGTTTTTCTGGTGATGCTCCATCACCGGCGAAGTGATGTTGAAATCCTCCTCCGTCGCGAAGGTGCGGACCGTCTCCAGGGACGGGAACGACTGGAAGCCGAACTCCGAGCAGAAACGCGGTCTCACCTCATGGTACGCGCTGAAGGGCTTGCCCTCGTGCCAGACGCTCCAATAGTGCATGTCGCCGCGGCTGTCGTCGTGCCAGTTGTCGGAGTAGTCGCCGCGCCCGGCTGACGGCGAGCTGGGCCAGAAGGTCCGCGTGGGATCATATTCATCGACCGTCCTGCCAATGACCCCTTCGTTCAGGCGATCGTAGTCGACGAGATAGCGGTCACGGTGCGTGCGCGATTCCGGGTACCAGGTGAGGGCGCCGATGTTCTCATTGTTGCCGCACCACAGGGCGATGCAGGGATGATCGCGGAGGCGCATGACCTGGTGGCGGATCTCGCGCTCGACGCCGGAAAGAAACCCGGGGGTCGCGGGGTACAGGGCGCAGGCGAACATCATGTCCTGCCAGATCATGATGCCCTTCTCATCGCACAAATCGTAGAAATCGTCGCTTTCGTAGCGTCCGCCGCCCCAGACCCGCAGCATGTTCATATTGGCCCAGGAGGCGCTTTCCAGGAGTCGGGCGAGGCTCTCCCTGCTTTCCCGCGCGGGCAGGGCGTCGGAGGGGATCCAGTTTGCCCCCTTGCAGAAAATGTCGACCCCATTGACGCGGAAGCTCATCGAGACGCCGGCGCGGTCCTTCCTGTTCACGACCGCCATGCGCAGCAGCCCGATCCTTTTCGTGACGCTGTGTCCCCCCAAGCGCACGGTGAGCGTGTAAAGAAAAGCCTCACCGTACCCGTGCGGCCACCACAGGCGCGGCTCGCGCACGGCGATGGAGAGCCCCACGCGGTTGTTTCCCTGCGTGAGCTTCACGCTGCGCCGGGCTGCCTCGTCGCCAAGACGGACGACGAGCTCGGACGCACCGTCGTGCGCGGCCTCGCAGTCGACGAGCACCTTCACGGTGCAGGCTCCCTTGCCGTGTGTCTGTTCCGTGACGACGTAGTCGATCCGCACGTCGGAGAAAGCCTGCAGCTCGATCCTCCCGCCAATGCCCGCGACCATGAGGCACGGACCCCAGTCCCAGCCCGCGTGGCATTGCACCTTGCGCACGAGATTGCGGTGGGGGGAATCGACGGGGTTCTTCATGTGCGGAACGGGGTACGGCAGCTTCTCCGCCGCGTCCCGCGCGGCGTTCTCCGCGGAGGTGAAGCGGATGCGGAGGGTGTTCTTTCCCGGACGGAGCGCCTCTTTCGCGTCGAAACGCCAGCGGACGAACATGTTGTCGGCTTTCCCCAGCAGCCTCCCGTTCGCGCTGATTTCGGCGATGGTGTCGAGACAGTCGCAGGAAAGGACGACCCTCTCCTCCGCGAGGAACGCGGCGTCGAGGGTCAGGTCGCGCTCGTAGATCCAGTCCTCGCGGCCCACCCATTGCACGTCGAGCTCGTTGCGGCCCCGATAGGGATCCGGGATTTTTCCCGCCGCCACGAGCGCCGAATGGGTCTCTCCCGGCACGGCGGCGGGAATCGCTTCACCCGTCGTGGCGCGGATGAGGCGCCAGGTGCCCGAGAGATCGATCGCGTTCATGAAGCCTCCGTTCGCCGCAGTCTACAGAATCCGGAGGCGTGTGTCTCTATGACGGGTTTCCGCTATTGCACCTTCACCGTGCGCGAGGCGCCCGACAGGTCGCAGGTCGTGAAGGAGGGAGCGCCGCCGTAATAGAAGGTCGACGCGCCGCTTGCATGCAGCGACACGGCGCCGGCGCCGACGTTCACCCACGCCTCGCTCGCGCCGTCCAGCGCGACGTCGGCGCCGGCGCCCGTGCAGTTCATGAGATCGGCCTTGCTCGCGCCGTCCGCAGAGAGGCGCTCCGTCGCCGGGCTGCCTGTCACGGTCGCGGTGCTTGCGCCGGAGAGATCGACGCCCAGGTCGCCGCAGACCAGCCCGGCGACATTCGCGGTGCTTGCCCCGGAAAGGGAGATCGCCAGGGGCCGCGCCGAGGAGAAGCCCGCGCGGACGTCGAAGCTGCTCGCCCCCGATCCGTCCAGCAGCGTGAGGACCGGCATGTGCACGATGGCCGTGAGGGTCACGAGCTGGTAGCTGTAGCCCTGCGCGAGGGAAAGCCGCAGTGTGCCGGAGGTGCTGGTCTGGACCACGAGGTAGTCCGTCAGGTTGTCGTCGCACGTCACGCTGACCGAATAGGCCGCGTCGGGGATGACCCGCACCTTGAAGGATTGCGAGGCCTGGATTCCGGAGAAGCCCCCCACGCCGTAGACCGCCGTTGCAGGCGTGCCGGATCCCGTCACCACGGGAAAATACATGCAGCCGGACAGGAAGATCGCCGTGGCTGCCAGGACGAGGAATGCGGAGCGTTTCATGTCATCCACCTCTCACAAGCTGCAACACCGGCCGCTCCCCGGCGCGTCACCGGGGCCCGAGTCCGTGGCATGCCGCGGCGCCACAATCCGCGGCTTACCGCGGCGCCACGAGAGGGCGCCGACATCGGTACTTCTCCCGCGCGGCCTTCGCGCCTATACTCCGGCAAATGAGCCATTCGCCGCATCACGTCCTCGCGCGCCTTGCCCTCGTGGCCGCTCTTGCGCTGGGCGCGTCGGTGTACGTCGCCGCGGCCCCCGTCGCCCGCAACGGCGTCATCACGCTGAGCGAGGCAGACCTGCGGGCGGGCGCATCCCTTGCCGGCGATTGGCAATTCTTTTGGCGGCGCTTGCTCGTCCCCGGGGATTTCTCCGCGCCGCGGCATGACGGGACGACGATCGCGGTTCCGGGATCGTGGACCGCGCACGAATCGGGCTACGCCGCCGCGGGATATGCCACATACCGCCTCGTGGTGCTTCTGCCCTCCGGTTTCGAGGAGCCGATCGGGCTTTCGCTTTCGCGGATCGCCACCGCGTATCGGCTCTACGGCAATGGTGTGCTCCTTTTGGAAAATGGAGGCGTATCGGCCGATCCCGAGGATACACGCGGCTCGTACGCGCCCCGCAGCGTCTACCTGAGCGCCCGGGGCCGGCTGGAAATCGTGCTGCAGGTGAGCAATGCGGAGGACACCGTTGCCGGCATGGTGGAGGCCCCCGCAATCGGTCTGCAGGCCTCCGTGGCGAAAGCAACGACCCGCGATACGCTCCTAGACGCGATCATCTACGCGGCCATCCTCATGATGGGGCTCTACCATATCCTTCTCGCCATCCTCCATCCCGACGAGCGGGCATCGCTGTACTTCGGCATCCTCTCCGTCGATCTCGCCCTGCGCGGTGCGCTCACCGGGACGCGGCTCCTCCACCAGTTCGCCGCCGGCATGGGATTCCACACCCTGATCGCGATGGAGTTCGCCACGGTGTATATCGCGGGGCTCGCGATCTACCTTTACTTCACGCACCTCTTTCCCCAGGAGCGCATCCGGTTCCTTCTCGCGCCCCTCGTCGCGATCAACGCCGCCTTCTGCGCCTTCGTGATCTTTGCTCCGATCACGCTCATCGTGCCGGCGCATTTCTATTACGAGATCTTCCTCCTCTGCGAGGGCCTTCTCATCATGGTCTGGATCGTGCGCGCGCTCGTGGCCCGAAGGGACGGGGCGCTCCTGATGCTGATCGGTTTCCTCTTCATGCTTGCCAGCGCGATCTACGACATCCTCTTGGACCAGAGCCATGCGGGCGGCATCTTCATCACCTCCTACGCGATGGTCGTCTTCGTCTTTCTCCAGTCCGGCCTCATCGCGCGCCGCTACGCCCTGGCATATGTCTCTGCGCGGGACCAATCGAAGAGAGCCGCCGGGCTGGCGACGTCCTACGGCCGTTTCGTACCGCGCGAGTTCCTCGGCCTCCTGGGAAAGGAGTCCATCGAGAACGTGAATCTCGGCGACCAGATCGAGCTGGAGATGACGATCCTCTTTGCGGACATCCGCGCGTTCACGACGCTGTCGGAGGGCATGACGCCGACGGAGAACTTCAACTTCCTCAACTCGTACCTGAGCAGGATCTCCCCGGTCGTCCGCCGCAACAGGGGATTCATCGACAAGTACCTCGGCGACGGCATCATGGCCCTCTTCCCCCGGACGCCGATGGACGCGGTGCGCACGGGCCTCGAGCTGATGGAGACCGTGCGGGTGTTCAACGGGCATCGCGCGAACTCCGGCTACCGCCCGATCGGAATCGGCGTCGGGATCAACACCGGTTCCCTCATGCTCGGGACGATCGGGGAGACATCGCGCATGGAGGGAACGGTCATCTCCGACGCGGTGAATCTCGCCTCGCGCCTGGAGGGGCTCACGCGCGCGTTCGGCTCGTGGATCATCGTGAGCGAGGACCTGCTCATCGCGTGTCCCGAGGCAGCCCAGCTTCCCCATCGGCGTCTGGGCAGGGTGCGGGTAAAGGGAAAGCTCCGGGCGGTCACGGTGTTCGAGATCATCGATGCGCCGGACGTCGTGCGCATCCGTACGCGCGCGGTGTTCGAAGAGGCCCTGCGATGCTTCGAGACGCGCCGGTACCGCCAGGCGCGAACGGGGTTCAACGCGGTCCTGGAAGCCGATCCGACCGACCAGGCAGCACGCTTCTACCTCAAGAAGATCGGCGACGCCATCGGCGCGCAGGTCGCCTCGCGCCACAAAGCCTGACGCGGGGAACCCGCTTCTCCTGGTGCGGTGAAGGCAGACGGGCACGATGGCGCGTCGCGCCGCTTCGGGCTATGGTACACTATCGCGGAGGAACAAGGTGAAAGCGGACGTTCTCTTGCTCGGCGCGGCCCTGTGCCTTTTCACGATTTCCTGCGGGGGGACGGCATCCGCGGACCCGCCGGGTTATGACCATATCGTCATCGCGATAGAGGAGAACAAGTCGGCCGCACAGGTGGAGTCCGCTCCGTACCTTGCATCCCTGAAAGCCGGCGGGGCATTCATGGCGCGCTCCTATGGCATTGCGCATCCCAGCCAGCCGAATTACATCGCGCTTTTCAGCGGATCCTTGAACGGCGTCACCGACGACAATCAGCATGACATCACGGCGCCAAACCTCGCCACGAGCCTGCTCGACGCCGGGCGGGGCTTTGCCACGTACAGCGAGGACCTGCCCCCCGCGAGCCCGCGCGTGTTCACGTCGGGCCGCTACGCGCGCAAGCACAACCCCTGCGCGAGCTTCACCAATGCGCCGGACTCCGTCAATCTTCCCTTCACGAGCTTCCCGGCGGACTTCGCGCAGCTTCCCGCCGTGAGCTTCGTCATACCGAATCTCGACGACGACATGCACGACGGAAGCGTCGCGCAGGGCGACGCATGGCTCCAGGCAAAGCTGGGAAGCTATGCCCAGTGGGCGCTCACCCACGACAGCCTGCTCGTCGTCACCTTCGACGAATGCGACGGCAGCGCGCCGGTCGCGACGACGCCCCTTTTTACCGTGCTTTACGGGGCGCACGTCCAGCACACCGTTTCGTCCCTTCCCATCACCCACTACTCTCTCCTGCGCCTCATCGAGGACATCGACCGCCTGCCTCCCCTTGGAGAGGCAGCCCGGGCGCAGCGCATCGAGGGGATCTGGGACTGAAGGCTCCGCGGTCCGTGGTCAGGCCGAAACCTCATCGGGCAGGAGCCGCGCTTCCGCGAACACATCGGTCACGACGACCGCGCCGCACCCCGCGCAGGAATGAATGCCCGGTCCGGACGTGCCGAGCTCTCTCCCGCATTTCGGGCAACGGCTTGCCGCGGTCCGCGCGCCCGGCGCGTTTCGGGGCTCATCGAGCTTCCTGAAAATCGCGAGCGCCGAGGCTTCGTCGTCACACCAGAAGCTGTTGCAACCGGGCATTGCGCCGTCCGCGGTCAGGAGCCGTGCCATGGGCGCGTGCCCGAACAGCGCGATGCATCCGGCGTGGCTCAGCATGAACGATTTGCAGAACTCCGCCGCGCCGCGCACGCTGCCCCACACCAGGCGGGTGCAGTCCAGCACGAGCCGCGTAAAGCCGAACTCGGCGATCCTGTCCAGGTCGTACCAGAAGGGCGTCGTGGCCTTTTCCGTGAGGCGACCCGCACATCGGACGATCGCGCAGCGGTCGATGTCCTCCGCCCTTTCAATGGCGAGCGTCAGTGCTTCGATTGAAGGCTGGAAGCCGGGTATCTCGCGGGCAAGCGGGACGGGGTCGGCGCTCTCCGCGCGGAGCGCCCGCACGGCCGCCGCCGCGGTAGAAAAAAGCCTCAGCTCGCTGCTTCGGTAGAGGAGGGAGAACGCCGCCGCCGCGCCCTTGCGGAGGCCGAAAAGCACGAGGTGACCGCCGCGGCTGCGCAGATGCGCGCGCGCGGCCAGGAGCGCCCCGACCAGGCCCCGCTCCGTCAGCACGTGCACACCGTGAAGGTCGACGGCGAGACAGAGATGCGATCCGCGCACGAGCTCGTGCAGCCGGGCCGCAAGGACCTTCCCGTCCAGGGCATCCACGCCTCCCCGCACGGACACGATGGCTCCGTGCGCGAGCCCTTCGATCGGACGCGTGGCGATGCTGATGCCCTCCTGTTCATTCTCAGGCGTGCGGGAAGCGCGCCTCCTCAACTTGAGCATTCTTCACTCCTCAGAGGGATGCGTGATTGAAAAGCCTAACGACTGGCGCCTGTGGTGTAAAGACCCGCGCGTTCACGCGCGACGGGGACGATGCAACGCGGTGATGCTCCGTATCGTCGAGGTCGTCGAGGAGCCGGTCACGAGCGGCAGGCGCACGACCCTGCCTCCGTATCCACGGACAAAATGGGCGCCGACGATGCGTGCCATCGTGTAGTCAGCTCCCTTGGCAAGGACGTCCGGGCGGATGAGGGAAAGGGCTCTCTTCGGATCGGCGTCGGGGTAGATGAAGCAGCAATCCACGCTGCGCAGCCGCGTGAGGAGCTCCGCCCGGGCGAACTGGGGAACCACGGGACGGGTGCCTCCTTTGAGCGCGCGCGTCGAATCGTCGCTGTTGATGCCGACGATGAGCCGGTCGCCAAGCGCGCGCGCGCCTTCCAGGAGCCGCACGTGCCCGATGTGGAGCAGGTCGAAAATGCCGTTGGTGAAGACGACGTGCTCCCCGCGGCTCCTCATGAGGCCGACGCGCGCGCGCAGGAGCTCGTCGTCAATGATGATGGCGGACTCCGTTTCCTGCCGGCGGATTTCGCGCAGCGCCTGCGCGGCGGCGCGCGGCGTCGTGCAGGGAATGACCCGGCCGAGGCCCTGCGCGGGCGTCGTGCCGACGCCCCACGAGGCGTAGGCCTCGACCGGCGGTGCGCCCCGGCTCACCGCCACGTCCCGCCCTGCCATGTACTCGATGTCCGCCCAGGCGGCGGGCCCGCGCGCCGTGGCGCCGACCGCGACGATGCGATAGAGGCGCCCCAGCCACAGGAGATCGGCCGTCATGGCATCGTCGGCGCGCGCAAGAAGACGCGCATCGATCGCGATGAGGCGACGACGGAAAACGCCGTCACTCAGGCGGCGCGGCACGGAGCCTCTCTTTTCAGTCTGTCGGGAAGCAGGGGGAAGGAAAGCGCACACCTGCGCGTCATCCGGATCCGGCGGATCCTTCCGACCGGTACTACGCCTGTCGCCGGATTCCCTTCGCGTCCATCAGGGTCACCTTCTCCTTCGGTTTGCGCTGGAGAAAGCTCCAGAAGGACTTTCTTTCGGTCTTCTGTGTCTTCACGGGCTCGGCGTGCTTTGCCGCGGGCGCCGCCGTTGTCTTGCGGGGAGCCTTGGCCGGCTTGCTGGCGACTTTCTTCGCCGCCTTTTTCGCGGACTTCGCCGGCGCTTTTTTTGCCGGTGCAGAAGAAGCCCCCTTCAACAACTTCTTGACATCATCCTGCGAGAAATATCGCTTGTTCCCCTCTTTTTTTCCCAGCTTCTGCCGGGACGCATAGACACGAAGGGTGGGAACGGACAACTTCGTCAATTTTGCAACCTGCTCGACCGTCAGCTTCATTCTTTTTTTGCCTCCTGGGGTATCATGGGAGAGTACCCTATTTTTGCCCGCAAAGGAAGGGGTCGCGCAGCCCTCTGTGCGCCTGCATGCCCTCAGCGGTACAGAGCGGCGAGCTTTGCGAGCATTTCCCGGTACTCAAGCCCGGTGACCGGATCGTCGGGCTTGAAATTCATTCCATCCGGTAGATCGATGATCTCCCTCTCCACGGTGCCAAGTACGGCGTCGAACCAGGGCGCATCGACGGAGACATCCGCGACCGGGCTCACCGCGTATTTCCGCCGGTAGCGCGTGAGCAGCGTCGGGTCGTGCTCGGAGCGTGCGACAAGGCCCCAGAGAAAATACGCAACGTCCTTGCGGGGCGCCGCGGTATCCGGGGACACCGACGGATCGCGCAGCAGACCCGCCGAGACGAGGGACGGCAGGATGCCCGCAAAGCTCGGGCTCGCCGCGGGGCCGAGCGACGCAAGGAGGCTCGTCTGCGTGAGAGCCTGCTCCACCATGGCGCGGAAGGTCAGCACGCCGTCCGGCGGAAGCGGCTGCACGCCGGGATTCCCGCCGCCGGTGTCGCGCGCGACCCGGGCAAGGGAAAATGCGCGCTCGCGGTCGGGCCCGTACAATGCGCGGTAGCGCTCGTCCAGCGACCGCAGGCCTTCGTCGAGGTCCTGGGCGGCCTCGGCATAACGGCCGGCCTTGAGGAGCGCCTGCCCGCGGAGGCAGAGCAGCCGCGCCGTCTGGTCGGACACGGCGATTCCCTTTTCCAGGAGCGCGAGGCTCCGGGCGGGATCCGGCTCGAGGGCCGCGCGCACGACCCAGACGCCCTCCACCACCTGCGACATACCGGCGGCGCTTTCCACGAGCCTCCGCGCGGCAGCCTGGTCGCCGGCCTGGAAAGCGGCCTCGGCGCGAAGGCTCTCCAGGACCGCCTGGTCGTGCCGGCTCGCCCCCGGAAGCGCCGCGGCCCGGTCCAGCTCCGTGCGCAGCGCGAAAAGACGCGCGCGGTCGGGTGTGATCTCGATGTCGAGCAGGCGGGAAGTGAAGACGTCCAGCGTGGCGGTTTCCTGTTCCGCCGGGGTCTCCACCGCGGGAGTGACCGGCGCGCTCGCGCAGGATGCGAGCAGGAGGAGGGCGAACGACGCACACGCGAAAAAGACCGGCGACGGTCCCTTCCCCTTCACTGCCGCGTCCTTGTCATTGCGTACGCGTAGATTTTTCCATCGATCCCGGCGGTGACGAGCTCCTGCATGCCATCCTGGTCCAGGTCGACGAGCTGGGGCCGGGTCACGCCCTTGAGGGGAAATCCCGGCAGCGGCCGAAGCGCGGTATCGTAGCCGGCGATGAATGCACCGGACCCGTACAGCAGCATCTCGTTGCCGCCGTCGTGCTTCACGTCGCCGATGAAGATGCGCGCCGTCTTCCCGTCCACGTCGGGAACCTTGACCTGACGCAGGACGCTCCCGTCCGTTCCCACGAGCGACAGCGTTCCATCCTGGGCGAGGATGGCAAGGCACGACTTCCCGTCGACCGACACGACCTCGGGATTCGCGTAATAGACACCGGGCAAGCTCAGGGGGAAGGAGGGAAGAGGCGCGCCCGTTGCGTCCCAGCCATCGAGTGCGCCCGCCTGGGTGAGGAAAAAGACGTCGAGCGAGTCGCCCGTTGCCACGATGCGCGGCGAGCAGAAGGAGATGCCGGACGCCGCCACGGGCCATCCCGGCTCTTCCGTCCCGTCGAGGTCCGTGAGATGCACGTGCGCGTCGAAGCTCTTGGGATAGAATGCCATCCGTCCGCCGACGATATCGGGCGCGGCAAGGAGAGGCGCGTCCAGGTGCTGCGCGAGCAGCCGGCGCGACCCGTCCGGTCCGATCAGCACGATTCCCGCGTCGGTCCGGGAGAAAAGGGCGAGGCTTGCACCCACCATCACCGGCGGCATCGTGCTTGCGATTCCCGACGCAAGAGGAAAAGGGGCCTGCGGGACGAGCGCAGGTCCAAAGCGCCACACGGTGCCCGCGGGGGATACCGCCCAGAGCGCGGCGACCGCGCCGTCCGCGGCCGGCTCCGGGACCAGGCGCGTGTCGGGGTCGAGCTGTGCCTGCGCGATCGGCGCGCCACCAGCGTCGGCGAGCACGAGCAGGTTTGGCGCCTTCAGCCACGCCAGGCGCGCGGCCCGGTAATCGGCGAAGCGGAATGCAAGAAGGTCCTGCCCGACGCCCTTCTCCGGCGAGAGCGGGAAGCCCGCTGCAAGCCGCGCGCCACCGCTCGCGACGCGCGCAGCGGAAAGCGACACCTGCAGCTCGGTGGGTGTGGCGCGCACCGCCGCCATGCCGCTCGTGTACAGCCGCAGGATGTCGGCGAACATCCCCGCGCCCTTGATGAAGAACGGTTCCGTCCTCGTGATGTCGTACCAGACCAGGAACGTGGAATCCGACGGGATGCCGCGGGAGACCGATGCGTACAGGCTGCCGGCTGCAATGTTGCTCCCGGTGTCGGCTGCCTTCATGACGGCGGAGAGATTCGTCGCGTCCAGCGAGGCGAAGAGGTAGTCCCCGCGGGTGACGAAATACGGCTGGGGCACATTCGCGCCCAGCACGTCGAGGATGAGCCCGACGTACCACGGGATGGTGAGACGGTCGATGCGGCTGCCGTCGATCACGAGGGAGCTGTCCGCGCCCGCCACGGCAGAGCCGGCGAGCGCGGTGAGCGCGCGCTGGAACGACTCCTGGCTGCTGATGCGCGCGAAAAAGACCGGGTCCGTGGACGTGGGCAGCATGAATGCCCCCAGCTCCGCGCCGACCCACGAGAAGAGAAGCTGGTCGATGCCCATGCCCAGGACGGAGCGGGCGCCCGCATCGGCGCGCGCAAACACGTCCTGCACGTCCTTGCCCTGGAAGTCCGCGGCGAGCTGGTACAGGCCTTTCAGCGGGGCAAGCGATGACACCGTGAGGAGGTACGCGGAGCTTGGCACGAATCGCAGCACGCCGAGAGGCGCCGGTGCCGTCGCGAGAGTCTTCCCGAGCTCCGGCATCGAGACCTCCAGCGGGAGCCGGGCCCCAAGATGCAGCGACGTGTCGCTCATCGTCACATCGACCATCGACTGGCCGGGAATCTTCACCGCGCCGAGCACCCGGTCACCGACCGGTGTCCCCGCGAGCAGGCTCGTGGAGAGACCCGCGGTGTCCACGAGGACGCGTATGGCGTCGGATCGGCGCAGCCGGATGCGGTCCAGGAGGTCGCGGCTTGCCCGCATGGCGAGCCCCGTCCCCGTCGCGCGCCGCTCCAGGGCATCCTTCACGACGCCCGCGTCGAGGGAAAGGATGGCGACGTTTTCCACGAAGGCCGCGTGTATCGTGGTCCCCCCCGTGGTGTAGGTGTAGAGTGGGGTGCCCGCGTCATTGACGAAGCTGAAGCCCCGGACATTCAGCACCGGGCCGACGATGCGCGCGAGGGGGCTCGCGATGCCGCGCCAGCCCAAGTCCAGCACGGCGAGCAGCTTCCCGTCCTTGAGGAGGAGGACGTCAGCGTGCACATCCAGGAGCGTCCTGAGCAGGGGGGATTTCGTGAGGGCGAGCCCCCGCACGTCTGCCACCGCCCGTCGATACGCGGCCAGCTCGGGCCGCGACAGAACGAGGTCAGCCGCCTCCAGGTTCAGCCAGGTGTCGTAGATGCCGCGGATGGACGGCACCTGGAGATAGGCCGTATAGGAATCGGGGATGAACGCCGTGGGATCCTCGCGCCGGATGAGCCACCTGCCCACGAGGAAAAGCCCGGCGAGCACCACGACGGAGAGGAGGGCGAGCAGGATCCTTGCCAGGACGCCGAGGAACTTTTTCAAGGGGCCCTCTCCCGCATGGTGCATCCTCCCCGAAAACAAGGACCGCGTCTACCGTGGAGAACACGGCGCCGCGGCGCCCCTACAGGGACTTTTCCAGGGCCCGATTCAGCCTCTTCACGAAACCCGCGGGGTCGGGCAGCTCGGCGCCCTCCACAAGCAGCGCCTGCTCGAGAAGCAGCCGGCTCATGTCGTCGATCACCGCCTCGTCGCGTGCCGCGGCGAGCTTCGTCACGATGGGATGCGTCGGGTTGATCTCCAGGATGGGCTTCACCTCGGGCAGGTCCTTGTTGCCCATCATCTTCATGATCTGCTGCATCTGCATGGTAGGGTCGTTCTCGTCGACGACGATGCACGACGGCGAGTCGGAAAGACGGCTGGACGCGCGCACGTCCTTCACGAGACCGCCCAACGCCTTTTTAAGCTTCTGGACAAGCGGATCGATTGCGGCGGCGCGGTCGGTGTCCTCCTCCGTCTTCAGGTCGTCCGCGGTGGCCGACCGGTTGACGGCCTTCAGGTCCACATCCATGAACTTGCCGATGGCGCCGGCGACGATGTCGTCGATCTCGTCGTCCATGACGAGCACCTCGATGCCCCGGGCCTTGTACGTCTCCAGGAGGGGCGAGCTGCGAAGGCCCGATTCGCGGCCGCCGGTGATGTAGTAGATCGCCTTCTGGTCCTTCTGCATCCGGTCGCGGTATTCGGAGAGGCTCGTCCATCCCGTTACCGCCGTGGACTTGTAGCGCACGAGCTCCAGCAGCTGCTCCTTGTGCTCGAAGTCCTGGAGCACGCCCTCCTTCAGGACGCGGCCGAACTCGTTCCAGAACGCCTCGTAGCGCTCTTTCTCCTTCGTGAGGAGGGTGAGCTCCTGCAGAATTTTGCGCACCGAGGAGGTGCGGATGTTCTCCATGATGCGGTTCTTCTGGAGGATCTCCCGGCTCACGTTCAGCGGCAGGTCCTCCGAGTCAATGATGCCCCGCACGAAACGCATGTAGACGGGCAGGAGCTCCTTCTCGCTTTCCGTGATGAACACGCGCTTGATGTAGAGCTTCACGCCGGGCGCGTAGTCGTAGCGGTACAGGTCGAAGGGAGCGCGGGAGGGGATGTAGAAGAGCGTCGTGTAGGCGAGCGCCCCCTCCACCGAAAGATGGATCCAGAGGAGGGGATCGTCGGAATCGTGGGTCAGAGTCTTGTAAAACTCCTTGTAGTCCTCCTCCTTCAGGTCCGCCTTCGGCCGCCGCCACAGGGCGAGCGCCGAGTTCACCTGCGCGTCCTTCTCCACCGTGCCGCCGTGCTCGCCCTTTTCCGTGTAGTGGAGGTGGATGGGGAAGGCGATGTGATTCGAATACTTACGGATGATCCCTTCCACGCGCCAGCGGTCGGCGTATTCCCGGCCGGCCTCGTTGAGATGGAGGATGACGGTGGTGCCGGAGGTGTCGCGCGGGGCCTCGGCGATCTCATATTCACCCTTGCCGTCGCTCGTCCACCTCCACCCCTTCTCCTCGCCGATGCGCCGCGTGTGCACCTCCACGGTGTCGGCCACCATGAAGGAGGAATAGAAGCCCACGCCGAACTGGCCGATCAGACCCGCTCCCTTGCGCGCGTCCGCCGCCATGGCCTGGATGAACTCCTTCGTGCCCGATCGTGCGATGGTGCCGAGGTTCTCCTCCAGGTCCTTGTCGTTCATCCCGATGCCCGTGTCGGAGATGGTGAGCGTCGTGCGGTCCTTCGTGTCGAACGAGATGTCGATGCGGGGGGCAAAGGGCACGCCCTTGAAATCCTCCTGCGTGAGTGTCAGGTACTTCAGCTTGTCCAGCGCGTCGGAGGCGTTGGAGATGAGCTCGCGGAGAAAGATCTCCGTGTTCGAGTACAGCGAATGGATGATGAGCGTGAGGAGCTGGTTCACTTCAGCCTGGAACTGATGCTTGGACATGGGCGCGCTCTCCGTATTCGATTAGTAGGGGAATCCCCGGAAGAAATTACCTGTATTTTGTCTCGTGGTAAAGAGAGGGCCGGCGGCACGCGGGGTTCGCCACCGGCCCCGTTCGCATCAGGTCTCTGGTTCGGGCGCAGGACCGCCGACGGGCGCGGTCTCTTCCTCCTCCTTGGAGGACTCGGCGACGGCGCCCGGATCGGTCTCCGGCGAGCGCGCGGGCTCGCTGCCGCCGCCGCCCTCGGCCATCGCGAGGGCCTGCGCATTGCCGGACGTCTTCTTCAGCGCGAGCTCCGGCAGGAAGAGCGTGACGATGAATCCCGCCACGATCACGAACATGCCCATGAAGTAGACGCGGAGGATGGCGTCGGTGAAGGCACGCTTCAGCGCGAGGTTCACGCCGTTCGTGAGGGTCACGGCGAGCGAGTCGAAGGATTTCCTGATCCCGTCCAGCGCTGCCTGCGTGGCCTGCGCGACGACCGCCGGCGCCTGGGCGTCCATGCCCTGCCTGATGCCGGCCAGGATCCCTTTGACCGCCTGCGGATTGGCAAGGGCGGCGGGCGGCACGGTGGAGAGCTGGTCCTTCAAACCGGCGGGCAGCTTCGGATCGGCGAGAAGCGCGGCGAGTGCCGCCGGCTTTCCCGTCGACAGGGCTCCGGCGACGGCCTGGTACTGCGCGTCCATGCCGGCCTTCACCTGCGCGGCGACGCCGCCCGCCTGGAGCATCGTCTTCGTCTCCGCCGGGACCTGCGGGTCCGCGAGGAGGCTTGCAAGAGCGGCCTGGTCGTTCTTCGTCATGACCGCCTCGATCTTCGCATACGTCCCGGTGAGCTGCGTCTTGATCTGGTCGCCGACGGACGTGATGTTGCCGGACTCGAGCTGCCCCATGCTGAGGCTCATGGATCCCGCTCCTGACTGCTGCATCTGCGCCGGCAGGTACTTGGGCAGCTGGGCGGAAAGAACGGTCGCGAGGATCGTGCCGAACACGGCGACGCCGACCGTGGACCCGATCTGGCGGAAGAACTGGCTGCTGCTCGTCGCAACGCCGATCTCGCGCGGGTTGACGGCATTCTGCACGGCCAGGGTGAAGATGGGGAGGGCCGGGCCGATGCCGGCCCCCAGGACGATCATCCGCCACGTCACCTGCGCGCGCGTGGTATCCACGCGCAGCCCGAGCATCAGCAGGTAGCCGACGAACACGACCGCCGTCCCGATGAGGAGAAGGACCTTGTACTTCCCCGTGCGGCTCACGACCTGCCCGGAGATGAAGCTCGTGACAACGAGGCCGAGCGTGAGGGGCATGATCGTGAGGCCCGCCGCGCTTGCCGAGACGCCGACGACCATGACCATGTAGATGGGCAGGAAGACGATTGCGCCGAAGAAGCCGACGCCCGCGATCAGGAGCGCGGCGAGGTTGCCGATCACGTAGGTCCTGTTCTGGAAGAGGTCGAAGGGCAGCAGCGGCTCCTTTGCCCGGCGTTCCACAAGGTAGAAGATCGCGATGCCCGCCACGCCCAGCGCGAACATGCCGATCACCTGCCATGAGCCCCACGCATACTCCTGGCCGCCAAGACTGAGGGCCAGCAGGATCGGCACAATGCCCAGGAGAAGGGTTGCGGCGCCCGCCCAGTCGATGCTCACCTTGCGGTCGAGCTTCGGCTTCAGCGCCGGCATCTGGAGCACAATGAAGGCAAGCGCGACGACGCCCACCGGCACGTTGACGTAGAAGACCCACCGCCATGACAGGTTGTCTGTGAGGAGTCCTCCCAGCCACGGCCCGATGACGCTCGCGATGCCGAACACCGCGCCAAAAAGCCCCTGGTATCTCCCTCGCTCGGCGGGGGAGAACAGGTCGGCAATGACCGTGAAAGCCATGGAGAAGATGCCGGCGCTCCCCAACCCCTGGATCGCGCGGAAGACAATCAGCTCGATCATCGTCCGTGACTGGCCCGACAACACGGAGCCCAGAAGGAAGAGGATCACGCCGATGAAGACGATCACCTTGCGGCCATAAAGGTCGGAAAGCTTTCCATAGATGGGAATCATCGCAGTGGATGCCAGCAGGTAGGCCGTCACGACCCAGGAATAAAGGTTCAGACCGTTCAAGTCCTGCAGGATTTTCGGCATGGCCGTGGCGACGATTGTCTGGTCCAAGGCGCCCAGAAGCAAGGCAAGCATGATGCCGGCCAACGTGAATGTGCGTTCTCTCGGTGTCACTGTGTACATGAAAAGGGTCGCTCCTTTGATCTAGCTAACGCATATATAGTGAAATTAAGATACTTTCCGAATCGCCGATAGTCAAAGGCAAAGACAGACACAGCCCGCGCTTCCCCATCGGAGCGGCTTCGGTGTACCGTGGGCCGCGGGGGAAGCATGAGGAGCGTCGGAAAGCGCAGGTTGAAGTTCATCGGTTGCGAGATCGTACATCGCGAAGCTTGCTGGCTCGCGGCGACCGCACCAGCGCTGGTGGACCTCGAGTTTCTCCGCAAAGGGCTGCACGACCTTTCGACCTCCGACATGGTCGCGCGCGTCCAGGCTGCCGTGGACGCCGTGGATCCTTCCGTGGGCTACGAGGCGATCCTCCTGGGCTACGCGCGATGCAACGACGGACTGGTGGGCGTCACCGCGCGCGACATCCCGCTCGTCGTGGCCCGCGGTCACGACTGCATCACCTTCTTCTTCGGGTCGCGCGCCGCCTACCGGGAGTATTTCGACGCGCATCCCGGCACCTATTACCTCACGACGGGATGGTCCGAGCGCAACAACGAGGGGGACGGCGACTATGCCCGGCCCGCCTATGGCACGCAGGGCGTGATGGGAAAGCTCGGGCTCACCGAGAGCTACGAGCAGATGGTGGAGAAGTACGGAAAGGAAAACGCCGACTTCCTCGCCGCCACCGTCGGGGACTGGCGAAAGAACTACAGCAAGTTCCTGTATCTCACGATGGGGATCACGGACGAGACGGAGCTCATCGATGCGGGCCGCGCCGAGGCCGCCCGGCAGGGCTGGGATTTCGAGGTGCGGCCGGGGAACCTCACGCTCCTCCGCCGGCTCTTCAACGGGCCCTGGGATGACGACTTCATCGTCGTTCCGCCGGGCAGGCGCATCATCGCCCGCAACGACGAGCGGGTGCTCGACGTGGAGTGAGGGCCATCGTGATCCCCGGCCGCTGACAGGGCCGCGGTGCCTGCTGCCGCCTATTCCTTTTCCGGCGGCGTGTCGGTTTCCGGCAGCTTGGCAAGGTCGAACGGCGTGCCCTGGTAGACGCAATAGTTCAGCCAGTTCGAGTAGAGCAGGTGGGCATGGGAGCGCCATGTCACCTGCGGCTCGCGCCGCGGATCGTCATTGGGGAAGTAATTCCGGGGGACGGCGATGGGGAGGCCTTTTGCCACGTCGCGGTCGTATTCCGTCTTCAGGGTGAGCCTGTCGTATTCGGGGTGGCCCGTGACGAACACCATGCGGCTGTCCTCTGACAGCGCCATGTAAACGCCCGCCTCCTCGGACACGGCCAGGAGCTTCAGGCCCTCCACCGCCTCCACGTCGGCCCGGCGCACCTCGGTATGACGGCTGTGCGGAGCAAGAAAGACCTCGTCGAAACCGCGCATGATCGGCTCGTGCGGATCGAGCACCTTGTGGGAAAACAGGCCGAATACCTTCGCGGGTACTGGGTACTTGGGGATGCGGAAATGGTGGAAAAGCGCCGCCTGCGCTCCCCAGCAGATGTGGAGCGTCGACCAGACGTTCGTCCGGCTCCAGTCCATGAGTTCCACGAGCTCGTGCCAGTAATCGACCTGGGAGAACTCCAGGTTCTCCACGGGCGCGCCGGTGATGACAAGACCGTCGAAGCGCTCGTGGAGGACGGCATCCAGCGATTCATAGAAGGCGTCCAAGTGCTCGGTGGGCGTGTTTTTCGATTCGTGCGTGCCCATGCGGATGAAGGTGATGTCGATCTGCAGGGGGCTGTTTCCGAGCAAGCGCAGGATCTGCGTCTCCGTCACGATCTTTGTCGGCATGAGGTTGAGCACGGCGATGCGCAACGGGCGGATGTCCTGGTGCACGGCCCGTTCGTCGGTCATGACGAAGATATTCTCTTCCGCCAGTATCTTGCGAGCCGGCAGGTCGTTGGGTATACGAACGGGCATCGCTTTCCTCCTGTCGCGAGTATCCGCAAATTGCCCATTTTGAAAAGGGGGTGCCCCGACGGGCTCGGCAACGGGCGCGACGCGCGGGGCCGTGCGAAATCAGTGCAGCATGCGCCTCTTGTTCCTGATGTAATCGGCGAACAGGAACTCGCCCAGCTTGTCGGCCTGCGCGTAGTACGCGCGCCCCTTGTTCAGGCGCGTGAGCTCGTCCACGAAATCCACGAGCTCGGTATCCTGCGCGAGCATGAATGTCGTAATGGAGATGCCCGCGCGCCGGCACGCGGAGGCCGCCTCCAGGGTCTGCGCGAGGATCTTCGGATCGAAGCCGTAGGGGTTTTTGTAGACCTCGCCATTTTCCGTGATGGCCGTCGGCTTGCCGTCGGTGACCATGAAGATCTGCCGGTTGGACTGCCGCGTTCCCTCGAGGATGGTCTGCGCCATCTCCAGACCCGCCCGCGTGTTGGTGTGATACGGCCCCACCTGCAGGTACGGGATGTCCTTGATGGCGATCTCGCGCGCCTCGTCGCCGAAGACCCCCACGCGCAGCGTGTCCTTCGGATAGCGCGTGAGGATGAGCTCCGTGAGCGCCAGGGCAACCTGCTTGGCCGGTGTGATCCTGTCCTCGCCGTAGAGGATCATGCTATGGCTGATGTCGATGAGGAGCATCGTTGCGCAGGAGGAGAGATGCTCCGTCTCGAAGACCTCGAAGTCCTCTTCCGCGAGCGTGATCTCATCCACGCCCGCGCGCTTCACCGCGTTGGAGATGCTGCCCAGGGCGTCGATCTGGGTCACCGGGTCGCCGAAGCGCCACGGACGCGTCTCCGTGAGCCGCTCCTCCCCGTTTCCCGTGCTGGGCACCCGATGCTGGCCGAAGCCGGACTTCTGCAGGCCGTTGAAGATCTGGTTCAGCGAGTCCTTGCGGATCACCTGCTCGCCCTTGGCCGTGAGGCTGTAGCCTCCCTCCTTGAGCTTTTCGATGATGCGCTGCTCTTCGAGCTGCCGGCGGAACTCCTCGAGGTCCACGTCCGCATCGAGCGATCCGCGCTCCTGCAGGTACTCCATCCACTTGAACACCTTGTCCACGTCCCCGCCTGCCATGAGCAGGAGGTAGTTGAACAGGCTCATCAGGTCCTGGAAGCTCTTGAGGAGATTCTGGAGCGTCTGGTCCCACTCCGAGTATTCCCAACGCATGCGCGCCGTCCCTTTCTGAAACAAATGCCACGGAGTACCGTGGCCGACTAATGACACGGAATACCGTGGCTGGTCTAGTTCTCTCCGCTGCCTGCCATGTGATCGAACATGGCCTTCAGCATGTCGCGATACGCAGTCTTCATGCCCTCTTCGCGCTTGGACACCATCGAATACTGGTGAAGCGCCTCGAGGACGAACTCCATCCCCTGCGCCAGGCCGTCGCCATCCGTCAGCTCCAGGTGCTTGGCGGTGATCTCCTTCAGGCCTGCCACCTTTTCCAGCCGCTGCACGTAGTCGGCGTGCGGCATGTCGTCGGAGGTCTCCACGGTGTTGCCCTTGGAGAACCAGGCGAGGATGCTCTGGAACGGCGAGGGCTCCTGCCGGGTCGGGATGTCATCGTCCTCTTCCTGCCCCTTCTTCTTTTTCTTCTTGGGCGCGGGATCCGGGAACCTGCGCTTGAATGTCTCCTTCACGGCCTCCCCGATGATCTTGCGGGCGACGATGGCCGCACCCTGCTGCTCGCCTTCATAGACGAGCTCGACCTTGCCCGTGATGGCCGTGACGGCCGTGTGAAGGTCCGCCATGCGGGGGTACTCCCGCTTGGCGCCGTGGATGATGGCGCGCCGCTCCATGTTGCTGTACACGTTCTCCAGGAGCGAGATGCTCATGCGGGCGGAGACGCCCGATGCCTGGTTCACGTATTCGCTGAGCCGGGCAGCGAAGGCCACCTCCTCCACGAGCTCCCGGTACCACCCCGGCATCACAAGCTCGATTCCGCTCGCGCGCTCCGTCCAGGCTTCCTGGGCGGTGATCTTCATGGCTGCTTCGCGGCTGTTCGGGTAGTGCGTGATGATCTGGGAGTCGATCCTGTCTTTCAGAGGCGTGATGATGTTGCCGCGGTTGGTATAGTCCTCAGGGTTCGCGGAATAGACCATCAGGATGTCGAGCTGCATACGGATGGGGAATCCGCGTATCTGTATGTCCTTTTCTTCCATTATATTGAGCAGGCCGACCTGGATGCGGGGGGGAAGGTCCGGCAGCTCGTTGATGGCAAAAATGCCCCTGTTGGTGCGCGGGATGATGCCAAAGTGGATGACCTCCTCATCCGCATAGGCAAGCTTTCGGGTCGCGGCCTTGATTGGGTCGATGTCGCCGATAAGGTCGGCGATCGTCACGTCCGGCGTGGCAAGCTTCTCCCTGTAGCGCGCATCCCGGGAGAGCCATTCAATGGGTGTCGCGTCTCCCAGGGTGGCGACCGCCTCCCTTCCCTTCCTGCTCACGGGCGCAAAAGGGTCGTCGTTGGTCTCGGTGCCGGCAATGATCGGCAGCTGCTCGTCCAGGAATCGAATGAGCCCCCGAAGGATGCGTGTTTTTGCCTGGCCGCGAAGCCCCAGGAGGATGAAATCGTGCCGGGAAAGGAGCGCGTTCACGAGGCCCGGCACAACGGTGCTTTCGTAGCCGATGATGCCGGGAAAGAGCTCCTCGCGGGAACGAAGCATGCGGATGACATTATCGCGCATCTCGTCCTTCACCGATCGACTCCTGTAGCCCGCTTTCTTCAGCTCTCCAAGGGTTTTGGGAAGACTCACTGCCACCTCCTTCACGGAGGAAAAGGTACTGAATTCCGGGGGAAAGGGGGAAAGAAAGCCCTGCACGAATATTGTTGACGATTCAGCCGATACTTATGGTATACTTTTTCACGCTCACAGCCACATCAAGGGGGATACGTATCCGAGGCCCAGTGCTTTTCCGAACACGGCGCAGTATGTTCGTGTGTCTGTTTTTCGCCGTTTTCTGTTTGGGCAGGCTCTCCGCGGCCGAACAGGCGGCGGAGAAACCGGTATTCAACCTGTCCACGGCTCTCTTTGCCGAAATCACGGACAATGTTCGACCGGCCGTACGCGTCGATTCCCCTTCTGTCCGTTGGCAGCTTCCACCTGGCGCTCAACATCACCAAGCACTTCATCCTCATGACGCTCGTCGTGCTCCTTGTCCTTGCAAGCATGCTGTACCTCGCGCGCAAGCTGCGTGATCCGTACAAGAAACCGACACGCATGCAGAGCCTCTTCGAGACGCTGCTCGAATACATGCGCGACACCGTCTACGAGCCGACGCTGGGCGCGGAGGGCAAGGGCTTCTATCCCCTCTGCTTCGCCTTCTTCCTATTCATCCTCTATGCGAACCTGCTCGGCATGGTCCCGCCCTTCGCCCCCATCGTGCCGAAGGGCGGCGGCGAGGCAGTCTGGCTGGGCGGGGCGGTCACGGGGAATCTCGCGACAACCGTGGCCCTGGGGCTCATCACGTTCTTCGTCTTCAACGTGGCGGGCATGCGCGCGAAAGGCGTCATTGGGTACTGGAAGGACCTCGTGCCGCACGGGACGCCGGGCTGGATGGTGCCGATCACGCTCCTGCTGGAGGTGGTGGGCATCTTCTCCAAGACCATCGCCCTCATCATGCGTCTGTTCGCCAACATGATCGGCGGGCACGTGGCCCTGCTCCTGATCCTGCTGCTCATCCTGAAGTTCAGCTCGCTCACCATCGGACCGGTTGCGGTCCTCGTGGACCTTGCGATCTCGGCCCTGGAGATTTTCGTGGCCGTGCTCCAAGCCTACATTTTCTCTTTCCTTTCGGCGTTGTTCATCGGCCTGGCCATCAAGAAGCATTCGGCATAAGCGGGCGTCCCCGCGGGGATGCCCTGAAGATTCACTCTCGGAAGGAGTTCGAACATGGATGCTGCAACACTCGCTCCTGCGATCATGAAGTTCGCCGCGTATATCGGGGCCTGTATCGGTGCCGGTCTTGCGGTGCTCGGCGTCGGCCTCGGCCTGGGACGCATCGGCGCGGCAGCCCTCGAAGGCATCGCGCGCCAACCTGAGGTGGCGGGCAAGATCCAGACGAACATGCTGCTGGCCGCGGTCCTCGTGGAGGGCGTCGGCATCATCGCGCTGGTCATCTGCATCCTCGCCATCGTCAGCTAGGGAAGCCCCGCCATGGCTCTTCTCCGCGTCGATCCCGGCCTCGTCATCTGGCTGTGGATTACATTCGGCATCATCCTCGTCGTGCTCCGCCTGACGGTGTGGGACAGGATCGTCGGCGGCCTGGACAAGAGGTCGCAGAGAATCGCATCCGACCTGGACTCCGCCCGCAAGGCCGGTGAAAAAGCCGGTGCGGTCCTTGCCGAGTACGAGCAGAAGATCCGCGAAGGCAGGGCGGAGGCCGCGCGGATCATCGAGGATGCACGCGTGGAAGCCTCACGACTGAAGGAGGACATCCTCCGCCAGTCGCAGGTGGAGGCGCAGGACCTGAAGGACAGGGCGGCGCACGAGATAGAAAGGGCCCAGGAGGACGCCGAACGGGCGCTGCGCGGCCAGGTCGTGTCGCTTTCCTTCTCCATCGCGGATGCCATCCTTAAGCGTGAGACGGGCAGCGCGGACAACCGCGCCTTCGCGGAGGAGTTCGCGGAGAAGCTCGTGTCCAGCGGCGCCCCGGGCGGGCCCGGCGCCGGCCGCAACTGAGGACGGCAATGACCGGCATCGTCGGCCGCAACTACGCCCGCGCGCTCTTCGAGCTCGCGCAGGAGACCGCCTCCACCGACGCGGTGGAAGCGGACATGCGCGCCGCGCGTGATGCGCTCTTCACGGACCGCGAGGTGCGCGGATTTCTTTCCAACAGGCTCATCAGCCGGGTGACAAAGAAGAAGCTCGTGCGCGCGGGATTCCAGGACACCGTGGACGCCCGCGTGCTCGATCTCCTCTTCCTGATGGTGGACCGCGGCCGCACGGCGCTCATCGGCGAGGTCGTGGAGGAATTCGAAAGACTGTCCCGGCTGGCGCGGGGCGTGCGCAAGGTGAAGGTATCGTCGGCGTTTCCACTGGACGCGGAGGAGAAGGAGCGGATCACGCGCTCCCTCGAGAAGAGGCTGTCGGCGCGCGTGGAGCTCGAGACCGATGTCCGCCCCTCCCTCATCGGGGGCCTGGTCGCGGAGAGCGAAGGCCAGGAGATCGAGTTCAGCATTGAAGGTCAGTTGAAAACCCTCAAGCTTGGTCTGGAGGGAAGGTAGGAAACATGCGCATCAACCTGGAAGAGATATCATCGCGGATCAAGCAGGAGATCCGCAGCTACTCCAAGGACCTCGCCGTCGACGACGTCGGCACGGTGGTGGAGCTGGGCGATGGCATCGCGCGCATCTACGGCATGCGCGGGGCCATGGCCATGGAGATGCTGGAGTTCGAGACGGGCGTGTTCGGGCTCGCCCTGAACCTGGAGGAGGACAGCATCGGCGCGGTCATCCTCGGCGACTACGTGGACCTCCACGAGGGCGGCAAGGTGCGCAGGACCGGACGGGTCCTCGAGGTTCCCGTCGGCCGCGAGCTGATCGGGCGCGTCGTCAACCCGCTGGGCGTGCCCATCGACGACAAGGGCCCGATCAAGACCGTGCGGACCCGGCCCGTGGAGTTCAAGGCGCCCGGCATCAAGGACCGCCAGTCCGTGCGGGAACCCCTCCAGACGGGCGTGAAAGCCATCGACGCCATGGTGCCCATCGGCAAGGGCCAGCGCGAGCTGCTCATCGGCGACCGGGGCAACGGCCGTGAATCCCTTGCCATGGACGCCATCATCAACCAGAAGGGCAAGGACGTGATCTGCGTCTACGTCGCGGTGGGCCAGAAGGCATCAATGGTTGCCGGCATCGTGGAGGCGCTGCGGTCGCACGGGGCCATGGAGCACACCATCGTCGTGGCCGCCACGGCTGCGGAGCCGGCGTCCCTGCAGTACATCGCGCCATATGCGGGATGCGCGATGGCGGAATATTTCATGTACGACGAGCACAAGGACACCCTCGTCGTCTACGATGACCTCTCGCGGCAGGCAAACGCGTATCGGCAGCTCGCCCTTCTCCTGCGCAGGCCGCCCGGACGCGAGGCGTATCCCGGCGACGTCTTCTACCTGCACTCGCGCCTGCTGGAACGTGCGGCGCGCCTGTCCGAAGAATTGGGCGGTGGATCTCTCACCGCGCTCCCTCTCATCGAGACGCAGGAAGGCGAAGTCTCGGCGTATATCCCGACGAACGTGATCTCCATCACCGACGGCCAGATCTACCTCCGCACGGACCTGTACAACGCGGGCATCCGGCCGGCCATCGACGTCGGGCTTTCCGTCTCGCGCGTCGGAGGCAACGCGCAGATCAAGGCGATGAAGCAGGTCGCCGGCTCGCTGCGCATCGACCTTGCCGCCTACCGCGAGCTGGAGGCATTCGCGCAGATGGGCACGGAGCTGGACAAAGCGACGCAGAACCAGCTCGCCCGCGGCGCGCGCATGGTTGAAGTGCTGAAGCAGCAGCAATACAGCCCGATGCCCGTGGAGGAGCAGGTCATGATCCTCTACGCCGCCACGCGGGGCTTCCTGGACGACGTGCCGGTGGCGCGGGTGCGCGAATTCGAGGTCAAGTTCCTGGATTATATGCGCAGCCACCAGGCCGACATCCTCGCGGGGGTGCGCAATCTCGGCACGCTGTCGCAGCCCGAGGTGTTGTCAGAAGCGATCACCGGCTTCAAGAAGGGCTTCTAGTTCATGGCGAAGACCCGGGACATCAGGAAGCGGATCGCCAGCGTCCGCAACATCCACAAGATCACGCGCACGATGGAGCGGGTGGCCCAGTCAAAGGGCATAAAGCTCACGGGGAGATTCGAATCGGCAAAGGCGTTCCGCGCGAACATCGTGAGGCTCCTGCCGGAAGCGCTGGGCGCTGCCGCGGGAAGCATCCAATCCGCGCAGGAGCTTGCCCAGCATCCCCTGGGCGCTCTGCGCGCCGAGGTGAAAAGGGTGCTCGTCTTCTGCGTCACCTCCAGCCGCGGCCTGTGCGGCGGCTACAACGCAAAAGTGATCCAGTTCGCGCGCGCACGCATGGAGCAGCTCCGCGGGGAAGGCAAGGAACCGCTCCTGGCGGTCATGGGCCGGAAGGGACTCGCCTATTTCCGCTTCCACAATCAGCCCGTGCTCATCGGCGTGCCGGACGCGGATGAGAATATCCCGTTCGCCCGGCTCGACGAAGTGATCCAGCAGATCGGCACCAGGTTCGTCGCCAAAGAGTTCGACGCGGTGGAGGTGATCTCCACACGGTACAAGACAAAGGCCGTGCAGGAAGTGCGCAGCGCGCCGGTGCTGCCCTACGCTGCCCCCGCGGGAGCCGCGGGGCCCACGCCGGGTCCCGACGGGAAGCCACTCTACCTCGTGGAGCCGGACAGGAGCCGTGTGCTTGCCACGCTCGTGCCGCTGCTCGTCAAGGTGGAGTTTTTCTGCGTGGTGCTGGAGGCAATGCTCTGCGAGCAGGCGCAGAGGTCCATCGCGATGCGCAGCGCATCCGACAATGCACAGTCAATGACAAAGCGGCTGACGCGCACGTACAACAGGGTGCGGCAGTCGCAGATCACCAATGAGATGATCGAGATCATCAGCGGGAGCGAAGGGGGCAGGTCATGAGCGCAGGCGGAAAGGGGATCGTGATCCAGGTCATCGGGTCGATCCTCGACGCGGAGTTCGAAGAAGGTCATCTGCCTGAGATCCGCAATGCCCTCCACATCGACACCGAGATCTCCGGCCGCAAGGTCCGGCTGGTGAGCGAGGTGCAGCAGCACCTCGGCGGCAACCGGGTGCGCGCCGTGGCGCTGGAATCGACGGACGGCATCCCCCGCGGATGCCCCATCATCGACACGGGCTCCTCCATCACCGTGCCCGTGGGCATCGAGGTGCTCGGCCGCGTGTTCAATCTCCTGGGAGAACCGGTTGACGGGAAGGGTCCGGCGCCGACGCAGAAGCGGATGCCCATCCACCGCAGCGGGGTGCCTTTTGCGCAGCTTGAACCCAAGACGCAGATATTCGAGACGGGCATCAAGGTCGTCGACCTGCTCTGCCCGTACGTGCGCGGCGGCAAGACGGGGCTGTTCGGCGGCGCGGGGGTCGGAAAGACGGTCATCATCGAGGAGCTCATCCACAATATCGCCACGCAGTACGGCGGGTATTCGATCTTCGCCGGTGTCGGGGAGCGCACGCGGGAAGGAAACGACCTCTGGCGCGAGATGGCGGAGTCCAAGGTGCTGGAAAAGGCCTGTCTGGTATTTGGCCAGATGAATGAGCCCCCCGGCGCGCGTCTGCGCGTGGCGCTGTCTGCGCTCACGATGGCGGAATACTTCCGCGACGGCGGCCTGGACGTGCTCCTTTTCGTGGACAATATCTTCCGATTCACGCAGGCAGGCTCCGAGGTTTCGGCCCTCCTGGGCCGCATGCCGTCCGCCGTCGGCTACCAGCCCACCCTCTCCTCCGAGATGGGCGAGCTGCAGGAACGCATCACCTCCACAAAGAGCGGCTCCATCACGTCGATACAGGCCGTCTACGTCCCCGCCGACGACATCACGGACCCCGCCGCTGCCGCGGTTTTCACGCACCTGGATGCGACGACGGTCCTCTCCCGGCAGATCGCCGAAAAGGGAATCTACCCCGCGGTGGATCCGCTTGCGTCCAGCAGCCGCATCCTCTACCCCTACTACGTCGGTGAAGAGCACTACAACGTCGCGCAGGCGGTGCTCCAATGCCTCCAGCGGTACCGCGATCTGCAGGACATCATCGCCATCCTCGGTTTCGACGAGCTCTCTGAAGAGGACAAGGCCACCGTCGCGCGGGCGCGACGCATCGAGCGCTTCCTGAGCCAGCCCTTTTTCGTCGCGGAACAGTTCACCGGTTTCCAGGGCCGCTACGTGAAGCGTGACGACACGGTGCGGAGCTTCCGTGAGATCATCGACGGCAAGTGCGACACGCTGCCCGAGCAGGCCTTCATGTACACGGGCACGGTGGAAGAAGTCCGTGAGAAGGCTGAGAAGATGAAGAACGCATGAGCGCCGCCTTCGCCTGGTCCGTCACCACACCGGAAGGCACCGTCGCGTCCGGCAACGCCGAGTTCCTGGTTGTTCCCACCACCGGCGGGGAGCTGGGCGTCATGGCGGACCACGCGGCGCTCGTGGCCTGCGTCGCGCCCGGTGAGCTCCGCGTCACGTCCGGCGACGCCGTGACCTCCTACCCGGTCGGTCCCGGCGTGGTCGACGTGCGCGACAATGTCGTGAAGCTGCTGCTCAGCTCTCTCCCGGCAAAGCCTGCCGCCTGACGATCCACCACCCACTCCTGTCCCGTCACCATCACGTCCGCCGTCTGCAGCGCTGGAACCGCCGCGCGAGGTCGCGGCGGACGGCCGTGCGGCGGGGAGCAGACCGTCCCGGCACGCGCGACGGCAACCGCGCACTTTATCGCCTAACACGCGTTCGACGACTTCACAGCGCCTCCTCCGCGCCGTTCGGAGGCGTCGCACCGCCGCGTGCCGGACCGACGGAATTTTTTTCGACGTCGCGTAAAACTCTTGACAAGTGGCGCGTGAAACGCTATGCTCTGAATTGAATTTCATCCTACGAGACGAGAGGGGAAACCGTGGCTGTAAAGAAGACTGCTAAGAAGGGCGCGAAGAAGGTCGCGAAGAAGCCGGCGAAGAAGGCCGCCAAGAAGACGGCGAAGAAGAAGTAACAACGTCGACTTCCGGCGCAGGGAAAGAGTGAACCTCTTTCCCTGCGCTTCCTTCCGCCGCGCGGCGCACCACCCGTGATTCACCGGGCAGCATGGTCGCCCAGGGTGATGTTGAAAGACCGCGCTCCGTCGAACATCACTCCAGCGTCACAAAACACCGACACGCTTCGATACATTCTTCAACAGTAATACCGCTCATGGTGTTTGGTGACGCCAGGACGCGCACCGCTTCGCCTCGCGGCGTCCAGACCCGTGCGTCGCTCGCGCCGAACAACGCCACCGTCGGACAACCGCAGGCCGCTGCAAGGTGCGTCACGCCGGAGTCATTGCCGACATAGATCGCCGCACGCGTCAGGCGCGCCGCCAGGGCGGGAAGCGGCAGGCTGTCCCAAACGCGCTCCCCGCGCGAATGAGCCTCCGCCGGCTCGGCGGGCCCCCGGATCCATACAACCCTCAGGCCGCTCAGGAAAAACCTTCGCGCGAGCTCCTTGAACGCCGCCGCCGGCCAGTTCTTCGAGGCACTGCCGCTTCCGGGATGGAGAGCGGCCACGCCGGTGTCGCGTGCGTCGAGCTCTCCATCGTCCATCCGGACATGCGGCTGACGGTCGTCGGCATGGAGCGCCGTTGCCGGAAAAATCGACAGGTGGTAGTCGACGATCGGCTGCGGAGACTCGGGAAATGGAGCATGCCGGACGATCTCCCGCACTCCCGCTGCCGCAAGATTGTCTCCGAGCGGGGAAAGCGGAGAGGCGAAAAGAAGCGCGGAAACGAGTGACGCCGGGATCGCGGCGGGCGGCATGGCAGGGGAAGAGGCAAAGAGCGGGGCCCAGCGTGCATCGTCGACGTTCCATACCTCGTCGAATTGCGGGACGGCAAGAGCGGCGTGCGCGGGTCGCCCCAGGAGAATGGAGTGCTCGTGCGGATGGAGGCGCCGCCAGACGGCCATGGCGGGAAGCGCCGTGAGGAAGTCCCCGAGCGCGCCCGCGTGGTACACGAGGCTGGAGATTGTCTCTCACCCCCTTCGATTGCGCACACGGTAGCACAGAAGGCTGCTTTCTGGTAAGAAAGTGTCGAGAAGGTGCACCATGCAAACTGCGACGGACCGGAACATCCTCGTCATCAACTGCGGCAGCTCCTCCCTGAAATACGAGGTGTGGCGCATGCCGCAGCGCATCAGCCTGGGAAGGGGCCTCGTTGAGCGCATCGGTGAGTTGAAGGGCAAGATCGCGCAGAAGACGCCGAAGGGGGACATCACGCGCGACGTGCAGGTACCCCACCACAAGGCGGCCATGGAGCTCGTCCGCGAGGCCCTCACCGACCCCGCGCGAGGCGCGCTGAAAAGCCTGGACGAGATCGCCGGTGTCGGCCACAGGGTGGTCCACGGGGGAGAGCAGTACGCGGCGTCGGCGGTGATCGACGACGCGGTCGTGGCGGCCATCGAGAAGAACGTGGAGCTCGCGCCGCTGCACAACCCGCCCAATCTCATCGGCATCCGCGAGGCGCAAGGGGTGCTTCCGGGCCTCAAGCAGGTCGCGGTCTTCGACACCGCCTTCCACCAGACGATGCCGCCGTCGGCATACCTCTACGGCCTGCCCTACGAGCTGTACGAAAAGTACAAGATCCGCCGGTACGGCTTTCATGGCACCAGCCACCGCTACGTGGCGTCGCGCGCCATGGAAATCCTGAAGCGCTTCCCCGAGAACACGAACGTCATCACCTGCCACCTGGGCAATGGCGCCTCCGTCACGGCCATCGAGCACGGCAGGTCGATCGACACGTCGATGGGCTTCACGCCCCTGGAAGGCCTCATGATGGGCACGCGCAGCGGCGACATCGATCCTGCCATTGTCGACTTCCTCGAGCGGCGCGGATACAGCTCCACCGAGGTCAACGCGCTCCTGAACAAGAAGAGCGGCCTGCTCGGGCTTTCCGGCATCTCCAACGACCTGCGCGACCTGGAGGTGGAAGCGTCAAAAGGCAACCAGCGCGCCGTGCAGGCCCTGGAGGTCTATGCGTACCGGGTCCGTAAGTATGTCGGCGCCTACGTGGCGAATCTCGTCAAGGTCGACGCGCTGGTCTTCACCGGCGGCATCGGGCAGAACGGCGTGAAGATGCGGGAGCGCATTTGCCACCGGCTGGAGAATCTCGGCATATTCATGGACTACGGGCTCAACACATCGCTGGGCTCGCAGGAAGGCCTGGTGTCCACCCCGTATTCGCCCATCGCCATCCTGGTCGTGGAGACGAACGAGGAGCTGCAGATCGCCATCGACACCTACGACCTTATCTTCGGCGCGGACGCGAGCTATCGCCGACGGGCCACGGACGTGACTCTCTGAAGGGGGTTTCTTCTATGGTAAAGCTTGATTTCTCGAAGCTCGACGGACTGGTCCCCGCGGTGGCGCAGGACTGGCAGACCGGTGAGATACTCATGGTGGCCTTCATGAACGAGCAGTCCTGGGCGCTCACCCTTTCCACCGGCATCATGCATTACTGGAGCAGGTCGCGCGGCAAGCTCTGGAAGAAGGGGGAAAGCTCGGGCAATGTCCAGGAGGTGAAGGAGCTGCGCATCGACTGCGACGAGGACTGCGTCCTTGCCAGGGTGAAGCAGATCGGGGACGCCGCCTGCCACACCGGCTACAGAAGCTGCTTCTACCGCGTGGTGGAAAAGGACGGCCTGCGCACGGACGGCGTCCTGGTCTTCGACCCCGCCGAGGTGTATGGAGAAAAGAAATGAAGGAACGCATCATCAAGCTGGGCGTGCCGAAGGGCAGCCTGGAGAGGGCCACCATCGAGCTCTTCCAGAAGGCGGGGTGGAAGATATCCGTCTCGGAGCGCTCTTATTTTCCTTCCATAGACGATCCCGAGGTGACGTGCAATCTCGTGCGCGCCCAGGAGATGGCGCGTTACGTGGAGAATGGCGTCCTGGACGCCGGGCTCACGGGCCTGGACTGGATACTGGAAAACGACGCCGACGTGGACGTGGTGACAGACCTCATCTACTCCAAGGCAAGCACGACGAAGGCACGCTGGGTCCTCGCCTGTCCTGCCTCGTCGCCCATCAACAAGCCCGAGGATTGCGCGGGAAAGACCATCTCCACTGAGCTCGTGGGATTCACGAAGCGCTGGTTCGCCGAGCGGAACATCCCGGTGAAGGTCGAGTTCTCCTGGGGCGCCACGGAGGCAAAGGCGGTGGACGGCCTGGTGGACGCGATCGTGGAGGTGACGGAAACGGGAACGACGCTCCGCGCCAATGGCCTCAAGATCGTCCACACGCTCCTGGAGACGAACACGAAGCTGATCGCGAACAAGGCCGCCATGAAGGACCCGGTGAAGAAGCGCAAGATCCAGCACATCGCGCTCCTCCTGCGCGGCGCGCTTGCCGCGGAGAACATGGTGGGCCTCAAGATGAACGTGCCGGAAGCGAGCTTCACCGAGGTGGTGGGCCTCCTGCCCAGCCTCACCTCCCCCACCGTGGCGCGCCTGCACGACACGGCGTGGTTCTCCGTGGAGATCATCGTGCGCGAATCGGTCGTGCGCGAGCTGGTCCCGCAGCTGATCGAGAAGGGCGCCGACGGCATCATCGAGTACCCGCTCAACAAGGTCGTCAATCGGAGCGACACGTTGTGACGATGGGTCCGGGCCGCCGCGGCCTGGCATGCCCAGTCCCCGGCGGCCGTCGCATCGGCGTTGGAGACCGACCCGGCGGCGGGGCTTGCACCCGCTGTCGCCGCGGAAAGGCTCGCGGCCACCGGCCGCAACGAGCTTGCGGAGAAGCCGCGACCCGGATTCCTTTCCCTCCTGGTCGACCAGTTCAAGGACTTCCTGGTTCTCATCCTCATTGGCGCGGCCGTCGTTTCCATCGTCCTGGGCGAATGGGTGGACGCGGCAGCGATCGTGCTGCTCGTGATCCTCAATGCCGTGATCGGCGTCATCCAGGAGTCGCGGGCAGAGCAGGCACTGGCCGCGCTGCGCAGGATGGCGGCGCCCGACGCGCGCGTGGTGCGCGGCGGCAGGAGCCTTGTCGTGCCGTCCCGCGACCTGGTGCCCGGGGACGTCGTGCTCCTGGAGGCGGGATACCACGTGCCTGCCGACGTGCGCCTCACCGAAACGGCCAACCTGCGCGTGGAGGAGGCATCCCTCACCGGCGAATCGGTGCCGGTGGAAAAACAGGCGGACGCGGTCGTGGAGGAGTCCGCCGCCCTTGGGGACCGCACCTCGATGGCATGGATGGGAACCACCGTCACGTTCGGCAGGGGTCGGGGCATCGTCACGGGCACGGGCATGGGCACGCAGATCGGGCTGATCGCCGCAATGCTGCAGGATGACGTCGCCCCGGAGACGCCGCTGCAGAAGAAGCTCACGCAGGTGGGCAAATGGCTGGGCATCGGGGCCCTGGTCATCTGCGCCGTGGTGTTCCTCGTGGGGGTCATCGAGGGGCGCAATATTCTCACGATGTTCATGACCGCCGTGAGCCTCGCCATCGCGGCGGTGCCGGAAGGGCTTCCGGCCATCGTGACAATCTGTCTTGCGCTGGGCATGCAGGAGATGATCAAGCGGCATGCCTTGATCCGCCGGCTCCCCGCGGTGGAGACGCTCGGCAGTGCCACGACGGTCTGCACCGACAAGACGGGCACCCTCACGCAGAACGAGATGACCGCGACGCACCTGTGGGCCGACGGCGGCCTGTTCACCATCACCGGGGAAGGCTGGCAACCGCGCGGGGAGGTACAGGAAGAGGCGCGCCGCGCCGAGCTTCGCGATCATGCCGCGGTCCGGTTCCTCCTCCAGGCGGGCATGCTCGCGAGCGACGCGCGCCTGGAAGTGGAATCCACGGCAGGTGCGGAAACGGTGCACCGCATGGTGGGGGATCCCACCGAGGGGGCGCTCGTGGTCGCCGCGGCAAAGGCGGGGCTCCACCGCGAAAAGGTGGAACGCCTGTACCCGCGCGTCGCCGAGATCCCATTCGACGCCGAGCGCAAGCGCATGAGCACCATCCATCGCCTGCCTTCCGGCGCGATGCCGGGACCGGAGGCAGTCGGCGTTCCCGGGCCGGGCGCCGCGCCATTTGTCATGTTCGTGAAGGGAGCGCCCGACCTGCTCCTGGAACAGTGCAGCTTTCTCCGTCGAGCGGGAGAGACCCTGCCTCTCACGCCGTCCGACCGCCGCGCCATCCTCGAGGTGAATGCCGGTCTGGCGGCGCGTGCGCTGCGCGTCCTCGGCGTCGCCTATCGTACCCTCGCGGGGCTGCCGGCAGGCGCCGCGCCGCCGGCGCTGGAAGCCGCGCTCACCTTCGTGGGGCTCATCGGCATGATGGATCCCGCGCGGCCCGAGGCGGCCCCCGCGATCCAGAAGGCGCACGCCGCCGGTATCGACGTCATCATGGTCACGGGCGACTATCCCGAGACCGCGGCTGCCATCGGGCGCAAAATCGGGCTGTGCGGTGAGACGGGCGGCGTCCTTGCCGGCCGTCAGATCGAAGCGATGGATGACGCCGCCCTGGCCGCGGCGCTCGACACGACCACCGTCTTTGCGCGCGTATCGCCCCAGCACAAGGTGCGCATCGTGGATTCCCTGCGGGCAAAAGGCAGGGTGGTCGGCATGACGGGAGACGGCGTGAACGACGCGCCGGCGCTGAAGCATGCCGATATCGGCATCGCGATGGGCATCACGGGCACCGACGTCACGAGGGAGACCGCCGACATGGTGCTCACGGACGACAACTTCGCGTCCATCATCGCGGCGGTGGAGCAGGGACGCATCATCTTCTCCAACATCCGCAAGTTCGTGTACTTCCTGCTGTCCTGCAATCTCGGGGAGATCGGCACGATCTTCCTCGGCACGCTGCTGGGATGGCCCATCCCGCTCACGGCGATCCAGCTGCTCTGGATGAACCTGATCACCGACGGCGCGCCCGCCCTCGCGCTGGGCATGGAGAAGGGCGAGCCGGGCATCATGACGCGGCCGCCGCGGCCCGTGCGGGAGCCCATCATCAGCGGCTCGATGGCCATCGGCCTCGCGGTCCAGGCGGTCGCGATCACCGCCGTCAGCCTGTACGCGTTGTGGGTGGGCATGCGCGTCTTCGGCGCGGCCGGCATCGGACAGACCATGGCCTTCGTCACGCTGTCGGGATGCCAGATCCTCCGCGCCTATACCACGCGGTCCGAGCGGGCGTCCGTCTTTGCCCTTGGGGTTTTCAGCAACGCGTGGATGCAGTACGCGGCGCTCTCCTCCGGCGCGCTCCTGATGGCGGTCGTCTATATCCCCGGTCTGAACGGCGTCTTCAACGCCGTGCCCCTCACCGGCGCCGCGTGGCTGTATCTTGCGCCCCTGCTCGTCATCCCCGCGATTGCCGACGAGCTCCTGAAGCTTGGTTTCCGCCTGGGACATCGGCGCGCGGCGCCGGGAGGCCTTTCGGCATGAAGCAATACCTCGATCTTGCCCGACAGATCATGCTGCACGGGGTGGACAGGCCCGACAGGACGGGCACCGGGACGCGCAGCATATTCGGCCACCAGATGCGCTTCGATCTGCGGGAGGGGTTCCCGCTCCTCACGACGAAGAAGCTCAAGATCGACGCCATCGTCCACGAGCTGCTATGGTTTCTGCGGGGGGAGACGAATGTCCGCCCGCTCCAGGCAGCGGGGGTCCATATCTGGGACGAGTGGGCGGACGCCGACGGCGAGCTCGGCCCGGTGTACGGCAAGCAATGGAGGTCCTGGCCTGCAGCGGACGGAACGACGATCGACCAGATCGCGACCGTGGTGCAGCAGCTTCGATCCCAGCCATGGTCGCGCCGGCACGTGGTCTCCGCCTGGAACGTCGCCGAGATCGACCGGATGGCGCTCGCGCCCTGCCACTGCCTGTTCCAGTTCTACGTGGCCGACGGCGGGCTTTCCTGCCAGCTCTACCAGCGCAGCGCCGACGTCTTCCTCGGCGTGCCGTTCAACATCGCCTCCTACAGCCTCCTCACGTGCATGGTGGCCCAGGTCTGCGGCCTCACGCCGCACGAGTTCATCCACACCCTCGGCGACGCGCACATCTACGCCAACCACCAGGCACAGATCCGGCAGCAGCTGGAGCGGGAACCGCGTCCCCTGCCGACCCTCCACCTCAATCCCGACGTGAAGGACATCTTCTCCTTCCAGTTCCCGGACGTGACCATCGAGGGCTACAACCCCCATCCGCGCATCCGGGGCGACATCGCGGTGTAGAGGCGCGCCATGACAGTCTCCCTCATCGCGGCGGTAGCGGCGAATCGCGTGATCGGAAACAAGGGCAGGCTCCCGTGGAGGCTCCCTGACGACATGCGGAGGTTCGCCCGCATCACGGCAGGCCATGCGGTCGTCATGGGAAGGGGCACGTTCGAATCGCTGCGGGGGCCTCTCCCCGGACGGCGGAACATCGTGCTCACGCGCTCACCCTCCTTGACGATAAACGGGTGTGCGGTCGTGCACGCCGTCGACGAGGCCATCGCGGCAGCGGCATCTTCCAAGGCTTCTCTTGCAGACGAGCTTTTCGTCATCGGCGGCGCGGAGGTCTACCGCCTCTTTCTCCCGATAGCCGACAAGCTCCTCATCACGTGGATCGACGCCGACGTGCCGGGCGACACGCTCTTTCCCGAGGTGGCATGGTCGGAGTGGCGCATCGTGGCGGAGACCGCATCCACCGATCCCGACAGCCCTTACCCGCATCGCTTCGTGGACTATGAAAGGGATTCCCCGTGAGGGCGCCACGCATCATGACGCTCGCCGTGCTCATCGTGCTGCTTTCCCCCGCGGTCTCATGCGCGGACGGCTGGCAGAAGGCAGAGACGAGGCATTTCCTCTTCATCTACGAGCCGCGCGACCGCGCGACCGCGCGTCCGTTGACGAGCTCCTCACCTTCGCGGAGGACGTCTACGACAAGGTGACGCAATTCCTCGACTCCCGACCGGCGAAGGTTCCCTGCGTCATCAGGGGAAGGCGTGACGATGCCAATGGCGTGACGATGTCGGTGCCGGACCGCATCGACCTGTATCTCACCGCGCCTATCGATCACTTCCTCGGCGCCCGCACCGAAAGCTGGCTGCGCGTCCTCCTCACGCATGAGCTCACCCATTTCGTGCACGAAAATTACGCGCGGGGCATCCCGCACGCCCTGTCGCTGGTCTTCGGCGCCGATGCAGCCGGCCTCGCGATCGCGCTGCTGCCGGGCTGGGCCGTGGAGGGGCCTGCCGTCTACGACGAGACGCAGCTCAGCCAGGGGGGTCGGGGACGCAACCCGCTTTTCGAGATATTCACAAAGGCGGCAGCGGAGGAAGGAAGCTTCTTCTCCCTTGAACAGTCGTCGTACCGGATCCGCGCCGCTCGATGACCCGGCATCCGCGGTCGCCGACGTCAACGAGGACGTCCCCCTGCCGGTGATCGGGCCCGACCCCGCCGCGGAGTATTTTCCCTCCTTCCGCGACGACTCTACGCTCCTTTTTACGTCTGACCGGTCAGGCTCACTCTCCATCTACCGCGCCGACCTGGCAACGGGCGCGGTGACGCTGCAGCAGGAGGATCCCGTGGCCGCGATCGCCGGGGTCGCCGACGGCGACAGTCTGCTCTACACGAGCTACTCGACGAACGGCTTCTGCATCAAGAGTGCGCCGCTGGCCGCAGGGATGACGCAGCCCATCGAGGTCCCCCCGGCCCAGCCCTATCCGCCCGTTGTCGCGTGGTCCGGTGCGACGATCGGCGGCACGCCCTACGTCGATTGGGCCCCTCCCCTGCTATGGTACCCGTGGCTGACGCTCGGCCAGATCGGACCGGCCGCGCAGGATCAAGCCGTCGGCGTGGGCGTCCAGGCGGTCGGCGGATCGCTCATGGGAGGAACGAGCTGGCAGCTCATGGCCGCATGGGTCGCCAGCGCTGCACAGCCCGCGGCGTCGCTCACCTGGACGTTGAGCTTCGGACCCGTCGACCTCGACGTCTCCAGCGCCCTGAGCTACGGGTATGTCGGAGGCTCCTGGTCGGAGTCGCTTGCAAGCCGCGCCGTGCTTTCGTGGTCGATCGTCGGTCACAGCAGTCTCGACAGAGGGCAGGCCCTCTCCCTGGCACTGGGGCTTTCCCATTCCCTGGAGCTGGATTCCACCGGCAGCTTCGCCTTTGCCGATTCGCTCGCGGCCTCCGCGTCATACTGGCTTTCCGCGCTTTCCGTGCCGCTTGCGGTCCGGTGGCAGTGGACGCGCGGCGGCGGTGCGATCGATTTCAGCCCGCCGGCCGCTGCCGACCTCATTGTCCAGGGGACGACATTCCTGCCCCTGCTTTCCCTCACGGCATTCCAGGAACAGGCACTTCTCTACGCTTCCGTCAACATCCCCTCGCCGCTTGCCCACCAGGTGATCAAGCTCGGGCTGAAGGCGGTCCAGTACTTCGGCAGCCCACTTGCCCAGTACGGCGACGACTTCAGCGTGCCGCGCGGCTTCCCCACGCGCGTGCGCACGCTGCCCGGCGGAATGCTCGCGAGCCTCGACTACATGATGCCAGTGGCGCTGCTCGATCAGCCGCTCACGTACTGGCTCGCGCTCACGGGCGTGGGCGTCGGCATGCACGCGGAGGCGCTCGCCGACTTCGACGCAACGGCGCCGGCCTTTTCGCTCGTGCCCGATGTTTTCGTCGGGGCCGACGTCACCATCAGGATCGCCGTGCTGGGCTACTCGCTGCCGCTGGGCATCGGCGTGAGCGCCGCGGTGAGCACGACCGCGCCGGGCTCTTTCGACCCGACAAAGGATATCGGGCTCTACCTTTTCCTGAGTTTCGACAGCTTCTCGAGCGCGGTGCGGTCGGGCGCGCCCGTCGCCCGCGCGGAATGGAAACGCTGAACGCGGCGACAGGCGGCTTGCTTTCCGGCCCCGCCGCGCCGTGGTAGAATCGGTCGATGCCCGGAGAAACGATACTCGTCGTGGAGGATGAGCCGTCCGTCGCGCGGGGCCTGGAGTACGGCCTGAAGGCGGAAGGTTTCACCGTGCTCGTCGCGCCCACGGGCGCCGCCGCGCTGGCGATGGTCCGGGGCGGCGGCGGCGGGCCCTCACCGCAGCTCATGCTTCTCGACATCAGGCTCCCCGACATGAGCGGCTTCGACGTGTGCCGGACCCTTCGCGACGAAGGTCACGGCCTGCCCATCCTCATGGTGACCGCGCGCGACGAAGAGGTGGACAAGGTGCTCGGCCTGGAGCTCGGCGCCGACGACTACATCGTGAAGCCCTTCTCCCTCCGCGAGGTGTTGTCCCGGGTGCGCGCCGCGCTCCGACGCGCGTATGGCGAGCTTGCCGCGACGACGGGGGCGGAACGCGTCGGCTTCGGCGACGTCGTCGTGGACCTCCAGAGGATGCGCGTCGAGCGCGCGGGGCAGACGGTGCTCCTCACTCCCACGGAGTACCGGCTGCTCCGGCACCTCGTGACGCACCCCGACCAGGTGTTCAACCGCGATTCGCTCCTGGAGATCGTCTGGGGGTATGACAGCAGCGTCGATTCGCAGCGCACGGTGGATGTGCATGTCCGGCATCTCCGCGAGAAGCTGGAGAAGGACCCCGCGATGCCCCGATGGCTCGTCACGGTGCGCGGGACGGGCTACATGTTTACGCAATCGCCCCGCTAGGCTGATCCGATCCCTTCCAAAGACCCGCGTCGGGTGTTAACGAACATTAACAGCCTCATAAAGCAGCGGTAACCATGGAATGATAGCTTTTCTTCGGAGGTACATGCATGAGATTCACCATTCGCGCGCTCTCGCGCGTGGCTGCCGCGGCGACGCTTTTGATCGCACTCGGGGCAGCCGCGGGATTCGCGCAACCGAAAGCGGAAAGCACCAACCAGCAGCAAGCGGGCGCCACGGCGGCGGCAAATCCGGCCGCGCCCGGGATTCTTGTCTTCGCGGTCCAGCCGGGAAGCCCGGCGGAGAAGGCCGGCGTGGCCCGGGGAGACATCATCCTCGCGGCGGACGCAACGGCGATCAACACCCCGATGGATCTTCAGAGGATCGTCGCGGCGAAAAAGCAGGGCGACACGGTCTCCCTGAAGCTCCAGCACGGCGATGCGACAAAGACCGTCAGCGTCACACTCGGCGCGGACGGGAGCAGGCTTGGCATCTCCATTGCCGGAGGGCCGGGGATGTACGGTGGGGGCATGGGCCGCGGCATGCGCGGCTTCAGACCGGGCGGACGGTTCCCCTTCACCGGCGCCTGGGTGGAAGGCGTCGTCGCCGGGGGTCCGGCGGAAAAGGCGGGCCTGAAGCAGGGCGACGTGATCCTGTCGGTCGACGGCACGGCCGTGGACGCCGCGCACGCGCTCGGGGACCTGATCGGCTCGAAGAAGGTCGGGGACACGGTCACCCTGTCCGTGAGCACGCCGGGCCAGGCCGCCCGTGACGTGAAGGTCGCCCTGGAGAAAAACCCGTCGAAGGACGGACCGTATCTCGGCGTCCAGTATTCCGTTGGCCCGATGATGCCCGGCCGCGGCGGCTACGGCCCCGGCATGATCCCGGGCATCGTCATCGCGGACGTCGCGGCGGACAGCCCGGCAGCAAAGGCGGGGATCGCCGTGCGCGACATCATCACGAAGGTGGACGGAGCCGCGGTGAGCGATCCGCAGCAGGTCGTCGACGCGGTGGGCGCGCACAAGCCGGGCGACAGCCTGACCCTCACGCTCTCCGGCATGGCGGACGGCACGGCGAGGGACGTCACCGTCACCCTGGGTGCGAGCCCGAAGGACGCGACGAAGGCATGGCTGGGCCTCTCCATGAGCGTCATGCCCGGCATGCGCGCCTTCCACGGACCGGACGGACAGATTGCGCCTCCCCCCTCAGCCCCTCCGGCGGCGCCCTCGACACCGGCGCAGAATCCGCCGACCATTTAAGGAGGAGGAAGGAGCTTGTTCACGTCGATCCGGTGGAGACTCGCGGCGACCTACGCGCTTCTGGTCCTGCTCTCCGTCACCCTCATGGGTGCGCTCGCTCTCACGATCGTGCAGAATTACGTGGGGCGGCAGGAGAGCGGGTACCTGAAGTCGAACGCGCAGGAGATCGCCGGGCTCGCGCAGCGATTCCTCGCGCCGCAGACGCGCCGGATCGCGCTGGAGGAGCTCGCCTCGACGTCGGCGTTCCTCGGTGACGCGCGCGTCCGCATCATGGACACGGAGCATGCCGTGATCGCCGACTCGGGGGATCCCGGGCTGCCGGATGACTTCATCTGGCTCATCCCCTCCGGTCTTTCCGAGTTCCGATCCGAGATCGATCACGAGCCCAGCCCCTCCCTGCCCATCATCATCCCGATCCCCTCTCAGCAGCCCGGCGGTGCCCTCGTGCGGCCCGGCGACCTGCTGCCGCTCCTGCGCGAGCTGCCGCTGGGCACCACCTACGTCTTTGCCCGCCGGATGCCCACCCCGTGGGGTCGCCGGTTCATCTTCGAAAGCGACATGGGCACGGGGCGTTTCCCCGGTGAGCGGCCCGCGCCCGTCCGCCACATCATGGCCCTGACGTTGCCCGTCGGCGATCCGCATGCGCCGGTGGGCTGGGTGGAAATGTCCAGCCCTCTCAACATGGCGAGCGAGGCGCTGGGACCCATGAGGACGGCCGTGCTGCTGTCCGGCCTGGGCGCGCTCCTCGTTGCGGTGGTCGCGGGGCTGCTCTTCGGACGCACCATCAGCGACCCGGTGCGGAGCCTCGCGGGCACCGCGCGCCGCATGACGGATGGCGACCTGACGGCGCGCGCCTCCACGAAACGCCGCGACGAGATCGGCGCCCTTGCCCGTCAGTTCAACGCCATGGCGCAGAGCCTGGAGAAAAGCTTCCACGACCTGCGCATGGAGCGCGACTCTCTGAAACGCTTCGTGGCGGATGCCTCCCACGAGCTGCGCACGCCGATCACCGCGCTGTCGACGTTCAACGAGCTCCTCCAGGGCAGCGCGGCGCAGGATCCCGGCGCCCGACAGGAGTTCCTACGGGAGAGCCAGGTGCAGCTCGGCAAGCTCCAATGGATCACGGCGAACCTGCTCGACCTCTCGCGCCTGGACGCGGGGATAGGCGGTCTCTCCCTGGGTCGTCATGCAGCCGCCGACATCATGGAGACCGCCGTCGCCGCGTCCCGCGCGCGGGCGCGGGAAAAAAGGATCGCCCTCACCGTCACTCCCGTCGAGCCCGGCCTCGCGCTCGTCTGCGACAGGCAACGGGTCGAGCTCGCGCTCGCCAATCTCGTGTCGAATGCCGTGAAGTTCGTCCCCGAGGGGGGCGCCGTCATGGTGAGCGCCGCGCGCGTGAACGGCAGCGCCAGTTTCTCCGTCCGTGACGACGGACCGGGCATTCGACGCGGAGGAGCTCCCGCTCGTCTTCGACAGATTCTACCGGGGAAAAAACGCGACCGCTGAAGGCGTCGGCCTGGGCCTCGCCATCGCGCAGAGCGTCGCGCGCGCCCACGGGGGAACGCTGGAGGCGACAAGCAGCCCGGGCGCGGGCGCCACCTTCACTCTCGCGCTGCCGATCTCCCGATAGCAAAAAATCTTCTCGATCCCTCCCCGCACCACCCGCGCGTTGCCGCCACCCGGGGGCGACGGTATCTTGTCCTTGGAGGTACTCATGAAAAGGTTTTGCGTCATTCTTGCGGCGGCCCTCGTGGCGGCATCCGCGGCAAGCGCCCAGGATGCACCGGCACCCGCGGCACCCGCACCCACCCCTGCCGACATGCAGGCCGAGCTGAACGCGGCGCTCCAGGACATGTCCACGGCACAGCTTGGAACCCTCGCCGTTGGAGACATCGTGAAGGTGGCGTCCCGCATTTCCATCGCCGAACAGAAGGTTGCCTACGTCCATAAGGCGCTTTTCGCGTCACTGATGTTCCCCGGAGCCGGGCAGTTCATGACCGGCGACGCGCTGGGCGGCTCGCTGTTCCTCCTTGGTGACCTCGCGATATTCGCGGGTGCGCTGGTCGGCGGATACTATGCCCTTCCACACGACCTGCGTTTCGACCAGCTCAACTACTTCACGACGCCGATTTCGACCATCAATAGTGATTGGGAATTGCACACCGTGCTCGACTACCTGCCGACGGCCGGCATCCTCGCCGGAGGCATGCTGCTGCAGGGAATGCTCCGGTACCTCTCCGCGGCAAACGCGTCAAGGGATGCGCGCAAGGAGATCGCCGACGGCAAGATCACGTTCACACCGAACTTCGGCTTCATGGGCCGCAATTTCGGCATGGGCTTCGGCATGCGCATGAGGATGTAGGCCGCGCCCCCGGGTCGGGCGGGAAGGGCGCGGGAACGCCGCGACGTAAAGTGGCCACGCGAAATGCCACGGCATACCGTAGGCAGGATGCCGAGGGCGAGCGAGTGCACGGATCACGAAGCGAGCCCGTGGCCGCAAATGCCACGGACTACCGTGGCTGCGCTAGTCCCAGGAGATCTTGAAGCCTTTCCCGTCCACCTGGATATTGGGCGGACGGCGCCGGATGAGGATGCCGACGGCGGATACCCCGCCGGTGAGCGCGCAGAGCGCTCCGCCGCCCACAAGCAGGCCGAGCTTGCTCGTCGGCTCGGGGTCCAAAACGGCGAGCACGACGAAACCCACACCTGCGACGCTCAGCCCCAGAGAAACTCCCACCGCCACCCAGTCGGTCGGGGAAAGCCGTGCGCTCAGTCCCATTGCCATGAGGGTCTGGCTCTGGGGATCGATGCCGACATTCGCGTCGTCGACGAGCTGCACGGGTGTCCGTGCGCGGTATGCCTTTGCAAGCCGCGTGAGCCATCCCTTGTCAGACGTGTGGATGACCGCTCCGGGCGCGGGCGGCTCCGCGTCGGCTGGATTGCCCGTCTTCTGCACCGCTACGACGCCGGCCTTGTCCCTTGTCCATGGAAAGCGCATGCCCCATCGTGCCCCGAAAACGCGTCCGGCACCAGCCCCGTGGGGCTTCCTTTTCGGTCAGGCTTTCGCGCGCCAGGTAAGCCCGCGGTAATCGGCCTGGAATCCGAAATCGAGGAGTCGGGCCCTGTAAGGGCTTTCACCGGCCGATAGCCCATTTGATCGATTCCACGTGCACGGAGCTCATGGGCCGCTGCTCCCGGCTCGTGAGCGTCTCCACGAAGGAGAGATAGTCCGGGATGCGCGGGGCGTCCGGAGGGACGTGGAAATCGAGCTCGCGCCCCCTTCGCCGCGACACGAGCACGACGCCGCTTCCCTGGAAGACGACGTGCGTCGTGGAAATGCGCGTGGGGAGGGTCCCCTTCAGCCCCTCGATGTCGATGCCGCAGAGACTCGCCGGGTCGGCCGCGTTCAGCCACCAGACCGCGTTGGGATCGGGCGCCGCGGCAAGCTCCTCCAGCACGGAGGGCAGGGCGAACTGGAGACCCTGCACCCCGTCGAAGAAACGGCCCGTCACCACCTCGCCGGAAAACTCCATGATCCTGAGGCTTCGGAAGAGCCGCGACCAGCGCAGGGCCGGCAGCTCGTTTTCCAGGATCTCGCGGAACACGACCCCGTGGCGCTTCAGGATCTGGCGGATGCGGTCGCGCGTGATCTCCTCTTCATCCAGCGCGTCACGCGCGGCGGTCTCAGTCTCCAGGCGGAACCAGAAGCCGCTGCCCGGCCGGGACGCCTGCCAGCGGTCGAAGCTCCTCCGCCGCCTGCCGTCCTCCGGCGCGGGCTCCTCCGCGCGGAAGCCGGAGGAGATGCCCCGACGCACGGGCTTGAATGAATCGGCTGACACGAGCCCCTTCCACGCCTCCTCCCAGAGCTGCGCCGCGACCTGCGTGGATGCGGCAACCCCGGCTCCCGCCCGCGCGTGGTCCACGATGTCCCAGAATGAATACCTGCCGGACGACGAGGGAAGGAGCGCGGAGGCGCCGCGGTCGCCATCGAGAAAGAGCTCGGCGTCCGGGGCAAAACAGAAGGTGATCTTCCGGCGGCCGCAGCCGAGCCACAGGAGCCCGGCTTCGGCAAGGAGCGAATCCATCCATTGGGTCCGGTAGCCCGCAAGACGGGCAGGCAGCACCTCCTCCTCCCACAGATGCGCGGGCAGAGGATAGCCGAAGAGCCGTTCCCAGGCGTCTTTCATCTCCTCCACGCTCTTCCCGCGCGGCACGACCCCCTGGTGACGCGCGACAAACCCGGAAAGGCTTTCGAGGGGCAGGCTGCGAACAACCGGCCGGGCGCGCGCGCGGGAGATGCGGAGCAGGCTTTCCAGGTTCTCCCGATCGCAGAGGAGGATTTCCGGCGACCCCTCGATGAGCCGGTCGACAACGACGAGCTCCTCCTCAACGAGGTCCTCCAGAATGGCATCCAGCCTTTCCCGCGCGAGCCCGAAGACCTCCGCCGCAAAGACAGGGGCCACCGGTCCATAGAAGCGCAGCCATTCGCCCAGGAGACCGGCCATTGCCGGTTCATCGTCGCCTTCGATGACGCGCGCGATCCGGGGAACGGATTCCGCCGCCGCGACACAGGTTCCGGCGGAGTCACCGAACGCGCGCGCGACGATCTTCTCCCCGAGCTCCGCGAGAAGCTCCCCGCGCGCGCAGCCGAAATCCCGCGTGCAGGCGGTCAGGAGCGTCTCCCACTCCGCCGCCGGCACCAGCAGCCTTTCCTTCACCCAGTCCAGAAGCTCCCGCGCGTCGCGCGGGGCATAGCCCTCCGCCGTGCGCTGCGCCTTTGCCTGGAACCCCGCGACAAGCGCGGCCGGCAGGAGGGGCCGCAGGTCGGCGGACAGCGCAAGCTCCCGCACGAGATCGGCGCGGAGCCCCGTCCCGCCGGCGCCCGGCGGCGTGTCGTCTTCATACATCTGGCTGTTCGTCCGCCGCCAGACAAGCTCGCCGCAGAAGGGGGAAGGCGCCGGGGTGCTCACCTCCGTCATCCTGATCTCGCCCGACCCAAGCTCCGCCAGCAGAGCGCGGAGACTCTCAAGGTCGAACTCGTCGCGGAGGCACGTGCGCCACGCTTCCAGCAGAAGGGGGAAGTCGTCGTACGGGGCAACGGCGGCAAAGAGTGATTTCGCCCGCTGGCGCGTGAGCCACAGCGGTGTGCGCCGGCGCGCCGACGCGCGGGGAAGCAGCAGGGCCCGTCCGGCGGCCTCGCGGAATCGCGCGCCGAAAAAGCCGCTTCCTTCCAGGCTCTTCCGCAGCAGGCGCTCCAGGTTTTCCGGGCTCACGAGGGAGAGGATCTCCTGTCCCGATGCCTCGTCGGGCAGGAAAAGGAGGATCGAATCGTCGGTCTGGAACATCTGGGGGGCGTATCCGTGCCTCTCCTCCCAGGCAGCCGAAAGGGCGAGGCTGAAGGGCCTATTCACGCGCCCGCCCCAGAGTGTGTGCAGGAAGATGTTCGCGCCCTCTCCCCCGCCGTCGGGATCCCGCGTGTGCTCAACAAGCAGGTGGTGTCGATGGGGAAGATCGCCTCCCGTGGCGTCGCGCTGGCCGCGCAGGTACGCAATTGCCCCCTCTGCCGCGGGCAGCTCCATGCCGTAGCCCTGCGCAAGCTCCTCGGGAAAACGTGGATCTGCCAGGCGGTCGTTCCATTCCTCCAGCGCCCGGGCAATGCGATGCGCGACGTGGAATGTCCGGTTGCGCTCCTCCGCCTTCCAGAATGGCGACATGCCGATGCGCGGCTCGACGGGCACCACCTCGACGCTCTGGTGATCGATCTTCTGCACGCGCCAGCCCTGGGCGCCAAAGACAAACGTGTCGCCGGGTGACCTCTCCCAGACGAACTCCTCGTCCAGCTCGCCGATGAGCGCCTTCGTGTCGGCGGCGCGCAGGCTGAAGTATCCGCGATCCGGTATGGTGCCGCCGCTCATCACCAGGCGCAGGCGGGCGCCCTCTTTCGCGCGGACGGTGGAGTCCAGCCGGTCCCAGGAGATCATGGCGGAGAGGTCGCGCAGGCGCGTCTCCTCGTAGCGGCCCGCGAGCATCCCGAGCACAAGATCGAAATGACGGCGCGGCAGCGCGTTGTAGGGGAAGCTCGTACGGATGAAATCGAAAAGCTCGTCGGTGTTCCACGTCTCCACCGATGTCATGGACACGATGACCTGGGCGAGCACGTCCAGCGGGCAGAGCACCGGGGCGATCTCCTCGATGTCCTGCTCGCGCACGCAGCGCGCGGTCACCGCGGCATCCACGATGTCCTTGCCGTGCAAGGGGTAGAGCACGCCGCGGCTGGGCTCGCCGACGCGGTGACCGGCGCGCCCCAGGCGCTGCACGGCGGACGACACCGTGAACGGCGTCTGGATGAGAATCACCTGGTCCAGGCTCCCGATGTCGATGCCCAGCTCCAGGGAGCTCGTCGCGACGATGCCTTTGAGCTCGCCGCGTTTCAGACGCTGCTCCACGACCAGGCGCAGCTCGCGCGAAAGCGAGCCGTGATGCGGCCACACGAGCGGCTCCGACGCGCCCTCGTTGATGAAGCGCGCGAGCTTCTCCGCGTGACGGCGCGAGTTGACGAAGAAGAGAGTCGTGCGGTTGGCGGCGATGATGAGGCGGCAGGCGCGCGCAAGGGCGTCGAAGACCGGCTCGTCACCAGGCTCCGCGGACGGCCTGTCCGGCACCGGAAAATCGATGCGCAGATCGTAGGTCTTTCCCATCGGGCACTGCACGATGGCCACCGGGCGCTTGCGGTAGACGGGCTCGGCTCCGCCGCGCTCGATGCGGAAGCCCCCGACGAGGTCCGCCACGACCGCAAGCGGCTTCACCGTCGCCGAGAGCGCGATGCGCTGGAACTCGCCGCAGTGACGGACAAGCCTGTCCACGCCGCTTAGCAGGTGCGTGCCGCGCTTCGTGCCGGCAACGGCGTGTATCTCGTCGAGGATGACCGTGGCGACACCGTCGAGCATGAGCCTGCTGCCCGGCGAGGAAAGGATGAGATTGAGGCTCTCCGGTGTCGTGATGAGGATCTCCGGGGGATGCTGGAGCATGCGTCGGCGCTCGTTCGCCGGCGTGTCGCCGCTGCGCGTGAGGACACGGATGCCGGGAAACTCCTGTCCCGCGGCGCGGAAGACTTCGCCAAGAGCGGCAAGGGGCGACAGGAGGTTGCGCTGGATGTCATTGTTCAGCGCCTTGAGCGGGGAGATGTAGAGGATGCGCACCTTGCCGGTGCGCACGGCACCCGTCACGAGCTGATTGATGCCCCAGAGGAAGGCGGCAAGTGTCTTTCCCGTGCCCGTGGGCGCGGAGACAAGAACGTGGGAGCCGCGCGCAATGACGGGCAATGCCTGCGCCTGCACCTCGGTCGGCTGTCCAACGGAGTCGAGGAACCACGCGCGGATGAGCGGGTGAAAAAGGGAAAGCACGTCTGATCCCGCTTCTTCCATGCCGGAAACCTCCGGGCAGTGTGGTGACGAACCCGGCGCCGTGTCAAGAACGACCGTCGAGGCCGACCCGCCGCGCTTGATCAGGCCAGCCGCGCCGGGCATACTCTGCATGTCACATGAGCTCACCGAGTCCGCGTCAACCGCACCCCGAGGGATGGCGTCTGTGTCTGCAATCCGGGGCAGCAGCGTGCGCCCGCCTCCTGGAGCGGCTCACCCGGCGCCGTTTTTTCCTGCCCGTCGTCTTTTCGGCTGCGCTCTTCATCGCGGGCAATCTCGGCATCGCCATCGCGGTTTCCACGGCTGCGCATCACGAGGCGTCGGATTGGCCCGCGGAGGGTTTCCGGTTTACCCCCGCGCGGGACTGGCAGACCATCGAGCGCAAAATCCAGGCCGTCGGCTCGCCGCGCCTGACGCGCTCCATCCTAGGAATGGTGAGCTATGCCCAGGGCTCGCTCCCCGTGCACCTCCTGAGCTTTGCCCCGGCGCGCAGCGCGCCGCGTCCCCTGCGCGTCCTTCTGGTGAGCGGCGTGCATGGAACGGAGACAGCCGGTCCGCAGGCCCTCCTGGAGCTCGCCGCGTGGATGGCGCGCGATCCGTCGCGATTTGCGGACGCGCGCATGGACATCGTACCTGTCGTCAACCCGTGGGGGTGGGTCTACGGCTATCGCTACGACGGCGATGGAGAGGACGTGAACAGGGATTTCTCTTCCCATCGGACACAGGAAGCGCGCTTCATCAAGGACCTGATGCGGAAGGACGGTCCCTACGACCTGGTGATGGACCTCCACGAGACGGCGCGCAATGCCTATTTCATCTATCAATACGTGCCCCCCTCGGCGGGGCTGGGCAGCGAGTATATGAAGGTCGTCGCCTCGATGCACCGACCGACCGCCCATGACTACAGTGAGTGGATCTTCGCGGTTCACGACGGCATCCTCCGCACGCCCGCGGCGGCGCTTTTCTGGATCGGGTTGGGACGCAGCATGGCACTCGACCAATACGCGCGCATACACGGCGTGCGGAATGCTTACACCGTTGAAACGCCATCCTGGGACGATTTCGACACGCGGGTCGCCGTCCACCTGCGCACGGTGCAGGCCTTCCTCACGCGGCTGACGGCCGAAAGGGCAGGCCGGTAGGCGGGCGCAATCCTCTCCGTTTGCCTTCCCGCCTGCGCGCGGTTAGCTTATGCTGAAGGACAAGCATGAGCGCGCAGACGATACTCCTCCTCTTCATCATCCTTTTCCTCGTTGACCTTGGCTGGGAGACGACACTCACCCTTCTCAACCTGCGTCACGTGAGGAAGAACGCGGGGACAGTGCCGGCGGCATTCGCGGGAAGCATCGACCAGGAGACCTATGCGCGCTCCGTCTCCTACACGCTCGTGCATGGCAGATTCGGGCTGCTGGCGGGTCTCGTCTCCTCCGCCATACGGCTCCTCGTCGTATTGACGGGATTCCTCGGAACGCTGGACACGCTCGTCCGCACCCTGCCCCTTCACCCGTACCTCCAGGGCGTGGTCTTCATCGCCGCGGTGGCGCTCCTTTTCTGGATCGTCGGTCTGCCTTTTTCCCTGTACGCGACATTTTCCATCGAGGCGCGCTTCGGCTTCAACAAGACCACTCCGCGGACGTGGATTGCTGATCTGGCGAAGGGGCTCGGGATCTCGGCGGTGCTCGGCATACCGGTGCTGCTCGCGCTTTTCTGGTTCATGGACCGCACCGGGGCCTTCTGGTGGATATGGGCATTCGGCGCCTTCACGGCATTCGAGCTCGTCATGAGCATCCTGGCGCCGCTGGTCATCGCCCCTCTCTTCAACAAGTTCACGCCGCTTCCCGACGGAGAGCTGCGGCAGGCAATCGATGCGCTGGCAACCCGTCTTTCCTTCCGCACGCGCGGCATATTCGTGGTGGACGGCAGCCGACGCTCGCGGCACTCCAACGCCTATTTCACCGGCCTGGGCCGGTCAAAGAGGATCGTGCTCTACGATACGCTCGTGAGCTCCCACGGCATGGAGGAGATACTCTCCGTGCTCGCGCACGAGATCGGGCATGAGAAGCGCAACCACATCAAGAAGGGCCTCGCGTTCTCCATCGCCGCTTCGGCCGTGGGATTCTGGATCCTGAGTCTCGCGCTGCCATGGGCGCCGCTCTACCAGGCATTCGGGATCACGCAGCCCGGCTATCATTCGATACTCGTTCTTCTCGCCTTCTTCTCCGGTCCCCTCACGTTCTTCCTCGAGCCCCTTGTCTCCCTGCGCTCCCGCCGGCAGGAATACGAGGCGGACCGCTTCGCGGTGGAGGGCGTGGGCTCCGCGGCAGGCATGCGGACGGCGCTCCTGCGCCTGGGCAAGGACAATCTCAGCAATCTTTCGCCCCATCCGCTCTACAGCTTCATCCACTACTCGCATCCGACGCTCGGGGAGAGGCTCGCGGCGCTGGAGAGGTTCGAACGGGCTCTGCCCCCAGACATGAGCGGGCCGCTCCCTGTGCAGGCCGGGCGATTTTTCCTATAGTGGCGGCATGAAAATCGACGAGCCGCGCCTTCCCACCGGCGCCGAAAATGTCCTCTGGAATCTCGACGATCTCGTGACACCGCCCGCCGCGCGCGGCATCGACACACTGCTCGCGGAGGCGGAGCGCCGGATCGCGCGCTTTGCGGACCGCTACCGGGGGAGGATCGCCGATCTCCCCGCGGCGGAGATGAAAGTGCTTCTCGGCGAATACGAAGAGCTCATCGAGATGGTCGGCCGCGCGGAAAGCTACGCGTCGCTCTCCTGGTCGACGCAGAACGACGACCCGGCCCGGGGCGCGCTCTTGCAGAAGGTTGCGGAGAAGCAGTCGCAGCTCTCCCAGCAGGCGCTCTTTCTCGACCTGGAGTGGGCAAACGCACCGGATGACGCCGCGGCCCTCCTCATCGACGACCCGCTGCTTTCCCGCTGGCGCCATTGGCTCATCGTTTCACGGCGCTACAAGCCGCACCTTCTTTCCGAGCCCGAGGAGAAGATCCTCGCGGAGAAGGCGGTGACCGGGCGCCAGGCATGGGTGCGCTATTTCGACGAGACGGTCTCTTCCAACCGCTACGAGTGGGAAGGCGGCCAGGTCAGCCAGGAGGTCATCCTGCGGCAGCTCTACGAGCCGGACCGCGAGCGCCGACGGGCGGCTGCGGCATCGCTCACGAAGGGACTGCGCGCCATCCAGCGAACAACGACGTACATCATGAACACGCTGCTCGCGGAAAAGTCCTCCGAGGACACGCTCCGCCGCTTCCCGGCGTGGATCAGCGCACGCAACATGGACAACCAGGTGGACGACGAGACGGTGGAAGCGCTCGTCACGGCGGTGACGGGCCGCTATGAAATCGTCGCCCGCTACTACGGGCTGAAGAGGAAGCTGCTCGGCCTGGACGTCCTGTACGACTACGACCGCTATGCGGCCCTGCCTGCCGCGGAAAGGCGTTTCACCTGGGACGAGGCGAAGGAAACCGTGCTGTCCGCCTATGGCTCGTTCCACCCGCGCATGGCGGAGATCGCTTCCCTTTTTTTCGAGAAGCGATGGATCGATGCCTCCGTCCACCCCGGCAAGCGCGGCGGCGCCTTCAGCAGCTCGACCGTCCCATCGGTCCATCCCTACATCCTCATGAGCTTCCAGGGAACCGCGGAGGACGTCATGACGCTCGCCCACGAGCTGGGTCACGGCGTTCACCAGTACCTCGCGCGGGAGTGGGGTGTGCTGGGGCAGAACACGCCCCTCACGACGGCGGAGACCGCGTCGGTATTCGGCGAGACGGTCGTCTTCCAGCACCTCATCGCGCGGGAGAAAGACCCGAAGGTGGTCCTCTCCATGCTGGTCCGCGAGATCGAGTCTTCATTTGCAACCGTCTTCCGGCAGGTGGCCATGAACAGGTTCGAGCACGCGGCCCACACGGCCAGGCGGACGCGGGGTGAGCAGACGACCGAAGACCTGGCGGCGCTGTGGCTGCAATCGCAGAGGGCGATGTTCGGCGACAGCGTCACGCTGACCGACGATTACGGCATATGGTGGAGCTATGTCACGCATTTCATCCACGTGCCCGGTTACGTCTATGCCTATGCTTTCGGGGATCTCCTGGTCCGCGCGTTGTACGCGCGTTACCTCTCGGCGGGAAAAGACTTCCCCGCGCGCTACATCGACATGCTCGGCCGCGGCGGGTCGGACTGGCCGACGGAGCTCGTGAAGCCGCTCGGCGTCAATCTTGCCGACCCCGGCTTCTGGACCCAGGGGCTGGACCTCCTGGGAGGCATGGTGGACCAGGCGGAGAAGCTCGCGGGGACCGCCGTGGCGCGCGGCGGCTGAGGAGGCAGTGCAGAACTGCTTGAAATTAGCCGAAAAGTAAGTAGGATGGAATAAGGGCCTCAGGGTCGGCAACCTCTTTCGAGAGATCCAGCGATAAAGGAGCGGCAAATGACAAGGAATTTCCTCGTATTCATCTTCGGTCTCTTCCTCCTCCTCGTGTTCAGCTTCGCCTTCTGCTATGTCTCCATCTACAGCGAGATCCTCATCGCGGGCATCTTCGCGATCATCGGTTTCGTGGCGGCGCTCGTCATCGCCATCGTCATCGGCCTCGCGGCGCGGGAAGAGGGTGGCTCGCTCAACCTCTGGTTCTTCGGCATGGCGGGGGTCACGGGCGTCATCCTCGTGTGGTACCTCTCGCGCGCGGGAACCCTGCTGAAGATCTGGTAGGAGACGTCGCTGCATACGATAGCCCCTGGTGAGCTCCAGGGGCTTTTTTATACGCCATGAGAAAACCGACGACCACGCGCGGCCAGCTCCTGCTGTCCATGGCCGCGAGCCTTCTCGCCTTCGGCCTGGATTTCGGCGCGCTCGCCCTCCTCACCGAAGTGGCCCGACTCCACTACCTGCTCTCCGCGGCCTTCTCCTTCATCCTGGGCACGACGGCGAGCTACATCCTTTCCATCCGCTTCATATTCGAGATGAGGTCCGCGTCCGTCCGGGTGGAGTACGGTCTTTTCGTGCTCGTGGGGGCGGTCGGGCTCGGTCTCAACGAGCTCCTGCTCTGGGCGTTGACCGACCTTGCGGGCATCCATTACCTGATCTCGAAAATCATCGCGGCGTCACTGGTCTTTTTCTGGAACTTCGGCGCGCGCAAGCTCCTGCTCTTCAGCGCGCCGAAGAGCGGGCGCCGCCGGTAGGGCCACCGCCCGTCATGCGCGGGGCCGGCCCAGCGTGAGGACAAGCGCGACGCCGCCCATCGCGAGGGCGCCGCCGACGAGATCGCTCCAGGCCGGGACTTCCCCCAGCCACGCCCAGCCGATGAGAAAGGCCACGATCGGCACGACGAAGAGGAAGCTCGACGCGCGCGACGCGGGAAGACGCGAAAGGACGACCGCCCAGGTCACGTAGGCAAGCGCGGCGGGGCACACCCCCAGGTAGATGACCGCGAGCGTGTCGCAGATCCGCGCGGCGCGTATTTCTCTGAAAAGCCCACCGGTAAACGGGAGCAGGAGGATCGTTCCCGCCCATATCGCCCACGTCGTGATCTCCACGGGCCGGTAGCGGTCGAGCATCCGCTTCTGGATGATGTTGTAGGCGCTGCCGGAAATCGCCGCCGCCACGATCAGCGCCGCTCCCCAGCTCAGCCCCGCGCCGGAGCCCTTGCCGAGCCCGATGGCAAGCGCGCCCGCGAAGCTGACGCCGATGCCCCCCCATCCCCACGGGCGCAGCCTCTCCCCCAGAAAGACGGTGGCCGCGAGCGCCGTCCAGATCGGAATGGTCTGGATCAGGACCGCGGCGGGCCCGGAGGGGATCATCTGCTCGCCGATATTGAGCGCGACGGGATAGAACGCGAATGCAAGAAACCCGAGCAAGAATACCAGGGGGACGTCGCGCAGACGCGGGAGGCGCATTCGCGTGGCGAGCGCGACCACCACGAGGGCCGCGGAGGCGGAGACGAAGCGGAGCAGGGCGAGATGCGTCGGCGAATAGGAATGCAGCCCGGCGCGGATGCCGGCAAATGCCGATCCCCAGAACACGATGGTGATGACGGCGGCCGATGCCACGGAGAGCGAACGCGATGGTGCGGAGGTCGTCATACGAGATCCGCCGTGCGGGCATCCGCGGCGCGCAGAAGATCCGCCGGGGTGATGATCATCTGCATGCCGCGCGCCCCCGCGTTCACGTAGATTTTCTCATAGCCGGTCGCGATCTCGTCGATCCAGGTGGGGAGCTTCTTCTTCATGCCCACCGGCGAGCAGCCGCCTCGCACGTAACCGGTGAGGGGCGTGAGCTCCTTGAGGCCAATGAGCTCCACCTTCTTCACCCCCGCCGCGAGCGCCGCCTTTTTCAGGTCGAGCTCCCCGTTGCTGGGCACGATGAAGACCAGCGGGGCGCCGCGCTCGTCGCGGGCGACGAGCGTCTTGAACAGGATGTCGGGGTTCACGCCGAGCATGCCCGCGACCGTCACGGCGTCGAAGTGCTCCTCACCGACGGCGTGTGTGGCCACCTCCACGGCAATGCCGAGAGATTCGACGATGCGGAGCGCATTCGTTTTTGCTGCGGGCTTCATGGCCGCATCATAGCGTGAGGCGCCGCCTTTGCAGTATCTTTGCCCCCATGAACATGCAACTGGCTTGCCATTCGGTTAGAGCGCTTCCCCTTTTGCCCGATCAAAAAAGCGGCATCATGGCACCGTTTGTTCCGACCGTTCGCCTCCAGGCGGTGCAAAATGGGAAGCGCTGCCCATGAGCGTGACGATCGATCGCGATTCCCACTGCTTCTGCTGCGGGGCCGACAACGAGCGCGGCCTCCACATCGTCGTGGCCTATCCGGAGAAGGGGATCGCGGAGACGAGCCTTTCCGTCCCGACGTGGTTCTCGGGCTGGAAGAGCATGACCCACGGCGGCCTTCTGGCGACGCTGCTGGACGAGATCATGGCCCACGCCTGCGTCGGCATCTCCCAGCAGGCCGTCACGGCGGAGATCACCGTCCGCTATCAGAAGGCCGTGGAGACCGGAGCCACGCTGCGGGCCGTGGGCAAGGTGGAGGAGGCGCGCGGCCGCATCCTCCTCACGCAGGGCTGGCTCTACGACGCGGAGGGAAGCATCGTCGCGGAGGCGAGCGCACGATTCGTCGCCACCACCCGGGTCGGAAAGGTCTCCCGACGCGAAGAAAATCCGTAGCAAAGAAGGATATTTCTGCCGAAAAGGTATTGAAAAAATATTCAATGTTCGCATACACTGCGCGTGCACGGAACAGGAATCGGTTCGACCGGAGGGGCTTCGTGCGTTGTCCAGCTTCATGTGAAGCAAGGAGGTCCGTCTGAGTTGGAAAGGCAGTACGATCTGTCGGGGGTGGTTGCCCCCGCGCTAGGTGCCCTGGCTTCGGCCGGGGACGCGGCGACGCTCCAATTGGAGCGGGGTGCCGCGAAAGGAGTGGTCGTTGCCGGGGAGCGGACGCTTTCCGACGACGATGCCGCCGGGTGCGACCTTGCCGTCACCGGGGTGAGCAAAAACTTCGGTCCTGTGACGGCTCTCGACGATGTATCGCTGAAGGTAAGAAGCGGAGAGTTTGTCACGCTCCTGGGCCCATCGGGCTGCGGGAAGACGACACTGTTGAGGATCGTGGCGGGCCTCGAGCTCGCCGATCGGGGACGCGTGGCCGTGGGCGGCGCCGATGTGACGCGCATCCCCGCCAACAAGCGCCCCGTGAACACGGTTTTCCAGAACTATGCCCTTTTTCCCCACCTCGACGTCTTTGAGAACATCGCCTACGGCCTGCGGGCCCGCAGGTTCAGCGGTCCCGACGTGGACCGTCGCGTCCGCGAGGTGCTGGAGATGCTGCACCTCGAGGAGATGCCGAAACGGCGCATCACGCAGCTCTCCGGTGGACAGAAGCAGCGGGTGGCCCTTGCGCGCGCGCTGGTGAACCATCCCGACGTGCTCCTGCTGGACGAGCCCATGTCCGCGCTGGACGCAAAGCTGCGCGCCGAGGTGCAGCTCGAGCTGCGCCGGCTCCAGCGTCATCTGGGAAAGACCTTCATCCTCGTGACGCACGACCAGAACGAGGCCATGACGGTGAGCGACAGGATCTTCGTGATGCGGGATGCGCGCATCGTGCAGTCCGGACCTCCCGCGGAGGTCTATGACCGGCCTGCCAACCGCTTCGTCGCGGAGTTCCTCGGCACGACGAATCTCATCATCGCGTGGCGGACGAACGGCACGGTGCACACGGAGCTGGGAAACCTCGTGCCCCGCGCGCATCCGCAGTGGGAAAAGGGATTCCTCTCCATCCGGCCCGAGCAGATCATCGTGCGGTCGGCCAAGCCGTCCTCCAATGGAATCCGCGCCATCATCTCCGAAGTGATCTACCGCGGCGACCATCTCGACGTCTACGTGCAGCCGGGGAATCTCCACGTGCGCGGCCTGCCGCGCGCCGGGATGAAACCCGGGGAGCAGATATGGCTCGAGCTCCCTGCCCGGCAGCTGGAGGCGCTTGGTGAATAGGCTCCTCGTCTGGTACGGGGAGCTCGCCACGACACGAAAGCTCACGACGCGCGGCCTTGCGCTGCTGGCCGTCCCCCTGGTCTGGATCGTCGTCCTGCTCGTCGCCCCGCTGGGCGCGATGGTCGCATGGTCCGTCGCGTCGCGGGCGGCCGCGGGCGACATCGAGTGGACGTTCTCCCTGCAGAACTTCGCGCGCCTGGCCGGCTACGACGCGTTCGGCTGGACAAAATCGTACCTCGTGATCCTCGGCACCACGCTCGTCATTTCGACCGTCACCACCATCATCACGCTCGCGTTGGCCTACCCGCTTTCCTTCTTCATCGCGCAGCGACGACCGTCGCGGCGCTACCTGTGGCTCACGCTCATCATCATCCCCTTCTGCACGAATCTCGTGATCCGGACCTACGCGTGGATGCTGCTCTTGGGCAACCAGATGCCGCCCGCGCTCCTGGCGCAGGCGCTGCACCTCATCGGGCCGTCCGAGGCCCTGTATCCTTCCACGCTCGCCGTCTACATCGGCATGGTCTCCAACTCGCTGCCCTTTGCCGTGCTCCCGCTGTACACGAACGTGGAAAAGCTGGACTGGGCGATCGTGGAGGCAAGCCGCGACCTGTATTCGCGGCCCGTGCGGACATTCTTCAACGGCATCCTTCCGCAGACGCTGCCCGGGCTGGTGACCGCGATCGTGCTCACCTTCATCCCGGCCATGGGGGCATTCCTCATCCCCGACCTGCTGGGCGGCGGAAAGTCGTGGATGCTCGGCAATCTCATCCAGCACCAGTTCGGCGTGAGCCGCGACTTCCCCTTCGGCGCGGCGGTGAGCCTCGTGCTCACCTTCCTCACCATGGTGGGCCTCCTCATCCTGCGCCGGTCCGGCGACGAGGTGAGCTTCCTGTGAGCCGCGCCGAACCGGCCGTGGGCGTCCGCCGCTCCCACTGGCTTCTCTCCGCGATCGCCGCGGCCACCATGGTGTTCCTCTACCTGCCGCTTGCCGCGGTGGCGGCCATGTCGGTGAACGCGGCGCGCTTCGGCGTGGCGTGGAAGGGCTTCAGCCTCCGCTGGTATGCCCAGCTCCTGCACAACCAGGTTGTCCTCCAGGCGGCTCTCAACACCCTCATCCTCGCGGCGGTCTCCACGGCGATCTCCACGGTGCTGGGCACGCTCCTGGCGATCGGCCTGGAGCGCTTCCCCTGGCCCCGATGGATGCGGCGCATCGTTGACGCTGTGGTCTACATCCCCGTCGTCACTCCGGACATCGTCTTTGCCGTCGGCATGCTGCTCGCCTTCGAGGCCGTCCGGCAGGCGATGGGAGGGCTGCGGCTGGGCCTGGGCACCATGATCGTCGCGCACGTCACGTTCCAGATCAGCTTCGTCGCGCTCGTGGTCGGAAGCCGGCTGGCCACCCTGGGAAGGTCGGTGGAGGAGGCTGCGCGCGATCTGTACGCCGACACGTGGCACTCCCTGCGCACGGTCACACTTCCCTTGATAGCCCCCGGCATCGTGGCGGGAGCCATGCTCGCCTTTACGCTGTCGCTGGACGACTTCGTCATCAGCTTCTTCACCTCCGGCCCCTCCTCGGTGACGCTTCCGCTCTACATCTACGGTTCGCTGCGCCGGGGGGTCTCGCCGGACATCCACGCGCTTTCCACCATTGTTTTCCTGGTGACGGTAACGCTCGTGCTGGGTCTGCAGCTCTTCACTCGAAGCCCCAAGGAGGAATAATCGATGCGGACGACACTGACCATTTTTGCCGCGTGCTGCGTTCTTCTCTCCGCGTGCAGCAGGAACCAATCGGGCGCGGCCGGAGGCACGAACGCGTCCCTGCCTCCGGCAGGCAAGACCGTCACCGTTTTCATGTACTCGGAATACATCGACCCGGCGCTCGTGGACCGGTTCCAGAAGGAAACGGGCATGAAGATCGTGCTGGACACGTATGAAAGCACCGAGGAGATGATGAGCAAGGTTGCAAGCGCCGGCGACCAGTACGACGTGGTGGTTGTCTCCGACCACGCCATCCCCGTGATGGCGGCAAAGGGCACCTTCCGGAAGCTCGACCTGTCGCGCATCCCGAACGCGAAAAACGTCGCCGCCCGGTTCGCAAAGCCTGCCTACGATCCCCAGGGTCTCTACAGCCTGCCGTACCAGTGGGGCACGATGGGCATCGTCTACCGCAAGGACAAGCTCCCCGGCTTCTCCCCATCCTGGAAGGCGCTCCTGGATCCCGGCGTCGCAGCCCGGGCCGGTGGTTCTCATCGACTCGATGCGGGACCTCATGGCAGCCGCCCTTTTCACGAAGGGATACTCCCCGAACACCCGTTCCGCGGACGAGCTGAAGGCAGCGGGCGATCTCCTGCGCACCGCGCGGACGAAAAAAATGGTGGGCTTTTACGGCAGTCCCGACAGCGTCGCCAAGGTCCTTGCCGGCGACGCGTGGCTGGGCATCGCCTACAACGGGGACGCGGTGGCGAAGCTGGACGCGAACACGGATTTCGTCGTGCCGAAGGAAGGCACGATCATCTGGGTGGACGCAATGACCATCCCCGCGCAGGCGCCCAATCCCGTCGGCGCCTACCAGTTCATCGATTACATCCTCAAGCCCGACGTGGGGGCGCAGCTCTCCAACTACCTCGAATACGCGACACCGAACGCGGCGAGCCTCAGCCTCATCAAGCCCGAGATGCGCGACGATCCGCGCGTCTATCCGTCGGATGCAGACACGGCGAAGATGGTGATGCTGGAGGACGTGCGCGACGCAACGACCCTCTACGACCAGGTCTGGACCCGGGTCAAGGCAGGCGAGTAGGAGAGACGATTTCGCCCGGAGCCCTGGCCGTCCGCTGCGCGGCGCCAAATGCCGCCAGGAGCGGCCGTGCTGCCGCCCTTCGCACGGAGTACCGTGTCTACGGGCCTCCTGCCGGCCATCCCTGGCCTCGTCGGCCCTCGCCGTCCCTGGCTACGCGTGGCCGCGGACGAACTCGCCCATTTCCTCCTGCAGGGCCTGGAAGATGAAGCGATGGATCCTGGCGGCGTTTTCGTCGCTCAGGGCATGGAACATCATGAGATTGCAGCCGGCCTGACCGCGCACGGAGCCCATGAAGGTGCCGGATAGCCGGCAAAGGGAACCTTTCAACCTGAGCTGCACGTCGCGCAGCGGGGTCTGGAGCGACAGCTCGAAGGCGGAGTCGAATCGGAATGTCATGCCCGCGACGCTGATGTCCAGGACGCTGCCCGTCACCATGCCCTCCTCCGTGCTGACATTGAAAGTTGCCTTCGAGCGCTCCGTACATTGCGCCCGGACGAAACGGCGCCTGCCCCGCGCCTCGTTCGCCTCGAGCGTCTTCAGGATGATGCCTTTCGCCTCCGCGAGGCCGAGCTTCAACTGGATGAACCCGCAGGGGAGCATGAGATCCATGAGGTATTTCTGGGCAAGCGCGGGGCTCGGGTTGTACGTAAGGATGCCCAGACGGGTGGAGGCCGTGCCGGGGGAGCGCAGCACCCCACGTACCCACGCCTCCCACTGGTGTTCCTTGAGGGCTTCGTCGATGTTCAGGAAGAAAATGGATCCCTGCCAGGCCGCCGCCACCTTCACCGCCGCGTCGTGATCGCGCAGGCTGTAGATTTCGAACTCATGAGACAGGATCTCGATGAGCAGCTCCTCGTTGAGCACGCTGTGAGGGTAGAGAAAAAAGACCTTTCGCCCGCAGGCGGTCGTCAATTCTTCCGCTGTCATGGCTTCCTGAACGGTTGCCGCTGAAGCAGCCAAAGGCCGCCCGCAGCTTGGAGAAAGGTACTCTTGGCAGGCAGCTTTCGTCCATCCCGCTCCGTACGGAGTCCATCCCCATCGAAAAAGGGCGTGAAAGCCTTCGCAAACATCTTTTTTTGCCATTGCGAGATGCGCAATTCATGGTACAATTGCATCAATCGGCAACGCACGCGGGTGTGGACTCGATCCCTGGGGCGAAACCGCGAAAACGTCCCCGGCGAACGAGGGGGGGTGATGGAAGAACGGTCATTCGAGCACCGTCTCGCAATGCTCATCGAATCAATCAAGAATGCCTCGCCCGGAGACCCCTCGATCGGAGCAACCCGGACAGGAAACGGGGACGAGCTCGACCGGTTGGCGGATGCGGTGGACGGTCTCCTGCGCCGGTCGCGCGAAAGCGTAGAGGCTTTCCAGAAGGCGCGCGAGGCGCTCCTGAAGCTCCAGAATCCCGATGAGAAAGCCGATGAGGAGCTCGACCACGCGCGCATGCTCCTGATGGAGGCCCTGGATGAGAACATTCCCGACAGGGTCTATTTCAAGGATTTGCAGGGTAGGTTCCTCCATGTCAGCAAAGGGCACCTGAAGGGGACGCGTCAAAAATCCCTGGGGAACTCGATAGGCAAGACCGATTTCGACCTCTTCACGGAGGAGCACGCGCGCGCCGCCTACGAGGACGAGCAGCGCATCATCCGCACTGGCCAGCCCATCATCAACAAGGAAGAAAAAGAGACCTGGCCCAACGGTCCCGACACCTGGGTCCTCACGACGAAGATGCCGCTGCGCGACAAGAATGGCGCCATCGTCGGGACATTCGGCATCTCCCACGACATCACGGATCGTAAGCTCACGGAAGAGGCCCTTCGCAAGAGCGAGGAGCGCTACCGTCTGCTCTTCAACAGCATCAACGACGCGGTTTTCGTGCACGGGCTCACGCCGGAGGGGCTCCCCGGCCGGATCACCGATGTCAACGACATTGCCTGCGAACGGCTGGGATACACGCGCGACGAGCTCCTGCAGATGACCCCCCTGGACATCGACTCCCCGGAGGGAGCGGCTCTCGCGCCGGCGATGATGGTCGCGCTCAAGGCGAAGAGGCACGCCGTCTGGGAAGGCGTGCATGTGAGCAAGACCGGACGCAGAATTCCCGTGGAGATCAGCAATCACCTCTTCGAGATGGCCGGTGAGTCCATAATCCTCTCCACCATCCGGGACATCACGGGCCGCAAGCAGCTGGAAGAGAATCTGGAGCGGGAAAAAAACCTCCTTCTCACGCTCATCAACAACCTGCCCGACTACGTCTCCGTGAAGGACACGGAAAGCCGCTTCCTCATCACGAACACGGCGAATGCGCGCGTCATGGGCCTGCAGAGCGCGCAGGACGTCGTCGGCAAGACCGATCTCGATTTTTATCCCCCCGCGGAGGCCGCGCGCTATATCGCCGACGAGCAGGCCATCATCCGGACGGGGACGGCCATGATCAACCAGGAAGAGGAGTCTTTCGACCGGGAAGGGCGCAAGCGCTGGACCCTGACGATCAAGGCGCCTCTGCGCGATGCGCAGGGAAGGGTCATCGGCGTCATCTGCACGGGACGCGACATCACCGAACGCAAGCTCGCGGAAGAGCGCATCCACGACCTCGCCCGTTTCCCCGACGAAAACCCGAACCCCGTCTTCCGCGTCTCCCTTGACGGCGCGATCCTGTATCAGAACCCTTCCAGCCGGGCACTTCTTGCAACGTGGCTTGGAACGCCGCCGCGCATCCCCGCCGCCCACATGGCAGAGCTCCGCCAGGCATGGACAATGGGTGCGAAACGCGCCATCGAAGCGCGTGACGGCAAGAACGTCTTCATGCTCACGATCGCCCCCCAGGCGAGCCGCGGCTACGTCAACCTCTACGGGAGGGACGTCACGGAAGAGAGGTCCCTCTCTGAAAAGTTCCTCCAGGCCCAGAAGATGGAGGCCGTCGGGAGGCTCGCCGGAGGCATTGCGCACGACTTCAACAACCTCCTGACGGTGATCGGCGGCTACTGCGACCTCGTGCAGGAGGATTTGCCCGACAATAGCCCGGTCAAGGCGCAGGTGGACGAGATATCCCGGGCCACGAAGCAGGCCGCGAACCTGACCGGCCAGCTCCTTGCCTTCAGCAGGAAGCAGGTCCTGATCCCCCGGGTCATCAACCCGGTCGGGCTCGTGCGGGCGCTGGAGAACATCCTCGCGCGGCTCGTGGGGGAGGACATCGAGCTGAGGACATTCCTCCAGCCGGACACGGGCAACATCAAGGCGGATCCGGGCCAGATCGAGCAGGTCCTGATGAATCTCGTCGTCAATGCGCGGGACGCGATGCCGGAGGGCGGCAAGCTCACGATAGAGACGTCCAACAGGGTCTTCGACGATGACTATGCACAGGAGCATCCCGGCGTGCGGCCCGGTGAGTACGTGCGGCTGGTGGTGAGCGACACGGGCCACGGCATGGACCATGAGGTGCTCTCCCACGTCTTCGAGCCGTTCTTCACGACCAAGGAGCAGGGAAAGGGGACGGGCCTGGGGCTTTCGACGGTGTACGGCATCGTGAAGCAGAGCGACGGCCACATCACCTGCTACAGCGAGCTGGGTGAAGGGACCACCTTCTCCATCTACTTCCCGCGCACGGAAGAGGCCGTGGACCGCAAGGCGGCGCCCGTCGGGAAAGCCTCACCCGTGAAGGGCGACGAGACGATCCTCCTCGTCGAGGACGAGGAAATGGTGCGGCGCTTCACGCAGGGCGTATTGGAGAACAACGGCTACACGGTGATCGCGGCGGCGGGCGGCAAAGAGGCGCTGGCGGCGATGGAGTCGCTGAAATGCGGCATCGCGCTGCTCGTGACGGACGTCGTCATGCCGCAGATGAGCGGAAAGCAGCTCGCCCAGCGCGTCCTGGCGGAGTGCCCGAGCGTGAAGGTGCTCTATATCTCGGGATACACGGGAAATGCCATCCTCCAGCAGGGAATGCTGGAACCGGGCATCGATTTCGTCCAGAAGCCATTCGACACCAAGGAGCTCCTTGCGAAGATCCGGGAGATCCTCAACCGCCGCCTGCCGGCGTGAGGGACCGGCCAGCTCACGCCCGGGCCGGAAGCGCGGGCGTCCAGGCATCCAGCACCGCGAGGGCGGAGTCGTGATTGTTGCAATGCATCACCTGGTCCATGAGGGCTCCCGCACCCTCGAAGGCACGTAGGTAGGTCTTTGCGAACTTCTTCAGGCTGTGGAAGCTCCTGCCCTCTCCCCACGTCTCGCGATGGATGATCATGTGGCTCCTGAAATAGCCGATCTTTTCCCGGGGGGGGATGAGCGCGAAATCCGCCCCTGACCCCTGGCTCGCCTGCATTTCGTGGATCATCCTGAACACGAAAATATTCTCGAAGACCCCTCGGCCGATCATGATGCCGTCGGCGCCCGTTTCTTCCGCTCGCGCGCGGAACTGCGCCGCTGACTTCACGTCGCCATTGCCCACGATGCGCGTCGGCACACCCAGGGAGTTTCGAAGCCGCACGGCAAGAGCCACCGCGCCCCAGTCGGCGTGGCCGTCCGACTGCTGCGCGACCGTCCGGCCGTGCACGGTGAGCGCGCTCAGGCCCTGCGCAAGCAGAAAGCCGATCCATTCCTCCGCCCGGGAATGCGCCACGCCGATGCGCGTCTTCACGCTCACCGGCAGGCCGCCCGCCCCTTCACGCGCCGCCGCGATGAGCTCCGCGGCACGTGCCGGCGTCTCGATCAGCGCGCCGCACTCGCCGCGCTTGACGACCTTGCGCACGGGGCAGCCCATGTTGAGGTCGATGCCGTCGAAGCCCATGGCCCGGACCTCCGCGGCGACCCGCAGGTAGCGCTCGGGATGGTTGCCCCACAGCTGCGCGATCAGGGGGCGCTCCTCCTCCGTGTAGCGCAGCCTGCCGACGACACGCGGCCTGCCCGCCGTGCACAAGCCGTCGGTGCTGGTGAACTCGGTGAAAAAAAGGTCCGGCGCCCCGACGGAGCGTATGACCCGGCGGAACACAGTGTCGGTGACGTCTTCCATGGGCGCGAGAACGGAGAAGGGCCGGGGGAGCGCCCCCCAAATGCCGACGGCAGGACTTTCAGTCAACGAGCTTGATTTTCTTCTTGCCGCCGTAGAAATCCCACCACGCACGCGCCCCTTTGGCGAGGACCTGGTTCAGGGCCGTGATGTTCTTCACCCCCCGGTCGGAGAGCCAGGCCACAAGGGCGTCGTAGCCCTTGGTGGCGAACACGGGGATCCCGTCCTGCCACGTGGCGCGGCCGCAGAGAACGCCGGAGAAGGGCGTGCCCGCCTCGGCGGCAAGCTCGAGCGTCTCCCGGAAGACCTCGTCGGTCACACCGGCGCTCAGGTAGATGAAGGGCACCTTTGCCGCGGCAGCCGATTCCTGGAATAATCGCATGGCCTCCTTCTTGTCGTAGGCCTTGCTTCCCTTGAAGGTCGCGGTGCCTTCCACGAACTGCATGTTCACCGGCACCTCCACCTTCAGGATGTCCACGCCGTAGCGGGGCTGGGAGAACTCCTGCATGTAGGCGGTCACGTATTTCGGTTTCGCGCGCGCGAACTCGATGCTCTTTGCGTCGCCAACGGCGTCGTTGTAGCAGATGGTCTCCAGGAAGAACGGCACGTCGCTGGCGGAGCATTCAGCGCCGATGCGCTCGACAAAGGCTTTCTTCGCATCGTTGACCCGGGCCGGGTGCGTGGGATTGTAATAGAGGAGGATCTTGATGGCGCTGGCGCCGGCTTCCACGAGCCTGCGAACGCTCCATTCGGGAAGGAGGTCGGGGAGCCTGCTGTCGTCCTTCGTGTCATAGCCGGTCTTCTCATAGGCGAGCAGGACACCCGTGCCTTTTGCGCGCGCCTTGGCCGCGGGCAGCCCGAACTCGGGGTCCAGGAGCACGGCGCTGGCATGGCGCGTGAGCACCGTCGCCACCGCGGTCTTGAACTTCACAAGGTCATCCGGCGTGGCAGGCGCCCCGCGGGCCTGGGCGATCGCTTTTTCGAGCGACCCGCGCTGGTCCATTGCCGCCGCGGCAATGATGCCCTTGTCATTCGCGCATGCATTGATGCCCGCGGCCTTGCCTTTGCGTATCTCCACTGCCATTGATTTTGCCTCCTCGAAGAGTCTCTCCCAAAGCTATTGCTCCGCGGCGTCACTGTCAAACCGCCGGTCTTTGCGGTCTACGGTGCAGGCGTCCCGGTGATGGACGGGTTCAGGGGTTACGGAAAATTGTTTGTGCCTGCGCTGCTCCTCCGTCTGGCGCCGGACGGGAGGCGTGCGACAAAGGCGTCTACGGCCGGGCGAGGATCGTTTCCCGCCCGGGCCGCGATCATGCCATGACGTTGATGCTCTGTGCGCCTTCGGCCTGCTGCTGCTGACTGATCTGGCTCTGCGCGGCCGCCTGGCTCTGGTAGGCGTTGGAGACTGCCTGCGGGTTCTGCTGCTCGGGTGAGGTCTGCAGGCGCGCGATCTGGGATGCGGATGCCTGGAGGGAAGCCTGCGCGTCGTTCGGAGTCGGGGTGACCTCCAGGCGCGTGCCGACGGAGCCGGCGCTGCCCGGTATCCTGCGGACCACTCAGGGATGACGCGGAGCTGATCGATGCAGGGGCCGCGCCGCTCACCGCCTCCGCCGTTCTACGAGAGTCGTTCTCCTGCGCGGCGGATTCGCGCGCATCCGGGGTCGTCTCGGCCGGCCTGCTCAGGTTCTGCATGATCGACGCGGACATGATGGGCGATGCCGATGAGATGGAATCTACTGCCATGGCTCCAATGTACCACGCGCGGAGCCTGCCGCCTACCACGAACCCGTGTCCGGATCCGGGCTACCCGGTGGTGCGCATTCCCGCCGCCACGCCTTCTATGGAGAGGCGCAGGAGCTCCCGACATTCAGCCTCCCGCGCCTCATCCCCGGCGGCGCGGGCATCCCGCAGGCGCTCCAGCCATTCGATCTGCACGAGATTGAGGGGATCCGTGTTGGGATTGCGAACCCGGATCGACTGCTGGAGCCAGGGTATCTCCTCCAGGAGCTCCGGCTGGCCGTTCGTGCGCAGAACCGCCTCCCGGCTGCGGGCGTATTCCTCCGCGATCATGCCCCAGATGCGCTCGCGCGCGTCGGCATCTGCCACAAGCTCCGCGTACATCCGGCCGATGTGAAGATCGGACTTGGCCAGCGCGAGCACCGCATTGTCCAGCGTCGCACGGAAGAAAGGCCAGCCTTCATACATGGCATGCAGGGTCTCCCACCCGTCGGGCCGGGAGGCCGCAAACGCGTGGAATGCGCTTCCCAGGCCATACCAGGCAGGGATCATGCAGCGATTCTGCGTCCAGGCGAAAACCCACGGAATGGCGCGAAGGTCGGCGAGGCCGCGCGCTTCGCCGCCACTCGCGGCGGCATTTTCGTAGCGATGGGCGGGACGGGAGGCGATGGGCATGGACTCAATCTCGCGGATCGGCGTGGCCTCTTCGAACCAGGTGACGAAGCATGGCTCCTCGATGAGCGCGCGATACTGGGCAAGCGCTTCCCGGGCGAGCTCGTCCATCGCCGCCGTCCATGCAGGCCGGGGCGGTGAGAGGGGCCGCACGGACGAAGCTACGGTGGCCCAGATGACCTGCTCGAGGTGCCGGCCGGCGATGTGCGGGTCGTCGTAGCGGTCGGCAAGGACCTCGCCCTGCTCCGTCATGCGAAGCCCGGCGCCCAGCGATTCGGGCGGCAGGGCGAGGATGCTGCGCGCCGCCGGTCCCCCGCCCCTGCCCAGCGAGCCGCCGCGGCCGTGGAAGAAGATGAGCCGCACGCCGCGCTCGCGGGCCAGCGCCGACAGGACGCTCTGCGTCGTGTACAGGGCCCAGCAAGCGGCGAGATAGCCCCCGTCCTTCGTGCTGTCCGAATAACCGATCATGACGATCTGCGTGTCCTTCCGCTGCCGCAAATGGCCGCGATAGGCGGGGTCGTCCAGCATCTCCCGCACGATGCCCTCGGCATGGTCGAGGTCCCGGATCGTTTCGAAAAGCGGCACGATGTCCATCGCGGGACCGAGGAAGTCCCCGCCGGGGGCCTTCAGATGCATGAGCCAGAGCGCGCTCAAGATGTCGCTCAGTCGGTGGGTCATGCTGACGATGTAGGCTCCCAGGGCCTCCTCCCCCAGGGTGGACGCGGCGCGGGCCAGGACCGCGCAGGTGGAAAGAGCCTCCCGCGCATCCTCGTCCAGCGCGACCTCCGTTCCCACCGTCACCGTCCCGAGCGTCGACCGGAGAAACGCGCTTTTCTCCCGCTCGGGCAAGGAAGCGTAGTCCATCGCGAGGCCGAGCGCGCGCGCGATGTCGGCCACGACGCGGGCGTTGCGTCCCGATTCCTGGCGTATGTCCAGACGTGCGCTGTGCAGTCCGAATATCTGCGCCTGCCAGAGCCAGCTCTGCAGGTCGCCTTCGACGATATGGCCGCCATTGTTCGCGCGGAGGCTCTCCGCCACCAGGGAAAGGTCCGCCGCAAGCTCCGTCCCCGACCGGTACGCACCGGCGGGGAGCCGGTCGAGGGATTCCACCGTGTGCTCCAGGCGCCATTCCACGACCTTCAGGAAGCGTCGGTATACCTCGTGCGGCGAGACGGGCTCCACGACCGCGGCGAGCGCGGGAAAATCGCGCAGCCTCGCTTCCAGGGCGGCGCGAAGCGAATCGGACACGGCAGCCTGGGTGGCAGAAGAGCTGAGCTCCTCTTGCAGAAGGCGGCACTGGTCGAGGTGCGCGGCAACCGCCGCCGTGCGCATCCGCAGCAGCGTGTGCTCCGTCACCGCGGCGCTCACATTGGGGTTTCCGTCCCGGTCCCCGCCGATCCACGAGCCGAAGCCGAGAAAGGCCGGGATGCGAAAGGCTGCATCGGGATACACCCTCTGGAGCGCCCAGGTGAGCTCGGCATAGATGGCGGGAGCCACCTCCCAGAGCGTGGCGGCAAAGTACAGCCCGACCTCGACCTCTTCCAGCACGCTCGGCCTGCGGGGGCGGATGAGGTCCGTCTGCCAGAGCCCCGTAAGCACGGACCTGATCTGCATGACGACCTGGTCGCGCTCCCGGGGCAGGAGCTCCGCGTCGTCGAGCTTCACGAGGCATTCCCGCAGGAGCCTTACCTTCGTGCGCACGGAACGGCGCTTCGCCTCCGTGGGGTGCGCGGTGAAGACGAGGCCGATGGAGAGCAGGTCAAGAAGCGCCTGGCAGCCTGCCGCGTCCAGGCCCGCGCGCCGCATGAGGAGGACCGCCTCCTCCATGGATTCCGAGCGCGGCTCGGGGTAGCGCGCGCGCTCCCTTTCCCGCAGCACACGCACGCGCTCCCGGTCCTCCGCGAGATTCACGAGGTCGAAGAAGACGGAGAACGCGCGCACGACCGTCCTCGCCTCGGCGTCGCTCATTGCGTGGATGCGCGCGCGCAGCGTCTCTTCCGCCCCCGCGGCCCCCTCGCGCCGCGCGCGGGCGCCCAGCCGTATCTCCTCCTCCAGGTCGTACAGCCGGGGACCCGCCTGGTCGCGGATCACCTCACCGAGCACCCGGCCCAGGAACCGTATCTCCGCGCCCAGCTTCTCTCTTTTCTGCAGCTTCTCCATCCGTGAAAAGAATGTCGATGCGATCGGCCGCGTTGTCAACCGTGGGCGCGGCGGAATCCGACGAGAGCCGCGCACAGGGGCAATCCCATGGCGAAAAGACCGATCACGACCATCTCCTTTCGGTCATTGGCAATGGAGTTGGAGAGCATGACGGAGGCGTAAGCCACGAGGGGGAGCGCCGCCATGAAGCCGCTTTGCGGGCCGCCCGTGCGTCCCCGGGTGCCGCGGTCGTACAGGCGGTAGAGGAAGTAGACCACGAATGTCGTGACCATCCAGCCGGCATAGTTGTGCAGCGGGATGCCGAAATAGGGGCCGCCCTTTTCCCAGACCCATGCCCTGACGGAGGGCCCTGAGAGAAGCGGATCCACCACGAGGTCCCACGCGGTCATGACCATTGCGGCGAGAAAGACCGGCCCCAGGAAACCCGTCCCCTGCCTCTCCGCCCGCGGCGAGCCCGGCTCGGACACCGGACCCCGTGCGGCGATGCAGAGCGCAAGGCACCAGCTGGGGTAGATCATCATGTACCAGGCAAGCGGGATGAGGACGGGGACGTGCCCGAGCTTCACGCCCAGCACGCCGGTATAGTGATAGGCGCCATAGACGATGCCCGTCGACACGCCCACCTGCTCGAACGTCCAGGAAACGATCGCCGTGGCAAGAAAGAAGATAAGCGTGCGCCGAAAGCCCAGGGCGTGGATGGAATGAAGGACGCTGAAGAGCACGAGGACGATCGTCTGACCCGCGATGCCCCCGGTCAGGTCAGGGAGCGCGACAAATGGCGCGAGCAGGATGCGGACGGCGCTCTCATAGACGAAGAACACCAGGAGGGCGACAGAAAGGACGGGAAGCACACGCCGGCCCATATGTGTGGTGCCGATGGTACCATGAGACACCCGTCGCGGCAACAGCGAGAAAAAAAACGGGCCCGCGTGCGGGCCCGTTTGTCGAACATTCCGTCTTGTCGCTTCGTCCGTCAGGCCGCCGCTTTGCGGAAAGAACGGATTGCCCACCAGAAGGCAATGACGGCCAGCACTCCCAGAAGGAGGAAGCCGACAAGGATCGCGGAGTCGCCGAAGTCCCCAACGAAAAGGGAACGCGCCGCCGTGACCTCGTAGGCGAATGGATTGACCGACGCAATGGAGCGGATGATCTTCGGCGCGAGCGTGAGCGGCAGCGTGATGCCCGACAGAAGCATGAGGGGAGTCGCAAGGATGTTGATCACGGATGCCATTGCATCTTCGCGCTTCAGCACCATGGCGAGGCCGTAGGAGAAGGAGGCGGTGAACATGCCCGTCAGCACCATCATGGCGAATGTCAGGACAAGGCCGCGGCCGTCCACCACGAGACCCAGGGGCAGGGCCAGCAGAACGACGATGCCCGACTGCACGAGCAGCACCACGATGTCGCGCAGCACGTAGGCGAGCAGGATGGAGAGCCGGCGCGCGGGGTGACCAGCAGCCGTTCGAGGAACCCCTCGCGGATATGCTCCACCAGGCCGAAGCCCGCGTATGCCGTTCCGAAAAGGGCGAGCATCACCAGCAGGCCCGGCGTGAAGACCGTGTAGGCCCCTCCGCGGGGGAAACCCGGGATGCCGGTGAGATTGGTGAGCAGCGGCGCGAAGAGAAGGAGATAGACGATGGGCTGGAAGAAGCCGATGAAGAGCCACACCGGATTGCGCAGGCTGCCTTTGACCGAGCGAACGAACAGAAGCCGAAGATCCCTGAAAAAGCTCATTTCCTACTCCTTGCGATATGCGGTCTGTGCCGCGGCGTGCACCGGCGTCTCTTCCTTCAGGGAATGGCCGGTGGCGCGAAGAAAGACATCATCCAGCGACGGGCGCGCCACGGCGATCTCCGCGACCCCGATGCCCCGCCCCTCCAGGAGCCTCATGATGACCGGCAGTGCCTCGCCTCCATGCGCGACGATCAGCTTCAGGTGGGCCCCTTCGCTCGAAATCTCCCGCACGAGCTCCTGCGCCCGCAGCAGCTCGACGGCGAGCTCCGGCGCATTCTCGACATGGTTCACGGAGAGCGACACGACGTCGCCGTGAACCCCGGCCTTGAGCTCGCTCGGGGTGCCCCGGGCGACGATCGTGCCGTGGTCCATGATGGCGATCCGGTCGCAGAGGGCGTCGGCCTCCTCCATGTAGTGCGTGGTGAGGAACACCGTTGTCCCCAGGCTCCGCAGCAGCCGGATCTGGCCCCAGAGCTGCGCCCTGCTGAGGGGGTCCAGTCCCGTCGTCGGCTCGTCGAGGAAAAGGATCTTCGGGCTGTGCACCATGCCCACCGCGATGTCGAGCTTCCGCTTCTGGCCGCCCGAATAGGTCTTGGCGAACCTGTCGACGAACTCACCGAGCTCCAGCGCCTTCGTGAGCTCTTCCACGCGCCGTCGCGCCGCTTCCGGGCTGAGCCCGTACAGCCCCGCCTGCAGGAGGATGTTCTCCCTCCCCGTCATATCGGGGTCCGTGCCGCCTGACTGGCTCACGTAGCCGATGAGCTGGCGCACCTTCCGGGGTTCCGTGCGTATATCGCAGCCGGCGATCTCCGCCTTCCCGCTGTCCGCAGGCAGAAGCGTGGAGAGGATGCGCAGGGTCGTGCTTTTCCCTGCGCCGTTCGGCCCGAGGAAGCCGAATATCTCCCCTTCCCGTACCGAAAGATCGATACCCTTCACGGCTTCCACGCGCACCGGGTGTCCCTTTCCGCGTCGGCCTTTGAAGCTTTTTCGAAGATCCGAAATGGAAATAATCTCCATAGCATCGTCTCCTTTGCCATTCCATGGCATAAATTATAAATTGACTATAGCAAGTTATTTAATAATTGTCAATATAAATCTTAAATTTTTTAATACAATATTAAATAAATTGATTCCTCTAAAAATGGCAATAAAAAAACCGCGGCGAGCATTCACCGCGGCTTCTTTCTGGGTCTGTATTTTCTATCTTCGTCCAAGGGCCTCCAGGTCCTCGACACGGGCAATCGTCATTCCAGACAGGTCCGCCCCGCGAATCCGCAATCCGTGCACCTTGATGCCCTGGATCGTCGTGTTGCGGATCGTGCATTCGGAAAAGTCAATCTCGTCCAGGTCGCAGTCGATGATCGAAAGCTTCTCCGCCTGTGCGCGGAGATTGCTGTACATCTTGTAGTTGGCGTCGCGAAAGCTCACCTTGCGCAGCGTGCTGCTCGCGATCTTCAGCCCGTCAAAGGCGATCGCATCGAAGCGGCAGTCCTTGATCTTGGAGGCGGTGATCTCGGCGTCCCGGAAACGGGTGCCGCGAAGGTCGGTGTCCTGAAGCTGGGAATCGGTGATGTGCGAGCTCTCCAGGACCGATCCCTGCGCCCGAACATTGTCCATGGACGCCCCTTCCAGCGAGAGCCTGTTGACCGTCGCGCCGGTGAGGCGCACGTCCTTCATCCTCGACGACCGGATGAGAGTAAGCGCCGTGATGACGGCCCCGGAGAATCGGGTATCGTGGATGCTGCAGTTTTCCTGCAGGGTCATGCCGTTGACCCGGGACCCTGAAATGCGCAGCCCCTTCACCGTGGTGGAATCCTGAAGGCTGATCCGGTTGGTCTTTGAGCCCGACACGGACACGTCCTTCAGCTCCGCATGCTCCATCCGCAGCTCGTGCAGGGAGGCGCCGGCGAGCGCGCAGTCCTGCATCGTGCTGTCCACGAGCTCGATGTCCTTGAACGTGGAGGCGGAGAACGAGTTGTCCTTGACCTTGGACCGCACCAGGTGCATGCCGGTCAGCCTGCTGAAGACCACGCGGTTGCCGCGAAACTCGTACTGCTCCCCTTCGGGCTGCTCGATGCGCGACGAGTTCTGCCCGTTCGCCGTCCAGTGCCCGCCCCAGCCTTCGCTCCAGTCGTCGCCTGTCGCCCCCCGCACCTTGTCCTGGACGTGGACGCCGAGCCCGCTGGTGATGCCGTCCACCATGTCATTCACCCAGTCCATCTCCAGGAGGCCGTCCGGGAGAAAAGGCCGCTGCCGACGATGCCGGCCGCGCCCGCGCACTCTTTCTTCGTCGTCGTCCCACTTGCTGTCCGATTCCGCGTCGGCGTGCGCGGAAGCGCCTGGTGGCGGCTCGAGCGGCTCCGATGACGCGGGGGCACCCGGTTCCTCATCGCTTCCCTCCAGCGCCTTCAGGAGCTCTTCGGCCTGCGCCGGGGTGAGGATGCCTTTCTCCTGCATCGCGCGAATCCTGTCAGCTGCCTTGCTGCTCATCGGCCTTTTCTCCTTTTTTCCTTGACCGCAGAAGGCTGAGCGCATCCTTGTAGCTGACCTGCCCGGATTCCAGCCCGTCGAGGACCTGCTCGTCGCTCATCTCTGCCCCGCCTCCCTGCGCGGCATCACTTGCGGCAGGTGCGGCGGGCCGACCCGGATGCGGCGCAAGGTTGAGCTTCTGCTTGATGGTGGCCAAGTGTCCTTTCACGGTGGGGTAGCTCACGCCGAGCGCGGCCTCCATGTCGCGGATCCTTCCCTCACAGTAGATGAAGACGCGCAGGAAGTGCAGCTCGTCGGGAGTGAGAGACCCGAACTCGTTCATGATGAACTCCCCTTCGACCTTGAGCCCACACGAATCGCAGACCAGTACCCTTGGAAATAGTTGACCGTTACATGATGGGCAGCGGACGTTTGCGTCGATTCTGTTTCTTGGCATACCTCTAATATATATTAAATAAATTAATTGTCAATTAAAATTTTTAAGATAATTCAGCAGACTAAGACAATCTTGCCGACGCTTTTTCCGCTCTGGAGAAACTCCTGCGCGGCACCTGCATCTGAAAGGGCAAAGGACTTGGCGACGACTGCCTTATACGCGCCTGTCTCGAATCCTTCCAGCACCGTATCCATGGCCCGCATGAGCATGTCCTGCCCAAGCTCGGTGTCGAAAAGCTTCAGCATGTTCAGGCCAATGAGCCCCGTGTTTGCCATTTGCAGGCCGATATTCGTGAAGAGCGGGGTGCGGAGAAGCCAGAGGAGCGTACGCGGAATGGATCGACGCAAACCCGTCACTATGGAAGAAACCCCGTAGCTCACCACCCGGCCGCCCGGGGCCAATCGCCGCATGGAGTCTTTCAGCGCCCGCGCCCCCCGCGGTTCGGCGATGACGGAAAAATCCCGGCCGTAGCCGCCGTCCCGCGCCTGAAGCTCGTCATACGTCAGCACTTCCGCGGCGCCCAGCGACCGCACGAGCTCTTTTTTCCCGCTGCTTCCGACGAGACCGACCACCTGCGCGCCTGCCTTGACCGCGATCTGCACCATGGCCGTTCCAAGACCGCCCGCGGCGCCGGGGATGAGGATGCGGTCGCCTTCGCGGATCCGCGCCATGTCCATCAGGGCGATCCACGCGGAGGCGAATGCGACGGGAATCGCCGCCGCCTCCTTGTCGGACAGCCTGCGCGGCGTGGGCCGCACGTGCGCTGCCGGCAGGACGATCTCATCGGCATAGCCGCCGAAGCGGCACATGGACAGCACCCGCTGGCCGCGACGGAAGGAGGTCACCTCCGGGCCCACCTCGGAAATGACGCCGGCAACCTCGAAGCCGGGCACAAAGGGGGTACGGGGAGCCTCGGGATACAGACCCATGCGCATCTGCACGTCGGCGAAATTCACCCCGGCGGCGCTTACCGTGATCCGTACGTGTCCGGCCGTCAGGGCCGGTGACGGCCGTTCCACGAGCCGCAGAACCGGGGGTCCGCCAAACCTTACGATCTGGACCTCGTTCATCAGCGGGGAGCATATATGACCGGGACAGTCTCGTCCACGTTGCATCCCCCGCGTGTTGCGGAAAGCCGGGCGGTTGATGTACGATCGGGATGCACCGTCCCGTCGAACGAGTGAAAGACGAATCCGCGTCCGAGAAGGAGTGCCTATGAAGCGCTTCGCCCTTACGGTCATCATCTTCGCCATCCCGATGCTCGCCGGCGCGCAGGAAAGCGGCGGGGGAATCATCCAGGGCGGCACGGGCGGGTGGGCAAGCATACCCCTCTCCAGCGCCGCGCCGACCAGCAGCTTCAGCCTGTACGGCTGGGGCGGATTCTTCACGAGCCGCCTGTTCGAAATAGGCCCGTATATTTCGGTCACCTACTCGAGCACGCAAAACAACGCCACGCAGAACGGCAGCTGGTACCTCGACGTCTCTCCCGGTTTCCAGGCAGGCATGTATTTTTCCTTCGGGGACGCCATGCCATTTCTCCGCGACACCACGGCGGTGGAGCTCAGTTTCCAGGGATCGTCGTCGTCGGGACAGTCAACCTCGGATTCTTCCGTTCCCGGCTTCTGGACCGAGCTCAATGCCGGGCTCGCGCTGAGGCTGAACCCCTCCGTTTCCTTCAGCGTGGGACCCACCTTCAACCTGTACTATTCTCTCCAGTCCGACACGATCTACTATACCCTCGGATTTGATCTGGGGCTCCTGTTCTTTTTCCCGTCTCCGCTTGCGTCCCCTCCGGGAGAGGAGTAAGATGGCGCCATGAGAAGAACGACGGCCGTCCTCCTCCTGCTTCTCGTCGCGGCGGGGATTGCCGCACAGGAAGCGAAGCTTTCCTTCACCTGGGCATTCGTCAAGCGCGCCGCGGACGGCTCCGCGGTCCCCATCAACTTCTCGGAGAAGGTCAACATCAAGCCGGGAGACCTTTTCAAGATCCACATCGCCCCGGCCGCCTCGTCGTTCGTCTATCTCATTCTCCAAGACGCGAGCGACGACACGCAGCTTCTCTTCCCCGACTCCTTCGACCTGTTCGGCAAGGCATCCTACGCCCAGAGCCGCTATTTCATCCCCGAGGGGGATGACTGGTTCACGCTCGACAGCGCAAAAGGCACCGAGCGTTTCTACCTGGTGGCGTCGTCCGAGCGGCTGCGGACGCTGGAGTCGCTCCTCACGACGCTCCAGAAAACCGCTTCGAATCAGGGATCGACGGCCGCGGCGAAAGCCGCCGCCCGGCAGGCGGTGCTGGACGAGATCAAGCGCCTCAACCAGCAGCACAGCGCGCTCGCCGCGGCGGCGGAAAAGCCGGTGACCATCGCGGGAGGAACGCGTGGCATCAACGACGCAATCGCAAAGCTCGCAACCCGCATCGACGCCGCGGGGTACTACAGCAAGATCTTCCGGCTCGAGCACTGATCGCCGGACCGGGCTCACCTTCGCCCTCATCGTCGCGCTCTGTCTCGGCCTCGCCTGGGTGCTGTCGCTTGCGGCGGCCGGCATTCGCGGCGACTGGAACAACCGTCTCAACGACCTTTTCTTCCAGCTCCGCTACCGTCTTCGGGGAACGGAGAAGATCGCCCCCTCCATCAACCACGTCGACCTGAGCGATTCCGAGCTGCGCACGCTCGGGATGAAAACCGGCGACCGCCGCGACTTCGCCCAGCTCGTGAGGGTGCTCTCCACCGCCGGTGCCTCCTCGATCATCTTCGACATCGACTTCCCCGAGCAGGGACTGCCGGACGGGGACGCGGCGTTCGTCGCGGCGGTCGCCGGGGCGGGGAACGTGATCCTTCCGGCCCTCCTTCCGCCGCTTGCATACGACAAGCTCGCCGCACCGGCGCCGACGGGCCCCGATCCTCTGGCGCGGTGGCTGTGGCACCCGAAAATCCTCCGCGCCGGCAGTCCCCTCACCGCGCGCTCGTCGACCGTGAGCTTTGCCGCCCTGACGGCCGCCGCGCGCGGCATCGCGCATTACGACAGCGAGCCCGACCCCGACGGTGTCTACCGGCGCATGCCCCTTCTCATTCGCTACGGGGACGGCTACATGCCGAGCCTCGCGCTGGCGGCGGCGACGGACGCCCTCCAGGTGGACCCGTCGACGATCGAGGTCTCCTTCGGCGCCACTCTCCGCCTGCCGGGGGCGAAGATGCCGGACGGCACCACGCGGGACGTATCGATACCCATAGACCGCAACGGCCGCATGATCGTCGATTTTGCAGGACCCTGGGGCGCAGGTTTCGCGCGGTCTTCGTTCGCCGGTCTCCTGCAGGCGGAGAACGACCCCGACGTGGCCGACCAGGCGGCGTCCGTGATGGACAGCGCGCATGTCCTTGTCGCCGACATCACGACGAGCGGCGCCGACTACGGTCCGACCCCATTCGAGCAGGTCTACCCGAAGGCGGGCCTCCACCTGAACGTCCTCAACAGCATTCTCTCGGATCGCTTCCTGCGCGCCCCCGCGTGGTGGATGGTGCTCATCCTGAACGCGGCGTTTGCCGCGCTGGTCTGGTTTTTCGCGTGGCGCCTGCGCCCGCTTGCCTGCTCGCTGCTCTGCCTGCTCGCCTGGGCGGCCCTCGTCGCGGCGGAGTTCTGGCTCTTCGCGGCGGGCGGCATCATGCCGACGCTCGCGGCGCCCACCCTCGGCGTGGTGCTGCTCCTGATCGCAGTAAACGCGTACCGGTTCCTCCTCTCGGAGAGGGAGAAGCTCGCCTTCCGGCTGCGCATGGAGCGCTATTTCGCCCCCAAGCTCATGACGAAGATCCTCGCCAGCCAGGACAGGCTCATGACGGCGGACCAGAAGGTGATCACGGTGCTGTTCAGCGACATCTCGGGTTTCACCTCCTGGTCAACCACCCAGACGCCGGATGCGATCCACCGCACGCTCAACGAGTATTTCGAGGTGATGACGGAGATCGTTTTCCGCCACGAAGGCACGGTGGACAAGTTCATCGGCGACGGACTCATGGCATTCTTCGGCGATCCGCTCCCCCAGAGCGACCACGCGCTGCGCGCCGTGCGGACCGGCATCGAGATGCAGCAAGCCCTGCGGGGTCTGCGGGAGCGCTGGGAGGCGGAGGGGCGGGCGCAGCTCCACATCCGCATTGGCATCAATACGGGCGAGGCGGTCGTCGGGGACATGGGCTCGCGCCGCATCATGGCCTATACCGCCATCGGCGCGAACGTGAACCTCGGCTCACGGCTGGAAAGCAAGGCTCCCGTGGACGGCGTCCTGGTGAGCGCGCCGGTCTACGACGCGGTGAAAGAGGCGGTGAGCACCCGTTTCGCGGGCCGCATCACGGCAAAAGGCATCTCGGAAGACTTCGACACCTGGGAAGTGATCGTGCCCCCCTAAGACGCCTTGACGAGGCCGTCACGGGGTGGTACGGTCAGGTTATTCAGCAGCAGTCGATTGGTGAAGTGTCAATGAGAATGCACAGGGAGCGGTCCATCGGGTCCCGCTCCGTCCTCACTCAGACAATGACACGTCACCGGATCGGCGCCTGACAGTATTGTTCTCTTTCCCCTCGTCCATGGAATGAATCTCGAGGGAGCCAAGGAGGGTGTCATGCGAACAGGCCGCCGTGTCGCCGTTCCCGCCGTCGTGCTCTGCGTCTTCGCAGTCTTCGTCGGCTGCAAGTCGACGCCCCCGGAGCCGTCGAAGCTCGAAGCCATCAACAACTCCGACGTCTACAAGCTGGCCCAGGACGCGCTGCAGCCGATTGTCGATCAATTCGTGGAGCGGGGAGACCGCATCCTGCTCGCCAACATGCCCGCGTTCTACGGAGCCGACGCGTGGCGTTTCGTGCCGACCCCGCTGGAGGTGAAGCAGGAGGACTTCGAAGGAATCATCCAGCCCAACGTCCAGAAGCTGTTCAAGCCCCGGGAGACGAGCCCCAACGGCCCCATTCCCGAGGTGAAGATACTCAGCGACCTGTTCTCTCTGGACAGCGGCAAGAAGGTCTATAAGCTGAAGACCAGCGGAGACAAGTACGACGAGCTCCTCCTGGGGCGCACGCTCGCGGGCGCCGGGTATTCAGGGCTCGGCAATTTTTCCCTGAACGAATTTGTCAAGGCCAACCCCTATTTCATTGACTCGTTCGAAAGCGGCCTTCTCAGCGCCGTGCTCAAGAAGCAGGGGAAGGGCTTCGAACGCCTGGTGACCCCCGCCATGGACCTGAAGGACGTTCCGGATGAATCGCAGAAGAGCTTGAAGGATCTGCTCGCGGGCAGACTGGTTTTCGGCACCGACATGATCAATTTCAGCACGTGGAGCAACGTCCAGAAGACCTACGATCCGAACAAGATCTCGAAGCTTCTGATGTATTCGATCAACAACGTTGTCGCCATGGGCATGATGGATTACGTCGGCATCCAGGTGAGCTTCCGTCTCATCGATATCGCGCGGGGCGGAAAGATCCTGTGGAGCGGAACAAAGAGCCTGCTCTCGGACAAGTTCCCGAAGGAAAAGACTCCCTTCCTCGGCACCCTTCGGCTCACCATCCCGCCGCAGGCCGTCAGCGCCCAGAAAGACGCCTTCGTCCGTTCCCTTCGGGACCAGGGTGTGCGCTCGATGACAGCCGTGCTCATGAAAATCGACGACATCCCGATCTTTGGATCGTATCCCATCACGAGGGAGGACTTCGCGGTGGAGAACGCGCTGGAAGGCTTCTTCGGGTCATTCCAGCTTTCCTCCACCCAGACCGTCACAATCGTCGACAAGCTCTTCCCCCGGCAGTACAAGCAGCCCTGGCAGCTTGCACACGCCGTGCACTACATCAACCCCGTCCTCGGCGGAGACTATACGCAGTTCAAGAACTACTACGGCGCGCAGTACATGATCGGCTACCGGGTGCTGTGGAAGAAGATCCAGGGCGTGCAGCTCCTCCAGGGGGAAAAGGACCTGGAGCTGAGCGGCAAGATTCTGGGTATCTACATCAAGATCATCGACATGGCCGACAACGGCCGTGTCGTGCTCAGCGATTTCCTCACGCTCGGCACGGATGCGGAGCTGGATCAGAGCGTGCTCTATCGCTGCTTCGCGCGCACACGGTCGTTCACGGGGCTCGCGGATGCGTTGCGGAGCGCGGGCGTCGTCACCGACACAACCCATACCGCCCTCATCAATCGCCGCATGGAGATCGCCAACAACTACATCAGCGACATCACGGCAGGTCAGACACCGGGGAATGAAAAGCCGTCCGCAGAGGACTTCATCCTCAACAGGATCCCGCCGGGCAGCGACCAGCAGGCGCTCATGATGAGCTACTTCGACGCCTACGAGGTCCTGCGCACGTTCGGTGAGCCCATTCCCAAAGTGCCCCCGTCGTTCTGGTCGAAGATGGGATTCGGCGGCAAGAAAAAGGCGGAGGACACCTTGACTCCGACCCAGGAGCTCAACCTGACCGTCGCGATCAACCTGATGCAGACGTGGTTCGAGGACGGGCTGTGCACGGCGCTCGTCGCGGGTGACGCGGCGCCGAATGAAAAGATGGAATCGTTGTACTCGCGCTACCTGATCCTGAAATCGGTGCGTCTGGCGAACCCCAAGGCGGCGAATACGGACGCGGACACGGAGGAAATGCTCTATCTGTCGCCTCTCCTGATCTCCAAGTGGATTTCGATGGCCCCTCCACCCGTGACGCCCGCTGCGCCTGCCGCGGCTCCCGCCGCGGGATCGGCGACAACGGCCGGGGCTGCGGCGGCAGCGCCTGCTGCGCCCGTTGCGCCTGCCGCGACAATCACGACCTTGAAGTCGTACTATGGAGTCGACAAGATCATCTATTTCTCATTGCTGGAGACGGCTGTGCCATCTTCGGCCTACATCCAGCCACCCTCCAAGTCTCCCATCGCGCGTTACTTCCCCCTGGTGGCGTCGGATCCGGATTCACTCCAAGTGTCCGTGGTGAACGTCAACAGTGGGGATTATGAGTTCAAGCAGGATTTCCCGCTCAAGTAGGTGCAGGAGGTACCAGCCATGAAGCGTGCACTTCTTATTGCCGCAGCGTGTTTCCTGTTCACGGGAGCGGCGTTCGCCCGCGACTACACCTACCTGGATCCGCCGACGCTCGCCGTGGCGGACTTCGAGGTCTCCATGAGCGCAGCGGACAGGGCGCCGAGCAAGCAGTTCTATGGACAGCTCATCAGCCAGGCCCTCCTGTCGGTGCTGGTCCAGCAGAATGCCGCGAACGTAGTCTACACGATGAAGGACAGCCACATCGTCCCCGGAGCGCCGGTGTACGAGCCCGGCATGACCTTCACCTTCCCGAAAGACCCGAAAGCCGTTGCCGCCGGGGATTACACAAAGGCAGCCGCGGACTACAAGAATGCCGGCCTCGGGTACGCCGAGGCGTCGGACGACTACGCAAAGGCGACTGATGACTTCAAGGCCGCATCGGACGACCTGGCAAAAGCCACCACGTCCAGTGCAAAGGACGATGCGCGGGATCGGCAGGCGAAGGCGAAATCGGCCCAGCAGTCAGCCCAGGCGCTCCAGCAGTCATGGCTTGAAAAGCAGAAGCTGGCCATGCAGGATGCGGTGAAAGCGGCGAACGAGGTGGCCGTAACCCTGCAGGGGGCTCAGGAGCTCGCGCGCATCGCGGGGGGGCAGATCGCGCGCCTCTATTTCCCGTCCATCTTCAAGATATTTGACAAGAAATACGTCGAAAATGCGCTGCAAAACGGCACATTCACGGTGAAGGACCTCTATACGAAAGCGGTCGGGGCGTTTAATTTCGCGGACCTCGATTTTCTCGTGCTGGGCAATGTCTATGAAACCGGCTCCGACTCGCCGCAGAACGCATCTCCTGCCGACAGCTTGCTCCAGCACAAGGAAGCAAGTCCGGGCAGCCCCCGGGACGCGATAGGCTTCAACGTGCGCGTGCTCAACACGAAACGGGCCGAAGAGGTCTACTCGTACTCGGCCATTGTCGACAAGGACCTTCACGACCTTCCGGTCGCCTGTGCCCAGATATGCCAGCACATCATGATCGACATATTGAACGCCCACTGCGCGCAGCTGACCATCACTGAAAGCCCCGATGTCGCGGGCGCGGGCGGCGCGGGAACCGGCGATGCCGGCAGCAATGGGCAGCCAGACCTGTCCTATGCGAACGGACACTACTACCTCTTCTGGCAGCCGCGCCAGGTGGAAAAAGACGACAACACCGTCGGGGACTCGGACAATTCCGACAAGCGCAAGGTGAATCCCGACGTCTTCTATTGGACGCTCCCGGGCCAGTACGTCATCTCCGTCTACAACAGGAGCACGCAGCAGATCAAGGAGATTCCGTTCACCATCAATGCGGGCGACGTAAAGAACATCGTCGTCCTGCGGGATCATATCGAAACGCCCAACGGAAGCATCACCATCGGCGGCATCGGTCCGACGACCTCGTACACCTTCGCGGCGATACCGAGAAAGCAGAATGAGCAGTATTGGTGGGAAATATTCGATCCTCCCATGCCCGAGCCTTCCTTTACCGTCACGTTCGACAATGGCACGGCGACCTGGGAAATGGGAAAGACACCGGGAGACAACGGGACGGAAAACTCCGGATCGGTGCACGCGGAGTACCGTTACGAGACGCAGGACATTCTCATCAGCGGCGTCCCCCTTTCCGCCTACGACATCACCGCCACGCGCAATCCTCCCGAAGGCTTGAGCGGAATCACGGGCATCTGGTACACCTCGACGAAGCTCACCGTGAAAAGCAAGCCCCTGCCGGTGGTCGTCCGCGATCCCAAGGATGTGAAGATCCAGATCGCCGACTTCGGGCTGCAGGAGAAACAACAGATCCTATCGCCGAAAACGACCAAGGTGACTCTCATCCTGAAGCCGGGCTTCGGATACGCGGGGGACATCGACGTCGACGACGGGTCGCTCACGACGGATGAGTTCCACTGGGCCGACAAGGAAAAGATCACGATCGCGAGCGAATACTCGCAGGATGACTGGGAGGCGCATCCCCAGGTCACCTACACCGTCTGGACACGGGGATACTCCAAGGACAATCGATATTCATCCTGGCACGGCTTCACCTACGATTTCAGCAAGAGCCAGATCGTGCCGGAAAAAGACGTGATCGCCTTCGTGGACCTTGCAAACCTCAGGGCCCTGGCAGACCAGAGCGCGGAGGAATACGAGCAGCGGCAGGACGCGGCGCGCGCAGCCCAATTGGCGGCGTTTACGAACCTGACGGGCCAGGCGGCTTTCCCGAATCTTGCCGGCCAAGGAGCCTCCGGGCAACGGCCCAAGACTGCGGCAGTGGCGTCCACGGGCGGCGCGGCGTTCTTCCTGAATCTCGCGGCAGGCCTTGGCGCGGGCAGCACGGAAACGTACAGCTACTCCTCCCACAGCTACTCCAGCAGCACCGTCTTTGCGCTCGCCGGCGCCGCGCAGCTTTACTGGCATTTCCTTCCCGGGTTCGGAGTAGGGGCGGGCGCCTTTATTGACTACCTCGACGGAAGCTCCAGTAGCTCCGGTGGCGGGGCCGTGACGCTCGACCTGATGTTCGGGAACCCGTCCCGCGGCAGCCTCCTCTACACCGTCGACGTCGGATACGGAAGCGGCGTCACATTGGGCGGGAGCATGGTCTTCCTCAACGCGAAGAAAAAAGACGGGTTGTCGCTGGGTCTGGACTACTTCAACGAGAGCTCCTATATGGGGAGCTGGAGCCTGACGGTCAGCGTCGGGTACGCGATCGGATTCTGACATGGATGCACCGCGTGAACGGAAAAAAGGGAGACGACGGGGGCTCGCAATCGCCCTGCTTCCTCTCGCGGTGCTCGTCATTCTCGGCGCCCAGGCAGGCAGCAGGGGCCTGATGCTGGTGAAGGCCGGCGGAAGCATCGAGGGCACGCCGGGCAATGCCGGCAAGCGCTATGCCCTGTGCATCGGCGTCAACAATTTCCAGGACACGACGATCCCTGCCCTCAAGGGGGCGCGCGCCGATGCCACGGAGCTTGCCGATACGCTGAAGAAGTACGGTCAGTTCGACGTCGTGGAAAAGATGACGGACGACGTGGACCCCGCCTTCGACAAGGGCCACTCTTACCCGAGCCTCGCGAACATCCGCGCGAAGCTTGCCGCCATGGCGAAAACGATAGGCCCCAATGACCTCGTGATATTCTCCTTCGCCGGTCACGGCATCGCGACGGAGGAGACGGGCGACGGCTACCTCATCGTCGCCGACACGCTCAAGGACGACAAGTGGAACACGAGCCTCCCGATCAAGGAGGTGCTGGACTGGATCACGAAGCTGAAGGTGCGCAAATCGCTCCTCCTCCTGGATGCATGCCGCGAATCGCTTCCCCGGGGCGCAAGCCGCGGCATCAACGACGCGGCCCTGCGGGCGCAGAAGTTCGAGCAGTCGAGCGTGTCGGCGGTCTTCTATGCCACCAAGACGGGTTGGTCGAGCTTCGACGATCCCAACTCCACCCACGGCATCTTTACGAAGTTCCTCCTGGAAGGAATGAAGGGGAAGGCCGACTACCAGATGGGCAACAGCGACGGCATCGTGACGTTCAAGGAGCTGTCGGATTTCGTTGAGCAGCAGGTCACCAGCTACGCGCATGAGCAGCAGCTCGACCAGTCGCCCTCGGTGAGCTACAACGGGGAGGCATTCGGGGACCTCGCCCTCTCCACGTACAGCGCGAGCATCGACACCACGACGCGCATCGAGGCGCCCCCGGCGGGGACGCCGAGCGCTCCCGGCAGCGGATCGGCGCAGGTCTATTCCAACGTGGAAGGAACCGTTGAGCTGGATGGCGTTGCAAGCGGCAGCATCGCCACGGGGCAGACCCTCGTGCTGAATGACCTGCCGGCGGGGACCCATCGCATCGTGATCACCCATAAATACGGGGTCTTCGAAAAGGAGTTCGCCGTGCAGAACGGCGCACGCACACGCGTGGCGAATATGGTGATCAACAGGCCCGAGCAGGACAACCAGCAGATCGGCGATGTGCCTTTTGTGTTCGTCAAGGGAAGCGGCCAGACCCCGAGCTTCTGGGCGGGCATGACGGAGGTGCGCTTCGATCAGTTCGCAAACTTCGTGAGGCAGTCCGGCTACAAATCCCAGGGGAGCTGGGAACGCTATTACAGGACCGCCTACGGTTATTACCCCGTCATCCACGTCACCTGGGACGACTGCGTAGCGTACACGGAATGGTTCTCCAAGAAGTTCAAGGTGAATGTCACCCTCCCCACCCTGGCACAATGGCGCTGGGCAGCCGGCGCGCACTACCAGACAGACTATCCGTGGGGCAATGACTGGGACTCGACGTACTGCCAGTGCGCCGATTCCACCGCGGACGACATGCTTCCCATCGAGGGCCAGAACGGCCCCGTGCAGGAGCTCACGTTCTTCAATGACATCACCCTCGACGGGGTGAAGAATATGGCGGGCAACGTGAGCGAATGGTGTTCCGACCAGAGGAAGGCGGCCGACGGGACGACCGACCTTGCCGCTTCTGCCGGCGGGTCCTGGCGCCTGTCCAAGCCGAAGTTCTTCATGGCGGGCTACTCGCAGTTCAAGCCCGTGACCACGGAAGACGAAGACCAGGGATTCCGGGTGGTGATGGCCGCGGACTGAGCCGCACGCGGCGCGCTTCCCGCGCGGCCCGCCGGGGTGCGCGTGCGCCTTCAGTGGCGCGGCTTCCCATGCCGCGCGCCAGCCGATGCGACCCTGGCGGCCGGCCCTACGCCTTCAGATACCTGTCGATGGAAGCCGCGGCTTCGCGGCCGTGGAATATGGAGCGGACCACGAGGGATGCTCCCGTGTTTGCGTCGCCGGCGGCAAAGACCCCGGGGACAGACGTCGAGTAGTCGGGGTTGCAGCGGATGTTGCCGCGGGGATCGTATTCCACGCCCAGCTCGTCGATGATCTTGCCATGCTTCACGTGCACGAAACCCATTGCCAGGAGCACGAGGTCCGCCTTGCGCGTGAAGGCGGTGCCGGGGACCGTCTCCATCTTCATGGCCCCGCCGGGCTGCTTCTTCCATTCCACGCGAGCGAAATGACCCGCAACCACCCGCCCGTCCTTGCCCTCGAAGCATTCGGTCGTGATGGACCAGTCCCGGCCGCAGCCTTCCTCGTGGGAGCTGGACGTTCGCAGGATGTTCGGCCACGCGGGCCAGCTCGGGTTCCAGGCCTCGTTCCACTGGGGCGGTTTGGGCATGATCTCGTACTGGTACACCTCGCGCGCGCCCATCCTGTTGGCGGTGCCGACGCAGTCTGAACCGGTGTCGCCGCCGCCGATCACGACGACCACCTTGTCGCGCGCGCTGATGAGCTCCGACTCCCTGATCTCGCCGGCCAGAAGCTGGTTGGACCGTCCCAGGAAGTCCATGGCGAAATGCACGCCGGAAAGCTCCCGCCCGGGCACCGGCAGGTCGCGGGGCTCGCCCGCGCCCATGGTGAGGAGGATCACGTCGAAACTGCCGCGCAGGTACCGCGCGGAGATGTCTTCGCCGATGGTGACCCCCGTCTCGAAACGCACGCCCTCCGCCTCCATCTGCGCGATGCGCCGATCGAGGACCTTCTTCTCCAGCTTGAAGTCGGGGATGCCGTAGCGCAGGAGGCCGCCGAGCTTCAGCGAGCGCTCAAAAAGCGTCACGTCGTGGCCGGCGCGGCGAAGCTGCTGCGCGGCGGCAAGACCGGCAGGGCCGCTTCCCACCACGGCGACACGCTTGCCGCTGAGATGCGCGGGCGGCCGAGGCTCGATCCATCCCTCGCTCCAACCGCGCTCCACGATGGCAAGCTCGATCTGCTTGATGGTGACGGGGCTCGTGTTGATCGAAAGTGTGCACGATGCTTCGCAGGGGGCGGGGCAGATGCGGCCGGTCACCTCGGGGAGATTATTCGTCATCTCCAGGCGCACGAGCGCCTCTTTCCAGTCGTCCTTGTAGACGAGGTCATTCCATTCGGGGATCAGGTTGTAGACGGGACAACCGGTGGAGTGGCAGAAGGGAATGCCGCAGTCCATGCAGCGGGATCCCTGGCGCGCAAGCTCTGCGTCCGGCACGGGCACGGTGAACTCCCGCCAGCTCTTCACGCGCTCGTCCACCGGAAGCAGGCTGTAGGAGACGCGGGGATGGTCGAGGAAACCCGAGGGATGGCCCATCAGCGATACACCTCTTCCGTGAGGCCCACGACCTCCGTCTCCCGCGACTGGTCCTTCGCCATCCTTTCCAGGGCCCGGCGATAGTCGATCGGCATGACCTTCACGAATCGCGGCGCCATCTCGTCCCAGTCCCGCAGGATCCGGGTGGCGTGCTCGGAGCGCGTGTACATGACGTGGCGCTCCACGAGATCGCGCAGGCGCTCCCGCTCGCGCGGGGAGGTGATGGGCTCGATGTCCACCATCTCCAGGTTGCAGTTGTTGTCGAAGAGCTGGTCCTCGTCCAGCACGTAGGCGATGCCGCCGCTCATGCCGGCCGCGAAGTTCACGCCCGTGCGGCCCAGCACGACCACGAGCCCGCCCGTCATGTACTCGCAGCCGTGATCGCCCAGCCCCTCCACGACCGCCGTCGCGCCGGAGTTGCGCACGGCGAAGCGCTCGCCCGCCATACCGTTGATGTACACCTCGCCGCCGGTGGCGCCGAAGAGGTTCACATTGCCGGTGATGATGTTGTCCCGGGCGCGGAATGTCGCGGCGCGCGGCGGATAGACGACGATTTTCCCGCCGGAGAGACCCTTGGCGAAATAGTCGTTCGCATCGCCTTCAAGCTCGAAGGTGATGCCCGGGGCGAGAAAAGCGCCGAAGCTCTGGCCGGCGGACCCGGTGAATGAGACATTGATCGTGTCGTCGGGCAACCCCTTTGCCCCGTAGCGCTTGGAAACCTCTGACGAGAGGGTCGCACCGACCGTCCTGTTGCAATTGCGGATGCCCAGATACAGTCGCACCTTCTCACCATGCTCCAGCGCGGGCCGGGAGCGCAGGATGAGGTCCTTGTCGAGCGACAGGGAGAAATCATGCACGGGCTTCGTCGTGCAGCGGAGGGAAGTGCCCGCCGGGACTTCGGGCTTCATGAAGATGCGGGAGAAGTCCAGGCCGCGCGCCTTCCAATGCTCGACGGCTGCGCGCGTCTCCAGCACCTCCACGTGGCCGATCATGTCGTCCACGGTCCTGAAGCCCAGCGCGGCCATCGTCTCCCGCACGTCCTGCGCGACGAAGCGCATGAAGTTCACGACATGCTCGGGCTTGCCGGTGAAGCGCGCGCGCAAGCGCGGGTCCTGCGTGGCCACTCCCACGGGGCAGGTGTTGAGGTGACACTTGCGCATCATGATGCAGCCGATGGTGACCAGGGACACGGTGCCGAAGCCGTACTCCTCCGCGCCCAGGAGCGCCGCGATCACCACGTCGCGTCCCGTGCGCATCTGGCCGTCGGCCTGCACCCGGATCCTGTCCCGCAACCGGTTCAACACGAGCGTCTGTTGCGTGTCGGCGACCCCGATCTCCCACGGGATGCCGGCGTGCTTGATGGAGGAGATGGGCGAATTGCCGGTGCCGCCGTCGTGGCCGGCGATCAGCACCATGTCCGCCTTGCCCTTGGCCACACCCGCGGCGATGGTCCCCACGCCGACCTCGGCGACGAGCTTCACGGAGATGCGCGCCTCGGGGTTGGCGTTCTTCAGGTCGAAGATGAGCTGCGCGAGATCCTCGATGGAATAGATGTCGTGGTGCGGCGGCGGGGAGATCAGGGTGACCCCCGGGGTGGAATGCCGGACCTTCGCGATTTCGCCGTCCACCTTCAGACCCGCAAGCTGCCCGCCTTCGCCGGGCTTCGCCCCCTGCGCCATCTTGATCTGCAGCTCGCGTGAGTTCACCAGGTAGTTCGAGGTGACGCCGAACCGGGCCGATGCCACCTGCTTGATCGCGCTGCGCGCCGAGTCGCCGTTGGCAAGCGGCGCGTAGCGTGCCTCGTCCTCCCCGCCTTCGCCGGAATTGCTCGCCGCGCCCAACCTGTTCATGGCGATGGCGAGGGTCATGTGCGCCTCTTTGCTGATCGAGCCAAAGGACATGGCGGAGGTGACGAAGCGCTTCACGATGGTCTCCACCGGTTCCACCTCGTCCAGGGGAACGGGCGTCCGGGGGGCGAATGCAAACAATCCGCGGAGCGTGCACAGCGCGCGGCCCTCGTCGTTGAGCCCCGCCGCGTACTGCTTGTACAGGCCGTAGTCGTTCTCCCGCACGGCGCGCTGGAGGAGCGCGATGGCCTGCGGGGTGAGACGGTGGTGCTCCGAAAAGCTGCGGTAGTGCAGCGCGCCGCCGGAGTCCAACCGCTCGCGCTCCGCGGGCGTGCGGCAGTACGCGGCGGCATGCCGCGCCAGGACCTCGCGCGCGATCCCCTCGATGCTAATGCCGCCGATGCGCGAGGGTGTGCCGGGGAAATAATCCTTCACGAAGTCATCCGCAAGCCCCACCGCTTCGAAGATCTGGGCGCTCTTGTAGCTCCTGATGGTGGAGACGCCCATCTTGGACATGACCTTCAGGAGGCCCTTCTTCACGGCCGTGATGTAATGCTCGATCGCCGTCTCCTGCGTCAGGGAGCCGGGCAGGCGCCCCCGCGCCTTCAAGTCGGCGATGGTCTCGATGGCGAGGTAGGGGTTGATGGCGCTCGCGCCGAAGCCCATGAGCGTGGCGAAGTGCATCACCTCGCGCGCCTCGGCCGTCTCGATGACGAGCGCCGTGAGGTGCCGCTTTTTCACCCGGGTGAGGTGATGGTGGAGGGCCGCGGTGGCCAGCAACGCGGGAATGGGTGCGCGCTTCTCACCGACGTCGCGGTCGGTGAGGATGAGCATGGTGTCCCCGGCGTCGACGCGCGCCTCCGCGGAGGCGCAGAGGTGCTGGACCGCCTTCGCGAGACCCGCCACGCCGTCGGCGGCGGCGAACGTCATGGGGATGACGCAGGAGCGGTAGCCGCCCACGTCGAGCGTGCGCAGCTTCGCCACATCGTCGTTGGAGAGCACGGGGTGCGGGAGTTTCACCTGCCGCACGTGCTCGGGCGTCTCGTCGAGAAGGTTCTGCTCCCGGCCGACGTAGCTCATGAGCGACATCACGAGGTTTTCGCGGTAAGGGTCGATGGGCGGGTTGGTGACCTGGGCGAAGAGCTGCTTGAAGTAGGAATAGAGCAGCTGCGGCCTTTCGGAGAGGACCGCGAGGCTCTGGTCATTTCCCATCGAGCTGATGGGCTCCTGGGAGGTCTCCACCATCGGCATGATGATCATGTCGATGTCCTCCATGGTGTAGCCGAACACCCACTGCTGGGCGAGCAGGCTTTCCCGGTCGGTCCGCACGGGGCCCGAGACCTGGAAGAGGCCCTTCAGCTCGATGCGATTGGATTCCACCCACCGCCGGTACGGCTTTCGGCGCGACACGGCGGCCTTCACCTCGTGGTCGTAGACGATGCGCTTCTGCGCGGTATCGACAAGGAACATCTTGCCGGGCGCCAGGCGCCCCTTCTGCAGGACGTCCTCCGGCGGGATGTCAAGCACCCCCACCTCCGAGGCCAGGACCACGAGGCCGCTGCGCGTGACGACCCACCGCGCCGGCCGCAGGCCGTTCCTGTCCAGGATGGATCCCACCTTGATGCCGTCGGAGAAGGAGATGGCCGCGGGCCCGTCCCAGGGCTCCATGATGGCCGCGTGGTACTCGTAGAAGGCGCGCTTGTCCTCGCTCATGTGATAGCGGGCGCCAAACGCCTCCGGCACCATCATCATGAGGGCATGCTCGAGCGACCTGCCGCCCGCCACGAGCAGCTCGAGGACATTGTCGAATATCCCCGAATCGCTCTGGCCGGGCTGGATCACCGGCCGCAGCTTTTCGATCTCGTCCCCGAAAAGCGGGGAGGACATGGTCTGCTCCCGGGCATTCATCTTGTTGATGTTGCCCCGCAGGGTGTTGATCTCCCCGTTGTGCGCGATGATGCGGAAGGGCTGCGCGAGCGGCCAGGAGGGGAACGTGTTCGTGCTGTAGCGCTGGTGGATCACCGCGAGGGCGCTTTCAAAATCCGGGTCCCGCAGGTCGGGGTAGAAGCTTTCGAACTGGGGAGCGACGAACATGCCCTTGTACACGACGGTGCGGGAGGAGTACGAGTTGACGTAGAGCTCCTCCATCGTGAATCCGTCCGCGAGGGCCGCCGATTCCACCGCCTTGCGAATGATGTAGAGCCGCCGCTCGAGGGCGTCCCCGGACATCTGGCCGCACGAGGTGAAGGCCTGCTGGATGGAGGGCATGGAGCGCACGGCCAGCTCCCCCAGGAGCTCGGGATTCACCGGGACCTCCCGCCACCCCAGGACGGTGCCGCCCTCCGCGGTTACGACGCGCTCGAAGAGCGCGCGCGCCTTGTCGCGCCTGTCCGGGTCTTGCGGAAGGAAAAGCATGGCCACGCCGTAGCTTCCCTCGGCCGGCAGCGCGAAGCCCCGGCGCCCGGCCTCGCGCGCGAAAAAGCGGTGGGGGACCTGCGTGAGCATGCCCGCACCGTCGCCGGTGCGGGAGTCTCCCCCCACGGCGCCGCGGTGCGCGAGGTTCTTCAATATCGTGGTGCCATTGGCGACGATCTGGTGCGTGCGCCTCCCGTCGACATTCACGACGAAACCCACCCCGCAGCTGGCGTGCTCGAAGGAAGGATCGTACAGCCCTTCCCTCTGGCTGCGCGCGCGCGGGTCGGATTCGGGCAAATTCTCGGAGCGTCTGGTGTCCATCGTCGTGGGGCAGTTATCGCATGCCGCGCGAGGCATGGTCAATACATCTCATGCATATTTATGCAGAGTTTGGAAGGGCCGCCGACCGCGGGAAAACCGTGGAATATGCCGAAATTCCAAGACAAGAGCTTCTTCCCTGCGGCCGAGGGGGATGCCGTTTCCAGGATTTCAACGTGCAATCGATGAGGGGGACGCATATAATTGAAATATAGTGATCGCCAAGGAGGAATGTCATGTCGTTCAGATTGAAGGAAGCGGTTTTCAAAGTCAGGTGCAGGGAGCCCGGCTGTCCGTTCTTTCCTGAGATCGTCGTCAAGGAGAACATCATGGGGGCCACGGAGGCGGACGTCGATTCCGAGGCCGTCAAGATCGCCCGCAACATGGCATACATCAAGCACGACGCGCTCTACGGCCGGACGCACGCCCTGGTGAACCCCGAGGCGACGAAGGTGACCGGCTCCTACGTTCAGCTCGGCACCGGGACTGCCGCGCCGGTCGCCGCCCCGGCTCTCGCGCCTGCCGCGCCGACGCGCACCTACCGGCCGGGTGAGGTCATCATCCGCAAGGGCGAAAGCGCGGTGACCGTCTGCGAGGTGGTCCTCGGCGCGGCGCACAATGGAAGATCCCCGAGATGGCGTACAAGGCCGGAACCACCTTCGGCGCCGCCGCGATATTCCGTCACAAGAACCGGCTCGCCGACATCGTCGCCGGACCCGAGGGGGCAACCATCGCCTTCTACAACCTGCGCGATCTCACCCGGACGAATCCGGCAAAGGCACGCGAGCTGTACGACGAGGCCATGGAGGACATCTTCCACGTCGTCGAGCATCTCGAGGACTACGCGCAAACGCTGGAGAAGCAGGTGAAGAAGCTCGAGGCACGCCGCCCGGTCGGCACGCCGAAGCCCGCGCCCAAGGCGAAGACCAAAGCAAAGCCGAAGAAGCGGGTGGCCGGGAAAAAGCCGGCGGCCAAAAAAAAGGCAACCCCGAAGAAAAAAGCAGCGGTCAAGAAGCCAAAGAAAAGGTAATTGAACGCCCCGGGGAACGATCCTTCATCCCCGGGGCCTCACGCGATTCGTGGGCTCGGCCTCCAGGGGATTCTCCGGCCAGTAGTGCCGGGGGTACCGGCCCCGCATCTCCTTGCGCACGTCCGCGTAGCCGGTCTGCCAGAAGCTCGCAAGGTCGCGCGTGATCTGCAGCGGCCTCTGCGATGGGGAGAGCAGCCGGAAGGTGAGCGGCGCCCCGCAGATGCGGGGGCTTTGCGCCAGGCCGAATACCTCCTGGATGCGCGCTTCCACCGCAGGCTCCGTCCCTTCATAGTCCACCGCCCGCTTTCCCCCCGTCGGGAGCGTGATGCTCTCCGGCGCCTCCCTCTGGAGCCTGCCCGACAGGCTGCCGAGCATCGCCTGCAGGGCGGAAAGCAGCCCGGCGGCGTTGAGCACCTGTCCGCCGGACAGCCTCAGGAAGGGGGCAAGCCACGCGGCAGCCGTGACGGCAAGCTCGGCATCGGACAGCCCGGGCAGACCCGCGTCGGGGAAGGCGCGCGCGAACGTGCGCATGCGGGCGAGCAGGCGCGTGGTCTGCGTGTTCCAGGGAAGGATTCCCGCCCCCTTTTTCTCCACCAGCGCCAGAAAGGATTCCGCCACGAGCGGCGGCGCGGCAGCGCCCGGCCTTTCCGCGAGCACGAGCCGGCCTGCGCGGCGCACGACGAAGGTGCGCGGCACGAGGCCTTCCCACCGGATCTCGGTGCTCTCCTCGGTGGCGCGCGCGAGCACCTCCGACGCGATGTCCGCACGGACGGGCGCCGCAAGCCGGATGAAACCGGCCGACTCCCCGGGGTCGGCGTCCAAGACCACCACCCACGGTCCGGCGGCCCGGCTTGCGGCGGCCACACGGGGGCCTGTCACCTTTCCGATGGACGGGAAATGCGCCGTCCGCCCCGTGACGAGCCGGTAGGACCCGTCGGGATCGCGCCGCGCAAGCCGGTCGGGGAAGGAGGCGGCCAGCAGCGCGCCGACCGCGTGCTCCTGCTCCTCGCTCCACCCGTAGACGGCGCCTTCCGCGGGACGATGCCGGCGCAGGATCCTTCCCATTTCGGTTTCCACCGACCTGCGCCAGGAGTCCCCGCCACCCCCTCCGGTGCGGATCAGCTCCAGCCGCAGCCGGAAGTCCGGGTCACGCGCGACGCCGGAAGCGTCCCGCTCCTGCAGGATCGCCGCGCAGGCTGCGGCAAGCACGGGCTGCCCGGCCGCCGCGCCCTGGGTCACGAGAACACCCAGCCGCGGCGCGAGCCCCAGCGCGGCCACGGCCCTGCCCAGGTCGGTGGGTCCGGAGGCATCCACGAGCCCGAGCATGCGGAGTGTCTCCCACGCCTGGGTCCACACCGGGACAGCGGGGCTGTCCATCCAGGAAAGATCCCCGGGGGCGCGGGCGCCCCAGATCGCGCATTCGAGCACGAGGCCGGAGAGCTCCGTGCGCAGGATCTCAGGATCCGGCCTTTCCAACAGCCGCTCCGATTCCGGCCAGTATCGGACGCAGAGCCCCGGACCAAGGCGGCCTGCCCTTCCCCGACGCTGCTCGGCGGAGGAGGCGCTCACCCTCTCGGTGACCAGGCGATCGAGACCGGTCGGCGGGTGGAGCCGCGAGAGCCGCGCCCAGCCGGCGTCAGCCACGGTTGTGATGCCGGGGACGGTGAGACTTGTTTCCGCGATCGACGTGGCAAGGATGACGCGTCGGCGCGGCTCTCCCGCCTGCGGGCCGCGCGGCGGCTCGATCACGCGCCTCTGCTCCTCCAGGCGAAGCGTTCCATGGAGGGGAAATATCTCCGCGCGGTTGCCCAGCGCCCCGGAAAGACGCGCACCAGTGTGTCGGATTTCACCCGCGCCGGGAAGGAATGCAAGAATGTCGCCGTCGGTCTCTTCGAAGAGGCCCGCCAGGCCGTCCGCGAATGCCTCCTCCCAGCGGCCGGTCTGCGGCAGGGGACGGTACTCGGTGCGCACCGGATGCACCGTTCCCGCGCAGTGAAGGACGGGGGCGGGCTGCACTGCCGTGCCCAGGAGTGCCGCGACGCCGTCCGTCTCGAGTGAGGCCGACATGGCAAGCAGGGCGAGGTCGGGCCGCGCGCGGCGCACCTCCAGTGCCAGCGCAAGTGCGAGATCGGCGTGAATGGACCTCTCGTGAAACTCGTCGAGGATCACAACGCCCACGCCTTGCAGAAGAGGGTCCTGCTGGATCCTGCGGGTGAGGAGCGCCTCGGTCACCACCTCGATGCGCGTCTGCCGACCCGTGCGCGACGCGGCGCGCACCGTGTAACCCGCCCTCTGGCCGACCTGCTCACCCAGGAGCTGCGCCATCCTCGTTGCCACGGCAACGGCAGCGAGGCGCCGCGGCTCCAACATGATGACTGTCCGACCCTGCAGCCACGGCTCGTCCATCAGGAAGGGAGGGACAAGCGTCGATTTGCCCGCGCCCGGCTCCGCGGTGAGCGCCAGGCCGCGGTGCCCCTCCAGGAGGGCTGATATGCGCGGCAGAAAGGGAACGAGGGGAAGACCGGTCAGGGAGAAATCGATCATGAGCGGGAATCCATATGACACCGCGTCACGATCAAGGCTTGCATGACACGGACGCGGTGTGCAAGGGCGCGTGCCCCGGGGGGGCTCTACGCGGTCTTCACCTTCCTCTTCCGCGTCGCGCCGATTACCTCGACGATGATGCCGACCGCTGCGACGATCGACCCGATCAGGGTCCACTGGCTCTTGCCGGCCATGGCTCCCTGTGTGAAAACGTTCAGACCCTGGAGAAGCCAGACGCCGCCCAACAGGAAGAGAAGGATCCCCAGGACGATCAGAACCCATTTCATGACGAACCTCCGTCGCGCCGTTCACGGTCCCGAGCCCGGGCGCGTATCCTGAAGGTACGAATCGGGGCCGTGCCCCGGCAAAACAATTCCGCGCCGGCCGTGCACGGTCGGCGGATCAGTTGCTCGCGGCGGCCTCCGCCACGAGGTCCCTCTCCTTTGCTTCCACCTTGGCCACGCGCGCCCGCTCGAACAGGTAGAACGCGGCCGGCACGACGAAGAATGTGAGAATCGCCGAGAAGAGGATCCCGCCCAGCATCACGATGCCCATCTTCTGTCCGAACTCGGAACCCTGGCCCTTGCTGAGGATCAGCGGGAAGCTGATGACGAGAACCGTGAGCGTTGTCATGACGATGGGTCGGAAACGGAGCTGGGCCGCTTCTATCAGCGCGTCCTTGAAGGGCATCTTGCCGATTCTCTCCACGACGAAATCGAGGTACAGGATGGCGTTCTTCGCGGAGAGACCGATGAGCATCAGCATGCCCATGAGGCCGAAGATATCCAGACCGCCGCCGAGGAGGAAGACGAGCCAGAGCGCGCCGACCAGGGCGAGGGGAACGGGGAGAAGCAAATAGATGGGATAGCGCCACGAGTTGAACTGGGCCGCCATGACCAGGTAGGCGAGGAACAAAGCAAGCAGGAAGGTGATCAGGCCAGTGCCTGCAAGCGACGCGGCAAGGCTGGTCTGGGAGAATCTGCCGCCGCCGGCCGTCAGGGACACGTCTCCTCCCACCAGCCCGGACTTGGTGAGATCGTTCGTGATCTGATTCTGCATCGTGAGCGCTGTCGGAGCGTTGGGCTTGAGGTTGACGGTGAGCTGGCCGGTATACTGGCGGTTGTCGCGGCTCAGGCTCACGGGCGCCTCTTGCAGAACGAACTGCCCGAGCTGGCCGATCTGCAACGCCTGGCCCGTGCTCGGGGAATAGATCGGCATTGTGAGCAGGGATTGGCCACCGGAAATTGCGGTCGGGTCCGCCATCACCTGGATGGGATAGCTGAGACCTCCCGTGATCACATTGGAAGCCTGCAGCCCCGTGGTGTAGGTCTGGAGAGCGCCCGCCACCTGGTCGACCGAAATGCCGGTGCCGCTCATTTTCGATGCGTTGGGAATGAAATCGTTCTCAATATTCAATTGCGAAAGACTCGAGCTCACGTCCGACACGTACGGATTGGCCTGCAGCTGCTGAATGACCGCGTTGTTGCGGCTCAGCAGAACGTTGTAGTCGGCCGCGACAAGATTGAGCTGCAGCGAGGTGCTGTTGAATCCGCCGCCGCCGAATCCGCCACCGCCGCTGGCGGCGTTGATCGAGATCTGCACGGACGGCTGGTCACGGAAGAGCGCGAGGATGTCCTGGCGGTAGATCGCGGAAAGGGCAAGGACGCCGGGTCTCTTTCCGACAGGCGCGAGCTGGATCGTGATCTGTCCGGAGTTGCCCACCGTTGTCTGGACAGTCACGACTTCCGGGCGCTGCATGAGATAGTTTTCCACCCGGGCCGTATCCTGGTTGGCGACGAGCGTCGGGGTCCCGTTGGGCAGACGAATGCTCACGCCCATGAAACCCGAATCGGTTGTCGGCACGAAATTGAACGGCAAACGGGGAAGGATGATCACGCCGGAAGCAACCAGGAATACAAGGGCCACGGCGAGGATCCAGCCGCCGCGGTGGAGGATCGCCGATAGTCCGCGCGTGTATGCGTCGCGAATCCATTCCAGGCCCGTTTCCGTCCATCCATGAAGCGTGGACGTGAGCGCCTGGAGCAGGGAGAGCGCCATGCGAATGACATAGTAGCCGATCCCCAGGACGAGCGGATACGCGACAACGGCCGCCACAAAATACCAATGGTGCATGAAGATCCACAATCCAAGAGCAAGCACGACACCGACAATGATGCCCAGCGGCTTCCGCCACGCCTTCCATCCCCACGTAATGGCCTTGGGCAGCTCGATCCAGCTCTTGAAGAAGTCACCCCAGGTCTGGGTCTTGGTTTCCGGCGTGTAGGCCAGCCGGACGGTGAGGAAAAGAACGGCCTCCAGCAGCGACAAGGCCACCGCAGCGGCGAGGCCGAGGGAAAATTGCTGGAGATAGCGGCCGATGAAACCGCCGATGAAGCTCACGGGAAGAAGGACCGAGAGAAGGGACAGCGAGGCGGCAACGACGGCGCTGAAGACCTCGCTCGCCCCCTTGAGCACGGACTCCTTGAGGCTGAATCCCATTGCGCGATACCGCTCCACATTCTCCGACACCACGATGGAGTCGTCCACCACGATGCCAATGGCGATGATAAGGGCAAGGAGAGATACGAGGTTAAAGGAGAAGCCGGCCAGGTTGTACAGGATGGGGGAGGCGGAAAGCGCGATGGGTATCGCAAGGATGACCGACAGGGCTGTGTTCAGTTTTCCGAGGAACAGGAGCACGATGAGGGCGACCACGAGCGCCGTGAGGAAAAGCTCGTGGTATGTGGAGGCGACGGACGCGCGAATGGGTCCCGTGGTGTCGTTGCTGAATGTGACGGAATAGCCGGAGGGCATGACGGTGTTTTTGAGCGTGCGACGCACCGCGTCGACCACCGCGATGGAGTTTGAATCAGTCGTGCGCTGGATTGAAACGAGCACCAGCGGCTTTCCATTCACGCGCGCGTAGTTCGTCGGGGTCGGAACATCCCGCACGCTGCCGATATCGTCAACCTGGATCCCGCGCGTGGCGTCGACCGCAATGTGCTCGACCGCGGTGATGTCGGCCGGCGTATTCTGCGTGGAAAAGGTGAGCGTGCTGTCCTTGCTGGCGATAGTCCCGATGGGCGTGTTGATCGCCTGGTTGGTGATCGCGGCGACGACCTGGCTGGGCACGATGTTGAAATACTTCAGCTTGTTCGGATCGAGCAGCACCTGGAACTGGCGCGCCGGCGCGCCGTCAAGGGTGATGTTCGCCACGCCCGGCACGAGCTCCAGGGACGGGATCAGCGTGTTCGTCACGTACAGCGACACGTCCCCGATGCTCGCGGCGCCGCCGGCGACCCCGAATTGGATGATGGCCTGCGAATTGGGATCGAACGTCCCGACCGTCGGTGCATTGATCCCCGCGGGAAGCTTCCGCACGGCACCCGCGACGAGCGATGCCACCTGGTTTGCAACCGCGTTCTTGTCCGTACTGACATCGAAGCTGACGATCACCCTGCTGATGCCGATCGAGCTCGTCGAGCTGATGTCCGTGATGCCGCTCACGGAAGAAAGGAGGTTTTCGATCGGCTGCGTCACCTGCTGGTCCATGACGGTCGGGGTCGCGCCGGGGAAGCCCGTGCTCACGACGACGACGGGGATGTTCACCGCGGGAAGCAGGTCGATGCCAAGACCCAGCATCGAGACGATGCCGAAGACGACGATCGCCAGGAATATCCCCACGGCGAGGACGTATCTGCGGACGGAAAAGCTGACGGCCGGGTTGATCCGGTTAAAGACGGTCGTCTCAATATCGCGAAGGCTTTTCATGGGGTTCCTCCCCCTGTGGACTTCCCGGTGGCGCCGGGAGGCCGCGCGCCGCCAGTGCCGCCGGCTTGCCCGGTCTTCTGACCTTGCGGAACGGCCGCGGGAGCCGCCGCCTGCGGCGCCGCCACCACCTGCACGGTGGAACCACTGAGCAGGCCCGGCGGCGGGTTGAGGACCACCTGGTCTCCCGCATTCAGTCCCCGCACCACGGCCGTGGTGCCCGCCTCGGCGATGATGATCACGGGAACCTCGACAGCCTTGCCGTTCTGGATTGTATAAACGAAGTTGATATCCGCCCGGCTCTGCAGGGCGCTCAGCGGTATCTGGGGACCGTCCCCGATTGTGAGCTTGTAGACGATCGTACCGACGGTGCCGTAGGAAACGGGGATCCCCGCGGGCACGGAAGCCGTCATCGGCACGACGCCGTTGATCGGCGCGGCAGGGGTCTGGGTAATACGAACCGGGTAGCTCTTCCCCGCGAATGTGAAGGTCACGGAATCCCCTATCTTGAAGCCGGGGGCGTCCGCGGGGGGCTCGGAGAAGTCGATCTGCTTGTTCGTGCTCACGAGGAGGAACGCCGGCGAGTTCAGGCTCAGATAGGATCCGGGAGTCACATTGACGTTCGCCAGCTGTCCGTCGAAGGGGGCGCGAATGGATACGTTCTGGAGATTGAGTTTCGCCATTTCCAGGGCGTTGGTCGCCTGGTCGACGGCGAGCTTCAACTGCGCGACACTCTCCGTCGCCGCCTGATCGTTCTGGTCAAAGGCGAGCTGGGCCGCCTGCACGTTTGCCTGCGCCTGGCTGAGCTGGCTCTTGGCATTGTCCAGAGCCGAGGCTGAAATACCTCCCAGATCGTACTGCGCCTTCTGGGAATCGTAGTTCTTCTGCGCGGAATCGAGGGAATTTTTCGCCGACTCCAGCTGGGATTGGAGCTTTGGACCGTTTCCCGTGGCAGTCTGTTCTCCTATCGCCAGGTTGATGTTTGCGCTGTCCAACGCGGACTGGGCATTGCGCACCGAGAGCTTGAAGGTGGAATCGTCGATTTGCGCCACGGGCTCGCCTGCGTTGACCCGATCACCCTGCTTGTGGAACACCTTCGCGACAACGCCTGCAACCTGTGCGGCGACCTGGCTCTGTGTCACGGCGGTCACGACGCCGGCCGTGTCATTGTCCGTGACGAGCGGCCCCGACTGGACGATAACCGCCTGCACGGGTATCGTCGCAAAGCGCCTGCCTCCGCTCTGGCCGCCGCCGAAAGCGCCCGCTGCTGGGCGTGTCGCTGCTGCCGACTGCCCGCCGGCGCCTGACACCGCGCCGGGGCTTCCGCCCGACGGCGCGCCAGACCCGCTGCAGCCGGCAAGGATGAGAAGCGCCGCGGCGGCGACGAACAGGCATGCCTTTGTGATCGACTTCATTTCCATTCTCCTAATATCCCATTGCGTTGAGGAGCGTCAGAGCGGCGAGCTGGACGGCGCTTTTGGCCACGGAAAGGGCCGTCTGGGCGGTGGCTTCATTCACCGATGCGGTGAGGAGGTCCTGGGTGGAAGCCGTACCGGCGTCGTGCGCGGCTTTCGTGATCTGAAATTGAAGGTCAAAGGTGTCCGCGGATAGCTTCGCGAGGTCGAGCTTCTCGCGTGCCAGCGCAAGGCTGTCCCATGCGTTCTGTATCGCGGTGGTGATGCTCTTGCGAAGCTGCGTCTCCTGCAGGACGTAGACGTCATTCTGCCGCAGGATCGAATCCACCTGGTTTTTCACCCCCGGCGTCCAGGATCGGAAGCGCCACTTTCACGCCGGCGTTCACCGTGCCGCCGTTGGTGGCGGCATTGTTCCAGTCCAGCAGGACGTTGGCCCCGCCGTTTACGCTGACGGTCGGCGTGCCTTGTCCACGCGCCACGGCAAGGTCGACGTTCGACGACTGCAGCGACAGCTCCACCTGCTTGATCTCCACCCGGCGCGCGAGGCCCTGCGTGACTGCATCCTCCACGGTGGCGGCCGGCAAGACCGGGTCCGTGGAGTCCGCCACGGTGAAATTGGAGTCCGGCGGGATGCCCATGAACGTGGCAAGACCGATGCGGGCAAATCTCAGGTCGTGGTTCGCGCTGTCCACGTCGACCTGGGCGCTACGCGCGTTGAGCTGGGCGGTCCTGAGATCGACGAGCGCGGCGAGCTTCAGGTCATACACGGCTTGTATCTGCTTGAGGAGCTGGTTCTGCTTGTCGAGGATCTGCAATTTCGTGGCCAGATTCGTCTGGGCGGCAAGCATCGTGTAGTAGGCCTCTTTCACATTGTAGATAATGCCCAGTCGGCTGGAATCAGTCGAAAGCTCCTTGCCCTTGAGAGTCAGCAGGCTCTTGTCCACGGTCGCCTGGCTCGGACCGCCCGGGTATCCGTTCCAGAGGGTCTGGCTCACCGTCACGCCCAGGGAGCTCGTGTTGTCGGTGAATGTCCCCGCCGGTGGGATCCAGGGATAGGCGCTCAGGCTCACCGACGTGAGAGGGCCGGAAAGGCTGACCCCTGCCACGCCACCCTGTGGAGACGCACCTCCCGCGGATGCGATTGGCAGGCTCGAATTGTAGGTGCCATATGGCTCTGTCACCGTGTATCCTGCGGATCCGTTGAGGGCAAATGAGTTTTTCGACACGTTCAGAGCATGCTGTGCCCGCGCTGCATCGAGGCTGCTTTGAAGCACCTTGTTGTCATCGCCGTTGGCAAGGGTCGCGTCGATGCTCTGCTGGAGCGTGATGACAGGAGGCGCGCCCTGCGCCGCGAGCGGCAGCAGCGGGAGAAGACCCGCAAGCAGCAATATCAATAGCCTTTTCATTGACACAATAGTACCCGTCCGATCGCCTGAGTCAGAATAGAGAAGTTGTTAATGTTATATAATACTTTGTTAGGGGCGTGTCTGTCGCCCCCGACGCCCATTCGAACATCATACGCCTTGACTCACCCCGGGTTTGGTCCTACTTTCATTGCAGGAGGAGCCCCATGCCGGAAAAGACCCACAGTGCTGAGGAATCCACCTCGAAGCTCGGCGAAGCCCGCGCGCATGCAAAGGCCGCGCACTCCTCGATGCTGCAAAGCTTCGAAGAGCTCATCCCGCACGGCTTCCTGGAACACCGCCGGTCCGCGCGCAAGGAGATGCTCCTGGCGATGCGCAGCCTCCTGGACGCCGCCATCGAGCGCGTCGACAGGAAGCCGGCGGAATAGCCCCGCCCCTAGCGACTGAAAAGGATCCAGACCAGGAGGATCAGCTCCGCCGCCCCGACGCCGAGTGCCAGCTCCAGGTGCCCGCCCAGGTAGAGATCCGTTCCCGCGACAAGCCCCGCTGCAAAGACGATAGAGCCGCCGAGCTTGCGCGCGCTGTGCTCCAGGCGCGTGACATATTGTTTCATGTCCGGCATGCGGACTTCCATCCGGCCCTGCTCCATGCGGGTGGCAAGCTCGTCGGCGCGCTTCGGCAGGGCAAAGAGGGTCCGCGCCAGGTTGCCGATCTCCTTCAGCACCGCGCGGACGCCGCTTCCCCCCTCCCGCTCGATGAGCTTCTGCACGTACGGGGCAAGACCGTTCCATACGGCGAACTCGGGATTTAGACCCGTGGCGATGCCGGAGAGGATGCTCACGCACCTGCCGAGGAGGATCAGGTTCTCGGGCACCTGGAAGGGCATCTCATAGAGGAGATCGCCGAACTCGGCGGCAAAAGCGCCCGCCTCGGCGTTGGTCATCCGCATCATCTCACGCGTCGATTTTCCCCATACCGTGTCGAATATCCTGCGGCAGGCGCGCTCGATCAGATCGCGGTCGGCCCCCGGCAGCAGCACGTGGAGGGTCTCGAACGCATGCACGAGACGAGGCGCATCGCGCGTGCCGATGGCAAGGAGGGTCTCGCGCAGTCCGGAAAATGAGCCCGGCTCGAGGAGCCCTGCCATGCCGAAGTCCACGAAGACGAGCTTCCATGCCCCGGGCTTCGTCCGGGTCGGCGTGGGCAGGATGAAGAGATTACCGGGGTGCGGATCGGCATGGAAGAAACCGTCCTCGAAGACCTGCTTGAGATAAACGTCGAGCAGCTTGTCCGCCACTTCCGCGCGGGAGACCCCCGCGGCCTCGATGGCGGCATAGTCGGTGATCTTCACTGCCCCGACGTCCTGGAGCGTGAGGACGCGCCGGGTCGTGTGGCTCCAGATCACGCTCGGCACGACCACCTCCGCGCGCCCGGCGAAGTTGTGCGCAAAACGCTCCGCGTTCTTTCCCTCGTGGATGTAATCGATCTCCTCGTAGAGGGTGCGGCTGAACTCCTCGATCAGAGCCGGCACATTCACATGGCGCCGCACGGAGGCAATCCGCTGGAGCCACCCGCCGGCGACCCGGATCGCCGCAAGGTCCGCTTCCACGATTTCCTGGATCCGGGGGCGCTGCACCTTCACGACAACCGGCGGGCAGGGCGCGCCGCCGTCGTCGGCATCGCACAGGCGCGCCCGATGGACCTGGCCAATGGAGGCAGAAGCGAGCGGCACGGGGTCGAAGTCGAGGAACTTCCTCGCGAGCGGAATGCCGAACTCGGCTTCGATGACGGCACGGATCGCCGCGAAGCTCTCCGCTCCCACCTCGTCCTGGAGACCCGAAAGCTCGGAGGTGATCTCGCGCGGCAGCACGTCCAGCCGCGAGGAAAGGAACTGCCCGACCTTGATGAGGACCCCGCCCAAGCGGACGGCCAAGGCGCGGAAGCGCGTCGCGGTCTTCATGAAACGCCGCGATCGCGTGCGCCGCGAGATGCCCCCCAGGCCGATCTTCGGGAGCAGCAGGTCCCAGAACAGCTCCTGCAGCATGACGCCGGTAAAAAAGCGCATCACCCGGCGGAATCGCGATCTTCGCATGACTGTAAGAGTATAGCGGTGCGTCCTCCCGGCGCCTATCCGGCGGCAAAAGCCGCGTCGGCGGACCCCTTCAATGGCGGAAAAATCGCCAAAAATAATACTTGACACTTTTCCGTCGCGGATGATAATGGTTGCAATTGGTTATAACCATTATGACAAGAGCGCAAAATGCCAATATCCAAATACACAGAAACACGCACGATTCCTTCCAGGCGCAGGTCGAATCGTTCCTCACGGCGCAGATAGAATCCTCAGCCTGGGCCGTCGGGTCCAAGATCCCGTCGGAACGCGATCTGGCGGAAGAGCTCAAGGTGAGCCGCACAACGGTACGCAACGCCGTGCTCTCCCTCACCTCCCGGGGGCTCTTCGAACGGTCGGTGGGGCAAGGGACGTTCGTGCGCCGCAGACCCGGGCCAAAAGCGGAGCCGCGCGTCACGACGGGGACACTCGGGTACGTCGTCTGCAAGGAAAAGTCCGCCCGCAGGCCGATCGCCTCGGAGGCCTTCTATTTCGACATCTTCCTCGGTATCGAGGAGGAAACGGCCCGCTCGGGCCGCCACACGCTTTTCACCTATCTCGACGACTACGATCCGCAGGAGATCGACGGATTCCGCAGCTTTCTCGAAAAGGTCGACGGCGTGATCGTCGAGGAAGCGCGCAATCCGGCGCTGCTTGCCCAGATGAAGACGGCAGGCATCCCGGCGGTGCTCCTGGCGCCCACGGCGACCGCCGACGGCATCGACCTGGTCACGATGGACCTCGCGGCGGGCGCGCGCGCCGCGGTCCGCTACCTGCAGGGGCTGGGGCACGAGCGCATCGCCATTGTCAACGGCCCGCTGGCCCTTGACTCCGCGCGCATCAGATTCCTTGCGTGGAAAGAGACCATGGCCGAGACGGGCGCTGCCGTGGAAGAGCGTTTCAGCGACGGGGATGAAGGATGGTCGGCTGAGGCGGGCTACGCGGCAATGAGCCGGCTCCTGAAGCGGAACACGGACCTCACGGCGGTGTTCTGCGCCAACGACCTGCTCGCCATCGGTGCGCTTTCTTCACTCTCGGAAAACGGCAGGCGCGTGCCCGAGGACGTGAGTGTCATCGGTTTCGACGACACCGAGCTTGCGCGGCATTCCTCGCCCCCCCTCACGACGATGAAGATCCATTCGCGAGACATGGCGCGGTCCGCGGCACGGAGGCTGCTCGAACGGGTGGAAAATGCCGGCCTTCCGCCGGTGAGAATGGAGTTTCCGATCGATCTGGTGATCAGAAGATCCTGTCAGGAGGTGAAGAAGGGAGGCGATTGAGGCAAGTGAGAGAACAGCCGCGGCGCCGGGGCGAGCCTGCAAGAGCACACACCCGACGCCGCAAGCCGTTGGGTACGCCCGATCATAACCATTCGGTGAGCGAGCGTACAGGGTCAGAGCGGCCGGCACGGGCACGGAATGCCGGGCAGAAGGAGAATACGAATGACACTTTCCAGAAAGATGCTCGCCATCGCGCTCGTCGCGACCTTCGCGGTCTTCGCGGCCGGCCAGGTCGCGGCGGCAGACAAGGTCGAGATCACCTACATGGCCTGGTACAACACGACGCAGTCGGAGGCCGACCAGGTCCAGGCGACCATGGACCGCTTCAACGCGTCGCAGGACAAGGTGCACGCGACACTCATCATCATCCCGCGCGACGGCTACGAGACGAAGGTCAACACCATGGCGGCGGGAAAGCAGCTCCCTGACTGCACCGAGCTCTCCGAGGCGATGGCGCTCGAGTTCGCCTCCGCCGGGCTCCTGGCGGACGTGAGCAGCATGTATCCGGCGGACAACGCGCCCCTGAAATCGCTTGCATTCACGTACAAGGGCAAGCCGGTCGGCTACAGCTCGGGCAACGAAGTGCTCCTGATGTACTACAACAAAAAGCTCTTCGACGCGGCAAAGCTCCCCTACCCGCCCGCGAGCGCGGACAAGGCGTGGACCTGGCAGCAGTACGTGGACGTCGCGAAGAAGCTCACGAAAGACAAGAACGGAAAGACCGCCGACCAGGCGGGCTTCGATCCGAAGAACATCGTCCAGTACGGGACCGATTTCGACCGGACGTGGTGGATGTGGCCCATCGCCGCGGTCTCCAATGGCGGCGGGCTCATGAGCCCCGACGGCCAGCAGCTCCTCATCGGAAAGCAAGAGTCCATTGACGCCATGCAGGCCGTCGCCGACCTGTATGCGAAAGATCACGTCGCCCCCTCGCGCTCGGATCTTGCGGCGATGTCGACGCTCGACGTCAACCTGCTCACGGGGAAGGTCGCCATGGCCACCGGCGGGCAGTGGAACATCGGCATCACCCTGGTGAACTCCGTGAAGGACGGCCTGGATTACGGCGTGGGCGTCCTGCCGAAGTTCAAGAAGGCGGTCACCTACAATACCGGGGCTCCGTACGGCATCTTCAGCAGCACGAAGAATCTCGCCGCCGCGATGACATTCATCCGCTGGTGGGCCGACGAGCAGAACCAGTGGCCGGTGATCCTGAACGGCACCCTCATGCCCGTCATGGCAAAGTGGTATTCCAGCGAAGCGAACATGCGGCAGTGGGCCGACCCCGCGATCACGAAGACCGCCCGGCCGCCCTTCGCCATGTACAAGACCGCGGTCATCGACTACGCGATGCACAACGCGGTGCAGGTTCCCTGGTACTACTTCAACGGCTACACCGGCCTCAACGACATCCTGGAAAGCGGCATCGACAACGTGTGGAACGGCAACCAGACGGCAAAGGACTACATCACGAAGATCATGCCCCAGCTGCAGCAATTCTTCGACGATCACAAGGCGAAATAAGGCTCACCATCCCTGCAAGGGCCCCCCGGCGCGCGAGAGGCGCGCACGGGGGTCGCCCTCCACGGCACGGGACTTGACGCACGAGGAGGCTTCGAAATGGCAGGCAAACGGCGGTCCAGGGCGAACCTGGTGGCCTACGTGTTCCTCACGCCCGCGATCCTGGGCCTGGTCTTCATGACCACCCTCCCGATCCTTGGCGTCGTGGGCATCAGCCTCACGCATTGGACGGGGCTCGTGGCGCCGACCTTCGTGGGACTGGGCAATTTCCGCGAGATCTTCACCGTCGACCCGTTCTTCCTGCCGTCCGTCGTGGCGACGCTGTACTTCGCCGTCGGCGCGGTGATCACGGGAACGCTCTATGCGTTCGTCATCGCGATGATTCTCAACCAGAGGATCCCCGCGCGGGGCTTCTTCCGCTCCGTCTTCTTCCTTCCCTACGTCGTTCCCATCATCGGGGCGAGCGTCGTCTGGGGCTGGATGTACGAGGCGAATTTCGGCGTGTTCAACTACGCCCTGAGTCTCCTGGGCATCGACAAGGTGCAGTGGCTGGGCAATAACCTCACCGCCACCCCGTCGATCATTGTTCTGACGGTCTGGGGGCTGGGCAATTTCATCGTCATCTTCCTGGCGGGTCTGCAGGGCATCCCGCGGTCCTACCTGGAGGCGGTGGAAATCGACGGCGGCAAAGCCTGGCATCGCTTCCGCCACATCACCCTCCCCCTGATGTCGCCCATCATCCTTTTCAATGTGCTCATGAGCATGGTGACGAATCTGCAGATCTTCGTTCCCGCCCGGGCGCTCACGCGCGGGGGGCCGAACAATTCGACGCTCTACATGGTGCTCCTCATCTTCCGGGAGGGATTCGAACGGAACAATTTCGGCCACGCCGCCGCCGTGTCCCTCATCTTCTTCCTTTTCATCGGCGCGCTCACGGGGCTGATCTTCGCCACCTCGCGGCGCTGGATGTTCTTCGAGGGCAAGTGAGGAATCCCATGCGGACGCACAAGAGGCCGAATATCCCCGTCACGCTCATCATCTCCCTGCTCGCCATCGCGTGCATCTTCCCGTTCTTCTGGATGGTGCGCTCGTCCTTCATGTCGAATATCGCGATCAACCGCTACCCGCCCGAGCTCCTGCCCAGCGTCTGGCATTGGGAAAACTACCCCCAGACGCTGCGGACATTCCCGTTCGGGAGGTACCTCCTCAACACGCTCACCATCACCGTGCCGTCCCTCTTCGGCGTGCTCCTCACGTCCACGCTCGCCGCCTATGCCTTCGCCCGCCTCGAATTCAGCGGCAAGAAGTTCTGGTTCACGATGGTGATCGCCTCCATGCTCATGCCGGGCTCCGTGACGATCATCCCGATTTTCCTCGGCTGGACCGCACTCGGGCTCTCCAACGGGTACATACCCCTGATCGTGCCGGCCTTCCTCGGCGGCGGCGGGTTCAACATCTTCCTCGGACGGCAGTTCCTCATGACCATCCCCCGCGACCTCGACGAGGCGGCGTACATCGACGGGGCAGGGCACCTGCGGACCCTTTTCCAGATCCTCCTGCCCCTCGTCAAGCCGGTCCTCATCTCGATCTTCCTCTTCACGTTCATCCTCTACTGGAACGACCTGCTGGGGCCGCTCATCTACATCTCGCGCAACCAGCAGAATACGATCTCCCAGGGCCTGGCGAACTTCCGGGCGGGCTTCGGCACGGACTACCGGGCCATCATGGCCGCCTGCACAATGTCGATCGCACCAGCGGTCGCCCTCTATTTCGTCGGACAGAGATACTTCATCGAGGGCATCGTGCTCTCGGGGCTGAAGGCATAGCATGGAGCAAATGATCGACTACCCGATCGCCCCGGTGGACTTCCGCGCCGTGAGCCTGGAGGACGCCTTTTGGAAACCGCGCCTTGAAACCAATCGCGCGGTCACCATCCCGTCGGTCTTCCGCAAGTGCGAGCAGTTCGGCAGGATCGACAACTTCCGCCGCGCCGCCGGTCTGCTGGACGGGCCATACGTGGGGAAGATGCCCTTCGAGGATACCGACGTGTACAAGGGCATCGAGGGCGCCTCCTATTCGCTCGCGCAGCACCCGGACCCGGCGATGGAGAGCTATCTCGACGGGCTGATCTCCCTGATCGCGCGGGCGCAGGAGCCGGACGGGTACCTCTACACGAATCGAACGATCGATCCCGCCCATGTGCTTTCTTTTGCCGGCAGCGCGCGCTGGTCGAATCTCCTCATGAGCCACGAGCTGTACAACTGCGGGCACCTCTACGAGGCCGCCTGCGCCCACGCCACGGCCACCGGGAAGAAGAGCCTGCTCGACATCGCGCTGAAGAGCGCTGCCCTCATCCGCTCGGTCTTCGGCCCCGAGGGCCGTCATGACATGTGCGGACACCAGATCGTGGAGATGGGGCTTGCGCGGCTGTACAGGATCACGCGGGACCGCGGCTTCCTCCAGCAGGCGCGCTTCTTCCTCGAACAGCGGGGACGGCACGAGGGCCGGACCCTCTACGCCTGGGACGGCAACGCGGCCTATGCCCAGGATCACCTGCCGGTGCTCGAACAGCGGGAGGCGGTCGGCCACGCCGTGCGCGCCGTCTACATGTACTGCGGCATGGCGGACATCGCCGCCCTGTGGCCGGATGAAGCCTACGCCGCGGCCATCAAGGCGATCTGGAACGACATGGTGAGCGCCAAGATCTACCTCACGGGCGGCATCGGCGCCCGTCACACCGGGGAGGCTTTCGGGGAAGCCTTCGAGCTTCCCAATCGCACCGCCTACGCGGAGAGCTGCGCCGCCATCGGGTCGGTGATGTGGAATCATCGCCTGTTCCTCCTCACGGGCGAGTCCAAGTACATCGACGTGCTGGAGCAGACGCTCTACAACAGGATCCTGTCGGGGGTCTCACTCGACGGGGACGAGTTCTTCTATACCAATCCCCTGGAGTCAGACGGCGTGTTCCGCTTCAATCACGGAAGCGCGGGCCGTCAGCCCTGGTTCGAGGTCTCCTGCTGTCCCACCAGCCTCTGCCGCTTCTTCCCGTCGCTCCCGGGCTACCTCTACGCTTCGTGCGGCAACACGATCTACGTGAACCTGTTCGTCAAGGGAAACGCCGTGGTGAACGCAGGAGGCGCGCGTTTCCACGTGAGCCAGGATACCGCCTACCCCTGGGACGGAAGGATCCGCATCACCCTCTCCCCCGAGACGGCGACGCGCGCGCGGCTCATGGTGCGCGTTCCCGGATGGGCGCAGGAAAGGATACTGGGCGCCAACCTGTACTGTTTCCAGGAACCGTGCGCGCAGGCGCCGGTGCTGGCCTTGAACGGCAGGCCGCTTCCCGTCGAGCTTGAAAATGGATACGCGGTCATCGACCGCGTATGGCGCGACGGCGACGCGGTTGAGCTCACCCTCCCGATGCCCGTGCGGATCGTGCGATGCGATCCCCGCGTGGAGGAAAATCAGGGCCGCGGGGCGCTCCAGCGGGGACCCCTGGTGTATTGTGTCGAAGGCCGTGACGCGGATCGACCGCTCGAATCGATCCGGCTCGGGGATAAATCGAGCTTGTCAGCCGAGCCCGCGCAAAGGCTGCTCGGCGGGCTCACGGTCATCAAGGGTCCCGGCTTCAGCGCCATCCCCTACTACGCCTGGGCCAATCGCGGCCCGGGGCCGATGCGGGTCTGGCTCTCGACATGATGGCCTGAAAAATGGAACCGTATGCGGATGGAGCCGGGAGTTGAAAAGGGGCTGCGCGCGTTCCTGAAGGAGCCCTTCAGCGGGCTCTCCCACCTCGCCAGCGCGCTCGCGGCCGTGGCCGGCCTGGTCGTGTTGGAGAACGCGTCACTTCCGGTCCCGGCCGGCGGGCGGCATTCGCCATCTACGGTTTTTCCATGATCCTTCTGTTCTCCGCGAGCGCGGCGTATCACCTCCTCCGCGCAACGCCCGGCACGGAGCGCCTCCTGCGCCGGATCGACCATGCGGCCATCTATCTCCTCATCGCCGGCACGTACACCCCCGTTTGCGTCAGCGTGCTGCCGGGCGCTCTGGGCGTCACGCTGCTTGTCGCCGTCTGGGCCCTTGCGGCCGTGGGGGTCGCGGCAAAAGCATTCTTCTTCGACAGGATCCCGTCGTGGGTCTCCACCGTCCTGTATGTCGCGATGGGCTGGCTTGCCGTGGTTGCCGTCGTGCCGCTGGTGAAGGCGCTGCCCGCGGAAGGCATCGCCTGGCTTGCAGCGGGCGGCTTCCTCTACACGCTGGGTGCCGTGATCTATGCCGTCAAAAGGCCCGATCCCTTCCCCGGCGTCTTCGGCTCCCACGAGATCTGGCACCTCTTCGTGAGCGGCGGCGCCGCCGCGCATTTTCTCCTCATGCTCCGCAGCGTCGCCACATTGTAAACGGGCCGCCGGCCCGCTACGGGGCCAGGTTTCCGGCTGCCGCCCACCAGGAGAATGCACGCGGCGCGTGCTTGAAGATGATCATGCCCATCCTGTTGAGGATCCCCGGCACCCTGCAAAGCTTGTGTCTCTTGAAGGCCGAAAGAGCCTTGCGTGCCGAGAGGGCCGGGTGCATGTTGAACGGGCTGTCCATGCCGTGCTTGCGGTCGAGGCCGGAGAGCGCGAGCATTTCGGTCGCCATTCCTCCGGGCGCAAACGTGCTGAAGCTCACCCCGCTTTTCCGGTACTCATGCGCAAGACCTTCCATGAAGGACTGCACGGCGCTCTTGGCGGCGGAATAGACGTTCTGGAACGGCCAGGGGACAAAGGCGGCAACGCTGGTGATGGAGAGAATCGCGCCGGCTCCGCGCGGAAGGAACGCGTCGAGGAAGAGCAGGGTCAGCTTCATCACCGCGACCTGGTTCACCGCGACGATCTGGAGAGACCTCTCCAGCGGCGCTTCCATCGTCCTGCCGTAGAACGTGATCCCCGCGCAATTCACAAGGCCGAAAACATCCCCGCACGCGGAGGCCTCGCGGAAGAGCCTTTCCGGTCCGTCCGTCGTGCCGAGATCCACGACCACCACGTGCACGCGGGAGGCGCTCTTCGATTCCAGCTCCGCCTTCAGCGCCTCCAGGCGGTCCCGGCGGCGCGCCGCGATCACGAGATTCGCCCCTTCACGCAGCGCGAGGACGCGCGCGATCTCGCGCCCCAGACCGCTGGAGGCGCCGGTGACGACGACGAGCTTCCCGGCGAAATCAATGGCTTGCATGGGGTGGCATTATAGCGCGACGCGCCCGCGTGGCAAGGAGCAACCGCTTTGCAGCGCCGCGCCCGTCAGGCCTTTTTCGGCCCTCGCAGCGCGCGCAGCAGCAGCGCGATCTGGCCGCCGTGATAGGCGCCGTGCTCGATCACGCCGCGGATCTGGTCCTCCAGCGTGTGATCGTGTCCCTGCGTCGGAGCGGCAAGCTGCCCGAGTGAAAGACCGCGCGTCACCGCAGCCAGGCTGCGATGGCTCGTGGCGAGCTCCTCCGCGAGCGCCCGCCAGCTCGTGCCATCGAGCCTTTCCTCGGCCGGCCAATCCTGTGCCTGCGCGGGGTCAATCCCGGCGCTGGTGCGCGCCCACGCCACCGCGTCGTCACACCAGAAGATGCAATGCCGTACGATCTCGGCGATGGTGTGCGCGCCCGGCACCGGCCGCGCGACCGCCTCGGCAGGCGTGACGTCGGAGAGAAGGACGGCGAGCGCCGGCCCGTGCCAGACAGGACCCGAGAATGCCTTCTCGATGCGGACGGCGATGTCCTCCTGGAGAGTGGCAACGCGGTGCGGACGCTTCTCCATCGACGGCATGCGGTTGTACGCGGCGGATTTTCCCGGCGGGATGCTGAGGAAACGCCACTGGTCGCCGCGGAAGGACCGGGCGAGCAGCACGATCTGCCCGACGTGATAGCTCGTATGCGAGAGGGAGCGGTGCAGCGCCTCCCGGACCGAAAGCTGCTGACCCCGAATCGTGACGGTCTTTCCCGCATCGTCGTCCGTGAGAGACACAAGTGCCCCTTCCAGCGCCTTCCACCCCTCCCCCCACGCCGCGAGCATCTCCGCGCGGCTGCCGAACGCGCCGGTGAACTCGGTCTCCCGATCCCGCCAGGGCTTCTCGCCGTCAGTCGTGAGGAAGTCGGTAAAGCGCGACCGGAGGTTGCCGGCAAGATGGCGCACGAGCGTCGCGATGGAGTTGCCGTCAGTCGGCACGCGATTCAGCTCATCGTCGGAGACCTGGGCGAGTGAATCCTCGGCCAGCTTCCGATAGCGCTGGTATTCTCCCGCGATGGATTGAATGAGGTCCCTCATGCCGGCCTCCGTTCAGCCTATCGAGATCATCCGCTCCACGGCGGCATATGCGCGCACCCGGATGGCCTCCGGCACGTCGACGACGTAGCGCGTGTTTTCCAGCGCCGCAAGTGTCTGCTCCAACGTGATCTCGTTCATGTGCGGGCAGCGCACGCTGCAGAGGCGCAGCATCTCCTTCTTCGGGTTGGCCGCCGCGATGTTGTCTCCCATGCTGCATTCCGTGAGCAGGAGATAGCGCGGCGCTTTCGTCTCCTCCACGTAGGCGATCATGGCGGCCGTGCTGCCGGAAAAGTCAGACGCGTCCACCACCTCGGGGCTGCATTCGGGGTGGGCCAGCACCACGACGTCGGGGAACTGCCGGCGGACGTTCGCGATGTCCTCTACGCTGAACTTTTCATGCACCTCGCAGCGGCCCTGCCATCCGATCATCTGGTAGTCCAGCTCCGCGTCCGCGCCGGGCCGCGGCGACTTCGTGGGAAACACGATCCGTTTTCCCGTCTCGCGCGCCACGTTGCGGGCAAGGAACTCATCCGGCAGGAAGATCACCGCGTCGCCTGGCAGCGACTGCACGACCTTTGCCGCGTTGCCCGACGTGCAGCAGATGTCTGACTCCGCCTTCACGTCGGCATACGTGTTGACGTACGTGACCACGGGAACACCGGGGAACCGCGCCTTCAGCCCCCGCACATCCGCGGCCGTGATGCTCTCCGCGAGGGAGCATCCCGCCTTGGGCGATGGGATCAGGACGGTCTTGCGCGGGTTGAGGATCTTGGCCGTCTCCGCCATGAAGCGCACGCCGCAGAAGACGATGATGTCGGCATCCGTCGTCGCGGCCTTGCGGCAAAGCTCCAGCGAATCACCGGTGAAATCGGGTATCGAGTGATAGAGGGCCGGCTCCATATAGTTGTGCCCGAGGACCACGGCGTTGCGCGCGCGTTTCAGCTCATTGATGCGAAATGCGATGTCTGCCTTGTACCGCAGCTCGAAATCAGGCACGACGGCGGCAAGCTTCGCGTGCATCCTTTCGTAGAGGTCCTGGGCGGTTTCCGCTGACTGAAGCATGGGGACTCCTCGTTTCAACGGTACTGTGATTCCGGAAAAAGGTCAAAAAGCGGGCGCGACCGGGGCAGGCGCGCCTCAGTGAATGAACAACGTGAGCAGGAAATAGACCGCAATCCCGATGAGAGAGCCAACCAGAAGCCCCCCCAGGATATTGGTCGTCAGATCGAATGACGTACCGCCTTCGGCACCCGTTCCGCCCAGCGTGGAAAACGCGCCTTGTGCCGTGGTGAACGACCACGTGTCGTCCACCGGCCTGCCGTCCATCGTCGCCACCAGGTGTGCCGTGTAGCGCTCGCCCGGCTTCAAGGCCTGCGCCGGGATGAAGCACACGGCGCGCCATTGGTCGAAAAAAGTGGCCGGATGCTCGGGGTCGGAGTAGTAGCCCGTCACCGCCTGCTTCCGACTGTCGACGAGCGTGAGGGATGCACCGCTCACCTTCTGGAAATGCGCAAAGTAAACCGTGAGGGGAAAGCCGGGCAAGGCCTGCGCGCCCCGCGGGAACGGGGCTGGGTATCTCGTCCTGGAAGAAACGCGGCACGCCCGTCTGCCCCTCCGTGGGATAGCGGACATAGTCAACCTGCGTGGAATGCGCCAGGTCGGACACGCAGTCCAGGACGCTGATCCAGCCTGGGCCGCCCTGCGTGTAGCCGATGCCGATCGACACCAGATCGGGCTGGAGGAGCGGAATCCGGTGATAGAAGGTGCCCACCCAGGAGGCCACCGATGCGGTGGGGCTCACGTAGTTGATGACGGACGATGCCCCGGGACGCTTGCCGGACGCCGTATACCCCGTGAGGGTTTCCTGCTCCTGGTGGGCCTTGAGGCCCTCCACCTCGGGCCTTCCCCAGTTGACGGCGAGGTAGCGCGCGTGGAGCGTGCAGCCTTCCGAAAGATCCACGGACAAGGCGACGGGCGCCAGACCCGCGGCCTTGCGGACGGCGTTCACCGCCTGCAGGCATCCCTGGACCTCCGCGTCCGCGGCGAGCGCCACCTCCTTCTGCCGGCGCTCCTCGTCGGCCTTCGCGCGCACGGCCGCAAGCTGGGGACCGGTGACGATGACCACGTTGAGCGCACCCTCGCCCGAGCCCTTGGGCACCTGCTCATAGTTGCAGAACAGGCGGACCTCCCCCGCCGCCGCCGCGGTGAAAGGCAGAGCGTCGGCAAGGGGCGCGGCATCGCCGTCGCCGACCTGCACCATGAGCGCGCCCAGCGGGAATTTCGCCCCCTCCATCACGACGTCGAGATGGCCGCGGTAGTCGGCGTATCCCACGTCTGGAAAGACCCTCCACGTGCCCGTGGGTGTGAGCTGCATCCAGCCGCCCCTCTGCACGACCACGCCCGTTTTTACAACCGATCCGTCGGCGGGCACGCGCACCCGGACGACGGGAGCCGCGGCGAGCTGCACCGCGGCAGTGAACAGAACGAGCGCGGACAGGATACGGCGGCAAGCGTTGTGGTGCATCGACATTGTACCTACCTTGTCGACAAGAGGTCCAGGCGGACCAGGAAGGCGTAGTGATCCGACAGCGGTATCGGCACCGGTCCCGCGCCTTTTTGCGGAACGATCGTCAGTCCCTCCACCGGCTGCATCTGCCTGACCCAGCAGTCACGGGGGACCCATTGCATGACGGCGCCATCTTGAAGAAAGACATGATCGATCTTCGCCGGGGGCTCGTTCGGGTAATTGCCGAATTTCACGAGCGGGTTCTTGGGATCCCACGTGACGAGCGGCGCCTGCGGCTGGAGCGTCGCGCCCGTCTCACGCACGCCTTCCGAGGCGATGGCGCGGTAGGCATCATCCACGTAGCCGGGGCCGACATTGAAGTCCCCCAGCAGAAGGGCAGGAAGCTTTCCATTTTGCGACCGGGAGGCCAGTACCGAATGGATCTGGGCGGCCTGGGCCATGATCGCGCTCACCTGGGACTTGTTCGTCGGCGTGCCATTGTTCGTATCCAGCGCAACGGTATGGGTGCCGACGAGCACGAACTGCGAGCCGTCGGATTCATTTTCAATCGTCGCCTCGAGCACTCCTTTGCGCGCAAAGGAATCGGCGAATGTATCCCGGCTGAAAGGAGTAAACTTCCAGTCCACGACCTTCAAGGGCTGCTTCACCAGGAGCAGGAGCCCGCTCGTCAGGCCGGCGATGGTGTGGACGTTCGGCTTGATGGCGGCATATCCCAGGGGCGCCAGCGCGCCGGGCAATGGCGTCCGCGTACCGATCGCGCCAGACCTCTTCGAGCAGGATGATGTCCGCGGGCGTGCCCGCGGCGAGCCTCGCAAGCTCCGCGGGTGCCGCCTTCGCGCGCGCGTCCACCAGCGGCACGAGGTTGGATCCGAGGACCTTGAGGAGACCGAGATTGTAGGTGAGCACCAGGAGCTCCGCGGACGCGGAGGGGGCGGCAAAAGCGAAGGAAAGGGAGGCGACAAGGAGCAGGGCCCTGCGCATTCAGTGTACCTCCTGACGGCTTCCGTATCGCCTCATGATAGGGGCGTCGGCTCCGTGAGGCAAGAGGCCCTATTTCGGCACGTGGATGATCTCGCGCGGCTTGCTGCCCTGGGACGGCCCCACGATGCCGCGCATCTCCATCTCCTCCACCAGGCGCGCCGCACGGTTGTAGCCGACCTTCAGACGCCGCTGGATATAGGAGGCGGAGGCCTTTCCCTGTCCCATGACGACTTCCAGCGCCCTCTCGAAGAGCGGGTCATTGCCCGGCTCACCCTCGAAGTCGCCCGTCTCCTCGTCATCGAAGAACACCTCGTCGTCGATGTACTGGGGAGGCCCCAGCTTCTTCACGTACTCGGTGACGGAGTCGATCTCGTCGTCGTCGATATAGGCGCCCTGGATGCGGACGGGGAACGGGTTCCAGGCGGCGGAGAAGAGCATGTCGCCCTTGCCCAGGAGCTTCTCGGCGCCCACGGCGTCCACGATGATGCGCGAGTCGAACTTGTTCGCCACCATGAAGGCGATGCGCGACGGGATGTTCGCCTTGATGAGGCCGGTGATCACGTCGATGGACGGCCGCTGCGTGGCGAGCACCATGTGGATGCCCACCGCGCGCGCCATGGCGGCAAGACGCGCCAGCGTGGATTCCAACTCCTTGCCCGTGGTGGCCATCAGGTCGGCGAACTCGTCGATCACGATGACGATGTAGGGCAGGCGCTGCACGCGCTCCTTTTTCGCCTTCTTGTTGAAGGCGCGGATGTCGCGTACGCCCAGCGCGTCCAGCAGCGTGTAGCGCCTCTCCATCTCCGAGATGCAGTACTGCAGCGCCTGGAAGGCCTTCTTCGGGTCGGTGATGACGGGCGTGAGGAGGTGGGGGCAGCCGTTATAGAGCTTCAGCTCGACGATCTTGGGATCGATGAGGAAGAGGCGCACCTCGTCGGGGCTGCGGCGGAAAAGAATGGAGCAGATGATCGAGTTCACCAGCACGCTCTTACCCGAATTGGTGGCGCCGCCAATCAGCAGGTGCGGGGTCTGGACCAGGTCGATGACCTGTGCCTCGCCCAGGATGTCCTTTCCCAGAGCCAGCGGGATCTCGTAGGCGGACTTCTGCATCACGTCCAGCGAGATCATCTCCTTGAACGAGACGATGGAGCGCACCCGGTTGGGCACCTCGATGCCCACGGCGTGCCGACCGGGGATGGGCGCCACGATGCGGACGCTGGGCGCGGCAAGACGCAGCGCGATGTTGTCCGAAAGATTGGCGATCTTTGAGACGCGCACGCCCTGGGCCGGCAGCACCTCGAAAAGTGTGATGACGGGCCCTTTGCGGATGCCCGTCACCTCGGCATCGATATTGAACTCTTTCAGGGCGTCCGTGAGGATGCGCGACGCGCGCTTCGTCTCGTCGTCGATGATCCAGTACTCGTTGTCGCCGCGGTTCTTCAGCACGTCGCCCACGGGGATGCCGTAGGCGCGCGCCGCGCCTGCCAGCTTCGGGAAGGGCAGCTCTTCCTGCGCGGGGCCGGGGGTGAGCATGACCGCGGGACCCCGCGGCTGCTCCTGCTCGACGGTCAAGGGTTCGGGCTCCGGCTCATTTTCCTGCTCAAGCGGCTCCTCATGATTTTCCCCAATCGCTTCAACCTGCGCGGACGCAGGAGGCTCGACGGCAGCCGGTTCCGGCTCCAATGCGGGTTCTTCAACGGGTTCTTCCGCGGCCGGCACGACGATCGCGGGAACCGCATCCTCAGCCGCGGGAGGCACGGGTGAGACCGGCAGGGCAAGCGTGCGGGCACGCGGCCGCGGCGTCTCCCGGGAGCCGGTCCCATACGGCAGCGTGAAGAGAAATATCGTCTCCAGCGCGAGCAGGAGGAAGAGAAGCAGCGCGGAAGGCAGCGCCCCGAATGCATCGACGAGGATCTGGGGAAAGAGCGACCCGGACCGGCTGAGGACGTGGAAAAGGACGGCGAGCGTGAGAAACGGCACGATGGAGAACATGAGGAGCAGGGCCGAGCGCCGGCGGAACACACGGCCCAGGAGGAGCGCAACGCCCGCGAGGAAGTAGAGTGGGGCAAACAGACTTGCCCAGGAAAAGCCCCCGAAGAGAAAGCGGCCTATCGCCGACGGCACGCCCGGCAGGCCCGCCAGGTGCAGCGCGAGCGACGCCCAGCAGAGGAACGCGAGAAAGAGCAGAGCGGCGACAACGGAGAGCAACGCAGGAGTCATCCTCCTGCCGAAAGCGATCACGAAGACCCCCCTCTTAAGCTTATCGGCCTGCCGCGGGCCGGGGTGAGGTCAATCCGGGGTTGCGGGCAGACGGACCGACCAGCGGTGTTCTATAATGGAAAAATCGGGACCCTGGAGGGAAAGCGTATGACCAGAATGCGGTGGACCGTGTGTGCAATCGTCCTTGTCCTGTTCATCGCCTCGGCGGGCATCGCAGGGGCGCAGAGCGCGGAAAATGACCGGGTGAAAAGCGCGCTGGATATATTCCAGGTCTTCACGACAGTGCCCGAGTACCAGATTCCCGCTGTCCTCATGCGCAACGCGGCGGGCATCGCCATTCTCCCGGGCGTGAAGCGCGTCGGTTTTGTCGTCGGCGGCATGCGCGGCAAGGGCGTCCTCGTCTCGCGCGGAAAGGACGGCGCCTGGGGCCGGCCCCTCTTCATCACGATCACGGGGGGAAGCTTTGGCTGGCAGATCGGCATCCAGTCCTCCGACATCATCCTCTTCTTCCGCACGCCCGGGAGCGTCGAGCGCGTCCTGCGCGGCAAGTACACCGTCGGCGTGGATGCCTCCGTGGCCGCCGGGTCGCTCGGCCGCGACGCGGCAGCGGTGACGGACAGCGATCTCACGGCGGAAATCTATTCCTACTCCCGCGCGCGCGGGGTTTTCGCCGGTCTCGCGATCCAGGGCGCTGCAATTGACATTGACTATGACGCGAACGCTGCTTACTATCAAAAAGAGATTGCACGGCCGTCCGATATTCTTGAAGGTTCGGGCCTCCCCGATCCGGACACGGCGAAGCAACTGCGGCAGGGGATCGCCAGGTACGAAAAGTCGGTGAAGTAGCACCCCGGCATCTCTTCCGCTTCGGCTGTTTGCTTTACATCGCCCTCGGCGATGTTTGACATCAGCGCGCGTCAAAGGAACGCGGAGGAGGCGGACGATGATCGATTCCCTGTATGCTCTGATCGCGAAGACCGGTTTCACGGACCCCCTGCACGCCCCGTTCACCCACATCCCCATCGGCCTTGTCATCGGAGCGTTCCTGTTCTTCCTTGTCGCGGTCATCTTCGGGCGCAAGAATCTGATCACCACCGCCCGTCACGTCTCCATCCTCGCTTTCCTCTTCGTGTTCCCGACCATCCTCTTCGGTGTGTTCGACTGGCTGCACTTCTACAAGGGAGTGCTCCTCCAGCCCATCAAGATGAAGATGATCCTCGCCTCGATCGTGCTGGTGGTGCTGGCCATCGGCATCATCGTGGGGAGCGAGCTGAAGGTGCACGCCGCGCCCATGATCGTTCTCTACGCCCTGGCCTTCCTCGCCGTGACGGGGCTGGGTTACTACGGCGCGCGGCTGGTGCCGGGTGTCTACGCGATGGCAGCGGGGGGTTCCGCGCCGGTGGAGCAGCCCGCCGCTCCCTCCTCCTCCACGAAGGCGGCAACCGTGGCTGCCGTGCCGCCGGGGCAGCGCATCTTCAGCGACAACTGCGTGTCGTGCCATCCCGATGGGGGAAATGTCATCGAGGCAAAGCTCACCATCCGGGCGACGAAAAAGCTCCAGACCCAGGACACATTCGTGGCTTTCATCCGGGCGCCGAAGATGCCTGACGGCAAGGACGGCCAGATGCCGCCATTCCCCGCGGACCAGATCAGCGACAAGCAGGCGGGCGACCTCTACGCCTACCTCAGCACGATGCGCGCGACTACCTGGAAATAGCCATGAACCGGTGCACCGCGCGGAAAGCTCTCCTTGCCGCGCTGGCTATTCTCCTGGCCGGCGCGGTCTCCGGCATGGCGGACGCGGTGGCTCCCCCGACAGGCGTCTTTGGCGGCGTCGGCATCGAGCAGCACCTCGGCGCCTCCGTGCCGCTGGACGCACGCTTCACGCTGGAGGACGGCAGCACCGCCTCGCTGCGCGACCTTGTCCACGCTCCCACCGTGCTCGCGCTCGTCTACTACCGGTGTCCCAACGCCTGTGACTATCTCCTCACGGGCATGGCGGGCGTCCTGGCCGACGTGGAGGCCGTACCGGGGAAGGACTTCCAGGTCATCACAATCAGCATCGACCCGCGGGAAACGACCGTCGATGCCCTCAAGTCGAAAAAGATCGGCCTGGAGTCCATTGAAGCGCCGTTCCCCGCGGAGGACTGGCGCTTCCTCACCGGCGATGAGAAGAACATCAACGCGGTTGCCGATGCAATCGGCTTCCATTACGTGAAGGACGGCGACGAGTTCGATCATCCCCTGGGGCTCGTCATCCTCTCGCCGAAGGGCAAGATCGTGCGCTACATGACGGGCACGGATTTTCTCCCCGTGGACCTGAAGATGTCCTTCCTGGAGGCATCCACCGGCACCGTCGGTCCGACCATCGCGAAGGTGCTCCGATTCTGCCTCAGCTACGATCCACAGAAACACGGCTACGTTTTCAACATGCTGAAGGTGACGGGCATCGTCACCCTGGCCCTCGCCGCGGGTTTCCTGCTGTACCTGGTTCTCTCGGGTCGCCGGCGCAGGGCAGCGAGGAGGGTTTGATCCATGGCTCATTCGACCGCAGAGGCTCACGGCCACGAGGCCACGCACGACGAGGGCCCCTGGTACCAGGATAACGGCAAGCGCATCGGGCTCAAGGGCTTTCTCACGTCCACCAATCACAAACGCATCGGGATGCTCTATCTCGTCGCGGTGCTGAGCTTCTTTTCCTTCGCCGTCATACTCGGCGTGCTGATGCGCATCCAGATGTTGTACCCCAACAGCCCCTTCCTGGCAGGGCAGGCGTACAACGTCATGTTCACCGTGCACGGGGTCATCATGATCTTCATGGTGGTGATCCCGGGCATCCCCACCATCTTCGGCAACTTCTTCCTGCCCATCCTCATCGGCGGGCGGGACATGTCCTTCCCGCGTCTGAACCTCTTCTCCTGGTACTTGTACATGACGGGCGCCTTCGTCGTGCTCGCCTCCCTGGCGCTCGGCAAGGGCGCCGTGGACACGGGCTGGACGTTCTACGTCCCCTACAGCCTGAACGACACCGTGAATGTGCCGCTGGCGGTGTTCGGTGTCTTCCTCCTGGGCATGTCCTCCATCCTCACGGGCATCAACATCGTGACCACCACGCACCAGATGCGCGCCCCCGGCATGACGTTCTTCCGCATGCCCCTGTCGGTCTGGGGCCTGTATTCCACGGCGTGGGTGCAGATCCTCGCGACCCCGGTCATCGGCATTACGCTCGTGCTCGTCATCATCGAGCGCCTTTTCGGCATCGGGGTCTTCGATCCGACAAAGGGCGGGGATCCGCTGCTCTACCAGCACCTGTTCTGGATCTATTCCCACCCCGCGGTCTACATCATGATCCTGCCCGCCATGGGCATCATCTCGGACCTCTTCCCCGTCTTCTCCCGCAAGAACATATTCGGGTACAAGACAATCGCCTTCTCCAGCCTCGCCATCGCGAGCGTCGGGTCCATTGTCTGGGGCCACCACATGTACGTAAGCGGCCAGAGCGACACGGCGAGCATCCTCTTTTCCCTCCTCACCTTCCTCGTCGCCGTCCCGAGCGCCATCAAGGTCTTCAACTGGGTGGCCACGATGTACAAGGGATCGGTGAAGATCGACCCGCCCTTCCTCTATGCGCTGGGCTTCATTGCGCTGTTCGCCATCGGCGGTCTTACGGGGCTCGTGCTGGGGGCCCTCGCCACGGACGTGCATACGCACGACACCTACTTCGTCGTCGGGCATTTCCACTACATCATATTCGGCGGCATGGGCTTCGGTCTTTTCGCCGCGCTCCATTACTGGTTCCCGAAGATGTTCGGCAAGACCTACGACTACAAGTTCGCCACCGTGTCCTTCATCGTGCTGTTCGTCGGTTTCAATCTCTTCTATATGACGCTCCTCATCCTGGGCTGGGCGGGGATGCCGCGCCGCTACTATTCCTACCTGCCGAAGTTCACGGACCTGCAGCGCATCGCCACCGTGGGCTCATGGATCATGGTGGGCGGCCTGGGCATGATGTTCGGCAATCTCCTCTGGGCCTTCTTCCACGGAAAAAAGGCGGAGGCCAATCCGTGGGGCGGGGCCACGCTGGAGTGGCAGATACCGTCGCCGCCGCCGGTAGAGAATTTCGAGGACACACCGGTCGTCACGCGGGGGCCGTACATTTTCACCGACGTCACGGCAGGCGCGGAAAAGGAGAAAAAGGACTAGCATGGAAGCATCGGAAGCACGCGACGAGAGCGTCGGATCCCGCATCGGGATGTGGCTTTTCCTGCTCTCGGAGATACTCATCTTCGGCGGCCTTTTCCTCCTCTATGCCGTCTACCGAGCCAAGCATCCGGTGGACTTTCACAACGCCTCCATGGACCTCGAGCCGGTTCGACGGCACGCTCAACACGGCGGTCCTCCTGACATCGAGCCTCACGGCGGTCCTTGCGATCTACTCCCTGCAGGAGAGGGGCGACAAGCGAAGATCGGCATGGTTTCTCGGCGCCACCATCGCGCTGGGCGGCGTGTTTCTCGTCGTGAAGGCCTTCGAGTGGGCGGCGAAATTCGAGCACGGGCTCTACCCCCGGGCCGCGGAGCTTCTGAAGCACCCGCCGGGGGAGATCCTCTACTTCGGGCTGTACTTCACCATGACGGGGCTGCACGCGTTGCACGTCATCATCGGGATGACGGTGCTGTCCGTCGTGCTCTCCTGGGTCGTCAAGGGATCCGTCAATCAGAAACGATCCGCCATACTGGAAAACGCGGGTCTGTACTGGCACCTTGTCGACATCATCTGGATCTTCCTGTTTCCGCTTTTCTATCTCATCTCATAGGAGTCAGACTGTGGCACTTCGGCGCTACATAGGAATCTGGGTGGCCCTGCTGGTACTCACCGCCATCACGGTGACGACGGCGGGCCTCAACGTGGGCCGCATCGCGATCGTCGTCGTGCTCGCCATCGCCGCGGGCAAGTCGACGCTCGTCCTGCTCTACTTCATGCACCTGAGCACGGAGAAGAGGCTTCTCCTGAAGATCCTCGTCCCCATTGCCATCACGGTGCTCGCCATCTTCATCGGTCTCACGTACACCGACGTCCTCACGAGGTAGGCACATGCCGGGATCAACCACCGCAGCGGTCGACAGCACCTTCATTTTCATCATGGTCTTCTGTTTGCTGCTCTTCGCCCTCATCATCTTCTTCACGATCTTCTTCGCCGTGCGCTACCGGCGGAGCAGGAATCCCACACCGACCGACATCGGGGGGCACGGGCTGATCGAGGGGGCATTCATCGCGGCATCGGTGGTGCTCGCGCTGGCGATGTTCGTCTACGGCCTCACCGGGTACAAGTTCCTGCGCACGGCGCCGGCAGATTCCCTCCAGATCCAGGTGACCGCGCGGCAGTGGTCGTGGCTCTTCACCTACGACACGGGCAAGAAGAGCACCGACCTGATCGTACCGCAAGGCTCCAACATCCAGCTCACGATGCAATCCCCTGACGTCATCCACGGCTTCTTCGTGCCCGATTACAGGATAAAGTCCGACGTCGTGCCGGGCATGAAGACATACGTCTGGTTCAAAGCGGATAAGATCGGCTCTTCCGACATCCTCTGCACGCAATACTGCGGTGTCCAGCATTCCCAGATGCTCGCCTCGGTCTACGTCGTTGCCCCCGACACGTACAAGAAGTGGCTCAACGGGGAGGACGTCGACATCCCCGGCCTCACCTCGGAGGCGCCCAACGCCTCTACGGATAAGGCGCTTGCCGACAATGGCTGCCTGGGCTGCCACAGCACGGACGGCAGGAAGCTCGTCGGCCCGACATTCAAAGGCCTTTTCGGCAGCACGGTGAAGGTGAGCACCGCGGGACAGCAGCGCACCCTCACCGTTGACATCGCGTACCTGGAAAGATCGATCACCGATCCGTCGGCGGACATTGTTTCCGGCTACAGGGACCAGATGCCCCACACCGCCTATACGGGTGAGCAGGTCCATGAAATGGCTGAGGATATCGCTGAGACGCGGTAGGGAGCACGTGTCTTCTTCTTCCGCGGAAAAATTCCGTCCCGCAATATATATTTAGCCATATATTCTGACTTGCCCATACACGGGCGGAACGCCGCCCGAATCGGGCATCGGGAGGTGGCACGTGCGGATCCTGTCTTCTGTTCATATTCGGGCGCTCGCCCTTGGCGTCGTGGCGGTGGCCGCTTTTGCGGTGGTGGAAAGCTGCACTATTGTTCCGAACCTGCCGTCGGCGGTCTTTCAGCTCGTCGTGACAGGCACCGGCAATGTAGGCGGAACGTATACGTGGAGTCCGACAAGCGTGTCAGGAGGAGCTTTCACGGGGAGCTACGACTATTTTTACAACAGCTGTAATGACCCGATTCCGATGGACACGAAGTCCTACGGCCTCATTTACGAATGGTTCCTCTCCTCGAGCACGAACCATTCTACGCCCGCCGCAGACGCAGACGTGATCCAGTATGGTGCCCTCCCGGGCGCGTCAGGCGTCGACGACTGGGACACCCACGTTGTGACAACGGTGGATCGTTCGCAGGGCGGGATCCTCCCGACAACTTCTCCTGAAGCCGGCGTGACGGCCGGAGAAGTCCTCACGGTCGGCTATCTCTATTCCGACGTCTCGGGCTCGGCTGAGAACACGTCCGCCACGACATTCCAGTGGCAGTCGAGCACTTCCCAGCCGCCGACCGACGCGAGCTTCACGGACGTCGTCGCTGAGACCCAGAAGACCTACCAGACCTCTGGCGGCGACAGCGGTCACTATCTGCGGGTAAAGGTGACGGTTGCCGCGATGGACGGCACAAAGGCAAGCACGGCTGCCGCGAGCCCGCCGGTCTACATTCCCTGACGTCCAGATGAGGTGAGAGCCGCGGGGCGCACGCCCCGCGGCTCACCGCGGCTGCACGCGGAGACCCGCGGCGCCCGGCTCCGGTTCGAGCGGCCCGCGCTCCAGCGAGAAAAAGGAGAGGGCCGCGTCGCGCGGATCTGTGTCGTGGTAGAGAAATGCATACATCACTGACGAGACGAAGATCTTGCGCACGTAATCGCGCGTCTCCGCAAGCGGCACGGTTTCCACGAAGAGGTCAGGGGGAAGATTCGGCGACGCCTTCTCCCATGCGCGCAGCCGGCTGAGCCCGGCATTGTAGGCGAGCATCGCCTTTGTGGGCGTGCGCGCGCTTGTCAGCAGGTCCTCGAAATGGCGCACGCCGAGCGTGAGGTTCGTCGTGGGATCGCGCAGGTCCGGGTCCACGATCTTGAGCCGGTGGGCCTCATCCAGAGCCGTCGCCGGCATGAGCTGGGAAAGACCGACCGCGCCGGCGCTCGAGATGACGTTCGCGTCGAAGTAGCTCTCCTCGCGCAGGAGCCCGTAGAGGAGATGGTCGGGAATGCCCGCGCCCTGGGCGAGCGGGTCGATGAGGGCGGCAAAGGGACGCGGGTAGTACATCTGGAGCTCGGCGGTTGAAAGCCTCCGCTTCCGGCCCAGGGCGCCCACGAAATACAGCGAGCTCCTGTAGTCGCCGGCGTCGGCGAGCGCGCGCGCCGCGCTCATGAGCTGGGCATTCGTCATTCCATCCCGCGTGGGCCAGAGCCGGGCGTAGGCCTGCGCGGGAAGCCCGAAACGGATGTAGCCGGCGCTGAGCGGATCGAGCTCCACAGCCGTCTCTGCCGCGGCGGTGGAGGGCACGGCCTTTTCCGGCATGTCGCCCAGGATGCTCGCGGAAAGGATGCCGTAGTAGCCGACAGGGTCCCGGTTCTCCGCGTCCTGGAAAAGCTCGCGCGCGGTGAGGGGCGGCGACCCGGGCAGCCGCACGACCTTGCCTTCCTGCCAGCCGCGTGCAAGCAGGTAGGAAAGCTGCGCGCAGAACAACGTCCGGCCCGGTCGTCCGTAGCCCGAGCCACAGACCGGAAAGCGTCTTCCACGCCCGCGTCGTCACGAGGTCCGCAATCCGGTCTTGCAGCATGGCGATGAAATACGACCGATCGTTCCACTGCGTCGATTCAGCGGAGATCTGGGCCGTGAGGTCCATCGGCGCCGTTTCAAAGAGGATGTCGGCAATGAACCAGCGCGCGCGGTCGCGCTGCGCCGACGTCAACGCCTCCACCGCCACGGTGCGAAACTGCGCGAGCGCGCTGGGAAAATCGCGCGCCTTGCGATACAGCCTTCCCGCCTGCTCCAGCGCGTCCGCGCGCGCCTGACCGGTCAACCGACCGGCGAGCTTCTCCATGAATTGGCCGCCCGGCAGGAAGCGGGAGGCCGAAAGATACGCGCTGCCCAGGTCGACCACGAGCGTGCCATCGGTGATGCGCGCGGGGTCGATGGAAACCAGGACCCCTTCAAGCAGGGGCAGCGCCTTGCCCCAGTCGCCGAATGCGGCCTCGTTCTTGCCGGAAAGGAGAGCCTGTTCCTCGTCGCTGAAAAGGCCCCAGTAAGCGGGCTCGGCGGAGATGAACGTGCAGGCCCGCGCATGGAGGACGGAGACGCGGTCATGGAGGAAAAGCTGCATGACAAGGTCGTGGGCAGGGGCAAGACCCAGCCGCAGGGAGCTCACGGCGCGGAACAGGAGCACCTCCGGGTCGGGCGCCGTGAGCCTCTCCGCTTCCCGGATCACCCCGGCATCGTCCTTGCTCCAGTACAGTGACTCGACGAGCAGCCGGCGTCCGCGCTGCTCGACGTCCGGCGTGCGCGACGAGACGAGATCCCGCGACACCTCGACTGCCGCGTCGTAGCCCTTGTCCGTGATGGAGCGCCGCGCGAGCTGGATCTCCGCCTCCTCCTTCCAGGGGCTCGGGCTGTCGCTGCGGGCAAGCGACAGCATCGCCATCGCCTCCGCCGGCTTCTGCAGGCTGTCGAAGACGGCCGCCAGGTAGAAGGGCGCGTCCGCGGAAAGGGCGAGACAGTCGCGGGGGTTCTGCGACCCGAAGTCGACGGATGAGAGCAGGGCGTAGCGCCCGGCAGATAGATCCGCCTTCAGCGCGTCCGCGGGGATCCCCCAGACCATCCGCGGGCCGCATCCCGCGGAGAACAGGGGGAATGCAAGGAGGAGGAGGAAAAGCTCAATTCTCTGGAATGATGATCCGTGTGCCCGCAAAAATGAGGTCCGGGTTCTTGATGGAATTGGCGGTTGCCAGCTTCGGGTACAGCCAGGGGTTGCGGTAATAGGTAGCCGAGATGTCCCACAGCGTGTCGCCCCTCTTGATGAGGTAGCTCGCCTGCTTGACAGGTGCGGTCATGGCCGGCGCCGGCTGCGCCGTCATTGCGGTGGGCGCGGCGGTCTGCGCCGTGGTCTGTGACGACGCCTGCGGGGTCGCAGCCGGCGCAGGTGACTGCTGCGCGGTCGAGGCGGCGGGCACGGTGACGGTGGAGGAGCTCAGCGCGGGCACCGCGGGACCCTGGATGGCGCGATAGACGAAATAGGCGACGGCGGCAACCAGGGCAACGCCGAGCACGACGAAAAGGACGAGCAGGATGATGTTCGGCGTCCTGCGGTGCAGGACTTCTTCCCGCCGGTCCTTCTCTCCCACGGGGTAGGCCTCGCCCGTCAGGGCGGGCTCCTCAAGGCTGGAAAGCTCGGCGTCCGCCTCGTCCATCACGAGCTCGGGCTCGCTGAAGGTCTCTGATTCGGCAGGTGCCGCAAGCGTGGTGGCGAATCTCTGCGATTCTCCCGTCCGGGCGTCATTCGCTTCGGCGGATAGCTGCCCCTGCTCGTCGAGGCTGAGGAGCAGCTCGATCTCCGGCGCGCCCTGCGCGGCGGGCGGTATGTTCTCCACGACGAGGCTGCCGACGAAGCTCGCCTCCGCAAGGGATGCGCCGCTGCCCCGGTAGAGATCGATCTTGACCTTGTCCTGGTTGTTCTTGGCCGTGGTGACGGTGAGCTTCTTCCGACCCGTAAAGCCCTGCTCCAGGATCGGATAGTATGAGCCGTCTGCTATTTTTATGCCGATCGTCGAATCGCTCAATGCAAGGGCTCTCCCTTGGAAAAAGCGTATCCCGGCAACACCCGTTTGTCAATCCGAAAGGCGTGAAACGACGATGATGCACCTCTGTTCCTCGAGGAAAGGCGTGGACAAGGGCCGCGCATCCATCGCGTAAAGCCCCGGGTGCGCGCGGGATGCTTCCTCGATCTCCTCCCGCGCGCGCTCCCGGCGCCCCTTGTACGCGACGATGGTCCGCCACCGAACGCCGCTTCCTTCGATGTCGGCGAGAAAACGGCCCAGCGGCGCGACCGCGCGAAATGTGACGACGTCGAAGCTGTCCTGCAGCTCCCCCAGGTCGCAGGCGAGCACGCGCAGCCCGGTCAGGCCCAGGAGCACGCCGCAGGTGCGCAGGAAGGCGGCCCTTTTCGTCATGCGCTCCAGCAGCGTGAACCGGCTTCCGGGCAGCACAATCGCAAGGGGAATACCGGGGAATCCTGCACCCGACCCCACGTCGAGAACCGTCCCGCCGGCGGATCCCATCGCGTCGCGTATTGCCGTCCACGCGGAGAGGGAGTCCAACACGTGCTTGACAACAAGGTCTTCCATGCCGCCGTGCTTCACGAGCCCGAAACGTGGATTCCAGCGCTCGAGCTCTGCCAGGAACTCTTCCAGGCGCGTGCAGGCGCGGTCGGCATCGGGGACGGAAAGAAGGGCAAGGCCCTCGCGCAGCCGTTCGTGCGGGTCGGCCATCGTCACGCCTGCCCGGCGGGCGGGGTGCCGCGCACGGCCCTGAGGTGGACCATGAGCACGGCGATGTCCGCGGGACGCACACCGGGGATGCGCGACGCTTGCCCGATGGACAGGGGACGAATGCGCGAAAGCTTTTCGCGCGCCTCGGTGGAGATCCCGGAGAGGGCAGCCCAGGGGAAGTCGGAAGGGATGCGCTTTTCTTCCATCGAACGGAAACGCCCCACCAGGGCGTCCTGCCGGCGGATGTATCCCTCGTACTTCACCTCTGTCTCGGCAAGCGCGAGGCATGCGGGCAGGGCGGCCGCGAGGCCGGGTTCCCGCGCGGCGAGGTCCGCGCCATGCACCGCCGGATCGCGCAGCGCCTGTTCGAAGCTCATGCCGCGATGCGGGTCCAGCGCGGCCTGCTCCACCGCGTCGGCCGCGCTCACTTTGCGCGAGCGCAGAAGCTCCCGCACCTGCTCGATGCCCTCCTGCTTCCGGCGGAGCCGTTCCACGGCCTCGGGGCCCTGGAGGCCGACCCGCGCGCCGAGGGGCAGGAGACGCATATCGGCGGTGTCATGGCGGAGGGAAAGCCGATACTCCGCGCGCGAGGTGAAAAGACGGTAGGGCTCATCGGTGCCCTGCGTCACGAGGTCGTCGACCATCACACCGATGTACGCCTCCGCGCGGGAGAGGACCAGGGGCTCCCGGTGCTGGATGTAGAGCGCCGCATTGATGCCTGCCACGAGCCCCTGTGCGGCGGCCTCCTCGTAACCCGAGGTGCCATTTGTCTGGCCCGCGATGAAAAGCCCTTCAAGGCGCTTCGTCATGAGACTGGGAAGGAGCTGCGTCGGCGGCAGATAGTCGTATTCCACGGCATACCCGGGCCGCACGATCTCCAGCCTTTCAAGCCCCGGCAGCGTGCGCAGGAAGGCCTCCTGCACGTCCTCGGGAAGCGAGGAAGAGACGCCGTTGAGATAGACCTCGTCCGTTGCAAGACCCTCCGGTTCCACGAAGACCTGGTGACGGGCGCGATCGGGGAAACGGACGACCTTGTCTTCGATGGAGGGGCAATAGCGCGGCCCGCGCCCGACGATTTTTCCTCCATACAGGGGGGAGCGATGGATATTCTCCCGGATGATCCTGTGCGTCTCTTCGTTGGTGTAGGTGATCCAGCAGGGAACGGCCGGGCGATCGACCGCCGTCGCGGCGAAGGAAAAGGGCATGGCGCATGCATCCGGCTCCTGGCGCTCCATGCGGCTCCTGTCCAGCGATTCTCCCCGGCCGCGCGCGGGCGTACCCGTCTTGAGCCTGCCGACCTCGAAGCCGCGGCCGCGGAGATTGCGGCCCAGACCCGTTGCCGCCGGTTCGCCCAGCCTTCCGCCCGGCGCGCTCCACTCGCCGATGAAGAGCGTGCCCTCCATGAAGGTCCCGGTCGTGAGCACCACCGCGGGCGCGCGGATCTTCCTGCCGCGCTCGGTCACCACCCCCGCGATGCGCGAGTCCGCGCCGTCCAGGAGGAAGTCGACCACCGTGTCCTGGAAGAGACTCAGGCCGTGCTGCTTCTCGAGGGTGAGCTTGGCAAGCGCCGCGTAGGCCTGCTTGTCCGCCTGGGCCCGCGGCGCCTGGACGGCGGGGCCGCGGCTGGCGTTGAGGAGACGGAACTGGATCATGGTGGCGTCGATGAGACGGGCCATCTGGCCGCCCAGCGCATCGATCTCCCGCACGAGATTCCCCTTGGCGATGCCGCCGATGGCGGGGTTGCACGACATGCGGCCGATGGTGTCGAGATTCTGCGTGACAAGGAGGGTGGCGCACCCCAGGCGCGCCAGCGCCAGCGCGGCCTCGATGCCGGCGTGTCCCGCGCCGATCACGATCGCATCGACGTCACGGTCGGGGAGGTTCATGCTATTTGCCCACGCAGAAGCGGGAGAACATGCGGTCGAGTATCTCCGCGCTCGTCACCGCGCCGGTGATCTCGCCCAGCGCGTCCAGCGCGTCCGCCACGTCCACGGCCAGGAGGTCCGCGCTGATGCCGGCATGCCGCGCCTCCGCGAAGCGCCGCAGCGCGGAAAGAGCACGCTGCAGGAGGTCCCGCTGGCGCTCGGAATCGATCAGGGGCTCTCCGGCGTCGCGCGGCGCTTCCCCGAGCGCGGCCTCGGCCACGGCCCGCTCGATGCGGTCCACACCGGCGCCTGTCGTGGCGGAGACCGGCGAGAACCCGGCGGGCGCGGGCAGCGCCGCGGGCAGGTCCGTCTTGTTCCACGCGCGCAGGAGCGCGGCCTGCCCCTGCCAGCCGTCGATCATCTCCCGGTCCTGCGCGTCCAGCCCCTGGCTGCCGTCCACAACGTAGATGACCGCATCGGCCGCCTCAATCACCTGGCGCGTCCGGCGCATGGCCTCCCCTTCCACCGGATCGGTCGACCGCCGCAGACCCGCCGTGTCGATCAGGCGCACGGGTATGCCCTCGATGCTCGCCGTCCCTTCCAGCCAGTCGCGCGTCGTGCCATGGATGTCCGATACGATGGCGCGGTCCTGGCGCAGGAGCGCATTGAAGAGACTGGACTTCCCGGCATTCGTCGCCCCGGCGATCGCGACGCTCATCCCCTCCTGGTAGAGCCTGCCCTGGCGATAGGTGCCGACGAGCCCTTCGAGCACCGCCTGCGCCTGCCGCAGCGGCGCATCGATGCTGTCATCCGCGATGCCGTCCTCGGGATAGTCGATGGCCGCCTCCAGCGACGCGCGCAGGTCGATCAGGGCGTCGCGCGCGGCACGCACCCGGGCCTCCACCGCACCGCTCAGCCTCTGGAGCGCCAGACCGCGCGCCCTGTCCGTGCGCGCGCGCACGATCTCGTTCACGGCCTCCGCGGCCGTGAGGTCCATCCTGCCGTTGAGAAAAGCGCGCTGGGTGAACTCCCCGGGGCCGGCGGCGCGGAATCCCGCGCGCGTGAGGACCGAAAGGAGACGCGTGATGACCGGGAGACTGCCGTGGCAGAATATCTCGGCCGCCTCCTCGCCGGTGTAGCTGTGCGGCGCGCGATACACAGCGAGCATCACGTCATCGATGTCTTCCGCGCCGTCGCGGAACAGGCAGCGGTGGATCGTGTGGCCCGGCATCCCGCCGACCGCGGCGCCGCGCACGAGGCCCGAAAGGATGTCCAGCGTGCCCCTGCCTGAAACACGGATGACGGCGAGTGCGCTGGAGACGGGGGCGGTGGCGAGGGCGGCAATGGGATCGTCGGAGGAGTGAATCACGACTCAGAGTCTCCCCCCCAGGAGCGAGAACAAAAGAATCGCGAGCACCAGAACGGTCACGACGCAGTACATCCAGTCCCGCTCGATGGCAAAAGCGACGAGGGATACCGCCACGCGCGCGATGGGAACCGCGATCAACACGAGAAGCCCGAGCTGGATGAGTGCGGCACTGTGTCCGGCCACAACCGCAGCAACCACGTCCGCGATGCGTCTCAGGAAAACCGGTTCGCCGCGGAACGTGTCATAGTGAGGAACATCCCCGCCGTGCGCGCTCAAATACCAGACCCCGCCGGCAAGCGCGATGCCCGCTGCGGCAATAACACCGACGCGCAGCAAGGAGCCGATGAGGAGCTGGATACGATGATCGTCGACAGGACGCGGCTGTCTCATTTCACAGCCTTCCCGTGAAGCCCTTGTAGAGCATCTCGAAGCCAAGGAAGACGATCGCCAGCGCGAATACGATCCGCAGCGTCCGGGTTTTCGCGGCAGCCAGAAAGCGCGCACCGACGAGCGATCCGACAAGCACTCCCAGGATGATCGGGAGCGCGAGCGCGGGGTCGATGTATCCCCGGCTCAGGTAGACGCCTGCGCTCGCCGCCGCGGTCACACCGATCATGAAATTGCTCGTCGTCGTGGAAACCTTGAAGGGCATCCGCATGACGCGATCCATTGCGATCACCTTCAACGCTCCGGACCCGATTCCCAGAAGTCCCGAAAGCACTCCCGCGACGGCCATCAGCGCAAATCCCGCCGGTACTGCGCGCACGTTGTAGCTTCGTGTCCCCTCGGGTCCCGGGTAGGTCCCATTCAACTTCAGCCGCGTCGCGAGCGAATTGCGGGGGACGGGGGAACCGTCGCCAGGCGGCGCGCGGAACATGAGGAAGGCGGAATACAGCAACATGAGACCGAAGACCACCGCAATGAGGTCCGGCGTCACGAACAGGGCGATGAATGCCCCGCCAAGCGCTCCCAGGGTGGTTGCGATCTCCAGGAACATGCCGATGCGGATGTTGGTAATTCCTTCCCGCACGTACGCGGCGGCGGCGCCGGACGAGGTTGCGATGACCGAGATGAGGGACGCGCCGATTGCATAGCGGATGTCGACTCCCATGACGATCGTGAGAAGGGGGATGATAACGATTCCGCCGCCCAGCCCCGTGAGCGAACCCAGGAGTCCGGCAGCCGCTGATGCCCCCAGGAGTATTCCCGTCAAAGCCCACGTCGTCATGCTATCTCCGGCCGCGAAAGACTACCAAGTTGGCAGGGAGGATGCAAGAGAAGCCGCCTCATGCTATCCTCAGCACCGGGAGATGCGCGATGCTCGATACCGACATTGAAGGGCTCACCCCGCAGCAGGCCGCCGCTTACGTGCTGGGCTTCATCACGACGTTGAAGCAGACGGAGAAGGCCCTTGCCGCCGCGCAGGAGGACGCCAATCTCTGGACCCGGCGCGTGACTCTGGCGCGCGGCGCGGGAGACGAAGGCCTCGCGGCGCAGGCGCAGGCCCGTCTCTCCGACGCCACGGCAAAGCAGGCGCAGCTGGAGACGGAGCTTTCCGACCTGCGGGCGAAAGTCGCCGTGCTGAAGGACAAGCTCACGCGCATCCGCATGACCGGCGGGAAGCTGATCGATGCCGACCTGCTCCTCGCGCAGCTCCGGATGGTCGTCGGGGAGAAGGACACGCTCGGAGAGGCGATGAAAAAAGAAGAGGCCTCTGCCGCCCTGGACGCTCTGAAGAAGAAGATGCAGTAGCCCCGGTGCCCGAGCTGACGGTCAACGAGGATCTCCTGGAGCGGTACCGAAAGACAGGAGCGCCCGTCTCCCGCATCTACGAGCCTGACACTCTCTGCGCGGTGCTCGGAGCCGCCGGCAGACCCGAGCAGGACCTCCGCCGGGAGGCGCTTGCCGCGGATGGCGTGCCGTGGCTCAGAAGGCGGGGAGGGGGCGGCACGGTCGTCCTGGGGCCGGGGCAGGTCGTGATCGCGGTTGTCACGGAGGTCTCCTCGCCATTCCGCAACAAGGAATATGCGGCGGAGATCAATGCCTGGATCGTCGAGGCGCTTTCAGGGCTGGGCGTTCCCGGCGTGCAGCCCGCAGGCATCTCCGACCTGGCCATCGGCGAAAAAAAGATCGTCGGGACATCGATCTACCGCACCCGGCTCGTGCTCTTCTACCAGGCAAGCCTCCTGGTGGATACCGACATCTCGCTTTTCACGCGGTATCTGGCGATGCCCGCAAAGGTCCCCGCCTACAGGCGGGGGAGGACGCACGAAGAGTTCTGTACGACGCTCGCCCGCGAGGGTTATGCCGGGAGCATGCAGGATGTCATCGGCGCGCTGGACGCCGTCGTCAGCGCGCGTTTGCCTCTTCTAAAATAGCCTGGACTTTTTTCACGTCTTCGGGGAAAGGCTCCGTGAGCCTCTTCTTCTTCAGGTTTTCCTTGATGATCCAGGCCATGTCGGAGTCCCGGACGGCCGCGCTCCTGCGCATGAGCGTGAATCCTTCCGCCGGGCAGTGCGCGGTATACACGCTCAGGCAGTACGCCAGACCCTGGCGGAGTATCTTGAATGCCTCGGTCTTCCGCGCCCTCTCGTCTGCGCGGGTGAAAGTCGTGAGTATCGTGCGGGCGGTGCCGACGCTGAACAGGGCGAACGCGGCGTCCCCGAGGAGCGGCGGGTGCGCGAGGCCGGCCGCGATGGCCCGCATCTCCAGCAGCGATGCCGCAGGAAGCCAGTCGGTCACGATGGTTTGCAGCGCGGCCGGATTGCGCTCGCCGATGAGCTGCAGCCCCTGCGCGACGCCCTCGCGCACCCGCCAGCGCACGTCGGAGGACGCGGCGATCAGCGTGGCAAGCGCACTGCGCCTCCGCGGACGCGGCAGCCCGTTCCCGTACATCGCACCCAGCGCCAGGAGCGCGCAGAAGGGCAGGAACTCCCCCGGCGTGTTCACCGGCGCATCCTTTGCGCTCATGCCCGCCATCTCCATGATGAAGTCCCACTGCCAATCGTCGACGTGCATGGCGGCGATGGACTCCGCGAAAGAATGGGCGAGCTCCAGGTTGCCGCGCGGACCCGGGAGGTTCGAGTTTTCCATCAGGAGCTTCCGCAGCTGCGGCGCCTGGCCGCGCGAGCGGAACAGTATCCCGAACGCGGGAAACGACTTCACGGTCCCCTCCTTCCCCGAAGCGGCTTCTCCTCCAGTATTTCCCAGTACAGCTCGCGCCACCATTCCTCGCGGGGGGACTCCAGGCGCATGACCGCCAGGGAACAGGAGCTGAACGAGAGCTGCGGTATGGCCGGTGCGATGCGTGAGCGCTGGTCGGGCGCGGCATCGACGCATCCCAGGCAAAAACCTTCCGCCGCGGGAAACGGGCAGGACGGCTCCGCGCCGGCTCCTGCGCGCGCCCTTTCCCGCAGCCCGTTCCAGAGCCCGCCCGTGTCCACGGCCAGGAAGAGCCACGCCCCCACCCAGACGATTCCCGCCGTGCGCGCGCTCCAGCCGGCCCGCACGGAGCGATCCAGGTCGTCCAGAAAATCGCGCCCCGGCGCTGCGGACGCGAATGCAACAGGCATCAGCGGCGGGAGTGCGATTGCCGATGCAAGGCCGGTCTCTGCAAAGATCGCCGCCTGCACCTTTCCCATCTCCGCCTCGACGGATCCGGGAGGAACAAGCGCCACGAGGTGGACCCCACCGGGCTGCATCGACACTCCTCCCTTTGGCGGCACGCCGCACTCGCGTCGAGGGTAGCACGACCGCGCACGCGCCGCAAAGGCGCCGGTGCCGATGCCGGCGCGTGCCCGGGCCGCCTTGCCGGCACCGCCGCGGGCCTGCTACTATTCCCGGCATGAAGCGCAAGGTACGGCGGATCGCGGGTTTTCTCGCTGACCGTCTCTCAGAGGTGGAAGGCGTGCAGGCCGTCCTGCTCGGGGAAGCGGCGGACATCGAGGTGTTCGATCCGTACTTCACGATCGACCTGGACGTCTACACGGCGGGGGCCGCACCGAGCATCGAGCTGCGCAGCAAGCTCTTCCCGGGCATCCAGGCCTTCGAGACGTCGCCCGTCTCCGCGGTGGACAGGTTCCTGATGGAAGAGCTGCCCACGAGCGTCCATTACGTCAGATCAGCCGACGTCGACCGCATGCTCCTGCGCATCTCCGAGCAGACCTGGGTCTTCCACGAGCCGGGCACGAACCCGCTCTACCGCATCGAGCAGGCCGAGGTCCTTTTCGCGCGCGACGGCTGGCTGGAGGAGGCCCGCTCGGCGCTCGCGCACGTGCCCGACCAGTTCTGGTGGCAGACGCGCCTGCGCGCCTTCTCCCTTGCCGAGCGGGCCCTCTCCGACCTGGGCGCCGCCGCGCACCGCGACGACCAGCTCTTCTTCCTGGTGTCCGCCTCACGCTTGGTGCGCTGCGTCGCGAGCTTCCTCTTCGCGATCAACCGCCGCTACGAGCCGTCCGACCGCATGCTGGCGGAGCGCATCGCGTCCCTGCCCACGCTGCCCGACGGGCTCATGGGACTGCTGGACAATTTCATGCGGCCCATCGGCGAGGTTTCCATGGACGCCCGCCGGGAGATCGCCCAGCACATCCTGCGCGCTCTCCTGCCCTTCACGGTGGACGAGCAGGCATGAAGCAGATCCTCCATGCATTCCTCCTCCTGTCCGTCGTCGTCTTCGCGGCGGGCTGCTCGGGCAGGTTCGAGACATTCGCCTTCCAGACCGCCGAAGGGGCGCGCATCGACATCTGGCAGTCACCGCGCGTCGCCGCCGACCGCGAGGCCCTTTTTCAGCCGCGGCCGGACCACGCGGCCTCGCCGGTCTATCACCTGGCGCGCGCCGTGACGGTTGAGACGAACGGCGTCTCGTTCGGTTTCTCCTACACGAGCGACATCCCGCGGGCCACCCTGACCCTGCTTTCCGATAAGAACACCACGCTCAAGACCGCCGCGCTTCCCGCCACCGCGGGCAATCCCGTCCGCTACCTGGTGCCGCTGGAGCGCGGGAGCAGGATCTGGGGCTACCGGCTGTCCTCCGACGCGGCACAGGGCAGTTTGGCGCTGCGGGCCGCGGGCACGGCACCCTCGGTGCACGGCTTCCTCATCGATGAGAACGGCCTCTCCGTGGACGGCAGCGTCGAGGTGATGTCGGCCTCGACCGAATCGGTAAGCGCGCGCCTGACGGATGCCACGCAGGCCGAGATGGGTCAGGGCACGTGGCTCATCAGCCTCGAGGGGGTCGCGCCGGGGGGCACGATCGTCTTCAAGGATGCGGGGGGCGCGACCGTGACTTTCGACCTGAGCCCCTCCAGCGGCCCGCGGGTGGACTTCGCGCGCGGGAGCATGCCGTTTCTTCCCCGCGACGTCATGCTCCAGGGAAGGCTCGGCAGCTTCCGGGTTTCCCATGTACCGGTCGGCGCGCCGCTTCCCGCGGACCCGGGCGCCGTCCTCACGTGGGACCGGTCGGCGTGGCGCACGCCCGACTACGAGCTTTTCTCCTGGACACGCTTTCCGCAGGTGCTGATCCTGGATTTTTCCACCTACGACGTGCAGGACGCCTTCTTCAAGAGACTGGCTTTCTTCGTCGAAAAAGCGGGGCACGCCGGCAGGCTCGAAACGGAGGCCGCGCTTGCCTCGTTCCACGCCTACAATGCCCACGATTACCGGGCGGAGGACCTTGCGCGCTTCTTCACGCAGGCCGGGACGTCCCTTTCTGTGGAGGAGAACACCCTGGCACGGATCCTGCTGAGCAATGGCGTCATCAAAAAAGCGGACAGCGGCTACACACCGGGCGAAGGCTCCATCCTTTCGATCTCGCGCAGCTCTTCGCCGCTGCTGCGAAACCTCCTCCTGACCCATGAGAGCTTCCACGGCATCTACTTCTCCCTGCCCGCGTTCCGCGATGCGACGGAGAAGGAGTGGGAGTCGCTCTCACCGATCGAGCAGGACGTTTGGACCGAATACCTTTCCCACAACAACTACGACACGACGGACCATTATCTCGTCGTGAACGAGTTCCAGAGCTACCTCATGCAGCAGGCGCGGTCCGCCGTCATGGGATTCCAGGACATCACCCTCTCGCGCATGCGCTCCTGGTCGGCGCACGGGGCATCCCTGGCGCATCAGCTCGCCGCCACCCACCCGACGGCCTTCCTGAAGGCTTTCGACGTGCTGGATACGGCGGTCCAGGGGGCAGGAGGTCCCCCGGGGGGCCAGTCATTCGGGGTCCAGGAGGCGGCCCCGTGACGATTTCGGGGATCGACGACGCGAAAAAAAAGATTCCTCTTGCCTTCCGCAAGTCGATCCTGTTAAACTAGTACTCCGTCTCGCCGAGTTTCCAATGGGAGGGGACTATGGAGATTCAACGGCGCTTCACCCGGTCCGGGGAAAGCCCTTACGCAGGTATTTCATTCGAGCCACGCACGTCGGAGATCCGCAATCCCGACGGCACGCCCATATTCCACCAGGATAATGTCGTCGTTCCTACGCACTGGTCGCAGATCGCCACCGACATCCTCGCGCAGAAGTACTTCCGCAAGCGCGGTGTGACCACCCCGGCGCCCGTCGGCGCGGTTCCCGTCGGGGCCGCCGTCGGCGGCGCAGCAGGCGCGGGAGCGGCGGTCGCCTCGCCCGCGCCCGGCGCCAATGGCAGCAACGGAAGCGCGGCTCCGGAGAGCGCCACCCGCGGCGAAACCGATGCGCGGCAGGTCTTCCATCGCCTGGCCTACACGTGGACCGACTGGGGCAGACGCTACAAGTACTTCACGACGGAAGAGGATGCGCAGGCCTTCTACGACGAGATGTGCTTCATCCTTGCCCGGCAGATGGGTGCGCCCAACTCGCCCCAGTGGTTCAACACCGGTCTCTACGCCGTGTACGGCCTGAAAGGCCCCGCGCAGGGCCACTACTTCGTGAATCCCGACACCGGTGAGGTGGAGAAGGCAACGAGCGCCTACGAGCACCCGCAGCCTCATGCCTGTTTCATCCTCTCCATAGAAGACGACCTGGTGAATGAAGGCGGCATCATGGACCTCATCACCCGGGAGGCGCGCCTCTTCAAGTACGGTTCAGGCACGGGCACGAACTACTCGAAGCTGCGGTCTTCCAACGAGCCGCTTTCCGGCGGTGGGGCGTCGTCCGGGCTTCTTTCTTTCCTCAAGGTGAGCGACCGCTCCGCCTCTTCCATAAAAAGCGGCGGCACCACGCGGCGCGCGGCGCGCATGGTCACGCTGGATGCGGACCACCCCGACGTGTTCCGTTACATCGACTGGAAGGCGGAGGAGGAGCGCAAGGTCGCCGCCATGGTGACGGGCAGCAGGATACTCCGCCGGCACACGCGGCAGATCCTGGAGGCGTGCCGGCAGTCTCCCGAAGACCACAGCAACGGCAATGGCGCCGCCAGCTTCGACCCGCGGAAGAACAAGGAGCTTGAGCGCGCGGTGCGCGAAGCGCTGCACGACGAGGTCCCGGCCTCGTGGGTGCACCAGGTGATCCAGCTCGCCGAACAGGGCATCTGGGAGTTCGAGCCGGAAGAGTACACCACCGACTGGGACTCCGAGGCGTACAACACGGTGAGCGGACAGTCCTCCAACAATTCGCTGCGCCTCACCGACACCTTCATGCAGGCGGTGCTGGACGATGGATGGTGGGAGCTCGTCAACCGCACGGACGGCAAGACACGGGAACGTGTGAAGGCGCGCGAGATCTGGGAGCGGATCGCAACGGCCGCGTGGCTCTGCGCGGACCCCGGCCTCCAGTTCCATACGACGGTGAACGACTGGCATACCTGCCCCCAGGACGGTGAGATCCGCGGGTCCAATCCCTGCTCGGAGTACATGTTCCTGGACGACACGGCGTGCAATCTCGCATCGCTCAACCTCATGACCTTCTTCGACCAGGAGACCGGGGAGATCAGGATCGAGGACCTGCGTCACGCGATACGCCTCTGGACCATGGTGCTGGAGATCAGCGTCCTCATGGCGCAGTTCCCCAGCAAGGAGATCGCCCGCAAGAGCTACGATTTCCGCACGCTCGGCCTCGGGTACGCAAACCTCGGCACGCTGCTCATGGTCATGGGCATCCCGTACGACAGCGCGGAAGGCCGCGCCATTGCCGCGGCGCTCTCCGCCATCCTGTCCGCGGAAGCCTACGCGACCTCCGCCGAGATGGCCGCGGAGCTCGGCCCGTTCCCGCGCTTCACCGCGAACCGGGAATCCATGCTCCGCGTCATCCGCAACCACGGCCGCGCGGCCTACGGCGCCGCCGCGGACGAGTATGAAGGCCTGTCGGTCGTTCCGCAGCCCATCGATCGCCCTCTTCTGCCCGCCGGACCTCATGGCGGCGGCACGCCGCGGCTGGGACCGCGCCCTCTCCCTGGGAGAGAAGTACGGCTACCGCAATGCGCAGGTGACGGCTATCGCGCCCACGGGCACCATCGGGCTCGTCATGGACTGCGACACCACCGGCGTGGAGCCCGATTTCAGCCTCGTGAAGTTCAAGAAGCTCGCCGGCGGCGGCTACTTCAAGATCATCAACACGTCCCTTCCCCCTGCCCTGCGCAAGCTCGGCTACGACGAGAAGCAGATCCAGGAGATCGTGCGTTACTGCCTGGGCAGCGGCACGCTGGACGGCGCGCCGGCGATCTCCACGGACGCCCTGCGGCAGAAGGGCTTCTCTGAAGAGGCGATCCAGAAGGTGAACGCCTCCCTGGCGAATGCCTTCTCCACGGCGTTCTCCTTCTCATGGGTGGTGCTGGGCAAGGAGTTCCTGGAGGCGAATCTCGGCATCCCGGAAACCACCTTCACGCAGGCGGGCTTCTCCCTGCTCGCCCACCTCGGGTTCAGCGCCGCCGACATCGAGGCCGCGGACCTGTACGCGTGCGGCACGATGACCATTGAAGGCGCGCCGCACCTGAAGCCGGAACATTACGCGGTGTTCGACACCGCCTCCCCGAACGGCAAGATCGGCAAGCGCTCCATCCCGTGGAAGGCCCACATCGAGATGATGGCGGCCGTGCAGCCCTTCATCTCCGGTGCGATCTCCAAGACCATCAACATGCCGTCCAACGCCTCCATCGACGACATCAAGGGCGCCTACCTCATGTCGTGGCGCAAGATGCTGAAGGCCATCGCGCTCTACCGCGACGGCTCGAAGCTGAGCCAGCCCCTGTCCTCGCTCATGCCCGGGTCGGATTCCGCGGCGGCGGCGGTTCTTGCCATCAGTAAGGAAACCGGGGACTCGCACATCGGCCTGGCCCTTGCCCCCGGCCACGCCAAGAGGCGCGACCCTCTGCCGGCAAAGAGATTCGGCTACACGCAGAAGGCCAAGATCGGCGGCCACAGCATCTTCCTGCGCACCGGCCAGTACGAAGACGGCACGCTGGGCGAGATATTCCTCGACATGCACAAGGAGGGCGCGGCGTTCCGCTCCCTGCTCAACAGCTTCGCCATCGCCGTCTCCCTCGGGCTGCAGTACGGCGTGCCCCTTGAAGAGTACGTGGATGCATTCACCTTCACGCGCTTCGAGCCCAACGGCATGGTGAGCGGCCACGACCACATCAAGATGACCACCTCCGTGCTGGACTTCATCTTCCGCGACCTCGCCCTGTCCTACCTGGGACGGACGGACCTCGTGCAAGTGAAACCCGATGACCTCATTGCCACCACCACGAACCGCAACAACGGCGCGCGCGACGATCACGCCAACGGTCACGGCGAGGTGGCGGCGCTGGACAACGAGGTGCACGTCGCGAAAATGAAAGGCTACGAGGGCGACCCCTGCCCGGTCTGCGGCCACTTCACGCTCGTGCGCAGCGGCACCTGCATGAGATGCGACACCTGCGGCTCGACGACGGGGTGCAGCTGACGAGCTGACGGCCGCCGGGAGCGGGCGGCCCTGCGTTCCCACCGGTCACGGCAGCGCTTGCGTCCCCCCGAGGGTTTCGCTATCTTTCTCACGATGGCGGACACAAACGGGTCCTCGACGATTTTCCGCAAGCCGCGGGTCGTCAACCGCATCTTCTACCGCGTCATGATGGGTATTTTGCGCGGTTTCATCAAAAGCTATTTCCAGCTCACGCCGGACAATGCGTCCGTCGTCCCTCCCACCGGGGCGGGCATCATTCTTTCCAATCACACGACCCTCTTTGACCCGATCTGGCTCTACGCCCTGCTGCGCCGGCCCGTCTACTTCGCCGCCACGGAGGACCTTTTTCGCAGCCGATTCCTCGGTTTGCTCATCAGGTCGTTCGGCGCATTCCCCAAGCGCAAGGCGGCGTCCGACATGGCAGCGCTCCGCACCATCTTTTCACTCGTGGAAAAGGGCGGCCTGGTCGGCGTGTTCCCGGAAGGCGTGCGCACGTGGGACGGCTCCCTGCAGCCCCTTTTCACCGGCATCGCGAAGCTGATCCGCAAGCTGAAGGTTCCCGTCTACGTCTGCCGGCTGGAAGGGGCGTACCTCACCTACCCGCGCTGGGCGCGCAAGATACGCCGGCTCCCCGTGCGGGGCGAGTTCTCCCAGCTCTTCACGCCCACCACCATTCCCAAGAGTGATTCGGAGATCCTTTCCCGGATCGCCGCGGCGATCACCACCCATGAGTTCGATTCCCCGGCAACGGCCGCGCGCGGTCGCCAGACGGGGCTCGCCGTCAATGTTACGCGCGTCCTCTATCGCTGTCCGAGCTGCGGCACGATGGAAGGCTTGAAGCTCGTGCGTCCCTTCAGCACGAACATGGTCGAGTGCTCGAGCTGCTTCAGCACGTGGGTCATTGACGCCGCATGCCGTCTCTCCCTGGCCGACGAGACCGGGCACGCGGAAGGCAACTGGATCCCGCTTCCCTGGCATTACAAGCATATCGTCGAGATGGACTACACCCCCATCCGCAGCGAGGTGCGGCTGGGGCTTGCGCCGGGAGAGAAGATCTACCTCATCTCCCGGCCGCGTTTCCTGTTCAAGCAGGAGACCTTCCCCAACCTGCGGCTCTTCGCCTTCGGCCGCGCGTTCCTCACCGGTCGCCGCCTCCTCTTTCGCACCCGCATCGGCATCCCGCTCTCCGCGCCCCTCGGGGCAATAGGCGCGCTGTCCGTCGACCCGGGGGACAAGCTGCACTTCACCTACGACGGCAGGCTCTATCGCATCCCCTTCCGCAACGAAAGCGCGCTGAAGTGGTTCGACGGCATCCACCGTCTTCAGGACGCGGCGCGGAATCACAAGGCCGCGGGATGAGCCGCTCGCCCTTTACCGAGCTCGTGCACCATCGGCAGAGCGTCCGCCGCTACGCGGAGCGCGCCGTGCCGGACGATGCCATCGCCTCCCTGCTGGAGTGCGCGCGCCTTGCGCCTTCCGCGGAGAACTCCCAGCCGTGCCGCTTCATCGTGGTGAAGGACGCCGCGGCGCGGGAAAGGCTTGCCCGCGCGAGCTTCTCGGGCATATTCTCCCCCACCCGGTTTGCGGCCCGCGCGCCCCTGATCATCGCGCTCTGCGCGCGGCGCGGAGGCGTCGTGGAGGCGGGAAAGGCCGTGAAAGACGGCGCGATGTACCAGTTGGACTGCGGCATCGCCGGCGAGCACCTCGTGCTCCGCGCGGAAGAGCTCGGGCTGGGAACGTGCTGGATCGGCTGGTTCAACAGGCGCGCCGCGCGGCGCGCGCTGCGGGCGCCCTTCCACGTGCAGGTCGTCGCGTTGATCGCCGTCGGCTATCCCGCGCCGGAGCTCGGGCCGCGACCCCGCGTCCGCATGCCCCTGTCATCGATCGTCTCCCTGGACGCCTGGGGAAAGGAATACCCGGTGCGGGAATCTCAGGAGGAGGGGGAGAAATAGCTCACGGCACGGCCGTCGGGATCCACCCCGGTGTCGCCGTTCAGCCGGTCGAGGATGCGGAGCCCGTCCGAAAGAAAGACGTACCAGTGCCGGCCCGGCGGGATGCGGAGCGTGACCGTGTACACACCCGGTGACGTTTCCTCCAGGGTGTCGACGAACGGGTCCCAGTCGTTGAAGTCGCCCTCCAGCGAGACCCGGTGGCCGGGCAATCCGGTGAACGTGAAAGTGTAGGAGCCGTCGCTCTCTTTCCGCGGACTGACAAGCCGACGGTCCGGCGCCCTGTCCACGGTGAACACGGAGAATTCGTTGCCCGCCGCATCCGTGTCGACGACGTGATTGGCGGGATCCGTCGTCCAGAGGCCGTCGACCTCTATCCGGTAGCGTATCTCCGTCGCTCCCTCGGGCCAGGGATATTCCAACACGAAGATGCCTTTGTCATTCACGACGTACGGATGCAGCACCTTCCACGACTCGTGTGCAAACCGGGCGCCGACGAAGCGCGTCGGCCGGTCGGGGCGGTAGCTGAGGAGGAGCACGTCCTGCACGAGCCGGGGCGGCTGGGCCGTGTTGATGCGCTTGATGGCGATGTCGAGCGTCTCGGGCGTGGCGGCAAAGGCGCCCACCGCGGAAGCGATCAGGCCGGCAAGAAGGAGAAAGCGCACGAGGGTCATCCTGCGCTGCCGGGGGGTAGGCGGGGGGTTGTCCTTCGGGGCTGGTGTGGCGTGTCTCTTCATGGTGGACGTCCGGTTGCTTTTGCTTATACTACATGTCGGCCGAAGACGCGCGAGGCTTGAGTCATGACGCGCGCGCATCGCGCCGACATTTGAAGCAGGAGCCTCATGCCCCGAAGAGAGGATATCGAACGATTCGCCCAGGTCCTCAACTCACTCGGTGACGAGCCGGCGATACGCGCGGCGCGCGCGGAGAGCATCGAGGAGGTTGCTGCGCCGGCGGCAGAGGGCGCCCCGCAGGAAGGCGATTCACTCGACGCGCTGCCCTTCGACGCCGGAGAAGGCGACGAGGCCGGCGCGGGCACGGCCGAACAGGAGAGCCTGCAGGACATCTTTGCCGGGCTGGACGCGCTTCCCGGTGACGAGGCCGCACCCGACGAGGGATCGGGCGGGCCCCCGCCCATTGATGAGCCTTCCACGCCACCCGAAACTCCCGGAGACGACATAGATTTCTCCTCGCTGTTCGGCGACGAAACAGCCGCCCCCCCTATCGAAGAGATCGAAAGCCCGCCACCGCCGGCGCAGGGCCGCGCGGCAGAGCCTGCAGAGAAGGCCCCCGCGCCCGACGAGGAGGCATTCTCATTCCCCGGCGGAGAGCCGGAAGGTCTGCAGGACGATCTTGCACAGATGGAAGTTCTGCCGGAGAGCCTGGGGGAAGAGGAACCCGCACCCGCCCCGGAAGGGGAATCCTTCGAAGACCTCGGCGCATTTGCCCCGGACACAGGCCCGGCTTCCGAATCCGCCGAAGGACCAGCGTCGGAAGCCCCGGCACCCGGTCTCGAAGGGCTCGGAGGCCTGGATGCGTTCAGCACCGAGGCTCCGAGCTTTGAAGAGCCCGCAAGTGAGGAGCCGGCGGCCGGGGAAGCAGGAGAGAGCTTCGAGCTCCCCAGCCTCGACGATCTGAGCTTCGGCGAAACCACGCCCGATGTCGGGGCGCCCCCTGAACAGGCTGAGGCGCCCCGCGAGCCGAGCTTCGAGCCGCCGCCCGCCGAATCCGAAGAGCTCCCCCCGGGCGCGAGCTTCGACCTGGACACGGTGGGGGAAGTCGCGGAACCCCCGGCCGGGGAGTCGGCGGCAGAGCCCGATATGGATTCCCTGGGCGTGGAAGGCCTCGGCGACCTTGACGAGTTCAGCCTGCCGCCGTCCGCGGAGCAGTTCGGGATCCCGGCGGCCGTGGAAGCGCCGAAAGCCAAGGCAAAGCCACGCGCGGAAAGGCCGGCCCCCGCGGCGCGGCCGGCACCGGTGGAAACCGCGGCGGAGCCCGGGGAGGTCGATCTCAGTCCCGAGCAGTTCGCCCAGCTGAAGCGGACGCTCGAATCCCTCCCGCGCAACCTGAAGATCGCCGTGCAGGACCTCATCGGCCAGGGCATGGTTGGCGGCCCCGATCTCACCGCCCTGATCGCGCTTCTCCTGCGCGGTGCGAGCGCACAGGAGATCGCGGCCCTCACGGGCAAAATCACCGGCAAGAGGATCAGGATACCGGCGGGCTACGAAAAGAAGACGGGCATCGCGTTCGAGGAAGAACAGCGCACGTTCGGCTACGCCTTCCGCGAGAACATCCTCCCCATCATCCGCATCATCGCCATCACGCTCGTGGCGGGCGGGCTCTTCGGTTTCCTCGGCTACAGCTACGTCTGGAAACCGCTCTCCGCCTACACGAATTACCGCGCCGGTTACGCCGAGATCGCAAGCGATCACTACGACATCGCCAACGAGCGGTTCGATCGCGCGACGCGAACCTGGCAGATGAAGAGCTGGTACTACCGCTACGCGGAGGCATTTGCCGGCAAGCGGCGCTATGACCTCGCCGAGCAGAAATACGACCAGCTCCTTGCCTGGCAGCCGAATGACAAGAAAGGCATCCTGGACTACGCGCGCATGGAATCGCAGGGACTCGCCAACTTCGAGAAGGCGGATTCCCTCCTCCAGCGCATCCTCGGCCGCAGCCAGTACGACTACGACGCGCTCCTCGCGTCGGGCGACAACAACCTCGACTGGGCCGAGAAGGTGCCTGCCCGGTACGAGCCTGCACGTTTTGCCTACGCGACGCTCATCGAAAGGTACGGCACGCGCGACGAGCTCCTCTTCCGCATGCTGCGCTACTTCATCCGCACCGACAAGCCCGACGAGGTGGAGAGACTGCGCATCTACTACGCGCAGCGACCAGAGGTGAAGGTCGATGCGGGGGTATTCGCCGAGATGGGCGGCTACCTCGTGGATCACCACAAGCTGGACTTCGTGCAGGAGGTGCTCTTCCGCGCCGACAAGGCAAAGTTGGGGCTCTACGAGGTGCACTACAACCTCGCGCGATACTACCGGCTCGTGAAGAATGCGGGCGATGAGAAAAAGGCGCTCGATGCCACGCTGGAGAATCTCCGGCGGAACAGCACCGAGGCCATCACGACCAAACGCGTCACGATAGAGATCGACACGAACACCCGGCTGGGGGAATACAACGACGGCATCAAGGAATACATCACGGCGGAGACCTATCTGCGCAAAGCCGCGAGCCTCGTCGAGCAATACCGCAAGATGAACCTCATCCCGGTGGACGGCCTGTACGGCAGACCCTACGCCGATCTGGGCGACCTGTACTATTACATCCAGGGCGACATGAACGCGGCCTACGCGCAGTACCAGACCGCGTTTGCAAACGCGTTCACCTCACCTGAGCTCCTCTACAAGACCGGATACATCCAGTACAAGCAGGGCGACTACAAGAGCGCCCTTGCGACATTCACGCAGACCGAAGACGCCTCCGCCTCTCCTGCCGAGGCGGATACCCTCGCGGCGGCCGCGCCGACGCCTGAGGAGCCCCTGCCGACGCCGGGGCAGCCCCCGCAGAATCTCCTCTACGCGCTGGGGAATTGCTTTTACCAAAGGGGCGATTTCTTCGCGGCACAGGGCTATTACCTGCGGCTCCTCGACCGCCTGGAGAACAGGCGCGCGGCACTGGGCATCCTCCACCCCGAGGATCAACCATCGGACCGCGCCCTCCTGGATTCACTCGTCCGGGTGAACAACAATCTCGGCGTCACCCTGTTCAGACTTTCGCAGAGGACGGGGGATCGGACGCGGCGGTCGCAGTCGCTTGTCTACTTCACGCAGGCGACGGAGATCGCGGACACCCTCTCCCGCAGCCCGGACACCGTGCAGCGGAGCGAGGATCGGAGCCTGCCCTCCCTGAACATGCGCGGCATTCTCTATCCCGTGTCGGGTTTCGTGCTCCAGCCCTCTCTGGCGCTTCCCAAGGATTTCGAAGCCATCGACTGGTAGGAATACGGATGCGCGGGAAGACGCGGCAACGCGCCTCCGGCCCGCCGCCGCGCGGTCAATCGCGCAGGTGCGTCAAAGCGTTCCCATCATCCAGCCATGCGTGTCCGGGAGCGCTCCGTATTGAATGCCCTTCAAGGTGCGCAGGAGCTCCCGCGTGGTCTCCCCGACTGCGCGGTTGCAGAAGACCGCTTCCCTGCCTTCGTGCGTGATCGATTCTATGGGGGTGATCCCGGCCGCGGTTCCGGCGACGAAGCATTCGCGCGCCTTGGAAAAGACCTCTTTCACCGAGACACGCCGCTCCGCCGTTTTCAAGCCCTTTTCCCGGGCGAGAATGAGGATGCTCTTGCGATTGATGCCGGGAAGGATCGTATCCTCGAGGCTGGGCGTGACGAGGGTGCCGTCCTTCATGACGAAAAAGATGTTGCACGACGAGCCTTCCTCGAAATAGGCGTGCTCCCGCGCGTCGAGGAACACAGCCTCCATGTAGCCCGCCGTCTCCGCTTCCTTCTTGGCGATGGCACTGGTGACGTAGTTGGAGTCTGCCTTGATCCAACCCGTGCCGCCCGGATTCGCGCGGACCCGGCGGGTCGTCACCGCCTTCGAGTTGCCCGGATTGAAGTAGGCGCCCACCGGCGTCGTCACGACGACCACCCAGGGGTTGCGGCAGATGCCGACGCCGATTCCCGGCTCGCCCCAGGAGAAGGGCCGGATGTAGACGGAGCGGCCCGAGACGAAATCCTCGGCGGCCCAGGAAGGATCGTAGGCGGGCGCAAAGCCGATGGCCTTGTTCTTTCCCACGACGGTGCGCACGGCGGTGAGAAACATCTCCTCGGGAAATGCGGGCATGAAGAGCCCCTTCATGGAGGCAGCCATGCGCTTGCCGTTTTCATCGGGTCGGAAGAGCTTCAGCGATCCGTCGGGCTGCGGGAAGGCCTTGAGGCCTTCGAAGCATCCCATGCCGTACTGGGACGTGAAATTGACCAGCGGGAGATCCGCGTAACTGTTCCGCTTCTGGAGCAGCTCGGCGCGCGCCGCCGGCGACAGCGCCTCTTCGTCGCGTGGGGTGAGGTGCGGCTTTTCGACGTACTCCTCCGTCCACGAGCCGTCCTCCTGGTTCCTCGCCCGATAGGCCCACGGATAGATTTCCAGATTGAAACCCTTCGCCATGTCGCTCCTCCGCGCCCCAGTATATCACCCCGCGCGGCGCATGAAAACGCCGCTTCCCGACGCGGGAGGGGGCGGCGTGCCGGCCCGCGCGCGGCAGGGTGCCATTCTTTTTCATTGCAGATTATCGGGGTGAGATGTCGATCATAAGAAAGATCATGGAGCACACGCGGGATCACATCATCTTCTTCATGGCGCAGAAGATGTATTTCCTCGAGCGACGCGGAAGCCAGGAGGCGTTCAACCGCCTGGTGGAGCATTTCGAGCAGATCAATCTCGACGGGCTCCTGGAGTACCTCACCCGCTACTACGCAATCGACGTGGAACGCGAGATGGACGACTTCTATCTCGCCGAGGGCGAGCTCGTCTTCGTTTCGCGCCGGAAGCAGGTGCGCTTCAAGCACGTCTACAGGGACGGCCGTCTGCGCCTGGTGGGCATTGAGTCGGACTGATCCCCCGGGCGTCGATGGGCGTCTGGGTCCGCGCACACGGGGGCCGCGCTCGCGGCTCTCGCCGTCTGTTTCGCAGCCGGCTGCCGCCCTCCGCGCGGTGTACCGCGCTCCGCATCCCTGCCTACGCACCCGCGCCGGCGGGCTCTTCCTTTCTTCCCTGCTTTTCGAGGACTGAAACCAGCTCGTCTTTGAAGCCGGCCGCCATGGAGAGCGAGCAGGCATCAAGGTCCTCCTGCTGCGTCCGCTGGCAGATGCGGCGATACACCTTTGACTCATCCTCCAGCAGCTTCAGCACGACCTGCCGCCCGTCGTACAGCCGCACGAGGGTCTCCCGCGTCTTGTACTTCTCGTCGCGCGCGTGGCCCAGGGTCGAGCGATAGCGGCTGATCTCCTTCGCCTGGCTGTTGAGGAGCGGCGCCAATTCCTTCAGGGGCATGAGGGAGAGGGAGAAACCTTCCTTGCGCGCCTTCTCCGCGGCGATCTCATCTTGGAGAAGCACCGTGTAATGTCGGCGGATGCTGCCGATGATCTCCTCGAACGTGCGCGTGAAGTTTGCAAGGAACGCGGTCCGCATGTCAGGCTTGATCGTGGGGAGGAGCTCGCGCATCTTCTGGTTCTCCCCGTTGTAGCGCTGGACGAGCATGAGGATGTTCTTGATGGCCGGCGCGGAGCGCTGCGCGGGGCTCGCCTTGATGCGCGCGTTCACGTCGGAGAGGACCACCGCCACGGGCATCGTTTCGACGCCGAGGCCGTGCTTGACCTCGCGGGGACGGGCCAGGGGGAGGAGCTCCATGCAGAGGAGGCGCTCGACGAGGATGGAGAGGAGGAGCACGGTGAGGGACTTCTCCTGCGCGCTCATGTCGTCGGCGGCCAGAGACTTGTAGCGGGCCGTTTCCAACGCGACGAGCACGGGGCTCAGGAGCGCCCGCTTGAACTCGACGACTCCCTGCTCGACGCACAGACGCAGCTTGTCCGCCGCGGCGCGCAGATGGTGCGGCGGCACGGCAAGCATGTCGAGCAGGGAGTGGAAGTCATTCGCTTTTTCCCTGATCTCTATCCAGTCTCCGCTGATCCGCTTGTCAAGATCGAGCATGCGTCGATCACTGTATGCGATTTCATCGCACGGTGCAATCGCGCGTGACCGGCGCCCGTTCTAGAAGGCATGAGGAGGACCCGATGAACAATCTCAATTCCATTCTGATCGAAGGAAACCTCGTGCGGGATCCCGAGCTCGCCTACACGCCCAAGGGAGCGGCGGTGTGCAAATTCACCGTCGGGTGCAACCGCTCCTGGAAACAGGACGACGAGTACCAGAAGGAGGTGTCCTTCTTCGACGTTTCCGCGTGGAACCGGCTCGCGGAGGTCTGCGGAGAGTACCTGAAAAAGGGTCGCGGCGTCCGCGTGGTCGGGCGACTGAAGCAGGACCGCTGGACGGACGCGGACGGCAAGACCCATTCGCGCGTGCACATCATTGCGGAGCACGTGGAGTTCAAGCCGCAGCTCAGGAAGCAGGATCCCGACGGCACCCCCGCGGAAGAGACGCAGGAAGCGGAGAAGGAGGCCGAGCTGGCGGGCATCTCCTGAAGCGGGAATCCGCGCGGCCGGGCGGAGGCTGCTTCACCCCCGGGTGAGCAATGCCTCCGCCGCCTTCTTCGCCGCCGCGCCCCGCTGTCACAGGCGGCCCAATCCCGCTATACTTCCCCCACCGCATCCGCATGAGGAGACCGTCCTGAGTCATTCTTCGATCGCCGCGCCACGCTGGAAGCGTACGTTGTACGCCGTCTGGGCCGGCGAGTTTCTCGCCATCGCCGGGTTTTCCACCTCGACCCCCATCACCCCCTTCTACATCCAGGACCTGGGGGTCACCGACCCGCTGCGCCTGAAGCTGCTCACGGGCATCGTGCAGGCGCTGCCGTCCCTGACGCTCGCGGTCTTTGCGCCCATCTGGGGCAGCGTGGCGGACAACTACGGGCGCAAGCCGATGCTTCTGCGCGCCATGTTCGGGGGCACGGTCGTCATGTTCGTCACGGGGCTCATCACCGCGCCGTGGCAGCTCATCGCGTTGAAGACCCTGCAGGGCTGCCTCACCGGCACCGTCGCGGCTGCCACCATCATGGTCGCCTCCATCGCCCCGCGGGAGGAAGCCGGCTATGCCCTGGGGCTCCTGCAAATGGCGATATTCCTCGGCTCCTCCTTCGGCCCCCTGTTCGGCGGGGTGATCGCCGACCTGTTCGGCCGCCGCATGAATTTCTTCGCGACGGCGCTCCTCCTCCTCTCCGCGGGGCTCATCATCATGCGTTTTGCGGAGGACAACTTCGAGCCGCCGGCGGACAGGAAATCGATATTCCGCAGTCTGCTGCCGGACTTTTCACCGCTCCTGCGCTCCCCCGCCCTCGCCTCGCTCCTGGCCGTGATTGCGGCAGACCAGATCGCCGGCTCCATCGTCGGTCCTTTTCTGCCCCTCATGATCCAGCAGATCAGCACGTGGACCTCCATGCTTGCCACCATGACCGGGGTCATCATCGGGCTGGGAGCCGTGGCGAGCGCCCTCGCCGCGGTGAGTATCGGCAAGGTGAGCTACCGCCTGGGCTACAAGCGGACGCTCATCATTTGCATGGCCGGCGCCTCGCTGTTTACGATCCCGCAGGCGTTCGCCCGCACCCCCGTGCAGCTCCTGGTCATGAGGATTTGCAGCTGCTTTTTCGTGGGCGGGAACCTTCCATCCGTCAACGCGCTGATCGCGCAGCGCACGGAAAAGGGCAGGCAGGGAAGCATCTACGGGCTTTCCGCGTCCATCGCTTCCGTCAGCAACGCGCTTGGCCCGGTCATCGGCGCCTCCATCGCCATGACGGCTGGCTACAGTGCGGTCTTCCTTGCCACGGCGGGCATCCTCGGGGCGGCCGGGATCGTGATCGGCCTGTTTGTGCGGGGCGGTGTGGGAAAAACCTCAGAAACGCCGATGGGATAAGGCGGGGCGTGAAAACGCGGATTTCTTGACGAATACAACCGTTTTCTATATGAAGAAGTCGCCGTGATCTCCAGGAAGTTGACCCCGGGCGAAATCACTTCCAGCGTCGAGAAAATACGCAGGAAATACGACGACTACATCTCGAAATACTTCAAGCCACGGTCCCTGCGCAAGGCTTTCGAGGATCGCTACATCAGGGCGCTGCGGGCGAAGGTGGACGTCTCTTCCTTCCTCGTCGCGGAGATCAGCGCGATCGAGGAGCTGATCGCCCGGGAGGAGCAGCGCGTCATGATCGGCCCCGTGCGGCCGGGCGTGGAGAAGGCGAGCTTCGCCGACAAGGTGCTGGAGGAAAACAGCAGGCGGATCGCCAAGTACCCCGATGTCCGGTTCGACGCGGATGCCGGCGAAGAGGTGCGGCGGCTGGTCGGTGCGCTCACGGGCCTGGAGCGGGAGCGATGGCAGGACCTTGGCGCCGCGCTCCAGGACACGATGTATGCGCCCAGCTCCTCCGAGATGCTGGGCCTGGATTCGCAGCTCCGCTATCTCTGCTCGTCGGTGCGCGACGAGGTGCCCCCCTTTCTTGCCCGCCTGGTGGGTCAGCTTCGCAAGTTTCCGCGCAATTACCCGGCCATCGAGCGCGAGGAGAAGGACTACATCCTGGAGGCCGCTTTTTTTCTGAATGACCTTCACATGGTCCTCCAGCGCATCACGCGGGTCTACACGGACATGCCGGCGGAGGCAAAGAAAGCGGTCGAGGAGACGATGGCATTCGTCTGGGGCGTGATCAGCGACTTCCGCCTGAAGGATTTCAAACGCCGTCGCCGCTGGGAGCGGGAAATCGAGGAATAGGCTCCCCGCCGGGGATTGCTCATTCCACGTCCAGGGATATATATTAGTTACCTCATGAAGGGAAGGGGGAAGCGGCAATGGCAGAGGAAGTAACGGTCACGAGCGGAAATTTCGATTCAGAGGTCATCAAGTCGGCGGTTCCCGTCGTGGCGGACTTCTGGGCGGAATGGTGCGGACCGTGCAAGATGATCGCCCCCGTGCTCAAAGAGCTTGGTCGTGAATACAAGGACAAGATCAAGATCGCGAAGATCGACGTCGATGCAGAGGGCGAGCTCGCCCAGCAGTTCAATATCGTCAGCATCCCGACAATCCTCGTTTTCAGCAAGGGTCAGGTGGTAAAGCAGCAGATCGGCGCCGTGCCGCGGCAGGCGCTGGAAAAGATGATAAAGGAAGTGATCTAGGGGCCCTGCTGCTTCTGGTAGATCTCGTCTGAGTTCTCCGCTCCAAAGGTGGCCTTGCGCGTGGGAACGATGTGCCAGTCCTGCGCCTGGTTCGTGTCCGCGGAGCGTGAAGACCTGCAGAGGGAACGCGTTGCGGTGGAACCTTCCGGCGATACCGCGTCTTCCGGCGTGACCCGCGGACCGGCTGCCTTCCAGCCCCCCGCGCCGACGATCTCTTCAGCCCGCGCCTCCATGTCCGCCGAGCCGAATCCCCGGTAGCTCTCATCCGACTGGGACGTGCGGTTGCTGTAGAGCACCGCGTCGAGGCACGCGCCCCCGGGTCGGTCGTACAGGGAGAGAACGCCGTTTGTGCCGCTGATGCCAGTGCCGTCCGGCAGCCAGAAATCGTACGCGGTATCCGAGGCGTCGAAGCCTTTCGATGCTTTCCTGTCGCGCGTCTCATTCACCTCATCCGGGCTGCCGGAAGGCTTGAGGTGGACGAGGACGAAGCTTCCCGCGGTCACACCGAAGGCGGGAAAGACAAGACGCGCGTCAAAGCTGCCCGGCGTGCCCAGATAGAGCGCCACTCCCCCCATGTCCCCGTCCGTCATCACCTTCAGCTCCACGAGGTCCGGGTGATTGCCCGAGCCGCGCGGCGTGAGCTCATTGATGAGGAGGCGCGGCACGCGGCCGTTGAATCCGTAGAACTGGGCGATGAAGGACGCCGAATTGCCGCGGGCATCCTGCGCTTCCGCCTCCAGGGTATAGAGACGGCCGGGCGCCTGCGCCTCCGCGTGGAGCTCCACGGTCCTGCCCGGACCGGTTGTCTCCGCGATGGCGAGATCCGGCGTGATGCGCGTTTTCCCCGCGCGCAACCCCGCGTCCTCATTAAACTGGATGCTGATCTCCTGCGGACCGACGGTCCGCACCGACTCGAGCTGCGGCGGCGAGAGGTCCACGTCCGCCGAGCGTGGGTCCGCCACGGGACCGCAGGAAGCACAGAGGGAGGCGAAGAGAAGCGCCGGGAGCCGGCCGAAAGCTTTCATATGCCCTCCGCCGTTCCATACGGGCGCAAGGGCCGGGCCGCTTGAATCCGGTGCGGGCGATTCCACCTTCCCGCTTTCCGGCGGCCTGCCTTTGCATGACGCCCGCCTTTGCATTACGATGGTGAGCAAATGCCAGACGAGCTCCTGCAGCGATTCAGCCGAACCTACGCCCCCGGAGCGGTCATCTGCCGCGAAGGCGAGGACGGCGTGGAGATGTACATCATCCAGAAGGGCAAGGTCCGGGTCAGCAAGAGGTTCGCCGGCAAGACGCACGTGATCTCCATACTGGAAAAAGGCGACTTTTTCGGCGAGATGGCGATCGTCAACCGCATTCAGCGCACGGCCACCGTGACGGCGGTCGATGAGGTGGAGCTGCTCGTCTTCGACCGCGACGGCCTGCAGAACATGATCGCCCGCAATGTCCGCATCGCCCTCACGATCATCGACAAGCTCTGCCGGAGGCTCCAGACCGCCCATCTCAAGATCCAGCACCTCGTGAAAAAGGACGCGCGCGGCCTCATCGTGCTGCACCTGCGCTCGCTCTTCCAGGAGCTGCCCGCCGACCGACAGATTGTCGCGCGCGAAAAATGCGTCGAGGAGGTCTCTTTCAGCCTCGAGCTGCCGATGGAAGAGGTGCAAAAGGTGCTCGATGCGCTCGTTGCCGAAGGCGTGCTCGGCCGCGACGGTGAGATGCTGCAGCTTGCCGACAAGGAGAAGTTCGCCGCGCTCGCGGAGTCCGTGGGCAGGGATCCGGTCGAATCAGCCTGAGGGGTCTCCCGGGTTCTTGATGGAGCGCACCAGGTCCTCGAAGGCGCGCGCCGCGCCGGGAAAAGCAATCCGCGGCAGGGTGACGTGAAGCGGAAACCAGGCAGCCTCCACGACGTCGTCGGCAGGCACGAGCGGCCCGTCGCCGACGATGTCGCATCGATAGTAAAGCGAAAACACGAAGCGCGCCTCTTCCGCAACGTCCTCCCGGGGGTACTCTTCGATGGCGATGGTGAGCAGGCGCGGGCGGGCAATCGCCGCGCCCAGCTCTTCCCGCAGCTCGCGCGCAAGTCCCGCCTCGGGGTGCTCGCCGTTTTCCAGGTATCCGCCCGGCGTGTCCCACATTCCCTTGTAGGGGTCGATGCCGCGTCGCGTCAGGAGGACGGCGGGCTTTCCGTCGATTGACCGCACGATAAATGCGCCGACCGCGGGCTTCGAGTTCTGCCAGAACTCGAAGCGGCACGACGTGCACGCGAGCATGCTCAGTCCCGGCACCGCCTGGTGTTCTCTATCCAGGCGGCCGCCGCAGACGGGACAGAACCGATACTGCGTCACGGTTTCTTGGGGATCAATGCTTCCAGACGGGTCTTCAGCTTCTCCGCCAGCACGCGCGGCGCGGCGGGAAGGGTGTTGCCCTGATCGGCGGCGTAGCGGCCCAGCAGGTCATTGATGAGTGAGAGGGCGGTGTCGTTCTTCCCCATCTTGTGATAGAGGAACGCGATCTCGTAGGACGCCCAGGTGATATGGTTGACGTCAGTGGGGTAGCTCTTCGCGGTGAGCTCGTAGTACGTGATGGCCAGGGAGTAGTCGTTCTTGTCCTCCGCGTCCTGCGCCCGCTGGAAGATCTCGGTCACGGAGAGATTGTCGGGGATGACCGGCGGCTTCGACACGCATCCACTGAGAAGGAGGACGGCCGCTGCCCCCGCGACGCACAGCATGAAAATCATCTTCTTCTTCATGATCTCTCGTTCCGTCAGATCGAATAGAGCTCGTCCCGGATGGGGAGGTTTTTCCGCAGCTCCTTCAGGAAAAGCTCGACGTCACCCATGGGCTCATATGCGTCGCAGGAGTCCAGCGTCCGGCGAATCACCGTGAAGTACTTGTAGATCTTTTCCTCGCCGAGCTTCTTTTTCCACTTGCCCGCATCGCAGCGTACGCGCAGCTGGTACTGGGAGGCGCTGCCGGTAGCGTGCTTCACGAGCTTGCAGTGGATGCAGTTCGCGCAATAGATCTTGTCTGGTGAGAAATCGTCGTCGAGCGATTGCAGATCGCGGCTTTCGGCCATCGTCACCTGTCCTGTCGGAGTGTGTACAGTACCATGTTCGTCTTTTCGGGGTCAAGAGTTGAGCGGGGACAGGAAGACCGTGGGAGCCACCGGGGCAAAAAAAGCCCCGGGCGCCGACAGGCTCCCATCATTGGCGAAGCCTCCTCCAAAAATGAAGCAGCCTCTGAGCAGCGCGATCTTTGCGCCTTTTCAATGCTGCGGCTTGTATTGACATTCAGGGTGGGCAAACCTATTGTGATTTCGTCATGGCAAGCGTTGTCATCATGCCCAAACAGGGTCAGTCAGTCGAATCGTGCATCATCGTGGGGTGGAAAAAGCGGCCGGGTGACACGGTGAAGACCGGTGAAGTCATCTGCGAGGTGGAGACCGACAAGGCGACATTCGAAGTGGAGTCCCCGGCGTCGGGCACGCTCCTGGGGATATTCCACGAGGCAGGAGCTGACGTTCCGGTCCTTGCTCCTATTGCCGCGATAGGAAGTCCGGGCGAGTCGTTCGAGTCGCTGCGCGGCGCCGCTCCTGGTGCGCCGTCGGCCCCTGTCACGACAGCACAAGCTCCTGCCGCTCCGGCGCCGGCTTCCGGGGCGCGCGAAACCGGCCCTGCGCCGCGCACCCCTTCCGGCAAGATCATGGCCTCCCCGCGCGCAAGAGCGCTTGCGGCGGCCCGCGGCGTGGCCCTGGACGGCCTGAAAGGCACGGGCCCTGGCGGACGCATCATCGAACGCGACGTTGCAGGCGCGCCGGCCGGGAGGGCCGCGCCCGCCGCAGCACCCGCGGCATTCGCTCCCGGCGACGTGCGGGAGGTGAAGGTCTCCGGCATTCGCAAGCTCATCTCGGACCGCATGATCGCCTCGCTCCAGAGCACGGCGCAGCTCACGCTCAACGTGGCAGCGGACGCCCGCGCGCTCCAGGCGCTGCGGGCGCGATTCAAGACGAGCCCCGAGTCCATGGGTCTGCGCGCCATCACGATCAACGACATGATGCTCTTCGCCGCAGCGCGCGCGGCGGCGCGCCACCCCGAGGTCAACGCGCTGTATGTCGGCGACACCCTGAAGCAGTATGCCTCCGTGCACCTTGGATTCGCCGTGGACACGCAGAAAGGCCTCATGGTGCCGGTGATCAGGAACGCCGATACCCGCAGCCTGCGGGACATCGCACGCGAGGCCACGCGGCTCATCGACGGATGCCGCAACGGCGGCATCACGCCGGACGAGCTGTCGGGAGGCACCTTCACGCTCACCAACCTCGGGGCATTCGGCGTGCAAAGCTTCACGCCCGTGCTCAACGCGCCGCAGGTGGCCATCCTCGGCGTGTGCGCCATCGTGCCGGGACCGGCGACTTGCCGCGGACGGCAGCGTGAGCTTCGTGCCCCAGATCGGGCTTTCGCTTACAATCAACCACCAGGTGGTGGACGGCGCCCCGGGGCGCGATTCCTGCAGACCCTGTCTGCCGATATCGCAGGCTTCGACCTGCTCCTGGCCCGATAGAGTCATCGTTTACCCGCAGATCGGAGAGTATAGACATGCCGAAATCAATCGTCATAGACCCGCGCGAGAACAGAAAACCGGGCAGTTTGTCCTTCACGGACATTCCGCTGAACGCCTATGCCCCCGACATGAAGCGGGAGCTCAAGGTGCATGGGAAGGAAGCGCTCGTGCGCGCCTATCGGGACATGGTCCTCATCCGCGAGTTCGAGACCATGCTCAACCTCGTGAAGACTAAGGGCGCCTACCAGGGCATTGCCTACGATCACCTCGGGCCCGCGCACCTGTCCATCGGCCAGGAATCCACCGTGGTCGGCCAGTGCATGCGGCTGGGCATCGACGACTTTGTCTTCGGGTCGCACCGCAGCCACGGCGAGATCATTGCCAAGTGTCTTTCCGCTGCCGCGCGCCTGCCGGCGGAGCAGGTTTCTTCCATCATGAAGGACTATTTCAACGGCGCGCTGTTGCATGTCGTGGAGAAGGGCGCCGGTGGCTCTCCGGCCGACCTTGCAGTCGACTTTATTCTCTACGGCGTCCTGGCGGAAATCTTCGGCCGCGAGAACGGCTTCAACAAGGGCATGGGCGGCTCCATGCACGCGTTTTTCGCACCGTTCGGCAGCATGCCGAACAATGCGATCGTGGGCGGGTCGGCGGACATCGCCGTGGGTGCGGCGCTGTACAAGCGCATCAACCGCAAGCCCGGCATCGTCATGGCCAATATCGGCGACGGCTCCTCCGCGTGCGGCCCGGTTTGGGAAGCGATGATGATCGCGGCCATGGACCAGTACCGGACGCTGTGGCCGAAGGAGTGCGGCGGCGCGCCCCCGATCATCTTCAGCTTCTTCAACAACTTCTATGGGATGGGCGGCCAGACCATGGGAGAGACCATGGGCTTCAGGGTGCTCGCGCGCATCGGCGCGGGTGTGAACCCTGACCAGATGCACGCCGAGCGCGTTGACGGGTACAACCCGCTCGCGGTCTCTGACGCGATCGAGCGCAAACGCAAGATCCTTCTGGAAGGCCGCGGCCCGGTGCTGCTGGACATCGTCACCTACCGGTACTCGGGGCATTCGCCGTCCGACGCGTCCTCCTACCGCACGAAGGAGGAGGTGGCGCTCTGGCAGGACGTGGACTGCATCAAGAGCTTTGGCGATGATCTGGTGACGGCGAAGATCACCACCGCGGACGAGCTGGCGGGAATCCGTCAGGCCGCGGAGGTGCGCATGAAGCGCATCACGGAGCTTGCTGTCTCCCTGCAGATCTCCCCGCGCATCCGCCTCGCCACGGATACCATCGGCGACCTGATGTTCTCCAACGGCAACGTGGAAAAGATGGACGATCGGCCCGCAGAGATGCTCCTTCCCGTCGCGCAGAACCCGCGGGTGCTGGCAAACGCGCGCAAGTCGCGGTCCGGCATCGGCCCCGACGGCAAGCCGCTTCCCAAGTCGCAGATCATCGCGTTGCGCGATGCGCTCTTCGAAGCAATGCTCCATCGCTTCTCCATCGACCCCACGATGGTGGCCTTCGGCGAGGAGAACCGGGACTGGGGCGGCGCATTCTCTGTCTACCGCGGCCTCACCGAGGCGCTGCCCTACAATCGGCTCTTCAACACGTCGATATCGGAAGGCGCCATCGTCGGCGCCGCGGTCGGCTATGCCCTGTGCGGCGGCCGCGTCGTGCCCGAGTTGATGTATTGCGACTTCCTGGGCAGGTCCGGCGACGAGGTGTTCAACCAGGTCTGCAAATGGCAGGCGATGTCGGCAGGCGTGCTTTCGATGCCGCTCGTCCTGCGCGTCTCCGTGGGCAGCAAGTACGGTGCCCAGCATTCGCAGGATTGGTCGTCGCTCGTGGCGCACCTGCCCGGCCTCAAGGTGATGTTCCCCGTGACCCCCTACGACGCAAAGGGCATGCTGAACCTTGCACTGCGCGGCACGGATCCGGTCGTCTTCCTGGAAAGCCAGCGTGTCTACGACCTCGGGGAGCAGTTCGTCCCCGGCGGCGTTCCCGAGGGCTACTACGAGGTGGAGGAAGGCGAGCCGGCAATTCGCCGCGAAGGCAAGGACATCACGATCGTCACGATCGGCGCCACGCTCTACAAGGCGCTGCAGGCGGCGGACGTGCTGTCGTCAAAGTACGGCCTCACCGCCGAGGTGATCGACGCGCGCTTCATCAATCCGCTGCGCTATGAAAAGATCCTGGCCTCCGTGCGCAAGACCGGCCGCTGCGTGCTTGCCTCAGACGCGTGCGAGCGCGGGTCGTTCCTCCATACCATGGCATCGAATATCTCGCAGATGGCCTTCGATTCACTCGATGCGCCCGTGGCAGTCGTGGGCGCCCGCAACTGGATCACGCCGTGCGCGGAGATGGAAGAGGCATTCTTCCCCCAGAAGGAATGGATCCTCGACACCATCCACGAGCGCGTCCTGCCCCTGAACGGGCACTCACCGACAACGGAGCAGGGAACACCTGAGATGCTGCGGAGAAACGCGCGGGGGGTCTGAACGGAACAGGGGCGGCGCTCCGCGCACGTCCGCAACGGCGTCTCAACAATGGGCACCGGGGCAGATGTACGACAAGTAGTCAGAAATGACTACATCCGTCAATGCGGAATAAAAACCCAAGGGGGATTGAGATCGCGCTGGCCGCGCGAGGCCTCCGCGCGACGTTCCTGCGCGCCTAGGGTGGGCTGGCCGTGAACCGATACCCCGTGCCGTGCACGGTCGTGATGTAGCGCGGTGCGGCCGGGTCGTCTTCAATCTTCTTGCGCAGCCCCGCGATGTGCTGGTCCAGGGTGCGCGTCGTGCCTTCATAGCGGACGCCCCATACCTCGTCCATGAGCGTGAATCTGTCCAGGGCCTCCCCTTCGCGGGAGACGAAGATCTGCAGCAGCGCAAGCTCCCGCCGGCTCACGGCAAAGGCAGCGCCCGCCTTTTTCCCCTTCATGGTGCGGGGATCCACCGTCACGTCCCCGAAGGAAAGCGGCGCTTCGTCGCGGCTGGATTTTCTCGGCCGCCCGCGGCGCATCACGGCCCGGATGCGCGCCATGAGCTCACTCGCGCCGAAGGGTTTCACCACGTAGTCGTCGGCGCCCAGCTCAAGACCCACGACCCGGTCCACCTCTTCACCCTTGGCGGTGAGCATGATGACGGGCGTGACCGGGTCCTTGCGCCTGATCTCACGGCAGACGTCGTAGCCGCTTTTTCCGGGGATCATCACGTCCAGGAGGATGAGGTCGGGCGCTCCCTCGCCATGACGGGCAAGAGCCGCGTTGCCGTCCACCGCCTGGATGACGACGTACCCCTCCCCTTCCAGCAGATCCACGAGCCCCGTCAGGATTGCCGGGTCGTCTTCCACCACGAGTATCCGCTGCTTCATGCGTCCTCCTGTGCAGCCTGCGCAGGGGGAAGGGATACGATGAAATCGCTTCCACCGCCATCACGGGGCGCGCAGGTGACATCGCCGCCCAGGTCACGGGCGATCCTGCGCGCGATGGTCAGTCCCAGCCCCGTGCCCTGCACGCCGCTTGCAAGCGAATCATTCACCCGGTAGAACTCGCGAAAGATGCGCTCCCGATCCTTCTCGGCCACCCCGATGCCCCGGTCAAAGACGTGCATGCGCACGACCCTTTCCCGACCCGCCTCCACGTGCACGCCTATCTCCCTGCGGTCCGCCGTATATTTCTCCGCGTTCGCAAGCAGGTTCAGGAGCACCTGCTTGAGCGCTTCGGGGTCCGCGCGCACGGCCAGATCCGAAGCGCCCGACAGGAATGTCACCGAGAAGCCGCGGCTCTCCAACCGCACCCTCTGACTCTCCACCACGGCCTCCGCGACCTCGGCGGCATCGACTACACGCAGGTCGTACCGCTTCGCTCCCCGGTCCAGGGAGGAGAAGTCCAGCACGTTGTTGATGAGCCGGGTGAGGCGCTCCGTTTCAGAGGCCATCAGCGACAGATACTGCTCCCGTTTCGCCGGCGCGACGGCCCGCTTCCCGCGCAGAAGCTCGACGAAAAGGCTGATGGAGGTGAGGGGCGTCTTCAGCTCGTGGGAGACATTCGTGACGAACGTGGCCTTCTTCTGCGCCAGCCGCATCTCGGCGGTAACCGAAGACAGCACCATTGTCCCGCCGCCGGCAACAGACACGAAAAGGATCGCCACGAGAATCCAGATGACGATGGACGACGTGCGCGCCTGGTCCGTGATGGACTGCGGCGTCGTGAGCCAGGCGGCGGCCTCCCACCGGGGCAGACTCTCGCCCACAGGTTCGGAAACGAAGGGCCGATGCCAGTCGAGCGCCGTCACGTTCGGGGGCGAGGCGAGCGGCGCCCCGTTCTCGTCCAGCAGCGTGAGGATGCGCTGCGGCGTATAGGTGGCGGTAAGGATGCCGCGGATGCGGGCGCGGAAGCTTTCCCCCGCAAGCTGGCAGCCTGCAATCCTCCCGTCCTTCTCGCGCTCCCAGAAAAGGAAGACGAGCTTCTCCCCGATGAAGCGCGGGATGAGACCGTGGTCCGTCGTGGAGGCGATCTGGCTCAGGAGTTGCGACGTGATGACGTACTGAGAAGCCGGGGCAGCGGTTTGCACGGCCTCCTTGCGAACCCCCGCGGGCGCCTTTTCCACATTCGCGGCGAGCCGGGCATTCAACGACTCGGGCACTTGCGGCGCTTCTGAGACCTTGGCCGTGTCCTTCCTCAAGACGTCCGGTGCGGTACCGGCTTCGTTATCGGCAGGAGCCGCGGGCGCCGCGGAAACGACGTCCCGGCTCTGCGCGGCCGGCGTGCCCTGTGCAACCTCCACGGTCGGCTGCACGTTTCGCGGGCTCACCGTGTCGCCATTCTCGCGCGCGAGTGCGTACACCTTGCTCTGGATGTCGGCGCTCTGGGCAAATGCATCGATTGCGACCTGGCGCGCGGCGCCCGGTGCGGGGCTCTGAGCGGAAGCGGGAGCGGAGACGCCCGCGGTGGCCGGTGCGCTGCGATCGACAGCCAGGTCCTGCTCCGCCACGCCGGCAGGCGGCGCCTCGCCCGCGGCCGCTCCGGAGGCGCGCGTGGTGGAAACCTCTGGGACAGGCGCCTGGGTGCGGGCCGTTTCGGCGAGTATCTCCGCCTGGTAGCGGACGGCTATGTTCTGAAGCACCGTGGTCGCGTTCTTGTCGTTGAGAAAATCGCCGTTTTCCTGAAGGAAGCGCTTCTGGTCCGCGTCCAGGGATGCGGCGGAAGACGGCCAGAGTATCCTGTACCCGGGCGAAAGCAGGAAGGGAACGGAAACGAGAGGCTGGGACTTCTTCCATGCCGTGAGGATGCGTGCATAGTCCGCGCCCGCCGGCACGTCGACGCCCGCGGCAAGCTCTTTGGTGACGGCATCCACCTCCGAGAGTGCGAGTGCGGCCGTATGCGTCACGTCCGCGTCGAGGGCGGCGGCGAGCTGGCGCTCGATAAAGGCTTCCTCACGGCCCGCGGACCGTACGGCGAGCACGGCCAGCAGGATGCTGGGCACGATGACAGCGGCAACGAATACAATTCCCAGGGACCGGGACCTCACCTCTGCGCCACCCTTTTCATCGTAACAGGAAATGCGCGCGTTGTCCGCGCCGCGATGAGCTCCATTGTAGCGATTCGCCGGGGTCCCGCGTCACGGAGATGTCAAAAACGCGTAAAAATCCTGTCAGGCCCGCCTTGACCACGCGACCCCTTTGCCCTATTGAGATGGAAAGGAGAAAGCCTTGGCAGCGAAAATCAGGGTCACGGTATGGAACGAAGGCCGTCATGAAAAAAGCGATCCCGCGGTGGCCCGGATCTACCCGAAGGGCATACACGGGGCCATTGCCGGCGCGCTCTCGACCGAACCCGACATGACGGTCCGCACGGCGACGCTCGACGAGCCCCAGCACGGGCTCACCGACGAGGTGCTCGCCGGTACGGACGTGCTCACCTGGTGGGGCCATATGGCGCACGGGGACGTCCGGGACGACGTCGCGGAGAAGGTCCAGCGCCGCGTGCTCGAGGGAATGGGCCTTATCGTCCTGCACTCGGGTCACATTTCCAAGCCCTTTCTCAGGCTCATGGGCACGAGCTGCCAGCTTCGCTGGCGGGAGGCGGGAGAGAAGGAGCGCCTCTGGGTCGTGGAGCCGGGCCATCCCATCGTGAACGGCCTGGGTGCCTACTTCGAAATACCTCGCGAGGAGATGTACGGCGAGCGATTCGACGTGCCCGCGCCGGACGCCACGGTGCTCATCAGCTGGTTTGCCGGCGGCAATGTGTTCCGCTCCGGATGCTGCTATACCCGGGGCAAGGGAAGGATCTTCTACTTCCGTCCCGGTCATGAGACATTCCCGACCTATCACCAGAAAGAGGTGCAGACCGTGATCAGGAATGCCGTGCGATGGGCGGCGCCGGGCAGCGGTCCGGTGATGAAGCTCGGCGACTCCGAAGAGCCGCTGGAAAAGCTCTGATCGATCGATTCGGAGAGGACGCGGCATGGCGGAATTGAAGGTTGGCTGGATCGGGACGGGGGTCATGGGAAGGTCGATGTGCGGGCACCTCCTGAAGGCCGGCCACGCCGTGGCGCTCACCACCCGCACGCGGGAAAAGGCGGCGGATCTTCTTGCCGCCGGCGCCGCATGGTGTCCCACCCCGAAGGAGGTCGCCGCGGCAAGCGACATCGTGTTCGTCATGGTCGGCTTCCCCGCCGAGGTGGAGGACGTATGCCTTGGCCCGGCGGGAATATTGGCCGGCGCGAAGCCCGGCACGATCCTCTGCGACATGAGCACGTCCGAGCCTTCCCTCGCGGTGCGCATCCACAGGGAGGCGGCGGCGCGCTCGGTGGCCGCACTCGATGCGCCCGTCTCGGGCGGTGACGTGGGAGCGCGCGAGGCAAAGCTCGCCATCATGGTGGGCGGAGAGCAGGCCGTATTCGACAAGGCGCTGCCGCTCTTCAGGAAGATGGGAGAGACCGTCGCGCTCATGGGCGGGCCGGGCGCGGGCCAGCACACGAAGATGGCAAACCAGATCGCTATCGCGGGAACAATGATCGGGACGGTGGAATCGCTGCTCTACGCACACAAGGCGGGCCTGGGCATGGCCGCCGTGATCGACATCATCGGCAAGGGCGCGGCTTCCTCGTGGTCGCTCAACAACCTGGGCCGGCGCATCGCGGGGGGAGACTTCAATCCCGGCTTCTACATCAAGCACTTCGTGAAGGACATGGGAATCGCCCTGCAGGAGGCGCGCGCCATGAGGCTCTCCCTGCCCGGCCTTGCCCTGGTGAACCAGTTCTACATCGCCGCGCAGGCCATGGGCCTGGAGAATCTCGGCACGCACGGTCTGTACAAGGTGCTGCGTGCGCATGAACGGCATGCAGGCATAGGAGTAGGTGTAACCAGCATCAATATGCTATGAAGCCTGATGAAGCCTTGCTCTTCAAAGTGACGACGCCTCTCAGTTTCAGCGCGTCGGTGACTGCGAAATATTGGCATATGATCGTCACGATCAAGCACCCGGCTGATGCAAGGGCGGGAAGCGGATGTCCAAGAGGCCCTGAAACATCCCGATGAGATTCGACGAAGCAAGAGCGACGCAAATGTGTATCTTTTCTATCGTGCGGAGCGCTTCGGACGTTGGGTTTGCGCCGTTGTCAAAAGGTTGAACGGTGATGCGTTTCTGGTCACAACGTATCCGACCGATGCGCTCAAGGAAGGGGAACGGATATGGACAAGCTGAAGGTATATTACGATCGAACCGGCAACACTTTGACTGTCTGGTTTGGGGATCCCCAGGAAGAGTATGTGAGCGAAGAGACCGGAGACGAAGTCATCTTGATGAAGGACAAAAACGGCCGCGTGATCGGATTTGAGAAGCTCAATTATTCTTTGCCCGCCAGGGAACACCTGAAGTTTGCCTTCGAGACGGTGGAGATGTAACGATGTAACCCTTCCCGTTGACAGCACGGGCGGCGCGTGCTACGGTCCGTCCGAGCTGCCCGTCTTGAGAAACACGGAATGCGGTGCAAGTCCGCAGCGGTCCCGCCACTGTGACCGGGGATTTCTGCAGCAGGGGGTCGCCTCCCCTTTGGAGTGCCGACCCGGCCATTGCCCCTGAAGGGTGAGAAGGCGCTGATCAGAAAGCGGATCCGGAAGCCAGGAGACGATTCTCCAGACCAGACCTCCTCGTGGAAAGGGATGGCGTGTATCAATTCCCCACATCGACTCCTTTTCACCTTCCCGTCGGGAAGGCACTCGAGGCGCTGAAGAGGCGGCCGGGAGAAACTCGTGCACAGAAGTGCTCTCTGCCTCATTGCGTTGTGCGTCTGTCTGCCCGTGTGGGCGGACCCGACGCCCGAGCTGGGAGAAATCGTCGTCACCGCGACGCGCGTTGACACGGGCGTCCGTGAATCGCCGAGTGCCATCACGGTCATCGGTCCGGACCAGATCGCCGCATCCCCCGCGAAGGACGTTGCCGGGCTCATCAGGGAGACCGCCGGTGTCGTCGTCAAGGAGAACGGCCCGACGGGTGAGATCCAGACGGTGAGCCTGCGCGGCTCGACGTCGGAACAGGTGCTCGTGCTGGTGGACGGCATGCGGGTGAACTCGAGCATCGTCGGCACGGTGGACCTGTCCACCATACCCGTTTCCAGCATCGAGCGCATCGAGATCGTGCGCGGCGCCGACAGCGCGCTCTACGGCAGCAGCGCTATTGGCGGTGTGATCAACATCATCACGAAGAGCCCGCAGAAAAACGAGATGACGGTGAGCCTCGTCAACGGCAGCTTCCTCCCCCACGACGCCGTTGACGTGTCATCCACCGGGACACGGACCGCCGCGGGGGCAAACCCGCTGGACCTGGTGGACAGCCAAAAGATCGATCTCAGTCTGGCGGGGAAGCTTGGCGATGTCGAGCTCACCGGCGGCGGCACCTTTGACCGGGCGGCAAATGAGTATACCTGGGACGACACCACGGGCATCAATGCCTGGCGCCGCCGGACGAACGCCGATTCCCTTGCCGGCAACGGCTTCATCGGCATCACCGCACCGATGTTCGGCGGTAATCTGTCGGCCCGGGGCACCTTCGCGCTTTCCAATGCAGGCGAGCCCGGCTCCCTGCAGCTTGCAAGCGACGCGGCGCGGCAGGAAGACGCCCTGGCTACGGGCGAGCTGTCGTGGAAGACGGACCGGTTCTTCACCGACGCGCTGACGCTGGACCTGAAGGCCGGCTATCGCGACGACGACCTTGTCTTCGACTATCACATCCCCGGGGTATCCGCGAGCGAGGCGCACACCCAGGAGGCGAGCCTCGACCTGACGCAGAAGCTCACCGTGTCGGACCTGCTCTCCGCGGTCTACGGCGGCAACGTCACCTATGATTACGTTGACAGCACGGACTTCACCAGCACCAGGGATCGGCTGAACGCTTCCGGCTTCCTCTCCCTTCCCTTCACCCCGCTGGACGCCCTCACCATCACGCCGTCGGCGCGCTATGATTTCTTCAGCGACTATGCGGGCAATCTTTCCTGGTCCTTGAGCGGCGTCTATCTCTTTTCCCCGCGGTCTTCGCTGCGCGCATCGGTCGGCAGCGCCTACCGCGCCCCGACACTCGACGAGATGTACTATTACGATCCCTTCGGGTCGTACATCTCCAACCCCAACCTCAAGCCGGAGACTTCGTACAACGGCGAGATAGGATGGTCGCTCGCGCTGGACATCGTGTCTGTCGATGCATCGGTATTCACGCGGCTGGTCTCCGACAACATCTCCAACCTGGAGATCGCGCCGTACGTCTATGAAGCGGAGAATCTCTCCCAGACGCTTTTCCCCGGGGCCGAGCTCCACCTGAAGCTCATGCTCGCAGGTGCGTTCTCCCTGGAGGCGAGCTACACATTCGTCGACAGCTTCCTCCTGAACGATGGCACAACGGCGTACACCCTTGCCGATGACAGGCGGGTGCCGAACGCGCCCGTCCATACGTTGACCGCGGAGGCCCGATACACGGGCAAGGTGCATTCCGGCGGTATCACGCTCCGACTGGTGAGCGATCAGTTCACGGACACGGCCAACGCGGCATCAGCCGTGCTCCCCGGCTACGCGGTCGTCGACGCCGACTACCGTTTCGACGTGTCAGGAAACCTGGCGTTCAGCCTCACGGCAAAGAATATCTTCAACACCCTGTATGAAACGCAGCCCGGATATCCCATGCCGCCATTCTCCCTCGAGGCAGGTCTGCGCTTGCACCTGTCATGAGACCCCGGCGGGGCTTCGCTCTTTCCCTCTGCATCGCCGCGGCGTTTCACGCTGTCGTCCTTCTCGTCCCGCGCCACGCGGGACGAGAGGCGGCGGCAGTCCCTGCGATGGAGATCAGCGTGGCGGCCGCGGTCGATGCAGAGCCTGCGGGAAAGACGGAGCCGACTGCCGTACTTTCCGTGCCGCTGCCGGCACCGGCACCAACGGCGCCGGCAACGCCGGAGCCAACCGGAGAGCCGTCCGCCACTGATGTGGCGCCGGTCGAGGCAGCGGCTGCGACGTCGGTCGCGCCTGCCGTTGCGGCAGCCGCGGAACCAGGCGCTGCCCTGCCGGAACCGTCACAGGCCGGCCCCGCGGCGGCCGTCGGCGACCGCGTACCAACGGGCGGTGAAGCGGGCGTTGCCGCTGAATCGGGCGGGGCCGCCTCCATCGCCGCCGCGCCAGCGCTTGAACCTCCCCGGCTCATCACGGATGTCCGTCCTTTGTATCCACGCGCGGCGCGCCGGGCAGGCTGGGAAGGCGTGGTGCGCATCAACGCGCTGGTGGACCAGGCGGGGGTCGTCGTTGACGCGGTCGTGACCGCATCGTCGGGTCACGGAAGCCTCGATCAGGCAGCTCTGGAAGCGGTCCGGCGGGCCATTTTCGCCCCCGGCCAGCTCCATGGGGAGGCTGTTTCGAGTCGCGTGATCGTTCCGGTACGTTTCAGGCTCGATTGAGCGGCGCCTTTTGGGCATCATATTAGCGAAATATTATAGATTTGTTTTTTTAAAGAGAAAGACTTGGCGCGACGCTCAGGTTGGGCTCCAGAAGTGCCGACAAATACAGTATCAACTCAATTCTTTCCCTGAAATACACTTATTTTGTGGCACTCAACCGTTTTCTTTGTCCAAAAATAATGCTTGACAGCTGAAATAACGCTCTGTTAAACTGCGTTCGAGCATTATAGGATAAGGGGTGGTGAAAGGAGCCGTTGGCTCAGTACCCCGAATTACGGAAAGGGAGGAAGTGAATGAAACGCATTCTACTTCTCGCAGCTATCCTGCTCGCATTTGGTCTGGCCAGCGGCTTTGCTGATGACATGGCGGCGCCGGCACTAGCGTTCAGTGGCACACTGTACTCTGGTCTGGAGTTCGATGGCAGCTCAGCGGGCGTCACCGCAAGGCTCTGGGATCAGAATACGCCCGACCCTGAGGACATGTACCTTGACGGCGCACTCACCGGCAAGGCAGCAGGACTCAAGTTCGAGATCGAAACCGTCACCGGCACGGCCGCGATTTTCGACGTCCTGTACGGCTGGTGGAAGCCCATCGACATGATCACCGTTTCCGGTGGTGAAGGCGTCGGCGATCTCTACACGACCCCCATCGAAGGCTGGGACGCGAGCAGCGGCAGCGGCTTTCAGGTCGCGATTGCTCCTATCGACGGCCTCCAGATCGGCCTCTGGTACGCAGCGGGACTCACCGCAGCGCCCGTCGTTTTTGACAGCCTGTCCTTCACGGCCTCCTATGACATGGCGAAAGTCGCGAAGCTCGGCGTCGGATACAGCACGAACTACATCTGGGGAGGTTTCTCCCTCGAAGCGGTCGACGGCCTGAAGACAAACGTCGATTTCGAGTATTATGTCACCGCCAACGCGAACGGCGCCACCACGGCAGCCAGCACGTACAGGGGCGAGCTTGACGCTGCCTACACCATCGCTGGGATTACCCCCGAAGTGTGGGCATACCTGAGCAGCAAGACGGGCGATGCTGCGTGGGGCGTGAAGCCGGAAGTTGCTTATGCTCTTGGCATGTTCACCCCGGGCGCTTTTTTCCAGTACAATGCGGACGCGACTTGGAGCGCCGGCGCGAACCTGAGCATCGCGGTTGAGAAGCAGACCATATACTTCTACTTCACCTATGCGAGCGCGGCGACCTGGACCGGCGGAGTCAACTTCAAGATGGCGTTCTAGTCCATCCTGACATAAGATTCCGAACACGAAGGGGCTGTCGAAAGACAGCCCCTTTCTTTTTCCCCCTTCGCTTGTATAATGGCAGCATGAAATATACCCCTGTTGCAGCATCTGTCCTGGCCCTTCTTGTGGTCTTTGTTTCCGGTTGCGCCACGACGCCCATCACAAGCCCGGAAGTGACCGTGAAGATCGTGCCGGAACGCGATCTGGCGCGCTACGGCGCTTCTTTCACAAACGATCCCTTTTACGCACCCTTCACGCTTATCATGTCCCGGGATGAGTTTGTAACGCTGACGGTCACCGTTGCGCTGCCGGATGCAACACGGGTGACAATCGATGGCACCATCCAGGATCCGGACGGCAAGAGCATTGCCCGTCTGTACTCCCGGGATGAGCTGCGCGCCTATTGGCTCGGGCGCGGAAGGCAGGCGGACCCTGACATGGTGAAGCGCCTGGACTACCTGGATCGCTATTACGTGCCGGCGCTCAACTTCGCGGGTCTGAAGGGTCGCTACCAGTACTACGTCACGATGATCGGCAAGGATCCCCTGCCCCGGCCCGCCAAGGTCATGCTCGCCGTGACTCTCGGCACCGGCGATCCCCAGCAATTCAGTTTCGACCTGCCCCCCCTCAAGAAATAGACGGTGGCACTCCGGCGGATGCGCGGGCTGCTCTTGATGACGCGCCGCACATCCGCTAATCTTTCCCATGGCGTTCTACTACCCCGATCCCTCCCGTACCTTCAGCGAGTACCTGCTCGTCCCCAACCTCACCCGCAAGGAATGCACCGCCGCGGCCGTCGGGCTCACGACGCCCCTGGTGAAGTTCCGAACCGGTGAGCGGCCGCCCATCAGGCTGAACATTCCCTTTGCGTCGGCCATCATGCAGGCGGTATCCGACCACGAGATGGGCATCGCCCTTGCCCGCTGCGGCGGCATCGCCTTCATCTTCGTCTCCCAGCCGGTGGAGAAACAGGCGGAGATGGTGGAGCGGGTGAAGAAGTTCAAGGCCGGCTTCGTCGTGAGCGATTCCAACATACGCCCCGATGCCACCCTGCGCGATGTGCTCGCCTTGCGCGACCGCACGTCGCACACCACCATGTCGGTGACGGAAGACGGCACCCCCACGGGCAGGCTGGTCGGCATGCTCACCAGTCGGGATTATCGCCTCACCACCACGCCGCCGGATGCCCGGGTCTCGGAGCTCATGACGCCTTTCGCGGACCTCGTCTACGGACGGGAAGGCATGTCCCTTTCCGAGGCGAACGACCTGATCTGGAAGCACAAGCTGAACTGCCTGCCGGTGATCACGAAAACGGGAAGCCTCGCCTACATGGTCTTCCGCAAGGATTACGCCGAGCACAAGGAAAACCCGACGGAGCTCGTGGACGGGAACAAGAGACTCGTCGTGGGAGCGGGCATCACCACGCGCGACCATGAAAGGCGCGTGCCCGCGCTCGTGGCGGCGGGCGCCGACGTGCTGTGTGTGGATTCATCCGACGGCTATTCCGAATGGCAGGCGGAGACCATCCAGTGGATCCGGAAAAACTACGGGGAGGCGGTCAAGGTGGGCGGCGGAAACGTCGTGGACGCGGAAGGCTTCCGTTACCTCGTCGACGCGGGCGCCGACTTCGTGAAGGTGGGCATCGGCGGCGGCTCCATCTGCATCACCCGCGAGCAGAAGGGCATCGGGCGGGGCCAGGCCACGGCGGTCATGGAGGTCGCCAAGGCGCGGGATGCCTATTGCAAGGAAACGGGCATCTATGTGCCGGTATGCTCGGACGGAGGAATCGTGCAGGATTACCACATCGTCCTTGCGCTGGCCATGGGCGCCGACTTCGTGATGATGGGCCGGTTCTTTGCGCGCTTCGACGAGGCGCCCGGGCGGCGCCTGCGCATCGGCGGCAACTTCGTGAAGGAGTACTGGGGAGAAGGCTCCAACAGGGCGCGCAACTGGCAACGCTACCACGAGGGAGGCGCGCCAGGGCTGGGTTTCGAAGAGGGCGTTGACGGCTACGTGCCCTACGCGGGCAAGGTGAAAGACAACCTCGACGTCACGCTCGACAAGGTCCGCAGCACAATGGTGAGTTGCGGCGCGCTTTCCATCACCGAGCTGCAGGCAAATGCACGCATCACCCTTGCAAGCGCGGTAAGCATCCGGGAAGGCGGCGCCCACGACATCGTTCTCAAGGAGAACGAGATGATCATCCCGAGCAGCTGAGCGGGCCCCGGCCTACAGGTCCCCTTCCAGGTCGATTCCCACCGGGCAGTGGTCAGAGCCCATGATCGTTTCATAGATTGAGGCCTGCCGCAGCCTCCCGCGCAGCGCCTCCGAGATGCAGACATAGTCGATGCGCCACCCGATGTTGCGGAGGCGCGCGCGGGTCACCTGGCTCCACCACGTGTAGCGCTCCCCCTCGTCGTGCAGCGCGCGAAAGGTGTCGATGAAACCCGCCTGGAGGAGACGCCCGAAGCTGGCCCGCTCCTCGTCGGTGAATCCGGCATTCATATGGTTGTCATTCGGCCGCGCCAGGTCGATCTCGTCATGCGCGACGTTCATGTCGCCGGTCAAGAGCACGGGTTTCGTGCGCGCGAGCCCGCGTGCGTAGCGGCGAAAGCTCTCGTCCCAGGCCAGCCGCAACGGCAGCCGGGGAAGCCCACGCTGGCTGTTGACGGCATAGACGCTCACGACGAAGAGAGAAGGAAACTCCGCGGTCACCACCCGGCCTTCCTCGTCGGACAGCTTGTCGCCCATCCCCTCCCGCCACGAGAGCGCCGGCGTGCGCGAAAGGATGGCCGTTCCCGAGTACCCCGGCCTCAGGGCGTGCGCGAAATACTGGTGGGGAAGCTCGGCGATGAGCTGCCCAACCTGGTCCGCGCGTGCGCGCACCTCCTGGATGCAAATGACGTCAGGGTTCAGCTCCGCGAGCGGCGCAAATGCGCCCTTGGCAAGCGCGGCGCGGACGCCATTGACGTTCCAGGAAAGTATCCTTGCCATGCGCGGCAGTCGGGCGCGCGGCTACAGGCCCACGATGTTGTAGCCGGTGTCCACGAAGTGCACTTCACCGGTCACGCCGCTTGCCATGTCGGAGAGCAGGTACAGCGCGGACTTGCCCACTTCCTCCTGGGTCACGGATCGATGCATCGGTGAGCGGTTTTCCATGATGCCGAAGATCTCGCTGAAGTTGGAGATGCCCGATGCCGCGAGCGTGCGGATGGGACCCGCGGAAATCGCGTTCACGCGCACGGCCTTCTCCCCGAGCTCCGCGGCCAGGTAGCGCACCGTCGCCTCCAGCGCGGCCTTGGCGACGCCCATGACGTTGTAGTTTGGCATTGCCCGCTGTGCACCCAGGTAGGTGAGCGTGAGGATGGATCCTCCGTTCTTCATGAGGGGGACGGCGCATTTGGAGACGGCGATCAGCGAATACGCGCTCACGTCCAGCGCAACGCGGAATCCTTCGCGGCTGGTCTGGTGAAATGGATTGCGAAGCTCATCCCGTCCCGCGTAGGCGATCGAATGGACCAGGAAATCCAGCCCGCCCCATTTCTGCTCGATCTCCATGAATACCTCTTCCACCTCCGTGTCCTTGCTCACGTCGCAGCGAAGGATGAGGTCCGCCTCCACGCTTTCCGCCAGGGGCCGCACCCTCTTCTCGAAGACCTCGTTCAGGTAGGTGAATGCCAGGGACGCGCCTTCCGCGTGGAGCTTCTGCGCGATGCCCCACGCGATGCTCTTGTCGTTTGCGACGCCCAGAATGATGCCCCTCTTGCCCGTCATCAGCCCCATCCCGCGCTCCTTGATGATCCACGTTTCGTAGAAGATACCCTGCCGTCGAACGAGAGTGAAGCGGCTCTGGAAACGGGCACGCCCTCCGGGTTAGGATGGCCCCTCATGGAATCGGCGGGCAGACAGCAGCTCCTGCGCGGCATCCGGGCGGGCATCCCCATCGCCGTGGGCTACGTGCCGATGGCAATGGCCTTCGGCGTGCTGGCACGCCAGGCGGGGCTCGGTTTCTTCCAGGCCGGTGCGATGTCGCTTTTCGTCTACGCCGGAGCGAGCCAGTTCGCATCGCTCGGGCTCCTTGCCGGCGGCGCCTCCGCGCTTGCCATCGTGCTCGCCACGCTCGTGCTGAACTTCCGCCACTTCCTCATGAGCATCTCCCTGTCGCGCCGGCTTCCCGCGCTCACGGCGCACGGGGCGCGCCGCGTGCTTTCCCTCGTGGGCCTCGGCTTCGGCATCACGGACGAGACCTTCGTCGTCGCGTCGCTTGACGCGGCCCTGACGCCCGCCTATTTTGCCGGACTCGCGCTCACCGCCTACCTTGCATGGCTGAGCGGGACGCTCATCGGCGCCGGCTTCTCCTCGCTCATCCCGGCGGTGATCGCAAAAGGAATGGGCGTGGCGCTGTACGCCATGTTCATCGCGATCCTTCTGCCGGGCGTCAAGAAGTCATGGATCAATGGCGTGGTCGCGCTGGCGGGCGGGGCAATCGCCTGGGGCTCGTCGCTTCTGATCCCGCGGCTTCCGTCGGGATGGAGGATCGTGATCGCCATCCTCGCCGCCTCCTTCATCGGCGCGCTGCTGGGCGAAGACAGGGAGCCCGAGCGCGCGCGGGAGGAGACGACGTGATCTGGCTCATGATCGCGGGCATGTGCGTCGTGACATTCGTGCCGCGCATCATCCCGCTCCTGCTGGGCCAGGACCTCGCCCTTCCCGGCTGGATCCGGCGATGGCTCTCCTACTTTCCCTACGCGGCGCTGGGAAGCCTCATCTTTCCGGGCATACTCGGCGTCGTGGACGGAAAGCCGTGGATCGGGCTCGCGGCAGGCGTCCTTGCGGCAGGGCTCGCCCTGAAGGCGCGCAACGCGATATTTCCCGTGCTCGCGGCCATTGCGCTTGTCGTGGTCCTGCAGGTGCTCGGGGTCTGATCGGGAGCGCACGACAGGAGCGCACGGCAGGCTTGAATCCGGGGCCCCTTCCTCCTACACTCGGCCGCATGGCGCTCCTGTCAGGTTCGAACAAGATCTTCGTGCTGGATACAAATGTCATCCTCCACGACCACGATTGCGTGAACTCTTTCGAGGAGCACAACGTGGTCATTCCGATCACGGTGCTGGAGGAGATCGACCGTTTCAAGAAGGGCAACGAGATCATCAACTTCAACGCCCGCGAGTTCTCCCGCAAGCTGGACGCCATGGGCGGGGACAAGCTCCTGAACGAGGGCATCCCTCTTCCCAAGGGCGGCATCCTCCTGGTGGAGACGAACGTGAAGCGCGACGGGCTGCTGGGCGAGGTGTTCTGGGAGGACAAGCCCGATCACCGCATCATCGCCTTGGCCTTCCACCTCGCGTCGGAATACGGCAAGGACCGCGTGTACCTGGTCTCCAAGGACATCAACATCCGCATGAAGGCAAAAAGCATCGGCATCAAGGCGGAGGATTATGAGACGGGCAAGATCGGCAACATCGACGAGCTCTACAAGGGCAAGTGCGTCCTGGAGGACGTGGACGGCGCGCTGATCGACGAGCTGTTCCAGGAAGGCATGGTGTCGCGGGACAAGTTCACGCTGGACCGCAATCCATTTCCCAACGAGTACTACATCATCAGGAACCAGAGCAAGAGCACGCTCGCCACGTACGTCGCCGACGACAAGGCCTTCAAGCACATCCAGAAGCGGCGCGCCTACGGCATCGAGCCGCGCAACGCGGAGCAGACCTTTTCGCTTGACGCCCTTTTCAATGAGAACATCCCACTGGTGACGATGGCGGGCAAGGCGGGGACGGGCAAGACGCTCATGGCGCTGGCCGCCGCGCTGGAAAAGCGCTCCAGCTACAAGCAGATCTACCTGGCGCGGCCCATCGTGCCGCTGTCCAACCGGGACATCGGCTTCCTCCCCGGCGACATCAAGAGCAAGCTCGATCCCTACATGCAGCCCCTGTTCGACAATCTCACGCTGATCCAGAACCAGTTCGAGGAAGGCTCGCCGGAGAGCAAGCGCATCCACGACATGCTGGAGAACGGGAAGCTCGTGATCACGCCGCTCGCCTATATCCGCGGCAGGCACCTGTCCAAGATCTATTTCATCATCGACGAGGCGCAGAACCTCACGCCGCACGAGGTGAAGACGATCATCACGCGCGCCGGCGAAGGCACGAAGGTCGTCTTCACCGGGGATCCCTACCAGATCGACACGCCCTATCTCGATTCCCGGTCCAATGGCCTCACGTGCCTGATCGACCGGATGAAGGGTGAATCGTTGTACGCGCACGTCACCCTGGAAAAGGGCGAGCGTTCGAAGCTCGCCGAGCTCGCGTCGAACATCCTCTAGCCGTCACGTCTGCCGGGGGAATGGGGTTCCCCGCCCTTCCACGATTTCAGACCAGCGTGCTATACTTTTTTTCATGAGGGCCGCCATGAGCATTCGCCGTGCACTCCCCTTCCTCCTGCTGCTCGCCGCCGCGTTCCCCCTCCCGGCCCTCTCCGTCGACGAGCTGGATGCCAATGCGAGCTTTCTTCTGATCGGCAGCGTGCCCCCCGCGGCCTACGCCGCCGACGGCCCCATCCCCTCCCTGACGTATCTGATCGGCGCCTCGCTCCCGCTGCGCATCGCGGGACCCTTCTTTATCGAGCCGGGCCTCGAGATATACGGTGACTACTACGAGTGGACCGGCGCCGACGCCACGGTCATCCCTGTCGCGTACGAGCTCGGCGCCAGCTTCTACGCCGTGGGCATCATTCTGAGCGCCCAGGCGGGGCTGAGCTTCGACCTCAACAAGGCCATCGCGCTTGGTGGTGCAATAGGGCTGGACTTCCTCTTCCGGTTTCCCTTCGAGCTCGCGAACACAAACGTGGACAGCGTGGCCGGCCAGGCCGCGGCCCCCGGCTTTTTCTACGGCATGGGAAGGTTCTTCTATCCTGAGACGAGATTGTTCTTCCGATGGAGACTCACCGCGCCGGTGGACCTCGTGCTGAACGTGCGCGGCTTCTACCCGCTTTTCCACCTCTGGGACGGGCTTTCCCAGTCCTTCTTCGACCAGTTCATGCTGTCCGCAGGGGTCGGCTTTGCCGTGCACCTGGGCCAGCCGGCGGCCCCCTCTAAATAAAGCTCTCCGTCTCCACCTCGGTCCAGACGTTCTCCTCCCGCGCGATAAGAAGGGAGACGAACGCCGAGGAGAGCACGTCGATGAAGGCGCCAAAGCTCACCAGGAGCGGAGCGATGTTTTTCAGGATGAGGTAGCCCTCCTGCAGTCCCTTTGCATAGATGCTGCAGAGCATGAAGATTGAAAAAAAGGCGCCGTTGCCCGGCATCGCCCCCAGGACGAAGGAGACGATGAAGGAGAAGAACATCACCCAGAGGGTCTGGAGGAACGTGATCTCGAGGCTGGAGTAGGAGCGCAGGATCAGGATGAAGGCGACGCTCGACACCATGGCCGTTCCCGCGCGGCCGAGCACAGCGAAGGCGGGGTAGACGGCGGAGCCCACCATGCGCGGCACGCCGAGGCTTTCCTTGCCATGCTTCGTGAGGACGCCCAGTGAGATGTACTGGTCGCCGGTGAAAAGACCCGCGATGGCCGGACCGATCGATGCATAGAGCCAGCGGTAGGGGTTCTCCCGCATCCCCAGGAGGTAGAGGGCGCCGGGGAAGACCCCGAAGGTGACGACCACGACGTCCACGGTGACGATGATGATGATCTGCTTGTACATCCCCAGGTCGGTGTGCGTCAGGTGGGACACGCGGGCGGCCGCGATGGCGATCATCGCAATGGCGAACAGCTCGACGATGAGGGAGTTCAGGTGGTAGAAGATCCGCGACATCGAGTCGAAGATCTGCACGACGGGGCGCGTGAGCTGCCGGTCGAAATCCATGTTGAGACCCAGCAGGAAGGCGAGCACCATCACGGGCAGCAGGAAGTCGCCGCCGGACGAGAAGATGCTGCCGAGATTACCGGGGAAAATGGAGCGCAGGCCGTCGAGCACGCTCACGGCGGTGAAGGACTTGTCCGACTCCACCGTGATGGGGATGCGCTCCGGCGGGAAGACGAGCACGGACAGCGTGCCGATGATGATGAGGAGCGCCGCGGCGAGCGCCAGGTACTTGAACAGCGACAGGTAGACCCGGCCCAGGCGCTTCTCCTGGCGCAGCTCGGAGGTGCCGATGCCCAGCGAAAAAAAGATGAAGGGGAAGAGGGCGTAGCGGCCTATCCCCACGAGGACGCTCGTGAGCGAATCAAAGAAGCCCTGGGCCTGGACGGGGATGAAAAAACCGACAGCAAGCCCGATCAGAGACCCGATGAAAAGCTTGATCCAGATCTTCATGTTCCCCCCGGCCCTTCCGCGGATCACTCACACTATCTGAATCCCTTCCGCTCGTCAACAAAAGCCCGTTTCGGCTATACTCACCGGCATGAAGGGCGTCATCGTTGCCGCGGGATACGGGACCCGCTTCCTTCCCGTCACCAAGACGATCCCGAAGGAGATGCTGCCGCTGGTCACCCGGCCTTCCATCGATTTCATCGTGGAAGAGCTCGTGGCTTCCGGCATCACCGAGATCCTCTTCATCACGTCGCGGCGGAAGAAGTCGCTGGAGGACTATTTCGACCGGGAACGGGAGCTGGAGGCCGTCTTCACCGCGTCCGGCGACGAGAAGAAGCTCCGCGCGATCGCCCCGCCCCGCGCGAGCTTCCATTTCGTGCGGCAGGCCGAGATGCGCGGAACGGGCCACGCTCTGATGCTCGCGCGACCCTTCGTCGGACGAGAGCCATTCGTCGTCGCCTACCCCGACGACATCCACGTCGGCGAGCCGCCGCTCGCGCGGCAGCTCGTCCAGGCATACGAGGAGTCGGGTTGCACCGTGCTTGCCACCGAGCACGACCCTCCGAATCTGAGCCGCTACGGGGTGATCGCCATCGCAAAGGACGGGAGGCACGTCACGGACATGGTGGAGAAGCCCGGCCCGGGCACGGAGCCCAGCCGCGAGGTGTCGATCGGCCGGTACCTCTACGCGCCGGACTTCCTCGACCAGCTCGAGGAGGAATGGGGCCGCCACGGCGCCGGCGAGTTCTATCACCTCCCTGCGGTGCTCGCCCTGGCCCGCAAGGGAAGGGTCGTCTTCCATCGCATGCAGGGCGAGCGCCTGGACACGGGAGAGCCGGCGGGCTACCTGGAGGCCATCATCCGCTACGCGCGGGGCGTGCCGGAGCTTTCCGCCGTGATCGACAGGCTCTGTGGTAAAGGCGGCGCGTGAAGGCGAAGAAGATCGTTCTCATCGGCTTCATGGGGTCGGGAAAGAGCACGGTGGGACGGATTGTCGCGGAACGTCTCGGGTGGGAGCTCGTGGACACGGATGCGATGGTCGAGGCGGCGGCGGGCGCGCGTATTGCCGACATTTTCCGCACCAGCGGTGAAGCGGCATTCCGGGAATGGGAAACGCGCGTGATCGGGGAGCTTGCGCCGCGCGCGGGGGTCGTCGTGGCCACGGGAGGGGGTGCGCCGACGCTGCCATCGATCCGTGGCTTCTTTGCCGGTGACGGGACCATCGTCTTCCACCTGAGGGTTTCGCTGGCGAATGCTCTGCAAAGGGCAGGCAGCAAGACGGAACGGCCCCTCCTCTCGCGTGGTGAGGAAGCCGTCCGCGCCCTTTATCAGGGGAGGCAGGCGATCTACGAAGAGCTGGGAGTGCCGATCGAGACCGATGGAAAAACGCCGCTGCAGATCGCGGAGAAGATCATGTCGATGCTGGGGAGTCCCACGCGGTGAGCCCCGCCTGCGGATAACGGCTGCAGAGCCTTGCCAGGTCGATGCGCGACTCGTAGAGCGCCCGACCCAGGATGACCCCGACGACAAGGGGATCCCGCCGCTCCGCCACCTCGTCGACGTGCGCCTCGGACCCGATGCCGCCGGAGAGTATCGTCGGCAGGCCCGCCGCCCGCGCCGCGGCAGCCGTCCGCGCGGTATCCGGACCTGACAGCGTGCCGTCCCTGCTGATGTTCGTGTAGATGAGCCACCTGATTCCCAGCGGGGCCAGGCCTGCCGCCACGTCCGTGTCGCCGCGGTCGGCGTCCTCCGTCCACCCGGCGACGCGCACGCGGCCGTCGCGCGCGTCCACTCCCGCCGCGAAGCGCGGCCCCAGCGCCGCGGTCCACTCCGCGACGAGCGCGGGCGAGCGGATGAGCGTCGTTCCCACGACGACACGGTTGATGCCAAGCCCGATGAGCCTCGCCGCCTGCTCCGCCGAGCGGACGCCGCCGCCGGTCTGCACGGCGCACCGCACGGCGCCGCGGATGCGCGCGATGACGCGCAGGTTGTCCGCGCCCTTTCCTTCCGCGGCGTCCAGGTCGACGACGTGTATCCACCGCGCGCCGCACTGCTCGAAGCCCTGCGCCGTGGCGACGGGATCCGCGGAGTAGCGGGTTGTCTCGCTGAAGCTTCCCTGGAGGAGACGGACGCAGCGGCCCGCGCGAAGATCGATCGCCGGGACGAGCAGCATGGCGGGACTAGCCGGTCGCGGAGCAGGGCTCGCGCCCTGCAAGGGGATCTGCCGGCGAGAGACCGGAGACAAAAGCGGCGCGGAGACGCGACTCGATTTCCGCCGGGTCGTTGCCGGCCAGAAGGTCGTTTCTCACCTGCGAATGGCGCAGGCATCGCACGAGCGTCGAGAGCGCCTGGAGGTAATCCAGGGAGACGTGCGGCGGCGAGGCAATCAGGAAGAGAAGCCGCACGGGCATGCCGTCGGGGGATTCGTAGGCGATGCCCTCCCGCGACACCCCGAGTGCGATCAGCACGCGTTTCACGCCCGACGCGCGCCCGTGCGCGACGGCGACCTCATGGCCGAGGCCGGTGCTCTGCAGCTTCTCCCGTTCGACCACGGCCTTTTCGAACGAATCGATGGAGCTGATTTCCTTGAAGACGGGCGCCTGGTGGATCAACTGCCGGAGGGCTTCGTACTTGTCGGTGCCGTGAAGATCGGCCACCACCGAGCCGCGTTCAAAACAGTGATGTATGCTCATTTCATTCTAGCCCATTTAATGTATCGGCAGGTTGGGGTGAGTGTCAACCCGGTGCCCCTATTTACAATTATGCGCCGCCGCTATATCCTTGCGGGATCAATGCGGCCGTGGGTCGCACGAGAGTACTCCGATGGGAGGGGAAGAGAAGTGGCAACGACACCAGCGAAAAAGACTGCGGTCAAGGCACCGGAGAAGCTTACCGGTACATCGATCATCGGCTACCTGGCGGAGAAGAACGGCGTGTCGCGCAAGGACATCAAGCAGGTCCTCGAGGATCTCTATGAGATCGTCGGGACCGGCGTCATGCGCGGCGAGCGCGTGGCCCTGGGCAAGATCGGCAAGATGTTCATCAGGCTGCGGCCCGCGCGCGCGGCGCACCCGGGACGCAACCCGCTCACCGGGCAGGAGATCACCATCCCCGCGAAGCCGGCCACCAAGGTGCCGCGATTCACGTTCAGCAAGACTTTCAAGGAAGCGGCGCTGAAGGCGAAGGTTAAGAAGTAAGATTCTTCGGGGAGGCTTCCCGCCTCCCCGATCTCACCCGTACAGCTCTTCGACGACCCGCCGATCCGAATCGGCAAGATCGTAGCTCCGCAGCTCCCCCGGCAGCACCCAGCGTATCTCCTCGTGCTCGCGCAGCACGGGCTCGCCGTCGAAACCGTCCACGCGATAGACCAGAAGCTCGAGACTCACCCCTTCGCCGTCGAAAAAGGCGCGGCAGAGGAAGCTCCCGACGCGTGCGCGCACGTCGAGCTCTTCCGCCAGCTCGCGGGCAAGCGACTCCTCCGGCGACTCCCCCGGCTCGATCTTGCCGCCGGGAAACTCCCATTTGCCCGCCATGTGCTTCCCCGGCCGTCGCCGTGCGATCAGGACCCGTCCGTTCTCTTCCAGTATGCCCGCCGTGACCTTCATCGCGACCTCCTGACCCCGACGCGCGCGCAGCGCTTCACCACGGGGCACGTGCTGCACCGGGGCGACAGCGGCGCGCACACCTCCTGCCCATAGCGCACGAAAAGCTCGTTGATGCCGATCCAGTACCGGCGCGGAAGGATCTCCCTCAGCGCCATTTCCGTCTGCTCGGGCGTCCGGGTGGAGACCCAGCCCAGGCGGTTGGAGATCCGGTGGACGTGGGTGTCGACGCAGATCCCCGGCAGACCGAAACCCAGGTTGCGCACGAGATTCGCCGTCTTCCTGCCCACGCCGGGCAGGGCAAGGAGCTCCCCCATCTCAGAAGGCACCTTGCCGGCGTGGGCGTCGAGGAGAAGCCGGGCGGCCGCGCGAAGGTTTTTCGCCTTTGTACGATAGAAGCCCGCGGGGTAGATGGTCGACGCGATCGTCGCTTCGGGCAGCGCTGCGAGCGCCCGCGGCGTGGGGGCGCGGCGCAGGAGGGCCCGTGCCGCGCGGAGCGTGACGTCATCCTTGGTGCGCAGGGAAATCATCGTCGAGACGAGGACGCGCCAGGGATCGTGGTTGTTCCGCGCGACCTCGGAGACGGAGGGAAGGGAGCGGCCGCCGGCGCTCTCAGCGAGCCTTCGTTCCATGGCCGAGAATGTCCCGGCCCAGGGAATCGCGGCGCGCCTTGTCACTTTGCATTTATCTTCAGCTTGGAGAACACGAGCTCCTCGACGTCGTCCTTGCTCTTCTCTAGAGAAAGGAGATCTCGTCGATGAGGAGCTTCAGGGCGCTGTCGTAGAGCTTGCGCTCGAGGATGGGAAGCTCTTTGATCCTGCTGCGGTGGTAGAGGGCGCGCACGACATTGGCGATGTCCAGGATGCTGCCCTTCTTCAACAGGTCGAGATTCATCTGGTAGCGGAGCTTCCAGTCGGCGGGGATGGGCTCGAACTCTTCAGCGATCAGGCGCAGCGCCTTCTGCGATTCCTTCTTGCCGACGATCGCGCGGATGCCCAGCTCGTCCGCCTTGTCCACGGGGACCATGATCGTCATGTCGGAGACTTCCAGGTAGATGATGTAATAGAGAAGCTTCTTGTCGCGGAAGGGCTTTTCCTCGATGGCACGGATGTGCCCGACGCCCTGGAGAGGATAGACGATTTCTTGTGCCACCTTGTATTTTGTCGTGACGTGCTTCGCGGTCTTGCGCGGGGATTTCATGGCTTTCATTGTAGCGCAGAAACAGGGATGGGTCAAACCACCGGGGCCGACAGGCCCCGGCTCTTCACGCCATGGATGGCCGGGAGGAGGCCCTAGACTCCCGTGGCGTGACTGCTCCCGCCGCGCTATACTGCCACGCGATGGCCGCGACAAAACGCCGCAGGACGCTCGCACTGATTGGATTCCCCCTGCTCGTCGCCGCGCTGATCGTCCCGGCTGTCATCTGGCGCCGCGAGATCTGGCAGGTTTTCGCATCGGTCAGGAATCTGCGCGCATGGATCGCCGGGTGGGGAGCCTGGGCGCCGGTGGTATTCATCGCCATCCAGGCCGTCCAGGTCATTGTCTTCGCCATCCCCGGGGAAGTGGCGCAGATCGCCGGCGGCTACCTCTTCGGGGCGTGGCAGGGCACGCTGCTGTCGGTCATTGGCATCTTCGTCGGCTCTTCCGCGGCATTCTTCCTGGCGCGCATTCTTGGAAAGCCATTCGTCGCTGCCGTGGTTCGCGGCGACCAGTTGGAAAAGGTGGAAAGGCTGCTCCTGTCGCGCAGCTCGAAGATCGTCTTCTTCCTGCTCTTTCTCATTCCTGGCGTCCCGAAGGACATCCTCTGCTACGTGGCGGGCATATCACCGCTTGCCTTCCCGTTCTTCGCCGGCGCGTCGATGCTGGGAAGGTTGCCCGGCATCATCGGCAGCTCCGTCATCGGAAGCGCGGCGGCGTCAAGCAGGTGGGTGCTGCTGGCCATTGTCACCGCCGCCGCGCTGGCCCTTTTCGTCACGGGCGTTCTCCTGCGACCGCGGATCCAGGCGTGGCTGGAGAAACTTGCCGACAGGAAGAAGCCTGCCTCAGGCGGTCACTGAGGGCCGGCACCCGGCAATGGGGCACGTAATCAGCTTCTGACTATAATTCGCACATCGGCAGCGCGTCGCCCGCGCGGTGCCTTCCATGGCTACGGGCTCGCTCCCGTGCGTCCTTGCACTCGCTCGCCCTCGCCTTCCGTGGCTATGGCGTCTTGACCGCCGCGGCGAATCGCTCGCCCAGCTCCTCACCCTTTTTCAACGTGTCCGCCGTGGGACTGCCGCGGAACTCCAGCATGTCGGTCACCTGCCACTTCAGGGGCTCCACCATCTTCTGGAATGCCGCGATGCCGCCCTTGCTCCACCCGTAGCTGCCGAATATCGCCGTCTTCTTGTTCACGATCCGCTTCAGCGCCGCCATGTCGATGGCCTGCGCAACCGGCGGGAAGAGCGTTCCCTCATAGGTCGGCGCGCCGACCATGACGCCGCGATACGTCCACAGCGACGGCAGGATGTAGCTTGTGTGCGTGCGCGCCGCGTCGAATATCTCAACCGGGACGCCGGCGCGCGATATGCCCTGGGCGACGGCGTTCATCATCTTTTCAGTGTTCCCGTACATCGAGCCGTAGAGCAGCGTGACGCCGATCTCCCCGCCTCCCTTGGCAAGGCCTGCCCACCGGCTGTACAACTCGACGATCCGGCGGGGGTCCCGGCGCCAGACAAGGCCGTGGGACGGGGCGATGACATCGATGGGCACACCGGCGAGCTTGTCGATTGCCGCCAGCGTCGGTGTGCTGAACTTCGCGACGATGTTGACGTAGTACCGCAAAGCCTCCCGCTCGTAGTAGATGAGGTCGGTGCACTGGTCGTCGAATATCGTGCCGGGGAGAGCGCCGTAGCCGCCGAACGCGTCGCAGGAAAAGAGGATGCGGTCCGTGACGTCGTACGTGACCATCGTCTCGGGCCAGTGGACGAACGGGGCGTGGACGAATTGCAGCTTCCGCGCGCCCAGGTCCAGCACTTCGCCGTCGGCGACCGCGCGCACGTTCTCCGTGATGCCGTAGAAGGCGGCGAGCATCTCACGCGCCTTTTCGGTTGCCAGCAGCGTGCACTTTCGCGGGATGCGCGACAGGGCGCGGATGGCGCCGGTGTGGTCGGGCTCCATGTGGTTGATGACGATGTAATCGATATCCGCCAGGGGAACGATGGCGTCCAGCCGCTCGAAGTACTCGTCGCCCTTGAAAGCCTTCGTGAGGTCGATGATGACATTTTTCTGGTCCCGGATGACGTAGGAGTTGTAGGTCACCCCCCCATCCGCCACGGGCCAGATCCCCTCAAACAGGTCCGTGGTCCTGTCGTTCAGCCCGATCCAGAAGATGCCGGGGCGTATCTCCACTGATGGCATGTCACCTTCCTCCTCAGATGTCGTCGCTCAGATGCGTCCCTGCGGGTGCGCAGGGCGATGGGATTCCGGTCCTCAGTCCCCCGCCATGGCGATGCCCGGAGGGCTCGTCCTGCCCTTGAAGGTGAGGAACTTGAACGGGTGGATGTCCAACGGGTTGGGGAACCACCCGCCGATGGCGTTCGTGTTGATCAGGTTGACGGAGGGCTGATGGTCCAGCGGGATGACCGCCGCCTTGGACAGGAGGATCTGCTCCGCGTCCGCGAGCCTCTGGTAGCGCTTGCGGCTGTCCGTCATGGAGATCGCTTCATTCACCGCCTTGTCGTAGTCGGCGTCGGAGAACCGTGCGTCGTTGAGATTGCTGCCGGTCGTCCACATCTGGAGGAACGTGAGCGGATCCGCGTAGTCGCCGATCCACGAGGATTCGGCGAGCGTGTAGTCGAAATTGTGGATTTCGCTGAAGTAGGCGTCAGGGTCCACCTCTTTCCACTGCACGTCGAGACCCGCGAGCGATTTCCACGCGTCGGCCGCCTGCTGGAGGAGCTTCTTCAGGCCCGTGCTCGCCGAGCTGATCTTGATCACGAGCGGGGGCAGTCCCTTGCCGTCGGGAAATCCCGCGTCCGCGAGGAGCTTTTTCGCCTCGTCGATCTGCTGGCTGGCGATGCCCTGCACGGTGGGATAGTTGGGAATGGAAGGCACGAGCAGCTCCGACGGAAAGGTGAAGCTGTCCTTCGTGCGGATCTTGTCCCACGGCACGAGCAGAGCGAGCGCGCGCCGTACGCGAAAATCGTTCCACGGCGGCTGCGCGCAGACGAAATACAGGTAGGTCGTGGCGAACTGGGGCTCCACTTCCACCTTGTCGTTCGCTTCCAACTTGTCGAAGCTCACGAGGTCCTGCGTGACCCAGTTGTACTTGCCCGTGATATACCCGTCCGTCGCGTCATTGGCATCGTCCATGAAATGGATGCGCAGGCGGTCCAGCCCGAGCTTCGCGAGGTCCCAGTAGTACGGGTTCTTTTCAAGGATGATGTCCGTGGCGGTACGGCTCTTGATGACGTAGGGACCGTTGCCGATCACCGTCGGCGCCTTGTTCCAGCCCGTGGAATTGACAAGAGACGGATGCAGCGGCAGGAAAGCGAAATGAGTGAGGAGCTTCAGGAAGTGCGCCGCGGGGCTTTCCAGGTCCACTTCGAGCACGGAATCGGAAAGTGCCTTGACGCCGACCTGGCTCGCGTCCTTCAACGCCCCTGTCCGGTAGGCGCGCGCGCCCTTGATGACGTCGAGGAGATAGGAGTTCTCCGCGTTGTTGGCGGGATCGAGCATGCGAAGCCAGGCGGCGACGAAGTCCTGCGCGCGCACCTTGTCGCCGTTGGAGTACCGCGCGTCCGGCCGAAGCTGGAACGTCCAGGTCTTGCCGTCATCCGACGTCTGCCAGCTTGCCGCGGTTGCCGGTTCCGGCGCCAGGGTGCTGGGGTCGGAATCCACGAGACCTTCGTAGATGGCGGTGTAGAACTGCGATTCGAATGTCGTATAGGTGTGAAGCGGATCGAGATTCGGATCGAGCGTGGTATTGGCAAGGACGAACTCGCGGACCGGGAGGTTCGCGGGGCCATTGGATGCCCCGAAAACGCCCGCGGACGCCGCGAGGAGGGCCGGCAGAAGAAGAAACCCTCTTTTCAGCATGAAATGAAGATAGTGTTTCCGATCAGAAAATTCTATAGGGAACGAGCTCGCGGACGAGCAGCTTGATCTTCGCGACCGTCGTGTAGGTGCCGGATCGCACCACGGTCACCGGATCGTCCCACAGGACCACCTCGCCGTCGATCTGGCGCGGCTTGTTGACCCACCGCGCGTCGAGGCTCAGGCGGATGGCATCCCGTATGGCGGCCTCCAGTGACGCCTCGCGCCCGGCCGGTCCCTGCATGACGCTCACGGAGCCGCGGCCCGTCGACAGGTCGGTGGTATTGCTGTCCCAGGCGGACCGCCGGAGGGCCTCCTCGTCGTCAAGGGAATACGCAATGCGCGCCCACAGCCGGGTATCGGAGACTTCCGTCTCCGTCACACGGAGCCGGGGATTGCCCCAGGCGACCTGCGCCACCGGTGTGAGGGTGAATGTCTCCGCCACCTGACGCGCCTTGTCGCTGGGGATGTAGGTGAATGTCCAGCCATAGATCATGTCGGAAACGAGCCCCCGGCCCACTTCCAGGACGTCCTTCTCCGCGACGTCCAGCGGCAGCGGGTAATGGACGGGGTCGATGCGGACGACGGGCTCCAGCTCGATCCAGGGACGCACGAAGAGCCGGTCGGCCGCGCCGGCCTGCACACCGAGGAAGAGAATGAGGAGGGAGGGCACAAGGGCACGCATCCGCTGTCTAGAGTATCGGGTGCTACGTCTTGTGGAAGAAGACCTTGATGGGATTGATGCCGAAGCGGACCACGAGATAGAGGTACGCGAAGAGCAGGCCCGCGAGGTGCGCGAGGTGCGCGACGCCCGCGTTCCAGCCCGTGAACTGCGACACGATCTCGATGCCCGCGTAGACCGCCACCATCACCGGGGCGCGCATGGGAAGGATGCCGAAGATGAAGACCCGGGCGTCGGGGAAGAAGGCGGCGAATCCCAGGAGGAGGCCATATATTGCCCCCGATGCGCCCACCACGGGGATCATGCCCTGGCCGGTGGCGCTGTTGAAGAACACGGTGAAAATGCCCGCGCCGATGCCGCAGACGAAGTAGAAAAGAAGGAACTCGGTGCTTCCCATGCGCCGCTCGAGCTGGATGCCGAAGAGGAAAAGCGCGAGCATGTTGAAAAAGATATGCGCCCAGCCGGCGTGCACGAACATATAGGACACGACCTGCCACCACCAGCCTGCCTGGAGCACGTACGCCGGGATGAGATAGGCGTAGACCAGGATGTGCTGATTGTCGACGAAGCTGAAGAGAAAGACGAGGATATTGGCCACGATCAGGATGATGGTGGCGTTGTAGTACGAGTACTTGATCGGTCGGCGCAGAATGTTGGCCATGAAGCCAAAGTACGATGCCCCCCCGGGCGAGTCAACAGGGCCGTAGCCATGGATGGCGAGGCCGACGAGGCCAGGGACGGCCGGGAGGAGGCGTAGCGCGGTACTCCGCGCGAAGGCGGAGTGCCGCCACCTTGTGAGGCACGCGCGCGATCTGTTACGGTGAGACGAGATGGCGCAGAAACCGGACTACTACTGGCAGAAGTCGAAGGACGAGGGATACCCCGCGAGGTCCGTGTTCAAGCTCCAGGAGATCCAGCAGAAGTACAGGGTCGTGCGGCCGGGAACCCGCGTGCTCGACCTGGGCGCCTCACCGGGAAGCTGGAGCCTCTGGCTCCTGGACACGCTTGCGGGCGCGGGCAGCGTCATGGGCGTGGACCTGAACGAGCCGGACGCGAAGCTCCTTGCGCGGAAGAACTACCGCTTCCTGCAGGGCGACTTCACGACCGAGCCCGTGAGCGGGAGCATCATTTCCGCGGGGCCCTTCGACCTGGTCGTGTCGGACGCGGCCCCTTCCACCACCGGCAATCGAACGCGCGACACCGCGCGGTCCGCGGAGATCGCCCGGACCGTGCTCGCCTTCTGTGCACGGAGCCTCACTCCGGGGGGCAACTGCGTCCTGAAGATTTTCCAGGGTGGCGAGGAGCGCGAGGTGCTGGAGAGCATGCGGCGCCTTTTTGGCACGGCGCGCGCGTTCAAGCCCAAAGCGAGCAGGTCGGAATCGATGGAAACCTACTTCATCGGGCTCGGCTTCACACCGGACGCGTCTCGCGGCTGAATGCCGAAAGACTCTGCGCGTCAATGACATACCCCATGCCCGGTTCGCGCGGGAGCGGGGCGATCCCGCCGCGCCCGAAGCTGAAGCTCGGCCGGGTGATGTTCTTCTCCAGCAGCAGGTCGTCGTAGCTTCCCTCGACGTAGAGGGGCCGCGGCATGAGCGATGCCGCCAGTCGTCCCATGCAGGAGAGGATGCCCGTCTCGCCCACCATGCAGCCGAGCTGACAGGAAAGGCCGCGGGCGTCAGCCTCGCGCGCCAGTGCAAGCAAGCGCAGGAGCCCGCCGTTTTTCGACAGGCGCAGGTTGAACACCTGCGCGAGCCCCGAGCCGGCCAGCGAGGAGAGATCCTCCGGCGTGAGCACGCCCTCGTCGGCCATGAGCCGGAAGCCGCTCCGCACCAGGCGCGCCGCGGCGGCATCGGTGTCGCGCGCGGCCGCGGGAAACGGCTGCTCGATCACCCGGACGCCGTGGCGCGCGCAGATGTCGGCCTGGTCTTCGGCGTCGGCGGTCGTCCAGGCCGCGTTCGCATCGACGCGGATGTCACACCTGTCGCCCAATCTTTTCCGGCAGAGCGAAAGAATCGCCTCGTTGTAGCCAAGGTCCGTCCCGACCTTCACCTTCAGATTGGGGAGCGCGAGGGTGGCGCACAATTCGATGTATTTTCCGGCCGCTTCGAGCGGGAGCATGGGGAGGACGCCGCCGTATACCACGTTCTTCCTGACGGGCTCCATGCCCAGCACCGACCAGGGGTCCCGGCCCGTCTCCGCGGCGTCGCAGGAGAGGAGCGCCGACTCCACGGCACAGAGCAAGGGAAGGGCCGCCGGCCCGCAGGAAAAGCCCGCGAGTGTTTCTGCCGCATCCGCCCACGAGAAGGTCCGATCGCGCAAAGGCGCGAGGAAGCCGGAAACGACCGCGGCGGCCTGCTCGGCAAAGCCTTCCGGCCCTCCGAGGCTGCCGGAAACGTACTCCCGCAGCACGGCCTCGCCGTATCCGGCGACCCCGCCGCAGTCGACATGGAGAACGATGGAATCGGAAAAGGTCCGCCCGACCCGGGCGCCATGGCTGATGCTCAGGCGAAAGGGGATCTGCAGGAAATGCAGCGTGGCGCTCACGATCCTCATTTTCTCGCTCCTCAAGGTGTGGATGCTACAATCTTCGCAACCGGGACGCAAGCTGCCCATGCGATGCGCGGCGCAGTTCTTTATATGACTGCGATAGGAAGAGGCTTCAAATCGCGACTCTGATTTTATCGTAGAAAAATAAGGATTTTTCCACAATATAGGAGAATTCTGATACTCTCATTGCCGATACAAGACGTGTGGGGAGTAGTCCATTTCCAGCCGTAGGGGCGTGAAGGGATAAGTGTGCCGCAGGAAGGCAACAACGTCAGCTGCCTCAACAGCAGGGCGATCATAGAGTACATTCGCAAGAAGCATCCGTCATCGCTGGGGGAATTGCTGCACGCCCTTCCCTCTCCCTGGGCCGAGATGCCGGAGCTCGAGCGATTCCTCACGGACGAGAACAACTGGATCCCTTCCGGCTTTTTCGTGGGACTGCTGGAGAGGGCGCGCCTCATCACGAAGAACCCTGACGTCGGATTCGAGATCGGTTTCGACTCCGTGCTGAACAGGGAGTTCGGCTACTGGCAGAACATCTTCATGAAGATATTCTCCTCGCCGCGACTCGCCCTGCGCCGCATGAACCTCCTCAACACGAAGCTCAACAGCACGAAGATCGTGGAGCTGCTCTACGACTCGCCCGGCCGCGCGGTGATCCGCTGGCATTGGCGCGATACGGTCACATCGTCCAAGGACGTCTGCTCCTACAACAAGGGCATCTACAGCGCCATCCCGACCATCTGGGGACAGCCGGCGGCGCACGTGGTGGAAAGCTCCTGCCAGTTCGAGGGCCAGCCGTTCTGCGAGATCACCCTGACCTGGAGCGTCGGATGGGGGCGCTTCCGCAGCCTGCTCTCGCGCCTGATCACGCGCAAGTCGAACCTCTATACGGCGCTGCAGGAGATCGACCGCGACAAGGCGCTCTTGCGGGACAAGTACGACGAGCTGTCCCTGCTCAACGCGGAGCTGAGCCAGAAGGTGACCATGCTGAAGGCGATCAACAACGCCACGCGCACCATGGTCTCCGTCGCCGACACCCGCCAGGTGCTCCAGCAGACCATGACGCCGATCGTCGAGGTGTTCGGCTTCGACCGGGCGATCATCATGCTCGTGAACGCGACGGAAGAATACCTGGAGTACAGCTACGGCGTGGGCGAATCCACGGAGGCGATGGACCGGCTCCGCAGCTATCGCATCCCCCTCACGCGGGACCAGAACCTCATGGTGAGGGTCGTGAAGCGGGGCAGACCCGTGCTCATCCGCGACGTGAAGGCCGCGGGGCTGAACCCGACGAACCGGATCCTGGCGGATTTCAGGCCCAGCTCCTTCATCATCTGTCCTCTTCGCGCGGAGGATCGGATCATCGGCATCCTCGGCGCGGACCGCCGGGGCAACGACAAGAGGCTCACGAACAGCGACACGGAGTTCCTCTCCATCTTTGCGAACAACCTCGCCACGGTCTTCCTGCGGGCGCGCCTGGACGAGGAGCTGAAGACGAGCTACGTGAGCGCCGTGCGGGCGCTCGTGCAGGCAATCGAGGAGAAGGACACCTATACACGCGGCCATTCGGAAAGGGTGGCCCGCATGGCGGTGGAAGTGGCCCGCAAGCTCGGCCTCTCCGAGACCGAGATCGAATATCTGCGCTTCGGCAGCATCCTCCACGACGTGGGCAAGATCGGCATCCCCGAATCCATCGTCCGCAGCCCCAAGCCGCTCACCGACGCCGAGTTCAAGATCATCCAGAAGCATCCCCTCAAGGGCGTGGAAATCCTCGAGCCCATCGAGTTCATCAGGAGTCACATGTACCTCATCCGCAACCACCACGAACGGTGGGACGGGCGGGGCTACCCGGACAAGCTCGCCGGCGACGACATCCCGCTGGGCGCCCAGATCGTATCCATCGCGGATGCCTATGATGCAATGACCTCGTCCCGCCCCTACCGCAAGGGAATGCCATCGAAGCAGGCTGCCCGGGAAATTCGCAAAAACATGAACACCCAGTTCTCAGAAAGGGTGGGCGATGCCTTCCTCGACGTGTATGAATCGGTCGTCATGTCGGAAAATTTAAGCGGTTCCCCCAAAAAGTAAATTACGTAAAAAAAAGCTTGCATCTCCATTCTTCCTGTGGTGGAATTCATCAAAACCACCCCTAGGAGGATCTTTATGAAGCTGAACATCTCCGTTTTCTTCCAGTCGCCGGTCAATATTTTCCTGTTCCGGCACATGAGCCCCCGGGTCGCCCAGCGCTATCTGCACACCATCGGTTTCCTCTATTACCTCATCAACCGCCACGAGAAGCGGGTGATCGAGCGGAACGTCCGTGACGTGCTGGCAGGGCAGGACGAAAGCTACGTCCGCACGGTTGTGCGGGAGACATTCAAGGGCATTTTCACTCACTACTTCGAAAAGATGTTCTCCGCGTACCTCGACTATCCGACGGTGAACAAGTACGTCCGCGATCACTTCGAGGTGCAAGGCGCAGAGCTCCTCCACAAGGCGCTCGAGCAGGGCAAGGGCTGCATCCTGGTGACGGCCCACTGGGGAGCGGTCGAGTTCATCCCCTGGGTTCTCCACGGGGAGTCGGTCCCGACCAGCGTGATCCTGGAATGCGCCACGGCCAAGCTTGCAAAGAGCCTCCAGGAAAAGATCGCCAACAGGGATACCGAGCTCATCTCCTCCGCGTACGGCGGCTCCATCTTCCTGCGCGCCATGCAGTCCCTGAAGGCCAACCGGGTGCTCATGACCCAGTGCGACGAGGTGGACGCGTGGAGACGCCGCAAGAGCCAGACCATCACCCTTTTCGGTCGCGAGCTCTTCTTCGACAACACCATCGATGTCCTTTCTCACAGGTCCGGCGCCCCCGTCGTGGCCGCCTTCCTCAAGCGGACCGGGCACGGCCGCTACACCCTGATCCTCGAGGACGTGTCGGTGGTCGCGAAGCCCGAAAGCACGGCCCGGGACTGCCTCGGACTGTGGCAGAAATACGTCACCCAGAATCCCGAGCAGTGGTACCAGTGGAAGAAGTGGTCGGCGATGAAGGTACGCGCTGCATAGCCCGCCGCACTGCGCGACCGCCGGCGGCGCGGGTAGACCCGCGGTCGCCAGACAGTGTAGCGTGCACAGGAGCACGGAGACAGCGGATGAAGTTTCATACCGAATATCTTACGTTCAATACGCGCAAGGAGCGCGAATACGTCAACGTCACCGAAAAGGTGGAAGCCGCCGTCCGCGCGAGCGGATGCCGCGAGGGAATGGTCCTCGTCTCGGCCATGCACATCACCGCGGCGGTCTACGTGAACGATGCCGAGCAGGGGCTCATCCAGGACATCGACGAATGGCTTGAGATGCTGGCGCCGCGGAAGGCCGACTATCGCCATCACCGGACCGGGGAATCCAATGGCGACAGCCACTTGAAGAATCTCCTCATCGGCCACGAGGTCATCCTTCCCATCACGGACGGGCATCTGGACCTGGGCCCCTGGCAGCAGGTGTATTACGCGGAGTTCGACGGCAGAAGGCCCAAGCGGGTCATCATCAAGGTCATGGGGGAATAGGCAGTCGTGAAAGTATTGAAGTTCGGCGGAAGCTCCGTCGCCGACGGCGAGCGCATCCGCAGTGTCGCGGGGATCATCAAGCGGGCGGCGGCGACGGAGAAGGTCGCGGTGGTGCTCTCCGCGATGAAGGGCGTCACCGACCAGCTCATCGCCGCCGCGCGCGCGGCGGAGGAAGGCAGCGGCGGCCAGGAGGACATCCTTTCGTCCATCCGGGCGAAGCACTTCGACGCCGCGCGCCTGCTCTTCGGTCCCGCCGACCAGTCGCCCGCGCTCACGTCGCTTGCCGTCATGTGCAACGAGCTCGAAGAGATACTCCATGGGGTGGAGCTGATTCGGGAATGCTCGGCGCGCACGATGGACCTCGTCATGAGCTTCGGGGAGAGGCTTTCGTGCGTGCTCGCCGCCGCATACATGAACGCGCAGGGCATGGGCGCCGCGCTCCTGGACGCGCGGGAGCTCATCTGCACCGACGAACACTTCGGCGCCGCGTCCGTGGATTTCCCCCGCAGCTACGCCCTCATCCACGCGAAGCTTGCCGGCATCGCGGGGATCGCCGTGATCCCAGGATTCATCGGCGCGACGCCAAGGGGCGTCACGACGACGCTCGGCAGAAACGGCTCCGACTACACGGCCTCCATCGTCGGCGCCGGCGCGGACGCCGACCTGATCGAGATATGGACGGACGTGGACGGCGTGCTCTCGGCGGACCCGCGCATCGTCCCCGATGCCTTCGTCATCCCTGAGATCACCTCGGAGGAGGCGATGGAGCTCTCCTATTTCGGGGCAAAGGTCATCCATCCCTTCACGATGGTTCCGGCCGTGGAGAAGAACATCCCCCTCCTCATCAAGAACAGCCTCAATCCCGACGCGCCCGGCACGACGATCGCCGCCGCGTCGGCCATCACCCGCGACGCGAGCAGGCCGATCACCGGCATCGCCTCCATCGACGGGATATCGATCGTGAACATCGAGGGCGGCGGCATGATGGGCATCCCCGGCTTCGCGGCGCGCATCTTTGCCGCGCTCGCCCGGGACGGGATCAACATCATCATGATCTCCCAGGCATCCTCCGAGCACACGATCTGCCTTGTGTTCCGCACGGCGGAGGGCGAGCGCGCGCTCGCGGCGCTGAACCGGGAGCTCGCGCCGGAGCTCACCACCCGGCGCATCGATCGCTTCGAGCTCATCCGCGACCTCCTGATCGTGTCGGTGATCGGGGAGAACATGCACGGAACGCCGGGCATGGCGGGAAGGCTCTTCAGCGCGCTGGGAAAGGCGGGCATCAACATCCTGGTGATCGCGCAGGGCTCCTCGGAGCGGAACATCTCCTTCGTGATCGAGGAAAAAAACCACTCACTCGCGCTCCGTACGATCCATGCCGAGTTCCTTGCCCCGCACGTCCAGCGGCACAAGGCCCGCGCGGGCTGAGGCATGGCGCACCCCGACCGCATCCGCGTCTTCGCCCCGGCCACCGTGGCAAATGTCGCCTCGGGTTTCGACGTCCTGGGCTTTGCGCTGGAGACGCCGGGGGACGCGGCGCTCCTGGTGCGCACGCAGGAGAAGGGCATACGCGTCGTCTCGATTACCGGTGATGACGGCAAGCTTCCCACGGACCCGCGCAAGAATACTTCCGCCGTCGCCGTGTCCGGTTTCCTCGACAGGATCGGAAACCCGTTCGGCGTGGAGATCAGCCTTGAGAAGAGGATGCCGCTGAGCTCGGGCCTGGGAAGCTCCGCGGCAAGCGCGGTTGCTGCCGTGGTGGCGGCGAATATGCTCGCGGGGGAGCCTCTTTCCCGTCGTGACCTCCTGCCCTTCACCATGGAGGCGGAGCGCGTGGCATGCGGCTCGGCGCACGCCGACAATGTCGCCCCCGCCCTCCTGGGCGGATTCGTGCTCATCAGGAGCTACCAGCCGCTGGACATCGTGCAGCTTCCGGTGCCCGCCGGCCTTTCCTGCGCGGTCGCGCATCCCCACACCGAGCTTCGCACGGAGGACGCGCGGCGCGTCCTGAAAAAGGAAATACGCCTGTCGGATGCCACCCGGCAGTGGGGCAATCTCGCCGCGCTGGTCGCCGCCCTGTACACGGGTGACCTGAGCCTCCTGGGCAGATCGCTGCAGGACGTCGTGGCGGAGCCCGCGCGGTCATTCCTCATCCCCGGCTTTCCCGCGGTGAAAGCGGCCGCGCTGGAAGCCGGCGCGCTGGGCTGCTCCATCTCCGGCTCGGGCCCTTCGGTCTTCGCCCTCTGCGCCAGCCCGGAGCTTTCCGCGGCCGCGGGCCGCGCAATGGCCGATGCCTTCCAGAAGGCGGGTCTCGCGTCGGACCTCTATCTTTCCGCCGTCAACCCCCGGGGCCCGGTCGTCGTGCCGATGGAGCGCGGGGGCGCCGGGTGAAATTCGCAAGTCGGGCGCATCCGCAGAGCGCCGTCAGTTTCCGGGACGCGCTTTTCACGGGGCTTGCTCCTGACGGCGGGCTCTATCATCCCGTGGAAGCTCCGGACCTCGGCCCCCTCATCGCCCGGCTGGATGACGCGCATTCCTTTGTCGACGTGGCGGGGGAGGTGAGCGCGGCGCTCCTTGGCCCCGAGCTCGGCGAGGCACAGGCGAAGGGTCTTGCCCGCGCGGCATTCCCGTTTGCGCCGGTGCTCAAAAAGCTGAATGACCGCATCCTGCTCCTCGAGCTTTTCCACGGCCCCACCTGCGCATTCAAGGATTTCGGCGCCCAGTTCCTCGCCGCGTCAATGGAGGAGTTCCTCCGGCAGAGCACGGAAAGAATACAGGTCCTCGTGGCGACCTCCGGGGACACGGGCAGCGCGGTCGCGCATGCATTCCATGGACGCAGGAACATCGACGTCATCATCCTCTATCCCTCGGGCCGGGTGAGCGAGCTGCAGGAAAAGCAGCTGACGACGATGGGCGGAAACGTCCACGCTTTGGAGGTGGCGGGAAGCTTCGACGACTGCCAGCGCCTGGTCAAGGAGGCATTCCAGGACCGGGTGCTGCGCGGGCGCCTGAAGCTCACGTCGGCAAACTCCATCAATATCGGGCGGCTCCTGCCCCAATGCCTGTACTATATTTTCGCGGGGACGCGGCGGAGCGCGCTCGGCAAGACGGCGCCGACGATCTGCGTGCCCAGCGGCAATTTTGGGAATCTCACGGCCGGCGTCCTTGCATGGCGCTGGGGCCTGCCCGTTTCCGGTTTCATCGCCGCGACGAATGTCAACGACGTCGTCCCCGTGTACCTCGACAGCGGCAGGTTCAATCCGCGGCCGTCGGCGCGGACGCTTTCCAACGCCATGGACGTCGGCAATCCGAGCAACTTCGAGCGGCTGGTGGAGATATTCCAGGGGAGCTGGGAGGGCATGGCGGATAGGATAGAGGGCCGTGCGATCACCGACATCCGCACCCTGGAAACGATGAAACGGATTTACAACGAGCACGGGCAGATGCTGGACCCGCACACCGCCGTGGGGGTCGCCGCCGCTCTGGACCATCTGGAGTCGGCCGCAGCCTCGGGCGCGCGCGGCGGGCCGGAATCGCCGCGGGTGATCGTTCTCTCCACGGCGCACCCCGCGAAGTTCTCCGAAATCGTCCAGAGGGCGACAGGCAGGCTTCCTGAGATGCCCGAAAGGCTCGCGCGCTGTCTCGGCCTGCCCAAGCAGGCGGTGCGCCTGGGAACGACGCTGCCGGAGCTTTCAGACTATCTCTTGCGGACATTCGGCTGATCCGTAGGCCGCGCGGCGCCCGCCGGCTTGGCGGCGCACGCGGGCGCGCAGAGTCCGCGCGCTAGCGGCGCATGCGCGCGCGCTGGCGGCGCTGCTTCTCCACGATGAACGGATTCCCCCGGTCCTTTTGCCACGCCTTGTAGATCCGGCAGGCCTCGTAGTAGCCCTCCTCGTCGGCGTAGCAGGAGGCCGCGTCCGCGCGGTAGAGCTCCAGAAGCTGCGGAAAAAGCGGAGAGGCCAGGATGGGGTCGGTGCGGAATGACGGCAGGCTCTTCAGCGCGGGCGGCATCATGTGGAAGCGCACGAGGAACTCCACCGATGAGATCGTCTCCTGCGGGAAGCCCAGCCGACGGAGGAAGCGCGTCGCGATGCGCGCGCCGATCTCGGCGTGACCGTCGAATCGCTTTTCCTTGGAGCCCTCCGCATGGGGCTTGCCGCAATCGTGTAGGACGAGGGCAAGAGAGAGCAGAACGTCGGGGCGCTTGCGGTACGTCAGCGTCGCCAGGGTATGTTCCCAGACGTTGCCGTCGGGATGGAAGTCCTTTCCCTGCGGCACGCGGGTCATGTCGTAGAGCTCGGGCCATGTTTCCGCGACGAAGCCCGCGGCCTCCAGCAGCTCCAGCCCCTTGTGCGGATTGCGCGAGCCCAGCAGGCCGATCAGGAGGTCGCGCTGATAGGCCGGCGGGGGCAGCTCGTCGCCTTTACCCCAGCCAAGGGCGAGCGGGTCGGCGGTGTAGTGATAGCGCGACACGAGGCGCGCCGCCTCGCAGAGCGCGAGCCAGCGGGGCGCCTCGCTGGAGACGGACGTGCCCCCAAGTGTCCCGGCCCGCAGGTCGGGGTAGAGATCGATCCTGTCGATGAAGGCGTTGCGCCCGGGGTCATAGAGCAGCCGCAGCACGCTGAAGGGCGCGCTCGGCGGAACGGCGAGTGAGTCGACGCACCGGAACACCAGGCGCCGTCCATCGGCCTGGACGCTGGCGTCCTCCAGGGGGAGGCCCGGAAATTGCAGGTCGTCGAATGCTTTCGCAAGGGATACAAGGGAGGAATCAATGGCGAGGTAGAGGGGGCCCGTCTCGGGCATGCGAAAGTACCGGTCCAGAGAGGAATATCCGCAGAGCAGAAAGGGAATATTCTCCTCTTTCAGCCTCTCCAGCGCATCGGTCATTTCAATCCCCTCTCTCCGACCCGGACCTAAGGGTACACAGAATTGCCCGGATGCGTCCACTGCATGCACGGTACGCCGTGCGTTTGCATGCACGGTACGCCGTGCGTTTGCATGCACGGTACGCCGTGCGTTTGCATGCACGGTACGCCGTGCGTTTGCATGCACGGTACGCCGTGCTGCGGCCGCTGCGCATCATCCGGTCGGACCCGCTATCGACAACCGCCGGGTTTTTCTTTACTATAAGACAACGACTTGCAAGGAGAGTGAACATGACAGCGATCGTGTGTGATGTCTGCAAGAAGGCGGTACCCGGGGCACGCAAGGACGTCAACTACCATGTCGTCCTGGACAAGGAGCTCTGCGTCCCCTGCCAGGAAGAGCTCTGGGACGTCACGAGGCAGCAGATGAAGGCACGCCGGCCGTACACTTTCAAGGACTACCAGACGCTCCTGGTCGGCAACCTCGCGCAGATGACAAAGTAACGGCCCGGTTCACGCTGACAAGAAAAGGCCGCGGGACGCCCGCGGCCTTGCTCATATCGCCTTTATCTCCTTGAATCCCGTATAGGCAGCCAAAGATGCCGGCAGCGCGATGCTTCCATCCTGCTGCTGGAAGTTCTCCATCAGCGCGATCAGCGTCCGTGAGACGGCAAGCGCCGTTCCGTTCAGCGTGTGGACGAAGGGGTTCTTGCCGCCCTGCTCCTTGTACCGGATGCCCAGGCGCCGCGCCTGGTAGTCCGTGCAGTTCGACGCACTGGTGATTTCCCCCCATTCGCCCTTCTCACCACGCCCGGGCATCCACGCCTCGATGTCGAATTTCCTGTAGGCCGGTCCGCCGAGGTCTCCCGTGCAGGTGTCCACGATTCGGTAAGGAATCTCCAGCCCCTGGAAGATTTTTTCCTCCACGCCGATGAGCCGGTCCAGCATGGCCTCCGATTCCGCGGGCAGACAGAACGCGAACATCTCCACCTTCGTGAACTGGTGCACGCGATAGAGTCCCTTGGAGAACTGCCCCGCTGCCCCCGCTTCGCGTCGGAAGCAATGGGAGACACCCGCGAGCTTGAGGGGAAGCTGGTCCGGCGTGAAGACCCGACCGGCGTGGTAACCGCCGAGCGTGAACTCCGCCGTGGCGATAAGGCACAGGTCCGTCCCCTCCACGGGATAGATGTTGCTCTCGGGCCCGCGGGGATTGAAGCCATGACCGGCGACGATCTCCTCCCGCGCCACGTCCGGCGTCATCATGGGCGTGAATCCTTCACGCATGAGGGCGTCCACCGCGTAGCGCACCAGGGCGAGCTCCAGGATCACCGCCTGATTTTTCAAGTAGTAGAACTTCTGCCCCGCGACTTTTGCGCCCGTCTCGAAGTCGATGAGGTCCAGCGACTGCCCGAGCTGCACGTGGTCCCGCGCGGCAAAGGAAAAAGCCGGCGGAGTGCCCCACGTGCGAAGCTGGGCATTTCCCGCCTCCCCTTCGGCGATGGGAGCCGACGGGTGTGACATGTTCGGGATCTTCAGCGCTTCCTCTGTGAGGGTCTTCTCGGTCTCCTCGTTGCGCTTTTCCAGCTCCGCGATGGATTCCTTCAGCCGCCTGCCCTCCTCTACCAGGGGGGCACGCTCCTCGGGGCTGAGCTTTCCCTTCATGCGGTCCGCGTTCGCATTGCGCGAGGCGCGCAGGCCTTCCAGCTCCTTCAGGAGCTGGTTGCGCCGGTCGTAGAGGCGCACGACAAGGTCGGGATCGGCCGCGACGTGGCGGTGCTTCACGTTCAGGCGGACCGCATCGATGTTGTCACGGATGAACTTCAGGTCGAGCATTTTCCGATCATAGCGGAGAGAACGGGCTCTGGCAACGGTGCGCGCTTCGCCAGACGCCGCGCGCGGCGGGAAGGAAGCCTATCCTTCGAACTCGGTGGCTTTGCGCGCCGCCGCCTCCACGGCTTCCATCACCGTGGCCGTGAACCCGCCCCGCTCCAGGGCCCGGACGCCCTGGATGGTCGTCCCCGCAGGGGAGGTAACGCGGCTCACGAGCTCCAGGGGATGCGTGCCGTCCTTCAGAAGGCTCGCGGCTCCCTCCAGGCCGGCAACGGCGACGGCGAGCGCGGTCGGGTAGTCGAAGCCCGACGCGACGCCGCCCTGCGCCATGGCGTGGACGAACTGAAGCACGTAGGCGAGCCCCGAGCCGGAGACGCCCGTCATGGCAGACATGAGCTTTTCAGGAATTTCCAGATGGCTTCCCAGCGCGTCGGCAATCGAAAGGGCATCCTGGCGGAGCTGCGCGGAGGCCGCGGCGTGGAAGGCGACACCGACGAGCGACGCGCCTTTGACGGCGGCGAGGGTGGGCATGAAGCGCGCGACCTGGTCGGTACCCAGCAGATCGCAGAGCGACTGGATGCGCCGGCCCGCGAGAATGGAGATGACCGGCCTGCCCCGGGAGGCGTCCCTCACCTCCGCGGCAAGGACATTCAGGTCCTGCGGCTTCACGCTCAGGATGGCAATGTCGGTGGAGGAAAACACCTCCGAGGCGGTCCGTGCGGCGGTGAGGGTTCCCGCGCGGGCGGCGGCCTCCACGCTGTCGCGTTTGACGTCGAATGCAACGATGGGCACCTGGGGCATCCTGCGCGCAAGGCCCGCGGCGAATGCCTGTCCCATGATCCCATAACCGACGATGCCGATCCTTTTCATGGGCGGAGTGTAGCAGGCGCCCGGTCGGGTGTAAAGAAACGGTCGCCGGTGAAGGCGAAGCCGGCCCATGACGGATCGAGGGCTGTCGTTCCACGCCGCGGGCGGCGCTCGGCCTTTCAGTATCGACGCTCCGCGCCGATAGTGTGAGAAATGGGTATCTTCACTCGAGGCTGGTGATGAAAATAGGGGTTCTCGCGGACTCGCACGACCATCTCGCAAATATCCACAAGGCGGTGGAAATCTTTTCGAAAAACGGCGTGGAGGCTCTCATCCATGCGGGAGACTTCTGCTCACCCTTTGTATTTGCCGAGTTCAAGCCTCTTTCGGAAAAAGGCATAAAAATGACCGCCGTTTTTGGCAATAACGACGGGGACCGCTATCTTCTCGGCCGCCGCGCAGGCGATTTCTGCTCCTTTACCGACGGGTCGAGCACGGTGAGCCTCGGAGGACGTCGCATCGTCGTCATGCATTACCCAGACCTGGCGGACGACCTGTACCGGTTGGGCGCTTATGACCTGGTGATCTACGGCCACAACCACAAGGCAAGGGTCGAGGGAACCGACAAAAAGATCCTCAACCCGGGGACCTGCGCGGGCTATCTTGCAGATGCCGCCACGGTGGCGCTTGTGGATACCGCCACAATGGCGGTGGAAATCATACGTTTGTAGCCGCGGCGCCGCGCGGCGATCTTGACGAATCCGCCCGCGCCGCTTATAAAGAAGGAAAAGGGTTCAAGTTGGATTTCCTGGCTGTCGATAAGGGTAGTGAAAGGAAGGTCCTATGACCGTTGAGAGGATAGGCCCGCTCGATCCCGCATCGAACATCAAAAAGCCTGACAAGCCCGCGAAGACCCGGGCAAAGAGCGACGTCGATTCCATCAACGTGTCCTCGGAGGCGCGCTCGAAGTCGGAGGTTTTCAAGGCCGTCGAGGCCGCAAAGACCGCACCGGACGTTCGCGCGGACCGGGTTGAGGAGATCAAGCGCAAGCTCCAGGATCCTTCGTATCCGTCGCAGGAAGTCATCGAGAAAACCGCGGAAGGGATCATGAAGTCCTTCGGCATCTGAGCCTGCGTTCATTGTGGGGTGAAGGCGGAGGTATCCTTCGGGATTCTCCGCTTTTTTTTCATGGCCAGCGCGGCCACGGACTACCGTGGCCGCGTGGGAGGTGAGTGAAAACATGCCGGACGTCCTTTTCCACATCCCGACGCGGGTCATCTTCGGGCTGGACACCGTCAATCGCATTGGCCAGCTGGTGGCCGAATACGGCGAGCGCGCCTTCCTGGTCACCGAGGCCATCCTCTACGAGGGGAAGGTCATCAACAAGGTGCAGGACATCCTTGAAAAGAAGGGCGTCCAGCACATCGTGTTCGACGAAGTTGTCCCCAACGCCACCAGCAAGACCGTGGACGACGGTGTCACCCTGGCGCGCGGCTCCCACGCCGATGTCGTCATCGGGCTGGGGGGCACCCGCACCCTTTCCATCGCCAAGTGCATCGCCATGACCGCTCCGGCGGAAAACGACATGGACGACTACCTCTCGGGCGTGCAGCCGCAGGCCGTGCCTCTTGCCTTCATCGAAGTGCCCACCACCTGCCGCAATCCGTTCATGTTCGGCGACGAATACCTCCTGGTGGACGGCAGGGACCGCACGGGAAGGATCGGCAGGACGCAGAAGGGGATCACGAAGGCGACGCTCCTGGATCCCAAGCTGAGCCTCACGCTGCCGGCGAAGTACACGGCGACCACGATCATGGATACCCTCCTGTGCTGCATCGAGGGTTTCCTCTCCGCGAAGGCGAACTTCCTCTCCGACACCTACATGGTCCGCGCCATCGAGATGCTTGGCGTGCTCATCAAGGACGGCCTCCAGAACGTGGATGACATCCGCATGCGGATGAACGCGAGCATCGCCGGGCATGCTGCTGGGTCTCGGGCTCTCCACGACGAGGCTGGGCATCGGCTCCGCGCTCGCCTTTGCCATCAACGCGCGGTTCATGGCCCCCAAGTCGTGGGTCTCCACGATCCTCCTCCCCTATGTCCTGGAGTTCGCGCTGAACGTGCGCGGGGATAGGATCGCGCAAGTGGCAAAGCTCCTGGGCGAGGACGTGAGCGATGCGTCGTCCGTGGAGGCCCCGACCCGGGCCATCGATGCCGTGCGCCGCGTGATCGCCTCCCTGGGCCTGCCCACGCGCCTGCGCGAGTTCGATCTCTCCCTGGATGAAATGATCGATGTGGCCGGCGCCGCGCGCAGCTTCGACATGATGAACTACCTGCCACGCGTCGTCTCGACGGAAGACATCTACGAGCTGATCAAGTCGGCATTCTAGATGTTCCCCCCTTCCAAGCTCCGCGAGCTTTCCCCGCGCACGCGCATGAGGAAGACAGCGCGGATCCTCCAGGGCCTGGAGGTGGACGCCGCGGGGGGCCGACCGCCCGCGCGCGGCTATCTCCGCGAGCTCCTGCAGGCCATGAGCGACCTGGATGTCGCGGGCCCGCGCGAGGCCATGACCGACCTTGCCTCTGTGCTGGAAAAAGGCGCGGACGACCCTGTCCTCCTCAGGGGCATCAACGCCCTTCGCCATGCTCTCCTTTCCGTCCTGGACGCGGAGCCGGCGGAGTGGGACTTTTTGAACCGTGAGACAGGCCTCCTGGACAGGGATGGCCTCAGGCCTTTCCCCTTCACCATCTACCTCGAGGATATACGCTCCCCGTTCAATGTCGGGTCCCTCTTCCGCACGGCGGAGGCATTCGGGGCTCAGCGCATGCTTCTTTCTCCGCATACCCCCCTGCCCACGCATCCGCGCGCAGTCCGCACGGCTCTTGGCGCCGTGGACGCCCTTCCCTGGGAGACATGCAACCTGGAGCACCTGGTGTCGCAGGACAATGTCTTTGCATTGGAGCTGGGGGGAACGCCGATCGACGAGTTTGACTTTCCCGCATCAGGGGTCGTCCTGGTGGGCTCCGAGGAGCTGGGTCTGAGCCCCGAGGCCCTGCGAATGGCCGACGGCAAGCGGGGGCGGGTGAGCATTCCGCTTGCGGGCGCGAAACGCTCCCTCAATGTCTCCGTTGCCTTTGGAATTCTCATGCACGCCTGGCAGGCGTCTCTCAGCCGGAAAATGCGGTAGCCGCCGGTCCCCCCGAGGCGCTTTCCGGCGGTCCCCCGGGATCCTCCTCCACGAATCGGACGCTTCTCCAGGGCTGAAATGAAAGGAACCAGCGCTCCTTGTATTCCCAGAGCCGCACGCGCCTTCCTTCACTCATGCGCGCGATAATGGGCGCAAGGGTGTTCAGGAGCGACGCGGGGGCGGTGGCGCCCTCCCCCACCAGCAGCGAGCGCGGAAGAATGGCGGCGACCTCCCGGTCCGGCATCTGCGCCTCCCGCATCTCCCCGGAATCCGCGCGCACGGAAACGAGAACCCTCAGCCTCCGTGCCTGGATTTCCGGCCGCGCGTGAACGATGACTGCCTTCATGCCTCTGTTCATGGAATGCTCTCCTCGCTGGACTAGACGGCGGGGACGAGCGCGGCGCTTGGGATCGCGCTATCTGCGGAGGGCCTTTTCGATCTCGGGCTTGTTGAAACCGACGATTATCTTTCCATGCACGTCGATGACCGGCACACTCATCTGTCCGGACTTCCGCACCATTTCCTCCGCCTTGCGCTGGTCGGAGGCGACATTGTACTCGGTGTAGGGAACGTGCTGCGTCCTAAAGAACTCTTTCGCCACTTTGCAATAGCCGCAGGTGGGTGTCGTATAGATCGTCACTGCCATGACTTTGCTCCTGGAACTGATATATATGAATAATAATATGCAGCGGGCAAGGCGTCAAGGCAGCCAGGACGGCGGAGACGAACGACCTCCGTCCGGGCCTGCGATCACTGGAACTTCTGGCGCTGGTCGTCGAACATCTTGGAGAGCTTTTCTTGGATTTTCATGAGCTGGTCTTCCGTCTCGATCCCAAAATCCTTGAGAACAGGGGTCTGGATCTGGTCGAAGATGATGCGCTCCCGCTCGATGTCGCAGATGGCGTTGGCAAGGTAGACGCAGTAGACGATGTCGCGTCCGCCGGCAGGGGCCTGGAGAGGCTCGTGGTGGAACCGGATGGCCGTCACGAGCTGCTCCGGGAAGTTCCACTTCTTCGCGATCAGAGCGCCCACCTCCGCGTGGTTGAGACCCACGGAGAAGTTCTCCAGCATCCGCGAAGGAATCCCCTTGTCCTTGCAGACCTTCGTGATGCGGTCCAGCAGGTCGGGATGCAGAGAGGCGATGACGATCTGCCCGAGGTCGTGGAGGATGCCGCCGACGTAGACATCGTCCAGAAGCTCCTTCTTCCTCTTGAAGCTCTTGGCGATGTAGTAGGCGTAGAAAGCGCACTTGTAGGAGTGCTGCCAGAGGGAGCGCATCTCGCTGTACTTCTCCCCCATCACCTTCTGGGTGCCGTAGGAATAGAGGAGGTTGCGCACGCCCTTGGTGCCGACGAGCTTCACCGCCTCCACGATGTTGTCCACGCGCTTTGGCAGCATGAATTGCGCGGAGTTCACGAGCTTCAGAAGGTCCGCCGTCATGGACGGGTCGACGCTGATCTCCCGGGCGATGTCGGTGATCTCCGCGTTGGGATCCGCGATGAGACGCTGGAGATTGACGATGTTGTCGGGGAACTGGGGAAGTGTCTCAATCTCCTTGACGATGGTCTGGGTGAGCGTGTCGAGCTGCTCCAGGTGCACTTCCGAGAACGGGATGGTGATGCTCGCCACCGTCTCCCCGTCCTCCGAGTCGATGGAAAAGCAGTCCTCGCTCAGACCGATCTTCTTCATCATGAGCACGAGGATGACGATGCCCAGACCCGCCCCTTCCGAGCTGTCCAGCACCGTGGCGAAGGCCTCCTCAAGCGAGGAAAAAGCGCGCGACCGGGCCAGGCGGTCGAAGACCCGCATCTGTTCCTTCTTGGTGATCTCCACGTTGTTGCGGACCATGATGCTGAGCGTGGGCCCCTTTGTCTGGAAGATCACCTTGATATACATGCCCAGCTCTTTCTGCTTCTGCAGATAGTACTGGATGTTGTCGAATGTCTCCTGCTTGAAGTACTTCATGCCGGACTCGTATTCCTTCTCATTGTTAAGGTCGAGTCCTTTTTCAAGGAAGTACACGCGCTTGGTGTTCGCCTTCTTCGCGTTCACCGCGAGCTCGCGCAGGCAGTAGGAGAGAGGCTCCTTCAGCTTTTCCTGTCCCAGCTCCGTGAGAAAGCTCTCCAGAACCTTGTCGAGGTAGATTTCCGTTTCGTGCGGGAGCGTGTACGTCTTGAAGGAGAGCGGAACCGCGCTGTGCGCCGCCCTTTTTATCTGCGTCAGGTCTATTTCAGTAGACATCCGGCCCCCGTCTGCCTTTTCTTTGTATTGAAAAGGATAGTTGTACGGGGTGGTGGTGTCAAGGAGAAGCGGTGCGCGCGAGCCGCCCGTTCACAGGCCCAGGAGCGTGCGAAGGATGTCGACGTGCTCGTGCTCCATGCTCGCGAGCACGGCAAAGGCCTTCTTCACGGCGGGAATTTTGCTGATGCGCTGGAGGTTCCCGTAGAATACCCAGGTCTTCTGCTCCTGGTCGAGGGAGCGCTCGAGATCCGGGCGCCAGAGCTCACGCTCATCGCCCGGGAGCGGGTGCAGGGCCGCGGGGCCTCTGGAGGCGTGCCCTCCCAGCATTCTCTCCAATTCCTCCTCCGACAGCCTGCCATTCGCGGCATCGGTGAGCACCCGACGATGCATCTCCTCTTCTTCCAGGAGATGGCAGATACCGCTCTCCAGCGACTCGTCGCAGGCGCCGCCTCTTTTTCTCATTCGCTCCTGCATGTCGCGGTAGGCATCGATTGCTTCCCCCTCGAAGGCCAGCGCGCTTCCCAGCACCCGGGAGAGTATCCAGCGCCTGATGATGCCCGGCACGGTCAGCCCTTTATCGCCTGGACGAGGGTCCATGCCCCGAAGCCCAGGAAAACCGCCGCTGCCACGAACTTCATGATGCGCTCCGGCACGAACCTGCCGACGGCGCTCCCCAGCACGACACCGAGGAATGTCGTGCAGACCAGGGCGAGGGCAGCGCCGAGAAAAACTGAAAGGACCGAGCGCGTCTCCGAGGCGAAGGCGAACGTGGAGATCTGCGTCTTGTCGCCCAGCTCGGCAAGAAAAATCATGATGAATGCGGAACCGAAAACCTCCAGATTGAAACCCACCTCGGCACCTCCCGCCATTGCCCCGTTCAATTGAAGATTGCCATGGATGGCGTATAATAGTGAACAGGAGCGCCATCCGACGCAATGAAGATACAAAAAGTCGCCAACGGCATTTTCTGGGTTGAAATACCGGAGGCGGACCTGCGCATCCTCTGCGGCTGCCCGGCGGACACCGTCAAGCATCTCATCAAGGGCGGCTTCATCGCGCCGATCCGGCGCGACGGCGTGGAGTATGAAACCGGGCCCAACGCCATCCTCCTCTCCGACACCCCCATCCAGAAAGGCAGCTTCACGAATCTTTCGGAGTTCGTGCTCCTGCAGATGTTCTACCGGCAGGGCATGATCATTCCCGGCCATCCTGGCAATAGCGGCCGCAAGCCCCTCCTGATCGGCCTGGGCGACCAGGTGCGCTCCCAGGCGGCGTATTTCTTCCGGGGAAACTATGGCCTGGCATCGGAGGAGGAGCTTGTCGCCTGTGGCGTCTCCGCCGCGGAAGCAGCCGAGATGATGGCCATCAAGAGGTGGTTCGGCTTCGGCAGGATCAGGGATACTGCGGAGCTGGTGGAAACGCGCGCGCTGGATGCTGACGCGGTGGGTCTTGCCCCCGGTGTGGTGGTCCACCGCAAGGGCTTCAACCGGTACGAGTTCCTCCATGCGGGCCAGTCCGTCGAAGTGAACCTTTCTCTCGGCGCGGAAGAGAGCTACCAGGCCCCCTACAACCTGCCCCCGCGGTCGTTTTCCCGCGATCGTTTTTCCATCATCCACATGGGCGAAGGGGACGGCTGGGACGTGCGCCGGCCCTGCATGGGGAGCATGCTGTGCGTGGAGGGCCGGCTGTACCTGGTCGATGCCGGGCCGAACATCACGAAATCCCTGGAGGCGCTCGGCCTGGGGCCGGCGGATGTGCAGGGCATATTCCACACCCACGCGCACGACGACCATTTCGCGGGCCTTACCTCGCTGGTGCGCTCGGAGCGGCGGCTGGCCTACTACGCGGTTCCCTGGGTGCGCGCGAGCGTCCAGAAGAAGCTCGCCGCCCTCATGCGCATCGATGAGAGCCGGTTCCACCGGCTCTTCGACGTGCACGACCTGGTCCCGGGTGCCTGGAACCCCATCAACGGCGTCGAGGCGAAGCCCGTCTATTCCCCCCATCCCGTGGAGACGACGATCTTTTTTTTCCGGGCGGGCGAAGGCGGCGCGGCCAAGGTCTACGCGCATCTCGCCGACATTCCATCGATCGACGTGATAGAGAAGCTGTCGGCGCCCGGCCCCAACGGTGCGGCCCTTTCGGCGGCCGGCAAGGCCGCGTTTCTGAAGGCCCTGCGCGATCCGGCGGACGTGAAAAAGATCGACGGCGGCGGCGGCCTCATTCACGGTAATGCGGCGGATTTCGCCGGTGACCGTTCCGTGCGCCTGCTCCTGAGCCACGGCGTCTCGGCCGGCACCGGCATTCCCGGGCGGGAGACGGCGATGGTTTCCTTCGGCGACGTGGACGTGCTGATTCCCGGACCGCCGCGGCCCGCGGAAACGGCGGCGCTTGCGCCCACCGCACCCGCCGAAGGGGCGGCCATGGCCGCGCTCGGCCGCTGTCCGCTCTTCGACACCGTCCGCCTGCGGACCGTCCGCGAGGCCATCGCGGCCTCCATGGAGAGGCGCAGCCTCGCGCGTGGAAGCACGGCCGTTCCCGACGCGTCGCCCGAGCTCCTCCTCCTGGCGTCCGGCGAGGTGGACATCGTCATGGGCGCTCGCCTCATTGAGACGATCGGGCCCGGCGGCTTCTGGGGGGAAGAGCGCGTCGCAAGCGCGGCCCCGACGCTCTGCACCGCGCGCGCCGCCTCCGACTCGGTTTTCTACGCCATCCCCGCCGACATCCTCACCAACATCCCGGTGGTGCAGTGGGATCTCTTGGAGGCATTCGAGCGGCGGCTGCGCAGCTTCCGCGCCGGCTTCCGCTTCGAATGGTCCGAGTCGTTCCGCGTCGGGGTGAAGGAGCTCGACGACCAGCACCGCACCCTGTTCTCCCTCGTCAACGCGCTCTCCGAGGCAATCGGAAAAAGCGGCGCCATCCAGGGCCACGACGAGCAGAAGGAAGCGCTGCTGGGTTTCACGCGCGACCACTTCGCCACGGAGGAAGGCTACATGGAGAGCAACGACTACCCGCGGCTTTCCGTCCAGCGCCGCGAGCATGCCGCGCTCCTGGAGCGGCTCGCCCTGTTCGTGCGGGTGGGAGAGAGACGCGCGCGGCCGCGCTCGGAGACCATCGTCGACTACCTGAAGGACTGGCTCATCAAGCACACCCTCATTGAAGACCTCCAATACAAGGAGTTTTTCGCCTTCAAGGGCGTCCAGTAGGCCCGCGCGGGGGATCGGGGTCGTACTTCTTCGCGCAGGTGGGACAGATTCCGTGCGTGAAGATCGCGCCGGTGCGCGAAGAGATGAAGTCCTCCACCCGGTGCCACCTCCCATTGTCGTCGCGTATCTTCTTGCATTCTGCGCAGATGGGAACGATCGCGGGAAAGGCGGGTCGGTCCCGCCCGATCCGGGCTTTCAGGCGAAAACCGTTCCGGAGCACGCGCAGGGCATACGACACACCGAGCATGCCCAAGAGCATCGCCGCCGCCCACAGATCGAGGAGCAGGGAGACATGCGCGCTTGAAAGGTGGACGGCGACGTCGCCGGCCGCGCAGAGCGCCGCCAGCACGAGCAGGCCGTGCTGCGCGCCGGTGAGGAGGGGAAAGGGCGGCGTCGCGCGGGAAGCGGTCCGCCGGCGGCCGCTCATTCTCCCGTCCCCCCGCGCGACGGGGTCCTGTGGCGCGAGAGCCGGCGGCTGAGCGCCGCGGCGGAAATTCCCAGCAGGCGCGCCGCGTCAGCCTGGACCCCGCCGGTGCGCCGCAGGCTCTCGGCGATCAGCGCATCGATGCAGTGGCGTATGGAGGGCAGCACGGCGCCGAAGGTGGGCTCGGCGGCGGTCCCCGGTGCGCCGCGTTCTCCCGCCGGGGGCGCCTGCCGCGGCCGGAAGGACGATGGGGAGAGCAGGCCCGAGCCGTCGTGGCTCAGCGCATCGGCAATCATGGATCGCAATTCCCGCACGTTGCCCGGGAAGGTGTGACCCCGCAGCCAGTCGATGAGCGCGGGGGACACGTCGGGGGCAGGACGGCCCAGCTCCGCGGCGAGGCTGTCGGCGAAATGGCGCACGAGCAAGGGGATGTCGTCGAGGTGCTCGCGAAGCGGCGGGATGCCGATCTCATGCGTGCCCAGGCGGAAGTAGAGGTCCCGGCGGAAAGCGCCGTTCTCCTGGAGCAGGCGGAGGTCCCGGTTGGTCGAGGCGACGATGCGCGCGCTGGACATGCGCGGGTGATCCGAGCCGAGGGGGAGATATTCGCCGGACTCCAGGAGGCGCAGCAGCTTCACCTGCGCCGCCTGCTGGAGGTCCCCGATCTCGTCGAGGAAGAGCGTCCCGCCCGTGGCCGCCTCCACGAGCCCCTGCCGCGGCGCCACTGCCCCGGTGAAGGCCCCGCGCCGTGGCCGAAGAGCGTGTCGCTGAACATCTCGGAATCCAGCCCCGCGACGTTCACCGCGACGAATTGTCCCGGCCGGCCGCTCGCGTCGTGGACGGCGCGCGCGAAAAGCTCCTTGCCCGCGCCCGTCTCCCCGCTGATGAGCACCGCCTGCGACGTCTTTGCCGCCGATTCGGTGTAGAGGAAAAGCGCCTGCATCCTCTCATTGGCGGTGATGATGTGCGCGAATGCATCGGGATGCTCGAGGCGCTTGTTGATGACGCGGTTCTTCAGGTCGCGGTTCTCGCTCCGCAGCTCGTCGTTTTCCAGCACCCGGCGCACCGCCGCGACGAGCCTGCCGCTCTCGATGGGCTTCACGAGGTAATCCACGGCGCCCAGCCGCATGCACTCGACGATCTTCTGTGGATCGTCGGTGACGGTGACCATGATGGCGGCCAGGTTGGCGGTCATCGCCCGCAGCTGCTCCAGGAGGACTTCCCCCCGCAGCCGCGGCATCACAAGGTCAAGGATCACGATGTAGGCGCCGCTCTTCCTCACGACCTCCCGCGCGCGCTGCGGATCGTCGCAGGCGATGACATTGGTGATGCCCGCCATTTCGAGCGTCCGCCGGATGAGCGTGCAGATGGAAGCCTCGTCATCGATGACGACGATGGGCACGAGCGGATAGGCGTGAGAGGATCCCTTATTGCCGGGAAAAGTCTTGAGCGGCTCTGAGCTCATCTCCCTGTTCCATCCTTTAAACAAGCAACATCCGTGCCATGGCCGGACTGGAAGAGCGCATCTAATTCCTTTTCAGGAAAAAGTTTGGCGTCGCAAACCCCGCGGACGGTCTCACCGGTATCCTGACGTTGCAATTGTGCAACGCTGAATTAACAAATGCTAGTCGACGTCAATCTCATCCAAGGGAACGGAGGCCCATGTCGCGGCTCAGGCCCCCGCGAGGTTTTTCAGAAACACGCGCGATTTCCGCTGGAGATTGTAGGACAGCCGCTTCTTCTCCGGCAGGGCGGCGGGGTCCGCCTCGGCGAAGCCCAGCTTCTGGAACCAGTCCGCCGTCTGCGTGGTGAGCACGAAGACCGCGCGCAGGCCCTTCTGGCGCGCCCTCTCGCAGAGAAAATCAACGAGCTTCGGCCCGACGCCGAGATGGAGGAAATGCTCGTCCACGGCGATGCCGGCGATCTCGGCGAGCCCTTCCGGGAACTCGTGCAGCGCGGCACAGGCGTGCACCGAGTCGTCGACGTCGAACACGATGAAGTCGGCGAGCGTCTCTTCCAGCTGCGCCTCCGTCCGCGATACGAGGACGCCCGTGTCCACGAAGGGCTTCATGATGCGCAGCACGTCGGAGATGTCGTTCGCCGTCATGGGCCGGATGCCGCCGTAGCGGTTGGAGTACACCATGGTGCCCGATCCGAGATTGGAGAAGGTCTCCTTGAGGATGACCCCCTCCTCCCGGCCGTCCAGGATGTGGACGCGCTCGACGCCGCCGGCGCAGGCACGCCGCGCCCGGTGAAGCAGCTCCAGGTCGAGCTCCCGGCCGGGATTCGCGGCAAAAAAAGCGTCGAGGTCCGCCAGGCTGAAATTCGCAAGCCTCCCGCCCGGGGCCACCGGCACCGTCTCCGGCACGACGAAGGACTGCGCGTCATATCCGGGCCGTGCGGTGACGAAGATGAGCTTCTGCGCGCCGAGCGTCGTCGCCACGACCACGGCAAGCTCGTTGGAGGAGATGTTGTACGGCTTTCCCACCGAGCTCCACCCGATGCAGGGAAGGATGGGCACGACCCCGTCCTCCAACATCTCGCGCACGGATTCGACGCGCACGCTCTCCACGACGCCGGCGCTCTGGAAGTCCACCCCGTCGATGACCCCGATGCCGCGCGCCCTCACCCAGTTGCCGATGACCGCCGTGATGCCGTTCGCCGACAGCATCGTCATCACCCTGTTGGAGGAGTCGAAGGCCGCCATCTTGATGAACGGGATCGCCTCGTCGCTGGTCACGCGCACGCCCTTGATGACCTTGTACGGCACCTCGTACTTCGCGAGGACCTCGTTGATGCGCTCCTTGGCGCTGGGCGCGATCACGATCCCGATGCCGGCCTCGTGGAGAAGCGCAAGGTCCTTGCCGAGCACGGAGAAAAGGGGATCTCCCATCACCACGTCATCGATCTTCACGACGAACGTCGTCCCGCTGAACTGCTTGATGTAGCTGAAGACTTCGCGGATGGTGTCGACGTGCTCGCGGAGGCGGTCCTGCTCCATGGCCGAAGGGTATCCCGCCGGTTCAGTAGGAGTCAATGACGAGGACGTCCTTGTAGCCCTCAGCGATCTCGGGCAGCTCCTTTTCCGCGGCGAGGTTGGCGATGGTGCGTTCGGGGACGGAGTCCTCACGAGACCTGTTGCGTTCCATGCATTTGATCACGGGCGTGTCGATGAAGATCGCCCCGATGCTCTTGCCGGTCTGGCGCGCGTGAACGATATAGGGCTTGCGCGACTCGCGCGAGACGCTGGTATTGTCGATGAGGACCTTCTGCTTCGCCTGCAGGAGGTGCTCGACGATCTTGCGCTCCACGTGGTTGACCAGGAACTCGTCGGACGCCGCGAAGTCCTTCTCCGTCCACTTCTGGCCGAAGTGGGTCATCTCGAAGAGCAGGCGGCGGATCTCCTTGCGATTGACGCGCATGTGCCCCGTGGTCTTGAAATACGTGCTCGCGAAATGGGACTTCCCCGACCCCGGCAGCCCGCAGACCAGAACCATGTCGAAGCCCTGAAAGCGATGGACATCCATGGCGTCCTCCCGACAGGGGAGAGTATAGCATCTCCGCGGCACCATCGGCGGCGAAAAAAGGGCCGACCGCACGGTCGGCCCCTCGTTGTGCAAAGCCCCCTAGAGCTTCTTCGCGTCCAGGCCGGCGTACAGCCTCAGAATCTTGCCGTCAAAGGCGAACTGGTACGCGCCCGTCCAGACAAAGATATTCGACGTCGCGAGGTCCTGGGTGATCTTGCCCGTCTTCGTGCCCGTGGTGCCGATGGCCTTGCCGTCGGGAATCGCCGCGTCCCACACCTTCTTCCAGTCGACGTCGACCGTCTTGCCGGTCGGGGAAAAGTCCGTGGAGATGGTGTTGTCCGTGTGCCCGATGACCCGGTATCTCACCGCCGTGGACGGAAGCATGAGCTTTCCCGCCGCATCGGTGAGCACCTCGAATGCCGTCCCGCGGTGAACGAAGCGGATGAGGATGGCCCCGCTCGCTTCCTTTGCCACGTTCAGGTTGTCGCCCACGCGGATGCTGTCATTGGCAACGGCATAGAGCAGCATGAAGCGCAGGGCGCTGGGGAGGGTCGGCTGGCCCTTCACGTCGAAGCGATAGGCGTTGAACACCTCGGTGGACTCGAGCTTGCTCGCCCCCGAGGTCGCATCTGCGCCGGGCACGAACTGATCCTTGTCGATGGAGTTGATCGCGCCCTTGAACGACAGGTAGTTGCCCGTGTAGTCCTTCGCCACGGTGTTCACCTGGTAGTTGATGGTGAGATCTGCCGCGAAGAGCGCCGCGCCGCTCAGCACGAACACGGCGACGAGCAGAAGAAGAGCGTTTCGTTTCATGTGATTCCTCCTGAAATATCAAGCTCAAGGTCGAAACTCGTGCGTGGAATGCACTTTCATTCCCTGAATGAAAATACCTGACCGATTCTCTAAGGTATGTTGAACTTATAGCTGCCTATCTGAATTTATCAAGCGCATTCGCGTCGGTCGGCACTCGCCTTCTCCGTGGATGAGCGCGCAGAGAACAGCCAACGCTGGACGCCGACCCTCGAGGCGCGCTGCCGCTTCCACGACAACGCGCTGCCCGCTGAGTGCCCGCCGCGCCTTGAATAGGCGCGCCGCCCTGCTACTTGTCGATCTTGGTCCAGTCGATCTTTTCTCCGATCTTCGCCGCAATGGCTTCGACATCCGCATCGGTATGGTAAAGCAGCGGCGCCGGGCTCACCGTGAGGCCGGACGCCGTGCGCGTGACGCGGACCTCCTGGTGATGGGAGGAGGCGAGGTTCTGGGCCATCTGCCCGCCGTTGCCGTCCAGGTGGATGGAGCCGTTGCAGGCGCAGATGTACGTATTGTTGTCGTCCTCCACGGCGACGAAGAAGCAGGTCCCGCGCACTCCCGCGACGGTCGTCGGGGTCTTGATGGAGAACCGGAGCTGGTCACCTTTCGCCGCCAGGTTCCGCAGCACCATGGCGACGGCTCCCTTCTGCAGGGTCGCGCCGCTGGACAGGCTGTTCGGGTCGAAGCGGAGAATGGTGCCGGCGGCAATGTGCACGATGTTCTTCGTGTTGAAGACGATCTGGCACAGCGAATCCGGGCCTGTCGCGAGCACGGCGCCCGCGAGCACGGGATCCCCGATGGAAGCGGGTGAGCCATTCATCGTGACGTCGCCTTCCAGATAGACGATGCTCGCCTTGTCCGCGGCGAACGCCGTGGCAGTGGTAGCGATCGCCACAAGCGCCCAAACGAAGACAAACCTCTTCATGGTGCCCCCTCGTCGATACTCCTGCGAGCATAGACTCGGTGAGCGCGATTGTCAAAGCAGCCGTCATGTGTCGCGGTTCAGGGTCCAGCCCCATTCCCGCAGGCGCGCCTGTATCGCCCGCAAAGCTGCCTCGCTGTTGGGATCCGCATACGCGGCGCCCGAGTACCTTGCGCGCTTTGAATCTGGACTGACGGCCTGCTCGTCGTCTTCGTCTTCCGCGACAAGAGCCCCGGCCCAGTACAGGTCGTCACTCGGGTCGGTGTCCGCCGCGTAGTCGAACACCCATTCCTCCCGGTCCCGTCGGATGGCGGAGAATGCTTTCATTCAAGGCGTTCCTTCGTTTTTCGACCCCCTCCATCGCTCCTCATGGCAGCGGGCAGCGCCGTCCATATAATACGAAAGTTGCGGGGCTTCAGTCAGGTGAAAAATGAGGACGGGCGCGGGCGCCCGGAAGGCCGCCGATCCTAGAGTGTCACACGAATCGTCCCGATGCCTCTGCCCGGCCGCACGATGACACCCTCTCCGCTGCGCTCGAAAGACCCTCCGTCCACGCCGCTCACCTCGGTCACGTTCCTGAGGCAGACGCTCCAGGGCTTCTCCGGGTCCCGGCGCGTGATGGTGACGGCGCGCGCCTCACGTAGAATGTGGAGGGCTGCCTCCTCGCGCCCTTCCTCAGAAACGAGCGCGAACACGCACTCCACGCCATCGGCCGGTTCGAAGACGTGGAAGCACACCCCGTCTCCGTAGTCGTAGTCCGGCCGTGTCTCGTTTGAACCGACGGCGATGATGCTGTTGGGGCGTACCATGAGGGGCAGGCTCAGGTACCCATGTGTTTCGGATCGCCAGCGCCCCCCCTCCACCGCGGCGCCGTTCAGCAGGCTCGTCCACCGGCCGGGCGGGAGGTAGTAAGAGACGGTGCCGTCTTCCGCAAAGATTGGCGCAACGAGCAGGGAAGGTCCGAGCATATATTGCCGGTCCAGGTGCGCGCAGGCGGGGTCAGCGGGGAACTCGAGCATCATGGCCCGCATGACGGGGATGCCGTCGCGCGCAGCCTCCGCGGCAGCCGCGAAGAGGTAGGGCATGAGGCGGCACTTCAGCTGCACGAAAAAGCGCAGGACATCCGTGGATTCCTCTCCGAACAGCCAGGGCACCCGGTAGGATTCGTTTCCGTGCAGAGCGGCTGTGCGAGGACAGGAGGCCGAACGCCGCCCAGCGGCGGTAGAGATCCGGCGTGGCGGTCTTTTCGAAGCCGCCGATGTCATGGCTCCAGAAACCAAATCCCGAAAGTCCCAGGGAGAGGCCGCCGCGCAGGCTTTCCGCCATCGACTCGTACGTCGCCGAGCAATCCCCTCCCCAGTGCACGGGGTACTGCTGGCCGCCCACGGTCGCCGCGCGCGCAAAGACGACCGCCTTCCCCTTTCCCTTCTCCTCCTCCAGCAGCGAAAAAACGGCCCGATTGTACAGGTAGGCGTAGTAGTTGTGCATCTTCTGGGGGTCGGAGCCGTCATGATAGACGACGTCCGTGGGGATGCGCTCCCCGAAGTCAGTCTTGAAACAGTCGACGCCGGCGGCCAGCAGCCGCCGCAGGCAGTCCTGGTACCAGCGAAGCGCGGCGGGATTCGTGAAGTCCACGAGGCCCATGCCCGCCTGCCAGCGGTCCCACTGCCAGACGCCGCTGTCCGGCTTTTTGACAAGGTACCCCTTCTCCATGCCCTCTTCGAACAGCCGTGACTTCTGCGCGATGTACGGGTTGATCCAGACGCAGATGCGCAGTCCCTTGTCCTTCAGCCGGGTGAGGAAGCCCTGTGGATCGGGGAATTGCTCGGCATCCCACGCGAAGTCGCACCACTGGAACTCTTTCATCCAGAAGCAGTCGAAATGGAAAACGTGCAGGGGGACGCGGCGCTCCCTCATGCCTTCGAGAAATGTGTTGACGGTCTTCTCATCGTAGGGGGTCGTGAAGGAAGTCGTGAGCCACAGTCCGAATGACCACGCGGGGGGCAGCGCGGGCCGTCCGCAGAGCTCCGCGTACCTGCGGAGCACGTCCCGGGGCGTGGGGCCCCCGATGACGTAATACTCCAGCTCCTCTCCCGGCACGGAAAACTGCGCGCGGGAGACCGCCTCCGAGGCTATCTCGAACGAGACCCTTTCAGGATGAGCCACGAGCACCCCGTAGCCTGCGCCGCTCAGGTAGAAGGGGATGTTCTTGTAGGCCTGCTCGCTGCTCGTCCCCCCGTCCTCGTTCCACATGTCGACCGCCTGCCCGTTCTTCACGAATGGCGTGAATCTCTCCCCGAGACCGTAGATGCACTCACCGACGCCCAGGGAAAGTTGCTCCCGCATGTAACGAGCCCCCGCGGCGTCGATGAGGTAGGCCATGTTTCCCGCGCCGCTTCCCGTCAGCCTCCGCCCGTCGTGGAAAAAGTCGACGGCCCAGGCGCCGTCCGTGCGCACGCGGACGGACGTCCGGCCGCTCGTGAGGGTCGCGGCGTCCGGCGACCGCTCGATCCGCGGTTGGAGCGCCGCGGTCAGGCGCAACTCGAAAGCGGGCCCCGGTTTCTTCCCGCCCTTGAAATGGCAGACATGGACCCTGATGACGTCCTCCCGGGGAGAGCTGAATGAAAATGTGAGCTGGGGAGTATTCAGCGTATCACCCCGGTGGCGGATGTGTTTGCACGGGGCGAAGACCGTCAGTGTCGCGGCGTCCGCGCGCACGTCCCCCGCCTCCGCGGGCGCGATCAGCCGCACCCCTTCCCTCAGACCCCAGTACCCATCGGTGAATTTCACCTGTTCATCCTTTGACCGCGCCGGCGACCATGCCCTTGATGATGTGCCGCTGCAAGGTGAGATAGAAAATGATGGCCGGCGTGATCGTGAGAAGCACGCCGGCCATCGCGTTCTGCCATTCGATCTTGTACTGACCGAAGAAATTGTACGCCGCAAGCTGAAGCGTCTGCGATTCTTTTGAACCGTTGAGGATCAGGAGGGGGAGGAGAAAATCGTTCCACATCCACATGGCATTGATGACGATGACCGAGACGGTCACCGGCTGGAGCAGCGGGAAGATCACCTGGACAAAGGCGCGCAGCGGCCGGCACCCGTCGATGGCGGCGCAATCATCGAGCTCCCGGGGCACGGTTTTCACAAAGCCGTGGTAGAGGAACAGTGAAAGCGGCACGCCCAGACCCCAGTAGATGATGCCCAGACCCCAGGTCGTGTTCGTGAGGTGCAGGTTCCGCGCAATCTTCACGAGCGCGATCATGAACGACTGGAACGGGATCATCATTGGCGCGACGCAGAGGAGGAAGATGACCCAGCTGTACCGCGTCCGCGTCCGGGAAAGCTTGTACCCGGCAAGGGAGGCGAGGAGCACGACACCGCCCGTGCCCAGCGCCGTGACAAACAGGGTGTTGAGAAAGAGGTGGGGATAGTGCATCAGCCGGAAGGCATTCGTGAAGTTTTCACCGTGGATCCGGGTGGGAAGAGCAACAACGTTCGCCATGATCTCCGAAAAGCTCTTCAGCGAATTGATCGCGACCAGGATCAGCGGATAGAGATAGACCAGCGCGCAGAGGATCATGACCAGAGAGAGCGGAAGGGAACCGCGGGGGCGCCTCATGCCTCGACCTCGCGTCGCTTGAAGATGTTGAGCTGGAAGACGGTGACGACGAGGATGAGGAGGAAGAGCACGACCGACTTGGCCGTCCCGTAGCCGAAGCGGCTGTCGCTGAATGCGGTCTTGTAGATGTCCAGCGCGATGCTGGTGGTTGCGGTCCCCGGACCCCCGAAGGTGAGGCTGAAGATCACGTCGAATGTCTTCAACGCGTTCGAGAGTGAATAGAATACGGCAACGGTCACGGACGGCAGGATAAGGGGAAGGGTAATGCGGAAAAAACGGCTGGACGGCGACGCGCCATCGATCACCGCGGCTTCCAGCTGGTCGCGGGGAACGGTCTGCAGCCCCGCGATATAGATCACCATGTAGAACCCGATTGACTGCCACACGGAGACCAGGGCAACGCTCGCAAATGCCAGGTGCGTATCGCCCAGCCAGCTCAACCTGAAGATTCCCAGGTGGGTGAGAGCGCCAAAGGAATCGAATCCCCGCGAGAAGATGAACCGCCACATGTATCCGATGATGATGAGGCTGATGATGTTCGGGATGTAGAAGGCGGCGCGCAGGAGGTTCTTCCCGCGAATGCGGGAATCCAGGATCACCGCGAGCAGGAGAGCAATCACGTTGGTGGCGACGACAACGAGCACGGTGAACAAGAGCGTGAAGATCATCGCCTTTCCCATGGCCAGGATCGCTGGTGAGAAGCTCCGTATAGTTCGCGATCCCGATGAACTTCACGGTTTTGTCCAGCCCGTTCCACTTCGTGAACGAGTAGACGACGCTCATGAGAAACGGGATCTCGACAAAGAGAAGAATGACCGACGAGGGCGGGGGCCGTCATCCCGAGGAACTCGAGCCCGCGCGCGATGCGCGCGTTTCTGCGTGCGTGGGTCATGGGCATCCTTGATGCGAGTGTATGCGCCGAAACGGCCGGGGAGGAACGGCCTCCCCGGCTCCGTCGTGACGGGTGAGACCCGCCCTACTTGGAAGCGTTGATCGATCTTCGTGTACGAAGCATCCAGTGCGTCGAGGGTCTGCTGCCTGTTGGTCTGTCCCGCGCAGTAGCCCTGGAGGATGATTCCGAGGCTCTGCTCGCTTCCCGTCGGGAACCGCTGGTAGATACCAGGAATAGTTCGGCGTCTTGGGGACAGGAGATTCACCGTCGCCTGCGCGAGCTCGGCGCTGGAGGCTTTTGCCCCCTTGATGGGGGAGAGCTGCTTGATCTGGTCCGGTATCCAGGCCTTGCCGTAGGTGGATGTTGTCAGCCAGCGCAGCCACGCCAGCGCGGCCTGCACATTCGGCCCGTCCTTGGCGACGCGGATGGTCTGGTTGGAATCGAACATGATCCCCGCCTTGTCCGGAGTGTTGCCCACCGGCCCCAGGAGGTAGCCGATGTCGATGTCCGGGGTGGTTTTGCGGATCGTGTCCTCCGCCCAGTTGCCCTGGTGAATAATCGCCGCAGCGCCAGTTGCCATGAGCGAGCACTGGTCGTTGAAATCGGACTCCATGGGCTTCGGGCCGCCGTACTTTTTGATGAGGTCAAGGACGTCGAACACGTTGCTCATCTCCTTGATGTCCTTGAACTTCAGTGCGCCGCTGTTGAGCTGGGCCACGAACTTCGCGTAATCTCCGCCGTAGGAATCCTTGATCGGGGCCAGGACCTGCCACGCGGTCTGCGGAAGCACCCACCACTCCTTGAAGCCGGTGGCGAACGGCTGGATACCCTTTGCCTGCAGCTTCTGGGCGACGGCCTCGTACTCCTTGATGGTGCGCGGCAGTGTCGTGATGCCGGCCGAGGCAAAAATCTTCTTGTTGTAGATGAAGGAGTGGGACTGCACCAGGAAGGGATATCCTGTGACGCGCCCATTGACGGTGACGCCGGTGAGCGCGGTGGGCTCCAGCAGCTTGATGAAGTCGGCATCCGTCAGGTCATAGACGTAATCCTTGTAGGTCGTGTTGTCGGCGTAGGCGCTGCTCATGAAGACGTCCGGGATGTCACCGGAATTGAGCTTTGCCCGGAGCAGCGTCACGTAATCGGCCTGGTGCACCGTGATGTCGAGCGTGTTCCCCGTCTCCGCATTGTATTCGCGGGCCATGTCGTTGTACTGGTCCGTGAGCTCGGGACTGTAGAAGAATACGTTCAGCGTCACGGGCTTTCCCTGGCCCGCCAGCAGGGCGGCGCAGAGCAGGATGAACCACACTGCAAGAAGAGCCCTCTTCATTCTCATCCTCCTTTCGAGGGCATGCCGGGGCTTCTCCGGCCCCGGATATGATGTACGTGTATCATACCGGGATGGCGCTGTCAAGAAAAACCGAGAGACGCTCCGGGCGGGCTCGCGGGGCGAGCTGTTCACACGCCCGGTATTCGGCTATGAATTGTCCAAGCGCACCACGATGGGAATCACGCAGAAAGAGATCGCGGAGGCCCTGGACCTTCCCCTCATCACCGTGAGCCGTGCCCTGAACAATTCAGGCTACGTGTCCAAGGAGATGAAAGGGCGCATCCTCTCGTATGCCCGCGACGTGCACTATGTGCCACACAAGGCGTCGCAGGTGCTGAAGCGCAACAAGACGCGCAAGATCGCCGTCTTTTCCTCGTCGCTGCCGCGCTATTTCTGGAACGACATCCATACGGGCATCTCCATCGGCGCGGAGCAGGTCCAACCCCTCAATTACCAGGTCAACTACCACAGGATCGCCGAACGGGACTCGGATCTCTACCTTCGGCGCCTGGAAGAGGAAATCAGGGACGGCCTGGAAGCCGTGGCCTTCGTCAACCAATGGATCTACCGGATGGACAGGATCATCGAGCGCATCACCGCCGCGGGGATTCCATTCGTGACGCTGAACGTCGACGCGCCGGAGAGCCGCAGGCTCTGCTACATCGGGCCCGACTACCGGGCCGGCGGCGGGCTCGCCGCGGAGTTCATCGGCAAGGCGCTCCTGTTCAAGAACCGGCCGCGCGTGCTCGTGCTCACGACCCGACCGGGCAGTCGCGCGGATCCCCGTGCACCCGACATCAACGCGCTGCGCTACGATGGCTTCCGCGCGGTGATGAAGAATAGCTTCCCCGGGGTCACCCACGAGACGGTGGACATCACCAAGGGGATGCGCTCACCAGCGGCGGAGCGCCAGATCGCGGAGCTGCTCGCCGCGCGCAGGGGCGGCTTCGATGCCGTCTACATGATTCCGGCCTACAATGCGCAGTTCATCCGTGCCCTTGAAAAAGCGCCCGACGGCCGGCGCATCGTCGTCCTTCACGACCTCGATTCATCGTCCAATCACTATCTGGAGAAGAACCTGCTCACGGCGGTGGTCTACCAGAACCCGATCCTGCAGGGGTACTACACGGTGAAAATCCTTGAGAATCTGCTCGAGTCCGGTCATCCGCCCGGGGTCCGGCAGATCAACATCGTGCACAGCCTGATCCTGAACGAAAACAAGGACCTGTACAAGAATCACTTTCTCTTCGCAAATATGCAGACGTAGGGCCGCCGATCGTGGAAGCCTCCCCTACACGCCCGCCTCCAGCCGCTTGATGAGCTCGGGCACGACCTGGAAGAGGTCCCCCACGATGCCGAAGTGGGCGACGTCGAATATCGGGGCATTGGGATCGGAATTGATGGCGACGATCATGTCGGAGCCCTTCATGCCGGCCAGGTGCTGGATGGCGCCGCTGATGCCGCAGGCGATGTACACCTTGGGCTTCACGGTCTTGCCGGTCTGGCCCACCTGGTGGGAATAGGGAATCCAGCCTGCGTCCACGGCGGCGCGGGATGCGCCCACCGCGCCGGAGGTGGCAAGCGCGAGCTTCTCGATGAGGGCGAAGTTCTTCGGGTCCTTGATGCCGCGTCCGCCGGAGACGATGACGTCGGCCTCCACGAGGTTCACGGTGGCGGTCTTCTCTTCCACGAACTCGAGGAACTCCAGGCGCGATTTCGGCACCGGGATGTGCTTCAGCTCGACAACGATGCCCTTGGGATTCTCCACCTTGTCGGCGGGGCGCATCACCTTGTGCCGGACGGTCGCCATTTGCGGCCGGTGATTCTGCGTCTGTATCGTGGCCATGATGTTGCCGCCAAAGGCGGGACGGGTCTGGCGCAGGAGGTTGGTCGACTGGTCGATGGAAAGCTCGGTGCAGTCGGCGGTGAGGCCGGTGAGTATCTTGGCGGCCACGCGCGGAAGCAGCGACCTGCCGATGACCGTTCCGCCGCCGAGAAAGATTTCCGGTTTCTTCTCCGCGATGATCTGAGCCACCAGCTCCGCCTGCACATCCTCATCGAAATCGCCGATCGAAGGATTGTCGATCATCCAGATCTCGTCCACGCCGTAGGAGAGAAGCTCGTCGGTGAGCTTCCGCACGCCGCTTCCCACGAGGATTGCGCTGACGGGCGCCGACAGGTCCTTCTGCAGATCGCGCGCAGCGCCGATGATCTCGGGCACGACGCTCGCAAGCTCTCCCTGACCTGTGCTCGGCGTAGACGCAGATGCCGGCATACGCGGTAATGTCCTGGCCCTTGAACGTCGTGCGCGTGAGGACGATTGCCTTGTAGCGCTTGCACGCCTCGACGCAGGCGCCGCAGAGCGTGCATTTGGAAAGATCGATGACGGCCGTGGGCTTGTCCTCACGGGCGCCCGGCGGGCCGGACAAGGCGATGGCGTCGTACGGGCAGGCTTTCACGCAGAGGCTGCAGCCGACGCAGTTGTTCGCGATGACGCGGATGGGATCCATGGCTTCCCCTACTGCTTGCGGATCGTGATGCCCGCGGCCGTGAGCTCGTCCAGGAAGGCTGCCACTGTCGCGGCGGGCTCCCCGGTGAACCTCTTGCCACCCGACGGCTTCGGCGGCGTGAAAATCTTCATGACCTGCGTCGGTGAGCCGTTCAGGCCCAGGCGCTCAAGGTCCGCGCCGATGTCGGATGCCTTCAGCACGGGCACCTCCGCCTTCTTCGCCGCCATCTTTCCCTTGAGGGAAGGAAGTCGCGGCACGTTTATCTCCTTCACCACCGTGAGGACCACGGGCAGGCTGAGTCGCGATGCGCGCATAACCGTCCTCCAGGAGGCGCTCCACGACGATCCTGCCATCGACGATCTCTTCTATCTTCCTGATGTCGGTGACATGGGGAAGGTCGAGATTCTCCGCGACGCCGGGACCCACCTGGCCCGTGTCGCCATCGATGGCCTGCCGGCCCATCAGGATGACATCAGCCCCGCCGGCCGGATTGGCGGCTCCGCCGCCGAGCGTGCGGATGGCGCATGCAAGCGCGTATGCAGTGGCCAGGGTGTCGGCGCCGGCAAAGGCACGATCGGAAACCAGGTACACGTTGTCCGCCCCGAGGCTGATGGCTTCCCGCAGCGCCTCGGCGGCCTGCGGCGGACCCATGGTGATCACGGTCACGGTGCCGCCATGCTTTTCGCGCAGGCGCACCGCCTCCTCGAGGGCGTAGACATCGAAGGGATTGATGATGGACTGCACCCCTTCGCGCACGAGCGTGTTCGTCTCGGGATTGATGCGCACATTCGTCGTGTCGGGGACCTGCTTGATGCAGACGATGACCTTCATGCGCCGCCCCCGCGTGCCGGCCGCGCGCCGTGGCTTCTCCTCATCATCTTCATTTCTGCGCCCGCACCGCTTCCTTGATGAGGCCCAGTGCGATCACCTCGCGCTGGATCTGGTTGGTGCCTTCGTAGATCTGCGTGATCTTCGCGTCGCGCATCATCTTTTCCACGGGATAGTCCTTCATGTAGCCGTAGCCGCCGAAGATCTGCACCGCGTCCGTGGTGACACGCATGGCCGTGTCGGAGGCGAACACCTTCGCCATGGCCGACATGCGTGACACGTCCTTCTCCCCTGCGTCGACGGCGCGCGCGACGGAGTACGTGAGCGCCCGTGCCGCCTCCACCTGGGTGGCCATGTCGGCCATCATGAACTGCAGTCCCTGGAACGATGAGATGGGCTTGCCGAACTGGTGGCGCTCGCGCGAGTAGTCCACGGCCTTGTCCAGGGCGCCCTGCGCGATGCCCAGCGCCTGGGCGGCGACCCCGGGGCGCGACTGGTCGAGTGTCTTCATCGCCACGAGGAAGCCCATGCCTTCCTTGGCCAGCAAGGAGGACTTCGGGACCCGGCAGTCCTGGAACACCAGCTCGCGCGTGGCGGACGCCCGGATGCCCATCTTGTTCTCTTTCTTGCCGAAATTGAAACCCGGCGTCCCCTTGTCCACAAGTATCGCGGACGAGCCGCGCACGCCGCGGGCAGGATCGGTCAGAGCGATGACCGTATAGACGCTCGCCTCGCCGCCATTCGTGATCCACTGCTTCGTGCCATTGATGACGTAGCAATCCCCGTCGGCCCTTGCCGTGGTCTTGATGCCGGCGGCGTCGCTTCCCGCGCCGGATTCAGTCAGACCGAATGCGGCGAGTATCTCCCCCGCCGCGAGGCGCGGCAGGTATTTCTTCTTCTGCTCCTCGTTGCCGTAGAGGATGATGGGGATGGTGCCGAGGCCCGATGCGGCATAGGAAAGGGCGATGCCGCCGCATGCCTTGGAGAGCTCCTCCACGACGAGGCACATCTCGAACATGCCGCCGCCCAGGCCGTCATACTCGGTGGGGATGAAGACGCGGAAGAGGTCCGCCTGGGCGAATGTCTTCACGATCTCCCAGGGGAACTCACCCGATTCGTCGAGCTCTGCCGCAATGGGAGCGATTTTTTCGCGCGCGACCTGCGCCGCGAGGTCCTTGATCATTTTCTGATCGTCGCTGAGGAAATAGTTCACCTGCAGCCCCCTTCTCCCACAAAAGATGACTGAAATTGTATGCTTTATTCTGCCCCACGGAGCGCCCTGCAGTCAAGGGCCGACCGGCTCCGCACAGACCGCATCCGCCCGGTGCGCGCTCATTTCCGCGATTGTACGCCGGCTGTCAAGCGGCTACACTCCGCCCCGGGGAGGGCGCATGCGGCTGGAAGAGCTCGATCGCTGGCTTTCCGCATTTCTCGACCTGTCCGCGACAGCGGGCATCGACGCTGAGCCTGAACGGGGTGCAGGTGGGTGACCGCGCGGCCGAGGTGATGCGGGTGGCATTCGCCGTGGATGCATCGATGGAGGCATTCCGGCGTGCCGCGGCATGGAAGGCGGGGCTGCTGGTCGTGCACCACGGAATATTCTGGGGGGAGCCGCAGAGGCTCGTCGGATCGCTCTTTGAACGCGTGCGCTACCTCGTGGAGAACCGGCTCGCGCTCTACGCGGCACACCTTCCGCTCGACATGCACCCCGAGGTGGGGAACAACGCGGGACTTGCCGCGCAGATCGGGCTCACGGAGCTGGCGCCATTCGGCGCCCACAAGGGTGTGAAGGTCGGTCTGAAGGGAAGGCTCCCCGAGCCCCTTCCGCTGGAGGAGATCGTCGCCCGGCTCTCCGCGCGGCAGGGGGAAGCGGTCCGCACCCTCCCCTTCGGCCCGGGTCGGATCCAGAGCGTGGGACTGGTGGCAGGCGACGCCGCCTGGGCGGCAACGCAGGCCACGGATGAGGGCCTTGACCTCTTTGTCACCGGGGAGCCGTCGCACGAGATCTACCATCATTGCCTCGAACGACGCATCCATGTTATCTTTGCTGGTCACTACCACTCTGAATCGTATGGTGTGCAGGCGCTCGCGGAGAGACTCTTCCGGGAGACGGGTGTGGAAGTGACGTATCTCGATATTCCCACGGGGTTATGAATGGTCCTGAATACTGCGAAACGTGACATACGGTCCCGGCTCCTGCCCCTGGTGCTCTCGGCCGGTATCATCCTGCTCGACCAGGCGGCAAAGCTCATCGTGATCCTCACGGTGCCCATCGGCAAGAGCGTGCAGGTGATCGGCGATTTCTTCCACATCATCCACGTGCAGAATCCCGCCATCGCCTTCAGCATCGGTCGGAGCATCGAGGCGGGCACGCGACGGACGCTCTTCATGCTGCTGCCGCTGGTCGTCATCGCGGTCCTTTTCCTCTACTACCTTTTCACGCGCGACCCCCTCACGCGGTTCCAGAAGTGGTGCTTCGGCGCCCTGGTGGGCGGCGGGTTGGGCAACTACATCGACAGGATCTTCCGGCCCGCGGGGGTCGTCGATTTCTTCGACTTCAAGTTCTACGGCATCTTCGGCCTGGAGCGATGGCCGACATTCAACGTCGCCGACGCGACGGTCGTCGTCACGGGCATCTTGCTTTTCATCTCGTTCCTCATCCCCGTCCGCACCGCCGCAGGAGGCACGCAATGAGCTCATCCTCGAAGATGGTGCTCTTCTTCATCGGCGCAACGATCTTCAATCTCCTCCTCATGGCGGTCTTCGTCGTCGTCTTCGTCCTGCTCATCGGGCTCGCGCTGGGCCCGAACGGAAGCCAGACGACCTACCAGATCCTCCTCTTCGCCGGATTCATCGTCGCGATCGTGCTCACCTTCCTGATCTACGGAAGGGCGATGAAATGGGTCACGGTGAAATTCCAGCTGGAGAAGCACATCCCGCAGCTTTTCAAGGGCAAGAAGAGGTAGCACGGCCATGGACTTCACACGGGTCATCACCGGACGGGAAAGCATCCGCAGCTACGATCCGACGCGGCCGTTGGACAAGGCGGTATTGGAAAGGATCCTCGACGCCGGGCGCATCGCCCCGTCGGCCGCCAATCGCCAGCCCTGGCGTTTCCTGCTCGTCTCCTCGCGCGACGTGCTCACACAGGTGCGTCGCTGCTACCAGAAGACATGGTTCCAGGACGCGCCGCACATCCTCGCCGTCACGGGAAGGACCGGCGAGGCATGGTCGCGGCAGGACGGCTGGAACTCCATCGAGACGGACGTCGCCATCGCCCTGGACCACATGGTCCTCGCCGCGGAGAACGAAGGCGTGGGGACCTGCTGGGTCGCTGCCTACGATCCGGCAATCCTGCGCTCGGCGCTGGGTCTGTCATCTGAGGAGCGCGTCTACGCCGTCACCCCGCTGGGCTACCCGAGGCCGGGATTCGCCAAAAAGGGGCAAAAGCAGAGAAAGTCGCTGCAGGAGATCGTGAAGTACCTGTAGCAGTGCGAAAGGGGCCTCAAGCGGCAGGCCGGTCGCTCCTGGCGACATTTCGCCCGCGCAGCGGGCTGCCGGAAGCTTGGGGAATTCAGCTAGTATCCGTCCGACTTGGCGATATTCTGGTCTTTCTTGTACAGCTCGTTGTAGATGGTGGCGCGGTTGCGCAGACTGTCCTTGATGTGCTGGGGAAACGGCATCATGCGCCAGAAGATGCCGCGCACGTCCTTGTCCAGCTTCTGCATGCCCTGGCTTTCCTTGTTGATCCAGAGAGCATAGTCGCGTATGAAGTATTCCCGCACGTCGCCGCGAAGCTTGTGCTCCGTGAACCACTGGTAGTACTTGCCGGTGATCCCTTCCTCCATCCAGTAGTACTGCGCCTTTTCCTTGGCCACCTGCCATCGAAGGTCCGCCATGGCCGTCATGACGGCGACCGGCAGGCTCTTGGGATACATCGGGATGGCGACCCGGCCGCGGCTGGTGGCGCGGTTGAACTTCTCAAACGGCTCCCAGCAGACTCCCGCGTCGCCGTAGCTCGCCAGGAGGATGATGTTGGGCACGATGCGCGTGGTCTGCGTCTTGTAGGTCCGCATGAACAGCCCGGGATCCAGCGCCTCCACCTGCGCCATTTCCCTGATCACGTTTTCCCGGGTGCCAATCTCGCGGATGGCCGGCCGCACGAACTGGGACAGGAAGATCGGGAAATGGTTGCCCTGCCGGCCCACGGTCATCTTCGCCATCTGCCGGATGCAGCCCCACTCCGCCACCGCCGTCTTCTGATCCACGACGCTGTCGGATGAAATGCCTTCCGACTTGCGGCCCAGCGACTCCAGCTCCTTGTCGAGGTTGGCAAGGTCCGCGTAGGAAGAGGCCATTTGCGCGTCCAGCGCGCTCAATTGCCGCAGGAGGTCCTGGATGGTCACCATGGCCTGTTTCTGCGACCCGGTGAAGCATGCCTTGAGGCCGCCGATGTCTTCGTTGCGCTCGTGCCGGATCAGGATGTCCACCTGGCCGCGCAACATAGTCTCCCGCTCGTCGAGCTGCGAAATCTTTGCCTTGAGGATGGTGAACTCGCTGTCCCGCTGGCCCTTCTTCTTTTCGACCGCATCGAGGATCTTCTGGGCGGCGTCCTTGCCGCCCTTCTGCTTCACCTCGTCGGCCGCCGAAGGGCGCACGAGCCCCTTGGAGATGCGCTCCAGCCACTCGTCCACGTAGTAGACGGGCTCGCCGGCCTTGTTCTCATAGATGATGCGGGAGACCATGTCGCGCAGCTCGGGCGTGAGGAAGCCGGGCGAAAGGATGCCGAAACGCAGGAGCAGTCTCTTGGGCATGATGAGCCCCACGCCGGCCCGGTAGGCGATCTTTGACCCCAGCTCCCAGAAGGCGGAGATGAGCTGGGCGCGGAACTTGGACTTCTCCTCGGGATCTTCCGCTTTCATGTACTTGCCGAGGAGCTCGTGGACGCGGTTTCCCTCGTCCCCTTCCCCGGTCAGGACCTTCTTGTAGAAGTCCTTGTCCTGGAAATAGGGCTTGGGATCCTCCTGGATCTGGATGATGGTGGGGAAACGGACCTTCGTGGGGTCGACGTCGTCGGTCTTTTTCTCTACGGGTTTCTCTTCTGAAAAGAGGGTATGGAAGTCCGGCTCCCCGGCTCTTTCGGCGCCGGCTGCGGGCGCAACGACGGGCACAGGCTCCGCCTCTTCTATTTCGAGAAGCTCGGCGAGGTCAGGATCGAGTCCGTTCTGCCCGTTTCCCTCGTTCCTTGTATCCATCTGGTCTTAGTGGAGGCGACGGGAATTGAACCCACGACCCCTTGAATGCCATTCAAGTGCTCTAGCCAACTGAGCTACGCCCCCAAAGGAACACTGAGTATAATAGGAATCGGCCATCCCGATGTCAAGGCGCCGCAGTATCTCGCACGGTACACCGCGCGTCAGTGGCCGCAAATGCCACGGCCTGCCGTGGCCGCAAATGCCACGGCCTACCGTGGCCGCAAATGCCACGGCCTACCGTGGCCGCAAATGCCACGGCCTACCGTGGCCGCACGGGCAGCACGCAGCGTGGCCGTCAGGAGGCATCCCGGGCAGCGCGCACGCCGTTGGCAAAGATGAGAAGCCCGTCGCCCTGGGCGATCGCACCGGTTGTCCAGTCCGGATGGTGGTGGGGGTGGACGAACGCCTCGGGGTGCGGCATGAGACCGAAGACCCGCCCGCTGGGATCGCAGACGCCCGCCACGTGGCCGTCCGAGCCATTAGGATCTTCCGGATAGAGGGGGGATCCTCCATGGGACGACGTGTAGCGCAGGGCGATGAGCCCGCCGCCCTCCAGGCGGCCGAAGATTTCCGCCGAACGCACAACGAACTTTCCTTCGCCGTGCCGGACCGGCAGGTCCATGTCTTTGAGCCCCCGGGTCCAGAGGCAGCGGCTTCGCCCTTCGAAACTGAGCCGCACCCACCGGTCCTCGAACATGCCCGAATCGTTGTGGATGAGCGACGCCTCCTGCTCTCCCGATCCCGTCGAGTCGGGAAGCGCGCCCATCTTCACGAGGGCCTGGAAACCATTGCACACGCCGATGACAAGGCCTCCGCGCGATACAAACGCCGTCATGGCGGAGCCGAGATTCTTCTTGAAGAGCGTGGCAAAGACCTTGCCCGATCCAAGATGATCGCCGAAGGAAAAGCCGCCGGGAAGGGCGAGTATCTGGAAGGCGGAAAGCCGGTCAGGATCGGCGATCAGGTCCTGCACGTGCACGCAGGAGGCGTCCGCCCCTGCCATGATGAAGGCCTGGGCGAGCTCGGCGTCCGCATTGATGCCCAGCCCGACGACGATGCACGCCCGCGGTCGACGGCCCCTCATACGCCCCCCCGGCCCGACCACGCGGCGCGGGCGTCTTCCAGGCGAAGGGAGGCGATCTGCCGGCCCCCTTCCTCCACGACGATCGCCGGGTCCGCCGTCGCCTCGCCGATGCAGCCCAGCGCCGTGCCCCGCATGAGGCGCTCCCAGCGGCCGCGCGCGTCGGGGCGTACGCTCACCAGGAAACGTGAGGGAGTCTCCGAGAAAAGGAGCCGCTCCGGCTCACGGGACAGTCCCGGGGCGCAGGGCATGGCATCCAGGGAGACCCGCGCGCCCAGGCTTCCGCCGATGCAGCTTTCCGCGAGCGCCGCGCACAGCCCCGCGTCGGACAGATCGTGGCAGGAGCGTACGATGCCGGCCCTGATGGCGCGGTGCAGCCTGACGTAAGTGCGCCACGCAGGGGCTGGCGTCACGGACGGGCACGGGCCGAAGCTGCCTCCCGTGTGCCGCTCGAAGACCGTGCCTCCCAGCTCGCCCCGGGTCTCGCCCAGGACGTAGAGAAGATCGCCCGCGGCCTTCAGGTCGGTCGTCTGGGCCCTGCCCACGTCTTCAATGATGCCCATGAGCGACACGAGCAGGGTCGGACGTATCGAGATCTTCCTTCCGCCCACGCGCGCGTCGTTTTTCATGGAGTCCTTGCCGGAGATGAGTGGAAGGCGATAGGCGCGGCAGGCATCGGCAAGACCGCGGCAGGCGCGGACGAGCTGGGCCAGCTTCTGCGCACCATCCGGCGTCTCCGGCCCCTGCACGGGATCGGGCCAGCAGAAGTTGTCCAGGGCGGACATGCGCACAGGGTCTCCGCCCAGGGCAACATGCGCCCGCACCGCTTCGTCCACGGCGCATTGCGCCATGTCATAGGTGTCGTGGTCGCCGTAGCGGGGACAGATGCCGTGCGTGACCGTGATGCCGCGCCGCGTGTCGTCGCGCACGCGCAGAACGGCGCCGTCGGTGGGCGCATCGCGGTGCCGGCCGCAGAACGGCTTGATCACCGACCTGCCCTGCACCTCGTGGTCGTAGCGGCGCACCCATTCCTCGCGGGAGCGGACGTTGATGTCGGACAAGAGATCGAGCATGGTGCGGCGCAGGTCGGTCGCGGCGGCCAGTCCCGGCGCCCCTGATGCGGCGGGGGTCGAAGGGCCGGTCCATTCCGCCCGCAGCTCCATCACCGGGAGCCCTTCGTGAAGGAAATGCAGACCCAGGAGCCCGACAAGCCGGCCTTGTGCGAACACCTCGATGTTGCCGGTGTCGGTAAACTCGCCGACCACCGTTGCCTCCACGTCGCGCCGGTGCGCGAGATCCAGAAGCGCATCGATGGATTCCCGCGGCACGGCAAGGCTCATGCGCTCCTGCGACTCGGAGACGAGTATCTCCCAGGCCGCCAGCCCCTGGTACTTCAGCGGGCACGCATCGAGGTCGATCTTCACGCCGCCGCTCAGGCCCGCCATCTCGCCCAGAGAGCTGGAGAGCCCGCCGGCGCCGTTGTCCGTGAGCCCGCGGTACAGGCCGCGGTCCCGCGCTTCCAGCAGCATGTCGAGCATCTTCTTCTGCGTGATGGGGTCCCCGATCTGCACGGCGGAGGTGGGTGAGGATTCGCTCAGCGCCTCGGAGGAGAATGTCGCGCCGTGGATGCCGTCCTTGCCGATCCTGCCGCCCACCATGACGGCGAGGTCCCCCGGCAGCACGCGCTTTTCGCAGGCGTCCCTGCCGCGGACGCGGGCGGGGAGAAGACCGCCGGTCCCGCAGAACACCAGCGGCTTGCCGATGTAGCTGTCGTCGAATACGAAGGCGCCGGCGGCAACGGGGATGCCGGACTGGTTGCCCCCGTCGATGATGCCGCGATGCACGCCCTCCATCACGCGGCGCGGGTGCAGGAGCCCTGCCGGCACGTCCGCCTTCGGGGTGTCGGGCGAGGCGAAGCACAGCACGTCCGTGTTGAAGATCGGCTTTGCCCCGAGCCCCGTGCCCATGATGTCCCGATTGACGCCGACGATGCCGGTGATGGCCCCGCCGTACGGGTCGAGGGCGGAGGGGGAATTGTGCGTCTCCACCTTGAAGCAGACGAGCGTCTTCCTGTCGAAGGCGATCACGCCGGAGTTGTCGTGGAACACGGAACGGAGGAATTTCCTCTCCCGCGCGATCTCCCTCGTGGTGGACCGGATGAAGGTGCCGAAGAGGGAATGAATGGTCTCCTCCCGGCCCTGCGCGCGCATGTGGATGGTGGCGTTGAATATCTTGTGCTTGCAGTGCTCGGACCACGTCTGGGCGATCATCTCCAGCTCGACGTCGGTCGCGGCCGCAGGAAGACCGCGTCCGCGGCGTTCGGCGTGCACTGCATCCTCGGCGAAGTACACCTTCACCGCCTGCATCTCGGCCAGGGAGAGGGCAAGGAGCCTCTCACGAGAGAGTGCGACCAGCTCCGCATCCGTCATGTCGGCAAGCTCGATGAAGCGCACGTCATCGGGGCGCCCCACGGCAACGCGCGGGTACGCGGCGGGAGGCCTTCGACCGGCGTTCCATTCCCGCCGCGTGATGCAGGCCGCGCTCTGGATGAGCGGGTTGTGGAAGAAGCGCGCAAGCTCTTCGGCGTCGAGTGAGGCGCCGTCGGTGGACACGAGGTACTGCATCGCGGTCTGCACGACGCAGCCTTCCGGCAGGCCGTCCGGGAGACAGACGCCGAGCGCCTCGCGGGCCGTGAGCGCGACGGGGTTGGTGACGCCCGGCTTGACGGTCACCTCGACGAGGTAATCCCACAGGGCGAGCGTCGGCTGCTCCGCGGCGGCCGCACCGGTGAGCATCTCCTGCGCCACCAGGTCGCAGAAGACCTCCGCGGCGACGCCGGGGGTGAGCGGGGGAATCCCATCGAGGAGGAAGACGTCGACGATGACGCAGCCGCGAATCCGCTCCGACACGTCCCGCCTGAGGGAGGGAAGCATCCTTGCGGCGCGACCGTCCCGGTACAGCGGCCGCGTGAAGACCTCCCAGCGCGCCGGTCCGCCCGTCCCCGTCATTGCGGCGGATCGTCCGACGCGAGGAAGTCGATGGTAAGAAGGCAGATGTCGTCCTGGGGAGGCTCGTCCCCGAGGAATGCCCGCACTGCCGCGAGCACCCCGTCGATCTCCACCGTGCCCGCGGCCTGCCGGCTGCGCAGCGCCTCTGCCTTCAGCCGCTCCATGCCGAATGCATCCTGGCCCCGCTGCGCCTCGATGACGCCATCGCTCACGAACAGGAACGAATCGCCGCGGGTGAAGACGTGCCGGGCGGTGGAGTATTCATGGTTGGCGACGTGCCCGATGGGGTAATCGGACTGGTCGAAAAGCTCGGTGGCCTCCCCGTTGGAGAGCACGAGCGGGGGAACGTGCGTTCCCGCGGAGGAGAACTCCAGGGAGAGCTGGCGCAGGTTCAGCACGCCGAGGAAGAGGGTGAGGTAGATCTCGGGATCGCCCTGGCTGATCTCCGAAATGAAGCTCTGGTTGATGGAGGTGAGCACCGCCCCGGGCGGCTTCACCACGTACTGCCGATTGAGCAGGATCCGCTTCACCGAGGTCTCGATGAGCTTCTTCACGTAGCTCATCACCATGGCGGCGTAGATGCCGTGGCCGCAGACGTCACCGCCGTAGACCGCGAGCCTCGTCTCATCGATCTGGAACACGCCCGTGATGTCGCCGCCCAGCTCGTCGCAGGGCACGTAGTCCGTGGCGATGGTAAGACCGGGATAGCTCTTTTTCTTGTCAGGCAGGAGATTGCGCTGGATGGTCTGCGCGAGGGAGAGCTCCCGGTGCACCTTCAGGTTCATCTCTTCCAGCTCGCGGTTGCGCTCCCGGATCTTCCACTCGAGGACCTGCTTCTCCACGCGCAGCGTCTCCATCCAGCGTTTGTTCAGGCCCTGAAGCTGGATCACGACGTTCGCGAGGATGTTGCGGATGGTCTCGGGATGCTCCAGGAGCAGGCGCGTGAAATCCAGAGCAGACAGGGAGAGCACGGTGACCGCCGTCTGCGCCACGACGCTCGCCGTATGGTGGGCTGCCCCGGTGATCACGGACATCTCGCCGAAGAAGCTGCCCGGCGGGAGGCTCGCGACCTCCGCGTCGCGGGCGTCCGGGCCGCTGCGCCGCACCTGGACCGTGCCCTCCACGAGGAGGTAGACGCGCGCGGGGGTCTCCGTCTCGCGCAGGATAAACGCCCCGACGGCGAAGCTCTCCGCGCGCGCAAGGCTCATGACCCGCCGGACTTGATCGTCGGAGAGACCCTGCAGGAGCTTGTTCTGCATGAGAAGGGGAAGCAGATCCTGTTCCATTGCCCTTGGCTGAGGATCGCCCAGCTTCCCGGTGCTGTCAAGGTCACGGGCAGGGATGCCGAGAGCCGGCGGAAGGAGGCTCGCGGCCCCGGCCGCTGACGCGACAGTCCCCGGCCCCGGCGTCGCTTCCTTGACCGTCACGAAGCGGTCCCCTATCTTCTCCGGCATGGCGGACATACTTGTTTTCGGAGCGCACCCCGATGATGCCGAGTTCGGCATGGGCGCGAGCATGGTGAAGTTCGTACGCGCGGGGGCATCGCTCACGGTCTGCGTGCTGTCGCGCGGGGAGGCGGGCACGTTCGGCACGGCCGCGCAGCGCGAGGAAGAGATGCGCGCGGCGGCGCGCAAGCTGGGCGGGGGAATCGAGATCCTCTCCTTCGTCGACTGCCAGATCTTCGATTCCTACGAGTCGAGGATCAAAGTGGCGGAGGTGATCCGCGCGCAGCGGCCCAAGCTTGTCTTCGCCCCCTACCACACGCAGACCGGCAACCACAAGGACGGCGGCGCGCATCCCGATCACGCCGCCACCGGCACCATCGTGCGCTCGGCGCTGCGCTACGCCCGCTTTGCCGGTCTGAAGGAGGTGCGGGGCGAGCCCTGGAACGCCGACCACGTCATCTACTACATGGTGCCGCGCGCCCGCATGCCCTCGCTGCTCAACGACGTCTCCGACTACATGGATGAATGGGAGGGCATCGCGCGCTGCCACCAGTCCCAGATGAGCATCCGGGACGGGAAGGTGCTCGAGTTCCTCCGGGCAATGCGGGGGACATACGGCGGCATGATGGCGGTGCGCTACGCGGAAGGCTTCATCACGGATGACCCGATTCCATTCGACCTCCCGCTGTTCCTGCGCGGCACGCCGCGGCCGCCCGGAGCCCCGCTCGCATAGGCCAGCGCGGCTATCCCGGCACCGGGTAAATCAGGAGCCCCGCCCGGCCGATGTCGGTGAAGGAGACCTCTTCCCACGGCACGACGAGCAGGTTTCCTTCCTTTGCCAGATCGGTATAGCGGAAGCCCGCGGGAAGAACCGGCAGCGTGATGACGCGGGGCGCGCCCGCGCCGGTCGGCGATGAGAGTACGCGGCCGTCGGGGAGGAGCGCGAGCCGGCCCCCCTTTTCCTCGAAGACCGCGATGGGCACGGCGTCCTCACTCTGTTTCAGAGAACGATAGTTGCGGCGCACGGGGGTCTCGCGGGAGCGCAGAGAGAACTGGAGGGCGGTGTCCCGCCCGGGGCCGGCAGGAGCGACGCGCACGCGGCAAAAAACGTGGAAAGATCCGAGGGCACATTCCGGCCGGTGATGAAGGGCACGCCGAGCGCGGAGAGGTACGTATCCCTGCTCACCGTCTCCTCGTTTTTCGTGTCCGCGTGGTAGCGCGTGTAGGTAAAACGCGTCTCTGCGGCGTCGGTGTATTTCCACTCGAAATCGAAGCTGTTCTCCGATTCCGGGGCAAAGCCCGCCGCTTCCCAGTCGGGGTTCTTCTTCTGGAACGGCGGCACGAGAATGGAGAAGCCGTTCTGCCCCGGGTGCAGCTCCACCAGGCAGATGCCGTTCAGCCCGAGCTCCGACGGCGCGGCATCGTTCAGGAGGGCATTGTAATAGAGGTGAATGGCGAGAGTTCCCTGCCGCGCAAGGAGCGTCGTGATCGTGCGGTGCAGAAAGATGAGCGGGTCGCGGTGATAGGCGAAAGCGGGTTGGCCGGAGGCGTCGATGGTGAGGCGTGCGACGCCGGAGCCGTTCAAGGCGCAGAAAAGCTCGTCATTCAGCCAGGTGAGATCCGCCACCCGCGCCTGCACCGTCCAGGGTCGAAGGGCAACCGTATCCGCGCGGGACGGGCTCTCCACGGAACGAAAGCCGTCGGCCTGGAGCGCGTACCAGGCCGCGGACGGTGCACCCGCGGGGGGCGCGGCGCGGCCCGAGCATGCGCCAAGAATGAGGGCTGCGCCGGCGAGCGCCGCCGCAACGGCCGCGCCCCGGCGGCTGTTCAGTAGGCGCGGCCGAAGACCGCGATGTGCCGGGCGGGCTTTCCGCAGATCATGCACGATGCGCTTTCCGTTTCCTTTTTTTCCATCGGGAGCAGGCGAATGGTCGCCTTCGTCTCTTCCTTCACCTTTGCCTCGCACACGGCGTCCCCGCACCAGCCCGCCTCGATGAAGCCGCCGGGCTCGTCCAGGAGCTTCGAAAACTCCGCGTAGGTGGCGGCGCGGAATGTATGGTCCTCGCGGAACTTCAAGGCCTTCTGGAAAAGGGATTTCTGGATGTCCTCCAGGAGAGCGCGCAGCCTCTGGGGGGCTTCGGCAACGGGAATGAAAGTCTTTTCTCCGGTGTCCCGGCGCGCGGCGACAACCTGCCCTTTCTCGATGTCCCGCGGTCCCATCTCCAGGCGGACGGGGACGCCCTGCAGCTCGTACTCGGAAAACTTCCAGCCCGGCGTGTTCTGGTCGTCGTCGTCCAGGAGCACGCGGAAATCCTTCGCGAGGGTATCCCGCAGGGATCGCGCAAAAGCGAGCACGGCTTCCTTGGTGTCGTTCTTGAAGATGGGCACCATGACGAGCTCGATCGGCGCCAGGCGCGGCGGCAGGACCAGTCCCTTGTCGTCCGAATGCGCCATGATGACGGCGCCGATGAGACGCGTGGAGGCGCCCCACGACGTCGCCCAGACGTGGTCGAGCGTCTTGTCTTTTGTCTGGAACGTGACGTCGAATGCCTTGGCGAAGTTCTGCCCCAGGTTGTGAGAGGTGCCGGCCTGCAGGGACTTGCGGTCCTGCATCAGCGCCTCGATGCAGTACGTGCGGACGGCCCCCGCGAACTTCTCCGAATCGGTCTTCACGCCGTGGAGCACCGGCACCGCCATGTACTCCTCCGCGAATGTCCGGTAGACATTCAGCATGCGGAGCGTCTCTTCCTCCGCCTCCGCGGCGGTCGCGTGAGCCGTGTGCCCTTCCTGCCAGAGGAACTCCGTCGTGCGGAGGAAAAGACGCGTCCGTTTCTCCCAGCGCAGGACATTACACCACTGGTTGATGAGCAGGGGCAGGTCGCGGTACGACTGGATCCACTTCTTGTACATGCTCCAGATGATGGTCTCCGACGTGGGCCGGATGATCAGCGGCTCTTCCAGCTTCTCCCCCCGGCGTGCGTCACGACGGCGAGCTCGGGAGAAAAGCCTTCCACGTGCTCGGCTTCCTTCTTGATGAAGCTTTCCGGGATGAGGAGCGGGAAATAGGCGTTGACGTGGCCGGTCTGCTTGAACATGCCGTCCAGGCCCTGCTGGATCCGCTCCCAGAGCGCGTAGCCGCGCGGGCGGATGACCATGCAGCCCTTTACCGGCGCATAGTCGGCGAGCTTCGCATTGATGACGATGTCGATGTACCACTGGGAATAGTCCGTCGCCCGGGGTGTGATTTTCTCTGCCATGCCCGCCTCTTTGTGTGGCGGCATTCTACGGTCGGCGCTCCGCGCTGTCAAGGAGACGTCTTTTTCCGCTCGGCGTCCTGTCCCTCCCGGGACAACCATTCGGCGAAGGGGAAATACTCCCGCGCGATCATGTCGATGAGCATGAGCGACCACTCCTGGTCGTAGTGGGTGATCACGAAATCGCAGAGGAGCTGGTAGTTGCCGACGTGGGTGAACCAGGCGGCAAGACTTTGGTACTCTGCTTGGCGCACCGTCGGACGGGCCGGACGCTTCTTCAACAGGTCTCCCGCACGCTCGATGTTGTTGCGCTTGCCGAAGAGAAGCTCGCGCAGCGAGTTCCGCGCCCGGGTCTCGCGGCCGAATATGTAGAGCAGGTCGAGAAGGGCCGTGGCGCGGACCGTCTCGTCCGCCGCGCACGTGAGGGGAATCAGGTCGGAGAGATCGCGCCGCGTGAGACCCACGGAGCGGATGAACTTACCCGTGCCTTCGATGATGCCGCCGACCACGTCCGACCAGATCTTCGATTGGACGATGCTGGGGATGAAGAGAAGGTCTCCAAGCGGGGCAAAGAGGCTCGCGAAGGGCCACGACAGCACCGCGCGGAAGAAATTGGCGGCCATCACTCCCCGCTCGAACCCCCGGAGCTTGTTGTGCATGATCAAGTACAATCCGTTGACAACGGCGATGACGAAGAACTGGGCAAACTGGTAGGCGGGTCCGATTTTCGCAAGCGGCCAGAGAACGTCGAACTCGTACTTCACCAAGGCCAGCAGCGGGACCGACAAACCGGTCCAGAAGAGCGACCGGGCGATGTTGCGGAAATCGATCTCCCGCAGGCTCCATTCCCTGATGCGCGAGCCGCGGTATGCAAGCAGGTCCACCGCGACGTGGCGCAGGCCCGTGATGCCGAACCACACCAGCGCGTACTTCCAGCCGATCGTCACGGAGGCGATGAGGAACCCCGCGGCGATATAGAGGACATTGCGCAGGGGCGGATTCAGGTAGCGCACGGCGTTGCGGAGCGGGATCGGGCGGAGGTGATTCTCGTCGCCGATCTTGTTCGGGATGAAGTGGGTGGTCTTTCCCATGCTGATGACGGGGTCATAGGGCCCCGCTTCGGCCTCGGGACCGATGAACGCCCCCTTGCCGGCGATGATGCGCGACACGAATTCCGGCAGCGCGAAATGCTTCTCCAGATACCTCTGGCGGTGGCGGCGCGGCACCTGTGAAGCGAAAATGAATCCCATGCCGGGGATCGTGCTGCTCTTCCCGGTGGAGTCGCTGCCGCACACCGGGGCAAGCGGCCGCGCGCCGATGGAGGCGACGATGCGCGCTAGCTCGTCCTCCGCGATGCCGCGGTCCAGCCCCGCGAAGAAGGGCCGGACCAGCGCGTCCTGTCCGCTGTTGAGCGCGTTGATGAAGCGCGCGAAGCGAAGGATGTCGTCCACGGAGCGATTGACGCTGTCGTAGACGTTGTAGACCTCCACGAAGTCGATCCACTGCGCGTTGGACAGGATGACGTCCGTGGCGGCGGCAAAGCCGTGCTCGAGAGGGTGGAGGATCTTGATCCGGCCGCCGGCGTCCTTCAATGACCCGCAGACGGCCTGCATGTCATCGAATACCGTCGGGTAGTCGGAGAGCTGCGGCGCGCCGAAGTACTGCGCGCGGAGCACCTCGGGATTGAGTTGGATATAGGTTTCCCGAAGACCCTGGCAGCGCGATTCGAGATTCGCGAAGTCCCACTGGGAGATGCGCCCGTGGTCCCGCTCCGCCCGCGCGTGATTCAGCTTGCTCTTGGACAGGAGCACGCGCTTCAGGAGCACCGGCTTGAAATGCGCGTACAGGAGCTCTCCCAGGTACATGCGGTTGAGGCCCTCCATCGGGACGATCTCCTCGATGGCCTCCAGGTCGAGCGCGGGCAGCGCGTACGGGCTCCCGGCCTCCCATCCCTCGTTGAGGACCGGCAGATGGACCGCGTTGAAATTGTCGATCAGCGCGTGGATGGAGGCGATGCGCGCCTCCTGGTTGCGGTTCAGCCCGTCGATGAAGAACTGGAGGCTCGCACCGTGGCGCGCGGAGAAGGCGGAAAGCTCGGCGCTCGTGCGCAGGGGCGGCAGGAGGAACATGAAATGGAAACGGTGCCCCTGGGTGAGGACGCTGAACTCGACGCCGAGATTGACCCGCACCCCGAGTATCTCCCCGGCGGCGAGCACCTCTTCGATGTTGCCGGTGGTGTTGAGCTGGTTGAAGGCAACGGTGATCTCCGAGATGCCCTTGATGAAGGCATCGATCACCAGCTGCGACGACGTCTTCCTGCCATAAGAGGAGTTGTCGTGGACGTGGAGGTCCCACCCCATGTCCATGTCCGCAATGCGGGCGCCGGTCTCGGGCAGCTCGATGATGCCCAGCTCCGCGAGGCACGAGCGGATGACCGAAGGCTGGCCGTAGGAGGAGACGGTGAAGTCGTAGAGAAGCTCCAGCTGCCGGCGCTTGTTGTCCCGGCTCTTGATCGCTTCCTTCATGAGGGCAAGCTGCACGCGCGCCGTGTTCAGCGGCATCGTGAGGTTCTTCGCGTGGAACGTCTCTTCTTCGAGGAGGCGCAGCGAGTTGATCCGCTCCTTGTGGTGCTCCGATTCGAGGTCCCGGATGATCGTGAGATACGCCTCGACGATGCTGATCCTGCGTTTCTTCAGCTCCCGTACGAATCCTGCAGGGTGGGACGGGGGAAGCTCGTCGCGGGCGGAGGGGTTGTCGATGCGGGAATTGAGGAGACGGCGGAGCTTCTGGTAGTCGGTGCTGAAGCTCAATGCATTGACGATCCTGTTGTACAGGGCGGTGAGCGTGCTGGCCATGGGCTTACAGAAAGGCCGTGTAGGCGCCGTCGCCGAACGCGCGCGGCTGGGGGGAAAGACGCGCCGCGAAGAGGTGGGAGACATCCGCCACCTGGAGCGCGCGGGGCACCGCCCACGTCGGGGAATGTTCCTCCATCAGGAATACCGTCACGGACGCGGGCCACGCGTAGAAGCCGCACCACGCGAGCGGGAGAGGGAGCTCGAGCAGATGCGCGAGGAACAGGAGGATCGTCCCATTGTGGCAGACGATGGCAACCCTGTCCGTGCTTCTCTGCCGGATGCGGTACCGGCATCCCTCCCGCACGAATCCGTGACGCGCCAGGAGCTCATCCGCGTCCCGGCGAAAGCCCCGCCACATCTCACTCACCTCCGCGGCGTCGAAGGGCGGCACCCGGTTCCACGCCTCCTGCGTGGGCGGCGCCTGCCCGGACCGCACATCCTCGCCGAAGGTGTCCCACATCTTGTAGATGGTCCCGCCCTGCACGACGGTGAGGTGGGTGGGCTCGACCAGCCACTTCTGCTGGACGATGGGAAGGGCGCCGCGGCGCACGATGGCCTGCGCCGTGAGCATGGCCCGCGGGAGGGGTGAGGAGTACACATGGGTCAGCCCGACGTTCTTCATGCGTCCGGCCAGGGCGCGCGTCTCCCTGAACCCCTGCCGCGTCAGCGTGTCACGTTCGTAGTCGGGATCCGCATGGCGGATCAGGTAGAGATGCATCTTTCCGCCAGGGACCTCAGGTGCGCACCTTCACGGGCGCTCCCGTGCGCAGCGACTCCCGCGCCGCCGCCACGATCCGCACGCCAATGAGGCCGTCACGCCCGGTAACCGGGGGGGCCGATCTGTCGGCGACCGACGCGACGAACCGGCGCAGCTCCTCCGCGTAGGAGGCACGGTAGCGGTCGGTGAAGAAGTGGAGAAGCGGCGGCGTGCGGTGCCCCTCCTCGGTCACGACCGTGGTCGTGTCGGGAAGCGGATTTGTCGCCGCGACCATGCCCTTGTCGCCGAACACCTCCACGCGCTGGTCGTACCCGAAGACCGCCTTGCACGAGTTGGAGATCATGCCGACGGCCCCGTGCGCGAACTTGAGGACGATCGCGAAGGTGTCCGCGTCACCGTGCGCGGCAAGCCAGGGAGCGATGAAAGTGGATCCGGCGACGTACACTTCTACAATGTCGTCACCGATAAGGTGACGCGCGAGGTCGAAGTCGTGAATGGTCATGTCCAGGAGTATCCCGCCGGACAGGACGTAATATTCCTTGCCGGGGGGCTCGGGGTCGCGGCTCGTGATATGGACGCTGTGCGGCGTGCCGAGCTTTCCGGCGGCGATGTACTCTTTGAGATGATGGAAGCTCGCGTCGAACCGGCGATTGAAGCCGACCTGGAGCGTGACGCCGGCCGCTTCCACCTTTGCAAGGGCCTTCTCCGCCTCCGCGACATCCAGACCCAGGGGCTTCTCGCAGAATATGCTTTTCCCCGCGGCCGCCGCGGCAGCGAGCAGCTGCGCATGGCTGTCCGGCGTCGTGCAGATGAGCACCGCCTCGACGTTGCGGTCGGCCAGGAGCTCCTCCGCCCGCGCGTACACCTTCGGCACGCCAAGCGCCGCCGCCAATTCACGCGCCTTCTCCACGCGCGTGTCGGCAAAGGCGACCAGCTGGCCGCCGGGAACTTCCCGTGCGATATTCGTCGCATGCACCGTCCCGATCTCGCCCACCCCAATGATGCCCAGCGCAACCCGCTTCATGCCATCACCTCTCTCGTCCATCCGGCCTCTTTCAGGAGCGCGGTCGCCCGGCGGAAGGCGTCGCGTGCAACGTCCGCGGCGCGCAGCTTGGCGTACTTGGGATGAAAAACCTCCACGGACATGCCGCCGCGATAGCCGGTCTGGCGTATGGCGTCCATTGTCTCCACAAGGGGCAGGCCGCCTTCGCCGGGAAGCACGCGGTCCGCATCGAGCAGCTCGTTGAGCTTCTTTCCATCGGTCAGGGCATCGGAGATATGGACGATCCCGATCATCTCCTTGGGCAGCGAGCTGATCTGTTTCGGCGTCGCCCCCACGGAACAGTAGTGGAAGGTATCGAGAACGAGCTTCATGCCCGATTTCTCGGCGAGGCGGAGCGCGCCGTCGAAGGTGCCGAAGGCCCGTCCCGGGAAGCACATCATCTCCAGGTAAAGGGACACCTGGAAGGAGGCGGCCTCGGCGACGAAGCGCTTCATCCACGCAACCCCGTCATCCAGGGAGAGGGGCCCATTCGGCGCCACCGGACATACCGTGACCGCCCGGGCCGAGAGCCGCTGCGCGAGGGCGAATATCTCCCGGGCGCGCGCGATCGTAAGGTCGCCGAAGGCATCGATGTCGTTCAGCGGCAGCAGCGCAAGACCGCGCTCCTTCTGAACGGCCCGCGCTTCGTCGATCTGGGAGGACGTGCACGCCTCGACGTGACGAAGCTCCGGCTCGAACGCGGAGAACCCGGCCGATGCGGCCTCTTGAAGCCCCTGGACAAAGCTTGCCTGGGTAATCGTGGATGCATGAAGTCCAAACGGCACGCTCACAACAATCTGCCTCCTGATCAATTGAATTTAACCTTTGGTGTCGGCTTAATTTGCATTAAATCATATGCAAATTACCTTGTCAAATCCGAAAATTCGTGCCACTACTACGCCAAGGAGTTGTCGTGACAAAAATCGGCAATATCGGTGTCAGTCTGAAGACTTCGGGGACGGTGTTCACGCCCGGCCAATTGGAGCTCGCCCTGGAACGGCTGAAGAAGATCGGCTTTCCCCTTGTGGAAATCAACCCGGCCCTTTTCCCCATGATCTTCGACGGCGAGCTGCGCCAGAAGCGGCTCGCCGATTTCCTCGCCGTGACGAAGAAGTCGGGTCTCCGCTTCAGCATCCACGGCTATGATCGTCTCAACCTCGCCCATGACCCGCGGCACGATCTGTGCAAGAAGATCATGCGCGCCCTGATCGAGCTCTGCGCCGCGACGGGGGCGACTCGTCTGGTGTATCACAGCGGCCTGCAGGCGCTCGACGACGTGAGAACCGGGTCCGGGCGACCCTTCGCACGGCGGAAGAGCTGGAGGAAGGCGCGCAACGGGAGGTGAAAGCCCTCAAGGAGCTCGCGCCCATCGCCGCGGATGCCGGCGTCATCATCTGCATGGAGAACCTCGACCCGCACCTCTGGGAGCACACCATCATCCGCAGCTTCGGGCGTCCCGACGCCGACATCGACACGCACCTCGCGCGGCTGCGCATCGGCCCCATCGTGCGCCAGCTCGAGGCCGTCAATCATCCCCACGTCGCCATGACTCTCGACGTCGGGCACCTCCATCTGTCGTCATATGACCGGGGCTTCTCCTATCTGGACGCCGTTGCCGAGGCCGCCCCGTGGGTTCGGCATCTCCACGTGTCCGACAACTTCGGCAGGCTCGACGCGGGCTATTCGATCGAGCGGGACCGCTGGGCGTTCGGTGAAGCGGACATGCACATGCCCCCCGGCTGGGGCATCGTTCCCTACCGCGACGTCTTTGCGCGTCTTCCCGATTATCGTGACGACATGATCCTGGAGATCCTGGTCGATTTCGACCACAGCCTCGCCGAGGCACGGGAAAACATCCGGTCTTACCTGGGAATGGCCCCCTAAGGAGTCTCCCCTTTCTGTTCGGCGATCACGTGGCAGTGCGCCGGCGGCAGCTTCACCTTGATGGCCGAGCCGGCCGGCAGGTAATGCAGGCTGTTTGTCTGCACGCGTATCTCCCAGTCACCGGGCAGCATGACGCGATAGTCGATGTTGTCCCCCAGGTAGGTGAGCTTCACCACCCGGGCGGCAAAGATGTTTTCTCCATCCGGCGCGCCCGCTTCGAGGAGCTCCACCCTGTTGGGGCGGATGAAAAGGGTCACGTTCTGGCCGGCATCGAGCCGCTGCGGCGTCTCGACGCGCACGCGCAGCCCTTTGACGGCCACCCAGGTGGCGCCTGCCGTCGCGCTCTCCACGCGGGCCTTGATGAAATCCGAAAGACCGATGAAGTCGGCGACGAAGAGCGAATTCGGCTGCTCGAAGATATCCCGGGGAGTCCCGATCTGCTGGATGCGCCCGGCGTTCATGACGGCCACCCTGTCTGACAACGCCAGGGCTTCCCCCTGGTCGTGGGTGACGTAGACCGCGGTCATGTGGAGCTGCGTGACGAGCTCCTTGATCTCGAATCGCATCTCTTCGCGCAGCTTCGCGTCCAGGTTCGACAGCGGCTCGTCCAGCAGGAGGACGCGCGGGCGGTACACCAGCGCCCGGGCCAGCCCGACGCGCTGCTGTTGCCCGCCGGAAAGGTGCCGCGGATAGCGCTCCCCCAGCTGGTCCATGCGCACCAGCCGCAGGGCCTCGTTGACGCGCTGCGTGCGCTCGGCGGCGGGAAGGTTGCGGATCATCAGGGGAAAGTCCACGTTTTCATGGACGGTGAGGTGCGGAAAAAGCGCGAAGTTCTGGAACACCATGCCCAGGTCCCGCTTGTGCGTCGGAAGATCGGTGACGTCCTGTCCGTCGATGAACACCCGCCCCGCATCGGGACGTTGGTGGCCGGTGATGCAGCGCATGGCCGTGGTCTTCCCGCAGCCGCTGGGACCCAGAAGGGTCAGCAACTCCCCCCGGGGGATCTGCAGGTCGACCTTGTCGTTTGCGACGAGCGTGCCATACCGTTTCGTCGTGCCTTTCAGCTCGATCATCCATTCGCTCATAGTCCTTTGAAACCTCCCACCAATTGTTCCGGTTTCACCTGTCTCTGAATGAGGAACAGGATCAGAAGGGAGGGGAGAACCATGATAACGGACATGGCGCTGGTGACCTCCCAGTACCCTTCTCCAACGGCCAGATACGTTCGGATGGGCAGGGTGAGCGTGTCCGGACCGTATGTCATCAGCGTCAGTGTGAACTCATTGTACGACGTCGTAAACGTGAAGATCATCGAAGAGAGTATCCCCGGCATGATCTGGGGGAGTGTGACGTGGAAGAAGGTCCGCAGTGGGTTGGCGCCGCAGACGCTGGCGGCCTCCAGCATTCGTTCATCGAGACCTTCGAAGGTGGCCGACATGACCAGGATCGCATACGGGGCGCAGAGCGTCACGTGCGCCAGGGCGATCCCGAAATGGGTGTTGATGAGGTTCAGCCCGTAGAAGATGCGCGCGATGCCCAGCGCATAGGTGATGGGGGGGATCATGCGGGGCAGCAGGATCATGGACATGAACACTTCTTTGCCGGGAATGTGCCGGCGGCCGAAGGCCCAGCCGGAAAAGATGCCGATAATCGTGCTCATGGCCACGGCCATCGCGACGACGATGATCGTGTTCTTCATGACTTCCGGCAGGTGTGCGACGTTGATGGCCCATTTGTACCAGTCCAGGGTCAGCGTGGGCGGCAGCCACAGCTTGCCAAACCAGCCCTTGCCGACGGATTTCACCAGGATGACCGCAAAAGGGGAAAATATGACGATCGACAGGCATACCAGCAGCGTATAGGAAAGAATGAGCCGACCGTTCCACAATCCGCGCGTGTAGGATTTTACCACGTCTTACCTCACCTTTTTTTTCCGCGCAGCACGCGCATATAGAAGGTCAGGAAGATGACCTGCATGACCCCCATGATGACGGCGATGGAACAAGCCTGCGACCAGTGAGCGGGGACGAAGAGCTGGATCTGCTTGTACACGTCGACGGACAACGGACGGTAGTTCCCTCCTGCCACGAGCGGGATGCTGAACGCGCCGAAGGCGTTCATGAATGTCAGGACGGACCCGGAAAGTATCCCGGGCATGATCAGCGGCAGAACGACGTGACGCAGCACCCGCCAGGGGTTTGCCCCCGATACCTGGGCGGCCTCCTCGATGCCGGGATCGAGAGATTCCAGGGTGGAGAGGGTTGTCAGAAGCGTGTAGGGGAAATACAGCCACACGTAGAACAAGGTCAGCCCGGAAATGGTGTAGTCCACGGCGACAGGATTGGGGATGAACGGCAGCACGTCTCGAAGGAACAGATTGAACCAGCCCCGGCTTCCGAAAACCAGGAGCAATCCCAGGGCGCCGATGAGACCCGGGACCACCAGAGGAATGAGCGGCACGACCCGGAAGAAGCGGTGTCCCCTCAGCTTCCGCCGCAGGATGAGCGCCAGGGGCACGCTCAGCAGGATGGAGAGCAGCGTCGTGGCGACGGCGAGGAAAAAGGTCAGGCCGATGACCTGTCGTCCGTGCGCGCTGCTGAGGAAGCTCGCGTAGTACTCGAAGGTCCAGCCCGTTGTCTCCCCTTCGGGGCGCAGGCTCTGGACGATCGTGATGATGAACGGGTACACGAACAGCCCCAGAAAAACCGCAAAGCCCGGCAGGAGAAGCAAGACTGTCGTGAGCCCTTCACGGTGTCGTGAAGGTAAGAGCCTCATTCGGTACCCCCGTCAGTGATTTCGATTATCAAGGAGAGGGAGGACCGCAGTCCTCCCTTCTCACGACCGCCTGCTATTGCGGGATGATTCCCACAGCGTTCTTCTTGATGTAGGTGATGGCGTCCGCATTGACCCGCTCGGGCGGGATCGAGGCCTTCTTGGCAACTTCTATCTTGGGGATCTGCTCCCAGACGATGCCCGGCACCTTGTCGGTGATCATCGTGCTGTTGTACTGCCACATGGTGCTCACCATGCGGCTCTGCTGGTCGTCGGACAGCAAATAGTTGATGAGCTTGTAGGCGATCGCCTTGTTCTCCGCGGGGATGTTCGACGGAACGGCCAGGTACGCTGCGCCGCCGGCGTCGATGCCCGGGTCAAGGAACATGGCCTTGGTGGAGGGTGGCATGGTTCCCTGCCGCGCCGACCAGAGCGAGTAGTCCATGGCATATACGGTGATCCACGTGTCGCCCGCGTTGAAGTTCTCAAATGCGTTCGTCGGCTCAGCCGCGAGCGGCAGCTGGCAATAGGTGTAGAAATCCTTCAGCTTGGCCCAGGCTGCCTGGAAATCCGCCGCATTCGGGTCGAACTTCTTGGAGAAATCGCAGAATGCATTCAGGAATGCAAACGGCTGGCGCCAGCCGCCGCTTGACTTCGCATCGGGCCGTATGAATCCGATGTGCCCCTTCCACTCCGCGCGGCGATCATAGAACTCCTGCCAGGATTTCGGCGGGTTCTTGACCTGGTCGGAGTTGTAGATGAGGGCGTAGGTGCTGAACCAGTACGCGGCGCCCTTGTTCGCCACCGGCACGCCTTCCGTCGACACCTGGAGCGTCGGGTCAATCTTGGCCATGTTCGGGACCAGTGTCGTCGTGAGGTTATCCAGCGAAATCTGGGGGGTCTTGACGTAGAGAGCGAGCGACTTGGGGAATATCACGGTGATGTCGCCCTGTCCCGTCTTCCAGGCTTTCATGCGCTCGATGGTTTCCGCGTCGCTTCCCACGACGTACTTGATCTTGACGCCCAGGAACTCCTCCGCCGCCGGCAGCGCGATCGTCTGGAACCACTGCTGGAAGTTTGCGCCGGATTGATTGTCCTGGAAGACGATCTCCTTCGGCGCGGCGAAAGAGCTCGCTCCCGCGAGGGCGAGAATGCAGAGGACAAGGAATAGCTTTTTCATGTCTCCTCCCTTTGATTTTTGGAAAGAATGACGTCTTTCTGACCGTCAGAGAATGAAATGAAGCTCACCTCCTCTCTTTGGCGTGATGGGTCTGTAATACTACCGCTAATCGAATTTCGGTGCCAGATTATCACGGATTTTTCTTGCTGTCAAATGAAATGAAAATAAACTTTTTCAAAATCAATTTTTACATTATTTCTTGACAGTAATTTACAATCCATATATGATGCTCCCCGGCTGCGGGCATATCGCCCCGGCCTCATCAATATTCCAACAAAGGAGGTCATGTCATGGCAGGTCCGGGAGCCTATCTGTTCGGTGATGAAGAGCGCAAGGAGGTCATGGATGTACTGGAGAGCGGCTACCTCTCCCGCTACGGCCAGGAGAGCGATCCGCGCTTCAAGCACAAGGTCGTGACCCTGGAGCAGGAGTTCGCCAAAAAGATGGGCGTCAAGCATGCCCTTGCCACCAACGGCGGCACCAGCTCCCTGATGGCGGCACTGATCGCCCTGGGGGTGGGACGCGGCGATGAGGTGATCGTGCCCGGCTACACCTTCGTGGCCTCCATCTCGGCGGTCATCGCGGTGGGCGGCACGCCGGTGCTCGCCGAGGTCGACGAGTCGCTGACGCTGGACCCCGCCGACGTCGAGCGGCGCATCACCAAGCGCACGAAAGCGATCGTGCCGGTGCACATGCTGGGGAACCCCAGCGACATCGACGCCATCATGGCCATCGCGAAGAAGCACAAGATTCCCGTGCTGGAGGACGCCTGCCAGTCGCTGGGGGCCAGCTACAAGGGCAAGATGACCGGCTCTTTTGGTGCGATCAACGCCTTCTCGCTGAACATCAACAAGACGATCACCACCGGCGACGCGGGCATGGTCACCAGCGACTCCGACGAGCTGTACGAGCGGGCCTTCGGCTACCACGACCAGGGGCACAAGCCGCTGCGCATGGGCCTTGAGATCGGGGCGCGATCCATGGTGGGCATCAACCTGCGCATCAACGAGCTGACCGGGGCGGTGGGGCTGGCGCAGCTTCGCAAGCTGGACAGGATCGTGGGGATGCTGCGCGACAAGAAGCGCAAGTTCAAGGCCGCCATCGAGGCGGGGGGCATCCGCAACATGGGCTATCGCAAGATCAATGATGCCGGGGAGATCGCCACGATGCTGACGGTGCTGTTCCCCGATGAGGCGGCCACGCGCAAGGTGGCCACGGTGCTGAACGTGAAGACGGTTGCCGACAGCGGGTGGCACGTGTACAACCACATGGAGCAGATCCTGTCCTGGGAGGACGAGAAGGGACGGCGGCCGAACAAGAAGGGCATGCTGCCCAAGACGGATGCCATCCTGGCCCGGGCGGTGAACCTGAGCGTGGGGGTGGTGGACCCGGGCATCGGGGCGAACTTCGGCATCACGGTGCTGTCCACCGATGAGGAGATCGCGCGCAAGGCGGAAGAGTTCGTGCAGAAGGTGAAGCCCATCGTCGGCTGAAGCGCCTCACGGCGACTCCCGCAGGGCGGCCGCTGTCCACCTTTCGCGCGCCAGCACGAAATCGGACAGGGCCGCCCTTTCTTTCCCTGGCCGTGCCTCGATTGACCGGCGGCGTGCAAAACGCCACCATGGGGCCGTGCAAAAGCCGTTCATCGCGCTGGAGTCTCTCTCAAAGAGTTACGGACGGCACGAGGCCGTTCGGGGCATATCGCTTGCAATACCGCGGGGTGAGATCGTCGGGCTCCTGGGTCCGAATGGCGCCGGCAAGTCGACGACCATCTCCATGCTCACCGGTTTGCTCACCCCGAGCGGCGGTGGGATCCTGTGGGAAGGTGCTTCGATCTTCTCCCGCATGCGGGAGTGGCGCCGCGCCCTCGGGGTCGTGCTGGAGGACCTTTCCCTCTTCGAGTACCTTTCCGTGCGCGAGCATCTTCTTCTCACGGCACGGCTTGCCGGCGTGGAAGAAAAAGAAACACGCCGACGCGCCGGCGAGCTGATCGACTTCTTCCAGCTCGGCGGCTTCGAGGAGACGTTGGCCTCGGAGGCGTCCCAGGGCACGCGGAAGAAGCTTGCCTTCGCGCTTGGTCTCGTGCACTCCCCACGTGTGCTCCTGCTGGACGAGGCACTCAACGGCATCGACGCGGTAACGGTGAGCCGCATCAAGGGTCTCCTGCGAAAGCTCGCGCAGCAGGGCATCACGATCATCATCAGCTCGCACGTGCTGGACTCCGTGGAGACGGTCATCGACCGGTGCGTGATCGTGGATGCCGGGCGCATCGCGCTGGACACCACGATGGAGGCAATCCGCGCGACGGGCCGTTCGCTGGAGCAGGCATACACGGAGACCCTGCTGGGCGCGCAGGTGAAAGCACCGGTCCTGTCATGGCTGCAGTAGGCGCGCTTACCCGCGCGTCGCTTCTTTCCCGACGGCGCTATATGCGGCATCATGCCCCGCGCGCCGTCGACATGATGCTCTACAGCTGGCTTTTAATCGCCATCCTCGTGCGCTTTCTCGTGAACTGTCTCCAGGCGGCGCACCAGCTCGGCCGCGGACAGCGCGCGGTCGGCATGGCAATCACCGAGTTCTCCCTGCTGCACTACCTCGTGATCGTCTTCCTGCTGCCTCTCCTGTCATCGGCGCTCAGCCTCGGCGCTTCGGGGCTCGACCGCAGGCGCCTGACCCTCGGGGGCCTGTCGCTGGGATCCGTCGCCCGCGCCGAGCTTGCCGGCATCCTCACCCATCCCGTGACGTGGATCTCGTTCCTCTTCGTCGTGCCCGCTGCGGTTCCGCTTTTTTCGGCGGGCGCCGCCGCCGCACCGGTTGCCGCCCTGGTCGCGACATTCCTTGCCGCGCTTTTCGCGGCGCACGCGCTGGGAAACGTTCTCTCCGCCAGCAGGCGGGCTCATCGTATCTCGGGCGCCTTCCGATTCGTCTTCACCGGCTGCCTCCTGGCAATCCTGGTTTCCAACGCGGACTTCCAGTGGCAGGCGGGCGCCGTCCGCGTCTTCCTCTTCCAGCACCAGATGCTCCTCATCGACGACGCCGGCAACGGCCTCCTTCCCCTCTTCCGTCCGTGGTCCCCGTCGGTCTGGATATTCCGGGGCTGGATCGCTCCAAGCGTCGCGCTCGTCCTCGCGGCCCTCGGCCTCTACCTGCTGTCCCTGCGCGGTATGTACAACGCAGGGGGCGAGCGGACTGCGTCGCGGCATCGGATCGGGCCGGCAGACAGACCGCGCGGATCGGGCGTGGCAGGGGTGATCTATCGGCAGGAGCTTCGCTACCTCGCGGGCTCGCTTTCGGGGATCGCGGCGATCGCCATCGGGCTCGGCGCCGGCGCGTGGCTCCTCGCCTCGCGGGAGCCGACGGTGAACATCAGCCTGCTGGGATGCTTCCTCGCCCTCGCCGCCGGATTCTCCTACCCGTCGAACACATTCGGCCACGATGGGCACGCGCTGCGCCGATATGCGCTCCTGGGCCCGGACTGGGGCGCGCTTTTTGCAGCGAAAAACCTCGCGTGGCTCACGCTAATGTGCCTGTCCGTGGTGCTGCCGATCGCGGCAGTTGCGGCGCGCGTCTCGCTGTCCTCCGCGGCAGCGCTCCTTCTCAGCGCGGGTCTCGTCCTGGCCCTAAGCGTCGTGTGGGGCAATATCAGCTCGTCGCTTCTGCCCTCGCTTCACGAATCGGGGCGCGGCACGGCATTCGTGAACCAGGCGGCCCCGTTCCTGCTCGCGAGCATCGTATTTGCCGTTCATTCGACGATTGCGACCTTCGGTTCCCCCGGCTTCGCCTTGGCGATCGGCATCTGCCTGGCAGCCACCGCCGCATTCTACGGCCTGCTCCTTCGCCGCATCTCGCGCGCCTTCGACGCGGACGTGGAGAGCGTTCTGGGGAGGTTCTGATCGGCGCGCTGCCGCAGACCGTCGCGGTCGCTACTGGCAGCGGCCGTGCGCGCCGGGCCGTTACGCCTTCACCCGCCGGATGCTCAGCGCGTTCAGCACGATGAAGAGCGCGGCGAATCCCAGCACGATGACGAGGTCCAGCCAGAGCTCCCCCAGCGATTTTCCCCGCAGCATCATCTCCCGCAGCGCGTGCCCGGCGTAGGTGAGCGGGAAGATGTCGGAGAGCACCCGCACCCACAGGGGCGCCTGGCGCAGGTCGAGGATCCCGGCAAAGAGCACCTGCGGCACGACGACGATCGGGATGAACTGGAGGACCTGGAACTCGTTCTGTGCGAAGGCGGAGACGAAGCTGCCCATGCTCAGGGCGACCAGGCAGAGGGCAAGGTTCACGACGAGGATCTCCGCGAATGAGCCCACGGCAGGGATGCCCAGCACCCAGATCGTGAAGAGCTGGATCGCCACCGTCTGGAACGCCGCGAAAAACCCGAACCCGAGCATGTAGCCGACGACCAGCTGCATCGGGGTGGCAGGCGTCACGAGGATGCGCGAAAGGGTGCCCGTCGTGCGCTCGCGGAGGAAGGAGATGGCGGAGAGAATGAAAATGAAGAAGAAGATCACGAAGCCCATCATAACGGGGGCGATGAACTCGAAGGCGGTGCCCGTGGAGCTGCCGTGAAGAAGCTCGACCGTGGGCTGATTGCTGCCCACCATCGCCTGGAGGATCGGGTTCGTGGCGATGAAAGCGAGCGACGTCTTCTGGACCACGTGGCCGACCACGGCCGAGACCGAGGGGTCTGCCCCGTCCATCGTGAGCTTCGGCGGCGTGGAGGAGTAGTCGAGCAGCGCGTCAGCCTTCTGGTCGCGCACGAGCGCGATGCCCTCCTCCGTCGTGGCGGCATCGAGCACCTTGGCGTTCTTTTCCAGCTCCGTGCGGAATGCCGCCGGCGCATCACCGGCAACGGCAATGGTCGGGCTGGTGAGGCCGCCGTTCATCACGACCCAGAGCAGCGTGATGATGGCAAGTGGCGCAATCACCAGGAGGGCAAGCGTGCGCGTGTCCATGCCGATCTGGGTGATGATCCTGCGCGCGATGCTGAATGCATTACGCATGGGCGGCCTCCCTGTCCTCCTGCGTCCGCGCCCGCAGCGCGAGGAACGCCTCTTCCGTGGTGGAAGCGCCCACCGCGCGGCACACCTCCGCGGGTGTATCGTAGGCAAGCACTTTTCCGTCGAAGATCAGCGCCAGACGGTCGCACCTGTCCGCCTCGTCCATGACGTGCGTGGTGAGGAGGAGCGTCGTGCCCGCGTCCCGCAGCTTGCGGAACTCGTCCCAGAACTCGGCGCGCAGCACCGGGTCGATGCCGACGGTGGGCTCGTCCAGGATGAGAAGCGCCGGTCCGTGCACCAGTGCAACCGCGAGGGACAGCCGCTTTCTCATGCCGCCGGAGTAGTTTCTTACCCTCTTGTTCTCCTCGCCTTCAAGGCGCGTGAGCCGGAAAACGGCGCTCATCGCCTCGCGGGCCCGGAGTCCGCGCATGCCGTAGAGCGAGGTGAAGAAACGCAGGTTCTGCAGGCCCGTGAGGTCGGGATAGAGCGCGTCCTCCTGCGCCATGTAGCCGATGCGCGCGGCGAGGCCACGGTCGGGGACGGGAAGCCCGGCGACCGTGACGCTGCCCTCCTGCGGACGGAGCAGGCCCGCGATGCAGCGGATGAGCGTGGTCTTTCCGGCGCCGGAGGGTCCCAGGAGCCCGACGATGCTTCCCGGCGGGATCTCGAGCGTTGCCCCGCTCAACGCCGCCCTCTTCTCGAATCGGACCGTGACGCCACGCACGGACACATTCATCGTTGCGCTCATTCCTGTTCCTTCCTCCTCGCCACTCCGTTGAGAAAAAGCTTCACCAAGCCGTCGAGGGCGGCATCGTCGTCGTCACCGCCGAGCTGCTCGGGAAAAAGCCCGCGGAGTGCCACGTGCCCGACCAGGAGGCTCATGAAGGCGCGGGCGAAAAGGCGCTTGTCGATATCCCGCGCTTCCCCGCGCTCACGCGCCGTGGAGAGCACGGTGTCGAGCACCTCGACAATTTCTGGAATGACCTGCGTGCGCACGACGTCGAGCAGGTCCGGGTGATGGGCAGCCTCAAGCATCAAGGTCGTGATGAGAGGGGCCCGGTCGCGGAACAGCTTGATGCGGTCCTGCATGATTTCGCGCAGCACGGCCTCCAGGGAGCCGGCCTTGTGCGTGTGCACCAGTGCCTTCACGGAGGCAAGCATGATCGGCTTCACGACCGTGATGAGAAAGGGCTGCATCAGGGCAGTCAGGATGTGGCGCTTGGTGCGAAAGTGCTTGAAAAGCGTCGCCTCGGAGACGCCCGCCTCCTTTGCGATCTCGCGGGTGCGGCTTGCGTCGTATCCCTTGCGGTTGAACACGCGAAGTGCTGCCTCGAGCAGCTCGAGCTGCCGCGAGGTGAGCTCCTCAGCGCTGGCGTCTTGAACGTTCCCGGGCGACCCTTCGGTGGGGCTATTGCTCAAGTCAATCTCCTTCGCAGGTCTGTCATCGAAACGCCAGTGAGTAAGTGGTCACTATCGAAATAGTGAGCGTATGGTCACTAGATGTCAAGTCCAATAAATTGAGGAGGAAAAAGAGGCGGGTTGCGGTTCGCGGCTACTTGGGTCGGACCGTCTCCACCATGTAGCGGATGTTGTTGCCGGTGGTGTCCTGCTCCTCGCGCTGCACGATGAACACGAGGGAGACGTCGTCAGGGGCGAGGATCAGCTGCTTGAGATGATACACTTTCACGCCCTTGCGCGTGATCGTAGGGCTGCCGGCATTGAAGGTGTGGATCCTGCCGTCCTTGTCCGTGATGGTCACCGCGATGCTGAATGAGGAGCTCGTGTCGGTGCCCTTCGTGGACACGCTCTGGGCGAGGGCGATCTTATAGGATTTGCTGGTCTGGAAATCCCGGAACTCCAGCGTGTCGGCGGCCTGCGCGCCATCCACGAGGACGTAGAGCAGCCTTCCCGTGCTGAGGTGATCGAGCTTGAACTTCTTTTTCTGCGGCTGGGAGTCGGCGAGCACGTTCAGCAGCGCGCCCAGACCCGTTGCCCCCGGATCCACGGGCCTGCTGCCAAAGGTCTTGCGCGTGCCCTGGGGCACGAAGGTGTTGGCGCGCACGTCGACAATGTATGTCTCCGCCCAGGGCGTCGTATCCTTCTGCGAGATCCCGTACTGCCCGAACATGAAGTACTTCGCGTCCGGGGAGAAACCGAGATTCACGAATTGGGCGACGTCGCCCGCGAAAGCGGCAAGCGCTGCCAGGAAAAAGAGGACCCAGATCAGGGCGAGCCGTTTTGACATAGGTGCTCCTTGTATTAGTATCGTACCGGCCGCCCCATTGTTATAGGGGAATTTGGCGGCCCTCCGCGCCGCCGCACGCCCTTCCTCTCACGCGCACTCAGCTTATCTGCACCCCCAGATGCGGCGCGAGCGCCTGCAAACGGGCCATCAACGCCTCGAAATGCTCGTAGTTGAGACTCTGCTTGCCGTCGGACTTCGCCATGGCGGGATCGGGGTGAATCTCGACAATGATCCCGTCCGCGCCGGCCGCCAGGGCCGCCAGGGAGGCAGGGGCAACATAGTGCCAGTCGCCCATTGCGTGGCTGGGGTCGACGAGGATGGGCAAATGGCTGAGGCGCTTGATCACGGGGACCGCGGCGATATCGAGCGTGTTGCGCGTCTGCGTCTCAAAAGTGCGGATGCCACGCTCGCACAAGATGACCTGGCTCGTGCCGCCCTTCATGAGGTATTCCGCCGAAAGGAGGAGCTCCTCGATCGTGCCCATCATGCTCCGCTTCAGGAGGATGGGCCTTTTCGTCTCGCCAAGCGCCTTCAGGAGGGCGAAGTTCTGCATGTTGCGCGCCCCGACCTGGAAGATGCCCGTGTAGCGGCCCACAAGGTCAACGTCGTGCTCGGACATGATCTCCGTGACGACGCTGAGACCGTGGCGTTTCGCCGCGGCGCTCAGGATCTGGAGACCCTGCTCCCCCAGGCCCTGGAAGGAGTACGGCGACGAGCGCGGCTTGAAGGCTCCGCCGCGCAGGAGTTTCAGGCCCAAGCGGGCCACGAGCGCCGCGCTGGATTCCACCTGCTCCTCGGTCTCCACCGAGCACGGCCCCGCGATGACCGCGAAGCCCCCGGGACCGATGGATACGCCACCCACCTGCACTTTCGTGGGGTCGGGGTGGAACTCGCGCGATGCGAGCTTGTACGGCTTGAGGACCCGCAGGACGCTTTCGATGCCCGGGAGCTGGTCGAACTCCGATTCGGCAAGGGCGCGGTCATCGCCGGTCACGCCGCAAATGGTCTTCAACGCCCCCCGGCTCAGGTGCGGCGTGTAGCCCAGGGCCTCGATCTTGCGCAGGGCGCTCTGGATCTGCTCCTCTGTCGCGTCTTTTCGAAAGATGAGAATCATGGGGAAAGCTACAATGTTTTGACCTTTCCGCAAAGATCATCTAGTATGGTGCCATGCGCGTACCCGCCGGCACCGTCGCCTGGTCGGCCGCCCTCGCCGCGTCGGTCCTCCTCTTCGCGTCCGCGGCGGCCGCATTGGTGCTCCTCATCGTTCTGCCCGGCGCGGCCGAGCCGCTGCGCAGCCTTCCGGTCAACACGTGGTGGTTCCGCTACGACGACCCCGCGGGGCGGGGAGTTCCCGAATCGCTGTGGTGCCTCGGCGCCGTCCTCGCCGCGGCGTTCATCTGCGTCGGCGCCTTGCTGCGAAGCCGTGCGCTCTACCGCGCGGGATCCCCGCCGTTCATCCCGTTTCTCATGATGTTCCTGTTCTCCATCAGCCTCGAATGCATGCGGGCGGGAACGGCCGCCCTCTACGTGGCCGACCGGTCCATCGCGGCGTCGCTCGTGCTGACAAGAATCATCTACTGGGGCAGATTCGTGGGCCTTCTGTCGCTTCTCTGCGCCGCGCTGTACTGCATCGAGCTGAAGTATCGCCGGTTCCTCGTGCTCGCGGGGCTCGTCTTCCTCGTCTCGTTCGCGATGGCGGCCTACATCCCGATGGATCGGACGGTCTTTCTCGCGCAGCTCACCCGGAAGCTCGGTGACGAGCAGAGCGTCTGGTTCGTGAACGCGGTGATCGGCATCATCACGGTGGCGACCGTCGGGGCCGCCGCCTTCTCACGCAGGGATCGGCGCTATCTCTGGCTCGCCCTCGGGCTCGCGCTTCTCATCGCGTCGCGGGAGCTCCTCTTCTTCGCCGTGAATCCCCTGCTGCTCGGCGCCGGGCTGGCCACCCTTGCGGGCGGGATAATCCTCTGCCTACGCACCGTGTCAACGATCTATCGACAGGTGGAGGATTTCGCCGGGAGATAGGCGGGCAATGCAGCGAGAAGGACTGTCCGGCTAGCGCAGGAGCTGGGAGGCGATAAGCCCGACGCCGAAGGGCAGCAGGATGTTGTCGAAGTTCCCGGCGGGGATGACTTCCAGCAGGGCGGCGGCGGAGGCCAGCACCACGGAGTCTGCAAGCCGCGCGGTCACCGACAGGGTGACGATGAACACCGCCAGGAAGCAGGCGAGACTTCCCGCAACGGTCTTCCCGCGCGTGAGCGGGATGCGGGGACCGCGCATCATGGTGCCCACCAGGCTGGCAAAGCTGTCGCCGAAAGCCAAAGCGTAGATGGCGAGCGATGCCGCCGGAAGCGGATACAGGAGAAGGGACAGCAACGCGCCGATCCCCAACGTTACGGGTCCAAGCACGAAACCGCTGCGGTCCTTTTCGCGTGATGCAATCAGCGTGAGGGTGGACACCACGGGAATGGGTGTTCCCTGAAGCCGCGACGACTCGGCGAAGGCGTAAAAGAGCGTTCCCGCCACGAGGATGGCGATGGTTGCCGGCAGATTGACGCTTGCAAGAACAGGAACGAGGGCGATGAGGAGGTGCAGGGATTTCCTGACGAACTCCCCTTGAAAGCGTACAATGAATGCAGCGGGCTGCATTCTCTCTCTTTCCAGTTGTGTGGCAAGGCCTTGCCCAGGTTGCATGACAGTCATGTTCGTCATACCGATCAATGCAAGAATGGGACCAACCACGGAACCAGGGGCAGATGCCTAATTTCATATGAAATATACACTTGATTTGTCAGTCGCAATCTCGAATCGCTTTGCGGCCGGATTGTCTACTTTCGTCAGCCCAAAAATCTGATTTTCATACAGTCCTCCGCGATTGCTCGCCGGTATTTGCCCGGCATTTGTGGAGTAAGCGCCGCGCCAAACTCTGCGGTTGACAGGTCAAGATGCTCTGAGGTATATACTCTTTTCAGGTTTCGCCGGGCGATTAACTCAGCGGCCCAGAGTGCTACCTTCACACGGTAGAAGTCACTGGTTCAAATCCAGTATCGCCCATTTCAAACCCCTACGTTGTAGGGAATTAGGAAGCAGACCGAAAACGGACGCTTCCATGTAGCTCTACTCTGACATTCACTCTGACATCGAGAGTGAGTGGAGGAAGGCAGCATGGAACGCCCGAAACGTCCGTACTCCCTGCATTCCAGGCCCACGAAGAAAAAAAACCGAAAAATTTTCTACGCTCTCTTTCGAGACGGAAACGGAACCTACCGTAGCAGTGCCGTCTCCACGGGATGCACTCGGCATGATGACGCGGTGCGCTGGTGTGAAGCCAGGCTGAAGAGTGACCACAAGACGCGTGAGGACATCACGCTATCCACATACGCTGCCGGGTTTTGGAAGCCAGACGCCTCATTTGCACTAGATCGCGCGGCTCACGGTCGTGCCGTTTCAAACGGATACCTCGACGTTTCTGAGGGCTACACTCGCGTTCATCTTCTCCCGACCTGGGGAAACTGGAAGCTGCGAGATCTTACAACGAAGCGACTGGACGCTTGGGTAATTGATCTCCATCGGCGCTGTGAGCTCGCACCGGCAACGATCAACAAGCTCATCCAAACCCTGCGCACCATTCTGGAACAGGCAGTTGAGGACAACTGGGTCACGGAGAACACTGCAGAGCGCATCAGGACGATTCGCGTGCGGCGTCCAAGCCGCAGCGTGCTCACCTCTTCCGAAGTGTTCACTCTCCTTGCAGCCCCCGACCCGTGGGATGACTTCCGCCAGTACGCCATAAACGTTCTGGCCGCAACAACCGGCTTGCGAATGGGCGAGGTCCGAGCACTGCTCGTGGACAATGTGAAGCTTGACCACGTAGAAATCCGCCGCTCTTGGGAAGAAGGCTATGGCCCGCGCGAGCCGAAAGCAGAAAGTGCGAGAGACATTCCTATCGCTACGAAAGTCCATGGGATGGGACGGACTTATGCCAAGGACGGCCAGGACGGACCTGTAGCCGGGACAGGCATCGAACCGACCTGAGCCTAGAAAAGGCGTAGGGCACCCTTACGAGGATGAAAAATGATCGCCTAGTTTTCCCCTCCGATTTGTGGCGACGTTTTACAGGCGCCTCCTTCAAGAGTTTGGCACTGGTTCTTTATCTTGCCTCGAAAGGCCTTCCACAAGAATAACTCGATAGTCAGCGCCTAGATGCCTGTGCTTACGGGCCTCGATGTAGGCAGGGCTGTTGTAGTAGGCTTTCGCTTCCACCACAGAAGCAAATTCGAGAACAACCACTCCCTGTACATCAGGTCCTTCGAAAACCTCAAATTTCCCGTATTGGACATGCGGGATAAGATGGTGACCTTGCCCGGCAGCCCGGGCCTTCTCTTTGTAGATCTCGTACTCCGCTTCATCTCTCATCCTCTCGCGCGTAAAGATCATGTATGCAGCCATCGTTCTCTCCCCCCCTTCTAGACAAAACGTGTCAGGACTCAAGTTAACAAAAAGCGAGTTGTTTTTGGTAAATGATCAACATCACCTAAGGCCTGATAAGATCTGAGGAACGGGGGTGCGGTATGAAACCTACGATCGTAATGACTGGCGCCACTCATGGTTTCGGATTGGAGGCAGCCCGGTATCTGGCGGCTTCCGCCGATGCTCTCGTCCTGATGGTCAGGACCCTGGAACGGGGCACGAGTCTGGCGAAAAGGCTCGCTGGGGAGCATCCCGACCTCAAAGTCGATCTGATCCCCGGGGATCTGTCCAATCCGGAGTCAGCTCGATCCTTTGTTGAAACGGTGAAGACGCGATATCATAGGGTGGACGCCCTCGTCAATAACGCAGGAGCGGTATTCCCCTCGAAGCAGGTCGATGCAGAAGGCCGGTCTCTGAACCGGAGAGTCAACTTCTTGGCACCAGCACAGATTTGCCTCAGGCTCCGTCCTGTCCTCCCGCCAGGAGCAGTCGTTGTGAATACGAGCTCAATGGGAGAGTCCAAAGGGGAATTTGCCGTGGCTGCCCTGGAGGCTGGCTCTCTTGACCAGGCTGACTACCCTCAGGCCAAGCGGGCCTTTCTTATGTTCACCCTGGCCATGGCGCGCCGATGGGCTGCCGACGGCATTCAGGTACGAGCTTTTCATCCGAAGATGGTCGTTCCCGCCAACCAAGTTCCCTCCTGGATCCTGAAATTACTCAGGGCTACGGTATTCCAAAGCACCCAAGCAGTGGGAGCTTCACTTGCAGCCATAATCCTGGATCCCGGCACGGCGCTCTATCAGACGGTGGGTCGAAAATCAGCAATGCCCTCTCGTGCGGCTCGTGTTGAAGCCGACCAGGATCGGGTCTTTGCCTATGTCGACAGTCTGACCACATGAGGTGCTTTGCATCGAAGCGAGGATCCTATCATCGAGCAGTGTTTGCGGAGTGGACCGGGGAACAGTTGGGCCTGCGAAATTAGGCGTGATTAAAATCTCGTCCTAAAAGGCTGATTCCTGGGCCTATCAAGTGCAATATGAGTACATGCCGTATCTTTGCGGCATAAAGGATCAATAACGGGGCTCGAGGAAAAAACGGCCTGAGCCCGGCGCTTTGATGATTACATATGTTTCTGGGCACGATCCATCAGAGCCATCAGCTCATCCTCGGTCAAACGAACGAATCCACGCGCCATGTCCCGTCGACGCATCCTACGAGCGTGTGCCATGTCTGTTCCCCCTTGGCATATGCGGCGGAGGAACACTGGTTATGTGACATGTCCTCGTGTATAGGTCCACCGATGATGGCGCGGAGGGGGCTCACTAGAGATTTTCTCAAGAAGCGCAAGCTTTACGCGTTGCTTGCCACCAAGAGAAAAGACACAAACGGCTTCGTCACCCTCTACCTGCTCAACACTCATCGGCGAGCCACCGCCCCTAAACTGAACAACATCACCCGTCTTGATCTGCTCTTCCATGACTCTTTCCCCCCTCAGCGGAAGAGTACAAGATACCCTAGCTCGCGAGCACAATCATCAGTGGAATGGAAGAAGCGACTGAAGCCATGGGCGACGCGCGGCAGACCAAGGCGAACGACCGAAGAGCGAGCTCGCCCTTGCGCAAGAAGGGCGGAGGTGGTTGTCAACGGTGAAAACTGATTCACAAGCAACCAAACTCTTCAGGATCGAACCGGGGGAGCCCAGACCTTCAGGTCCAGTCCCTCGATGAGCACGGTTCTCCCCTCGCATTTCACCACGACACCGGAGTGCACCTTCTGCATCATGCACTCGGCAGGCTTGAATCTGACTGTTTGTCCGACGAATGGCAGCTTGCCCTCCACGTCGCCCTCGAATCCGATCACCATGCACACCCCGATATCCTTGAAGGTGAAGCCCGGTTCCTCCAGTCTGTGCCGGGGCCCGACGATGTGCACAACCAGCAGGCCGTCCCTCTTTTCGATGATATGCGCGAAGTGGGTGATTGGACACCCAAGAGGCCTGTAACGGATCACGTCCCCGGCCCCTGCGCAGCCCGGGGTGATCGGGAAGAGAATCTCCCTGCACGAGCATTCCCCCCGATGCGGGACAAGCACAAAATCGGCCTCATAGCCGTCGATGAGCCCAACGAGGTTGCCCGCGCGGAGGGAGACGGCCTCGGAGGGACATGTCCCCTTGCTGCGCGACTCTGCCAGCATTGTCTGGATTCGCGTCCTGTTTTCTCCGTACCGCTCTTGAACCAGAACCGGACAGTCCGAGAGAGGGGCCCTCCCCTCGGAAAGCGCGTCGGCAAACAAGTCGCATCGCGCCATACCGCAGGCGCCGCAGTTGTGACCAGGAAGCTGATTGCCTATGTCAGCCATTTCCTACTCACCCGCATAGGTTTGGAAGCCGTCGATACGTCGAAGGATTCCGCGGTGGTACTCCCTGGCCACCCGGGTCTCACCTGCGCAGAGGGTGCAAATGGAAAGCGGCGCCGTGTGCCGGAGGCGCTCACTGTCGACCTGCACGTCCGGTAAGTCGTGGAACCGATCGACAAGCTCCGCGGCCCCCTGTCCGCTCAGGCCATTGGCGTTTACGAGCTCCGCCTGGGGGTTCATCTCCAGCAGGCGCTCCCGAAAGATTTCCCTTTCCGCTTGGGAGATGACGTCTCCCTTGGTGATGACGATGATGTTCGCCGTGCTCAGCAGGGGACCAACCTTTAAGGGGGTGTTCGGGCCGCACGTGGCGTCGATCACGCACACACCGAGGGAGCCTGTCGTGTAAGGTGCGCAGCGGTGACACAAGCCCGCGGTTTCAACAGCCAGAAGCTCGGTGCCTTTATCCCGCGCCCATTGGATGATCTCTTCCATGTTGTATATGGTGAAGTGGTCCGGGCACACGTCCTTCGCGAGGCCCACGAGGGTGGGGATGCCGAATCGGGAATACCTCTCGTCGTCGTCGGTGGCGAGGCAGTCAATCTTGACGATGGACACGGAGGCGCCCCGTTCCTTGAGCAGCCTCACCGCGTGAACGAGGATGGAGGTCTTACCCGACCCGGGAGTTCCCGCGACAATCACAAGCTTCATGCAGTTTTCTCCGCCAGGGCAGAGACGAGGTCCGGCACCTCCTCAATGAGCTCGCCCTGCCGCACCTGCTCCCTCAGTGTGAGCATCCACTCGTCGATTCGCTTCAGATTCCGGGAGACGAGCTTCTCTCCCTTGGTGGTCTGCACGATTTTCACCATCCCGCCGGACCTCATGATGATCCGCCGCTCCGCCATGAGCGCGAGCACCGGGTCGTGGGTCACAACCAGCACGATCTTTCCGAAACCGGCCAGGAGCTTCAGGGCGTCGTGTTTCTTGATCCCCGCGTTCTCGATTTCGTCGACGAGCACGATCGGGGAATCGCTGATGATGGCGACATCCGCCACCATCAGGGCCCTCGACTGCCCACCGCTCAGGATCGTGAGCTCGTCATCCTCGCAGATTGGCTCTCCGGTGAGTCCGTTGGCGAGCTCTATGACCTCACAGGTGCTCTCCTTGTCGACGTGCCGACACTTCGCGTGCAGGCGAAGGAAATTGCCCACTGTCATATTGGCAAGAAAGTTCATGTTCTGGGAAAGTTGGGCCACGATCTTCTTTTTGGGGTTCGTTCTCTCCTCGCGGCTTGGCGTACGCCCGTTTACGAGGACCGTCCGTCGTGTCGAGGTGTCACCCTGCGCGAGCTGCTCAATGTCCGCGATGAGCGAACTCTTGCCGCTGCCCGTGGGGCCGACAACGCCGACGATCTCGCCCCTGCGAATCTGGACCTCCCCCACGGATTCGAGCTGCCCATTTTTGTCAAAGCCACCGGAGATGGAAAGGGTTTCTATCATGGCCCATGAGCGCATCCCAGCCTGGGAATGTCAACACAAGGGTTGGAAAACGTTGGCAGGACTTGCCTGAAAGCCCGCAAAAGTGCGGAAATCTAATAGAAAACTGCGATCCGAATGTCGCGGTGAAAAAGTTGACCGAACACTTGAACTTTATATTCGGTTTCGAAAAGTGGGATTTCAGGGCACGCGGGCTCAAAGGGGGGAGGGCGATTCTACATCCGTGACAACAAAGTGTTGTCACGGAGAAGAGGGAGGGTGGCGCGCTTTGCACTTTTTGCAAGGAAGCCGTCGTTCAGAAGCTCCCCCAAGTTATTCGGACACCAATAGTAGGGACGAACACTGGAATCGGTTCCATCATGCTGATTGCCGCAAGGACATCAACACCGGCGAAAAGCGACACCATCATTGCCGGGACGACTATGATGCCAATTTCCCCCTTAAGGGCACCGTAGAGCACGAATACGCCGTCGGTTGCTTCCATCGGGCCGAATTCGCTGCTGTAAGCCCCAAGGTAGCTCACCCCCATACCGCCGGCTCCTATACGGATGTCCAAGGAGAATCCGAAGGGCCCCCATCGCGCGTACCCGCCGGAAATAAGCCCCCCCGCGCCGCCGACGGCGCGCGTGAGTGGCCCTCCAAGGTTGGGGATGGTCAAGGAGAGCTCTCCAGAGTAAAAGAAAATGCCGAACCCGCCAATCTTCCACCCACCGGGCAACACCCCGTAACCGAACCCGCTGATCGCCGAAATAGTGCCTGTCGGCAGATCCAAGAGGCGGCCGCCGGTGCTCTGAAGTTGTGGGATAGCATCAGACCCGATGTTGGTGAGATACTCAAGGCCGCCGCCTCCCCGCGCTTCAACAAGCGAAGGCGTCAGCACAAACGCCGCCAGGATTACTGCGAAGAAGGGCGACTTTCTCATCGATTCCTCCACGTTATATTTGAAACTTGATGGCATACATTATAACACTTTGCGGGGATTTTGCGCTGCAAAGATTCGGGACGTATCCGTGGGAGCAGCGAGATTGCCCTGGAGTCGCAATGTGAGTGGTACAGTGCCAAGGATGACGCGCTTGATAGACCCGCTTCCGGCGCCAATCGGTGTGGCGCGGTTTTTGATGCGGGCCGGGTGCTCAACTCCATGTTGAGTCCATTCAACAATGGTCCCCAAAGGGGCAAAGATCGCAGCATATGTCGACCGCCGCACCCAACCAGGACAAAGTGTTCCCTTCCCCCGCCGGGCCTGCGTATAGAGTCGAAACGAAACGGCTGTGCATCAGGTGCTGGAACCCGGCCGATGCGCTCCCTTTAAAGGATGCCATCGACTCGAACATGGACTATCTGCGACCTTGGATTCCTTGGGTTACTGACAAAGTTGAGCCGCTGGAAGTGAGGGTCGCTTGGATTCGCAAAGCACGCGCTCAGTTCGACTTGGATCAGGAGTTCGTCTACGGCATCTTCAATCCGACTGAAACCGAGGTCATGGGGGGCACCGGGCTTCATACACGGCAGGGAAAGCATGGCTTGGAGATCGGGTACTGGATTCAGCAGAAATACGAAGGACAGGGCTACGCGACGGAGGTGTCGTCTGCCCTGACAAAGGTTGCCTTCGAAATCAACAAGGTGAAACGAGTACACATTTGTTGCGCGGTGGCCAACCACAAGAGTGCGCGAATACCAGAGAAGCTTGGATTCCAGAAGGAAGGGGTACTCAGGAAGTGGGTTCCGAATCCGCGCGGGCAGCTTGATTCGATGATGCTGTGGACGCTGATTGATGACGAATACCCAGACAGCGTATGTGCCAAGACAGAACTGCGCGCATTCGACGCCATCGGGAAGAGGATCTTGTAGTAGATCGCTGTCGTACCTAACGGTGGGTAGGTTCGATCAAAGACGGATACTAGTGGAGAACCGATGAAAACCAACCAAGTGGCCGTGTACCTGTTCGTCTACAATTCCTTCGCTCTGTTCGAAATCGCTCCCGCGGCATTCATCCTGACAATGGGCAAGGCCAAAGTAGTTGTACTTGGCCAAAACCAAAACCCCATCCTTTCGGCGGAAGGGCTTCGTGTTCAACCTGACACGCCAATCTCCAACATTCATTCATCCGACGCCGATGCCTTGATTATCCCCGGTGGCACAATTGCAAACATCGAGAAAATAGAACAGGTTCTTACCCTGGTGCGTGACATGGACGAGCGAGGTCGAGTCCTTGCCGCCATTTGTGCCGGGCCAGGTGTACTTGCCAAAGCGGGGGTACTCAGTCGTCACAAGTTCACCACATCCCTTGATGCGGAAACGCACGAATATCTCCCACGCGAGAACATGCTGGAGCAGGACCTTGTAATGGATGGGAATGTCATTACGGCCAAACCATATGCAAACGTAGAGTTTGGATTGGCGATTGCCCGTTCCTTGAACTTGCTTGGAAACGACGGCGACTATGAACAGGTTGCAGCAGATCTCCGTCGATCAAAAGAGAAAAAGGCCGGCATATAGCACGTAGGCTGGCAGTAGACCGAGGGCAGGTTATGGGCACCTCCGGTTTATTGCACTTCGACCTTGAACTCAGGCACCAGGCTTAAGGAATTGTCTTCGATATCCTGGCTCAGCATGCTCTTGACAAAGGTGATAACTATGTCAATAATAAAACAACTGTTTTAAACAATCATTTAGGAGGGAGTATGCGTGACAATCATTCAATTGCTCCGAAGCCCTGGTACGAGCTTGGCATGATGTCCGACGCCGTTCTTGGACCAAGTCCTCCTCTTTTACCTCAGCGAGAGCTGGACCGGCATGACCGACATAGGCGAATGCCTGGAAAGTGCCAGTCGAGTGCAAAAGAACGAGCCATGGAGTTGGACACTTGCCTGGGAAAGGACCGCCGACCGACTGGCGAAGGGAGCGGACCGCGCCGAAACGGACAAGCTGGTCCGTACCGCAGGCCAAAGCTACTTGCGCGCCGCCAGTTACTATCGCGCCGCTGCGCATCGGCACCCCGACCCCGCAAGTCAGCACATGACCCGTCTGGCCACAGAGGCGGTCCGCTGCTTCGGTAAGGCACTCGCCCTCCTGCCTGAGATCGGAGGCGTGCCTGTCCTTATTCCCTATGAGGATACCAGCCTACCCGGGTATTTCTTCAAGGCGCCCGGTGCGAAGGCCGAGGCTCCCCTGCTCGTCGTTCAGGAGGGCCGCGACGGCTGGGCCCAGGACTGCGTCTATGTCGCCCGCGAAGCCATGGCCCGCGGCATCGGCTGCCTACTCTTCGACGGTCCTGGACAGGGCGAGGTGGTACGCCTGCAGCGCCTGGTCTTCCGCCCCGATTGGGAAAAGGTCCTGGGCCCGGTGGTCGATTGGGCCCAGAAGCAACCCGGGGTCGATCCCGAGCGCATCGGCGTCATTGGCATGAGTATGGGCGGCGCCTTGGTGCCGAGGGCCGTGGCATACGAGCGGCGCCTCAAGCTGGCGGTTGCCAATCCTGGCGTCCTCGACTGGTCGCGCATCATCACCGGCTACTTCACCGAGAACATGCCTGACCTCATGCCCCTCCTCGACAGCGATCCAGGGGTTTTCGACGCCAGAATGAGGGCGATCATGGAGGGCAGCACATTCCTCGACTGGGCCATCAAGGACATGGAGTGGCGCCACGGTGGTTCGTCGCCTTCCGGGTTAATCGGGATCATGCGAAGTTTCAACGCGACCGACGACGTCTCCCTGATTAAGACACGGGTCTTGGTCATTGATGGCGACGGTGAGGAATACGGCCAAGCCAAAGACCTCTATGAGGCCCTGCGCTGTCCCAAGGAGTACCTGAAGTTCAGCGCCGAGGATACGGCCCATTTACACGTGCAGACGGGCGCCTTCGCCTTCGCAACCACCCGAATATTGGATTGGGTGGAGCGGTATCTCTGAGCATTTCGCGGCACGGCCTTGCGCGACCCCGGGGTCCGGGCGTACTTTACCGGCATGCAAAAGCCCAGCGACGGCCCGGCGGCCCGAATAGTCCTGGCCGCCGTCGCCTGCATCGAACGCGACGGTCTGCCCAACCTGACCGTCCGCGACATAGCCCAGGAAGCCGGGGTGAACGTCGCGGCCCTCAATTACTATTTTCGCTCCAAGGATGTCCTGATCGCCCAGGTGCTGCGCGATCGCTTCGATCACTTCGTCCGGGATATCATCAGCATCCTGGACAAGACCTCCGAGCCCGAGGCAGCGCGCCTTTTCGATGTTCTCCTCTATCTCCTGAACGGAGCCCTGGATTGGCCGCGCATGATGCAGGCCATTTTATATACAAACCTCACCGATCAGGAGGTCGGTCTGGCCCTCCGTGACAGCCTCGCTGAGGTCGTCGGCAAGCTGTGCAAGGTGGTGGAGGACAACGATCCTCAAACCGCGGCCACGCGCGCGGCCCAGCTTGTATCCGCAGCGATTTTTCCGGGCATGTTCCCTGGCCTGTTTGAAAAGCTGCCCGCCCTCGACCTCGCCGATCCCGAATGTCGGGCCGCATTCGTGCGGACTCTGATCAAGAACGGCGCGGCGTAGGCGGCATCGGCCGAGCGCACGACGAGATCGGGGAATATGACGTGCAAGTCTTCCGGCAAGCGGTTGGATATGAGGACGATGGAGGCCTTGCCCGAGAGTGTGACCTGAAGGCATAAGGGTGCCCCCCAAAAGGGCCTCACTTCATGGGAACCTGCGGGAGCTCGAACTTCACGTAGAGGTTGTCACGGTCCACCGTCGGGTGCTGCAGGTTGTCGCTGATCTTCGGCACCGCGGCGGAGACATAAGCGCGTAGCTCGTCGGTGGAGACGGCGCCGTCGCCGTCGACATCCGCCGCCTTCGAACTGAGCGCCTCCTTGATCTTCGTGGTGAAGTACCCGTTCTGATACTCATCGCTTTCGAAGGAGGACTCGCTGCCGAGGCAGCTGGAGAAGACGATGGCCCCGGAGCGCCGCACGAGGTCATTGCAGATGTAGCGGTCCTTGGCGCGCAGGACGCTCGGGGCTATCTTCACGATGCCCAAGCCCCTGCTGAGCGCGTCCTTCCCGATGACCCGCGCGCCCGCGCCGGGCTCCCCGCCCGCCGGGGACGCCTCCTCGTCGTCGAGCTCCCCCGACTCGCAGGTGTCCATCAGGAAGAGCTTCCTGCGGGGGCCGATCCCCTGGAGCAGCCCCTCGATAAGGTCGAAGTCAGCCGCCGTCCCCGCGAGGTTGGAGAGCTCGGCGTCCCAGGTGACGTAGTAGTACGTGGCCGCGGGATCCGTGCCGTGCACCCCGTGCCCCGCGATGAAGAGGACGAGCACGTCCTCGGGCTTCGCGGAGGAGAGGAAGTCCTTCGCGCGTTTGATGTTGCCCACCGTCACCTTTGAGTCGGTGAGCGTCAGCGTATGGATGGCGCGGAAGACGCCATTCATCTTCTTGAAGGCCGCCTCCAGGTCCGTGGCGTCCTTTGCCGCGTAGGAGAGGTCGTTGATCTGGGGACTGCGGTAGTCAGACACGCCCATACCCAGGTAGTACAAGTCCCCGCGCTCCACGGCATTGTACTCGGCGTAGCGGAGGGCGCGGAAGGACTCCACGCCTTTCTCGTTCATACAGGAGACCTCGATCTTGTTCTGCCCCGCGGTGAGCTCCACCTTCTCCGCGAAGTCGAACCTCCCCTGCGGGACGGAGCTGCCATACGCCCCGAGGATGGGCACGCCATTGACCCAGATGTTGTAACTGAGGATCCTGTGCCCCGGGTCCCGCAGGGTGAAGCGGATCTCCGCGCGCTTCCCGTCCACGCGCATGTCCGTGATCTGCGCCAGGGGCGCCTGCTCCTCCGTGGAGAGGTCCCCCTCGGCGAGTCCGAGCTTCCGCAGGCGCTTCAGGAAGAGGCTGTGGTAGTAGACGATCTGGTCCTGCGCGCCCAGGCCCATCCGCTGCAGGATGATGTCGGGTCTGTTGTTCCTGACCGCGAACTGCTCGATCCCCACGGTTCTGAACCCCCGGCTCATGCGGATCAGGTCCCCTCCGTTGATGGACGCGTCGAAGTAGCCGTCCGGCGTGTAGACGATCCATTCGTCGCCCTGGGCGAGCAGGGTGACGCACTCCCCGTTGTCCAGGCGGCGGATGACGGCGGCATTGTCCATGCCCGCGACAACGTACTTTCCGTCGGCGCTGTACGCGAGTGAGTGGATGGAGCTGCCGGGACCCTCGAACGTCTTGAGGAGGCTCCCCTGCACGTCCCATATCTTCAGGACGGCGCCTTCCGCGCTCACCGAGGCGGCGGAGGCGAACGTCTTGCCGTCGGGGGAGAAGGCCACGCTGACCCAGGTGCCGGTCTCCGGGAAACGGGTCGTTTTCCCGCTTTCCAGGTCCCAGAGCAGCAGGTGGGACGGCACGGCGCTCCAGCCCCCTGTCCCGCAAAGGAGGTTCCTGCCATCCGGGGAGAAGGCGAGGCTCACGGGCCACTCCTTCTCCAGGGAAAGGCTTTTCACCGGCGTGCCATCCGGCTTCCACAGCCTGATGGTGCCATCATGTGAGCAGGAGGCGATGAGGTCGCCCTTCGGGCTCACGCGCACGTCGTTCACCTTGTCCGTGTGACCTTCGAGCACCTTGAGGCCGGATCCGTCGGCGTTCCAGGCGATCACCGAGCCGTCGTCCGACGCCGACGCGAGCTGGGAGCCGTCGGGCGAGAACGCCACGTCGTTCACCTGCCGGTCGTGCGCCCTGAAGGCGCGCACGAGCGAGCCTTTCAGGTCCCACAGCGCAGCCAGCCGGTCCGTGGACGCGGTCGCGATGGATTGCCCGTCGGGTGAGAATGCCATTCCCTGCACGGAGGAGAACTCCTTCCCGTCGGGGTTGCACAAGAAAGCCTTCTTCAGCGACAGGTCGGGGCCCCAGAGCGCAACCTTCCCGTCCAGGGATCCGGCCGCGAAGAACCCTCCGTGCGGCGACGCCGCCACCACGTTGACCGTCCTCTTTCGCCAGTCCGCCTCTGCTGCCAGGGTGCCATCCGTCTTCCAGACGCTCAGGCCGAGGTACGTGGAGACTGCCAGGAACTCTCCGTCGGGGGACAAAGCGACGGCCCGAAGACCGTCGGCCGCCGTGATGGCGCCGAGGAGAGCCCCCTCGAGGCTCCACACGCGGATGTCCCCCAGCCGGTCCGCCGTCACCAGGCACTGCCCGTTCGGGGAGAACGCGACGGACTGGATGGCGTCGCGGTGGCCCTGGAGCGTTCGCAGGAGCCTCCCCTCCTCCGTCCAGACCTTGACGGTGTCGTCCATTGACCCGGAAGCGATGAGCTTCCCGTCCGGGCTGTACGCGACGCCGCCGTCCACGAAGCCGCTGTGCCCCTCCATCGTCTGGAGGAGGCGGCCCTCGAGATCCCACGTGCGTACCGTCTTGTCGGACGAACCAGAGACGATGCGGTTCCCCCGAGGGCTGAAAGCGATCGAATCCACGTCGTCGCCATGCCCTGTCATCTCGCAGACCGGGGCGCCATCCAGTCGCCACACGCGGATCGTCTTCCCCGAGGCGGCCGCGATGCACGCCCCGTCCGGGGAGAACGCCACGGCGTTCACGGTGCTGGAGAAGTGACCGAGGGTCAGGAGCACGGAGCCGTCTACCCGCCAGACGCTCACGGAGGACTCCGTATCCCCGTACCCGGAGGCGAAGACGAAGCTCCCGCCGTCGGGGCTGAAGCGCACGGAGGTGACAGGCGCGTCGCCGATGGACCACTTCCTGACGATCTGCGCATCAAGGGTCCAGACGATGAGCTCCCCCGTGTCACCACCCGTGAGGATGAATCTCCCATCGGGGGAGAAATCCAGGCAGTTGGCTATGGAAACCGCGCTCTGGATGACCGCGTGCCACTGGTCCGCGGCCTCGTAACGCTCGTAGTCGACGCGCGGAGGCGGAGAGGAGGGGCGCATTGACGTGGTGATCGGGCGGACCTGCTCCAGGGTGAGCGTGAACGTCTGGACCTTTCCGCTTTCCAGCTGCATGTCTCCGTACTTGTCCACGTACTGCGGCTTGCGGATGTGGACCTGGTGCCAGCCGGGAGCCGCGTTCGCCACGAAGGGGGTGCGGCCCTTCAGCTCGCCGTCAAGATAGACATCCGCCTCGGGGGGCTCGGTCGTGATCGCAAGCGTGGCCGGGGCGCGCGCCTCCTCCTGCCGCGCTTCCTTCCTGATGAGATCGGCGAACAGCGTCTCCAGGACGGGCCGGGCGTTCGCGGGGTCGTCGATCTTTACCGTGAGCCGTTTGAGCTCCTCCTGCGTGAGCACGTCCACGTACGCGATCTCCACTTCCAGCGAGCCCGACCGCGACCTGACGGCGCCCATGAAGAAGTAGTCGCCCATCAGGAACATCGCCAGCCGGCTCCCCGCGCGGACGTCGAAGACGGGGACCAGATCCGCGGTCGTTTCCGCAACGATCGCGGCCATGGACTCCTTGGAGGGAACGTCGAACCTGCCCGACGCGGAAGCGATCCCACGGAACGTGTCCTCGATCTGCTCCGCGGCGGACTTCAACTCCGGTTCGTACATGAACGGAAGCACGAGGGCGCGCGCGCTCGCTCGCGCAATGGGCGGAAACGCCACGACCGCCGCGAGGATGAGCGCGGCCGCGAAACGCCTGGCGTCGATTCTCATGTCTCTCTCCCTTCCCCGATATCGCCATCCTACACGGCGCGGGTGGGCGGGAAAAGGGAGTAGGCTTCCGCGGCGCGTTTTCAGATCCCTTTCATCACCTTCAATCGTTACCTTGGCCTGATGCGCAGCACGCCCGAGGCCTTTGCCACGGCTAAAAGACGGCCGCGTAAGGGCCTGATCGTCATCAGCGCGCGGACGGGACGCGGCATTGGGACGACGCTCCGCGTCGCGCGGCGGACGATCGCTGTCGAGATCCTCCCTCGTCTCGCGAGGTCGAAACCTGCTTCTCGGAAGGCTCCCAGGGCAGCGGCCATCACGGGCGGGATAGCGGCGCCTGCGGACTTGACAGCCTCCTCCAGGAGGAAGGCGCCCGACCGGGGCAGGGCGGCCAGCATCGGGGCGTCCATAAAGCGCGAGTAGCTCCTGAAGTACTCGACGAGGCTCCGCGGCGTCTCGGCTTCGATATTGCCGAAGGGGGCGACAAGAACAAAAGGCTTGGAGCAGAGCTCGGCATCGATCTGGTGGAATATGAGGCCGCTCCTCGAGACGCGGATGTCTCTCGTGTCGCACGCGGAATTGACACGCTCGATGAGGGTCTTGAGGAGAGAAGACATTCCGAAGATGTAGATGGGAGTCGCGAAGACGAGGATATCGGCCCCGCGCATCGCGTTCAGGATGACCTGGGCCTCGTCCTTCCCGTCGAAGACGCAGCGCCTTGGCCCGCCCTCCGCCTGACACGCCTCGCAGCCCAGGCATCGCCTGAGATCCCTCTCCGAGAGGACGATCGTCTCGAGCTCGGCCCCGCCCTCCCGGGCTCCCTCTGCCATGAGGTCGAGGAGGGCCTGGGTGAGGCCCCGCCTTCCCCTATGGCTTCCATTGAGCGCAAGTATCTTCATGGCGTGCCTCCTTTGGCGCAAGGGATGAGCGGAGTCCCGAGAAGACGAGCTTGCGCAGCGCAGCCTTTCCCAGCTTGAGCCTGCTCGCTGCCTTGTCCTCGGTGAGGGCGAGGAGAATGATGGGAAAGATGCGGGTGTAGATGCGCAGGGCGGCGAGCTCCCTGGCGCTGTATCCCTTCTCGAGCTCCTCGGGCATCGCCGCGTCGAGATCGGCGCTGATCGCAATCAGCGTTTCGAAGAGCGAGTCCATGGGCTCCTTCCCGCGCAGAGCCTCCCCAAGGAGGATGCGAAGGTCGTCGGCTCCGGCGCTCATCGCCGAGAAGACACGGGCGACATAGGTTTCCTTGGCCCGATAATCGTTGCGTGCCGCATCGGAAGCCGAGTCGATGCGGACCTTCTTTCGTGCGCCGGCGTCCGCGCTGGCCCTTTTCAGGATCGAGCCTGAGTCGATGATCTCCTTGAGGAGGCTGTCGACTCCCTCGAAGTAATGATAGAAGAGGGACTTCGGCACGCCCGCCGCATCGGTGATGTCTTTGACAGATGTCCCGGTGAAGCCCCGTTCGGCGATAAGCCTGCGCGCCTCCTTGAGGAGTACGGCCTTCGTCCGCTCGCCCTTCTCGATTCTGAGGTCGGGCTTTGCCTGATCCGTCCGCTCCACTTCCGCGCCTCCTTTACAAGGCGAATTGCATCCCGTCTTCCGCGATCACGACCTTGCCCTTGAAGAGGCCGGATGCGCCATCGAGGAACATGCCGTTTGTGAGGAGGCGGCCGAACGCGGGTGGCCCGATGGGCGGCATGATATGAGTCAGGACAAGTGTCTTCACGCCGGCCTCTGCGGCGATCTCCGCCGCGTCCTTGGGGCTCGAGTGATAGTGCTCGACGCCCGCGATCATGTCCAACGCCATCGGCTTCTCCGGCCCCGCAGGCCCGTGCACCTCGAGCTTCCGCTTCCGCCCGTAGCGCCAGCTCGTGTCGGCGATCAGGGGGAGGTCGGCTATGTGGTCCGCGTGGAGGTGCGTCAGGAAGACGACGTCGAGGGCCGCCACGGGGAGGCCGAGCGATTCGACGCGCGAGGCCGCGCCGGAGCCGCAGTCGAAGAGGATGAAGGCGCCTTCGACGATGACTGCCGTGCAGGCCTGCGCGCGATAGGGATCGGGCGCCGGCGACCCGGTGCCGACCATGACGACGTGCAGGCGGCCGTCGGTCAGGAGACTCTCCTGGAATCGGTTCCCCAGTTCCGCGGCGCCCTTCCGAATGACCACCTGCATGAGGAGTGGACGAAGACCGAGCAGGGCGGCGACGATGACCGCCGCGGCGACGACCATGATGGCGATCTTCTTCATGCGCTTTCTCCATCGAGCCGCCGAATGGCCCCCGGGTCGGCCCAATCGGCCTTCCTGCCGCTCACCTTGCCGTCGAGGGGCTTTGATGTTTTTTATCGACCGGTCGGTCTATATTATAACAGTGCGGACCATCACTGCAAGTCACTGAAGCGACGCCAACAACTCACGGGGCGCTATGGGATGAAAACAGACGCCGCGGGTCCCTCGACGACTTCAAGGAAGTCGGGATCGTTGACGTATTCCTCAAATCCAATATCGTTCTTGAGGCCCCACGTGATGATCGAGCCCTGCTCCTTCAGTTTCCGGAGCCAGGAAAGAAGGCCTTCCTTGTCGTGAAGAGCCGCGCTGATCAAGGCCCGCGGGTATGCGAACTGCACGTAGCCGGGATTCTCGCGCTGAACCCTGTCCGCTTCAGCGGCGGCCCGCGAATCTTCTCCGCACAGGGCCAGGAGGAGTGCAAACCAGGAACGAAGCGAAACACTCTCCGGGAAGGCGTCCAGGGCCTTTTCCAGCGACTCGCGCGCCCTCCGAAACGATTCCCGGGCTCCTTCGGGATCCCCTCGTGAACGCCGAATTGCGCCCTGGTAATAGAAGGCGAGCGACCACGTATCGAGGCCGGCGTGGAACCGTGTGCCGGAGCCCTTCAGGGTCCGCTCGATGAGTGCCAAAGCCTCGTCCCACTTCCCCATGGCGACAAATGACGGGATGGACCAGGATGGCACGATCGGCACATCTCCTGCATGCTCAATGAAAGAAAGAAACTCCTGGAACGCTTTTTCGTGCCGTCCGGTGGACATGAAGTGCACGCCTCGAAACCCGTGGGAGTGGGCATGACCGGGGCTGGTCTTTTCCATTGCTTCCATGAGGAGGTCGGCGCCGGCAATGTCTCCCCTCACGGCGGCCCGCTGCGCCTGCAGGTACAGGACAGCGCGGAAGCCGGGGGCAAGCGCGGCGCAGTTGGCGATCATCGCATCGAGGTCACGCACATTTCCGTTGGCGATAATGTCCAGGCTGAGGTTGAACGGGTGCATGAAATCCTTTGGGTCGAGCTCGCGGGCGCGGCCGTGGTGCTGAAAGGCACCCGCGAAATGCCCCACTTCCCTGAGCGCAGTCCCAAGATAGCCATGCCCATCTGCGTGCGAAGGATACCGCTGGACGAGCTCCTGCAGGGTCTGGATGGCCTCCGGCACCCGGCTTTCCTCGCGGAGTACGAGCGCCTTCATGAGCAGGGCATCCGGGAGCTGCGGATCCAGTGAGAGCGCGCGCTCCGCGTGAATCCTCGTCTCCTCGATGACACCCGGCTCGCGACGAAATCCATCCGCGTATTGAAGGCGCAGCGTCCAGGCAAGGGTTGAGTGGGCCTGCGCGAAATCGGGATCCACGGAGAGAGCGGCCTGGAGGTGCTCCACGGCCTTGTCGAGGTCCGCCTTTGTCCTTTTCCTGCTATAGAACAAACCCTTGAGGTATTCGTCATACGCGGGAACGCTCCGAGTTCCCTTTTTCTCGATCGCGTTCTCCTGGTCTGCCGTCAAGCGGACGCGCAGCTCTCCGGCGATGTGCCGGGCAATCTCGTCCTGGATCGCAAAGACGTCCGCCATGTCCCGGTCCCAGCGTTCCGCCCACACGTGCGCATTGCTCTCAGCCTCGATGAGCTGGGCAGTGATCCGCAGGCGCGATCCCGCCTTGCGCACGCTCCCCTCCAGGACGTAGCGCACGTTCATCTCCGCGCCCACTTTCTTCATCTCCACGGTCTTGCCCTTGTAGGAAAAGACGCTGTTGCGCGAGGTCACGCGGAGCGAGCTGATCTTCGCAAGGTCCGTGATGATGTCTTCCGTGATGCCGTCGGAGAAGTATTCGGTTTCCTTGTCGTCGCTCCAGTTGGAAAATGGGAGAACCGCGATGGACGCGTCCGGGGCGGCCTGCTTTTCTCCGCCGGGCGCGGGCGTAGCCGGGACCATCGGATGAGGCACGAGCGCGGTCAGCACCTGGTAGACGTCCACGGGCTCGGTGACGCCCTTCAGCGCAAACGAGCCGATGGAGACGCACGCGGCTTCCATTCGGGATTTCACGTGCGTATAAACATCGCGCGAAATGCAGATTCCACCGGCCGGCGTGATTGACTGAAGCCGTGAGGCGACATTGACCCCGTCGCCGAAGACATCCGACCCCTGGACCACCACGTCGCCGAGATGGATGCTGATGCGGACGAGGATCTCCTCGTCGGCGCCCGCGTCCTTGTTGATGCCGGCGAAAAGCCCCTGCGCGTCCACGGCGGCCTCCACGGCATTCACGGCGCTTGCGAAATCCACCAGGTAGGCATCCCCGATGTTCTTCACCAGGACGCCCTGGTGCCTCTGGATGGCCCCGTCCATGATCTCGTTGTGCTTCTGCATGAGGCGCATGCCCAGGCTTTCGCTGGCATTCATCCTCTTCGTGAAGTCCTTGATGTCGGTGAACATGATAGCGGCGAGCTTGCGTGTCTGGGGCATTGGAGGCTACTTGCCAGTCAATGTAACCGTGCATCGGGGGGAAGGCAACCACGGGCGCGCAAACGCGCGTTTGACGACATCAGAGGCAGGCCCAATAGCGACCGATCGCGTGCCATGTAATACCTTGGCCTCTCGATGTCTTGGCGTATGCCTGATATGCTATGTGACGCAATTCGAGAATGAAAAGCCCCGTTGTGGGTCTTCAACAAATGTCCATTGCAAGGAGTTGGCATGAAAAAGCTTTCGCTTCTCTTGATCGCGACGGCAGCATTTGCTGTGCTGCTGACCGCCTGTCAAAATCAGATCTGGTCCCGCAGCGATACAGAGGTTGCCTTTGACAGCAGCGGGCACATGACGCAGGACGTTATGTACACCTGGAGCAACAGCACCGAAACTTTCTCGGCGGACGGTACATACGAATATATCATAAAGAGCTGGGATGCCGCGAGTTCTTCATGGAAACAATCGAGTGGCTCCAAAGGCACGTACCTGTATGATACAAATTCACGAATGATGACGATCACCTACTCCCAGCAATGGCAAGGTGGAACAACGGGGAGTTACGCCACGCTTACCACCTCGTCCAGCGCCCCAAAGACATCTGTATATCCCGAAGCTTTCGGCTCAACCAACGAATATGAAATACTCATTGGAAGCAGCGGGAATTACGTCGAGACCGGCAATACGACGTACTGGAACGGCACGTCAAGCACCTACAATTGGTCATGTGCCGTTCCTTCTGATCTCTCTATGGTGACATGGACATACGAATCTGAAAACTACGATGCCGGCGGTACGGCGACCCGTGGCAGCAAGAACAGCGACGCCTACACTGTGAGCACGATCTTCCCTACCAGCGTAACGAGCATTGACAAAGCGAAAGGGAAGACTGTTACTTTCAATACCAACAAGGACGTCAACACTGTGTACACGTGGACCTCGGGGACCAATTTCACCGCGGGCACTCCCACCACCAACAATACCTCGGGAGGCAATACGCTCAGCGTCGCAAGCGATGGTTCCTACATCGCCTATATTGACGTCACGGTGGCCAGGCACCTCGCCAGCAAATAGCATTGCCGCTGTCCTCTTTTGACGGACCGGCCAAAGCCGGTCCGCTTTCATAGCTGAGGAATACCTCGGCTTTTCGCAACAGGTTGATCCCCCTTTTTCGCAGGGGAGGCCCTTCTTGGCCGTCATAGAGTCCAACTTCCATTCTCGCCCTTTGGTGACGTTGACAAAGACGCTGCAGTGCATTCTGCCACACCCGCGAGCCATTGGTTGCTTTATCCAGAAAATGACGCACCCGCTATTTCAATCTCCGCTTTGGATCGCTTGGTTGATCCCCGTCTGCAGAAAAAACGACTGCTACCAGGCCGAATCCGAATAGCCGTCGTCGTTCCATAATTACCTCCAATCGGCCCGCTTTGCTGGCTACAAAAATAGCGCTGTCAACCATGTACTGTGATATTTCACTCGCCACGAGCCGCCGGCCCCACCCGGAAATTGCACATTCGGCCTTGGGAAGGAAGATGCATCCGTGGATCCCCGTCATCAGCCCCTGTTGCCTCCAGATCGTGGCATCCTCAGGGCGAAGAACTCAGCCGCATGAGCTGGGCATTCGTTTCAGACTTTTTACAATTAGTTGCAAGAATGTACAATTAGGAAGCGCGATCAACTAAAATATTTATTTATATTATAAGTAATTAAATTATGGAACGACTGACATTGGATTTATTTTGACAACTCTGCAACTCGATGATACAACAATGCAAGCATGGCCCCCACGTTGAAGATCAAGGAAGTTGCTGATGCGCTCAATATCTCCACCGCGACGGTCTCGCGGGTGCTCAGCAATAAAGGCGCGGTCCACCCCGCCACGAGGGAGAAGGTCCTCCAGTACATCAACTCACGGGAGTCCCCGCGGGCAGATGACTACGAGCTGAAAACGATCGGGATCGTGGATACCTATTCCCGGCACAAGATCAACAGCTACTACCTGTCGGACATCCTGGAGGGCGCGGACGAAAGGATCCACGCGTTCCAGCACACGACCATGCTCATCCATTCGGACCAGATCGAGCTGGAGATGATGAAGTACGGCCGGGTGAAGGTGTTCGATCACATCGCCGGCCTGCTCTGGCTGGAGCCGATGTTCAACGCCCGCTACGCGGACATCGTGAGCCGCCATCACATGCCGTGCGTCGTGATCAACAACTGCGAAGAAGACATCCCGGCCTTCCTCGTAAAAAGCGACAACTACTCCTCGGCGAAGAAGGCGGTGAATTTCCTCGCCGCGACGGGCCACCGGCACATCGCCTTCGTCGGTGGCTTTCTCACCCTCACCAACCACAAGGATCGCTACCAGGGCTACCTGGACGGCCTGAGAGCGGAGGGCATCGAGCCGGATGAGAGCCTCATCATCGACGACGTCTCCTCGTGGGACGAAAACGGGGCCACCGAAGGCATCTATCGGTTGCTCGGCCGGATGAAGAAGGTGGACGCCATCATCCTGTGCAGCGATTTCCTCGTGCTGGGCGCGTACAAGGCCCTGGAGGCGCGGGGCGTCGCGGTGCCGGATGCCGTGTCGGTCGTGTCCTTTGACGACTTCCCTCTGGCGGCGTACGTGAGACCGAGCCTTTCCTCCTTCCGCCAGCCGCTGATCGAGATCGGGGCAAAGGCGGCGAATCTCCTTTTTGAAAACATCTCCGCCGACCGCCCGGAGGACCTGGAGCCCCGGACATTGTTGATCCACTGCCCGTTCATGGTGCGTGAATCGATAAAAAACAAACGGGAGGCCTGAGCACAGGAAAAGCAGAATGTCCGCTGCAAGGGAATAACAGAAACGAAAGGGGGTGCACGGCGGGAAAGGAGTGAGAGCAAGCATCACGTGTCAGTCAGAATATGGCTCGATGCATGGAATCGAGAGTCCAACAAAGGAATCCAATAAAGGAGAAAGGATCATGTCCACGAAAAGGAATCGGATCTTTCTTGCCCTGCTTGTGGCCGCCGTTTTTTTCATGGCGGCCGGGGGGGCGGGGGCTGCGAGCAAGGAGCTCGTATTCGTCGCCGGCTGGGGCGGCGAAGGTGGAGACAAGCTTGCCGAGATTTGCGCGAAGTTCACCACGGAGACGGGAATCAAGACCACGTATGAAAAATCGGACGACGTGGAAGCGCTCATCCGCACGCGCATCGCGGGCGGGAACTCGCCGGACGTTGCACTCCAGACGCGACCGGCCGTCATCGGTGAGTTCGTGCAGGGCGGAAACCTGACCCGGCTCGACGGCTCCGCCGGCGTGTTCAAGGCAGGCGAGCTCGAAGCAATTTACCCGGCGGCGCTGATGGCGCTCGCGAAGGTGGGGGGCGTCCAGTACGGCTTCCCCTTCAAGGCCGACACGAAGAGCCTCGTCTTCTACAATCCCGTGCGCTTCAAGCAGTTCGGGCTCTCCATCCCCAAGACGTGGGATCAGCTCATGGCTGTCGCCGACAAGGCGGTCGCGGCCGGCGTCGCGCCCTTCGCCATTTCAGGGGAAGGCTGGTGCTTGAGCGACTGGTTCGAGAACATCCTGATCCGCGTGACGACAGCGGACAACTACAACAACCTTCACATCAGCCACAAGCTGGCATGGACGGACCCGGTCGTGAAGAAGGCGCTGTCACTCATGGCGCACATCTTCGCCACTCCCGGCTACGTGGATGGCGGCATCACGGCGGCCCTGGCAACCCAGTACGGAGAAAGCGTCCGGAAGGTGTTCAGCACCACGCCATCGTCCCTCATGGTCTCCGAGGGCGGCTTCGCGGGAGCCACCGCCATGCAGGACGTCAACACAAACCTCAAGGAAGGGGTCACCATCGACTTCTTCCCCTTCCCCTCGATCGATCCGAAGTACGGCGACCCCGTCACCGGCGGCGCCGACTTTGCCTGCCTCTTCCGCGACTCCCCCGAAGCGCGGACGTTCATCCATTATCTCTCCACAAAGGAACCGGGGGAGATTCTGGCAGGGGCCGCCTGCGTCATCCCCAACAAGCTGGTGAGCGCGGGCGCGTACTCCAGCCCCATGGCGCTCAAGCAGATGCAGCAGATCACCGCGGCAAAAACCTTCGTCTTTGACGGCTCCGACATGGCCCCCTCGGCCTTCGGCGGGGACTTCGAGATGACGAAGCTTCAGGACCTCCTTGCGCACCCTGCCGATGTGGACCGCATCGCCGGCGAATTGGAAGCTTTTGCAAAGACCGTCTACTAAGGAAGGTGCATCCCCGTTATTCTGCAGCCCGGCGCCTCTTCAGGCCGGGCTGCAATGAGGGGCTCCCCGGCCATTGCCGCTTGTGATCGCCGCGCACATGAGGTAACGAATGCATACAACGAATCGCAATGTCATCGGCTGGCTGTTCGTGCTGCCGGTCTGTCGTCCTGATGGCAGTCTTCGTGGTCTACCCCATGCTCGTGACGATCCGCCTCAGCTTCTTCGAAGGCATGGGCTACAATCCCCGGACCTTCGTCGGATTTCGAAACTACCTCCGTCTCCTGACCCAGGATCCCTTCTTCCTGAAGTTGTCGAGGTTTCCCCCGTCGGGCTCTCTCGTCAACAATGGCGTCTGGCTGATTCTTTTCCCCACCCTCACCATCGGCTTTGGGCTCCTCATCTCCGTCTTTGCCGACAAGGTGCGCTACGAATCCATCGTGAAGTCGATCGTCTTCATGCCCATGGCGATTTCCTACACGGCGGCGGGCGTCATCTGGACTTTCATGTACGCACCCGATCCGAAGATCGGCCTGATCAACGCCGTGCTCGCCGCGCTCATTCCCGGCTTCCATCCGATCTCATGGACGGGCGACGTGCGTCTGGTGAACATCGCCATCATCGGCGCCGCGGTCTGGATGTCCACGGGTTTTGCGCTCGTCGTGCTCTCCGCCGGCCTCAAAGCCATTCCGCATGAGCTCATCGAGGCGGCCCACGTAGAGGGCGCCGGCGGCTGGAGGATCTTCCGCAATATCCAGGTGCCGCTCCTGGCCCCGCTCCTGTCCTTCCTGATCATCAACGACATCATTGCCGTCATCAAGGTCTACGACCTGATCTTCATCATGGGAGGGCGAACGGGCGGGCCGGCAGGCTCGGCGCGCGTCATCGCCTTCACGCAGTACATCGAGGTCTTCCAGAGCGCCCGCATCGGATACGGCAGCGCAATCGCCGTCATCATGCTGCTGCTCATCCTCCCGTTGATCGTCTTCAACATACGACGTTTCCGGCAAGAGGACACCCTGAGATGAGCACGACAATGCCCGAAGCCGTCTTGCGCAAGACACATCGAAGGGCCGGTCTTCGCTGGCTGCGGAAAGCGCCGCTGCACATCGTGCTTTTCCTGCTGTCGGTGGTCTGGCTGGTTCCCGCCGTGGGGCTCCTGGTGACGTTTTCCGGCCGAGCAATGACATCTACTCCGGGGGCTGGTGGCTCGCGTTCGTCCAGCTGCGGTTCTCCCTGGCGAATTACGCGCGCGTCCTCACCTCCCACGGCACGGTGGGCAGTCTGGCGGTGAATCTCATCAACAGCTTCATCATCACCATTCCTTCAACAATCATCCCCGTCCTGTTTGCCGTGCTTGCCGCCTATGGGTTCGCCTGGATCAGGTTCCGGGGCAGCGGCTGGCTCTTCCTGGTGATCGTGGCCCTGCTCATCGTGCCCCAGCAGATGGCGTTCGTTCCCGTGCTCCGGATGCTCAACGCCGTGAAGCTCGTGGGTTCGTTTCCGGGCATATGGCTCATCCATTCGGCATTCGCCCTTCCCCTGGCGGTCTTCATGTTCCGCAACTCCTTCGCCTCTCTTCCGCGTGAGCTGATAGAGGCCGCGCGCATGGACGGCGCGTCGGAGGTCTCGATCTCCTTCAACATCGTGACGCCGCTTTCCCTGCCGATCATTGCCTCCTATACGATATTCCAGTTCCTCTGGGTGTGGAACGATCTGCTGGTGTCCCTTGTCTTCATGCAGAACGCGAGCCGCCAGCCCCTGACGGTCGGCATCAGCAAGATGCTGGCGCTGAACACCATGCTGCAGTGGGACGTCCTGAGCGCCGCGGCTTTCATCACCATGAGCGTTCCGCTCATCGTCTTCTTCTGCCTCCAGCGCTATTTCGTGCGCGGTCTGGTATCGGGCGCAATCAAGGGATAGGGCCTCATGGACACCCTCACGCCCCGCCAGAAGTTCATCACCGCCCTGGAAGGGAAGCAGGCCCCGGGGCACGTTCCCACTTTCGAGCTCGTCTTTTTCCTCACGATGGAGCTGCTTGGCAAAGTGCATCCATCGCACCGCTCGCTCTCCCAGTGGGACCAGATGAGCGGGAAAGAGAAGCGCCGGCAGGTCGCCGACGCGGGCGATTCGTACATCGAGACGGCGCGGCGCTTCGATCACTGCGCCATCTTCGTGCACGAGGTCCCCGGGATGCCCGACTCAGAGCTGCGCACGGCGGAGTACATCCGGGAGCAGACCGGGACGCGGTACTTCCTCATGTGCCACGCGGATGCCACGCTGGGCATGCCGGATGGCAGCGACATGGAGGAATTCTCCTTCCGGCTTGCCGACGACCCTCAGGGGGTGCAGCGGGAGTGCACCCTGATGGTCTCCCGCGGCCTGGAACGCTTCGCGCGTCTTGCCGGCAAGGGCATCTTTGACGGTCTTGCCCTCTGCACGGACTACTGCCTGAACACGGGACCCTTCCTGAGCCCTTCCCAGTTCGCGGAGTTCGTCACCCCCCACCTTGCCCGGCTCATCGCGGGCTATCGATCCATGGGCTACTACACCATCAAGCACACGGACGGCAACATCATGCCGATCGTCGACCAGATCGTGGACTGCCGGCCCGATGCCCTGCACTCGCTGGATCCGCAGGCCGGCGTGAATATTGCGGAGGTGAAGCGAAAGTACGGGAAGCGTGTGTGCCTGATCGGCAACGTCAACTGCGGGCTGCTGCAGACGGGGACTGACGAGCAGGTCGTGGAATCCTGCCGCGACGCCCTGCGGAACGGCATGCCGGGCGGCGGCTACGTCTTTTCCACCAGCAACTGCGTCTACACGGGCATGTCGCTTTCCCGCTACGAGCTGATGATGGACGTCTGGAAGCGCGAAGGGGCCTACCCACCGGGATAGCGCACCCTCGGCCCATTCCGCAGCCTCGGTCAATTGTCCGCGCGCAGCTTCCCGGCCAGGTCAGATGCCCATTTGCGGATGGCAGTCCAGTCGCGGATATCGCTCGCCGGCAATTTCTTCATGGCAGGGATGAGATTCATCGGGAAGCGGAGCTTCGCCGGGTCGAATTTGCCGCCAAACACCTCGTGGGCGACCGGCGTAAGCCAGGGAAACTTCGCGAGCTCCGTCTCCAGCTGACCGCGCACGGTCTGCCACTCCTTTTCCTCGTCGTTGAAGGGGCCCAGCGCGAATACCGCCACGGATTTCTGCGCCAGGACTTCACGGTGCCGCGCAAGAAATGCCAGCGCGTCCCGGTGCAAATGGAACATGTACAGCGCCGCGCCCAGGACGACCAGCCGGTAGCTTCCGAGGGAACGCGCCTCCCGGACCGGTCCAAGATCGACTTCAAGCCCGTTCTCACGCAACGTCGCCGCTATCGCTTCGGCGACTTCCCGCGTCGAGCCGTTTCGCGTCGCATAGCCGACAAAAACTGGCATCCGTGCCCCCCTTGGTCGTCATATCGCCATGCCCTTCGCACCGCAGGCCTGTCGTTCTATGTCTTGCTTTTTCTGTGGTCCTCGATGACCTGGTGGATCAGGGCGGCAAACGCCTCTGCGTCAGCGATCGTCGGCCCGGTCCGCACGATGCTTTGATCGTCGCTCAGGATGAACTCGAATCGTCCTTCGTCCGAAATCCAAATGCTGCTGATATCGAAAGCCTGCCCCGGGACGCCCTTCATCCGTGCCATACTTTTTGCCTCCGCATATCGATTCTATCCGAAGGGTGCCGGAATGCAAATGAATGCAGGCATCCTCCCGCGGCGGGCGGGGCACCGGTCATGAGGCGAGAGACAAGTCCCGCGCCCCATCCTTCGTATCCTGGCGTGTTTGCGCCGGTGCCGCTCCCGGAATCATCCCGATGGCATGAAAAGCCGCCAGCACGGTGCTCGTCGTGGGGATGATGCCGCGCGTCCGGGTAAGCTCGAGCACCTGCATGATGTGCGCGGGGACGTTCACGATGAAAAAAGCGAGCCCTTTGCGGGCGAGCGCCGCGCTGAGGGAAATCAGGGTCCCGATGCCGGAGGAATCGAGTCGTGTCGTCTTTTTCATGTTGATCACGTGCGCGGTCATTCCCCTGTCGACCGCCGCGGAGACGCTGTCCTTGATCTCGTGCGCATTGTACGCATCCACATCGCCTGTCACCTCGAAGATGCAGGCGCTTTCGACGTCGCGGCATTTGATTTCCATGCTTCCCTCCTCTTCTGTAACGCCGGCGGACGGGAAAAGAGATACCACCGCGAAACGGCGGTTCTGTTAAGAGGGGATGAATTCTTCGTTAATACCGCGCTCCTGGTGACGCCCTCAGCGCGCGGGCTCGCTTTCGCGGCGAGCCTTCATCTCGGTCTCCATCCGCGCATACGTCCTTGCACCCAGCGGGTAGAAGAAGAGAAGGACGATCCCGACGACCAGGAAAGCCAGCGGGACGCGCGTCATGAGGAGCGAGATGCCATGGAGGGAACGGGGTGTCTGCGCGGCATTCGGGCTGTAGCCGAACGCATCGAGGAGAAAGCCCGCAAGGAATCCGGCGAATGCCTGCGAAAGCTTCAAGCCGAATGTGAAAAATCCGTAGAGGAAACCCTCCTGCCGTACGCCGCTGCGCCAGAGAGAATACTCCACCGTGTCGGGGATCATGGCCCAGGGAAAAAGATAAATCGTGGAAACGCCGACGCCGGCGAGCACCAGCAGCAGAAGGACGAGCACGGTCGTAGGTGCCGGAAGGAAGGAGAAGACGCCCAGCGCCGCGGCGAGCAGGATCATCCCGGCCAGGAATGCCGTCTTCTTTCCGAACCGGCGCGAGACAGCCAGCCACAGCGGCACCGCGGCAATCGCGGCGGCGAAAAGGCTGAGGAACCCGATGGAGGTCATTCCTTCCGCGGCCAGGACGTACTTGAAGTAGTAATTGATGGTCGATGCGATGACGTAGTTGGAGACGGTGCACGCGACAAAGGCGAGACCCAGGAGGAGGAAGGGCCCGTTTGACCCGAGGGACTTCAGGTTCTGGAGGAAACTGACACGCTTTTCCCGTGACTCCTGCTTCCCCTCGAAGGACGATCGGAACGCGATGAAAGTCGCCGCCGCGAGCACGAGCCCGAAGACGACCCCGACCACGCGAAAGCCGGCCGCTTCGGTCTTGAAAAGACCGGCCACGGGGCGGACGGCGACCCCGGCGATCAGCGTGCCGATTATTGCGAAGGTCATGCGGTACCCCGACAGGGACGAGCGCTCGTGGGCGTCATCGGTCATGACGTACGTGAGCGACGAATAGGGAATGTTCACGAAGGCCAGCGCGGTGCCGAAAAGGAGGAAGCTCGCCATGGCATAGATGGCGCGGCCGGTCGGGTCGAGATGGGGACCGGCAAAGAGCAGGAAGAACGCCGCGGCAAAAGGCACCGCGCCGAACAGGAGATAGGGCCGCTTGCGGCCCCAGCGGGAACGGGTGCGGTCGACAAGCTGGCCCACGAATGGATCGATGCACGCGTTCCATAGCTTCGACACCAGGAAGATGATCCCGGCAAAGGCCGCCGATATGCCGAACACGTCGGTGTAGAAATACAGCAGGTAGAGGGTCGTCGCGTTCAGCACGATGTTTGTGCCGAAATCGCCGACCCCGTACCCGAGCTTGGCCGAAACACTCAAAGCTTTCTTGCCGTCCATCGTCTGTCCTCCGTTCAGATGTAGCAGGCGACGTCGAGAGACTGCCGCCAGGGTCGGGGCGTCCGCACCATCTCGGGGAAAAAAAGCGCGCACTCGGCGATGGCGGAGAGCGCGCCGGTGAGTCGATGCGTATTGCGATAATGCGCGAACAGGAAATCGCGGTCATTCAGCGTGCGCTCCGCCGTTTCCAGATACCGCGCGCAGGAGGCGGCAATGTCGTCCTTGCGGTAGCCGCCGGCATTCCTGCTGGAGCGCGTGCAGCAGTACAGCCCGTCCAAGTCGATGCAGTATGTGACCTCCCCGTCCCACAGGCCATTTGCGTGCTGGAGGCGAAGCGCCTCGTCCACGATCCGCTCGGGATACCGCCATTTCCGCTTCATGTATTCATAGACGTAGTACATGTGGAAGGCGCCGCCCATCTCGTGCTTCGTGGGGCGGGGGATCATGGCCAGGCGATGCACAAGACCGCGGCACCAGAATCCCGAGCGCGGATCGGCCTCCCGATCCAGCCAGTCAAAGTACCAGGAAAAGAACTCATCGGTCCCCTCGCCCGTCATGGCGAGTGCGGCGGGCACGCCCGAAACGATGTGGGAGCCGGGCCAGATGATGGACCAGTGAACGCCGGCCAGCCAGCGTTCCATTGACTGTTGATCCTTGATCAGCGGCGCCGCCCATGCGAGCGGCCGCGCGGGACGCCGTCCCAGCAGCGTGAGGGCTGCCACCGCGTAGGCCGTGGTGTGCTCCCGGTGATGGCGCGTGTGCGTCTTTGTATACCAGCCCTGCTCGTCCTGGAACCTGTTGATCACGCTCGCCCACGCATCCCGGTCCGCCTCCGCAAGGTCCAGAGTATTCATGGTATAGCGACTGATGAGAGTGTCGGTCGTGCCATACGAGCAGGTCGGCGCGCCGGGAAGGAACCCGAACTCCCCGATGCCGCCGTCCCTCTGGAACTGACGCTCCCAGGCAGGGTACAGCTCTTCGTGAAACCGGGAAAAATCGAATTGCTTCATTTCCCCTCCGCGCTCCGGTAGATGCGGCGCAGGCTTTCGTAGCCTTGCTTGGGCGTGCGGTCGCCGCTCACGATCCCTTTCAGGTTGAAGAAAGGCACCGGATTCGCGGGAAACTCCGGGCAGTAGAAATCGGAAAAGACCCATGGCGCCATGCCGACGATATACGGACGCCGACGAATGATTTCCGCGTAGCTTTCCAGCAACCGGGCCTGGTAGTCCTCCGAGTACGTCCTTCCTGCCGGCACCTTGTCGCCCCGCCATTCCCCGTCCTCGTCGTGGCGGCCGGGGGCGGCATCCGCGCCGAACTCCGAAACGATCAGGGGCCGACCGGGGAAGGCAGCGTGCAGCCTATCCAGGTGTCCGGCCGCATCTTCCATGCTGCCGTAGTACCAGCCGGAGTAGAGGTTGACTGAAACGACGTCCATGAACGCCGATCCCTGGCGGCGGCGATCGAATGCCGGCCTGTTGTAGGTGAGCTCCGCCATGCTGACGGGTCGGTTTGGGTCCAAGGCACGCGCCACGTCGCGAAGCCAGGCGCATGCCCGCGCTCCCGAGTGAAAGAGGTCCCAGGTTTCATTGCCCACGTACCAGAGGATCACCGCGGGGTTGTTGCGGTCCCGTTCGATCAGCTCCGCGAGCTCCTTCTGCGCGTTCAAGAGGAAGCGGCGCGCCATGGTCTGGCGCTTCCCCAGCCAGCGCAAAGGAATCTGCCGCAGCCTCCCCTTCTCCGAGAACCACTCCACAAAGCCCGCGCCGGTCTTGTAGTTTGCGATTTCCTCGCTCATGAGAAGACCGCGGTCCCGTGCGGCGGCGACCTCCTTCGCCGCGTGGGCATAGTGGGTCATGCGGATGTAGTTCGCGCCGAGCGCGGCGATCAGGTCGAGGTCACGCGAGATGCTCGCCGGCGTCTGCGTGGCACCCAGAATGGGGTCGTCTTCGTGCTTGCAGATGCCCTTCAGGAAGAGGGATTCGTCGTTCAGGAGCAGCGTCTCCCCCTGCACGCGGATGCTGCGAATGCCCGTGAGCACCTGCACCTCGTCGCGCTCACCGCCTTTGCCGGCGGACACGACCACTTTGTAGAGCGCGGGATCGGATGGAGCGTAGAGACGGGGATGGGGCACGGCAAAATCGAATGTGAAGGCGTCGATGTCTTTCCCCGCTGACGTGGACGCGGTGGCGCGGCCGACGGGCTCTCCATCGGGGCCGGAGAGCGTGCAGGCCACGTCGAAGCCGGCCGTCGATCCAGCGGCATGCGTGAGCACCCGTACCCGCATCGAGGCAGCGCCAGAAACCTGCGGGGCGGCGGTGCATTCGACCTTGAACACGTACGGCAGCCGCAGCGATTCAAGAGCAATGTCACGATAGATCCCGCCATAGGTGTGCCAGCCGGCGCGATGATGCTTCCACGTCAGGGGAGGAAGCGAGAAGGGGGTGAGCCGGTTGTCCACTCGCACGACCAGGACGTTCTCTCCCGACAGGTTCAGCGTCCCCGCCGTATCCAGCGCGAAGCTTCCGTATCCACCCTCGCGGCCGCCAAGGCGCTTCCCGTTCAGCCAGACGGCGGCGCGCATCAGAACGCCGTCGAACCGCAGGAGAAGAAGACGGCCGTCGCGGGGCAGGCCTCCGACGGTGAATCCGCGCGCATACCAGACAGGGCCGAGATATGTCGTCCTTCCGCTTGCCGCGGCATTGAAGACAGAGGGAACCTCCACAGGCTCCGCTTCTCCCCGCATGCGGCCGTCCTGCCAGCCATCGCGCAGGCCTCTGTCGCGCGGGTCCTCCCGGAATCGCCACGTGCCATTGAGGCCCACCCTTTCCCGATTGTCTGCGTCGAAAAAGGTCTGGAACGGCAGGCCGTTCTCCACAAGAAACGGTATGCCCGCCTCTTCCTTTATCTCGAAACCGGCGCCTCGCGCGCCGACACCGGCCGGCAGGCGAACGAAAGGAGTCTGCATGCTCATGATGTGACCGCATCATCACGCGCGCCGCGGCCGCCGTCAAGTATTGGAGGCCCGCTTTCGCTTGCACGAGCGCTTTCCCGGCGATAGGATTCCTGGCATGCCCGACAACCATAACGCCCCCATTCGCGATGTCATCGCCCGCATCGATTCCTGGCCGCGCGGCCCGGACGCGCCCGCCGGCGGCCGCATGACGAAAAGTCTGTACCCCTACGCATCGCTGTTCTCCCCCGTGCGGGTGAATCACCTGTCGATAAAGAACCGCATCTGCATGGGTCCCATGGGGAACTTCGGCATGGCGGAGGAGACGGGGCGGCCTTCGCCCAAGATGATCGAGTATTTTGCCGAGAGGGCGCGCGGCGGCGCGGGCCTGATCACCTCCGGCCTCATACCGGTCGATCATCGCATCGATCCCACCGTCACGGAGCCCGGAGGCAAGAGCTATTTCCCCCGGGTCGAAGGCTCGCGCAGCGTCTTCAGCGGCTGGCGCGACATTGCCACCGCGGTCCACGCCCACGGCGCGTGCTTTTTCATCCAGCTCACCGCGGGCATGGGCAGGGTCGGCTCTCCCGAATGCCTCATGTCGAAGCACGCGCTGCCGGTGTCGGCATCGTGGAATCGCAACTACTACATTCCCCAGATCCCCTGCCCGGCGGCTCACCGACCGCCAGTGCCGCGCCCTGATCCGCGCAACCGGTCAAGCCGCGGCAAACGCGATGTCCCTGGGTATCGATGGCGTCTACCTCCACGGGCACGAGGGCTACCTGCTCGAGCAAATGGCAAACCCCGCGTTCAACAGGAGACGGTGGGGGCACTTCGCGGACTGGCAGGCCTTCGGCGTGGAGATGACGAAAGAGATTCGGAAAAGGGTCGGGCCGCAGTACCCGTTGATGTACCGCATCGACCTGTCGCTCGCGCTGGCGGAAACCTACGGCAAGCGGATGGATAGCGTGAAAACGCTCCGGAAGTTCCGGCGCGAGCGGACCGTCGTGATGACGCTCGCCTACATGGAGAATCTCGTAAAAGCAGGCGTGGACATTTTCGACGTCGACCTCGGCGGGTACGACAACTGGTGGCTGCCTCATCCGCCCCTGTCGGCACCGTCAGGGTGCTTCCTGCCGGTTGCGCAGGCCGTCAAAAGACATTTCGCGGAGCGCGGGATCGTGTCGAACGCGGGCGTGCCCATTCCCATCGTGGCGGTCGGCAAGCTTGGATACCCGGACCTTGCCGAGCAGGCCCTTCGCGACGGGGCGTGCGACATGGTGATGCTTTCCCGTCCCTTGCTGGCCGACCCTGAGTGGCCGAACAAGGCACGGACGGGAAGGCTCATGGACATCACGCCGTGCATCGGCGACCAGGAAGGATGCCTGAACGAGATCGTGGAAGGCGGCCACATCCAGTGCGCCGTCAACCCGCGCACCGGTTTCGAAGACTCGCTGCCGGAGGACCCGGGGCGCGCGGCCGTGGCCCGGCACATCGCCGTCGTCGGCGCCGGACCGGCGGGCCTCCAGTGCGCCCTCACGGCCGCGCGCCGGGGTCACACCGTCACTCTCTTCGAGAAGCGCGCGCGCATCGGCGGCATGCTCGTGCCGGGTTCGCGGCCGCGCATCAAGTACGAGGTGGCGAACTATCTTTCCCATCTCCAGCACCGCGTGCAGGAGGCGCAGGGGGCCGGCTCCCTTCACGTGCAGCTCGGCGCGGCGCCGAACGTTGAAACGCTGAAGCAGGGACGCTACGATGAGGTCGTCATCTGCACCGGGGCGCGGCAAACGGCCCTTCCCGTCAAGGGAGTGGATTCATCAGGCGTGATCCGCGCGACCGATCTCCTGGAAAATCCCGCGCTGCTCGACGCGGCGCGCCGCGTGCTCGTGATCGGCGGCGGACCGACCGGATGCGAATGCGCCCACTTCCTCGCCGTGGAGCTGGGCAAGGAGGTCACGGTCATCGAGATGCTGCCCGCATTCATGAAAGGGGTGTGCACGGCGAATCGCGGTCACCTCATTCACGTGCTGGAGCAGGCGAAGGTGCAGCTCCTGAATTGCACGCGGGTCACCGAAATCCTTGTCCCCGAGGTCGTCATCTCACGCAACGCATCAAAGACCGTGCCTGACCCCTTCTGCACGTGGACGCCGCTCCTGCCGGAGAGCGTCCCCAACCCGCTGGGCCGCGCGCTACGCGAGGAGATGGTGGAGGAGCGGCTGGAGGCGGATGCCGTTGTACTGGCGACAGGGCTTGCGCCCGACATGTCCCTGTATGACGTCTGCGTGAGTGGCGGCGTGGCCCCGGGGATCCACTGCATCGGGGATGCCTTCCACGTCGGACGGATCTTCGAGGCGGTCAAGGCAGGGTATGCCGTGGGGTGCGCGCTGTAGCAGTCACCGGCTTCGCCCCCGCTCGCCCTGTCCGCCGCCGCACCGGGCGCCGTCACGCCCAACCGCTGTTCGGGCGAAAATTCACTCTCTCCTAACAGAACGCTCATTCTTTCCTAACGGCGCGCTCCTACAGTCCTCCGCGAACGTGGACGCCGACACGGCGTTCGCGTCAAGGAGGATAAATCATGAAGAAGCTTCTGCTCGTCCTCGCGGCAGGGCTGATCGCGGTCGGAGCGATCGCCGCCGCGGACAAACCCCTCGTGGTGGTCTGGTACCCGAACAATTCGGGTGAGGACTGGAAGGCAGCCCGCGGCTCGCTGGACGACCTGATCGCCAAGGCAACGGGTCGGCAGGTCATCGACAAGCTCACGACCGACTATGTGATCGCCATCGAGGCCATCGCGACGGGCAATGCGGCCATCTGCTACCCGGGCGCCGTCGGCTACATCCAGGCAGCCCAGAAGAACCCCAAGGTCGTGCCGCTTGTCACCATCTCCAGCGCCAAGGGCACCCTTGCCGACTCGGTCTATTACAGCCGCATCGCGGTCAGGACCGCGGACGCGCCCCAGTACATGAAGGGCAACGCCTACGCGCTGGACAATATCAAGGGCAAGACGATGTCGTTCGTGTCCTCCAGCTCGACATCGGGCTTCGTCATTCCGGCGAACGTGATCAAATCCTATTTCGCCAAGCAGATGGGCTGGACCGACCAGAAGGTGGAAGACCTCTTCCTCCAGGGCGGACCCGACCAGTTCTTCGGCCAGGTTCTCTTCGGCCAGTCGCACCAGGGCTCCATCTTCAACGTCCTCTCGAACAAGGCAGACGTTTGCGCCGTGGATGACACCGACGTGAGCAGCTACTTCAACCTCGTCTCCGGCAAGGTGAACACCCCCGGCGCGGTGTACAAGGTGAAGCAGGGCGCCGACGCACCGTTTGACACCGTCCCCGGCGCCTCCTTCACCGTCATCTCCGCATCGACGGTCCGCCAGGCCCCGATCATCGTCAACACCGATCTGGTCGACCCGGCAATGTTCAAGGCCCTCCGCGCCGCTTTCACGGCGGATTCCACCTCGAACAACCCGAAGATATTCACGCCCAAGGATTACAAGGACGAGAGCGGCAACCCCTACAAGGGACTCTGGGCGAAGACGGACAAGGAACACTTCGTCGCCGTGGATGGCGTCTGGTACAGCGACATCCGCGCCCTGATGCAGTAAGAAGCGAATATTCCCCGTTCGACCCGGCCCCGGGCGCGCCCCGGGGCCTTTGTTCAAGGAGCGATCCCCATGGCCATCCTGGAAATCAAGCACCTGACGAAGAACTACAAGGACGTCGCCGCGCTCTCCGACGTCAGCCTGAAAGTGAGAGCCGGCGAGTTCGTCACCATCATCGGCAGGTCGGGAGCGGGAAAGTCCACCCTCCTGCGCTGCGTGAACCGGATGGTGGAGGCGAGCGCGGGACACATCGATTTCGACGGCATGGACGTCCTGGCGCTGAAGCGGACGGAGCTGCGGCGCCTTCGGACGCGCATCGGCATGATCTTCCAGCACTTCAACCTCGTGCCGCGGCAGACGGTCTTTGAAAACGTGCTGCACGGCCGGCTGGGGTACAAGTCGACGCTTGCGGGCGTCTTCGGCCTCTACACGGCGGCGGAGAAGGAAAGCGCCTACGACGTGCTGGACCGGCTCGGGCTTGCCGACCAGATGCACAAGCGGTGCGACCAGCTCTCCGGCGGGCAGAAGCAGCGGGTCGGCATCGCGCGGGCGCTCGTGCAGGAGCCACGGGTGATCCTCTGCGACGAGCCCATCGCGTCGCTCGACCCCAGCTCCGCGAAGAAGATCATGGACAAGCTCCACCACATCTGCCGCGAGATGAACATCACGATCCTCATGAACCTGCACCAGGTCGACGTCGCCATCCGGTATTCCGACCGCATCATCGGCATCCGCGAAGGCAGGATCTGCTACGACGACGAGGCGCACAAGCTGAAAAAGAAGGTCGTCGCGGAGATCTACGGATCGGAGGCGGACGACATCCTGTTCGAGGAGCAGGCGGGATGACATCCGCCCTTGCCGTGCGCAAGGTGCTCCTCCGCCGCAACCTCGCGTTCCTGGGAGGGCTTCTTGTCATCGGCGCGCTGACGGCGGGCTCCTCCCTTCTCACGGATTTCAGCTTCCGCGACTGTCTGCGTTCCTTCCCCAAGGCGATCGAATGGCTCGCCGTCAACTTCATCCCCAACGCGCGCGCCCTGCGGGCGCTGCCGAACATCGTGATGAAGCTCGGTGAGACGATACTCGTCTCGGTCATGGCGAGCGTGCTGGGCGCGGCCGCCGCGCTGGCCCTGGCGATCCTCGCCTCCCGCACGACGCGCCCCCACGCGACGGTGACGCTGCTCGTCCGGCTCATCGCCTCCGTCTGCCGGAACATACCCGTGGTGGCGTGGGCGATGATCTTCCTTCTCTCATTCGGTCAGAACGTCCTCACCGGTCTCCTCGCGCTTTTCATCGGCACGGTGGGCTATCTCACGCGCGCCTATACCGAGGTGATCGAGGAAACCGCCGACAGCTCGGTGGAGGCCCTGCGCGCGTCCGGCGCCTCCTGGCTGCAGACCGTGACCCAGGCCGTCTTTCCCTCCATCATGCCGCAGATCGCAAGCTGGATGCTCTACATGGTGGAGACGAATATCCGGGACGCGACCCTGGTCGGCATCCTCACGGGAACGGGCATCGGCTTCCTTTTCGACGTGTACTACAAGAGCATGAACTATCCCTCTGCCGCCCTGGTCGTCATCGGTGTGGTGATTGTCGTCATCGTCATCGAGACGGTGTCCAACGCCCTGCGTCGAGTCATCCTGTGAAAGAGCCAACGCGGCATCTGCCCGTCCGCCGGAGGACCGCCTCCACCGTTGCGCTGAACGCGACCCTGCTCCTCCTCGCGGGCGTCACGGTCGCGGGATTCTTTCTCCTCGACACGAAGCATCTCGACGTCGGCAAGGCTTCCCTCAAGCTCTTTCACGACCTGGGGGGCATGATGACCCGGCCTTCCGCGCAGCATTTCAGTTTCCTGGAGGCGTTGAAGGCGATCCTGCTGACGCTCAGTCTCGGCTTTCTCACGACGCTCCTCGGCGCCATCCTGGCCCTGATCGTCGGTCCATTTGCGGCCAAGAACCTGAGCCCCCGCGCGGTCGTCAATGTCCTGAAGGGCTTCGTCGCGTTCATCCGTGCCGTGCCGACGGTGCTCTGGGTGCTGATCTTCGCCATCGGCGCAGGCCTGGGAAGCGTGGCCGCGGTCGTCGGCATGACATTCCATTCCTTCGCGTACCTCGTGAAAGCGTATTCCGAAGCATTCGAGGAGATCGACACGGGTGTCATCGAGGCGTTGAAAGCGACCGGTGCCGGGTGGCTCGTGATCGTCACGCGCGCCGTCATCCCGTCGTCCATGGGGTCGGTGATTTCGTGGACATTCATGCGCTTCGAGATCAATTTCACGAACGCCGTCGCCATGGGCGCCGCCGCGGGCGCCGGGGGCATCGGCTTCGATCTCTTCATGGCATCGGGCTTCTACTTCAACATCGGCGAGGTGGGGTACATCACGTGGCTCATCCTGCTCGTGGCCATTGCGCTCGAAATCGGCGCGACCCGGCTCAAGAAGACGCGACACGTCGCCATCTAGGCGCGGCGGGCGGCGCCTCCCGCGGCCAGCTCAGACGCGCCACACCTTGTACGGCGTCCAGTCTTCCTCATCGAGATAGAACAGACCCACGTTGTCGCAGGTCCACGTGAAACCTTCCGGCAGGCCGCGGGGGCTCTGCTCCCGCCAGCTTTCGATGGATCGGTAGCCGTCGAGGTCCAGGTCGTCATATGCAAGGGTGAGGTGCGGCTCGAAGTGCAGCCTGTTGCTTGCGCGCCATGTCGATACCCGCAGGAGCCTTTCGTTCAATGCCGCGAGCGCGGGGCTCTTCTCCACCCTGTAGCCAACGAGGAATTTTTCCCTTTCCCCGTCCAAATAGGTTGTCTGCCAGATGCCGGCGGTGCGGATGGGAAAGGGCTCCCACGCGCCGACCGCCGCGCCGAATGCATCGAGGAATGTCGGGATGAGCTCGGGCGGCACGCGCGCGCCGGTTCGGAGCGTCACGTGCGGAGGATAGGCAAGCGCGGCCTGCGACCTGCCGATCTGGCAGACCAGGCGGCGTACGACGTCAATCTCCCGCGACGTTTCGGCAGGCGGCGTCGTGATGATGATGAAACGGACGGCCTCACTCATGCCCCACCTTCGCCCTGATCGCATCGTAGATGCCCGCGGCGCTGGCGACGATCTTCCACCGGCCGCGTCGGTATTCCTGCGCGTCGACCACCGCGCCCGCCTCCCGGGCCACCACGGCGGCCGCGGCGAAATCCCAGAGATTCGTGCCCATCTGGACGAAAGCCCCGACGCGTCCCGCCGCGACCTGCACAATGTCCAGCGCGGTGCTCCCGAAGCTCCGTATCTTCCGCGTCGACCGCACAAGGTCGGGAAGAAGCCGGCTCATGCAGGCGATGCTCTCTTCGCGCGCGCCAAAGGAAAGTGCGACGACCGCCTGGTCCAGACGTGACGCCGTCGGCGCGGCAAGCGGCACGTGATTCAGCGATGCCCCCTCGCCTGCCGCGCCGACGAACATCTCCTCCCGCAGCGGATTGTAGACCACGCCGACCAACGGGTCTCCAAGGGTCCGGCCGTCCGGGAACCGGTGCCCCGTCGCCTCTTCCCGCAGCGCGTAGCAGGCAATGCTGGTACAGAAGAACGGTATGCCGTGGTAGAAGTTCACCGTGCCGTCCAGGGGGTCGACGATCCAGAGGAATGAGGCGCGGCCCGGTATGTATCCCGTCTCCTCTGAAAGGATCGCGTGGTCGGGGAAGGCGGCGCGGATCACGCGCAGTATCTCCGCTTCGCAGAGGCGGTCCAGAGCGAGCTTCAGGTCGTGCGCCGGTGCATCATCCACGTGAAGGGCGCGGCCGCTGCTGCGCGCGATGATGTCGCCCGCGGCGCGCGCCGCCACGGTGGCCGTTGCAAGGAGATGGGGATTCACGGTGCCGTCGCGCGCGCGCGGGCCGCGGGCGCCGCATACCTCGCCAGGAAAGCGTCCAGGTCGCACAGGTCGCGCCAGTTGGCGACAAGCTCCTCGCGGCTCCAGTCCCACCACCTGCTTTCCAGCAGCTTCGCGATCACCTCGCCGCTGAAGCGCGCGCGCAGGGGCCGGGCCGGCACGCCGACCACGACCGTGTACGGCTCCACGTCGTGCGTGACCACCGCCGCCGAGCCGACGATGGCGCCCGTGCCGATCTTCACGCCCGGCATCACGACCGCCGCGTGCCCGATCCACACGTCGTGTCCGATGATGCAGGGGTGCGCGCGGCGCCAGGTGAAAAACCCCTCATCATCATGGGTATCCAGTCCGAACTTGACCCGTCGATAGGTCATGTGATGCTGGGCGACCCGGTCCGATGGATGGTTGCCGGGATTGATGCGCACCCTGTTCGCGATGGAGCAGAACTTCCCGATCTGCGCGTAAAAAATGGAGGCATCGCCATCGTCGTAGGTGTAGTCGCCGATGGTCGATTCCACGACGTGACTGTTCCGCCCGATTTCCGTCCAGGAGCCCAGACGGCTTGCCTCCACCATGGCGCCGTCATGGATGAAAGGCTTTTCGGAAAGCCGGGCGCCCGGGGCGGCGCCGCGGCCGCGCGGCTTCATGTCGATCTCATACAGCACGGGCCGTCTCCCTCGTCTTCGGCGCCGCTTCCTCCGCCCACCGTTCGCCCGTGACATCCAGCGTGCCGTCGCGCTTCTCATAGACGCGCTGCCCGCCCACCCAGGCGCCGACCACGGCCGGGACCTCGCTGTCGTTCACGAGGACCATGTCGGCGCGCTTGCCGACCTCCAGGGCGCCGAGCTCCGCGTCCAGGCCCGCGGCGCGCGCCGGATGCACGCTCACCATCCGCACGGCATCGGGCAAGAGAAGCACCCGGTCCCGCACGAGACGGAACACCGCGTGCAGGAGCGCGGGGGTGTAGTAGTCGGAGCAGAGGATGTCCGCCGCGTTGCTCGCAATGGCCTCCAGCGCGCTCAGGTTGCCCGTGGTCGATTTTCCCCGCAGGACATTCGGGGCGCCCACCGCGACGTGCAGCCCCCCGCGCGCGGCGGCGAGCGCGGCTGCCGGGTCCACCGGAAACTCACAGATGCCGACACCCAGCGCGCGCATGCGGGCGACCTTTTCGGGGGTATCGTCATCGTGCGACGCAAGGGGAAGGCCCGCCGCGCGGACGTGCGCCGCGAGCTTCTCCAGTGTCGCCCCGACCGCGGGATTGAGGGCCTTCCTGTTTCTTTCCTCGATCAGCGCGTCCACCTCCGCCCGTGTGGAGTTGTATTTCCGCGCGTAGTAGCTCACGAGGTGCTCCACGTTCCGATACTGCCCCTGCCCCGGGGTGTGATCCATGAAGGACACCAGCCCCACCTGCCGGTCGTCGATCAGCCGGCGGAGCCGCTCGAAGTGCTGAAACTCGACCATCTCGTAACGGGCGTGCACGAGGTGACGGATCACGCCCGTGCGGCGCAGCCTGTTGAGCTCGCGTATCGTCGGCTCGAGGCGCTCGGACTCGAGGCTTCCCTCCCGGCCGTCCATGAAGGAGAAGGAGTGGAAGATGGTCGTGATGCCGTGGCTCACGAGCCGGGACTCCAACGCGGGCAGGGCCACCGACAGAGGGAACAGGGCGCGCGGTCGCGGCTCCAGCTCCTGCTCGATGCCGTCGTTGTGCAGGTCGATGAAACCCGGCAGGAGCAGCCTGCCGCGGCCGTCCGCGGCGTCGCGGTCCAACGAGGCCGCGCCGCGGGTTATCGACACGATGCGCCCGTCGCGCGCCGTCAGGGTGCCATGGTCGATCACGACGCCGGGGGTGACGATGCGCACGTTCGTGATGACGGTGTCCTTCACGACGCCGCCTCCACGTCGCGCAGGGGCGCCATCTCGATCACCGCGTCGGAGAGCCGGGAGAGGAGCGCCGTGTCGTGGAAGACGCCGATCATCGCGGTGCCGTCCGCCTGGAGCTCCTGGATGAGCGATACCGCCTCGCGCGCGGAGGCCGCATCCAGGGACGCGGTGGGCTCGTCGAGGAGCAGGAGACGCGGGCGCGCGATGACGGCGTGGATGATGTTGATGCGCTGCTTCTCCCCGCCGGAAAACGTGGAGGGATACATCGCCCACAGCCGCTGCGGGATGCCCAGGCGCTCCAGGAGCTCGCGCGCCCGCGTCTCGCTCTCCGGCCGGGCATGACCGCGCGCGACCATGCCGTTGGCAATGGTGTCCAGCGCAGAGACGCGGGGGATGACGGGAAGGAACTGGGATATATAGCCGATCTCCTGTCGCCGCAAACGGAGGATGACGTGCTCGTCTGCGGCGGACAGGTTGTGCGTGCGGGAGCGGGCATCGGTGTACCAGACCTTGCCCGCGGAGGGCAGGTAGGTGCGATAGAGGCATTTCAGGAGCGACGATTTGCCGCTGCCGCTCGGCCCGCTCACGCCGAGGAACTGGCCGGGCTCCAGCGTGAAGCTCACGTCCCGGAAAGCCTCGATGAGCGCCCCCCCGCGCACGTGCAGGATGAAGTTCTTGGAAAGCCCCTCGCATCGCATCATCTGCGCGTCCTCCTAGAGCGTCGAATGCACGAGCAGCTGGGTGTAGGCATGCTGGGGGTCCTCGAGGATCTGGTCCGTGAGCCCCTGCTCCACGACGCAGCCGTTCTTCAGCACCATCGTGCGGTCGGCGAGCAGCCGGATCACCCCCATGTCATGGGAGACGACGATCAGGGAGATGGCCAGCTCGTGCTGCAGCTCGCGGATCAGGTCCAGCACGCGCGCCTGCACGCTCACGTCCAGGCCGGACGTCACCTCGTCCAGAAGGACGAGCGGTGGGTTGTTCGCAAGCGCCTTGGCGATCTGGATGCGCTGCTGCATGCCGCCGGAGAGGGTGCGGGGAAGGGCGTCCATATACGCCATTGGTATCTCGGTCTTTGCCAGGAGCTCTCCCGCCCGCGCGCGGATGCGCGCGAAGTGAAAGACGTCGGCTTCAAGCAGCTTCTCCGCCACGTTGGCGCCGCTCGTGATGTCCACGCGAAGTCCGCGCAGCGGATTCTGATAGACCATTCCCATGAGGCGCGCGCGGATGCGCCGCTTGAGATTCCGTGCCAGCTTCAGCACGTCCACGTCCGGGTCGTGATCGCGCAGGCGCAGCTCCCCTTTCGTGGATTCGATGTCGAAGTAGATGCACTGCACGAGCGTGCTCTTGCCCGAGCCGCTTTCACCGACGATGCCGAGTATCTCGGCCTCGCGAAGGTCGAAGCTCACGCCGCGCAGCGCGATGACCGACCCACAGCGCGGGCAGACATTCGTGCCGCGATCGGGCCCGGTGGAGTCTTCGCAGACGTCGCACCCCAGGCCATAGCGCTTGCCGATGTTCCGCGCGCTCAGGACCACGGACCTGTCCGCAACGGGCGCGCTAGCCATGCGGGCCGCCCTTCGCGGGAATGACCCCCGCCCGCACGAGGTCGCAGAAACCGGAGTCCGAGCAGACGCGCGACGGCTCCCCCGTGCGCTCGTCGTAGATCTCGTCCAGGTAGGTGCCGGTCGATCCGCAGCGCGCGCAGGACAGGCCGGCGAATGATTCCACTTCGAAAGGGAGATCGTCGAACTCGAGCGGCCGGACGCTCGTGTACGGCGGCACGGCATAGACGCGCTTCTCCCGTCCCGCGCCCAGCAGCGTGAGGTGGGATGCCTGATCGAGCATGGGGAGGTCCCATCGCGGCACGGGGGACGGGGACATGATGTAGCTGCCATTCACCCGGCAGGGATAGCCCGCGGCCAGCGAGATCGCGCCGTTTTGCACGACGTCCTCGTACAGGGAGACCCACATGCGGGCGTAGTCGCCTTCCGCGTGCATCCTGCGCGTCTCCACCTCGCTGGGCTCCACCAGGCGCAAGGGCTCGGGCAGCGGCACCTGCAGCACCGCGATCTGCCCCTCGTTCATCGGGATCTCGGGCAGGCGATGGCGCGACTGCAGCAGCGTGGCCTCCCGCGAGTCGAAGGTCGTGCGCACACCGGTGGTGGCGACAAGGAGCTTGCGGAGGTTCACCGCGTTCACGCTCCCGTCACAGCCCTGGTCGATGATCTTCAGCACGTCATTGGGTCCGATGAGAGACATCGTCACCTGGAGCCCGCCCGTGCCCCATCCCCGCGCAATGGGAAGCTCGGGTGAAGCGAAGGGCACCTGGTGACCGGGGAGCGCCACGGCCTTCAGGAGCGCGCGTCGGACCTCCCGCTTCGCTCCTTCGTCCATGAAGGCGAAGTTGTAGCGAAGCGGCCCGGACGCCGGCAGGAGCTCGCGAAGACTCATTCCGCGGACCCCTGGAGGTCCCGCAGCCGGTCGAGGTCCGACTGGAAAGTGACGTAGTGGGGGAGCTTGAAGTGCGAGCAGAACCCCGACGATTCGATGCCGTCGGTATGCAGGAGGACGAACTCCTGGTCCTCCGCCGGGGCGTGGGGGGAGGAGGACTTCATGGCCCGGTCCAGCACCGCCATCGAAATCGCCTTCACCTCATTGTGTCCGAAGCAGGCGCCATAGCCCAGGCTGAAGGCCGGCTTTTCCTCCTGCTCGGAGCGCTGGACCGAGGCCACGATCTCCACCTCCGTGATCTCAAGAGACCCGAGCGTGACGGTTGCGCCCGGGCGGAAGGGATGGGGGATCTGGACGCGCACGTACCCGACGCGCAGCTCGGCGATCGTGGGGTGCACGCTGCCGTAGCCGCGCATGCTGCTGTAGGCAAGGGCGAGGAGACCCCCGGTTTCCGCGCGGGCGAGCATCTGCAGCCGGCCGCTGCGGTCCAGGGGAAACTCCGCCGATTCCTGCGTGATGTCGGTGGGCTCCGCCGATCCGGCCGGGGCAAGCGGCGCCACGAGTCCCTGCTCGCGCAACATCCCGACTACCTTGCGGAACTGGTCGGGATCGAGACTCTCTTCCATCCCGTCGATGAGGGATTCGAACTCGTGCGTGGCTTCGCACTGGGTGGCCGCGGTCTCCTCCGCGAGGGAAAAATCGAGGATGCGCTGCTCGTAGTCCGACGTGGAGCCCAGCACCTGCCCGCCGGGAATGGTCTTGAAGGCGCTGGAGATGCGCCGAAGGATCCGCATCTGCCCGCTGTTTATCGGCAGCGAGTCGACCAGGCGGCGGAGCGTCGAGCGATACGCGCGGAGGAGAAACGACGCCTCGATGGGGTCTCCGCTTGCCTGCTTCAAGGCAAGCGCCGCATGGAAAGGGGAATGGAGGCTGCCTTCGCTCATCACCCTGTCCACGAGCGGCCCCATCTGCTCCATGATCTGCTGCACGGACAGGGGCGCGCTTTCGCCGCGCAGGCGCAGGTACCGGTTCAGTTTCTGCGAGCTCTCGATGGCGGTGATGCCACCCTGGACCGCGACGTACCCCATCAGGCCGCGTCCACGCGCGTGGACCGGGGAAGGCCCGCGACCCGGGCGTCCCGGTCGATGAGGATCAAGTCGATGCCCATGGGCGCAAACCGGTTGGCGCGGGCCCGCTCCTCGATGTAGCGGCCGTCCAGGCCCGCGACAAATAGGCTCGCACGGCCTTTCACGCCGGGCCCTTCCAGGTGCAACGTGCGGGTGTCGTCCGAGGCAGCGGATAAATCGGCAAGCGCTCCAACGCAGAGGAGCGCCGTTGCCGAACGTTCGGGAAATTCCGGAGTCCCCCGCTTCAGGTAGGCGAACTCCTCGTCGAACCCTGCGCCGTCGAAAAGCACGAAATCTGCCTCCTCGGGCCGGCGGAAGGGCGTCGAGAGATTCACCTCCAGGTAGGAGATCCACGCGCGGCGTTCATTCGGCCTGCCCACGGAAAACGTGACGCGGTGATCGCAGAGAGTCTTCAGGACGGAAAGCGCGGAGACGGGGAAGCCGTGGGGAGAACCGGTATATGCCACCGGGGGGAGCGAAAAGATCGTGCCCGGACGGCTGAGCGCGTCGAGCAGGCGCCGAAAGACGGCCTGGCTGCTGAAAACTTCGTCGAAGGCCACCTCGCGCGTGGGACCCATCTAGCGGACCTCGAAATTGACCCGGGTGGAGGCGGCTGCCCTGCTTTCCCTGTCCCAGCGCTCTTCGATGCGCTTCTGCTCGGACTCGAGCAGCGGCCGCAGCTCGGCGGCAAAGGAATGACCGCCGCCGACCACCGCGTCCACGAGCGCGGCGCACAGCGCATGCTCGTTCCCGCCGCCCAGGACGCAGCCGTAGCCCAGGAGACCGTCCACCTCCACCTCGCACTCGGTGACGAATGCCTCCCCGAGCAGGAAAAAGGTGTTCTCCAGCGGGTCGACGTGCCGTACCATGACCATCCCGGGCGCAGGGGGCTTCAGGAGCCGCACCGGCAGCCGGGCGGCGATCATCTCGGCGATGCTCGTCACCGCTTCGAGACTTCCCTCCGCCACGATCTGCGCATGTTCCATCATCACGACTCAAGGGATACCGGCTTGTTTAGTTTTCCCTTAGCGCCGTGTTAAGAATGTGTTGATTCCGATTCCGCCCTTTTTTTTCCTTTCTTCACAGCAACCTAACACTTGCAGGTTTAAATAGCGCTGCATGAACCCTTCGATCGTGAACGGGCGCCAGGGTGGAGCCGAGCGCGAGCCGGGCGTTCAGGCGGTCGTCTTCGACTGGGCGGGAACGACGGTGGATTTCGGCTGCTTCGCCCCGGCGGTGTCGATGGTCCAGGCATTCCGCGCACGGGGGATCGTCCTGACCATGGAAGAAGCGCGCGGACCGATGGGACTGGAGAAGAAGGACCACATCCGCGCGCTGCTTTCCCGGCCGGTCGTGAAGGCGCGCTGGCGAGAGAAGGGCAATGGCGACCCGACCGAGGCGGACGTCGAGCAGATCTACGCGGAGCTGGAGACGCGCCTCCTGGACGCCGTCCGCCAGCATGCCGCGCTCGTTCCGGGTGTCATCGAGCTCACCGGCGCGCTGCGCGGCCGGGGCATCGCAATAGGGTCCACGACGGGATATTCCCGCTCCATCATGGACGTGCTGGTGCCGGAGGCGGCGCGCCGGGGCTACCGGCCCGACGCGGTGATCTGCCCCTCTGATGTACCTGCGGGCCGGCCCTTCCCCTGGATGTGCTACCAGAACGCGATGCGTCTGAACGCTTACCCCCTCTCCCGCATGGTGAAGGTCGGCGACACGCCGGCGGACATGCGGGAAGGAGTCAATGCCGGCATGTGGACCATCGGGGTCGTGCAGTGCGGGAACGAGATCGGGCTCTCCCTCGATGACCTTGCCGCGATCCCCCCGGAAGTGCTCGCCTCCCGCCGGGAGCGGGCCGCGCTGCGCCTTCTCGGGTCCGGAGCCCACTACGTGGCGGACGACCTGGAGGAATGCGCGGCGCGGATCCGGCGCATCGAGCAGAGGGTCCTCCGCGGCGACATGCCATCACGGGAGGACGCGCGATGACCCCCGACGACCTTCCGGCGAACCCCTACGTGCTCCTCACACCGGGCCCCCTGAGCACGACAAAGAGCGTGAAAGCCGCCATGTTGCGGGATTGGTGCACCTGGGACGAGGATTTCGGCAGGGTCGTGCAGGACGTCCGGGTAGAGCTCACGGCGCTGGCCACCGGCCACGCCGGCTACACGAGCGTTCTCATGCAGGGCTCGGGCACTTTCTGCGTCGAAGCGACGCTCGGCACCGTCGTGCCGCGGGAGACGGGGCTCCTGATCGCCGCCAACGGGGCGTACGGGGAAAGGATGGGGACGATCGCCGCCCGGCTGGGCATTCCGCATCGGATGCTGCGCTTCCCGGAGACGGAGCCCTGCAGCCCCGCGTCCATCGCGAACGCCCTGCAAGGAGACGATACGACCACGCACGTCGCCGTGGTGCATTGCGAGACCACCACCGGCCTTCTGAACCCGCTGCCGCAGATCGCCGAGGCGGTGCAGAAAAGCGGCCGCATGCTGATTGTGGATGCCATGAGCAGCTTCGGCGGCATTCCCCTGGACGTCGGGGCGCTGAAGATCGACTTCCTCATCAGCAGCGCGAACAAATGCATCCAGGGCGTGCCCGGCTTCGGCTTCGTGATCGCCCGCCGGGAGGCGCTTGCGGCGTGCAAGGGCAGGTCGCCCTCCCTCTCCCTGGACCTCCACGACCAGTGGATGACGATGGAGGAAAAGCACGGGAAATGGCGTTTCACGGCGCCCACCCACACGGTACACGCCTTCTCCCAGGCGCTCGCCGAGCTGAAGGCGGAAGGCGGCGTTGCACGCCGTTTCAAGCGCTACTCCTCGAACGCCGACGTGCTCACACGGGGGATGGAGCGCCTGGGATTCGCCTGCTTCCTGCCCCGGGAGATACGCTCGCCGATCATCATGACGTTCCGCAATCCCACGGATCCCGCCTATGCGTTTCCGCTCTTCTACAACGAGCTGAAACAGCACGGCTTCGTGATCTATCCCGGCAAGGTCTCCCACGCCGATACCTTCCGCGTCGGTACGATCGGCGACGTCACCCCCGCGACGATGCGGTCCTTCCTTGCCGCGGCGGCGAAGTCGATGTACTGGAAGAAAGGATTCAATCTTTGAATTTAATTATTCAAAATGTGTTGCATTTCGTTCAGTTTCTTGCTATCCTCCATTGCCATGGGTAAGAGAAAGACCATTCATGTGGAGATCGTGCCCGCGAACTGGAAGAGGCTGGAGCGCTACATCAAGCTCTACAACAAGAACCCGGGGCGGGACACCCCGCGGATCAAGGATGCACACGTGATCAACGAAGCGCTCTTGTATTACCTGTCGCAGAACAACCTGCAGGGAAAGGGATGACGGCCATGGGCAAAAAAGATACGAAGCACGTCAATGTTGAAATCGCCCCGGCCGTGCTCGTCCGGCTGGAAGGGTATCTGCAGGCGTACAACACGAAGCCGGACCGATCGACGTCCAAGCTCAAGTACACGGACGTCATCAACGCGGCCCTCGATTCGTTCCTCACGTCCAAGGGGGTGGAGCATCATGGCGAAGGCGAAGAAAAAGGAAAGCAAGGGAAAAAAGGAAAGCACAAAGACGGAGAAGAAGGAAAAGGCAAAGCAAAAGGCTAGCAAGACTCCTCCCTCTCCGCTCAGCGCGGTGGTGCTGGACGCCCTGTCGTTCGGCGAGCAGCCTTCGGCCGTCTTCGACGCGCAGAGCGCGGTCCTCCGCATCGGCATCCCGGCCGCCAAGGAAGGGGCCGCGGGAAAGCAGGGACCGCGGGGTGAGCCCGGACCGCAGGGGCCGCAGGGCCCTCTGGGACCCCAGGGTCCGCGCGGGGAGCCGGGCGCGCGGGGAGAGCCCGGTCCGAAGGGGGACAAGGGCCACGACGGTCTTCAGGGACCGCAGGGGCCGCAAGGGGTGCAAGGCGGCGCAGGCCCCAAGGGTGAGCCCGGCAAGGGCATCGACTATTCCCAGGCCCCCGCCGACGGGAAAGATCGCGCTCTGTACGTCGACCAAGCCGGGGTTCTCTGCTTCCGTGATGGGGAGCATCATTTCATCGTTTCGCTTGTCCCCAAGCCGTAGATGACATGAATCATCGGCGTGGGGAAAACGCCCGTCCCGCTTACCGCCCGTGACGCGCTTTGCCGGCCGCGAGGTCGGCTTGGACGTCCTTCCAGAGTGCGCGATAGCACTGCGCAGCATATGAGCGCGGCCTGCTGAGGACCATCGGCCGGCCCGAGCGGGACGGCCTTTCCACGTCCGAGCTGTAGGGAATGGTCGCGACGCAGATACGCGGATCGCGTTCCCTCGACAGCGCCATGAGCTCGCGGTGCAGCTTCTTGCGCTGCTCGACCATGGAAAAGAAGCCGAGGATCTTTCTCGACGGTAGATCCTTGCGCCGAAAGAAGACCACGATCTCCTCATACGTCCGCATGCACAGCGGCGTGGGAACCAGCGGGACCAGGATGAGGTCCGCCGCGCGAAAGACATTCTCCGCCACGAGCGAAATCCCCGGCGGGCAGTCCAGGAATATCGCGTCGTAGGTCTTCCGCAGAGGCCGCAGGAGCTCGGCGATCTTCCTGCGCGGCTTCTTCATCTCCGCAAGCAGGGTATCCAGGCGGCGCAGGGAGAAATCCGCAGGCAGCAGATCAAGACGGGGAACCGGGGTCGCCGCGGGCAGGTCGCCCACCCCCGCCCTGCTCCGGAGGATCCTGCGGCCCCGCACCGGCAGGCCTTCCTTCCCGCGCAGGTGGAATGTCGCCGCTGCCTGCGGGTCCAGGTCCCACAGAAGGCACGCTGCGCCTTCGGAGGCGGCCAGCGCCGCGAGGTTGACCGCGGCCGCCGTCTTTCCCACCCCGCCCTTCAGATTGTACAACGCGATCACGGGCATGCCCCGGCTCCTTTCCTCCCCGCTCCATGTGGCGCGCCAGAAGCGGAAACTTCTCCCACAATCCGGCGAACTCGACGCGCTTCTGGAGCTGTATTCTTCGCTGGAGCTGCATGAGCGCTCCCAGGCAGAGATAGATGGCAGGCGATGCGCCCGGGTCCGACTCCCGCGCAATTCGCTCGAACGCTCGCAGCGCCGACACCGCGTCCTGGTGCGCGCCCAGGCAGTCCTGGCAGGCGACGAGGCGCCGCAGAGCGCCGCGCATGTCGTCGCCCAGGACGGGGCGGAAAAACTCGCACGTGTAACGCAGCCTCTTGAAGAGGATGCGGGCACGGTGGAGCGTGGACGGTGCAAGGGCAGCGGCGCGCGAGGGATCGCTCGTTATCCCGGAGCCCAGGGCGAGCAGTCGTCGGGACGTGCGGCGGATCTGGCGGCGGGCGAAATCGACCAGCCGCGCCCCTCCTGCCTCCTCCTCCGTGCCGGCGCGGCGAGGCTCCGGCAACGGCGCCGCCAGGTCCATGAGAAGCGCGCGATACCGGCCCGAAACAAGTGCGGCCACCATCGGTCCAAACGCGTCGCCCCGTCGCGCACGGAGGAGGCGTATCGCCTCGGCCGCGGCCTCCGGCGGAGCCTCGACCTCGGCGAGCTGCGCGGGCAGATTCTGCAGCAGAACGTCGAGGTCCCGCACGACTCCCAGCATCCCCGCGATCCATGAAAGCTCGCCACGCAGGGCCGCGGCCCGTGAAGCGCCCAGCACGTCGTGAAAGAGCCGCACGAGGAAGCGCGCCCGACGAGTGGCGACGCGCAGGTTATGGAGGTACTCGATGTCGCGGTCGTGACGGGTGCCCGCGGTGTTCACCCGCATGGCCCATGCCTGGGCGGAAAGGAGCTTCGCCGCGGAGGTGACGCGCGTGTCGCGCCGGTTCAGTCGATACGTCGCGGGCACCGCGGCGCCCGGCAGCGGTGCCTCCAGAAGGCCGAGACCGGTCTCGAAGATGCCCGTGCGGGTCGGCACGAGGGAGAGATGGCGGTGCAGGAGGGCGGCAAGATAGTCGATGTCGACGCGCGCGCCGCGCGAGGAAACGATGCGCGCCACGCGGCAGCGCACGCGATGGTTCCTCTCCGGCAGATCGCTGAACTCCCACTCCTGGACGGAGAGCGACATGGGCCGCGACGAGGGACCCGAAAGGAGATGGACCGTCTCCGTGCAGGCGGCCGAAAGCTGGGAAAGCAGGGGCCGGCCGCCGGCAAGGGCGCGCAGGCGGAGCCCCAGCCGACCCGCGCCCGGCACATCGTCCGTGGAGTCGGCAGCCTTGCGCTGCGCGCTGACCATGCCGCGGTCCAGGAGCTGCCAGCGCGCGCCTTCCGCGTGCAGGCGCAGCTCAAGGCCGGCCGCGCGCAGCGCGCCGTCGCGCGTGTCCCGGTACGTGTAGGTGGAGACCAGGCGGCGGAGCGGGCGCGGCGCATAACCCAGCCGCTCCAGCGCCGAGAGAAGCTCCTCCCCGGTTTGGAGAGGAGGCATCAGGAAGGATTCGGCCGGCTTTTCAGGCGCGCTCGCCATGCGCTGCCAGGAGGTCATCGAGTGCCTTCTCGATCCGCGCGAGGTCCTTGCCCCTCCCCTTGTCGGGCTTGAGCTTGATCGTGCGGAGCTCCAGCAGCATCAGGTCGAGCTGCTTCTTCGAGAGGGGCACGTGCGTCTCCTCCTCCGTGGGAGGGCCGGCGACCGCTGTGGCGATCTCCGCGAAGCGCGACCGGACATTCAGCGTGTAGCGCTCAAGAATTTCCTTCCACGACGCCTGCAGCCCCTGCAGCTCCTGCAGCAGCTCCTCCACCCTCTCGTTCCGCTCCATCGGCTTGTCTCTGGCCACTGGGGTATACCTCCTTCAACTTTGCGCTCACCCGTGCACGAAGATCCCGCTGGACCGCGGCGATCGACCTGTTGCCGTCGATGGCCTCGTAGCCGTAGCGCTTCTGCAGTTGCACGAAGACCTGTTTCAGCTTGCGCTGGTAGCTCACGTAGCTGCCGTACCAGTCGGGAGCGAGGCCGAGGTCCATGCCCGACTCCCAGTAGTCGAGGTTGTACTGGAAGGAAAGCTTCCTCTCCACGAGACTGCCGATGGAGGCGGAGATGAAATAGACCGCGTCCGGGCACGATCGCCATGGAGTACAGCGAGTCCAGCCATTCCTGGTTGCCGCGCCGCACCAGGTCGCGCGCCACCAGGGTGGGGATGTAGCGGTCGGCCAGGACGATGTATCCCGCGCGCAGCGCCGGCACTATCCGGTTCTCCAGCTGGTCGTAGAAGTCGGTGGCGTAAAAGAGGCTCATCGTGCGCGGGGAAAGAATGTTGCCCTGCTTCGCGCGGTCCAGCTCCGGCGTGACGAGCTCCGAGCGCCGAAGCCCGACCTGCTCCACCGCGTAGCCCTGCTGCTCCAGCCACGAGGAGAGCGCGCGGATCTGCGTGGACCGGCCCGAGGAGTCCTGCCCCTCGATCACGATGAGCGCCCCGGAAAGCTGGGCGAGGTCCACCCCCACGGGGGGCCTGCCGTAGCACCTCTTCTTGTTCATTGTCTCACCTTGGCCCGATACCGCGCGAGATCGATGCGCTCCAGGATGGAGGAGCGCACGACCTCCTGCTGATCCGGGATGCTCTTCGTCGCGTCGATCACCGAGAAGCCCTGTTCGTCCACCATCCCGTCATAGGCGTTCTTCACCATGCGCTGGAAAAGGCGGAAGCTTTCCTTGATGTCGGGCGACAGGTGCAGGTCCATGCCCGCCTCGAAGTATTTCAGCTCGGCCCGGCCGGCGAGGATCCTGTTGATGGCGATCTCCAGCGGCACCTGGAAATAGAAGACGATGTCGGGCCGGATCGCAAAACTGTACATCTCGCGCAGCCACGCCGGGTCGCACCCCCGCACCGAATCGCGCGCGTAAGCGGTGTACGCGTAGCGGTCGCACAGCACGATGTAGCCGCCCTTCAGCATCGGCAGGATCTGCCGCTCGTAGCGGTCGGCGAAATCGGTGGCGTGGATGAGGCTGAAAGTCGTGGGCGTGAGGAGCTGCTTCTTCTTCCCGCGTTTCGTCGCGCCCTTCACGATCTCGCTCGAGTTCCACTCCGAGTAGAAGACCTTGCACCCCAGCCCGAGGAGCCACTGGTAGACAAGATAGATCTGCGTGGTCTTGCCGGAGCCGTCGAGGCCCTCCACGGCGATGAGCTTTCCGGTGATGCCCTTTTCGTCCATCAGGAGCTCCCCTCCAGCGCGAGCCGTATCCCGCGATGAAATTCCCTGCCGAAGAGGTCGGCCTTCTTCTGCACGCCCCAGGTTTCCAGAAGGAAATCGCCCGAGCAATCGACGTGGACGACCACGGTCTGCGGCCCGATCTCCAGGCGGATGCCCCTCACCTTCTGCAGATGCTCGCGGTCAAGGGCATCCGCGATGCGGATGATCGCGGCGAGCCGGCTCACGCGCATGCGGTCCTCCGCCGACAGCGCGCTGTAATCCACGTGCCGGTCCGATGGCTCGCTCTTGCGATGGTAGCGGGCCACCATGCCGATGAGCTGCATGTCCTGGGAGGAAAACCCCGGCAGCTCCGACTGCGTGATCAGGTACTGCGAGTGCTTGTGATGCCTCTGGTAGCTGATGTAGAAGCCGGTGTCGTGGAGGAGCGCCGCGGCCAGGAGCATGCGCCGCTCCTCTTCGCCCAGCTCATGAAGCGTCGTGAGCTGGTCGAAAAGGGAAAGCGCGAGCCGGCAGACCTGCACGGCATGCGCCTCCTCGAACTGGTAGCGGCGTCCGAGCGCAAGGGCGGCGTCATAGGTCAGGTGGCTCTGCGAATCCTGGGACTGCTTGTGGTGGAAGAGATTTGCCACGAGATCGATCATGAGCCCCTCCCTGATTCCCACGGCCGGCACGAGGATCGTCTCCGCCCGCGCGAGCTCGGCAAGCCGCGCATAGACCAGCGCGGCCGGAAGGATGACGTCGGCGCGATCCTCACGGAGGTCGAGCTGCTCCATCCGCTGACGGAAAGAGAGACGCGACAGGGCGACGATGTTCGCTTTCAGCGCCGTGAGGGGCAGGGCCCGCACCCCGTCCTCCCGCTCTTCACAGGCGGCCAGGCGCGCGAGTGATTCGATGTTGCCGCCCGTTGCGACGAAGCCGGCCGGCCTCTGATTGGCCAGGCCGGGCGGAATGTGGAGCGTCGCCACGTACTCCGTGAGCAGGCGCGCAAACCGGCCCGGCTCGTCCGCATCGCCGGTGAGCTCCTCCAAGAGCCGCACGGAACCCATGGTGTGCGATTCGCTCCAGAGGATACCCTGCGCGTTTGCGAAGGAAACCTCGACACTCCCGCCGCCCAGCTCCACGAGCACCCACGGGTCGTCACCGAGCGGGATGCGGCTCTTCACTGCCAGGTATACAAGGCGCGCCTCTTCGCTTCCCGTGATGACCTTGACCTTGACGCCCGCCTTTTCGTCCACCATGCGCAGGAATGCAGTCTGATTCCCGCTTTCCCGGATGGCGCTCGTTGCAATGGCAACGGACATCTGCGCGCCGAGCTCCGCGATACGCTGCGAAAAACTCTTCAGCCCCTGAACCGCTGCCAGGAGCGTCTCGTCGGTGAGCTTCCCGGTATGAAAGACGTCATGCCCGAGCCGGAGGGCCTGGCGTCCCGTCTCCACGACGGAGAAGCGGTCGACGTCGGCGAACTCCGCGACGCTGAAGCGCAGAGCGTTCGAGCCTATGTCGATTGCCGCGACTTTGAATGGGAAATCGGGGAGCTTCGCCGCTTTCTCTGTCCCGCCCACAGACGCATGATAAACCGTCCATGGGCCCGGTGTCACTAGTAAATCCTTGCTAAGGAAGGAATTAACAGATTCTTAACACTTGCCTCGAAGCTGCATTCACGCTACCATTCTGGAATGAGCAAGCCCACGAGGGAGATCGAGCTCAAGCTGAAGATCCCCGACGCAAGAACGATGGCCGTCCTGGCAAGGCTCCGGCGGGTTGGAGACTTCTCCCTCGGCCCTGCACGCGTCGTGCGCGTCGAGGACGCGTACTACGACACGACCGCCGGCGACCTTCAAAGCGCGGGCTGGGCATGCCGGGTGCGTAGGGGCGAAAAAATGCAGCTTGCGCTGAAGTCGCTCTCCAACGACACCGGCAGCATCCACGACCGCGAGGAATTGCAGGAAGAAATCGATTCCCCCGGGCAGCGCGCGTGGCCCGCCTCCCTGCGGCGTCGTGTCGACGAACACGCGCGCGGCAGGGCGCTGGTCGTTCTGTTTCGCATCCGCCAGGTTCGCCGGCAGCGCATCGTGTCGGCAGAGGGCCGCAATCTCCTGGAATTGAGTCTCGATTCGTTTCGCGTCGTGGATTACCGTAGGCATCGCCACCGGCCGCACCGGATCCTCGAGGCGGAGCTGCTGCCCGGGAGCCGACGCGTCCTGCCTGCCCGTTTTCGCCGCCAGCCTCGGCCGCGATCGTCACCCTGGAACCCGAGCCCCTGAGCAAATACGAATATGCGATGAACGAAACGGCCCGCGCCTGACACGGCGCACAAATGGATTGTTAATTCTGCGCACGGTCGAGGAGAAGGGTGGCTGGATAGCGCTCGTGGACGTCCACCCGAGGGTCCGGGAGATCCTCCACGTCATGTGCCTGGAAAAGTTCTTCCGGTGCAGCGAATAGACCGGAATTAACCCGTTCTTAAGACTGCCGCAAGCAAATACTAACAGGAAGCATCCACTGTCGCTCCAGGAGGACACGATATGCCGAGCGGAAGGCGGGCTCTGTGGGACAGCGTTCACGAGGCGATCGCCCAGTCGAAGACTCTCACGCTCAGGACGACGACGTACCTGCCGTACGAGCGGGTCCATATCGACCGCATCCTCGGCGCCTTCCTCGATGCCTCCGGCATGATCGCCATCAAGGACAAGCTCAGCTATTGCGTTCACGAGCTGGCGGGAAACGCCAAGAAGGCGAATACGAAACGTCTCTATTTCCTTGAGAACAAGCTCGACATCGCGGATGCGCGCGACTACGCCCGCGGCATGAAGGGTTTCAAGCGTGAGACCACGGAGCATATCGACCAGTACCTTGAAAAGCTGAAAAAAGCGGGGCTGTACGTGAAGTTCCAGTTCCGCAAGCTCAGGAACGGCGTGCGCATCAGCGTGCGCAACAATGTGACGCTCACGGCGGCCGAGGAAGCGCGGATTACGGAGAAGATCGCCGTCGCGCGGCAGTACACCTGCTTTGCGGAGGCATTCACGAGCATCGAGGACGGAACCGAGGGAGCCGGGCTGGGTCTCGTCATGATGATGTTCATGCTCAAGAGTCTTGGTTTCGGGCAGGACGCCTTTTCCATCCGCATCTCGAACGCGGAGACGGTGGCCACGTTGAAGCTGGAGTCCCCCGGCGCCACGGCCGAGGCGGGCGCGGCAGGATCCGCGAGCGCCTGACGCCGCCGCAACCGGGCGCGGCTCCCGCCGGGCCTCTCAGTTGTACTTCATGATCATGAACGTCACGTCGTCGTTCTGCGGCTGATCGCCTTTGAAAGAGTCGAAGTCCGCCGTGAGCGCCTCCCCGAGGGCGGCCGGCGAATCGGCGGCGTGGCGCTTCAGGAGGCCCCAGAGCCGTGCCTGTGAGTACTCGGCCCCCCGGCGGCTGGTCTGCTCCACGACCCCGTCGGTGAAAAGGATGGCAAGCCCGTCTTTCGGGAAGCAATAGCTGCTCACGACCGGTGAAAGGTCCGCCACGATCCCGAGCGGCGGATTCGACGTTTTCCTGCCCAAACGAAACAGGGTCGTCTTTTCCCGCACGAGGACGAACGAGTGCCCCATGTCGCAGATCGTGGCGTGTCCCGTGCGCAGGTCCAGCTCCATGAAGACGCCGGTGACGAAGTAGTCCAGACGGAACGTCTCGAACAGGTACGCGTTGAGGCTGCGGAGAAAGGGCTGCAGAGAATGCGTGCCGGTATAGGTGTTGAAGATGCCTCCCAGGACAGCCGTGATGAGGGAGGCCGCGATGCCCTTGCCGGAGACGTCGCAGATGCACATGAGCACGCGGTGCGCGTCCAGCCGCTTGACGGTGTAGAAGTCGCCGCCCACTTCCTTCGCCATCCGGGATGTGCACAGGATCGTGCAGCGCGGATCCTCGAACCGGAAGCTTTCGCGCACGATGGCGGCCTGCAGCCTCTGCGCCAGCGCGATATCCCGCGCGGTTGTGTCCGAGAGGTAGATGAGCAGATGCTTGCTCGTGAAGATGCCGCTGAAACTTCCCGCGCCGTCGACGAGCAGGTAATAGGTATCGTCGAGCTGACGGACCTCCTCCTTCAACGATTCGGCGACGCCGATGATGCTCGTGTCGTCGCCGAACGCGCGTGCGGTCTGCATGACCGCGGAAACGGGCTTCTTCTTGTAGAACTCCCTCCCGTAGGGCTTTCCCAGCAGGTCGAATAGCTCGCGCCGGAGGATGAGCCCGCGCGGCGTGCCCGTCTCCGCGACGACGCCGACCGCGATGAGCCCCGGCGCCTTGTCCATGGCTGCGGCGAGCGCCTCGATGTCGTCGGTCGCGCGCACGTAGTAGCGGCTGCTCGCGAGCTTCGCGATGACCTCCCCCTGGCGGTGGGACCCGGGAGCCCGATGGAGGATGCGCCGCGGGTCGTCGATGCTCGTTTCCTCGGGGACTTCTTCCGGCGTCTCCAGCGCAGTGAGATCCAGATCGGCGGCCGTGAATACGGGCTCTATCATTTCCGTCGACATTCCCCGAAAAAGATTAAGAAACGACGAATCGCTCATGAATATTGTGTTAACTGGTGCGCCCGCACGGATTCACCGAATAGTCGTTCTTTTTTCATACGCCCTTAACACTCGCGCTCTGCAATGCGCCCCGGTATCCACCACAGAGAGGACGCCATGGACATCAAGATAAGGAAATTCGAGCAGAACTACATCATCGACGTCTCCGGCGAGATCGACCTGTACAACGCCTACCGGCTGAAGGACGTGGTGCGCGGCATGATCGAAAAGCATGTCCACATCTTCATCCTGAGCCTGAAGAAGGCGACCTACATCGACTCCAGCGGCGTCGGCGCCCTGATGTCGGTCAACGCCATGCTCGCGCAGGAGGGCAGGTCGTTTCGGCTCGTGAACGTCGCGAAGCCCGTGATGCGCGTCCTGGAGCTCACGAAGCTCGTCGGCTTCCTGCCGATCAGCTCCAACGAGCTCGAAGCAATCGAATCCGTGGCGGGCGGGCAGCAGCCTGCGCATTAGGCGGTGCGTGCGCGCACACGCCGGTATCCAGAGGAGGAAAACTGTGAAAAAGGCGTTTCTTGTCGTGATCGCTGTTTCCCTGATCGCCGGTGCGGCCTTTGCCAGTGGGGCCGGCGAAGGGACGGCGGCCGGGTACAAGGGGACCTACAAGTTCGGGGGCTCCACCACCGTGGATCCCATCGCACGCTCGGCGATCGAGGCATTCGCGAAAAAATTCCCCGAGGCAAAGATCGGCTACGACGCGCAGGGCTCGGGCCCCGGCATCACGGGTGTCCTGAGCGGCGTCTACTCCCTCGGCGGCTCGTCGCGCGAGCTGACCCAGGAGGAAAAGGACAAGGGGCTGGTGCCGGTCACGATCGCACTGGACGGTCTTGCCATCATCGTCAACGATGATGTCGCGGTCGCTGACCTCACGCGCAGACAGGTGGCCGACATCCTCAACGGGACGATCACCAACTGGAAGGAAGTGGGAGGCGCTGATCAGCCGATCGTCGTCGTCACGCGCGATGAGGCGTCGGGAACAAGGGTCGCGATGGTCGATCTCGTCTTTTCGAAGGAGTACACGACCAAGGGCGACCCGAAGGCCGATTTCATGAAGAATGCCGTCACTGTCACTTCCAACGGCGACATGGTGACCAAGGTCGGCTCGACGCCGAATGCCATCGGCTACTGCGGCGACGGGTTTCTCGATCAGGCAAAAAGCAATGGCGCCAAGCCAATCTCCGTCAACGGGATCATGGAAAACACGAAGAACGTCCTGAACAAAACCTATCCCGTCTCCCGATACCTGTATTTCGTCTCCAAGGGCCCGCTGAAAGAGGGGACGGTCGAGAAGGCGTTCGTCGATTTTGTTCTCTCACCCGAGGGACAGGCGATCGTGAAGCAGGAAGGGTATATTGCTCTTCCGAAATAGCCGGTGGCAGGGTCGACTCCCCGACGGACGAAGCAGGACGGCATGATCTCCCGAAAGCTTTTCGAGTCATCGAAGGAGAAGGTGCTGCTGGTCTGCGCGCTGGTCTCGATCCTGTCCGTTCTCTTCATCACCGTCTTCGTGTTCATGGAAGGGCTGCCGCTTTTCCGGAAGGTGCCGGTCGGGGAGTTCCTGTTCGGTACAAACTGGCAGCCCGCTTCCACGTCGGATCCCCGCTACGGAATACTTTCCTTCATCGTCGGCACGCTGGTGGTGACCTTCGGCGCCCTCCTCCTGGGGGTGCCTATCGGCCTTGCCTGCGGCATCTTTCTGGCGGAGGTGGCCGCCGGGAGGCTCGCGCGCGTCCTGCGCGCGATGGTCGAGCTGCTCGCCGGCATTCCCTCGGTCGTCTACGGCTTCTTCGGGGCCGCGGTGATTTCACGGCTCATCCGAAACCTCTTCGGAGGCACCGGGTACAGCGCGCTCGCCGCGGCCGTGATCCTCGCCATCATGATCCTCCCGACGATCGTGAGCATCACGGAGGTTTCCATCCGCAGCGTGCCGGCGGAATACCGCGAGGCCTCGCTTGCCATGGGCGCGACGGGCACGCAGACCATCGGGCGCATCCTGCTGCCCGCGGCGCGATCCGGCATCATGGCCGGTGTCGTCCTGGGAGTCGGCCGCGCCATCGGCGAGACCATGGCCGTCCTCATGGTCGGCGGCAATGCCCCCATCATGCCCACCGGTCCCCTCTCCATGGTGAGAACCCTGACGATGAATATCGTCACCGACATGGGCTACGCCTCCGGCCTGCACCTCACCGCGCTCTTTGCCACGAGCATGGTGCTCTTCGTCCTCATCATGATCCTCAACGTCGCCGTCATGGCGATCTCGCGGCGCGCCATCCGCCGGACGGCGTAGCATGGAGGACCGGGTCTCCATTTTCCAGCCTTCGCCCTACACGCGGCGCGTCCGCAAGACCGATGGCACGCTGCGGGTGCTGCTCTGGATCGCGGCCGGCCTCACGATGGGGATCCTCCTGTTCATCGTCGGTTTCATCATCTTCCGCGGCCTGGTCTCTGATGCGACGCGGGAGTACCCCGTTATCGGCAAGGGCGCCATCGCCATCCCTTTGCGGACCGGCGCGGGAAACGTCTCGGTCGTCATCAACGCGGGACTGCGCGTCAGCGACCTCACGGCCGATGACGTCCGTGGGCTTTTCACCGGGGATGCCGCAAGCTGGGGCGACCTGTCCGGCCAGGACCTGGACGTCACGGTCTTTCTCCCCGGTGACTCACCGCTGCCGCCCGCGGCGGTGAAGGCAACACTCCTTGGGGACGGCGCGAATTGGTCGCCGACGGCCGTCGCCGTGCCGGACACTCGGGCCGTGCTGCAGAAGGTGGCGGAAACCCGCGGGGGCATCGGGTGGGTGAGCGCAACGGCGGCGGCCACGCTTCCCGGCGTGAAGCTGGTCCCCGTGCGGGCCCTTTCCGTCATTGTCAACCCCGCGGTGCTCGCGCTGCGCGACGGCCGAAGACTCCTGTCCGTCACGGAGACCCAGGCAGAAGGGCTGCTCTCCGGCAGCATTGCAAGCTGGCGCGCGGTGGGCGGCCCGAATCTCCCGGTGCACGTCGTGACGATGGGAGCCGGGACCGCGGAGGGCAGGGAGATGGCGCGACTCGCTCTCCCCGGTGCCGGAACGCCGCCGGCCGGTGCGACGGTCGTCGGGAACGCGCGGGACTTGCAGGCGGCCATCGCCGCCACCGATGGCGCGGTGGGGGTCTGCGGCTGGAGCGACGCGGCGTCCCAGCCGGAGAGGATTCTCAGCGTGGAGCGCCGCGAGGTGCGACGGAACCTCACGCTGGCCTATTTCCTGGAAGAGCCGCGGCGCGCGGGCAAGGTCGGGGGCGTGTCCACGATCGTCCTCAACACCATGCTCATGATCCTTCTCACGCTGCTTTTCACGACCCCGATCGGCGTCGGCGCCGCGATCTATCTCACCGAGTACACGCACCAGGGGCTTTTCGTGAGGATCCTCCGGTTCGGCACCGAGACGCTCGCGGGAATCCCGTCGATCATATTCGGCCTTTTCGGATTCATCGTCTTCGTCACCCTCCTCCACCTCGGCATCGGGCTCCTCTCGGGAACCCTCACCCTGACGATGATGCTCCTGCCCACCATCATCCGGACCTCCGAGGAGGCGATCCGCGGCGCGCCGCTTGCCCTCCGCGAAGGGAGTCTCGCCCTTGGCGCGACGAAGTGGCAGACGACGGTCCTCGTGGTCGTTCCGGCGGCGATCCCGGGCATCCTCACGGGCGTCCTTCTCGCGGTCGGCCGCGCGGTGGGTGAGACCGCGGCGCTCCTCTTCACGATGGGAACGGACTATCGCCTCGTCGAGGGCCTGCGCTCCTCGGCCCGCGTGCTGTCGGTGCACTTGTATTACCTCTTGAAGGAGGGCATCTCCTTCGACAAGGCATTTGCAACGGGCACGATCCTCGTGATCATCGTCCTCATCGTCAATCTCGTCACGACCCGGCTCATCGGGCGGATGAATCTCCTGCGCGTGGAAGGCGGTCGAAATGGAAGGTCACGTTAAGCTTCGCACGGAAAACCTCTCCCTCTCCTACGGCGATGCGGCGGCTCTCTCCCACGTGAGCATCGAGATGCTCGCCCACCAGGTGACCGCGCTGATCGGCCCCTCGGGATGCGGCAAGACGAGCTTCCTGAAGACGATCAACCGCATGATCGACCTGATTCCCGCGGTCACCGTGGAGGGGCGCGTCCTCTACGACGGGGCGGACATCTACGGCGAGTGCGACGTGATCGAGCTGCGGAAGAGGATCGGCATGGTCTTCCAGAAGCCCAACCCCTTTCCCATGACGGTCTTCGACAACGTGGCCTACGGGCCGCGCGTCCACGGCATCCGCAAGAAGACGGAGGTCGCGGCCATCGTGGAGGAGAGCCTCCGGCGCGCCGCGCTCTGGGAGGAGGTGAAGGACCGGCTCCACAAGCCCGCGCTGGGCCTGTCGGGCGGACAGCAGCAGCGCCTGTGCATCGCGCGCCTGCTCGCCGTGGAGCCGGACGTCATCCTCATGGACGAGCCCAGCTCGGCGCTCGACCCGGTATCCACGACAAAGGTCGAGGATCTCATCGACGGGCTGAAGAGGAACTACACGATCGTCGTCGTCACGCATAACCTCCAGCAGGCGAGCCGTATCTCCGAGGTCATCGCGTTTTTCCTGAATGGCGAGGTGGTGGAAATAGGAAGAACGGAGGAGATCCTGTTCAACCCGCGGGACAAGAGGACCGAAGATTACATCTCGGGCCGATTCGGATGACCGCCCTGCAGGAAATCGAGCACAAGTTCCGCGTCCTCTCGGAGACCACCGCCGCCGCCGTGGTGATCTACCAGGAGCAGAGACTCGTCTTTGCAAACAGGAACGCGGAAATCCTCACGGGCTACCCCCAGAGCGATCTCCTTGCCATGCGCTTCCCGGACCTCGTGCATCCCGAGCATCGCGCCCGGGTCGTGGAGAAGGTGCTCGCACCGCCGCCGGTCGACGCGCCCCGCAAGCGTCACGAGTTCAAGATCGTGACGAAAGGCGGCGCCGGGCGCTGGGTGGAGTTCACCAGCGCGTTCCTGGAAATCGACGGAGCGCCGGCGGGGCTCGCCACCCTGTACGACATCACCGACATGCGGGACAACATGGCCGCCCTCCTGGACATCGAGAACAACTACCGGGAAATATTCGAGTGCTCGGTCGAGGGCATCTACCAGTTCACGCGCGACGCTGGTCTCAGCACGGCGAACCCTTCCCTGGCCCAGGCGCTCGGCTACAGCTCACCGCGCGAGCTGGTCGCCTGCATCGCGGACGTCGACCGGCAGCTCTTCGCCGATCCCGCCCGGCATGCAGCGCTTTTCCAGGCCCTTGCGGCGCACGGCAGCGTCCACGGCTTCGAGGCCCAGCTCCGCCGCAAGGACGGCGGCACGCTCTGGGCCTCGATCAACGCCAATGCTCTCTTCAACGGCGACCTGTCCCTCCACTCGTACACCGCCTTCCTGGAAGACATCTCCCAGCGGCGGATGCTGGAAGCGCAGCTCGTCCAGGCGCAGAAGATGGAGGCAGTGGGCCGCCTGGCGGGCGGGATCGCGCATGACTTCAACAACATTCTCGCCGTCATCACGGGGTATTGCGAGCTGCTGCGCGACAGCCTGCCCCCGGAGACGGAGGGGGGCGTGATGGTGCAGGAGGTCGCGGATGCGGCCCGGCGCGCGGCGATGCTCACCCAGCAGCTCCTGGCGTTCGAGCCGGCAGCAGGTCGTCCAGAGGGCGATCCTCGACGTGAACGTCGTCGTTCGTTCGATGGAGGTGATGCTCACGCGCCTGATCGGGGAGAACATCGAGCTCACGATCACCCGTTGCCGCAACCTGTCTCTGGTCAGCGCCGACCCGCACCAGATCGAGCAGATCCTGCTGAACCTCGTCGTCAACGCGCGCGACGCCATGCCGGCGGGCGGGCGGCTTTCGATCGCCACCTCCAATCGCACCCTCACTGAGGCCGAGGCGCAGGCGCGGCCGGAGGCGAAAGCCGGGCGCTACGCCGTCATTGCGGTGCGCGACTCCGGCATCGGCATCGCGAAAGAGATCCTTCCGCTGATATTCGACCCGTTCTTCACGACGAAAGGCGCAGGGCACGGGGAACGGGGCTGGGGCTTTCCACCGTGTACGGCATCGTGCAGCAATGCGGGGGTTTCATCACCGTGGAGAGCGAGCCGGGGAAGGGGGCCTGCTTCTCGATCCACCTCCCGCACGTCGACGGTGTACCAGAATCACGGACGCCGGAGGGCGGCCGCGCCGCGCCGCGGGGAGGGACGGAAACCCTTCTGGTGGTGGAGGACGATCCCGAGGTGCGGATGCTCATGGTCAGGGCGCTGCGGTCCGTCGGATACCAGGTGGAAGAGGCGGAGGACGGGGAGAAGGGATTGCAGGTCGCCGAGCGACGCGCGGGAACGCTCGCCCTCGTGATCACCGACGCGGTGATGCCGCGAATGGGCGGACGCGAGCTCGCGCGGGCAATCGAAGCGAAGTTTCCGCACCTGAAGACGCTGCTCGTCTCCGGCTACGCGCGAAGCACGGTGGACAATTCCGTCTCGCAATCCGTCGGCGGGGAGTTCCTCTCCAAGCCCTTCCGCCGCGAAGATTTCCTGCGGAAAGTGAGGGAGATGTTGGACGCGCGCGACGGCGCCTGAACGGGCCGGCCTCACGCGCGCCCGCCCGCGTCATCCGCACCCCGCGCCCCGCGCCGGACAGGGAAGACCGCTGGGCGGGCCAACGCCACATGGACCGACGCCTCTCTTTCCCGTTACTATTCGCTCCCGATATGAACCGCAACCGCATCGCCGCCCTTTTCACGGCAGCCGTCCTTTTTTTCGTCGCCCTTTACTCTTACGTGCCGAGTCTCCCGGCCTACGTCGCCGGCCGGACGTCCAGCCTCACGGCGATCGGCGTCGTGCTCTCCATGTACGGCCTCCTGATGGCCGTGTTCCGCATACCGCTGGGTGTCCTCTCCGATGCCACCGGCCGCAGCAAGCCCTACCTCATCGGCGGCATTCTCATGGCGGGAATCGGGGCCATCGTGATGGCGCTGGGAAAATCCGTCGGCGCGCTGGCGGTCGGCCGCGCCTTCACCGGTGTCGCGGCAGCCGCCTGGGTGCCGATGATGGCCACCTTTGCCGGTTTCTTTCCGCCGGAGCGGACCGTCTTCGCCACTTCGCTCCTGTCCTTCGGCTCGTCACTCGGCCAGATGATCGGCACCGGCCTCACCGGTCCCCTGGAGAGTTTGGGCGGCCTCCGCGTCGCGCTGTACGCGGCGGCGGCCATCTCGGTGGCGGCAAGCACGATCGTCGCATTCGTGCGGATTCCCCGGCAGGACGCCGCGCGGCGCGGCGAGGTGACGGTGTCCTCCGTGCTCGCGATATTCCGTCGCCGCGACGTCCTGGTCCCTTCCTTCACGAACGCCCTCTGCCAGTTCAGCGTCTGGGCGCTCGTTTTCGGCTTCATGCCCCTCCTGGCACGGAGCATGGGTGCAAGCCCCGTTACCACGGGTCTCATCATGACGGCGAACATCGCGGCCAACACTGCGGCGAATCTCTTCGCGACCCTCATCGCCCACCGGGGCGGCAGACGCGCCATCCTCTACGCGAGCATGACGGTGACAGCCATTGGCGGCATCCTCGCGGCGCTCGCGTCGTCCATCCCGCTCCTCTTCATCTCCACCGCGATCATGGGACTGGCGAACGGCCTCATATTCCCCGTCCTCGTCGGGCTTTCCATTCAACAGGTGGACGCCGCGCACCGCAATACGGCGATGGGCATCCACCAGGCCGTCTACGCCATCGGCATGTTCACCGGTCCCTGGATCGGAGGGATCATTGCCGATCTCCTCGGCATCCGGACGATGTTCGCGATCGTCGCCGTATTTTCGCTGGTTGCGCCGGGCGCCCTGATCGGCCTGCATCGCTTCACCGCGCCGATGACCCGGGAAGAAGCGGCGGGGCTGCCCCGCGCGTGAAGGGCGCGCTACCTGCTGCCCGCGCGGGAGAACATGCCCGCCAGCCTTATCGCGTTCTGCTCGCACAGCTCGTAGCAGCAGTAGCAGCCGATGCACCGTTCGTAGTTCCAGGTCGGAAAGGGGCGCAGGGTGATGGCACCCGTCGGGCAGCCCTTGGCGCACGTGCCGCACTTCGTGCAGGCGTCCTGGCGGAGGCGGAAGCGCGGGCTTCCCATCCGGCCCATGATCCGCGCGGAGATCCGGCTCACGAGGTCTTCCCCCACGACATTCATCGGGAGCTGGAACCGGTGGAGCTGCGGGATGTCCCCCTCGACGTCCATGTCGGCAACGTCCACGGCGCCCAATCCCCGGCCGCGGGCCGCGCGGAGTATTCCCACGCGATCGGGATCGATCCCGACCATCGCCGCAAAAACCCCGTCCACGGCGACGCCGTGCGTGCTCGCGATGATGCGGTTGATCGTCCGCGGTTTCCCGCCGCTGGGCCCGTTGCCCTCCATGCCGACAACAGCGTCCATCAGGGAGAGTGCCGGCGGCCGTATGGCATAGATGTCGACGATCGCCTCGGCGAAATCGGCAATCCCCGCGCAGACGTGGTGCACCCGCGCCTTCTGCGAGCCGACGAGGATGCCGAACATGTTCTTCACGGCGCCGCTCAACGTGGTCTGCATGTGCGTCTTGAGCTTCGGGAGATTCACGATCAGATCCGCCTCCAGCACCTCGCGGGAGACGGCGAGCCGGGGGAAGTGGCGGGAGTTGACCTCCACCTCGACGGGGCTCGTGGCAAGGTCCACCCAACGATCCCCTGCCGCGGCGCGAAGCCCGGTCACGTCCGCTGCCCGCCCGGCATCGCCGTACTCGTGAGCGCCGGGGTTGTCGCCGACTATCACGCGTGCGCCGCGGCGTTCCAGCGCCGCGATCACGGCCGTCACGATGGCCGGGTGCGTGGTCACCGCGCGCTCGGGCTTCCATGCCGCGAGCATGTTGGGCTTGAGGAGCACGCTCTTGCCCTTCCAGTCGATGGAGAATCGCCCGATGAGACCCTCGATCGCCGTTGCGGCAGTCTCATATGTCGCCTCGGCGACGATGACCCGGGAACGCCCTGCTGTATCAGCCATGACTGACAAGCGTACGCGCAAATGCCCGGGGCTTCAAGGATGCGCGGCAGGCGCCCTCGACCGGGTTGAAATCAAATCTTGTCGGGACGCGCCGGGGCTGACATAATCTGCGGCATGGAAACAACGCGCATCCACCTGCATACGGGATTTCCCATTGGTGTCGTCGATCCCCGGCTCTTCGGCGGCTTTCTCGAGCACCTGGGCCGCGCCGTCTACCAGGGCGTCTATGAGCCGGGCAGCAGGCATGCCGACAAGGACGGTTTCCGCGGTGACGTGCTCCAGGCGCTGCGGAAGCTCGGCTTCACCACAATGCGCTACCCGGGGGGCAATTTCGTTTCTGGCTATCACTGGATGGATGGGATCGGCCCCGTGGAGAAGCGGCCATCGACGCGCGACCTTGCGTGGCAGAGCATCGAGCCCAACTCATTCGGCACCGAGGAGTTCATGCGCTTGTGCCGGGCGCTTTCCTGCGCGCCGATGCTGGCCGTCAATCTGGGCACCGGCTCGCCCGAGGAGGCGCGCAACTGGGTGGAATACTGCAATTGTCCGGCCGGCACGCGCTATGCCGACATGCGCGCCGCGGCAGGGAGCCTTGCTCCGCACGGCGTGAAGCTCTGGTCGCTGGGCAATGAAATGGACGGTCCCTGGCAGCTGGGCAACGTGCCTGCCCCGGAATACGCGCTGCGCGCGCGCCAGGCGGCCAAGATGATGAAAGACGCGGATGCGACGATCGAGCTGATTGCCTGCGGAAGCTGCGGTCCCCTGATGCCAACGTACATGGAATGGGACCGGGTCGTGCTCGAATGCCTGGGGGATCAGGCCGACTACCTGAGCCTCCACCGCTACGAAGGCAACAGGTCCGGGGACACGGAGGATTACCTGGCGGCGGGAGCGGGCATTGACCGTCAGATCGAGGAGATGGATGCCGTTTGCCGGACCGCGCGGGCGCGCCGCAGGAGCGCGAAGCGAACCTACCTCTGCTTCGACGAATGGAACGTCTGGTACAAGGACATGCAGATGGACGGGAAGGGCCACTTTGCGCCCCACCTCCTCGAAGAGGTCTACAACCTCGAGGATGCGCTCGTCGTCGCCGAATGGCTGAACTGTTTCCTGCGCCACGCAGACGTGGTGAAGATCGCCAATCTCGCGCAGATCGTGAACGTGATCGCGCCCCTCATCACCGATGGTGACCGGCTGCTCGTGCAGTCGACATTCCACGCCGTGGAGATGTACGCGAAGAGGCGGCAGGGAACCGCGCTGCGCGTTTCAGTGGAGGGTCCGGTCGCGCACGGAAAAACGAACGGCACGGTGCCGCTCGTCGACTCCGGCGCGATCCGGGACGGTGACAGGTTGTCGGTCTTCCTCGTCAGCCGCAGCCCGGGCAAGTCCGCGCCTGTCGTCGTGGATGTCGCCGACGCGCGCATCGCGTCATTGGAAAGCGCGGAGATCCTCACCGGACCCGGGCCCAAGGCTGCGAACAGCTTCGAGCAGCCCGACTTGGTGAGCGCGCGGAGCTTCGACGGGTTCACCCTGCGCGCCGGGAGGGCCTCGGTGAAGCTTCCCCCGCTCAGCGTCGCAGCGGCGACATTTCGCCTGGGATAGTGCCGGGGCCTCATGAGGGATGGAGCCTATCCCGGCAGGCGCCAACCTACTTTATATAAATATGCTGTATTTTTTTGAGATTTTTATTTTCCGCCAGAAGACTTAAAAACCGCCAGCAGGAAGATACCCCGCTTTTACAATAGGACTACTTTCTTTCTCTTGGAGGCACGTTCAACTTTACTTTTTAATTACCTTCCCGCTGGCGTTCTGACTTTATGTTCGAAGTGTATCCCATCCCTAGCTTTCCGCAATAGTCCAAAAGTCTCATTTTGGGGGGTTTATGAGATTGAGGAGCTGTATCTTGTTGTCGACCCCTGTTTTTTGATAGATGTGATAAATATGGTTTTTCACCGTGCTTGCTGATATGAAGAGCTTTTCGCTGATCGTGCGGTTGTTATGACCCCTGATCATCATGGCGATGATGTCTGCTTCCCGCTTTGAAATGCCGTAGCGACGGAGAAGCGCTTCGTCCAGCGCGAGGACTGGATCAGCGTCAGGGCTCAAGAAAAGCTTTGCCAGGTATACCAAGCCAATCACGACAAACCCTATATAGTAGAGAAGCTCCTCCAGCGGCCAGTCGTGGATGAACGGGGGCGTGGCCGGCATATCCTGCAGCACGAGCTGCGCGATCGCGATTGGCGCGAAAACACCCAGGAAGATGAGCAGCGTGCGGATCAAGGAATGCAGGAGAGGAGGAGAAATCGAGGCAAGACCGCGGAAGAGAAGGACGGCGCAGTAGATATGCAGCGCCAGGAGCGTGCAATAGTTGATATTCCAGAAGAGGAAGGGCAGAACGACTTCCTTCAACGCACCAAATGTCCCGATGACGACGCTCACCACCGCGTACGAAATGGCACGCGCCGGGGAAAAGCGCGGCCCTACGATGGAATGGACGATGCGGAAAAGGAACCAGGCAATCAGCGTATTCGCGACAAAAGACCCGGCCGCATCGATGATCGCGCCGGGAAGACCGTTATCGATGGCCAGGGCGGTCTCATAGGTTCGCAGGGCCTCAATGATCAGCAGCAGTGTCGCTGCCGTGAAAAGATAGGCAAAACGCCGGAAACCGTTCGAAGCAAGGCGCGCAGATGTAAAAAAGGAGAAAATGATGAGGGTGATTCCGCCGGAAAGGCAGACTATGTAAAGCCCGTTGACGATGTGAAGCACCGTTCCCCCTCATAATCACTTCACTTTTTTTATATCACAGAAACATTATGAACAAGATATCCAAAATGTCAATGGCACCAGAGGCTGCACGCACAATCACCGGCTGGCGGTCGCTAAACTGAAAGGACTTTGATTCTCTGGTCGAGCTCTGATTTGAGGAAATCTTCGACAAAGCCAAGTGTTCCGACCGTGGCACTCGGGCAGCCCTTGCAGGCACCCAGATAGCTGACGTAAACCTCCGTGACGCCGTCACGCGCCTTCATGTCGACGACCTCGAGGTTCCCTCCATCCTTCAACAGATTCGGGCGCACCTTCTCGTCGAGCACCTTCTCCACGGCGCGGTGCTTCTGGATGATGCTCATGGCGTCGAATTGCACGACGTGCGCCTTTGCCGCCGCGGCGGCATCCGCCTTCTCACGCTCCATCTCGGCCCTGACGTCGCGCAGGATGTCCACCAGGTAGTACTTGCGCGACTCGTGGCCGCCGGGGCGGATGCAGGACTTGCAGAACCCGCCCGCCTTGGTGTAGTGGGTGATGTCCTCCACGGTCTTAAGATCGTTGATGCGGATGACGTCCCGCACCGTCCGCAGGCTCACGCGCGCGCATTGGCAGACGATCTCCTCCTCTTCCAGCGAGCCCATGTCCACGCCCTTGTATTCCGCGGCGGCCTTTCGGATGACGTCGTAGGCCATGACGCTGCAGTGCATCTTCTGCGGCGGTATGGCGGCGGTGTCCACGTCGTCCCGCAGGGACGCCTCGACGTCGATATTGGTGATCTTCATGGCCTCGTCCACGGTCTTGCCGATGATCATCTCACACATCATGTCGCTCGATGCGATGGCCGTGCCGCAGCCGAATGTCTTGAACCGCGCGTCCTTGATCCTGCTCGTCACGGGGTCCACGGCCCAGAAAGCGCGGATGGCGTCGCCGCACACCTCGGCGCCCCAGTCGGCGACGACGAGCCGTGCGCCCAGCTTTTCCGCGTCCGCGGCGGTGATCTCGCCAAGGTGACGCGGGTTGAGCATCCGATCGTTCACCTTGCGCGAATAGCTCTCCCAGAGGGTGCCCCCGATCAGGTCGGACTTTGCCATGACGATGCTCTCCTTCAGCCCTTCTGCGCGGCGCCGGGCGAAATGGTCCGCAGGCGCGCCACGGCCGCGCGGATCGCCGCGATGGCGGCATCGATCTCCTCCTCCGTTGTGAAACGCGACAGGGAGAGACGCACGCCGGTGTGCGCAAGCTCCGTGTCGATCGCCATCGCGATGAAGGTGGGATTGGGCTCCAGGGATTCCGAGGCGCACGCGCTGCCCGTCGATGCGGCAACGCCCTGGCGGTTCAGGTCCCAGATCATCGCCTCGCCCTCGACGCTTTTCACGCTCACAAGGATGGTGTTCGGGACGCGAAGCTCCCGGCGTCCGATCACCGCCACGCCGTCGACCGCGGACAGGGCATCCTCCAGCTTGTCGCGCAGCCGGCGCACCTCCCTTTCCTCGAACGACAGACCTTCGACGGCGAGCTGCATCGCCAGCCCCATGCCGACAAGGAAGGCCACGTTCACCGTGCCGCCCCGCCGCCCCCCCATTTGCTCGCCGCCGTGCAGAAGCGGCGTGAACGTCACTCCCTGCCGCACGAAAAGCCCGCCCACGCCCTTGGGCCCGTGGAACTTGTGCGCGCTGAAGCTCAGGAAATCGACCGGCGCATCCTGCACGTCGACGGGAAGCTTCCCGATGGCCTGCACGGCGTCCGTGTGGAAGAGGATGCCTTTCTCCCGGCAGAAGGAGGCCAGCTCGCGGATGGGAAACACCAGACCCGTCTCATTGTTGGCCCACATGATGGAGACCAGCGCGGTACGGTCGGGATGGACATGCTTTTTCAGTATGTCGACATCCACGATGCCGTCGGGATTCACGGGCAGGACGATGACCTTTGCGCCGAGTGATTCCAGGAAACGGCAGGTGTTGCTGACCGCGGGATGCTCGACCTCCGTCGTGACGATCTCCGTCTTCTGTCCCGTGCGCACGAGGTCATACCAGACCGACTGGAGGACGGCGTTGTTCGATTCGGTGGCGCAACTGGTGATGAGGATGTCATCCGCATCGCGCGCGTTGATGCCGGCATAGAGACGGTCGAAGGCGAGGCGCATGTAGGGGTGTACCTCGGTGCCGAAAACGTGCAGCGAGTTGGGATTGCCATAGAGCTGGCTCCAGAAAGGCTCCATGGCTTCCTTGACCCGGGGATCGACGAGGGTCGTGGCATTGTTGTCCAAGTAGATGCGGTCCATTGCCCACACTATAGCGCGTCGCGGGGCTCACCGTCACCCCAGGACGGTCCTCAGCCCTGGCGCAGCTTCTTGCGGAGCTTCCGCCCCGTGGGGTGCGGCAGCTCGGGCCCCGCCGGCGTTCTCCGCGCCATGGAGCTGAAGACCGCCATCATGATGACGGCCGCCGCGATCAGGAGGACGTTCAGGATCTGGCCCGTGCTGAAGTTGAACCAGCTGAACTGGCCCAGGAAGTTGTCCAGCGGCTGCAGGATGATGGGGTAGCCGTAGCCGCCGTAGCCGATGCCGCGGTCGGGCTGCCGCGCGTATTCGATGAAGAAACGGATCACCCCGTACCCCAGGGCATAGCAGGCGATCACGAAGCCCTTGTACGGCTTGCGCTTGCGGACGATGAACCAGAGGATGAGCCACAGCACGAATCCCTCGAAGAAAGCCTCGTAGAGCTGGGAGGGATGGCGTGGGAGATTCACGACGCCGGCGCCCGGAACCGGCATGCCGACCGCGGCAGCGAAATCCTTCACCCACGGCTGGTTCGCGGGGAATGTCTCCGCGTTCGGGAATACCATGCCCCAGGAGACCTTCGTGATGCGGCCGTACAGCTCGCCGTTGATGAAATTGCCCAGACGGCCGAAGGTGTATCCCAGCGGGATGCCTGCCACCAGCATGTCACCCCACTCCAGGACGTCGAGCTTTTTCACCTTCAGGTACGTGATGATGCCGATCGTGGCGCCCACGAAACCCCCGTGGTAGGACATGCCGGCGATGCCGGTCAGGGTAAGCCTGCCATTCACCCGGGAGACGGGAAGGATGATCTGCAGAGGGTGCTGGAAATAGTAGCCGCTTGAATCGTAGATCGTCACGGCGAAGAGCCGCGCGCCGACCAGGAGCCCGACGATGGCCCAGAAGAACATGTCGATCACCGAGTCCTTGGGTGGCACGATCCCCGCTTTCTTCATCTGCCAGGTGAAGAGCAGGTACGTGATGGCAAAGGCGACAAGGTACATGAACCCGTACCACCGGATAGGGAGGCCGGGTATGATCTCGGGACGGATCCACGAGGGGAAGTTTATGTAAGCGAGCATCGTTCCTCCCGGCCACGGTACGCCGTGGCATTTCGGCCACGGTACGCCGTGGCATTTCGGCCACGGTACGCCGTGGCATTTCGGCCACCGTATACCGTGGCATTATGTGCCGCCACGGTATTCCGTGGCGCTAAAGCTTCTCGACGATCTTGCCCTGCGACGGGTCGAAATGCAATGTGATCATCTTCTTTTCCGTCCGGGTCTCCCAGCGCCGCCCATGGCTCTCCAGCACGACGCCCGGGTACACCGTGCCGCGCACGACGATCTCCGACGCAACGTGCTCGTCGTAACGGTCACGCAGCGTGATGAGCCGCAGCTTGTGCTGCTCGATGAGCTTCATCGCCTGGAGCTTCTGGCTCCGGGCACGCACAAGAAGCGCCGCCGCCTGCGACTGCGCGCCCAGCGGTCCCGCGGAGGCGGTGACGGCGGCCTTCTTTTCCAGCACGAACATCTCCGCATCGAGCTCGGCGACCTTCTGCGTGAGCGCAGCGACCTCCCGCTCCTCCCGCTCGATCTGGTCCTTCACGAGGAAATCCTGACCGAAAGAGACGACCGTTGCCACGCCCCCCGGCGAGCCGATGTTCTGCACGGCGGCGCCGCGGCTCACGCGTATCTGCCCGCCGACCAGCGTGCCCTTCTCCGAGTCCAGCAGGAGCCGGCCGTTGCACTTCACCTGGCAGCGGACGCAGGGCCCGCGCAGGTGCACGTCGCCGATGGCGAGGAGCACGGAGTGCTCCGCGAACACGCTGAAGATGTCCTTCTTCGAGCGCAGGACGGCCTTGCCTTCACCCTTGATGCCCTGGCCGATGGTGATGGAGCCGTCCGCGGAGAGAAGGGCCGCTTCCACGGAGGCCTCCACCTCGAGCACGCCGCCGGCCACGACGGTGAAGCCCGCGCGTACCGACCCGCCCACGCGGACGTTGCCGGGAAACTTGACGTTGCCGGTGGCCATGCCGATGTCGCCCTCCACGGTATGCGCCTCCATGATGGAGAGCGTGCCGCCGTCGTGGACGAGCTCGCCGGAGGCCTCCGCCGTGAAGAGAATGCTCCCATCCGTCTGGAGGTCTTCGCGCACGCCCTTCCCCGGATGGAGCGTTTCCTGCGCTTCTGGCGGAAGCGTGAGGGCCGTGCCCGTGACGTCCCAGCCGTCCTCTGCCTGCGGGTCGCGCGCGCGGACGGTCGCGATCCTGTCGCCCTTGGTCACCCGCGTGATGCGGTCCTGCGCGCGGAAATCCGCCCTGCCGTCGGCGCGGATGGACACCGCCTTGCCGGTGGCGACCTGCACGTGATAGACGATCCTCTTCCGCGCTTCCAGGGCAGGCTTCTTCCCGGTCGCGATGAGGAGGTCGGCGAACTCCTCCCCGCGCGCCACCCTGTCCAGGGCGACGCGCAGCATCGGCTCGTCGATGCCCTTCTGCACGCCGGCCCTGCGGATGCGCTCGCGCACGTCCTCCGCGGAGAGGAGGGCCCCGTCGCCGCGCGGCGGAAAGTGGCTGAGGACGGCCTTCATGCGGTCCGCAGCGACGGCGACCTGCAGCTCCGCGTCCCGATGCGGCCGCACCCGCAGGAGCGTCACCAGGCCGTCGCTGCCCTTTTCCAGGATTCCTTCTTCGGTGGCGACCACCGCGTCCTTGCGCAGGGCGACGCCTTCGAAAAGCCGCACCTCGCCGCGGCCGCTGCGCGGAGGGGGCGTGACGGTGCCGAAGACGTCGACGCCCGGCTCCCCGCCGATGGAAGCGGTGATCTTCAGGACCTCGGCGTCCGCCTTCACGCGCGCCACGGCCTCCACTTTGTCCAGGGGGAACGAGGTCAGTGACGCGAGGGATGCAAGACGGCCGGCATTCGCCATCGCCGTGCCCCGGATCGTTTCCATTTCATCGGCCGGAAGGAAAAGGGCGCGCCACTCCAGCTTGGGGTCGGAGCCCGGCTTCGGGGCTCTTCCGCTCACGAGCACGTAGTCGGCAAGCTCCGCGGTGCGGCCCGCAAAGAACGCAAGCAGATCCTTGCGGACGGTCTGCGCATCGAATCCCTTGACCCGGCTCGCCCGGATTGCCTCGCTCACCGCGGCGGGCAGGAGCGGCCTCCCGCCTCCCCGACCCTTGCGCAGGTGCAGCACGGCCTTCATCCGATCCTCGGACACGATGACCGCGGCGGCGCCGTTGACGACGGGCGTGATGGACACGGCAGTGAGGGGCGCCCGCCGGGAGATGGCATCGCGCAGCATCGCGTCGATCTCATCGGCGGCAAGCAGGTCCGTCCCGGCGAAGCCCAGCGTCTGCGCCCGCGCAAGGACGTCCGCCGCGTCGGGCCGTGGTGCCGCGGGGTCGCCGGGCACGAGCGACAGGAGGCACGTGAGGTTGTCCTTTGATGCCGCGACGACCACGGCATGATCGCGGAAGGGCACCATGTCGCACCAGCCGGCGCCCTTGCGGAGGAAACCAGTGACGTCGGCGGTGACCTCGGCACCCGCGCGCGTGAGGCCGGCGCAGAAGAGAAGGCCATCGTCCTCGGGGCGTGGGGCGGGAATGAGCCGGCCGAAGACGCTCTTTCCTTCTTTTCCCTGCACACCCGGCTTTATGCGGGCCACCACGGCCCCTTTGATCACGTAACCGGTTTCCGTCACGGTCGGGTCGATCGGAACCGGGTCCTTCACGATCCTCTTTTCAATGACGACCTCGACCTGCACCCGTGCGGGAAGGAAGGGGAGCGCGGGCTTTTTGAGGACCTTTTTCTCCACCTTCACCCGCTCTTCGCGCAGCCGGTAGCCCACGGGCGCGGCTGCTGCGACGAGCAGCTTCTCCGCAACCGCGGCGAGGCGCGCGGGGATCGGGCTCTCGATGAACTCGACGCTTTCCGGCGCGCCCGGCTGGGGAGCCGCGCCGGCCGCGGCGACGAATGTGAGGGGCTCCGTCTTCTTTCGCGCGAGGGTGCGGAAAGCCTTGTCGATGGATTCGCTGTCGATGCCGGTCCGGACCTTCTTTTCCGCGAGCATCGCGCCAATGCTCTCGGGCGTGATCTCCCCGCCCGCCTCGTCCGGCGTGATGGTGATGCGGACCTCGATGCCCTGCTCGTCGATCTCGAGCTTCAGATCGCCTTTTATTGCCATTGAGGTTCCATCAGACCCTTCGTGCCGCGGTCCGTCAGGGAAAGCATAGCCAAAGGCATATCATCCGACAAGGGTGAAGACGGCGAGCCCGACGAACACGACCGCAAGGGCGAGCTTCACCTTTCCCATGTGCTTCTGGAACGCCGTCGTGATGCGGGCGGAGCTCACCCCGAAATAGCTGACCGCGAAGACTACCAGGAGGGGGAGAATGAAGCAGATATTGTAGAGGGCAAGAAGAAGCACGGCGGAGAGCCGGTGCGCGGAGCGCGCGAAGTAGGCGAGGGTGGGCAGATAGACCTGCCCCGTGCAGGCGAACTCGAAGATGGACACCAGGAAGCCCATGACAACGGAGCTTCCCGCGATGGCCGCGGTCCGGACCCCGCCGCGAATCGAGGAATGGATGCGCTTTTTGAAAGACGCGGGAAGCTGGAGGAGCATTTCCGTGGGATGGCCGGCGCGGATGCGGGTGTAGTCGTAGACGGAAAGACCCGCGAAGACCGCGAGCACGGCGACGAGCACCCAGCGGAGGATCGCGGAGACCACGGGAACGGCATTCGCCGCGCGAAGGGCCGCAAAGAATCCCAGACCGATGAGAAAGTAGGTGAGAAAGACCGACGCGGAGAAGATCGCGCCGATGAGGAGCACCTCGCGTCTTCCCCTGCCCGCCAGGGCGAGGGACGCGAGGAGAAAGATGAGGGTGGTGAAGGCACACGGGTTGATTCCGTCGATCAGCCCGGCAACGAACACGGGAAGAATCGCAAGCTTGTCCGTGAGACCGAGAGGGCCCGCCGCGGACGGGGCCGCGGCGCGCGGCTCCCCGGCGACGAGCGCCGTCAATACGCCCGGGAGGCGCGCGCGGATCTCCTTGTCGCCGACCAGGAGCGTATCCCCGGCGAGCAGGACCGGCACCTCGGTGAGCGCGCGCCCGCGCGCCGCGGCCGCCGCATTCAGCTCCTCGAATACCGCGGGGTCCAGCAGGTCCTTTTTCACCACCACGATATCGCGGCCCAGCGCCCGTGAGAGGCGCGGGATCTCCGTATCAAGGAACTCCTCGCAGCTGCGGCAGCCCGGCGTGTAGAAATAGCTCACCGTCACGCTGCCCGTCGTGTCCGCGCCCGCGGGCGGCGCGGCGCCAGCCGCGGGGAGCGCGCGCTCCTGCCGAACGGTGCCGTAGATCATGTAGGAGATCTGCTTTGCATCGGCGAGGTCCGTGGAGATGAGGAAGCCTCGACGGATATTGCCGGTATCGTCCGTGGAATCGTAGTGCAGGACGAATGTCGCCTGTCCCCCGGCCGGGACCTGCTGGGTCCCCTTCTCCACCGTGAGGCAGTCGCAGGTCGGCACGAATGTCACGGAAAGGCCGCGGGTCTCTTCGTTTCTCACGACGACGGCCAGCGAAATCTTGTCGCCCTGCCGCACCCACCCGAATCTCCAAACGGGTGGCGTCATGAGCAGCCGCGGCGTCGTTGCGGCAAAGACGGACGGGCAAAGACAGAGCAGGAGCAGGGCTACCCCAAACAACCGTCGATGCGGCATGCTCAGGCCGGAGCGGGGCGGGAGGAGAGGCGCGGGGATGTCCTAGTGATAGTCATCTACATTCGGTCTCCGTATACGCCGGCAGGTTGTCGTCTGACGGAGCGACAGGCGTCGACTCCTTTTTCCAAGTCATGAGGACTCCCAGGCTCACGAGGTCCAGGAGAAACACCGCAAGCAGCACGGCACCCTGGGTGACCGCGACCAGACCGACGCCGAAAACCACGCGGGAGGAGGCGACACGGAGAGAGCCGGCGAGGATGAGGAGGAGGAATGAAAAGACGCTCATGAGCTTGCCCAGACGCAGGAAAGCGATGAGCGCCTCATACCGCGCCGGAAAGAGGGCGAGCATGCCGTCGCCCACGGCGATGAGGAGGTTTCCCGAACCGACGAAGAGCAGCCACGGGTAGACCCAGGGGCCCACTCCCGCGGCGTCCTGCAGCGTGGCGACAAAGAGGAGGAGGACGAGAAAAAAACGCACCAGCTCCCAGAGGGAGCAGGCAAGGAGGACGCCGCGCCGTGTGGACATCGCGGGTGAGTGTAGCGGGGGTGCAAAAGAGAGGTCAAGGCATTGACCTGCCACCGCCTGCACATGCCGGCAAGGGGAAAAGGATGTACATTGACAACCATTGGCGCCGGCGTGGTATGGTGCCTTGGGGAGAAGCGCATGAGACCGTTTGGCTCGAAAGAGCGTATCGTCTGGACCGTTGTCACCGCCGTGCTGCTCGCCGGCCTCGCCTTCTTTGCCCTGTCGCCGCGGCTGCTCGCCGGCAGCGCGGAGGATGAGACGCAGGCGTACCTCGCAACCATCGGCCAGGTCTTTCGCGAGATACGCGACGACTACGTTGACGCCGACAAGGCGCAGCCCAAGGCCCTCTACGAAGGGGCGCTCACCGGCATGTTCAACGCGCTGGGCGACCAGAACTCCCGTTTCATGGCGGCGAAAGACTGGGAGTCCCTGAGCGATACCGTGAACGGATCCTTCGGCGGCGTGGGTCTTGCCATCACGAAGCTCGAAAAGGTGGGCGCCCAGGTGACGACCGCCTTCGAGGGCACGCCCGCCTTCAAGGCCGGCATCACCGCGGGGGACGTGATCATCAAGGTGAACGGTGACTCCATGGCGGACATCTCCCTCACCGACATCACCGCCCGGCTGCGCGGGGAGCCGAAGACCGACGTGACGGTCACGGTGAAGCGCGGCGAGCACATCCAGTTCGACGCCACCCTCACGCGCGACATCATCGAGCTTCCCGTCGTCGTCCATGCCATGATCGACGGCACCATCGGCTACATGCGCATCACGCAGTTCACGCCGCAGGCGCCCGAGCGCGCCCGCGACGCCATCCGCGCCTTCCAGGACGCGGGCTACACGTCGCTCATCCTCGACCTACGGCAGAATCCGGGCGGCGTCCTGGACGCGGGCGTGGAGGTGGCGAACCTCTTCATCGACCAGGGTCTCATCGTCCAGAGGAAGAACGAACGGGTCGCCTCGGAGAACATCGTCTACAACGCGCGGCGCAATCGCATGCTCGTGGATCCCAAGATCCCGGTCGTCGTTCTCGTGGACGGAGGATCCGCATCCGCCTCGGAGATCGTGGCGGGGGCGCTGCGCGACTACCACCGCGCCTTGCTCTTCGGCGTCAAGACGTATGGCAAAGGATCGGTGCAGACGGTCCAGCCGTTGGGCGACGGCGGATTCCGCCTCACCACGTCCCGCTACTACCTGCCCTCGGGCGTGACGATCGACAAGGTGGGCATCCTGCCGGACCGCGAGATCAAGGAGCCCGACCTGACGGACGTCGAGCAAAAATCGCTGAACGACCTGCTCAACGGCACGCTCATCAAGGATTTCGTGAAGGCCAACCCGCAGCCCACCGACGACCAGGTGACGAAGTTCGTCGCCTCGCTCCACGCGCAGGGCAACGTGCTGAACGACCGTTACCTGCGGCGGCTCGTGCGCGACCAGGTGGAATCCTCCGTGAACACGCCGCCGGCCTATGACCTGGACTTCGATACCGTTCTCCAGGCGGCGGTGAAGGCCCTGGAGAACCACGAAATACCGACGCCCGCCTCTTAAGGCATCCACACGGCCCTCGAAAGGAGGCGCTGCCATGAAACAGTTCCTCCTGCCCGGTCGGTACGCCGGGGAAGAGAGACTCACGCTCCACGGCGGGGATTTCCGCCACCTCATCGTCGTGCGGCGGCTCGCCCCGGGAGCGGAGCTGCCTGCGCGCGACCTCGCGGGCGCCTCCTACCTCATGCGCATCGTCAGCGTCGGCGCACGCGACTGCCTCGTCGCGCTCACCCCGCAGCCCGCCGGCGGAAAGGCCGCGGACGGCGCGCCCCCGACGCGGACGACAGGGACGCGGATCGTCCTCCTGCAGTGCTTGCCAAAGGGGCGCAAAATCGATCTCATTGTCCGACAGGCGACAGAGGCAGGAGTGGCCCGGATCGTTCCGCTTGAAAGCGAGCATTCGGTCGTGCGCCCGGGCAACCGGGACGGCAGGGCGGAACGGCTGATGCGGATCGCGCGGGAGGCCGTCCAGCAGAGCGGCACGCCGACGGTGCCGGTGATCGACGAGCCGCGGAGCTTTAGCTCCCTTTTCGAAGCCGGGGAGGACTGGGGGACGGGGCTCGTGTTCCACGAGAAGCCGGTGGCCGGCAGGACGCTCCACCAGATCCTCGCGGGAAGGCCCGCGACGGTGAGCGTGCTCATCGGCCCGGAAGGCGGCCTGTCTGACGCGGAGCTCACCCGGGCGACGGGCGCGGGCTTCCAGCCGGTGCATTTCGACACCGGCATCTTGCGCGTGGAAACCGCCGCGACGTTTGCGCTCGGGGCGGTCATGACGATTCTTCAGGAGAATGATGCGTGGAGACCGGCACAAGCGGAGTGAAAAGGATCAAGGTTCTCAACGTTCCCGTGGACTGCATCGGCGCGGATGCCACGCCGCAGGTCGTCGCGGAGCTGCTGGACAACGGGCAGCACAACCAGGTCGTCTTCCTGTCGCTGCGGGGTCTGCTCCGCGCGCGTCACGACCCCGAGCTCATGCGCTGTCTGCGCGACGCTGCCCTCATCCTCCCGGTCTCCCTGCCCATCGTGCAAGGCGCGCACTTCCTCGGGGCGGGAAATCTCAGCCTGTTCAATCCCTTCGAATACATCATCCGCATCCTGAGCGTCATCGAAAAGGCAAAGGGATCCGTCTATCTCCTGGGCGCGCGCAAGGAGGTCTTGGAGATCGCGGAGGAAAATCTCAAGGGAAGTTTCCACGAGATCCGCGTCGTCGGCCGCTTCTACGGCTTTTTCCCCCGGGGTGTGGAAGGGGACATCGTGATGGCGGTGAAGAAGTCGTCGCCCTCGATGGTCCTCGTGGGAACCGGCGTCCCCGGGCGCGACAAGTGGATCCTCAAGCACCGCAAGGAGCTCAATCCCGGCATTTCGCTATATGCAGCGAACTGTTTCGAGATCTTCGCCGGCCGGGAGAAGCAGACGTCGAAGAAGCTGCATGCCGCGGGTCTCGGCGCGCTTTCCGGCATCGGCCGCAAGCCATGGCGGCTCGCCGCCGTATTCCCGTACTTCTACTATTTGGTACTTCTGCTCGTTTCCCGGATCTTCAAGCTGTAGGGGCCCGTCAGGGCCTCGCGGACGGCCTATCAAACCTCACAGTCGTGACAGCACAAGCAGGTCGTAGAGCTCCTTGAAGCCGGTCGAAAGCCGCGCGGCGAGCATGCGTCCCACGGCGCGCCGCAGGGCCGGGATGAGCAGGAGCAGGCCGGCGCAATCGGTGATGAAGCCGGGCGTGATGAGGAGAATGGCCGCGGCGACGCAGCCGAGGAAATCGGCAATCTCCCGACCGGGCCAGGCGCCGGCCGCCACGCGTTCGCGCAACCGCGCCTCGGCGCGTCGGGCCTGCGTCAGGGCGACGTATCCCCCGACCAGCCCCACGACCACGGCACAGAGGAGAACGAGGTAGTTGCCGATCACGTTCCCCAGGAGCACGAACAGGAAAATCTCGGCCAGGGGAACGAGGGAGAAAAGAAGGAGGACCAGGATCGTCCGAAACAGAAAATCCCTGTCGCGAAACCTGAGCAGCACACGCGTGATAGTCATGAGTTTGGAGTGTAGCAGGATGACGCCGCCCCTGCCAACCGGCCTCGCCGCGCGCGGCACCGACGCGGAGGACGGCCTTGCTTCAGGCGGACGTGTCGATGAGCGTGCCGAGCGCATCGTCCTGGACGGCCTGCTGAACGCCGGCTTTGAGAAGCTTTTCGGCGAGCTGGGAAGCCTGGCCCTGCGCGTTCTGAAGGACCGCGCCCAACTCATCGAGGGATCTCGCGAGGTCTACGGGCGATGAGCTCGCAATTCCTGACATCATGCCTCCTTATCGGCAAACAGGCGGAATAATCCGCCTCCCGCCCAGAAATAACACGTACTCCGACTGACAAAGTCATGACGTCGATCCAGGTTGACGGCACATCTCCCCCTTGACTATTATTACATAGCCTGTCTATGCATTGTGTGTCGATGTAATAGCGGCTGAGAACGAACGGGGGAAAACATGTGGCTCGTGCGATCGGCCCTTCTGCTCGGAACCATCTATTTTGTTTTCCTCTCTCTCTCCAATATCGCGTGGCTCCGTCTCAGCTCCCGGGCACCGCGCGTGCGGCGCGGCAGGAAGGTATCCGTCCTCATACCGGCACGAAACGAAGAGAAGAACATCGCGGCGTGCCTGGATTCGCTCCTCCGGCAGACCTACGACAATTACGAGATCGTCGTGCTCGACGACCAGTCAACCGACGACACGTGGGGCATCCTCGCGGGCTACGCCGATCGCTACCCGGGAAAGGTCCGCGCCGTGCGCGGCGCGCCGCTTGCCGACACGGGCTGGCTGGGCAAGCCGCACGCGATGCAGCAGCTCGCGGGCCAGGCGCGCGGCGAGTACCTGATGTTCACCGACGCCGACACCGTGCACGGAGCGGAAAGCCTCGCCTGGGTCGTGACGAACATCGAGTTTCACCGCGCCGACTGCCTGTCGGGGTACGTGCACCAGGACATGGAAAGCCTCGGCGAGCACTTCATCGTGCCCGCCACCTACATCATGTCCGCCATGCTGCTCCCCCTCTGGCTGATCGCGCCGCTGCGCTCTCCCGCGCTCTCATTCGCCATCGGGCAGGTGATCGTGTTCCGCCGCGCCGCCTTCGAATCGATCGGGGGCTACACGCGCGTGCGCGGCACGATCACCGACGACCTCGCCATCGCGCGCGAGCTGAAGAAGGCGGGCTACCGCGAGGTCTTCCTCGACATCCGCCGGCACGTGCGCTGCCGGATGTACGACGGCTACCGCGCCTCTTTCGCCGGCGTCTCGAAGAACATCTACGATATCGCCCGCACACGGTCGGTCCTTTTCGCCGCGGCCCTGACGCTGCTCGTCGGCTTCGTCATGCTGCCACTCGCGCTCCTGCCCGTCCAGGCGCTGATCGGCATCGCGGGTGCGGATCGCTCGCTGCTCTGCGTCGGACTTTTCCTTTTCGCATGGGCCCTCGTTCTCTACGACCGGGGCCTGAAATGGTGGGTGCCCTTCCTCTACCCCATCCTCTTCGGCCATCTGCTCTACATGGCGTGGTGGAGCTTCGCGCAGTCCGTCACGGGGCACGGGGTCGTCTGGAAGGGACGCACCCTGCACTAGGAGGCTCTCCATGGCATATACGCACGGTGCCCGCATCATCCGGTTTGACCCCGCATTCATTCCCTTCTTTCTCCTCTACCACTTCGCCGTCTCCGTCGTGCGGCTGTTCGACTGGATCGTCTACGATATCCGCATCCGCGGCCGGGAGAACCTGCGCCGTGTGAAGCGGGCGATCCTCGTGAGCAACCACACCCTGCTCCTGGACCCGGGCATCATCGCGCACGCGATACGGCCGCGTCGGACCTACTTCACGATGCTGGAGGAGACGGCGCTCATCCCCTGGCTGGGCACATTTGTCCGGCTCCTGGGCGGCGTGCCCATCCCGGAGAGGCCCGACGCGCTGCGCATCCTCGATGCGGCGGCGCACCGCGCTTTCCATTCGCTTGGATTCCTGCACTTCTTCCCCGAAGGGGAATGCTACCGCGGCAACCAGGAGCTGATGCCCTTCCACCCGGGCGCATTCCTCCTTGCCTGCACGTTGCGCGTTCCCGTCATTCCGGTGACGACGGTCCTCCATCGGCGCTCCTGGCGCGGCAGGGCGACACTCCGCATCGCGGGTCGGGCTTTCCGCATCCCGCCGCGGGTATCGGTCATCGTGGGGACGCCCGTCTTCCCGCTCCCCGCCGATGCGGCGGGCGCGGCGTCATCCGGCGCCTCGCCCCGCCGGGCGGCGCGCGCGCTGTCTTCCGCCGTGCGCGAGGCGATGCAGCAGACGATCGACGCGGAGGGCGGCTGCAAGACCATGTCCCGCGGCATGATGCCGCGCCTCGTGAAGCATCGGGACGCAGCGCCCCGCCCGACGGAGGCAGCCGCCCCGGAGGCGCCCCGGCCGCGCGACAAGGCGGTCTAGCCGGGGAGCGGACGTGCGGCGCAGGGCGGCCTTTGCGCGGCACGGAGCCCGCTCCCGCGCATTCCTGCACGAACGCCCTTGACAGGGGCCGCGCGGCGGGCCATTATGAGATTGAGAATCAATCTCACATGGAACCGGCGGAGCACTTTCGCGCATACCTGAAGAGGAGGGGTCTCTCCTTCACCTCGACACGGAGCGCAATCCTCCAGGGGATCGTCGCCTCCCGCGGGCATTTCGACGCCGACGGGCTGCACGAGCTCCTGAAGCGCAAAGGGGAAACCTTGTCCAGCGCGACGATCTATCGGACGCTCCCCCTCTTCGTGCAGAGCGGCATCATCACGGAAACCCTGCGCGCCCGCGGGAGGGCCCGCTACGAGCCCGCCTGGGGCCGCGATCACCACGATCACCTGGAGTGCATCTCCTGCGGCCGCATCATCGAGTTCAAGGACGACGAGCTGGAGATGCTGCAGGACAAGGTTTGCCGGCGCCACGGCTTCCGCCCCGTCGAGCATCACCTCGGCATCCGCGGCTACTGCGCCGCCTGCCGCAAGGCGAAAAGGTAGGGCGCGTGGCGCATCGTCATCATGTCTCCAATATGAGAATGCATCTCAATCTCAGAATGAGGCAGACGGGTCGGCCGGGCGCCGCGGGCACGGTCCCCCGCCCCGCCGCGGGCGGGCCGCTCCTTTCCCCCCGCCCGCGCCCGCTCGGCATCCTCGTCACGGGGCTCCCCAACAGCGGCAAAAGCCAGCTCTGCAACAGCCTCACCGGCGCCTACGAGCTTGTGTCCAACTACCCGCAGACCACCGTGGAGGTGAAGACGCACGACTGCGCCATCGACGGGGAGGCGTGGGCGGTCACGGACACTCCGGGGCTGCACGGCCTGTACATCCAGTCGGAGGAGGAGCTGGTGGTGCGCGCGCGGCTTTTCTCCGAGCCGCCCGACGTGCTCGTGCAGTGCGTGGACACGCACCGCCTGCGCGAATCGCTCCTGCTCACCGCCGACCTGCTCGGCCTCGGCCTGCCGCTCGTCCTCGTGCTCACCGCGGTCGGGGAGAGCGCGCGCGACGGGCTCCGCCTCGACCCGGATGCGCTCGCGCGGCGGCTGGGCGTTCCCGTCATCTCCTCACCCGAGCCCGGTGCCGGGCATGGCGGAGCTGCGGCGCGCGCTGCGGATGCGGCCCGCGGCACCGCCGCCGCTCTCCTACGGGGAGGAGACCGAGGCCGCCGTTGCCCGCGTGAGCGGTCTCCTGCCGGCATCGGCCCCCTTCCCCCGATCCTCGGCGCTTCTCCTGCTGGAAAACGACCCCACCTTCGCGCTCGGCGGCCTCCCGCCCGACGCCGCGGCGGCCGCGCTCAACGCCATCGAGGACACGCGCGCACGGCTGGCGGGAAAGGCGCCGCTCCTGGTGAGCGCACGGCGCACGCAGTGGGTGGACGAGATCGCGGCGCACGTGACGGTGAACACCGCCGCGGCGCGACAGCGGCCGCGTTTCTCCCAGACCTTCGCCGCCCTCTGCCGGCATCCCCTCTACGGGCTTCCGCTCCTGGCATTCTTCCTTGGCGTCATCTACATCATGGTGGTCTATGTCGCCGGCGGGCTTTCCCTTCTGCTCACGACGGCGATCACGGACCCCGTCGTTGCCCTCATCCAGCGGATCGTCCCGGGCGGCTTCTGGAACGACCTTTTGATCGGCCCGCACGGCCTCCTGACGCTGGGGCTCTTCAACTCGCTCACGACGGTGCTTCCCATCCTCTCGGTCTTCTTCATGGTCTTCGGGCTGCTGGAGGACATCGGCTACCTCCCCAACCTTGCCATCCTCACGCGGAGGGCATCGGAGAAGATCGGCATCACGGGCAACGCGGTGATCCCGCTCGTGCTCGGGTTCGGATGCAAGACCATGGCGACCATGTCGGCGCGCACACTGCAGTCGCGCAAGGAAAAGCTGATCGTCGTGGCCCTCATCGGCCTTGCCATACCCTGCTCGGCGCAGATGGGGCTCTCCATCGCCATCCTCGGGCAGCACGGCGTGAAGTATTTCATCCTCGCATTCGGCTTCCTTGCGCTCCTGGAAGTCGCCGCCGGCCTGCTCCTCAACCGTTTCCTCCCCGGCGAGACGGACAGCCAGTTCATCCAGGAGCTGCCGCCCATCCGCATGCCGCGCGTGGGCGCCGTGGCGCGCAAGACCGGCTACCGCCTTCTCTGGTTCCTGAAAGAGGCGATACCGATATTCATCGCCGCGGCGCTGGCGATGTTCGTCCTGGACAAGATTGGCGCCCTGGCGCTCCTCAAGGAGGCGCTGCGGCCGCTCATCACCGGGTGGCTGGGTCTGCCGCTGGACATGGTGGACGCGCTCCTCCTCACCTTCGCGCGCAGCGAGGCCGCCGCGGGCTTCATCCTGCGCATGTCGCACGAAGGGCTTCTCAACGGCATGCAGGCCATCGTCGCCGTCGTGCTCCTCACGACATTCGCCCAGTGCTTCGCCAACATCGCCGCCATGTTCAAGGAGATCGGCCCGCGCGCGGCCGTCTTCATCGTGATCGGGATCTATGCCGCGGCATTCGCCTACACGGGCGCCGTGCACTGGCTCCTGGTCCTTGCATCGGGGGTGCTGAAGCTATGAACCAGATCACCGACCGTGAAGAGATGCTGGAAAGGCTGTGGCAGCTGCGGGAGCGCGGCGCGTCCGGCATGGACGAGCTGCGCGCCTCCCTGCGCGACCGCTTCCAGCCCCGGGACCTGGAGTGGCTGCAGGCGGACGGCCTCGTGACGCGCGACGGCGAGCAGGTGGCGCTCACGGAGAGCGGCATCGCGCACGCGCAGAGGCTCATCCGCGCGCACCGCATCGGCGAGCGGCTCATCCACGACGTCATGGGCCGCGAGTTCGAATCCGGGGCCTGCGAGTTCGAGCATATCCTCGCGACGGAGATCGTGGACGGCATCTGCACGCTCCTGGGACACCCCCGGGAGTGCCCGCACGGCTTCCCCATCCCCGAAGGGGAATGCTGCCGCATCTCCGCGCGCTACGTGCAGAAGATCATCGTGCCCCTCACGGAGCTCGCCATCGGGCAGACGGCGCGCGTCGCCTACGTCTACACGCGCAGCGACCAGCAGCTCCACCGGCTCACCTCGCTGCAGATCCGGCCCGGGACGGTGGTGAAGCTCCACCAGGCCTATCCGTCCTACGTCATCGAATGCGACGGTGCGAGCATCGCGATGGATGGCGAGGTGGCACGCAACATCAATGTCTGGATCGAGGGCGCCTCTGCCGTGCTGCCGGGAAACCCGGTGACCGGTCGCGACGCGCGGCCGAGCTTTGCGAAGCCGCGCTGGCGATGGCGCCTCGGGGCGCGGGGCCGTTAGCCGCTCACGGCACGGCGGAAGAAGAGCCGGATCCAAGGGGTGCAAACTCGCCGGCAAGCGCGGGCTGCATTGCATCCAGTCGGACGAGCACCGTGACGCCCACCTTTTCCGTCGAAATGAGAAGACGCCGCCTCTGGAAGCCCCGCGGGGTGGCCACGTCGAGGTAGGCCTCGACCTTGCAGAGCGGGCACCCCGTCTCCACCGTGTAGGTCACGGAGCTGCGCACCTGGCAGGAGGCGCAGTGCACCGTCCGCCCGCATCCGCCGGGGAGCCGCGCGTTGACGCACTCGAAGACGTCGCCGCCCGGGAAGCCTTCCATGTCGGCAAGGTCCTTGCCGAGGGCCGCGCGCGCGCAGGCATTCGCCGTGATGACGACGCCCGCCACGTCGACGACGAGAATGGGCTCCGCTACCGAATCGAGAAAATCGCGCAGCGCACGGCGGTACGGGTTGCCGAAAACAGCCGCGCAAGCATCGCAGATTCCGTGCGTGATCGGCTCACCGCTTGTTTCCGCGCGCGCGTCGTCACTCATTGGCGTGTTGCACCATGCACAGACCCTTCTCATGGGCTCACCTCCCCACCTGTCATTCGCATTGAAATGCAATCCGCATGCCAGGGCGACAGGTATGGCATAATTCTTTTTCGCATAAGGGCTTACAGTTCGACCTGTTCTGGCAAAGGTAGGCAGGACACAAGACAGGTTGTCGTGCCGGGGGCGCTCACACAATGTCGGTTGTCGGCAAGCAGCCTCTACACGTCTTCGGACGATTCCTCGTTCCGGGAGAAATCCTTCAGTCGCTTGCTCAGCGCCTGCTGGCTGATTCCCAGGAGACGCGCCGCCGCGGTCTGGTTTCCGCCCGACCGGCTGAGCGCCTCCTGGATGAGCATGCGCACCGATTGCTGGATCGTCGGCAGGGATTCTCCGAATCCAACGACGGCCCGCGCCTCTTCCCGCAGGGACCCGGCACGATTGCCCTCGCCGGGCAGCTCCACGCTGAGCGGCCCTTCGCGATGGCGTCCCACGGCGTCCAGGATGCTCGACCGCAGCTCCCGCACGTTGCCGGGAAAATCATAGACGCGCAGGTGCGCGAGCAGCGCGCGCGGAACCAGCGGCGGCTCCTTGCCCAGCTCTTCCGCCGCGCTCTGCACGAACTTGTCCACCAGGAGGGGGAGATCCATGGTGCGGCTGCGCAGCGGCGGAATCGAGACGCGATGCGTGGAGAGGCGGTAATAGAGGTCCGAGCGGAACGCCCCCGACGCGACGGCCTCCTCCAGGTTCCTGTTGGTGGCCACGACCAGACGCGCCTGGCAGCGGCGCACGACGTCGGTGCCAAGGGCGTAGTATTCGCCGGATTCGGCCAGACGCAGGAGCTTCACCTGGGACGCGGGGCTCAGGTCGCCGATCTCATCGAGGAAGAGCGTGCCCGTCCCCGCGCGCTCCACGAGACCGCGCAGCGGCTGCTCCGCCCCCGTGAAGGCGCCTTTGCGATGGCCGAAAAGGACGTCCGAAAACATCGTGTCATCGAGACCCGCCGCATTGATTGTCACCAGCTCGCCCGGCCGGGCGCTTGCCCGGTGGATTGCCGCGGCGAAAAGGTCCTTGCCGGTCCCCGTCTCGCCCGTGAGGAGCACGGGGTGGGAGCTGAAGGCGACGGCTTCCACGTACTGGAAAAGGGCGAGCATGCGCGGATCGCGCGTGATGATCTGCTCGAACACCTCGGGCCGCTCCAGGGTGCGCGTGAAGAGGTGCCGGGCGAGGGAGGCGTTCTCCTCCCGCAGCTCGCGCAGCTCGCCGTAGGTGCGTACCGTGGAGATGAGCTTCTGACGATCGATGGGCTTCACGAGGTAGTCCACCGCGCCGGCCTTCATGCACGCCACCGCGGTATCGAGCTCCGCGTTTCCCGTGACGATGACCACCGGAAGCTGGGGATGACTCTCGTGGATGAGATGGAGCAGCTCCTGGCCGGACAGGAGCGGCATCGTGAGGTCAAGGAGGATCAGACCAGGCGGCTCGCGCGCGATGCGGTCCATGACGCGCGTGCTGTCCTTTTCCGTGGAGACGTTCGCGATGCCTTCCGACCGGAGCGTGACCGCGAATGTCTGGAGGATCGCCTCCTCGTCGTCGACGATGAGGACGGAGATGGCGCCGGGGGAGGCGTCCGTCATGCGTCGGCCGCCGGCCCGGGGTCCGCGGGAAGCCGCACGATCGCCGTCGTGCCGCGTCCCTCCGTGGACTCATAGGCGAGTGAGCCGCCGTGCGCGGTGATGATGGCATCGGCGATGGGGACACCCAGGCCGAGGCCGCCGGATTCGCGCCGCGTCGTGAAGAATGGATCCTTGATCTGCTGCAGTTGCGCCGGGCTCATCCCGCGACCACCATCCACGACAAGTAGTACCACTTCTTTGGTGCCGTCGTCAAAGGCGGTCGACACGCCCAGCGCGTCTTGCGGTGACCGCAGGGACTGGCAGGCATTGGTCACTACGTTGACGATCGCCTCCTGCATCTTCGCGAGGCACCCGCGCACGGGAGGCAGGGTCGGCGCAAGATCGACGGCGATGTGCCGCGGGCAGGGTCGCACGAGCGCCGTGGTCCGTGTCAGGGCCGCGGTGACGACGAGATTCAGGTCGAGAAGCGTCGGCGGCGCGTCGCTGTCCGGGCGCGCGAACCTCACGAGGCCCCGCACGACGGCGTCGATCCGCACGCAGGCCGCGCGAATGTTCTCGATCGCGGCAGGCACCTCCGCGCGCGCCTGCTGCCAGGGGATGCCGCCCACGCGCAGGTCGGCGTCCTCCCGGGCGGAACGGTCGAGCGCGCTCTCCGCCGCGCCCCACGCGCGCGCGAAGAAATCCGCGCCGAGCCGGATCACCTGGTTGGGATTGCCGATCTCATGCGCCAACCCGCCGCCCAGGATGCCGAGTGCTGCCTGCTTCTCCGCCTGGGCGGTCCGCCGCGCAGGCTCCTTCACGCCCGTGCGCCCGCCGACTTTGCGACCCGGGAATCCAGATACCGCTTCACCGCGTCGTCGTCGATGTAGCCGAAGCTGATCGCGATCTCGCCGAATATCCGCGAGTCGCCGAGTGTCTGCTCCAGGAGCACGTCCTGCACCTGCCAGGCCTTCATCGCACCGATCGACACCATGAAGTCACCGATCTTTGCCGGCTGATTGTTTTCGTCCGCCATGACCATCTCACCTTTCCCGTGGGCCACGGTCTACCTGGCCGCCGCTTCCAGGGAGGCGAGAACCGTGCCGCCGCCCGCAAGCGCGGGGTTCGATTGCCCGTACTCAAATGCGCTCTTGCCGGCCGCGCTTCGCGCCCTGCCGTCGGCGCCCGCGGCGAGCAGGGCGGTGACGACCGCGGGATTCGGGTTCGACCAGGCCGCGAACATCAACGCGGTCATGCCGCTTTCGTCGATGGCGTTCACGTCCGCCCCCGCCTGGATCAGCGCGTGGAGGACGTCGACCGACGGATTCGACGCCGCCGCGTGCATCGCCGTGGTGCGGCCGAGTGTGTCGCGCGCGCGTGGGTCAGCCCCGGCCTGGAGGAGCGTCGCAATCACCCCGGCATCCCCATTGAATTGCGCGGCGCACATGAGCGCCGTTTCACCGTAGCCGTTGCGCGCGTCCACGACCGCGCCATAGCGCAGCAGTGCCGGCACGACGTTGGGGTCCCGGTTGCGCTCGGCGGCGGCCATGAGGGCCGTTTCCCCGATGAAATCGCTCGCGTTGAAATCCGCCCCCGCCTGGAGCGCCTTCGTGATTTCAGCGGCGCTTCCCGTTGCCGCCAGGACGCGCAACGCCCGTGTCTGCGCACCCAGACCGGAGATGGCGATCAATCCCCCGATACACGCCAAAAGGATCCCTCTCGCGACCCTCGATCCATACTGCATCTCGTGCCTCCTCAGGCCGCGGCCTATTGCCGGCGACCATAAAATGCAAAGCACGTTGCATGCCAAACCTATGGAACAGTCGCAAGTCTTTTCAGAAGAAACAATTATCGATCGATCGATATCGCGCCTTGCAGAAAATCAACAAGCCGGGTTGTACGGGAGCTTTTCTCGCCACAATCATGGTTGTCGACTGGAACAATTGCCAGGGCTCGATGGACCACGGAGCGAGCCGCGCCGCCTTCGCCGCTTGCCGCTGCCCCTCCTTTGGGCTATGCTCGGTGCATTGAAAAGGTCGTTCCCATGGTGAAAGTGCTCTTCGTCGACGACGATCCCCAAGCACAGAGAACTCTCGACCTTGTCCTGCCCGACCCGTACACCCTGCGGTCGGCGTACAGCGCGCGGCAGGGCATCGAGGCCGTGAAGCGGGACCGCCCGGACGTCGTGCTCCTGGACATCACGCTGCCCGACATGGACGGCATCTCCGCGCTGAAGCAGATCGCCGCCCAGCCCCTTGCCCCGCCGGTGGTCATGCTCACCGCCATGAACGCGCCGCGCATCGTCAAGGAGGCGGTCCTCGCGGGTGCCTGCGACTACATCCTGAAGCCGTACGAGCTGCCGGAGCTCCTGGGCGCGCTGCGGACCGCCGTGGCGGGCGCCGACGCGCGGCGCGCGGCCTGCCCGGAACAGGGGCTCATGGACGCCATGATCGGGGAAAGCGCGGGCATCCACTCGGTCAAGGAGCTCATCCTCCGCTATGCCGCCTCCGAATCGCCCATCCTGCTGCTCGGGGAAAGCGGCACGGGCAAGGAGCTCGCGGCCCGGCTCATCCACGACGCTTCCCGACGCCGCGCAGGGCCCTTCGTGCCGATCAACTGCGCGGCAATTCCGGACACGCTCATCGAGACGGAGCTCTTCGGCGCGGAGAAGGGCGCCTACACGGACGCGGTGGCGCGGCCGGGAAGCTTCGAGCAGGCCAACGGGGGCACGCTTTTCCTCGACGAAATCGGGGAAATGTCAGCGGCCGCGCAGAGCCGTCTCCTGCGCGTGATCGAGGGCCGATCGGTGACGCGCGTGGGCGGCGCACGTGCGCTGCCGCTGGACGTCCGCGTGGTCTCCGCGACGAACAGGGACCTGAAGGCCGACGTCACGTCGGGAGGATTCCGCGGCGACCTCTATTACCGGCTCGGGGTGCTGCCCATCCGTATTCCCCCGCTGCGGGAGCGCGCGGTCGACATCCCCCTGCTTGCGGTCCATCTCCTCTGCCTGCTGGGCAGGCCGGACACGGAGCTTGCGCCGGACGCGCGGGCGGCCTTGCGCGGCCATCACTGGCCGGGCAATATCCGGGAGCTGCGAAATGTGCTGGAGAGGGCCGTGCTCGCGGCGGAGGGCGGACCCCTCCACGCACGGCATCTGCGTTTCGACTGATGCGCGCGCCCGGCGGGCGCCGCGACGTGGCCTATTCGATCGGCCGCACGTACGCGCCGTCGACGAGCACGCGTTTGGCGCCCAGCGGGGTCGTGGTGACGCTCACGGCCCTGCCGATGATGAGCACCCGGGTGCTGAGACCGATGAGGTCGGAAGGCGCATTGGCGGGAAGCCGCGCCGGGAAGACCTTGAAGTACTCCGGCCCGGAGAACTCGACGTAGCAGGCATATGCCTTCACGTCCTCTTCACCGAACCATTCGCCGCTCAGGAGCTCTATTCTCACCTTGAAGGTCGCCTGGTCCTTGCTGAGGATGTTCACGTCGGAGACCGTTCCCGTCAGCACGATGAGCCGGCCGTCGGGAAGCGGGGCCTTGCCGTCGGCGACCTCGGACAGGGTCTTCAAGGTGACGTTGATGTCAACCACCCGGTCCAGGTCGGCGCGGGAGAGCGCGGGGAGAAAGCCGGACCCGAGCAGAAGGAAGACACACGCAATGACTGGGACGGATCTTCGCATCGGAACTCTCCTTGCGCCAATACTATGGAGGATTCGGGTCCGGGTCAATCCGCCGGCACCCTGTTCTTCGAGGCCAGGCCGGCGATTTTTCCGAACACGACGCCCAGCCTCCGGCCTTCGCTCACGGACAACCCCGCCCGCGCGATGATGTCCTTGAAGAACACCCCCATCTGGTCCGGGGTGACCTGGGTAAAAAACCCGATGCTCTCAAGGGAGCGCGTGATGGTGCCCACCAGGTCATCCACCGCCCCCGCGCCGATGGGGGTGAAGGGCGTGAGGTGGTCCGCGTGCAGCGCGCGGAATATCTCGTAGCAGATCACCTGCACCGCGTGGGAAAGGTTCAGCGAGGGGAAGCGCGGCGTGGCGGGTATCGTCACGGCGACATCGCAGAGCGAAAGCTCGGCGTCGGTGAGGCCGGTCTCCTCGTTGCCGAAAAGAACGGCCACGGCGCCCGTGCGGATCTGCGCGATCCGCTGCGCGAGCTGCTCGGGGAAAAGGCTGAAATACTTGCGGTTCCTGCCCCGGCGACGCGTCGTGCCGGCCACAAGCACCGCGTCGCCAATTGCATCGCGCAGCGTCGCGTGCATCGTCGCACGGTCCAGCACGTCCGCCGCGTAATGCGCGAGGGTGCGCGCGCGCCGCGGGTCCAGGAGCCCGTCCGGCACGATGGCGAGCGACCCGCAGCCCATGCATTTCATCGCGCGGCAGACCGCGCCGACATTACCGGCGTCCCGCGGCCTCACCAGCACGATGCGCACGTCGGCATTCTGACTGCTCATGAGGGTCCAGAGTAGCCGAGAATCGGCCAGACGGATACCGTGAGCCCGCGGGAGCCGCCCGGGGATCCGCCCGGCGGCCCTGCCGCGCGATATCGGCACCTGAAGGCGCTGCTCATCTTCGTCCCGCCGGGGCCGATAATGGGCGTATGAAGAAAAGTGTGTGCCTCCTCCTCCTGTGCATCGGTCTGCCCGCCTGCGGTCTCGATTGGACCTATCCCGTCTTCAGCGTGAAATACGAGGCCGCGGGCGGCGCGGCGGAGGACCCCGATGACGAGACGTACCTCGCGGCGTCCCTGCGCAACCTCGTCACCTTCCAGGTGAAAGAGGCGGCGGGACCGGCGGCGTTCGGATTGGCCCTCACCCTGTCGGGCAAGGACTACTATCTGCCCGGCGACCAGTCCGGCGACTACGACTATGTCAGGATCGAGCAGGACGGTGCCGTCCGCATCGGCAGCGCGTGGAAGCTCGGTTATGCGCTGGGCCTGAAGTCGATGGACTACGCGATGCTCGATTCGAACGGCCTGTCCAAGGACGTCGTCACCGCGAGCGCCGCCGGCAGCGTGAGCCTTACTGTGCGCAAGGGAACCAGCATCGAGGCGGGCCTGGACTGGCGCTACGCCGATGCGCAGAATCCGGCGGATTCCCTCTCCACGTGGGTCTTCGCCGCGGGGCTCAGCTCCCGGCTGGGACAGTGGCTTCTCTCCGCCCGCTACCGCGGCGAGCTGCGATCCCCGACGGCAGCAGCCACGGGAAACGACGCCTACAACACGGCGGCCGTCTCCCTGCAGTGGGATCCCGAACCAATGAGTGGTTCGGCGCAGGGCACAGCCGCGCCCATACCCTGCCGGCATACCGCCCGGGAAAGTCCATTTTCCGCGCGGAAATGGCGTCTCCATTTGACAAAAGCCCGTCAAACACTTAGAATGTCTTCGAAATCACACAATGAGACTCACAAGACATGAGCTCTTGCGGCTCGGTTGCGCCGTGGCTATAATTGAAGGGATGAGGGGAATTTCGAAGGCAAAGGGGCGCCATGAGTAACAACGAGATTGTTCCAGGCTTCGACGACGAAAAAGACGACAGCCTCAAAATCCGCCTCCAGAAAATCGAGGACACCGAAGGGTGCCTTGTGCTCTATCTCACCGGCTACATCGACACGTACAATTCCAATTATTTCCAGAAGCGCGTTGCCAAGGCGATCGAGACGGGATTCATCAAGCTCATATTCCATTGCAGCGGCCTGAACTACGTTTCCAGCACGGGAATCGGATCCTTCACCGCATTCCTGAAGGCCGTCAAACCGCGCGGCGGTGACCTGGTGCTCCTGGAGATCCAGCCGAAAGTCTATGAAGTATTCCAACTGCTGGGTTTTTCCCAGTTCTTCAACATCAAGGAGAACCTCGACGAGGCGGTCTCCTTCTTCGCGGCGCGCGGAGAGGAAGGCAAGGGAACGACGTTCCCGCGGATATTCAAATGCCCCATCTGCAGCAAGAAGCTGAAGGCCTCCAAGGCCGGGCGCTTCCGCTGCTCGGAGTGCAAAACCATCCTCGCCATCGACAACGCCGGCCAGGTGTTCCTCGGCTGAGGGAGGCTCCATGATCTCCCATGACAAGATCGAAGCGTATCTCACGAAGCTCTCCTTGAGCTTCCACCAGGCAGGACCGGGTTCGTGGGTGGTCCGTGACCAGCAGCGGGGGCTGGAAAACCTCGTCGTCATCCTCTCCAACCCCGTCGTGGTGCTCCGCATCCACGTGATGGAAGTCCCCGCCACGGGCAGGGAGAAGTTCTTCGAGGAATTGCTGCGGTTCAACGCAACCGACATGGTGCACGGGGCCTATGCGGTCGATGGAAAGAACGTCATCATCGTCGACACGCTGGAGGCGGACACCATGGACCTTGAAGAGTTCGAGGCGTCCATCGATGCCATCGGGCTCGCCCTCGCGCAGCATTACCGCCCCCTCTCCCGATACCGCGTCAAGGCATGACAGGAGGAATCCATGGGGATTCTTGATCGCATTCGCACGGTCCTCAAATCCAATATCAATGCCCTCATCAGCAAGGCTGAAGATCCCGAGAAGATGCTCAACCAGCTGCTCATGGACATGAACGAGTCGCTGCTGGAGGCGAAGAAGCAGACGGCGATGGCCATCGCGGATGAGAAGAAGCTCGAGCGGCAGATGCTGGAAAACAAGGCGCAGAGCGAGGACTGGGAAAAGAAGGCCATGCTCGCCGTGAAGGCCGGCAAGGATGACCTTGCAAAAGAAGCGCTCCAGCGCAAGCAGGAGTACGACGGGTACGCCGCCTCCTTCCAGAAGGAGTTCGAGAGCCAGCATGCCTCCGTCGAGCAGCTGAAGGACGCGCTGCGCCAGCTCCAGGGCAAGATCGAGGAAGCGAGCCGGAAGAAGAACCTCCTCATCGCGCGCGCGAAGCGCGCCGAGGCGCAGAAGCAGATCCAGCAGACCATGGGATCGCTGTCCGCCAACTCGTCCTTCGACACCTTCGACCGCATGGCGCAGAAGGTGGACCAGATCGAGGCGGAGGCGGAGGCCATGAAGGAGCTGGGCACCGTCTCGGCCGATGAGAAGCTGGAAGACAAGTTCAAGGAGTTGGAGGCGTCGACCGCGGGCTCCAGCACGGACAAGATGCTGGAGGATCTCAAGGCCAAGATGGGCCAGATTGAAGACAAAGAGAAGAAGTAGACCGGGCCGGACGGTCAATCTCGTCGGCTGCCCCCCCGTCACCTGTGAACGAATCCGGGCTTCTCTGCGGAGAAGCCCGTTCCATTTCGAGACCACGCCCCGGCCGCTGCCGCCCGACGATGTCGACCTCTACGTGCTGTCCGTCCAGGACGCGATGGAGACGGCCGCGGCCGGTGTGCCGATGATCGCCTGGGGACCGGCGGACCGTATGAGAAGCGCGTGGCTGAGCGGCTGCGACGACTACCTGCGCGAGCCGTGGGGTCCCGAGGAGCTTGCACTGCGCGCGCAGGCGGTCCTGTCGCGCGCGGCGCGGCGCTTTTCCTTTTCCTGGGGGGAGCTGGGCCTCGACGGCGACGAGCTGCAGACGCCGGGGGGCATGGTGGCCCTCACGCGCCGCGAGGCCGTCGTGCTGGCCGCGCTCCTGCGTGCGCGGGGGACGCCCGTGCCGCGCGCCGCGCTCTCCTACGCCCTCACCGGCCGGGAGGGCAGCGCGCGCAGCCGCGCCATCGACATGCAGATATCCGGCATCAGGGGGAAAATGGGACGCGCGGTGCCCGGTGCGCTTCCCTTCATCGTCTGCGTGCGCGGCCAGGGCTACATGGTGAGATGATTCTATGGTAGGCTGGGTCACAGAGTGAAAGAGCCCCTGAAGGTCCCGTTCATCCTCATTCTCATCCTCGCCTGCGCGACGTTCGTACTCGCCCTGCTGGGAGTCATCGGCGCCTGGGGCATGGGGGATTCCTCCTCCCGCGCGTTTGGTTTCACCTACATCATGCAGAAGCTGCCGCGCAGCCTCTACGACGTCATGATACCGGCCGTCGTCCTCTCCATCGTGCTCATCGGCTTCCGTCTGGCCGCCCGGCCCTTCTCCCGATTCCTGGGCCTCCTGATCGTGCTCGTCATCAGCTATGCAGCCCTCGTGAACGGCATGATCGCCTTCCATTCCCTCTCCGCGGCCGTGCGTCCCACGCCCGCGGCGCCCGGGCAGTACATTCGGCCCTCCACGTTCGTGCGCATCGGCGGGGTCGAGCTCAACGCGACCGCGGTGGAAGGCTCCAACCTCCGCGGCGTCCTCGTCTTCGATCCGACGCGGCCGACGCCACGTTTCGACGTCTATGGGACGGTCCGCGCAAGCGTCCGCGCAGGATCGCTCAGCCTGGGCGTCGGCGGCGCTTCCTTGACCGGTGCGCCCGATCTTGCGTGGACGGGCGTCTTTGCCGCCGATCCGATCACCCACGCCTTCCTCCGCGACGTGGCCACCCTCACCACCGACTACCAGGCCCTCCTCGACGGCTCCCGCGCCCAATTTTTTGCCGCGTGCTTTTCACTCGTGCTCCTCTGCACCGCGTCGCTTGCGCTTCTGCGCATCACGCGGTGGCCGCTCGTGAACATCATGATCCTCATCATCGCGGTGCGCGGGTACTTTTCCCTCTACCACCTGCTCGCCGTCCAGCTTGCCCCGCAGGTGAACGGCATCGTCACCGACGGGACGGTCGCCCGGCTGTTTCCCTCCGGTGCGCTCGCTGCGCTCGCCGTCATCCTTCTGCTCATCGACGTCCTCTTCATCCCCGCCGACCGGTGGAAGGAGCCTGCCGCGACATGAACAGGTCGCTCCTCTCCCGTATCATGCCCTTCCTCCTCGGCTTCTACGCGCTCTCTTTCGTCGTGCTCTTCGCCTACGCACTGATCACGTTTTCCGTCTCGAGCTATCTCCCCATGCTCCGCTGGGAATACGCCCTGAAGCGGGCGTTCGTCCTGTTCATGGACTACCTCATCCCGGTGCACGCTGCTGCGATCGCCGTTGCCGCCTCCCTGGCCGCCATCGGCTCTTCGCGGGGAAGCGCGCCGCAGCCGTTCAACCGCATCCTCTCGTCGACGCTCGTCGCGTTCCTCCTCCTCACCGCGGCGTATACCGCGCTCTTCGAAGGGGTTTACCCGCGCGCGCAGAGCAGGCTCGCCGACATGGAGTACCAGAGCAGCCTCGCGCGGCTCTACCTGCGGCAGGCCAATGACGCGCTCGCGACGCTGGACTACGGCACCGCCCTGGACGCGATGGACCGCTACCTTGCCATCGATTCGAAGAACAAGCCGATGTTCGAAAGGCGGCTCGACATCTCCGCCAAGGCGGCGATTTCCAAGGGCGGTCCCGCGACGGGTATCCCCGCCGCGCCCCCCCCTGCCCCGGCGCAGGATGCGCAGGCGCTCGTCGACAAGGCGCAGTTCTATTTCGACCACGGGGACTGGTTCTCCGCGCACTACTACGCGGAAGCGGCCCTCGCGGCGGACGCGCGCCGTCGCGACGCGATGCGCCTGGCCGCCGAGGCGCTCAACAGGATCGGCGGGCCTTTACCGTCGGACGACGCGCAGACGGCCGCGCTCTTCAGCCAGAAGAAGGACGCCTTCGCGCGCCTGGAGAACGGGGACGCCATCGGCGCATACTACCTCTTCGTCGCGCTTGCCGCGAAAAATCCCAAGGACCCGGACATCGCCACCTACCTGGCGCGCGCGCGCGCGGCGCTTTCCGCAACGAGCTTCTTCCTCGACGACGCGCGCAAGCTGCAGACCCTTCCGGGCGCGCAGGGCATCCTCTTTCTCAATCGCGTCGCCGCGGACGGCCGGGAGGCGGTTGCCATCGGCAAAATGGTGGAGCTTGCAACCGGTGAGGCCTACTTCTTCGACATCGAGGCAATCCGCTACGACGGCAACGGCAACGTGCAGTGGCATTTCTCGGCGCCCTATGGCGTGCGCACGACGGGAAACACCGTCTTGATGCGGTGCATCGACAGGACGGATCCCCGGGTCCAGTACCTGCCCCTCTACATCAAGGGCACGCGCGACCCGGCGGAGAGAAACATCCTGGCGCTGAGCCCGACGCCCGAGGAGCTGCGCGCCCTTTCGACCGGCCGCACCACCCTGGCCGCCATGGGCATCACGGAGCTGTTGCGCGTCCGCGCGGACCTGGGCGCATTCGGGCTGGCGCGGGAAGAGCTCACCGTCGACATGGTGATGAAGCTCCTCATGCCGTTCGCCTTCCTCATCATCTCGCTTTTTGCCGTCTCCATGGGGTGGGCTTTCCGCGCCCGCTACCCCGGCCGCCTGCCCGCCATCGGCGTCATCCTCCTGCCGCTCGTCCCGATCGTGCTCTCCCTGCTCACGCTGCTCTATCTCTACGGCCACAGGATCGTGGCGGGCTTCATCGTCCTGGCATTCGGGCTGCGCGTTGCCTTGATTGCGCTCGCGCTTCTCCAGGGCATCCTGCTCGCCCTGTCCCTCGTCATGCTCGCGGGTCAATCGACGCGCTGAGGCCTTCCGCTGCCCTTGCAGCGGTTTCTTGACATGCGGCGCCGTGCGCCCGTACTGTGTTCCGTCGTGGTCTACCGCATGACGCTCCGTTCCAATCCGCGCCTCCTCGTGGTCTATCTCTTCATCCCCGTCCTCCTTGGCGCGGGCGTCGGCGCCATCTTCCTTCTGGGCCTCCTCTTCGGCCTGGTTGCACTTGCGGCGGCCGCCTTTGTTTCCTGGTCGATCCTGAGGCTCGCGCGGCGACAGCTCGCCTCGAAGGTGGAAACACTCACCGACGAGATCCTCTTCGTCATGCACGGGGATGAGAAGCTCGCCTTCCCGTGGGAAAGGATCCGGCTCGCGGGCATGGCGGTCGAGCAGGACGACAAGGGCCGGCTGCGAACGAAAGAGCGGCGGCTTTTCGTCTACAACGAGCAGGACGACAAGATGTTCGCGCTGACCGACGAGTTCGAGCACCTCGACCGGCTCGCGGCGGAGCTGAAGGAGCATACAGAGTTCAGGGAAATCGTGCTGGACGGCGGCATGACGCTCACGGCAAAGCTGCGGGAGCTGGTCGGGCTGGCATAGAATGGCGATCACGGGCAAGCTTCTGGGGGCCCTGATCGGGTCGGTCGCCGGCCCTCTGGGCACTCTCCTGGGCGGCTTCATCGGCCACCTTTTCGACAAGGCAGCGGAGGAGCGGCAGTTCCTCGGTCCCGCATCGACGCGGCGCTTCGCATCCGCGGCCGATGGGTGGCGCCCCGATCCCGTCTCCCAGGCGCAGATCAATTTCCTCACATGTCTCATCGGGCTTTCCCTCTCGGTGGCCGAGGCCGACGGTCCGGTGAGGAGCACGCACGTGGAGGCGTTGAAGGGATTCTTCGGCCAGAACTTCACGTTCCCGGCCGTGGACCAGGAGCTCATCCAGCGCCTCATCGACGAGCTCTACGTCAACCGCGCCCGCATCGACGTCCAGGGATTGTGCGCGTACTATGCGGCGGTCTCCACCCCGGAAGGCCGGGTGCTGCTGCTCCGGCTGCTCTTCCAGACCGCGCGCGCGGACGCCGTGGGTGTGAGCCGCGCTGAAGAGGAGCTCATCCGGCGCATCGCGCTGATGCTCGGTCTCACCGAGCAGGCCTTCCGCCAGGTGCGCGCCGAGTTCGTTCGCGAGTCCGGACGCGCATGGGAAATCCTGGGTCTCGGCCCGGAGGCGACGGTGGAGGAGATCAAGAGCGCCTACCGCCAGCTCTCGCTCCAGAATCATCCGGACAAGGTGGCGAATCTCGGCCCTGCGTTCGTGCGGGTCGCCGAGGAGAAGTTCAAGACCATCCAGGAAGCGTACGACGAGATCCGCAGGGAACGGGGATTCTGACGGAAGGCCGGCACCTGCGGGGCCGGCCCTCCCATCGATCAATCGGTCGGCTTACTTGAACACGACGACGAATGTCGCCTTGATGTAGCCGGCAAAAACATTGTCTCCCAGCACACCCCCGAGATTGTTTCCCAGCGGGGCGATCATGAGCACGCCGCCGCCCAGGCGGAAGACATTGGTCAGCTTGAACGAAACGCTCAGGTCCGGGAGTATCACGCTCTGGAAGCCGTTGAGATTGCTGATGCCCGCTTCGGCAAGGGCGGTGCTCAGGAGCCCGAATTCCAGGAATGCCAAACCCCCGACGCTCGCGTTGATGGCCACCGGCCCCAGATTCAGCTCGGCGTAGAGCTCGGGGTAAAGGAAGTTTTCGATGATGAGGCTGAACACGCGAACGCCCGCGCCCAAGTTGACCGGTCCCAAGGAGAACTGGTACATCAGCTTGGCGTCGGGAATGGGGATGTACGGATACGGGTTCCAGGCTCCCTGCGACGACCCGCTTGCCGTATAACCGAAATAGACCGGATCGTTGATGTCGATGTCCAGCCGCAGCTGCGCTCCTGCATGTACGGCCCCCGCGAGCATGACGGCCAGCGCAACGAATACGATAAGACGCCTTTTCTTCATGATTCCCTCCTCCGCACGATGCGGAATTTTTTCCCTATGCACAATCATATCCCCCCGAACGGGGAAATTGCAATTCAACGAACACTCCGGCGTCGGGCAAAAAGGAGCCCCGACCAGGTCCGGTCGATGGCGCAGATCTTGTAGTCCACAAGCCCATTGTGAAGACCCGCGGCGCGCACCATCACCTCCGCGGGACCCCCTGTGCCTTCCCGCGCGGCCCTCTTGCGCCACGCGATCCAGAGACGGCCGTCGCCCATGAAGCGCGCCATTCGCGCGACGTCGCGTGTCAGCTTCGTCTCGGTCCGCACGAACCAGATGACGAGGTCCGCCCTGCCCCGCGCGCCGGCCCTGAGCGTGACCTTGTCCGGAAGCGCACCCAGGGTGGCGGCAAAGTCATCCGGCGCGTCGACCAGCGCCACCGTCATGCCGGGACGAATGCCGAGCTTCCGGGGCAGCGGCGTGCCGGAGTATCCGGCAAAGACGGAGGCGGGAGCAATGGGATTCGCCGGAGGGTTTTCGAGCGCGGACGCCAGCGCGCCAGAGATCCCGGGCCACCCGACGTACAGCGCATCGGGGAGATGCCCGCGGACGGCGGCCGTCTTCCCGGGGTCCCCTTCGATGAAGACAAGGGGGATTGCGCGTGAGGCGCGCGCATGACGGAGCGACAGCGCGAGGTCGCGCCCCTGCGTGGGGAGCCTGCCAAGGTCGATGACGATTGCATCCGGCGGAGACCGGCGGATGTCGCGCAGGAGCGCCGGGCCGGCCGGCAGCGGGGGGTCCACTGTCCACCCCGATTCTTCCAGGAGCGCCGCGCGCGCGGCCTCCTCTGCCGGGTTCCAGACGATGAGACGGACGCGCCCTCCTCTCACGCCGTGATGGTCCCTGCCGCGTAGGTGACGGCCCTGCCCCCGATCTTCACCCGCGCGCCGGCATCCTCGCAGAAAAGCTCCCCGCCGCGCGCCGAGACCTGGAAGGCGTGGAGGCTCTTCTTCGACAGCCTGCGCGACCAGAAGGGAATGAGCGTGCAGTGCGATGAGCCCGTGACGGGGTCCTCCGGTATGCCCACGCCGGGAGCGAAAAACCGGGAGACGAAATCCGCCCGCACCGGGTCGGCCGCGGGCGCCGTGGCGATGACGCCCATCAGGTCGATGCGTGAAAGCTCCGCCATGTCGGGTGCGAGCGCGCGTACCTCCTTCTCACTGGCAAAAACCACGAGGTAGTCGCGCGCGCCCAGGACCTGGATCGGGTTGCCGCCCAGCCCGCGGTGGAGCGCCGGGGACGGCTCCCGCGGCAGGGCAGGGCGCGACGGGAAGTCCAGGACGAGCGTGTCGCCGCGGCGCTCCACCAGGAGCGGCCCGCTCTGGGAGGAAAACTCGATGGCAGCGCCCGGCCATTGCCTGTGCTGGAAGAGCACGTGCGCGGCGGCAAGGGTCGCATGCCCGCAGAGGTCGATCTCCACGGCGGGGGTAAACCACCGCACGTCGAATCCCTTTCCCTGACGAACGAGGAACGCCGTCTCCGGCAGGTTGTTTTCCGCGGCGATGCGCTGCATCTGCGCGGGGGCAAGCCAGGCATCCAGCAGGCAGACGCCCGCGGGGTTACCGCAAAAAGGCTCGCCGGTGAATGCATCGATGTGCCAGAAGGGTATCGTCAGGGGCATTCGTCGTTCCTCCCGATATGCGCGCCGAGCGACTGGAGCCGCTGCGTGAGATTCTCATAGCCGCGCTCGATCTGGTAGACGTTCTGGATGGTGCTTCGGCCCTGCGCGGCCATGGCGGCGATCAGCATCGCCATGCCGGCGCGCACGTCGGGGGACACGAGCTCGGAGCCGGCAAGACGGGCCGGGCCGGTGACCACGGCGCGGTGCGGGTCGCAGAGGATGATCTTCGCGCCCATGGCGATGAGCTTGTCGACGTAGAACATGCGCGACTCGAACATCTTCTCGTGGATGAGCACCACCCCTTCCGCCTGCGTCGCCGCCACGAGCGCGATGCTCGTGAGGTCGGCGGGAAAACCCGGCCAGGGGGCGTCGTCGATCTTCGGGATCTGCCCGCCCATCATGGGAACGACCTTCAACGCCTGGGAGCCGGGGATGCGGATGGATTCGCCGGAGGTCTCCCAGGAGATGCCCAGCTTCGCAAAAGCGATGCGCGTCATGCGCAGGTTACGCGGTGAGGCGTCTTCGATCTCGATCTCCCCCCGGGTGGCGGCGGCAAGGCCGATGAGCGAGCCGACCTCCATGTAGTCGCTGCCGATGCGCACGTCAGCGCCCGCGAGCTTCGCCACACCGTCGATGGAGAGAACATTCGTGCCGATCCCGCCGATGCGCGCGCCCATGGCGACGAGCATCCGGCAGAGGTCCTGCACGTGCGGCTCCGAGGCAGCATTCTCGATGACGGTGCTCCCTTCGGCGAGCACGGCCGCCATGATCGCGTTCTCCGTTGCCGTCACCGACGCCTCTTCCAGGAAAAGGGCGGCCCCCTTGAGCTTGTTCGTGGACAGGATGAAGAAGCTGCCCGTCTCCACCCGGGCCCCCAGCTCCATGAGGGCGAGGAAATGCGTGTCGAGCGGACGCCGGCCGATCGAGTCGCCCCCCGGGGAAGGCAGAAGGACGCGCCCCTTGCGCGCGAGCATCGGACCGGCGAAAAGGATGGAGGACCTGATCTTCTGCGCGAGGTGGGGAGGAATCTCCTCCCTCTTGATGTCCAGGGTGTGAAACCGGTACTCGTTGTGCCCGAGCTTCTGCACGGAGCTTCCGAGCACCTTGAGAATCTCGATCATCACGTGCACGTCCTCGATCTCGGGGAGATTGCGCAGGACCACGGGCTCGTCGGTGAGCAGCGTGGCGGCAAGGCAGGGGAGCGCGGAGTTCTTGTTGCCGCTGGCCCGGATCCTGCCCTTGAGGGGGAAACCGCCTTCGATGACGTACTGTGATTGCTGCATGGCCAGTATTATAGAGAGAGGACGGCCGATATCAAGGCAAGCGGGGCCGCGCTTCCCGGCGATTGTTTACTTCCGCCCCGGTTTTTGCTACCTTCGATATGTGCCGCCCCGCGGATCGCCCGTGGAGGGGCGCACCTTTCAAGACCATACCAGGAGTCGATCATGTTGAAGGAATCGGTGCAGACCGCGCTCAATGAGATCCGGCCCGCCCTCCAGGCGGACGGCGGCGACGTGGAGCTCGTGGATGTTTCAGAGGCGGGCGTCGTGAAGGTGAAGCTCACCGGCGCATGCCATGGCTGCCCCATGGGCGTGCAGACGTTGAAGATGGGAATAGAGAAACAACTGAAGCAGAAAGTGCCGGGGGTGAGTGAAGTCATCGGCGCATAAAACGGATAAGGGAGGAACGGAATGTCGTCATTGAAAGATTTGTATCAAGAGGCGGATTGGAAAAAGGAAAAGCACGCGCCCGCAATAGAGGCGCCGGAAACGGTCGCCAAGGGGGAGCCCGTGCAGGTCGCGGTGAGCGTCGGCAAGGAGATACCGCATCCCAACACGACGCCGCACCACATCCGCTGGATCGAGGTGTACTTCCAGCCCGACGGCGGCAAGTTCCCCTTCCAGGTTGGACGATTCGATTTCACCGCGCACGGCGAATCGCCCGACGGGCCGGACACGAGCACCGTCTACGCCAACCCGAGCGTCCAGTGCTCGTTCAAGACGGACAAGCCCGGGACCATTATGGCCTCTTCGTATTGCAACATACACGGACTGTGGGAGAGCGCGCGGAAGCTCTCCATCCGGTAGACCGAACAAGGAGGATCGCGTGGAGAAGCAGCTGGAGAAGCTCATCCAGGACCAGATCAAGAACGAATGGTACTCGGCGTACATGTACCTTTCCATGGCCGCGTACTTTGAATCCATCAATCTCGAGGGGTTCGCCCATTGGATGTACAAGCAGGCCGGTGAAGAACAGGAGCACGGCAAGAAGATGTTCGAGTTCCTCATCGACAGGGGCGTGAAGGTGGTGCTCCAGTCCATCGCGCAGCCGCCCGCGGAGTTCGCATCGGCAGTCGAGGTCTTCGAGAAGAGCCTGGAGCACGAACAGAAGGTGACGGCCCTGATCGACGGCATCGCCGACATGGCCGACAAGGTGAACGATCACCCGACAAAGGTGTTCATCCAGTGGTTCATCACCGAGCAGGTGGAAGAAGAGAAGAACGCGTCGCGGATCCTCGATCTCCTGAAAAAGATACCGGTCAATTCCGCCGGTATCTTCCAGCTCGATCACCAGCTCCGCAAGAGGGAGTAGAGCCTCTTCGGACGGAAGCCCTCCGCGCAGACGGAGGGCTTTTTTTTGCCCGCCCGCACCCGCTTTTTGCGGGCGATTCCCGCCCCCACAAGCGCTTCCGACAGCCCGCTCCCTTGACAGCACCAACGGTGGCCCGTATCTTGGTATGATATTTTTGCACGAAAGGAGAGTTTATGAAGAGACTGTTCGTTCTTCTGCTGATCGTCGGACTGGCCTTTTCCGTCTCGGCGACCTGGGCCCAGACGACACTCGTCTATGGGACCACGGACAAGGTCACCAAGATGGACCCGGCAGACGCCTACGACATGCACACCTGGGAGATCTTCCAGAACGTCAGCCAGGGTCTGCTGATGTACACCCCGGGGACAAGCACCATCGTGCCGGGTCTTGCCACAAAGTACACGGTGAACGCCAAGGGCGATGTGTACACTTTCTATCTCCGCAAGGGCGTGAAGTTCTCCAACGGCGATGCGTTCAACGCACAGGCGGTGAAGTGGAGCATCGACCGCGTCATCAAGCTCAATGGTGACCCGGCCGCGCTCGTCACCCAGTACGTCAACTCCGTCGATGTCGTGGATGACAACACGGTGAGGTTCAACCTCAAGGGCCCCGTTTCCTACTTCCCGGCCCTCGTGGCCACGCCCACGTACTTCCCCATGGATCCGAACGTCTATCCCGCCGACAAGATCGTCAACGACGTGGACGAGCTGAACGGCGGAGAGATCGTCGCGCTCGGGCCGTACCGCCTGACCTCGTTCAAGAGGGACGAGCAGGCCGTCTTCGAGGCCAACCCGAACTACTGGGGCAAGGAGCCGAACATCAAGAAGATCATCATCCGCTACTTCGCGGATGCCACCACGATGAGACTCGCCCTGGAGAAGGGTGAGGTGGACGTTACATTCAAGTCCATGCTTCCCTCCGATGTTCTCGATCTTCAGAAAAACAAGAATCTCGTCAACTACCCGATCCCCGGGCAGCAGATCCGCTACCTCGTGTTCGAGACCTCGGAGAGCGTGTTCAAGGACAAGGCGCTCCGCCAGGCGGTGGGCGCCCTCATCAACAGGCCGGAAATTAACCAGAAGGTCTACCTCGGGGAGAACTCGCCCCTGTACTCCATGGTCCCCAAGGGGATGCCCTATCATACGGAGGACTTCAAGACCGTGTGGGGTGACGGCAATGTGAAGGCGGCGGAGAAGATCCTCACCGGCCTCGGCTACACAAAGGACAAGCCTTTCGCCTTCGACCTCTGGTACACCCCGAGCCACTACGGCGACACGGAAGTGAACATGGCGGAAGTCCTCAAGGCGCAGATGGAGCTGACCCCGCTCGTGAAGGTCACCCTGAAGTCCGCCGAGTGGGCCACGTACAAGCAGCAGTGGGACCAGAAGCAGATGGGGGCGTTCCTCCTCGGCTGGTATCCCGACTATATCGACTCGGACGACTACGTTTCCCCATTCGCCCAGACCGAAGGCGCGAAGGGCATGGGAATCTTCTTCAGCAGCAAGACATGGGATGACCTGTTCGTGCAGGAGCAGTCGGCCACGACGGAAGCCGCGCGCAATGCGGTTTTCGCCAAGATCCAGAAGATGTGGACCGACGAGTGCATGACGGTGCCCATTTTCCAGGGCAACCTGTTCATCTTCTCCAAGAAGAACGTGACCGGTATCAAGGTTGGCGCAACCCTGATTTTCAACTATGATCAGGTGAGTTTCACGAAATAAGGAAAGACTGAGAGGCCGGGTCTCCTCTCGGGGATTCCGGCCTTTTTTTGTCACGGTAACAATGCGTCATCTTCTGAATTACCTGTTCACGCGAATCCTCCTCACCATCCCGATGGTGTTTATCATGGTGACCCTGATCTTCGTGGTACTCCGCGTCATGCCGGGCGATCCCGTGAGCGCAATGCTCGGCGGCCACGCGCCGCAGAGGGTCATCGACCAGAAGAAGCAGGAGCTGGGGCTCAACAAGCCCATCGGCAGGCAGTACATCGAATTCCTCGGCCAGCTCGCCCATTTCGACCTCGGCAAGTCGATGATCTACAATGAAGAGGTGATCTCTCCCATCAGGGACAAGCTCCCCGCCACGATCGAGCTGACCGTTTTCGGGCTGCTCGTGAGCCTGGGGATCGGCATCCCGCTGGGCGCCTATGCCGCGCGCCGGCGCCGCACGGGACGCGACTTCAGCATCCGTTTGTATGCAAACGTGGTCTACTGCATCCCGGTTTTCTGGATGGGCCTGCTCCTGCAGCTCATCTTCGGCGTGTTCCTGAGCTGGTTTCCCGGTATCGGGACGGACGAGCCCGCGGGTCGACGTCTCCACGTTTTCGCACACGGGCTTCTACATCATCGACACGCTGCGCATCGGGAGCTTCGCCGCGTTCGGCGACGTGATGTGGCACCTGGTGCTCCCGGCGGTGACGCTGGGCATCGTGCTCTCGGGCATCTTCGTGCGTCTGACGCGCGCGAACATGCTCGATGTGCTGAAGAGCGACTACATCCTGGCCGCGCGCGCCCGCGGCATTCCCGAGCGGCGCGTCGTCTATAATCACGGGCTGCGCAACGCGCTCATCCCGATCGTGACCATGCTGGGGCTCCAGTTCGCCCTGCTCCTGGCCGGCGCCATCCTCACGGAGAGCACCTTCTCCTGGCCCGGCATGGGCCGGCTGCTCCTGGAGCGCATCTACTTAAGGGACTATCCGGTCATCCAGGGGGTGATCATCGTCTACACACTCTTCGTGAGCGCGGTGTCGCTCCTCGTGGACCTGCTCTACGCCGCCATCGACCCGCGGGTGAAATACTGACATGAGCACGCCGTCGGAACGCCCGCCCATCGAACCCGCCCGCTTTTCCCCGGCCGGGTGGATCGCGACCTTCTTCCGATGGTTCGGCCGCTCGCGGAAGACCTACCGCTCCGAGTGGTGGATCATGATCGCGGGCCTTCTGGTCATCGCGCTCATCGTGGCGATGACACTTTTCCCGCACCTCTTCGCGCACTACAGCCCACTCGACCAGAATGCCGGGGGCCAGATGACGGCTCCGAGCGCCCAGCACATCATGGGCACGGACAACCTGAGCCGTGATGTCTGGGCACGCGTCGTCTACGGCGCGCAGACCATCCTCGGCGTGGCAATCGCCGCGGCGCTCCTTTCGGCGATCATCGGCATCCCCCTGGGGCTGCTCTCGGGTTTTATCGGCGGCATCTTTGACCGGGTGCTGTCGCTCATCATGGATTCGGTCTATTCGTTCCCCGGCCTCATCCTTGCCATCGCGTTCGCCGCCATGCTCGGACCGGGCGTCATCAACATCACCCTGGCGGTGGCCGTGGTCTACATCCCGACCTATTTCCGTCTCGTGCGCGGTCAGACCCTCTCCATCAAGGAGGAGGTGTACGTGGAGGCGGCGCGGGCAATCGGGGCGCGGCGCAACACCATCCTCGGCCGCTACATATTCCCGAACGTGATCGCCACGGTGGTCGTGATTCTCTCCCTGAACATTGCGGACGCCATCATGACGGAGGCGGCCCTTTCCTACATCGGATTGGGACTGCCCGCGGGCATTCCGGACTGGGGCATGGACCTTTCCATGGGAAAAAAGTTCCTGCCCTCCGGCGTCTGGTGGATGATCACCTTCCCCGGCCTCATGATCATGCTGCTCGCGCTCGGGTTCACGATGCTCGGCGAGGGGCTCGCGGAGATCCTCAACCCGCGTCTCCTGGAGAGATGATGGCAGACGACGCACAGAAGACCATCCTCGACGTCCAGCACCTTTCCATCGCGTACCCCATCTCCATCGGCGTAGTCCGCGCGGTGGACGACGTCTCCTTCACTCTCGACGACGGCGAAGCGCTCGGGCTGGTGGGCGAATCGGGATGCGGGAAGTCCACCCTTGGCCTTTCCATCCTGAAGCTCCAGCGTCCCCCCGGCCGGGTCACGGCCGGGAAGATCATGTACCGCGGCACCGACATCCTTTCCATGAGCGAAAGGTCGCTCCTGGGCATGCGGGGCCGCAGCATCTCCATGATCTTCCAGAACCCGCTCACCTCGTTGAATCCCCTCTTCACCGTGGAAAAACACTTCATGGAGACGATCCACTTTCACGATTCCTCGATGACGAAGGAGAAATCACTCGCTGCGGTCCAGACGATACTCGCCGTGCTGGGCATCGAGAAGAAGCGGCTGAAGGAATACCCCCACCAGCTCTCCGGCGGCATGCGGCAGAGGATCATGATCGGGCTGGCCCTTATCATGAACCCCGACATCCTCATCGCCGACGAGCCCACGACGTCCCTCGACGTCATCGTGGAGGCGGGTTTCACCGAGCTGCTCCTGGAGCTGCGCCGGCTGTACAAGCTCTCCATCGTCCTCATCACGCACAACCTGGGTCTGGTCGCGGAGATCGCGGACCGGATCGCCGTCATGTATGCGGGCAGGATCATGGAGATCGCAAGCGCGCAGGAGATATTCGATCACCCGCTGCACCCCTACACGCAGGGGCTCATCAACTGCGTGCCGAACATCCGCGTGGAGCAGAAGGAGCTCGTGACGATGCCGGGCAGCCCGCCGGATCTCGTCGCCCCTCCGACAGGCTGCCGCTTTGCGCCGCGCTGCCCGAAGGTGATGCCGATCTGCCGGGAAAAGGCGCCCCCCTTGCAGGAGCACGCGCCCGCGCATATTGCCGCCTGCTGGCTGTACGGGAAAAGGGAGAGCTGATGGCAACGCTGGTCTCTGCGCGCAACCTGGTGAAAAACTTTCCGCTGCGCGGGACGATCTTCGACGCCTTTTCCCGGCGGCGCAAGAGCGTGCACGCGGTGGACGACGTGAGCTTCTCCATCGAGGAGGGGGAGGTCCTGGGACTCGCCGGCGAAAGCGGCTCGGGTAAGTCCACGACGGGGCGGCTCCTCCTGCGTCTCATCGAGCCGACAACGGGGCGCGTGGAATACCGCGGCCGCGACATCATCACGTTCTCCCCCCGGGAGCTTTCCGATCACCGGGCGCGCGCGCAGATCGTCTTCCAGGACCCCAACTCCTCCCTGAGCCCGCGCATGAGCGTCGGTCAGGCCATCGAGCATCCGCTTTCCATCCACCACATCGGCGCGGGACGCGACCGGCGCGACAAGGTCCTGGATCTGATGGAGAAGGTCGGGCTCACCCCCGCCGCCTTCCTCTACCGCAAGTACCCGCACCAGCTCTCCGGCGGCCAGAGCCAACGCGTCGTGATCGCGCGGGCGCTGGTGACGCGGCCCGATTTCCTCGTGGCCGACGAGCCCATCGCCATGGCGGACGTGTCCGTGCGGGCCCTCATCCTCCAGCTCATGCGCCAGCTGAAAGACGACATGGGGCTCACGTACCTTTTCATCACGCACGATCTTGCCACGGCGAAGTACCTCTGCGACCGGGTGGCGGTGATGTACCTGGGGCGCATCGTGGAGCTTGCGACGCGCGACGAGCTTTTTTCCCGGGCACACCATCCCTACACGAAAGCGCTGCTGGCCGCGGTACCGGTACCGGACCCGCGCGCGCGGCGGGAAAAGAACCTGCCCAAGGGTGAGATCCCCAGCGCCATCGACCCCCCCGCCGGCTGCCACTTCCATCCCCGCTGCCCCTTCGCCATTGCACGCTGCAAGGAGGCGCGGCCTCCTTTGCGCGAGGTGTCGCCGGGACACTTTTCTGCCTGTATCCTTGACTAAGGAGGGCATATGACGAAAAAGCGCAGGCTTGGAAAAACGGATATCGAGATCACCCCGATCGGACTGGGGTGCTGGCAGTTCTCCCAGGGCTCGAAAGGGATGTCGGCAGTCTGGGATGCTGTGGACCAGGAGACAATCAACGGCATCGTGGACACGGCGCTCAAGGGGGGCATCTCCTGGTTCGATACGGCGGAGCTCTACGGCCGCGGCACCTCGGAGCAGACGCTCGCAAAGGCCCTCACGGCCGCGGGGATGCGGCCCGGCCAGGTGGTTGTCGCCACAAAGTGGTGGCCCTTCCCCCGGAGCGCCCGGTCCATCGAGACGACCATCGACACGCGCCTCTCCTGCCTGAGCCCCTTCCCCATCGACCTCTACCAGGTGCACCAGCCTTTCAGCGTCTCCACCACCGCCGCGCAGATGAAGGCGATGGCGCGGATCCTCAAGGCAGGAAAGATACGCGCCGTGGGGGTGAGCAATTTCTCCGCGCGCCGTATGTCACTCGCGCATGCCGCCCTTGCTGCGGAAGGCATCGTCCTTGCCTCCAACCAGATGCGTTTCAATCTCCTGGACAGGAGCATCGAGCGCAACGGAGTACTACAGAGCGCCAAGAAGCTGGGCGTGACGATCATCGCGTGGTCGCCGCTCGCGCAGGGGGTGCTCACGGGCCGCTTCCACGAGGACCCCGCATCGGCGGCAAAGGTATCCACCATGCGGCGCATGATGAACGGTTTTTCCGCGGCGCGCCGGGCGAAAAGCGCACCCCTCATCGACGAGATGCGCGCAATAGGGCGCGCGCATGGCGCGAGCGTCGCGCAGGTCGCCCTCTGCTGGGAGACGAGCTTCCATGGGGAGACCATCGTCGCCATCCCCGGCGCGACGAAAAAGGCGCAGGCGGAGCAGAGCGCCGGTGCGATGGCGTTCGCGCTCACCGACAAGGAGCTTTCCCGCATCGACGAGCTTTCGAAAGCCGCGCGGTAGGGAAGCTCTTCTGCGGCGCGTCACCGCCTCGGCGTTCGCGAACTATTTCTTCCTCTTCATCACCTATGCCATTCTGTCGCCCTTTTTCCAGCTCTACCTGAGCGCGCGGGGCCTGTCCCCGTCCCGCATCGGCCTGCTCCTGGGGATATTCGAGCTCGCCGGCGTGGCAGGCCCCCTGCTCCTGGGCGCATGGGCGGATCGGCGCGGCATCTCCCGCGCCATCCTCGCGGCGAGCTTTCTCGTTCCCGCCGCGGTGATGATCCCCCTCCAGCTCTCCTCTTTCTTTCCCCTCTACGTCGCGTGCGTGATCGTCATGGGCTTCACCTATCGCGCGACGATACCGCTCCTGGATTCCATCGTAAGCCGCGTGCTCACCGATCCGGCGCGGCAATACGGCAGGCTGCGCGTGGCCGGGAGCCTCGGTTTCATCATCATCTCCCTCGTCCTCCAGCTGGGCGGCCTCGTGACGGGGGACTCATCACTTTCCATCCTCGCGGCCTTCGGCGCCTCGTGTCTCTGCGCCGGCCTCGCATCCGCGACGCTGCCCGCCGCGTCCCGCGCCGACACGGGCGCGCAGATGACGACAAAACCGACGCCCCGCGCGCGGCGGACCGGATTCGACCTCGCGTTCTGGGCCGTGATCGGCGTCATCTTCATCGGGCGTTTCGCGCTCGGTGCCTATTATTCCTTTTTCTCGCTCTACCTGAAGGCGGCGTTCCCGACGTCGGGCGTAAGCCTCCTCTGGGCGATCGGACCGCTTGCGGAGATCACGACGATTTGGTTTTCGGGTCCGCTCCTGCGGCGCTTTGGGATTCGGACGCTGCTCATCGTTTCCCTGGCCGCCATTACGCTGCGCCTCGGCGTGTTCGTCATCGCCCCGTCCATCGTGGTGGTGGCGCTGGCGCAGCTCCTGCATGCCTTCACATTCGGGACATTCCATACGACCGCCGTGGCCTATATAAACGCAAAGGTGGGAAAAGAAAACCGGGGCATGGGCATGGCAATCTACAACGCCGTGGGGGTGGGTCTGGCAACCTTCCTCGCAAGCGTGGCGGGTGGATTCATCGTGGAGGCGCGCGGGTTCACGACGCTTTTCGCAAGCTACGCGGTCATCCCGCTCTTGGGCATCATCGTGCTGGCGATTTTCGGCCGCGCGCTCGTGCCGGCCCACATGCTGCGCACAGACGCAGTGGCGGATGCTGGCGCGCGGGAGTGAGGGAGGCCGTTGCGCCGCGCACCCACGGAGCGTATACTCCAAGGAAAGAATGGATTTCAGAACACGTCTTCTGCGAACGCTTCGTGCAGTCGCACCCATCCTACGAGAATCGGGAGTTTTGATCGCGGGTTCTGAAGTGCCGAATCTGCTGGAGCCTGACGCGCGATCCTCTCTCGTTGTCTCCCAGGACGTTGATATCGCGATTCCCGTCAATCGTCACGCTGCCGTCAAGGCGCGGCTCCATGAGATTCGAGGACTTGCACGTTCCAAAGAAGAGCCCTCGGTCTGGCTGCCCGAAAGAACGGATCTTATCGAGGTGAACTTTATTGGATTGGATGCGGACAGGACGCGCGCGGGTGAGACGTACGTGTTCGAGGATGATGAGCTGCCTCTCCTGGTGTTCGGTCATCTCTCCATGCTTCAGCCAGGAAAAACGCTTACAATTGACGATATTCCCGTTCCTTTGCCACGCCCGGCTGGCCTGCTGCTGGAAAAGCTTCTCACCGACAGGAGTGGCGAGAAAGGCGACCGCGACCTGCTGGTCGCGCTCGCTCTCCTGCTTGTCTCCGGGGCAGGCGATCTCGACGAGGTTGAAAAACTTTACCACGGACTCTCGCCCGAGCTCCGCTATTCTGCGCGCTCGGCCCTCAGCACACTTTCGCTCCTGGAGCCCCGGCAAAACATGCCAGATCCGACCCTTCATCGGCTCCTGGTCGCCGAGCTGCTCGCGCGGCTTGAAAAGGCGGGACCGATCCATGAATGAGAAGCTGCATGCGCGCGCGCGCCGTGTGCGTGAACGATCGCTGATTCGGGCCTGGGAGTATCGGCAGCGAGCTTTCAGCAATGGAGTCTGGCATCGCTTCCGCCGGGTCCTTGTGGATGCGGCGGAGGTGTGGATCGTAAGTGAAGCCGACGCGGATGGGCTCGAAGCCCGCGGCTGCATCCCGCTCCCAGTTGGGCGTGAGCTTGATCCACCGAAACGCCTTTTCTTTCTCTCCCGGGAAGAATTGCAGGTCATGGCCGACCGACGACAGGTTCCAGTAAATCTGCATGGCGAGCTGCTTCTCGCGCGCAGCATGATTCTGATCCCGCATGAGCGCATCAAAGAACGGGCATAATAGGACACCAGCCGCTCGATTGTTAGCCGACTCTGCTATACTATGCACATCAAATTCCTTGACCTTCACTGAAAAAGAGATTTCTCTGTCAACAGCTCGGAGGAGTGATCGTGGCCAAACCGGAAACGGATGAGACAGGCATAGGATTCGAAGACAAGCTTTGGGCTGCCGCGGACACGTTGCGCGGCACGGTGGATGCCGCCGAATACAAGCACGTTGTCCTTGGTCTGCTCTTCCTCAAGTATATTTCGGATGCCTTTGAGTCCCGCCAGGAAGCGCTTTGCGTCGAGTCGATGCGCTGAAAGGATCCGCGCATGAATCTTGCGGAGCGAACTCCCTCTCCGCGACCAGTTCGAAGTATTGAAGAAGACCGCTTGATAGACACCCAATTCGGAATGGTCGAGGTATGTGGAAAAGCGCGGCACAGCAGCGAAGTTTTGCATGCTATTGACCCTGAACTCTATCGGGAGACTGCTATCGAGTTGGCAACAATTGAGAAGGCAAATCAAGCAGGAGCCACGCCATGAATACTGCTCCAACAGAGTATTTGATAGAGGAATCCGGAGCAGCTTGGTTTGAGGCGGTCGGCTACGCCGTCGAGTATGGCGTGGAAATCCGGCAAGCAACCCACGGTAATGAACCGCACATGAACCTTCTCATACATCACCGATTGGCGGAGTCTATGCGCCGTATTAGCCCATACTTGTCACCTGACACCATTGAACAAGTGGTGCGTTTAGTTCAGCGTCCGCCGCATCCAACGCTGATTGAGAACAACCGCTGGATGCACGGCTTGATGACAAATGGCGTTGATGTCGAATACCGCAATGCCGCGACGGGCGAGAACCGTGGCGGAAAGGCGCGCTTGGTGGATTTTGACAACCCGGCCAATAACGATTTCCTCGTAGTTCGTCAACTGACGGTGCCTGCCGCAGATGGCAAGGTTATTCGGCCGGATCTGATCGTGTACCTGAACGGCCTGCCGCTGGCTGTGATCGAGCTGAAGGACCCGACAGACCAGGCGGCCGACTTGGCGAGGGCAATCGATCAATTGGGACGGTACACGCGAAATGCGCCGGACTTGTTCGTCGCGAACATGATCCTCGTTGCAAGTGATGGCTTCTTGACGCGGGTTGGCTCGATCACGAGTGGGAGGCAACGCTTCATGCCCTGGCGTCCGGCGACAGGAGGTGAGCCGACGCTGGAGGCTCTCGTGCATGGCCTGTTTGAACCGGTCGCGCTGCTCGACTACCTGCGGTCATGCGTCGTATTCGACGAAGATGAGCGCGGGAACATCGTGAAAAAGGTGGCAGGCTATCACCAGTTCCGCGCTGTGCGTCAGACCCGGTCGAAAGTTTTGGCGGCCCTGAAGCCCCCTGCCGGTGCGAACATCACAACACAGGCCGGGAAAGGCGGGGTGGTGTGGCATACGCAGGGATCCGGCAAGTCTCTCACGATGTTGATGCTCGCGGGGGCACTGATACGCGAACCGTCGCTGGCCAATCCGACTATCGTTATGGTGACGGACCGCAACGACCTGGACGACCAACTCTTCGGCACTTTCGCGGGAGGACGGGCACTCCTAGGGCAAGACCCTGTGCAGGCGGAAAGCAGAGAGGATCTCCAGGCCTTGCTGGACCGCGCTTCAGGCGGAGTAATCTTCACGACTATCTACAAATTCGCGGAAGAGCAAGGGACAATCAGTGAACGGGCAAACATCGTAGTGATGGCCGATGAAGCGCACCGCAGCCAGTACGGTTTCAGAGAAGGCGGTGCCCGCTGGATGCGCGAGGCGCTGCCAAACGCCACCTTCGTAGGTTTCACCGGAACGCCGCTCGATCGCGATGACAAAAGCACACCCCGGGTATTCGGGCAATACGCCGACATCTACGACATCCGACAATCGGTGGACGATGGCGCGACCGTTCCGATCTATTATGAATCTCGGATCATCAAGCTGACGGTGAACGAAGCGGGGGCTGTCGCCGCGGAGGCCGAGCTTCACGCGGCGGCCAAGGCGTCAAGCTCGGGCGAGGACCTGGATGACGCGGTGCGCATCCCGCTTGAAGCGTTGGTTGGTGCCCCCGAGAGGATAGAACGCGCCGCTGCCTTTGTCGTGGAGCATTGGGAGAAACGGCGTACCGCAATGGAAGGCAAGGCGATGGTCGTGACGATGAGCCGCGACATCGCCGCGCGACTTTACGAGGAGATCCGCAGGATAAGACCAGAGTGGCACCACTCGGACGACGACAAAGGAGTGATGAAGGTGGTGATCACCGGCGGCCCAAACGACGAGGAGCCGATTCTCCAACACGTTCGTAGCAAGGCTGCGCGCAAGGCGCTGGCTCTTCGGTACAAGGACCCGGAAAGCGAATTTCGGCTCGTGATCGTCTGCGACATGTGGCTCACTGGTTTCGATTGCCCCCCGATGCATACGATGTATTTGGACAAGGCGCTGGCCGGACACAGCCTGATGCAAGCCATCGCCCGCGTGAACCGGGTGTATGGCGAAAAGCCGGGCGGGCTTATTGTGGATATGCTCGGCCTGGCGGACCAACTAGCCGACGCCCTCGCAACGTATACACAGGCAGGCGGACGAGGCGACGCTGTGCAAAGCGTCCAGGACCACGCGGTGCCGGTGATGAACGCCGCATTCGAGAAGTTGCGCTCGTTCTTCCACGAATTCCACTACAGCCAGGCCCTCAATGCAGCGCCTGCCAAGGTATTGGGAGTCTACGCGGACGCCGCGGATCACGTTTTCAAGCAGAGTGATGGATGGGCGCGCTTCCAATCGATGGTCAAGGAACTATCGATTGCCTTTGCCCTCGTCGTGCCGCACCCTGAAGCGGAAATCATCACGCCGCACCTGGCATTCTTTCAGCGCGTCCAGGCAATGATTCGCAAGCGGCTTGCGGACAACCGCGAATCGGGCGCCCCTGTGAGGGCGAACGCAGACATCGACGCCGCGGTCCGGCAAATTGTCGGCGGAGCCGTGAAGGCGGGGGAGGTAATCGACCTCTTTGCGGCGGCGGGTATTGAAGACGCCCGGCTCGACATTTTTTCAGAGGACTTCCTTTCGCGCGTGGCAGCGCTGGAACAAAAGAACCTGGCACTGGAGACATTACGAAAATTGCTGACGGACCAGATTCGCAGCGCGGAGCGAACCAACCTGGTCCAAAGCCGAAAGTTCCGCGAGGCCCTTGAAGATGCAATGATGCGCTATACGAACAAGGCCATCACTACCGCGGAAATGATCACGCGGTTGCTGGATCTCGCAAAATGGGTGCGTGAGGTGCAAAGCCGCGGTCAGGAGCTTGGCCTCAGCACCGAGGAGACGGCGTTCTACGATGCTATTGCGGACAACGAGTCGGCCCGCAAAGTCATGGAGAATGACACGTTGCGCCTGATGGCGCGCGAACTGGCAGAGATGGTGAAGAAACTGCCCAAGCTGGATTGGTCGCAGCGCGAATCGGTTCGCGCAGACCTGCGTCGGCAGGTGCGGCGACTCCTGGCGCGGTATGGTTACCCGCCTGACCTTTCCGAAGATGCGACGCAACTTGTCTTGAAGCAGGCGGAACTGTCGACGGAGAACGAAGAACCGTAGAAGAGACTCCAATTCGGCGTGAGACAGGTGGTCCCGCTCGTCGTAGACCGCCACCCGATGGGTACGTATTGAAGGACTGAGTACTTTTTACAACGGGCCGAATATGATATAATCCAAAAGGGCTGAGACCGCTACAGCCTTCCAAACGCATTTACCTCCCGACTTAAGTGCTGCGCGCTCGGGCCTCATGACCAATTGCGTGATAAGGAGAATGTGTCGTGGCGTGGATGGGGACGGCAACGGGGGGCACATTTATCGTACAAGTCGGTTCCGGCGCGGTCATTCCGGCACTATCGCCCGCGCGCCTTCCATGTTGTCGTTGGCGGAGGTTTATGTGAAACGAATATTTTGGACAGTTGCGATCGCACTGGCGGCAGTCGGCGCTCTATCGGCCCAGACTCCCGCTCAACCCAGATCACCATGGTCGATAACCGTCTCTCCCTCAGTTGCCCTTCCACTTATCGCAGTCGATGGCACGGACTCTGAGCTCTTCTCCACTGCATGGGGCGGGGAGTTGACCGCGGAATATGCCCTTCCTTTGTCCTTTCCCCTCGCGCTCCGCCTGGGGGCCGGGTATAACTACGCAGGATTCCTGCCCTACAATGGCTTTGATGTAGCGGGCTCCATAAACGAGATTCTTCTCCTGGCGGGAGCAAGCAGCGGCCTCGACATCGGAGGGGGCCTCTCTTTCCGTGGCTTTCTGGATGTCGGTGGAGCTTTCGGCATCCTTTCTTCAGGCCAGAGCGCGGCATACGCCGTCGCCCAGGCCGGGCTGGGACTGGGATACAAACTGAGCCCCAGCCTTGGCGCCCGGCTGGACATTGCAGCTCTCTATAAAATGGGGATGTACGGCGGAGTCGGCGGGGTCGTCGGTCTCAACTATTCGTTCCCTGCACCCGCCCAGGCGGAAAAGCCTCGACTTCTCGACCTGCTTTCCATCAGCATGAAGAGCGTTTTCCCGGTCCTGCGCTCCTTCTACGACCAGAACCCCGTCGGCACGGCGAAGATCTCAAATACGAGCAAGATGACTGCCAGTAACGTCCGGGTCAGCTTCATCATCAAGCAGTACATGGACGCTCCCAAGGAGTGCGCAACCATCGCCAGGCTGGAGCCGGGCAACTCCATCGAAGTGCCGCTCTACGCCCTTTTTAATGACCGCATCCTCGACATCACCGAAGCCACCAAAGTGACCGGCGAAGTCTCGTTGGAGTATAACGTCGATATTTCCCAGAGCCGCAGCGTGACTGTCGTCGTCTATGACCGAAACGCTCTCACATGGAGCGACGATCGCAAGGCGGCCGCCTTTGTTTCGAGCAGGGACCCCTGGGTCCTCGACCTGGCCGGGAACTTCATGGCCACGGTGAAGAGCAAGCGCAACCCCGAGCTTCCGAAAAACCTCCAGACCGCGATTGCGGTTCATGAGGGCCTCGGGACCTACGGCATAGGCTACATGCTGAGCACCACCCGCCCCTTCGAGCAGACGGTCCTCGATCCTGACGCCGTCGACTCTCTCAAGTTCCCCCGGCAGACCCTTACCTTCCGCGCAGGCGACTGCGCCGACCTGTCGGTGCTGTACGCCTCCTGCCTCGAGGCCGCCGGTGTCGAGACGGCCTTCATCACCATACCTGGTCACATCCTTATCGCCATTGACCTCGGTATCTCGCGCGACGAGGCGATGGCGCGGGCGATGGATCAGAATGATCTCATCTTCCAGGGCGACAAGGTTCTGGGTGCCCATCGAAACGACGATGCGCGATTCGGGTTTCATCGACATCTGGAAGAAAGGCGCCGAGGAGTGGCGCGACGCCTCGTCCCGGCAGGCCGCCGCCTTCTACCCCATGCATGACTCCTGGAAGACCTATGCGCCGATGGGCCTGCCCGCTGACGGCACGAGCGTTGCGCTGCCGCCGAGCGACAAGGTCGGAGCAGCGTTTGAAACGGAGCTTTCAAAGGCAGTGGACGCCGAGCTTGGCGCGCGGATCGCGGAAATGGGCGCTTTGCCGGTCAACGGCCCCGCGGTCGGCAATGCCCTGAACAAGCGGGGCGTGCTGTATGCAAAATATGGCCGCTACGACGATGCACTGCGAGATCTGCAGGGCGCAGCCAAGGCGGGATCGGTCTCCGCGCTGGTGAATCTCGGCAACATCGCGATGGTCAAGTCCGATCCGGCGGGCGCCTTTGCATATTACCAGGAAGCCGCGAAGCAGGTGACCGACAACGCGGGGCTTTATGTCAATATCGCGAGAGCCGCTGCCGCTCTGGGGAAGAAAGATGACGCTGCATCCGCCCTGAACAAGGTCCGCCAGATCGACCCCCAGGCGGCGGATAAATATGCCGAGCTTGCCCAGGCGGGAACTTCCGGAACAAGGGCCGCCGAGGTGGACAGCGGCAGCGTGGTGTGGTTCTAACTGCAAGGAAAACCAAAAATGCGAGAAATCAAACGCCTGAGCGCGTGGCACATCGGCAGAGCGGTAGTTCTTATTCTCCTTGCTGTTTTGGTATCGTGCCCAAACCCGTTGACGCAAGCTGTCAGGACAATGGGACAGGTTGCCGCTTCATCGAAGATCGAAGTCACCGTCGTCGACGCCACTTCCACGGCCATTGCGAATGGCGGTTCATACGATTTCGGAACCGTTGGCGTCAGTGATCCCGCGGCGACTACCAGCTTCACGGTAAAGAATACCGGCAAGGTTGCCCTTACGATATCTTCAAGCACGTGTGCGGGCGCCAATGCGGGCTGCTTTTCATACAAGGCCCCGCCGCCCGCCAACCTGGCGCCATCGGCCAGCGCCACGTTTACCATTGCATTCAAACCCGATGTGAGCGGGGCCAAAGCCGCCAGTGCCGTCTTCGCCACGAACGACGTGTCCGCCTCGACTTTCTCCTTCAACCTCACGGGCATTGGCATCGATTCGGCGCCCATGCCGGCTTTTAGCGGCGGCAACAATCAGTGCATTCCGAGCGGAATTACCACTGTCACAATCACATGCTCCAACCCGAGCGCAACGATTTACTATACTGTTGATGGTTCCGCGCCTTCTGTTGGCGCAGTCGGTGCAACGACTACCAAGTACACATCCCCCTTTGCATTCAATTTCTTAAGCGCCGGGACCGGTATGATTCGGGCGATGGCTGTCGTCACAGGAATGACCAATTCAAGCATAGTGACCGCAAACTTCTCCACATCGCTACCGGCTGCGCCCAGCATAACGGTCAACGGTGGCCCTCTCTTTCTCTCTGCGGTGACTCCGCAGCCCATCTTCAGCATTTCCTCAACCACCACAAACGCGGCAATCGCGTTTACCATTGACGGCACGACTGCTCCGGACCCGACATCCAGTCCGGTGCTCCTGACTGCAACGCCTACTCCGCCGTATCCAATTGCCAGTGCGCCAGGAAAAACCTACCTGATTACGAACGGCAGCAACTTCTATTGTGCTTTGCCGTCCGGTAGCGTCACGCTTAAGGCTGTAGCCTTTGTCGGGACAGGTACGAGCCAGTCCCCCCTCACGACATCAGTGCCCTACACATTCCAATTGTCGACGCCGACTTTTAGTGGTGTCCAGCCCCTGGCGACATATTATGCGGCGGCACAGACCGTGACGCTGGCCTGCGCAAACGGCGGCGGCGGCACAGCAACCATGACCTATTCCACGTCCACGACGGGCTCACTGGCATCACCTCCTGACGTTTCGGGAGCGACTTACACCGGGGCGATATCTGCTGCGTTAGGAGATCAAGGTACCAGCAGAAGTCTGACAATCACGGCAATCGCACATCAAGCAAACTGGCAGGATTCCACGATCCTGAGCGGCGTGTTCAATATCTGCGGACCAGGAAAGTGGGACTCGTCGAACTGGGACCAAGCCACCTGGCAATAAGGGCACAATACAGGAGGAGACTATGGCAAACAAAATGAATGAGTTCATCAATCAGTTGGAAAAGCGGGGGGTAGCATGAAGCGATCAGCCATTGTTTTTATTGCAGTGTTAGGAATGACAGCCTCGCTCGGGGCCCAGGCGGTTTCAGCCCCGACCTTCACGGCTAACAGCGCTATCAACGCGAGCGCAATGGACACCTATCTCACTACTCTTGTGACCGCCATCAACGCGCTGCAAGCCCAAGCCGCTGACAATGCCGTGCCAATCGGCACGATCATCGCTTCGACCCTGACCCAGGCTCAGATGGACGCCCAGTGCGGCGCAGGCCTGTGGCTCATTGCTGACGGCAGCGCCGCCCCGAGCACCTACCAGACCGCTACTGGGCAATCCACCCTGCCCGACCTCAGGGGCGTCTTCCTGCGAGGCAAGAACAATGGACGCAGCGACGGCAAACAGGATCCGGCTGGCGAGAGCGCCATCGGGACTTATGAAGCCGACCAATTGCAGGACCATATGCACAACTGGCTGGATGACACGTCCGCCGGCCACGGAATCCCTGCCCCCAGCCCCTATGCCCCAACCGGCGGAAGCTATTTCGGCTTGACCGGGACCTGGACGGCCATCACAAATGATCCGCCCCATGTGGGGATGGTCACCACGGTGAACGGGCCTTGGTCGAACGGCGCCGGAATGTCACTGGTGGCGGCCCGCGTCGGTTCCGAAACCAGGTCCAAGAGCGTGACGGTCAACTACTTCATCAAGGTGAAATAGCGACCGGGAAAAGGAGTACAGAGACCAAATGGCATGACGGCACAGGAGCCCCCTCACGTTTTTGCCGCATGCCTCCTTTTGAACTCAATTTGATAGGCCAGGGCGAGCGTCAGCGCTTTCGCGCTTTCGGTGTTTTGTACTGGATGTTCTTCCGCTTGCCCGACTTGATCCCCTGAACGACTGTTGGCGACACGGAATAAGAAAAGCGGTCCCGACATCCTCGCAAAGCATTATCAGTTGGTGTTTGCCAGCCTCCCAAGGAAATCAGAGAATGCCAGGAGATCACGCTGCACCAATGGTTTTGCGCGCTCGTACACGGAAAGCAGGTAGTCAAGCTTGAGCCAATCGAAATCCAGCTCGTAGTAGTATCGCTTGAAATGCCTGAAACGGAGCAGCTCCTGCAACAGGCGACCGCATTCGTCTGACAGGACCCGTTCCCGGACATCGGGAACGTGGAGCATCATCTTGTCCAGAAGGTCGGCATGCCAGCGATCGGCCACGAGATTGTTCTCGAAGAACTGAGAGATGCGCAGGAACAGAGTCTCAAGCGCCGTGCAGTAGTTGTCCAGCACCTGGGCGACGAACACCGCGGTGACGTTTGTTCGGCCGAGAAGGGCGAGTTCCTTGCCGCGAAAAGTCTCCAATCGTGCGTCGACGTCCAACAGGACGGAAGAGACCCTTTGAATCTCGCCGACGAGTATCGCCGTACTATCGCTCATAGACAATCCTGCCGCGTTCCCGGATGGATTCGGCGAATGCGGGATGGATCGTTTCCATCTGCACCAGATCCACGGCGAACCTGCTCATGGCCTCCGCGTCGCGGAGGATTGCAAAAAAAACCTCGGCGGACGTGATACCCTCCACGGCGATATCGATGTCGGACCATTCCTGGAAGTGGGCTCCATCGACAAGGGAACCCCACTGGCGGATGCGCACCGGTCGATACGTCTCCACGATGTGTCCCACGATGTTCGTGAAATCACGCCGTGCTTCGCCAAGGCGTTCCTGGAGCGCCTGCGCGCGCCGCGCCGCTTTTTCCTCCAGGTTTCTGCGCATCTGGGCGAGTTCGGACTCGCTCGTCGACATGCCGGAATAGTATCATAGGCGGCATGCCGATAACAGCGCCGCTTCTGTCACACCGCGCCGAGCGCCGCGAGAATCTTCTCATACTGGAATGACTCCACGAGCTGTCCGAGCGCCCGGGCGACAGCGGGGTGCTGCGTGCCGATCTCGCCCAGCATCGACAGAAGCCGCGCGTAGTCCGCGTCGGCAGTCGCCTTGCGGAACGCGTCGCGCCATTCGGCGGGGAGCGTCGCGACGTCCTCCGCCGCAAGAGACGCGCCGGGCGCGGCCTCGCCGCCCGCGGCCGCGGATTCCTCGGCAACGAGGAGGCGCAGCCCCAGGTGCTTCTCCAGCTTCTCGTAGATCTCGTCCTCGATGAAAGGCTTGCGCACGAAGTCGTCGCAGCCCTCCGTGAGGATGAGCCTGCGGTCGCTCTCAAACGCGCTCGCCGTGATGGCGATGATGACGGTGGCCTGGCCCCGCGCCGTCGCCTTGATGCGCCGTGTCGCCTCGTAGCCGTCCATCACGGGCATGCGCATGTCCATCCAGATCAGATGCGGCTCCCACGACTCCCACGTCGCGACGCACTCCGCCCCGTTGCGCACGCCCTTCACGTCCAGACCGAGCGGCTCCAGCATCTTCATGAGGAGCGTACGGTTGGAATCCCGGTCCTCCGCGATGAGGATCCTGAAGCGCTGTTGGCCGGGCGCCGCCCCGATCACCCTCCTCCGCGATTTCGGCGCGCTCACCTGGCTGGGATCCGCCGGACCCACCCGCACGTCGAAGCTGAAGATGCTTCCCTTGCCGGGTTCGCTTTTCGCGGTGACCTTGCCCCCCATGAGCGAGACGTATTTACGGCTGATGGGAAGCCCCAGGCCCGTCCCTTCCTGGGCCTCGGATCCGCTTTTCGTCTGCACGAACGGCTCGAAGAGGTTCGCGATCTCTTCCGGGGCGATGCCCACCCCCGTGTCCTCCACCTCGAAGAAAAGCCGCACGTCGTTTCCCGGCTCGGGCCGCGCGCGTACCCGCAGCGTGGCCCCTCCGGTGGTGGTGAACTTCACCGCGTTGCCCACGAGGTTCACGATCACCTGGCGCAGCTTCCCCTCATCGCTCACGACGTACGGCGGCACATCGGGGGCGACGTCGAAGATCAGGGCGAGCCCCTTTTCCCGCGCCTTCAGGGAGAACATCGCCTCCAGGGAGGTGAGCATCTCGCGCAGATCGAAGGCATGCGCGTTGAGCTCCGCGCGGCCCGCCTCGATCTTCGACATGTCCAGGATGTCGTTGATGAGGGCAAGCAGGTGCGTCCCGCTCTGCGTGATGGTCCCTATGTTGTCGCGCTGGTCCTGGTCGAGGTTCTCCCCGCGCGAAAGGAGCTGGGAGAAACCGAGGATGGCATTCAGCGGCGTGCGCAGCTCGTGACTCATGTTGGCCAGGAAGGCGCTCTTGGCGAGATTCGCCTTTTCCGCGGCCTCCTTTTCGATGCGAAACCTGTCCGACTCCCGGAGACTCGCGAGCATGGAGTTGAAGTTCTCCGTGAGCTCGCCAATTTCGTCGGTGTCGCGCACCGGCGTGACGTGCGTGAAGTCCCCTTGCGCGGTCTTCATCACGTTCTTCTGCAGCTCTTGGAGCGGCACGACAATGGAGAGGGTCGACCATTGCGCGATCAGAAGGAGAAGCACGAGTGAGATGACGAAGGCGGCGCTCACGCCGCCGATGAAGAGGAAGGTGTCCACCACCGTCAGGTACGGCGCGATGAAGACCGCCTTGGCGGGAATGTCGCCTGCCTTGTCCACCGCGGCGTAGACGCTCGCGAAATTCCCCAGGAGAAGCTGCCTCTGATCAGGGGGAAGCGCGTGGATATCCGTCCGCGACACGAACGCAAGGAGGTAGAGCAGCACGATGATCATCGGAAGGAGCGCCGTGATGACCTTGGAGAGCCACATCTGGGACCGGATGCTCTTGCGCCCCAGGCGCGGCTGCGCCTGGACGAAACCGGCGCGCGTAAAGACGAACGGGGAGTACGTGCCCGTGATGCGGTGGTTCTGCCAGAAGTAGATGAAAAATGTCACCAGCAGCGCCACGACGATGAGGAAGGGGACGCTCCGCGGGGCGCCGGCGGAGATGTTTCCGTCGCTGGCGAGCATCTTGACGATCTGGATCGCCACGTCGGCCGCGGCCGCGGTGAAGAAAAGACCCGCCGTGCTCCTCGCGGAGCGCAGCGCGAGCTTTTCGCATTTCTCCACGAGCATGTCGGGCACGGAACGGCCGTGGCGGCGCAGGGTGAGCATGCCGCGGAGCGGCGCATGCATGAGCAGGATGGACAGCACGCACACGATGGAAAAGATCCGCAGAAACGTCACCCAGGTGTGGACCGCGGGCGGCGCGCGCAGGGTAAAAAGGAAAAAGTTCTGCGACAGCTCGGAGGTCCGCATGGAAGAGGCCGCCGCGCCACCCTGCGCCAGGTGGCTCATGAAGAACTCCGTCGGGATGCTGCGCGCCCAGACGAAGACGAACAGGAAAGAGGTGAGGAAGTAGTACAGCACGATGCAGACCAGAACGACGCCTAACATCGTGAACCGGGGCACGCGGTTTTTCGCCGCCAAAGCCTGCGCCGTGTCACTCATGATGCCGCCATGGTATCAGCCGGTCACCGATCTGGCAATCGCGGCCACACCGGCCGCGGTACCTTGCACGGTACTCCACGCAGTTCCGCGGCATTTGTAATCCGTGGCAATCGCGGCCACACCGGCCGCGGTACCTTGCACGGTACTCCACGCAGTTCCGCGGCATTTGTAATCCGTGGCATTCGCGGCCACACCGGCCGCGGTACCTTGCACGGTACTCCGCGCAGTTCCGCGGCATTTGTAGTCCGTGGCATTCGCGGCCACACCGGCCGCGGTACCTTGCACGGTACTCCGCGCAGTTCCGCGGCATTTGTAATCCGTGGCATTCGCGGGGCTGCGGAGGGTCCGCCCGTTTACCGTGGGCGCCAGCTGTATTCCAGGGCGAGGTCGGGCAGGAAACCCGGCTTCTGCCATGCGCCCAGGTCGTAGCCGATGGTGACCCCGGCCCCGACGCGTATCGCAATTCCGTGGCCGGAGGGCGACAGGTAGCCGAAAGAAAGACAGGCGCCGGGAACCAGGTAGGTGGAGGGGAGCGGGCCCAGGACATCGATGATGTCCTCAATGAGGCCGAGATGGAGATCCAACTGGAACCTGCTCGCGGGGCCGAGGAAGTGGTCGACACCCGCGAGCGTCCAGGAGAACTGGGTGGGGGAGATGACGCACGCCCCAAGCGTGCCGCGTATCCCGAAGTGGTCGGAGAACCGGTACTCGGCACCGGCTTTCAGCGACAGGTAGAGATCGAACTCGGACTGAAAGCTCCACGGGCACGGCGCCTCGGCGGCAAAGGCCGCAGAACCGGAGAACACGAACAGGATCACGACGATGATGATTGTGCGTTTCATATAGGCCGATACTGCGTCTCCGACAGCGGCGTGGCAAGTGCCGCCCGCCATCTTTGACAGCGGCGCCGTCGGCAGGGTATGCTCGCCGGCGGGTAGAGCCTTGGCCGACACACCTGCCGCCCCCACGCGGGGCAACATCCTCGTCGTGGACGACACGCCTGCGAACCTCACGCTTCTCGCGCGCATGCTCGGCGAGCGCGGCTACCGCGTGCGTCCCGTGCCGTCCGGCAGGCTCGCGCTGAAGGCCGCGGCGAGCGATCCCCCGGACCTCGTGCTCCTGGACATCAGCATGCCCGAGATGGACGGCTTCGAGGTCTGCCGGCTCATGAAGGAGGATGCCCGGCTGCGCGACGTGCCCGTGATCTTCCTCAGCGCCCTCACGGAGATGGAGGGCAAGGTGAAGGCCTTCCAACGCGGCGGCGTGGACTACATCACGAAGCCGTTCCAGATCGAGGAGGTGGAGGCGCGCGTGGAGACGCACCTGAAGCTGCGCCGCGCCCAGGCGGAGCTGGAACGCTACAACCGCTACCTCGAGCAGCTCGTGAACGAGAAGGTGAAGGAGATCTCCGAGTCGCAGCTGGCGACCATCTTCGCCATGGTGAAGCTCGCCGAGTCCCGTGACGACGAAACGGGGACGCACATCTGGCGCGTCCGTGAATACTGCCTCGCGCTGGGAAACGCTCTCCGCGACGAGCCCGCGTTCCAGGGCAGGATCACCGAGCCCTTCGTGCGCGACCTGTACAACGCGGCGCCCCTGCACGACATTGGAAAGGTGGGCATCTCGGATCTCATCCTCCTGAAGCCCGGACCGTCACACCCCTGAAGAGTTCGAGATCATGAAGACGCACACGACCATCGGCGCGCGCACGCTCCACGGCGTGCAGGAGAACTACCCGCGCAACGGCTTCATCAGCATGGGCGCGGAGATCGCGCACGCGCACCACGAGCGGCGCGACGGCAGCGGCTACCCACGGGGGCTCGCGGGGGACGACATCCCGCTAGCCGCGCAGATCATGTCCGTCGCCGACGTCTACGACGCGCTGCGCTCGCCGCGCCGCTACAAGCCTGCGGTTACCCACGCCGATAGCGTCGCCATCATCACGAAAGGCGACGGCCGCACGATGCCCTCCCACTTCGACCCGCGCATCCTCGCCGTTTTCTCCACGGTCGCGGAGGAGTTCGCCGCCATTTACGAGCGGCTCTCCGGCTGATCCTCCGCGGCGCCCGGTTCTTTACCAACAGGCGCACCCCCTGCTATTGTTGCCGTCATGGAAACCGCCACCCTCCTGCGGCAGCTCGCCGAGGCTCGTGGGCCGTCGGGCTATGAGGCGGAGGTCCGCGAAATCGTGGGCAACCTGCTCCGCGCCCACTCCCACGACGTGCGCGTCGACCGCCTGGGAAACTGCGTGGCGCTGCGGCGCGGGACGGGCGCGGCGGACGGCGCCGCACGGCCGTCGCTCATGATCGCGGCGCACATGGACGAAATCGCCCTCGTGGTCACCGGTCGTGAGAAAGGCTTTCTCCGTGTCACGGAGATCGGCGGATTCGACCCGCGCGTGCTGTTCGGCCAGGAGGTCGCGGTCCATGGACGCCGCGAGCTCGCGGGCCTCGTCGTGAGCGTGCCCCCGCACTTCACCGCGCCTTCCGAGAGGGAGAAGCCGGTTCCCCTGGACAAGCTGTTTGTCGACGTCGGGCTGCCTCCCGCGGAGGTGGAGTCGCTCGTGCGCGTCGGCGACATCGTGACCCTTGCCCCGCGCTGGTCCGACCTTGCACACGGCTACGCAGCGTGCAAGTCCATGGATGACCGCGCCTCTGTCGCTGCCATGGTGCTCTGCCTGGAGGAGCTCGCGCGGCGCACCCATGCGTGGGACGTGTATGCGGTGGCAACGGTGCAGGAAGAGAGCACGATGGCGGGCGCCGTGACGGGCGCCTACGGCATCGATCCCACGGCGGCAATCGCCGTCGACGTCACGTTCGGCGCGCAGCCCGGGCTTTCCGCCGCGGAGACCGTCGTCATGGACGGGGGACCGGCCGTCGCGGTGGGCCCCAACTTCCACCCGCTGATCCACGATGGCCTCGTGCGCGCGGCGAAGGCGCTCGAGCTCGCCTACCAGATCGAGCCGCTCCCCGGTCCGAGCGGCACCGATGCGTGGGGCATCCAGGTGAGCAGGTCGGGCATCCCCTGCGGCCTCCTCAGCATCCCTCTGCGCTCCATGCACACCCCGATCGAGACGGTCTGCCTGCGCGACGTCGAGCGGACCGGCCGGCTGCTGGCAGAGTTCATCTGCCGGCTCCCCCTGGATTTCGCCGGGACGCTCGTGGTTCGTGACGCTCTGGCCGAAGAGGCGCCTGCCTCTTCGGCGCAGGAGGACTAAAGATGCTGCTGGAAAGGCTGTCGGAGGGGCACGGCGTCTCGGGCCGTGAGGAGGAGATCCGATCGATCATCCTCCCCGAGATACGCGGCCGTGTGGATGCGTGCCGGGTCGACGGCGTGGGAAACCTCATCGCGCGCAGGAAAGGCACGGGTGCCTCGCCGCTGCGCGTGCTCCTGGCCGCGCACATGGACGAGGTCGGGCTCATGATCACCCTCGCGGAGGATTCGGGCCTCCTGCGCTTCGCGAAGGTTGGCGGCATCGACGACCGGGTGCTGCCCGCGCGCACCGTGCTCATCGGCGCGAAGCGCGTGCCGGGCGTGATCGGCATGAAACCGGTGCATCTCACGGATGCCGCGGAACGGAACAAGGTCGTGGAGAGCAGGCAGCTTCTCATCGACATCGGCGCGTCGAACAAGGCGGAGGCGGAGAAGCTCGTGCAGCGGGGAGACACGGCGATTTTTGCCACCCGGTTCCGCAGTCTTGCGGGAGAAGGCTCCGCCTGGAGAACCGTGCAGGGAAAGGCCCTCGACGACAGGGTCGGCTGTGCGCTTCTTGTCGAGCTCCTCAAGGAGCGTTTCCCCTTCGAGCTCTCGACGGCTTTCACGGTCCAGGAAGAGGTGGGGTTGCGGGGCGCGAAGGTGGCAGCATATGCGGAAAGCCCCGACGCCGCCGTGGTGCTGGAGTGCACGGGCGCGAATGAAGTCCCCACGCCCCTGGACGTGAGCCCTTCCACGCGGCTGGGCGGCGGCGCCGCCATCACCATCCGCGACACGAGCTTCATCGCCGACCCGCGTCTGGTCGAGCTTTTCGGCTCCGCCGCGCGGCGCGGCGGCATCCCCCACCAGTTCAAGCAGCCGAACATCGGCGGCACGGACGCGGGCGTCATCCACAAGTCGCGTGCGGGCATCCCCAGCATCACCATTGCCGTGCCCGCCCGCTACATCCATTCGCCCGCCGCCATCATGGACCTGCGCGATTTCGATGCGGCGCTCGCGCTCGTCCGCGAAGCTCTTCCGGGCCTGCCCGCGGCCCTGTCCTCCTGAGGAGTTGATAATGAAAGACCTCATCAAGAAGCTCACGGAATGCTTCGGGCCCTCGGGGTACGAGACCGCGGTGCGCGAGGCGATACTCGCCGAGCTGCCCATGGGCGTGGAGAAGCGCGTTGACGCGATGGGCAATCTCATCGTGCACCGCACGGGAAAGGCCGGGGGCCGCCGCCTGATGCTCGCCGCCCACATGGACGAGATCGGCATCGTGGTCACGCACGTCGACACGCGCGGATTCCTGCGCTTCGGCAACGTGGGCGGCGTGCAGCTCCTGCCGCTGCTCGGCGGCCGCGTGCGGTTTGCCGACGGGACGATCGGCGCGATCGGCGTTGAAAAGACCGACGATGCAAGCAGGGTCCCCGGCATGGACAAGTTCTACATCGACGTGGGCGCGACGGGACCGGGGGACTGCCCGGTGCGGGTCGGCGACGTGGCCTGCTTCCATCGCACCTGCGAGGAAAGGGGAACGCGGATCGTGGCGAAGGCCCTGGACGACCGCGTGGGCTGCGCGGTGATGCTGCAGGTGCTGAAGGAGCTCGGTGAATCGCCGCACGACCTGTCCTTCGTCTTCACCGTCCAGGAGGAGGTGGGGCTGCGCGGCGCGACGACCTCGGGTTTCAGCGTGGAGCCCGACATCGCGCTGGCCGTCGACATCACGCTGACGGGCGACACTCCGGAATGCGCCCCCATGGCGGTGGCGCTTGGCGCGGGACCGGCGGTCAAGATCAAGGACCGCGGCATGCTCGCCCATCCGGGCGTGAAGGACTGGCTCCTCCGCACCGCGGAGGCGTCCGGCATCCCCTGCCAGCGCGAGGTGCTCGTCATGGGGACGACGGATGCAAGCGTCATCCAGGTCTCGCGGGCCGGGGTGCCTTCCGGCTGCCTCTCCATTCCCACCCGCTACGCCCACTCTCCGTCCGAGATGGTGGACTACGCGGACGTGCAGGCATCGGTCCGGCTCCTCTGCGAGGCCCTCGCGGGACCCATCGACATCGGGTAGGCCTGTGGCCGACAGCCCGCAGGAACGGCGGGGGCTGGATCCGCGGATCTTCGTCTCCATCGTGGAAGAGAGCCCCACGACCGTCGTGATCACCGACCCCCTGGGCAACATCGAATACGTCAACGGCAAGTTCACGCTCCTCACGGGCTACGCGCGGGAAGAGGTGATCGGCCGCAACCCCCGCATCCTCAAGTCAGGTGTCCAGGGTCCCGAGATATACCGCGACCTGTGGCGGACGATCAGCGCGGGCCGCGAATGGCGAGGCGAGTTGTGCAACCGCAAGAAGAGCGGCGACCTGTACTGGGAGCTCGTGGCGATATCCGCCATCCGCGATGCCGACGGCGATATCAGCCACTACCTCGGGGTCAAGGAGGACATCACCGAGCGCAAGGCGATGGAGGAGCTGCTCCGCGAGGCAACGGCCGCGGCAGAGGCCGCCAACCGCGCCAAGAGCCGCTTCCTTGCCGACATGAGCCACGAGCTGCGCACTCCCTTGAACTCCATCCTGGGCTTCAGCCAGCTCATGGAGCTGCAGGGCGGGGAAACGCTCACGGCGAAGCAGCACGAGTACGTGCACTGGATCCGCGAAGGGGGGGAGCACCTCCTGGACATGGTGAACGACGTGCTCGACCTGTCGAAGGTGGAGGCGGGCAAGGTGGAGCTGGAGAAGACGCACATCGATCCCCTGCTCGTCATCCGCCGCGTCCTCACGACCGTGCGCTCCCTGGCGGCCAAGAAGCACCTGCGCATCGAGACAAAGCTGCCGGATGGCGTTGGCTTGGTCGACGTCGACGAGGTGCGCTTCAAGCAGGTCCTCTACAATCTGCTGTCGAATGCGATCAAGTTCACCGCGCGGGAGAAGCGCATCGGGGTGGATGCCTCCGCGCAGGGCGGCATGCTCACGATCACCGTGTGGGACGAGGGGATCGGCATCGCGCCGGCCGATCTGCCGCGCATCTTCGAGCCGTACTCCCAGTCGCGCGCGGGGCGCAGCGGCGAGGGCACGGGGCTGGGGCTCGCCATCGTGAAGCGGCTCGTCGAGCTGCACGCCGGCTCCGTGGCGGTGGAAAGCACGCCCGGCGCGGGGAGCAGGTTCACCGTGCGGTTCCCGGGCCTGCAGGCCCCGACGGCCGGCCCCGCCGCCTCCCCCGCGCCGGGCGCGGCGCCGGTGCCCAGCGACAACGTCCCGGACCTCTCGGGGAAGACCGCCCTGGTGGTCGACGACAGTGCCGCCAACCGCGCGCTCATGGAGCGCATCCTCGCGGCATTCGGCTGCACGGTGCTCATGGCGGCGACGGGAGAAGAGGCCCTCAGCGTGGCGGCCGGCGGAAGCTGCGACATCGTCTTCATGGACATCCAGCTCCCCGGCATGAACGGCATCGAGGCGATGCGCCGGCTGCGGGATGGCGGCGTGCGCGGGCCCTTTGTCGCGCTCACCGCCTATGCCATGAAGGGCGACCCCGAGCGCTTCCTCGCGGAAGGCTTCGACGGGTTCATCGCGAAGCCGGTCCGCATTGCCGAGATCGTGGCGTTCCTCGAAGGGATATGAGAGAGCGGGCGCGCCGGCAGGCGACGCGCGGCGCGGCCCGCCCGTTCCTGCTCATTTGCCCGTGGACAGATCGCTCGGGTCGATGCTCCAGCTGAACTCTTTGCTCGCCTTGGCGGGGTCCAGGGTAAGGTTGAAGGAATACTCATCGTTGTTCTCATCCACGGCCATGAGATTGTACTTCGCCTTGTTCTTGCCGATGGGCACGACGATGCTGTGGGTGTCGCCGTCGGCGAGCGTGGTCGATTCGTCGAGCAAGTCGACGCCCCACGCCTTGGAGTCGTTGGGCGATACGAAGAGGTACTGCAGCTCGTGGCCGGTGTTGTTCTCGAAGTGCACCGTCGCGAGCGTGAAATCGGGCGCGGCCGCGTCGAGGTTCTTCTTCGAGAGCTTCAGCGTGAGCTCCACCCCGTCCGTGACCACGAGGTCGCGCTGCTCGAATTTGTTGCCTTTGTCGTCGGTGGCCATGACATCGAACTTGAAGGATTTATCGGGGTAGTGGAGATAGTAGCCGATGGAGCCGCCATCCTTCAGGACGTAGTCCGCGCCGATGATGTCGGGGCCCCAGTAGTCGCTGTCGCCGGGCGACAGGAAGATCATCTCGATCTTCGTGCCTGTGTTGTTCTGGATCGTGACCTTGTTGAGCTCGTCCGGGTTGAACGCGAATGCCGTGGCCGCGGAAAACGCGGCCAGCACGAGAGCGATGCCGATTATTTTTCGCACGATCTCCCCCTTTTCCACGAGTATAGCCCACGGCAGTCATCCGCGCTACACTCACGGCGCCATCACGAGGAGCCCAACCCCATGCCGAAGGATTTCCTTTTCACCTCGGAGTCCGTCAACGAAGGACACCCCGATAAGGTCTGCGCCCAGGCCGCCAACGCGTCGACGGGGAAGCAGACCGACGGGGCCTCGGTGCGCGCGGGGGGCACCCCATGATCCGCGCCGTCCTTTTCGATTTCGACGGCACGCTCACGCGGCCCGATTCCCTCGATTTCGGCGCGCTGCGCCGGGCGCTCGGATGTCCCGGTACCGCGACGATACTGGAATACATCGAAGCGCTCCCCGGACAGGAGGAGCGCGAAAGAGCGCACGGCATCCTTTCCGACTTCGAGCTGGCAGCGGCCCGCGCGTCGTCTCCCAACACGGGCGCCGAGGAGACCGTGGCGCTCCTGAGGAACCGGGGCATCGCCTGCGGCATCCTCACGCGCAACACGCTCGCCTCCATCCGCGAATCGCTCAAGAACTTCCGCACCGTCTCGGAGACGGATTTCACCGTGATCCACACCCGGGAAAGCCCGGGAAGGCCGAAGCCGCACCCCGACGGGGTGATCGACGCGGCGCGCAGGCTCGGGGTGGAGACGGCGGACATGCTGGTCGTCGGCGATTTCACGTTCGACATCGCCGCGGGCAGGGCGGCAGGCTCGCCGACCGTGCTCGTGACGAACGGCCGCGTCGTGTCGAGCGCAACCACCTGGGCGCATGAAAACGCTAAAAAAGCCGTCCCCGACTACACGATAGAGAGCCTCAGCGAGCTCGCGCCGCTCCTTGGGCTGTGACCCGCCGCTGCCGCGACGCGACCGGGGCGGGCAGCAGGCTCGCCCCGGCGAGCAGGCCCGCCAGCCCCAGGGTCGCCAGGGCCTCGATCCACACGATCTCGAGCTGCCCGGCGGCAAGCGTCCATATCACCGTCACGAGCGGCAGCCCGACGAGGGTCAGGACGACCGGCAGATTCTTCCCGATGAGGAATCTCTCCCTCATCTTTCCGCGCCAGAACACGACAAGCAGGACCACCGGGACGCAGAGCCACACCCCGAGCATGATCCATTCGCCGATGCTCCCCTTGTGGAAGATCGGTTCCAGCCAGAGAAGCGCCTGGCTGAGGGGCGACACGACGAGCCCGAGCGCCGCGCCCATCGTCACGAAGGGATAGGCGATTCCGACCGCCCCCGCGTATCCCGACCGGCGATGCCAGTACCTGCCCAGGAGGAGGAGCGCCGCTGCGTAGCCGCAGATCAGGACCCACCCGGTGAAGTTGTAGACGGGCTCGCCATAGATCCCCACGTCGCGCGGCCCCATGTACCACGTCCAGCGCCCGATGGTGCGCTCGAGGGTGACGAACACCTGTTTGATGGCAAGGGGATCCAGGGCGAAGTCGAACAGCATCCCTGCCCCTCCGACGGCGAATGGCTTGACCCAGGTCGGGACATTCATGGTGCCCAGCACGCGCAGGGCCGAATACACCACCAGGTACTCCACCAGGGGCACGACGAGCGGGACATTCCCGATCATGAACAGCGTGCGCCCGTACCCGTACCAGCCCATGAGGGTCGCGAGGTTCTCATAGACGGCGGCATAGAGCACGATGAAGCAGAACATCTCCATGAGGATGCTCGCAGGATGCTTCTCGTTCTTGAGGATGAAGATGACGGTGAAAACGGCGACCGCGATGACGATCATGTCCTCGACGATCCACGCAGGCACCAACGTGAAGGGACCCATGCTTTTCTCCTGTAAATAAAATACCGACCGGTCGGTTTTAATTTATCACAAGGAGTGACGCTTTTCAACAGGGGGTGCTCAATCGCCGACGATCGTGATGATGACGGTCCGGCGGCGCGGCTTCACATCGCATTCAAGCAGGAATATCTGCTGCCAGGTTCCGAGAATGGGCGCTCCGTCGTGGATGGGCAGGGAGAGCGACGGACCCAGCCACGTGGCCTGAAGATGGGAATGCCCATTTCCATCGTGCCAGGCCCGCTCGTGCCCGTACGACCTGCTGGGCGGAATGAGCCGGTCGAAAAGCTCGGGAAGATCGTGCGCAAGGCCCGGCTCCAGCTCGATGGCCCCGACCGCTGCCGTGCTCCCGACCACGAAAACGCTTGCGATCCCCGTCGCGATGCCCGATGCGGTGACGAGATCCGCGATCTGCGCCGTCAGGTCCTTCATGTTCCCGTGGCCGGTGGTCTCTGTCGTGATGCTTTTCTGGAACGTCATGCTCATGCGCCTTCCCGCGCGGCAAATCTCGGGAGCAGGTCCAGGGGCAGCTCGTAGACGAAATAGTCGTCCTCCTGCTCCCAGCTGGCCAGGCCCCATGCCGCGCACCATTCCTTGAGCCGCGGCACCCTTGGCACCATCCACTCCATCTCCAGCGTGTTTCCGGGAGGCAGCGCCGCCAGGAAGCGCGCGCGCTGGTCGTCCAGCAGGAGGAACGCACCCCGGTCATCCACGCTGTCCAGGGCAACGATCCGTGCCGCGGTGCGCCGGGTCTCGAAGGCGGGCGATTCGATCAGCGCGGCCCGTATCTCTCCGCCCACGATCAGCCCGCGGCATCGGCCGGCCGCGATGTAGCGCTCGGCGAGCGTGGCCGGTGAAAAGGGATGCACCTTCCAGCCGTCGACCAGCAGGCCGCTCATTGCCGTGAAGTATCCCTGGCGACCGAAGAACTCCAGGACCGCCGCCGCGTCCCTCACGGTCTCCACGGTCGCGCCGACGCCGGGTCCGTCCCCGACTTTTAGAGGCGCGGGCTGCCCGGCCTTGCCTTCCCAGGCCTTCAGCGACAGCCGCGCGCGCACCGAAAAGCCCAGCCGCTCGTTGGCGTCCCGGGACGCCGCGTTCGTCAGGTACGTGGAAAAGCGCACGGAGGCCAGCCCTCCGCGATCGGCAAGCCGGGCCAGGAAGTAGCGCGTCACGAACACGGCGAGCCCTTTCTCCTTCACGCGCGGGTCTTTGCGGAGCCCTTCCAGCCACGCGTCCGCCGGCGTGAGGAACGTGAGCTTTCCACAGCCGACCAGCCTGTCGCCCAGGAGAATGGCGGCGAATTCCCCTTCGCGGTCCGCCACCCATGCGTCGAACACGGACGGCAGGTAATCGTGTCCCTCCCAGATCAGAGAGCTGATCTCCATCATCGCCGGCTTGTCTGCCGCCGTCATGCGCCGGACCTGGAACATCTATGTACCCCCTGCTGGGGCGCGCGGAATCGCCACGCCGCCGACATAGGCGAGCATGAGCGTGAATTGCGCCGCTCCCTGGCGTCGGAAGGAGGCAAGATCCGGCGTGCAGCAGGTGCAGTCAGAGGCAACGGCGATGTTCTCCACACCCGCCCTTTCCAACAGCGCCACGTTCGCGGCACGCAGGTCCAGCCGCGGCGTTCCATCCGCGCCATAAACGACCGTGCCCGGTCCGTGCTCGGCTTCGAAGAGCGCCGCCCGCTCGCCCGGCACGCGGTAGCAGCACGCGCCGATCCCCGGTCCGATCGTCACCGCGATATCCGGGGGCCGCGTGCCGAAGCTCTCCCGCATGAGGCGCACCGCCTCCGCCGCAATGCCCGTTCCCTTCCACCCCGAATGCACAATGCCGAAGACGCCGCGGCGCGTGTCCACCAGGACGATGGGAAGGCAGTCGGCAACCGTGACCGTGAGGAGCACGTCCTGGCGGTCCGAAAGCATGCCGTCCGCTTCGGTCGCCTCCAGATCCTGCGGTGCCAGGCCGGCAAGAACGACGACCCGGCGGGAATGCACCTGCCGCAGCGCGAAGACCCTGTCCGCCGGCACGCCGAGTGCCGCCAGGAACCGCGCACGATCGGGAAACGCGGCGCGCCGGGAAAGCGCCATGTCGCCGGCAGGCAGGAGCGAGATGCCACAGAGACGCCCGTCCGGGGCAGGCAGGAAGGAGCCGTGGGCGTCCGGGCCGGTCGGGATCGTGAAAACTGTGGGGGCAGGCACGGCGGCTTGACCTTCCTCTGTTGCTGTCTTGTCCAAGGCCGGCGCCAGCATACACAATGCGTGTGTCGGCGGAAAAGGGGGAAGGGCGGCTTCATCATGATGCGCGTCGGTCGCCGTGCGCGTGAGGCTTCGCCGCCCTGAATCGCGGGTGCACGGACAGTGCCGCGCCCCCATTGGATCGATGGGCATCACCTGGTATGCTGCGTCGTGATGAAGCCGCCCGCCATCCTGGCCCACGGGCTGAAAGTCTGAAAGGGAGAAAATGAAACGCAACGATTCGCGCCTTCTCGCCGGCCTCATCCTGTTCGTCGTCGGCGCCGCCGTGCTGGCGTACGGCATCGTGACGTACAACAATCAGAAGGCGTCCCTGGGCGGGGCGCTGCAGAAACTCTTCACCGGCAGATCCACCGAGGAGCAGCAGGCGATCGTCGAGATGGTCGGCGGCGGCGCCGTGGCGCTCATCGGCCTCATCCTCATGGTGTTCCGCAGGGGACGGCGATAGAGCCCGACGGGGCGTGGACGCGGGGCGGCCGTCGCGCGAAAAGACGCCTGTCCTACTTCAGCAATCCTTCCAGCGAATAGATCTCCACGGTCGGGTCCTGGAAATTGGTGAAGGCAAGCAGCTTGTCATCGTTGCTGATGTCGAGCCCCGTGGGCTGGAGCCCGCCTTCAATGGTCGCCAGGAGGGTGTCGTTGCGGGTATCGTAGATCATGACCCAGCCTCCCGAGGGGCTTTTCAGCTCGTAGCCGCCGGGATTGTTCGGACCGCGGCAGGAAATAGCGAGCAGCCGTCCATCGGATGACAGATCGATGCTGTTGGTATTCGAGTGGGTCGGGTAGGCGTGGACGATGGTGAACGTCGCCTGGTCGATCTTCAGGACCTCGTCGCGCGCCATGTCGCTCACGTAGTAGTACTTGCCGTCCTGGGTGATGACGATGTGCCGCGGCGCGGCGCCGGCAGGACGCTGGATCGTCCTTGTCCGCGTCCAGGTCTGCGTGTCGAACTCGGTGATGAAGCCGCCATTGAAGGACGCCACGGCCAGCGACTTGCCGTCCGGCGTAAAGGCCATGCCGCGCGGCACATCCAGACCGCCGAGCTTTCGCACGACATTCGCGGTCGTGTAGTCCAGGAGGGTCACGTCGTTGCTGAGCCAGTTGGACACCGCCAGGAGGTCCTGCTGCGGCAGCCAGGCGATGACCTTGGACCAATTCCCGCCCGTCTTGAAGGAACGGACATATTCCACGCTGCCGTCAGGCTTCAGCTTGTACTCGTGCACCCGCGCGGTGGTCATCTGCGACACGAGCAGCCGATAGTCCTTGTCCGCCGCATTCGGCGCGCGGGGGATGATGATGTCCTCCACGAAGCCGACGTCCTTGCCGAACTTCTCCACCTCCACCGTCTGCATGGTGCGCGTGGAAAGGTTCAGGATCTGGAAGCCCTTCCCGTTCAGGAGCGGGATGAAAAGCTCCTTGTCGTCGGGGGAAAAGAGGATCTGCTTGGGCTGGAGGCCGCAGTCGAAAACACCGACGGGCTGGAGGGGGATCGGCGCGCTCTGGGGGCGGAAAACGTAGGGGCCGGGGCCGGTCACGGCGAAATCGATCGTCTTCTGCGTCTTATCGGGCTCCGTCACCACGAGGTGGTGCTCCCCGTAGGCAAGACTCCCGGAGAACGGGGTCGTTCCCGAAAGCGTCGCGTCCAGCGTATAGGGGACCGGGGGACCGAGCACGGAAACCTGGACGGCGTAGCTCCGTCTCTCCATCTGGATGGAGATCTTCCTCTCCCCGAACCAGAAGGGATGGCGATAGGAGCCGCTGAAGTCGGTATACCCGTCGTGAAGCGCGGTGACGGCGAGCGAGCGGCCGTGGAGCGACACGTTTTTGCCGGTTTCGACGGCCGCGCCGTTCGCGCTCACGCGCGCATCCGGCGGCTGAATGTCGATGCGGTAGTTGTAGGAGCATGCCGCAAGGCTCGCGAGCAGGAGCACGCCAAGGCTGAATAGGGTCAGACGACGCATGGAAGGACGCTACCAATCCTCGCGCCCACGGTCAAGCCGAGTCAGGCGGGACCCAGCAATTCTCAGCATGGTGACTGAATGATGCAGTTCTCATTTTGTCCCATGATGAAAGGGCCGTTTTCAAAGTGTGCATACCTTTTCCAAAGCTCAGGATGGTCCAAAATGAGACAATATGAAGTGCCCCCAGGTGGTTGCTACAACGTGGATCGGCCGTATCATGAGATTGGCGTCTCGATGCGGCACGCCACAAACAACGCACAAGGGGGCAGTCATGGGTATTGTACATTACGTTGGCATGGACGTCGACAAAGAAAAGATCGCCATAGCGATCCTGAGCGGGCGCGATCAGAAGCCGAGGGCCGAGACGGTGATTCGCAATGAAAAGAGCGTAATCCAGGCCTATTTCAAGAAGCTCCAGTCCGCGGGGGACCTGGTGACATGCTACGAGGCGGGATGTCTAGGGTATTCCCTGTATCGACAATTGACGGAACTGGGTGTGCCGTGTGCGGTGCTGGCTCCGTCTCAGATTCCACATCGTCCGGGAGATCGCATAAAGACCGATAGAAGGGACGCTGTGATGCTTGCTCGCGCACTTCGGAGCGGGGATGTGAGTGCCGTTCATGTACCCACGCGGGAAGACGAAGCGGTTCGCGACTATCTACGAATGCTGGAGGACATGAAGTCCGATCTGCGCAAGGCCAAGCAGCGCGTGCTGGGTTTTCTTCTGCGGAGGCGGATACGTTATGAACAAGGAGCCACATGGACGCAGCCGCATCGAGCATGGTTGCAGGCTCTTGAGTTGGAGGATCCGCTGGAGCAGTTGACTCTCACCGAGTACCGCTGCCAAGTCGACGAGCTGGAGGAGAAGTGTCGGCGGATCAAGGCGGGCATCGAAGAGATCGCGGCAGGTAAAAGCTATGCCGAACCTGTAGCCAAGCTGAAGGCGTTCAAGGGCGTGGAGACGCTGATCGCCTTGTCGCTTGTTTCGGAGATCGGGGACTTTCGGCGCTTTGCAGGTGCGGATCAATTCATGGCGTTTTTGGGGTTGGTGCCCTCCGAGCGATCCAGCGGAAACAAGAGGCGCTTGGGAGGAATCACAAAGGCGGGTAATTCCCACCTGCGCAAACTTCTGGTGGAGGCCGCCTGGCAATACCGCAGCTACCATCCCAGTAGCACTCGGTTGATGAAACGACGCGAGGGTCTTTCTCCATCCTTGGTCAGCTATGCCAACCGTGCGTGCAGGCGGCTAAACAAGAAATTTCTGCGTCTGCTTTTTCGCGGCAAAGCTTCTCAGACCGTGGTGACGGCGGTGGCGCGAGAGCTCTCGGGGTTCCTGTGGGGCGCGATGGTTGATCGGGTGGCTTGAGGAGGCTGCGTATGCAATCGAGGCAACCGGGACGGATGGGGAAGGTTCGTGGCGAACGGAGAATCCTCGAGCGGTTCTGCAGGCAGACTATGGTCTGATCCTGGTAATGAGACGGAGGCAAGCTCCTGACGATCACATTGGCCTGCGGTAACCAATCCACGCATATCAGACTGGTCGATCGTCGGTTATGCCCTTCTCCATCTCTTCGGGTTGGCCTCGATGTTCAGAAGGAGTTCTAAAGAAAAAAGGAGGCTTTTAGAGCTTGACGGGGGCACATCATATCAGAACTGCTGAGGCGTGCGCGCGGGTGCTATGGCCGTGCGCGCGCGGCGCCGCCGGAGACGCCCGCCCGCGCGGCATATATCGCGTCCCAGGTGCTCTTGAAGAAGTCCACGGCGATGTCGGTGTACCGGTAGGGCCCGGGGCTGCCCCGGGAGCCATGCGGGAAGATGCGAAAGCCCTCGGCGCGCCGGATCTCCTCCGCGGAATACCAGAACCCGCGGTTGTAGGCCGCGGCCACGAACCTGACCTGATCCTCGACGGAAAGACCGCCCAGGTCGAAGCGGGAAGCCACCACGGCATAGAAGGCGCCCAGGTACGTGAGCTGCCACTGTTCGCTGCGAATGCGCTCGATGCGGATCGTGCGCCTGTCCTTCTCCGTCGCGCCGGCCGGAAAGCCCGTGATGGCGCGGAGCGTCGCGGGAAGATCGGGACGGCGTGCGACCTGTGCCTCCAGGGCCTCCACGAACGACGGCTTCATCTGGAAGCGGCCGATGGAGAAGTTGCCCCGCGCCGTCCCCCCCGACACGTAGAGCACGGCGAGGCCGAGCGTCTCGATGTCGTCGCGGAAGGACGTGTACTTGAGGATCTCGGGAAAGACGGCCGGCACGAGCACGCGCGCGTCGGCGCCCATGCCGCCCAGACGGCTGCACCATACGTCGGCGCGTGACTCCACGTAGTGCACGGCATCCGCGTAGCGGTCTCCGAAGCCCTGCCGGGCGTCATCGGCGCCGGCGGAGAGGGCGCACAGGAAGGCGACGGCGGAGAGCAGCGCCCTCCGCCGCGCCGGTCGCGTCATTCCTCGGCGGTGTATTTTGTCGCCACTCCCTTGTCGTCGAACCTGATCCCCTGACCCGCCGTCACGGTATCGGCCGCGCCCGCAAGCGTCACCTTCGCATCCTTGGCGAACACGACATCGGTCACCGCCTGCTTCGTGAAGCTGAGCAGCGAGCCCGCCGGCAGGATGAAGCTGTTGTTCGTGCCGATCTTCAACGTGTAGTCCCGTGCCGTCTTGATCTTCACCGTCAGGGGGGAGCCTTCCTTCGCGCCGGCATCGAGCTGCACGCCGCCATTCACCTCGTATACCTTGGCGCCGACCGTCAACGTCGGCTTGCCGGCCGGCACGATCTCGGAGATCCCCGATTCCCAGTAGGAGATGCGGCTGCCCTTGGGCGCCAGGAGCGTGTTTCCTTCCAGGACGATCTTCGTGTCCCGGATGAGCTGGCCGACCGCCTGCTTCTCCGCGACAACGAAGGGCGAGCCCGCGGAAAAGAGGAGCGTGGTGCCGTTCGCCTTGATGGTCACATCCTTGGCGAGATTCCCCGACAACGCGTCAACCGCGAACTCGCTGCCGTAGTCGTGCCCGAATGTGAGCGTCGTGCCCTTGGCGAAGGAGACGTTTCCCTGCGCCGCGGCGACGGTGAGGGCGTCGGTGAGGACGCCCGTGCGGTATTCATCGAAGCTGGGGTAGTCGACGAACGGCTCCCAGGGCTCCTGCACGAGCTGCACCTTGGACACGGGCACGCGCGGCCAGCTCCCGCTGACGCGCCACAGCCGGTAGGGCGACAGGCTTTCATCCACCTTCACGACGAATGTCGCCGTCGCAAGAGTGCGGGAGTATTTCTCGGTTCCCAGCTTGCCGCTTATGGACAGGATGTATTCACCGCTCCTGGGAAAAACCGCGGAGATCCGCTGTTCCTTGCCGACGATGTCGGACGCCATGGCGCCAACAGAGCTCGTGCCCTCCTTGTTGCGGAGGGAGGCGTAGCCGTCCCAGCCCTCGGGCACGCCGATGACGACGGAGAGCTCCTCCCCTGTCTCCCGCGGCGATGAGGAGAGCACGGACAGGCCGTATGTCTTGAAGCGCGGCGCCACCTCCCAGTTGTCGGGCACCTTCGGCGCGGGGCTCGGCGTAGCCGTGAAGCTCACGCGTGCAAGCACCGCATCATCCTTGTCGCCTTCCGCCTTTGCCCAGAGCCACAGCTCGTACTCGCCGGGATCCGGGAAGAAGAGGGTGATGTGCTGCTCCAGGTCCTGCTGGTCGATCTCCACGACGTCCTTCATGACCTGGGTGTCCTTGCCGGTGGTATGGTTGGTGAGGTTGTAGCCGAGGGACATTTTCACCTTGGAGGACAGGACGATGTCCGCCTGGTCCGTGACCGCGCGCGGGGGCGCGGAGACGACGGCGACCCCGAGCCTTTTGAACAGGCCGGGGGTCACATTCCAGTTATCGGGCACCTTGATGTTCGCAGCGCTCACCGTGGCCTTGAAGCGCGCCATGGCGATCGATTCCCAGGCGTTGTCATCGGCGCCCGACGGCCGGCATTCCAGCTGCAGCGAATAGTCGGCCGTCTCGGGGAAGGAGACGGTGAAGGAGACACGCGATCCGGTCACCTGCGCACGGACCTGCCCGCTGGGATAGCTGTCGTTCGTCTTGTCGTAGAAGATCCAGCCGAACTCGAGGTCCTCCCCCGTGGACAGCGCGATCTGCGCCTCGTCGTTGACGGCGAGCGGGGGCACCGTGACGACGGAGAGCCCGTGCGCCGTGAATCCGGGGAAGACCGCCCAGTTGGACGCAGGGTCCCCCGTGACGACGAAGCTCGCGCGTGCAAGGGCGGCGTAGGTGTCGCCTGCCGTGCTTTTCAGCTTGCCGAAGAGGGTGAAGCTGTACTGTCCGGCCTTCGGGAACTCCGCGGCAAGCCTCCAGGTCGCGCCGTCGTGGACCGGGTAGCTCCCTTGCGGCAGCTCCTTGCCGGTGGACAGGTCCGTGAGGTATCCGACGAGCGAGACGTCCTTGTCCGTCGTCACGCCGACCTCGACGGGACCGCTCACGTCGCGGGGGGGCGTGCCGACGAGCTTCAATCCGAGCGTCTTCCAGTCCGGGAAATACTCCCACTGCGCCGCGACGCTCGCGGCTTTCACCGACGCCTGCTCGCTGCCGGTTGTTCCCAATGTGCCGCACCCCGACAGGGCGACGACACACGCGCAGACCACCACCGCGAAGACCCTTCTCATCTTGCCTCTCCTTTTTCCTGGAAGGCCCTACTATAACAGGGATTCGCACAATTGCAACTCGGGAGACTCGAAAGAGGCGGGGTTACGCGGGGCCGAGCGCGGGAAGCTTCACCGTGAACTGGCTTCCCCTGCCCGGTTCGGAGACGACGCTCACGGTGCCTTCGTGCATCTCGGTGAGGCGCTTCACGAGGCTTAGGCCGAGGCCGGTCCCGGGAATGGCGGCCGTCTGCTCGTTGCGCGCGCGGTAGAACTCCTCGAACACCTTCGCGCAGTCTTCCGCGCTCATGCCGATGCCGTCGTCGCGCACCGAGACGACGACGTACATGTCGGCCCGGCCCACCGTGACCCAGACGTGACCGTGCGGCCGCGTGTACTTCACCGCGTTCTCCACCAGGTTCACGAAGATCATGGAAAGCGCGTCGCGGTCGGCAAGGACGGTGAAGGCCGGCAGGTCGGCCCGCGGCACGCCGGGCCCATCGGCGGATGACAGCTCGAGGCTGATGGCGCGCTCCACGGCCTTCTCCCTCTGCCCTTCCACGGCATCGGCGAGTATCTCCGTCACGTTGACGGAGGCCCGGGTGAGCGCGAAATTGCCGGTCTGGATCGCCGTGAGGCTGAGGAGCTCGTTGACCAGGGCCCGCAACGTGCGCACCCGCACGAGGGCCCGCTCGATCATGCGCTTCTCCTCGGCCGCGTCCTGTTTCAGCATGCCGCTCAGCACCAGGGAGAGCCAGCCCTCCGTGGCGGCGAGCGGGCTCTTGACCTCGTGGGCCACGAGGGAGACGAACATCGATTTCGCCGTGTCGAGCTTGGCGAGCGCGGTGACGTCGCTGAACACGGCCACCGCGCCCGAGGTCTCCCCGCCGGGCTCGATCACGGGGCTCACGTTCACCAGATAGGTGAATGCGCCCAGCGGAATCTGCCGGGAGAGGATCATGAAGCCCCCGGGGGAATCGAGGACCACGTTCACGATCTCCCGCACGTCGGAGCTCGCGATGCCGCTCAAGGGGAAGGGAAGCGGCAGCTGCGCGCAGTCGGGGAGGATGCGTGCCGCGGCATTGTTGCGCAGGACGACGAGCTTCTCGCGGTTGATGACGATGATGCCATCGGTCATCGCGGCGATGATCGTGTTGCTCCGCGAGCGCTCGGAGGCCACCTCGAGGAGGCGCTTTTCCCGCTCCTCCCGCAGCCGCCGCGCCTCCCGCAACAGGGCGCGTTTCTCCAGGCCGTTCTTGATGGCAAGGAGGAGCTCGTCCGGCGTAAAGGGCTTGGGGATGTAGCTGTACGCGCCCTGCCGCGTGCCCTCCACGGCGGTGTCCAGCGTGGCGTGCGCGGTGATGATGATGGGCACGATGTCGGGGTCCCGAAGAAGCGCCTCCTGCATGAGCTCCAGGCCCGACATGCGGGGCATCTGCAGGTCGACCAGGAGAACGGAGAATGGTCCGCGCTCGACGAGCTGCTCGAGCCCCGCCTTGCCGTCACCCGCGGTGAGGACCTCGTACCCCTCCGCGGCAAGTATCTTGCGGCATCCCTCGCGGACGCCCAGCTCGTCGTCGACAACGAGGATGCGCGCGGCGCGGACGGGTTCCGGGCGCGGGGTGGACGCGGGAGCGGGGGACGACGCCGGGTCGCTCACCCCAGGAGCTCTTTCACCCGTGCAAGGAGGGTGGGAGGCGAGACGGGCTTGTCGAAAAAGGCGTCGGCCGACATGGAGGCAAGGTCGGCGGCCGACCGGGGATGGAAGTCGAAACCCTTCTGGCTGGCGACCGCGGAGACGATGATGACGGGGATGCCGGCGCTGCGCGGATCGGCCTTCACGGCGCGCGCGAGACTGAATCCGGCGTCCAGCGCGCTCATCATGAGGTCCGTGATCAGGAGGGCCGGCCGGTCGCCCGCCGCGGCCTCCGTCAGCGCGGCCAGGGCGGCATGCGGGTCGGAGTAGCAGGCGGCGCGGTAGCCGCCGCTTTCCACGATGCGGCGCTCGAGGTCCAGGAAATCCCGGTCATCGTCCACGAGCGCAATCAGGGGCGTCATCCCGCACCGCCCTTCAGCACCTTGTCCACGACCGCGAGCAGGAGCTGCGGATCCACGGGCTTTTCCAGCAGCGCGTCCACCGGCAGCCACGTCCGGTCCGGCTCGAGGCGGAAGGGGATGCTGTCGTTCGCGGAGGTGATCATGACGAGCGGGATGCATTTCGTGTGCTCCGAGTTGCGCAGCGTCCGCGAGACGTCGAAGCCGTCGCTGGGATGCTCCATGACCATGTCCAGGATGATGATGTCGGGCCGGCCCGCCGCCACCGAATCCAGGCATTGCTTGCCGCTGTACGCCACGCGCACGGTGTACCCGTGCTGTTCGAGCAGGACCCGGTTCATCTCCACGAAGTCCGCGTCGTCATCAACCAGCAGGATTGTCTGTTCCGCGTTCATGGCTTGCCTCTTTCGCATTCCCGCCGAGGGGGATCCGCACGAGGAACGTCGTCCCCTTCCCGACCGCGCTGTCCACCGTGATCTCCCCGGCATGCATTTTCACCACCCCGTAGACGATGGACAACCCCATGCCCGTGCCCTGTCCGAGCTGCTTTGTCGTGTAGAAAGGCGTGAAGATGTTCTTCGCGACATCGTCGGGCATGCCGACGCCGTTGTCGGACACGCGCAGGAGCACCGTGTCGCGCGCCGTGGAAAGCGCGGCGGAGACGATCACCTCGCCCGGGACGGGGCATAGACCGGCGGATTTGTCGCCGGTGGACTTCTCGGCATTCACGCGCTGCGCGACGGCGTCCACGCCGTTCTGCACGAGATTCACGATCATCTGCCGGATCTGCTCGCCGTCCACGGTCACCAGGGGCAGCGACGGATCGATCTCCGCACGGACCGTGACCGGGGGTGCGCCGGGGCCGGCGCCATTGCCGTGGGCGTCGGCGACAAATCCGCCGGGTACGTCGGCGAGCTTCATGTTCATCGTGTCCGTGAGACCGCGGATGATCTGGCCAAGGTCCGTCGGCGCCTTTACCACGCGCGACTGCCGCGCGAAGTCCAGGAGCCCCCGCATGATGGAACGGCACCGGGTGGCCTCGGAGACGATCATCTGGATGTCCTCCGATTCCGGGTCGCCCTCGCGGTGCGCCTTCAGGAGCATGTGCGAATACAGGAGGATCGTCGACAGGGGATTGTTGATCTCGTGGGCGACGCCCGCGGAGATCTGCCCCATGGAGGCGAGCCTCTCGGTCTGCACGAGCTTGTCCTGCGTCGCCTGGTGCGACCTCTGGAGCTCCCCTAGCGTGGATTCCAGCTCCTCCACGAGGTATGGCAGGCACATGCTGGGCTCCGCAAAGCCCTGCCACACCGCGACCGCCTTGTCGCGGCAGGAGGGGTAGCCGCAGGAGCCGCAGTTGAGCTGGTCCGCGGGTCCGTACTTCCGCATGAGACGGAGCGTGGCCTGGATCTGGTCCTCGGTGGGCTGCGGCAGCACCACCGCCTGCTCCGCGAAACCGCGGCCGAGATCGGTCGTTTCGAAGTCCGCGAGCGTCTCCAGGATGTCGCGGCTCGCCATCGCCCTGTTCTGCGCGTTGATGTGATCCGTGAGCATCTCCTTGCGCGCAAAAACGCTCATGGCGTTCGTCATCTTCGGCCCGTTGATGCAGCCCTCGCAGAACAGCACGTCCAGGACGCGCGCCTTGCTCTTGCCGTCAGCAAGCTCCTTCAGCGCCGGCAGGACCCGGTCCTTTCCTTCCGTGACCATCACGTGGTTCTGCAAGATGTCCACGTCGAAGCCCGCGGCGCGCAGGAGCCCTCCCGAGATGGGAATGGTCCTGCCCAGGTATGCCGAGGGACCGTCCAGCTCGGACTCCGGCTCCTGCGCGGGGTCGATACCGGCAGCGTCGAACATCGCCAGGAGCTCCTCGTACGTGAGGACCGCGTCAACCGCTCCCGCCACGAAGGGGTCCCTGATCTCCGCCTTCTTTGCGATGCAGGGGCCGATGAAGACCACGCGGATATCCGGCCCGTGCCGTGCCCGCATGGCGCGCGCGGTGGCGATCATCGGGGAGACGACGGGCGCGAGCGATCCCTGGAGCCGCGGCATGTACTTCTGGACGTAGGAAACGATCGCGGGACACGGCGTGCTCACCACCGCCCTGCCGCTGCGCGTCGCCTCGCGCGCCAGGCGCGCGAACTCCCGGCTCACCAGCTCCGCACCGAAGGCGACCTCCCAGACCTTCGCGAAGCCCAGGCGGCGCAGCGCGCTCACGATCCGGCCCGGGCTGGTCTGCGCAAAAGCGACAGGGAAGGAGGGGGCGATGCACGCGAAAGTGTTCTCGCACTCCTTCAGCATGCGCGTCACGAGCAGGGTGGCGTCCTCGATGCGTTTTGCCTTCTGCGTACAGACCTTCACGCAGTTGCCGCAGGCAATGCATTGCTCCGCAATGACCGTGGCCTGCCCGGCGATGACCTTGATGGCCTTCACCGGGCATTCACGGACGCACGCGTAGCAGCGCCGGCACTTCTCGGGGATTGTCGAGACGATGCCCATACTGGACCCCGCTCCCGCGGGCCCCTTAAACCCTCTCCCGCGGCGTGTAGGTCGTGTGCAGGAGGTGATGCGACTTCTCCCCGAGGGGCTTTTTCAGGTACTCCTCGTAGATTGCCTTCACCTCCGGGTTGTTGTGCGACTTGCGGATCGGCTTGCCCTCGTCCTCCTTGTAGATCGCCGCGATGCGCGCCTTGCGCACGTCGTCGGTCGTGAGGCGCGGCTGCCCGCCGCCGCCGATGCAGCCGCCGGGACAGGTCATGACTTCGACGAAGTGGTAGCTTTCACCCGCCTTGATCTTTTCTATCAGGATGCGCGCGTTGCCCAGCCCGTGCGCCACGGCAACCTTCACGGTCACCCCTTCCAGGAAGGACCATGCCGGCACCGTGCCCTCGATCTTCACCGCCGCCTCTTTCAGGCCGGCGAGGCCCATGATCGGGGTGATGTGCAGGTTCTCGAAGGGAAGCTGCCGGCCCGTCACGAGCTCATACACGGTGCGCAGCGCCGCCTCCATGACGCCGCCGGTGTTGGCAAAGATGTCCGCCGCGCCCGAGGAGGCGCCGAGGATGCTGTCCATTTTGCCGTCGGCCAGCGCGCCGAAGTCGATGCCCGCCTGCCGGATCATCTTGCCCAGCTCGCGCGTCGTGAGCACCACGTCGACGTCGCGCTCCCCGCTTCCGCGCATCTCGGGCCTCTGCGATTCGTACTTCTTCGCCGTGCACGGCATCACCGACACGACGAAAATGTCCTCCGCCTTCTTGCCGATTTTTTCCGCGAAATAGGTCTTTGCAACCGCCCCGAACATCTGCTGGGGTGACTTGCAGGTAGAGATGTTGGGGAGTATTTCGGGCCAGAAATGCTCGGCGTAGCGGATCCAGCCAGGCGAGCAGCTCGTGAACATCGGCAGGGCCACCTGCTTCTTTTCCACGAGCGCGTCCTTGAGTCGGGTGAGGAGCTCGGTGCCTTCCTCCATGATCGTGAGGTCCGCCGTGAAGTTCGTGTCGAAAACATGGTGGAAACCCATCTGGCGCAGGGCTGTCACCATCTTGCCCGTCACGAGCGTGCCGGGGGCATAGCCGAAGCACTCGCCAAGGGCGGCGCGTATGGCAGGAGCCGTCTGGACGACGACCGTCTTCTTCGGGTCGTCCAGCGCCGCCCATACCTTGCCGATCTCGTCGCGCTCGCTGATCGCCCCGACGGGACACACCGCGGCGCACTGCCCGCACTGCACGCAGACCACGTCGGAGAGGTTCTGCGCAAATGCCGGGCCGACCATGGAAGCGAACCCCCGCCCCTGCGGGAATATCGCGCCGACGCCCTGGGTGTTGCTGCAGACAGCCACGCAGCGGCGGCAGGAGATGCACTTGGCCGTGTCGCGGATGAGGGCAGGCGTGCTGTCGTCGGTCATCGCCTTGCTCTTCATGCCGGGGTAGGTCACCTTGCGGATGCCCAGGTCGCTCGCCACTGCCTGCAGCTCGCAGTCCACGTTGCGGTCGCAGACCTGGCAGTCCCCCTCATGGTCGGAGAGGATCAGCTCCACGACCGTCTTGCGCGCGGCGCGCACCCGCGCGGTATTGGTGTGCACCTTCATGCCTTCCCAGGCGGGAGTGGAGCAGGAGGCCATCAGCGTCTTGGCTCCTTCCACTTCCACGAGGCACACCCGGCAGGCTCCGATGGCCTGGACGTTCTTCAGGTAGCAGAGGGAGGGTATCTTCACCCCCACCATCCGCGCGGCCTCGATGATCGGCGTGCCGTCCGGCACCTGTATCTTCTTGTCGTCTATCGTCAGGTTCTGCATGGTTGCTTACGCTCCTTTCCTGGCACCGGCCACGGTACTCCGTGGCATTTGCGAAGCACCGGCCACGGTACTCCGTGGCATTTGCGAAGCACCGGCGGCCACGGTACTCCGTGGCATTTGCGAAGCACCGGCGGCCACGGTACTCCGTGGCATTTGGGCCGTGCCGTTGCCGTTGGACGCTCCGACAGCCGCTTCTTCGCGGTAGTCGCAGCGCAGGCAGCGCTGCGTTTCCGCCAGCGCGATCGCGCGCGCCCACGTTGTCTCCACCTCGGCGAATGTGCCCGCGCGCTTCGCAAGAGGAATCATCTTCACCTCCGGCCGATTGGCGATCACGGGATCCGCCTCCGGATCGAAGAACGTATTGGCGATCTTGTATGTCCGCCACGTCGCGTGCACCGCGCCGGTGAGGAACCTGTCGATTCCCACCGCGGCCTTTTCGCCCGCGCCTATCGCCTCCACGACGGAGGACGGCCCCGTGGCCGCGTCACCGCCGGCGAAGATCCAGTCCACGGACGTCTGCCCCGTGACGGGATCCGCGGCGAGATAGTGCCGCTCGTTGAGCTTCACGCTCACGCCATCGAAGAGCTCGTCGGCCACCAGCGTCTGGCCGATGGCCGCGATCACCATGTCCGCTTTCAGGGTGAAATCGTTCTCACCACGGGCAACGGGCTTGCGTCTGCCCGTGCGGTCGAAGTCGCCAAGATCCATCTTGCGGAACTTCGCCTGGGAGACCTTGCCGCCCTTTTCCACCAGCTCCAGGGGCGCCGCGAGGAACTCGAACTTCACACCTTCGCGCTCGGCCTCTTCCACTTCTTCCTCGTAGGCCGGCATTTCCGCGCGCGTGCGTCGGTAGACCACGGTCGCGGTCTCCGCGCCCAGCCGCAGGGCCGTGCGCGCGGCGTCCACCGCGGCGTTTCCGCCGCCCACCACCACGACGTTCTTTCCGACAGCGGCCTTGCCCGTGAGGTTGTATTCGCGGAGGAACCCAAGGGCATCCACGACGCCCTTCATGTCCTCGCCCTTCATGCCAAGGGCCATGCCTGTCGGAGCACCGACGGCGAGGAACACGGCGTCATATCCCATCTCCTTCAGAGAGGAGAGAGTGAAGTCCCTGCCGAGCTTCTTCTTCGTCTTGATGGTGACGCCCAGCTCCGCGATGCCGCGTATCTCGTTGGCAAGGATGTCGCGCGGCAACCGGTAGGCGGGTATCGCCTGCAGGAGCATGCCGCCCGGCTTGTCGGCCGCTTCGTACACGGTCGGCTTGTAGCCCAGGCGGGCAAGGAAGTACGCACATGACATGCCCGCGGGTCCTGCGCCGATCACCGCGATCTTGCGCTTGGCGTTCGCCGCGTTCACGACGGGCGCGGGGACCTGGAACTCCTTCTCCTGGTCGGCGAGGAATCTCTTCACCGCCCGCACGGAGAGAGGCTCGTCCAGCGTGACCCTGCGGCACTTGCCCTCGCAGGGGTGGAAGCAGACGCGCGCGCAGACCGCCACGAAGGGGTTGCGCTCGCGATGCAGGAGGAGCGCCTCGTTGTAGCGCTTCTCGCCGGTGAGACTGATGAAGCCCGGGATGTCCACGCCGGCGGGACAGGCGTTCTGACAGGGGGCGCGCACGAGCTCGGCGCAGACTCCTGCCCGGCACTTCTTGTCCCGGATGTGCTCCACGAACTCGTCGCGGAAGAATCGGATGAACGAAAGAACGGGATTGGGCGCCGTCTGGCCCAGACCGCAGAGCGCGGTGTCCTTGATCGTATTGCCGAGGTCCACCAGGCGCTCGATGTCGCCGTCTTCCCCCTTGCCCGCGCAGATGCGTTCCAGGATCTCCAGCATCCGCCGCGTGCCGACGCGGCAGGGCGTGCACTTGCCGCACGACTCGTCCTGCGTGAACTCCAGGAAGAAGCGCGCCATGTCCACCATGCAGGAATCCTCGTCCATCACGATGAGCCCGCCCGAGCCCATGATGGCCCCCAGCGCGGTGATGGATTCGTAGTCCACGGGAACGTTGAGCTGCTCCTTGGGGATGCAGCCGCCCGACGGGCCGCCGATCTGCGCGGCCTTGAACTTCTTGCCGTTCGGAATGCCGCCGCCGATGTCGTAGATGATCTCACCAAGCGGGATGCCCATGTTCACCTCGACGAGGCCCACATTGTTGACCTTGCCGGTGAGGGCAAAGATCTTCGTGCCCGGGCTCTTCTCATTTCCCACCGACTTGAACCAGTCCGCGCCGTTGGCGATGATGAGCGGCACATTCGCCAGGGTCTCCACGTTGTTGAGGACCGTCGGCTTCTCCCAGAGCCCCGCGACCGCGGGGAACGGGGGCCGGGGCCGCGGCTCGCCGCGCTTTCCCTCGATGGACCGCATGAGGGCGGTCTCCTCGCCGCAGACAAAGGCGCCGGAGCCGCGCGCGATCTCGATGTCGAAATCGAAACCGGTTCCCAGGATGTCCTTGCCCAGGAGCCCGCGCTCCCGGCACTGGGCGATGGCGAGATTCAGCCGCTCGATTGCAAGCGGGTACTCCGCGCGGCAGTAGATGTAGCCCTGGCTCGCGCCGATTGCCCGGGCGCCGATGATCATGCCTTCCAGCACGGCATGGGGATCGCTTTCCAGGACGCTCCTGTCCATGAAGGCGCCGGGGTCGCCTTCATCCGCGTTGCAGAGGAAGTACTTCTGGTCCGATTTCGTCCGCGCGGCGAAATCCCACTTCATGCCGGTGGGGAATCCCGCGCCGCCGCGGCCGCGAAGACCGGATTTCTTCATTTCGTCCACGAGGCCCTGCGGCGTCATCTCCAGAAGCGCCTTCGCCGTGGCGACATAGCCGCCGCGGCCGATGTACTCCTCGATGCTCGTGGCGGAGATCTTGCCCTTGTTGTGCAGGACGCGCAGGTTCTGCCGGGCGAAGAAGGGAATGTCCGCGTAGTGGGGAATGACCGCCTGGGTGACGGGGTGATGGAACATCAGGCGCTCCACCGGCCTTCCCTTCAGGACGTGCTCATCCACGAGCTCCGGCATGTCCTCCGGCGTGAGCTTCTGGTAGAAGTAGCCGCCGGGGTAGACGACCATGAGCGGACCGCACGCGCAGAATCCGTTGCAGCCGGTCCGTACGACGGCCACTTCGCCGTGCCCGCTTGTGCCGTTGCCGTCGCCGTGGCCGTCGTTCAAGTCGCCGATCGCGACATCGTCCATGAGACCGCGTGCGACAAGCTCCTTCACCAGAGCGTCCCGCACCTTTTCCGCACCGGAAGAGACGCAGCCGGTGCCGAAGCACATGAGCAGATGCATCCGTGTCGTTCTCATTGCCGGGCCCCTTTCTTCGTCGCGTGCGCATCGGAAGGCGCGGCGCCGACGTAGACCATGTAAGCGGGTGTGGCCTTCCCTGCCAGCGTCTGGCGGAAGACCTCGCGCGCCTTGGCCGCGTCCAGGTGGCCGTAGAGCACGGGCTGCGCGCCCAGCTTTTCCACGGTCATCACCGGCTCGTGCTCGCAGGCGCCGATGCATCCCGACGTGGTGAGCCGGATGTCGGTGCGGCCGGTGGACTCGAGCTCCGCCGCAACAGCGTTGACGACCTCGCGGGCGCCGCTTGCGATCCCGCAGGTCCCCATGTGCACGGTGAAGCACATCGTGTACCCGTCCTCGCGGAGGGCCGTTTTCTTCTGCGCCTGTTCCTTGATGGCAAGGATGTCCTGAAGGCTGCGTATCTTATCCATGGACCTTCACTCCTTTCCTGGTGGCGGCGTGCTTTTTCGCGACGGGGCGCTTTGCCGCAGGGCGCTTCGCCGCAACAGCCGCACGCTTGGCCGCGGCCGGCGCACGCGTGCCAGATTTCTTCACCGGCGCGTAGTAGGTGGCGAGTATCTCGCGGATCTTCGACGGCCGCACGCGCTTGTAGACCTCGTCATCGATGCACATGGCAGGGGCAAGACCGCAGGCGCCGAAGCAGCGCGCCACCTCGAGACTGAACATGCCGTCCTTCGACGTCTCGCCCACGTCGACGCCAAGCTCCTTGCGCATCGTTTCCAGCACCTGCTTGCCGCCGCGCACGTAGCAGGCGGTGCCAAGACACACGCGCACGACGTGACGGCCGCGCGGATGCGTGGAGAAGAAGGCGTAGAAGCTCACGACTCCCGCCACCTCGCTGTAGGACTTGCCCATGGTGAGCGCGATGTGCTTCAGGACATTCTCCGGGAGGTATCCGAAGATGCCCTGCGCGAGCTGGAGCACCGGGATGAGCGCTCCCGGCTTCCCGCGGTACTCGGCGAGGATCTCATCGAGTCTCCGCATGAGCTCCGACTCGGTGGCCTTCTCCCCGCACGCGCAGGCGATGGCGGCGGGCCCTTCTTGTTCGTTCATGTCCTTCTCCCTTCCTTCGTGATCAATCCGAAACATGGAGGGCCGAAAGACCCTCCGCAATTCGCTCTTTCATGCGCCGCGCGACGACGATCTCGCCGCGCCCCCCGACGGGCAGGCCGCGCACGATGTCGGCCGTGCTCACCGACCACTCCCGGCCGCCGACGCGCAGGCGCGACCGCAGCTCCACGTCCGGGTTCGTACACACCACCGATGCGAGCGTCGCGGCAAGGTCGCCCAGCGGGCTCCTGTCGACGTTGGACAACGGCATGGAAGCGCGCACGGCAAGCCCGCCCAGCGCGGACCGCGAGAGGCAGAAGCTGCCTCCCACCTGCTCGGCGCGGAACTTCAGCATGCTGAGACCCAGGCCCGTCTTCTTCCCCTCCTTCGTCGTGAAGAAGGGATCGGCAGCGCGCTCCGCCGGCACGGGAAGACCGGGCCCGTCGTCTTCCACGGCGATGCCGAGCAGATCGCGGTCAGGCTCTTCCTCCACCGTCACCTCGATGACCGCGGCGCCGGCACGGATGGAGTTTTCCACGAGGTCCAGGATGTGGAGGGCGATCTCACGCAATGGCGCATCCCCTTCCGCACGATCCGCACAGCGCCAGGGAAAGCTCATCAAAGCTCATGTCCTCCACGTCCAGCGCCGTGATGCCCGTGCCGATCTCGGTCGGGAAGTGGCTGTCCGACGAGCTGATGAGCGTGATGCCGTGGCAGGCGAAATCGCGCGCGCGGCCCCGGTTCACCCCGGCCGCGGAAATCTCCAGGCCGTCGAAGGGAACGTCGGGCGGCAGGAAGCCGAGCTGCCCGGGCACGCTGAAGCTCCGGCGATCCATGTGCGCGGCCACTGCAAGGCCCCCATGATGGTGGATGAGGTCCACGGTCTGGGAAAGGGAGTACGGGCTTGCTGCCGCGAGCATCCGCTCCTCGATGCCGGTCACGTTCCCCTCCGCGTCCACGATCTGCTGATCAGGTTCGCGCGGGCCGCGCAACCCGGCCGTCCGGGAGGTCAAGGGCCGCCACAGGGGCAGCCGCTCCGTGACCGCACGGCCTGCCGCGCAGGCGCTCTCCGCCGAAGGGAAATATCCCAGCACGTGCACTTCCTCCGAAGTGGTGATCTCGATACCGGCAATGACGAATGGCCCGCCTGCGCGGGCGGCAGCGGCCGCCACCGCGGCCACGTTGCCCGACGTGTTGTGGTCACACACGGCGATCACCTCCACGCCCCGTGCCATTGCCTCCCGAACGATTGTCGCCGGCGTCATGGCGCGCGACGCACAGGGGGAGAGAACGGTGTGGATGTGGAGATCGGCGGCCAGGCGCAGCATTCACGCGCGTCCCTTTGCCGACTGCGGGCATCTGTGCGTCACGTCTCGTCACCTTTTCCCCGGAGGCCCAGGGCGTACAGACGGCCGGCGACCTCGAATGTCGAATCCATGCTCGCGAGCAGGGGCAGCCCCTCGTCCACGGCCTTCCGCCGGACGGCCTCGTCGGGTCTCATGCCGTGCGCAAAGATCACCGCGGCAAGACCCGCGTGCAGCGCGACGGCCACGACATTCATGTGAACCTGTATCGTGACGAGCACCCCACCCGACGGCGCGTTTGCCAGCACGTCGCTCAGGAGATCCGAGGCATGCCCGCGGGTCACGTCGGTCCCTTCACCTGCAAGCTCGGGCGTGAGAATCTCAAGTCCCAGCCGGGCCGTCATGTCGCCAAGCGTCATCGTTCGTCCTCCCTCTGAAAGCGCGCGGGCGCGGCGTGCGGGCAGCCGTCCCGGGCGGCGCGGTCCATGACGACGTCCTCCGCGAATGCGGCGCAGGACGGCGCGCCGCAGGCGCCGCAGTCCCTGCCGGGGAGCGCGCGCGCGATTGCGTCGATGCGCGCAAGCTTCCCGATGGCGCGGTCCATGTCCGCATCGAGGCGCGTGCCGGCGCGTTGTGCGTAGGCACGCGCGCGGGGCACGGCTGCCGCGGCGGCATCGCCGGCACCCTGGAGCAGCGACGCTTCCGCCAGCCGATGCCGTGCGAGGTAGGGGTCCGCGGAAAGAAGCGGAGAGCCGGCGCAGCCCGTGTCGCACAACCAAAGCTCCAGGAGCGTCGCCTCATCCAGCGCCCCTGCCTCCGCGGCAGCAAGGACGCGCAGCACGTGCCGCGCCCCCGTCGCCGCGATTTCACCCGGCAGGGGCGCGGCCTGTTCGGCGGTGTCCGCTGCCCGCCGCGGTGATTCGGCGTCACGCGGCAGGAGCTTCCGTACCGCCTCCGCCAGCGCGGACGGAGAAAGCACCGTGAGCCTCTCCGTGAGACTCTCCCTCCGCGCGGCGCGATGCTGCGCCGGGCAGGATGCCGCGACGGAGACGGGCCGCAGCGGGAACTCCTCTCCCGCAGCTTCGATGGGTGAGAGCCATTGCCCCAGGTTAGGAATGAGCGACGGGTACCTGCTCTCCACCAGCGCAACGACACCGGGACAGAATGGCGGGATGAGAGGAAGAGGCCCGGCTGCCGCGGCCGCACGCGCGCGCGCCTCCCGGCGGAGAGCGGCGGTCCACTCGTCGAGAAGCCGCACCTCGGAAAAGCCCATTCGCAAGAGCGCCGCGCGCACGCGCGACGGCGCATGATCGACGGGAAAGCCCGCGAGGAAACCGGCCGGCACGACGCAGACCGCGTTCGGCGGAATCGCGCGCAGCGCCGCCGTGCTTCGCACGTCGACAGGAATGCCGTACACGCCGGAAGGGCATTCACCGAGACAGGCGGTGCAGCCGATGCACAACGCCTCCAGGAGCTCGGGTCCCCGGTCGTGGACACGGAGGGCGCCGGTCGGGCAGGCGAAGATGCACCGCAGGCAGCGCCGGCAGCGCGTGGAGAAGATGGACAGGGATGCGGGCTCGGCGGCTTCCGCGGATGCGATGCCGCCGCCGGCAAGGAGGATGGTGGACCGTACGCGCGTTCCCCGGCCCGACGCGCGTCTCGATCTCGAAAAGGTCGCTGTTCCTCTTAATGTTGGGCAGCCCCATGCCGGCCCCGAAACCCATCTCGCGCGCCTGCGCGGAAGCCGTGGACCAACCCTCCCGCAGGGCGAGGGATACGTCGGGTATGCCCGGCCCCTCATCGGCCACCTCGAGGTCGAGCTTGCCTGCATCCAGCCGTGCCCACAAGGTGCCGGTGCGGGCGTGGATCACGACGTTCATCTCCGCTTCATACGATGCGATCATCGCGCGGCGCATGACCGCCCCGTTCACGCCGATCTTTGCCAGCTGCTCCTTGAGCTGCCGCGTGGCGATGCCCGCCGTGTCGAAATCGCCGCCGGCGATCCTGTAGCTCATTGCGATCACCGCTTCGCCGCCCCGCGCCCGGCAAGGGTATCTTCCAGGAGCCGGAGCGTCTTTGCATACCCGAATGGCGACACGAGGATCGTGGTTCCGGCCGCTTCTGCCCGCGCGATCAGGTCGGCAGTGGGCACGGCGCCATTCGTGATGCAGATGCCGGGCACGTCCATGAGCTCGGCGACCCGCACGAGCTGGTTGTTGTTCAGCGAGGTGACCAGGAGGGTAGCGGGCGCGGCGTGCGCGATCAGCTCGCTCATCGTGTCACCAGCGTAGATCGTCTGCAGATCCTGCCCGTCTGCGTCGGCGCGGCAATAAACCTGGGCATTGATTCGCTTTGCGAGGTCCTGGATATTCATCACGTCTATCGGGATTTCTCTCGATACCCCTGGGATATCAGATGCAAGTAATATGCCAATCGTGACTTTTTTCTCGAAAAGGCAAGGGGGATGCGAACTGGATGCCGGCAGCACATCTTGATCTAATAGAAAGAATTACAGGCGATGGAGATAAGGCGCGCCTTCGGCTTGCCTTTCCAACGCAGAAAAAGCTTGTCGCCCGCCCTCGCCGCGTGCACAACTCTCCCATGTGTGAGCCGTGCCCAGTATCAGTTGACTATTGACCCGTCTATCATCGTCACCAGCTCGATGAACGCCTTGTCGAGCTGGAATCGAACGTGCGCAACCATCGCCTCTCCGAAGCTTTCCCGGGTGCGGCGCAGCACCTCCGCTTCCCAGGCATCGAGCGGAGCTCGCAAGGCCCTCGTCAGCCTGTTCATGCGATTAAGATGGAGAAAAAACTCTTCGTCGGCCATGTGTGGAAGCGTTCACTCAACGTGTCGGCCAACAGCACCGATAAAGTTGAATCCTTCGGCTCCAACGCAGCGCCGCGGAGCGCGAGCTTGCGCCGTGCTCCTTCGTGCGCCGAAAGCAAAGTTGCCCTGCCATCCAAGGAGCCCATGAAAAGGGATCGACTTCATGATAGAGTCGGCGCATGCGACAGGAAGTCCTCATGAAGGCTGCAGGCCGAACAGGTGTTCGCGGCCGCACACCACGTCGCGCCCACGTATAGTCATGAAGCTGCGGGAAAAAGCACTCTTGGCAATAATGCAATCTGGCCGTCTTGCTGGACGTGCTTCCTGATGGAGACAACACAGCAGCCGACATTGGATGATGTCCTCTCCCCGTATATCCCGGCCGAGCTTCAGCAAATCAAGGAACTTGATACCGCGATTCCGCAGCTGGCCAAGGACTCCCATGCAATGTCGGCCATTGAGTCCGCCATTCGACGCATCCCGACTGCACACGATCTCTACCTCGTTGACGCTCGCGCCGCGCCAAAGATTGCGCGCGAATCCGTGCATCTGGTCGTTACCTCTCCCCCCTATTGGACGCTCAAGAGGTACCGCGAGGTTCCCGGCCAGCTTGGGCATGTTGAAGAATACGATGATTTTCTCGCCCAGTTGGATAATGTGTGGCAGCAGATGTTCGATCTGTTGGTCCCCGGGGGAAGATTGATCTGCGTCGTCGGAGATGTCTGCCTGTCGAGAAGGAAGAATAACGGGGAACATACCTGCGTGCCCCTTCATTCATCGATACAAGAACGCTGCCGCAAGATTGGCTTCTCCAATCTCGCTCCTATCATCTGGCACAAAATCGCAAACGCCACCTACGAGATAGAGGGCAATTCAAGATTTCTCGGCAAACCCTACGAGCCAAATGGCGTGATAAAAAACGATATCGAGTATATCCTCATGTTGCGGAAGGCTGGCGGCTATAGAAAGCCAACCCGTTCCGCAAGACTGCTCAGCATACTTTCCGATCCCAACCACAAGAAATGGTTCCAACAAATCTGGAACGACATTCCCGGCGAATCCACAAAGAATCACCCCGCCCCGTTCCCCCTCCCGCTTGCGACACGACTCGTTCGCATGTTCAGTTTCGTTGGTGACACGGTTCTGGATCCCTTCATGGGGACCGCAACGACAAACCTGGCCGCGGCGCAGTCAGGCAGGAACAGTATGGGATTCGAAATCGACCCTCATTACTTTGGCCTTGCCACGAACCGCTTACGGTCTGAAACGGCCGACATGTTCACGGGTACTGTCGTGACGACTCATTTATAATTCTCGGAGAGGGGTACCTTTGCGCAAACCAAGGGATCTGAAGATACGAGCTTTTCTGTACACGCCTGGTAAGAGAGCGGCTTTACGATGCGGCTTGCTTGATCGTAAGCCCTTCTGATAAAGGATCAAGAGGAACATGCAGAGAACCGCTTGAAGAGCTCGCCTTCAGCAGCTTTGTCGCCTCTCTTCAAGGCAAGCTCACCGAAGCACAACGAAGATAGTCAGGATTCGTGCCGGCCTACCGGTAGCTTCCCTTGTCCAGGCCGTAGCGCCGCATCCGCTCGTAGAGGGCGCGCCGGGAGATTCCCAGCATCTGCCAGGTTGCGTTGATCTCACCTTTGCGCTCACGGAGAGCGGCTTCGATGACCGACCTCTCGACCTTTTCCATTTCCTCGCGCAGGCGACCCGCACCGGCCGGAAGCGACAGAAGCCTTTCCCCTTCCTCCTGGAGGTCCGGGGTGAAGCTTCCCGCCGCGCCGTTTCGGGAGGTGATCACAAGACGCTCCACCGCGTTTGAAAGCTCGCGGACATTGCCGGGCCAGCCGTGGCGCATCATTTCTGAAAGCGCGGATTCGGAGATCGTGGGCACTGCGATGCCATTGCGGTCGGCGGCGCGGCGCAGGAAGTGCGACACCAGGAGCGGGATGTCGTCGGTTCGTTCCCGCAGCGGCGGCACGCGGATGCTGAGCACCATGATCCGGTGGTAGAAATCCTCCCGGATAGTGCCGCGCCGCACCTCCTCCGTGAGGTCCACGTTTGAGGCGCAGATGAGACGGATATTCACCTTGCGCGGACGGTCACTGCCCAGCGGCTCGACAACCCCGTCATCCAGGACGCGGAGAAGCTGCACCTGCGCGCGCGGGGAAATCGTTTCGATCTCGTCCAGAAGGAGCGTGCCGCCGGACGCGGTCACGAGCTTTCCTTCCCGCTCGCCCAATGCGCCGGTATAGGCGCCGCGCGCGTGGCCGAAGAGCTCGCTTTCCAACATCGTCTCGGGAAGCGCCCCGGCGTTCACGGGCACGAAGGGGCCGTGCGCGCGCGCGCCCTGCCCGTGGATCGCCCGCGCCACGAGCTCCTTGCCCGTGCCCGTTTCCCCGGTGAGGAGCACGGGCACATCGGTGCGCGCCGCAGCCTCCACCTGGGCGTAGACGTCCTGGATGGCGCGGCTCGTGCCCACCATGCCGAACTTCCCGTCCTCCTCCGGCGAGCAGAACGTGAGCCGCCGGCGCAGGTCCCGCGTCTCGCGCACCAGCCGCGTCTTCTCCACGGCCTTGGAGACGTACGCCAGGAGCACCGCGTCATCGAACGGCTTCTCGGCAAAATCGAACGCGCCCGCCTTCAGGCAGCGCACGGCCATGGCGATGTCGCCGTGACCCGTGAGCATCACCACCGGCGGATTTGTCGCCGACGCACCCGGCGGATCTGTTGCCGCCGCGGTCACGTGGGCCAGGAACTCCTCCCCGTCCATGCCGGGCATCTTCACGTCCGTCACGATGCACATCGCATCGTTGAGGCCCGGCCAGGCCAGCGCCGCCTCAGCGGAGGAGAATACCTCCACCGCCCAACCGCGCAGACCCAGCATCTGGCCGATGGAATGCCGGGCCGCCTCATCGTCGTCGATGACGACGATCGTGCCCGACTCCCTGTGCTCCACGCTCACGCGTCACTCCTTGGCGGCGTCGCGGGGCGCGGCGGGAAACCGGATGCAGAATGTCGCACCCTGCCCCGGCGCGCCGCGCGCCTCGATCGTGCCCTTGTGATCCTGAACGATGCTGCGGGAAATGGAAAGGCCCAGCCCATGGCCGCCCTTACGCGTCGTGTAGAAGGGCTGGAAAAGCCTCTGCCCCTGTTCTTCGGTGAAGCCCTTGCCCGAGTCGCTCACCTCCACCACGATGGGGAGGGCCGCGGAAGGGTCCCGGCGGCTCCTGATCGTCAGGCGCCGCGACGGCGTGTCGATCATGGCCTGGCGCGCGTTGGAAAGCAGGTTGAGGAAGACCTGGGCGAGACGCGTTCTGTCGCCCCAGACCTGCGGGAGGCCGGCGTCCAGGTCCAGTGAGACGGTGACCTCGGAGAGCTTCATCTGCGGCAGGAGGAACTCCACGGTCTCCCGGATGACGCTGTTGGGGTCCAGGAGCACGAAGACGCTGTCGCCCGGCGGGAAAGCTCCCGCATCTGGTTGATGATCTTCGCCGCGCGGTCCACCTGCTCGGAGATGAGCCGCAGGTTGTTCTTCACGTCCGCCTCGGCGCCGGCCTTCTGGTCCAGCATGTAATACGCGTTGCGCGCGTAGTTCCTGATGCCTGTGAGGGGCTGGTTGAGCTCGTGCGAGATGGACGCTGCCATCTCTCCGAGCTCGGCGAGCCGCGCGGAATGCTCGAGCTGCTCCTCGAGCTTGCGCGTGTGCGCCGCGAGCTCGCCGCGCCGCGCGGACTCCTCCCGGCGGCCGCTCACGTCGACCACGCAGATCATCGCCGCGCTGCCGTCCGAAAGCCGCACCTGCCCGCCCGACGCCTCGACCGAGACAGTCGAGCCGTCGGCCTTCAGGAGGGTAAGCTCGCGCGGCAGCTCGGAGTCCGCTCCGAGACCGCCCAGCGCGGCGAGCTCCTCGGGCGGCACGAGCCGGTTCAGCGCGGTGCCGTCCATGAAATCGGACTCCCGTCCCAGGAGGAGACGCATCCGTCGATTGGCAAAAAGGACGCGCCCGTCCCGGTGCAGGATCACCCCTGCCGGCACATTATCCAGGGCCTGACAGACACTCTCGCCCCCCGCAACCGCCGTCGCGCTGTTCGTCGAGCCGCCTTTCGCCCTTTTCCGGACGGGCTCGCGCCCAAGAAGAAAGGCAGACACGGCGAGCAGGACCGGGACGCCGGCGACGATAGGCAGAGGCAGCACGGCCACGGCTGCAATGGAGGCGGCAATCAGGAGAAAGAGGATGAGGAACAGCAGAGGTCTTCTGATGCGGCAAGTATAGCGTCCGCCCGCGGCAGGTCGCAAGCGTTCGCTGCGCTGCCCCGCCTCCGCGGCGCAGCCCCCACGGATTACCGTGGCGGCGAATGCCACGGATTACCGTGGCGGCGAATGCCACGGATTACCGTGGCGGCGAATGCCACGGATTACCGTGGCGGCGAATGCCACGGATTACCGTGGCGGCGAATGCCACGGATTACCGTGGCTGGCTTGACACCTCGGCGACAAACCGTGAGATTGGCGCCGTGAACAGGCTCCTGCATGGAACGGACATTCGCCGCACCTTCTGGGGATTTGCGGGGGACTTATTCTTTTTCGGGGTCGGCGCGAGCTTCGCGGGCCAGACAACGATGATCCCGTCCTTCATCGCCACGCTCACGAGCTCCACCCCGCTCATCGGCCTTGCATCGACGCTGCTCACGGCGGGCTGGCTTGTGCCGCAGCTTTTCGCGGCGAACCGGCTCGCCGGTCTCACCCGCCGCAAGGCGGCCGTCATCGTGCCCTCGACCGTCGGAAGAATCATCGCTCTTGCCATCCCGGTGGCCATCCTTCTCCTGGCGTCGCGCAGCCCAGGCGCGCTGCTCGTCGTGTTCTTCATCCTCTATTTCGCCTTCTACATCCTGGACGGCGTGGCGAGCGTGGCGTGGCTGGACATACTGGGCCGCTGCGTGCCGGTGCAGACGCGGGCCCGGCTCATCAGCCTGGGAACCACGGCTCCGGGGGTCGTCGGCATCGGCGCCGGCGCGATCGTCGGCGTCGTCCTCTCCTCCACGGCCATTGCGTGGCCGAGCAACTATGCGCTCCTGTTCGGCATCTGCGGGGTCTTCTGGGCAATTTCGCTGCTTTCGTTCCTGTTCGTCCGCGAATCGCCCCTGCCGGTGGTGCAGAAGCCTCTCCCTTGGGGCGCCTACTTCCGCAAGCTCGCCGCCGTCGTCCGGGCCGATCCCCCGTTCCGCAAGGCGGTGGGGCTGTGGATCGCGCTCAGCGGCGTGGGGATCGCGGCGCCCTTCTATGTGATCCACGGACTGTCAGGCCTCGGCTTCCCACCGGCGAGCGTCGGCTTCTTCACGTCGGTGCAGCTTGTTGGCGGCGTCTTCTCCGCGCTCCTGCTGGGCGTCATGGGCGAGCGCCGCGGAACCCGCTCGGTATTGCGGCTCTGGGGATGGGTGGATCTCATCGCCCCCGCGATCGCGATCGCGGCGCCCTTCATGGCGCGGGTCGTGCCGGGGGCAGTGCTCTACCTGTATGCCCTCGTGTTCGTGGTCGTGGGCATGCAGGGAAACGCCAACATGGCGGGATTCCTCAACTGGGTGCTCGAGTGGGCGCCCGCTCCAGAGCGGCCCCTCTATATCGGCTTTGCCAATACCCTCACCGGGGTCTCCCTGGTCATGCCCCTCATTGGGGGCTGGATCCTGCAGGCAACCGGCTCGTACGCGGCGCTTTTCATCGCCGCCATGGCAGGGCCCGTCATCGCGCTTTTCATGCTGCGGGGTCTGCCCGAGCCGAGAAGGGAGCCGCCGCGGGTCGAGGCCTGACCCTTGCGCAGGAAAGTTCCGCCGGCTACCCTGCCGGAATGAGCGACCCGCTTCCGCGCGTCGGCATCGACGACATCCGCCGCGCCGCCGCGCGCATCCGCCCTTTTGCCCACAGGACCCCGATCCTCACGAGCTCCACGATCGACGCGATGACGGGCGCCCGTGTCTTCTTCAAATGCGAAAACCTCCAGCGCGTCGGCGCCTTCAAGTTCCGAGGTGCCTGCAACGCGGTATATTCCCTGGACGACGCAACGGCGGCTCGCGGCGTCGCCACGCACTCGTCCGGCAACCATGCGCAGGCATTGGCCCTTGCCGCCCGGCTCCGCGGGATCGCGGCGTGCATCGTGATGCCGCGCGATGCCCCCCGGGTGAAGGTGGAGGCGGTGCGCGGCTACGGCGCCCGCATTGTTTTTGCAGGTGAGGCTCCCGGGGACCGGGAGAAGACCCTGAGCGAGGTGGTCGGCGAAACGGGCGCGGAGTTCGTGCACCCCTCGGATGACCTGCGCGTCATCGCCGGCCAGGGCACCGCCTCCCTCGAAGTCTTTGAGGATCTGCCCGACCTGGACATCATCATGGCGCCGGTCGGCGGCGGCGGGCTCCTCAGCGGCACCGCCCTGGCGGCACGGGCCGTGTCGCCGCGCACGCAGGTCATCGGTGCCGAGCCCGCGGCGGCGGACGATGCCTACCGCTCCTTCACGACGGGCACGCTTCATCCGTCGGGGAACCCGCGCACGATCGCCGACGGCCTGCGCACGTCGCTCGGGCCGCACACCTTCCCGATCGTGCGCGCCTGCGTGGACAGGATCGTAACGACGGGCGAGGAATCGATCGCCTCCGCCATGCGCCTGGTCTGGGAACGGATGAAGGTGGTCATAGAGCCGTCCGCCGCCGTGCCGCTCGCCGTGCTCTTGGACGGAGGCGTCGAGGCGAAAGGCAAAAAGGTGGCGATCATCCTTTCGGGCGGAAATGTCGACCTCGACAGACTGCCGTGGATGAAGGGCGCATGAACAACCGAGAGGTTTCGGAGACATTCACCCTGATCGCGAACCTCCTGGAAATCAAGGGCGAGGTGATCTACACGACCCTCGCCTACCGCAAGGCGGCGGAGAGCCTGCTGTCCCTTGCCGGCGATATCAACCAGTACTGGAAGGATGAGAAGCTGCGGGAGATCCCCGGCGTGGGAAAGTCCATCGCGGAAAAGATCGACGAGCTGCTGCGCACCGGCAGGCTTCAGTTCCTGGAAAAGCTGGAAGAGGCGGTGCCGGCAGGACTGGCGGAATGGCTCCAGGTGGCGGGTCTGGGACCGAAGAAGGTCGCGCTGATCTGGAAGGAGCTGGGCATCACGAAGCTCCCGGAGCTGGCCGCAGCCGCCAAAGAGGGCAAGCTCAGGACGCTTCCCGGTATGGGGGAGAAGTCCGAGGCCCAGATCCTGCGCGGCATCGAGTCGCTTTCCCGGCGCTCGGGTCGGGTCCCCATCGGGCGGGCATGGCCTCTCGCCCAACAGATCATCGCGACGCTTCTGAAGCTGCCCGACGTGGTGGCAGCCGAGCCGGCGGGCTCCCTTCGACGCATGCGTTCCACGGTGGGGGACATCGACATCCTGATCGCGGCGCGGGAGTCCGCGCAGGTCATGGAGACATTCACGACCCTCCCCGGAGTGATGGAGGTTCGTGGCAAGGGGGACACCAAATCCAGCATCGAGTTCGCCGACGGCGTCCGGGCACAGGTCTGGGTGCACCCGCCGGAGAAGTTCGGCACGGCCCTGCAGTACGCAACCGGGTCGAAGGACCACAACGTGCGGCTCCGCGAGCTCGCCCTGGACAAGGGCCTTTCCCTCTCCGAGCACGCGCTCACGAAAGTCGACGGCTCCGGGGAGATCCTGTGCGCGACGGAGGCGGAGGTCTACGCCGCGCTCGGTCTGCCCCTGATACCACCCGAGCTCCGCGAGGACCGTGGTGAAGTGCAGGCGGCCCGGGCGGGAAAGCTGCCGAAGCTGATCGAGCTCGGTGACATCAGGGCCGATCTCCAGACGCACTCCACGTGGTCGGATGGGAAGCTTTCCATGCTCGAGCTGGCGCGGGCCGCTGCCCGGCGCGGCATGAAGGTCATCGCCTTTACCGACCACTCGCAGAGCCTCGGCATGGTGGGAGGCCTCACCATCGAGCGTCACGCCGCGCAGGCAGCGGAGATCGCCGCGATCCAGCGCGAGCTGGGAGACAGCATCCTGGTCCTGCATGCCACCGAGGTGGAGATCAAGGCGGACGGGAGCCTGGACTATCCCGACGAGTTCCTGGCCTCACTCGACCTTGTCCTGGCGTCGCTGCACACGTCGCTCGGCCAGGAGCGTGAAAGGGTCACGCAGCGGCTGCTCAAGGCGGTGCGCAACTCGCACGTCGACATCATCGGGCACCCCACGGGGCGCCTGATCCCCGACAGGCCGGGGGCGGACCTGGACATGGATGCGGTCCTGTCGGCCGCCGCGGAGTCGGGTGTGGCGCTGGAGATCAACGCGAGCCCCTTCCGGCTGGACCTGGAGGACGTCTACGCGCGCCGCGCAATGGAGATGGGCATCCCCCTCAGCATCAACACCGATGCGCACGCGGAAGCGGACCTCGACATGCTCCCGTTCGGCGTCGCCATCGCCCGCCGCGCCTGGCTGACGGCGGATGACGTGATCAACACCTGGCCGACGGAAAAGCTCCGGGGCTGGCTCGCGCGGCGCGGACGCTGAACGGTTCCTATCCCCCGCTGACGGCGTGCCTCGTCCGGGCGGGTTTCTGCGTCATGTAGGCGGCGCGGTCGGCGTACGGCACCTGGATGGCCGCCGTAAGCTTTGGCTGCTCTTTTGCGATGTAGGCGGGCATCAGGTGGTCCTGCACCGGCTGGATGGGGCCCTCGGCGGACAGGGACTGCCAGAAGGACCCGGCCAGTGCCTCGTCGCTCCTGTCCTCCCCGAGCATGCAGTAATACGGACCGTCCAGGAGAATCACGACATTGCCGATATGCACGTACGGGTCCTTCGGCGAAGGGATGTCCCGCGGCGGGAGGGATGGCACCGGGTCGTCCGGATTGCTGATCCGCAGGATGGGCAGATGCTCGAACTTGGCCTCTCCTTCGGCGTCGGTCACGCGTGGCTGGCCCGAGGCATAGACCTGCGCCACCCGGTAGCCGTCGGTATCCAGCAGCATTGCCAGGATCACCGCCTCCGCCGCTCCCAGCGAATGCCCGAAGATCACGAGGTCATAGTCCTTGTGCAGACGGGGAAGGATGTCATGGTAGACGGCAAGAGCCATCTCTTCGAACCCGAGATGGAGCTTGATGCCCAGCTTTTGGTTCAGCCGCTGCGCGTAGCGCACGTCGTAGAGCGCGTTCTTGAGATTCGCGGTGCCCCGGACCCAGATTTCCTGGCGGTGCGCCGCGTCGTGCGTCCCGATCATGTAGCGGTTCTTCGTGGCCGGCAAATCCACGACGGCGAACGAATCGTAGCCGCCCCCCAGAGCGGCGGTGACCTCGGCCGCGGTGTGGTGGCGCATGACATGGTATACCTCGGAGAAGCGGAGGATGGTGGCCCAGTCCACGGGAGCGCTCACGTCCGGCGGAGTCGCCGGGGGAGGCGACCCGGCGCATGAAAGCAGGAACAGGACCGCGACCGAGGCCAGGGCCGCCTTTGCCGGGGAATGGAGACGCATCGCATCGCTCCTTCTTGTAGATCGCACCGCGGAAAGCACGCAGCTATTTGATCTCAATGTGCGCGGAAAGAGGCTCGAATTCAAGTGCGTGCAGGCGTCGCACGGCTTCTGCTTGTCAACGGGCGGCGCGGAGGCTACTATCCGGCGGCATGCCCGCGATACCTGGGGACACGCAGCTCTCGCTCCCGAGTGTGACCGTCCTCAAGGCCTCCGCGGGGTCGGGAAAGACCTACGCGCTCACGCAGCGCTTCGTCCAGTTCCTCCTCTCGCGTCGGGTGCCCCACAACGATCTGCGCGGCATCCTCGCCATCACCTTTTCCCACAATGCCGCGCGCGACATGCGCGACAAGGTCCTTCAGTGGCTCAAGAAGCTCTCCTTCGGCGACCCCGAAAGGCTTGCAGACATGGAGGCCGTCATCGCGGGTTTCGACGCGCGCGCCGCGCGCGGGGCCGGCGCCCTGGTGGACAGGATCCTCGACCGCTACACGGACTTCCAGGTGCAGACGATCGACAGCTTCATGTCCACGGTCTTTCGCGCCTCGGCGCTGGACTTCGGGTTCAGCCCCGAGTTCGAGATCCTGCTCGATCCCGCGCCCCTCCTGGACTATGCGTTCAGCCTCTTCCTGCGGGACGCCCCGCCGGGGAGCACCCGCGCGCGCGTGATCGATGAGGCCGTGCGCGACGCGCTCAGCTTCAAGGCAAGCGCGGACGTGTATCACTGGGACCCCGTCGCGCCTCTTCTCGCCGAAATCAAGGGAATCGACGCCCGCAGCGCTTCCCTCGATGCTCCCCTCGCGCCGGGGGATGCGCTGGCGCACCTTCGTGCCCGCGAGGCGCGGGTCCTCGCCGCCCTCCAGCGGGTGGAGGCACTCACGGCAGCCTCCGGTCTTGCGTACCGCGGCCGTTCGCCCTTTCCCGACCTGCTCGCCCGGGCGCGCGCGGGGCGCTTCAGCGACCTGATCGGACGCGGTTTGACGCTGCCGGTGAAGAAGCCGCCCTTGCGGGACCCGGGCGCGCGCGCCGGCTTCGAGCAGGTCGAGGCGGCCTGGGCGGACGTGGAGACGGCGGTCTCCGCCTATGTCGGCTGCTGGGCGCGCTCCTTCCACGAGTCGGCGCTGCGGGTGTACGCGGAGATGGAGGCCACGCTGGAGAAGGTGAAGCGCGCGCAGGCAGCCGTCTTCATCGGCGACATCGGCCGGAGGCTGGGCGATTTCCTGTCGCGCGACATCGTGCCCGACATCTACTTCCGCATCGGCGAGCGGGTGTGGCACTTTCTCATCGACGAGTTCCAGGACACGTCGCCGCTGCAGTGGCGCACCCTCTTTCCCTTGCTGGAAAACTCGCTCGCCTCGGGCGGCAGCCTCTTTGCCGTCGGGGACACCAAGCAGGCCATCTACGGGTTCCGACAGGCCGACTACAGGATCATGAAGTCGCTGGAGGCGGAAAACCCCTTCCCGTCCGCGGAGCATCTCCTCCTGGAGCTGGACACGAATCGGCGCAGCAGGCCGCGCGTGCTTGCCCTTGCGGAAGCCGTCTTCATGCGCAACGCCGCCGCAATGCCGGCGTACCGCGAGGCTGTCCGCCGGAGCGGGCTGGACTCCTGGACCCAGCGACCGCTCCCCGGGGACGACCCCGGTTACGCCGAGGTCGTCGTGCTTCCCCGCGACGACGAGCAGCCGCCGGAGAAGGACAAGCTGCTCGCGGTGATGCGTGAGCTCTCCGGCCGCGGCTACGGATGGGGGGACATCGCGCTCCTGGCGACAAAGAACGAGCACATCGTGCGGGCCACGTCGTGGCTCAACGAGGCGGGCATCCCCTTCATCTCCTTCAGCAATCTCGACGTGCGCGGCAGGCGGCTGGCGCAGGAGATCCTCGCCCTGCTTTCGTTTCTCGACTCCCCCCCCGACGACCTTTCCTTCGCCACGTTCATCCTCGGTGAGCTCTTCTGCCGGACGCTCGCCGCCCGGGGCGCCACCGACGAGACGGAGCGCGTGCGGGAATTCCTCTTTCACGCGCGAGGCGAGCGCCCGCTCTACAAGTCCTTCCAGAAGGCCTTCCCCGCGCTCTGGAAGGAATGTTTCGCGGGGCTCTTCCGGTCCGCCGGGTATCTTCCGCTGTACGATCTCGTGAGCGAGATCTCCGTGCGTTTCGCCGTCTTCGCGCGCGCGGGCGAGGAAGAGGCGACGCTGGCAAAGCTTCTGGAGGCGGTCAAAGACTTCGAAGGCTCGGGGGCAAACAGCCTGCGGGATTTCCTCTCCAAGGCCGGGGGCGACGAGAGCATCTGGACAATCGACGTGCCGGGGAGCGCGCAATCCGTGCGGGCCATGACGGTGCACAAGGCAAAGGGTCTCGGCTTTCCCGTCGTGGTGGCCCTCCTCTACGGGGAATCCAGCAGGGGCTTCAGCCATACCATCCTGGAAGAAGACGGCGCGCGGCGCATGGTGAAGATAAGCCGCGACATTGCCGCAAAGGACCCCACGCTCCAGGCGCTGTACGACCAGGAGGTCATGAAAGAGAAAGTGAACCGGCTCAATGGGCTGTACGTCACGCTCACCCGCGCTCTCCGCGAGACCTACGTCATCGGCGTGAAGAGGGACCGGGACACGTACCCGTTCGACATCATTCCCGTCGACGGCTTCGCACCGTGCGCGGACAAGGGACCGATCGCCCGCGCGTCCCCCCGCCGGGAGACGGTCGCGACGCTCTCCCACGCCGCCCGTCCCGTTGCCATCGCCTTTCAGGGCGGAAGCCTCGGCCGGGAGGAGAGGCTGCGCGGCGAGCTCGTGCACCGGATGCTGCAGCTCCTGGGGCAGGCGCCCGATGACATCCGCGAAGCGCTCATGGCGGCCGGCCGACGCGCGGCGCGCGAGACGCGGAGCGACCCCGCGACGGCGCGGGAGCTCGCCGCGCAGCTTTCCGCCATGATCGAAGGCTCCGAGCTGGCGGGCTATTTTGCGCGTCGACCGGGCCGGACCGCGTTCGTCGAAAAGGAGTTCTGCGACGCGACGGGCCGGCTGGTGCGGATGGACCGGGTCGTGTGTGATGCCGAGGGGGTGACGGTCATCGACTGGAAGACGGGAGCGGAGAACCCCGGGGAGCACGAGGCGCAAATCCGCGACTATGTGCACGTGCTCGCCGGCGTCTATCCCGCCGTGCCGATTGGCGCGCTCCTTGCCTATGTCGATCGGGGCATCGTGCGGAGGGTGGCGTGAGCATCACCGTGCTTGCGGCCGGCGCGTCTCTCATCGACGAGGTGGCGCTGATGCTGGAGCAGCCGGGAACGCCGCTCGCCGAGGCGCGCGTCGTGTTCCCCGGCAAGCGCCCCGCCCACTTCCTCCGCCGACGGCTCGCCCGGAATGCCGGGGGGAGCTTCATCCCGCCGGTCATCCAGTCGATGGACGAGCTCGTGGACGATGTCTTCGAGCGCCAGGAGGAGCGCCGGGGCAGGCTTCTGCCGCGGCTGGAGCTTCTCGACGCGGTGGCGATCCTCTACGACATCCAGCTTTCATCGCCGCATCCCCTCGGCGGCACCAACTTCATGACCCTCGACAGCTTCTTCTCGCTGGGAACACGGATCTACGGAGACCTGGAGGAGCTCCTCATCGAGGGTGTCGCTGAGCGCGCCGTGGCCGACGTCCAGCCCCTCGTGGAAGAGGAGGTGCCTGCCGGCTCCCGGGAGCGCCTGCTCGGCATGGCCCGTTTCTATGCCGCGTTCTACCGGGTGGTGGCAGAACAGGAGCTTTCGACCCGCTCGATGCGCTACCGGGAGGCGGGAGAGCGTCTGGGCCCCGACGATCTTCCCGGGACAGGGCCGATCATCCTCGCCGGCTTCTGCGCGCTCACCAATGCCGAGCGCCGCCTCCTCCGGGTCCTGGGCGCTTGGCCGGCGGTGGCGATGGTGCTCCAGGAGGGCCCGCTCCTGCGCGAGACGATGAAGGACTTCGGCCTTCCCCCCCGCGCGGCGGAGGCGGAAGCCCCGAGGAGCCTCGCGACCCGGTTTTTCAGCAGCCCGGACACGCATGGCCAGGTTTTCGCGGTGAACGCCGCGCTCTCGGGGCCGGACGACGGAACGCTGATCGTCCTTCCCCGGCCTGACACGCTTTTCCCCCTCCTGCGCCACTGCCTGTCCCGTTTCGAGCCCGAAAGCTACAATGTCTCGCTTCCCTACCCGCTCCAGAGGACGCCGCTCTATGGATTCCTGAACGATCTCATGGAGCTGGTCGGCACAATGGACGGGGAGCGTGTCTACCTGCCCGGCGTACCTTGCCTTTGCGCTGCATCCCTACGTGAAAAACATACGCCTCGGGCAGTCGGCGGAAGCGACGCGCGTCCTTTTCCACACCCTGGAAGAGAGGCTCGCGGCGGAGCGGACGAGACGGTTCGCGACGCTGGAAGAAATCGAATCCGACAGCGCGCTGTTCGACGATGCCGCCGGGAGATTGGCCGAGGGGGACGCGGCCGCCGCCGCGCGGGCGCTCCGCGCGCACCTCGCCGACATCCACGAGCGGACGATCCGCAGCTTCCGCTCCTTTCCCCGCGTGCGCGTCTTCGCGGAACGCTGCATCTCGCTCATCTCCTGGGTGCACGACCAGAGCACGGCGCGCGATCATCCCTACTTCACGCCCTTCTCGGAAGCATTCGTGCGATCGCTGGAAGCGATCGCGCGGTCGCTCATGGCGGAGAAATCCTTCACCGACACGGGAAGCTACTTCCTGCTCCTGCGCCGGTACCTGGCCGCCTGCTACCTCCCCTTTCCCGGGACTCCCCTGCACGGGCTGCAGGTGCTCGGCGCCCTGGAGACGCGCAATCTCCTGTTCGACCGGATCTTCATCCTCGACGCCAACGAGGGAAGCCTTCCCGAGACCGGCGCCGAGAGCTCGCTCCTGCCCTTTGGCGTGCGGAAGTCACTCGGACTCTCCACGTACCAGGACAGGGAGGATATCGCCGCGTATCACTTCGCGCTCATGACGGCGGGGGCGCGGGAGCTGCACCTCTATTCGAGGACGAGCGGCGACGCGGAAAGGTCGCGTTTCGTGGAGCGCCTGCTCTGGGATAGGCAGAAGGCGGAATCAACCGTGGAGGAAGCGGCGTTCGTCCAGCCCATCCAGTATCGCGTCACCCTGGCCCACGCCCCCCCGACGCCCATCGCGAAGACTCCCGCCGTTGTGGCGTGGCTGCGTGCGCGCACCTACAGTGCGACCTCACTCGATGCCTACCTGCGGTGCCCCCTGCGTTTCTACTACCAGACGGTGCTCGACCTGGGCGAGCGGGAGGAGAACACGGGGGACGTGGAGGCCGTGGACGTCGGCATCTTCGTCCACGACGTTCTGTTCCGTTATTTCTCCCCCCGCACGGGCCGCCCCCTGACGGCCGAGGACCTGGATGCCGCGGCCATGACGCACCTGGTGGACGTGATGTTCGAAAAGCGTTTCGGCTCCGCGGACTCCGGCGGCAACCGTCTCCTGAGGGACCAGATACGCGGGCATCTCGCCGCTTTCCTTACCGGCTACATGGCCGGGCTCCTGCGGAAACACGCGGTGACGATCGCATCGCTGGAGCACACGACCGCCGCATCGACGGGTGATTTCAAGCTGCGCGGCAGGCTGGACGCCGTGGAGAGCAGGGACGGGCGGCCGGTGCTCGTCGACTACAAGACCTCGGCGCACCGCGGCGCCTACGCCATCAGGATGAAGAAGCTCGTGCCGGGCGATCGCACCACCTGGGGCCTTGCCATCCCGACGCTCCAGCTCCCCCTGTACGTGCTCCTCCATGCGGCGGAGACAGGGAGGAATCCCGCCGAGGTGACGGCGATGTTCCTGCTCCTGGGCAGGACGGAGATGGACGACCAGATCGAGCTCCCCCTGTTCGCATCACCCCAGGAGGCAGAGACCGGCTGGCCTCTCCTGGAAGGGGTGATACACGGGCTGCTCGCCGAGATCGTCTCACCCGATGTCCCTTTCTTGCCCGCCGCGGACTTGAAGGCGGCCTGCCCGCGCTGTCCTTTCACCGGCATCTGCGGGACGGGCTGGCTCCAGAAGGCATGAGTACGGTATAGTAGGCCACCCGGAAGGTATGTCTCCCTTTCTCATGTATCTCAGCGCCCTGGCGGGCATCAGCTTCATCTCAGGGGTCTATCAGGCGCAGCTCGCATTGCGGGCGCGCAGGGCTGATTCCGGCGCGCTCGCCCTTGCGTCGTTCCTGCTCGTTGCCTCCATTATATTCAGCATCGCGCTCTACCAGGCCGCGAGCGCCGCCGGCTCTCTCGCCCTCGGCCGGCTGCAGATGTTCGCGACCGAGGGTTTCTGCCTCTGCCTGCTCTGGCTTTTTGCGCTACCCACGAGGATCCGCCTCCCGCGTCTTCTCCTGCCATTCGGCGCGTGCTTCACCGCGCTCGGCATCGGGCAGCTCATCTCCCCTTCGCTCGTCTACCGCACCGTCAGGGGCATCGTCGCCTTGCAGCTCCCCTGGGGAGAACGGCTGTCGATGCTCGACGGGGACTATGGCGTCGCCGGGTATGCATTCGCCGCGCTCGTGCTTGGCATGTTCGTTGCCCTATTCGCGATGGCCTGCCGGCAGCTTTCCCGCGCCGACAAGGCCCCCGCCTGGCGCGCCCTGGCGGCCTTTCTCGTGCTCTTCCTCGCGACGATGCACGACGCGGCGCTGATCGCCTTCCACCTGCGCTCGCTGCCCCTTCGGGAAACGGCGCTCACCGCGACGCTCGTGATCCTCGGCGTACGCGCCGCCGACGAGATGGCCAACACGGCGGCTCTTTCCGACCGCGTCGACCGGACCGAGAGGAGGCTCGCCGCCATCTTCGACAGCACCGTCCAGCTCATCGGGCTCTGGGACACGGAGGGACGGGTCATCTCGGCAAATGCGGCTGCGCTGCGTTTCGCGGGGGCCAGTCTCGCGGAGATGAAGGGGACCCCGGCGTGGAGTCTTCCCGTGTGGAGCAGCCTTCCCGAGGAGCAGGCGGCCCTTAAAAAGGCCGTGGCGCGCGTCCGCAACGGCGAGTCGGTGCAACGGCAGTCGCGCCACGCCGCCAGGGACGGGAGCATACGGACATTCGCCTTCTCCCTGTCCCCCGTGCGGGGCGCCCGCGGAAGCGTGGAGTTCATGGTCGCGGAGAGCCGGGACATCACGGCGCTCGTGGACGCGGAGGAAAAGATCCGGGAGCAGGCGGCGCAGGCAGTGGCGCAGAACAGGGCGCTGGAGCAGGCGCGCAGCGCGCTCGCGCAGTCGCAGAAGGAGATCGCCTCCATCCTGTTCTCCGCCTACGACATCATCTATCGCCTGGACCGCGCAGGGGCCATCACGTTCGTGAACGACGCGGTGCGCCGCTACGGTCACGACCCGGTCCAGATGCTGGGACGGCCGATCCTCGATTACGTCCACCCCGACGATCGCCGCAACGCGGTCTATCGGCTGAACGAGCGGCGGACCGGCCCACGCAGCACCCGTTCCCTCGAGCTCCGCCTGTTCGCCGCGGAGACGCGGGGAGAAACGGCTGCCGCCGCTACCGTCTCTCCCCTTCCCGTCTTTCTCGTCCAGGCGGAGGGCCTCTACGTCGCCGACGCGCAGTCGGGAAAAAAGGCGTTCGTGGGCACGCAGGGCATCGCGCGCGACATCACCGAGCGTCGGATCGCCGAACGCGCCGTGGCCGACAGCGAGGAACGCCTGCGCGCTTTCTTCGAACAGACGCTGGATGCGGTCACCATGACCGACGAGGATGGGCGCATCGTCGAATGGAACCCCGCGGCGGAGCAGATGACGCTGATTCCCCGGGGCGAGGCGGTGGGCGCGCGCTACGTGGACATGATGGTGCGGCTGCTGCCGCGCGAGCGCAGGACGCCTTCCGGCGTGGCGGCGCTCCGCGGGCATCTCTGGGAAACGATGCGCCGGGAGGGCCCCGGCACCGCGCCGCCGGCGCAGGTCGAGATGGAGCGGGCCGACGGGAGCCGCATCATCGCGCGCCAGGTGTCCTTCGCGGTGCGCACGGCGCGGGGCAAGCGCTTCGCCGCCATTGCGCAGGACGTGACCGAGGGCGTGCGGGCGGAGGAGGAGAACAAGCGCATCGAGGCGAAGCTCTTCCACGCGCAGAAGATGGAGGCCATCGGCACCCTCACGAGCGGCATCGCCCACGACTTCAACAACATCCTCGTCGGTATCACCGGCAGCCTGAGCCTCCTGCGAGCCATCCTGTCGACGGAGAGCATCGGCCAGACCGAAGAGGCAATGGAGTGCCTGGACACGGCGCTCCAGGCGGCCTCAAGGGCGGCGGCCCTGATCAAGCAGCTCCTGGCGATCGGCCGCAAACAGGAGATGGAGCTTGCCGCCGTGGACGTGAATGCGTGCCTGCGGAGCGTCGAAGCCCTTTGCCGCAACGGCTTTCCCAAGAGCGTCGTGATCGAGGTCGGCCATACCGAGGAGCGGATGTGGGTGCGCGCCGAGCCCTCGCGCCTGGAACAGGCGCTCCTGAACGTCTGCCTCAATGCGATGCACGCGATGACGATCATGCGGGCGCCTGATGCGCGCCAGGGCGGAACGCTCCTCATCGAATGCATGCGCGTGGAGAACAGCGCGGAGCTGCGGAAAACCGTACCCGAGGCGGGCAGCGCGCCGCGCTACGTGCGCATGTCGATCACCGACACCGGCGTCGGGATGAACGAGGAGACGCGCCGCCGCATCTTCGAGCCCTTCTTCACCACGAAGGGCGCGAACGTGGGCACGGGCCTGGGTCTCTCCATGACCGATGGCACGGTGCGGCAGCTCGGGGGGTTCATCAGCGTGTTCTCCTCGCCCGGGATCGGCACGAGCTTCGACATCTACCTCCCCGAGATCGAGGCGGACGCGTCCGGCGAGGGGGAACGGGCGGAGGCGCCGGCGACTCCCGCGGGCACGGGGACAATCCTCGTGATCGACGACGAGCGGACCATCCTCCGCCTCGCGGAGCGCATCCTCGAGCGCGGCGGTTACCGGGTGATCACGGCCGTCAGCGCGGAGCAAGGCATCGAGCGCTTTCGGATGGCGGCCGGGAGCATCAGTGCCGTGGTGCTCGACATGTCGATGCCCGAGATGAGCGGGATCGAAGCCGCCCGCATCCTGAAACGGATTGACCCCGACGTCCGCATCATCCTGTCGTCGGGCCTCATCGACGAGGAATGGGTCCGCAGCTCGGCGCAGGAGGTCAAGGCCCTCCTCATGAAGCCGTACACGGCCGAGCGCCTCTGCGAAACGGTGCGGCTGGTCCTGGCGCTTCCACCCTCGCCGGAAAAATCGGGGTAGAATGCCTTCTTCCATAGGCCGCGGACGCTTTGTCACCGGCGCCGCTCGCGCGCTTCCTTGATTGCGCGCGCCACCCTCTCGATGATCATGATCGGGCCGGCGGCCAGTGCGGCGCCCATCCCGCCCAGATCTGCCGCGATGGAAAACCGGACGGGCACCTCGTCGTCGACCTGGTAGGTCCAGGTGCTCGAAGGAACGCGGATTCCCATGCTCGGGAAGCCCAGGGCGTCTGGATCGTCGGCAAGTCGGGCGCACGCCGCGGAAAGCTTCTCCTCGACGGCGGCAAGCCCCCGATCGAATGCCCCCCCGACCCTGTGAATATACTCCAGGCCGGGGTCGCGTCCCGCGTAGCGCTCGAGGTGTATCCCTTCGCGCACCTCCTCCACCAGCAGGAGATGATCCGACCAGAACGAGTCCAGGAGCGCGATCCACGCCGCCACCGCCGCAGGCCTGGCATCCGGGGTCGACAGGCTCCGTTCGACGCCGTCGGGGAGCGCGCCCTCCTGCACCGCCGCGTCGCGGAGCGTGCGCACGTGACGCCTGTCCATCTCCACGAGAGCGGAATACTTGCGCAGCAACCGGCGGATGGAATGGTGACGGGCCTCGATGATCGATTGCGCCCGGTCGATCTCGCGCAGCACGCGCGGGTCCGAAAGCGGGCAGCCGCGCGGCAGGAAATCGCGCACGCCGTAGCGCTCGAAAAGCGGGTCCTCGAGGCTCACGAAGAACCGCGACGCGCCCGGCTCGCCCTGACGGCCCGCCCGGCCGCGCAGCTGGTCGTCCACGCGCCTGCTCTCGTGCCGGTTCGTGCCGATCACCAGGAGCCCCCCCGCGGCCAGGACGGCCGGGTCCGCGTCGAGACGGATGTCCGTTCCGCGTCCGGCCATGTTCGTGGATATCGTCACGGCGCCCCGGCGCCGGCGCGCGCGATCAGCTCCGCCTCGCGCGCGTCATCCGCTGCGTTGAGCACGTCGCAGGCGACTCCCGCCGCGCGCAGCAGCTCCGCAAGCTCGCGCGACTCGCGCACCGATGCGGTGCCCACGAGCACGGGACGGCCTTCCGCGTGGGAGCGGACAATCTCCCGCCCGAGCGCCGCGGTCTTTTCGGCGCGCGTGGCGCAGACGACGTCGGGCTCATCGATGCGGCGGAGCGGCTTCTCCGCCGGCACGATCACCGTCGAAAGGCCATAGACCTCGAAAAGCTCGACGGCAGAGGGAACGGCGGTCGCGGTCATGGCGGCGATGGAGTCGTAGAGCCCCATGAAGTGCTGGATGGTGATGCTCCCGTACACCGTGCCTTCGACCCGGAGAGAAAGGCCCTCGCGCGCCTCCAGCGCTGCCTGGATCCCCCAGGGCCACTGGCGCCGATCGGCGATCCTGCCCGTGAGCTCGTCCACCAGGCCGATGGCGCCGTCCTTGACGACGTAATCGACGTCGCGCTGCAGGAGCTCGCGGGCATGAAGCGCCGCGTAGACGCGCGCGAAGCACAGCGCCCCTGTCTCCTCGTGGATGCCGGCGACGCCGAATGCCGCCTCGACGGCACGATGCCCCGCGGGGAGAAGCGCGATGCGCCTGGCTTCCCGGTCCACGTCGTAGTCGCGGCCGCGGTGCATGAAGCGGGCCACCTCATCCGCGCGGAGCGGGGCAGCCACGTCGAGGTCCGCCTCACCGGCGATCACGAGCGGGACCCTCGCCTCGTCGATGAGGAGAAAGTCCGCCTCGTCGACGATCGCCCGTTCCCGGCTCCCTTGCACAAGGTCCGCCGGTGAGAAGCACAGGCCGTCGCGGAGGTAGTCGAAGCCCGCTTCGCGCGCGGTGAGGTAGGTCACCTCGGCGCCATATGCCGCCCTCCTTTCAGCGGGCGAGAAATCCGCGGCGATCGACGCGACGCGCACGCCGAGCAGCCCGTAGATCGGCCCCATCCATTGCGCGTCCCTTCCCGCCAGATAGTCGTTCGCGGTGAGGACGTGCACGTGGAGGCCGCCAAGCGCGACCAGACAGGCGGGGAAAACCGCGGCGAGCGTCTTGCCCTCCCCCGTGGGCATCTGGGCGAGCTTGCCGGCGTGCAGGGCAATCCCCGCCACGAGCTGCCCGTCGAACGGCCGCATGCCCAACCGGCGGCGGCAGGCCTCCGCCGCGAGGGCGAAACATTCGCGCAGCTCGGCCTGCGGGTCGCCTCCCCCGCGCAGCCGGACGCGAAGCGCCTCCGCCCTTCTCCCAATCGATGCATCGCTTTCGTTCTCCATCGCGAGCGCCCGTATGGCCCGGACCGACGCCTGGTACGGCCGCAGGTCGTATTCGATCGGAACGCCGCGCGCCGTGCTGAGCGTGTAGGCAAGCTTCTGCCGCGGCGTCACGCCGCGCTTCTTCCCGTTCTTCATAAACCCTCCGTGTTTTTGCGCAGACTGCCGCGAAAGCAGCGTGAAGCGAAGGTTTAGAAACGCGGAGGCGAGCGGGAGGAGAAGCGCCGATGCGCGGCGCGCAGGGAAAGCAGTGCGGGCGTGCGGGGGCGGAAAGAGACAAAGATGAGAGCCGCAAGCGATATGACCACGGAAAGGATGGCCAGTACGGCCATTCCCCCCGTGCTCAGGGCGGCGATCAGGAAGAGCGCGCAGAAGACGAGCATCGTGTTGACGAGAATGACGGAAATCCTGCGCGAGCCCTTCACCTCACCAGTATACCGCCAGCCGCCACCGGCGGCAATGAGGTCGGACACTTCGTTGACAGCTCCGGACCGACGCCGCTACACTCGCAGCAGAAGGGAGCACCGTGGCACTGCCGGGGAGAGAAATGCGCGTTCCGCGAATCCTGCACCTCCTGCACGGGGAGAGTGCCACTGCGTTCGATCTGCTTCTCGCGTACGGCGTTGGTGCCGTCTTCGGCGTCCTTGCGCTCGTCTTCGCGTGGTCGCGGGTGGAAGGCCTTGCCTGGTGGAAGGCGCTGCTTCTTTTCCTGGTGGCGGCGGACGTGAGCGGCGGGGCGGTGATGTGCTTCGCGCCGGGCACGGACCGCTATTATGCCTCCCGCGCCGGCCTGCGGTGGCTCTTTATATTCGGCCATATCGTCGAGCCTCTCCTGCTCTTTCTCCTTTTCGGCGGCAGGCCGGGCTACTGGGCTTTCCTCTACGTCTACACCGTCGCCGCGGCGTGCCTCGTGAACGTCATGCCCGATGGCGGGAGGCAGCAGGCGACAGCCGTCTCTCTCGTCGTGGTGGGAACGGTGATCGCGCTCCCCATCGGACTTGCCACCCCGTTTCTCGCGTGGTTCGGGCCCGTCTACATGCTAAAGATGATACTCGCCTTTGCCGTGCGGCGCACCGCAGGAGCCTGAGGAGGTCGCGTGGAAGGGGTGGTATACGAAGAGATGGCCCCGGAGGAGAGCGGCCTCGACTGGAGCGTGACCTCGCGCGTTCTTTCGGATCGCGTGCTCATGCGCACGTTGGAAGAAAGCCAGTCCGGCGGGGAGAAGCACGCCGTGATCGCGCTCGTGGAGCACGGGGAGCTGCGCGAAAGCTACGTGAGCCCCGAATCGTCGGTGACAAGGAACTTCCCCTTCAACGCGGTGCGGCAGGCCTTCGACGCCTACGACATCGCCGACGGCGTCTGCCTGCTCATCGTCCGGGACGGAAAGGCCGTGATCTCGCTCAACGCGCTGCGCTGATGGCCATCAGCATCCGACGCTGCCGTATGAGGGACCTCGAGACCTTGCGCGCCCTCGCCCGACGGACCTACGACGAGACGTTCCGGCACCTCAACGATCCCGCCGTGATGGACGAATACCTCGCCGATGCCTTTTCCCCCGCGCGCATTGCGTGCGAGCTTCGCAATCGCCATTCGGCGTTTTTCTTCCTGCTCGTCGACCGGCACATCGCGGGATTCATGAAGCTGAACGTTGGCGCCGCGCAGACCGACCTGAAAGAGCCGCGGTCGATGGAGATCGAGCGGATCTACATCGGGAAAGAACACCAGGGCCGGGGGCTCGGACGCATCCTGCTGCAGGAGGCGGAGGCAAGGGCGCGGCGCCGGAAAAAGGACGCTCTCTGGCTCGGCGTCTGGGAGAAGAATACCGCGGCAATCGGGTTCTACACGGCAATGGGTTTCGCGCCCGCGGGCACGCACGCCTTCCGGATGGGAGGCGAGCTCCAGACCGACTTCATCATGCGGAAGAAGCTCCGCGGGCCTTGACGGCTCGGTCGGCAGCATTCATTCCGCTTCCATCGCGATCGCCGACCGCGTACGATCATCGATCCATCGCCGTGACCTCTTTCTAGACCTCCAGCCTTCCCCAGAGCACGGTATCGGGGCCAAGGGTTTCCCGCGCGGGAGAAAGCAGCGCAGGAATGCCCGGCCCGGGCACGCCATCCATCTGCGACGGGCTGATGGTGACGACGGCCTGGCGCGCGAGCCCCTGCTTCATGAAGGCGGCCAGGACCCTCGCGCCCCCCTCCACCATCAGCGATTGCATGCCCTGGTCCGCCAGCGCATGCAGCATTTCCACGAGGTCCAGGCCCTCGGACGAGCCCTTGATTTCGAAAGAGTCTTGCGCCGCGCTTCTCCAGCTCTCTTTCGCGCGCGGGATCGGCTGCGCTGTGGAAGATCCAGGTCTTCCTGTCGTCGCGCGCCAGGAGCCGGGCGCCGAGGGGGAAGCGCAACCGGGAATCGAGCACGACGGGCTGGGGTTGGAGCCCTTCGACGAGTCTCACCGAGAGCAGCGGATCGTCGGAAAGCACGGTCTGGATGCCGACCAGTATTGCATCGTGCAGGGCGCGCAGGCGATGCGTGAGCGTCATCGACTCGGGTCCACTGATGGCCGCGCGCGCCCCGCCGACTGCGGCGATGGCGCCTGCCGCCGTCTGCGCCCAGGTCACGGTGACGAGCGGTCGGGCCGCGGCATCCTCGCGCAGGATCGCCTGCACGAGGGACAGGATGCGATCCGCGGCGCCCGCCCCTATTTCTTGCGGCACACGGTGATGCCGTCCCGCACCGGCAGGAGGACCGCCTCCAGGTCGGACCGGGAGAAGACGAGCTTGTTGAATGACCGGACGCCTTCCACAAGCGGGTCCGAGGTGTCAGCCTCCACGACCTTTCCCTTCCACAGGGTATTGTCGGTGATGAAAAGACCGCCCGACCGCAGGAGCGACACCGCAAGCGGCACGCTCGCGGCATACGCCTCCTTGTCGATGTCGTTGAAGATCACGTCGAAACCCGGCTTCTGATCCCGCGCGATTGCAAGGGCGTCGCCGACGTGGAACTCCACGCGCTTCTCGAGACCGGCGGTGCGGAAGTACCCCAGGGCGAGGTCGCGGTTGTCGCTGGAGTGGTCGGTGCAGATCACCACGCCATCCTCCGGCAGGGCGCGCGCGAACCACAACGCGGAGTACCCGTAGCCCGAGCCCAGCTCGAGGACGCGGCGCGCGCCGACGGTCTTCGCCAGCAGGCTGAGGAGCGACCCCGTCTGCCTTCCGACGATGGGGAAATGCCGGCGCTCCGCCAGGGCTTCCATGGCGGCAAGCACCGGGTCGGGCTGCGCACCGAGGGAGGCGATGTACGATTCAATCCGCGGTTCGACGATCATACGCCTAAGATACGACACATGACGCGCAAATGCCACCAAACGCACCGTGGCCGCCTGAATGCCACGGAGTACCGTGGCCGCCTTGCACGCACCCGGCAATTGGATTACCTTGGGCGCCTCAAGGAGGAGCTCATGAAAAGGTTCGCATGCGCGGCATTCGTCGTGCTGATCGCGGCATCGGCTTTCAGCCAGGCCAAGCTGCCCGACCTCAAGGGCAGGGTCATCCGGGCCGTCACGGAGAACGCATTCACCCCTTTGAACTTCGTCGACAAGAACGGCAAGGCCGTGGGCTGGGAGTACGACGCCGTGAACGAGATCGGCAAGCGCCTGAACGCGAAGATCGTCTGGAACATCACCTCGTGGGACACCATGATCCAGGCCGTGCGCGACGGGCAGTTCGACGTCGGCATGGACGGGATCTCCATCACCGACGAGCGCAAGAAGCAGGTCGCGTTCTCCGACTCCTACATGGTGAGCCAGCAGTTCATGCTCGTGCGCAAGGATGAGACGCGCTTCAAAAACGCGACTGATTTCGCCGCCGACCCGAAGCTGCTCATCGGATCGCAGGCGGGAACCACCAACTTCTACGTCGCCGTCTACAACGTGCTCGACGGCAAGGAGGACAACCCGCGGATCAAGCTCTTCGAGACGTTCGGCGCGACCGTCCAGGCCTTGCTCGCGGGGGACGTCGACACGGTGCTCATGGACGCCGCGTCCAGCCGGGGCTACATCGGCGCCAACCCCGACAAGCTGAAGGTCGTGGGGGATGCGCTGGGCACCGACAACTACGGTTTCATCTTCCGGCTGGGCTCGGACCTCGTCGCCCCCTTCAACGCCGCCATCGCGGCCCTGAAGGCGGACGGCACGCTGGACAAGCTCACGACGAAATGGTTCTACGAATACAACGCGAAGTAACCTTCCGGCACCAGCCGCCGGGCGCGGGGCGGGGCATCCCTGCCCCGCGCTCCCGGCGGCAGTGACGCGCAATGTCCTCCCGTGAGCACTTTCTCCCCATCGCCGACCGGCTGAAGAAGCTCCCGTTCTGGCTCCTCGGCATCATCCTGCTGGGCATCCTCGTCCTGTGGAGCATCACCAGCCGCGCGGACAACCGGATCATCTTCCAGGCGACGGCCCGGGGCCTCGTCACGACGCTGTGGGTCTCCCTGGTGGCGTTCTCCTTTTCCGTGGTCATCGGCCTCGGACTGGGGCTCTGCCGCACGTCGCGCCACCGGGTCGTGCGCGAGCTCTCCACGTTCTGGGTGGAAATCATGCGCGGGATCCCAATGCTCGTGATCCTGTACTACATCGCCTTCATCGGCGCGCCGGGCATGGTGGAAGCCGTGAACTTCCTGCTCTCCCCGCTCGTGACGCGCGGCATCATCGCTCCCCTCAGCATCCGCAGCATCCCCTTTTCCGGGCGGGCGATCATTGCCCTTACGCTCGGCTACGGAGCGTTCATCTCGGAGATCTTCCGGGCGGGCATCGAATCGATACACGCCGGCCAGTGGGAGGCCGCGTACGCGCTGGGACTGCGGAAGCGCCAGGTGATGGTGCGCATCGTGCTCCCCCAGGCGGTGCGCAATGTCCTTCCGCCCCTGGGTAACGAGTTTGTCGCCATGATCAAGGACTCCGCCCTGGTAAGCGCGCTGGGCGTGCAGGACGTCACGCAGATGGGAAAGGTCTACGCCGCGAGCACCTTCAAGTTCTTCGAGACCTACAATGTCGTCGCCTTCCTCTACCTCTTCCTCACCATCACGCTTTCCATGCTCGTGCGGCTGCTGGAAAAGCGCTTGAAGACAGGTCGCGCAGGGACAAAGACTCAGTAGCGATTTTCCCCCGCGCGGTGTTTAATGGGAGGACAGGAGCAGACATGAACACTCTGGCAGACATCAAGGACTTTCTCTCGCAGAAGACAATCGCCATGGCGGGCCTTTCCCGGGACGAAAAGGCGTTCAGCGCGAATATCAAGAAGGAGCTCGTCGCGAAGGGGTACCGGATCGTGCCCGTGAACCCGAATGCGGAAAACATCGGCGGGGAGAAGTGCTACCCTAACCTCGCCGCGATCCCTGGCAAGGTGGGGGCGGTGCTAGTCGTGACCCAGCCGGCGCAGAGCGAGAAGGTCGTCCGGGACGCCGCGGCCGCGGGGATCACCCGGGTCTGGCTGCAGCAGGGGGCGCAGAGCGACGCGGCCATCGTCGCCTGCAAGGAAAAAGGGCTCACCGCGGTGTGGGGCCGGTGCGTCATGATGTTCGCCGAACCGGTCTCGTCGATACACGGCATGCATCGCTGGTTCGCGAAGGTATTCGGGACCTTGCCGAAGTAACGCCGGCCGTTCAGGCGGGCGGCAGTCTCTTTCAGCGCACGACAGCGGCCGCGGCAGCGATCGCTTTCAGCAGCACCTCGCTCGACGCCGTGGCGCCGCTCACCGCGTCAACCTGCACGGAGCCCGCCTTCTTCACGCGGGCGAATATCTCATCGGCAAGCGCGGCGCTGACGTTCCGGCCCGCCGCGAGGCGCAGGCTTTCAATTGTCCCACCCTTGATGGAGAGCTCCACGGTCGCCGCCACGTCGCCTTCCGCGACCGTGGCGCTTCCCTTCCCGTCGGCAAGCCCTGCCAGGGTAGCCGACGCCTGTCCCGTGCGTGCAATCACGTCGCCGAAGCGCGCCTGCGCGATGCCGAACCGGATGCCGAAGACCGCCGCAAGCGTGAGGAGGAGGATGCCGACGGCAACGGGAAGGATCGGGGGCTGAAAACGCCGGGCCGCCGCGTGGCGCGACGCCCAGCGGTTGCGGATCGTGCACGTGATGCCGGCAAGGAGCCCGCAGAGTGCGCTCGCCGCCGGGGCGAAGCTGCACACGGACCGGTAGCCCAGCACGTTGGGCTTCGGGGCTGACGGGTTGGGGATCATCGTCACGACGGCAAGAATGCTGAAGGCGATTGTCAAGCCAAACAGGGCCCAGTAGGCCCCCGATTCGTCACGCTCCATGAGATTCTCCTTGGGTTGCCTGCACCCAGACCATAGCGGACTGTCTTGCGCGCTGTCAAGAAAGCGCGTGCGGCTGCCCGTCCGCTTGCGCCGGGAAGCGCGCGGTTCGTATATTGAGGACATGCCAGCCGCCGTGCACGTCCGCGATCTGCGAAAGACCTACGTGGTGCCCGAGCGCGAAGCGGGCGCGCGCGCCGCCTTTGCGAGCCTTCTCCATCGACGCACCCGCCAGGTGCACGCCGTGGAAGGCATCTCCTTCGACCTTTCGCCCGGCGAGATCGTCGGCTTCCTGGGGCCGAACGGCGCGGGCAAGACCACGACGCTGAAGATGCTCGCCGGGCTCCTGCACCCAAGCGCGGGAGAGGCGGCGGTGCTCGGGCACGTTCCCGCGCGCCGGGAAAAAGCGTTCCTGCGGCAGATCACGCTCGTCATGGGCCAGCGCAATCAGCTCAACTGGGACATCCCCGCGGCCGATTCCTTCGAGCTGAACCGCGCCATTTACCGCATCCCCGCCGCCGACTACCGCGCGTCGTTCGACGAGCTTGTCGCCCTCCTGGACCTGGAGCCGCTCCTGAAAAAGCCGGTCCGCAACCTGTCGCTGGGCGAGCGCATGAAGTGCGAGATCGCCCTTGCCCTTCTCCACCGCCCGCGCATGGTGTTTCTCGACGAGCCGACCATCGGCCTGGACGTGACCATGCAGCGGCGCATCAGGGCATTCATCGCCGACTACAACAGGAGGAGCGGCGCCACCGTGCTCCTCACGAGCCACTACATGGCGGACGTGGAAGCGCTCTGCCGGCGGGTGATCGTCATCCACGAGGGCAGGCTCCTCTTCGACGGGGAGCTGGCCGCCCTGGTCCGGCGCTTCACCGCGCACAAGACCATCGTCGTGCACCTGGGGGACTGCGACGCCGATCTCTCCCGCTATGGAGAGCTCGTGTCGTGCGTCGATGGGGTGGCGACGCTGCGCGTCGCCAAGGAGGAGACGGCCCGGGTCACGGGCAGACTGCTCGTCGACCTGCCGGTCATCGACCTCACGGTCGAGGATCCGCCGATCGAGGATGCCATCGTGAGCGTCTTCGCGCAGGGGGCGACGACATGAACGGCATGGTCGAGCTCTATCGGCAGCAGTTCCGCACCACCATTGCCATCCAGCTCCAGTACCGCGCCGCGCTGGTCATCTGGCTCATCGGCCAGGTGCTGGGACCATTGGTCACCCTTTCCGTCTGGACCGCCGTCACTGCATCCGGCGGAGGACAGGCCGGCGGCTATACGCCGTCCGATTTTGCCGCGTACTACATCGTGCTCATGATCGTGAACCAGCTCACGTTCACCTGGATCATGTTCGAGCTGGAATACCGCGTGCGCCACGGCTCCCTTTCGATGGCCCTCCTGCGACCCGTGCACCCGATCCATTCCGACATCGCCGACAACGTCGCTTTCAAGCTGCTCACCTTTCCCCTCATCCTCGTCGCGGCCGCGGTGATCGCCGTCGGTTTCCGGCCCGCCTTCCATTTCAGCGCATGGAGCACCGTGGCGTTCCTGCCCGCCGTGTTCCTGGCGTTTCTCGTGCGATTCCTCATGGAATGGACCCTCGCCCTGGCGGCCTTCTGGACCACGCGCGTTTCCGCGGTGAACCAGATCTATTTCGTCGTCTCCCTTTTTCTCTCGGGCCAGATCGCTCCCCTCGCGCTCCTGCCCCGGGGTGTGCAGGCGGCGGGCCTGATCCTTCCTTTCCGCTGGACGGTCGGCTTCCCCGTGGAGCTGCTCCTCGGCAGGCTCAGCTTCCCGCAGGCGCTCGAAGGCCTTGCCGCGCAGGTGGCGTGGCTGGGGCTCTGCCTCCTTCTCCTGCGCCTCGTGTGGCGTGCGGGTGTGCGGTCCTACGGGGCGGTGGGCGCATGAGATTCCTGCGCCTTCTTGCCACATTCCTTCGCGTCGGCGTCCTGGGAGAGCTCGCGTATCGGGCGAACTTCTTCTTCCAGCTCCTGGAGTCGCTCATCGAGCTGGGCACCGCGCTGGCAGGCCTCGCCATCGTCTTCTCTTATACGGCTTCCCTGGGCGGGTGGCAGCCCGACGAGGTGGTGGCGCTCGTGGGGGTCTACTTCCTGGCCGGCGGGTGCATCCGGCTCCTGATCCAGCCGAGCATGCAGCAATTGATCGAATCGGTCCGCGACGGGACGCTCGATTTCACGCTCACGAAGCCCGAGGACGCCCAGGTGCTCGCGAGCATCCAGCGCGTGGAGATCTGGAAGCTCGCGGACGTGGCCCTCGGTCTGGCGGTCATCGCCGTTGGCGTCGTACGCATGGGGTCCCGCATCGACGCGATGCACGTCGTGCAGTTCGTCGCCGCCCTCGTCGCGGGGGGCGTCATCGTCTACAGCTTCTGGCTGATCCTCGCGACGCTCGCCTTCTGGTTCGTACGGGTGGAGAACATCCTTGTCATATTCCAGAGCATGTACGATGCCGGCCGCTGGCCCGTGGGGCTCTACCCGGGATGGCTGCGCTTCGCGCTCACCTTCCTCGTGCCCGTGACTTTCGCCGTCACGGTCCCGGCGGAAGCCCTGGCGGGAAGGCTCGGCTGGCTGACGCTGCTGGGGGCCGGCGGCCTGGCAATCGGGCTTTTCATCGTCTCGCGGATTTTCTGGCGCGCCGGCCTGCGGCGGTACGCGGGCGCATCAGCGTGACGGCACGCGCTTGCATTCTCTATCTTGCTGTGATAGCTTTTCTTGAATATTGCCCTTGCCCGGAGCACCCATGAGCACGGATCCCCCGCAGAACGACACATCGACGACGGGCATGGCGCGCGAGCTGGAGCTGACACGCGCGGCTCTGCAGGACCTCATTCACAGCGCGCACTTCGGCGTGCATCGTTTCGAGCTTTCCCCGCAGGGGGAGCTGATCTTCGTCGATGGGAACGAAACCGCGGCGCGCATATTCTCCATCGACCACGCCGCCCTGCGGGGGAAGACCATCGAACTGGCCTTCCCGATGCTCGCCGTGACCGCTCTTCCGCAGGCCTACACGCGCGTCGCCCGGGAGGGCGGCGTGTACGACGAGCAGGTCTTCTTCGAGGACGGTCGGATTTCGCGTGGCCTGGAGATACACGCGTTCCAGTCCGCCCCGCGCCAGGCGACCGTCCTCTTCCGCGACGTCACGGAACGATTGCAGGCGCGTGAAGCGCTGCAGAAAAAGACCGAGGAGCTGGAGGAGAGGCAGCACCTCCTGGCGGGAATTTTTCGCGCGGCGCCGGTCGGCATCGGCATGTCGGTTTTCCGCGTCATCAAGGAGTCAAACGAGCGCCTCAGCGCGATGACCGGTTACGCGCGGGAAGAGCTGCGGGACATGCCGACGCGCCTGCTCTATGCCACGGAGGAGGAGTACGAGCGGGTCGGGCGGGTGTTGGGTGAGTCGGAGGACGCGCAGGGGGTCGGCTTCACGGAAACGCGGTGGCTCCGGAAGGACGGCTCGTTCATCGACATCTTCATGGGGACGGCGCCGCTCTCGCCGGACAATCGCGCCGCCGGCGTGACCTTCACCGTCCTGGACATCACCGAACGCCGACGGGCGGAGGCGGAGCGCGAGGCCCTGGAAGCGCGTATGCTGCAGACCCAGAAGCTGGAGAGCCTCGGCGTCCTGGCCGGCGGCATCGCGCACGATTTCAACAACATCCTCATGGCGGTGCTGGGCCACGCCGACCTGGCGCAGGGCGTCCTTCCGCCGTCGTCGCCGGCGCGTGAGAACATCACGGAGATAGAAAAAGCGGCCCGCCGCGCCGCGGACCTCTGCCGGCAGATGCTCGCCTATTCGGGCAAGGGGCGATTCGTGATCGCGTCGCTGGACATCAACGACGTGGTCCGTGAAATGGAAGAGATGCTGCAGGTCTCCGTGTCCAAGAAGGCCGCGCTCCGCTTCAGCTTCAGCCCCGGCATGCCCCCGGTGGAGGCCGACGCGACGCAGCTCCGGCAGATCATCATGAACCTCGTCATCAACGCCTCCGAGGCGCTGCAGGAATCCACGGGTGTCATCTCCCTTTCCACGGGGACCGTCACCTGCGACCGCGCCTACCTGCGCGGCCTCAGCCTCGAAGAGGGCCTTGCCGAAGGGCGTTACGTCTACCTGGAGGTCGCCGACACGGGAAAGGGAATGGACGCCGAGACGCAGAAACGCATATTCGAGCCTTTCTTCACGACGAAGTTTGCCGGGCGCGGTTTGGGCCTGGCGGCGGTGCTCGGCATCGTGCGGGGACACAAGGGCGGCATCAAGGTCTACAGCGAGGAAGGCAAGGGGAGCACCTTCAAGGTGCTCTTCCCGGCCGGCAGCGGGCCCGTGACTCCCGCGGAGACGCCGCTGCGCGGCGGCAAATGGCAGGGAAGCGGCCTGATCCTGCTCGCCGATGACGAGGAGAGCGTGCGCAACGTCGGCAGGCAGATGCTCGAGCGCCTCGGCTTCACCGTGCTCCTGGCCACCAATGGCCGGCATGCGATCGATCTTTTCACGGCGCACAGGGGCGAGGTGACGTGCGTCCTCATGGATCTCACGATGCCCGAGATGGACGGTGAAGAAGCCTTCCGCGAAATCCGGCGCATCGATGCACATGTCCCCGTGCTCCTCTCCAGCGGCTACAACGAGCAGGAGGCGGTGCAGCGCTTCGTCGGCAAGGGACTGGCGGGTTTCCTCCAGAAGCCGTACCAGCTTGCGATGCTGGAAAAGAAGCTGCGCGACGTCTTCAAACCCGCGCGCTGACCGCCCCCCCTCTCTCTTGCCTTGACCGTCGGGCCAGCGGCACCTACAATTGCCGCCACCACGGCCACGGCATACCGTGGCCGCCCAGAATGCCACGGCATACCGTGGCCGCCCAGAATGCCACGGCATACCGTGGCCGCGACGGAGGCACTCCACACATGGCACAGACAACACGTTCCCCACGACGCGCGCCGGCACTGTCGACGCCGGCGGATGAAAAAATCTCCGTCACGCGCGCTTTCATCGACGAGCGCGGCAAAAGCTTCGACGCCGACCCCCTCAACACGATCCGACAGAACGCAATGGCCGAGTCGGACGCGGCCAAGCTCGGTCTCAACCAGCGCGTCGCCCTGACGGTCGACCGCAACTTCTCCACGCGCCTGGACGACTGGGGGCCGACGGACCAGAAGAGCTCGGGACGCTGCTGGCTTTTCGCCGCGACCAATCTCCTGCGCGTCGGCGTCATGAAGAAGCTGAAGCTGAAGACCTTCGAGTTCAGCCAGAGCTGGCTCATGTTCTGGGACAAGCTGGAGAAGGCCAACTATTTCCTGGAGGCGATCATTGCCACCGCGGAGAAAGACATCGACGACCGCACCGTGGTCACCATCATGGAGAACTGCGTCGCCGACGGCGGCCAGTGGAACATGTTCGTCAACATCGCGCTGAAATACGGGCTTGTGCCGAAGACCGCGATGCCAGAGACCCTGAGCTCCTCCGCGACGGGGAGCATGAACCACGCGCTCGTCGGACGACTGCGCGTCGGCGCCTACGACCTGCGCACCCTCCACGCGGCGGGCAGGCCGGTGGAGGAGCTGCGCGCGGCGAAGCAGAAGATCATGGGCGACGTCCACACCATCCTCCGGCTCCACATGGGCAACCCGCCGACGCGGTTCGACTGGCAATGGACGGACGACAAGAAGAAGTTCCACCGGGAAAAGGGGCTCACGCCGCTATCATTCACGAAGAAGTACGTGACCCTTCCGCTGCGCAACTATGTCGCACTCGTGCACGATCCGCGCACAACGAGCCCGCAGGGCCGGACATACACCGTCGAATACCTGGGAAACGTCGTCGAGGGCGGGATCGTCACGTACCTGAACGTCGACATCGCCACCATGAAGGACCTCGCCATGAAGGCCCTCAAGGGCGGCGAAGCGGTCTGGTTCGGGTGCGACTGCAGCAAGATGCTGCACCGGGACCTCTCGGTATGGGACGCCCGGATGTTCGACTTCGAGACGCTCTACGGGGCGCCGCTGGAGCTTGCGTCAAAGGAAGACCGGCTCCTGTACAAGCGAACGAGCATGAATCATGCGATGCTTTTCACCGGCGTGGATGAAGAGGGCGGGAAGCCGAAGAAGTGGCGCGTGGAAAACAGCTGGGGTGACAAGGGAGAGGGCAAGGGCTTCTACGTCATGAACGATTCCTGGTTCGACCAGCATATGTTCGAGATCGCGGTGCGCAAGAGCGCCCTCCCCGCGAAGCTGCGCGCCGCGCTTGACCAGCCGCCCATCGTCCTGCCCGCGTGGGATCCCATGGGCTCCCTGGCGGAATAGGGCGCTCGCGCCGAACACCTGCACACGCTTCGCGCGGAAATCCCGAAGTGACACGACCGGGCCTGTGCGGGATTTAATTGGTGCAAGGGAGGAAGTGAAATGACGACAGAAACGCGCCGACTGGGGACGTTTTCCGAGGTCGCCTTGAGGGGTCACGGGGAGCTCATCATCGAGCAGGCACCGGAGGCAACGGAGGAAGTGACAATCGAGGCGGATGAAAGCCTCATGCCGCGCATCTCATCGGAGGTGATCGGCCGCAGGCTCGTGCTCGGCCTGGGCATGCCGTGGTACGAATGGATCACGTGGTGGTTCAGCTGGATATTCCTTGCAGACCACCGCGTCCGCTACCACCTCAAGGTGCGCAACCTCGAGGAAATGGCGCTGCAGGGCTCGGGTGCCATTTCCTGCAACGGGCTGCGGGGAAGCGCGTGCCGCATGCGCATCAGCGGCTCGGGCAGGATCGTCGTGGGCGGGCTGGATGAGGGCACGGTGGAGACGCGCATCTCGGGATCGGGAAACATCACCTGTTCGGGCGCCGCGCAGGCATTCGAGGCGCGCATCTCGGGATCGGGCCGGATCCGGGCGGAAGGCCTGGAATGCAGGCGCGCCGCGACGCGCATCAGCGGGAGCGGGGACATCTCCGTGCACGCGACGGAGAGCCTCGACGTCGGCATAAGCGGCTCGGGACGCGTCTCCTATGCCGGGGAGCCGCGCGTGGACACGCATATCAGCGGCTCCGGCAGGGTGCGAAGGCTTTAGGCGGGGCATGAAAGCGATACGCCTGGTGCGCGTTGGCGCGCCGCTTGAGATGAGGGAAGTGCCGAGCCCGCGCGTCGCGCCGGGTGACGTCCTGGTGCGCGTACGGGCGGCAGGGATCTGCCATTCGGACGCCCACTATCGCGCGGGCACCTCGCCGGTGAGGCCCCTGCCCTTGACGCTGGGCCACGAGGTGGCCGGCATCGTCGAACAGGTGGGCGACGCCGTCAGGGGGCTGACGCCGGGGACCGGGTCTGCCTGCATTACAACATCACCTGCGGTTCCTGCCCGTCGTGCGCGTCAGGCAACGAGCAGTTCTGTCCTACGGGTCTCATGATCGGGCACCATGCCGACGGCGGATTTGCGGAGCTGATCGCCGTTCCCGCGCGCAACGCCTTGCGCCTGCCGGAGAATATTCCCTTCGAGCAGGGTGCAACTCTCATGTGCGCGTCCGCAACCGCCTACCACGCGCTCTGCAAGTCCCGTCTTGCCGCGGGCGAAACGGCGGCGATCATCGGCGTGGGCGGCCTCGGCATGTCCGCCGTGCAGCTCGCGCGGTACTTCGGAGCCCTGGACGTGTTTGCCGTGGACATCAGGCAGGAAAGCCTGCATCTCGCGGCCGGCTACGGCGCGATACCGATCGATGCCGGCTCACGTGACCCGGTGGAGGAAATCCGGCAGCGCACGGGCGGTCGCGGCGTGGACGTGGCGGTGGAGATGCTCGGCCGCGCAAGGACGATGCAGCAGGCGGTCCGCTGCCTCTCACCGTTGGGCCGGGCCGTGATCGTGGGCATCGGCAACGAGCCGCTGGTCCTCGACACCTACCACGAGATACTGGGCGGTGAGGCAGAGCTTGTCGGCTCCAACGATCACCTGCTCGCGGAGCTTCCCACGGTGATCGAGCTTGCCCGGCGCGGCATCCTGGACACGACGCGGGTCGTCACCCGCACCATCCCGCTGGACGCCGCCGCGATCAACGCGGCCATCGACGGCCTGGAACGGAACGACCCCGGCATCCGCACGGTGATCGTGCCATAGGCGGGCAGGAAATCAGAGCGCGAAGCTGAGAACGGGGACCTCCAGGCGGAACGGCTCCAGCGACTTGCCCGTTGCCCCGGTCGTCGTCTGCCGCGTGAGGACAATTGCGTTGCCGATGACGGTTCCCAGTATTGCCCCCGCGATGACGTCGGTCATGAAATGCATGCCCGCGAAAACCCGGAGCGCCGATGTGACGCCGGCCAGGCCGTAGTTCAGGAGCGCAAACGGAACGGTCCACGGAGAGCCCGGGAAATAGAGGGAAAAGACCGACACGCTGAACGCCGCCGCCGCGAACGACATCGAGGCATGACCCGACGGGAATGAATCGTCGCCGCCGAGCTCATCCGCCGCCGTGGGCATCCGGCCCGTGTCGGCGGCGAAATAGACCCACGGCCTCGCCCGCGGAACGAGGAACTTGCCGGCGTTTTTTGCAAAGAGTGCAAGTGACAGCGCCTCCGCGTAGATGAAGCCGACCGTCGATGCCTGGTCGAGGCTCAGGAGAAAAGCGAACACGAACGGAATGGCGAGTGTCGTGTATTCGGTGACGTCACTGGCCACGTCGAATCCCTTCGAATAAGGAAAAAGAGCAACCGGTCGAATCCGTTGACATCCATCGGATTCACGACGTCCGGATGCACGGCCGTGGGAAGAGCCTGGCTGAATCCCGCAAGGAAAAGGTCGCCGGCAAGCGCAAGCCCGTCAGGAACCAGCACCGGGGAGGCTGTCTGTGCCTGCGCCGCGGGCGCCGCTGCGAGCGCCAGCAGGCCGAGAATGAGGGCGGCGGCCCTGGCACGTTCGATTCCCCCCATCACTGCACCTCCGGAACCTTGATGACGTCGTCCATTTTCGCCAGGTCCAGCACGAGATGGCCCTGGTCGTCGTTCACGAAGGCGGGCCGGAACTTGTAGCCCCACAGTATCTCATCGTAGCGGTACGAGGAGCGGGCATTCACGAGCTGGTTGTACGTGTCGTCGAATCCCCGGATGAGCACCATGATCTCCGCGGACCGCGCCGCAAGCTCCTCCGGGGTCTTTCCGAAGAGAGGGCTTGTGGGATCGAGGGGATGCACGATCGTCCACGTGAGGGGCAGAAAGAAGATTTTCGGCCTTTCCAGCTCCAGCCGGGCATATGTGCGCCGTGCCTCGGGGCCGTCCCCCTCCACCATCATGAGCACAACGGTGGCTTCGAGGTCCACCAGCGCGCTCGCGCGCAGGTTCGCGATGCGCATCTGGAGGCTTTGTCCTCCCTGGTAGGGTGCGACCAGCACGTGGGAGCTGAAGAGGATGCGCGCCGTGGGCCGCGAGAATCTCCCGTACAGGAGCCCCGCGCCGAATGCGAAGCCCATCACGCCCATCATCGCCTCGAGGCTTGCGACGACGTTCGCGCCCATGCCCCGCGGGGAGATGGTGCCGTACCCGACCGTGGTGAGCGTCTGGACGCTGAAGAAAAAAGCGTGCAGGAATGGCTGCCCCCGCAGGTCGGCGTCGATGCCCTGCAGCCCCTGGATGCCGACGAGGAAATAGAGGAAGGTGAACGCGGCGTTTATCGTGATGAACAGGAGCAGGACGATGCCCAGGAACGCCGGCCAGGAAAGACCCAGCAGGAACTGGTAGAGATGGAAATCCCGCAGCCGTGCGCCGCGCCGGTGGACGTTGAACGTACCGTCCCTGTTGACGATCCGCCGGATCCTCCCGTCGAAGCTCTGCGTGATGCCAGGGTCGAACGGCTGCTGCTTCACTGGCTTTCCCGGGCCAGAGTACCGAGGCCACCGCGGGGTGTCAACGCGCGGCAGGCGCGCGTGTGGCAGGCGCCCGCGTCACGCTACATCGCGCTACGCGGGCTCGATCTCCACGGTGACGATCTCGAAGGCGCGACATCCACCTGCGCGGACCTGCCGTCGTCTGCAAGCCGGGCATCTTGCAGCCGTGTGCCGTCCAGCCTCGTCTTGCGCACGGCACGGGCGGGAGACTCAAAGCGCAGCGTCACGATACCGGCGGCGCCGTGATGCTCGAAGAGGCGCAGGGAAAGGCAGCTCTTGTCCGTCCGCGTGAGCGAGCTGAACGTCACCCCCTCCCCTTCAAAGTCGAGGAGACCGAACGCGCCTCCCCTTTCACCCGTGAGTTGAGCCGGCGTGACGATATCGGGGGCGCATCGGTAGTCCTCCCAATCTTCGGGCAGATGCGCGACACCGTCGGTGCACGTCGTCACGGCATACTCGAAGACCAGCCTCCCCTGCTCCTGGGCCGCCGGGGTGGGGATGTCGATGCCGGCATGACCCGTGCGGGAAACGAGGTCCGCGCGCGACAGCCATCCCACGGATCGGAAAAGCGTGATAGCGAGCTCGGTGCGGCCGCGGCCCTCCACGATCTCGAACTCGCGGCTGCCACGGGAGAATACGGCGAGCGTGCCCTGCGCCCCGGACTCTGCCTCCGTCCACGGCGCGGCGACGAAACCGTTGAAGGGGTGTGTGGCGGCGGGCAGCTCCTGGCTCAGGTCCGATGCGACGCCGCCGCGCGCGGGGCGAGGCGGCAGGACCTCGGGACGGGCGTCGCGGCGTACCGTCTCGAATGTGCCGCCCGCCTCGCTCGCCGCGCAGCGGCCGGGCAGGGGGAAATGCGCGCGCACGCGGTGGTCACAGGCGGCATTGTCGATCTCGGTGCGGCATTCGATGCGCGACGCGCCCGCCGCGATGCTCACGAAGCGCACGGTGTGCATCGGCGCGGTCTTGCGGGCGCGGCTGCCGCGGTCGCGGGCGAGCGCGATCGGCACGCGATAGTCTGCCTCGATGCGAAGCGTCGCGCGCACGGGCCCCTGCTCGGTGACCCGCGTCTTCACGGGCCGCAGGAGAGGCAGACGGCCGCGCGGCCCGTCGACGATCCTGTCCTTTGCCGGAGAGTCGAAGCTGTACTCATCGCCGCGGTCCCCTCCGTCGACCAGCCTTCCCAGGCCGCGGTAATGCCTGTTGCCTCTCTTGTCGTAGACCTGGAGACTGCCGTCCCATTCGACGCTGACGCGATAGTATTCGTTCTCGAGAAATCCCCTCCCGGTGCGAAGAGACGCCGCGCGCGCTGCGTCCTCATCGGGACGAAGGGACCGGAGCGTGAACGCGCGAGCGCCGAAGCCGGGCACGGGGGCGGAGAAGAGAACGGTCTTCTTCCCGAACCTCATGCCGACGGCATGGATCGTGGAGAGTCCCTTGCGGCTCAGGAGCGGCATCGTCTCGGCGATCCAGCCGTTCCAGTCGAAGCTCGCGAGTCCCGCTCTCGGCAAGCGTCAGGTCGACGCGCAGCACGGTGTCGGACTCCCACGAGGTGCGGGCGTCCTGGATGCGATACGACATGATCTCGCCGTTTCGGACGAGCCCCAGGGCGAGCCGCAGTTGGGCGGGACGAAACTTCTCGTCGAAAAAGAGCGCGGGTTCGCCGGATTCCGATACTGCCTGCACGGGGAAAAGCTCGCCGTCTGCCGCCTGCAGCACGGGACGGTCCGGCACGTCGGAGGCCGTGAAGCCGAGCACGCCGCCCCGACGAGCCGGTCCCGGGTTCACGGCCACGACCGCCGCGCCCGGAGAGGGCGGGGCTGAAAGCCGCCCGGCAATGAAACGCGCGGCATCGTCGGCAATATGCGCGGCCAGGCCGCGCGCCTGGGCGTAGCGGTACCTCATGTCGTCGTGCACGGCATCGATGGAGCAGCCGCAGATCGAGTCGTGCGGTTGGTTCAGCAGCAGGTACTGCCAGGCCATGTCGAGCGCCGCTTGGGGATAAGACGCGCCCAGCAGGGACGCCATCGCGGCGAGCGGCTCGGAGCGGCGCTCCAGGAGCGTGGAGACGGCCTGGTCCTCGCGCTTGATCCAGTGGCGGGTCGACGTGCACCCGACGGTGATCGGACAGCGGTAGACGGAGCGCAGCTCGCCCTGCCATCGGGGGATTGCGTCGGTCAACGCGACCCGGGCGGCATCGATGTAGGTCGCGAACGGGCCGATCGTGGTCACGGCGCTGAGGCCCGCATCCGCGAGCACGCGCGGCAGCTCCGCATCGATGGCGCGGTGGTCGATGCCGTTCATGACCAGGAGGGGCACGCCGGGGAGGAGAGCGCCTTCCTGCCGCGTGCGCAGCTCGTCCATCACGGCACCGATGGATGCCGCATCCATCGGCAGCTCCGCGCCATTACCGTAGCCGTCGATGAGGTGCACGACGAGGACCGTGGAACCATCCTTTGCCGACCACCGGAAGAACACCTTGTCCAGTGCGGGGCCGGGGCCGCGCATCAGCCCGGCCGCGTCGATGCCGAAACCCGCCAGGATCGCCGGAAGGCTCCCGATGTGGCCGAAGCTGTCCGGCAGGTATCCGACCATCATCGGCGCGCCGAACCGGCCCGCGGTCGCGAGTCCCCATGTGAGGTTGCGGATCAGGGCTTCACCGCTGACAAGGATGTCGTCAGGCTGCACGTACCAGGGCCCGACGGAAAGCCTTCCCGCCCTGACGAGCGCCTGGAGGGTGGCGCGCCGCTCGGGTCGCAGCGCCAGGTAGTCGTCCAGGAGCACGGTCTGGCCGTCGAGCATGAAGTGCGAAAAGGAAGGGTCCGCGCAGAGCGTGTCGACGATCCTGTCCAGCGCGTCGACCAGCATCCAGCGGAAGTCCTGGAAAGTGCGGTACCACTCGCGGTCCCAGTGGGTGTGCGGGACGATCCAGAAGAGCGTCGCGGACGGGCCTTCGCGAGCGTGTCGCGCCGGGTCGCTCACGTCTTGTCCGGGGCGTCGCCAACCGCCTTCATCTCGTCGGTGCTCAGCTTCTCCTTCTTCGCAAGGCTGCGCAGCACGGCGTGCTCGTCGTAGAGGAAGAAGACGAACAGCCCCGCGGCGCAGATGACGATGGAGACGATGGCGCTCATGCGTATGCCGATGGGGTGATCCACCGACATTCCCAGGATGAGGAGCGACGGGAAGAGGATGTTGGCAACGGAGACGCCGAGATTGCTTTCAAAGGAGCGCACGCCGAAGAACATGCCGGCCTTGAAGTTGCCCGTCTCGATGCCGTCCGCCTCCGCGATGTCGGCGACAACCGCATTGGGCACAATGGTGAATATCGCGATCGGGATGGCCGCCACGGCCACGGTGATGTAGGCGAAGATGAGCGGCGGCAGGGGGACAAGGCCCATGAGGGAGAACAGGGCGAACAAGAGCGCAAGGAGGCCGAACCCGACGAGCAGGACCCTCTTCTTTTCCACTTTTACCGTGATCGCCGTGATGGGGAAGTAGAAGACGAACGACAGGACGAACATCACAATCATAAGGAAGGAGGTGAGCTCTTTCTCCAGGCGCAGGAGCGTCACGACGTAGTAGACGATACCCATCTGGATGATGGTCTGGCAGACATTATAGAGGAATTCCGAGATGAGGAACCGCACGAAGTTCTTGTTGCGCAGCGAGGAGCGCAGCGCCTGGAGCGTGGTCTCATTGGAGACGGAATAGGCGGCGTAACGCCGCTCGTTGATGACGAGCACCGGCAGGAGCATGAGCACCGCCGCGGCGATGGCGAAGATCGCCTCCACGGTCTGGAATGCCTTGACGGGACCCATGCCCGACCGTTCCAGGCTGCCCTGGAAGTCGTAGACGAAATTGCCCACCGCGAAACCCAGCGACCAGGTCACGCCGATGACCGTGCTGATCATCAGCCTTTCCTTGGGATTGTGGCCGAACTCGCTGATGAGGGCGTTGTAGGGGGCGAAATACATCACGAAGAAGAAGTAGAAAACGAGTATCGTGACGGAGAGCCAGGCGACATTGATCCAGCTCGCGGTCAGGCTCGGATTGGCCGTGAAGTGCCGCAGCGGAAGAAAGACGAGGAAGGCGAAAACGGCGAAGGGTATGGCGCTTATGGCAAGGAAGAATCGCCGCCGACCCATCTTCGCCTTCGAGCGGTCCGACCAGGAGGCGATCAGCGGGTTGGTGATCGCGTCGAAGAATCGGGCCCCGAAGTTGATGAGCCCGATGATCGTGAAAAGCCCCAGCACCGAGCCCTCATAGATGAAAGGCGGAAAGATGCGCGTGGCGGAGGCCGTCTCGGGCGGCATGTAGAAGTACATGATGAGGTTGCTCACGCCGTAGGAGGCCAGGGACCAGCCGAGCTGGCCCAAGGCGAAGATGACGAGTTTCCAGCCGGGAAGCTTTTCGGGTGTCGTGTTCATGGGTGTGCTCGGGTGCGATTGTACACCCGCCTCCGGCCCGGGCACAATAAAAATCAGCACCGCGGTGTGCGAGAGGCGGTGAGCGGCCGCCCCCGATTGTCAGGTCCGGCCGAGTGCGTCGATCTGCCCGAAAAGCTTCTCCGCCGATGCAAAGCCGTGGTTCACCTGTCGCGGCGTGCCGTCCCGGTCAAGAACGAACGTCGTGGGGACGCTCAGGACGCTCCACCTTTTTGCAAGCGCCGCGTTGTCCAACGCATCGATCTCTATCACCTGGACCCGGCCGGCAAACCGGGCGGAAAGCGCCTCCAGCGCCGGTCTCTGCGCCGCCTTGCACGTCACGCAGTCCGGCGTGGTGAAGAACACGACGCCCGGCATGCCCGGCGTGAAGGGCAGCCCGTGCGCCACCCGGCGCGCGCGTGCAAGGACGATCGAGGTGACCGCCCTGTAGGCGCCGAGCAGCACCGCGATGATCGCGGCGGCAGCAAGAAGGCGCACCAGGGTTGCACTCATGCGCGGGACCTCGGGCGCATGCCGGGGAACGTGCCTGCCGGCGGGGCCTTGAGGAAGCCCGGGACCTGCAAACGATGCAGCCAGTAGTAGACCGCGCACCCCGCGCAGAAGCCGACGAAAAGGTTCAGTGCCGCCAGGACAATGACGAGCCAGGAAAGCGCCCAGCCCGGCACGGGGGAGCCCAGCAGCAGGAGGGCCGCGGCGATCGCGGCAACGACGCCGCCAAAGCCCTGGGCGAATCGGTGCGGCTCAGGATTGTCCGCAAGCACGTGGGGCTTCACGATTCTCAGCGGGCGAAGAAGCAGCGTGTAGACGGGAAAGAAACCAGGCCGCCCAATGGCTGTGCCAAGGAGCATCACGAGCGCGACTGCTGCAACGAGCCACGGAAGCTCGAAGATGAAGGCTGCCAGGAGCCCCAGAATGATCAGCGCCTGATTCACCCGGAGCGAGGAATGATCGACCTTGCCGAGGAGCTCGCCCATCAGTAATCCCTCCTTAGTGGATCAACTTACTATAGTATAAGTACCACCTCTGTTTCCCGTCAATCGCCAGGCTCAAAGAAATGATGGGAGCTGTCCGCAATCACCATTGCCGCCGGCGGGACGTGCCCGCGCTGCGGGAGAGCAGCCGGGCCTTGTGGGAGAAAAGCCTGCCTTGTACTATAGCGGCGTGAGCATCCCCGCCGCAAAGGAAGAGCCGCCCCTGGACGCGGCGTTCGCGCCGCTCGAAGCGGGGCTCCTGCGGAGCACAGCCACGATCGGCACCAGCGCGTGACGCCATACGACTACATCGACACGGACCCGGGGATCGCCGCGCTGACGCAACGCCTGCGTGACGTGAAAGTGACGCGCCTTGCGATCGACGTGGAGGGGGAGAACAACCTCCACCGGTATGGGATCCACGTCGGGCTGATCCAGCTCTTCGACGGCACGCGGGGTTACATCGTGGACCCGCTCGCCAGCCGCGATCGCACGATCCTGCGGGGTCTGCTGGAGGACGCGCCCTGGACGCTCGTCTGGTTCGACGCGGGCAATGACCTCCTCTCCTTCCAGCACGCCATGGGCATCCGGCCGTCGCCGATCCTGGACCTCGCGCTTGCCGCGCGCATGCTCGGAAAGACCGGCGGGCTCCACCAGCACACCGGCCAGGCAGGGTCCGCTTCGGCAAAGGACAGGTTCCAGCGCTCCAACTGGCTGCGTCGGCCCCTCTCCCGCGCGCTTCTGGACTATGCCATCTCCGACGTCCTCGAGCTCCTCCCGCTCGCCGACGAGCTCCTGGCCGAGCTGGAGACAAAGGGCCTGGGCGAGGCGTTCCGCGCGCGCAACCTCGAGCAGCAGAACGCGACGCGCACGTGGAATCCGCTTGCGAACTTCACGCGCATCCCCGGCTACAACAGGCTGCCCTGGCAGGAGAGGCGTCACGCGCGGATCCTCTGGTACGCGCGCGAATACTACGGCCGTGCGCACGACGTGCCGCCCGCGCGGGTCGCATCGAAGCAGGACATGGCACGCGTGATGGAGAAAGGCATCCGGGATGCGGCCGGCATCGTCGATCTGCTGAACCGGGGCCGCAGCCGCGACAGGGTCGATCCCGCCTCATTCGCGGCGCAATTCGCGCAGGCCGAAAAGGACGTTGACGCGGAGGATGCATCCCGCCGCCCGCGTCGCGACTGAAGCCGCCAGAGCGCACGGCGGCCGCGCCCCGCGGGTCTTTCAGGACAGGGTGACCCGCCTGCCACCCAGGAGGTCCGCGGTGGCGGGATGACAGGTGAACACAATCAGCTGCCGGCGCTCGGCGAAAGCGCCGAGCGTCCGCGCGGCCGCCTTTTGTCGATCGGGATCCATGTCGACCAGCGGGTCGTCCATCATGAGAAATCCATCGGAGCCTTCAATGAAGAAGCTCGCCATCGCAAGGCGCAGCGCAAGGGCCAGCGCGTCCTGCGTCCCGGCGGAAAGCATGTTCCAGGGAAGGGCAGACCCGTCCAGGCCGGCGAGCGCGGCCGGCATCGCCCCTTCCAACGTGACGCGCGCGTGGCGCCCCGCGGTCATCGCCGCGAGCGTTTCCTGGAGGCGCCCGCGCATGCCGTCGTACAGCGCCGCCTCTCCGGCCCCCAGCGCCTCCACGCGCGCGGCTTCCACGCGTTGGAGCGCGGCCCCGCGGCGCCGGGCGGCCTGCAAGGCCTCCTCTGCCTCCCCCAGGAGGCTGGCGAGCTCTTCCGATGACTGGTCGGGTGCCTGCGCCGTGAGCGCGCGCTTGTCCCCTTCCAGCCTTTCGCGCGCGACGCGCAGATCGGTCTGTTCCCTCTGCTCGTGCTCGAAGTCCTGCAGAAACTCCTCCGCGTCGCGGTAGGAGGAAGGCAGGGGTGCGAACGATTCGACCCTGGCGGCAAGCTCGTTGTGACGGAACCTTTTCTCCGCGAACTGGTCCATGAGCTTTTCAACCGAGGCATGGCTTTGTTCCCAGGCGAGGATGCGCGCGCGCAGGGACTCCATGTCGCGCGTGAGGGCATCGGCCCGGGCAGCGTCCGTTGCAAGCGACGCGGCGATTTCCACGGACGGCCGGTGCGGCTCTTCGGCGCCCAATGCCGCAACGCGCGCCTGGAGCTCTTCCACGGCATCCCCGGCAAGCTCCTCCGCCAGGTTCCGCTCGGCTAAAGCCAGGTCCGCGGCTCTCTTCTCATACTCGCGGCTCCGCGCCTCGGCATCGGCCGCGTCCGCAGCCCCCGCGTGCTCTAAGAGCTGCCGCAGCAGGCGCTGTGCCGCGGCGAGCTTTTCCGCCCGGGCCGCGGCGTCGGCATCTCCGGTGCTGACGTCGATCTCCATGTCCTTGTGGACGATCCTCACCCTGCCCGGCAGCCTGCACGTCCGTCGTCTGGCCGGGGCCGAGCACGCGGCGGCTCTCCGCTTTCCCGTCCTCGCGGATGAGGAGGTCCGTTTCCGCGCGCGCCGTCACCGTGACGGCAATCCTCCCCGCCTCGGTGCCGGCCAGGAGCTTGTCCGCGGCAGAGGCTGCGCGGCGAATCTCCTCCAGCGTCTTTGCCTCCAGGGGAGGCACCGCGGCAAGCTTCACGCGGGCCTCCTCGACCTGGGCGACGCGGCGGAGCACCTTTGCATGCCGCTCCCGCAGACTCCTGCCCTCCTCCGCCCTGCGCGCGGCCTGCAGCTCCTTCTCCCCGCGCGCGACCGTTGCCTGCAGTGCGGCGAGCGCGCCCCGCATCTCCGCGGTCCTGCCGAGCGCAAGCTGCCATTCCGCCGCGGCGGCGCGCAGTGCATCCGCCTCCGCACCGATGCGGGCCCGCTCTGCTTCCAGGCCGCGTCGTTCGCGCGCGTCGCGCGCCGCTGCCTCGTGCGCGGCCAGGTACGCGCTGCAGGCCGCCAGGCGATCCGCGGTCGCGCGCAGCCGGCCGTTGACGACGTCGAGCTCCGCCTCGCAGGCAACGGCCTTGCGCCAGAGAACGCGCGCGCTTTCCGCGGCGTACCAGGCCTGGAGGATGGCACCGATGTCCTGTTTCCACGGCTGCTCGATGCCCCGGTCGCGGCCGTTGCCGTCCTTCTGGGGACCGTTGTGGACGTCGTCCCAGTGCGCGAAGGATTTCGCAAGCTCGCGGGCGACGCGCGCGGTGAACCGGTCGACGGAGATGCCGCCGGTTTCCTGCACGGTGCGGCGCAGTATGTCGGCAAGATCGGCAAGGGGATCCTGCCGATGCGCGCGCAGCGATGCCACGGTCGCCGCGAGCTCCGACTGGCCCGTCATGAGGATGCTGGAGACGACCGCGGGCGTCGCCGGGAGCAGACGCGCGATCTCCGTCTTGAGCGCCGTCTCGTCCGTGAGGGAGACGCCTGCCGGGGAAACGAGCTCCGCGCCGGCAGAGGCGCCCCAGCGCCGCCGCAGGGTCCAGGCCGCGCCGTCAACCAGGAGGGCAAGCTCCACCTGGACCGCATCGCCGCCCCCGATGGGGAGGTAGGGAGAGAGGAGGCGCGCCTGGTCGGGCTTCGTGAGGCGCGTCGGGACGAACAGCGCGTGACGCACCGCCTTGAAGACCGTGGACTTGCCCGCCTCGTTAGGACCGAGCACGACGTTCAGGCCGGGTGACAGCTCCAGCTGCCGGTCGGCAAAGCAGCCGAAGGGATGGAGACGCACTCGGGTGACGATCACGCGTGCAGCTCCGCGAGGAGCTCGCTCGCCGCTTCCAGCGCCTCCTGGTCCCCGCGCTCGGCAAGCCGCACGAGCAGCGTGTGGGGAAAGGACCCCGAGGGGTAGGCGCGGTCGATGGCATCGCGGGTGATCTCTTCCTGCAGCGCGTCGCTGCGAAGGTCCAGGTGGAGGAGGCCCGGCGCCATGCGCGCCCGCAGGTCCCCCACGGTGGCCACTATCTCCCGCGGGACCCTTCCCTTCAGGTGCAGGCGGAGGATCGTGCCAGGCGAATCGGGCTCCTCCGCCAGCCGCGCCGCCTTGTCCAGGTCAGAAGCCTGGCGCACGTCACGCACCTCTTCGCGGAACCGGATCCGGCCCGTGCGAAGCGGCCGCGCCGAGACGGCGTTCTCCTCGCTCAGATCGAGCATCCACACCTCGCCGTCGTGACGGCAGTCGAAGCCGTCCGGCGCGGGAGTACCGGCGCAGAACAGGGTGTCGCGCGGGCCGGGGACGGCGGGGAATCTGACGTGGGTGTGCCCCAGCAGCCAGAGATGCATGCCCGCGTCGGCGAGCTCGCGCAGGCTCATGGGAAAGTAGCGGCCGTCCTGATCCGGCGACTGGCCTTCGACGCTTCCATGCGCGACGCCGATGCGGTGGCGCACGGCCGGTTCCCGTGCCGCCGCGGCCACCCAGCCGATGGCGTTGACATCCGAATGCTTCGTCGTGCACGGCCCGGGATACAGGCAGGCGTCAAGGTCGAAATGCCCGAGGGGATATGGCCGCGGCTGGTCCAGCACGAGCACCGCGTCGCCGCAGGCATCGCGGAACCGCGGCCACAGCTCGTCGTCGGGCGCGCTGTAGTCGTGATTGCCGGGCAGCACCGCCGCAAGCCGCCCCTGGAAGCCGTGCAGCGCCGCTGCGGCGCGCTGAACGTCCCGGCGGGCCACCGCGACACGTTCGAACAGGTCGCCGGCGATCACCAGCAAATCGCAGCGGGACTCATTGGCCGCGGCGACAATGCGCTCGAGGCACGCAAAACGCTCCTCCACGAGCCTTGCCTGGACGTCGGGGTAGCCGGCGAATTTCATGCCGAGATGGAGATCGGAGCACAGGAGGATCCGCATTGGAGCGAAGTATAGGGGATTGCGCGGCGGGGAGTAAAGTTGGGGTGCGATGATGCCACGCGGCGTGGGCCGCGATCCGCCGCGGAGAAAAAAGGCCGCGACCCTGACGAGGAATCGCGGCCCGGCAACACAGCGCGCTACTTGGGCGCGGGTTGTGCCGCCTGCGTCGCTGCCGCGAGCTCCTCCTTGGTAGCGTCGCGGATCTTCACAACTGTCACCTCAAAAGTGAGGTCCTTGCCCGCCAGGGGGTGGTTGAAGTCCAGTGTCACCGTCGTCGCGTTCACCGCGGTGACCGTCACGACCGCGATCTGTCCCGATGGACCGGACACCTGGAACCGCGCACCGACCTCGAGCTTGGAATCCTTGGGGAACTGGCCCTTGGGGACTTCCTGGAGCGCGGCCTTGTTGTATTCACCGTATGCATCGGCCGCCTTCACGGTGATGGTTCTCTTGTCTCCCACCTTCATTCCCATCATCCCCTTTTCCAGCACGGGGATGATTGTGCCGCCGCCGACAAGAAACTCCATCGGCTGTCCGGCGGGCGATTCGCTGAACACGGAGCCGTCGGCCAGGGTGCCCTTGTAGTCCATCGACACCATCTTCTTGGCCGCGACAGTCGGGCTGCCGCACCCTGCCAGCACAAGCAGGATCGCCAGGGGCACAACGCCCGTCAGTATCCTCTTCATTATCTCTCCTTCGCGAAAACAAGCAGCCCGAGGAGCATAGTCCGGTTTGCACGGCGGCGCAAGAGGAACGGGCCGGGATTGACCCCGTGCGGTGCGGGGACTACAGTGGCGCCCATGATACGGTTGGGGATCATCGGCACGGGCGGCATGGCCGCCGGGCATGCCCGGAGTTTCGCACAGATGAAGGGGGTCGCGCTGGCGGCCTGCTGCGACATCGACGGGAAGAGAGCGGCAGCGTTCGCCGCACGGTGGAAGATCCGCGCTGGTTCACCGACTACAGTGAAATGCTGGACGCGGTGAAGCTCGATGCCATCTCCAACGTGACCGTGGACGCGATGCACGCGCCCATATCGCTTGCGGCAATCGCGCGCGGCCTGCCCGTGCTCTGCGAGAAACCGCTTGCAACGACGCTCGCCGATGCGCGCGCAATGCGGGATGCCGCGCAGCGCCGCAAGGTCGTCACGCAGGTCAACTTTTCCTACCGCAACTCCAGCGGCGCGCAAGCAGCCGCGGCGCTGATCCAGAAGGGCGGCATCGGGCGCGTCCTGCACGTCGAATCGAGCTACCTGCAGAGCTGGCTCGTGCAGGACGCATGGGGAGACTGGCGCACCAGCGACTCGCTCATCTGGCGGCTGTCCATCCGTCACGGAAGCGCCGGCACGCTGGGCGACATCGGCTGCCACATCTACGATCTCACCGCGCTGCTCTGCGGCGACATCGCGCAGATCGCCTGCACCCTGAAAACCTTCGACAAGGGCGTCAAGGGAAACCGGATCGGGCCCTACGTCCTTGACGCGAACGACAGCTTCGTCTCCACGGTGACATTCGCCGGCGGCGGCCTGGGCACCGTGCACGCGTCGAGGTGGGCCACCGGGCAAATGAACAGCCTTCGCGTGCGCGCCTACGGCGACGAAGGAGCCGTGGAGGTGGACCTGGACACCTCCTACGACCTCTACAGGGTGACCCGCGGCAAATCCATCCTCAAGGCGGAATGGAAGGATGTCCGCTGCCGGCCCACGCCGACGCAATTCCAGAGATTCATCACCGCGGTACGCACCGGTGAAAGCGATGTCTCGGATTTCCGCAACGGTGCGAAGGTGCAGGCGTATCTCGACGCGAGCTTCATCTCAGACGAGAAAAAAGCGGCAGTGAAGGTCAAGTTCTAGCGCCTGCTGCATGCGTGCCGCATCATCCCGCAGATTTTCATTGACAACTCGTGCCGCGTGTGTATAATCACAATATCTCCAATCGTTCCATTTTTTCGCAATCATATCGTAGATATATAGAATAAGCTGAATATCACTCAACTGACGAAGGAACGAGCGCATGCAGCTGGAGCCGGCGATACGCAATGACCTGATCGAGCTGATCGCCGCCAATTTCAAGACGGCGGAGGTCAACGAGCTCGGGCGCCTCGTACTGGGATGCTTCGACTCGAACGAGGTTGCGGGGAAACGCAACCACATCTCCCTGTCCGCGCACAAGTGCGCGGGGCTGCTGGTAAACGAGTGCGACCGAGGCGACCGGGTTCGAGTCTCTCATCAAGCTCGTGGTCGAGCTGGACGAGAGCTCCGTGCAGGGACGCACCGTGCAGGTGGACGGCCTGGAGGAGTTCCTGGGCCGGCTGGTCCGGGCCGGGCTCCACTACGACTTCAAGACCGGTGCCGTCGTGCCCATGCGGTCGGACCCGCACGACCTTCCCAACTGGGGCTGTCTCAAGAGCGGCCGGGAGTACGACATCACCATCGCGAGCATCGACATCGTCGGCAACTCCGAAAAGACGCGGAAGCTCGGCGTGAAGCGCGCGGAGAAAATGGTGTACACGCTCTGGAGCTTCGTGCGGGAGAAGCTCCAGGCGGTGGACGGGCGCATCTGGTCGTGGGCCGGTGACGGCGGCATCATCGCGTTCGCCATGAAGGATCACGCCGCGCGCGCCGTGCGTTTTGCCATCGAGGTGCAGAGCACCGTGCCGGTGTTCAACATCGCCGCCTCGGGCTCTCCGGCCAGCGACGTCGCCCTGCGGATCGGCATCGACACCGGCCGCGTGAAATTCGCCATCGATACTGGTACTATTGTCTCCGACGTCATCAACTATGCCGCGCACCTGGAAAAGATGGCGACGCGACCCGGGACGATCTCCGTGTCCCGCGCCGTCGTGGAAGCGCTCCCGCCGCGCATGGCGTCCATCTTCCGGTTCGGCGGCATATTCGAGGAGAAGGACTATTTCCGCACGCTGCGCCGGCTCGACAGCCTCCTTTGCGAAGACCCCGCGGAAGAGCAGGAACGCTTCGCCTGAGCGGCGCGCGGCATGAAGGGCACGCACACCCGACCCCTGCGGCGTTCCGCGCGGGAGATCACTGAACCCGGCGAATTGGACGCCATCCTCTCCGAGGCGAAGCTCCTCTTTCTTGCGCTCGCCGACACCCCTGCCCCGTATGTGCTGCCCGTCTGCTTCGGCGTCGTGGACGGCATCCTGTATGTGCACGGCGCACGGGAGGGAGCGAAGATCGATCTCCTGACCGCGCACGCCTCCGTCGGCTTCAGCGCGGCAACCGAGATGAGCGTGGTTGCGGGAAACGCGGCGTGCGGCTTTTCCTGCACGGGGCGGAGCATCGTCGGAACGGGAACCGCGCGCATCGTGGAAGACGACGAGGAGCGCCGACGCGGACTGGATGCGATCATGCGCCACTACACCGGCGCTCCCGGCAGGCCCTCTTACGAGCCGGGGTCACTGGCCCGCACGAGCGTGATTGCCATCCGCGTCGAGACGCTCTGCGGCAAGAGGGTGGGGTAAAGCCCCGTCTCCGGGGAAGATTAAGCCGGCCCGTGCCGATCATTAACTAAGGAAGATTCTCCCGATGCCGGCCCTGCTTGTGCTCGACATTGTCTGCCTGTCTCTCGCCCTGTCGCTCTCCACGGCGCTCCTGCTCATCGTCGGCGGGGCCGGAATCCGCAAGAGGCTCAATCGCGCCTTCGTGCTCTTCACGCTTTCTGAGACCGGGTGGTCGGTCAGCTTCATCCTCCTGCGCCTCTCGCTCTGGTTCCACGTCGGCCGTCCCCCCGTCTTTCTCTCCTTCAGCATCATCTTCTTCGCCCTGCTCGGCATCTCCCTCCTCGTCTTCTCCACGCACTACATGCGCGCGCGCAGACGTTGGCCTCTGTTCGTCGCCGGGGCGGCTTTCGCCGCGCTCGTCGTGCATCTCCGGCCGCTTTTCCAGGGCCGCCTTGTCTTTGCTCCCGCGATGACCGCTGCCGGCGGCATCGTCTATTCCTTCACGACCTGGGGCTATGCGACCGCCTTCGCCTCCGCCGCGGTGCTCCTCACGTCGATCGTCGTTCTCTATTCCGGCCGTCGGCAGGCGAGCGACCCCTACTTCGCCGCGGGCGCGATCCTCCTGTTCGTCGGGTGCCTCGTGAGCGGCATCATCTCCCCTTCGCTCTCCCTGCTGCCGGTCACGAGCGCGGCGAGCATGGGCATCATGGGCTGGAGGATCATGCGGTGGCGCCTCTTTAACCCGCTGCACGACCTGACCGCCGACCTCCGTGAACGGGCGCATCGGCAGGAGCTCATCTCCGAGATCAGCCGCCGCACCGCGAACCTCCTGGAGCTCGACGAGCTTTTCAACCAGGCAGCGATGCGGATCCGGGACACCTTCGACTATTACACCGTTGCCATCCTGCTCGTCGACGGCGAGGACCTCGTCCTGCGCTCGACCACCCTGCCAACCGCGGCCCTCACGCCCGGCGTCCACCGTCTGAAGGTCGGCGCCGAGGGTATCTGCGGATGGGTGGCGGGCTCCGGCCAGCCCCTCCTGGTGGGCGACGTGCGCAAGGAGCCGCGCTACGTGGAGCTCCTTCCCGGAAAGACCCGGTCCGAGCTCGCCGTGCCGATCGTGCGCGGCGACAAGGTGATCGGCGTGATCGACGTCCAGAGCGCCAACCTCGACCAGTTCGGCGACAAGGACCTCCTCACCCTCCAGACCATCGCGGACCAGCTCTCCAGCGCGATCGAGAATGCCCGTCTGTACGACGAGACCCGGCGCCGCGCCGAGCGCCTCTCCCTGGTCAACCGCATCGCATCGGCGGCAGGAGCGGTGCTCGACCTCGACGACCTGCTGGAGATCGTCTACCGCGAGGTCGCGCGCATCTTCGAGGCGGACGCCTTCTTCATCGCCCTCTATGACGCCCCGGCGGACGTGCTGGATTTCCGCATCCAGGTGGACGAGGGAAAGAGGGAGCCGCCCGTCCGCGAGCCCATGGGCAAGAGCCTCACCTCGCGCGTCGTCGCCGCTCGCTCTCCCCTCCTGGTGAACGACGTCACGCGGGAGACCACGCAGGGCTCGACGCCGCGCGCCTGGGGCACGGGCAAGATCCCCACCTCGTGGATCGGCGTGCCGATGCTCATCGGGGAGCGCATCACGGGCGTGATGAGCGTGCAGACCTACCGCGCCCACCGCTACGATGCCGACGACCTGCTCCTGGCCTCCACGATCGCCGACCAGGTGGCGATCGCGGTGGAGAATGCGCGGCTGTACGAGGAGGTCCGCACGGAGCTTTCCGTGCGCCAGCGGACGGAGAAGGTGCTCCGCGAGTCGGAGGAGAAGTTCCGCAATCTCGCCGAGCAGTCGCCGAACATGATCTTCATCCACGCCGACGGGCGCATGGTCTATGCCAACCAGCAGTGCGAGACGATGCTGGGCTGGACGCGCGCCGAGATATACGCCCCGGGATTCGACTTCCGCAGGCTCACCGCGCCCGGCTACGGCTCGGTCATCGTCCAGGGCTTCGACCGGCACCTGCGCGCCGAGGAGGTCCCCCCCTACGAATGCGTGTTTGTCGCCCATGGGGGCAAGAACATCGACGCCATCCTCACGACGAAGCTCATCCACTACGACGGCAGGCCCGCCATCCTCGGCATCGTCACGGACATCTCCGCCCGCAAGCGCACCGAGCGCCTCCTGCAGTCGCTGAATGCCGCCACCCTCGCCATGGAACAGGCGCTCACGCCAGCGGAGATCTTCCCCTCCGCGGTGCGCGTCCTGGCGGGGCTCGGTTTCGATTCGGCGGTGTTCATCATCGAGTCCGATTCGGACCCATCGCTGCGCGTGCACTGCCGTGGCAGCGGACGCACGACCGAGGTCACCGTCGGCGCGGCCGACGACGAAAGCCCCTGGCTTCCCACGGAGGGCATCCCCGAGGTCGCCCAGGCCATGGAGGGGCGCACGGCGCTCTTCACGACGCTCGGAGGAGCGGCAATCGAGCTGCTCTTCGAGCTGCCCGGCGGCGCCGGGTCCCGTCGGGGAGGCGGCACCCGCCTACGGCGTCATTCTCGCGCCCCTGCTCGTCGGCGATGCCCCGCTCGGGCTCCTGGCGATCTCGGGTGAGGACCTGGGCCCCGAGGACCTGCAGATCTTCACGGCCTTCACGCACCAGGCGGCCGCCGCGTGGCGCAAGACGCGGCTCATGCGCGATCTGGAAGGGACCATCCAGCAGCTTCGCCAGACGCAGGAACAGCTCCTCCAGTCGCAGAAGATGGAGGCCATCGGCCGGCTGGCAGGCGGCATCGCCCACGATTTCAACAACCTCATGACCGTGATCTCGGGGTACACGAGCCTCCTGTCCGACAACCTGCAGGACAATGAGGCGGCGCTCGCGGACCTCGGCCAGATCCGCACGACGATCAAGCGCGCCTCCGCGCTCACGAGCCGGCTGCTCGCCTTCAGCCGCAAGCAGATCCTCCAGCCCGCGGTCCTGGACCTGAACAAGCTCGTGGCGACCTCCGTCACGCTGCTGCGTCCCCTCATCGGCGAGGACATCGACCTGGAGGTGCGCCTCGCGCAGGACGAACTGTGCATCCGCGCGGACCACGCGCAGATCGACCAGATCCTCATGAATCTCGCCGTGAACGCGCGCGACGCAATGCCGCACGGAGGGAGGCTGATCATGGAGACCGGCCCGGTTGAAGTGGGGCCGTCCGGCGTCGTCACACAGGCGGACGGGGGGCTCGCCGCGCGCGCAAAGCTTCCCCCTGACGTGCCGCCGGGCAAGTGGGCGATCTTGCGGATCCAGGACTTTGGCGTGGGAATGTCGGAGGACACGCGGGCGCACATCTTCGAGCCCTTCTTCACGACGAAGGACGAGGGAAAGGGCACGGGGCTGGGGCTTTCGACGGTCTACGGAATCGTCACGCAGTCCGGTGGCGGCATCAGGGTGCAGAGCGCCGAGAACGAGGGAAGCACGTTCACCGTGTTTCTTCCGCACATCCCCGCCTCGCGGGCCGCGGCCGCGGTCGAGGAAGCGCCGCGCGTCCTCTCGGCCGGCAGCGGCGCCGTCCTTCTGGTGGAGGACGAAACGAATGTCCGCGAGCTGGCCCGCAAGGTGCTGGAGCGCGGCGGCTATACGGTGACGCCCGTGGCATCGGCCCGCGAGGCGCTTCTTGTCGCGGAAGGCAACGCCGCGCTCGACCTGGTCGTGACCGACGTCGTCATGCCCGGCGGCATGAGCGGCATCGAGATGGGCGAGCGCCTTGCACGCACCCGGCCGAAGCTCCCCATCCTCTACATGTCAGGCTACACGGACGATGCGCGCTTCCGTTCGTCTGAAAGCGCCTCATCGCTCCCCTTCCTGAGCAAGCCCTTCCGGCCCGACGACCTGCTGGCGCGCGTGAAGGCGATGATGGAGAAATAGTCCGCTTCGGTCCGCGCAGGGCGCCGCGAGAATAGTGGGCCCACAGGGACTTGAACCCCGGACCAACGGATTATGAGTCCGCCGCTCTAACCAACTGAGCTATGGGCCCCGATTCCCTACCCTACCGGAATCGGCATACGGAGGCAAGCGCGCAGACGTTGCGGCCAGATGCCGGCGGTCTGCCTCCAACCGGCGGCTTTGTTGACACCCCGCCGGGCCCCGTCTATGCTCGACCCCTACGCCGGCGTGATGAAATGGCAGACATGCCAGACTCAAAATCTGGTGGGTGGCAACGCCCGTGTCGGTTCAAGTCCGACCGCCGGCAACAGCGAAAGCGACGCGACGGGGCGCAGCAACGTGTCATTCGTCGGCAGGGCTCCCTTCAGGGACCCGCACCACGTGCCTCTTGAGCTCCACGGGCGTCAGGAGGTGGCGGGGCAGGAACAGGCGCCCTGCGATAAGGGTGGGAATCACCGCGCTTCCAATGACAGTCGTCACGAGAGCGGAATACTGCGCTTGATCAATGATGCCGTGGCTGAAACCGTACAGGGCAGAAATCGTGCCAAAGGTCAACCCGGTCGACATCATGAGCGTGTAGTACCACCGCTCCTGGGGCTGCTTCTTGAAACGCGAGATGACCGGGAAGAGGCCAAAGATCTTTGAGAGAATCTTGGCAAGGAAGAGCAGAAGAAAAGCAGCCGGCGCCGCTATCAGGGCCGGGACGGAAACGAAGGAACCTGCCCTGATGAAATAGAAGGGCGTGAGGAAGCCAGTTGTGAGCGTGCGCAGCCGCCGAAGCCATTGGTGCTCCGCGTTGGCGAACTCCGCGAGAACGATCCCGACGACGTAGGCCGGAAGAACTGCCTCGCTGCCCGACCAGTACGCCAGGCCCCCCAATCCCAGCAGGACCGCGAGAATCCACTTTGTCCTTATGGCGGCGGTGCGGTTTCCGTATACCCGGGTCAGGAACCGCGTCACGATCGGAAGCGTGCCGATGACGACCCCGCTTGCACCAATGAACACGAGAGTCTTCCACGTGAATGGCGAAAACATCAGGCCCAGGGCGATGACGGTGCCAAGGTCGTTGACGAAACAGGCGCCGAGAATTCCCTTGCCGAAGTCGGTCTTGTTAAGCCCCGTCTCGAGCATGACCGCGTACACGACGGCCATGGAAGTGGTAGAAAGGGCGATCCCGCCAAGAAGACTCGAGGGAATGGTCCATCCCAGAAGGAAACGGGCGACAGCCGTGCCGCCAGCAAACGGAGCTGCAAAGCCGATGATCCCGATGACCGAGACTTCCTTCAGCTTGGTCCGCATCACAGCGGGATCCAATTCCGCTCCCGCGAGGAAAGTCAGCAGAACCGCGCCAATGGAAGCAAGGAACTGCAGCCAGGGCTGAGTGCTCCCGAGGGAGTCTTTTCCGAAGAAATGGTCGGCAACGGCTCCCGCGGCGACGCCAATGATGATCTCAACGAGCGCGATCGAGATGTCCAGGTGATACGCGATTATCGCCGCAACGACCGCGATGAGAGGCCAAATGCCGGCGAGAACAAAAATGGGTTCCAAGGGCAGTCCTCCTTACACAACGAGTTGGTGTGTAGGAGTTATCAGCCCTCCACGGGCGGTTGAACGGCGAACTCCATCGCCAAATATGCAAACCCAAGGTACTTGGGCCGCCGAACGAAGTCAAGGACGGAGACGGTTGGGGCCCGGCACGAGGACAATAGACACATTCTCACGAAAGTCGAAGAGAAGATTGGCAACGGGCTGAAAGCAGCCCACTGTTTTTGTTCATGAGGCGATGGAGTCCGCCTCTCCCATTCCCGTGAACGGGTGATGACCCCTGGCGATGATTTCCTTTGCGGGTGGGGTCGTATCGTCTCTTCGTCGGTGCTTGGTCGGCATACGATGAGAACGACCGGTATTCTGGCGTACCTTATGCTTGGTCATGTCGCCGCGAGACGGGCCCTAAGGGCGCGCCGAAGGTGCGCCCTTAGGGCCCGTAACCTACCGGCGTCTGCTTTGCTTCTTCGGTACCTTCACCGCCTTCGCAATTCTCGCCCCGTTCTTGACCCGCGCCTTCTTCGACGATTGCGCGAGGTCGAAACGATCAAGATTCATCACCTTGCTCCAGGCCGCGATAAAGTCCTTCACGAACTTCTCCTCCGAGTCCGCGGATGCGTAGACTTCAGCGATAGCCCGCAGCTGGGAGTTCGAGCCGAAAACGAGATCGACCCGAGTTCCCGTCCACTTGACAGCACCCGTCTTGCGATCGCGCCCTTCAAATTCATCCCTGGCGTCCGATAGCGCTTTCCACTCGGTGCCCATGTCGAGCAGATTCAGGAAGAAGTCGTTTGTCAAAGTCCCGGGCCGCCTGGTAAAGAGGCCCTGTTTTGACTGCCGGACGTTTGCATTCAAGGCGCGCATGCCGCCAACCAGAACCGTCATCTCGGGGGCGGTCAGCGTCAGCTGCTGCGCCCGATCCACCAGCAATTCCTCTGCCGGCATGTGCAGTCCTTTCCGCTGGTAATTGCGGAAGCCGTCCGCGATCGGCTCAAGCACGGCGAACGAGACTGCGTCGGTCTGCTCCTGCAAAGCATCCATGCGTCCCGGTGCAAAAGGAACGACAACCGTGTGCCCTGCTTTTTTTGCAGCCTGCTCGATGGCGGCGCAACCGCCGAGAACGATCAGGTCGGCAAGGGAGACCTTTTTCCCCCGGGGCTTTGTGCCATTGAAGGCCTTTTGGATCGTTCCCAGCTTCTGCAGGACCTTCGCCAGCTCGGCCGGCTGGTTCACCTCCCAGTCCTTCTGTGGGTCGAGGCGAATACGCGCTCCGTTGGCGCCACCGCGCTTGTCGCTGCCGCGGAATGTGGAGGCCGACGCCCAGGCCGTCAGAACCAGTTGCGGGATGGCGAGCCCGGATGCGAGAATCTTGGTCTTCAGGGAGGTGATGTCCTTCGCGTCAATCAGTTGGTGATTGACCGCAGGAACGGGGTCTTGCCAGATGAGCTCCTCGGCAGGAACCTCAGGGCCGAGATAGCGAGCGCGCGGACCCATGTCGCGGTGCGTCAGCTTGAACCAAGCTCGGGCGAATGCTTCCGCAAACTGATCCGGGTTTTCCAGGAAGCGCCGTGAAATCTTCTCATAGGCCGGGTCGAATCGCAGGGCAAGGTCCGTGGTCAGCATGGAAGGCGCTTGGCGCCTGGACGGATCGTGCGCATCCGGCACCGTACCGGAGCCCGTGCCGCCCTTCGGTTGCCACTGATGCGCGCCGGCCGGGCTTTTTGTCAACTCCCATTCGTAACCGAACAGGTTCCACAGGAAGTTGTTGCTCCACTTCGTCGGGGTTGTGGTCCAGGTGACTTCCAAGCCGCTGCCGATCGCGTCCCCGCCCTTGCCGGTGCGGAAGCTGCTCTTCCAGCCGAGGCCTTGCTCTTCGATACCGGCCGCTTCGGGCTCAGGCCCGACATTCGACGCGGGACCAGCGCCATGGGTCTTGCCGAAAGTGTGGCCCCCCGCGATAAGCGCGACCGTCTCCTCGTCGTTCATGGCCATGCGGGCGAACGTTTCGCGAATATCCTTGGCCGCGGCGCGTGGATCCGGATTGCCGTTCGGGCCTTCCGGGTTGACGTAGATCAGGCCCATCTGCACGGCCGCGAGCGGCTTCTCGAGGTCCCGCCCGCCGGAGTAGCGTTTGTCCTCCAGCCACTTGCCTTCGGAGCCCCAGTAGATGTCCATTTCGGGTTCCCAGATGTCCTCGCGCCCACCGCCGAAACCGAAGGTCTTGAAGCCCATCGATTCCAAGGCGACGTTCCCGGCAAGGATCATGAGGTCGGCCCATGAGATTTTGCGGCCGTACTTCTGCTTGATCGGCCAGAGCAGCCGCCGCGCCTTGTCAAGGTTGACGTTGTTGGGCCAGCTGTTCAGGGGAGCAAAGCGCTGGCTGCCGTTGCCGCCGCCCCCGCGGCCATCAAGGGTGCGGTACGTACCGGCGCTGTGCCATGCCATTCGAATAAACAAGGGTCCGTAATGACCAAAGTCAGCAGGCCACCACTCCTGAGAATTCGTCATCACGTCGTGGAGATCCTTCTTCACGGCCTTGAGGTCGAGACTCAGGAACTCCTTTGCGTAATTGAAATCCCCGCCCATCGGGTTCGACGTGGAGGAATGTTGATGCAGGATATCAAGCCGCAACTGGTTGGGCCACCAGTCGCGGTTGGACGGACCGCCGCCAGCGGTTTGGGTGAAGGAGCGCTTCAATTCGGTTGACATGCCTTTCTCCTCTCGTGACCTGCAACTTAGTGCAGGTGTAGTGTTCGGCCATTTCCTGATCCAATCCCCTCTACAAGGTACGTGTTGAAGGTTCCTGTCAAGAGCCACAACCGTGAATGTGCAGCCGTTCAGGTGCATGACGTGGCTCTCCTCGGTGCCGTGCTGGCCATCCGCAGGAGCCTATCGCGTCAGGTTGCCAGCGTCTCGAACGCAGTCGTGATCAGCTCCCGCGTGTAGGGATGCCGCGGGGCGGCAAAGACCTCGCGCGCGGGGCCCGACTTCAACGATCACCCCGTTGCGCATGACGGCAAGCTCGTGACAGATCGACTGCAGCACCGACAGGTCGTGGCTGATGAAGATGTAGGTGAGGCCGTGCTCCCGCTGGAGCCTGATCAGGAGCTCGATGACCTGGAACTGGACGGTCCGGTCCAGCGATGAGGTCGGCTCGTCGAGCACGAGAATGGACGGCTTCAGAACGAGCGCCCGCGCCAGAGCGATCCTTTGTCTCTGCCCGCCGGAGAACTCGTGCGGGTACCTGTGGCGTTGCGCGGGATCCAGTCCCACCTCCTGCATCGCATCGACGATCCGCTTCTCCCGCTCGCCCGGATCGCCGATATCGTGGACAAAAAGCCCCTCGCCGATGATCTGCTCCACCGACATGCGCGGGCTCAGGCTTCCGAACGGATCCTGGAAAATGATCTGCAGGCGGCGCCGCAAGGGGCGCATCTCGCGGGCGGAGAGACGGTCGACACGCGACGTATCAAAGACGATCGTACCCGTGCTGGGCACGAGGCGCAGCAAGGCGCGGCCCAGCGTCGTCTTGCCCGACCCGCTCTCCCCCGCGATGCCCAGCGTTTCCCCGCGGCGCAGCGCGAACGACACGCCGTCGACAGCCTTCACGTAGCCCTTTGTGCGGCGAAGGAATCCGGTCTGCACGGGAAACCAGACCTTGAGATTCTCCGCGGCCAGGAGCATCGGCCGTGCAGGATCGGCCGCGGGCGGGTCGCCGCGCGTCTCGGTGGCCAGGAGCGACCTCGTGTAGGCGTCCGCCGGGGAGCGGAAAATCGCGTCCGTCGGGCCCGTCTCCACGATCCTTCCGTCGTGCATGACGGCGACCCTGTCGGCAAACCGGCGCACGATGCCGAGATTGTGCGTGATGAAGAGCACCGCCATGCCCAGCTCCCGCTGCAGCGCCTTGATGAGCCCGAGTATCTGCGCCTGTATCGTCACGTCCAGCGCCGTCGTCGGCTCGTCGGCAATGAGAAGCCGCGGCCTGTTGGCAAGGGCCATGGCGATCATGACGCGCTGACGCTCCCCGCCGGAGAGCTGGTGGGGATAGGCCCTGAGGCGCTTCTCGGGATCGCGCAGACCCACGCGCAGGAGCCACTCCAGTGCAACCGACGTGGCGCGGTTCCGCGCGAGCCCCTGGTGGAGGGTCAGGGTCTCCACGATCTGCTTCTCGATGGTATGGAGGGGATTAAGGGACGACATGGGCTCCTGGAATATCATGCCGATCTCGCTGCCGCGGATGCCCAGGAGCTCGCGCGGGCTCATCGCAAGTACGTCCCGACCCAGGAACTCCACCGTTCCCTCGGGATACGCAATGAGGCTTTCCGGTATCAGGCGCAGGACCGCCTGGGCGGTCACGGTCTTTCCCGACCCGCTTTCCCCCACGAGCGCCAGCGTCTCTTTTGCCGCAAGCTCGAAGTCCGCGCCGTGCACGACGCGCCTGACCTCTCCTGCCCGTCGGAATCCGATGTGGAGATTGCTGATGCGAAGCAGCGCCGCGCCGGCCGACGCCTCACGCCCGTTCGGCGCCATCACACCGCCCGCCGCGGGTCATAGGCATCCCGCACGGCCTCCCCGATGAAGACAAGGAGACTGAGCGTGCCGGCAAGGACCAGGAATGACGAGATGCCCAGCCACGGCGCCTGCAGGTTCGCCTTGCCCTGGGCCAAAAGATCTCCGAGGGACGGTGAGCCGACGGGCAGACCGAAGCCGAGGAAATCCAGGGACGTCAGCGTTGTAATCGACCCGCCGAGGATGAAAGGCATGAAGGTGAGGGAGGCCACCATTGCGTTGGGCAGGATGTGGCGGAAGATGATACGCGCGTTGCTCATTCCCAGCGCGCGGGCGGCCATCACGTACTCGAAATTGCGCGCCCGCAGGAACTCCGCGCGCACCACGCCGACGAGACTCATCCAGCCGAAGAGCAGGGTGATAAGGAGGAGCCACCAGAAGTTGGGTTGCACCACGCTGGAGAGGATGATGAGGAGGAAGAGCGTCGGCATGCCGGACCATATCTCGATGAATCGCTGCCCGAGTATGTCGACGCGTCCGCCGTAGTAGCCCTGCAGCGCCCCGGCGGCGACGCCGATCGCGCTGGAGAATATGGTGAGCGTGAGGCCGAAGAGCACCGAGATGCGGAAGCCGTAGATCAGGATGGCAAGGACGTCCTTGCCGTTCTCATCTGTGCCCAGCCAGTTCACGCTGCTGGGGGGGGACGGCGCAGGGCTGGGAAGGTCATAATTGATCGTGTCAAAACGGAAGTGGATCGGCGGCCAGAGCATCCACCCCTTTGCGGAGATGAGCGTCACGAGCGATGGGTCGCGATAGTCGGCGGCCGTGCCGAACTCCCCGCCGAAGTCCCTGCCCGTGAAGGTCTTCAGCAGGGGCACGTAGAGCCGGCCGTTGAAGCGTACGAGGAGAGGCGTCTCGTTGGCGATCAGCTCGGCAAGGAGACTCGCGCCGAAAAGGATGAGGAATATCCAGAGCGAGACGAAGCCGCGCCGGTTCGCCTTGAATCTCCGCCACCGTTCCCGGCCGATCCCGCCCGCACCGATTTTCACCTCAGCCGCCCCGTGTCTCGAAATCGATGCGCGGGTCCACGATGGTGTACGTGAGGTCGCTCACGAGCCCGAGGATGAGGCCGAGGAGCGTGAACATGTACAACGTGCCGAACATGACGGGATAGTCGCGCTGCATCGTTGCCTCGAACCCCAGGAGCCCGAGGCCGTTGAGGGAGAAGATCACCTCGATCAGGACGGAGCCGGTGAAGAGCATGCTGATGAACGCGGAGGGAAAGCCCGCGATCACGAGCAGCATGGCGTTGCGGAACACGTGCCGGCGCAGGATGCGTTTCTCCGTGAGACCCTTGGATCGCGCGGTGGCGACATACTGCTTGTGGATCTCGTCGAGGAAGGAGTTCTTCGTGAGCATCGTGAGCGTGGCGAAGCCGCCGATCACCATCGCGAGGGTGGGAAGGGCGAGATGCCAGAAGTAATCGGCGATCTTCCGGAGAAAGGAGAAGGAGCCAAAGTCCGTTGAGACGAGCCCCCGAAGGGGGAACCATTTCAGGTAGGAGCCGCCGGCAAAGAAGATGATGAGCACGATGGCAAAGAGGAACGTCGGGATGGTGTTGCCAACCACCACTGCCGTGCTCGTCCACACGTCGAACCTGCTGCCGTGCCGCACCGCCTTGCGGATGCCCAGAGGGATGGAGACGAGGTAGATGATGAGCGTGCTCCAGAACCCGATGGAGATGGAGACCGGCATCCGCTCGATGATGAGCCCCATCACGCTGCGGCCGCGAAAGAGGCTGTCGCCGAAATCGAGCCGGATGTAGCGCCACAGCATCTCCAGGTAGCGGACCAGGAGCGGCTTGTCAAAGCCGAAGCGCTTCCGGATCTCGGCGATCGTCTGGGGGTCCAGCCCGCGCGCGCCCCGGTAGAGGGATTGATTCGCGCCCGCCGTCGTGCCCGTGGACCCCGCGGGCGGCGCGACCTCCGTGCTGCCCTGACCCGAGATGCGTTCCAGAGCGGCAATGGCGGATTTGCCGCGCAGCTGTGCGACCGCCTGATCCACCGGACCACCCGGGGCGATCTGCACGATGAAGAAGTTGACCGTGATGATCGCCCACAGCGTGGGGATCATCAGGAGGAGCCGTCGGACGACGTACCGACCCATGATGCGGCTCGGTCCCGCTCAGCTCTTCGGCAGGCGCGCTTCCTTGTCCTTGTCCAGCCACCAGGCGCCCAGGCCGAGGGTGTATTTCGGCCGCACGGCGGGGCGCGAGAACTTGTTCCAGGAGGCGACGCGGAACTTGCTGAGGTACCACTCGGGGATCACGTAGAAGTTCCAGGTGAGCACCCGGTCAAGCGCCCGGCCCCAGTTCAGGAGGGCCGCGGAGTCGTCCTGGTGCGCCACGATGCCGTCGATCAGGGCGTCCACGGCGGGGTCCTGGACGCCGGCCTGGTTCCAGGTGTCGCTGATGTAGTCCGATCGCCAGACGATCTTCATGTCGGTGCTGGGATAGAAATTGGCGTCATAGCTGCCCGAGATCATGTCGAAGTCGCGCGAGCGGAGCCGGTTCGTGAACTGCGCCGAATCGAGTTGCCGGATGGTCATCGCGATGCCCATGCGCTGGAAGTTCTTCTGCACGGCCACGGCAATCCTCTGCTCGGAGGGATCGAAGATAAGGAGCTCGAAAGCGAACGGATCGCCCGTCTGCACATTGACGAGTTTCTCATTCCTCACCTCCCAGCCGGCAGCCTTCAGGAGGGCGAACGCCTTCTCAAGCTGGGGGCCGATCTCGCCCGAGCCGTCGGTGACCGGCGGCTGGAACTCGGTCGTGAAGACGCGGTCCGGTATCTTTCCCTTCAGGGGCGACAGGATCGCAAGCTCCCCCGGGCCGGGCAGCCCCTTCGCCTCGTAGGGAGTGTTGGTGAAGTAGCTGCGCGCGCGGGTGTACTGGTTGTAGAAGAGATTCTTGTTCATCCATTCGAAATCCAGCGCGTATGTGAGCGCCTCCCGCACCCGCACGTCCTTGAATATCGGGCGCTGGATATTGAAGACGAGCCCTTGCATGCCCTGCGGGATCTGGTGCGGAATCTCCTCCTTGACGATGGCGCCATTGTCGAAGTTCTTCCCCGTGTACATCGTCGCCCAGTTCTTCGCGACGCTCTCCTGGTACAGGTCGTATTCCCCGGCAATGAAGGCCTGGAAGGCGACCTGCGCGTCGCGGTAGTAGTCGTAGCGCAGGGCGTCAAAATTCATCTGGCCCTTGTTCACGGGCAGGTCGGCCCCCCAGTAGCTCGGCAGGCGCTGATAGATGGCATATTCCCCGATCTTGTAGTCCTTCACCGTGTACGCACCGCTTCCCTGGGGAATCTCGGTGAGCGGCTCGGAGAGCTTGCGGCTCTGCCAGTAGGCCTGCGGGAGGACGGTGAGCTGCGCGAGTGCCACGAGCAGGGACTTGTCGCCCTGGGTGAGGGTAAACTTCACGCGCAGGGGATCCAGGGCTTCGGCCTTCGACACGTTCGCGTAGTACTGCTTGAACTGCGGCACGCCCTCGTTCAGGAACTTGTTGAAGGAGAAGACCACCTCGTCCGCCGTGATGGGCGATCCATCCTGGTTTTTTGCCTTTGGATTCAGGTCGAAAATGATCCAGGTGAAGTCGCTGGGATACTCGACCTTCTGTGCAATGAGCCCGTAATAGACCTCGATCTCGTCCTCCGACGGCGTCATCAGGGTGTCGTAGAATGCCGCCGCGCTCGATTCCGCGACGCCCCGCTGCGCGTAGGCGTTGAAATTGTCGTACGTGCCGACGACCGACTGCCGCAGGGTGCCGCCTTTCGGCGCATCGGGATTCACGTAGTCGAAGTGGGTGAACGTCGGTCCATACTTGGGGGCGTCGTGAAGGCTGATCGAGTTCGACACGGTCACGGTCGGGGCCGCCCCCGCAATAACTGCCGCCGCGAACAGGACGGCAACGGGCACAAAATGCTTCATAACATATATTAGGAAATCACTATATGTATCGTCAATTCCGGCGCGCTCACTTCTCGAGCAGCGCCTTCATGGCCTGGAGCACCGAGGTCCAGTTTGCTGCCGAATGGTCGCGGCCGCTTCGATCGGCGTTCCGTCAATCAGAGCGTCAGGTTCGTGTGGGCAATGGCGCGGCGCGTGGCGCGCAAGAGCTGCGCCCGGGCAGGGCCGTCCATGAGGTCGCAGGCCCAGTTCCAGTGGATGGACACGGTCTGTCCGGGCCTGAAATCGTCCAGGTAGCCGCGGCCGTCGATATGGCGCAGGACGCGCACCGTGACGGGCACGCCGAGCGCGAGTTTTCCCTGCTCCATCACCAGGGGGGATCGCTCGACAACGACCTCCGCACCTTCCGCGTACAGGACCCGGCCCCAACTGATGCGGCATTGGTCCATGCGCTCCAACGCAACCGTCGCCCGCTCGTCGCGCAGGAGACCTGCCCGGCGGTAGACGTCGAAGACGTGGAAGTTGTGGTGCGGCTTCGCGCCGGCGGGGAGGACGCTTGTCATCCAGGTGAAGTCCTGCCTCTTCATGCGGGGTCGGAATCGTGCGGACAGGGATTCGAAAAACGACGCCTGCCCGACGCGCTCCAGGAGCGCGTTTCCGATCCAGTAGGCTTCCACCACCCGGCGGTCGAAGGGGTCCGCGATGTTGTTCGCCCGGGCAATGAGGGTGAGATAGGGGAAGGCGCCGTCGAATTGCCGGGCCAATTCCAGAAGGCCCTGGTCCGGCCGGGACTCCGTGAGATAGGAGAACAGGGCCGGGTGATCGTCGGAGCCGCAGTAACCGAGCCGGTTGGGCGCGTAGGCATAGCGCGCGAAAAGGAGAAGCCCGTCGCTCATGCCGCATTCCCCTGACCGTTGTCGGCCGCGCGGCGCGCCTCCTGGCGTCGGCCGAAAATGAACACGGCGAGCACGGCCACCAGCATGAGGGAAAGGCCGAGCCAGCGCACGGGCGGGATGGCGCCTCCCTGCGCGACGAGCACGATTGCCGTCGTGACGATGGGCGCGCCGGCGGGAATGGCCGTCACCGCGGTGGCCGATGCGGAGCGAAGCCCGAGCACCGACGTGGTCGTGAACGCGAGCAGGATGAGCCCGGTGACGCCGATGAATCCCCACTGGAGCAGCGTCATGCCGACAACGGACCCCATCCGGCCCGTGGCCGCGACGTAGGCGATGAGGAGCAGCGAGCCGAGCGCCATCTTGAAGGTCATGACGGCCAGCGGGGGCACCGCTGCAAGGAGATGCTTCATCAGCACGAAATCCACGGCAAACAGAACCGTCGCCGCGGCAAGAAATACGACGCCGGCGTCCAGGCGCACGGCGCTCACCGTGATGCCCAGGCACAGGCCGGCAAGCAGAATGCCCAGCGCCGCCCACACCGCGGGGCCGAATCGCTCACGAAGAAAGAGCGCCGCAAACCCGGCGACGAGCAGGAACTGCGTGTGGTCGACGAGGGAGGCCGTCACGGGCGTGGAAAGCTGGAGGCCGCGGAAATAGAACGCATACGGCACGCTGCCGCCGATCAGCGCGACGGCAAGAAGCAGGAGCCACTGCGGGACGGACAGACGGGCGTACGGCGCGCGCGCCTTCCTCGACGCGATGAGCACCACGACGAGGACGATGCCCACCACGCCATTTTTCAGCGCGGTGTACAGCGTGGAATCGGCGAACATTTTCACCCCAAGGCTGTTCACGTAGATTGCCAGCGCCGCTGATCGCCATGTTCAGCACCGCCAGGGTGTAGCCCCGCCGAGGATCCATCGTCACCGCCTTTCTGCGCAAAGGAGCTCCGCTTCATCTCATCGCGAGGCGGCTTCCAGCTTCCGATAGGCGTCGGTGCCTTTCAGCTTTTCCTCGGTCCGCGCATAATCGAGCGCCGTCTTGAGGTCGGCATCCCGCGCTTTTGCGTCCGCGCCCGCCTCCAGGAGCAGCGCGATCACTCTTGGGGTTCGCGCCGTTTGTGACGGCGCATATCAGCGGTGTCGCGTCGAACAGGTTTCGCGCATTCGCATCCGCGCCCGCCTTCAAGAGCGTCGTGATCACCTCGAGATTCACGTTTTCGGTGACGGCCTGCATCAGCGAGGTCACACCCATGTCGTTCTGGGCGTTCACGTCGGTGCCGGCCTGCAGGAGCAGGGTAGTCACCTGCAGGTTCGGGTTTCTCGCCGGCCAGGATCAGCGCGGTATCACCGTCCTGATTCCGCGCGTTCGCGTCCGCACCGGCGGCCAGGAGCCTCGCGGGACCTCGGGGCCCTGGTCGACGTCAGCGGCGGCGAGCATGAGCGCCGTCCACCCGTCCTTGTCCTGATCGTTCACATCGGCGCCCGCGCGCAGGAGCGTCGTCGACCATTTCAGGGTTCCTGTTTTGCGCGGCGTACATGAGCGGCGTGCGACCGTACATGTCCCTTCCCTCGAACGTCCGCTCCCGCATTCAGGAGCACGACGAGCACCTCGGCATTCCTGCTCTTCCCCGCGGCGGCCATCAGCGGTGTCATGCCGTCTTCACCCCGTCCATTCACGTCCGCTCCCCGACCGATGGCAGCCTGCACCTCCGGCGGAGCTCCCGTGCCGGCAAGCTCGTTGAAGTAGGGAGGCATCGGCAGAATCGGAGGCTCCGATGCACAGGAGACGAGCAGCGCAAAAACCGAAATGCTCGCGGCGAAAGCCGTCATTTTCCTCATCGGCCGCATGCCTCGTTAATAGTTCATCGCGTCGAAAAGATGACAATCGTGTTCCCGGTCAGTTTCATCCCGTCCTCCCCGACAAAGGTACCACGGAGGATGCGGCCGCGCACAGCTCGACGGCGTCTCCTTGTCGGACGCCGGTGATAGTGAGATGATGGGCGCGCATCACCCATCATCCACAAAGGAGTCGTGTCATGAAAAAGGTCATTCTTATTGTCGTCGTGTGCGCCGCGATTGCGGTTCCCTGCTCCGCGCAGAACTGGAGGGCGTTCGTGGGCGGCGGCAGACCGGGCCTCCTCGATGCGGCGATCGTCTCCGGCATCGCGGTGGACCTGACGGGGTACACGCTCGTTCTCGTGGGAGGGTATGACTTCACCGACACCTATACGTCGTTGGCGCTTTTCTCCGTCGGATCCCTGTGCATGTCGGGCGGCGGCTTGATCTGGAACCTCTGCCTCGATGCGCGGCAGAGCCAGATCGAGGCCATGGGAGGGGACGTCCTGGCAAGCTCGCGGTCGGCCGCATGGACCTATACGTGGCTCTCCGTCGGGTGCACGGTCGGGGCCGTCGGGGCGGGCTTCCTCATTCCCGACGAGGTTGCGGCATTCATCACGAGCATCGTTTTCAGCGCTGGAGCGGTGATATTCGAGTCGATCAACTGGACCGGACCGCGTGCACGCTGGTCGGGGGAGCTGTACGCGGCAACCCCGACGTCTACCTCATTTCGAAAGGCCGGAAATCCTGCCTGTCGTCAACGCGAGCTGGGAGCCGGGGGAAAAGACTCCGAGCCTCGCGCTGGGTCTTGACTTCGCGCTCTGACGTAAAGCGCCGCGACGGGACGTCCATGAGCCGCGGTCCCGTCAGCGGCGTTTTTCGCGTTTTGAGGCGCGCGCCGCGCTTTCAAACGTCCTCATGCAGGATTTCCTTACGGCGGGATCATAGGCGCGGATGATATCCGGGGAAAACTCCGCAAGATTCCTGCGCATGAGCTCATAGACGTCGCTGAGGTCCTTGGCTGCCACATCCATGCCTGATTCCCGCAGCTTCGAAAGATGGACGGCCATCTTGAGCTGCACGAGATCGTGCAGGCGGATGAATCTTGCCCCAAGCTCTTCGTCGTATTCCCCTGCCTTCAGCGGATCGGGCATCGGGATCACCATCTCCCAATCGTCATCAGCGAAGAGGATGTCGATCGTCACCCCTGATGCCTTGTCAACACAGTTGTCGATTCCCTGGCTTGTGATTTCTCCCTCCAACGGCAGGAGATTGCGCCACGCCTGCTTGAAAGTGAGAACATCGACATCAATCGTCGTGCGCGGGTAGCCGTTTCTGATCACGGCAAGGCCGCCGACGATGCAGTACGGCAACTGGTGGGAACGGGCCAGGGCGTCAAAGTGCCGGACCGCGTCCATGAGCGGGGACTGTCGCATATCGCCATTCAGCTTGAGGATTTCGGCGGCGGTCATATCCGCATTCATCATATCACGACCGCGGTTTCCTTATAGCAGTTGAAATGCCTTGCGTCAGCGTCAGTTTTATTGGACTTGTAGCTCTCATCGTGCTACCATAATTTCCAATTTCAAATGGTTTCAGCAGCAACCAAGTCAGAGCGCCTCATGCAACTGGAGCAACTGCTTCTGGCTCATGGTCAGGGCCTTCACAGGTCAGAGATTGCACGTCGGCTCGGCGTGCACCGATCCACCGCAGCGCGGTACGTCACGGAGCTGGGTTCCTTCCTGCCGGTCACGGAGGATGATACCGGCCTGGTAGGTATCAATCGCGACAGCTACCTCAGCCACATCCGACTCACCATCCACGAATCCCTCTCCCTCTATCTTGGCGAGCCGCCTGATGGCAGATCGGATGGATCGTTTCAATCCTCACACGGCGTCCGCCTTGAGAAAGCTCGGCCAATCGCTGCAGGCGTTCTCCCCAACCATCGCGGGACATATCGTGGCGGAAGCGGAGAAGGTGGAGGGCTCGCGAGCACGCCGCGATCCGGTGTACCTCAGTGTCCTGGAAACCCTCACGCGCGGATGGTCCGAAGGCAGGATGGTGGAAGTGCTCCATCACTCGGTGCATCGGAACGCCGATGACACCTACCGCTTCGCCGTCTATTTGATCGTGCCCTATGCCGTCGGTCAGACGGTACAGGCGATTGGGGAATGTGCGGGCGAGGATCACCTGCGTACGTTGCGCGTGGACAGAATCCTCCAAGCCACCCTTACGTCAGACACCTATGCGATTCCTCCTGACGAAAGGATCGCGGGCGTGCTGGAAGGCGCCTGGGGCATCTGGTACTCCGACGCCGCGCCCGTGGATGTGGTTCTTCGCTTTTCCGCGCATGTGGCCCATAGGGTGCGCGAGACGGTCTGGCATCCCAGCCAGGCCGTCACCGATCTGCCCAGTGGCGAGCTCATCTGGCGCGCCCAGATCGCCGAGCCTCGGGAAATGTTCCCCTGGATCCGGGGCTGGGGCGCCGACGTGGAAATACTCGCACCGGCCGATCTTCGCCAACGCATTGCCGAAGAGGCTCAGGCGATGGCGGCGATGTACGCAGGGGGAAAATAATGCGGCGTGTTGCGTTGGCTGCAACAGCGGGGTGCCAGGATGAAATGCTGTGATGAGGAAATCGCCTTGGCTTGTTTTGGGAAAGGGCGGCGTGACAGTCGCCACCGGCCGAGCCCGATCAGAATTCTGCATCGACTCCGCCGACAGCAGATCGAGGAGGATGACGGCTGGTCGGTATGAGCGTTCCTTTTGCGGAAGAGGCAAGGGGGGAAGGAAGAATGAACAAAGAGAGGCTAAAGACCCCCTTTTTATAAAGGAAAACCACTCGGTCATCATCCGAATGGTAAGACGCGCACCTGCGGTTACATGGACCGAAAGGCATGACTGATAGCAGAACGAACTACATCGCACATGTCCGCAAATCGGATGGCAAGAGCCAGTACGTTGGCCAACATCTACTCGGCGTCAGCGAGAAGGCTGGCGAACGTGCAGCAAAAATAGGGCTCATGGAATTGGGACAATTGCTGGGGCTCCTACACGACCTCGGCAAATACAGCGAGGAGTTTAGGAAGTACATAGAATCCAGTACAGGTATTCTTGACCCTGATTCTGACGAATACGTGGACGCAAAATCCCAGAAAGGCAAGATCGATCATTCAACAGCGGGCGCTCAGTGTGCGTTTGATTTGCTGTCTGCCAAAGGCAAGTTGGGAGAGATCGTCGGGTCGATCGCCGCTCTGTGCTTGGCCTCTCACCATTCAGGCCTTATCGACTGCATCTCACCAAACGGGAGCGATGTGTTATCAAAACGTCTCGCCAAGGCACACCAATTAACTCACCTGACGGAGGCTGTAGCGAATCTGGATTCTGTTGTAGATGACCGGCTCAGAATCCTTGTCAGCGACCGTGATTGGGTGACCGCTGCAGTGAAAAAGTGCAGATCCGTTCAGTCGGACAAGTCCCAGATAGTCAATGATTTCAACGTAAGTATGCTCGTGAGATTCCTGTACGGGTGTTTGACTGATGCTGACGGAAGGGATTCCGCCGATTTCGAGAACCCGAGAGCCGCCGTGCAGCGTCAGAACGGTAGATACGTTGGGTGGGAAATACTCGTCGATCGTCTCGATCAAACTCTCTCTTCATTTGGTATTCGCAACACTGTCGACAAAATCCGCGCGGAAGTTTCAAACCTCTGTCTTTCTCGGGCACAGGATCCGAAGGGCGTCTTCACGCTGACTGTACCAACTGGAGGCGGAAAGACACTTGCCAGCTTGCGCTTCGCACTCAATCACGCGATGCGTCACAAGATGGATCGCGTCCTCTACTTTGTGCCATTTACGACCATCATAGATCAGAACGCAGAGGTCGTTCGTAAAGTGCTGGAGGCGAATGACACTGACCGAGGCAAAATCGTCCTCGAGCATCACTCCAACCTCATGCCGGAGCGTCAAACGTGGACCAACAAAATTCTATCTGAAGACTGGGACGTCCCCATCGTGTTTACGACGACAGTTCAGCTTCTGGAAGCCCTTTTCGGAGGTGGAACACAAGCTGCTCGCCGCATGCACCAGCTTTCGAATTCGGTCCTTATTCTCGATGAGGTACAGGCGCTACCAATTCGGACCACACACATGTTCTGCAATGCCATAAACTTCCTGACACAACATTGCGGCTCTACGGTTGTGCTCTGCACAGCGACACAGCCCCTTCTGAACGGGGTGGATGAGCAAAAGGGCAGGATCGACCTCTCAGGTAAGAACGAAATAGTCCCGGATGTTGAATCTCTGTTTTCGCAGCTGAGACGAGTGGACGTTTCGGACCTCAGACGGCCAAACGCATGGCAAGAAACCGAGGTCGCTGCCCTCGTTGACGACGAAATGGACCGTTCTGGCAATTGCCTCGTTGTTGTCAACACGAAGAAGTCAGCGCAGTCGCTGTATGCATGCTGCAATAGTCGTTACGCAGGGTCTATTTACCATCTGAGTGCGGGAATGTGCCCGGCGCATCGTGCTGTCATCCTAGATGCTGTTCGACAGCGCCTTAAGAAAGCGCAGCGCGTGCTTTGTATCAGCACTCAAGTAATCGAAGCTGGTGTGGACGTAGATTTCGGATCCGTAATTCGCTATGTAGCCGGTCTTGATTCGATCGCCCAATCTGCCGGCCGATGCAATCGAAACGGGAGACCAGTACGGGGACGTGTTCTCATAGTAAATCCAGCAGATGAGAACCTCGACATGCTCCATGACATCAAGGAAGGAAAAGAGCAGGCAATTCGCGTCATGGATGAGTTCAAGCGTCAACCTACGGATTTCAAGGACGACCTGCTTGGCCCCACAGCAACCGAAGTGTTTTTCAAGTATTACTTTTTTAACCGCGAATCGGAGATGGACTATCCGATTGGCCGAGGGGACAAGAAGGGCGTCGGCCGCGACGACACTCTCCTTTCGCTTTTGGCGTCGAATCAACTGTCGCTGGAAGAGTACTCGCGGCAATTCAAGAAGGACTATCGCTGGATCTTTAGGCAATCGTTCATGAGCGCAGCAACCGCGTTTCACGCTATCGATGCGCCCACTCGAGGCATAATCGTTCAATACGGCGAGCGCGGCAGGCAATTGGTTGGAGATTTGTGCGCCGCTTTTGAGGTCGAAAAGCAGTTTGCTTTACTCCGAAAGGCCCAGCGGTATTCCGTCAATTTATATCCCCACCAACTCCAGCAACTCGAAAGACAGGGAGCTCTCCACGAAGTACAGAAAAACTCAGGCATCCTATACGTAGAAAAGGAGTACTACAGCGAGGAATTCGGATTGAGCATGAGCCCTGTTGAGTTTCAGGACGCGATGTTTGGTTGAAAGGAGGACATGTGTGAAAAACAGCGTCGAGTTCAAAGTCTGGGGTGCATATGCGTTGTTTACAGACCCACTTACGAAATTGGGCGGAGAAAAGTGCTCGTACCAAATCCCGACGTATGAGGCGCTCAAGGGTATTGCAAAATCCATCTACTGGAAACCAACGCTTGTCTGGGTGATCGATAAAGTTCGGGTCATGAAGCCCATCAAGACCCAAACAAAGGGAACAAAGCCGCTCAAGTACGGCGGCGGAAACGACCTCGCAATATATACCTTTTTATCCGATGTTGAGTATCAGGTCCAGGCGCATTTCGAATGGAACGAATTCCGGAAAGAGTTGACGGGGGATCGAATCGATGGAAAGCACTATGAGATGGCTCAGAGGGCAATCGAAAAGGGCGGCCGGCAAGACATCTTCCTTGGCACCAGAGACTGTCAAGGATACGTGGCACCGTGTCAGTTCGGAGCAGGCGACGGCAAATATGACGACGATCCGGAGCTCAGTTGGGGACTGATGTTTCATGGTTTCGACTACCCAGACGAGATTGGTAAGCCCGAGTTCTGGGCACGCTTCTGGATTCCCAGAATGATGAAAGGCGTGATCAGTTTCGACCTTCCGGGCGATTGCAAAGTCCGCAAGTTTATCCGCGAGATGCACCCGAAACTTTTTTTTGAGAATTCAAACTTCAAAAGCGTGAGGGAGGATTAGGAGCAATGAGCTGGATTCAGAAACTTAATGACACTTACGAGAATGCCGTCCATGGCAGCATTAGCTCGTCAGATGCTCCACTTCTTCCAATCTGCCATACGACCCAAAACGCGCATATCGAAGTGACTTTGGATGGGAATGGGCGCTTCCTCAGAGCACGAAGTCTATCGCGAGAGGAGAGAGCGACCATTATCCCATGCACGGAAGCCTCAGGGGGAAGGGCGGGAACAAGACCGGCCAGCCATCCGCTCGCAGACAAACTGCAATACGTGGCGGGCGACTTCCTCAACTATGACGGCGAAGTGACATCCGGCTATGCGAAGAACCCTTCGGAACCTCATGAATCATACGTGGAGCTACTCCAAAGTTGGGTGGAGAAGGATCCGCAACCCAAGACGACCGCTGTGCTCAAGTATGTGAAGAAGAATCGCATGGTTAAAGATCCGTTGACCACGCCGTGCTCCCGCTTGACCATAAAGGCATGTTGCCCAAAAGTGTCGAAACTGCGCTGAAGGACAAGTACCCGGTTCTCTCTATTCTTGCGGGAACAGAGCTCCCGGAAGATGCGTTTGTCCGTTGGACGGTAGAGATGAAACCCGGTGACCCAGACACGTCCCTCTCGAGCGATCAGGCAATCCGAAAAAGCTGGATCAAGTTCTACCAGAGCACAAAAGAAAAGCGCGGGGTATGCTTCGTCTCAGGAGTACACAATGTCCTGCTTGCAGAGCAACACCCCGCAAAAATCAGGAACTCAGGTGACAAAGCCAAGTTGATTTCGTCGAACGACCTAAGCGGATTTACTTTCCGGGGAAGATTCTTGGACGCCGACCAAGCGTGTGGAGTCGGCTTTGATGTAACCCAAAAGGCACATAACGCACTGAGGTGGCTGATCCAACGGCAGGGCTTTCGAAGCGGGGATCCACAGTTGTGAGCTGGGCAGTATCCGGCAAGGATGTGCCATCGCCGCTGCTCAGCACCCAGGAGATGCTTGACCAAGCGTTAGCAGAAGCCGGCGACAATCTTGCGTCTGCCAAAAGTAGTAGCGAGAAATCCCTTCAGATATCCGATTCCGGTCAGACTTTCGCGCTGCGCCTGAGTAAAATGATCGCGGGCTACACAGTAACTCTCGGCGTGACCGAAGGGGTGGTCGTCATGGGGCTGGATTCAGCAACTCCAGGCAGAATGGCAATAACCTACTACCGTGAATTATCTGGATTGAGTTCTTGGGTCGGATCGAAGATTGGCACAAGACCTTTGCCTGGCCGTTGTTGTTGTTCACGGAAGACGCTGGTGTCAATGCCAAGGCGGCATACGTAAGAGCAACGTGGAGTATTTGTGCTCCGGCACCCAGAGAAGTCGCTGAGGTAGCGTTTGGCAGAAGGATCACCGACAAGTTGAAAAGAACGACTGTGGAGCGGCTGCTACCGTGTATTATCGACGCGGCGCCAGTGCCCCGTGACTTGGTGGAGGGTTGCGTACATCGAGCTTCCAACCGAGCCGGTCTGAGCTATGTGGACTGGGAAAGAGCGCTTGGAATTGCCTGCGCACTTTTCAAAGGATCTGGTAGAGAAAGGAGTTACGAAATGGGTTTGGAACCAGAACGGCGCTCTCGTGACTATTTATACGGTCGCTTGCTTGCAATCGCAGAGCACACCGAGGAAAGGGCTCTTTACATTGGCGGAGAGAAGCGCGACACCAACGCGGCAAAGCTTATGCAACGATTCGCCGATCACCCCTTTTCCACGTGGCGCATAATTGAGGGGGGGCTGACTCCCTACAAGACCCGGTTGCAGAGTAAACGGCCCGCGTTTCTCCACCACATGAAAAAGCTGCTTGACGCGGTGCACGCACTTTTCCTGGACGAGGAGTTCCAATCCGACAAGAAGCTTTCCGGCGAATACCTGCTGGGCTATCACTGTCAACGTCTTGAGTTGCAGAAAAAATTCGAGGTGGTGGCAAGTGATGGCGAAAGCGCTGACGAGAACGAAGACGAAGAGAAAGGAGAATAAGATGGCAATACTTAAAAACAAAATCGATTTCGCAGTCATCCTCAGGGTCAAGAATGCGAACCCGAACGGTGATCCGCTTAATGGAAACCGCCCACGAACGGACTACGAGGGCGTCGGGGAAATCAGCGACGTCTGTCTGAAGCGCAAGATGCGAGATCGGCTAATGGAAACCGGTGAGCCAATATTTGTTCAGTCGGACGATCGGAAGACTGACGACGCCAAAAGCCTGCGACAACGCGCGGAAGCGGCCTTAGGCAACAAGCTGGGAACGGAAGCTACTGCACACCTCGCCTGCGAGAAGTGGTTCGACGTTAGAGCGTTTGGTCAACTGTTTGCGTACAAGAAGGGTACGAAGACGGTCAAGGGGGCAAAAGGCACGAAGGAAGAGAAAGACTCTGGTAGCGACGACGACGCCGGCGTGTCCATTGGCATCCGGGGACCAGTCACAGTTCAGACGGCTTTCAGTGTAGAGCCCGTCAGTGTCACAAGCACTCAGATTACCAAGAGCGTCAGCGGAGAGGGTGAAGGAAAGAAGCGGGGCTCCGATACGATGGGAATGAAGCATCGGATCGATCGGGGTGTGTACGTGTTCTACGGTTCAATGAATCCGCAGCTCGCAGAAAGAACTGGATTCAGCGACAACGACGCAGAGGCCATCAAGGGAGTACTTCCAAAGTTGTTCGAGAACGATGCCTCAGCCGCGAGGCCGGAAGGGTCGATGGAAGTGCTAAAGGTTTTCTGGTGGAAGCACGATTCCAAAGCGGGCCGGTATTCATCGGCAAAAGTACACAGGAGCCTTTCCGTAATGCCTGATGGAACCTATGAGTTGCAGAGCCTCGACGGCCTAAAGCCAGAGGTTATGGAAGGATTCTGATGGCTCCAATGATGAATGACCGGCGCGGCTGAACGGTCACAGTGAGTCGCAGCGGGCTACTGCATCTGCTGGTATTTACTGAACGATCTTGAACCCTGCTGCAGAGGATCCCCGGGGGGCGCTGGGGTCCAAGAGCAGGGGGCGCCCCGCGCCACAAATCGTGGAGGTGTGTGAGTGTATTCCGACGAGGATCTCCTTCCCCTTTCAGCACTCCAGCACTTCCTCTTCTGCGAGAGGCAGTGCGCCCTCATTCACATCGAGCAGGCGTGGTCGGAGAATCTCTACACGATCGAAGGAGAGCTTCTCCACGCGCGCGCTCACTCAGGCGCCCGAGAGGCACGACCTGCCAAAAAGACAGAGTTCGGCATGCCGATCCGCTCTCTGGCTCTCGGTCTCTCCGGGAAGACTGATGCGGTGGAGTACGGTGCTGATGGATCAATCCTTGTTGTGGAATACAAACGGGGCAAGCCAAAGTCCGGAAACATGGACGAGGTCCAGCTCTGTGCTCAGGCACTCTGCCTTGAAGAAATGCGGGGAGAGGTAATTGATCTGGGGGCGCTCTACTATGGCAAGACCAGGCGCCGTAAGCCCGTTCAGTTTGATGCCGCGCTGAGGGAACTTACGCGGCGCACGGCGGCGAGACTCCATGAGTTTGTCCAGGAAGGCCGAACACCGCCACCGGTCTACGCGGTGATGAAATGCCCCCGTTGTTCCCTCTTAGGCATCTGTATGCCGAAGAAGCTCAGCAGGCCGACCTCTGTCGATCAATATCTCTCCCGCGCGCTCAAGGAGGAGGTTTCGGAGTGAAGCGAGTGCTTAACACCCTGTATGTCATGACGCAGGGCGCATACCTCAAAAAGGAAGGCGAAGCGATAGCAGTGAAGGCGGGTGGTGAGATCAAGCTGCGCGTTCCCATCATCAGCATCGGCTCCGTCGTCTGTTTCGGAGATGCGCTCATCAGTCCTTCGCTCATGGGCCATTGCGCCAGGTGTGGTGTCACCATTAGCTACATGAGTGCCTACGGCAGATTCCTTGCACGCGTGGAAGGTCCTACGACGGGTAATGTCCTTCTCAGGAGAGAGCAGTACCGCATATCCGACAACCCAAGACGTTCGGCGATCATCGCCCGACCTATCGTCGCCGCAAAGATCGCCAATTGTCGCTCGGTCCTTCTTCGCGCCCTCAGAGACCATGGCGATCAAATGCAGACTGAGCAGACATCGCGCGCAATCGAGGAGCTGAAATGGCGAGTCGATGCGGCTTTGGAGGAGAAGGATCTGGATCGCCTGCGGGGGATCGAGGGAGACGCTGCCCGGATCTACTTCGATGTATTCAACGAGCTCATCATTTCCCAGAAGGCCGACTTTTCCTTCAACGACAGAAACCGCCGGCCTCCACTAGATCGCGTGAACGCTCTTCTGTCATTTGTCTACACAATGCTCTATCACGACCTCCGTTCCGCTCTGGAGACCAGCGGCCTGGATCCCGCTGTGGGCTTCCTTCACAGGGACAGGCCCGGACGTATGAGTCTGGCCCTGGACCTCATGGAGGAGTTCAGACCATTCATCGCCGAACGGCTTGTTCTTTCGCTTATCAACCTCAGGCAGATCGACCAGAAAGACCTGACCATCTCCGAGTCTGGGGCTGTACTGCTGTCAGAAACGGGGAGGAAAATCGTTGTGTCCGCTTATCAGAAGCGGAAGCAGGACTCGATAGTCCATCCCTTTATTGGCGAGGAGATGCACGTCGGTATTGTTCTTCAAACCCAACCCGTCCTTCTTGCCCGCCATATCAGGGGCGATATCGACGGCTATCCGGCTTTCATCTGGAAATAGCGATGATGGTACTGGTGAGTTATGACGTTGCTCAAGACGAGCATGGAACACGCCGGCTTCGCAGGGTGGCCAAGATCTGCCAAGGCTTTGGGCGACGAGTTCAGTACTCGGTGTTTGAGTGCCTTCTCGATCCAGCCCAGTGGGCGGTGTTGCGTGCGCGATTGGTGGAAGCTATCGACGAGCATTACGACAGTCTTCGCTTCTATTTCCTTGGGGCGAATTGGCGCAATCGCGTAGAGCATGTCGGTGCAAAGGAGGTCGCCGATCCAGAAGGTCCTATGATCTTTTAAGACACCACCCTCTCAACAGCAATTCGGCAGATCAGTATTTGAAGCGATCCATTCGCCGTAAAAGAGGGAGATGAAAAACAATCAGGCGAGCGCGAACCATAAGCTGCCGGCAAAAGCCCGACCTTTCGCGTTTGGCCTATTGTACTGCTCCATAGGTACTTACCGTGCTGCTCCGAGCATGTTTCGGCGGCCAGGGCATCCTTTATTGAGGCTTCGCGTACATCGACATGGAAATGCCGATACGGTATATACTTGCGACAGGTCAGTCGCGCCCCGCGCGGGCGCGTGGATTGAAACCATGCAGCGATCAGACACAGGCTATTGCCGCAGGTCGCGCCCCGCGCGGGCGCGTGGATTGAAACTGGAAAGCCCGCGGACAGCGAGCCGCTCGGGCGTGTCGCGCCCCGCGCGGGCGCGTGGATTGAAACCCATAGTCAGCGTGACCGTGCAGTGCCATGCGCCGCGTCGCGCCCCGCGCGGGCGCGTGGATTGAAACCCGTGGTGAGGTAGCCCTTGACACGACCCGACGGCAGGTCGCGCCCCGCGCGGGCGCGTGGATTGAAACAGACTCGAGTATCGACGCAAGGCCGGATGAAACGTCGCGCCCCGCGCGGGCGCGTGGATTGAAACCTGACAAGAGTCATGCGGCACTTCGCAGTCGCGTCGCGCCCCGCGCGGGCGCGTGGATTGAAACGGAAGGTACTCCACGTACCAGGCCACGACTTCGGTCGCGCCCCGCGCGGGCGCGTGGATTGAAACATCGGCCTGTATGCTCGGGCGTGTGCCCCGGCGACGCGTCGCGCCCCGCGCGGGCGCGTGGATTGAAACCAGGTCGGCACGCGGCTGGTGCAAGCAACGTCGAGACGCATCAGCGAGTCGCGCCCCGCGCGGGCGCGTGGATTGAAACGCAGACATGTCATGCGCTTGAACAATGGCATGTCGCGCCCCGCGCGGGCGCGTGGATTGAAACGCGTGAGCGTCGCCATGGATGCTTGGAAGCCCGTCGCGCCCCGCGCGGGCGCGTGGATTGAAACTCATCCACGGCTCGTCGGAACAGGCGCTATCGGCATAGGAGTGTCGCGCCCCGCGCGGGCGCGTGGATTGAAACTGCGACCGCTGCGACAAAGAAGCGCCGAAGGCGGCGTCGCGCCCCGCGCGGGCGCGTGGATTGAAACTCACAAAATGAGTAGACCGTGGTCGTCTGATGGCGTCGCGCCCCGCGCGGGCGCGTGGATTGAAACAAGGCGCCATGGCCAGATCCCCGTCATGCCACGTGTCGCGCCCCGCGCGGGCGCGTGGATTGAAACTCTTCACCGGGAGGCTCGCATGACACCGCTACTCTGGTCGCGCCCCGCGCGGGCGCGTGGATTGAAACATGCGCGAGATCGCCGATTGCCTGTCCGAGTCCTGTCGCGCCCCGCGCGGGCGCGTGGATTGAAACACAAAGGCTTTGCTGGCTCACGACATAGGCGTCCTGTCGCGCCCCGCGCGGGCGCGTGGATTGAAACCACCGCTCGGACTCGCCGGCATTGATGGCGAAGAGGTCGCGCCCCGCGCGGGCGCGTGGATTGAAACGAGGAGGCGGCCGTGCTGGCATGGATCGACTCGAGTCGCGCCCCGCGCGGGCGCGTGGATTGAAACCCGGCGCCTTGCGGAAGCCCACGGTGCCGCTGATGTCGCGCCCCGCGCGGGCGCGTGGATTGAAACATGAGGAGAGCCCCATGAGCCGCACCCTCATCCTGGTCGCGCCCCGCGCGGGCGCGTGGATTGAAACACGGTCGACACGCTGGACAAGGCGGAATGGGCGCGTCGCGCCCCGCGCGGGCGCGTGGATTGAAACTATGCAGTCCGCGAGCGTCGGGTAACGCAATGTGAGTCGCGCCCCGCGCGGGCGCGTGGATTGAAACTCAGTCACCTCGTGAAAAGCGGTAAAGATGCGCCGTCGCGCCCCGCGCGGGCGCGTGGATTGAAACCAGGCCGGCCAGTTGCGCAGCGCGCCACCGCGCTGTCGCGCCCCGCGCGGGCGCGTGGATTGAAACAAAGCGCAGGTCGTCGACGCGGCGCACTACGTGCTGTCGCGCCCCGCGCGGGCGCGTGGATTGAAACACGTCCCCTCCTCGGTGCCGCCCGCCGCCACCGCGTCGCGCCCCGCGCGGGCGCGTGGATTGAAACTCATTTGAGACGACGATGCACTCGGTGCTTTTCGTCGCGCCCCGCGCGGGCGCGTGGATTGAAACCGACTCCTCTACTTCCACAAGCCCAGCCCGTGTCGTCGCGCCCCGCGCGGGCGCGTGGATTGAAACTTTTTCCGCGTCAGCAAGAAGCTCCTCGATCCTGGTCGCGCCCCGCGCGGGCGCGTGGATTGAAACTCTGTACGGATCGGACGGAAGCGCGCCCACGGTCGTCGCGCCCCGCGCGGGCGCGTGGATTGAAACCAATTGCGTATCATCCGAGCACGATCACGAACGCAGTCGCGCCCCGCGCGGGCGCGTGGATTGAAACGATAGAAGCAAGAGCGACTATCAAGATCGAGTCAGTCGCGCCCCGCGCGGGCGCGTGGATTGAAACTACACTGTTTGCCGGGAAGTACGCCGCTGGCCAGGTCGCGCCCCGCGCGGGCGCGTGGATTGAAACCAGATGGCATATGTGAAATCGGCGAGCGGGTCATGTCGCGCCCCGCGCGGGCGCGTGGATTGAAACCCGATATCGCTACCCACTGACCAGCTACAAATCCGTCGCGCCCCGCGCGGGCGCGTGGATTGAAACCCGAAAAGACTTGGAAGCGCAGCCCGCTCTAAAAGTCGCGCCCCGCGCGGGCGCGTGGATTGAAACCAGAGTTGTCGCCAACGAACGTTAGAAGGCCACGTCGCGCCCCGCGCGGGCGCGTGGATTGAAACCCCGAAGCCCCCGCATCGTGAAGCAGGGCGACGAGTCGCGCCCCGCGCGGGCGCGTGGATTGAAACTGAAAGAACGTGCTAAATCCCTGCGCAACCGTCTGTCGCGCCCCGCGCGGGCGCGTGGATTGAAACCCGCGCCGGGGCTTTGGCATGTCCGGGGCGCCGCGTCGCGCCCCGCGCGGGCGCGTGGATTGAAACTATGCGGGGAACCCGGGCGCATACGTGCAGAAGGCGTCGCGCCCCGCGCGGGCGCGTGGATTGAAACTTGGAGTCGTGGAGAATGATGCCATCCGCGAACGGGTCGCGCCCCGCGCGGGCGCGTGGATTGAAACAGCCTGCGTCCCCTAAAGGACAAGACGGTTGCACGTCGCGCCCCGCGCGGGCGCGTGGATTGAAACTCCTCCGCATGGAACAGCGTTGACTCTACGTCGAGTCGCGCCCCGCGCGGGCGCGTGGATTGAAACCGGGCATATTGCCCTCCGCTCCCTGTGTTTCCGCCGTCGCGCCCCGCGCGGGCGCGTGGATTGAAACTACAGTCAATTGAAAGCTCACCCCGAAACACTAAGGTCGCGCCCCGCGCGGGCGCGTGGATTGAAACACTCATATGATGTACCCTCCACAATAAGATTAGGTCGCGCCCCGCGCGGGCGCGTGGATTGAAACTGCGCCAACCGGACGCTCGCGCAGGGCGTCGTCTGTCGCGCCCCGCGCGGGCGCGTGGATTGAAACATCCTATCAAACCACGTTCCAGGGTGGAACTAACGTCGCGCCCCGCGCGGGCGCGTGGATTGAAACTTGATAGTGAGCGTCATGCTTGCGCCGCCCGATGCCGTCGCGCCCCGCGCGGGCGCGTGGATTGAAACTTGCAAGCGTCCTGAATATGGCGATTAGTGCACCCGTCGCGCCCCGCGCGGGCGCGTGGATTGAAACCGAGCTTGAGGCGGCTGTCATCAATGCGCTGTTCGTCGCGCCCCGCGCGGGCGCGTGGATTGAAACCGCAATGCCACGAAGGCAATGGGCACCGTGATAGTCGCGCCCCGCGCGGGCGCGTGGATTGAAACCCGCAGATGCGCTGGCTATCGATGGCTTTGAGGCACGTCGCGCCCCGCGCGGGCGCGTGGATTGAAACAAGCTGTCGGTGGTGGTGCAAGCGGCGGCAATTCTGTCGCGCCCCGCGCGGGCGCGTGGATTGAAACCAGTAGCGCGGCGCGTACCTCAGCAGACGTATTCTGTCGCGCCCCGCGCGGGCGCGTGGATTGAAACTCTGCGCTCCCAATTGACCATGCAGTTACGCAAAGGTCGCGCCCCGCGCGGGCGCGTGGATTGAAACCGAGTGTTCGATCTGCGGCAAGAAGCGCCGCGTCTGTCGCGCCCCGCGCGGGCGCGTGGATTGAAACCCAGAAAGTACGCTCTGTGATGAGCGCCTCCCGCAGGTCGCGCCCCGCGCGGGCGCGTGGATTGAAACTGTCAAGGTCCCTTCGTGCCGCAACACCGCAGCCACGTCGCGCCCCGCGCGGGCGCGTGGATTGAAACACGGGCGAGGTCACGGGTATCGCGGGTGTACTGGGTCGCGCCCCGCGCGGGCGCGTGGATTGAAACGGCATGCGCAACGTGACGCCAGTCGACCGGCCTCCGTCGCGCCCCGCGCGGGCGCGTGGATTGAAACGATTTTTGCACCACGGATTCAACTAACACCATGAGTCGCGCCCCGCGCGGGCGCGTGGATTGAAACCCGATGCTGAGGAAGTGGGGCGGTCCCGCGCGATGTCGCGCCCCGCGCGGGCGCGTGGATTGAAACCCATGTGCGAGGCCCGGCGCCCGTTGTCCATGACGTCGCGCCCCGCGCGGGCGCGTGGATTGAAACCGTCCAGCGCATATACAGTGCTCGGCGTCCTGCTTGTCGCGCCCCGCGCGGGCGCGTGGATTGAAACGGCCAGAGGATCGCATACATTCGGGAGCTCTACCTGTCGCGCCCCGCGCGGGCGCGTGGATTGAAACTTGGCCTTGTCATAGATCATTTTGGCTACTTTCTCGTCGCGCCCCGCGCGGGCGCGTGGATTGAAACAACTTCAAGCGGCATAAGGAGGGCATCATGAAAAAGTCGCGCCCCGCGCGGGCGCGTGGATTGAAACTCGACCGGTGCGGATACCTCGGCCGTCTTGTCCAGTCGCGCCCCGCGCGGGCGCGTGGATTGAAACTAAATGCATCGGGATAGAGTGGCCGTCCGTCTGACGTCGCGCCCCGCGCGGGCGCGTGGATTGAAACAAGGATGGTCCGTTCACGGCGTCGCCCTCCCGGTGCGTCGCGCCCCGCGCGGGCGCGTGGATTGAAACAGTTAGAGGTACAATATGACTACCGGCCAGAAGTTGTCGCGCCCCGCGCGGGCGCGTGGATTGAAACACCCGCCTTGTATGTAGGAGAACGATGAGGGTACGTCGCGCCCCGCGCGGGCGCGTGGATTGAAACATGGCCAGTAGTTTCTCTATCTGTTGCATCTTTAGTCGCGCCCCGCGCGGGCGCGTGGATTGAAACGGGATAGCGCCGGAACTTCTCTGGCGTGATAATATGTGTCGCGCCCCGCGCGGGCGCGTGGATTGAAACTGTGACGAATCCTGCGGGAGCGATTGTCGAGAGATCGTCGCGCCCCGCGCGGGCGCGTGGATTGAAACATGCTGTGACCGAGCCATCGCCCCGAGAGCCTTCGTCGCGCCCCGCGCGGGCGCGTGGATTGAAACCAGGATCTGAGACGGTCCACGGTCCCCGCATATCGTCGCGCCCCGCGCGGGCGCGTGGATTGAAACATGCCTCCTTAGTTAACCAAACGCCGGAATTTCGGCGTCGCGCCCCGCGCGGGCGCGTGGATTGAAACAATCTCTCAGCACTATCAGTTGACAACGGCTTGCGTCGCGCCCCGCGCGGGCGCGTGGATTGAAACGGCTCCGACCGCTACGACACCCGCACAGGCCGTCGCGCCCCGCGCGGGCGCGTGGATTGAAACTTGATTGCAACTGACATACGGTCGCCCCGAGTTGTCGCGCCCCGCGCGGGCGCGTGGATTGAAACACGTTCGGACCGTTGATAGGCCCCGCTATCCATGTCGCGCCCCGCGCGGGCGCGTGGATTGAAACTTAATTCCAACGGTGACGCCCGTTATGGCAAGTCCGTCGCGCCCCGCGCGGGCGCGTGGATTGAAACAGGGGCCGGGCGGAAGCACTATTTCGCTCATCAGTCGCGCCCCGCGCGGGCGCGTGGATTGAAACATAGGCATAGGCCGTCTTGCTCCGCTCACTGCCGGTCGCGCCCCGCGCGGGCGCGTGGATTGAAACGATTTATTCTCTCGGCCCTATAGTGAACAGCTGGTCGCGCCCCGCGCGGGCGCGTGGATTGAAACTATATGGCATGCCGCGTCCGCGGTTGACCGCTGGTCGCGCCCCGCGCGGGCGCGTGGATTGAAACTGGAAATCTGCCCATAGGGACGGAGGTAATAGGTCGCGCCCCGCGCGGGCGCGTGGATTGAAACTTGATAGTGAGCGTCATGCTTGCGCGGCTCGATTCGTCGCGCCCCGCGCGGGCGCGTGGATTGAAACTGATTGACAGCGCAGGCCGCCAAGAATGCCCGGGTCGCGCCCCGCGCGGGCGCGTGGATTGAAACCAGGCGAGCGCGGTATTTCCGCCCTCCTGGTCGAGTCGCGCCCCGCGCGGGCGCGTGGATTGAAACAGCCGTAGTCTCTCTGTCCATTCGTCGGCCTCGTCGCGCCCCGCGCGGGCGCGTGGATTGAAACCTGGCCGCGGCGGCGGGGTAGATCTTCTACTCCGGTCGCGCCCCGCGCGGGCGCGTGGATTGAAACGTATTGTCCATAGCGCGTACCACAAAGGGCACCAGTCGCGCCCCGCGCGGGCGCGTGGATTGAAACATAAGTCTCTCCTGCAAATCCAAATGAACTCTTCGGTCGCGCCCCGCGCGGGCGCGTGGATTGAAACTGAGAATGCCCGCCCATTGCCCACGAGACAGGGGTCGCGCCCCGCGCGGGCGCGTGGATTGAAACACATTCATAGCGGATGCATCATGGGTGCGATGCTGTCGCGCCCCGCGCGGGCGCGTGGATTGAAACCTGGCCTGGATCGAACTCCATACCTACACCTCCGTCGCGCCCCGCGCGGGCGCGTGGATTGAAACTATTACGTTGTTAGGGAAATCCTGGCGGATCATTGTGTCGCGCCCCGCGCGGGCGCGTGGATTGAAACCGTTACCACGAGAGCGTCCACGATGAAACTCCTTGTCGCGCCCCGCGCGGGCGCGTGGATTGAAACCGAGTCCGCGCGTGTGCCAGTCACGAGCGCTGTGTCGCGCCCCGCGCGGGCGCGTGGATTGAAACACTGCAAGGACCGGTCCAATTCGGAAACGCTACTGGTCGCGCCCCGCGCGGGCGCGTGGATTGAAACCGAATTGCGATTGTACAGCGCCGTGTACCGATCGTGTCGCGCCCCGCGCGGGCGCGTGGATTGAAACCTATTCTGCCGGCACGGCACCACGACGATATCCGGTCGCGCCCCGCGCGGGCGCGTGGATTGAAACTCAAAGAGCTTTTCGAGAAGGCCCATCATGCCATGTCGCGCCCCGCGCGGGCGCGTGGATTGAAACTCGGTGAACAGGGAGAAGTATGGAATCAGCTTGCGTCGCGCCCCGCGCGGGCGCGTGGATTGAAACCAAATGGGATAAAGGTAATGAATAAGACGCCCACCGTCGCGCCCCGCGCGGGCGCGTGGATTGAAACTCTGCCGCCTCATGGGTGGCGTGGCGGGATACGAGTCGCGCCCCGCGCGGGCGCGTGGATTGAAACATTGGTGGCCATGATGGACCTACGGATAGCAGAGTCGCGCCCCGCGCGGGCGCGTGGATTGAAACAACGTCGCCGGGTCAAGGCGTGCATAGCTGATCGTCGCGCCCCGCGCGGGCGCGTGGATTGAAACGGCAATGTGCCCAGACGTGATCGGCGGACCGCCTGCGTCGCGCCCCGCGCGGGCGCGTGGATTGAAACTGAATAAAAGGATCATCCTTAGTCCACAGAGGAATCCTGTCGCGCCCCGCGCGGGCGCGTGGATTGAAACACGGCTTCCCCTCCCCGGTGGCGCGCAGGGCGTCGTCGCGCCCCGCGCGGGCGCGTGGATTGAAACACTCCGAAGATCGTCTCCTTGATCTCCGCCATCTGTCGCGCCCCGCGCGGGCGCGTGGATTGAAACTTGCTAGTCGATCCGGACAGCTTCCGTGCTGCACTGTCGCGCCCCGCGCGGGCGCGTGGATTGAAACGGGAATGGGTGGCAGTTGTCCTCAAGTGCAGCCCCGTCGCGCCCCGCGCGGGCGCGTGGATTGAAACGATGCGGTTACAAGGGGCAGCGCACGAACAGCGGGGTCGCGCCCCGCGCGGGCGCGTGGATTGAAACAGGATCTGCTTTGATCGCCGACCACGTGGCGGCGTCGCGCCCCGCGCGGGCGCGTGGATTGAAACGCACGGTACCGGAGCTCCGCCGTTCCCTTTCGTCGCGCCCCGCGCGGGCGCGTGGATTGAAACCAAGTACTCGTGGAAGGACTGCCCAGGCACGTGTCGCGCCCCGCGCGGGCGCGTGGATTGAAACGCTCCGGAATTACGGTAACAGATCATGCTGCCGGTCGCGCCCCGCGCGGGCGCGTGGATTGAAACTCTGATATCGGTGGTAATACCGTCGCCCCGCTGACGTCGCGCCCCGCGCGGGCGCGTGGATTGAAACCGTTGAGGGAAGAGGACGAAAGCCGAATCACTTGGTCGCGCCCCGCGCGGGCGCGTGGATTGAAACTGAAGCCCGCAACGAGTCTCGACGTTGCCTCATGGTCGCGCCCCGCGCGGGCGCGTGGATTGAAACCCATGTCGGCGGCCAGCGCGTCACGTGTGGCCGGTCGCGCCCCGCGCGGGCGCGTGGATTGAAACGCTGGCCGAAGACGTTGTATCCCGTTTGAAGCTGTCGCGCCCCGCGCGGGCGCGTGGATTGAAACAGACCTACGGCCACGTCCCGGGCACAGCGTCGTGTCGCGCCCCGCGCGGGCGCGTGGATTGAAACTTGCTGCCGGTCACGATAGGCTCTTCAGACGGGTCGCGCCCCGCGCGGGCGCGTGGATTGAAACCGGTGGCAGTCCTGGCATGACCGACGAGCTGGGTCGCGCCCCGCGCGGGCGCGTGGATTGAAACAGCTCGTCCACGCTGTCGGGCGCCGACGTCGGTCGCGCCCCGCGCGGGCGCGTGGATTGAAACCCCCGCTTGCCCCGTCGGCGGTCCAGATGCCGGCAGTCGCGCCCCGCGCGGGCGCGTGGATTGAAACACACCGCCAGATCTTCACAGTAGGCGACTCGCGGGGTCGCGCCCCGCGCGGGCGCGTGGATTGAAACCTGTGTACAAGACTACAGCAACATGCTCACCGGGTCGCGCCCCGCGCGGGCGCGTGGATTGAAACCCGTGATGGCGGTACGAATCTTCACCGCTGTGTCGGTCGCGCCCCGCGCGGGCGCGTGGATTGAAACGCCTTCCGAAGCGCATCTTGATGCCATGTCGGCAGGTCGCGCCCCGCGCGGGCGCGTGGATTGAAACGATATCGTGGAGAGGGTAATAAATCGATTCTCTAAGTCGCGCCCCGCGCGGGCGCGTGGATTGAAACAGGATGAGGACGGAGCGGTATGGATCGTGCTCACGTCGCGCCCCGCGCGGGCGCGTGGATTGAAACTGCTACACCGAGATCGGGACGCTTCTCAGGGCGTTGCAGTCGCGCCCCGCGCGGGCGCGTGGATTGAAACCCGAGGAGATCGCGGCGGCGGCCGTGGGAGTCGGGTCGCGCCCCGCGCGGGCGCGTGGATTGAAACCGTCTCGAGGGCCTCCGCAGCGCGCCGACGTCGGTCGCGCCCCGCGCGGGCGCGTGGATTGAAACTCGGCCAGCGATGACGGCGAGGGTGACGCCCTTGTGTCGCGCCCCGCGCGGGCGCGTGGATTGAAACTTCCATGCCTCACTCCTCATCTATTTCCCAGATTGGGTCGCGCCCCGCGCGGGCGCGTGGATTGAAACATGTAGTTTTGGACGCGGTGAGCTGCCCCGCGCTGTCGCGCCCCGCGCGGGCGCGTGGATTGAAACTGACCAGGAAGAGGTTGACGCAGGGATCGCGCCGAGTCGCGCCCCGCGCGGGCGCGTGGATTGAAACATTACTCTCTCGGCTCCAGCATGGCATGTCTGTCGCGCCCCGCGCGGGCGCGTGGATTGAAACTCGACGGTGGTATGTCTGCCGGTTGCCACACGCTCGGTCGCGCCCCGCGCGGGCGCGTGGATTGAAACCGCTCGTAGATGATAAACGGGCGTCGGCCATTCGTCGCGCCCCGCGCGGGCGCGTGGATTGAAACCCAGGGCGAGCTGTGCGGCGGCGGCAATGATCGCGTCGCGCCCCGCGCGGGCGCGTGGATTGAAACTGCCCGGTCGCCGTGCCGTGATGACTGCATGGTCGCGCCCCGCGCGGGCGCGTGGATTGAAACATGGGCCATGCGCTCAGACAGGAGATCATCGGCCAGTCGCGCCCCGCGCGGGCGCGTGGATTGAAACGCGACTCCCCATCGTCGTCAAGGGCCCCATATTCAGTCGCGCCCCGCGCGGGCGCGTGGATTGAAACATCACCGCAATCTCTTGCACGGAGGAGCTCTCGGGTCGCGCCCCGCGCGGGCGCGTGGATTGAAACAGCCATGCCGCGGGATAACCGGGACCCCCGAAGTCGCGCCCCGCGCGGGCGCGTGGATTGAAACGCGCTGTTGCTGGTCTGCGATCCGCGGAGCCTTTAGTCGCGCCCCGCGCGGGCGCGTGGATTGAAACCTGCAGGTCGACATCATCACCTGCTTGACGCCGGTCGCGCCCCGCGCGGGCGCGTGGATTGAAACAACAGGAGGACAGCTGCTCGCCGAATGTGCCCTGTCGCGCCCCGCGCGGGCGCGTGGATTGAAACATGTGCGCGGCCGTGGATGCAGCGATCGCTCCCGGGTCGCGCCCCGCGCGGGCGCGTGGATTGAAACCCCATCAGGCCGGTCGCGGTGACTCCGCGGGGGGTCGCGCCCCGCGCGGGCGCGTGGATTGAAACCCTCGATGTAGAGCGAGATTGTGCCGGCGGTCGTAGTCGCGCCCCGCGCGGGCGCGTGGATTGAAACTTCAACGCCGTTTGGGCGAGACCTGGGAAGAGAGTCGCGCCCCGCGCGGGCGCGTGGATTGAAACCTCCATGGCGGCACCGAGCATATCGGCCGCAAAGGATGTCGCGCCCCGCGCGGGCGCGTGGATTGAAACTCGTGGAAATCGCTGCCGTTGTACCGGCGGCGGCGTCGCGCCCCGCGCGGGCGCGTGGATTGAAACCCGGCAGAATCATGCGCTCCTCCCGTGGCGGTGTCGCGCCCCGCGCGGGCGCGTGGATTGAAACCGGCGTCCACCAGGGCACCATCGCCGCTGGCCGTCGCGCCCCGCGCGGGCGCGTGGATTGAAACCATTGCCACCCGGCTCCGCGAAGACTCGCCCTGGTCGCGCCCCGCGCGGGCGCGTGGATTGAAACTGAGGCCGGTCGAGTTGTAGAGCTGCTCATCCTGGTCGCGCCCCGCGCGGGCGCGTGGATTGAAACACAAGGCTCGACTGGATGGAATCTCTGATGCGGTGTCGCGCCCCGCGCGGGCGCGTGGATTGAAACCACGCGCTGGGGATGATGCTCCCCGATTTCGTGGCGTCGCGCCCCGCGCGGGCGCGTGGATTGAAACGTGGTCCATGAGCTCGGTGTAGCCGGCATCGCCGTCGCGCCCCGCGCGGGCGCGTGGATTGAAACTACGGGAATTGACGGGGTGGAGGTGTTCTTGCAAGTCGCGCCCCGCGCGGGCGCGTGGATTGAAACCACGTATAACGGGCTCTGCCAAGATTGCGCCGACGTCGCGCCCCGCGCGGGCGCGTGGATTGAAACCAATGTGCCCGACGTGATCGGCAGACCCCCGCCGGTCGCGCCCCGCGCGGGCGCGTGGATTGAAACGGAATCCAGGAGTCAACCTTCTCCGCTACGCTCGTCGCGCCCCGCGCGGGCGCGTGGATTGAAACACTGTCCGGGGCGACCTGCCCTTGTCACGGACCCGGGTCGCGCCCCGCGCGGGCGCGTGGATTGAAACATCGAGCCCGCATGTGCAGGCGCCGGCCTGCTCGTCGCGCCCCGCGCGGGCGCGTGGATTGAAACCTGGTAACCGCCATGCTCGTAAGCGAACTCGTCGCGCCCCGCGCGGGCGCGTGGATTGAAACTCAACGTCGCAACGGAGGCACGAGCCTGGCGTCGTCGCGCCCCGCGCGGGCGCGTGGATTGAAACCGTCACGTCTGTTTATGCGTGACGACGCCGCCCGGTCGCGCCCCGCGCGGGCGCGTGGATTGAAACTGATGCAGACAAGCTCACGGGGCAGAAGGCGACCGTCGCGCCCCGCGCGGGCGCGTGGATTGAAACTCAACGCCCTGCTTTGTTGCCCGGAGCAACGTCGCGCCCCGCGCGGGCGCGTGGATTGAAACGAGTGGTTTCGAGGTACTTCCACGACGGATCGGGTCGCGCCCCGCGCGGGCGCGTGGATTGAAACCTCCGGCGCCGGCGTACTTATGCGAATGTCGGGGTCGCGCCCCGCGCGGGCGCGTGGATTGAAACTTTGGAGATCCTTCCGCAGATCGAGCAGAAGGTCAGTCGCGCCCCGCGCGGGCGCGTGGATTGAAACTGCACGCCGGCATCGAAGAGCGTCGCCGGAGATCGGGTCGCGCCCCGCGCGGGCGCGTGGATTGAAACTTGCGCTCGGTACGTAGACTGAGGCCCTCGCGGTGTCGCGCCCCGCGCGGGCGCGTGGATTGAAACATGCCTCACGTTCCGACGAATCCTAGTCTCGTGGTCGCGCCCCGCGCGGGCGCGTGGATTGAAACAGCCATTCCCGGTCCTGCCAGTTATGGCGCTGTCGCGCCCCGCGCGGGCGCGTGGATTGAAACCCCAGGATGTTAGCGGCTCGACAAGCGCGGTGTCGCGCCCCGCGCGGGCGCGTGGATTGAAACATGGCGCGCGGAACGCGTGAACACGATGGCCGTGGTCGCGCCCCGCGCGGGCGCGTGGATTGAAACCGGACCCATGCCGTCGCACCCTGCGCTGCCAGTCGCGCCCCGCGCGGGCGCGTGGATTGAAACATTCGGGAGATCATGTGCCAGACCGGTTCGTCGCGCCCCGCGCGGGCGCGTGGATTGAAACCAGAAGACGGAGCAGGCACGCTCGATGCGGAGTGTCGCGCCCCGCGCGGGCGCGTGGATTGAAACTCATGACGGCCTTGATGCATCGCTCCTGCAGTGTCGCGCCCCGCGCGGGCGCGTGGATTGAAACCGGCCCGGGCGCCCGATGAAGATGGACGGCGGCGTCGCGCCCCGCGCGGGCGCGTGGATTGAAACGCGTCGCTCATGACGTGGAGGAGAGATCCGCCGGGTCGCGCCCCGCGCGGGCGCGTGGATTGAAACGGGTTGGTCGCGGCGTGAGCAGCTGGCCTAGCCGGGTCGCGCCCCGCGCGGGCGCGTGGATTGAAACTCCGGCACTATTGGGGGCAGGTGCTCTCCAATAGTCGCGCCCCGCGCGGGCGCGTGGATTGAAACCCGAGCTATCGGTTGGAAATAGCGGCGGGCTTTGTCGCGCCCCGCGCGGGCGCGTGGATTGAAACTAACCATCCGGTCAAAGTCTCCTGATCTCTCGGGTCGCGCCCCGCGCGGGCGCGTGGATTGAAACTTTGACGTTGCCACTCTGGTCTCCGTTCGCTTTCTTGTCGCGCCCCGCGCGGGCGCGTGGATTGAAACCTGAAGGGCAGGCCATCGTCACCTCCACCGGTGTGTCGCGCCCCGCGCGGGCGCGTGGATTGAAACAATTTGATCCATGATGGCGTTGCCTATGTCGGAATGTCGCGCCCCGCGCGGGCGCGTGGATTGAAACAATTGAGCTCCATCCGATCGCGGCAGGGAAGAGTCGCGCCCCGCGCGGGCGCGTGGATTGAAACGATGGAGCGCAGCATGTGCGGATAGGCCGCCACGTCGCGCCCCGCGCGGGCGCGTGGATTGAAACACTGGCGAGCAGGTGGGCGACCTCCCCGACGTGTACGTCGCGCCCCGCGCGGGCGCGTGGATTGAAACTCTGAGGTGATGGGCTTGCCAGACCAAGCCGCCATGGTCGCGCCCCGCGCGGGCGCGTGGATTGAAACACGGCTGCCAAGTCCAGGCGCAGTCCCGCGGTCGCGTCGCGCCCCGCGCGGGCGCGTGGATTGAAACCAGGCAGCGTGCTCGGGACTCGTGGCGACGATGGCGTCGCGCCCCGCGCGGGCGCGTGGATTGAAACCCATGGGGCCTATCTGCTGCTGCGGCTGGAGGGTCGTCGCGCCCCGCGCGGGCGCGTGGATTGAAACTCCGCGCATCATCTCGCGGTAGTGCGGCGTGTGCGCGTCGCGCCCCGCGCGGGCGCGTGGATTGAAACGGTTTTTGAACTCCTCATGCTCGATCATCCACCGCGTCGCGCCCCGCGCGGGCGCGTGGATTGAAACCCGAGCGCTGGTAGCCATTGCCACTGACCACACCCTGTCGCGCCCCGCGCGGGCGCGTGGATTGAAACCTAAAAAGTAGAGGCTGGTACATGGTGGGGAGCTCGTCGCGCCCCGCGCGGGCGCGTGGATTGAAACCTCAAAGACTTCACCAGCGTCCGCGCCGCATGGGTGTCGCGCCCCGCGCGGGCGCGTGGATTGAAACAAGATCAGCCTGGCGCAGCGGTGGAACATCGGCCGTCGCGCCCCGCGCGGGCGCGTGGATTGAAACTCGGCGAAGTGGGACCTGGCGGCGGGTGATACGGGTCGCGCCCCGCGCGGGCGCGTGGATTGAAACATGAAGAGCGACGACGAGGCGCGCACGAATCGCATGTCGCGCCCCGCGCGGGCGCGTGGATTGAAACAAGGCACAGGGGGAAAAAGTCATGAAAACGATCTGTCGCGCCCCGCGCGGGCGCGTGGATTGAAACTACGTCGGCAACCCGACTGGGACGTACACGGTGGGTCGCGCCCCGCGCGGGCGCGTGGATTGAAACAAGGAGTACGTCGTCGGCTTCACCGGGGACACCGGTCGCGCCCCGCGCGGGCGCGTGGATTGAAACTCGTCGGCGAACCTTTGCTTCACCATCTCCAGGATGTCGCGCCCCGCGCGGGCGCGTGGATTGAAACGGGCAGCGGCTCGTCAGCGCGAAGCAGAAGTACTGTCGCGCCCCGCGCGGGCGCGTGGATTGAAACCCCAACTCGCTGTACAACAAGGCGGAGACCCTGGTGTCGCGCCCCGCGCGGGCGCGTGGATTGAAACGGAATGAGGGACTGCTCTTCTGTTGTTCTTTGGTTGTCGCGCCCCGCGCGGGCGCGTGGATTGAAACTCGGAGGGCCTTGTCTGTCGGACTCGGCTCTTTGGGTCGCGCCCCGCGCGGGCGCGTGGATTGAAACACGGGGGAGAACGCGCGGCTGCTGGACACGATCGGGTCGCGCCCCGCGCGGGCGCGTGGATTGAAACCCGGGATGGTCGCGGTCCTGCAGGGACGGGCCCTGTCGCGCCCCGCGCGGGCGCGTGGATTGAAACAAAATTAGAAGGGAGAATGGTAGAGGTAGCAAGAGTCGCGCCCCGCGCGGGCGCGTGGATTGAAACTCCGCGAGCTGGGGGCCTTTGAGCCAGTCCATCCCGTCGCGCCCCGCGCGGGCGCGTGGATTGAAACTTGCCCGCGATGAAGTTGGCGATGAACGATTTCAGGTCGCGCCCCGCGCGGGCGCGTGGATTGAAACCCCTACGTGGTGGTTGGCACCGCACACGACGGCACGTCGCGCCCCGCGCGGGCGCGTGGATTGAAACCTATCTTAAGTCCCATGCCGAACTGTGCCACGAATGTCGCGCCCCGCGCGGGCGCGTGGATTGAAACTACAACTGGCAAGGCAGCCCCGTGCATGCGGGCTGGTCGCGCCCCGCGCGGGCGCGTGGATTGAAACCTCCATGGTGGTCGCGGCGACGCTTATTTTCTGCGGTCGCGCCCCGCGCGGGCGCGTGGATTGAAACCCCTGACACCGGGGACAACTATCACCTTGCCTACGTCGCGCCCCGCGCGGGCGCGTGGATTGAAACGTCATCAAGATCACGCCGACGGCAGCCATCCCGAGTCGCGCCCCGCGCGGGCGCGTGGATTGAAACACAGTGAAGGACTCGCGCGGCGCAATTTCGTTCACGTCGCGCCCCGCGCGGGCGCGTGGATTGAAACCCCTATGCTGCGCGGCAATCACAGCCAGGCATGCGTCGCGCCCCGCGCGGGCGCGTGGATTGAAACTTTATGCTGCCCGTCTACCGACAGACAAGGCCAATGTCGCGCCCCGCGCGGGCGCGTGGATTGAAACTTGGTGCCGGTCGGCCTGATCCTGGCATCGGGGATGTCGCGCCCCGCGCGGGCGCGTGGATTGAAACCAATGCTTGTAGCAACATCTCGGGGTCGCCGGGAGGTCGCGCCCCGCGCGGGCGCGTGGATTGAAACAGGTCCGCCCGCCGGTGTAGGTAGGCGTCCGTCAGTCGCGCCCCGCGCGGGCGCGTGGATTGAAACATCAGATGCGACTCCGCTTGTAACAGGGGATGCGGTCGCGCCCCGCGCGGGCGCGTGGATTGAAACCATGTTGCGAGATGACGGCTTTGGGAAAGTGGAAGGTCGCGCCCCGCGCGGGCGCGTGGATTGAAACCCAGCGTGCCTCAATCGCATGTACACCGTGGAGGAAGTCGCGCCCCGCGCGGGCGCGTGGATTGAAACTCCTACGACATCAACTGCACGGATTTTAGCGTGAGTCGCGCCCCGCGCGGGCGCGTGGATTGAAACTGGAGAGCCTGGTCATGCATCTCCACTCTGACGGGTCGCGCCCCGCGCGGGCGCGTGGATTGAAACTCAATCCATGGTGTTGGATGCCCTTGCCGCATCGGGTCGCGCCCCGCGCGGGCGCGTGGATTGAAACCTTGCGAAGGCCGTAACCACATCTGAAGACGGGAGTCGCGCCCCGCGCGGGCGCGTGGATTGAAACATCACCTGGGCGATCAAACGCACGCGCAACAAAAGTCGCGCCCCGCGCGGGCGCGTGGATTGAAACTTCTCGGCGGCCTCGAAAGCTGAGCGCATCTCTGGTCGCGCCCCGCGCGGGCGCGTGGATTGAAACTACGTCCTCGCACGCGCCGCCAGAAGACGCGCGAGTCGCGCCCCGCGCGGGCGCGTGGATTGAAACTTGTCTTTGCCCTCACTGGTTGCGGGACAGAGCCCGTCGCGCCCCGCGCGGGCGCGTGGATTGAAACCGGTTATTGCCGGGGCACTTGGAAGTCACCGACGGTCGCGCCCCGCGCGGGCGCGTGGATTGAAACCCTATAACGCCACGCGAAAAGAAAATCAGTACGAGTCGCGCCCCGCGCGGGCGCGTGGATTGAAACTGGTGCCGGCGGCCTGATCCTGGCATCGGGGATCACGTCGCGCCCCGCGCGGGCGCGTGGATTGAAACTACGGCTCATCTCGCGAATACCCGCTGGCGAAGAGTCGCGCCCCGCGCGGGCGCGTGGATTGAAACAAGGTCGCCGGGGTAGGGTCGGCGCCGACGCCCGTGTCGCGCCCCGCGCGGGCGCGTGGATTGAAACTGATCGATCAACTCCCGCACGTAATGCACCATGCGGTCGCGCCCCGCGCGGGCGCGTGGATTGAAACGACGGTGGTGCCGCGGCCCTCGGCGACGCGCATGGTGTCGCGCCCCGCGCGGGCGCGTGGATTGAAACAAGAGGAACAGGATGTTCCCGATCCTACTCCAGGTCGCGCCCCGCGCGGGCGCGTGGATTGAAACAAAGCCTGAAGCCTCCGCCGCCGCATCCCCTACCATGTCGCGCCCCGCGCGGGCGCGTGGATTGAAACTCGCGCAGGTCCGCACGGCGATCACGACCGATCCGAGTCGCGCCCCGCGCGGGCGCGTGGATTGAAACGCGCTGGCCGTGGCGATCTACAACGGTGGCGATCACGTCGCGCCCCGCGCGGGCGCGTGGATTGAAACAATCACAGATCGCAAGGGCGGCGGGAACGCCTACGGTCGCGCCCCGCGCGGGCGCGTGGATTGAAACGGACAGGTCACGGCGCTTGCCCTCAACATGCTCCGGTCGCGCCCCGCGCGGGCGCGTGGATTGAAACCTCACGCTCATGGGCACAATGCGCGACCCGCAGCGCGTCGCGCCCCGCGCGGGCGCGTGGATTGAAACTCGGCGGTGACGGTTTTCTGTGCGGAAAGGGCGGCGTCGCGCCCCGCGCGGGCGCGTGGATTGAAACAGCACGAGCTTGATATCGGTCATCGCACGCGCCTGTGTCGCGCCCCGCGCGGGCGCGTGGATTGAAACCTTCGATGGCGCCAAAGCCTACCGCGTCCCCGAGCGTCGCGCCCCGCGCGGGCGCGTGGATTGAAACCCATTCATTGAATGACGAATAGCGAATGGCTGATTGTCGCGCCCCGCGCGGGCGCGTGGATTGAAACAAAAAGATACGCGAACGCAACGAGGCCCTCGATTGCGTCGCGCCCCGCGCGGGCGCGTGGATTGAAACATAAGACGCGCCGCACCGGGGATAAGGTTTTCAAGTCGCGCCCCGCGCGGGCGCGTGGATTGAAACCTATAAAGCGTAGGACGTCAGCCCGCGGGCCCCGTCGCGCCCCGCGCGGGCGCGTGGATTGAAACACGAGGTCGGCGAACGCCCCGCTATTGGAGAAGTGTCGCGCCCCGCGCGGGCGCGTGGATTGAAACCTTCGATGGCGCCAAAGCCTACCGCGTCCCCGAGCGTCGCGCCCCGCGCGGGCGCGTGGATTGAAACCCGCGCTCTTGCACACGCCAAGAAACTCCGCATGATGTCGCGCCCCGCGCGGGCGCGTGGATTGAAACAAGAAATGTGCACAAGGTAGCGAAAGGTAGTGGTGTCGCGCCCCGCGCGGGCGCGTGGATTGAAACCAGAACATCCGCCGCGGCCTCCCCTACGCCGAAAGTCGCGCCCCGCGCGGGCGCGTGGATTGAAACCGGGAGATCAACGCCGACGTCGGTTACCTCTACGGTCGCGCCCCGCGCGGGCGCGTGGATTGAAACTCGAGGCCCGCGTCCATGACCGGTCTCACCGCCTTCGTCGCGCCCCGCGCGGGCGCGTGGATTGAAACCAATCATGGAAGTCGCACTTTGCGCCCTGTACGCCGTCGCGCCCCGCGCGGGCGCGTGGATTGAAACATGTGAAGTTGACCATGAGCGCGGCCCATGTGTGGGTCGCGCCCCGCGCGGGCGCGTGGATTGAAACAACAAAGGCTTCATGTGCACCGGCAAGAAGGACGGGGTCGCGCCCCGCGCGGGCGCGTGGATTGAAACTTATACCCGTTGCCCGCGTCGCACCCGCTGCCACGTCGCGCCCCGCGCGGGCGCGTGGATTGAAACCATTTCATCAACAACGTCAACGTCGATAACACGAGTCGCGCCCCGCGCGGGCGCGTGGATTGAAACTACAAGTACACCGTGTACTGCTGGTCAGGTGCAGGGTCGCGCCCCGCGCGAGCGCGTGGATTGAAACAGGCCGTAGCCGCCGACGCCGAGGCCCGCGAGATTGTCGCGCCCCGCGCGGGCGCGTGGATTGAAACCCCGGCCCATGGGACAACAGCCGCACCCCCTACTGGTCGCGCCCCGCGCGGGCGCGTGGATTGAAACGATCCAACTACGGACAAGGCGCCTTGCTCATCGCGTCGCGCCCCGCGCGGGCGCGTGGATTGAAACCTCCCGCCAGCAGCCGCGACCGCGAAGGCGTGCCGTCGCGCCCCGCGCGGGCGCGTGGATTGAAACCGGAGATGTTGAGGGCAAGCGCCGTGACCTGTCCGGTCGCGCCCCGCGCGGGCGCGTGGATTGAAACGACAGCTACACGGAGAACTTGACAACGCAAATAACGTCGCGCCCCGCGCGGGCGCGTGGATTGAAACTTGAGCATGACGAATGCGATGTATCCTTTTGCCGCGTCGCGCCCCGCGCGGGCGCGTGGATTGAAACATAGAAGTGCTTACAGATTACAATCTGACAATGGGTCGCGCCCCGCGCGGGCGCGTGGATTGAAACATATGATGATGGCCTGCGGCACCGACGGCAGCCAGGTCGCGCCCCGCGCGGGCGCGTGGATTGAAACCTAGAAAGCGTAGGACGTCAGCCCGCGGGCCCCGGCGTCGCGCCCCGCGCGGGCGCGTGGATTGAAACCTGTTTCCCGCAAACGAGCTTCGCTGGGCCTTTGCCGTCGCGCCCCGCGCGGGCGCGTGGATTGAAACGCCCATGACGGCGGCATTCTGCGACAGGGAATCGGGTCGCGCCCCGCGCGGGCGCGTGGATTGAAACTCTCATTGGCCTGATGGACTGGTTACGACGGCAACGTCGCGCCCCGCGCGGGCGCGTGGATTGAAACCGATCTTGGGGTCGAGCACCGAAAGGTCCATGGAGGTCGCGCCCCGCGCGGGCGCGTGGATTGAAACTCAAGGCGGGGGAGGATCGAAGAAAAGAGAAGGTGGGTCGCGCCCCGCGCGGGCGCGTGGATTGAAACCCTTATCCGGTTTCGGGGGAGGCGCGGCGGCGAGTCGCGCCCCGCGCGGGCGCGTGGATTGAAACTACTTCCCCGACCCCGCGTTCAACGCGGTCACCGGTCGCGCCCCGCGCGGGCGCGTGGATTGAAACGGCTGCCGGGCACGGAGAGCATGCCGTCGGCGACGTCGCGCCCCGCGCGGGCGCGTGGATTGAAACACCGTAATGTCGGTGATCGCCTGCGCGGACTGTACGCGTCGCGCCCCGCGCGGGCGCGTGGATTGAAACGACGGTGCGCTTGGCAACGCCTACCTCACGGGCGAGTCGCGCCCCGCGCGGGCGCGTGGATTGAAACGAGGGGCCCTGTCCTTCTTGTGCGACCGGATACTGTCGCGCCCCGCGCGGGCGCGTGGATTGAAACCGCCCAGCTCGTGGCCGAGGAGCAGCTATCCGACGTCGCGCCCCGCGCGGGCGCGTGGATTGAAACCATACGAGCGGGAAACTCTGGGCAAGGGGAAGCGTTGTCGCGCCCCGCGCGGGCGCGTGGATTGAAACGCGGTGGTACAGTTAAGCGGTCTTGCGAGCAGGATGTCGCGCCCCGCGCGGGCGCGTGGATTGAAACTTATCTCCTCACCACCATCCGTCTTGCGAGCAGCGTCGCGCCCCGCGCGGGCGCGTGGATTGAAACAGCAGAAGCTCTACAAGGAAAGCTCCATGGTGGACGTCGCGCCCCGCGCGGGCGCGTGGATTGAAACTCGCGGCCGACTACCGCGGCGTTGCGGGCTATACGTCGCGCCCCGCGCGGGCGCGTGGATTGAAACACCGCGGCAAGCAGCTCGCGCGTCACGTCCTCCTGGTCGCGCCCCGCGCGGGCGCGTGGATTGAAACTTGCGCGTGTCGGCCTCGGCGCGCTGGAGCATGATGTCGCGCCCCGCGCGGGCGCGTGGATTGAAACCCGCCCGGGCCACGTCTACGAGCTGTCGGATATCGGGTCGCGCCCCGCGCGGGCGCGTGGATTGAAACAACGGCAGCTCGCCGTAGTCGTGGCCCAGGAACGTGTCGCGCCCCGCGCGGGCGCGTGGATTGAAACGTCGTGCCGGTGATGTCGGCGAGTGTCTGATCGCGCGTCGCGCCCCGCGCGGGCGCGTGGATTGAAACAAGGCGCCGTGGGAGGACCCGCGCCATTCCACGAGTCGCGCCCCGCGCGGGCGCGTGGATTGAAACTTCTGCGCATCGAGGGAAAAAATCCATGGGTTGAGTCGCGCCCCGCGCGGGCGCGTGGATTGAAACAAGAAGATTGAAGTCTGGTACGACGACGTGCAGCCCGAGTCGCGCCCCGCGCGGGCGCGTGGATTGAAACAAACCGAGCGGATGCCGTGACCGCCGCGCAATCAGGTCGCGCCCCGCGCGGGCGCGTGGATTGAAACTTCGACAGAACCAGGGAAAGGCAGAAGGGGCAATGTCGCGCCCCGCGCGGGCGCGTGGATTGAAACTGGGCCGCTGGTGCGGAGGAAGAGGACGAGGCATACGTCGCGCCCCGCGCGGGCGCGTGGATTGAAACCAGAAACGCCAGACGCTCCCGCCAGCGGCGGCGGGGTCGCGCCCCGCGCGGGCGCGTGGATTGAAACTCCCGTGGGCAACGTGCACCATCCGTTCCACTGTCGTCGCGCCCCGCGCGGGCGCGTGGATTGAAACTGAAAATGGATTGTCTACCAGTGGCCCGATAGGAGTCGCGCCCCGCGCGGGCGCGTGGATTGAAACTCGCGGGATCGCCTCCCAGTAGTGAACCGCGTCAAGTCGCGCCCCGCGCGGGCGCGTGGATTGAAACACCATGCGATGAATATGCATGGAGTGTGCGGTCTGGTCGCGCCCCGCGCGGGCGCGTGGATTGAAACGACGTAGGAACCGCTGTTGTCGCTGGCCCAGTTGGGTCGCGCCCCGCGCGGGCGCGTGGATTGAAACCTATTCTGCCGACATGGCACCACGACGATATCCGCGTCGCGCCCCGCGCGGGCGCGTGGATTGAAACCGAGGGTATACACATGAGGAAAGCATTTATTGCGATGTCGCGCCCCGCGCGGGCGCGTGGATTGAAACACGGTAGGGTGAAAGACACTGTTTACAGCATCATGTCGCGCCCCGCGCGGGCGCGTGGATTGAAACTTGGCGCTATCGGGCAATGGATAGTGAATCCAAGGTCGCGCCCCGCGCGGGCGCGTGGATTGAAACACTTGTTATCCCGTCAAGCCACGGGGCAAGTTCGGTCGCGCCCCGCGCGGGCGCGTGGATTGAAACAGGGCGTCCTTAACGAAAAGAAGCAGATCGAGTTGCGTCGCGCCCCGCGCGGGCGCGTGGATTGAAACATGGCGAAGGTGGCAGACGGAGACACGGCTCTGCGTCGCGCCCCGCGCGGGCGCGTGGATTGAAACAACAGATACGTACAGGCGGAGTCTCGCGTCGTGCTGTCGCGCCCCGCGCGGGCGCGTGGATTGAAACATGCTGGGTGTTGTAGCCGTGCCCGCTCGCCTTTGGTCGCGCCCCGCGCGGGCGCGTGGATTGAAACGCGCGGACGATTCGCTCCTGGCACTCCACATCGCCGTCGCGCCCCGCGCGGGCGCGTGGATTGAAACATGACGGCGCGTCAACAGATCAATCCAGAACATCGGTCGCGCCCCGCGCGGGCGCGTGGATTGAAACCTAGCAGCATCGTTTGACTTGTGGACGATGATCAGGTCGCGCCCCGCGCGGCCGCGTGGATTGAAACACAAATTTCCCTGGTCTCCATCTGAGATGGACATGGGTCGCGCCCCGCGCGGGCGCGTGGATTGAAACGCCTAGCTCAGCGAGCCGGCGAGGCAGAACGCCGCGTCGCGCCCCGCGCGGGCGCGTGGATTGAAACCCGGATCCCGCTCCGCCGTAGAGCGCGTTGTAGCGGTCGCGCCCCGCGCGGGCGCGTGGATTGAAACACGCTCCGCACCTATAATCCGCTACTCGCCATCTCGTCGCGCCCCGCGCGGGCGCGTGGATTGAAACCTGGGCGCTGAATGGCCTGATCGGCAGAAGCGAGGTCGCGCCCCGCGCGGGCGCGTGGATTGAAACCGGCACGAGTGTCAAATGTCGATCTACGAGGTCTCCGTCGCGCCCCGCGCGGGCGCCTGGATTGAAACACCGACGAGCAAATCGAGGATGACTGCACGAGGGGGGTCGCGCCCCGCGCGGGCGCGTGGATTGAAACAAGAACCATACAAAATCTTTCGGCCTCGGCTTGCGTCGCGCCCCGCGCGGGCGCGTGGATTGAAACGGGAATCTCGCGCAGCTTGCCCATGTCCATCTCAGGTCGCGCCCCGCGCGGGCGCGTGGATTGAAACAACCTGGTCGAAATCTCGGACGCCGGGACCGCCAGGGTCGCGCCCCGCGCGGGCGCGTGGATTGAAACACGGCCCCACCCTCCCCGGTACCGCGCAGGGCGGGTCGCGCCCCGCGCGGGCGCGTGGATTGAAACCTCAACTCGCTGTACAACAAGGCGGAGACGCTGGGTCGCGCCCCGCGCGGGCGCGTGGATTGAAACCCATCCGTTATGCGCTATTACGTCCCTACCGTGCGTCGCGCCCCGCGCGGGCGCGTGGATTGAAACTTTGGCGCCGGAGGCTTCGGGGGTACGAGCTTGCGCGTCGCGCCCCGCGCGGGCGCGTGGATTGAAACAAGAGGCTGATCGTAGAATTGACCCTCCTCGCCTGTCGCGCCCCGCGCGGGCGCGTGGATTGAAACGAGGATCGCGCGCACCATCGTGCCAGAGAAAAGGATGTCGCGCCCCGCGCGGGCGCGTGGATTGAACACTTTCATGAGCTGGGGCTCGGCGGGAAGGTCGCGGTCGCGCCCCGCGCGGGCGCGTGGATTGAAACCCGCATCATGGGAACGAGGAGGTGTTCTGGGATGGTCGCACCCTGCGCCGGCGCGTGGGTCGAAACACGGGTTATCAATCGGATCAAGTTGAGCACACAAGACGCGGTATGCTATGGTAAGATGATACGGCAAGTAAGGACAGGCAGAAGAAGGAATGCCGATGACAGCGGCCGAAATATTGAAAATCAACGGAGACATGAAGGATTCGCCCTTGATGGATGTGGTCCGCCGCTTCCACGCCCTCAGCATTGCCAAACATTTAACCTATTGTATCGTTGGAGGAATGGCGGTCATTCGAAACGGCTATCCGCGAACCACAATGGATATAGACGTCCTCACATATAGGGAAGCTTGGCGCAAAATATTGCCGCTGCAGGGTGAGATCTCAAGCAATGGACCGGAAAACTGTTTGGACAAGAAGACGGGCGTCACGATCGACATTTTATTTGCTGAAGACGATTGGCAGATGCCCATGGGAATGCCCGACCCTGGCAAAGTCGGAGAGTATGATGAGGAGCTGGGGGCTTCCTTCATCGGCTTGCATGCACTGGTGCAGCTCAAGGCAGCTGTCTACTTTGACAAATTACGCGAACAGGGTGCCAACGTTGCGCACAAAGACGGAAGCGATGTGTATGAGCTCATAAGCAGGAATCTGGCAAAGTTCTCCAAGGAAGCCATTAAGGCCTATGATCCTGCCGTAAGAAAACACTGCATGAAAGCCTTTGAGGACGCGGTGCGTGCCTCAAAAAGAGTGAAGCGCAGGGGTGTGGACACCGAACGATAGGCGTGCCTGCGCTGTCACGCTCAAATATAGCTGCGCACCTATAGGCTCTTCTCCGCCCAGACGATGCTCTGGGTCCCATTCACGCGACCGACGATCCTGCCCTCCACGTCCCGGAAATACATCTCTTCCAGTTGCCGCGGGCTCCTGCGATCGCGCTCTGCGAAGCCGTGCCTCCGGAGGAACGGCTCGACCTCGACCTCATCCAGCCCGAACTGCCAGGACTCGCCAAAGTCGTTCACCCCGCGGGTCATGCTCTGTTCGCCGTACGAGGTGCCGTCACCCCGCAGGACGGAGGCGTGCGCATAGTCGAGCACGAGCCGGCTCCCCACGCCGACGTGCTCCGCGATGGTCCGTATCATCTGCTCCGCCGCCGCGGGCGCGAGGTATTGCGTCACGCCTTCGGCAATAGCAAGGGTCTTCGCTCCCTTGCAAAAGCCCACCTCTGCAAGCTTTTCCGCGGCGCTTTCTTTTTCAAAATTGACCGGCACGAAAACGAGGTCGAGAGGCAGAACGACGCCGCGCTTCTTGAGCTGCCTGATCTTCATCGCCTGCGTGGTGGGCGCGTCCAGCTCGAAAACCTTTCGATCGGCCAGCTCCCGCTGAAACCGGATGGCGCGGCTGTCGAAGCCGGCGCCGAAGATCAACACCTGGGAGACCCCGTCCGCGAGCGCGCTCTTCATCACGGCGTCGATGTAGCGCGTACGCGCGATCACCCATTCGTAGACGCCCCTCGGACCGAGCATCCGCGTAAGCATCGCGCGGGCGCCAGGGATATGGGTCAGGAGCTGGATCCTCCGGGGCAGGAGCTGTGCGGACACCCAGTCATCGCCTTTGTAAAGCGGATTCTTGTCCATCGAGGACAGGGCCCGACACCCGCAGGTCATGTCGGCGGTCTTCGACGCGGTGGATTCGATTCTTCTTGCGGGCATCATTGCACCTTCCTTTTTCCGTTCCCGGTTCAGAACGACGTCGACGCGGAGCCCTTCACTTTCGGCGAGCGTTGCTTGCCGCCTGTCCGCCGTGATGAAACGCTCCGCCTGGATCGAACGAGCGGCGGCCACATGCAGAATGTCCAGGGATCGGCACCCGATGACGGGGGTCCGGGCCGTCATTTGCAGTGCCATTTCATGGAGCGTGATGGGATCCAGATAGGGGGTGTAGTACTGGCCGGCTCTTTTCCTATCGAGGTAAGTGGCGATGAGCCGGTCGATTTCTTCAGCGCTCATTTCGGCAAGAAATATCTTGAACCGGAGTGTATTGTAAAGCTCCAGTTCCAACACGTTCCAGGCCGGAAGTGGATCGTGCTGGGCAGTGACCAGCTCGTGCACTTCGGCGGAGCCTTCCTCATGAAGGTACAACTTGATGAAGGCGCTCGTGTCCAGGTAAATCACAAGCGCCCATCCCTTTGCTCTCGTATCAAGTCGGAGCCCTTTTTGCCCGTGTTTCTGTACGCCGTGGAGAGATGGTCAGGCCACTGGAGCACCTGCCGTGGTTTGGCAGGAACAATTTGTGCGGCGACTTTCCCCCTATTAAGCACCTCGAAGGTTTCGCCGGCTTTGACCTGAGATTCGATCTTCGCCCAATGCGCCTTCATCTCTTTTACGGTGATAGTCTTCATATACCAGAAGTATACCTTAAAATTTACATTTGGTAAACTTTGACACGGGTCATTTCATTTCCATAAGAAGCCCGTGGCTCGCAGCGTCTTGCGCCGCTGCCCGGCAGCGCCGTCCCGGCCGGGAGGAGCTGGAACTCCCCGGCGCGCCCCCCCGCGGTTATCACGAAGATGCCGTCGAACGTAGGCCGGCCGACCCGAGGACGCGGAAGCGCCCAGACGCGCAGCCATTCATCTTCATAGTCCGGCCGACCAAACGGCGAGGGCCCTGCGGGCCGCCGCGCTGAGGTGGGCGACGGGGGAGCAAACTCGATGCCCAGCATCCGCATCGCCGATCGGTTTCCGGCGGAAGCCTTCACACGATGAACGATCGACCGGCCGTGTGCCGGCATGACGAACCACGAGCCGTCCGGTAGGTCCGTCCAGCCGAAGACGGCGCGCGTGAAACCCCAGGCGAGCAACTGCGGCAAACCAGTCGTACGCGGGAATCTGTACGCACCCGCCGAGGCGCCCGGGAAAGCTTCGGTACTGCTTTTGCCACCGGCGATGACGGTATAGAGCGTGTGCTGGTCGTGCCGGTGGAAGGCTGTCCGTTCTCCGGGTGCAATGACCGCCTCGTAGATGCGAACGCGCTCGTCAGAATACAGCGCGTGATGGAGCGGCTCGTCGGCAACAGGCACCCAGGCCAGACTGCCAGATACGGGACTGCGCGGCTTTCTCATATGGTGCCCTCCGCCCGCAGCCATGCGATGGTATCCGCGAGCATGGATGAAAGCGGGCTCGTCCGGTAGCCGAGCACCCGGGCCGCTTTCGTGCAATCACAGATGATCGTGCCGACTGCGCGTCGGTATTTCTCCGGGGTGAGCATCGGCTCCTTTCTGTCGAACAGCGACCTGGCCATGGAGAGCCCGCAGGCGAAGCGAACCACCCCACGCGGCATGACCCGGGTGGACCGTGGCTTGCCAAGAATGTCCTGAATGGCGTTGACGAGCTCGAGAAAGGTCGCCTCGGTTCCGCCCAGCAGGTAGTTCTGCCCGCTTTCACCTTGATCGACAGCCGCGCAGTGCGCGGCCACGATGTCCCGTACGTGACACCAGGTCGCGCGCCCGGGCGGAATGCCCGGGAGCTTCTCTTGCGACACGGGCAGGATGTACTCCCGGGTCCAGTTGCGCGTATCGCCGGGGCCGATGATGTTGCAGGGATTGAGGATGACGGCGGAGAGCCCTTGCCGCGCTGCCTCCTTGACGATGCCCTCAGCGAGAAACTTCGTGCGGTTGTAATTCATGCCGCAGCGCAGCGCGTTCGACGGGGTGGTCTCGTCGATGCGGACGCCGTCGTGGTAGCCGAAGGCGGAGATGGACGACGTGAAGATGAAACGGCCGACGTCCACCCGCCGCAGCGCTTCGACGAGATGCCGGGTGCCATCCACGTTGTCGTGGTACTGGGCGGCGTTGTTGCGCGACCAGGCGCTCGTGTTCGCCGCCAGATGGAAGACGGCGTCGACGCGCGCCGGCAGTGCGCCGCTCAGCGAGACGGGATCGTTCAGGTCTCCCGCGACGGGAGTCGCGCCCAGCCGCGCCAGCGCACCCGGATCGATGTTCGGCTGGTGGAGACCGACGACCCTCCACCCCTGGTCGCGAAGTGACGCCACAAGATTCAGCCCTATAAAACCTGTTGCGCCCGTGACAAAAGCAGTTCTGCCCACGTGATGCCTCCTTGGCATTCGAATGGGCCAGTGTCGCTTTTCCCGGGCACAGGCGCATTAACAAATGCTAAGGACCGAGTGAGCTCCTCCTGATCCTGCTCAATGTCACGGGGCTGATTCCCAGGAAAGAGGCGACGAGGTACTGCGGAATGCGTTCTTCCAACCCCGGGTACTGCGTCAGAAAGGCTGCGTAGCGCGCCTCCGCGTCGAGTGAGAGAAACTCGCGCTCGCGGCGCTCCTTCTCGATGAACAGAAGCTGGGCGTAACGAGTGGCAAGCTCCGCCCAGCATCGATGGCGCTTCATCAGCTCGTCGACCGCGGCGAGCGGCAGCCAGTAGAGGACACCGTCCTCGACCGCCTGGATGGAGTAGGCTGCCGGGCTCCGCTCGACAGAGGAGGTGTAGCCGGAAAGGAGTCGACCGACACCACGGAAAGCCATGGTGCGCTCCTCACCCCCCGCGGTGATGAAGAAAACTCGGAAAAGCCCCCGGCCGACATAGGCGACACGGTCTGGAGCGTCACCCTCCCGCAGAAAGAACGAGCTGCCCTTCACGGTCTGGCGGCGCGCGATGGCCCCCAGGTGCCTTCGCTCCGCGTCGGGAATGCCGCTGAAGACGGGCTCGCGCGCGAGCCGGGCAAGCTCTGCCTCGGAGATGCCGCCGCCGAAACCGCCGTTGCCCGCACCCTCACTCACGCGTTGTACTGGCCCGAGGCGACGTCCATGCCCGCGCCCGTCCAGTTCGTATGGAAGAACTGGCCGCGGGGGGTGTCCAGGCGCTCGTAGGTATGCGCGCCGAAATAGTCGCGCTGGGCCTGCAGAAGATTGGCCGGCAGGCGCGCGCTGCGGTACCCGTCGTAGAAGGTGAGGGCCGTCCCGAAGGCGGGCATGGGAATCCCGTGCTCCACGCCGGCAATGACCGCCCGACGCCATGCCTCCTGGCATCCCTGGATGAGCTTCTGGAAGTAGGGGTCCAGCAGCAGGTTCGTGAGCCGGGGGTTCCGGTCGAAGGCCTCCTTGATGTGCCCCAGGAAGGCGCTGCGGATGATGCAGCCTCCGCGCCACATGAGCGCGATCCCCCCGTAGTTGAGATTCCACCTGTATTCCGCGGCTGCCTCGCGCATGAGCATGTAGCCCTGCGCGTAGGAAACGATCTTGGAGGCAAGCAGCGCCTTGCGGAGGTCTTCGACAATCGCCTTCCGGCTGCCGCCCGCCTTTTTCGACGGACCCTTGAGGCTGGCCGAGGCGAGCACGCGCTCGTCCTTCATGGCGGAAAGACACCGGGCGAAAACCGCCTCGCCGATCAGCGTGACCGGCATGCCGAGGTCCAGCGCGCTGACGCTGGTCCATTTGCCGGTCCCCTTCTGGCCGGCCGTGTCGAGTATCTTTTCCACGAGCGGGCTTCCGTCGGTGTCCTTGAACGCGAGGATGTCGCGCGTGATCTCGATGAGGTAGCTGTCGAGCTCGCCCTTGTTCCATTCGGCGAACACCTCGTGCATCTCCGCGGCGTTCATGCCCAGCCCGTCCTTCATGAACTGGTAGGCCTCGCAGATGAGCTGCATATCGCCGTACTCGATGCCGTTGTGGACCATCTTCACGAAATGGCCCGCGCCGTCCTCCCCCACCCAGTCGCAGCAGGGTGCGCCGTCGGTCTTCGCCGCCACTGCCTGGAATATCTCCTTCACGAGCGGCCACGCCGCGGGATTTCCACCCGGCATGATGGAGGGTCCATGCCGCGCTCCCTCCTCGCCGCCGGAGACGCCGGTGCCGACGAAGAGGATCCCCTTCTCCGCGAGCTGCTTCGTTCGCCGGATCGTGTCGGGGAAGTGGGAGTTGCCGCCGTCGATGATGCAGTCCCCCTTGTCCAGAAAAGGCAGGAGCTGCTGGATCATCTGGTCCACGGCGTCGCCTGCCTTCACCAGAAGCATGACGCGCCGGGGCCTTTTCAGATTCGCGGCAAGCTCCTCGATGGAATGCGCGCCGTAGACGGTCGTGCGGCCCTTTGCCGCGTCGCGGAGAAACTCGTCCACGGTGGCCACCGTGCGGTTGAAGACCGCCACGGCGTAGCCCTTGTCGTTGATGTTGAGCACGAGGTTCTGCCCCATGACGGCAAGACCGATCAGACCGAAATCTGCTTTTGGTTCCATGTTTTGTCTCCTTGTCGGGCCTGCCGCGGCAGCGCCTATGATGCGGTGAAACGATCCCGGGAGGACCACAGGCCGGTTGCCGGGTTCGAGATGTAGAAGATCTTCTCCCCTCCCACCGTGTTCCACCCGTCCTTCAGTTTCTTCGGGTCGTATCGCCTGCTCATCTCCGCGATGTCTCCGTAACGGAAGCCCGCATGCTCCACCTGTTCCTTCGTGAGCCCGGCAGGGCAATAGGTGATCGTGAAGCGCTCCTCCGAAGACCCGTGAATGAGATGGGCGGCGACGCTGAGGCTCTCCTGCAAGTCCCTGTTTTCCTCCACGAGCTGGAGAATGCGCGGCGTGGTGAAGTAGCCGTACTTGCGGATGAGCGCATCGATGCCCGGGTCCTCGCCGAACTGCTTCACGCCGGGGGCCAGCACGATCAGCTCCCCCTTGTCGGCAATCGCCATGCGCGTCCGGTAGATCGACTTGTTGCCCAGCCAGGTGCTCTTGAACTCCCCCGGGTCCAGGTACACGACCACCTTGGCCAGGGGCTCTTCCACCATCGTGAAATTGACCTTCAGGGAGAGCTCGGCGGCGCGGGAGAACACCTCGTGATCGTCGCCGACGAAGAGGCCCTTCAGGGCAAGGCTGCCGTCCTGCTCGCGGCCCACCACGGTCTGTACGTAGACGATGGGCAGGTGCCGGGCGAATTTCTCCGCCGCGGTATTCAGCACTTTCCGCACGGGCGTATCGGCACGCCCCATCATCCGTTCCATGCCGTACACCGCGCCGAGGTAGTGACTCTTGTTGATCGCCTCGGAGCCGCCGGTGCCGATGAAGATGTTCTTGTTGTAGCCTGCCATGCCCACGACCTCGTGGGGCACAACTTGCCCGATGGAGAGAATAAGGTCGTGACCGCCCGTGGCCAGCAGCTTGTCCACCTGCGCGGGCCAGTCGTAGCTGAGCTTCCCCTCGGAAACCTCGCGGATGAGCTCCGCGGGCAACCGGCCCAGAGTTTCCAGGTTTTCCTTCCAGCGATGGACGCGGAAGAGCTCCTTCGGCACCTTGCCGAACATGATCTCCCGCTCCCTGTCATTCACGGCGAAATGAGTGCCCAACGCGGGAAGCACGTCGGCGAGTGCCGCGCCGTAATACTCCCAGATGAGCTCCGTCACGCGCCCGGCGCGCGAATGGAAACGCGTGAAGTCGGGCGGCACCGCGAGCACGCGCTTTCGCGCGCCGAGCTTGCCCAGCGCTTCTGAAAGCGCCGCGCGGAGGTCCGCATCGGTGAAGGATCCGCGCTCGGAGCCGCGCGCCAGGTACAGCATGCTATCTCCTCCAGGAGGGCCGTTCAGGCAGCGACGCGTCGAACTCCTCCATGAGCTTCTTCTCGTAATCCCCGGCGTAGCGCTCGGAGAGGAAACGGTCAAGCGCCTCCGCGTGGAAAAGCTCCCAGGAGCGCTCCTCGTGCCCCGGGACGATGGGGAAGAAGCAGGCGTGATTCGCCCGCGCCGCCTGCAGGTCACCGGGCGCGTCCCCGATCATGAGGATGCGGGCAGGCGGATACTTGCCGCCCGCGGCGAAGGTGATGTGCTGCGCCTTTGTGCCCATCTCCTGGCCGGCGATCGCGCGCACGCTGCCGTCGATGCCGTGCTCCTTCCACTCCCGCACGAGCGCCTCTCCCGGCGTCTGGGAAACGACGATGATGTCGGCCTTCGCGCCCATGGCCGCGAGGGATTCGCGGACGAGCGGAAAGGGCGGCACGCCGAAGACCAGCTGCGCGATCGCTTCGTTCACGTCGATTGAAAACGCGTAGGCCCGCTCGAGGTCGGGGTCGTGGGTGCGATCCAGCTCCGCCTTCAGGGCAGGGTTGCCGAGCTTCGTTTCTCGTTTCAGCCATACGCGAAGTCCGTCCATGACCGGCACATTCACCCCGCGGGCTTTTGTCTCCGGGCGTTCGCGGAGCAGGTCCAGGGCCCGGATGACGGCGATGAATCTGTTGCAGCCGCGGTCCTTCGAATAGAGATTCACGAATTCCCAGGTTTCGCGGGCATACTTCGACACGGCCTGCAGCCCGAAGTGACGGATGAAATTGGGACAGAAGCATTCCTTCTGCTTGATTTCCATGGTGTCGAAGGCGCACCCGTCCGAATCGATGCCGATGAAGAACCCTTTCGTTGGTTTCATGTCCTTCAAGATGCCTGCGGGGTCGTTCATTCCTCTTTCCTTTTCTTTCGATTTATGCAAGACTGCGAAATATTATCGGAGCAGGAAGAACCAGTCAATGTCCCATATTCCCCGACATGACGAAATCATAAGGCTCATATCCCACGTGCGCTCGGTATCGGTGCAGGAGCTCACCCGGCGCCTCAAGGTCTCTGAAGTGACCATCCGCAAGGACCTCACCCTGCTGGAGGAGATGGGGAGCATCGTGCGGACGCGAGGCGGCGCACGGCTCGCCGAGGACCTTGCACAGCTTCGCGTCATCCAGGTCCGCAAGGAGGAGCGGCGCGCGGAGAAGCAGCGCATCGCCGAAAAGGCGCTCGCGCTCGTCCATGAGGACGACACGATCTATCTGGACTCCGGCAGCACGTGCACGCTGCTTGCCCGACTGCTTGGCGACATGAATCTCAGGATCGTCACCAATTCGCTGGACGTCATGAACGCCGTGGCCGATGCCCCGGGCATCTCCCTCATCTCCATCGGCGGCAGCTACCGCAAGGAGGCGGGATCCTTCATCGGCCCGATTGCCCTGGAGGCGCTCAGGGGCCTCCACATCGAGACCTGTTTCATCGGCACGACGGGGCTGTCGGCGGCGGGCATCTTCACGTCGCAGAACGTCATCGAGGCGGACCTCAAGGGCCGCGTGCTCGGCATATCGCGCCGGCGCGTCGTCCTTGCGGACGCGAGCAAGTTCGGACGGGACGCTTTCGCCGTCTTTGCCCGGCACCGCGACGTGAACATCCTGATCACGGACGCGATGGCGGACGGAATGCAGGCACTCACGGACCTCGGCATCGAAGTGCTCGTTGCCGGGTCCTGACAGACATCACGGAGGAAACGTCATGAAGGGAAAATGCATCGTCGCCCAGAGCGGCGGCCCGACGGCCGTCATCAACGCGAGCGCATGCGGGGTGATCCAGGAGGCCTTGACGCACCGCGAGATCACCGGGGTCTACGGGGCGCACAACGGCATCCTCGGGGTGCTGAACGAGCAGATCTTCGACCTGGGCGCGGAGAAGGCAAAGACGATTGAAGGCCTGAAGACGAGCCCGTCGGCCGCGCTGGGCTCCTGCCGCTACAAGGTGAAGACGGATGCGGACTACGCGCGCATCGTGGACGTCTTTGCCGCGCACGACATCCGCTGGTTCTTCTACATCGGCGGCAACGACTCCATGGACACGGCGGACAAGGTGGCGCAGCTGGCCGCCCGGCGCGGCTTTGAGTTTCGCGTCATGGGCGTGCCCAAGACCATCGACAACGACCTTGCCTTCACCGATCACTGCCCTGGCTACGGCAGCGTGATCAAGTACCTGGCGACGATGGTGATGGAGGCCGGCCGCGACACCGAGTCGATGTACACCGCCGACACGGTGAACGTCATCGAGGCGATGGGCCGCAACGCCGGCTGGATCGCGGCGGGCACGGCGCTGGGCCGGCGCAACGACGAGGATGGGCCGCACATCATCCTCCTGCCCGAGGTGCCCTTCGACCGTGAGAAGTTCAAGGCAAAGGTGCGCTCGTACCTGGACACCATCCACCGCTGCGTCATCGTTGTCTCCGAGGGCACGAAGACGGCGGACGGCGGCTACATCTCCGAGCAGAAGGGGGAGTTTGCGAAGGACGCGTTCGGGCACACGCAGCTGGGCGGTGCGGCCCAGTACATCAAGAGCCTCATCGAGGAGGAGGTGAAGGTGAAGGCGCGCTTCGCGATCCCTTCCACGATCCAGCGCAACGGCATCCACTTCGCCTCTCTCACCGATTCCCAGGAGGCCTACGAGACGGGACGGGACGCCGTCAGGCGCGCGGTGAAAGGGGAAACCGGCAAGATGGTCACCCTGAAGCGCGTCTCCGACGGTCCGTACAAGTGCGTCACGGACGTCGCTGCATTGGCGCAGGTGGCAAACGGGGAAAAGTATTTCCCGAAGGAATGGATCAGCCCGGACGGATTCTTCGTGACAAAGGATTTCTTCTCCTACGCCCTTCCCCTCATCAAGGGCGAGGTGAAGCCCGTCATGAAGGACGGTCTTCCCGCGTTCATGCGCTTCGAGAAGCATTTCATCAGCAAGGCATAAGGAGAAAAACATGGCATACCTCGACGAGATGTTCGGTCTGGCAGGCAGGACCACTGCCATCACGGGTGGCGGCGGCGTCATCGCGGGCGCGCTCGCGGAGGCGCTTCTGAAAGCGGGAGGCAAGGTGAGCCTCTGGGACATCGACCAGAAGTTCTCGGACGCCGCGCGCGAGCGCCTGGGCGCCTCCACGGGCGCAGCGGACCGGATCCTCGCCCTCCAGGTCGACACGACCGATGAATCCTCCGTGGCCGCCGCGGTGGAGACGACCGAGCAGAAGCTCGGCAGCCTGGACGTCCTCATCAACTGCGCCGGCGGCAATCGCGGCCAGACGCGCTTCCTGGAGCTGGACGTGAAGCAGTTCGAGGACATTCTCCGTCTCAATCTCGTGGCGGGGCTCGTCGTGCCGACAAAGGTGGTTGCCGGCCGCTGGATCAAGAGCAAGACGAAAGGCTGCATCATCAACATGGCGTCGATGTCGTCCTACATTCCCCTCTCCGGCATCTGGGCGTACGACGCGGCAAAGTCGGCGGTGATGAACCTTACCATGGCAACGGCAAAGGAGTTCGCCGCCCATGGCATCAGGGTGAACGCGCTCGCGCCGGGCTTCTTCATCGGCAAGCAGAACAAGGCGCTCCTCATCGACGAGAAGACGGGGGACCTCACCGAGCGCGGGAAGAAGGTCATCAACCACACCCCGTTCGGCCGGTTCGGCGACGTGAGCGAGCTGGCGGGCGCTCTCCTCTTCCTGGTAAGCAATGCCGCCGCGGGCTTCGTGACCGGCGTGACGGTTCCCGTCGACGGCGGCTATCTCGTGGACAACATCTGACGGAGGCGCCATGGAAAACATCGCACGACTTCTCTGCTTCCTCCGGGCTCGAGACGGCCGATACGCGCACGCTGGCGCGGGTGAAGGGCGACACGGGTCGTCTCATCGCGGAAGGCGACGCGCGGATCTATCGGGCGTCACTGAGGCTGCGTGACGGCATCCTCTATTTCATCGGGGCGCAGGGCGCGGACAAGGCGCTCTATCTGTGCTGCCCCCGTACCTTCTCCACGGACTTCAAGGGCACGGCGGCCACCGTTGGGGGTCTGCATCTCTTCAGGGCCGCGCTTTCCACGGAGAACGCGCGAACGCTCCATTCCCTCTTCCCCTTCACCGCGCCGGTTTCCCTGCGGGAACGGACCACGACCATCGGGTGCGGCGACAGGCTGGGTCTTGCCACGCCCGGGCACGTGCGGGCAATCGCCGGTTACGATGCATCGCCCGTGCTCGCGCAGCAGTCCATCCGCGAGCTCACCCTGACCGGGCGCGACTACCCCGGCGTTGTCGCTGACGCGTCGTTCATGGTCTTCCAGGAGGGCTACGAGCGCGGCTACGGGGCGGACGGGGATCACCTGAAGACGATAAAGGACATCGACACGGCGCTTGCCGCGGGCATGCCGATGATCACGCTCGATCTCACCGAGGTGATGACCCCCGAACCCGCCTCCTGGAGCGCCGCCCGCATCGAGGAGGAGTTCGCGCGGCTCGCCGCCGATACGAAGAAGCACGTCCTGGAAACCTACGCGGATCGCACGATCGACCTGGCGGGTCACGCCGTGGCGATCCCGAAGCTGGAGGCGATGCGCTGCGCGCTCATGTACGGCCGCGCGCTGGACTTCTCCCGGGAAGTGGACCAGCACCTGAAGAAGAACCGGGGCAACCAGTACGACCTGGAGATCAGCATCGATGAGACGACCGCGCCCACGCTGCCCGCCCATCACCTTTTCATTGCGAGCGAGCTGCTCCGCCGCGGCGTGGCGGTGAGCTCGCTGGCGCCCCGGTTCATCGGCGAGTTCCAGAAGGGCATCGACTACATCGGGGACCTGGCGGAGTTCGAAAGGCAGTTCGCCGTGCACTGCGCCATCGCAAAGGCCCGGGGAAACTACAAGGTCTCCATCCATTCGGGGAGCGACAAGTTCGCCACTTACCCTGCCATCGGCAAGCATACCGGCATGCGCGTGCATTTGAAGACCGCTGGCACGAGCTGGCTGGAGGCGGTGCGGGTCATTTCCTGGACGAATCCGGTCCTCTTCCGCCGCATGCTCAAGACGGCATTCGATTGCTTCCCCGATGCCACGAAGCTCTACCACGTGACGACGAACCTCAAGGCCATTCCGGCCGCGGAAACGGTGCCCGACGCGGACCTCGAGCGCTACGTGAACGCGCCTGACTCCCGCCAGCTCCTCCACATCACCTATGGCGGGCTGCTGAAGGATCCCGGCATCAGACCCGATTTCTTCGCGACGCTTGCCGCCAACGAAGAGCGTCACTACGCCGCGCTGGAGAAGCACATCGGCCGGCACGTGCAGCTCCTGGGGGTGCCAGCAAAGAAGGAGACCTGAGCTCCCGGACGGCCGTCGGCAGCATCAATCGCTCAGTCTCTTTCAAATGCGCCAACGGACCACCCGGAAGCCCCGCTATTTGTCATACCAATCGGTGTCGTAGTGGTGCGCGTCACCCCCAGCCCGTCTGTCGTGTACTGGCTGCTCAAATTGCAGGCACCGCCACGCACGTTGACGGGCGAGGTAATCAAGAGAGTATAATCTCCGGTGGATTGGCTCGTGAAGACCGGCGCATCTACGATATTGCCGGTACCCGTCGGCGTGGACATCCATGTGGTCCCATTGCCGAAATTGCCGGTGGCATTCACCTGCGTGCATGTCAACGACAGGTTTTGATCGAAATAGAGACCCTGCGGACAACTGGAGATGCAGTTGTTCTTAAGCTCAATCGGGTCAGCGTCTGTGGATGTGCCCGTGCCAGTCTCTGCAATACCCATATGGGACGGCCCGGTGCCGCCGGTCAAAATGATATTGTTATCGATGTAAGGATGGCTTCCCGCGTAGATGCGAACCCCGTACGATATAATGGCTCCATTTTCGGCGTAAATCGTATTGTTCTGCAGGAAAGGGCTCGCTCCATTGATGTAGACCGTGATCGTGTAATTGCTTGCCTCCGCGGTGAGAACATTGTTGCGGATAAGGGGAGCGCTGGTGGTCCCGTTGATCTGTACCGCCACGCACGAGTTTCCGCCATGCCGGCTGAAAAGCTTGTTGTTCTGGATTGTCGGCGAAGAGCTCGTGATGTAGACGATCACCGCGTTCATGTTGGCCCCGCCGGTGACATAAGGGCCGTTGATCGTGAACCCGTCCACCCGGGTAGATGAAGAAAGAGAAAGTATATCGATGGTATCGACCTGCCCGGACATGTTTCGTGTGTCGTTGATGGTTGTCGTGTAAACGCCAATGCTTCTGGTACTGAAGTCGGCGGAATAGCCTCCAACCAGAGCGACGCCGTCCTTCATGGTGATGGTCGAAGACACCGCGTACGTCCCTTGCGACACGCGCACCTCGGTGCCCGAGGAGGCGAGGTTGATCGAGCTCTGCAAGGTGAGTCGGGGCATATTCTTCGTGCCCGGGTTCGAATCGCTGCCCGCGGTTCCCACGTAGATAGCGTCCAGCACCGTGGAGAAGCTCCAGCTCGATGCCGACACCAGCGCCGCTCCATACGTATCCTTCACGGCCGTGGATAGGGAAGCCGTGTACGTCGTACTTTTCGACAGATTCCCCGTGGGCGTGAAGGTCGCGACTCGTGCCGCATAGGAGACCGAGCCGGCCACAGGCGTGCTGCCGATCTTGACCTGGAACGTTGACGTCGTGATTGTTGAGGGGTCCATATCCGTGCTGAAGGTCGCTGTGATCGTGGAAGTCACGGAGACCGCGGTCGCGTTTGCCGCGGGGCTCACGGAGCTGACGGTGGGAGGAATCAAATACACGGCAGAGCCGATGCTGGAATTTGTCCAGCCCGACATGTACGCGACAGCCTTCACTGTTTCGCTCACGCCCACACTGACGGGACCCGCGTAGAGGGTGCCTGTCGTAGTCGTCGGTGTTGTCCCGTCCGTCGTATAGCGGATGGATGCCCCAGAGGTGGTCGTGCTGATTGTCACGCTCTGCGCACTTGAGTATGTCCCCGCTGCCCGGGCTGAAGGTGGGTGTGGCGTCCTGGAGGACATAGGTCGAGGAAGAAACCGCGGAATCTCCCCAGTTTGTCAAGTACGCAATGGCTTTCAGCGTTTGTCCCACCGGGACACTGACGGGGCCAGAGCAGAGGGTTCCAACTGTTTCGGTCGGTATCGTGCTCCCGTCCGTGGTGTAGCGGATCGATGCCCCCGGCGTTGTCGTGCTGATCGTCACATTCTGCGCGGTGGAGTACGTTCCACCTACGGGACTGAATTGCGGGTTGGCACAATAGCCGGTGATCGTGTAAGCGGTTGTGGATACCGTTGAAGAAAGCCATCCGGATTCGTAGGCGACCGCCTTGAGCGTTTCGTTTCCCGCCACATTGACGGGTACCGTATACGAGGTGCCAATCGTATCCGACGGCGTGCTCCCATCCGTGGTATAGCGGATCGATGCCCCTGGCGTTGTGGTGCTGATCGTGACGTTCTGCGCGCTGAAATAGTTCCCCCCCGCAGGATTGAAGGTCGGCGCAACGCAGGTGCCGGTAATCGTGTATGCGGCGGTTGCAACCGTCGAATCCGTTGCAACCCCGTTGTAGGCGATGGCTTTTAGCGTCTCGGTTGCCGCGACGCTGACAGGGCTCGAGTAGAGAGTCCCAACTGTTTCGGTTGGTATCGTGCTCCCGTCCGTGGTGTAGCGGATCGACGCCCCAGTTGTTGCGGTGCTGATCGTGACGTTTTGCGCGCTTGTATAGGTCCCCGGCCCCGGGCTGAATTGGGGAGTGGAAACCTGGCCATAATTGATGGTGTACGACACCGTGATGACGCTGGAATCGAGCATTCCCGATTTCACCGCGATGGCCTTGATCGCCATCTGTGTCCCATTTACTGACACCAGAATTGGCCCTGCATAGGCCGTAGAAGCGGATGTCGGGTCGGAAGGCAATGAGCCACCTGTCGCGCTCGTATAATGGATCACGGCGCCCGAGGTCGAATCCGTGATGGTGATGCTCTTGTCGGAGGAATATGTGCCCGATGTCAGGCTGAACTGCGGCGGAGAAACCACACCATAGCTGATCGTGTAGCTTGTCAGGGCGACCTGGGAGTCGATCATCCCGGATTTCATTGCGATGGCCTTGATCGTCAACACTGTCCCGTTGCCGGTCACCGAAAAGGGTCCACTACAGACGGTCGAAGCGGATGTGGGGTCCGGGGGCACGGCACCTCCCGTGGCACTCGTATAATAGACTGTCGCTCCCGGCGTGGCGTCGGATACGGTCACATTCTGATCTGAGGGATAGACACCGGCCACAAGGCTGAATTGCGGAGCAGCAACCTGCGCGTAGTTGATGACGTAGCTTGCCACCGCTTCGCTGCTCGGATTCATTCCCGACTTGACCGCGATCGCCTTGATGGTCATCACCGTGCCATTTCCGGAAACGGGTATCGCTGTGCCGTAAGCGGAAGAGGCCGTAGTAGGATCCGTGCCGTCGGTCGTGTAATAGATGATGGCGCCAGGGGTGGCGCAGGTGATCGTGACCGTTCGATCGGAAGAGTACAAACCTCCCGGTGGGCTGAACTGCGGCGTGGAAACCGCCCCAATGTTGATCGTGTACGTGGCAACCGCGACTGCGGAGTCGGTCATCCCGGACTTGGCGGCGAATGCCATGATGATCGTCGTCGTCCCGTTGCCGCTCACCAGAATCGGGGAGGAATAGACGGCAGAGGTCTTGGAGGGAGAGGAACCGCTTGTTGTGTAGTAAATGGTTGCCCCGGGGGTCTCATCGCCAATGATTACATTCTGATCGGTTGAAAAGATGCCTTGCTGGGGGTCGAACGATGGGGATGCCACGGCATTGCTGGCTTTCGCTTGTGCGACCTCCGCCTGAACTTCGGTGAGCAAAGTTGTGTTTTTGCATGCGCCCAGCATGAGAGCGCCAAGCGCAAGGGCCCCAAGAGCGATGAGGGACAGAATCCCCGGATCATCTCCCTGACCGCGCGGCCGTCGATGCCCACCCCTCACCTTCTCGTTGCCCATCATCGTTTCTCCCTCTAGAGATTCTTCGCCAGCGCCGCCCCCGCGTTGCCCACGTCGCTCGCGGGGGCAATCACAATCGCCTTTGTCGAGCGCCGCCTGCTCGTTCGCCGAGTCCCCGATGCCTCGATAGCCGAGTGCAAGGACAAAGAAGTAGAGTTGTGCCCGCTGCGCGTCGTGCGCGAGCGATGCCCCGTCCCGCGTGAGGAGCTGGACTGCCTGTTCGAATGCGTTTGTATCGATCAGGAGCTTGGCTTTGAGAAGAACGAAATCCGACGACCACGACTCCCCCCCGGTCGGTGTGATTTCGGAGGCCTCTTTCAGGGAATTGCGCGTATCGCCGTTCAGATTGTATGCGGAAGCGAGCAGGTACTTGATTTCCGGCGTTTCGTCATCCGAGGCCTCGTCGAGCGCCTGCTGCAGTCTGTTGATTGCTTTCGGGTATTGTCCGCTTGCGATGTCATCCTTGCCTTCGTCCCGGTAGAGCCTGCCGACGCTCGTGACCCACGCACTGTCGTCGGACTTGCCCTCATTCGCGCCGCGAGCGCCCATGATGGAGCTCTGGGTCCGGCCCGAGCCCTTGATGAGATACGAAAGCGCGGTCGAAAGGGTGCTTCCGATGCCGCCGGCGCGCAGCTTCGCGGAGGCGGCAAGGAGATTTCCCACCACGTACGTGCCGGGCTGACTCAGGGCAATGGTCGTTCCACTCGCGGAAAGCTCCAGAAAAGAAGCGCGGCCTAGACGGACTGCCGCGTCAAGGCCCATGGCGTCGCCTATGGCCAGGGCGCCCCAGGCCGTGCCTTGCAGAGTCTCCGCCTGGCCGTCGATGTAGGCAACGACTGCTTCCTGCGCGCCGAGACTGCCGACGGCGAGGAACGTCAGGAGCAACAACCAGGACGCGATCATGATCGACGGCGGAGGCGCCTCGGCGGGTCGCGCCATGGCTCAATCACTTTCCCAGATTACGCTGCCGCGTTCCGTCGCGATATCGGCGGCCCGGCCACCCGTTTCCGTGCCGCCGCTCAGGTACGCGAACTGCGCGGCAAGCACGGGATCAATCTGTTTCACCTGATTGTACTTCAGCGTCATGTCACCGAAGTTCCCCAGCTGTTGGTCCACCTTGGCAATGGCAAGAAGAGCATGAGAGCTCTCCGGGTCCTTTGCGAGGGCCCGCTGATAATAAGAAATGGCTTCGCTCCAGTTCTCCTGGATGAAATAGAGATTCCCGAGATTGAGCATTGCCGGCAGGTAGTCCGCTTTCGCGAGGGCGGCCTTGAATTGCTCCTCCGCTTTGCCTTGTTGACCGAACTTTGCGTAGATCACGCCGATCTTGTTCATCGCGGATACGCTCCCCGACGACTGGATCTCGGCTTGCAGCCTCGCGACCTGCGGGGCGATCGAAGAATCCACGTATCGTTGCGCTTCGGCCTGATACGCTGACAGGACCTGGTCTATCGTCGGCGCCTGGACCGCGGCGGACACGCCCGGCAAGCCGACGGGTTGATACGCCAGCCATGCGTCTTGCACCGGATAGAAGCCCGCCTGACCCGTGGGGCTGTTCTCATTCCACTCCTTGGCACCGAGCTCCCACGCCTTGAGGAAACCCTTGTGGCGCAGCGTGATTTCCACCGGGATCCAGACCTTGCCCTTGTAGGCGATGAACTCGCTCGCGGGAATCAGGGCGTCGCCTGCCTGATCGGGTGTGAGAGACGTACTCACCGCGACAAAGATGTGGCCCGGTATCGTGATGAAGGCGGTATCGATCCCGACCGCCTGCAGCAGGGCGCAGTAGAGAATCGAGATGTCGCTGCAATCGCCCGCCTTGTACTGCAGGGTCTCGCGGGGAAACTGCAGGAAATCGATCACGTCCTTTTTCGCGGATGCCTGGGAATAGGGCGTGATGGGATTGGGCACGTAATCCAGACCAAAGAGATCGAGCGCCTCATGGAGCGCGATCGCCGCCTGGAGGTTTTCGTCGATCGAGCGCGTCTCCGCCTGACGGATTTTGCTCGTAAAGCTTCGCGCGAACTGGAGCACGGCAGGGTCCTTGGAGGTGACGTAGGCGGCGGCCTTCCGATTATCGTCCCAGGTCATTGCGTTTCGGCCCAGGACGTCCACGGTTTCGATTTTTTTCTCTTCATAGGTCTGTCCGTTGGCCTCGTAGGAGATGACCAGCGATGCGGCTGATTTTGTGCCTTCCGTGATGTTGAGGATCGTATCCGTGAACAGGGCAAAAATGCCGACGTCCGCGCTGGATTCAGAAGCGAGGGGGCCCGGGAGGGTGACTTCCTTTTGCTCGTCCATGTACTCTTTGATGAAGAACTGCACTTTGATGTTTGAAATCGGGACCCCGAGGTGATTGCTGATATGCAGCATGCCAATCGGGTGGTCGTCGTAATATTTGTAGAACACCGGGTAGGCGGGTGCGAATGTCGACAGAAACTCGATCTTTGGCGTCGTCCCCTGCCCCGGGCCCCTGGCAGGCCCCGCGCTTTGCTTGCCGAGACCAATCGAGGTGCCGATTCCGGCGCTCAAGCCCTGCCACAGCCCCAGGTAGGCCTTGTACTGCGCGCCTGCCGTCAGCGCGAACCAGGGGCCGAACTGAAACTGCAAGCCGAGCCCGGCTGAAAGATAGGGATAGGTATCCCACAAGGACAGGTCATTGAACGTTGCAAAGTAGTACCCGGCGGCGGCGTTGGCATACAGACTAAAAACCTGAGAGATCGGCAGATGGACGCCTGCCCCCAGACGCGCGGCGGAAAGGGAAAGGGATTGGGCTCCTTGGGTCGGAGTATAGCAATATTCCGCGCCTCCCATGAAAGAGAAAAGAGAGCCAGGAAAACGGTATTCGACGCTGACGTCAACCGCGCCCCCCACGGTGTACAGGTCGCTGTTCGTCCCGATGGGGATATCTACCGCGGGCTGCAATTGAAGCGTCAGGGGAATCGCCGAAGCAGCCATGGTTGCCGATTGCGCCGCGGCCGCTGCGGCCGCGAGTGTCAGGAGAAAGATGCTCCAGGAAAGTTTCGGCAAAAACTTCATGGTCTGCCTCCCCGCGGAGTGATCTCAAAGGCGCTCAGCCGGGGGAATTGTCCAAGGCGGACTTCTTTGGATGGACGGACTTTGAGGACCCTCGCGGAAACGCGCAGGCCGCCCTCTGACTACCCCATCACAACCTTATCACGCGCTTTTTTTCAGATTTGGCAGATGACTACATATGTAGTTTTGATCGGCAAGCCGCACGAATTTCCTTCGGCGCGCGCGCCGGCGGGCTCACGCGACGGTTGCATTCGCCTGATATCGCAGTTGGACGTTTTCGAATATACGAAGCACCCACCCGTCCGCGGTGACGTTCATCTTGTTCTTCGGAGGAACAATCGTCCCGATATCCATTGTCTCGAGTATCTTTTTGACCTTGAGAATCTGATTGTATACTCGCCGATAGCTCGGACAGAGTGTCGCTTTGTGCTTCTCCACGATGCACATATGGCAGCGGGCCCCCGTTTGCTTTCCAGCCACTTCGTCTCCGGAATCAAGCCCTGAGACGATGCGCGCGCAGGTTGCGCGGCGCCCGGGCTCCTGGATGAAAATGCGCAGAAGCAGGAGGTCTTTGCGTCCCAGGAGCATCGTGCAATCGCGTCCGTCCACTTCGAGGGAGACGGGGGTCACGAGGACCCGCGTGAAGAGTGCCTGGCGCGTGTGCATGATTGCGTTCAACCCGATAATGAGAATGCCGATCGTGTAGAGGTTGAAGATCATCCAGCTCTCGGCACCCGATGTCCGCAGAACGAGACCGTAAAAACCATAGACGATGACCCAGAGGAAGCCTGCCGCCGCCATGAGAAGTGAGAACCAGAACAAGAACCTCGTGTTCGCCCGCGCTCCACGGCTCCAGGGAAATAGATCCTTTCGATAAAGAAAGATGATGTACAGGGCGGCGAGCGTATGGAAAACAGTGCGGAGGAAGTCGGGATCGACGACGAGCCCTGCCGCAAGGATGCCGGCAACCGCGATGCCCGATGCCGGAAGGAATGCCCTGCGGAAAAAGGCCTCCTTCCGCGCGCTCAGGAGAACAGCGTAAATGGCGAAATGCAGCGGGAGGAGGATCATCGCGACAAGGAAAGGCCGAAACGACCCCGGTGTGCCCGTCGCCTGTGTTCCGGAGATTTCAATCGAAGCAAGCAGCACGGAGATGGAACAATAGAGCGCGATGCATACACGCGTCCACGCGTACCTCAATAGGTACATGAGGTGATCGTATCATGAGTGAATCCCGCATGTCAGCTTATGAAACCGTGACGGGGCGTGGGGCGGCCCGGAAGCGCATTGACGGCGAGCCTTCCCGGGGGTATCTTTTTCATTGTACGAAGGACATGTTCCTCGTACGCACATTGAATCCGCTCACGAAACTGCCTCGTGCAGCCGCTCGAACGGATTCCTTTAAAGCCGGCAATTGCCGGCTTTATTTTTGTCTTCGCGCCGCGGTACGCCGCGATTGGGGCGCCGCGGTAGTCCGCGGATTGGGGCGCCGCGGTAGTCCGCGGATTGGGGCGCCGCGGTAGTCCGCGGATTGGGGCGCCGCGGTACGCCGCGGATTGGGGCGCCGGGCATGGTATAATCGATCCCGGGAGCAGCCATGAACAGCTTTGCCGATATTCTCGATGCAGCCGTGAAGGCGGGCCGCGCGCGCTTTGTCGTCGCCCAGGCGGCGGACGACACGATCTTGGAGGCGCTTGCCGAGGCGCACGAGCGGGGATTCGCCGCTGCCCTCCTGGTGGGGATACGCCGAGAGATCGAGGAGGCGGCACGCGCGCGGGGCGTGTCGCTTGCCGGCTGCGAGTTCGTGGAAACACAGACCCGCGCCGACGCCGCGGCAGAGGCCGTCCGCTGCGTTGCCCGCGGGGACGGGGACATCCTGGTAAAGGGCCTCCTGCAAAGCGCCGACCTCCTGCGGGCGGTACTCTCCAAGTCGAATGGTCTCACCACGGGCCGCACGCTTTCGCACGTCGGCGTGTTCAAGTTCGAGGAGTCGGATCGATTCTATTTCGTCACCGATGCGGCCCTCAGCATCGCACCCGACTATGCGCAAAAGATCGACATCGTGCAGAACGCGGTGGACCTCGCGCACCGGCTGGGAATCCCCCTGCCCATCGTGGCCATCCTCTGCGCGATCGAGACGGTGAATCCCGACATGCCGGCCACGGTGGATGCCGCCTGTCTTGCGAAGATGGCGGAGCGGGGGGCCATTCGCGGCGCGCGCGTCGAAGGTCCCCTCGCGCTGGACAACGCGGTGAGCGTGGAGGCTGCACGTCACAAGGGCATCATGAGCGAGCTTGCGGGCAAGGCCGACATCCTCGTCGCCCCGAACATCGAGGCGGCGAATATCCTCTACAAGGCGCTGATATTCTTCGCGAAGGCGGAGGAAGCGGGGATCGTCATGGGGGCGCGATCGCCCATCGTGCTCGCCTCCCGCAGCGACTCGGTGCGCAACAAGCTCTACTCGATGGCACTCGGCGCCCTGGCGCGGTAAGTCCGCGGGGGTCGTGACGGCGCAGCCCGGCGGCACGGTGCCGCAAGCCACGACTTGGGGGAGAAGCATGATCCGCCGGGGCGCAGTCTCGACGACCTGCCCACGTCCCCATCGCGTTTCCCGACGGCTGCCAGGGTTTCCGCGCCGTGCTGCTGCAAGCAGGAGTCCGACCCCGGGGTTGACGGGGCGCGCCTGAAGGTGAAGTATTGTCAGACCATGAGGGGGCTCGCCCGGCGGTTGAATCCAAGGCTGCGCATGTCTGACGGTGATCCAGCGGATCTGCGGCTCCCTGCCGCCCCGCGATAATCGGATGAAGCCTGCGGCCAGAAGACCCAAACAGACGTCGATCGACGTCGCCCTGAACGTCCTGGAGATATTCTCCGCGGAAAAACGCGAAGTCGGGATTTCGGAAATCGCGAGGCTCCTGCACAAGAAGGTGAGCACGATCCACCGGACAGTCTCCGTGCTGAAGAATCGCGGCTACGTCGACCAGGCCCTCGAGCGCGGCAAGTACAGGCTGGGGCTGAAGGCTTTCGAGCTGGGATGCGTCTACCAGAACCAGAGCAACGTCATGAAGGAGGCGATGGAGAAGCTGGAGGGGCTCGCGGCTGCCACCAGCGAGACGATCAATCTCGCGGTCCTGGACCAGGACATGAAGGAGATCGCCTACATCGCGAAGATCGACAGCCCCCAGGTGCTGAAAACCGACATCCAGATCGGCACGAAGCTCTTCGCCCACTGCACGGCGCTCGGCAAGGTGCTCCTTGCGCATCTGGACCCCGGGCAGCTCGACGGGCTGTTTCCGCCAAAGGCGACGCTTGCAACCTACACGACGAAGTCGATCTCCAGCGCTGCGAAGCTCCGCAAGGCGCTCGCCGTCATCCGCACGGAGGGCTATGCAGTGGATCTCGAGGAGTTCAGGAACGGGGTCGTCTGCATTGCCATGCCTTTTCGCGACATGACCGGGCGCGTCGTCGCGGCCGTGAGCGTCACCGCTCCGGCCTTTCGCATGTCCGCGCCGCGCATCGAAGAGATAAAGAAGGCGATGTTCGCGGTCCTGGGCGGCTGAGCCGGTTCCCTGCTTGCCTTTCCGCACGAACCGGCCCATGCCGGGAAATGCTTCGAAGGGTTGGCAAAAAAGAGGGAGCGGGAGCTCCCGGAGCGCCAGTCCGCCCATGATGAAGTTTGCTTGACGGCACCATCCGCGGCGACTACTATCGCTAACGGGAATCAGCGCGGAGAGGAGGTCCCTTGCAGGAAGCCGACGGCGCGGCAGTCAGGATTGCGGTGCTTGCCCGCACACTTCACGAAGAGAGTGCGGATGAGGAAGCCTTCCTCGAGCTGGTCGCGCGCCTCCTGTTGGACATCCTGCCGCGTCATACCGCCGTCGAACGCTCGGGGGGAGTGCTGAAACGGCAACATCCCATTCGGCTCGTCACCGTGCGCTTTGACGAATCGAGCTTCCGCATCGAGCGCGGCTCCGGCGACAGCCTGAAGGTGGAACGCGTGAAGATCGTGCGCGGCATTGCCCTCCGGAGCGAACAAAAAACACTTGCACAGTGGATCGACGAGCTTGCCGCGGCTTTGGCGGAGGAAGCGGAGCGCAGCGTCGAGGCCCGGACGGCCTTGAAACGTTTTGTGACGGAATGAATGCGCCGCGGTACGCCGCGGATTCGATGCGCCGCGGATATCGCCGCGGTACGCCGCGGATTCGATGCACCGCGGTAAACCGCGGATTCGGAGCCGCCGCGGACTGCCGCGGCGCATAACCCAAAGGAGGTCGTCATGTCAACCAACCCCACACCCGAAACAGCCGACATTCCCGCTGATGCTCTGAAGCGTCTCAAGGAGATGAAGGGAGAGGCGGGCAAGGGCGCTCTCTTCACGAGCGATCTTTCCATCAACGAGTTTCTGCTGGTGAAAGAGGCGGGATTCGAGCCGCTGGGATTGGTCGTCGGCAGCTCGATCTACCACATCGGGCATCAATCCTTCTCCGCATCCGTGACGAAGAACCAGGAGATGACGGTGCTGACCCAGGTGATGTACCACGCGCGCGAGCTTGCCATGCTCAGGATGGAGGAGGAGGCGAACGCGCTGGGCGCCGACGGCGTCGTCGGTGTGCGGCTGGAGATCCGCTACCGGGAATGGGGGGAAAGCATCGCCGAGTTCGTGGCCGTGGGCACCGCCATCAAGGCCCGGGACGGCAAGCCCTGGCGCAACGCGAAAAACATGCCCTTCACGTCCGACCTGTCGGGGCAGGAGCTGTGGACGCTCCTGAAGTCGGGATATCGGCCCGTGGGCCTGGTCATGGGAAACTGCGTCTACTGGATCGCGGTCCAGAGCCTCGGCAAGCTCCTGCGGCAGGCCGGGCAGAACGTCGAGATGAAGGACTATACGCAGGGTCTCTATGATTCGCGCGAGCTGGCAATGGAGCGCATGCAGGCCGAGGCGCGCGACCTTGCGGCACGCGGAATCGTGGGCATGCACATGATCGAAGGAAGCCATGGGTGGGGCGCGCACGTCATCGAGTTCTTCGCCGTGGGCACCGCGGTCATCCCGATCGAGGGGGCACAGCCGATGGCCGCGCCGGCGCTCGTGCTGCCATTGAGCGATGTACCGGAGATCTCATTCGGAGGCCGGCCGATCGGCTGACGCGGCGCTCCGATGACGAAAACAATCGTCCTCTGCCTGCTCGCTTTGTGCGTTGCGGGGGCTGTCTCCGCGCAGAACGAAGACACCCGTCCCTACGACACCGTTGCCGCGAAGGCAAAGAAGGATGTCGTGGACTATTTTCTCCTCTGCCCGGAGATCAGGTTCCTGCGATTTACGGACGGAGATTCGCGTGGATTCATCGGCGTGAATGCGCCCGATCCCACGGATCCGGTCTCCAAGGATTTCGGGTTCAGGAAAGACCTTCTGCGGCCCGGGAAGAAACCGAACGGCATCGACGTGAAGACCGTCGTGATCGACCGGGCAAATGCCTATATCCATATCGACGCGGTGAACTGGGTCGGGCGCGACTACCCGGTATCGCTCACCTTCGTCTACTTCGACCGCAAGGACGGAAGTCGCATACCGGCACTGACATTCCATCATGAAGAGATGGAAGAGATCGACGATTCGTTTCAATTCTATGACCTGCACGGCCCCACGTGGAGGAGCATGACGGAGGACGAGCTCCTGCCCCCGCATTCCATCGGCGACTTTACGTCCCTTGTCCGGTTCGACGCCTCGAAGCTCAAAGAGCCCGCATCGGAGTTCAGCGATCGCGTGCGGTGGGTCATGGACCTGCCCCAGTTCGGCACGACGGCGCGCCTTCTTCCCTCTCTCTCGTCAACTGAAACCGACCAGGAGGAAGCGGCCGTCCTGGATGCCCTGAATGATCGGCTTGCTGAGTACGCACTGGCCCTGCCGTGGGACCAGGCGACGGCGCGATTCGCAGACGCGGGCATCGTCATGCGTGACGGTGCGGATCCCCCGTCGAACGCGGCCGCGGCGGTCGATTACCTCGCGCGTTTCCCCGCCTGGGCCTTTGATACGCTGTCGAACCCGCTGTCGCGGGGGGACCGCCGGGAACTGCGGGAAACGGGGAAATCGGATGCGGCCAGGATCTCGCTGAACAGGCCGGAGGAGGTGAGGCTCACCCCCCTGGAAGACGCAAACCCGATCCTGACCGAAGATGCAGAGGTCATGGTGCTGGGCTCCGTGGGCGGGGAGCCGCTGGTTGCGCTCCAGCAAGTCAACGGCGAGGTTGTCGATCTCAGCCTTTGGGTGTGCCATGCCCGGCAGGGAATAATGGAACAGCGCGAGCTGCTCCCAAAGCTCACCTGGCGGGACTTCTTCAACCCGGGTCGGCAGGTTTCAGTTGCGTCAGAGCCGCAGATCGACCTGACGCTGGAGGACGACGAGACGATCACGGCGCGCATTCACACGTGGATGAACCCGGACTTCGGGAACGTGCAGCCGGATTTCGCGCTGTCGCTGAAATGGGACGGCCGCCAGTTCGTCCGAACGAAAAAGCCGCTCTGAGAGGCTCGACTCAAAGCTCATGCTTTTCCATGAATTCCAGGACAACGAGTCTCACGCCTCCTGCAAGAGAAAGCCCCCTGGTGGTGCAATAGATCCTGAAACGGGTGATGACTTCCTCGGGAAAATTGAACTGATACACCTTCATGCGCGCCTTCGATCGGGCCAACGGAGCCTGGGCCCGCTTCTGCGTCGCGTGCGATCGATTGTTGATCTGACCTGCCACGGGCGTCCTCCTTTCGAGGCAAAAGAAACCCTGCATGAAGCCTACACAATGTGGGGACGAGCGGCGTACGGAAGAATCACGTATTTTGGGAGCAGTGGGGCCCCGAGAGTGAAGCCGGTTGTCGCGGCCCGTTTGAGCTGTCCCAGTATTCAGAAGGCACCGCGGCGGCGACGGACGGTTCAGGCTGCCGCAAGTCCACTACTCATAAGGGGCCCTGATTTCTCGAGTGCTCAGGCCGGGCGATCTCAATCGCCCTCCACGCAGTTGCTCGTAGATATCGCGCCTGCCGCGAAAACCCATCTTCAGGTAGATATGCTCCAAATGCTTTGCGGCCGTCTTCCTGCTAATGAAAAGCTTGTCGGCGATTTCGCCCACGCTGAGCCTGTCGCACAAAAGGAATCCAACCTCCCTTTCCCTTGGCGTGAGCCCTGCCGCATCGAATGACCGCTCGAGCTCGTGGGTGCGCTGCTCCGCCGGTGACAGGATGGCCGAGCTGAGATTGTGGAGATGGGGATAGAGCGCGGCGGCGGTCAACTTCTCAATCTCAGAGTAGTCTCGCGATCCGCTTCGATTGATGACAACAACGACGCCGAGGCCGCCGGTCTGAACGAGATTGCTGAACGCAAAGCCGAATTTGGCGCCGGTTCGTAAAACGAAATCAGATGTCTTGTCATATCTTTTCCAATCGACGCTGCCCATCCTGAATGACGGGATCAGCGGGATCACTGTATCCTGAGCGGCGTAGTATGTCAGGTATTCTCGAATCATGGATTCAGAAAAATTCCGATGTCCAAAATAGCGCACATTCTTGACGTCGCGTGCATCGGTGACGATGAAGAAGGCCTGATCAAAGTCGAAAAGCAAGTCCAGCGCACCAAGCGCCCGAGCGGCGAACGCTTCAATTGCGCGTTCGGCTTCAACCACCTCGAGAAAGCCTGCAATCCTTTGCCAGGGAACATACATCATCTGGCGCTGATCGCACTTCTGCATACGTGCCGATACGTAGTCATAACAGTCAATGACGGTTCGGTTCCGTCCGACGACGTTACCCATCATATGGCGCCTTGATCTCTCGGATGCTCAGGCCCCGCCATTCCCGCGGAGCTCCAAGCAGTTGCTCATACACATCGCGCTTTCCGTGCAGCCCGAGCTTCAGGTAAATGTGTTCGAGATGCTTGGCAACAGTCTTTCGGCTGATGAAGAGCCTCTCGGCGATCTCGCCGACACTGAGCCTTTCGCTGAGAAAGAAGGCAACTTCCTGCTCCCGCGGAGTGAGGCCGGCTGCCTCAAAGGATCGCCTAAGCTCACGCGTGTGATGCTCTTCCGGTGAAAGGATTGCCGAGCTGAGATTGTGGAGGTGCGGATAAGGGGCAGCCGCCGTCATCATGTCGGTTTCCGCGTACTCGTGTGCCCCACCTCCGAGTCCGCCAGTCTCGACGAGGTTGCTCAGGGCGAATGCATGCGTGCTGCCGGTCCGGGAAACGAAGTCCGTTGTGAATCCATCTTTGTCGTACTTTGTCCAATCGGCACGGCCCATCCTGATATGCGGCAGCAACGGGAGCACCGGGTCGCGCTGCACATAGTGGGAAAAGTAATCCCGCAGCAGCGATTCGGAAAAATGTCGATTTCCAAAGTAGCTTACTTTCTGAATTTCCTGTGCGTCGGTGACGACGAAGAAGGCATAGTCGAAATCGAAAAGCAGGTCCAGCGCGCTGAGCGCTCTTGCCGCAAAAGCCGCCATCGTGCGTTCACTCTCGATCGCCTCGAGGAAAGCCGCGATTCTTTGCCAGGGAGCCCGCTTCATTCTGCGTCCGTCATATGTCCGCATGCTTTCAGCGGCAAGATCGTAGCAGTCAATAGCCCGCATACTATGCTCTCACGTCGTTGACGCTCAGCGCCACGGAGCCGGGCGCGCCTTGCCCAAGCCCCTCAATGACGTGGCGCTTTCCGTGGAGCCCCAGCTTCAGGTAGATGTGCTCCAGGTGCTTGGCGGCCGTCTTCTTGCTGATGAATAGCCTGTCCGCGATCTCACCCACGCTGAGCCTTTCGCTGAGGAGCACGGCGACCTCGCGCTCCCGGGGAGTGAGGCCGGCCGCTTGAAAGAACCGCCCGAGCTCGCGGGCGCGATGCTCGACAGGGGAAATGATCGCCGAGCTGAGATTATGAAGGTGGGGGTAGAGGGCGGCCATCTTCAGCAGATCTTCTTCCGAAGACTCGCTCTCTCCGCCCCGATTGAGAATAAGGACCATTCCCATCCCGCCGGTCTCGACAAGATCGCTGATGCCGATGGTATGGGTGGTACCTGTGCGCGGCATGAACTCTCTTGTCCATTCATTCTCCTGGTACTTCGTCCAATCGGCGTAGCCGATTTTGAATGTCGGAATGATCCGGGCAACAGGATCATGCACAAAGTAGTGCCCCAGGTATTCCTGCAAGAGCGACTCCTGGGCCTGGCGCTGAGAGAAGTAGCGGACGTGCCGCGCGATATCGCGGGCATCAGAGACAAAAAAGAAGGCATAGTCGAAGTCAAAAAGCTGGGGCAGCCCGTCAAAGATCCGGGCAGCGAGCCCTTCAATACTGTGCTCGCACTCCAAGGCCTCCAGAAAGCCTGCAATCTTGCGCCATGGGACACGCTCCATTTCGCGCTGGTCGCAGCGCTGCATTCCATGGGCGACAAAATCGTAGTACTCGATGGCAGGATTCTGAGCTTCGGAATTGGGTGATTGTTTCAGATCGGATTGTACGAGAGAAGCGTGGCCAGAGACTGCTTCATGTGCCGCACCCATTGCCATGTCCTAATGCATATGCGCTAGATGAGTACCTATATATGAGGGAATTGGTCAACAAATTTCGCGGTGAAAAATACGTCATTTTGACTGATTCCGATCGCCGCCCGAGCAACGATTTTCACATACATGAATTCAAGGCTCTTTTGCTGGTGGGAGGTCAAAGGCGGCTTTCAAGCCAGAAATGGCAAAGCCTGCGATATCAGCGGCGGCCGCACCTGCGTCAAGGCCGCGCACCTGGGAAACGTTTCGCTCATCATGCTTTTCCTGCTTGCAGGTGCCGTGCTTTCCACAGCCGCCCAACAGCAAATGAGCGTCATTGTCAAACAGACCCAGGTGAGGGAAAACCCCACGTACCTGGCGAAAATACTGGCAGTCCTCTCCTACGGCGACCGTGTCACCGTCGCAGATCAACAAAATGGCGCCCCCAGGGACTGGGTTAAGGTCACGATCCCTGAGAAGCAGCTCTCGGGATGGGTCAACGTCGCGGCTCTCACCCAGAAGAAAATCATCCTGACAGCAGGTTCGGAAAACGTATCGGCATCGGCCTCTAGCGGCGATGTCGCCGTTGCCGGCAAAGGATTCAACGAAAGCGTCGAACGGCAATACCGAAACGACAACAGCCTGGATTACACGTGGGTTGATCGCATGTCCAATTATGTCGTCTCCACGGATGAGGTCGCTGCATTCATGAAGGAAGACGGCCTGACCCCCGCTGATGGAGCTGCGCAATGACAAGGAAAGCTCACCGGCTCTTCTGGACGGTTCCATTTTTCGGGCTGCTCGCCGGCTGCGCCAGCCTGAATCTCGGTTCGCTTGTCGGCACGGTGGAGGGCGCCGCGAGGGGGAACGCCGGGGACAGACAGAAGGTGGCGGCTGTCGTCCAGGCGGGCAAAGCTGTCCAGACGGCGTCGGAAGAGATCACGCCCGAGCAGGAATACTACATCGGTCGCGCGGTGGCGGCCAACATCCTTGCCAGCCGCAAGGTCTACAACAACAAGGCGGCCACCGATTACATCAACCTCCTTGGGCGTAGCTTGTCGCTCTATTCCGATGCACCCGAAACCTTCGGCGGCTACCACTTCCTGATCATGGACTCCGATGAGATCAACGCGTTTGCGGCTCCCGGCGGGTTGATTATGGTGAGCCGCGGCCTTCTGCGCTGCGCCACGAGCGAGGACACCGTGGCAGCCATCCTTGCCCACGAGATCAGTCACGTTGTGCTGAAGCACGGCGTGAAGGCGATCAGCGCATCACGGTGGACGGCAGCCGTTCAGACAGGCGCCTTTGCCGCCGCTCAGGTAATGGGTTCCGCGCAGGTGCAGCAGCTGAGCGCGGTATTCAAGGATTCGATCAACGACATCACCCGCACGCTGGTCAACTCTGGGTATGCCCGCGACCAGGAGTTCCAGGCGGACCAGATGGCCCTGCAGATCCTGACACGCGTCGGCTTCGATCCGCACGCATTCATCGAGATGCTCAAAGCGCTGCAGAGCCGGCTGAAGCCGGGCGGGCTTGACTTTGCAAAGACGCACCCCGATCCGCGCGACCGGATCGCAAAGGTGGAGGCGACGCTGAAGGCAGAGACCCCGATGGCAATCCCGGCCGATCTGGCGGCGGCGCGTCTGGCGCGCTACACGGCCGCGCTGGCGGGCATATGAGCCTGCACCGAAAGGGGTCGCGTGCCGTGCATGTGAAAGGAGAGCCTTCATGAGACCGAATCCATTCATTGTCTTCGCGACCCTTTTCTGCATCGCGACCCTCGGCGCCTCAGCGCAGCAGACCCAGACCTACCAGGTCAAGGACGTAAACGGGCAGCCCGTCATCGTCACATCGACGACCGACAATACGGCAAAGACAATAACCGTCACGCTTCTTGGGCAAAGCAAGACGTTCCCGCTCTCGGATGGATTTGCGCCCATGCACTGGATGATGGGCGTCCTGAAGGTTGACAAGATCACATTTGTCGCAAGCGCTGCAGCCCAATCCCCGTCGGTGAAAGCTCCCCTGGATGATTTCCTGAATCTCGTTCGTACGGGAAGCCCCGATCAGGTACAAGCGGCGATCGACAAGGGCGCCGACGTGAACGACAAGGACGCCGCGGGGAAGACGGCCTTGATGTACGCCGCGGGGGACAACCCGAACGTCGATGTCACAGCGGTGCTGTACAACGCCGGCGCAAAAGTCGGCGTGAAGGACGACCGCGGCGGGACAGCGCTCATGTACGCGGCACTCGCCCAGAGGAACGACGTCATGGCAGCCATCGTCAAAGACATGCAGGACGGCGACAAGCAGACCAGGGGCGCGGATGATTTCTACCGTCTCGTTCAAACGGGCACTCCGGAACAGGTGCAGGCCGCAATTGCAGCCGGGGCGAAAGCGGACGACACAGTGGCGCATTACGGAGATGACCAGAATGTGACACCCGTTGGCCTTGCGGCTCGATTCAATCCGAACCCCGGAGTCTTCGCGGTCTTGACGAAGGCCGGAGCCAGGCTTGCAGCGGCGCCGGGGATGCTTTCCCCTCTGGCAACGGCAGCCCATTACAACTCGGCCGCTGTCGTCGCGGCATTGCTGCAGGCAGGTGCTCCAGCGAACGGCAGCGACGGGGTGACGGCCCTGAGACTGGCAACACAGAACCCTGATTTCAAATCCATCATGGCAGTGCTGGTCAAAGCAGACGCCCGATTCGAGTTCGGCGGCGAATCCGCGCTTTCATCGGTCGCGACAGATGCGACTCCCGACATCATCGCGCTCATGGTGGCCTCGGGAGCAAAGGTGAATTTCCAGGATGCCCGCGGCCGCACGGCGTTGATGCAGGCGGTCTGGAACGCTGATTCCCAGGCCGTTGTGCTGCTTCTGAATGCGGGCACGAAGATCGATCTCACTGACCAGGACGGCCGCACGGCTTTGATGATTGCCGCGCAAGGACCTCACCCTGCCGGTTACAGCCCGAAGGCGGACACCAGCAGGCAGGATGCGAAAACCGGACTCGAGATCGTCAGGCTTCTTGTCAGGGCTGGCGCAAAGCTCGACACGCAGGACACGCGCGGACAGACAGCCTTGATATGGGCCGCGGAAATGCAGCGGCCGGACGTCGTCAAATTACTGGTGACATCGGGCGCGAACAAGGCACTGAAGGACAGCGATGGGAAATCGTATGTGGACTATGCGCAATAGGGTCTTTTCATCGGCGCGAGCCAGAGCTCACGACAAGGCAAGGAGGAGTGATATGAAGGTGTTCGGTATGATTTTCAAGCTTTTTGTCGTCGTTGTTCCACTCTCGTTGGCGGGCTGCCTCTCCCTTCTGATGCCCAAGCCGGCAGAACCAGCTTCCAATCCCGCCAATCTGGACAAATACTTCCAGGCAAAACAGGGAAATCACCCGGCGGGGACATCGATAATGGACCAGTCGTCCTGGCAATCAAGGAACTGGCAGCCCGGACAATTCATCGTCACGGGGTCCATCGTCGATGGAAAGCAGAAATTCGTCAGTCGCATGCTGCTCGTCTCCCACGACGGGGATGTGTGGGTGATCGAAACAAGCACCATCGACGACAAGGGTGAAAAGAACGTCGGTCAGATTGCGGCGTCCGGCTACGAGGAAGCGATGATGGGTGACAAAACCAAGATCAACTACAAGTGGGTCAAGATGATGGACAAGGACGGCAAGGTAACGAAAATGGACGATCCGCTTGGCCTCGCGGTCGCAAACGCGGCTTTGAGCATGGGTTCGAACACCCCTACGGTGGCCCCGGACACCACGATGGAAGATGGCGGTGACGTCACCGTGCCCGCGGGAACTTTCCAGGGAACCGCACTTGCAAAAACCAAGGATGCGTCTGCCTGGGTTCACCCCGGCGTGCCGATCAGCCCGCTCGTGAAAGCTGTGTCGGCCGATGGGAAAACAGTCACCGAGCTTCTCGATTTCGGTTTCGATGGCAAACCAGAGATCACTGAGTAGGAGAGAGATCATGAGGAGAATGCGTTCATATGGCGGTGCAACGGGCGTGGAGAATATGAAGCTCAAGATTGCGTTGTTTCTGATTATTTTTGCGGGAAGCAGGGCCTTTGCGGCAGACCTCGATTTTGTGCTTCTTTACACCGGAACGGCAGAGAAGATACAGGCGGCCATTGACAAGGGAGCCACCGTCGGGCAAGGGGCGCTGGCGACCGTCGCTCAGGCCAACCGGGACGCCCGTGTGGTGGATGTGCTGTTGAAAGCCGGCGCGAAGATCGACGAGCAGCAGAATGGAAAAAGCGCGCTGATGTTGGCGGCGCAAGGCAACACCGCGGAAATGATATCCGCTTTAGTGAAGGCAGGAGCGGACGTCAATGCAAAGGACACGGAGGGCAAGACGGCCCTGATGGACGCGGTCGTGAACCCCGCTGCTTTCCAGGCGCTTCTGAAAGCGGGCGCAAAGGTTGACGCAAAGGACAACAATGGGCGTTCCGTCCTGGTCTACCTGCTGGGCAACCCGGACGACAGCGAGCTCCTCGAAATGCTTCCGGTCCTTTTTGCGGCTGGCGCAGATGCCAACGCTGCGGACCAAGGAGGGCAAACTGCGCTGATGTCGGCAATCTCGAAATCTGCAGCAATAATCACCGCGCTGCTGAAGGCAGGCGCGAAAGCCGATGTGGTGGATCGCAACGGGCAGTCCCTTCTGATGTTCGCGGCAAAGGGACACAACGCGGATATCATCCCCGTCCTTATCAAGGCGGGCGCGAAAGTCAATCTGAAAAATTCAAATGGCCAGACGGCGCTCTTGATTGCCGCCGATCCTTCATACGGAGAAGGAGAAGAAAACTCAATCATCCTTGCGCTTCTGAAGGCCGGCGAAGACGTCAACGCTCAGGACAAAGAAGGCATAAGCCCCCTGATGTCCGCGGCGAAGGTATATGCAGGGAGCATTTCTGCGGGTTCCACGAGTGCGACGCCCATGATCGTAGACGAGCTCCTGAAGGCAGGAGCCAAGCCGGATCTCAAGGACCAGAATGGGAACACGTACACGTTCTACATGCCGAAAAAAAAGTCTTAGCTCCGCTCCATCTCCCGAGGGCCGGTTCGATCTCCCTGGTGTTGGCAGCTGCCGACGCCAGGGAGCGGCCCATGGGCTCTCGCCGGCGT
>CAWAHW010000006.1:0-413942 GCA_963781885.1 uncultured Spirochaetota bacterium | reverse complement strand
CTCCCCTCACCCCGCCGTCAGCCGCATGACATTCGCGTAATAGGCGATCATGCGGCCGTAGTTCTCAAGCGATATGCGTTCGTCCACGCCGTGGAGGCGCGCCACGTCTTGAGAGGTGAGCAGAGTCGGCATGAACCGAACGATAGCATCGGTGACGGCGACGAAGTGGTGGGAATCCGTCGTGCCGACGACGAGGAAAGGCGCGATGATGGCGTCGGGCTCCACCAGGAGCACGGATTCCGCCACTGCCTTCCAGAGCGCAGGATCCATGCGCGCCGAGCTCACGGGCTCGTTCTGGGTCGCGTGCGCGAAGAAGCCGACCTCCGGGGTGAAGGGCCGGGGAACCGCGCGCCGGGCGACCCTTTCGATGCGCGCGCGCACGCCTTCCGTCGTATCCCCGGGCAGGAGACGCACGTTGACGATGGCGCGGGCGTCGTCGGGGATAACGTTGGGCACCTCGCCGGAGCGGAGTATCGTGACTGCCTGCGTCGTCCGCAGGAGGGCATCCACCGAGGAATCGGCCGTGAGCGCGCCGCGCAGGAGGAACCACAGCGGCCGCAGGAGGCGCAGGGCAATGCCGATGCCGCCCCGCGCCTGCGGCGCGATGGCGGCGAAAAAGCGCGCGACGACGGGTGTGAGACGCGGCGGAAAGCGCTTTTTTTCAATGGCCGCGAGGGCACGGGAAAGCGCGCCGGCAGCGGTCCCGCGTCCCGGCATCGAGCTGTGACCGGCCGCACCTGCCACCCTCACCTCGATATTGGCGAATCCCTTCTCCGCGACGCCGATCATCGCCAGGGGGCGCGTGATGAAGGAAATGATGCGGTCCGAGATGACCGAGCCTTCGTCGAACACGCATGCCAGGCGCACGCCGCGCGCGGCAAGCACCCGTGCGATTTCACCCGCGCCATGCCGGCCCGCGTCCTCCTCATCGCCCCCGAGCGCGATGTAAACGGTCCGCGCGGGCGTGAAGCCGCCTGCCAGGAGCGACTCCACCGTCTCCATGAGCGCCATGACGATGTTCTTGTCGTCGAGCGTTCCACGCCCCCAGATGAAGCCGTCCGCAACCTGTCCGCCAAAAGGCGGCCGGGTCCAGGCAGATTCGTCACCGGCGGGCACGACGTCGAAGTGGCCGTAGAAAAGCATGGCCGGCAGGCCGTCATCGACGGAGGGTTTCCAGGTGAGCAGGAGCGCCACGTCGCCGAGCTGTTCCCACGCGAGCGACGCCGCCGCGCGGGGGTACTCCTTGCGGAGAAACGCCAGGAAGCCGGTGAACTCGGCATAGCGTGGGTCCGACGCCGGGTTCTCCGTGGTGATGGTGACGGTGCGAAAGCGAATCGCCCTGCCAAGTCTTTCCGCTTGGTCCGGAGTGCACGTGATTGACATTGTGACGCTACGGTAGCGGCGGTGAGGCCGCCGTGTCAAACAAAAAAAGGCCTGCGCGCGGCAGGCCTTTTTATTCGGAAGAAGATCTCTAGAAGAGCTTGAACATCAGGGTCACGCCCAGATACGTGTTGTTCAGATAATTGCTGAGCGTCGAGCCGATGTCGCTGAGGCTGTCGATTGGCGTATAGCCGATAAGCCCTATGCCGAGGTTCCCCAGGTTGATGTCAAACGTGGCCTTCATGTTCCAGCCGATGGGGGTGCTTCCACCGCCCTGGGTATCCGCCGCAATTGTCGGTCCTATTCCCGCGCCCAGGCGGAAAAAGAGAATATTGAACGACAATCCGCCATCGGTAAAGATGTAGGCCGTTTCGTAGTAAGGCATGTAAAATGCGGACGCGCTCACCTGGAAAATCCACAGCTTCAGGCGCGCCTCAAGCCCATACGCAAGATCGCTGGCTGAGATGCCGGGCGAGTTGTTGGCGGCCAGGTCGCCTATCGTGGCGCCGGGAAGAAGGGCCACCGCCCCAATCTGGAAATCGGCGAACGCCGCGGCCGGAATGAGTGCCGCCAGAAGTACCAGCACGATGATTGTTTTTTTCAAGTAGTTCCTCCTCTTCAGTTAAACGTGCACCTAAGAGTGTATATCGCACGATGCCCCTTTTCAACCTAAAAAAGCCGCCCGCAGGTGAAATCGCCGGCTTTTCGCGGGAACGGCACACGCCTCAGAAAAGCCTCACCATCGCGGTGACCCCGATCCAGGGCAGCCGGGTGAAAATCGTCCCGAGGCTGGAGAAATCGGAGAAATCGTCCAGATAATAGAAGCCGACGAGCCCAATCGAGAGGCTGCCCAGGTTCACGTCGGTGGAAAGCTTGAGGTTGAGGCCCACATTCGACGGCGTCGCAGCGGCGCCGCCGAGATTGACGGCGATGTTCGGACCGAGGCCGACGCCGAGCCGGAAGATCGCAACGTCCAGCGAAACGCCGACGTCCGCGAGGGCAAGGATCGAGCTGTAGCTCGCGCCGGGATAGTAAAGCAGGCTCGCACCGCCCTGCAAAAAACCGAGCTTCAGGCGCGCTTCCGCGCCGAAGGTGAAATCCGAAAGACCGATGCCTGCGGTGGAGATCGTCGTGACGTCACCCGTGTACATGCCGACGCCGCCGATCTGGAAATCGGCAAACGCCATGGCCGGGAGCAAGGCAACCGCGAGCACCATCAGAACCCTTCTCATGCGTGCACCTCCTGATGTCACTGCATACCCGCCAATCATAGCCCCCGATGGCGCCAATTCCACTGCCGCCCGCACACCTATGCAGAGGCGGCGATGCGTCGGGCCGCCCGCTCGCACGCGTCGCCCAGCCGCTCGATGTCCTTTTCCGTGTGCGCGGCGCTCACCGCACCCAGCCCGTGCATGACGAACACGTCATCGAGCAGGAGGGCAAGCTGAACGACCGTGTCGGCAAGCTCCACGTCGCAGACGCCGGGGTTGCGCGTCTGCTCGGGCGACGTGCAGAGCGTCTCCGGCTCGAAGGGGAAATGCACGGCCGACATGGAGCTGCCGGGAATGGCGTCGTTGCCGTCACCGCTGCACTGTGCAACGATGCCTGCCGCGGCAAATGCCTTTTCCACGGTCCGCCGCGCCTTTTCCCCCAGCGCCGCCAGGCGCGGGTAGAGCGCGGCCTCTTCCCGGACCAGGTGCTCCATCATGGCGCGCGATGCCGCGAGCGACGCCGGGTGGCAGGAGTAGGTGCCGCCGGAGAACTTCACCGCCCCCCCGCGCCCCGCCAGCGCCATCACGTCGGCGCGCCCGGCGACCGCTGCCACGGGCATGCCACCGCCCATCACCTTCGCGTAGGTGGCAAGATCGGCAGAGATGCCGAAGAGCAGCGACGCGCTTCCGGCGCAGAACCGGAAGCCGGCGATCACCTCGTCGAAAATGAGGAGCGCGCCGTGCCGGGTGCAGAGCTCGCGCGCGGCGCGCAGGTACGCGCGGGAGGCAGGCAGGCATCCCCCCGAGCCGAGGAAAGGCTCGAAGATGAAGCAGGCCACGCGGTTGCCGTGCGTGCGGAAGAGCTCTGTCAGCAGGGCGACATCGTTGAAACGCGTGACGATCACCTGCCGTTCGGTGTCGCGCGGAAGCCCCTTGCTCTCGACGTGCGCGAAGCTTGCCGCGTCCTCGGCGTGATAGTCGACGCCGACCAGCCCCCAGGGCTGCGCGCCGTGCCAGCCGCCCCCCACCTTCATGACGAGCTCGCGTCCGGTGAACGCGCGCGCGAGGAACGTGGCGTACATCGTGGCAAGAGAGCCGCTGGAGGTGAAGCGCACGCGCTCGTGCCCCGTGCGCGCGCAGAGGATTTCCGCCGCCCGGACCTGGAGGGCGTCGGTGAATCCCGTCTGCAGCCCGAATCCCTCCTGGAACCCGCGCGCCAGCGCGCTCGTGATGACCGGGGGGTTGTGCCCGAGTATGTTCGCGTAGTGCCCCTGCCAGAAATCCAGTATCTCGTGGCCGTCCTCATCCGTGACGTATGCCCCGTGAGCGGAGACAATGCGCGGGGGAAAGGGCCGCAGGAGCCGGATGGTATGGCTTCCGCCGTCGATGAGGACCCGGAGGGCCTCCGCCTGGAGTGCCGCCGACCTCGGCGAATGGCGTTCGTACTCTGCCGCCAGATGGGCGATCAACCGGGAATGGTCTTTTCGTTTCATAGAGGCCATGAGGATAGCGGGAAGGCGCAGCGCGATTCAAGGCGACCCTCACCACGCTGATCCCCGGACGCGGGGCTATCCCGCCGCGGCGACCGCCCTCCCTGATTCCCAGGCCAGGATCAGCCTCTTGCGCTCCACGCCCCAGTGATAGCCGCCCATCCCGCCGTCTTTCCGGATGACCCTGTGGCACGGGATGACGAAGGCCACCGGGTTGCGTCCCACCGCGGAACCCACGGCGCGCAGCGCATCCGGGTGACCGATGCTGCGCGCGATCCGCTCGTACGTGCTGAGATTCCCCGGGGGGATGGAGAGCAAAGCCTCCCAGACCTTGATCTGGAAATTGGTGCCGCGCAGGTACAGCGTGAGCGGGGCCTTTGCCGACGATGCGGGAGCGAAGATGCGCCGCACGATATCGCCGGTGGCGTCGGGATCGGGGATGCAGCGCGCGTTGCTCCAGTCCGCCCGCAGCCGGTCGCGCACGTCGTCGCGCGCACCCTCTGCGGCGAAGAAAAGCGCGCAGATGCCCCGCTCCGTCACGGCCAGCATCGCCTCGCCAAAGGGCGTGGGGTGGAATCCGTAGCGGATGGTGAGCCCCTGCCCGCGGCTCTTGTACTCGCCAGGGGTCACCGCCTCGCAGGTGACGAAAAGATCATGAAGCCGTCCGGGACCTGAAAGCCCCACGTCGAGCGAGGAATCGAGGACGTTCTCCGATTCGTCCAGGAGGGCCTTCGCCGCTTCCTTCGTGAGGTACTGCTCGTATTTCTTCGGGCTGATGCCCACCATGCGGCTGAAGAGGCGCTGGAAATGGAACTCGCTGAGTCCCGCGGCCTGCGCGATCTCCGCGAGATCCGGTCGGCGCTCACGGTTTCCCTCGATGAAGGCGATGGCGCGCTCGATGCGCCGGTAGTCACGCGTCCATGCCGTGTTGTCGTCGCTCATGCGGCAAGGATACACGAAGCCGGACCGGGCAGCCACCCGGAAGTTGCGGCCGCGACCGGAACGGTCGCGCCGCGGCGCGCTTGACCCCGGCGCGAATCGTTCGGACATTGGTCGGTGCCATGAAAGCAAAGCTCAACCCGCTCAGCCCCGAGGAGGAGCGGATCATCGTTTACAAGGGCACCGAGCGACCCTATTCGGGGGAGTACGTCTCCACGAAGGCGGCAGGCACCTACATGTGTCGCCGCTGCGAGGCGCCTCTTTACCGGTCGGAGGACAAGTTCGATTCGCACTGCGGCTGGCCCAGCTTCGACGACGAGCTGCCCGGCGCCGTGCGCCGGACCACTGACGCCGACGGGGACCGCACGGAGATCACCTGCGTCGCCTGCGGGGCGCATCTCGGGCACGTTTTTCTCGGCGAGCGCTACACGCCGAAGAACACCCGCCACTGCGTCAACTCCCTGTCGCTGAAGTTCGTTCCGGCCGCAAAGGACCAGCGTCCGTAGGAAACTGCGGCGGGCCGTTGCGCCGTGGGCATTCCCCGACGGCCCTTCACGCGCGCGCGGCTCCGGGCTATACAGGTGGCGGGACACCGTATGGCCGCGCGCGCGCCGATCATCCTCTTCGAGGACAACCACATCATCGCCGTGAACAAGCGGCCCGCGGACATCGTCCAGTCGGACAAGACCGGCGACGAGACCCTTGCCGACCAGGTGCGCGCCTACATCCGTGAAAAATACGACAAGCCCGGGAACGTGTTCCTCGGCATTCCCCACCGACTGGACAGACCGACGAGCGGCGTGGTGATCTTCGCGCGGACGGAAAAGGCGCTGCAGCGCATGAGCGCGCTTTTCCGCGAGGGCGGCGTGCAAAAGATCTACTGGGCCGTCGTGGCCGAGCGCCCGCCGGAGGAATCCGGGAGCCTTCGGCACTGGCTGCGGCGCAACCCCGCGCAGAACAAATCCTGGGTCGTGCCCGGCCCGGCAGAGGGCGCGCGCGAGGCGCTCCTGGATTACCGGCTGCTCCTCAGCCTCGATCGCTACCATCTCCTGGAAATCGAGCTCCACACCGGGAGGCACCACCAGATCAGGGCGCAGCTTGCCGCCATTGGCTGTCACATCAAGGGCGACCTGAAATACGGCGCCGCGCGATCCAATCCCGGCGGGGGCATCCACCTCCACGCGCGGAGCGCATCTTTCGTGCACCCCGTCCGGGGCGGGCCCCTTCACATCACGGCGGACCCGCCGGATGAGCCGCTGTGGAACGCCGTCATGGAAAAATGGAAGACCATGCAGAAAGAGGCCGGCTCATTCCTTTGACCACTGGTGGGCCCAGACCTCGATGCCGTGCATGATGGGAACGAGCGCCCGCCCCTTGTCCGTGAGATCGTAGACGACGCGCACGGGAGAACCGGTAAGGACGGTGCGCGTGATGACCTTCTCCGCCTCCAGCTCTTTCATGCGCTCCGTGAGCATGCGGGCGCTCACGGCGGGAATCCCCTTTTCCAGGTCGCAGAAGTGGCGGGACCCACCGGACAACTCGCGAATGATGAGACCGGTCCATTTGCGGGTGAGCACCTCGAAGGCGCGCTCGACCGAAGGACACAGCGCCTCAAGGGTGTGCTCCTCGGCTGCCATGCCTGGAATATAATGTTTCACATCGGCGCAGGAAAACCTTTTGTCGCGCCCTTCCAAACAAGGTTGCGCAAAACGATTGACAATACAACTGTTGCAGAGTACAATCATTGCAACTCACAACTTGAAGGGCGGGAATGGAGACATCGCGGGGCATCATCAGGGGCTTTCGCTGCGACCTGCGCACGCTGGAAAGGGAGGTGGTCTTCTCCCTTTCCGCCGACGCCGGATGCTGCGGCGTGACCTTCGCGCAATGCCACCTCCTCCTGGAGGTCGAGCAGCGCGGAACGACGTCCATCACGAGGCTCGCCGCGGCGCTGGAGCTGGACAAGAGCACCCTCAGCCGTACCGTGGACATCATGGTCCGTGCCGGGCTGCTCAGCAGACAGGGCGATCCTGCGAGCAGGCGCCAGCAGGTGATCGGGCTCACGACACTGGGAAGGCAGAAGGCGGAGACGATCGACACCTCCTGCGACGCCTCCTATCGCCGGCTTTTCGATTTCATCCCCGCGGCAAAGAGGAAGGCGGTCATCGCGTCGGTGTCGATACTGGCGGAAGCGATGCACCGGATGCGGACGCAACCGGACTCCGCCTGCTGCGCGGCAGACGAGGACGAATGAAGGAGACATGGATGGCACAGGATGGTGGACGCGCGCAGGGCGCGGTGATGGGGCTGCAGGACGTCTCGGCCGGGCGGCGTCCCTGGGTGACGGGGTCCGTCCCTGCCGCGGACCGGCGCGTGCCGGCGGTGTCCACGCGCCTGGCGCGGGCGGACGTGCTCGGCGGGTGGAGGGTGCGCTGGGACATCGGCAGGATGAATTACACGGTCCTGCCCGGCGTCTACGCCGTTGGAAAGCCGTCGCCGGAATCGCCGGTGCTCGTGACGGCCAACTACAAGCTCACGTTCGACAGTCTGCGCGCGGAGCTGGCGGGCATCGATGCCTGGATCCTCGTGCTGGACACCCGCGGCGTCAACGTCTGGTGCGCGGCCGGTAAGGGCACCTTCGGCACGGCGGAGCTGATCGACAGGATCGCGGCGGTGAATCTGGGCCGCATCGTGTCGCACAGGACCGTCATCCTGCCCCAGCTCGGCGCGCCGGGGGTTGCCGCGCACGAGGTGCGCAAGGCAACGGGCTTCCACGTGAAGTACGGACCCGTTCGCGCGGAAGACCTCCCGGCCTATCTCGCCGCGGGCCAGAGGAAGGACGATGCGATGCGCAAGGTCACCTTCCGGCTTCACGAGCGGATGCGCATCGCCCCGGCGGAGCTTGCCCATGCATGGCCGTTCCTGCTTGCCATCCTGGGAGGCGCCGCCTTGCTCGCCCTGCCTGCTGCCGCGGGATACGGGGCGAGATTCCTCGGGACTTTCCTACCGCTCCTCGGCTCGGTGCTCGTCGGGGCGTTGGCCTTCCCCGCGCTTCTGCCCTGGGTGCCGTTCCGCGCGTTTGCGCTGAAAGGAGCGCTGCTCGGCATCGTGTGGGCGGCGGCCGCGGCCCTCGTTGCCGGCGTCACGCCGGTTGCGGCAGCCGGGCTCGTGCTGGCGGGAGCGCCGATGACGGCCTTCATTGCGATGAACTTCACCGGCTCATCGACATTCACCTGCCAACCGGGGGCGGCGCTGGAAGTCCGGCGCGGGCTCATCCCGATGATCGCGTCGCTCGCGGCGGGCATTGGGCTTTCCGTGGCAGCGCGGATCGCGGGATTCTAGGACGGCAAAGGGAGACGTGCAATGCAGTTACGGTACATGAAAAACGGAGAGACGCTCGTGCTGGATGCCGATTCCTGCACCGGCTGCGGGGAATGCATCGAGGTGTGTCCCCACGCGGTTTTTGCCATGAGCGACGGGAAAGTGGAGATACGGGACCGCGGGGCATGCATGGAATGCGGCGCCTGCGCCCGCAACTGCGCCTTCGGGGCGCTGCGCGTGACGGCGGGTGTCGGATGCGCCGCCGCCATCATCGGCGGCATGCTGCGGGGCACCGCGCCCACCTGCGGCTGCGGCGGCGCATCCGTGTCCTGCGGGCCGACGGGAGAGCGCGTCGCCGCCGGCAAGGGCGGCTGCTGCTGAGTCCGCTCCCGCGTTCGCCGGTGGCCTAATACGCAGGCCGGGACAGGGGCAATGTGAAGGTGAGGGTGCTGCCCTTGCCCTCACCCGGGCTTTCCGCCCATATCCGCCCCCCGTGCAGCTCCACGATCTGCCGCGCCAGTGACAGCCCCAGGCCGGATCCCGTCGCCTTCGTCGAGGACGGACGGCCTTTCACCTGGTAGAAAGCGTCGAAGATCCTCTCCAGCTCGGCGGGAGGTATGCCGATCCCGTTGTCCGTCACGCTGATGGCGAGCGTCGCCTCCCGGGTGAACGTATGCACCGTGATGTCCCCCCCCTCGGGAGTGAACTTCAACGCATTGGAAAGAAGGTTGAAGAGGACCTGCTTCACCCGGCGCTCATCCGCGCTCAGAAGCAGGGTGGAGAGCTCGGGGGGAGTGTGGGCGCTGATCCGGATCTTCCGCCGGGCCGCCGTCTCCTTGAGGAGCACGAGCGTATGGTCGATGAGGGAGCTGATGTTGACGGAGGACAGCTCCAGCTCGGTCTTTCCCGATTCGATCTTGGAGATGTCCAGGATGTCGTTGATGAGGTCCAGGAGGTGCCGGGAGCACTGGAGGATGATGTCCAGCTGCTGCTTCTGGCGCTCGTTCACGGAGCCGAAGTACTCGTAGAAGAGTATCTCCGCGTAGCCGATGATCGCGGTGAGCGGCGTGCGCAGCTCGTGGGACATGCCGGCCAGGAGGTCCGTCTTGGCCCTGCTGGCCGCGTCGGCGGCGAGCGACGCGAGGCGGAGCTGGTCCTCCGCCTGCTTGCGCACGGTGATGTCCCGCGCGACGATCGTCACGCCGGCAAAGGCGCGGTGCATGTCCTTCAGCGGCGACACCTTGGCGTTGAACCAGGTGTCCGTGCCGTCGGACGGCATCGAGTAGTCGAACTGCTCCACCCGGTCATGCGCCTGCACCGCGGCGAATGCAGCCTCGAAATGGGCCGCGACCGCGGCGGGGAAGACGTCGCGGAACGTGGACCCGATCCAGTCCCGCGAGGCCGCGGCCGCCCCGCCCGGCGCGCGGGGGCGCGCGCGGCGACGAACATGCCCGCCTTGTCCGTGACGAGCACCGCGTCGTCGATCGAGGCGAGGATGGAGCGCAGCCTCTCCTCGCTCTCGCGCAGCTCGGTCTCGGCGCGCTGCTTCTGCCGCGCAAGCTCGTGCTGCCGCATCGTCTTTTCGATGAGCGACGGCAGGAGATGGAAGAACTTGCTGTAGGTCTCCTTGTTGATGTAGTCGGCGGCGCCGAGCTTCATCGCGCGCACGGCGATCTCCTCGGAGCCCGCGCCGGTGGCGATGATCACCGGGATGGTGGCGCCGCGGGCCATGAGCGTCGCGAGCACCTGCAGCCCGTTCGAGTCGGGGAGCTGGTAGTCAACGATCACGAGGTCGTGGAGGGCCTCGTCGAAAGCGGCAAGCCCTTCCTGGCCCGTGGCGTAAATCTCGACGCGGTATCCTTCCGCCTCCAGTTTCGCGCGCACCAGCCGTGAGAGACCCGGGTCGTCCTCGATGTAGAGGATCCGTACGCCGGTGCTCATGCACCCAGGCCCTCGCGGACCCGGCGCAGGAGCTCCAGCGGCTGCCATGGCTTGGTGAGAACCCGGGAGAACCCGGCACCGGGTGGCGTGCCGCCGTCGAGCTGCCACGTGTATCCGCTGCAGAGGATGGCCGGAAGGTCGGGGGCATTCCTGCGCATCAGGTCGAGGGCGGCACGGCCGCCCATGCGGGGCATCACGTCGTCCAGAACGACGAGGCTGATCCTGTCCGCCTCACGCTCGAAAAGCTCCACGGCCTGCTCGCCGTCACCGGCGGAAAGAACCCGATAACCCTCCCGGGACAGGATCTTCGTTGCCAGCGCGCGTATTCCCGCGTCGTCCTCGGCGACGAGGATCGTCACCGCATCGGCGGCGGACGCGCCTCCGGCGGTTGTCGGCGACCTCTCTGTGGTCTCCGCAGCCGACTCGCGATCGATGCGCGCGGCGGCGAGCGGGAACGCGCCGCTCACATCGGCCGGGGCGGATTCCGCGGCCGCTCCCTCGCGCTGCTGGCGCGGTTGCGGCATTCCGGCGGCCGCTCCTGGCGGCATTCCGGCGGCCGCTCCTGGCGATTCTCCGGTTGCCCGACGGGCAGGGAACGCGCACGTGAATACGGTGCCTTCCACGGACGAGCGCTCAAGCTCGATCTGTCCGCCCAGCCGTCGGGCCGCCGCGTACGCGATCGACATGCCCAGCCCGGTGCCTTTTCCGCCGGTCGGCGAGGCAAGATAGGGCTCGAAGAGCCGCGCTTTCGCCTCCTCGGTCATGGGGGTGCCCGTGTCCGACACGCGAAGAACGACCTGCTCGCCGCGGAAGCCATCTGAGGAAGGGTCGTCGGCCCCCGCGGCCGGGCGCACCACGGTGGCGATCGTGATGCTGCCGCCCTTGGGCGACGATTCGCGCGCGCGGAGACAGAGGGCTTTCAGGAGCAGACCGACGAGCTCTTCATCCGCGACGATCATGGGAATATCCCTGCCCGGGCAAATGGCGGACCTCGATTGCCTCTCCGGCCGCGTTCGTCATCATCGGCAGGTGATGGAGGATGGCTTCGTCCAGCGAGAGCAGCCGCGGGGAGAAGGGGCCGCGTTGGCCCAGCACGAGAAGCTCACGCACGAGCACGGAGGCGCGCGCGGCCGCGTCCTTCACCTCGGCCAGGAGGGCGCGGGTGGACGGTCCGGCGTCGGGCTCGGCGAGCGCCATCTCCGTATATCCCTGGACCACGAGGAGGATGTTGTTGAGATCGTGCGCCACTCCGCCCGCCATCCGACTGAGCGAATCCAGCAGGCGCACCTGGTCCGGCGCGCGCGACGCGGGGCCTTCGGCGCCGCCGGCGCCGTCCCTGCCGCATATCCTCGCCAGGAGGTGTGCCATCATCCCGTGACCCGCCGGGCGCGCGCCGTTCATGCGAGCCCCTTCTTCGACGCCGGAATGCCACCAGCAGTGGCCGCCGGAATGCCACCCGCAGTGGCCGCCGAGCATCCCGGCAGGCGCGGTCTGAGCTTGCTCCACCGGGACAGGACCTGCTCGCTCAGGCGCGCCACCGGCACATGCCCATCCACAGCCGTCTTGCACACCGCGATGAGGGAGGAGAAGCAACGGATGAGCTCGGCGTAGGTCTCCCGATCGAGCGTGACCATCCCGGGGCTTGCCGTCGCATCGGAGCGGGAGGTCTTCGCGCGCTTCAGGGGATCGAGCTCCGCGGGGAGATCGAGCACGATCTCGTACGGCTCGAAGACCTTGATGGGCTCGGAGATGTTCTTCACCGTGATGTGGCCGATCTCCCGCGCGTGCACGGCGTCCTTCACCTTCGCCTGCACCTGCTCGGAAATGAGGATCGAGCCGGGGGGTGCGGAGGATTCCAGGCGGGAGGCGATGTTCACCGCGTTGCCCAGGACGTCGCCTTCCGCCTTGCGCACGACCTTCCCGCTGTGGATGCCGATGCGAATCACCACGCGCGTGCTCTCGTCGCGGTAGCGGTTGAAGCGCCGCAGCGATTTCTGCAGGCGAATGGCCGCGAGCACCGCGGGAAGGGGCTCGTGGAAGACGATCATGTGGCCGTCGCCCATGCGCTTCACGAGCTCCCCCTCGTGCGCCTCGATGTGCGTGAGAAGGATCTTTTCGTACTCCTGGATGAGCGCGGAGAGCTGCATGGGAGCGAGGACCTGCGCCTTCTTCGAATAGCCGACGATGTCGGAGAAGAACATGACGAGCTCCTGCATGTTCTCCCGTTCGAACTGGAACGTGGAACGCTCGGTGCGAACCTCGACCGCCGGCGCCTCGTCGTCGGGCAGGGCCGCGTCCGCCTCGTCCTCCTCGTCGGCCGTCCCGCCGCGCAGCTGCAGCGCGAGCTCGAGGCCGCGCGCACGCACGGCGTCTTCCGCCGGGAGGAGCACGTCGCGCAGCGCCGCGTGCAGCGGCGCGCCCGGCTTGGCGAAAAGGGGGCCGAGCGCCGTGACGAGGGGCTCGCGCAGGTTGCCGGCGAGCCTGCGGAGGATGTCGATCGTCGCTTCGTCCGTCCCCGTCGCGAGGAAATCCCGCAGCACCTCCAGCGCGTAGTCATCGCCCATCGCCCAGAGCATGAGGGCGGCCGATCGGCGGCTGGGCTCGTGACTGCCCCGCAGGACGCGGTAGAGGAACTCCACCGTGCCGTCCCGATTCGCCACCTGCCCGGCGGCGATCCTGCGGTTCAGGATGGAAAGGGACGATGCGCGCAGCGCGTCGTCGCCCGACAGGGAAGGCTCCTTGAGGCCCTCCGTGATGTCGAGCGTCATCTTGTCTCCCAGAAATGCGGCCACGGCCTCCCGCACCTCGCGGCTGCCCGCGAGGGAGAGCCGCGTGAGGAGCGCCTTGGCAAGCTCGGGGCTGGAGGACGGCGGCGCCGCGGAAAGCACCTCCAGGGCGTTCAGGGTCACGTAGGGATCGTCCTGCGAGGCGAGGAGACGCGTCGCGGAGGGCTCCAGCAGCTCGATGTGCATCTCGCGCAGGAGGTGGAGGGAGGCGATGGCGAGCACCTTGCTCGCAAGCGGGAGCCCGAGGCATTCGATGCAGGCAGCCTCGGCGGCCGGAGCGTCGACCTTCGCCAGAGCGCAGAGCCCCGCCTCGGCCAGCCGGTACAGCTTCTCCTGCCGTGCCCAGGTGTAGATTCCCTTGACGAGCTGTCGATCGGGGGCGGAGGCGGACGGGGTAAGAAAGACCGTCGCGAGCCGCAGGGCGCGGACAAGCTGCCAGAATTGCCGGCTCTTGCCCGTCTTTGCCAGCGCGAGCTCGCGCGCCACGAGGGCGATGCCGGTCCTCTTGGGGTTCTTGATGAGATCGGCAACGGCGTTGTAGCCGTCGAAGTGCCGGACCTCCACCCGCACGGCGGTTGCCTTCAGCTGCTTGAGGAGACCCTCGGCGGTGTCCGTGCTGGTGCCTTTCAGCCACCGCATGAGGGAGGCCTTCAGGTCGTCGTCGCAGTAATACTCGACGTATTCCTTGCTGCGCGTGATGAGCCACCCCAGCTCATGGGTGTCGCTCGACACGTGACGACCTTCCGTGGAGAGGAGCCGGTACAGCTCGCCGATGCGGCCGAGCAGCCCCGCGCGCACGTCCGGCGGAACCGTCTTTTGCACGTCGGGGAGCTGGGCGAGCCGGGTGATCGCCTGATGCGCCTCATCTTCCAGCGCCGGGTTGGACTCCACGCTCACGGACATCTTCGCGATGACGGCGGGCGCCCACGCGGCCTGGTGGGGCGCCGTGCCGAGCGCGGCATATGCCGCGCGCCGGACCTCGGCGTGCGGGTCCGCAAGCGAATCGCAGAGCAGGGCGCTGGATTCCGGCAGGTCCTGGCGCGCGGCGAGCGTCACGAGGGAGGCCCGCTGGTGCGCGGGAAGCCGCGCGTACAGCGCGGCGCAATGCGCGACGGTGCGCGGGGCAAGGGAGGCGTCCTCCGCGGCGGAGGACAGGATCTGATCGAGCATCTCCTCCCGCGCGTCGAGGAGCAGCTCTTCGAGGGCGACCCCGCCGCCCAGGCGCAGGTGGAGCCCCGCCGCGTGCGCCCGCGCGCTCGCGGACCCCATGGGCGTCCGTGCGGCGCGGCGGATGATCTCCGCGGTCTGCTTGTCCTGCGGCGCGGCGTCGCAGAGCGCCCCGAGAATCTCGCGGCGCAGCTTCTCGCTGCGCGTCGCCTTCAGGAGGTCGAGCAGGAGACGGGGCCCGTCGGCGTGGCGGATGCCCCCGAGGGCCCGGACCGCGGCGCACTGCACCTCCTCGTTTGCGCTGCCGGTGAGTCGCGCGACGTACGGGAAACTGCGCGCGTCGGCGAGCACCCGCACGGCGGCGAGCGCGGACAGGGACACCGGCAGGCGCGCGTCGAAAAGATCGACGTGGAGGAACTCCAGGCCCTTCGGATGCCCCGGGCGCGTCTCCAGGAGACGGTGCGCGGTGAGAAGCGGCTCGACGGCGACCGAGGGTGTCTCGGCGCCCGCAAGCCCGGCGGGCGGCGCCGCGGGGGAAGTCTGCGTCATGACGGAGCTCGTGGACGATTCCTAGGCGCTCGCCGGGGCGAGTGTCTTGTCGAGGGTGGTGAGCGCCTGTATCTCGTCCACCGTGAGGATGGCGTCGATGTTGAGGAGGATCACGAGCTTGTCCTCCAGCTTGCCGACGCCCGTGATGAACTCCTGGGAGAAGCCGCCGAGCACCGGTGGCGGCGGATCGATCTGGTCGGCGGGGATCCGCACGACCTGGCTCGCCGAGTCGACCACCATGCCCATGAGCCGGCCTTCCACCTCGACGACGATCACGCGCGTCATGGCGGTGTTCTCCTTCGCGGGGAGGCCGAACTTGTCGCGCAGGTCGATGATGGGGATCACGTCGCCGCGGAGGTTGATGATGCCCTTCACGAAGGTCGGCGCCTTCGGCAGCCAGGTGATCTCGCGGATGCGGATGACTTCCTTCACGCGCAGAAGCTCCAGCCCGTACTCCTCCTCGCCCACCGAGAAACTGATGAACTGACGAAGATCGTTCATGTCCGTCTGTCCTTTTGTCGATTCCATGGTATCTCCTTCCCTATGCGTGGATGGCGACCCGACCCTGGACGTGCCAGACGGATGCGGGGGCCTCGACGAAAACTTCAATGATCTCGGGATCGAACTGCGATCCCACCTTTTCCTGCAGCTCCGCGGCCACCGCGGCGATGGGGAGCGCCGCCCGGTAGGGCCGGTCGGACGTCATCGCGTCCAGGGTGTCCATCACGGAGAATATCCGCGCGTTGAGCGGGATGCGGTGCCCCTGGAGGCCGTGGGGGTAGCCCGTGCCGTCGAAGCGCTCATGGTGCGACAGCACGACGTCGGTGGCGTAGCGTAAGAACTCGATGTTGCGGATCATCGTATGCCCCATGATGGGATGCTTTTCCACGATGCGCCTCTCGTCGGGCTCCAGCGCCCCTTCCTTCAGGAGGATGCGCTCGGGGATCCCGATCTTGCCGACGTCGTGGAGGTAGGCCCCCCACTCGAGATTCTTCAGCTCGAACTCCGACAGGGTGAGCATCCTCCCCATCGTGACGCAGTTCTTCGAGACGCGCTGGCAATGATCGGCGGTCTCGTGGTCCTTCAGATTCAGCGCGGCGCCCAGGGCCGCCACGGTCATGTCGCAGACCTCGTCGATCTGGCGCGACGTGCGGGAAAGCTCGTCGCTCTTCAGCTGCACGAGCCTCTCCAGGGTCCGCGCGTAGTACTGGAGGCTGCGCCGCGTGCGCCATTCCTCGACGGCCTTGTCGATGCGCTGGAGGAAATGCCCGACGGCGAAGGGCTTCGTGATGAAGTCGATGGCCCCGTTGCGGATGGCCTTGATGGCCGTCTGGATGTCGTTGCTGCCCGTCATGACGACGACCAGGGGCGCGTTTTCATCGGCGCCCTCCGTGAGGGCGAGCCCCGAGCCGTCGGGCAGGTTCACGTCGATGAGCACGATGTCGTAGCGGGCGCGCGCCATGAGGGCCCGCGCGTCGGCAACGGATCCGGCGAGGTCGCAGCCGAAGCCGCGGATCTTCAGCATCGCCGCCACGAGCGACTGGATCTCCTTTTCGTCGTCGAGGACCAGGATCTTCGGCGGGTGCGCCGGCGGCGTGATATCCAGCTTCATCCCCTTGGCCGGGGTCTCATTCATGCTCTCCGTAGCCACGTCATGTCCCTCCCTTATGCGTGATGCGGGTGGTCCCGCAGTCTCTTGCGGCCCGAGGAGATCGCCAGGTCGATCTCGACGCGCACCTTCTGCTCCAGCGTCGTGTCCGGAATGAGCGGCGAGAGAAGCGAGGCATAGTAGCGCGGGGTCACGTGATTCAGCGTCCATGCGACCAGGTCCATCACGCACTCCTCGCAGGTGCAGATCGCCTTCTCGTCCACCAGCCGCTCCACGGCCTCGTAGACGAGCTCCTGCGAACGGTTGCCCAGACTGTCCAGATTGTAGCGCTCCCGCAAGCTCATACTATACCTTCCTCGCCACGCGTCCGCGCAGCGCATCGCAGATCCTTGCCGCGATCTCTTCCACCGGGGCCACCTCGTGCGCGTCCCCGTTCTGCACGACCTCGCGGTTCATGCCAAAGATGACGGAGCTGTCCTTGTCCTGCGCGATGACGTGACCGCCCTTGCGGTGCAGCTCGTGCAGGCCCTCGGCGCCGTCCTTGCCCATGCCCGTCATGATGACCCCGACGGCATGGGCCCCGTATTCCAGCGCGACGGAGTGCATGAGCACGTCCACCGACGGGCGGTGGCCGTTGACGTTCTCGTTCTGATTGAGGGTGACGCGCGGCTCGCTCCCGAACCGGGACACCGTCATGTGGAAGTTCCCCGGCGCCAGGAGCACGCGCCCGGGGAGGATGGCGTCGCCGTTCTCCGCTTCCTTGACGGCCAGTGCGCAGCAGCTGTCCAGCCGCTCCGCGAACGCCTTCGTGAAGACCGGGGGCATGTGCTGGACGACGACGACGCCGACGGGAAGGTCCCCAGGCAGCATCGTGAGGACCGTCTTCAGCGCCACCGGGCCGCCGGTGGAGGTGCCAATGGCTACCAGGTCGTAGTCGCCCATCGCCCGCTCGCCCGCCGTGCGGGGCACCGGCCGGGCCGGGGCCTCGACGCGCGTCCCAAGCGCGGCGGCGGCAGCGGCGGAGCCGGCGGACACCGCGCCACCAACTCCGCCAGGAGCGGAAGGAGTGGCCGCTGAAATGCCACCAACTCCGCCAGGAGCGGAAGGAGTGGCCGCTGAAGTGCCACCAACTCCGCCAGGAGCGGAAGGAGTGGCCGCCGTGCGGAAGACGATCCGCGACGCGTCCTTCACCTTTTCGACCAGCTCCTGCGCAATCGTGGCAATTCCGCCGGACAGAGAGCTCGACGGTTTCAGAACGAAGTCAACCGCCCCGAGATCGAGCGCCTGGAGCGTGAGCTCGGCGCCCTTCTGGGCATACGCGCTGAGGACGATGATCGGGGTCGGACGGACGGCCATGATGCGCCGGATCGCCTCCAGCCCGCCCATGCCGGGCATCTCCATGTCCAGCGTGATGACGTCGGGCTGCTCCTTGTCGAGCTTCTGGAGGGCGAACTCCGCCTGCGACGCGGTGGCCACCACCGTGATCTCGGGATCCTCCTTGAGGATGTCGGTGGCGATGCGGCGCACGAGGGCGGAATCGTCGACGACCATGACACGGATCATTTCGCGACCTCCTTCTTCAGGCGATAGATGGGCGCCTTGAGGTCCGACGCGTAGGAGAAGCACTTCGTGAAGCCGCTGAGAGACTCGGAATGCCCGATGAACAGGTACCCGTCGGGGTGGATCGCGCGGGCGAAGACGCCGTCGACGAGCTTCGCCTGTGTCGGCTTGTCGAAATAGATCATGACGTTGCGGCAGAAGATCACGTTCACCCGGTCCCACGGGGGCGGATCGGTGAAGAGATTGTGCACGCGGAAATCGACGCGCGCGCGCGCCTCGCGCGACACCTGGAAGATGCCGTCGCCGAGCGGCGCGAAATAGGTCTTCAGCATGTCGGGTGCCACCAGGCGCAGCGCCCGTTCGCCGTAGATTCCCTCCCGCGCGCGCGCGATCACGGAGGTGCTGATGTCGGTGCCGACGATCTCCACGTCCTTGCCGGACGCCTTCGATGCCTGGTCGGCGACCATGCGGAGCGTGTACACCTCTTCCCCGGTCGAGCAGCCGGCGCTCCAGATGCGCAGCTTGCCGGCCGTGCGGAAAAGCTCGGGGAAAATGATGGAGGAGAGGGCCGTGAAGTGATTGCCCTCGCGGAAGAAATAGGTCTCGTTCGTGCTCACCGCGTCGATGAAGTTCGACATCTCGTCCCGCGGCGGGTTGCGCGAGGTGAGCAGGTCGTAGTACTCCTCGTAGCTGCCGAGCTTCAGCTGCACGAGGCGCTTCCGCAGACGATTGGAGATGAGAATCTGCTTGCCATCCCGCATGCGGATGCCGGTCTTTTCGAATATCAACGCCTGGAACCGGGCAAAGGTCTCCTCCGTGAGGAGGGGGGTCGTCGTGCTCGTGGGAAGGATGGGCGCGGGTAAGGTCATTTCCTTGCTCCTGTGCAGACGATGGCCTGGAGCGTCTTCACGGATACCTGGCCCGTCAAGTTGTTGAAGACGACCGAACGGCCCGCCTTTCCGCCGATCTCTTCGAAAACGATCGGGATGCGGCTCTCCTTCAGCGCCTTGCGCGCGGCCACGACGTTCTGATCCCCGATCGACGCGAGCGTCGAATTGCCCATGGGAAACATCTGCGCTCCCCCGATAAGCATCGCCTGGAGGGCGCCCTGCCGGGCGCCGCTCCCCGTGATGCGGGCAAGCAGGGCGGGCACGGCGGAATCCGCGTATTTCCCGGCGGCGGCGTCGTCGCGGCGCTTCTCGGGCAGCATGATGTGGGCGAGCCCGCTCACGCGTTTCTCGGGGTCGCGAAGGATCACGCCGACGCAGGAACCAAGTATCGTCTTCAGGCTCCGGCCGTCGGTCACAACGTCCATTTCCGCCATCTTGACTGTCACGGTCGTCTCCTCCATATCAGCCCGCCACCGCCGCGTCCGTCCGCGTCTGCGCACGGGCCAGCGCGTCAAGGAGCTTGCGCAGGGAATCCGGCTCGAGGAAAAGGACCTGATGGCACACCGCGTTCTCCAGTCCCCCGCCGTAGATGACCGCCTGCGTGAGCAGGAGGTTGTCGCCGGGCTGGTTGAACCGGGCCAGGACCGAATCGATGACGGGGAGGCACATGTCAATGCTGATCTCAGGCACTTCGGGTGAAAGGTTGAGCCGCGAGGCGTCCGCCATGGCGTTGATGAAGCAGGAGGCAAGGATGTTGCCCGCCTCGGAGATGGCCGAGAGATCGACTTCCGCGATCTGGGTGGCGGTTCCGGTCGGCCGCCGGTGGAGAACGTCGTCCATGAGGAGAAGGTAGGCTTCGGGTATGACCAGGAGCATGCCGGCGGCAAGATCCCCCTGGACCCCGACGTATATGCCGCCGACCGTGCTTTCTTCCCCGCCCATGATCTCGGCGACGTCCTTGATCGCCACGAGCCGCGACTCCGGGAAGCTCACACGGATCTCCTGGCCCGTGAGCTGGGTCAGGGACATGGAGGCCTGGATCGCGCCCTGGTTGTTGACGTCTTCCAGAAGCCGGCCCTTTGCGCCGGCCACGATCTTCGCAAGCTCCTCGATCGGCTGAGACGCTGCCGGTGCGGATTGCGCGGGGGCCGAAGCGGCGTCTTTTGCGGCAGGGGCAGCCCCTGCCGGGGCCGGTTGCGGCGCCGGGACGGGAACCGGCTCCTGCGCCGCCGTGGGAACAGCCTCGCGCTTCGCGACGGGCTCGGGCCGGGCCGCCTCGGCGGCGGTCTCCCGCCGTCCGGCTTCGACGACCGACGCACGGCTCTTGATGCCGACCGCGTCGGAAGAACGGTGATGCTGGCTGATGAGGGTCTCCACGTCCACGATGAGCGCGATCTTTCCGTTGCCGAGGATGGAGGCGCCGATGAGCCCTTCCACTTCGCGGTAATGACGGCTCAGGCTCTTGATCACCACTTCGCGCGTGCCATGGATGCTGTCGACCTCGAGACCGATCTTGCGGCCCTCGAAATCGACGACCACCACGGGGTGCCCCGGCACGGGGCGCGCGTCAAGATCGGCCCGGCCGTCCGCGTTGCCGTTCTGCAGCGCGCTGCCGAGATTCACGAGCGCGAGCACCTCGCTGCGCAGGAGGATGACGTTGCGGTTGCCCACGGTGCGGAGGATCGATTCGCTCGCTTTGAGGATCTCGCGGACCGCCGACAGCGGAATCGCGTAGGTGCTGCCCTGCACCTCGACGAGCACCGCGGTGATGATGGCCATGGTGAGCGGCAGGGAGATGGTCACCGTGGTGCCCACGCGCGGCGTGGAGCGCACGCGGAGGTTGCCGTTCATCTCGTCGACGGCCTTCTTGACGGCGTCCATTCCGACGCCGCGCCCGGAGATGTCGGTGACCGCCTGCGCGGTGCTGAAGCCGGGCAGGAAAATGAAGTTGAGGATCTGCTCGGCGCTCGCGCGGGGCGCCTCGTCGTTGCTGATGAGGCCCTTCTCCAGCGCCTTGTGGAGTATGGCATCGCGGTCCAGGCCCTTGCCGTCGTCGGAGACCTCGATGCAGATGTGATCGCCTTCCTGGAATGCGCCCAGGCGGATGGTGCCCTCGGCGGGCTTGCCGTTGGCGGCGCGGTCGGCGCTCGGCTCCAGGCCGTGGTCCACCGCGTTGCGCACGAGATGGACGAGGGGCTCGCCGATGCGGTCGATCACCTTCTTGTCGATCTCCGTCTCCTCGCCGAACACGTCGAGGATCACGCTCTTCCCGCTCGCCTTTGCCAGATCGCGGACGACGCGGCGGAAGCGGTTGAAGACATTCGCGATCGGGAGCATGCGCGCCTTCATGATGCCGTCCTGGAGCTCACGGGTGATGGCGGACAACGCCTCCGTCTTCTCCTCCAGGTCGTAGATGAACTTCGCCTTGCCGTAGTCCTCCTTGAGGAGCTGCGTCATGGCGACGAATCCCGAGTTGTGGATGACGAGCTCGCCGACGAGGTTCAGGAGCGTATCGAGCTTCAGGACCGACACGCGCACCACCTCGTCGGGATGGGAGCCCTGGGAGAACTGCTCGTGGGCCTCGCGCGCCGCGGCGGCGGACGTGGGCGCCCGCTCGGCGGCGGCCGCTCCTGGCGGCATTTCGGCGGCGGCCTCCTGCTTCGGCTGCTCGGTCTTCGGTGCGGCCGCTGCTGGCGGCATTTCGGCGGCGGGTGTCACCGTGACCTGGTCGATGGAGATCGATGCGGCGAGCGCCGCCGCGTCCCGCACCGCCGCGATGCCCACGGTGTAGACGAAGGGCTCGGTGGAATCGCGGAGGAGATCCGGCGAGGGCTCCATGGAAATGACCGTGCCCATCCTGTCCAGGCGCGCCTTGACGAGGCACGACCGCAGGTAGGCTTCCCGATTGTTGCCTTGAATGCTCACCGTGAGCACGCACGTCTGGGCCTCGGGATTCGGAGTGGCCGCGGAAATGCCAGCAGGAGCAGCCGCGGGGACAGCCGCTGCCTGCATGGGCGCGGAAACGTTGCCCGTGGCCGGCGAAATGCCACCAGCAGTGGCCGGCGAAATGCCACCAGCAGTGGCCGGCGAAATGCCACCAGCAGTGGCCGGCGAAATGCCACCAGCAGTGGCCGGCCGGGCGCTGGCAGCTTTGGAACCCGCGAGCTCCGCGAGCCGCGCGAGAAAGCCGTCCAAATCCACGTCGGTGGCCTTGCCGTTGGTGAACGCATCGATCATCGTCTTGCTGAGATCGAGGCCCTTGAAGAGCAGCTCGTTGAGCGGTCCGTCGAAATGGCGGTTGCCGTCGCGGACGTCCGACAGCGACGACTCCAGGTCGTGCGCCAGTTTTTGCAGCGTGTCGAAGCCGATGAATCCGGCCGACCCCTTCAGCGTATGAATGGCACGGAACATGCTGTTCAGCGGTTCGCGGTCCTCGGGTGCCTTCTCCAGGGAAAGGAGGCATTCCTCCCACTCCCGCAGCTGGTCACTCGCTTCCTCGCTGAAGATCGCCAGGTATTCAGGCTTCACTTCCATTCGAATGTCTCCGTTTTCGGGCTCGCGTCAGGTTTCCGAGAGGAGGCCGTCGTCGGCCAGCCCCGTCTCCTGGAGCGTCTCTTTCTCTTCGACGGCGATGCTGATCTCGATGGGCCCGTACTGAGTGATGAGGCCAAGGACGAGCGCGGGCTTCGGCACGAGGTGCACGCTGAGATTCGTGCCCGCCGCGATGGCCGGCGTCGTGATGTTGAGGATCTGATCCCGCCGCTGGTTCAGGAGGGACGTCGCGTTGCCGGTGATCATGTTCGCCACCTCGCCGAGACAGTCCAGGAACATGATCTTCTTCTCCTGCGGTGACTTCCCGTCGAGCATCTTGTCCACCATGCGCTCGGCGAGATTGCCGTCGAGGCTGTACACCACCTGGCCGGTGAGAAAGCCGTATATCCCGACGATGATCGAGACCCCGAAGGAGGGCTCCACCTTCTCCTTGTAGGAGAGGTGCCCGCGGCGAACCTCGATGCCCGCGATCTGCGTGACCACGCGCATGGCGGCTTCGACGAAGGGATTGACGTGTTTTGCGTTTATTTTGATCATGGTGTCCTCCCGCTCCCGCTTACTGTAGCGCCTTCTCGACCGCGGAGAGGATCCTCTCCTTGGTGAAAGGCTTCACGACGAAATCGCGGACGCCCAGGGCGATCGAATCCAGGAGCATCTTCTCCTGGCCGAGCGCCGTGACCATCACGATCCTTGCGTTCGGGTCGGCCGCAAGGATCTCCCGCGCCGCCTCCAGCCCGTCCTTCACCTTCATGGTGATGTCCATCGTCACAAGATCGGGCTTCAGCTTCATGTACATGGTGACGGCCTCCATTCCATTGGTGGCCTCCCCCGCGATCTCGAAGCCGTTTGGCGCAAGCGTGTCCTTGACGATGGTTCGCATAAAGTTTGCATCATCAACGACCAAGACCTTTTTTCCCATCGGTTGTCTCCTCCCTCGAAGAAAATGTGCAATTGTAATTAAGCAATCCCCATGCCAAGGCGCCAGGCCTCCGTCATGCGCGAACCTGTCGATCTCACGGCAAAAAAGGCATGGAAAAGCCCATTTGAGCGGGAAATCTCGATCACTTTCGATTGCCCATGCCGGGCTGATGAAGAACGTTTCATTTTGGAACACTTGTTCCACAACTTTTGGAACGCGCGCGGCTATCAGATCCGACTTTCGATGCCGTACTTTTTCATCTTTCTCCACAGCGTGTTGCGCCCCATGCCCAGCGCAATGGCCGCCCGCGTCTGGTTTCCGCCCGCTTCGCGCAGGGCCCGGAGGATCGTGTCCCTTTCCGCGTTCTGCAGCGAGCCCGTTTCCGTCGCGGCAGGAGGGGCAGCGGCGGGCCGCGGCGTGGCATGACCCAGCCCGAGGATGCGCTGGAACTCGTCGGCGGAAATTTCCAGCGACGACGTGAGGGTGACCGCCCGCTCGATGACGTTCTCCAGCTCGCGGACATTGCCCGGCCAGTCGTAGTGAAGCGCAACCTGGAGCGCGTCGGCCGTCAGGGTCTGCGGAGGGCGGCCCAGCTTTCCCGCATGCATCGTGAGGAAGTGGCGGCAGAGCGCGATGATGTCTTCCGACCTTTCCCGCAACGGGGGAATGGCGAGGGGAATGACGTTCAGTCGATAGAAGAGATCCTCGCGGAATCGCCCGTCGCGGATGAGATCGGGAAGGCTGCGATTCGTGGAGGCGAGGATCCGCACGTCGACGCGCCGCACCGCGGCGCTTCCCACGCGCCTGATCTCCCCCTCCTGGAGCACGCGGAGGAGCTTTCCCTGGAGGAGGAGCGGCATGTCCCCGATCTCGTCCAGAAGCAGCGTCCCCCCATCGGCCTCCTCGAAAAGCCCCTTGTGGTCGGTCGCCGCGCCGGTGAAGGCGCCCTTGGAGTACCCGAAGAGCTCGCTCTCCAGCAGCGCCTCGGGAAGCGCCGCGCAGTTGATGGCGATGAATTGCCGCGAGGCTCGCGCGCCGCTGTAATGGATGGCCCGCGCGACGAGCTCCTTTCCCGTCCCGCTCTCGCCCTGGATGAGGACGGCGGAATCGGTGGCGGAGACGATGTCGATCAGCTCCAGCACGCGTCGCATCGCGGCGCTCGTGCCGACGAGGTTCTTCTGCGCGTAGCGTTCGCCCACCTCGCGGCGGAGATTGCTCACCTCCGTCCGCAGGGAGCGCCTCTCCGCGGCGCGGTCCACCGTGAGGAGCAGCTTCTGCGTGGCGAGCGGTTTCGTGAGGTAGTCGAAGGCGCCGGCGCGGACGGCCTCCACGGCCGAATCGATGCTGCCGTACGCGGTGATGACGAGCACTTCGGGATCGTAGGGCCGCGAGCGGGCGACGCGCAGCACCTCCAGGCCGTCGCCGTCGGGCAGCATCAGATCGGTGAGCACGACGTCGTATTCCCGGGTGCGGAGGAGCTGCACCGCGCTGCGGGTGTCCACCGCCTCGTCCACCTGGTGCGCGTTGGCGGAAAGCAGATCCCGCAGCATGCTGCGGATGGTCTCCTCGTCATCGACGACCAGGATGCGATGGGCGCGGCCCATGCCTATCCTTCCTCCGCGCGTTCCCCGAGGAATCGGGCGATCTCGGTGAGAAAGGCTTTCGTCGAAAGCGGCTTCGCGATGAAGCCGTCGCAGCCCGCGCGCGTCGCGCGCTCGATGTCCTGTTTCATCGCCTGCGCCGTGAGCGCGATGACGGGGATTGCCCGCGTCCCCTCCTGCGCCTTGAGCAGGCGCGTCGCCTCGAGGCCGTCCATACCGGGGAGCGCCACGTCCATGAGGATCAGGTCCGGCTTCTTCTGCGCTGCGAGCGTGATTCCCTCCTCCCCCGACGTCGCCTGCGTGACCCCGTACCCCGCCCTTTCCAGGAGGATGACGACGAGATTCATGATGATCGGATCGTCCTCGACCACGAGGAGTTTCTTCATGGGCCTGTCGACAGTATGTATCATGGCCGGGAAAAACGCCAGAGCAACCGTATTTTCGTCGAGCGTGCATTGGCAAAGCCGCTCCGCCGATCGGCGGCACAACGAAAGTTGTGAAGAAGCCGCGCCCTCCGCATTACATTCATGATGGAGGGTGCACCATGAAAAGAATCGCCGCGGTCGTGGACGACATCTACGAGGACCTTGAGCTCTGGTATCCGAAGCTCCGCCTGGAGGAACAGGGATGGAAGGTTGTGGTGGCCGGGCCCGAGAAGGGCCGGGTGTACGCGGGCAAGCACGGCTATCCCTGCCGCTCCGACGCGGCCTTCCCCGACCTGCGGAGCGCCGACTACGACGCCCTCCTGGTCCCGGGAGGCTTTGCCCCCGACAGGATGCGGCGGGATGCGCGTGTCCTGGGGCTCGTGCGCGAGATGAACGAACAGGGGAAGCTCATCGGCTTCATCTGTCACGCCGGCTGGGTCCTCATCTCCGCGGGCGTCCTGCGCGGCCGGCGCGCGACGAGCACGGTGGGCATCCGCGACGACATGGTGAATGCGGGCGCCGTCTGGGTGGACGAGCCGCTGGTCGTTGACGGCAATTTCGTGAGCGCGCGCACCCCGGCGGACCTCCCCTTCTTTGCCCGGGGCATGGTCGACTGGCTGGTGCGCGCGGAATAAAAAAGGGGCTGCCCTTCTTGGACGGCCCCTTCCGTGCGCGCGCGGGCGCGCGTTACTGGGCCACGGGGATGCTCACCGCCCCGCGGAACATGTGCCGGGGGGTGAAGGCGTCTTCCGTCCCTTCGGCGTAGATGAGCTGGAGCGCCTTCTGGCCCGCCTTGATGTAGGCGTCGGGCTTCAGAGCGATCTCCATCGTCGTCTTGCCACCGGCCTCTTTCAAGGCAGACGCCACGACGGTTGCCTGCACGGAGGCATCGGTGTCCTTGTGGGTATGACCGGATCCCGCCTGGGGCTTGAATTGCACTTTTCCGTCCGACGTCACGAAGCCCATGAACATCGTCGAGCCGTCCATCCTCATCGATCCGAGCCCGACCGCGACCCATCCCGTCGTGATCCCGACGACGCCGATGTAGAGCGTGTCGGCGGTCCTGTTGAGGTAGACCGAGAGCTGCCCGAAGTCCTGTGAATAGCTGTATTCAGCCGGATTCACCACGCCGTCGACGACCGTTTTGTTCGTCGTGACTGCAAGATTCTTTGCCTGGCCGAAGGCTGCGGTGCCTGCAAGGAGCATGAGCCCCGAAAGCAGGAAAGAGAAAACATTCAAACGTTTCACTGTGATAACACCTCCACGGACAAAGTACTCGCGGGAAGGACGTGACGGCAAATGGGGCGTTACCGCGTCAGGGATTCTTCGACGGCGCTGTCAGCGTCAGCGTTGATCCCGGGTGAATATTGTCCGGGTTCCGCAGACCGTTCAGCTCCTGCGTCTGGGAAAGAAAATCGATCCAGCCCTTCTGCTGCGGCGAGCCCTTCTTCAGGGTGGAAAATATGCGCCACAGGCTGTCTCCCGGCTTCACGACGTACGTCACGGTGGGAGAGGCTTCCTGTGCCGGAGCCGTCAGAGGTATCGCCGCCGCCTGCGCCGGCACCGGCAGGGTCGGCGCGGACGGCACCGGCGGCCACACGGTGAGACGGACGACGAGCAGTGCCGCCGCCACGATCACCGCGGCGCACAGCGAAGGCATCCAGGAAAGGCGCAGGGCGGGAATGCGTGCATTCTGCACCATGCTGCTGATCGATGGACGCCGCGGCCGCGGGGGCGCGACGGGTGTCGGCCGCGGGGGCGCGGCCCGACCGTCCCGTTTCCGCGGGGTCTTCGCTTCCTGGCGCGGCGCATCGGGCCGCTGCGCGCGCCGCGCGGGCGATGCCGTCTCCGGTTCCCTCCGTGCGGCCGCTCCGGACAGGCTCCGCGCGCCAGAGCCAGCGGCCCTTTCCGGCGGATCGCGCCTGCTCGCGGTCGCGGCCGGCGTGTCGGGAGCGGGCGGCGGAGCGGCCGGGCCGGCCGCGGAGGAGCGCCGCGCCGCCGATTCACCGAGGCTCAGCGAGACGGACTCATGCCGCGCGGGCGGGGCGGCGCTCAGAGGAGGCGGGGCGGCGCGGCTCGGCGCGCTCGCGCGCCGAGCCGATGGTCCGTGCTTTCCACCGTGAGGGCGGGCTCAGAGACGGCCGCGGCGGGGGCGGTGGCGCCTTTGCCACGCGCGGACGCGGAATGGGAACCGGGGTGACGGGCGCGGAGGCCCGCATCTTTTCAAGCGCCGCGTCTGAAAAGTACTTGTCGAGGAAGAAGGACGCCGAGTCGCGGTCGAATGCCTCCGCCGTACGCCGCGCCGCGCCGGCACGCCCCGCCCTTTCCGCGGCCTGGACCCTCTGCTCCGCCTTCCGCCAGGCCCGTGCAATCTCCCCGTACTCTTCCAGCGTCGCGCCCCCCAGACGCGTGCGCACCTCCAGCGCGGGGAAGCAGTTCTTCATGATGAGGGCAATGAGCTGGATGTTTTCATTGCTCAGATCGTCGCGCAGGGAGAGAAGGTAGAGGTAGAGGAGCACGCCCGGGCTGAGTGAATCCTTCAACCGGTCAGAGATCTCCATGCTCTTGCGGACGAGCAGCCGCTTCTCGAGGTAGGTGTACTGGGTCAGGTCGTAGAGCAGAGATGCCGGCAGGGGCGGCTCGTCCCCGAAGATGGCGCCCACCGCCAGCTCGAAGAGCGAAAGTGTCACCGGGCCGCGGACATAGAGGGAAAGAAAGTGCAGGATGCGATGCGCGGGAAACCCGGTCCGGTACAGCACGCAGGCGACCAGCATCGCCGCCGTCGGTCCGATCTCACCCCTCTGCTGGAGATGCTTCTTGATGTTCTTTTGCGCGGCGGCGAGCTGGGGAGGCCGAAGCTGTGTCATGATGCCGCTGTATAGTGCGTAAGGGTCCACGGGGGCCTTGAACAACGCATCCAGGAGCGATGCAAGCCGGGTCGTGAGGGTCTCATCCCGTGGAGGTCCAGCATTGCGGGCCATTATCCTCAATATATCGGCATTTCAGATCATTCTTTTGTCATTCCGGGGCATTTCCTCGCGCTAGTGGCAGGGAATCGGCGCCGGCAGGTCATGTTTTGTCGCCGTTGTTCCGAAAATTTCAGGGAAGGGCAACGAGTGCTGACAAAGATAACCAAGTACAAGACCGTGGGAAAAAAACGCTCGACCGCCCGCTCTTACAGAAGAAAGATCCGGGGGTCACTGCTGTCCCTTGCGCGCAGTGTGATCCTCTGCAACACACCCGAGCATGTCGACGCCGCGGCCGGTCTTGCCCAGGCGGCGAGCGGCGAGGGGATGAACAATCGCAATTACCTGCTCTTCCTGACGCTCCTGGAGACGAACAACCCCTGCGTCATCGATATGCTGGTCGGAGCCCGCAATCCTTTTCTCCTTTTTTCTCCCATCAAGCCGAACTGGTTTCTTCTCAAGGAGACGTTCCGCATCCTCGCGAAGTTCAAGGGAAACGAGCTTTCCCTCACGGCGCTCCTTGCCCTGATGGGCATCGTGCAGAACGCCTACAAGACTTCCAAGGACGGCTACAAGATTTATCCCCTGCACATCTCGGACATCTACAACATCGGGAAGCACCTCGACAAGGACGCCGACCAGCTGCAGCCCCGCAATCGGCTGCTCCTGGAGATCCTCTTCGATCTGTATTTCGTCGGCATCGACAGCGATGACCGGGCGACGAAGCAGATCGGCATCAAGGCGAATGAGATCCGCATGGCCTTCTTCGATCACACGAAGAGACTGATCGACGCGATACCCGACGTCCTCCTCGTGAAGGACATCGTCCGCACGGCGACGATCCCGAAGAACTTCCAATGGAAGCCGCGGGAAGGAGTACCCGACGCCCTGGAAGCGCGGGAGGAGCCGGAAACGAAGCTCAGCGTCCGCCGGCCGCCACGGGAGACTCCCGCGCCGCCGCCGCCGCGTTCCGCCTCAAAACGAACGCCGGCAAAAAAGCAGCCACCGCGCCGGGCGCCGGCAAAAAACGCAACGGCGAAAAGTACCGCCAAAAGTCGCGCGGCGCGGACGACGCGGCGGAAATGATAAATATTTGACAACGGCCGGAGAGTTGCGTAGAATACGGGATACGTCACAGGCCCCTGGCATTCTTGTGACCCGGAGGCATTGATGCTTCATTTCTCAATGCTGAGATACTGGAACGAAGAGGAATTGTACAACCTGCAGGTGCAGGCGGTGTCGAAGTTCATGAAGGTCGACACGCCGTACGCTGTGGAGGCGGCGGTGGAGTTCGCGCAGTACCTCTCGTCCAAGGGTCTCGACGGCGACAACTACCCTCTCTTCCTGGAAATCCTCAAGGATGAGAACCAGTACGTCGTGGAAGCATTGATCGGCAAGGAGAAGGCCTTCGACCTGTTCACGAAAGTGCAGCCCAACCCCTACATCGTCGGGTTCTGTTTCCAGGTCCTGCGGTCGTATTCCCCCGGCGGCGTGCACGGCAGGACGCTGGAGATGATATTCGGGATCCTCTACCGCAGCTACCACAGCGCGAAGGAAGGCCACGCGTTGTACCCGCTCGCCATCGAAGACATCAACGCCGTGGGGAAGTTCCTCGACAAGAGCCGGGACCAGAACGATCCCCTGAACAGGTTCATCCTCGACATCCTCGCGGACATCGCGGAATACCGCTCGATCAACAACGAGGACCCGGTGGTGGACAAGAACTCCTCCCACGCGACATCGGTGCGCAACGCCTTCTTCGACAAGAGACGGGCGATGAACAGCGTGATGCCGCCGGAGATCCTGGTGCGGAAGAATTACAGTGAAACGCTCGTGAAGCCGCGGAGCACGCGGAAGTTCGCAGACAGCACGAAAAAGGCCAGATAGGAGGCGAATCATGGCGCAGCTGGACGAGTTCAACAAGGAGGTGTGGTCAGACCAGTCGATCTTCCGGGTGGAAAACCACATCATCAACAACATCTTTGCCTGCAGGACAACGGACGCGGTGGAAGCAGCCATCACGTATTCCGCGTTCCTGCGCAAGAGCGGCCTGACGAATGAGAATTACCCCTTGTTCCTCAAGCTCCTGGAGATGGACAACCACTTCGTCATCGACTCCCTGCTGGGCACCACGGATCCGTTCCTTTTCCTCACGCCCATCCAGCCGACGAAGCACCTCGTCTCCACCTGTTTCCGGCTGCTCACCAACTGGCATCCCGGCGGCATCTATCCCAAGACGCTCGCGATCGTGCTGGGCGCGCTGCAGTCGGCGTACAGCTACGCCAAGGACGGCTACAAGATCCACAAGGTCGCCATCAACGACGTGAACAATCTCGGCAAGCATCTGAACAAGGAAAAGGGCCAGGACGAGTCGGTGAACCGCGCCATCCTCGACATCCTCGACAGGCTCGCCTCCCTCGAGGGGCAGGGCGACGACGAGATGGAGCTGATCGCGCGGCAGTGCAACGTCATCCGCGGCAACTACTTCGACAAGCGCAGGAAGATGGAGGACGCGATTCCCCAGGTCCTGCTCGTGAAGTCCGACTACCTCGTGAAAGAGGTTCTGCCGGCCAGCGTCTTCGAAGATTGAGCGCAGGCGAGGAGGAGGAAATATGGTCATTCTCGATAGAACCAAGACATACACCGCGACTGACATCGCCGTGATCGAAAACAAGATGCTGAGCGGGATACTGGCCTGCCGGACGCCGGAAGCCGTGGAATCCGCCATCACCTACGCGCACTTCCTGAACAAGACGGGGCTCACGGGGGAGAATTATCCCCTGTTCATCAAGGTCCTTGAGATCGGGAACCACTGGGTCATCGACGCCCTCATCGGCGCGCGGGATCCGTTCCTCTTCTTCAGCTCCATCCAGCCCAACTACCAGCTTCTGACGGCATCGTTCAACCTGCTCGCCGAAAGGCATCCGGGGGGCCTGTACGCGAAGTCGCTCTCCGTCGTGCTCGGCATCCTCCAGGCCGCGTACAACGTGCCCATCGACGGGTACAAGATCTACAGCGTGACCGTGTCGGACCTCAACGCGCTGGGCAAGCACCTCGACGAGGAAGCGGGACAGGAAGACTCCCTCAACCGCTGCATCCTCGACATCCTGGAAAAGGTGGCGCAGCTGGAAGGCCTGGATGAGACGAACCGCGACATGGAAGAGGTCGCCATCCACTCCAATGAGATCCGCAACTTCTTCTTCGACAGCACGAAGCACCTCAATGAGGTCATCCCGCCCGTTCTCCTGGCGCGCATGAGCTACAAGGACTTCGAGGTGGCCCCCCGCAAGGTGGTGGAGTTCACGAAGTCGAAGCTCGCGCAGGAAGACAAGGTCGCCAAGGAGCAGATCAACATCCGCGTCTCCTCGCGCGGCCAGGGGTCGAAGGAAGCGGCAGCGCCGGCACCGGCGGCAAAGAAGGCCTCGGAAGGCGGCACGCCGCGCAAGAGGTCGTCGAACTAGTATGGCAGGGGGCGCGGCCCGCGCCGCGCCCCCATTGAGGCGGGGGCCCATCCATGGATTTTCAGAAGCTGAAGGACGAGATAAAAGTCGGCCACGTCTCAGAGGAGTACGTGGACTTCCTGAAGCACCGCTACATCACGGAGATACTGGAAAGCGCCACCCCGCGCGCGGCCAACGCCCTCTGGGCGTACGCAAGCTTTCTCAACAAGATGGGCATCAACCCGGACAACTACCCGCTTTACATCAACATGCTCGCGAGCAACAACCGCTACGCCATCGACGTGCTGCTGACGGGCCATCAACCGGAGCGCTATTTCGACTGCGTCGCGCCCAACCCGTTCATCGTGAAGTCGACATTCGAGACGTTCGCCGAGTTCAAGAGCAACGAGATCTACGAAAAATCGCTCCGCGTGTTCCTCGGGTTCCTGTTCAAGGTATACACGTCGGCGGAGGAAGGCTACCAGCTCTACCCCGCGACCATCGAAGAGGTCAACAGCCTCGGAAAATTCCTCGATGAGACGCAGGATCAGGACTGGCCGCTGAACCGCGCCATCCTCGACGTCCTGGGCTGCTTCGCGGACCTCGACATGCCGCATGAAACGAACCTGGACAAGCGCAACCTCGCCGCGCAGGCCGGGCGCATCAGGAGCGATTTCTTCGACCACAAGCGGACCCTGAAGCAGTCGATCACGGAAGTGATATTGGAGAAGGCAAAGGATCCGACCTTCGGCATCCCCCCCGACTACATTTATGGATAGCGCGTACTCGCGCCCTGCGTAAATGAGCGGTACTCCGCCCATCCATGAATACGGCGTACCCGCCGATCACATGGACGGGCGGGGACGACCGCACGGCTGATCGTTACCCGCCTGCATCCTCGTCACGCACGCCAGCAGCCTCGTCGCCCCCTCGCGAAAACGCTCCACGGCCGGCAACAGACTGAGCACCAGGTGCGACCCCGAGGGAAAGTCGTAGAAGTAACCGGGGTGCACGAGCACGCCATCCTTGGATAGAAGATCGAGCGCCAGGCTCTCGTCGCTCAACGATTCGGGCAGACGGACAACCGCGTACCAGCCCCCCTCGCGCGGGAGCACCTCCACACCGGCCGCGGGCGCGAGCGTTCGCGCAAGCAGCTCCTCGTTCTCCGCAAGACGACCGCGGATCTGCGCCTGAAGCCCCTCGCGGCCGGCGAGCAGGTCGGGCACGGCGTTCATCACCGGAGCGCCGACGGAGAGATACGCGTCCGTGACAAAGCCCAGCCGTTCCGCGGCCTCCCGGCGAAGCTCGGCGGGCCCGGCGACGTGGATCCACGACAGCTTCATCTGGGGAAGGCCGAGCATCTTGGAGAAGCCGTCCAGGACGAATGTCAGCGCGGCGTCGTGCCCGACGGCCGTGGCGACCCGCGCGGCATCGGGGCCTTTCGCGTAGCCGGAAAACACCTCATCGACGATGAGCGCGCAGCCGTGCCGCCGGCAGATCGCGGCGATGCCGGCAAGCTCGTCACTCTTCAGGAAGCACCCGACCGGGTTGTTCGGGCTCACGACGACGATGGCCCGCGCGCGCGTGCTGATGCTGTCGGCAAGCCTCTCCAGATCGATGCGCCAGCCGCGTCCCCGTTGGTCGCGCAGGGGATACTGCACCAGGCGCAGCCCATCCAGACGGGTAAGCACTTCCAGGAGCGGATAGCCCGGCACCGGCACGAGGATATCGTCGCCGGGATCTGCAAGGAGCTTGAAGAGGTGACCGTAGGCCTCGCTCGTGCCCGAGGTGAGAAAGAGCGAGTCCGGCTCGACGGCCGTCCCCTGGGAGCGATAGGCGCCTGCAATGGCCTCGCGCGCGGTCCGCAGCCCCTGCGGATGGGGATCGTACACGAGGGACGCGGGGCGGGCGATGCCGCGCAGGATCGCCTCATCGTCGTAGGCAAAGCCGCAGCGTGTCGGGTTGGACTCGGTGAGGTCGAGGAGGGGCTCCCCGGCACGGCGCTTTTCCTCGATGAGCCGGGAGAGTGGATTGACGCCTTGGAGCGCGGGAACGCGTCGGGAGAACATGCGTGGCGCCGGCGGGATGCTAGCGCTTCTCCTTGTAGATGCGCGTGAAGGTGTCACCCATCGCGCTGTACTTGTCTTCCTTGTCCGCGGCGGCATCCCGCGGGAACTTGCCCGCGAAGTAGTCATGGACGTAGTCGATGCGCTGGAGGATGTTCTCCGCCGCGGTCTTTAGCGAGCTTTGCCCGGTCAGGGTGGAAACGGAGGCACGCCTTGCACAGGTCGAGCAGCATTTTCTTTCCCACTGCCCGGAAACCGCTGAAGCGCATGTCGAAGAATCTCATCGTGTAGCCCTGGAAATGCTCGACCTTCAGGGGCGTGAGGTAGCGCGTCTTTTCGCTCCTCTCCCACCCGAAGGCCTTCGGGTTGCCCGTGATCTTCGTGCCGGGAAAAAGCAGGTCCACATTGGAGAAGTCGATGGCGATGATCACCTGGTCGTTGCGTGACGTGTAGCGGATCATGTAGTTGTTCGGGTTGCGGTCCTCGTCGCAATAGATCCAGCGGTTGACGAGGTCCAGCACGAGCTGCTCCTTGAGCTGGGGGATGTCGGTGTAGTTGGCGCCGGTGAGCTGCTCCGCGCGGGTGATCACGCGGGTGGCCTTGTAGAGCCCGCCATCGATGCGGGTGATGATCGTCGGCGCCGAGATGGTGTGCGTGAAGAAGTCCAGGAAGAAGCAGATGGCGCCCATGGCGGGCGCGAGGATGTCCTCTTCGGCAATGGGTTTCACGATCCAGTGCGCCCGGCTGTCGGCGCGCTCGACGGCCCCGACATAGTCGCGCACCTCCGCGAAGAAGGGCACCTTCATCGAGCGGTCGATGGCAAGAAGATCGTCGCCCATGAAGGCGTCGAAGAGCTCGCCGTACGAACGGTCCGCGCAGAGAAGCCGGATCAGGTCGTCATCGTGGAGGAAACCCTTCACGTCGGCATAGTTGGTCGAGGTCATCTCAGCGCTCCGTCCTGTTCGCTTCTAGCGGTAGTCGTCGAGCACAAAATGCCGCTCCTTGTGCTCGAGCGCGGCGTACTTCACGGTGTAGGCCGATGAGCCCTGCACCGAGACATAGGGGCACTTCGTGTCCAGGGTCGCGTAGAGGATGACGTGATCGTGGCAGCCCAGGGCGTCGATCCAGATGGAGTCACTGTCGCCCCATTTCCACATCGGGTTGTGCCCGACGAAGATCGGGATATCGCGGGGGCTGCCAAGGAGGCGGCGCATTTCGTCCAGGTCCTCAGGGCCGTACTCCTTCATGCTCGGCGTGGACCGCGTCTCGTTCAGCCTGTTCCACGTGAGCTGCCAGAGATAGTTCTCGAAGTGGCGCACGTTCACGAGCTCGTTGCGCGTGATGCCGCCCCGGGCCGGGCCGGCATGGACGGCGAGGAAATGCTTGTGGATGACGAAGAGCGGCAGCGCGTCGAAGAAATCCTGCATGGCCGCCACGTAGGCCTTCCCCCGCGCGTTGGCGAGCGCCTGCCGGTAGAGCAGGCCCTGCTGGATGCCGAGCTTCGACAGCTCGGGGGCGAATGAGTCGTGGTTGCCCAGGAGGTAGACGATGTTGCGGGGAAACTCGTTGATGAGGCCGAGGATGATGTCCATGATCTCTATCGAAGAGTCCATGGCGTACGTGAAGCCGCTCTTGTCGTTGTGGACCGCGTCGCCGAGGAACAGGAGCACCGCCTTGTCCTTGCGCACCTTGTCGAGGTTCCCCGAGTCATTCAGGATGGCCAGCAGGTTGGTGATGTTGGCGTGCAGGTCGCCGATGATGATGAACTCGCGCTTCTCCGTCTTCGGGAACTCGATGAGGCCGCCGGGGCGCCCCTCCGAATCGGCGGGCCGCAGCGTCTTGTCGAAGGAGAGGACGTTCTGCACCGCCTCTTTCAGCTGCTTCAAGGAGATCGGGCCGCGGGAGGTGCTGTTCTTCACTGAGCGCTGCGCATGGGTCTCTCTCATAGGGGCGCCCCGATTATCCTGGCGACGGGGAAGCGTGTCAACGCAGCCACGGTACTCCGTGGCATTCCCGCAGCCACGGTACTCCGTGGCATTCCCGCAGCCACGGTACTCCATAGCCAGGGAAGGCGAGGGCCGATGAGGCCATGGAGGCCGCAAGGAGGCCCGTGGCATTCACGCAGCCACGGTACGCGGTACGACGTGGCGCCCCGGCGGGGGCACGGAGAATGGATCGCCCCGGCGTGGTAGAGTAGACCGAGGCAAGGAGCACCCGATGCTGGCTTTTCTGGATCCGATCAGGGAAGGAATCGCCGCCACCCTCGTGCGATTCTTCGAGGAGAAAAGGGGATGGCTCGCGCGCGTCAATGCGCTGGGCCCCGACGTCGGGCAGCGCCTCCTGGACTTCTCCCTGCAGGGGAAGATGATCCGCGGCTGCCTCGTGCAGGTCGGCCACGCGACTCGCCCGCGGCGGCACGGGCGAACGGGAGGCGCCGGACGCCGTGCTGCCGGCCGCTGCCGCGATGGAGCTTTTCCAGTCCGGGCTCCTCATCCACGACGACATCATGGACCGTGACGCGCTGCGACGGGGGATGCCGTCGATCTTCCAGCAGTACGCCGACGCGGCGGCGCGGGAACGCTCCGCCGATCCGCCGCGCACCGGCGAGGCGCTGGGCATCTGCGCCGGCGACGTGTCCTACTTTCTTGCCTTCGAGCTCCTGACGCGCATTGCCGCCGGTCCCGGCGTGCTCCGCGAGGTGCTTGCGCTCTGCGCGCGCGAGCTTTCGGCCGTCGGCATCGCGCAGATGCAGGACGTCTCCTGGGGCAGCGCGGACCAGGGCGGAACGGACGAGGAAATACTGCGCATGTACACGTGGAAGACCGGGCGCTACAGCTTCTCGCTCCCGCTTGTCGCGGGGGCCCTCATCGGTGGGGCGACGGCGGAGCTCTGCGGCGCCCTGGAGAAGCTTGGCGAATGCCTCGGCATCCTCTTCCAGATCCATGACGACGAGCTTGGCCTTTTTGGCAGCGAGCGGGAGCTGGGAAAGCCCGTGGGATCGGATGTGCGCGAAGGCAAGAAGACCCTTTTCCACGCGCGGCTCATGGCCGCCGCGTCCCCTGAGGAGCGGAAAAGGCTGGCCGGCATATTCGGCAACCCTGCATGCACGGCGGCGGACCTGGACTTCGTCCGCGCGCAAGCCGAGCCGGTGCGGATCGGCCTCCTGCCGCTCGTGACGGAGCTCTCGACGCGCGGCCGCTCGATGATACGAGGCCTGCCGTCGGGAACGGCGGAAGACAGGCGAGCGCTTCTCGAGCTTCTGGACTTCACGACAGCGCGCAGGCAATGATTGCCACATGAACGAAAGGAAGGCCCGGCCCGGCTCAAAGGAAGAGCCCCCCCTCCCCGGCTCTCTTCCGCATGGATTCCGTCGGCGGGAGCTGGAAGAGCGGCGCACCAATGTGCAGGGAGCTTTCGCCATCGAAAAGGACGGGTGGGACGCGCTCTCGGGTCTTCCGCTCCAGCGCGAGCTTGCCGACGTGATGGTGGAGTCCGCCGTCGGCTGCATGCCCGTGCCGCTCGGGCTCGCCACGGGCTTCCTCATCGACGGCGCCGACGTGACGATCCCGCTCGCGGTGGAGGAGCCTTCCATCATCGCCGCAGCGACGTTCGCCGCGCGGCTCATCCGGCGCGACGGCGGATTCGTCACCTGGGCGTCGGCGCCCCTGATGACCGCCCAGGTCTTTCTGGAGTCCGTGTCCGCGGAAGGCCTTGCGAGGCTGCAGCGACTGCGGCGCGCGCGTGGAAGCCTCCCTCTCCCGCGCCCTTGCAAGCCTTGCGGACCGGGGCGGGGGTTTCCGGCGTTTCGAGGCGTCGCGCCTGCCCGAGACCGGCATCGTGCGCGCGGACATCGTCATCGACGTGCGGGATGCGATGGGAGCCAACAGGCTCAACACCGCCGCCGAGCTCGCGCGGCCGCTCCTGGAAGAGGTAAGCGGCGGACGCGCGGTGATGGCGATACTCAGCAACGAGGCGCGCGACCGGCTCGCCGGGGCGCGATTCGCCATCCCCTTCCACCGGCTCGCTGCCCGGTCTTCCCCCCGGCGCGGATCCGGCCGAGGCGGCGCGCCGCATCGCTCTTGCCGCGGCAGTCGCGCAGGAGGACATTGCCCGCGCGGTCACGCACAACAAGGGCATCATGAACGGCATCGCGGGTCTTGCCCTGGCGACGATGAACGACACCCGCGCCATCGAGGCCGCCGCACACGCATGGGCGGCCCGGTCGGGCCGCTACCGCGGTCTCAGCAGCTTCACGGCGGAGGAGGGCTTCCTCCAGGGCAGCCTCGAGATGCCCCTCCCCTTTGCGACCGCGGGCGGTGCGGTGGACTTCCACCCGGCAAGCCGCGCAAGCCTCGTCATGCTCGGGCATCCGGATGCGTCCCGGCTGGCGCGCATCGCCGCGGCGCTGGGCCTGGCGCAGAATCTCGCGGCGCTGCGCGCGCTGGTGACGGAAGGCATCCAGCAGGGGCATATGCGCTACCACGCCGCGCGTCTTGCCTGGCGCGCGGGTGCGCGCGGGTCCGAGGTGCGCATGGTGGCGGATGCGCTGGCGGCGGCGGAGCGCACCGACGTCGCCGCGGCGCGGCGCGCCCTTGCCGCGCTGCGGGAGCGCCTTCCGTGAGCGATGAATGCATCTGCCGCGCCGGGCCGAGCCTCGCTCTCATCAAGTACTGGGGCAAGTCCCTCAAGGGCGACAATCTGCCGGCAACGCCGAGCCTCGCGGTGACCCTGGGCGGCGTCCACACGGAGACGCGCGTCGTGCAGGCGGAGCATGACAGCATGAGCGTGAACGGCGCCCGGCAGGACCCCGCGCGCTATGGAAGCTTCTTCGACACGCTGCGCCGGACGCTGGGCGTCACGGCCCACTTCGAGGCGCACAGCACGAATACGTTTCCCACCTCGGCAGGCCTTGCAAGCTCCTCGTCGGGCTTTGCCGCCCTTGCCGGCGCCTGCGCGCGCGCGGCCGGGTGCGACGCCTCCCTCTCCGACCTCTCCTCCATCGCGCGCGCGGGCTCCGCGTCGGCATCGCGCGCCGTGTTCGGCGGATTCAGCCTGCTGCCCGCCGGCGGGCGGCGCGCGCGCCAGGTCTTCGGACCCGAGCATTGGCCCGATCTGCGCATCGTCGTGGCGCTCGCCGCGCGTGGGCCCAAGCCGGTGTCGTCGCGGCGCGCCATGGAGGAGACCCGCGCGGGCTCGCCCTACTATTTTTCCTGGGTCAAGGAATCGACCGCGCTCCTTCCCGATGCAATGCGGGCGGTGGAGAACAGGGACCTGGAGCTCCTGGGCGTCACCGCCCGCAGAAGCTACAGCCTCATGCACGGCGCCATCCTCGGCGCCGACCCGCCCCTCCTCTACTGGCTGCCGGCAACCGTTGCCGCCATCCACGCCTGCGCAGCGCTTCGCGCCGAGGGAATCGCGGCGTGGGAGACGATAGACGCCGGACCCCAGGTGAAGATCCTGTGTCTTGAGAAGGACCACGAGGCCGTGGCCGCGCGCATGACGTCGCTTGGCTTCGGCATCCAGACCCTGGTATGTTTTGTCGGCCCGGGCCTTCAGTACGGGCCCCTCCAGGAATAGGCGTGCATCTCTCCGTTCCCGGTTCCATCCTGCTGCTCGGCGAATACGCGGTGCTCGAAGAGGGCGGGCTCGGGCTCGCGATGGCCGTGGACCGGCGGGTCCACCTGGATATCCGTCCCGCCACCTCATTGGAGATAAACGGCGCATGGCAGGGAAAGACCGTTTCCTGGCCGCGCCGCGGCGACAGCCCCCTCTTTGCGGCGGTCGTGGACGTGGTGGAATCCTGGCTCGGCACGTCGGGAGGGCACGCTCACGCGCGGGGTCGCATCGACGTCGATTCATCGGGGTTTTTCACTCCGGACGGACGCAAGACGGGGCTGGGTTCCAGCGCGGCAATCGCTGCGGGCCTTGCCTGCGCCCTGCTCCAGGCCGCCGGCATTGCCGCAGACCTGCGTGATGCCGCTGCGCCGGGCCTGGCGGTCCGCGCGCACCGTCAGGCGCAGGGAGGCCGGGGCAGCGGATACGACGTGCTCTGCTCTTTTCACGGCGGCGCCGGCCTTTTCACGGGCGGCGGGCAGCCGACGTGGAAGCCGTATCGAATCCCCGGCGATCCTGCCGTATGCCTGTTTCCCGGCCCCGCCGCCGTCTCCACGCCTGACGCCGTCGGCCGTTACGAGGCGTGGAAGACGCTGAATTCCCGTCACGCGCGCGAGTTCCTCTCGGCGTCGAACGGCGCGCTGGAAGACTTCCTCCATGCGTCGTCCCTGCTGGATTCGGCCCGGGCCTTTTCCACGTGCCGCAAAATCGGCGTCGAGCTGGGAGACGCAATCGGCGTGCCGGCCCGGCTCCCGGCGCCGGGCGCACTCGATGCCGACTGGTGCAAGGCCGTGGGCGCAGGCAACGAGCTGGGCGCCTGCCTGCTGATGGACAATGCGGCCAGGCCTCCGGGAGCTCCGTTCCCGCCGATGCGCCAGGATCGGGGCATTGCGTGGCAGGCGTAGGACGGGCATTCGGAAAGCTCCTGCTCTTCGGCGAGCATGCCGCGGTGCACGGCTGCCCTGCCGTGGGGGTCTCGTTGCCGGAAGCCACCATTGCACGTATCGAGGGAGACCCGGCGGCCGAATGGCTGCTACAGGACATTCCCACGCCGGACCAGACGTCGGTCAAGGCCGTCCTTCGGCATATTGAGGGGCTCATCCCCGGTCTTGACGATGCCGGCCGCCGCTCCGTGCGCATCGAATCGGGTGTGGCGCGAGGCGCGGGCTTCGGCAGCTCCGCCGCGCTGTGCGGGGCGCTGGCCCGGGCACTTCTCTCGCACGCGGGAGGAGGCGAGGCGCCCGTGGAAGTTGCCTGGCAGACCGCGCACGCGGCGGAGCGCATATTTCACGGCACCCCGTCCGGCGTCGACACGGGTCTTTCCCTCCTGGGCGGCACCTGCGCCTTCGAGCCCCGGCCGCCCGCCCTTCCCTTGTGGTCCCGCATCGCGCATGCGCCGTTGTGGCTCGTGGTGGGGGCGGTGCCTCGCGACGCTGCCTGCGGCGAGCTCGTGGCTGCGGTGTCGGGACGGGTTGCGGCCGGTGACGCCGCGGCGGTCGCCTGCATCGAAGCGCTCGGCGACCTGGCGGGCGAAGCCGCCGAAGCGCTTCGGAGCACCTCCGTGGGAACGGCCGGTGCGATCGGACGCATGGCCTCGAGGGCTCAAGCAGCCTTGCGCAGGCTCGGGCTCAGCACGCCCGCGCTGGATCAGGCGCTGGAAGCGGGGCGCGCCGCGGGCGCGACGGGAGGCAAGCTGAGCGGCGCGGGCGCGGGTGGCGCATTCTATCTCGTGGCGGCAGACGCCGGCTCCGCCGGCGCCATTGCGGCAGGCGTGCAGAATGAATGCGGCTCCATCGGATTCACTTCTCCCGTGCGTGTTGTGATGCTGGGGAGCCCGGCATAGCCGCGCGATCCGCATCGGCGATGCCCTGCGCCATGGCCTGAAGGCCGGGCTCAAGCCAGACGGTGCCCCGGCGCAGGTCGGCGACCGTCCGCGAGCCCGTAAGGATCATCACCTTCCGCAACGTCTTTTCCATGCGGCGGAAGAGCTCCACCACGGCCGCGGCTCCGCCGCGGGCAACCGCGCGGATCACGGGCAGGGCGAATCCCGCAAGCTCCGCGCCCAGCGCGAGTGACTTCGCGGCATCCATGCCCGTGCGCATTCCGCCCGACGAAAGAATCCGCTCCTGCCCGCCCCGCAACGCCGCGAGCAGCGCGGCAGTCGGCATGCCCCAGTCGCGAAACTCCTCGGCCTCAGGGCGTTCGTCTTCGGGGAGCCGATAGGATTCGACGGAGATCCAGTTCGTTCCCCCGGCGCCCGCGATATCGACGTATGCCGCGCCCGCTTCGCGCAGCTCGCGCACCCGGCGCGGGAGGATGCCGAATCCCGTCTCTTTCACGATCACCGGCAGCGGGCAGCGGCCGCAGAGACGCTCAATTGCCTCCCGCAGGCCGCGGAAGTCACGGTCCCCCTCCGGCTGGAAGAGCTCCTGCCCGGGATTCAGGTGCACGACAAGTGCATGCGCGCGGAGACGCGCGACCACCGACAGGAGGACGGACATGTCCGTGTCGCGGAGCTGCACCGCGCTGAGATTCGCAAGGACCGGCACGTCGGGTGCAAGCGGCTTGACGTCGAAATCCTTGAAGAGAGCGGGGTTTTCCAGAAGGACGCGAAAGGAGCCCAGCCCCACCGGGATGCCAAGGGTCTGCGCCGCAGCGGCGAGCTCCCGATTGGCCCGAAAGCCGCCCTCCGAGCCGCCCGTCATGCAGGAGATGAAGAAGGGAAGCGCGACGCGCGTCCCGCAGAACATAACGGCAGTGTCCAGCTCTTCCTCCGCGATGTCCGGCAGGGCATCGTGGAGGAATCTCACCCCGTCGAATCCCGGCCCGCCGCCCTCAACTTGGAACCGCGACGGATCCGTGCAGATCGTCAGATGCTTCTCTTTCCTCTCCCCGGTCCCCGACCTCCGCGCCCTTCCTGAGTTCGTACTCACGATAGCCATCCTTGCGTATGCCGGAGAGCATGAATGCCCCCGGCGGCACGATTGCATTTTCCATGAGCCGCGCCTGCAGCTCGGGCTGGACCGGACCGGTCGTCCACGTCTCATACTCCTCGAAGCTCGCGCGGCGCGCCGACGTGAAGACGTCATCCAGGTTCCAGCGCGCGATCACGTCCGGCGCCCTGGACGCCACCCGCGCCTTGAGCACGATCATGGTGTTGCCCGAGCCGTACGACGAGAGCAGCACCGTCTTGCCGACGATGCCGTTCCCGATCGCCCGGAACCGGTCCGCCAGGAGGAAGGCCAGGGACGCGGTGAGCGACGCCGTGTAGAGATTGCCGATCTGGGCGAGCGGATCGATGCCCGCGGCGAAGCTCTTCTGCCGCAGGATTTCCGCGCTGCGCGCCTGGTCGTAACCGAGCACCCGCTCGAAGAGCTTCTCCATGGCGCTCTCCGGCATGTTGCGAAACGGGGTGTGCAGGACGTAGTAGTCCGTGCCGAGCAGGGCCTGGTCCGGCTTCTCCCCGGTCCGCATGCAGGAGTCATGGAACGCGCCGATGAGGCTTTCCCAGTAGCAGCGCATCGAATAGCTGCCGTTCACGCGCGCGATGTTGACCCCCAGCGGGCGGAAAAAATCGTCGACGTCGGCGGAATAGAATCCCATGCTTCCCATGTCGAGCTCGAGCAGCCGCGGCGCGGTCTGCACGTGGAGGGCCACGGCGCCCGCCCCCTGCGTGATCTCGGCGGTCGATTCCGTCTCATACCGGGCGATGTCGGAGCTGATCACGAGACCCGCGTCGCCGGCCCGACCGGAGGCCAGAAGCAGCGCGGCGGTTCCCAGGAGCGCCATGGTGCTGCCGGCGCACGCGTGCTGGACCTGGAAGCTGCTGAGGCTGTTCGGGAGGGAGAGACCGGCCCTCTGCAGCATGCCCTGCACGTACGCGGACAGAGGCTTCGAGTGGTCGACGCCCGTTTCGGTTCCCACGGCGAGATGCCGGATGTTTCTTGCGTCGATGCCCGGCTCGGCGGTGAGAAGACGATATGCCGCCGTTGCCGCGAGAGTGGCGCTGTCCTCCCAGATCTCAGGAAACCGGATGGCCTTCTGGCCGGTCACGCGGCAGGCCCGTTCGAGGTGCCGGTCCATGCGCGGGTTCAGCTTCACGCGCCTGTCCACGAGAGTGGCAATGTCCATCATCGGCGCCGGAACGTAGATGCCGATGTCGCTGATTCCGACCGTTTTCGGAGACTGGGTCATTCACGCCCTCCATACGTTTCTGCACGTCCATTCTCAGTCTATCACAGGAAAAAGCTACCACGTTGTCCGCCGGGAGTCTAATGGAATAGGGCGCGAAGAAATGTTGCAGAAATATGACGACGCGTGCGCAAAATTTTGCGCCCGATGCGGAGACGATGAGCGGGGAGGATAGGCATTTCAGTTTTTTCGGTCAATACTGAAATGACTGGAAGAAACGAGGCGCGAAAGGAGCCCTGAAGTGAACGGCATGGCGATCGTGACCGAAGGGCTTTCCAAGTATTACGGGCGGCATTGCGGGATCGAGCGCATCGACCTGCACGTCCCGGAAGGGGAGATATTCGGGTTCATCGGGCCCAACGGGGCTGGAAAGACCACCACAATCCGGACCCTTCTGAACCTGATCTTTCCCACCGCGGGGCGCGCGGAGATCTTTGGCAGGGACGTCGTGCGGTACGGGCCCGAGATCCGCCGCTCGATCGGGTACGTGCCCGCCGAGGTGAAGTACTACCCGGGCATGCGCGTGAAGGAGCTCCTGGCCTACTCGGCCGCGCTCAACGGCGGCGTCGACCTCTCCCGCGCCGCGGTGCTCGCCGAGCGCCTGGCGCTGGATACGAGCCGGCGCATCGACGAGCTGTCGTCAGGCAACGCGAAGAAGGTGGCCCTCGTCCAGAGCATGCTCCACGCGCCGCGCCTTCTGATCCTCGACGAACCCACGAACGGCCTGGACCCGCTCATCCAGAACCGTCTCGCGGATCTGCTGCGGGAGGAGAATGCGCGCGGCGTGACGGTCTTCTTCTCCAGCCATGTGCTCGGAGAGGTGCAGCGTCTCTGCCGGCGCGTCGCGATCATCAAGGAGGGGACGATCCTCACGAGCGAGGATGTCGCCGCCCTTCGGCAGAAGCGGCTCCGCAAGGTCTCCTTCACCGCCGCGCGCCCGCCTGCCCCCGCGGACTTCCCCTCGGGAATGGTGCGCGAGCTCATCCGCGAGGGGGACGCCATCCGTTTCCTCTACGCCGGCGCATCCAACACCCTCGTGCAGGAGCTCGCCCGGTTCGACATCCACCAGCTGCGCATCGAGGAGCCTTCCCTGGAAGAGGTGTTCATGCACTACTACAGCTCCGGCAAGAGAGGCACGACATGATGCGCGCGCTCTTCATGAAGGAGCTGAAGCAGTACCGCACCTCATTCCTCGTCTGGAGCCTCACCATCATCGCCCTCATCGCGATGACCGTGGCGGCCATGCCGACCATGATGGCGTCCGGCGGCTTGAAGGACCTCCTGAAGGCCTACCCGCCGGCCCTCCTGCGCGCCTTCTCCTTCGACTCTTCCACGTTCGGCGACCCGCTGGGTTTCTACGTCGTGTATGCGACGCTCTACGTCGCTCTCCTGGGCAGCGTCTTCAGCATCTCGGTCGCGGCGGGCATCATCCACAAGGAGCAGAGCCTCGGAACGGCGGAGTTTCTCCTTGCGAAACCCCTGTCGCGGAACCAGATCTTCGGGACGAAGCTTGCCGCCTATTTCCTGCTCGTGGTCGCGATCAACCTCGTCGCGTTCCTCGCCGCGTGGGCCAGCCTGGCAGCCTTTTCTGCGCAGCCCTTCCGGCTCGCCGCGCTCGCCATCGTCTCCACCTACTGCTTTCTCCTTGCCCTGGCGATGGGGGGCATCGGCCTCCTCACCTCCCTCATGGTGAAGCGCGCCCGCTCCCTCATCGGGCCGGCGATCGGCATCGTGCTGGGCTTCTACCTGTGGGATACGATTGCCAAGATTGCGTCGCGGTACGAGGCGTGGGGCTGGCTGAGCCCGTTCACGTGGGTCGACGTGAGGGTGACGGTGCCGGACTATGGCTTCGCGTGGTGGAGGCTCGCGCTGTTCGCCGCCCTCATCGTCGGTTGTTTCCTGTCGAGCCTCTTCATCTACCGGAGAAAGGACATCCTCAGCTGAGGGGCGGCGCGGCACCGGGCGTCCCGTGCAGGGCGTCGTGCACGCGGCGCAAGAGGTCGCGGGCGCGGTAAGGCTTGTGGATGATCTCCGCGCGAGGGCCCGAGGGGAAGGATGCATCGTCCAACATGTGGAAGTCGTAGCCGCTGCTGAAGAGGATCGGCAGGGACGGCTGCATCTCGTGCAGCGCCTGGGCGACCAGCCTGCCGTTCATGCCGGGCATCACCACGTCGATCAGCGCCAGGGCGACGTCGGCCCCCCGGCGCCGAAACAGTTCCAGCGCTTCCTCCCCGCCGCACGCGGGGAGAACCGTGTAGCCCGCGTCGCACAGAATGCGCTGCGCGAGCGAGCGCACCATCTCGTCGTCTTCGACCACGAGGAGCGTTTCCGTGCCCGTGTCCGCCTCCCGCGGAATTCCATCCGGCGCAGCCTGCACGGGTGATGCGTCCGTGCGGGGGAAGTACAGGCAGAACCTCGTGCCCCTGCCCGGCGCGCTTGCGCAGTCGATGAGCGCCCCGTGCCGCGTGACGATGCTGTAGACCGTCGCAAGCCCCATGCCGGTGCCTCGCCCCGGGCGCTTCGTCGTGAAGAAAGGCTCGAAGAGATGCGCCATGGCGTCGGCGCTCATTCCTTCGCCTTCGTCCGTGACGCGCAGACAGACGAATTGTCCCGGCCGCGCCCCGGGATGGGTCGCCGCGAATGCGGCGTCGAGGGTCGCGTTCTCCGTCTCGATCGTGATTGTGCCGCCGTCCGGCATGGCGTCGCGCGAGTTCAGGCACAGGTTGACCAGCACCTGCTCCACCTGCCCCGGGTCGGCGACGACGTTGCCCAGGTCGGCGGCCAGATCCAGGCGCACGGTGACATGCTCGCCGATGAGCCGGCCCAGCATCTTCAGGAAGCCCTCGATGACGTCATTCAGACGCAGCACCACGGGGCTGGGCGTCTCTCGCCGACTGAAAGCAAGGAGCTGCCGCACGATGGCGCCTGCCCGCTCGGAGGCCTTCAGGACCTGCTCGAGCGGCTCGCGGGCGGCATGCGCCGCCTCCATGGAGTGGAGCGCAAGGTCCGTGTAGCCCTGGATGCCCAGCAGGAGGTTGTTGAAATCGTGCGCGACGCCCCCCGCGAGCTGACCCACGGCTTCCATTTTCTGCGCCTGGCGGAGCTGGCTCTCCAGGCGGAGCATATCCGTGATGTCGCGCACGGAGATGACCAGGCCCTGCATCATCCCCTCCGCGTCCAGGTGGAGCGAGCCATTGACAAAAGCGTCGAAGGAGCGCCCCCGGGTGCCCTGGACGCGGAGACGCAGCGACCTGCCGTTCGGCCCTTCGCGCATGAGCTGGACGAGCTTCTGCTGCGCCCGGCTCCGATCATCCGACACGACGAAATCGATTATGTTCCGACCGACCACCTCCCCCCGCGCGTCGACCTCGAACATGCGCGCGGAGGCGGCGTTGCAGTCCGTGATCCGGCCGCCGGCGTCCATCACGACGATGCCGTCCGGCATCGATTCGAAAAGAGCGCGGATGGTCTGCATGGAGGCGGTGAGCGCGCTTTCCGCGCGCGTGCGCTCGCCGATCTCCCTCGTAAGGCCGTCTGCGGTGATGCGGCTTTTTTCCAGCGCCCCGCCGAGCTGGCGCAGGGTGAAGCGGAGGAGAACGACGATCCCGCAGAGGGGCGCGGCCACGGTGAGAAGGATGTTCAGGAGAACCAAGAGGCCGAGGTTGCCGTGCGCCCAGGAAGCGCCGATGTACAGGAGGAGGCTCACGGCCATCAGGCCCCATGCCGCCCTCACCTCCAGGAGGGTCATCCCCAGCACGACGGCAAGGGAGATGTAGACCGTTGCCGGCGTCCATCCTCCCTGGGCCCAGGCCATGCGGACCGGCAGCACCACGAAGAGGGCGCTCTGGATCCACGCGCTTGCCTCCCACGCGCGCCGGGACAGAAGCAGGCAGAAACCCACGACGCAATCTGCGCCGAGCACGATCAGGAGGTCGGTGAGCCTGAAAACGCCGAAGAGGTAGAAAGCGAAGAAAAGGAGCGTGAAGGGAAGGAGCGTCGCGGCGGTGCTCGCCACGACGGCCTTGACCGCATACTCCCGGCGTTCCCGGTCAGGATCCGATGACATGGTCCTGGTGAGGGATTTCCAGAGGCGCGCCGAAAGGTGGTGCCAGGACGCTTCGAGGGTATCGCGCAAGAGGATGTCAGGGTAGCATCGCCGCGATGCGTCGTCAACGAAAGCGTGGTCCGCGGGCGTTTTCCCGTGCACCGACCTTGACAGTGCCTGGTGTCGCCGTTATGTTGCGCTCCAAAGGAATCCCCATGCGCCTCTTTATCACCGGAGCAACTGGATTTGCGGGAAATGCCGTGCTCGATTTGCTTCCGGCAGCGATGCAACCGGAGCGCCTGACGCTTTTCGTGCTTCCCGGAGACGCGGGACGGCAGCGCGTCCTTGCGCGGCGCATTCCGGAGCTTCGCATCGTCGAAGGCAACATCACCGACGAGGCCCAGGTCCGTCGGGCGATCGCGGGCCACACGCATGTCATCCATCTCGCCGGGCTCATCTCCTACTGGAAACGCGACCGCGAGCGCCTGGACCTGGTCAACCGTCGGGGCGTCGAAAACGTCGTGCAGGGATGTCTCGCCGCCGGCGTCCAGCGCCTCGTCCATATTTCGTCCGTCGGTGCGGTAGGGTTCTACAAGGACGGCGCCCTGGCGGACGAGTCGACGCCCTACAACTGGCCGCGGGGTTTCTTCTACATGTCGACCAAGCACGCCGGACAGCAGGTCGTCGAGGCAGCGGCGAAAAAAGGCCTCAATGCCGTCATCCTGAATCCCGCGTCGCTGATGGGTCCGGGGGACCCCGACCCCGGTTCGCCGCACAACCAGCTCTACAAGAACATCTCTTCGGGACCATTTTTCGGCTGTTTCTCCGGTGGCCTTGCAGTCACGGACGTGCGGGACCTTGCCGCCATCGCGCTCAAGGCGTTGTCGGACGGAGAGCCGGGGGAGTGCTACCTTGTCGTGGGATCGAATGTCTCCTATGTGGAGGTGGTTCGCCGCATCGGGTCGTGCGTCAACGGCAGGGTGTTTCCCTTCCGCATCCCGTCTGCGCTTCTCACGGCGGCCGGCGGATTCCTGGAGCTGGTGAGCGACCTCACCGGGCGCAAACCGCTCCTCACCGCCTCGTACGGGAGACTCAGCGGGTGGCGGGGCTTCTATTCAAACGGCAAAAGCGTGGGCGCTTTCCACCACACCTACATCCCGCTGGAAAAGACCATCGCGGACGGAAGCGCGTGGTACCTGCGCGTGCACGCCGCAGAGCGGGGAGAGACGGGGGGAGAGTGAAGACGGTCCTGATCACCGGCGCCAACGGCTTCATCGGGTCCCACCTCTGCGACGCCTTTGTCGCGCAGGGCTGGAATGTTCACGGGCTCGTGCGCATGACGTCCAATATGAGGTTCCTCCAAGGCAGTCCCGTGCGCCTGGTCCGCGGCGACCTCACGGAGATCGAATCGATCGATTTCCCCCCGGACATCGACGTCGTCGTGCACGCGGCGGCGCTCGTCTCCGACAGCGCCCCCTTGAAGGAGAGCAGGCGGCACATCTACGATGCGACCCGCGCCCTGGTGGAGAAAGCCGCGCGGCTCTATCCGCGTCTTTCCCGGTTCATCTACATCTCCAGCGCCCTCACGATAGGATACGGCGCCGATGCCATCACGGAGGAAAAGCCCGGGCGATCCGCGGATTTTCTCCCCTACTGCCGTATGAAGAAAAGCGTGGAGGAGCTCCTGCGGGAGCGCCACCGCGAGACCGGCTTCCCGATGGTGATCCTCCGGCCGGGCGACGTCTACGGCCCGCGCGACCGGACTTCCTGTCTCCAGATGCTCGATGCCGCGTCGAAGGGTACTCCCCTCATCGTCGGCCGCGGCGGCTGCCGGTTCGGGCTCTGCGCGCCGACGAATATCGCGCGGGCCGCGCTTGCCGCGATCGAGCTGCCCACCGCCGTGGGCAACGCGTACACGGTGACCAACCCGTCGGCGCCGACCTACCGCGAGTTCTTCGGCGCGCTCCAGGCGGGGGTCGGCCGGAAGCAGAAGATATACGTGCCCGTCACGCCCGTGCTGGCAGCCTCCCTGATCCTGGAGCTCGCACGGCGGATATTCCCCGGACTCAAGCCCCCGATCAACTTCTACCGGATCCGACGGATCACGACGCAGACCACCTACGACATTTCGAGGACCCTCCGGGAGCTCGGCTACACGTCCGATGACGACTATCCCACCCAGTTCAGGGACATCGTCGCGTGGTACCATGCGGAGAAGGCGCGCGCAACGGCCGAAACGGCGCGCGGAAAGGAATAAAAATGTCGGCGGATTTTGCCTCCCTCTTCTCCCAGTCCCTCGCGCCTCTTTCCGCGCGCGTGCTCCTGCCTTACCTCGCCGTGGCGCTCACGCTTGCCGCGTCGCTCCTTCATCATCGCCGCCTGCGGTCGATCCTCGGCGACGCCCGCGGCATGCGGGTGTACTTCTGGTCCTTCTTCTTCCTCTTCCTCGTGGCGCCGTCGATCATCATTGCGGCCGTGGAGCCGCGGCCCCTCGAGGCCTTCGCCGCCTTCGGCGTGCAGGCGGGGAACTGGAGACTGGGTCTGCTCTTCGTCGGCATCGCGATCCCGGTGGTCGCGTATCTCTGCTGGAGCTTTTCGAAGGACCCCGGTCTCAAGGTGCAGTATCCCTTTTCAAAGGATGCATGCGCGAACGACCGCGCCTTCGCGTTTTTCGAGCTGGGTTACGCGAGCCTCTATTTCACCTCGTGGGAGTTTCTCTATCGGGGGCTTCTGTTTTTCCCCCTCGTCCACGTCATGGGCTTCCTGCCCGCGATGGCGATCACGACGGCGCTCTCCACTCTCCATCACATCGGACATCCCGAGTGGGAGATCGTCGGGGCGATGGCCGGGGGCGTCATCTTCGCGGCCGCCGCGTTCCTGACAGGGTCCGTGCTGTACCCGTTTGCCATCCACGCCATGCTCGGCATCGGGGACGATTTCTTCATCTACCGCAGATTCTATCGGCGCGCCGGGGCCCCGCGGGAGACGTGAGCCGCCGGTCGATGAGCGCTCAGTAGCGGATCTGGGTTTGTGCGCCGCCCTTGCGGCGCACGCCGTCGAACTTGCCGGCCGCAATCTCGCCATTGATCCTTTTCTCCATGTCGTCGAACGTCGCCTCCATTCCGTAGGCGATCGACTTGTAGTCCTCGTACGTCATGGATTCCCGCGCGTAGTGCTCATAGCGCAGCGGCGCGCAGAACGTCGCGAAGTACAGCGTGTCGTGGAAAACGGTGAAGGGATAGTTCTGTCCCGAGACCTTGAATCCCTTCATGATCCGCTTGCCCTCTTCGATCATCAGGTGAACCGGATAGATGTCCGCCTTGGCCATATGGGCAATCCGGATGGCCCCCGTCCGTGGACGCACCTTCTCACCGAAGTCCACGCCGTACCCCTTGAGCGACACGATGAGCGGCCGACGGCTGGCCGCAATGTCGACGGCTTTCTGGATCACGTCGTCGCTGTTGTCTCCCTCCAGTTTCAGGAAACCGCAATGCTCGAACAGCCATTTGACCAGGGGATGAGCGAAGGGTCCCTTGTCCACGATAAAGTAGGTGTTATTCACCCCGATATGCACCAGCATGGGGAGGTCCCACGTCGTGGGGTGGCTCACGATGTAGACCCTTCCCCTTTCGCGCGGAGCATCCAGCTCTTCCGGGCCCCCCAGCACGACGCGGCAATGCCGGCGCGCCCAGATATCGGCGTACAGTTTCAGCAACTTGAAATAGCCCGCGTTGCTCATAATCCCCGTCCTCCCACCTCGCGCAGCGTGAAATCGATGCATGCGCGAATTGAATCGCGAAGGGGAACGCGCGGCTCGTAGCCGAGCTCCGCCTTCGCCCGAATGCTCTGAAAACGATGCATGACGCACCCCGAAAGCGCGAGCCCCTCCGGCAGCGAGGTGCCCCCAGAGAGCCGCTCGGCAACCCGCCCGCACAGCACGGCAAGCGGCGCAGGGACAACGATGAAATCGTTGCGGCATCGCCTGTGGTAGCACTCGCGCACGACGCCCGCGACGAGCCTCATGAAATCGCGATGGCTCAGGTTGTCTTCATCGCGGCCGGTGATGATGTAGGCCTCTCCCCGGCGGCCCTTCTGGCCTGCCAGAGCGATGCCCCGGGCGACGTCGGCGGCGGAAACGAACGATGTGCCCCCGGGAAGCGTGAAGGCGAGCCGGCTCTCGTAGACGCGTTGCACGAGCCCCGCCAGGGCCATGTGCATGTCCCCGGCCCCGACGGCGGTGCCCGGCAGCACTCTCACGACGTCCAGCCCCTCCCGTGTTGCATAGCGCCCCGCAAGCTCGAAGGCGGCGATCTTCGAATCGAAGTAGGGTATCTTCACGCGCTCCAGGAAGCGGAAATCGCCCCGCAGCGAATCGTCGACCGCGGCAAGGGCATCCTGCGGACCCGCGAATGAGAGGGGATTCCTGCCCGGCGCGTAGCGGTCATTGGTCTCGTCGGCACATGCTGCCCCGGGGGCGGGCAGCCCCATCACGCTGATCGACGAGACGCAGACCACGCGCGCGACGTGGTTCTCCATCGCCGCATCGAGGACGTTCCGCGTCCCGAGGACATTCACGGTCCAGGTACGCTGGCGGAAGCGGCGGGAATAGTCGACCGAACCGGCGACGTGGTAGAGAATGTCGATGTCGCGGATGAGGCGAAAGGCCTGGGAACGGTCGGTGACGTCGAGACGCGCGCAGGGCAGGCCGAGATCCGCGGTGAGCGGGTTGCGGTCCGTGCGGGACCCGAAGGTGACGACGCGATCCCCCGCCGGCAGGGAGCGCGCGACGTGCGACGTGAGGCTTGCTCCCAGGAAACCCGTCGCCCCCGTGATGCCGATCGTCATGCGCGGCCTCGATCGGCGCGCCGGGCGCCGGTGGGACCCCGCGACTCACACGATGCTCTTCTTGTAGATGCGGCGCCGCTTGTGCTGCCGGGTGGCGACGATCTTCCATTCGTTCTGGATGCGGGCGTTCGTTTCAAGCTCCGGATTGGATTCGGCGAATCGGATGCCCTTGGAGAGACCGGTGCGGAAGATATCGATGGTCATGAGAAGGTCGGCCCCTTTGCCCCGGAACTCCTTGCGGATGCCCGCGAGCATGAAGTCAAGCGTGTCATATTTCCGCAGGGCGCGCAGGATGTGGAAGAACCCGAAGGGGAAAAGCCTGCCGCGGGCCTTCTGGAACGCGCGGGAGAGGCTGGGCAGGGCGATGATGAAACCGATCATCTCCTTCGCCTCGTTGGCGACGATCTCGATGAAGCTCGGATTCGCAAAAGGGATGTACTTGCGGATGTAGTATTCCTTCTGCTTCTGGGTGAGGGGCACGGTGCCGTAGAGCTCCTCGAAGGATTCGTCGATCATGTCGAAAAGCTTCTGCCCGTACTCCGCGCGCAGCTTCTTGATGTCCGTGAACCTCACCAGATGCCAGCCGTTGCGCTTGGCGCCCCATTCGGCGAGCTTCACCATCTTCTCCGGCAGCACGGTGCCCTCCGGGGAGAGCGCCTGGAATTCGACGTAGTCCACTTCCTTGGTGAACCCGTAGCGCTCGATGAGCGCCGGGTAGTAGGGATGGTTGTAGATCACGGCGATCGTGGCAAGCTCGTTGAAGCCCTCGATGAGCAGACCCTCGGGATCCAGATCGGTGAAGCCGTGCGGCCCGGTCATCGTGACCAGACCCCTTGTCCCTGCCCCATGCCGCCGCGGCGTCGAACAGCGCGCGCGCCACGTCGTCGTCGTCGATAGTGTCGAACCACCCGAAGCGAAGGTTCTTCGTCCCGTACTTCCGGTTCGCCGCATGGCTCTGGATGGCCGCGATCCGCCCGACGATCCTCCCCTCCCGACGGGCGAGGAAGAGCTGCGCCTCGGCGTCTTCGAAGGCCGGGTTGCGCCCCGGGGTGAGCGTGTCCAGCTCGTCGCTCTGCAGCGACGGCACCCAGTATGCGTTTCCTTTATACAGCGCCCGTGGAAAGGCGATGAAACGCTTCAACTCCGCACGGGTGCCGACGACGGATATGGTGATATTCACACGCTCATCCTTCTGCGTCCGTGAGAGTAAGACGGCGGCCGCCCATCGTCAAGGCGATGCTGCCGCACGGCGCGTGGCCTTCGCGCGGGCGAGGCGGATGCGCGTATCGATGCCCAGGAGCGTCGGCAATGTGACGAGGGTGCCGCCCGTCGTCGCCAGGAGCGTGAAGAGCACCAGAAGGCCGAAATAGAGCACCGGGCGGAAGGATGCCGTGAGGAAAACGAGCAGCCCGGCGACGATGGAGAGGCTTGAAAGCAGGATGGGCTGCCCCATGATCGCGAGGGTGCGCTGGAGGGCCTCCGAGGGATCCCGCGGCGAGCGGGCCAGCTCGCGCCGGTACTGGATGACCAGGTAGATGGCGCTGTCGACGCCGACGCCAATGGCAATGTTCGACACCATGATCGTGGTCATGTCCAGCGGGATGCCGAAAAGGGCCATGAAGGAAAAGTTCAGGAGGAGGCCGGCGGCAAGGGGAACCAGCGGGTAGAGCCCGTAGAGCAAGGAGCGGAAGACGAGCATCGTGAGGGCGAGGATGGAAACCACGCTGATCGTCATGGAGATGAAGAGAGAGCGCCGCAGCGAATCCGCGAACGACAGGATGCGGATCATGTCGCCCCAGACCACGGGAGTGGCGCCCGTCGGGTTGGCGTCGAGGATCCGGTGCATCGAGGCGAGGATCGTGCGGAAGCGCGCCTCGTCCATGAAATGCCCCGTGGCGGAGTTGTAGACGCGGAAGCTGACCGTGAGCCGGGTGAAGTCCCTGTTCGTGAGGTTGGCGAGGATCGCCGCGCTCGGCGACGAGCCCCCGGCCGCGGTGAGGAGCCGGGAGAACATCGTCACGATTGCCTTGTTCGTCGGCAGCGCGTCGGTGCCGGTGGCGGCGATATTGATGGAACGGAGGAGGTCGGGCAGCGACAGGGCATAGGAGATGTCGGGAAGGGCGCGCAACGCCCGTTCGGCGGTCTCCACCCGGGTGAGCGCCGCCGTGTCGAGGAAGTAGCCGGTTGCCCCGGAGGGCGCGTCGAAGGAGACGGAGATCGTATCGTAGCCGCCCGCCTTCGCGTAGATGGCATAGGTGTCGCGGATCACCCGGTCATTCTGCGGGTAGTAGCTGGAAGTGTCCGTATTGAAGATCAGGAGGCGCCACGTCACGGCAAAGAGCACCACCACCGCGGCGAGCACGGAAAGGACGACGACCGGGTGGCGGAAGGAGAAGCGCGCCACCCCCTTCATCGCGGTCTGGAAGCCCTTCTTGCCGGGGGCGCGCCGCGGCAGCGGCCGCAGGAAGGTATGGATGGCCGGCAGGAAGAACAGGGCGAGAAAGGCGCAGGCAAGCGATCCGAAGCTCGCCGTGATGGCAAACTCCCGCGTCTGGCGGATGTCCGTGACGCACAGGCTGAGGAATCCGACGACGGTGGAGAGAAAAGCCATGATGAGCGGCTTGGAGATGTTGCGGCTCGCCCGCTCGATCCATCCCGGCGCCGTTCCCTCCTCGCGCGGTATCCGCATCAGCTCGCTCGTGGCGTAGATGTTGTACTCGTTGCCGAAGATCAGGATGAGAGGAGGGGCCACGACGGAAATCAGAGAGAGGGAGAAGCCCATGATGCCCATGAATCCCGCCATCCAGATTGTGCCGAAAGCGACCGAGACAAGCGGAAAAATAACGCCCCGAAACCGGCGGAACCCCGCGGCATAGCAGAGGACGATGATGAGAACCGTGAGGATGAGCAGTCGCGTGAGATCGTGGGAGAGGTAGTAGCCCGTCTGCGAGTTGGAGACGATCGTACCGGTGACGTATGGCACGAGACCGCGCCCTCGGAGGCTGTTCGTGATGGGGTCCACCACGCGCATCATGTCCTGGGGGTTCACCCCGTGGGCCACGGAAAAATAGGCGATCAGCATCGTTGCGTCCTGCGACACGACGAGATTCGTCGCATAGCGGGTTGCAAGAAGGCGCGCGCGGAAATCGGGCAGAGCTTCCGGGGTCGGCGCCACGCCGCCATCGCTCAGGGTGCGCATGACCAGCCGCCCGCTCTCGCGGGCGAAGGCAACGAGGTTGAACGGGGTGATGGCCGCCTGCACGCCCGGTATGACGGCAATGGCGCGCACCGCGTCGGAGAAGGAGGACAATCGGGCGGGCGTGAAAACGTCGCCTCCCGAGCCGTCGGCGGTCACCGCGAGCACCAGGGTGTCCGTGGACGCATGGTCACCGCCATATTCGCGGAGGATCTTGTTGACCTCCGCGTTCTGCGGCAGGAGCGACACGAAATCCGGATAGATCCTTACCTTCAGGGCGAACCACCCCAGCACCAATGTCGCGGCGAAGGTGGCGACGATCACGTACGGCGCGCGTTTGACGGCAAACTGAATGGTGCGGTCGAGAAGAGACGGGGACATCACGTGAGATCAAAGACTAGATGCATGCCGTGAGTCAAGAATAGACGCGTTGCCTCGGCAGCCTATGTAATGGAGAAAAGTGCGCCGCGGGCGCGTGTGGCTCCATTTCCACCGGCATTTGGCGGCGTTATCTTTTGTGCATGAAATCAACTCGGGTTCTCGGAAGCACGGCGGCGAGGTTCACCAGGGCCTGCCGCACGGATTCATGGTGCAGAACGGGCAGCTCTGGAAGGACGACAAGGCGGACAATGCCTGCCAGGTCATGGTGGGCTTCTTCAAGAGGACGTTGAAATAGCGTGGCGCGCGACGTCGCGGCGGCCGTCCGGGAGAGCATCGAAGGGACGGACGCCACCCGCCTACAGAACATCCTCATGCGCATGCCCGACAAGGTCTGCGCAGGGGGACTCGCGGTGCTCTCCGTCGAACGGCGGCGCGCCCTCTACGGGTTGATCGCCGCGGCCAAAGCGGCGCGCATCGAGGAGGAGATACGCCTCGAGGCGCGCCGCAGGACGAGCGCGCTCGTGAAGGCACGCATCATGCGCTCGTTCCTCTCCTTTTTCGGCCGCGCCGCCCGCACCCCCGGCACCATCTGGATCCGCCCGAAGCGCCGCGATTAGGAGCCATCATCCGCCATACTACCGGCGCCCGCATGCGTCAGCGTGCCAGCCCTATCCCCCATATTTTTCTTCATAGTCCTCCCGCAGGGCGGCGACAACGGCGGGATCGGCCAGGGTCGTCACGTCCCCCAGAGCCCGGCCTTCGGCGATGTCGCGGAGGAGACGGCGCATGATCTTGCCCGACCGGGTCTTCGGCAGATCGCGCGTGAAAAGGATCTCCTCGGGCCGGGCCAGGGCGCCGATCTTCTTCACGACGTGCTGCTTCAGGTCTTCCGCCATCGAGCCGCCCGGGGAGTGACCCGTCTTGAGGCTCACGAAGGCGACGATGGCCTGACCCTTGAGCTCGTGCGCGCGGCCGACGACGGCTGCCTCGGCAACCGCGGGGTGGTCCACGAGCGCCGATTCCACCTCCATTGTCCCGATGCGATGCGCGGAGACATTCAGCACGTCATCGACACGGCCGAGTATCATGAAGTTCCCCGCGGCATCCCGCTTCGCCCCGTCGCCGGGGAAATAGGTCTTCGCGTCCCAGCGGGAGAAATAGGTCTTCACGTAGCGCTCATCGTCGCCCCAGACGGTGCGGAGCATGGAGGGCCAGGGCCGCGTGATGGCCAGCAGCCCGCTGCCCTCCGTCACCTCTTTTCCGGACTCGTCGAGGATGGTCGCGGAGATTCCCGGCAGGGGAGTCCCGGCAAAGCCCGGTTTCATGGTGGAGAGACCGGGAAGCCCCGTGATCATGATGGCGCCCGTCTCGGTCTGCCACCAGGTGTCCACGATGGGGCAAAGGCTGCCGCCGATCATCTCGTGGTACCACATCCATGCCTCGGGATTGATGGGCTCCCCGACCGAGCCGAGGAGACGGAGACTTGTCAGGTCGTGCCGCGCGGGAAACTCGTCGCCCCACTTCATGAAGGCGCGGATTGCCGTGGGGGCCGTGTAGAACACCGACACCCGGTGCCGCTCGATTATCTCCCAGTGCCGGTCCTTCTCGGGAAAATCGGGCGCCCCCTCGTAGAGGAGCACGGTGGCGCCGGCCAGGAGCGGTCCATAGACGACGTAGCTGTGGCCCGTGACCCAGCCCACGTCCGCGGTGCACCAGAAGATGTCCTCGTCCTTCAGATCGAAGACGTACCGGGAGGTCGTGTGCACGCCCACCGCGTAACCGCCCGTTGAATGGACGATGCCCTTCGGCTTCCCGGTCGTTCCCGACGTGTAGAGGATGAAAAGCGTGTCCTCGGAATCCATCGGCACGGCGGGGCATTCCGCCTTCTGGTGGTCCATGAGACGGTGATACCAGCGGTCGCGGCCTTCCGCGATGTGGATGAGATGAGGCTCGCCGGGGAGCTGCTTCACGATGACGAGGTGCTCCACGCCGGGGCAGCTCTCCAGCGCCCGGTCGGCATTGTGCTTGAGGGGAACGACCGTGCCGCGCCTCCATCCGCCGTCGGCGGTCACCAGGACCTTGCAGCCCGAGTCGTTGATCCGGTCGGCAAGCGCATCCGGGGAGAAACCGCCGAAGACGACATTGTGGATCGCCCCGATGCGCGCGCAGGCGAGCATGGCAACGGCCGTCTCCAGGAGCAGTGGCATATAGATGGCGACCCTGTCCCCTTTCTGCACCCCGAGGTCCTTGAGGCAGTTGGCGAACTTGCAGACCTCCCGGTGGAGCTGGAGATAGGTGAGGGTGCGCACGTCGCCGTTCTCCCCTTCCCAGATGAGGGCGGCCTTGTTGCGCCGCGGTCCGTTCAGATGCCGGTCCAGGCAGTTGTAGGTGATGTTGGTCGTGGCCCCGTCGAACCACCGCGCATGGGGCGGCTTCCAGTCGAGGACGCTTTTCCACGGCGTGAACCAGTGGAGAGACTTTGCCTCGCGCTCCCAGAAGGCCTCGGGATCCCTTTTCGCAAGGTCGTAGATCGAGGGATCGCCCGCCACCGCGGCCGCGGCGAAGCCTGGCGTGGGAGGGAACTCGCGGTCCTCCCTCAGAAGGTCGTCAAATACCCCGGCATCATGCTTGTCCACGCGCCCCCCTTTGCAGAGACCCGGATCATGCTCAAACTTAACGATCGGGGAGCCCTGACGTCAAAAAAAGTGGCGCTTAGTGAAAGACTTCCATGAATATCCGGGAACCGGGAAATCGTTCGTCGGCGAGCACCGTGAAGTCCCGAATCATGGCCCTGCCGCCGCAGAGGTAGAAATCGTAGGGGCCGGGGGCAAGGTGATGCACCGCCGCCTCCGTGACCCGGCCGGAAAAAGCGTCGTCACGCGGATCGAGCGAGAGGCATGGTATGTAGAGATCTGCCGCCGGCCGCAGCTCGTCCTGGAAGCACAGCTCATTTTCGGAGCGCACCCCGTGGAAGAGGCTGAATCCGCGGCAGCCTGTTCTGGCCATGGAGACAAATGGCGCGATGCCCGTGCCCGTCGCCACGAAGACCGGCGGCCGCTCTGATTCCCGCAATGTGAACAAGCCGTGGGGCCCTTCGATGGTGCAGGCAGCGCCTTCCGCGGCCGCCGCGAGAACCGGGGAAAGCGACCCTGTTGGGATCAATCGCACGCACAGCGAAAGGGGCTCTTCGTCCCTGCCGCTCGCGATCGAGTAGTCCCTGGTCGTCCCGCCCATTCCCACGCTGATGCTCTGTCCCGGCGTGAAGGCAAATCCCCGCGGCCTGTCGAGCGTCAGGGAAAAGGTCCGCGGGGAAAGCCACGCGCGGCTGCGTATCGTCGTGCGATATCTTCCTTCGATGGATGCCGTCATCCCTTCCACGACATGTCGGGTATGTCCTGCCTCCTGTTGCACAGGCGCGCCAGGACGAAAAGGTACGTCGACAGCCTGTTCAGGTAAGGGAGAATCGGCGCCGGCATTGCCTGTCCACCCGCGGCGATGACGCGGCGTTCCGCCCTCCTGCAGACCGTGCGGGCCACGTGCGCCCAGGATGCCGACGGCGCCCCGCCGGGGAGTATGAAGCTCTGCAGCGGGGGAAGCTCGCTCTCCATCCTGTCGATGGCTGCCTCGAGCGCCGCGAGCGGCGCTTCCTCGACGGGGCGCAATCCCTTTGCGCCGGCGCCGGGATGCACGGCAACCCACGCGCCGATGTGGAGGAGCTCCGCCTGTATCGCCTGCACCTCCGTGCGGAGGACCGTCTCCGCTTCCGGCAGCGAGGAGGAGAAAGCCCCGAGCACGGAGGCAAGCTCGTCCAGCTCTCCGCAGGCCTCGATCCGTTCATGACTCTTGGGAACGCGCTCGCCGCTCAGCAGGCTCGTGATCCCCCGGTCGCCGCTTCCCACATTGCTCTTCATTTGCCCCTCCGCCGCGTGCATACTATATCCCATGGCAGAAAACGTGCTCAGCACCCACGACAAGGCCCTGCGCATCAACATCGACGCGGCCCGCTACGGCACATTCGCCGAGATCGGCGCCGGGCAGGAGGTGGCCCGGTGGTTCTTCCACGTCGGCGGCGCGGCGGGGTCCGTGGCAAAGACGATGTCCGCCTACGACATGGCGGTCTCCGACGCGATCTACGGCGCCGCGCAGCGCTACGTGAGCCGGCAGCGCCTCCAGTCGATGCTCGACCACGAATGGGCGCTCCTGATCGAGCGCCTGGACGCGACGCGCGGTGATTCGACGAAGTTCTTCGTCTTCGCCGACACGGTGGCGACCCGCAGCTGGACGCGCCATGACGAGGGCCACGGCTGGCTGGGCATACGATTCCAGGCCGAGCCGCACGGCCGCGCGTCGGAGATCATCGTGCACGCGCGCATGTGGGACGCGGAGAATGCACGGCAGCAGGAGGCGCTGGGCATCCTTGGTGTCAACCTGATCTCCGCCGCTTTCTACGACAATACGCGTCCCGAGGCGCTCATCGGGTCCCTGATGGACGGGTTGACCCGGGACCGCCTGGAAGTGGACATGATCCGTTTTTCCGGCCCGCTCTTCACAGGCATCGATAACAGGCTGATGAGCCTTCAGCTTGTCGAGCAGCGCCTGACGAATGCGGCGCTCTTCGCCCCGGACGGTGAGGTGGTGGAGCCGGCGGAGCTCCTGCACGGCCGGTCGGTGCTCATCGAGCGGGGCAGCTTCCGTCCGGTCACGAAGCTCACCCTTGCGATGCTGGAGATGCCTCTTGCGCACATGAAGGCGGAGCTCGCACCCGGCGCCGTGGAGCCGGTGGTGCTCCTGGAGATGACGCTGCGCAACCTCATGACACTCGGCGAGCGCGTCGAGCACGAGGATTTCCTGGCAAGGATGGACACGCTGCGCGCGCTGGGCATGACGGTGATGGTGTCGAACTACTCCCGCTTCCACAACGTCACGACGTATCTTCGCCGCTACACCGCGGAGCGGATCGGCATGGTGCTCGGGGTGCCGACGCTTTCGCAGATCCTGGAGGAGCGCCATTACCAGGACCTCGACGGGGGCATACTCGAGGCCCTTGGCCGGCTCCTGGGAGGGCCCGTGCGGCTCTACGTCCATCCCTGGCGCAGCCGTGAGACAGGGGAGATGGTGACCGCGGAGAGCTTCAAGGTTCCGGGACGGCTGGGGCACCTGTACGCCTACATGCTGGAGAACGGGTACGTGGAGCACATTCCCGTGCACCGGGAGCCGGGCGAGGACCTCATGCCGCGCGAGGTGCTTTCCCTCCTGCAGGCGGGCGATCCCGAGTGGGAATCTCTGGTGCCCGCGCCGGCGGCGCGCGTCATCAAGGAGAGAGGCCTTTTCGGCGTCGGGGGAGGGCGCGCCTCGCGGTAGCGCCGACCCCCGCGCCCGCATCACGCGGCGGATGCCGCGATGGCGGCTACGCCGTCGGCTGTGCCGCCGTCTCCTGGTGATACGTGGCGCCCAGCAGCCACCGTCCGATATTCGCGTACGCCCAGGGGATGTAGATTCCCACGGTGATGATCGAAAGAAGCGTCTGGCCCCAGAGCAGGCCGAAGCCCTTGCCGATGTCCCCTTCGAATCCCAGCCTGCCCGTTTCCACGCCCCCCTTGGCGAGCACGGTCTTGCCGGTGAAGTACCGGTAGATCCTGAGGAAGGCCGCCGGCCAGTAGATCGTGGCCGTGATCAGCGTCAGGAGAAGCTGGCCCAACACGAAGCCGCACGAAGGCCAGAATGAAGTCTTCCAGGCGATGCTCACGTCGTTCCAGCGGAGGTTCACATACCACTTGTAGAGCAGGTAGAGGAAGGGAATAAAGAGCAGGAACACGACGATGATGATGATCGTGGACAGCGCGCCGGCCGCTCCATTGCTCCCGATTGCCATGGTGACGCCGAATATGATGCCCAGGATGACGACGAGCACGACGATGGGAACCAACAGGGAGAGCAGGTAGTACTTGAAGAGCGTTCCCCCTTTCCCCTCGAATGAAGGGCTTGCCCCGTCAAAGGTCGTTTCCGAGGCAAGGTAGGCGACGATGGTGCGGATGTACCACGGGAAATAGATTGAAAGAGTGATGATGGTCAAAAGTGCGCCACCGACATTGAGACCGATAAACTTCCCGATGGAACCCTTGAAGGCAAACGCCTTTCCCCCGACGGAGAGCTTCGGGACAAAGATCCTGAGGAATAGGATGGTGAAAACCGCCGCCAGAATGACGGACGCGACCACGATCACGAGCTGGAGGACGACGTATCCCGCGTTCGGGGTCCTGCCGGCCTGCATCATGCGGTTGGCGACAAATGTCGGTGCGTTCAGGAGCAGAACGACGACCCAGTAACCGATAAAGGGGCCGAACCAGTCCTTTCCCCGCAGCGTGAACTCGAAATTCGTCTTCATGCCAAGCCCTCCTCCCTCGTTATTTTTGAAAGAACAATTCCAATTGATTATAGCACGGTGACGACCGCCGCGCAGCCAACCGGATTCAGGGACGTCCGCCCACGTGCGGGGGCACGACGCGCGGAATACACGGCGCCGCCGAATGCCGCCCCGGGCTCATGGGGGGAGGGTGATGCAACGTCCACGTCTTGACTCCGCAGGCGCAGGAGAGGGTACTCTTCTTGCCTCCCGCCGCCTTTTCAGAAACATCGTCATGACAACTTGACAGGACGCGGGGCGGCGGCTATGCATGGGTCACGTCGCGCATCGAGATCCCATCCGACCTCTACCCTACCCTCGTTTCCATCTGGAGGTCTGGTGCAGGCCGCGCGAAGGCGGCCCCCCGCGGCGCTGAAAGCCGTTCCCTGAGCCGCGAGGAAATCTGGAGCGTGGCCCCGCGCGTCAAGGAGCTTTCCCACGGCTTCACGCGGGAGAGGAGCCTCGCGGGGGAGCGGTACCTCAGCCGGCCCGATCTCCTGGGCGCCTATCTCCTGCATTTCTGGCCCATCTCCTACGCCCAGGCGCGACTATGCCTGGAGATGATGCAGCGGCCGCGGGATGGCGCAGAGATCGCCTCCGCGCTGGACGTCGGCGCCGGGCCGGGCGCCTTCTCCCTGGCCCTTCTCGACGCGGGCGTCCGCAGCGTCACCGCAGCCGACCGCAGCGGCGCGGCTTTGGCTCTTGCCCGAAGGATCGCCGCGGGGCGCGGCCATTCGCTGCGGACCCACGCGTGGGACGCCACGAAGACGACGGGCGCGCCCGCGGGCAAGTTCGAGCTCATCACGCTCGGCCATACCCTGAACGAGCTGTGGGCGGGGCATGCGGATCGCATCGCCCTTCGCGTTTCCTTCCTCCAGAGACTCGCCGACAGCCTCCGGCCGGGCGGCAGGCTCCTCATCGTCGAGCCGGCGCTCATGAAGACCGCGCAGGAAGCCATCATGGTCCGTGACGGGCTTGCGCGCGCGGGGTTCACGATCGAGATGCCCTGCATCTGGCAGTCGGACTGCCCTGCCCTGCCGGTAGGCACCTGCCATGGTGAGTTCGACTGGACCCCCGTGCCCGAGATGGAGAGGCTCGCGCACGCCGCCCGCATCGGCAGGGAGACCCTGCGGATGGCGTGGTTCGTGCTGCGAAAGCCGGCCACGCCCCTCGAATCGCCACTACCCGCCGCGCCGCCGGATTCCTCGCCCGACGGCGGTCTCTACAGGGTGGTCTCGGAGCCGCTCCTGTCGAAAAGCGGGCGGATCCGCTACCTGGTCTGCGGTCCGTTGGGAAGATTCCCGCTCTCCGCGCGCAAGGACTGTCCCGGGCCGGGCGTGAAGCCTTTCTTTTCGCTGGGCAGGGGAGACCTCATCGTGATGACGGGGTCCGTGGCGCGCGAGAGCGGGTGGGGCCTGGAGGAGACGAGCCGCGTGGAGGTGAGATTCAGGCCGCCGCGCATCGGTTGAAGGCGGCGCGTCCTTGACAGCGCGCCCGGGCATGGGGGAGCATCCGCGCATGGCAGACGATATCGCGTACAAGATACTCGGCGACGACATGCAGATCGTCGAGATAGAGCTTTCTCCCGGACAGACCGTGATCGCGGAAGCCGGCGCAATGAACTACATGGACGACGGCATCTCCTATGAATCGGTGATGGGCGACGGCTCGCGGCCGCCGGGCGATTTCTGGGAGCAGGCACGGGGCGCCGGCAAGCGCGTCATCGCCGGGGTGTCGCTTTTCCTTACCCATTTCAGGAACGACACGAGCTCCGCGCGGACGGTCGCATTCGCCGCGCCTTACCCGGGCAAGATCATACCGCTGGATCTGGGCATGCTCGGGGCGCAATTCACCTGCCAGAAGAGCTCTTTCCTCTGCGCGTCAAAAGGCACCGAGCTGGACATCACTTTCACGAAGAATGTCGGCGTGGGCATCTTCGGCGGTGAGGGCTATGTCCTGGAGCGCCTGCGCGGGCGCGGCACGGCCTTTCTCCACGCCGGCGGCATGGTGGTGCGAAAGGAGCTCACCGGCGGACGTCTCCTGGTGGACACGGGATGCCTGGTCGGGTTCACCGACGGCATCTCCTACGACATCACGCAGGCGGGCAATCTCAAGTCGATGCTTTTCGGAGGGGAAGGCCTTTTCCTGGCGTCCTTGAGCGGGACCGGGTTGGTCTACCTGCAGAGCCTGCCCTTTTCCCGGCTGGCGCACCGGGTGATGCAGAATGCATCGCTTCGGCCCGGCGGCAAGGACGAGGGCTCAATCCTGGGCGGTCTGGGGGGATTCATCCTGGGCGATCGGCACTGAGCCGGACAGGGTTCCGGGTGCGCGGGCGGCCGCGGTCGCGCCTTGCCGCCGAGTACCGCTGGCCTATTCCTGGTCCTGCACCACGATCGCAGGTGGGCTCTCCAGTTGCGCCGGGTCCTTGAGGAGCGTCGTGAAATAGCGCAGCGCGCTTGCAAAGTAGTAGCCGTCGCAGATGCGCTCGTCCCCGACCACTTTCAGCCCGATATATCTCCGCTCGACGACCCTTCCTTCCCGGTCCAGTTCCCGCACGCGCTCCTTGCCGCCGAATGCAACGAAAACGGACGTGGTCCCAAGGTCGTAGATATGGTGATAGATGGGATTGATGCCAAGCGAGCCCAGGTCGGTGACGAAAACGCTCGTGTGGAACGGGCTTGCCTGATGGATCGCCCGGGGGAGTTTGCCGTGAAAATCGAGGGCGCGCACGAGCCAGAGAAGGATGCGCACGATGGAACCGGGCACGAGCATGAAGAGCCGCGCCGTCTTGTCGGTCGCATTGCGTGCGGAGATCTCCTTGTTCGCATCGACTGCCTCGTTGACGCGTCTCGCCACCTCCCAGATGGTGTCGGTGGGCGGGAAGGAGATCTTGATGGTGGTCTCCGGGCTGTCCTCCGACATCTTTTTCTTCAGCGCGAGAGAGACCTGTATCTCGTTCCGCGCATAGATCCGCTGCCCGGCGACGAACCTGTTCAGGCCCGGCTTCTGTGAGAGGGTGCGCACGACGGCCGCGATGAGCACGTGGAGAAAGCCCATATCGGCGCGGCCTTTGTCGCGCTGGAGCCGCAGCCACCGCTGGATCCTGCCGATCTCGATGCGATCCTCGAACAAGACCTGCGCGTCCGATCGGGCACGCATGATGTAAGGGGCGATCTGGCTGAAGGGGTCGAGCGACCGCAGGCGTCTTCCATCGTAGCGATCCCCCCAGCGTCGGCGCCGGACGATTGTTGCTGTGCCCGTCTTTGCTTCCATTTCGGTCGAGATTACCCGATGAATCGGCCGGGAGCAACGAAAAAGATCGCGCTACCTGCCGTTTTTCAGGATCTTGGGGACACGCGGGGCGCGGATGCGGTGCACATTGGGGAAGCCGGAGCCCAGGAGCGGCCGCCCGTACGTGTAGAACTCCGCCGTCGTATCGTTGCCTGCGCCGTTGAGGAACTCTGCAGGCATCGTCTTTGTCAGGGCTGCGATCTCTTCCAGGGGCACCAGACGGTAGTCCACGGAGTAGTTGCCGGTGCGCTGGATGGTGATCGAACCGTCCTGGTCGTGCCAGATCGCGAATTGCGCCGCCTTTTCACCCACCTCGCGCGCTTCGTGGGCATCCACGTCGGAGACGACGCCGAGGTACGAGCGTTGCGCGTAGCCCAGCGTATCGGCGCGCACGCGCTTGATCGACAGCTTCTCCTTCACCAGGTCGGAAAGCATGTCCCCAAGGGCACCGGAGCCTGAAAGCTGCACGTTTCCGTGTGCGTCGGCCTCCTTGCTCCCCGTGAGGCGCGTCATGAAGGGCTTGCCGTCCTTGTCCTTCACCCCTTCGCTCACGGAGATGAGGCAGCGGCCGTGCTTTGCCATGACGGCCTTCACGTCACCGAGGAACTGCGCCTCGGAGAAGGGCCGTTCCGGCACGTAGATGAGGTGCGGGCCGTCATCCTCGTACTTGCGCCCCAGGCTTGCCGCCGCGGTGAGGAATCCGGCGTTGCGGCCCATGACGATGCCGATGAAGACGCCGGGAAGCGCGCGGTTGTCCAGGTTGTAGCCCATGAAGGCCTGCGCAACGTAGCGCGCCGCCGAGCCGAAGCCGGGCGTATGGTCGTTCACCACCAGGTCGTTGTCCACGGTCTTGGGGATGTGGATGCAGCGCATGTCGTAGCCCGCCGCCTCGGCATTGCTGTTCACGATCCGCACGGTATCGCAGCTGTCATTGCCGCCGATGTAGAAAAAATAGCGCACATCGTGCGCCTGGCAGACCTTGAAGATCTCCCGGCAGTAGGCGTCGTCGGGCTTGTCGCGGGTTGACAGGAGCGCGCTGGAGGGGGTCATCGCCACCTGCTCGAGGTTGTGCGTCGTTTCCTGCGAAAGGTCGAGGAAATCCTCGTTGATGATCCCGCGCACCCCGTTGGTGGCGCCATAGACCCTTGTCACCTCGAAAAACTTTCGCGATTCGAGCACCGCGCCCACGAGGGACTGGTTGATGACCGCCGTGGGGCCGCCCCCCTGTGCTATCAGGACCTTGCCTGTCAGTTTGGCCATAGGATGCTTTCTCCAGTGTTCGGGTGGAATGCGGAAGGTCCATGACTCCGTGGCAGCCTTCCGTGAGGGTGAGTCTAGAAAGAATGCCTGCGAAGGTCAACAGGCGCCGCGCGTGGAGGGAGGGCGCGGGCCGAGCGGGAGAGCGCGCGGCTCACGGCGGCAAGACCGCTTCGGGCTATTCAGCCTCTTTCAGCACCGAGATGAAGTTGCCGGCAGGATCCTTGAACCAGGCGATGTCCGGGCCTTGCTTCGCGGCAATGCCGCGCGCAATGCCTTTCTTATCGGTCTTCACGCCGTCGTCGTAGTGCTCGAATTGAACGCCGATCTTCGTGAGCTCGTCCACCGCCTTGTCGATGTCATCCACGACGAAGTTGAGAATGGTGTAGGTGGCCGGCTCGTGATTGTTCTTCTGGTAGACGTACACCGTTGCACCACCGGGCAGGTGCAGCGTGAGCCCCATCTTCGAGCTGTCCACCTTCAACCCAAGGGTCGAGGAATAGAACTTCTCCGCCTTTGCCATATCATCTACGGAAAATCCGCTGAATGCCGCTTTCGCGTTGAACATGGGCGCCTCCTGTGACTCCAAGATACTACCGGTTGCCCCCCGCGTGCCGCGCCTGCAGGGAAGACCGGGAGCCCGTTCAGGACCGGCGTTTTTCCAGGAAGGCCTCCAGCTCCCCCAGCGCCTCCGGCATGCTTGCGCGGCCGAAGCCGATCCGAAAATGGTTCCCGCGGTCCTGGTAGACCGTTCCCGGAAGGAGGAGGACGCCGCGCGTCCGCACCAGCTCGTCGCAGAAGCCATCGACGTCGCCGACGAGCAGCCGCGGAAAGCCGATGGGCCCCGCCCGCGGGCGCTCCCACGAAAAAAGGTCCGCGTGCCGGCCGAAGAAGGCATCCAGCCGCGCGAGGTTGGCGTCGATGATGGCGCGGTTGCGCGCCGCAAGCTCTTCCCCATGCCGCAGGCCGATCTCTGCAAGAAGCTCGCTGGGGGCGGCGCTGCAGATCGTCGTGTAGTCCTTCAGGCCGGCGACGCGCGAAAGAAGGGCCTTGTCCCGCGTGGCCAGCCAGCCGATGCGCAGGCCGGCCAGACCGTAGGTCTTTGACATGACGCCGAGGGACACCGTTTTTTCGCCCAGGTCGCAGGCGCCGGGCAGACGGTCGGAGGGCTGCCGCTCCAGGCCTCGATAGACCTCGTCCGAAAAAAGTGCGATCCCTCGGGTCTCCGCGATCTCCACGATTTCCCGCAGCGTCGCCTCCGGCACGTGACAGCCGGTGGGGTTGTGCGGCGAATTGAAGACGATGACTTTCGTTCGGGGTCCGATGAGCCGGCGAAGAGCGCGGGGATCCGGCGCCCAGCCGTCCTCCTCGCGCGCTTCCCACGGGGAGACATTGCATCCCAGAGAGACTGCCACGGCGGCAAGCGACTGGTAGCAGGGCGCGTGCACGATGACGTGATCCCCCGGGTCGAGCGCCGCGTGCATGAAGAGGTAAATGGCCTCCTCCGCGCCCGCGCACACCAGCACGTTTTCCGGTGCCGTGGATCGATACAGGCGCGCGATCTCCCGACGCAGCGACGGGCTTCCGGCGCTTTCCGTGTACCCGAGGCGGAGACCGAGAAGGGCATCCTGGCCGCCGGGCTCCATCGCCAGCAGCTCCGCCGTGCTCACGGACTCACAGTCCGAGCAGCACAGCAGGTGCGCCGCGGAGAACTCGTGGGCGGCGAAATACCTTTCCAGGGCAAACGACGGCAGCACCCGGGCTATCCCGCGATCTGCATGAGGAAGGGAATGAGCGCGCTCATGGCGCGTTCGTTGAAGCCGCCCTCGGGGATGATGAGGTCCGCATAGACCTTCGTGGGCTCGACGAACTCGTAGTGGCCCGGCCGCACCACTGCCTGGTACTGCGCGATCACGGATTCCACCGTCCTGCCGCGCTCGGTGATGTCGCGCTGCAGCCGCCGGATGAACCGTATGTCGTCAGGGGTGTCCACGTACAGTTTCAGGTCGATGAGGTCCCGGATGCGCTTGTCGTGGAAGACCATGATCCCTTCCAGGATCACCAGGCGGCGCGGCTCCACGAGCACCGTGTCGCTCCGCCGGCGGTTATGCACGAAATCGTACTGCGGCATGAGGATGGGGTTGCCTTCCTTCAGGGCCAGGAGATGCTCGAAGAGGAGCTCGCTGTCGAAGGCGTCGGGATGGTCGAAATTGAACTCGGTGATGGACTGGTTGGTGAGGTGCTCGGCGGAGCGGTAGTAGTTGTCCTGCGGAACCAGCGCGTAGTCACGGACGATCTCGGTGATGCGGGTGACGATGGTGGTCTTTCCCGATCCCGATCCGCCCGCGATGCCCACGATGTGCGCGCCCTTCATGACGGGCCCACTATAGCCGCTTCGGCGCGCGCATGCCAGCGGGAAGCGTGTGCGCGGCTACTCGCGCGCGCAGGAGGAAAACTGCGTCGGCTGACCCGTGGCGCCGAGCGGGATCCGTACGACGCCCCGCTGCTTGTCCACGACAACCGCAACAAGCTCTCCCGAATCCTCGACCACGAAAACCTGCGTGTCGCCCGACGTCGCCTTGCGCGCTTTCAGTCGTCGACCCAGGACATTCATCGTTCTTGCAGCCATACTGGAGATGAAGCAATTTACGTGCCAGCGCCGTGCACGCCAAATTAAGGCGTAAAAGCGCTCAAAATAGGATGCAGGGACCTGAAACATGTCCCGACTGTTCCATCGCAATGAGACAAGTGTTCCATTGCGCCGGCTCGACGCGGCGGCATAGACGGTCCCGACCGCGCATGCTATTTTTCCGCTCGCAATGAGCAAAGGCACCGCGAAGGATCAGGAACCGAATACCATCATCTATTCGATGGTGGGCGTCAGCAAGAGCTACGACCAGAAGATGGTCATCAAAGACATCTCACTCTCCTATTTCTACGGCGCCAAGATCGGCGTCATCGGGTTGAACGGATCGGGGAAGAGCACGCTGTTGCGGATCATGGCCGGCGTGGAGAAGGAGTTCCGCGGCGAGATCCTGCTGAGCCCGGGCTACACCATCGGCTACCTGGAGCAGGAGCCTGCGCTCGATCCCGACGCCACGGTGCGGCAGGTCGTGGAAGAAGGCGTCAAGGAGGTGGTCGGGCTCCTGAAAGAGTTCGAGGAGATCAACGCCCGCTTCGGCGAGCCGATGGATGATGATGCCATGAACGCACTCCTGGAGCGGCAGGGCGCGGTGCAGGAGAAGCTCGAGGCAAAAGGCGGATGGGACCTGGACAGCAGGCTGGAGATGGCGATGGATGCGTTGCGCTGTCCCGCCCCCGAGATGAAGATCGCGCAACTCTCCGGGGGCGAGCGGAGACGCGTCGCCCTCTGCCGGCTGCTCCTCCAGAAGCCCGACATCCTTTTGCTCGACGAGCCCACCAACCACCTCGACGCAGAGACCGTCGCCTGGCTGGAGCATCACCTGGTCCGCTACGAGGGGACCGTGATCGCGGTGACCCACGACCGCTATTTCCTCGACAACGTCGCCGGCTGGATCCTGGAGCTGGACCGGGGGGAGGGAATCCCCTGGAAAGGAAACTACTCCGGCTGGCTGGAGCAGAAGAAGGAGCGCCTGCGCCAGGAGGAGAAGCAGGAGTCGGACCGGCAGCGCACGCTGCAGCGGGAGCTGGAGTGGATCAGGGAGTCTCCCCGCGCGCGCCAGGCCAAGAGCAAGGCGCGCATCGCCTCCTACGAGTCGCTGCTTGCCGAGGATGCCGGCCGCCGGGACCAGGACCTGCAGATCTACATCCCCGCGGGTCCCCGGCTGGGAAATCTCGTCATCGAGGCGAAGGGGCTGCGCAAGGCGTTCGACGAGAGGATTCTTTTCGACGACGTGAGCTTCTCCATACCGCCCGGGGCGACCGTGGGCATCATCGGGCCCAATGGGGCGGGAAAGACGACGCTCTTCCACATCATCACGGGCAGGGAGAAGCCCGACGCGGGGACCTTGCAGACAGGGGAGACGGTGCGCCTCACCTACGTCGACCAGATGCGGGAGAAGCTCGCGCCGGAGAAGAGCGTCTGGGAGCTCATCTCCGACGGCCAGGACATCATCCGCCTGGGCCGACAGGAGGTGAATGCCCGCTCCTACATCGCGCGCTACGCGATCACCGGCGCCGACCAGCAGAAGAAGGTCGGCGCGTTGTCGGGCGGGGAGCGCAACCGTGTGCATCTTGCGCTCATGATGAAGGAAGGGGCGAACGTGCTCCTGCTGGACGAGCCGACGAACGACCTGGACGTGAACACGCTGCGCGCCCTGGAAGAAGGCATCCTCAACTTCGCCGGGTGCGTGCTTGTAATCAGCCACGACAGGTGGTTCCTGGACAGGGTGGCCACGCACATCCTGGCCTTCGAGGGGGAAAGCTCCGTGTTCTGGTCGGAGGGCAACTTCTCGGACTACGAGGAGAACAAGAGGAAGAGACTCGGGGACGCCGCGGTGGAGCCCCACAGGATCAAATACCGGCACCTCACGCGGGGATGATCGGCAGCCCCGCCGGGCTATTCCACCAGGCCGTGCGCGATCGCGTAGCGGACCAGCTCCGCGGTGGAGGAAATTGCAAGTTTTTCGAAAATGCGCGCACGATAGGTGGAGACCGTGGGGGCGCTCAGCGTGAGCTCGTGCGCGATCTCCTTGACGCCCTTTCCCGACGCGAGCAGGCAGAGCACCTGGTATTCGCGATCCGACAGGATCTCGTGGGCCGGCGCGTCCGCCCTGCCGCCGAGGTCCACGGCGAGGCTTTCGGCCAGGCTGGCCGTGACGTAGCGTCCGCCCTGCGCGATCCTGCGGATCGCGGCGACGAGCTCCTCGGGAGGGCTGTCCTTCTGTAGATATCCCGCGGCCCCCGCCTTCAGCACGCGCCGGGCATACTGCTCCTCGGGATGCATGCTGAGCACGAGCACGCCCGCCGTCGTGCCGGCCGCGCGCAGCGCCTTGATGATGTCGAGGCCGTTCATGTCGGGAAGCGAGATGTCCAGCACGATGACGTCGAGGCGGCGGCCGGCGACAAGCCGCAGGAGCTCGGCGCCGCTTCCCGCCTCCAGCTCCACGTGGATGTCGGTGTGGTGACGGAGGATCGTCGTGAGGCCTTCGCGAAAAATGGGATGATCGTCACAGAGTGCAATTTTCATGGTCGCCGCAAGGCTCGCGCGCCCGTCACGACGGGGAGCCTCGGCACCACTATCGCACGGCCGCCCGTCTCTGCATAGTGAAAAAGCCACCCCCGGGCGCAACGCGCCCGAGGGTGGCAAGGAAAAAAGGAGGTGCATGAAGCGCCGTGCGGGTGCCGGCGACTCGAAGCATCACGTCTTATTCGGTGTGCGGCCTGGCCGCGCGTTCCCCGGTCCGGCGGACGGGGTCCGAAGGAGGACGTAGACCTGGTTCCCGTGCCGCTCGTAGCGGATGCGCCCCTCCCGCGCAAGCCAGCCGACGGCCTGGTAAATGAGTGTGCTCCGGTCGGTGAGGTGTTCCGAAAGCTGAAGAAGATTCGCCTGGCGCACCCGGCTCAGCACGGTCACGATCCTGCCCGCGCATTCCGCGATCTGCTCTTCAACGTTGTCGCCAGACTGGTCCTGCACTGCCACGCGGTAGACATACCTCTTGAACGAGAGGATAGCAATCACGTTCCGCGGCAGCCATCGTCGTATGCATGAATCGATTGTCGAACAAATTCGACAGAATCAGGATGCCGCGGGCTCGTGTCGCCGCGGCGTGGCGTGATGGACCGCGCCCGCGCGGATGGCTTCCAGCAGCGTCTCCACCGACGCGGTCTTCGAGACATAGGCCGCCGCGCCGGCATCGCGCATGGCGGCCGCCTGCCGGGGCTCCTCGAACATCGAGAGGCCGATGATCCTTGCCGCGGGCTGCGCGGCGTGGATCCTGCGCGCGGCCTCGATGCCGTCGATGCCCGGCAGGCTCAGGTCCATCGTGACCACGTCGGGAGCGAGCCGCGCGGCCAGCTCCACCGCAGCCTCCCCGTCGGCGGCCTCTCCGACGATCTCCATGTCCGGCTGCTGCCTGATCTGCAGCGCAAGCCCCTCGCGGACGAGCGCATGGTCGTCGACGATCAGCACGCGCAAACGCTGACCCGCCCGCGTCCCGGACGCCGTCGGCGCGCCGTGCGGCGGCGCGGGGCTGGTTTCCCCCCGGAGCGGCCGCTCCGCGACCCCCGCGGCGGCCGGCTCGTCGGAGATCCAGACGGTGAAACGGCTGCCCGCGCCGGGCGCGCTCACGATGTCGATGCCGCCGCCGGCCAGCGCCAGGCGCTCGCGGATGCTGAAAAGGCCGACGCCGCCGGTCGACGCGCCCGCCGCGAAGAGGCCCTGCGGATCGAAGCCCACCCCTTCATCCGTCACGGTGACGGTGACGCGGCCATCGGCGGATCGCCGGACACCGACGGCCGCCGCATTCACGCCGGCGTGCTTCACGACGTTGAAGAGGAGCTCGCGGACGGCCTGGAGCAGCATGGCGCGCGTCTCCTCCGCGGCAACCTGCACGGGGTCGCCCGAAGCGACCTGCACGCGCAGACCGTGCTTCTCTTTCATCCACGCGGCAAGCCATTCGAGCCCCGCGCGCAGGTCCGGATCGGAGAGCGCGGGATGCCCCAGCTCGGAGGTGAGGGAGCGCGACACGGCGATTGATTCGCGAAGGAGGCTGTTGAGCTTCGCCGTCCCCTCCTTGAACTCCTGCGGCGGCATGCCCGGCGCGAGGGCCGCCACGCTATAGAGCGCCGCGGCGAGAAGCTGCTGGAACTGGTCGTGGAGCAGCCGCGCGATCCTCTGCCGCTCCCGCTGCTCGACGCGGACGATCTCCCCCGTGAGCATGCGAAGCTGCGCCGCTTTCAGCTCCAGGTCGCGCTGGGCCTGGTCCCGCTCGGCCCGCGCGCGCAGCGACAGGACGCCGAAGGCCAGATCGTCTACGATCTCCTTCAGAAGGGAGAGCGGGTTTTCCTGCAGGCCCACGCCGCTGCCGGCGTGGATGACCAGGACGCCGAAGGCGCCCATGCGCGCGCTCACGAGGGGAAGAGCCGCGATCCCGGAAAAGCCTTTCGCGAGCGCCTTCTGCCGCCAGGAGGAGGCATCCGGACAGGAGGCGATGTCCTCCACCACGACGGGCTCGCCCGTCGCCGCGGCGCGTGGCGCCGGTCCTTCGGCGGCCGCGAAGGGCTGGCCGCTGGCGTCCAGGAACCCGTCGCGGTCCCCGGCAGCGGCGACGCACTGCAGCGCCCCCCCCGTGCCATCGGTGAGACCGACCCAGACGAGCGGGTAGCCGCCCTCGTCCTGGATGATCTGGCAGATGACGGAGATGAGCTCCTTCTCATCGGCGATCTGCACGAGCGCCTGATCGCAGGCGCTCACCATCAGGAGCGTCCGGTTGGCCTTCTGCAGGTCATTCGTACGTTTCTGCACCTTCTCTTCCAGCTCGTCGTGCGCGCGCTTCAGCTCTTCCTGGACGCGCTTCTGCTCCGTGATGTCGCGGTCGATCTCCAGCACGCGCACCTGGCCGTCCGGGTCCCTCCCGATGTGGAGCCGTGAGGAGACGACGAGCGCGCGCCCATCGTGAGCGACCTGCCGTGCCTCCCCCTGCCAATGCCCACGCTGATTGAGGATTCCCTCCACCGCCGCCCAGGGTCTTTCGCGCGCAGTCCGCAGCAGGTCGTGGATGTTGCGACCCAGCGCCTCCTTTTCCGAAAAGCCGTAGAGGTCCTCGGCACCGTTGTTCCAGCTTTCCACCTCGCCGCCCAACCTCCAGACGATGATCGCGTCGAAGGAAAGCCGCAGGAGCTCCGCCTGCCTCTGGAGCGCCTTCTGGCTCTCCCGCAGGGCCTCCTCGCGGTCGTAGGCTTCGGCCTTCACACGGCTGCGACGGTACGCCTCGGCCACCACGGTGAGAAAGACGCAGACGCCGACAAAAAGTACGAGCCCGACGACGAAGCTGGATGAGTCGGTGGGAAGCGACGGCCGAAGCCATGAATGGGTGCGCGACAGCACCAGGAGCGCTGCCGCCAGAACGATCGAAGAAAGGGCGGGACCGGTGCCGAGGAGGAGCGCAACGGTCATGACGGTGGGATAGAACAGGACGTATTCCGGAAAGTCCGGACCCGTCAGGAATGAAAGCGCCTCCCGCAGGATGAACGCGACGCAGACTGCGGCTATCGCGACGAGGTATTCGACAAGAGGCTTCCTGAAACGGCTGATGCGTTCTGCCGACACTCCGCTCCCTTTTTTGCGTGCCTGCTGCCGTCTCTAAGATACCTGATCCGGCGCACAAGTCCAGCGGCGTCGCAACGGGCGAGATCGGCCCCGCACCTCCCGCTCCCCACGGTGGATGTGCGAAAAGGCCGATCTCCAGGGCCGCGGGAGAGCCGGCTCCCGTCTCAGGGCACCACGATCGACGGGTACTGTTTCTGCGGATCGTAGTCGCCTTCGCGCTTTTCGCCATTGGCGCTGGGGATGACGATCCGTGTCCCGACCTCGATCAGATCGGGGTTGTTGGGATCCTTCAGCAAAGACTTGTTCGCGTCATAGAGAAGCTTCCACTTCCACGGGTTTCCGTAGACGAAGGGGTAGCCGGCAATCAGCCAGAAGCAATCCCCGACCGGATGCAGGGAGCGCAGGACGTAGGCCGCCGGCAGCGGCGAAGGGCCTTCAGGCTGCGCGGGGGCGGGGGCCGCAGGGGCTGCCGGCGCTGCCGCCACGGCCGCGGGAGCGATATTTGCCAGCGCCGCAATCACCCCCTTGGAGAGGTCGATGCTCTTCTGGTAGTCCTTTGCGTCCAGCGCCGTTTTCGCGTCTTGAGAGTCCGCCGTGGCCTTGTCGTAGACGTCCTTGTCGTTCACGTCGGCGTTGATGCTCTTGGCATAGGCAATCCGCGCATTCGCCTGGGAAAGCCAGCCGTTGGCGCGATAAAACTGGGTCATCGTGGCGACATAGTCGTCCGACTGTGCAAGCGCGTCATGGGCCTGGGCGGCAAGACGCGCAGCCCCGTCGTAGTCGCCGGTCTGCATCGCCGTCTGGGACTGGGCCAGCAGGTCTTTTGCGCTCTTGTAGTACTGGTTGTCCAGGAGGGACTGCGCGGCGACCGCTGCCGCGGCGCCCATCAGAAGGACAACGCACAAGGCTGCTTTCATCAAAGGTGCCTTCATTTCTTTCACTCCCCTACTGTCCGCCGGCCTGCGGCGCGACGCCCTCATCGGCAAGCGACTTCTGCGCGTCCGCCGCCTTCTGCTCCGACGAGCTCAGGTCCTTCTGGGCGGCATCGAGCGCCTGGACCGCGGCGTCCTTTTTCTGCTTTGCCGCTGTCGCCGCGGCGTCGAAAAGACCGGCGGCCAGGGTGAAGTCCTTGCCGGCGCTTTCCAGGTCTCCCCCGTCCTTTTCCTGCAGGGCGCGCTGATAGGCATCGTTTGCCTGCGCGTACTGGTCCTTCACGGCCACCGCCGCCAGGAGGTCGTCGGCCGCCTTTTTCGACGTCGTTGACTTGTCCTGCGCCGCTGCCGCCATCAGGGGAGCGCCTGTTGTAAGAACGGCGTTGAAGCCTGAAATCGCGGAGTCAAACGATTTCTTCGACGCCGCATTGTCGCTGCCGTACGATCCTTCTCCCGCCGTGAGGTCCGTGCTCGCTGCCTGGTAGTCCGTCTGGTCGTAATCCGCAAGGCCTTCGCTGTCGATCCTGTCCTTGAGCGCGCGCGCCTGCGTGCGTTCTGCATCAGGTGCGCCGGCAGCCGGTTGGGCAGGCTGCGCTGCAGGCGTTTGCGGGGTCTCAGGTTGGGCCGCCGGCTGCGCGGCAGGCTCCGGTGTGGGCTTCACGGGCGGGGTTGACGCGCAGGAGGCCGCGAACAACGCGACGCCGGCGACGCAGGTCAGTAGTGATAGCTTTTTCATCACGGTGAACGTACGGCGGGCCCGGGCCGGGTGCTATCATCGGTTTGTTGATTCGCGTGTCGAAAAAAAACGACAGACGGCGGGGCGGGGACGCCTGCCGGGGATCGGGGCCCTCAGGGCGTGAGGGAGATGTAGTTCTCCAGCTGATCGATCTTGTACGCCTGCTGCGAGATGACGTAATCCTGCTCCGAGAGGAGAGACTTCACCACGTCACCGATGGAGACGACGCCGATCAGCTTGTCGTTCTGAAGCACCGGCAGGTGCCGGATCCTTTTCTCCGTCATGATCGACATGCAGTCGCGAAGCCGCGTTTCCAGGTTCACGGAGACGACGAGGGTGGTCATGATCTCCCCGACCCGGGTGGAATGGGGCTCGCGTCCCTTGATCATCATCTTGCGGGCATAGTCCCGCTCTGAGAAGATGCCGTGGAGCTTGCCTTTGCCATCGGCCACCATCACGGCGCCGATGTTCTTGTCCGCCATCAGCTCCAGAGCCTCGTAGACCGTGGCATCCGGGTGGACCGTATGCACCGCGTGACCTTTCGCGCTCAGGAACTCGGCAACTGTTTCCATGGCAGGCCTCCTTCCCAGAGTCAAATCGTTTCGAACAGGAGAAAGATCACATCGCGGGGCCGATTTGTCAAACAAAACCGGACGGCAGGCCACCGGGGGCCGCCCCGATCAACGGGATGCGGGGCGACCTTCGAGGCGTTCTACTTCTTTCCGGGGTCGTCGGCGGAGGGACCGTAAATGGAAGGCACCTTGCCGCCCATGGGACGCAGGTAGGTGCTGAGCTGTCCCCGGTGATGAATGAGGTCGAAGAGCGTGAACCAGATCAGCATGCCGACGGGGCCGGACTGGAACACTGAGCCGTCGTCGTTGTAGATGGTGCCGATCTTCTGGTCCCAAGCCTTGTCGTCGATGGCGCGGATCGCCTTCTCGATCCGGGGGAGCATTGCCGGGAAAGCGGCGCCTGCTTCCTTGATGGTCTTCGGCGCCGCCCGGGGTCCGCCCCTCACTTCGCCGGTTTCGGCCATCATGGCGATCAGCGGCCCATGGCTTGCCACGTGCGCCGTAAGCTCGATCGCCGTCCGCGCCTTCGGATCGGCCCTGTGGGTGATGTTTTTTTCGGGGACCGCGTCCAGCACGCGCTGCGTCGTGGCAGCCTCCATGCCCCATATCTGGAGAAAAGCCTCGCTCTTGCTCATATGAAAACCTCCTCGCGATTTTTCCGGGCAGCCGTCCTGCTCCGGTCTCCAACGTGTTCAAAGGTAGGTAGGTCGGCTGGGCGAAGAAAGTGGCAGAAACGACTTTCCTCGTGGCCGTTTCTGCCATATCATTGCCGGGAGGAGGCGTTATGGCACTCGATGTCAGCGTCCTGATGCTCCAGGGATGTTCGTCACTCTCCTCGATCGGGCCGATGGAGCTGCTTCTCACGGCCGGTCGGATGAGCGGAAACGGGCAGCCGGCAGCGGAGCCCTTCTTCCGGGTGCAGCTTGTCTCCCCGGGGGACAATCCGGTCATAACGCCCAACGGGTTTCCCGTCCAGTGCAACGCGACGATAGACAAGGTGAGCCACGCGGACCTCGTCATCATCCCGGCTTTCGACGGCGACGTGCTCACGCAAATGGCGGCAAACAGGGCGACCATCCCGTGGGTGAAAAAGATGTACCAGGCGGGCGCCGACATCGCCTCCATCTGCACGGGCGCGTTCGTGCTCGCCGAGACGGGCCTCCTGGACGGCAAGACAGCGACGACGCACTGGATCGCGCAGGACCTCTTCCGCAGCCGCTACCCTCAGGTGAGTCTGGCGCACGACCAGATCATCGTGGACCACGGGCGCATCTGCACGAGCGGCGGGGCCACGTCATTCCTCACGCTGACGGCGTACCTGGTGGAGAAGTACTGCGGCGCGGAAGCGGGGCGCCTCATGGCGAAGATATTCCTCATCGATATCAACAAGGGGCCGCAGACGGTCTACGCAATCTTCAGCGCGCAGAAGAACCACGGCGACCCCGAAGTGCGGCGGGCGCAGGATTTGATCGAGAAGCAGGCGACGCACGATCTCTCCGTGGCGGACCTTGCGTCAAGCCTCGCCATGAGCAACAGGAACTTCATCCGGCGATTCAAGAGCGCGACAGGCAACACGCCTATCGAATACATCCAGCGCGTGCGTATCGAGGCGGCAAAGCACGCCCTGGAGTCGGGCGCGAAAGACATCGACAACGTGGCGAGCGGGATCGGCTATGAGGACGTGGGCAGCTTCCGCGCCATCTTCAAGCGCGTCACCGGCGTCTCCCCGACCGAGTACCGCAAGAGATACTGTTTCTACCACGCGTAGCCCAGCCGCGAGCTTGCGGCTTTGGATGGCTATGCTCCCGCCGCGCAAGCGCGGCTGCCGCACTTCGGGCCGAGCGAGTACAGGGACGTACGGCAGCGAGGCCATAGCCCGGCCGCGAGCTTGCGGCTTTGGATGGCTATGCTCCCGCCGCGACAGTGCGGCGGGACGGGCGGGACGCACGCGCACGGCCGCCGCGAGAGCCCTCCGACGCCTCGCCCTTCGAGATCTTGTGCCGGAAGAACCGGTAGACCAGGAGCTGGTAGACGGCGACGATCGGGACGAATACAAGCGCGACGACGGCCATGAGGCGCAGCGTATAGGGCCCGGAAGAGCTGTTGGAGATCGTCAGGTTCGCCGCGGCATCGAGACGCGAGGGGATGAGGTTCGGGAATAGCCCGATGAGCCCCGTGCCAATCACCAGGACGATCGTCGCACAGGAGCAGAGGAACGCGGCCAGGGTCCGGACCCGGGCATGGAAGACCTTCACGCCGACAAGGGCGGCAACGGCCAGGACCGGGGCGACGATCCAGCCCGGGTGCGACGCGTAGTTGTCGTACAGGTGGGTGGAGAATCCCGTGAGCACGAGGAACCCCGCGGCGACCACGAGCACCACGTACCAAAGCACACCCGCGGTCTTCCTGCTCGTCGCGCCCAGCTCCGCCTCCGTCTTGTGCGTGAGCCACAGCGCGCCGTGCTGGAGGAAAAGCACGACGAAAAGCGCCGCGGTGAGGAGCCCATAGGGATTGAACAGTTGCCCGAAAGTGCCGTGGTAGCCGCTTGCATCGAAGCGGAGCCCTTCGAAGATGTTGCCGAACCCCAGGCCGAGCACGAGCGGGGCGGTGAGGCTCGTGACGGCAAGGGCGATGTCCCATGCCGCCCGCCAGCGCGGGCTGTCGTGCTTCTCCCGATATTCGATGGACACCCCGCGGATGATGAGCGAGATCAGGATCAGGAACATGGGCAGGTAGAGGAAGCTGAACATGGAGGCGTACGTGCTGGGAAAGGCGGCGAATGTCGCGCCGCCCGCCGTGATGAGCCACACCTCGTTGCCGTTCCAGACGGGCCCGATGGCATGAAGCACAACCTGGCGGTCCTTTTCCTCCCGGGAGAGGAAGAGGCGCAGCATGCCCGCGCCGAAATCGAATCCGTCCAGCATGAAATACACGGCCCACAGGAGGCCCCAGAGCACGAACCACAATGTCTGCAGTGCCATGGCCGCCTCCTTTAGTCCTCGATCGTGTTGGAGTACTTCTTCAACAGGAAGACGTCCATGACCGCCATCACCCCGTAGATGAGGATGAAGACGATCAGGGATCCCAGCACGTCACCCGCGGTCAGGTTGCGGGAGATGGCGTCCTTCGTCCGCAGGAGGCCATAGACGATCCAGGGCTGCCGCCCGATCTCCGCGACGATCCACCCCAGCTCGCAGGCGAGATAGGGCAGGATGATGGCAACGGCCATGATCCAGAGGAACCAGCGGTTTTGCGGGAGCTTCTTCTTCCAGGAGAGGATCACGGCGATCAGGGCCAGAAGCACGAACAGGAAGCCCAGCCCGACCATGAGCCGGAAAGCGACGAAGGTGACGAACACCGGCGGTCGGTCGGCGGCCGGGAAATCGTTCAACCCCTCGATGGTCGCCCCGGGGTCGTGGTAGGCGAGGATGCTCAGCCCCTTGGGGATGCCGAGCGCTTCCACGGAGTTTTCGTCCCGGTCGACGCGGGGAAGCTGCAGGAGGTAGAAGGACGCGCCCTCCTCCGTCTCCCACTGCCCCTCCATGGCGGCGAGCTTCGTCGGCTGGTTCTTTGCCACCTGCAAGCCCGACATGTCGCCGGCAAAGATGATGCCGATGGAGGTAAAGATGGCCAGGGTTGCACCGATGCGGAAGGACCTCTTGAACATCTCGTCCGTGCGGCCCTTCAGGAGCTGGATGGCGGAGATGCCCATGATGAAGAAAGCGGAGAGCGTGTAGGCGGCCATGGTCGTGTGGAAGAACTTGATCCACGCATAAGGATTTCCAAGAAGCGCCCAGAAGTTGGTGAGCACCGCCTTGCCCCCCTCGAGCGCGTATCCCTTCGGCTTCTGCATCCAGCCGTTGGCAAGCAGGATCCACAAGGCGGAGAGGGTGCTCGCAAAGGCGACGACCCACATGATCGCGGCGTGCACGCCGCGGGAGACGCGCTTCCAGCTGAACACCCACAGCCCGATGAACGTGGACTCCAGGAAGAATGCCACCGTCGCCTCGATGGCCAGGGGCGCGCCGAATATGTCGCCGACGAACTTCGCGTATTCCGCCCAGTTCATGCCGAACTGGAACTCCAGGGTGATGCCGGTGACCACGCCGACGGCGAAGTTCACGAGCAGGAGCCTGCTCCAGTATTTCGCCATCTTGAGGAATGTCACGTCGCCGGTGCGGGCATAGCGCGTCTCCATGTAGGCGACGAGCACGGACAGGCCGAGGGTGAGGGGGACGAACAGGAAATGGAAGAGAACCACCGTGGCGAACTGGATGCGCGAGAGTACGAGGACGCTCATATGCTCTCCCTTCCCTCCGGGCGTGGGAGGAGATGCTATCACGACACCCGCGGGCCGATCAATGGTAGCCGGCCGCCCATCCGCCGTGTACATTCATGCTCGCAATGGAGAGCACACCGGGCTGGCTCCGCACGCAGGGCGCCCCCGCGCGATCGCGGCTTGCCCTCACGATCGCACTCGGTGAGGCGGCCGGCATCCTCCTCATCATCCAGACCGGGCTGCTCGCGGAGGTCGGAAATCGCGTCATCTTCGCGCGTGCCCCGGTCGCCGGCCTGCTGCCGCTTCTCCTCGCGGCGGTCGCCGTCATTGCGGCGCGGGCGGCACTGAGTTGGGCGACGAAGCGCGCCGGCTATGCCTGCGCCTCTGGCGTGAAGCAGGGCCTCCGCGCCGCGTGCGTCGCGCAGATCCGGCGCATCGGCCCGATCGCCCTTGCCGGCATGCGCGCCGGGGAGATCGCGCACGTGACGGTGGACGCCGTGGAGGCGCTGGAGACCTACTACGCCCGCTATCTCCCCCAGCGCGCCATCGCCTCCCTCCTTCCTTTCACGATCCTCGCGGTCGTCTTCCCCCTGGACTGGATCTCCGGTCTCGTGCTCGTCCTCACGGCGGTATTCCTGCCGCTTTCCATGATCGTCATCGGCGACGAGGCGCACGAGCGCAACCGGAGGCTCTGGGACAAGCTCGCGCTGATGAGCGGGCGCTTCCTCGACGTGCTCCAGGGGCTTGCCACCGTGCGCATGTTCGGGGCCGCCGCCCGCGAGGCACGGGAGATCGCCCGCACCTCCGACGAGTACAGGAAGCTCACGTTGTCCGTGCTGCGCGTGGCATTCCTCTCCTCCTTCATGCTGGAGCTCATCTCCGCGGTGAGCATCGCCATCGTCGCGGTGATCTCGGGCGTGCGTCTCCTGCATGGCACGATGGGTTTCCGGCCCGGCTACTTCATCCTCCTCATCGCCCCGGAGTATTTCCTCACACTGCGCGTCCTGGGCACGTTCTATCACGCCCGCATGGAGGCGGTGAGCGCCGCCGAGCAGATCCGCGCGTTCCTGGAAACGGCGGTGGCGGAGCAGCGGCCGGACGTCGGCGCCCCGCTGCCGCCGGCCGCGACAGCGGCCGCCATCGAGCTGCGCGACGTGCACTTCTCCTACACCGAAGCACCACTGCTCTCCGGGCTCAACGTCGTCATCGCGCCGCGCGAGCACCTGGCGCTGGCGGGCGGAAGCGGTGCCGGAAAGTCCACGCTCCTGGCGCTCCTGCTCGGTTTCGCCGCGCCGCGGCAGGGATCGATCCTCGTCGACGGCCTTCCCCTTTCCGGCATCGACATGACGGCGTGGCGCAGCCGCATCGCCTGGCTCCCGCAGAAGCCCATGCTCTTTGCAGGGACGGTGCGGGAAAACGTCACGCTCGGGCGGCCGGGGACGACGGAGAAGGACTTGGAGCGCGCCCTCGCGCTGGCGCACGTGGAGGAGTTTCTCCCCCGGCTTCCCGCCGGCATCGACACGGTGCTCGACGAGGGAGGCCGGGGGCTTTCGGTCGGCCAGGCCCAGAGGGTCGCCCTTGCGCGCCTTTTCCTGCGTTCCCCGTCGCTCGTGCTGCTGGATGAGCCCACCGCGCACCTCGATGCGGAGAGCGCGGGGCTGGTGCGGGAAGGCATCCGGGAGCTCGTGCGGGGCCGCACCGCCATCCTCGTGTCTCACACCGCCGACACGCTCGGCGTCATGGATCGCCTCGTCGTCCTGGAGGCGGGCGCGGTGCGGGGGGCAACGTGAAGATCATGCCGCGCCTCCTGAAGCTGCTCCTTCCCTCCTGGCGCCTGGTCCTTGCCGGCATCCTCCTTTCCCTTTTTGCCTTGCTTGCCAATCTCGGGCTCCTGGCGCTGTCGAGCTGGTTCATTGCCTCGATGGCCGTGGCGGGCTCACTCGGCGCGTTCATGGACGACACGCTGCCGGCCGCCGCGGTGAGGGCTCTCGCGCTTGCGCGCGCGAGCGGCCGCTACGCCGAGCGACTTGTGAACCACGACGCCACGCTGCGCATCCTTTCGACCCTGCGGGTCTGGTTTTTCAGGCGCATCGAGCCGCTTGCCCCCGCGCAGCTTTCCGCGCATCGCAGCGGCGACCTCCTGAGCAGGATCCGCGCGGACGTGGATACGCTGGACGATTTCTACGTGCGCGGCGTGGTCCCGGCCGTGGTCGCCGTCCTGGCCGCCTGCTGCATCGTCGCCTTCCTCGCCTCGTTCGACATGCGTCTTGCCGGCATCGACCTGGCGGGCCTCGCCATCGCCGGCGTGGCCCTTCCCCTGCTCCTCCATTGGCGCGCGGCGGCACCGGGCCGCAGACGGGTGGAATACGCCGCCGAGCTTCGCGCGTCGGTCGTGGAGCAGACGCAGGGCATGGCGGAGCTCATCGTGCTGGGCGCCGTGCAGGAAAGCGAGGCGCGGCTCGGGCGGCTCAGCGGAAGCCTCGACCGCGCGCAGGCGAAGCTGTCCAGCCTGCAAGGCATCGGCGAGGCCGGGCTCGTCGGCGCAAGCTCACTCGCGGTCTGGGCAGCCGCATTCGCCATCGCGCCGCTCGTGCTCGCCGGCACCCGTGAAGGGCCGCAGTTTGCGATGCTCACGGTCTTTGTGCTGGCGACATTCGAGGCCGTCATGCCCCTGCCGGCCGTCATCCAGCGCGCAGGAGAAATCGCTGCCGCCGCGCGACGTCTTTTCGATCTGATCGACGCGCGGCCGCCGGGCAGCCGAGCCGGCACAGCCCGTCTCTCCCCCCGCGCCTGGCGCGCGGCTGGGCCTCTCCATCAGTGGGCTTGGTTTCCGCTACGCCCCCGATCAGCGCTGGATCCTGGACGGCTTTTCCCTGCATGTCCCGACCGGGGGAAGCATCGGCATCGCCGGGCCGACGGGCATCGGCAAAAGCACGCTCGTGAGCCTGCTCCTGCGGTTCTGGAGCCCCGAGAAGGGGAGCATCGCCGCGCTGGACGACGCAGGGAGCACCTGGGAGCTTGCAAGGCTGCGCGGGGATGATGCACGGCGTCTTTTCTCGGTCATGGAGCAATCTCCCCACCTTTTCCACGCGTCATTGCGGGAGAACCTCGCACTCGCCCTGCCGGACGATCGACAGGGAGAGGACGCGCTGCTCCTCGATGCGCTCCAGACCGCGCAGCTTGCCGATTTCGTGGCCGGGCTGCCGGAAGGCCTGGAAACGACCGTGGGTGAGACCGGGCGGGAGCTCTCCGGCGGGGAAGCGCGGCGCGTGGCCCTTGCGCGCACCCTGCTGAAGGACGCGCCCATCTACGTGCTGGACGAGCCCACGGAGGGTTTGGACGACGAAACGGCGGACGCGCTGATGAAGGCTGTTGCACAGAGGCTGCGGGACCGGACACTCATCGTCATCAGCCACCGAGAGCGCGACCTTTCAGTGGTGGACAGGGTGGTGCGCATGTCCCCGGCGGAATAAACGCCCTCACCCCAGCGCGAGATTAGCCTGCGAATAGATGTGGAGTCGGGAGCCGGGCAGTTGGGCGCCGCGCCTCATGTGCGCGAGCTGGCGCATGCGGGCAAAGCCTGCCGCGGATAGAATGTCGGCGCCATCCGTGTTGCCCGACGGAAGATAGGCTACCTCGGGGCGCACATCGGCAAGCCCGAGGGCCCAGGACAGGAGTGCGCGCGCCGCGTCGGGATCGCTGGCCACCCATGGCCCGAGTATTCCCCCGCTGCTCTGCATGATGGCACAGCCGCGAAGCTTGCCCTCCGGGCCGCGGGCCAGGGCGACGCGTGAAGGGTTGTCCCCGGCGAACGAGGCCAGCACATTTGCCCTATCGTCTCCCCATATGCCGGCATCGAAGGCCAGGAGCTCCACCGGGAGCGCGGGCACACCATAACCGGTGGAAATCGAAATGTCGGAGGTGACGGGCGGCCACGCGGGGAGCGCGGCATCCTTGTCCCGTTTCCAGATACCGACAAGATCATCCGTCACGAAACCCAGTCTCTCGTAGACCGGCTTCCCGGCGTCGGAGGCATCCAGCAGCACGGTTGTGCAGGCGCGCCCCGAGGCGATTTCCATGAGCCCTTTCATCAGGGCGGTGGCGATGCCGCGTCTCTGTGCGGGTGGATCCACGGCCACCAGCCCGATGTAGCCGGTCCTTCCCATCACGGTGACGCCGCCCGTGCCCAGGACGCTGCCATCATCCTCCGCGACCGCGAGCCAGCCATCGGGCTGGAGACAGCGCAGGCGCGCAAGGCGCGGCTGGAAGCTCAGGGGGTTGTCATACGCCGTCATGAGGAGGCGGTCCACCGCGGCGATATCGTCGTCGCGCATCACACGGGTTGTCACCACGATGCGTGAGTATACGGAGAGAAGGGCCTTACTTCCACGCCCCCCCGCGCGCGGCGCGTTTCAGGTATCTGCCGCGCCCCGGCTTTGCCAGGAACTTCTCCCCGTCCACGATCACCTCTCCGCGGGAGAGGACCATGCGCGCATTGCCCTGTACCTTGAAACCCTCGAACATCGAGTAGTCCACCTTCATGTGATGCGTGGAAGCGCTGATCGTGTAGGCCGCCTTCGGGTCCCAGATCACGATGTCGGCATCAGAGCCGGGCGCGATTTCCCCCTTCTTCGGGTACATGCCGAATATCCGGGCAGGCGTCGTGGAGGTGAGCTCCACGAAACGGTTCAGGGAAAGCTTGCCCTGGTTCACGCCGTGGTGGTGGATGAGCTGCAGCCTGTTCTCGATGCCCGGCCCGCCATTGGGAATTTTCGTGAAGTCGTCCTTGCCCAGAATTTTCTGATCCTTGAAGCAGAACGGGCAGTGATCGGTCGAGACAACCTGCAAGTGGTCCCTCTGCAGACCCTCCCAGAGCTTGGGTTGGTGCTCCTTCGGACGCAGCGGAGGGGTGAAGACGTACTTGGCGCCTTCAAAGCCGGGCCGCGAAAGCTCGTCAACGGAGAGCAGGAGATACTGGGGGCAGGTTTCGGCAAAAGCCGGCACGCCCCGGTCACGCGCTTCCCGCACCTGGTTGAGCGCGTCCTCTGAGGAGAGATGCACGATGTAGACGGGCACGCCCGCGATCTCCGCCATGGCGATGGCCCGGTGCACGGCCTCCGCTTCCGCAAGCGGCGGGCGCGTGAGGGCGTGGTAGACCGGCGCGGTCTTTCCCTCCGCCAACGCGCGGGCGACGATCACGTCGATCACGCTTCCATTCTCCGCGTGCATGCAGACCAACGCGCCATTCTTCGCGGTCTGGGAGAGTGCCTTGAATATCGTCGTGTCGTCCACCATGAGGGAGTTGGGGTACGCCATGAAGAGCTTGAAGCTCGCCACGCCTTCCCGCACCATGTCGTCCATATCGGACAGACCCGAGCTTCCCAGGTCCGTGATGATCATGTGCAGGCCATAATCGATCGACGCGCGACCCTCCGCCTTCTTCCACCACGTGTCCAGCGCATCGCGCATCCGCGTTCCGCGCGCCTGGATGGCGAAGTCCACGATCGTGGTGGTGCCGCCGAAGGCGGCCGCGCGCGTGCCGGTTTCGAAGTCGTCCGACGACGTTGTGCCGCCAAAGGGCATGTCCAGGTGCGTATGCGCGTCGATGCCGCCGGGGATGACGTACGTTCCCGCCGCGTCGATCACCTTCTGCGCGGCAGACACGGGGATGCCGGGCCTCACCTCCTTGATGCGCTCCCCGTCGATGAGGACGTCCGCGGGTTTCGTTTCCGCGGCCGTGACCACGGTTCCATTTCGTACCAGGACACTTGCCATGCTCTACTCCTGTCCGGGCTTCGTGTAGACCTTGCCCGATGTCCTCTGCTCCCAGCTCTCCTGCGGCTTTCCCGTCTCCACCTGCACCATCGTGATGCAGCTTTCCACGGGACAGACCAGGGAGCAGAGATTGCAGCCGACGCATTCCTCTTCATCCACGTGCGGCACCCGCAGCGACGCGGGCGTGCGGGGGGCGTCACGCGGCAGCAGGTCCAGCTTCGCGATCGGGGTGACCGCGATGCGCTGCCGGCTCTTCGCCTGCAGGGCGGCCGGTGTCTCCCGTGACCCATCGTGGTGGATGCACTGGTGGGCGCCGTCCCAGCAGGCGACGTAGCACAGGTCGCAGCCGATGCAGAGGGACGCGTCGATGCGCGCGACGATCTTGTAGTTCAGGTCCAGGTGCTTCCATTCGGTCATCTTCGGCAGCGACAGGCCGCGGAAATCGTCCAGGGTTTTGTAGCCCTTGTCGTCCATCCAGTTGGAAAGACCGTCGATCATGTCCTCCACGATCCGGTAGCCATAATGCATGACGGCGGTGCAGACCTGCACGGTGCCGCAGCCCAGCAGGATGAACTCCGCCGCGTCGCGCCAACTTTGGATGCCGCCAATGCCGGAGACGGGGAGCCCCACCTCGGGGTCGGAGGCGATCTGCTGCACCAGATGCAGGGCAATTGGCTTCACCGCGGGGCCGCAGTAGCCGCCGTGCGCGGAGGAGCCGCCCACGTCGGGGCGCGGTGTGAGCGTGTCCAGGTCGATACCGGTGATGGAGTTGATCGTATTGATGGCGGAGAGGGCGTCGGCGTGGCCCCGACGGGCGGCGCGCGCGACGGCGCGGATGTCCGTGACATTCGGGGTGAGCTTCACCATGACCGGCGTGCGCGCCGCCTCCTTGGCCCATTCCGTGATCATGCACGAATACTCGGGCACCTGGCCCACGGCGGCGCCCATGCCCCGTTCGCTCATGCCGTGCGGGCAGCCGAAGTTCAGCTCCAGGCCGTCGGCGCCGGCGTCCTCCGCGCGGTGCACGATATCGTGCCAGACCTCGCGCTTCGACTCCACCATCAGGGAGGCGATCACTGTGTGCCGGGGGTAGCGCTTCTTCACTTCCGCCATCTCGCGCAGGTTGTCCTCAACCGGCCGATCGGAAATCAGCTCGATATTGTTCAGGCCCATCATGCGCTGGCCGTTCCAGTCCACGGAGGAATAGCGCGACGCCGTGTTCACGACAGCCTCACCGATCGTCTTCCATACCGCGCCGCCCCAGCCGGCGTCGAAGGCGCGCATGATCTGTTCCCCGGTGTTCGTGGGCGGCGCGGAGGCGAGCCAGAACGGGTTCGGGGTATGAATGCCCATGAAACGCGTTGAAAGGTCAGCCATGATGGTGCCTCATTTCCGCTGCGCTAGGAGACCGGCGATCGCCAGCGCCGCGCGCTTTCCGTCCGCCACGGCATCCACAACCTCGCGGCCGCCGTTCACGCAGTCGCCGCCCGCGTAGAACTTCGGGTTCGACGTCATGCCGGTGGCGCGGTCTATCAGGATCGATCCGTTCTCCACGCGCACGCCGCGCGTCTTTTCCAGCGCCTCCACCAGGCGCGTCTGGCCCAGCGCGGGGATCACCATGTCGCAGGTGAAGACGTACTCGGATCCGGGCACCGGCGCGGGGGCGGCGGAGCCGGCCCGCAGCTTCGTCTTCACGAGCTTCACGCCGCTCACGCGGCCTTCCTCCGATAGAATTGCGACGGGCTGCGCGAGCCATTCGAAGATGACGCCCTCGGTCTTTGCATGGGCGAGCTCGAAGGGAAAGGCCGGCATCTCGGCCTCGGTGCGCCGGTAGAAGATGCGCACGTCTTCCGCGCCCAGGCGGCGCGCCGCATTGGCGGCATCAATAGCGGTATTACCGCCGCCGATCACCGCCACGCGCCTGCCGACCCGGAAATGAGGATCGGTCTTGTAGCGCTCGATGAAATGCAGCGCATCGATCACTCCCTGCGCGTCTTCACCCGGTATGCCCAGGCGAAGCATCGCTCCCAATCCCATGCCGAGGAAGACAACGGCATGCTCTTTCTCCAAATCCGCAAGCGGCGTGCCGGTGCCGACCTCTGCCCGCGTGAACTCCACCCCGAGACCACGGATGCGCTCCACTTCCTTGAGGCTGTCCGCGGGGCGCAGCTTGTATTCCGCCACGCCGTAGGTGGCAAGACCCCCCGGCTGCGGTCGGTTGTCGAAAACCGTGACGGGGATGCCGCGCCGACGCAGCTCCGCGGCGCAGGCAAGGGATGCCGGCCCGCCGCCGATGCACGCAACCTTCTCCCTGCGGACAAGGGGCGCCGCGAGCGGTATCGTCTGCCCCCCGTCGGCGCGCCGGTAGAGCTCCTCCATGGAGAAGCGCTGCAGCCGCCCGATCTCGATGGGCTTCTCGTTGTAGCGGTGCATGACGCAGGCCCCTTCGCAGAGCACCTCCACGGGGCAGGCGCGGGCGCAGCTCATGCCCAGCACGTTCGCGTCAAGGATGGTGCGCGCGGAGCCGCGCACATTGCCGGTGGCGATCCTCTTGATGAATCCCGGCACGTCGATGTGCGTCGGACAGTCGTCCGTGCACGGCGCGTCGAAGCAGTTCAGGCACCGGTTGGCCTCCGTTGTCGCCGCACGGCGGTCCAACGGGGGGTGCAGGTCGGGGAATCTTTCCAGGTTCCCTTTCAATGGAAGCTCGGGCCCGCTCATTCGCTCGTCCTCCCCGTCGAAAAGAAGATAATGAGGCACGGGGAGATCGGGTAGCGTGCGTACCGTCTATGCGCGCGCGGCAGGCTCCTTCTATACTCCCGGCGATGGATCTCTTCTCATCAGCGCGCGACCCGCACGAGCCGCTTGCCTATCGCATGAGGCCGCGGTCCCTGGACGAGTTCATGGGCCAGGAGCACATCGTGGGTGCCGGCAGGCTCCTGCGCCGCGTCATCCAGGCCGACCAGGTTTCCTCCCTCATCTTCTACGGTCCGCCGGGCACGGGAAAGACAACGCTCGCGCAGGTCATCGCCAACTCCACGAAGAGCCATTTCATCACCATGAACGCGGTGCTCTCCGGCGTGAAGGAGCTGCGGGAATCCATCGAGGTGGCAAAGAACAACCGCGACCTCTATGGACGGCGCACGACGCTCTTCGTGGACGAGGTGCACCGTTGGAACAAGGCGCAGCAGGACGCGCTCCTGCCCTGGGTGGAGAACGGGACGGTCATCCTGGTCGGCGCGACGACGGAGAATCCTTACTTCGAGGTCAATCGGGCTCTGGTGAGCCGCAGCCGCATCTTCCAGCTCAAGCCGCTCACGGAGGACGACCTGCGCGCCGTGGCACATGCTGCCTGCACGGACGTGGAGCGCGGATACGGCGCCTGGGAGGTCCGGCTGGAGCAAGAGGCGCTCGATCACCTGGTGAAAATTGCAAACGGAGATGCGCGCAGCCTGCTGAACGCGCTGGAGCTGGCCGTGGAAACCACCCCCGCGCGCTTCCCTCCCCCGGCCGGTGAGCAGATCGTCATCACGCGCGCGATCGCGGAGGAGAGCATCCAGCGCAAGGTCGTGCTCTACGACAAGGAGGGCGACTACCACTTCGACACCATCAGCGCATTCATCAAGAGCCTCCGGGGCTCGGACCCCGACGCCGCCTTTTACTGGCTGGGGCGCATGGTGCTCGCGGGGGAGGACCCGCACTTCATCTTCCGCCGGATGCTCATCCTGGCCAGTGAGGACGTCGGCATGGCCGACCCGCACGCGCTGCCCTTCGTCGAAGCGGCCGCGGCGGCATTCGACCGGGTGGGATTGCCGGAGGGTCGATTTCATCTCGCGCATGCCGCCCTCTATCTTGCCACCGCGCCGAAATCGAACTCGACCCTCGGCTTCTTCGATGCGCTCTCCCTGCTCCAGTCGGAACAGCGCGACGGAGAGGTCCCCAATCACCTCCGCGATGCAAGCCGCGATGCGGAAGGTTTCGGCCACGGGGAAGGCTACCTGTACCCGCACGCATTCCGCGACCACTGGGTGGCCCAGCAGTACCTGCCGGCCGGCCTCCAGGGCCGTGTTTTTTACGCCCCTTCAGGCGTGGGCTATGAGGCGACCATCCGCGACGAGGTGCTGCGAAGGCGCGAGATACAGATCGCCACGGCGCTGGAGCCGCCGAGCATCGAGGTGCTCACGTTCTCTGCTGCCGAAACGAGCGGCACCCGATGGCTGGAACGCGTATCGGCCGTCCGCAGTGCGATGCTCCGGGAGATACGCGACCGCATCTTTTCCGTGTCGGTGCCGCGCCACGCACGCATCCTCGACGTCGATGCCCGCGCGGGGCTCCTTCTTTGGGAGGCCCTCCGCCGGGCCCCCGAAGGCGGGGTATGGGGCATCGTCGGCACGGAGGAGGAGGCCGCGGTCCTTGAGCATCGCATGACTGAGCTGGAGCAGACGATGCGCCCGCACATGATCCGGCTTGAAAGGCCGCTCCCGGCCCTTGCCGGCGATGCCTCGCGGGGCGCGGGGCGCGGGACGGACGCCGATGCCGCACTCTCCCTCCTGGGCATCGAGCCGGGCATGCGATTCGAGCTGATCGTCGGCCGCAACATCTTCACGCGCATGAACGCGCAGGAGCGCGCCGTCACGGCTTCTCTCTTCGCGGCGCTTTCGGCTCCGGGCGGCATGGTTTCCTTCGCGGAGATCGTTCCCCGACTCGCGCAGCGTCTTTCATCCCTCCTGGAGCCGGGCGCGCTCGTGGAGAAGCTTGCGAAAACGGAAGAAAGGGCATATTCCGACGCAAAGAATCCGCTCGTCGCCTGGGGGCCGGAAGAGCTTGCCGCGGCGCTCGCGGAAGCGGGGTATAATTCTGTGTCGATGCAGACGCAGAGCTTCACCGACACGCGGCGCATGACGAATCGTGAGATCGATGCCTGGTGTTCCCCCGGCTCGTCATATGGCAGGGCGCTCGCTTCGGCGTTCTCCCCGGACGAACTTCCCCTTTTGCAGAATCTTCTGCGCGCGCAGCTTGTCGGCCGCGACATCGACTGGGTGAGCACCGTGGCTTTCGCGACAGCCGTACGCTGACGGACGGGCGCAATGATGGAAAAGCTCGCACCCCTGCTGGAGACGCTCAGCCGGCTGGCCGAGGACGACGGCCGCTGGGAGATCTCCTCCGACGATGCGGCGGCCCTGCTCGGGGTGGATCCCGTGGCGTTCTGGCGGGCGATCGCCGTGCTGAGGGACAGGATCGGCTTCGCGGACGCCATCGACGGCTGGACGGACGAGACAGTCGGTGACCTCGTCACGGTCCTGGAGCAGCTCGTCGGGGCCGGCGCGGAGACGGCGATGATTAGCGCCGGTCTTTTCATCCCTGCCCCGCTGGGCATCGAGCTTGCCGAAGAGCTCCTGTTCCATGCCCGGCGCTTCTGCGCCGCCCACCTGGTCAACGTGGAGGAGCTGGAGGCGATGCTACGGCATACCGGGCGGGTGCGGGGAGCCATCGACATCTACCTGGAAAACAACGTCGCCCTGGACGGGCTGATCGATGGCTGCGCGGAATCCTTCCGCGTGCTGCGCGGCATGCCTCCCGTCGCGCGGGGCACGGCAGCGCGCTATCTCGAAACGATGTTCGCCCGTCACATCATCGACCGGTGGGGCCTGCTCGTGAGCCTCGTGGAGAGGTTGCGCATCGCCGCGGGCCAGATGGGATACTTCGACCCGGACGATCGCTCGCACGAGGAAGCGGCCCGCATGGCGGCGGGTCGCGAGCCCATGCGCCGCGCGTGGGCTCGCAGGGTCATGGGCATCGGCGGGAGGCTCTTCACCGCGGAAGAGGTCCGCGGCCGCTACCGGCAGCTCATGATGCGCCACCATCCCGACGTGGACCCGGGAGGCCTGGAGCTGTGCAAAGACGTGAATGCGGCCTACTCACTCCTCATCGCCGAGCTCACGGGCGATCCGCAAGAGCGATAAACCGCTTGCACAAAGGCACGTCTGACCGTAGGATGGGGGTCGCTTTGGAGGCCGGTCTCTGAGACTCAGAAGCATTCGGTCGAAACTGCTCTTCTCCTTCGTTTCGGTGATCATGCTTCCGCTCCTCACCCTGGGGGTCCTGGGGCCCTTCATCTCCGCGCGCACCCTGGAAAACGAGGCCAAGGGCCACACGGTGCAGCTCATCCGCCAGGTGACGCGGAATATCGAGTTCTACGTCCGCGAGACCGAAGGCATGATTTCCATCATCGCGGAGAACCCCGACGTGCAGGCGTTCCTCGCCTTCCACGGAACGGCACAGCCGTTCACCGCGCGCTCCCGGGAGGCGTCGCTGCAGCTCATGCGTGCCATCTCCGACGCGCATCCCGAGATCGCCGGCATCCTTGTCGTCAGCGCGGACAACCAGCCCCTCAGCAACGAGATCCAGCCCGTGACGCGGGACCCGCTCACCGACGAGAGCTGGTACAGGATCGCGGTGGACAAGCCGGGCACCGTGCAGCTCCTGCCCCGGCCCATCGGGCGGAATCTGAAAAGCAGCAACGAATACAGCGCCGACGACGTGGTCTCCATCGTGAAGGCCGTGGAGGAGCCGGATTCGCACACGGTGCGCGGCGTCGTCCTCATCGACCTGCGCCTGAAGGTCATGGAGGCAATCTTCGACGACATGACCGTCGGCGTGGGGGGATTCCTGTTCATCGAGGCGCCCGGCGGCGCCATCGTCTACACGCCGGTGAACCCCATCGTCTACCGCGTGCGCGACGAGTGGCTGGACACGCCGCGGGCGAGCAGCGTGCGCCGCATCAAGGGCGACGACTACCAGATCGTATCGCAGGGCTCCACCTACACGCAGTGGAAGACGGTCGGCGTCTTCCCCCTCAGCGAGCTCATGAGCCAGGTGAGCACCATCCGCTACTATTCCCTGATCATCGCGGGGGTCACCGTGCTCGTCGCGCTCATCGTCGCGCTCTTCTTCACCGCCGGGATCGCGCGGCCGGTCATCGAGCTACGCTCCCTCATGAAGGAAGCGGAGGCGGGCAATCTCGCCGTGCGCTTCGAGGGACGCCAGGAGGACGAGATCGGGTACCTGGGCAAGAGCTTCAACACGATGATTGAAGAGGTCCAGAAGCTGATCGATCTGGTCTATCGCGAGCAGCAGAGCAAGCGGGAGGCGGAGCTGCGGACGCTCCAGGAGCAGATCAAGCCGCATTTCCTCTATAACACCCTGGACACCATCCAGTGGATGGCGCAGGAGCGCGGCGCGCAGGACATCGTGAAGCTCGTCGGCGCCCTCACGAGCCTCTTCCGCATCGGGCTTTCCCGCGGCAAGGAGATGATCCTCCTCACGGACGAGATGGAGCACGTGCGCAGCTACCTCACCATCCAGAAGGCGCGCTACGAGGACAAATTCGATTTCACGCTCTGCACGGAGGACGGTATCCTCCCCTGCCTCGTCCTGAAGCTGACGCTCCAGCCGCTCGTGGAGAACGCCATCTATCACGGCATCAAGGAGAGACGCGGCCACGGCACGATCAGCGTGGAGGCGCTGAGCCGCGACGGCCTCCTGGTTCTGCGCGTGAGCGACGACGGGGTGGGCATGGCGCCGGCGAAGCTCCGCGAGGTGCGCGCTCTCCTTGCCGTCGCCCATCCGCACGGCGAAGGGCTGGAAGGCTACGGCGTGCACAACGTTCACGAGCGCATCCAGCTTTCATTCGGGACGCGCTACGGCCTGACATTCGAGAGCGCGCCCGGCAAGGGCACTACGGTGGAGGTCCTCCATCCGCTGGTCTTCAACGAGGGGGTGGCGGCTCCCACGGAGGGCCGCCTGGCAGCGGAGGAGCTCCCCGTGGGGCCCGAGGGCGGATCGGCGACCGAAGCCGTTGCGGGAGCGCCAGATACCCGCCTGCCGCCCGAGGAGTGAACGGATGTGGAAAGTGATGGTCGCCGACGACGAGCCGAAGATCCGCCGCGGGCTGCGCACGACAATCGAGCGCCTCCGCCCCGACATGAAGGTCGTCGGGGAAGCGGAGGATGGGGAAATGGCGCTCGCCCTCGTGCAGAAGGAGACGCCGGACATCCTCATGATCGATGTCCGCATGCCCTTCCTGAACGGCCTCGAGCTGATCGAGAAGATCAACGGCGTCCAGAGCGACTGCATCATCATCGTCGTGTCCGGCCACGACGAGTTCGAATACGCGCGGCGCGCGTTGCAGCTCAAGGTTTTCGAATACGTCTTGAAGCCGGTGCCGCAGGAAGTGCTGGCAAGCGTGCTTGCCCGGGCCGCCGACACCCTGGCCGCCTCCCGCCGGCAGAAGCAATACTTGTCCTGGGCGCGCGACCAGCTCGAGCGCAACATGCCCCTCCTGCGCGAGCAGTTCCTCCGCGACTGGGTGCGCGCGCGCCTGTCGCCGCTGGAGGTCTCCGAGCAGCACCAGTTCCTCGGCATGGATACCGCGGGCGGCCTGGCGATGGCCGTGATCCACGTGGTGGAGCGCATGACGTCGGCGCAGTCCGGGGAGAGGGAGCGGCGGCTCGCCCTGTACGCGGTCCGCTCCGTCGTGGAGGAATCATTCGCTGATTTCAGCCCCTGCTGGGTCTTCATGGATGACCACGACGACATCGTCGTGCTCGCGCGCTCGCGCGGCGACCCCGCCTGGGCGGAGGCGGCGGCGGGCATCGACGCGCGCGTCGTGCCGTCGATCTGCCAGGCGCTGATCGTGGCCCAGGCGGTCGTGGAGGACACCCCCCAGGGAGTGTCGGAAGCGCACGAGACGCTGAACGCCGAGGTCTCGGCACGCAGCGGGCACCAGAGTCTCGTGCTGCTCGCGCAGAAATACATCGACGCCCACTACCGCACCCCGTCGCTCTCGCTGGAGGAAGTTGCCGCATCCCTGCAGATCAGCCCGGGCTACCTGAGCAGGCTCCTGAAGCGGGAAACGGGTTTCTCCTTCGTGGACTACCTCACGCGCGTCCGCATCACAAAGGCGATGCAGATCATGAATGACCCCGCGGTGAAGGTCTACGAGGTGGCGGAGGCCGTCGGCTACCAGAGTCAGCACTACTTCAGCCGCGCCTTCAAGCGCGTCTTCGGCCGATCGCCCGTCGAATACAGGAAGGGCGGCACATGAGACCGCGCGCGACCCGCCTCCTCCTGCTCCCCCTCCTCGTGCTGCTGTCCACGTGTCGGCCGTCGGATCAGGACGTGACGGCCTACGACTATGTCATCGGCGTGTCGCTTGCCAATCTCACCGAGCCGTGGCGCATCAGCATGCGGGACGAGATCAATGCGGAGGCGTCGCGCCACCCCAATCTGCGCATCGTCTTCACCGACGCGGCGGATTCCAGCACGCGCCAGATCCAGGACGTGCACACGCTCCTCGCCTCGGGCATCGACCTGCTCATCATCTCTCCCAACGATTCGGAGGCGCTCTCCCCGGTCATCGCGGAGGCGTATCATCGCATTCCCGTGATCCTCCTCGACCGGTCGGTGATCGGGTTCGACTACACGCTTTTCATCGGTCCCGACAACCGGCTCGTCGGCAAGCAGGCGGGGCAGTATGTCACCCAGATCCTCGGGGCCGGGGGCGGCAAGGTCGTGGAGATCCTCGGCCGGTCCGGATCCCCACCGGTGCTTGACAGGAGGATCGGCTTCCGCGAGGCGATTGCCTCCCGACCCAACATCACCATCGTGGGGACCATCGTCGGGGACTGGCTGCGCGACAAGGCGGAGGACGAGCTCACGGCATGGTTGAAGAAGAACGGCCGCGTCGACGTGATCTTCGCGCAGAACGACGCCATGGCCGACGGGGCGCGGCGCGCGGCGGCGAAACTGGGCATCCGCGGCATCCGATTCATCGGCATCGACGGTCTGCCGGGACCCAATGGCGGCATCGAGATGGTGGGGCGGGGGGACCTTCTCGCCACCTTCACGTGCCCGACGGGCGGTAAGGAAGCCATCATCTACGCGATGGACATCCTTCACCATGAAGAGGGCATCCCGAAGAAGATGATCCTGCGGACTTCCCTCGTTACCAATGAGGCGCTGGAGAGCGGCGCCCTGGCGTCACCCGCGGCGCCGCGCCTTCCCCCCGATCACCGCATCGTGCTGGGCTTCGCCCAGACAGGAGCGGAGAGCAACTGGCGCGTGGCGAACACCGATTCCATCAAGAACGCCGCCCGGCAGGCGGGCATTGACCTGGTGTTCGTCGATTCGGGAGGGCAGCCGGCAAAACAGATCGAGGCTGTGAGGTCGTTCATCGCGCGCAAAGTGGACATTATCGCGTTCTCACCGATCGTCGAATCAGGATGGGAGCCGGTCCTGCGTGAAGCAAAAGCGGCGGGCATCCCTGTTTTCATCACGGACCGTGCCGTCGACGTGAAAGATGAGTCCCTCTGGGTGACCCTGATGGGGTCCGATTTCGTGGAGGAAGGGCGGCGCGCCGCGCGGTGGCTCGTCGACTACATGAAGACCGACAAGCCCGTGAACATCGTGGAGATGCTCGGCACGATCGGCTCGGCGCCGGAGCTGGACAGAACGACGGGGTTCAAGGAGATCCTCAAGGACCACCCCAATTACCGCATCATCGTTTCGGAGAGCGGCGATTTCGTCAGGAGCGTGGGGAAAGAGCTCATGCAGAAGATCCTCAAGGACCTGGCCGCAAAAGGTCAGAAAATGGACGTGCTCTTTGCCCACAACGACGACATGGCCATCGGGGCGATCGACGCGATGGAATCGGCAGGCATCAAACCGGGCAAGGACGTCGCGATCGTCTCCGTCGACGGCATTCGTGACGCGTTTACGGCAATGATCGCGGGCAAGCTCAACTGCTCCGTGGAATGCAATCCGCTGTTGGGCCCGCAGCTCATGAAGGCCGTGAAAGACTTCATGTCCGGCAAGGAGCTCCCTGTCCGAATCGTTACCTCGGAGGTCGTTTTTCCCGCGGACGTCGCCCGCTCGGTCCTCCCCAGCCGCAAGTACTGATATATCACTCCGGCAACCCGTGTGCCGCTATCATTGCCGGCAGTCTTGCCCTTGCGTTCCCGAAAAGTGCACAAAATAGCTGAATAGTCTAAATACAGGAGGATACAGGTATGGTACTTCGATTGATGGGGCGAAGCGGCCCAGGTTCTTTCACGATGAGAGCTCGAGAGCAGAGGAGCAGGGTCATGCAGAAAACACTACGAGCGGTTGCGGTACTCTTCTTCCTGATCGCGGTGGCGGGTCTTGCCTCCGCCCAGGCGAAGCCCGGCACGCTGAAAGTTGTCGGACTGTATTCGGAGACGAGCGACGGCTACGTAAGCTGGAGGGTCGGCACGGCCCAGTGGACCGTCGCGAAGGTCGGCGATGTCATCCCCGCCAATGGCGAAATCAAGATCAATGTGGACAGGGATTGGGTCGAGGTCATCCAGGCCACGAATCCAAACGCGGTCTACGAGATCGACGGTCCGGATTCGGGAGAGCTCGTCAAGAAGGTGACCGACATCCTGAAGGGCAAGCCAAAGCTCGTGAGCTTCCCGAAGGGAACCTCGAGCAAACCCGATCCGAAATACAAAGACAAGCTGGTTGTCACGCAATATTCCAGCAGACAGATATACAGGAACGCCGACGGGGATGAAAACGACATCAAATACGGCGACGTGCTGGACATCAAGGGGAAGGTGAGGATCATCGCGATCAACACCACCATCACTCTCATGAACGCAAGCGGAGGGGTGACCACGGTCATAGGGCCGCTCGTTTTCGACGTCGAAAAAGTGCTCACCAACCAGCAGATCTACAAGTACTTGAATGAGGAAAAATAAACTTGAAGTGAAGGAGGCAAGCGCAAGCAGGAAAGACGCACACACGCCCGTCGAGAACCTGACGGGATTCGGGGAATGAGTTCCAGGGGTTTTCTTCGTCGGTTGAAACGATGAAGAAAAGGGTAGCATGAAAGACACGAGTTCCTTCGAAGGAGGAGTCATCATGAAGCGTTGGGGAAAAGTACTTGCCCTCGTCGCCGTGGCGATGATGGTGGTCTCGGTGGCCGCGATCGCAGCGCCAAAGACGTGGGTCGTCGGCTTTGCGCAGCTCGGATCGGAAAGTGAATGGAGAACCGCGGACACGCACTCCGTTCAGGACGCGTTCGCGCAGGATGACAGCTTTATCTTCATGTATTCCGACGCGCAGCAGAAGCAGGAGAACCAGATCAAGGCCCTCCGCACCTTCATCGCGCGGAAGGTCGACTGCATCGTATTCACCGCACTCGTCGAAACCGGGTACGGCCCCGTCCTCCAGGAAGCCAAGAACGCACACATCCCTGTGATCATGATCGACAGGGACGTTCAAAAGTCAGACCAGCCTCTGCGCATGACCATCATGGGCTCCGATTTTGTCAAGGAAGGCGAGAAAGCCGGAAACTGGCTTGCCGCATACCTGAAAAGCAATGGCATCGATGACGGAACCACGCCGATCGACATCGCGGAGCTCCAAGGGACCACAGGCTCGGCTCCCGCAATTGAAAGGGCCCAGGGCTTCCGGAATATCTCGAAAGATCATCCCAACTGGAACATCGCTCACTCCCAGGACGGTGACTTCACCTCCGCTCAGGGCAAGGCCGTCATGGAAGCCTTCCTGAAGGCGGACCCGAAGATCCAGGTGCTCTTCGCGCATAACGACCAGATGGCGCTTGGCGCCATCGAGGCAATCAAGGAAGCCGGCCTCCAGCCTGGAAAAGACATCATCATCATCGGCATGGATGGGGTGAAGGGCATGTTCCAGGCCATCGTCAACGGCGAGGCGAACTGCACGATCGAATGCAACCCGCTGCTCGGGCCCCAGGCCGTGCAGGCTGTCAGGGATCTCCGGGACGGCAAGAAGCTTCCCGCCAGGATTTGGACGATCGAAAGCCAGTTCGACGCGACGAACGCTGCGGCGGCATTGCCGACCCGCCAGTACTAGTATTTCACGACTCGGCGACTAATTTCAAAAACGATGCAGGACCACTCGCACGTGGAGTGGTCCTGCCTTTCATGAGGCATCTCGCCGCCACCATGGGTGTTCCGAGGTGCGCGGCGGGTGTTGACGAACGATCCGGTCTGTTTATCATATCCGCAAGAGGAGTCCGTCGAAATGACAGATGAGATGCCCGTCCTGACGATGAACAAGATCACGAAGACATTTCCGGGCGTGAAAGCCCTTTCCTCGGTTGATTTTCGCCTGTTCAAGGGCGAGGTTCACGCAATCATGGGCCAGAACGGGGCCGGAAAATCGACCTTGGTGAAGGTTCTCACCGGAGTGCATCCGCAGGACTCGGGCGAAATACTGCTGGGAGGCAAACCAATCCGTCCGGATTCCCCCCTGGCCGCGCAGAAACTGGGAATCAGCACGGTGTACCAGGAGATCAATCTCTGCCCCAATCTTTCGGTGGCGGAGAATATCTTTGCGGGCAGACAGCCCGTGCGCTTCGGAAGAATCGACTGGAAAAAAATGGCCAGGAGGTCCGAAGAAATTCTACAGCGGCTGAACATCGTCGTCGACGTCACCCAGATCCTCTCCTCGTACTCCATCGCAATTCAACAGCTCGTTGCAATCGCGCGGGTTCTGGATATCTCCTCCAAGATCCTGATCTTGGACGAACCGACCTCCAGTCTTGATGACAGCGAAGTGGAGCAGCTCTTCAAGGTTATCAGGTCCTTGAGGGATCAGGGGCTGGCCATCATCTTCATCACCCATTTCCTTGACCAGACCTACCAGATTTCGGACCGGATCACGATCCTGAAAAACGGGGAGTTCGTTGGGGAGTTCAAGACTGAAGCCCTCCCGAAGCTGGACCTGGTCGCGAAGATGCTCGGCAAGGAATTGTCAGAGTTCAGCTATGCCGCGGAAAGCGATCAACAGAAAAAGGCGTCCGTCATTATCGGCAAAGACGTAAAGAACGTGCTCAGCGTGAAAAATCTCGGACTGCGCGGCTCCATCGCGCCCTTCGATCTCAACCTGGACGAAGCCGAGGTGCTCGGCCTGGCGGGACTCCTGGGCTCCGGCAGGACGGAGATGGCAAGGCTTATTTTCGGGATCGACGGGGCCAACCAGGGTGAGGTCCGGATCAAGGGAAAAAAAGCAGCCATCAATTCCCCTCGGAGCGCAATGATGGCGGGGATGGGGTTCTGCTCGGAAGACAGGAAGAGTGAGGGTATTTTCTCCGACCTTACCGTCCGGGAAAACATCATCCTTGCCCTGCAGGCGAGGAACGGAGTGTTCAAATTCATCGCGACAAGAAAGCAGCTGGAGATAGCCGATGAATTGATCAAATCCCTGGCAATCGCAACCCCGAGCGCGAACAACTTGGCCGGCCAGCTGAGCGGCGGCAACCAGCAGAAGGTGATGCTCGCGCGATGGCTTGCCACCAATCCGATCATCCTGATCCTGGATGAGCCGACGCGCGGTATTGACGTCGGCGCCAAGCTGGAAATCATGGAGTTGATCCTTTCATTGAGCAGACAGGGGATGGGCGTCATCTTCATTTCCTCCGAGTTCGAAGAAGTGGTCCGCTGCAGCAGCCGGATCGCGGTCCTGAAGGACAAGGCAAAGATCGCGGAATTGAACGGGGAGGACATGAACGAAAGCAGCATCATGCGGACGATCGCGGGAGGGAACTAGAATGACACCGTTGAAATCCCTGGGTCGCAACAAGCTGCTGTGGCCGCTTGTCGCCCTTGGAGTCCTCTTGCTCTTCAACCTGTTTTTTACTCCTCACTTTTTCCGCCTGGAGATCAAGCAGGGGCACCTGTATGGCGATCTGATCGATATCCTGAAGAACGGCGCCCCCATCATGCTCCTGGCCATTGGGATGACGCTGGTCATCGCAACGCATGGGATCGACATATCCGTGGGCTCCGTCGTGGCCATCTCCTCCGGCGTGGTTGCGCTGCTGATCGGCGGTGATCTGAAGGGCGTTCCCAAGTACCCCATCCTCGTGGCCATGGCAGCCGCCCTTCTGGTGTGCACCCTCGCGGGAATGTGGAACGGAATGCTGGTCTCGCGGATACGCATGCAGCCCATCATCGCGACGCTGATCCTCTTCGTGGCGGGCCGCGGGGTCGCCATGGTGTTCACGAAATCAATGATCATCTGGCTCTATGCAAAACCGTTCGCCATCCTGGGTCAGGGGTACGTGCTGGGCCTTCCCTTTTCCATCTACATCGTGGCGTTTGTGCTTCTTTTAACCTTCATTTTCACCAGAAGGACCGCGATCGGCGTGTTCATCGAGGCAGTGGGAATCAACCCGACCGCGGCCCGGTTCTCGGGCATCAACGCCCAGAATATCATCTTCTGGGTTTACACGTTCAGCGGGCTTTGCGCGGGTATCGCGGGGCTGATCGTCTGTTCCACCGTCATGAGCGCCGACGGGAACAACGCGGGCAAGCTGTTCGAGCTTGACGCCATTCTTGCCGTCGTGCTGGGCGGCACATCGCTGAATGGCGGCAAGTTCTACCTGTTCGGGAGCATCATCGGCGCCTTGATCATCCAGACACTCACGGTCACCATCTACGCATTCGGCGTTCCTTCCGATGTAGCCCCGGTTGTCAAGGCGTTTGTCGTGTGGGCAGTCTGCCTGATGCAGTCACCGAGATTCAGGGCCAGGATCGTCCGGGTGTTCGCCAGAAGGGAGTTGTCGACATGAGCAGGAGACGCTTTGCCGGCTCGAGGAACCTGCCCGTCCTGGTCACCCTCGGATTGTTCATCATCATGTTCGGATTGGGCTCGGTTGCATTCCGCGGCTTCTTCTCGGTTCAGAATTTCCTCAACCTCTTCATCGACAACGCGTATCTCCTGGTCCTTGCCGTCGGCATGACTTTTGTCATCATCTCGGGCGGAATCGATCTGTCCGTCGGTTCCATGCTCGGCCTGGCCGGCATGGTCTCGGCGAGCCTGCTGGAAAAGGCTCACATGAGCCCGCTTTTCGTGATACCGATCGTGCTCCTCATGGGAACGGCGATGGGCCTCTTCATGGGCTACCTGATCCAGACCTTCGATCTTCCGCCATTCATCGTTACGCTTGCAGGGTTGTACTTGGCGCGCGGCCTGTGCTACATCGTCAGCCTCTTTACTATCGCGGTGCAGAATCCCTTTTTCGAGTCGGTGGCGCACGCGCAGGTCAGCATTTTCGGCCAGGGTTTTCTTTCACCGGGGGCGCTGATCGCAATTGTCGTGGTTTTGGTCGGGTTCTTCGTGTCGCGCTACACGAAGTTCGGCAGGACCGTCTATGCCATCGGCGGCAGCGAGCAGTCAGCCTTGTTGATGGGACTTCCGGTCGCACGCACCAAGATCGCCATCTATGCCCTGAGCGGGTTCTGCGCGGCGCTCGCCGGCATCGTTTTCACATTCTACACGCTCTCAGGGTACGGACTGAACGGAAGCGGCATGGAGCTGGACACCATCGCGGCAGTGGTCATCGGCGGCACCCTGCTGACCGGAGGCGTGGGGAACATCTTCGGAACGCTCCTCGGCGTGCTGGTCTATGGGATCATCCAGGTGCTGGTTGTCTTTCAGGGCACGCTGAACTCCTGGTGGACGCGGATCGTGATCGGATTCCTGGTGTTCGTCTTCTGCGTCCTGCAGAGGCTGTTCGAATCCAGAAAGCGCGCGGTGATCGCCGGCACGAGTGCCGCAAAATCGACAGCCACGGCGGCAAAATAGGGATTAATGGCTCGGCCGCGCGATCGACGGGTTCTCCGTGAGGGAGCCCGATGCCGAGCGCGGCCGAGATCAACTCATCGATAAAAGAGAGAGCGAATGGCTTCCTTGTTCTCGCTCTAGTCACCGCCGGCGGAATATATTCCGGCGTCATACGTGAGGCTGCCGCCCAGGCTGTGGAGGGTGCTTCCCTCCCAGTAGCAAGGAACAGACTTGGAGCCGTCATTATAGTAGCCGGCCGTGTAAACCGTGCCGTCGGACAGTGTCAGTGCCTCGGCCCCCGCGTCATTGGTAAGGGCCGTGCTGCCCGTAGAGTCTTTCAGGATAGTGAGAGTATTTCCTACCCAGTAACAGGGCACTCCCTTCGATCCGTCATAATAGCAGCCGGCCGTATAGACCGTGCTGCCGGATAGCGCTAGTGCGAAGGTATAAGCGTCGCTGGTAAGGGCGGTGCTGCCCAGACTGTGGAGAGTGCTTCCTTCCCAGTAGCAAGGCACACGCTTGGAGCCGTCATTATAGTAGCCAGCCGTGTAGACGGTGCCGCCAGACAGGGCTATTGACGAAGCATTCGCGAATTGGGTAAGGGGGGTGATGCCATCCGAGTCTTTCAGGATATTGAGAGTGCTCCCCACCCAGTAGCAGGGAACCATCTTCGAGCCGTCAAAATAGTAGCCGGCGGTATACACCGTGCTGCCGGACAGGGCTATCGCATAAGCATAAGCGACGTTCGTAAGGGGGGTGATGCCATCCGAGTCTTTCAGGATAGTGAGAGTGCTTCCCACCCAGTAGCAAGGCACATCCTTCGAGCCGTTATTATAATAGCCAGCCGTGTAGACCGTGCTGCCGGACACGGCTATCGCGAAGGCACACGCGTTATACGCAAGGGCCGTGACGCCATCCGTGTCTTTCAGGACATTGAGAGTGCTTCCTGCCCAGTAGCAGGGCACATTCTTCGTGCCGTCGATATAGAAGCCGGCCGTGTAGGCCGTACCACCTGAGGAGGCGACAGGCGAAAAGGCAAAACCCGTGAGGCTGCCGCCCAGACTGTGGAATGTGCTTCCTTCCCAGTAGCAGGGCACTGCTTTCGAGCCGTCGCTGTAATTTCCTGCGAAATACAGTGTCTCCGGCGGGGTCTGGGTCTGAGTTTGGGTCTGAGTCTGATTGGAATCGGAACCGCCGCCGGGGGTCGGGCATCCGAAGAGTGTCAAGAGCGACAAGAGGATCAGTCCGTTTCTAAGAGGCTGCATCTGTATCTCCTTTTTCATGGTCTTGGAATCGTGCTTGCCAGGGAGATCTCCATAACTTCGGCCCCTGTCTTATTCCGTATACGCCACTCTATCCCGGCGCCGGCAGGAAAAAACCCGTAGAAATTACCGTATTGGCGAAAACATGCTATTGTCTCCCGTATGGGCCGCGTATCCCTCGATACCTCCTCCTGGCGGAAAATAAACGACTACCTCCTGGAGCTCGAATCTGCGGAGGATCGGGCGACCCTTCTCGATTTGGCCCTCCGCCGGGTCGGCGCCATCATTCCTTTCGATTGCGGCGCCGGTCTGATTGATTCATCGCTCCGGGTATTGACCGGCTTCGGGGTATCCGAAGCCATCGTCAGCATGTACAACCAACGCTACCGCTTCAAAATGCCGAGCATTCTATACGGACCGCGCGGGGAGTTCCTGCGGGGGTTGAGCCATACGCGCTGGGCCGATTATCCCAATTCGGAATTCTACGTGGACTTCGCGAAGCCTTACGGCATCGGCTACGACCTGAGCTCCCTGCGCCCCTCCGGGCCATGTTCTCTGCTGATCCAAAGATCGCCTTTCGGCAAGGGATTCAGTGAGCGCGAAAAAGTGATTATTGAAATACTTGCTCCCCACATCAACAATCTGCTTTCCGCGCGCAAGAAACAGGACCAACTCGCCGAGAGAGAAAGGGCGGCAAGCCAGGATATTCGGAGTTGCCTCCCTGCCCTCTCAAAGCGCGAAGCACAGGTGGCCGCGCTGCTGTGCGACGGCCTATCGGCAAGGGAGATCGGCACCACCCTCATCATCGGACGGCGGACGGCGGAGTCCTACATCGCGCATCTCTATACAAAAATAGGCGTCATCCGCAAGGCGGACGCAATCCGCTTGATCCGTGCGAGGCTCGGGAGATGAGGCGCCGGCATCGCGTGGGGCTGCAGCCGTTCTTCATCGGGGACGGCGGCCCGGGAGCTTGATTTCCGTACCGTCCGTGATATTCTCCGCCTCATGGGATGCAAAGGCGGCAGGAAAATGTCGTGCGCCGCTTTCGTGGGCCTTGCCATCCTGGCAGGGCTTCCGTCGGCACTCTTCGCCCAGGCCGCGACGGCCATGCCCGGCAACAAGGGTGCGAGCCGGGGCGACCATGACACGATGATCGGGCTGGGCGTCGCCCACGCGGCCATCGGACTTGCGATCCCCGCGGTCATGCTCACCGCGGGGCTGGAGAATCTTCTCTTACCGGAGTAAGCCATGAACTACCGTCTTCTGGGTCGCACGGGTATGAAGGTTTCCGAGGTGAGCTTCGGCGCATGGGCCATTGGTGCAAGCTGGGGCCCCGTGGACGACCGTGAGTCGATGGCCGCCCTGAACAAGGCGGTCGATCTTGGGGTCAATTTCTTCGACACCGCCGATGTCTACGGGAACGGCCGCAGTGAAAAGCTCATCGGGCAGCTCCTCCGCGACCGCTCGGAAACGATCTACGTGGCGACCAAAGCGGGACGCAAGCTCACGCCGCACGTCGCGGAGAAGTACACGCCGGTCGCTCTGCGCAAGTTCGTGGAGGACAGCCTGCGGAACCTGAAGGTGGAGGCGCTGGACCTCCTCCAGCTCCACTGCCCCCCCACGCCGGTCTTCTACACGCCCGAGGTTTTCGAGGGCCTGGACCGCATGGTGACGGCGGGCAAGCTCAAGAACTACGGGGTGAGCGTGGAGAAGGTGGAAGAAGCGCTGAAGGCCATCCAATACCCTGGCGTCAAGACCGTGCAGATCATCTTCAACATCTTCCGCCAGCGCCCGGCCGATCTTTTCTTCCGCGAGGCAAAGTCGCACTGGATCGGCGTCATCGTCCGCGTGCCTCTTGCCAGCGGCCTGCTCAGCGGCAAGATGTCGCGCGCAACCCGCTTCAGCTCCGACGATCACCGCGCATTCAACCGCAAGGGCCAGTCATTCGACCGCGGGGAGACATTCGCGGGCGTCGATTTCGCGCGCGGGCTGCAGGCGGTGGAGGAGATCCGCCAGGTACTGCCCCGCGGCGTGACGATGCCGCAGTTCGCGCTGCGCTGGATCCTGATGCACGACGCCGTTTCCTGTGCCATACCCGGGGCGAAAAACCCGGCGCAGGTCGAGGATAATTGCGGCGCGGTGGCCGCACCGCGGCTGTCCCGCGGGGTGATGCGTCAGGTGCGGGGCATCTACGACCGGCTCATCCGGGAGGACGTGCATCAGCGCTGGTAAGGGATGCCCGATTCTCCGGCGGCGTCACGTGTCGGCGATGTGGGAAAGGAGCCTGCGGGCCTCTTCCAGTCCTTTCAGGTAGAGGGCCCTTTCGTCCTCGGCAAGCGGCGCATCCCGGGGTCCCGCGCGCCGGGAGAAGTCGAAGAAGCGCAGCGCGTGGAATCTGCCCGCCGCCTCTGAGCCCTTGCCGAAGACTTCCTCCAGCTTCTTCTCCGTCTTCTCTTTCCATTCCTTGAACTTCGATTCTTCCGGGTTGCGCGATTTCAGCCCGTTCAAATCGCCGATCAGGGCCTGGACTTTCGATCTTGTGTCTGGATCCATCGGCCACCTCCTTGTATGAAAAATAACCGCATGATGCCATCCGTGTGAAGACATGGGCTTGATTTCCGGGCCTCCGCTCGTGCACTATTGGGAAATGCAGAAGCACCGGCTGCGGCTTCTTGTGCCGGCCATTGCGTGCGCGGCGGCACTTTCCCTTGCCTCATGCGCGACCTTTCAGCGCTGGGGTGACGAAGGCGCGGTGCGCCAGGTGACGGGGGAAATGAAGGCTGCCAATGCCCCGGCGCTCGCCGCCCGCAGCGTCACCCCCTTCCTGCTCGATGGAGAAATCGTCCTCATCCCCTCCGACGTCGCGGACTTCTGGAACGGCGTCCTGAAAGCGGGCTTCCGGATGGACAACGCGACACTGGATGCGGGCGCAGCCGTAGGCCCGCTGAGCTACCAGAAATTCGCCGACACGATGGAAGTGAAGGCCTTTTTCTCCCGCTACGTGAAAAGCGGGTCCCGCATCCTGGAGCTTGCCACGGGCACGGGGACGCACGTTCTCCTCCTGGTAAAAAGCGACTGGTTCCAGTGGAAGGTCATCGGGCTCAAGGGGCCCTACTGAGATGAAAAGAGGAATCTTTGTCGCAGTGTTCTTGATTGCAGGCGCACTTTCAATCTCCGCAATTCCCGCTGACATCACGTACACGGAAGGGGATGCGAGCGTGCGGCTTAAGAACGGCACGCAGAAGGACGCGGAGATTGGGGCCGTTTTAAACACGGGCGACATGCTGAAGACCGGCGGGGACGGTCAGGCGGAGCTGGACCAGAAGGGCGTCACCATCAAGGTCGCCCGCAACACGGTGTTCACGCTCATGGAAAAGGCGCAGGGCAACCAGTCCACGTCCGTCCTGTCCGTGACACTGGGCTCCATCAAGTTCCACTACGACAAGCTCACCGGAACCGAGCCGCAGGTGCGCACGAACGGCGCTCTTGCCGGAGTCCGCGGCACCGATTTCACGGTCTTCGCCGGCGCGGACGGCTCCACCCTGTTCACCGTGGACGCGGGGCAGGTCCAGGTGGAGGCGGCCGGCCAGACGGTGGCGCTCACTTCAAATGAAGGCGTTGAGGTTCCCCTGGGAAAGCCGCCGGGCGACAAATTCACCGTTCAAAGGGATCAGATAAATTACAGCACGTGGAATGAGGACAAATTGCAGGCCATGCTGGCCGATCCTGAGACGGCCATGGCAAACATCGACACCGCGATGGCGGGATACATAAAGGACGTCAACGACTACGCGTCACTTTTCACGGAATACAGGCAGAAGCTGGACGTCGAACGGCAGAACGCCATCGCCATCACCAACGACAAGGGCAAGGATGAAGGGACGAAATACTCCCAGGAGGTTGTTTTCCCGCTGATGATTCAAACGGCGAATCTATCGCTCAATCTTGCCTATTCGAGCCTCGCGGCTCTTTCCCTGCGTCGGTTCGTCGCCGGACGTCTGTACGTCTTGCTGAAAGCCAAGTTCATCACTCTACCGGACGATCCAGTTTGGACGGGATTTCTTTCGAGCTATCACAGTCTGCTTTCGGAGTTCGAAGAATCGATAGCCCCTCACCTTGTTGAGGCCAACATATGAACAGGAGGGATTCCATGGGTGCAAAGCGCATTGTCGGGCTGATTGCCCTTGCAACAGTTGTGGCGCTGGCTGTCATCAGTTGCGGCGTGGCGCCAGTTACCATCGACGACAGGCTCAACGACTTTCTGTCGAGCCTCAACTCCTCCACCCGGTCGGATATGCAGGGCAACTTCCACCCAACGGATACGCAGGATTATTCGACGCTCCCCAATTTCGACTGGACGACCCCGTTCCCACTCGTCAACAGCGACACCGCCTACTCCCTGAGCAGCATCGACGAGACGGACCCGACAAATGTAACGGCCGTCATCACCGGGCCAGCGGCATTCGGCACCGGATCACCCGCTATCAAGTTCGTCATGGAGATATACGGGACGGACGACTACCGGATCGAGCAGCTCTGGCTCGGCACGAGCCAGTCCAACCTCACGAATATCATCAGGTAGAGGGAGCGCTGCCCCTTACCTCGGTTGACCCTCACGGGCATTCCCTGTCGTCACACCACCGCCCCTGCGAGTTGCGCACGCGGCGCTTGAGCGTACTGGGGGTGGTTAGCAGATCCGAAGTAACCTGGATATGGGCTTATCGGCCAGTAGCCCGCTGCACACCAAAAAGGCCGCGCTTCGGGCGCGGCCTTTTCAAACACTGGCGACTGGCGGACCTCAGGATGGGGAATTCATACTTTCGAGTTCGTCTTGTAGGTCGCTCTGATCGAATGTCCATGAGTTCAGCAGGTTATTGCTGTTGTCATAGCTCTTGATCGAGAGGCTGAAAGTGATCTTGCCGATCGCGGCATACGGATCCGTGCTGCTGAGATCTGACGATGTGAGGCTTCCGTTGTCGTAGTAGCTCAGCTCAAGAATGTATTTTCCGCTGTAGTCGCCCGACAAGGTGTCGGTAACGGAAATGCCTGCCTTCATGCTTGCCGAGACGTCCCACGTGAGGTCCGTCGGGGCGCCTGTCGACGAGTTGAGTGTCGCGTTGCCAGTCGATTTGAACTTCAAGCCGATCTTGGCGCCGTTGACCGTTATGTTGGGGTCCCAATTCGTGTCCTTGAAATTGGTCACCGTGACAGAGACATCGGCATCTCCCTGCGTGAGATCGACGGATGTCGGCGGATGGCTGGACGAAAGCCCATTCGCCGTGCCCACGATGTCGACCTTGCACTTGTCGATGACTATTGCGCCTGACACGCCGCTTGAATCCACATTTGAGTTGTTTACATTCTCGTTCTCGATATCGAGATGGATCTCCTTGTTCGCAACCGTATTGAGATCGGCGGAGCTGAAGCCGGAGCCCGTAAGCGTGATTGTGCGCGCAAGTTTATTTGCGATGGCCTTCTGTATCAGTTTTCCAGTCGGGGTGTTTCCAAAGAACCACATGGGTACGGATTTGCCGAAGTTCTGGAACTCCTGCCGTTGCGCCATATCTTTGCCGATTGCCTCAAACGCCAGCATTCCGCCAGTGCCAAAAGATTGTATGGCTTGTACGCGGGTGGTCGGGGGTGTGCCCGTATAGCTTGGAAGATCACTCGGGGAAACACTTGATGCGACGAAAAAGATCGAGTCAATGAACTTGCACGTTGAGAAGCTGAGAACAATTGCAATCATCAAGAAAGCGAGCAAGAGCTTTTTCATACGACCTCCGTGGCAATATTCCTTTTCAATACACTTCAAGGCCCTGTGGCCAGCCTCTGAAACGCACGTTCAGCTGATTAGTGGACTTGCAGGTGGTCCCGTGCAAGACATATTCGTCACGGAAGGAAATCGCGACGCAAACAAATTTCCAATACCGACAGATGATATCATTGACGTACTGATGGCATTATAGCACCTCTGCCAGAGCTCCGCAACGATAGTCCGTGGTCCTCGGCGCGTAAACTTGTCTAGCCTGATCCAGAAGGCGAAACTGATATTTGTTGAAATGGATATTGGACAGAGCCAAACCATCGACGTTTGCTCGTCGCATTACCACCGCGTCCAGAATCAGATGGTGACCGGAAGACCACCTGCGGAGAAATCGAAAGTCAGGCCGCCTCGAAGCACCCCTTTGACATTATCTCCCTTTTCCCGCTATGGCGAGGGCGTCATCAACTGAACAAGGTCGTTCGTCAAATCGGCCACGGCGACTGTGCCGGTGGAATTGACGGCAACATTGAATGGCCAGCCGAATGTTCCATTGCCCACCCCGACGCTTCCAAACTTGGTGAGGAAGGTGCCATTTGAATCGAATTTCTCGACACGCCTGTTGACGAAGTCAGTGGCGTAGACATTGTCGTACTTGTCGATTGCGAGGCCAATGGCATAGTAGATTTGGCCGTCACCCGCCCCGCGCGTCCCCCAGGACTTCACAAAATTGCCATTCTTGTCGAATTTCTGTATCAGGTTCGTCTTCGCCTGGAATATGTCCAGATCGGCGACATAGATATTGCCCCCACTGTCGACGGCGATACCGACGGGCAGTTCGAACTGGCCGTCTGCGGCGCCAAACGTCCCAAAGCTTGCCGGGCTATGCGCGTAGCCGTTGGGGTCGAATATGAAAACCGCTTCTTTGTTGGCGTCGGCAACGTAGACGTTCCCCGCGGAATCGAGAGCAACGCCTTCCGGGCTGCTTAAAGTTCCTGCGCCGATGTTTCTCACTGGGTTGAGGGACGAGTCCAACATATGGATGCTGGGCGTGCCTCCGGTGTCCGGGAGATACACATTGCCTGCCGAGTCCACCGCGATCGACCCGAGGGCGGGGGTGTAGGTTGAGGGGGTGCCCCACTGTCCAAGGTATGCACCTGTCGGGTCGAATTTCTGGACCCGGTGATTGTTCACGTCCACGACGTACAGGTTGCCCGACGAGTCGTACGCCGCTCCGTCAGGGGCGTTGAACTGGCCGTTCCCCGCCAGGGCAGTGCCACCCCAGGTTGCCGTCCAGGCCCCGGCGCTGTTGAATTTCTGCACGCGCGACGTATCGCCAAGATTGGTGCCGTTGGGAGAATCGGTTACGTACACGTTGCCGGAAGAATCGACGGCGACACCGGCAAGGGTCGTGAACTGCCCGTTCCCTGCACCGCTGCTGCCAAAGGTGGAGTTGTTGGATCCCAGGTCCGTCTTGACGATCCGGCTGTTGAGGGAGTCCGCGATATAGAACGTCGGCGAAGACGAAGCGTCAACGGAGAGTGCAGTGGGATCGCCGATTGTAAAGGCACCAAAGCTCGAATAGCTCGTCGCGTAGAGGCCGCCATTGGGGTCGAACTTCCTGATTGTGCCGCCGGTCGTATAGTCAATGACGTAAACTTTGCCCCAGTAGTCGATCGCAATCCCTGTCGGCGTGTTGAAATCGGACGCGCCTGTCTGGGGATTCCCCTTGCCGGTCCAGGAGGTGATCAGGGTTCCCGCTGGACTGAATACCATAACCTGGGGTGGAGTCTTGCCGCTGTCGACCACGTACAGATTTCCGGATGAGTCAACGGCAAGCGCGGTTGCAGTCGTGATCGTGGCACTTGGTGTCCAGTTAAGATTATTGCCGGAAACATCGAACTTAAGGATCTGGCTCGTTCCGTTCGAAGTGGCATACGTGGCGACATACATGTTGCCGCTCGCATCGAAGGCCATGTCCCTGACCGCGGCGTTGAGGCCTCCGCTCGCGGGGACGTCATAGGTCTTCTGTATGGCCCCGGTGGAGTCGAACTTCCTTATCCGGAACGTGTTGTCGGCAACATAGACGTATCCGGCGGTGTCCGCCTTTACTACGGCCGCCCCGAAGGAATACTGCGGGCTCGGGTTCCCCCACTGCGTCGAAAACGTGTAGCTCGTGGCCGTGAAGGGAAACTTCGCGATCTCCTGCTTGATCCGGGCCAGGAGGGGGCTCGGACATCCCGACAAGGCAATACAGCACGCCGCCGCACCCGCGGCAAATGTGATTCTTACTGATCTGACCATACCACCGTCCCCAGGACGCCGCTCACGTCCGCGGCGCGCGTGGCCTCCTCGCCCCGAAGGTCGAGGTAGGCGAATTGTTGAGCAAGGTCCGGCGCGACTGCCTGCAGGTCGGCATACGCGGCCTTGGCGATGGAGTAGTTCTCCAGCGCATGATTCGCCCGCGCGATGCTGAGAAGCACCGTCGGGTTTTTCGGCGCCTTCTTGGACGCCCGGTTGTAGTACTCGAGGGCTTTGTCGTAACTGGCCCGCAGGAAGTAGATGTTGCCCAGATTCACCAGGGCCGGCACGTACTCGTCCTTCGCGAGGACCTGGGTGAACTCGCCGATGGCCTGGTCCAGGAGGCCGAACCGGGAGTGCAGGACCGCAAGGCTGTTCACGGCCTTGGACTTCGCGGCAACGGTGGTCGCCTTCGTGACGGCGGCCTTGAGCGCGAGCTCCTGTGTTCCCATCTCCCCCTGCACGAAAGCGTCGAGGTCGGTCGCCATCGCCTTCGCAATCAGGTCATTGGCAGGAATCTGCACATCGGAGGCGGTGGCGGCAAATCCCACCGGCTCGTACACCTTCCATGCGTCGTGCAGCGGGTAGAGAACCGCCTGGTTCTTCGCCAGGTTTTCGCGCCATTCCTTGGCGCCGAGCTGCCATGCCTTCACGAATCCGCCGTCGCGCAGCGTGATCTCTATGGGCAGCCACACCTTCTTGTCCTTGAAGATCAGGTCGTCCCGGTGCGTGAACGCCGCGCGGGCGTCGTCCGGGCTCAGGCTGAGCGCGACCGCCATGTAGATGTGGCCCGGAATCGTGATGAAGGCAGTCTCCAGGCCCACCGCTTCGAACATGGAGGCGTACAGCGCCGAGAAGTCGCTGCACTTGCCGCTCTTGTAGTCGAGCGTTTGCTGCGGGAACTGGATGTAGTCAACGGTCTTGTTGTCGGAGTTCAGCGTCGCAACGGGGTCCGTGGAATAGGTGAGGCCGTAGAGGGTGAGAGCGTCGTGGATGGCCGCCGCCATGCGTACGTTCGGCTCCACCGCGGTATTCCCCTTTCCGCTGATGGCGGAGGCGACGTTCTTGGCGAATTTCGCCGCCGTGGGATCGTTCGGCGACACAAAGGCGGCCGCCTTGCGGTCATCGTCCCAGGTGAGGGAGTTGCGCTTCAGGACCCTGATGGTTTCCACCGTGTCCTTGCTCACGTCCTTGCCATTCAGCGTGTAGTGCAGCGAGATGGTGGCGGAGACTTTCGTGTCCTCCGTGTTGTCCAGGATATCTTTGCGGAACAATCCGTACAGGTCAACGTCTGCGTCCTTGCCCGGCTCTATCCGGTCCGGCCCCTTCACCTCCTTGGGGTCGCTCATGTAGTCCTTCACCCAGACGCTCACGGAGACGTTCGTGACGGCCGACCTTTCCCAGTTGTGGAGGACGGCCGTGCCGATGGGATGGTCGTCGTAGAACTTGTAGAACACGGGGTAGATGTCGGAGATATTCGCCTGGCTCAGCTCCAGGCCCGAGCCCTGCTTGACCAGCGGCTGGGCCTTCGGAGGGAGACGCGCGGATTTCGGCGCGAAGGTCTGCACGGTGACCGGGGTGCCGAGGCCGATGGAGGCGCCCAGCGTGGCCCCAACGCCCATGTAAAGCCCTATCTGGTAAAGGAATGTCCCGCCGATGTTGATGACGAATCCAGGCGGGAAGGACAGGTACAGGCCGAGCCCACCCTGCACGTAGGGGTTCCAGTAGCCTTCAAAAGTCGTATTGAAAAAACCGTACGTGGCTCCCCCGTCGGCGTACGCCTTGATGCCCAGGAAGGGGGCGATGTTGTAGGCCAGGGCGACGCCGGCTCCTGCCGACGCAAAGGAAACCGTCTCCCGGGCGGGGATGGGATAGTAGCCGTATTCCAGGTTGGTGCGAAGCGATGCCACGGGCAGGAAGGGAAGGCGGTACTCCATCAGGAGCGAGCCACCGCCGCCGAAGCCGAAGTCCATCGCGCTGTCGCCCAGGGGGAAGGTGACCGTGGGAGAGAGCTCGATCCAGAACGGGGAAAACTTCAGCGGTGTGCCGGCGGCGGAAGAAGGTGCCGCGGCCGGCGCTGCCGTGTTCGGCAGGGCTTGTGCGTTCGGCGCGGCGGCTTGCGCCCCAATGCCGAATGTCACGACACAGCAGAAGAGAACAACAAATGCCTTGCTCATCGCACCGTCCTTCTGACGACAGCGCACCTGTCGTGCGCACCGCCCCGGGGCTTGCGTCCGTCGCCTGTACTCAATAACATATCACGGATAAGCTATATATCAAAAAGGCAATAGTGAAATGCTATTTCAGGTATTTCAGACAAACAGTTGGCGGCCGCACGCTGCGGCGAAGGTCTATGAAAGAAGCGACTCGATGTCCCTGTTTGCCCACTCGGCGCGGGTCTTTCGCAGAAGGGAGAGGAGAACCGCATGCGGGCCAGGGTTTTCCGGCACCCGCGCGCGCTCGTAGAACTGGCACAGATCGTCCAGGCGCCTCAGGACATCGGAATGAATCCGGGCAAAGTCTCGGGCGGGGGGGCCCGGCGCGTCGCTCACCCACGACGGGGGGACCTTGCCGGTCTTCTGGATGTACTCTGCCGCCTCCACGCGCCGGGCGATTGTGCCCCCCAGCGCGCGGCCGGCGAGACGCATGACGACGACCGTGAGGGTCGCCACGAGGGCCGCGAAGATGAGAAGCAGGATCACCATGGAGAGCATCGGCGCGGCGCCTAACCCTCCCGCGGCGGCCGGTGAGGCGCGGTGACGGCAAGCTCCTTCGCGGCTTTCACCTCGTCCAGCCTCCGCACGGGCGAGGCGTGCGGCGCGTCGTGGAGAAGCTCGGGATTCGCCGCCGCCTCCCGCGCGATGTCGCGCAGGGCCTCGACGAAGCCGTCCAGGGTCTCCTTGCTCTCCGTTTCGGTGGGCTCGATCATGAGCGCCTCCGGTACGATGAGCGGGAAATAGTTCGTCGGCGGATGGAAGCCGTAGTCGATCAGGCGCTTGGAGATGTCCAGCGCGCGGACGCCCGGGGCTCCGGCGAGCCTGCCCTGGGCGACGAACTCGTGCATGCACGTGCGGTCGCCGTGGGGCACGGGATACACGTCTGCGAGGCGCGCCTGGAGGTAGTTCGCGTTGAGCACGGCGTTCTCCGCGACGGCGCGCATGCCGTCGGCGCCGAGCATCCGCATGTAGGTGTAGGCGCGCACGAGAATGCCGAAATTGCCCTGGAAGCTCCTCACCCGTCCAATCGATCTTCGCGGATGGGACCACGTGAAGCACGCGGAAGGCCCGGAGCCCGTGCGTGCCGCAAGCGGCCCCGGCAGGAAATCCGCCAGCGACTCGGCGACCCCCACCGCTCCCGCCCCGGGCCCGCCGCCGCCGTGCGGCGTGGAGAAGGTCTTGTGGAGATTGAAATGCATCACGTCGATGCCCATATGCCCGGGCCGCGCCACGCCCAGGAGCGCGTTGAAGTTGGCCCCGTCCCCGTACACCAGGCCCCCGGCCTCGTGCACCAGACGCGTCACCTCGAGGAGATTCTCCTCGAACAGCCCGAGCGTGTTGGGATTCGTGAGCATGAGGCCCGCGACCCGCCCGTCCAGGTGCCCGCGGAGCTTCGCAAGGTCGATGTTGCCGCGCGCGTCGGAGGGTATTTCCACCGCCTCGAAGCCGGCCATGCTGCTGGTTGCCGGATTCGTGCCGTGCGCGGAATCGGGCACGAGGACGCGCGTCCGCGTGGTGTCGCCGCGGGAGGCATGCCAGGCGCGCATGATGAGGATGCCCGTGAGCTCCCCGTGGGCGCCCGCCGAGGGCTGGAGCGTGACGGAATGGAAGCCGCCGATCTCCGCGATCATGGCCTGGAGGGCAAACATGAGCCCGATGGCGCCCTGGGAGGTGGCAGGATCCTGGAGGGGGTGCAGGTGCGTGAATCCTGCAAGGCGCGCCGCGCTCTCATTCACCTTCGGGTTGTATTTCATGGTGCACGAGCCAAGGGGATAGAGGCCGGTATCCACCGAGTAGTTCATGTGGGAGAGGCGCACGTAGTGGCGCATCACTTCCGGCTCGGCCACCTCCGGGAGGTCGAGGCCCGCGCGGACGAGCCCCGCCGGAATCGCGGTCTCGGGGACATCGGAGACCGGCAGGGCCACCCCTTCGCGGCCCGGCCGCGAAACATCGAAGAGAAGAGGCTCAGGCATTGCCCACCTCCGACAGCGCGTCGACCAGAAGGTCGATTTCCGCGCGGCTGTTCATTTCCGTGCAGCAGAGTAGCATCTCGTCCTTGCGCGCGGGGTAGTCGCGGCCCAGCTCGTAGCCGCCGATGATGCCATGCCCTTCGAAGAGTCGGCGATTGACGGCGGCCACCGGTTTCGGGCAGTGCACGGAAAACTCGTGGAAGAACTCGGCGCGCTCCACGGAGAAACCGGGGATCTTCGCGATGCGCGCGGCCGCGTAGTGGGCCTTGTGCCAGCACAGCTCCGCGACCCGCCGAAGGCCGCGGGGTCCCACCGCCGCGAGGTAGACTGCCGCGGCCAGTGCGTTCAGGGACTGGTTTGTGCAGATGTTGGAGGTGGCCTTCTCCCGGCGTATGTGCTGCTCGCGGGTGCTGAGCGTGAAGACATAGCCGCGCACGCCGGCCCGGTCCACCGTCTCGCCGGCGATCCGTCCGCTGGACCGGCGAATCTGTTCCCGGCGGAAAGCGAAGAAGCCCAGACCGGGGCCGCCGAACGACATTGTGTTGCCCAGCGCCTGGCCTTCACCGACCACCACGTCGGCGCCGGATTCCCCCGGTGGCACCAGGAGTCCGAGCGGCACGGGGTTTGCGGCGACCACGAGGAGCGCGCCGCAGGCATGCACCTTTTCGGCAAGGCGCGAAAGGGTTGCCGGCGGGGAAATGCGGCCCAGAAAATCGGGGTTGGCCACCACGACGCAGGCCGTGGAAGAGTCGCACAGGGACGCGAGCTTTTCCAGCGGCAGGTCGTCTTCATCGCCCTCGATGCGGAGCCTCATGCCCTGGGTGTACGTGCGCACCACCTCGCGGTACTGCGGATGCACGCCGGCGGAGAGCAGCACGCGCGGCCGCTGGTGCTGGCTCACGTTCAGCGCCATGATGACCGCCTCCGCGGTGGACGTGGCACCGTCATAGTGGGAGGCGTTGGAGACCTCCATGCCCGTCAGGCGCGCGATCATGGTCTGGTATTCGAAAATGGCCTGCAGCGTGCCCTGGCTGATCTCGGGCTGGTAGGGCGTATACGCCGTGGCGAACTCGGACCGGGAGATCACCGCGTCGACGATGCTGGGGATGAAGTGGTGATAGGCGCCTGCGCCGAGGAAGCACGGGGTGCTCCCCGCCGAGGCGTTGCGGGCCGACGATTCTTCCAGCTCCCGCATGATCTCCAGCTCCGAAAGGGCAGGCGGCAGGTCCAGCCGCGGGAAGCGGTGCTTTTCCGGCACGTCGTGGAAGAGCTCGGCCACCGAGCCGACGCCCACCGTCTCCAGCATGCGTGCCCGGTCGGCGTCGGTGTTGGGGATGAAGCTCATAGGGTCTCCAGGTGCCGCCGGTAGGCCACGGCATCCATGAGCCCGTCGAGCTCCACGCGGCTGGCCGGCTTCACCTTCACAAGCCACCCTTCACCGAAGGGGTCCTTGTTCACCAGCTCCGGGGATTTTTCCAGCTTCTCGTTGCGGGCGCTCACGACCCCCGAGATCGGGGCAAAGACCTCTTCCGCCGCCTTGACCGATTCGATGACCATGCAGGCGGCACCCGCGCGCACTTCCTTTCCGACGGCGGGCAAATCGACGAACACGACGTCGGAGAGATGGTCCTGGGCGTAGTCGCTGATGCCGATCACGATCTCGTCGCCCTCCCCGCGCGCCCATTCGTGCGTCTTCGTGTAGCGAAGCTTCTCGTCAACCTTGTAATCCATGCTCACCTCCAGTGCGGCGACGTATAGAAGGGCCGCGCGACGACGCGGGCGGCCTTCGGTGAATCCCTGATGACAACGGAGATCTCGCCTCCGACGGCGGCAAGGGCGGATTCGACATAGCCCATGCCGACGTATTTTCCCGTCGACGGGCTGAAAAGACCGGTGGTCACCCTGCCCACCGCGCGCGCGCCCGCGGCGATGGCGTAGCCGTGCCGCGGCACGCCCGGATCCACCATCTGGAAGCCCACGAGCAGCTCGGGCAGCGGCGCGAGCGCCAGCGCCGCGAGCGCCCGGCGGCCGATGAAGTCGTGGCCTTCCAGGCGCACCGCCGCGCGCACGAGCCCGGCACGGAGCGGGTCCGTGCTCTCGTCGATCTCATTGCCGTAGAGGGGAAGACAGGCCTCGGCGCGCAGGGAGTCGCGGGCGGCAAGACCGCACGGCAGCACGCCCTGCGGCGCGCCGCTTTCCAGGATCGCGCTCCAGAGGTCCACACACCCGGTGGACGGCAGGAGCAGCTCGTAGCCGGGCTCGCCGGTATAGCCCGTCGTGCAGAGCACGATGCGCGCGCCGGCACACGCGCATTCCACGACGTGGTGGAAGCCGACGCCGCCGAGATCGAGATCGGGACACAGCGGCTGCAGCGCCTCCCGCGCGGCCGGTCCCTGGAGGGCGACGAGGCATGTCTCCGCGCGCAGGTCGCGAATGCTCACCGCGAAGTCCCGGGCGTGGGTCTGCAGCCAGGCGAAATCCTTTGGTGCATTGGAGGCATTCACGACGACGAGCCAGGACTGCGGCTTATGATAGATGAAAATATCGTCGATGACGCCGCCGGAGTCGTTCAGGAGCATGCTGTAATGCGCCCGCCCCGCCGCGAGCCGGCTCACGTCCCAGGTCTGCACGCGCTGGAGGAACTCCACGGCCTGCGGACCGGTGACCTCGAAACGTCCCATGTGGTCGATGTCGAAAAGCCCCGCCGCGTCGCGTACACGCACGTGCTCTTCGCGCGGACCCGCGGCGTACTGGACCGGCATGTCCCATCCCCCGAAATCGACCATCCGGGCGCCCTGGGAAATGTGCCATCCGTGAAGCTTCGTCTCCATGCGGCCTCCAAAAAAAAAGAACGGGCTGCTCCCGTTCTTCTCTGTCTTGGGCCTGAGAGATTGCTCCCGGACCTCTTGTGAGGTCAGGGAATGCCCCTTCGGCGGCCGGGCAACCCCGCGTGCGCGGAGACCCGACGACTTTCCAGAGTGCCGTCCCGACGCGATCCTTCTGCCTGAGAGATTCAAGCGGTCCGTGTGTCGGTCCGCTCCTTGCACCTTCGGCGATCGGTCACCCGATGCTCTCTCGCGCCGTTCATTCGGCAGGACAGGCGGAGTCTTGCACGGCCGTCACGTTGCGTCAAGGGCGTCGCCGGCTGTGATAGAATGCCGGGCATGGACGCATCGATCGGCCGGCGCTTTCCGTTCCTCTCCGCGCTCCCGCCGAAGCTCCGCGACGTGCTGCGCGCGCAGGCGGTAGAAAAATCGCTCGATGATCGGCAGCTGCTCGTAGCAGGCGGCGCGGAATGCGCCTTCCTCCCCTTTGTGGTGGAGGGGGCGCTGCGCATCTACAAGATTTCGGAGACCGGCAAGGAGCTCACGCTCTACCGCGTCGAGCAAGGGGAGAGCTGCATCCTCTCGGCCACATGCATTCTCAACGGCGGTAACTTTCCCGCCGTCGCGGAGGCGGTGGGACGCACGCGGATCCTTCTGGTTCCCGCGCCGCTCCTCGCGCGGCTCGTGGAAGAGGACGCCGGTTGCCGCCACTTCATCTTCGGGCAATACGCGCGCCGTCTCGACGCGGTGCTGTCGCTCGTCGAAGAAGTGACGTTCCACCACATGGACACGCGCATCGCCGCGCTGCTCCTGAAAAAAGCGGGCAGCGGGTCGGCCGTCCGCATGACGCACGGCGGGGTCGCGGCGGAGCTGGGCACGTCGCGCGAGGTGGTCACGCGCATCCTCGCCGATTTCGAAACGGACAGCGTCATCGCCACGTCTCGCGGCAGGATCACCATCCTGAAGCCCGGCCCGCTGCGGGAAAGGGCCGGGTTGCCTGCCGAAGCGTGATAGAAGTCACTGACGGGTTCGCGGCGTTGTCGCATCATTGATCAAGAGGAAAAGAATGGAAACAAAGGCGATGAAGCTTCTCATCATCGGTGGAGCCGCGGGCGGTGCCACGGCCGCTGCCCGGGCGCGGCGCGTGAGCGAAAGCGCGGAGATCACGATGATCGAGCGCGGCCCCTACATCTCCTACGCCAATTGCGGGCTGGCGTACTACATCGCGCAGGACATCCAGAAGCGCTCAAAGCTGCTCCTCCAGACGCCAGAAGGCTTCGACAGCCGTTACGGCGTGAAGGTGCTCGTGGAGACCGAGGCGCGGGAGATCGACCGCGGCGGCAGGCGCGTGCGCGTGAAAGGGCCGGCGGGGGAATCGTGGCTGCCCTACGACTCGCTCATCCTCGCGCAGGGCGGCTCGCCCGTCGTCCCGCAGGTCCCGGGCATCGACGCCCCCCACGTCTTCAAGCTCTGGAACGTGCCGGACGCCGACCGGATACAGGCCTTCCTCGCGGAGAAGAAGCCCGCAAACGCCGTCATCATCGGGGCAGGCTTCATCGGCATGGAAATGGCGGAGGCATTCGTCCGGCGCGGGATGGACACCACGGTCGTGGAGCTCCTCCCCCAGGTAATGTCCACCATGGACCCTGAGATGGGCGGCCTCGTCGCGGCGCGGCTTCGCCGTCACGGCGTGAAGGTCCTCACCGGTGTCGGCTTGAAGGCCGTCCACCCGGCCGCCGCGCAGGTGGAGCTCGGGGACGGGAGGCTCCTGCCCGCCGGCATCGTGCTCCTGTCCGTGGGCGTGAAGCCCGAGCTTACCCTCGCGCGCGCGGCGGGCCTGGAGATCGGTGCCGCCGGTGCGCTCGCGGTGGACGAGCACCTGCGCACGTCGGATCCCGCACATCTGGGCAGCAGGAGACATGACGGAGGTCGTCCACAAGGTGACGGGCCGCCGCGCGCGCGTTCCCCTGGCAGGACCGGCCAACCGGCAGGGCAGGATCGCCGCGTCCAATGCGCTGGGCATTGAGATGTCCTACGCGGGGGCGGCAGGCTCGAGCGTCGTGAAAGTATTCGATGCCACCGTGGCGAACACGGGTCTTTCGGAAGGCGCCGCGCGCGCGGCAGGTTTCGACGTCGGGGCCGCCATCGTGGTGAAGGACCATCACGCCGGCTACTACCCGGGCGCAAAGGAGCTCGTGCTGAAGCTCGTCTACGACAGGAAGAGCGCGCGGCTGCTGGGGGCGCAGGCTTTCGGGGAGGAAGGCGTGGAGAAGCGCATCGATGCAGCCTCGGTCGCCCTCCAGGGCCGACTCACGCTCCACGACCTTGCCGAGATGGATCTGGCCTACTCCCCGCCCTATTCGTCGGCGAATGACCCGCTCAATCTCGCGGCGTTCGTGGGAGAGAACGACCTGTCTGGTTTCAGCCCGCTGGTCACCGTCTGCCGAGCTGCGCGGGCTCCTCAAGGCAGCCGATGAGGCAGCCCGGCCGGTGGTCCTGGACGTGCGCAACAGGAACGAATACGAGCAGGGCCACCTGCAGCGGGTCGCGGAATATTCCGGTGGACGAGCTGCGCTTCCGCCTGGAGGAGGTGCCGCGCGGCAGGCCGATCGTCGTGCACTGTCGGTCGGGATTCCGCTCCCACCTGGCGCTTCGTATATTGAAGGAAAAGGGGTCAGCGGGCGTGCGGAACGTCACGGGTGGTTTCGTCGCCATCGAGGCCCTGGGCGGTTTCGACATTCAGCAATCATGACGGAGGAGAACATGGCAGGGACAACCATAAAGGAAAAGATCGCGGCGGGGGCGCGCATCATCGACGTCCGCACGCCGGCGGAGTTCAAGGACGGAGCATACCCCGGGGCGGTGAACATCCCGCTTGCCACGCTTGCCGCGCGTATGTTCGAGCTGGAGCCGCGCACGACCCCGATCGTACTCTACTGCGCCTCCGGCGCCCGCAGCGGCCAGGCGATGCGCTTCCTCGCGCAAAACGGGTTCACCAACGTCGTCAACGCCGGCGGGCTGGACGACATGCCCCGCTGAGTCGGCCGCACCGGCGCCTGAGGAGTCCTCACCCTTCGAGGATCGTGATCTTCCTCTCGATGGGCCCCGCGCAGCGAAGGGTCGCCATCACGGAGCAGTACTTCGTCTCGGAAAGCTCCACCGCGCGCTCCACGGCGGCCGGGTCGATGCCATTGCCGGTCACGACGTATTCCAGCATGAAGCGCGTGAATCGCCTCGGGTCCGTGTCCGCCCTTTCCCCGTCGGCCTTCACTTCGAAGGCGCTGACCGCCTGCTTCTTCTTTTGCAGTATGGAGATGACGTCCATGGCCGTGCAGCCGGCGAGCCCCAGGAGGATGAGCTCCGTCGGGCGGAACCCGTCGTTCTCGCCTCCCGCCTTCGGGTCAGCGCCCAGCGGCAGGCTGAAATTGCTCGTGTGACCGGAAGCAGTGAAGCTCATACCCTTCTTCCAGGTGACGATTCCGCTCATTCCGCCTTCCCTTCCCCGGCGTCGACGAGATAGTCCCCCACGGTTCCCCCGGTGACGGCGATGAGCTGCGCGTAGGTCATCGGCACGCCGGACGAATCGGTCCCGGCGGCAGGGAATATCATCTGGTAGGCGGAGAGACTGGCATCGACGAGGATCCTGATGCCGGGATCGATCCCGAAGGGGCAGACCTCGCCCGGACCGAATCCCGTCACCGTCCGCGTCTCCTCCGCGCTCGCCATGCGGGACTTCACGCCCGTGGCGGCCTTCAGCTTCGCGGAGGAAAGCCTCTTGTCGCCCGGGCAGAGCACGAGGAAATATTTCCCGTCCTTGCCGGCAAAGAGGAGCGACTTCGCGATTTGCCCGACCGCGACGCCCAGCTGCTGCGCGGCGAGCACGGACGTCGCGGTGCTCCCCGGGTCGAACTCCTTGGCCGAGAGCCCATGCCTGTCGAGAACCGTCCGCACCTTCTCGGGAATCATCCCGCACCCAGCCTTTCCGCCACCGCGGCGATCTTTTCCATTGCCTGTTCCACTTTTCCGCGATCGTTGAACGCGCTCACGCGCACGTAGCCTTCGCCGCTCTTGCCGAACCCGCTCCCCGGCGTGACCACCACGCCCGCGGCGTCCAGGAGGAGATCGAAAAAGTCCCATGAGGCCATCGGCGTCTTCATCCAGATGTACGGCGAGTTTTCACCTCCCGTGCAGGGGAAACCCATCGCCGCGAGGCGTTCGCGGATGATCTTCGCATTTCCCAGGTAGTAGTCGCACAGGGCGCGCGTTTCCTTCATGCCTGCCGGGGTATAGACGGCGGCCGCGGCGCGCTGCACGGGGTAGGAGACGCCGTTGAACTTCGTCGCCTGTCTCCGGCTCCACAGCGCGTGCAGCGAATGGGTCGCGCCCGCGGCGTCCCACGCCATGCAATCCTTCGGAATCACGGTGAAGGCGCAGCGGGTGCCGGTGAAGCCCGCCGTCTTGGAGAAGCTGCGGAACTCGATGGCGCATTCCCGCGCGCCGGGTATCTCGAATATCGACTGTGGAAGGGCGGGGTCCCGGACGTACGAGACATAGGCGGCATCGAAGAGGATGAGCGCCTTGCTCCTGCGCGCGTAGTCCACCCAGCCGGCGAGCTGGGCGCGGGTGATGGTGGCGCCCGTGGGGTTGTTGGGGAAACAGAGATAGATGAGATCGACCCGCGATCGAGGGACGTCAGGCACGAAACCGTTGTCCTCCGTGCAGTCCAGGTAGATGAGCCCCGCGTAGCGCCCGTCGCGGAAGGGGCCCGTGCGCCCCGCCATGACATTCGTGTCGACGTAGACGGGGTAGACGGGATCCGGCACCGCGATGCGCAGGTCGCCGGCCAGGAGCTCCTGGATATTGGCCGTGTCGCACTTGGAGCCGTCGCTCACGATGATCTCGTCGGCCGCGATGTCCGCGCCGCGTGCCCGGTAGTCGGTTTCCGCAATGGCCGTGCGCAGGAAGTCGTAGCCGAAATCCGGTCCGTAGCCCTTGAAGGTCGCGACGCTACCCATCTCCTCCACCGCGGCGTGGAATGCGGCGAGCACGGCGGGCGTGAGAGGCAGCGTCACGTCGCCAATGCCCATGCGGATGATCTGCCGGTCGGGATGCGCCGCCTGGAAGGCCTCCACGCGACGCGCCACGTCGCTGAACAGGTACGAGGCGACGAGCCGCGGATAGTTTTCGTTGATCCGGATCATAGCGAGTTATACCGGCGCCGGCGCGGTGATGTCAATTCGCCGCCACCCCGGCCACGGAACTCCGTGGCATTTGTACCCGGTGCCATTTGTGCGGTCACGCCGGCCACGGTACTCCGTGGCATTTGTACTCCGTGACATTCGCCGGCACCCTGGCCACGGTACTCCGTGGCAGTTGTACCCGGTGCCATTTGTGCGGTCACGCCGGCCACGGGCTCGCTTCCGTGCCTCCCTGCACTCGCTCGCCCTCGACGTCCCTGTCTATGGTACTCCGTGGCATTTGTACTCCGTGACATTCGCCGGCAACGGGACGCGTGGCGCGGCTTTGCAGGCAGCGCCGCTTCGGGTACATTCAAGGCATGGAAATGAACCGCTATCCCATCGGTCGCTTCTCCTACGACGCCGACGTGACGCCCGACAAGCGCGCGGGCTGGATCCGCAACATCGCGGAGCTGCCGGCCTACCTGCGCCGCGCCGTCGCGGGTCTGGACGCGGCACAGCTGGATACCCCGTACCGCGAGGGCGGATGGTGCCCGCGCCAGATCGTCCATCACATTGCCGACAGCCACATGAACTCCTTCATCCGCTTCAAGCTCTGCCTCACGGAGGACAGGCCGCAGATCAAGCCCTACGACCAGGACGCCTGGGCGAAGCTCGCCGACGTCACCGGCGTGGACATCGGTTTCTCCCTCTCCCTGCTGGAAGGTCTCCACGCGCGGTTCTCCGCCCTGCTCGCCTCCCTGCGGCCCGAAGATTTCGCAAAGACATTCCTCCACCCCGAGAACGGCCCGACGACGCTGGACCGCAACCTGCAGATCTACGCCTGGCACGGCAGGCATCACAGCGGCCAGATCCTCGCCCTGCGGGAAGCGCGGCACTGGACGTAGACGTCGGTGAAATCGCCCAAACAGGTCTCCCTGGAAAAGGAGATCCGCTCGCGGCTTTCGGGCCTGCCGCGGAAGGCCGCGGACCTGCTGCTCGACGACCCCGAGGTCCAGGCGCTCCAGGAGTACGCGAACGTCGTCTCCATCAAGAGGCTCGGGTTCAACGACCACGGCCCCGTGCACATGCGTTCCGTCGTGCTGAATGCCCTCGTGATGGCCGACATTCTCCACGCGGCGGGCATACCGCTTTCCCTGGAGGCGGATGACGCCGGCAGCTACGAGGACAGCTGCGTCGCGCTGGTCACCGCGGGCATGCTCCACGACATCGGCATGAGCGTCGGCCGCGACGATCATGAGCACGCGGGGGCGGACCTCGCCCTTCCCATCATCGAGCGCACCCTCACGGAGGTGTACGGCCGGGAGGTGGGCAGGAAAGTCGTCGCAAGGTCCCTTGCCGTGGAGTGCATCGTCGGGCACATGGCGACGCAGAGGATCCATTCGCTGGAGGCGGGGCTCATGCTCGTGGCCGACGGCTGCGACATGGAAAAGGGCCGCGCGCGCATCCCCATGATGATCGCCACGGAGTCCCGCATGGGGGACATCCACAAGTACTCGGCCGCATCCATCGAGGAGGTGCGCATCGAAAAGGGCGTCCGCCAGCCCATCCGCATCACCATCGACATGAAGGCCACCGTCGGTTTCTTCCAGGTGGAGGAGGTGCTGCTCCACAAGATCAACGCGAGCCCTGCCAAGAAGTACATCGAGCTGTATGCCGGGCTGATCGGCAAGAAGCTGAAGTGCTATCTCGGGTGCGACGACTGACAGCGTCCCCCGCGTCGACAGCGCGACCGCGCCCCCCCGCTGGCGCCTGCTTGCCATTGGCGTCCTGAAGGTACATTCTCAGCCGCATCATGGAAAAGGAAAACGCCGCGCCTGCCCCCCGCAAGACGGGTGTCGCCATCGCGGCGATCGCCGGCTGCGCGATCCTGTGGAGCAGCGCGGGGCTTTTCATCAAGATCGTCTCGTGGAACCCATTCGCCATCGCCGGTGTGCGGAGCTTCATCGGCGCGCTCGTGATCCTCGCCTTCGTCCGCAAGCTGCGCTTTACGTGGTCCTTCGCCCAGATCGCCGGCGCCGTCTGCTACGCGGCGTGCATGATCGGATTCGTGTCGGCGAACAAGCTCACCACCGCCGCGAATGCGATTCTCCTGCAATACACGGCGCCGCTGTGGGTGGCCGCGTTCGGCTGGATATTCCTGAAGGAGAAGGCAGGCGTCCTGGACTGGGTGACCATCGCCGTGGTGCTCGGCGGCATGGTGCTCTTCTTCCTGGACAAGCTCACCGCCGGGGGCATGCTGGGCAACCTGCTCGCGATCGCAAGCGGCATCTTCTTCGCCGGCGCCATCGTATCCTTCCGCGCCCAGAAGGACGGCTCGTCCATCGAGTCCATCCTGCTCAGCCACGGCCTCACCATCATCGTATCGATACCGTTCCTCTGGCAGGGAAGCCCCACGCTCGCCGGATGGGGCGGCCTTGCGTTCCTTGGCGTCTTCCAGATCGGGATTTCCTCCCTCCTGCTCTCCTACGGCGTGAAGCGCGTCACGGCGTTGCAGTCCATCCTCACGGCGGTGCTGGAGCCGATCTTCAATCCGGTCTGGGTCTTCCTTGTCCTGGGTGAGCGGCCGGGACCGCGCGCCCTGGTGGGCGGGGTCATCATCCTCGCGGCCGTGACGACGCGATCCGTGATCAGCCTTCGATCGGCGACGCGTCGCGCCGCTTCCAGCTGACCAGGAGCACGCCGGCGAGGATGATGACGCCGCCCACGATCTGGCTCCACACCAGCTTCTCCCCGAGCAGGACCACTCCGCCCAGCACGCCGATCACGGGTATGAGATTGATGTAGGGGCTCACGGCAATGGGTCCGAGCGCCGACAGGGCGTAGACGTAGAGGAAATTGGAAAGCGCCGAGCAGAACAGGGCGAGATAGGCGAGATTGAGCCATGCCACGAGCGTGATGGGCACCCACTGGCGCATCTCCAGGAGCGCGAACGGGATGAGGAACGCGGTGCCGAAGAGGCATTGGTAGGCGGTGATGGCGATTTCCGAAAGCCGCGTGTGGAGATTGCGGCTGAGGATGATATAGATCACCCACGACAGGCAGGCGCCGAACATGAAGAGGTCCCCGGCAATGGACACCGGCCCATCGCCGGGCGCGCCCGGTCGACCGCACGACGAACACGACGCCGACGACGGAGAGCACGACCCCCACGCCGATGAGCCATGAAATGCGCGCGCGGAAGAGCAGGGCCTCGGCGATCACGGTGATCACCGGGATCACGGCGATGATCAGGGAGGCATGGGAGGCGGAGGTGAGCTTGATGCCGCGCGCCTCGAAGAAGAAATACACCGTCACGCCGAAGAGCCCGCTCGCGGCGAGGGGCAGGAGGTCCTTCCTGCGCAAACGAGCGGCGGGATCGAAACGGCGGAGGAAAATGTTCAGGATCACGGTGGCCACGACGAAACGGATGGTGACCATGGTCATCGGCGGCACGCCCGAGGAGAGGATGGTCTTGGAGCTCACGAAGGACAGCCCCCAGAAAAGGACCGTCCCCCAGACGGCGAGCGTGGGAAGAGTGTGATTTTTCGCGGGCGGCAGCGGCGCGGTGCTCATGATGAGCGCTCACGCTACCAGAATCGGGCGGCTTCCGCAATGCATGCGCCGGGAGCCTCCGGGCGGAGCTACTCCAGCTTCAGCTTCTTCAGCTTCGGAGAAATGACCATCCGACAGTAGCCGGCGCTGCCGTGCGCATTGTAGTAGTTCTGGTGGTAGCCCTCCGCCTTCCAGAACGTGTCCAGCGGTAGGATCTCCGTCACGATGGGAGCCTTCAGCTTCCCCTGCGCCTTCTTCATCGATTTCACCGCCGCCTCATGCTGCTGCTCGTCCGCGTAGAGGATGAGGGAGCGGTACTGCGTGCCGGTGTCGGGTCCCTGGCGGTTGAGCGTGGTCGGGTCGTGCGCCTGCCAGAAGATGTCCAGGATCTCGTCGTAGGTGATGAGGGCGGGATCGAAGGTGACCTGCACCACCTCCGCATGGCCGGTCTCCCCGGTGCAGACCTCTTCATAGGTCGGGTTGGGCGTTGTGCCTGCCGCGTAGCCTGAGGCGACCGAAAGGACGCCTTCGATGCGCTGAAGAACGGCTTCCATGCACCAGAAACAGCCGCCACCGAAGGTGGCCTGGTTATGAATGCTGCTCGTGTCTTCTTTCATCGGCGCCTCCGTCATGAATCTACAAATAAGAAGACGGAGAGGACAGCGAACAGCCGCGGGCGCCGGACGGGCTCGACGGCGAGCCCCGCGTCATCATTTCTGCGCCTCGGTGAACATGAAGCGCTTCACCTTGCGCGTGGAGGTTTTGGGCAGCTCTTCGCGCGACACGTCGAATCCGCGCGGGATCTTGTAGACCGCGGCACCGGCGGTGCATTTTTGGATTTCCGCGCGCACGATCCGCCGCACCTCCTCGTCGTCGAATGTCCTGCCCTGCGACTTTTCCATGCCCGCGAGTATTTCCGGATCGGGGTAAATGATGGCGTGGGGATACTCCCCGCCGTCGGCATCCTGCCTGCCGATCACCACGACCTCGGAAAGCAGGGGGCTTGCCGTGAGGAGGTTTTCGATCTCCTCGGGATAGATATTCTTGCCGCCCTTCGTGACGATGATGTTCTTCAGGCGCCCCGTGATGTAGAGGTAGCCGTCCCCGTCCAGCATCCCGATGTCACCGGTGTGCAGCCAGCCGTCGGCATCGATCACCTCCCGCGTCTTCTCGGGCATGTTGTAGTAGCCGAGCATGACATTAGAGCCGCGCGTCAGGATCTCCCCGTTGCCGTTCTGGTCGGGGCTTTCGATGCGCACCTCCACATTGGAGAGTGGCAGCCCGACGGACCCGGGCTTGTTATGCGCGGGGCAGGTGGAAGAGATGACGGGCGACGTCTCCGTGAGGCCGTAGCCCTGGTAGGTGATGAGCCCGAGCGCCTCCATGCCGTCGATGACGTCCTTCGCGATCGGTCCGCCCCCGGAGACGAAGAAGCGCAGCTTCTGCACGCCGAGCTCCCGCGCGATGGAGCCGAAGAGGAGCTTGCCGATGCGGACGTGGAGCACCTTGAAGAAGAAGCTGCTGATCCCCCGCATCACCGCGAACAAGCCGCGGACCAGGGGCGGCCGCGCCTTCACGTTCGCGAGCACACCCTTGTAGATGCGCTCGATGAGAAGGGGCATCGCGGGCACGCACGTGGCCCCCGTCTCCTTCATGATGCCGACCAGCACGTTGGTCTTCATGGAGGGGACCGAGGTGATCTGCCCGTAGCTGAGAAGGGGCGTGAAGATTCCCATGCTCGTCGGGTAGGTGTGGTGGAAGGGAAGGACGATGATCCAGTTGTCGCCCGGCCCCAGCGGCGTGGTCATCTGGACGCCGTCGCCGTTTTCCACGAGGTTGCGGTGGGAGAGCATGACCCCCTTGGGTGTGCCCGTGGTTCCCGATGTGAAGATGAGGGCGGCCAGATCGTCCGGGGCGATGCTGACGCCCGCCGTCGGCTCCTTCCCCCCCGCCCGCGCGGCCTGGCCCTGCCCCATGAGCGCGGTGAAGGCGTCCGCATTCCACCCCTCGGGCACGGGGCCGGAGGGGTCGGCATCGAAGAGCACGAGGCTGCCACCCGCCCCCGCCGCACCGGTGCCCGCGCACGCGCGGGCGACCTTGTCCCGGTATTCGCGGGAGGTGAAGATGATGCGCGCGCCGCTCGCGCGGACGATGGAAGAGAGCTCCTCCACCTTCAGGAGGATGTCGTAGGGGACGATCACCGCTCCCGCGTACGTCACGGCGAGGTACGTGATGACCCATTCGCTCCTGTTCTCTGAAATCAGGCCGACACGGTCACCGCGGCGGACGCCGCGCGCAAGAAGGGCGGCGCCGAGTGCGCGGATGGATTCACGCAGCTCCCCGTAGGTGACGGTCCAGTAGCCGTCCCCCCTTTTCATCTTCAGCGCGGGAAGCCCGAGCCGGTCCTCACGGAATGTGTCGACCATCTCCCGGATGGAGTGGACGTTGCGGGAAGGGGCGATCTTGTTGACCTGCATAAAATCCCCGGGCCCTACGGCCGGATGACCAGCCTGCCGAAGACGGCAGTGGCGTGGACGTGGAGCGCCGGCGCCCCCTCCCGGTAGCCCGGCGTCGTATAGACCGTATCCCCGAAGGCGACCGAACGACCGTTGGGCGCCTCCACCTCCCCGAAGGCAGACGACATGTCGACGCGGACGGGCTTGCCCGGGTCGATGCGGAGGACGCCGCTGCCGAAGACGACGTTGACCTGCAGGCGGGTGTCTGCGGTTGAAGCATCGCTCAAGTCGATGGTGCCGCTGGAGAAGACCAGGTTGTAGTCGCGGTCGCGGCCCGGGGCGTATTGCAGGGTCGACTCGGAGAAGACCGCCGTGTTGCGGTCACGGACGACGGGGCCGCGGACGAGCACGCGGATGCCGACGTAGACGAAAAGCGCCGCAATGAGGATACGGATCACGGGGATGTGGACGGGCACGTACCGACGCACGAGGAACCAGACCCCCAGGACGATCAGGAGCGCACCCCAGAATATCCCGTCGATCAACGACATCTTCATCATTCTCCTCTGTGCGCACGATGATCGCGGTCGCGCGCGGCCCTGTCAAGGCGGCGCCGTTCCGCGCGGGATTTTCCGCCGAGAAGCGCCCTCATCCGCGCGGACCGGAGAGCCACGCGCGGAGCACCTCCCTGTTGGCGTCATTGAGGGGATCGTCCTCCTCCCCGTAGAGCCTGCGGATGCGCTCCCGGTAGCGGGCGACGATGGCGCGGCGCACCACCTTCATCGACGCGTTCATCATCCCGTTGTCTTCCGCGAACGGCTCGGGCACCAGAGCGAACGTCCGCGGCGTCCACGTGGAGACGAACTGCGACGAGAGCAACGGGTCCTTGCGGTAGCGCAGCAGCGCCTGCCGCATGGCATCGAGGGCGCGGTCCAGGTCCGCATCGGTGAGCTCGGCCGTGCCGTCCTTGCCGATGAGAGTGCGCGCGTTCCCCGGCTCGGGGACCACGAGGGCCACCGTGTAGGGGTCCTGCTGGTTGTAGAGCATCACCTGCTGGAATGTCGGCACCGTGTCCACGAGGTGCTGCTCCAGCGCTTCGGGGGAGTACTTTTCGCCATTTGCCCCCACGAGGAGACTCTTGATCCGACCGACGACAAAGAGGAAGCTGTCGGCATCCATGTACCCGAGGTCGCCCGTGTGAAACCAGCCGTCAGTGATCGCCTCGGCCGTGGCCGTTTCATTCTGCCAGTAGCCGAGCATCACGCATTCCCCGCGCACCCAGATCTCGCCCGTCTCGCCGCGCGGGAGCTCCGCGCCGGCATCGTTCACGATGCGCACCTCCGCCCAGGGGCTGGGCCTGCCGGACGAACCGATCTTGAAGTACCCGCGCACGTGCGTGTTCGACGCGATGATGGGACTGGTCTCCGAGAGGCCGTAGCCCTGGTAGACGGGTATGCCCAGCGCGCTGAACCAGCGCACGTGGTCGATCGAGCAGGCCGAGCCCCCCGACACCATGAAGACGATCCTGCCGCCCAGTGACGCGCGGACGCTGCCGCGCACGACCGCGCGCAGGAGGACGTATACCGGCCAGGCCAGGAGCGACAACGGGTCCCGCCTCTTGCGGTAGCCGTCGCCGTTCACGCGCGTGCCGAGCCTGATGGTGAGAAAGAACATCGCGGCGCTGAGCCCTCCTTTCTGGCGGACCTGGCCGATGATGTTCTTGCGAAAATTCTCCACGAGCGCCGGCACGACGAGGAGGTAGGTCGGCCCGATCTCCTTCAGGTTCTTCGGTATGTTGCGGATCGTGCCCAGCTCCGTCTTGGCCGGTTCCACCGCGGCAATCACGCTCACCTTCTTGATGAAGAGGAAGAGACCCGCGGTATGGCCGAACGAATGGTCCCAGGGAAGGATGAGCAGCATGTACAGCGGAGGAGGAAGCGGAAACATGGCGTCGGCGTTCTCCACGTTCACGTAGTAATTCCTGTGGGACAGGAGGATGCCCTTGGGCTCCGCCGTGGTGCCCGAGGTATACGTGAGGGTCACGGGGTCGTCCTCCCGCGCCTCCTCCTCGATCCTTTCCATCTCCGCGGCGTGCCCGGACGCCCACGAATCACCCGCCGCGCGCACCTCCGTCCATGGCACGAGCGGCACGCGCGTCGCGACGGAAAGGGACACGTCGTCCATGCAGAGGATGCCGCACAGGTCGGGCAGGTCGCCCACGAGCGTGGCGATCTTTTCCGCATGCATCGCCGAGGTGATGGCGAAGCGCGACGCGGAATGCTTCACGCGGAAAAGGATCTCGCCTCTCTCCTTGATCTTCACCGATATCGGCACGCTGATGCCGCCGGCCAGGAGGATGCCGAGCTCGGCGGCGATCCAGGAGTTTCTGCCCTCCGCGAGAAGGGACACCCTGTCCCGCGGGGCCAGGCCGCGCGACAGGAGGAAGCCGGCGACGTCCCGCGCCTCCTCCGCAATGGCACGGAAGCTGGAGTCGCGCCAGCCCTGGGAGGTGCGTTCGCGCATGTAGACCGCATCGGGATGGGTCTTCACCGTTTCCCGCAGGAGATGAAACAAGGTCCTTTTCTGCATGCGTATGATCCTACCAGAGCCGGGCCGGTAAAGAAAGCTACACGACGGCTTCTTCGACCCTGCCCTTCACCGCGGCCCAGGCGTCCTCCAGCGTCGGGAAGCGGATCTGCGCGATGGACGCCCCGCGGCCCGAGGCAAGCTCGGCGACAAATGCCGCGGGAATGCCCGCCGCGCGCGCGGCCTGGAGACCGGGAACGGAATCCTCGAAGACAAGAACCCGCGCGGCGGGCAGGGCAAGCCGCCGCAAGGCCTCCTGGAATCCGTCGGGATTGGGTTTTCCCCGCGCGCAGTCCTCGTCGCTGATGATGAATCGAAAAAGGCGCGGGTCGAGCCCGATATTCTCCATCATGAGGCGGAGCTCGGGGAGCGTGGAGCCGCTGACAATGACGTGGGGCACGGGGAGCGCGAGCATGAGCGAAAGGCCCCGCGCCGTGCGGAGCTTCCGCCGCGAGAGAAGCTGCGCCTTGTCCTCCATGAATCGCTCCCATACCTCGCCGCGGGCCGCGCGGAGCCCCTTGTCGGCGGCCAGCCAGTCGAAAACACCCGTCCAGGAGAGCCCATACAGGTAGTCCGTTTCGGCGGGAGACAGCTCCACGCCGTACCCGCGGCTCAGAAGCCCGCTGAAAAGCTCCGCATTGATGCGCTCGCTTTCCACGATGGTGTCGTCGAAATCATAAAGAAAGGCGCGAATGCGGGACGGGAGACCGCGGGAGGTCACATCCACAGCATCACCCCCGCGCATAACGCGCTCGGGCGGCATCCAGTGCGGGGTCGAGGCGCGCGGAGGGTTCCATGGCGGAACGACTATAGGATGGCAGGGAAAGAATGGCAACACGGAGGGCGGCCGGAGCCGCTATAAAAAAAACGGATGCGGCGAAAAGAAGGTGATACAATTGAGGTGAAAAGGATTCCACCCCCAGATGCGACTGAAGAATTACAATGAGGACCTTGTCCTGGAGACGGCGAAAATCGTCCTGAAGGACAGGACGGACATCCACCCGACCCGTTCCTTCATTCTGGACGTGGCCGCATACGCGCTCAACCGCATTCCCCCCAAATACATCACCTCGGAGCGCGGGTTCACCCATGAGTTCGTGCAGCCCGGCAACGGCAACGGCGTGCAGGGAGAGAAGCTCCTGAACGTGATCGAGCTGATCACGCTGGTCAACCGCGCCGTGGAGGTGGTCGCCCGGCGCCGGCGGGACGTTGCCCCGGTGCCGCACCGGCGCCCGGAGCCTGCCCCGACGGGGGACGACACGCCGATGCATCTCACCTACTTCTACAACATGCCGCACATATTCGGGCGCGTCGTGGATGCCGGCGACGGCGTGCCGGTGATCGCCGCGGAGGCGACGCTCTGGATCAATTACCGGGTCTCCCATTCCCGCGGAACCGGGGTGGCGCAATCCGTATACCACCAACGAACAGACCCGCGGCTACTTCAGCTTCTGGCCCCAGGTGGAGATGGGGGAATCGGAGAGCATGCGCGTCGAGCTGCGCATCGGCTTCTCCCATGCCGGCCATCGGCCGCTTTCTTTCAAGAAAACGCTGAAGATCGCGGGGGAGTTCTTCGTCCACGATTACATCCGCAGCGACAAGCTGCTGGACCTTGGCACCCTCAACCTCGAACGGGCGTCCGGCACGCTGTGAACGCCTGACACCCCGTTTGCTTGCCTTCTCCCACGACGCGGACTATCTTCTCGGTATCCACAAAGTGAGAGGGAGGGCACGCAATGGAACCGAGGAAAATTACGCCGGATGCCCTGAAAAGGGTCATTGCCGATCTGAAGATCGGCAATGAAAAAGCCATCGGCACCTGGCTTTTCAAGGGTTATAGAGTGCAGGTGAGCCGCTACAAATCTTCCGGTACGGAGCGTTCCGCGCTCCTGTACCGCAAGAGACGCGACAACGGACTCTGCGTCCGCTGCGGGGCCAAGGTGACGAGGAAGAATCCGCTCACGGGCGCGCTCTATCGCCTCTGCGACACGCACAGGAAAGAGATCGACAGGAAGTAGAAGGCAGGTCGGGCCCCGGCGGCGCTCTCATCCGCGGACCGCGTACAGCACGATGCCGCAGTACTCGCGGAAAGCGTCAAAGCAATCCCGCAGCGCGTCAAAGCTCGGCAGGAAATCAATCACGCCGTGGAATTTCTCCTGGGCGCGATAGCTCGTCGGGGCGGGCACGCAGGTGATGCCCTCCCGCGCGAACGCACGCATCGCCCGCGGCATGTGAACGGCGGAGGTGACGAGCGCGATTCGCGTCATGCCCTTCCCGCGCATGATCTTCGCCGTTTCGGCCGCGTTCTCCCGGGTGGTACGGCTCCTTCCCTCCTGGATCACGTCAGCCGCGGGAACGCCGAGGGTGGCGAGCATCGCCGCGGCGACCTCTGCTTCTGACCGACCGAAGCGCTCCTGCCAGGTCACGCCGCCGGAAACGATGACCGGTACCCCCAGCCTCTTGAAAAGAATCGACGCGGAGAGCACGCGCGCGAGAGACTCCTCATTCGAGCCTCACCCCGCCCGGCGCATCAGCCACCCGCCTGCCGCACGCCGCCGCCCAGCACGACGATGGCGTCGACCGTCGGAGGCTTTGCCGGAAAGGGCGGCCATCTCCTTTCCAGGGGACGCAGGACGCCGTTGCTCACGACGGTGAGGGACAGGAGGAGAAGCAGCGCAGTCGACGCGCCGAGGAGCCAGAGACCCGCCCGGAGCCTGCGCAGCGCCACCAGGAGGAGGGCGACGCCGAAAAGGAGAACGAAAACCAGGGGTGACAAAAAAACCCCGGTCACGATTCCCGATATGACGATCATACCCGCGCAGTATAGACGGGAGAGCGCCGCGAAGTCACTGTTGGATCGTGGCAGGCGCGGGAGGCGTTGCCGTCCTTGCCTCGGGAACCGCGGCGGGAACGTCGCGCGGCGAGGGGACAGGCACCGCGTCGGCAGCGCCCGGCGCTGCCTGCGTCGGCACGGCGTCGGCAGGCCCCGGCGGCCCGGCGACGCCGGCGTCGGCATCCGACGCGGGGGCATCCGGAACAAGCGCAACGGGGCCGGTCTCCGCGGGCTCGGAGGACGGGTCGGGGAACCTGCTTTCAAGGAACGCGTACCGTTGCGCCATCTGGGCGCTGCGGGGGAAGGTCTGCACGTTGTAGCGCAGGGGGTTGGTGATGATGGTCACGAGGCGCCGCAGCTCGTCCAGTCCGAGCGCCCCCACGCCGGCCTTGTAGTAGTACGACGAGGCTGCGCCGATGCCGAAGATTCCCCTGCCCCATTCGATGCAGTTCAGGTACAGCTCGAGGATGCGGTCCTTGGGCATGAGGGTGTCCATCTCCAGGGCAATCAGGGACTCCATGTACTTGCGGAAGTAGGTCTTGCGCGGTGTGAGGAAGAGATTACGCGCGAGCTGCATCGGGATGGTGCTGCCGCCGACCGCGGTCCGTCCAATGGAAGAGTTGATCTGCCAGGCTTCGCGCAGGGCGCCGAGATCAACCCCGTGGTGTTGGTAGAAGTGATAGTCCTCCAGCCGTATCGTCATGAGGCGCGCGACGCGCGGGATCTGGCGCAGCGGCACGAATCGCACGGGCTGGGCGTGGTGCCCGCCGGTGACGGCGCGATACACCATGAGCGCGGTCACGGGCGGATTCCATCGCAGGAGCAGGAGGCTCGCGAGGAGAATCACGAGGAACAGCACCGCGTGGCCGATGATGACAAGCCCGGCGAGCCCGCGCAGAAAACGGCCGGCGACGCGCGCAGGCCGCGCGACCTCTCTCAGTGTCCGCCAGGAAGTCGCAAGGGAAAATGAGGCGTGCATGGGGATTCTTCGCCGGCGGTGAAAGTACGGTCGGCGCCTGCAAATGTCAAGCCTCCCCGTGCTACAGTGGGGCGTGACCTCCCCCGCATCGATCGGGGAGGCGCGCCGGCGCCTCCCGCGCGAGTTCATCGACAGCCTCGACGCGACATTCCCCCAGGCCGTCGCGGAGAAGATCCTCCGCGGCATGGGGGCGCGCCGCGCGACGAGCCTGCGGGTGAATACGCTGCGGGGCGACGCCGCGGCGCTCCTGCGCTTCTTCCGGGAGCACGCGGTGAAGCACCGTCGTGTCCCCTGGTATCCTGACGCGTTCGTCCTCACGGAGGCGACGGAGCGGGACGTCGCCGCCTGGGACCTCTACGCGGAAGGCCGCATCTACCTCCAGAGCCTCTCCAGCATGATCCCCGCGCTCGCACTCGCCCCCCTGCCCGGCGAGACCGTGCTCGACATCGCTGCCGCCCCGGGCAGCAAGACGACTCACATGGCGGCGCTCATGCGAAACGAGGGGAGGATACTCGCCAACGAATTGAACGCCGTACGGGCCGAGCGGCTGTCCTACAACGTGCGTCTCCAGGGCTGCCGGATCGTGGAGGTGACCGTGGGCCGGGGGGAAAGGATCGGCGAGCTGATGCCGGAAAGCTTCGACCGTGTGCTGCTCGATGTTCCCTGCTCGGGGGAGGGGCGTTTCATCGTGTTCGAGCCGGGCACCTCCCGCGCATGGTCGACGCGCGCCGTGGCGGAGTCCGCGCGGCTGCAGCGGAAGCTGCTGGAAAGCGGTGCCCGGGCGCTCAAACCGGGCGGCACCCTCGTGTACTCCACCTGCACGCTGAACCGGGAGGAAAACGAGCTCATGCTGGACTGGGCCCTTCGCCGCCTTCCGCTGGAGCCGTGCGCAATCCCGGTTTCCATTCCCGGCGTCTTTGCCGGCATGGTGCGTGGGCTGGATCCCCGGGTCGCGCGCGCGATACGGGTGTTCCCCGATGCCGAGCGCGAGGGCTTCTTCGTCTGCCGCATGACGAAAAGGTGAGCGGCCGGCCTCCGCGTCGCCTTGACAGCGGCGCGGTCTGCCCGTATTCTCACGGCGCATGACACGGGCAGACGGACTCCCGACGGGCGAATGGCGCTACGCAGCGAAATCCGCGGTCCGCATGTACCGCAGCTTCTTCTATTGGCTGCTGCGGGAGCCGTTCCCCATCCGACAGCTTGGCGATCAGATCGGGCGCGTCATCCTGGAGGCCTTCGGCACCATGGTGGTGGCCGCCATCGTCCAGGGCGCGATGTTCGGCTGGCTCGCCGGCTGGTACGGCGCCAAGTTCAGCGTCGTGTACTGGAGCGGCGCGGCGGGCATCTTCCTCATCCTGTCGGAGTCGACCACCATGGTCGGCGCGATGATATTTGCCGCGCGCATCGGCACGGGTTTCACCGTGGAGATCGGTTCCATGCAGATGACGAGCCAGCTCGACGTGCTGCGCCTCATGGCGGTGGAGCCGACCCAGCAGATCGTGATTCCCCGGGTCCTCGCCGCCATACTCTGTCTCCCGCTCCTGAAGGCCCTCACGGACGCGGTGGCGATCGTGGCAGCGATGTTCTTCGGCCTGCTCTTTTTCGACATCTCCATCCCGATCTTTCTCCAGCATGCCTTTTCCATCCTCACGACGCGCATCCTCACGACCTCCTACATCCGCTGCATGATCATGGCATTCTTCGTCGGCATGAACGCCTGCGGCCTGGGCTTCTATTTCCAGGGCGGCGCGGTGGAGCTGGGCAAGACAACGACGAAATCCATCGTCATCAACCTCATCGTCGTCATCATCGTGGACACCACGTACGGGATCCTCGATTCGACGCTGGGGTGGAGCGTCGTCTGAGCATGGCGGTGCGCGCGCATTGACGCGGGGCCCTTTCCGCCGGCACCGCCGCGCATCTCGCGCGGCGCGCGTGTTCCCTCGGGGCGTGGCGCACACTTTCCGCGCGGACGGCTTCACGCTCCGCTACTGGGTCGTCGGGGAGGGCACGCCCCTGCTCTTTCTCCACGGCGCGGGTCTCCCCGCCTCGACATTCCGCGACGTCATCCTCTTTCTCGCGCGCGATCACGAGGTGCTCGTACCGGAGATTCCCGGTTTCGGGCGGTCGGATTTCCCTGACCGGGCATCTGGGACTTCACCACCTATGCGGCGCTCATGCGCCGGCTGCTCGACGAGCGGGCTTTCCGGATCAGGCGCATGATCGGCTACTCGTTCGGGGGCGGCATCGCCCTGCAGCTCGCCCCCGGGCTCCCCGACCTCGAATCCCTCGTGCTCCTGAGCCCCGCGGAGGGCGGCGAGCGCTACCGCCACGGGGGGGTGCTCGTGCGCGTCGCGCGCGAAGCGGTGGGCGGCCTGCGCGTGTCGATGAGGAAGGGGACGACCCGCATCTTCGCGCGTGTCGCGCGCGATTACGTTCTCAACGGTTTACGCTGGGTCCTTTTTCAACGGAGACTCCTCCGTCTGGTCGTGCGCTGTTTTCGCCTGTCCGGCGCCTGCAGGACCGCGAACGTGCCCGCGGTCGTGCTGACCGCCGACCGGGACGTCTTCTTTCCTGGATCCGCCGCAAGCCTCCACGCCGTTCTCCCCCGCGCTCGGTTTCGCACGATCGAAGGCGTGCATCTGTGGCCCCTGCTGGACCCGCCGAGCCTGGCGCGTGAGATCAGCCTCGCTTTCGAAAGCGATCAACTCTCCCGGATGTCCGTGTAACGATGGGAAACCGGCCGACCCAGCAACGCGACATACAGCCCGTTGGCCGCGTAGCGGATGCCGGTGGCAAAGAATCCTTCCTTGCGGATCCGGCGGCCTGATGTCTTGAGCCTGAAGCGGAACAAAAACAGGATATGGCCGACCTTTGCAAGGCGGCAGGCAAGGTCGATGTCCTCCCCGTAAAAGGTGATGGCGGTGTTGTAGCCGCCGATCTTTTCCAGCGCGCTTCGGCGCACGACGTAGTTTCCCCCCTGCAGCATCGCGGTCGTCCCCAGAATGTACTGGCCGATGAACGCCATGATGACCATCGTGACGAAGTACCACATCATCACGAGAAGGTTGGCGGCAGAGGACAAATCGTAATAGACGTAGGGACCGCTCAGGCACACGATGCGCGGGGACCGGGCGAAAGCATGGCGCGCGGCGTCGATCCAGCCCGGGCTCAGAAGCGAATCCGCATCGATGCAGGCCACCAGATCCCCCGTTGCAGCTTCAAACCCTTTCTGGCGGGCGAAGAGCAGCCCCTTGCGTGGCTCCTCGACGACGCGAACTCCCGGGCGGGATGAGGCGACCTTTGCCGTGCAATCCCCGCTTGCATTGTCGACCACGACGACCTCGGCGTCGCACATTGTCGCTTCGATCGCATGGAGAATGGAATCGACGCATTGGCCGATTCTCTTTTCCTCGTTGTGCGCCGGAATCACGAAGCTGAACTTCATGGAGCGTAGCATACGGCGGGGGGATTCGAGATGACAATCCCCGCAAGAGACCCCGGGTGCGTCCCCGATCGGCGCCCCGGCGTGTCAACAGACGAACGTGATGGCTCGTTCTTCATGCGGCCGCGCATCTCACGAGGCCGCGCGCACAAGGCTTTCGTAAAGAGCGAGCGTCCGTTCTGCCATGCGTACCATCGTCCAGTTCTGTGATGCTTTTTTTCCCTCCCCGGCGAGACGTCGCCGCAACGGCTCATTGGTCAGGAGCTGCGTGACGGCGCGCGCAAACTCATGTGGGTCTTCGGGCACCAGGTTCGTGCCCCACGAACCGTCGATTACCTCGTCGACGCCCCTGGCTTTCACGGCAACGATTGCCGTGCCGCAGATCATTGCCTCGATGAGCACCAGACTCAGCACTTCCGTCTTTGACGCGAAAACGAATACGTCGGATCGACTCAGCAACGCGGCAACTTCAATCCTGCTCAAGTAGCCGGTGAATATGATCCTGTCAGAGAGGCCGCGGGCTGCGATCTTCATCTGCAGATCCCTGCGATAAGGTCCATCCCCGACCACAAGAAGATCGACCGGCGCGGGTGTCTGGGGTACAAGCTCGAAAGCGCGGAGGAGGAAGTCGATGTTTTTCTCGCGTGCCACGCGGCCGACCGTGATGAGCACCCGATGGCCCTTTGTCTGCTGTAAAATGGGGGCGACACGCGGGCTCGCCTCGGGCGCGCGCCGGGGGTCGAGCTCGGGCATGTCCACGCCGTTCGGGATGACCTCGACCGGCGTGTGGACGCCGTAGGAGATGATGAGCTGCCGGAGGTGTTCTGCGGGAACCACCACGCGGTCCACGAGGCGGTAATCAGCCCTCGACCATGACGCGACGATGGAGCGCGAAAGCCATGGCGGTATGACGGGGACATACGTACAGAGAAAATCCTCATACATGGCGTGGCGGGTCATGATATGCGGGACACCATGCCGCCGACAGTACGTCTTGCCGCCGAAGCCTATCGTGAACTCCGTATGTGAATGGACGATGTCGGGCTTCCAGTCCGACAGGATTCTGGTGATCTGCCAGCGGTCGATCGGCCACCCGATCCGATCTTCGGGGGACAAACGGAGGCTGAACGCGGAGAAGCGTTGAACGTTTGGCGGATCCTTTGCGCCTGCGTTTTTTTTATCGACCGGATACTGGGGAGCGAAAACGCGCACATCGTGGCCCCGTGACGCCAGGTACCGGCGAAGACTGTCGACGACAACCGTCACGCCGTTCACCCTTGGCCAATATGTATCCGTGGTCAAAGCAATTTTCATCGTTCGATCCTTTTTACTTCGGAAGCGCACGCCCCGGGGCTCAGTTGCCTCCGGGAGGCCTCCTTGCGGATCAACAGCCCGAGTATAGGGAGCGAAAATCGAAAAATGCAATCCCTGATGAGAAGCTCGCGCGCCGCCCGCCTCGCCTGCCGAGGCATGTGTCCGGAAGGCTCGCTTCCCATTCGTGCCGCGATCGCGTTATTTTCCCCATACATGGACGGTGAGCGATCGCCGAACGGTCACGCGATTCTCCTTCGCTGTTTCAATCGAAACGCCCGATTCGGGGAGGATGATGTGCCATGAGCCTTGGCGTACTCGGATGGATCGTCTTCGTTCTGTGCATCGAGCTCGCCGTCGTCATCCTCGGACATCTGCCGTTCTGGCTCGCCGCGGCGGCGTACGCCGTGCGCCGCGATCCCTACGCGCGCGTCGAAGGCTTCACGCCGCCCGTGACGATCGTGAAGCCCGTGCGGGGTCTCGCCCCGGACGACGAAAAGAACTTCTTGAGCTTCTTTGCCATCGACTATCCGGTCTTCGAGATACTCTTCGTCGTGCACGAGAACGCGGGTGACGATCCGTCGATTCCCGTCATTGAGCGGATGATCGCCGGACATCCCGGCGTCGACGCGCGCCTGATCCGCTCCCGCGAGCACGTCGCCGTCCACGAGAAAGCGAACAACTACATCGAGGGCATTGCCCACGCCAAGTACGACACCATCAACATCACCGACGCGGACGCCTTCGTGGAGCCTGATCATCTTCTGCGCGAGGTCCGGCCGCTTTCCGACCCGCATGTCTCCATCGTTTTTTCCATCCAGACGATGAATCACTTCCGGTCGGCGGCAAGCGCCTTCGAGGGGCTGTACCAGAACGGCGACTACCCCGTCGTCCTCATGTTGTTGAGCCAGCTCGGTCTCCTGCGCTTCGTCGTCGGGCATACGCTGGTCCTGCGAAAAATGGATTTCTATGATTTCGGCGCGATCGATGTCATCAAGGATCACGTGAGCGACGACAACGCCTGGGGCGAGGTCATGCACAGACCGGGCGCGCACATCTGGATGTCCCGGAGGATCACCCACACCCGCTACGTGAAGACCACCTGGAGAAAGGCCGCCGGTCACATCCTGCGGTGGGGGATGTTCTGGTACAAGTTCTCCCGCGCCTATGTCCTCGTCCCTCTCCTGCAGAACTCCGGCCTGGCTGTCATCACCCTGCTCCTGTCCCTCTTCCTCGACCCCACGCTTCGGGTCTTTGTGGCGGGCGGGACGCTGCCCCTCCGCACCGCTGCGCTTGTCCTGGGCGTCGGCGCGCTCGTCGTGCGCACGCTCAGCATCGTCCTGTCGAACATCCTGTACGGTCATGCGTGGAAAGACCTGCGCTACGCATGGACCATTCCCCTGCGGGACATTTTCACCCTCTTCGCGGCTCCCGCATCGGCGTTCGTGCGAAAATTCGAGCACGCCGGCCACCTGTACGCCATCCGCGGCAAGAGAATGGTGAGAGTCCCCGACAGGGAGAAGCGAATCAGGAATCCGCGCGCTTAGGCCCCCGGCCGCAGCGGGCGAAAGTACTGGTAGAACCAGCAGCGGATATTGCCGTTGTAGAGCTTCCGATTGCGGTCCGCTCGCGCGCCGAAAAGCTTCTGGAAATCCTCGCGCCCGCTCAGGACGAAGAGGGACCACGTGGCGGCCCTTTCAAAAACCCCCGCAAGGGCGGCCGCGAGCTCTTCCACCTCCCGCGCGTCTCCGAGGCGCTCCCCGTACGGCGGGTTGCAGATCATGCAACCGCGTTCGCCCGCGGGCGTGATGCCCTGGACGGCGGCGACGCGGAATGCAACCAGATCCTCGACTCCCGCCGCCTCCGCGTTGCGCCGCGCAAGGGCCACCATCCGCGGGTCGCGGTCGGACGCCTCGATGCGGATGCCCGGATCGCGGCGTTCCCCCGCGCGCGCCTCCTCGCGGGCGTCCTTCCACACGCGGGCGGGAACGAGCGGCCACCGCTCGGCGGCGAATGCCCTCCCCCGGCCCGGCGCGATGCGCGCCGCGCGCAGCGCCGCTTCGATGGGGATGGTTCCCGCGCCGCAGAGCGGGTCGGCGAACGGACGCGGCGGCTCCCAGCGCGACAGCGCCACGAGGCCCGCCGCGAGATTTTCGCGCAGGGGCGCCTCACCCGTTCCCCGCCGATAGCCGCGCTTGTGCAGCCCCGGGCCGGTCGTGTCGAGGCAGATGGCCGCGCGATCGGCGTTCAGCATCACCTCCACGTCGTACGCCGGACCCGTCTCGGGGAGACGCGGCCCCTGGTCGCGCGGCGCCCCGGGCCCCCCGGTGCGGCCGCGCCGACCGGTGAGCCCATCGAGGATGGCCCTCTTCGCAACGGACTGGATGGAAGGAATCGCCGTCAGACGGGACTTTGCGCTGCGCGCCTTCACCGTCACCGCGGCGTCCTGCGCGAGCAGGTCGCGCCACGGCAGGCTCCGGATGCCCTCATAGAGCGAGTCAAAATCCGGCGCCGGAATCTCCGCCGCCTGGATGAGCACCCGATCTGCGGCCCGCAGGCAGACGTTGCAGCGGGCGACGTCCCGCGCGGTCCCCGTGAAGATGACGCGCCGGTCCAGGGTGCGCGCCCCACGCACACCCAGTGCGTCGATCTCGGCGCGCACGATCGATTCCAGCCCGAAGCTGGAGGTGACGACGCAGGTGAAGTCAGGTTCGCTCACCGCGCGAGTATAGCGCCGCGAAACGCCCGTCTCTACCCGAGCGCCTGGCGCACCTTGCGCGCGAGGTCGAGCGCGGAAAACGGCTTCGTGATGAAATGCGTGCCGGGCGAAAGGACCCCTTCCCGCACGATGCGGTCATCGGTATAGCCGCTCATGAAAAGAACCTTGACGTCGACGCGGGCGCGCGCCGCCTCCGCGAGCTGCGGGCCGCTCATGTCCGGCATCACGACGTCCGTGAGGAGGAGCTGCACCGGCGCCGCCGCGCTCTCCAGCATCTCCAGGGCGGCCTTCGCGGTCCGCGCCTCCCGGACGAAATACCCGTAGGACTCCAACGCGAGACGGACGAATTGCCGCACGCCCTCTTCGTCTTCCACGAGCAGGATGCCCTCACCGCCCACCGACGGCGCCAGGCCTTCTTCCGCGGACTGCTCCGTCTGCGCCTCGCCTGACGCGGCGGGCAGGTAGACGGTGAATGTCGACCCTGCCCCGACCTCGCTCCTGACGTCGATGAATCCGTCGCTCTGGCGCACGATGCCGAACACGGTGGCAAGGCCAAGCCCGGTGCCCTTTCCCTGCTCCTTGGTGGTAAAAAAGGGCTCGAATATCCTCTCCCGCACCTGCGGCGTCATCCCTTCGCCGGTATCGCTCACCGCGAGCACCATGGAGCGACCGGGCCGCGCGCCCTGGTGCAGCTCGCAGAAGCGCTCGTCGAGCTCCTCGATGCGCGTCTCGATCGTGAGGAGGCCGCCACGGGGCATTGCATCGCGCGCGTTCACGCAGAGATTGATGATCACCTGCTCCAGCTGCCCGGGGTCGACCTTGATCAGCACGCTGCGCGTGGAAAGCGCGAGCGTCGACGACGTAGTCCTCGCCGATGAGACGGCGGAGCATCTTTTCGACGTTCACCACCACCTCGTTGAGGTCCAGGAGCTTCGGGGCGAGCATCTGCCGACGGCTGAAGGCAAGAAGCTGCTGCGTGAGGGAGGCCGCGCGCTGCCCTGCCTTGCGGATCTCGACGATCAGGCTGCGCTGGGGGTCGTCCGATGCCATGCGCGTGAGAAGCAGGTCGCTGTAGCCCCCGATCACGGTGAGGAGATTGTTGAAGTCGTGCGCGATGCCGCCGGCGAGCTGTCCGATGGCCTCCATCTTCCGCGCCTGGAGGAGCTGCTCCTCCAAACCGCGTCTCACGCTGATATCCTCCAACGCCGCCACCATGCGCGGGGGACGCCCGCCGTCGTCATGGAGCATCGTCGCGTTCACGTTCACCCAGACCGTGGAGCCGTCGCTCCGCACGAGCCTTATCTCGTGCCGGTACTCCTGCACCGCCCCTTCTACGAGCGCGCGGAAGACCTCCCCGTCGCGCTCCCGGTCATCGGGATGGGTGATGTCGGCGGCGCGCTTCTCCAGCAGCTCCGCGTTGGAGTAGCCCGTGATCTCGCTCATCTTTCGGTTGACCCGCAGGTAGAGGCCCGTCGCGGGGTCGGCCTGCACGATGGCCACCGAGACGACGTCGAACATCGCGCGCAGAGCCGCCTCGCTTTCGCGCAGGGATTCCTCCGCCCGTGCGCGACCCGCCGCCTCCTCCTCCCATCGACGCAAGTCGCGCCGCAGCGCGCCGAAGAGCAGGAGCGACGTCACCGCGACGAACGCCCATCCCTTGATGGTGGAGACCCTGTTGATGGATGCCGGATCCTTGAGGAACATGAAGAGAAGACGATCGGAGAGGGTGATCCAGAGCACCGAGACAAGGCCGTAGAGGAGCGTCATCCGCAGTGCAAGGTCGCGGAGTCGGGTCTTCATCCACACCTCCTTCCAGGCGACGCCCTCGCTCGCCGTCAGGACGCGAACCAGCCCAGGTCGGCGCGCTCCGCCTGCCACATCTCGTCGAAAAGCGCATCGATCTCATCCGGAGAGCAGACGGCGGCGGTGAGTGGATCCAGGAGAAGGGCATGGCGCGCCGCTTTTGCGTCGCGATCGAGCACCGCGGTCGCCATGAGCTCGTGCACGGAGATGTGCGTCCGGTCCAGCGCCGCCATTTGCTCGGGCAGCGGGCCGAAGCGTGCGGGGTGAAGACCCGTCGCATCGACGAGCACCGGCAGCTCCACGCACGCCGTCGGCGGGAGATTGCCGATCAACCCCCCCGTGTTGAGCACGTTGCCGTGGATGACGCGCGGCTGGGCGAGCTCGATGCCTTCAACGATCGCGGAGGCATACTCGTCGCTGCGCTGGAGCGAAAGGGGCGCGCGGCCGTCGATGATGTCGCGGATGGAATCGTCCGCCTCCTTGCGCCATGACGGCCAGTTTCTGGCGTACAGGCCGCTCTCCCCGCGGTAGCCGGGGCGCGTGTATTTTGCCAGGAGCGCGGGACGCTTGCGGAAATACGGCAGGTACTCCGAGAGGTGGCCGCTGGATTCCGTGACAAAGGCGCCGAAATGCTTCATGACCTCGAAGCGCACCGGATCGAGCTCATAGAGCTCGGGGTCCGCGGCCTTCTTATGGAGGCGTGGATACATGTCCTGCCCGCGGTGCGCGAGCTCGGTGAACCAGGCGAGGTGATTGATGCCGGCGCAGCGGAAACGCAGCTCGTCGTACGGGATGTCGAGGTACGAGGCGAGCGTCTGCGAGGTCTCCTGGACGGAATGACAGAGGCCGACGACGGTAAGGCGGGTCGCCCGGTGGGCAAGGAGCGTCATCGCCGACATCGGGTTGGTGTAGTTCATCACAATCGCTCCGGGACAGAGCCTCTCGACGTCGCGCAGGATGGCGAGCCACTCCGGTCCGGTCCGCAGCAGCTTGAAGATGCCGCCGGGCCCGATGGTGTCCCCGATGCACTGGTCCACGCCGTAGCGCAGGGGGATGTCGTAATCGTGGAGGACATTGCGGAGCCCCGCCACCTCGATGGTGTTGATGACGTAGTCGCAACCGGGCAGCACCTTCGCCCGGCGGGTCGCCGCCTCCACGGTCCAGCCTCGGCCGCTTGCGGCAATCATCTTCTCTCCGATACGGTGCGCGAGCTCGAGTCTCTTCGCGTCGATGTCCACCAGCACGAAGCTGCCGGTCTCCAGGCCGGGGGCCAGGAGGATGTCGGTCATGAGCTGCCGGGCAAACACGGTGCTGCCGGCCCCGATGATGGCGACGCGGATCGGGCGGGCATGTTTCGGGGCCGCGGCGGCGACCTCCCGCTGCGCCGCGCTCTTTGCGGCGGCGGCCACGGTGGCGCTCACGGTGTCGGAGAAGCCGATGTCCAGCTTGCCCAGCTCGCGGACCAGCAGCTTCAGCTTGAGACTGTGGCCGCCGGGGGCGAGTGCCGTGCCGGAAAGACGGAATACCATGGCCACTCCCGCGGAGATCGGGAATGGTTTTTCCTCGGTCACGCTGTCGGCCGCGCGCGCCGTCCCGTCGGGGAGGACCAGGGAGAGCGATGAGGCCGGATGGCTCGTGCCGTCCACGTCCAGGCCGTAGATGCGGAGGAGCGTGCCTCCACCAATCGCGTTGCGCAGGAGGAACTGGAAGCTGTCCGTGTCGTTCGCCAGGCTCTTGCTGACATAGAGCCTCTTCAGCAGGAATTGGGGCAGGGTCGGCATGGGGCGCATTGGTAGGAAGCGGGAGCGTGCGGTGCAAGCCCGGTCGCCACGGTACTCGGTGGCATTTGCGGCCACACCGGCCACCGTACCCGGTGGCATTCGTACTCCGTGGCATTCCCGGCCACGGCACGCAAGACGCCGCGGCCGCATCGTGTTGACCGGCCCGCACCGCGTGGCTATCATGCCGCCATGACCGGATACCCGTTCAGCGACATCGAGAGAAAGTGGCAGAAGTACTGGGAGGACAACGAGACCTTCCGCGTCACCGAGGACCCGGCGGTTCCGCGCGAAAAGCGGAAATACGTCCTCGACATGTTCCCCTACCCCTCCGCCGCCGGCCTCCACGTCGGGCACCCCGAAGGCTATTTCGCCACGGACATCTATTGCCGCTACCTCCGCATGAAGGGATACCAGGTCCTTCACCCGATGGGCTTCGATTCCTTCGGCTTGCCGGCGGAGAACTATGCCATCAAGACGGGCACGCATCCGCGGGTGTCCACGGAACAGAACATCGCGCGGTTCACGACGCAGATCAAATCGCTGGGCTTCTCCTACGACTGGAGCCGATGCATCTCCTCCTGCGAGCCGGATTACTTCCGCTGGACGCAATGGATATTCCTGCGCCTCTGGGAAAAGGGGCTCGCCTACGAGGCGGAGGCCCCGATCAACTGGTGCCCGTCCTGCCTCACGGGTCTTGCCAATGAGGAAGTGAAGGACGGTCTGTGCGACCGCTGCGGCACGCCCGTCACGCGACGCAACCTGCGCCAGTGGATCCTGAAGATCACCGCCTACGCCGAGCGGCTGCTCACGGACCTCAGCATGCTGGACTGGTCGGAATCGCTGAAGCTCATGCAGACGAACTGGATCGGTCGCAGCGAGGGGGCGAATGTCCGCTTCGCGCTGGAAAAGGGCGCCGATGCCATCGAGGTCTATACGACCCGGCCCGACACCCTGTTCGGGGCCACCTACATGGTGCTCGCACCGGAGCACCCCCTCGTCGCCAGGATTACGACGGATGCGCAGAAGAAGGCCGTCCAGACCTATGTCACCGCCTCCGCGATGAAATCGGACATGGAGCGCACCGAGCTCGCGAAAGACAAGACCGGCGTCTTCACCGGCGCCTACGCGGTGAACCCCGTGAACGGGAAGAAGATCCCCGTGTGGATCTCCGACTATATCCTCATCTCCTACGGCACGGGCGCCATCATGGCCGTGCCGGGCCACGACGAGCGCGACTTCGCCTTTGCAAAGAAGTTCAACCTGCCCGTGATCCAGGTCGTCTCGAGGGACGGCGGCGTCCACGAGCTCACGGAGGCCGACCCGACGGAGGGCGTGGCCGTCAACTCGGGCGAGTTCGACGGTCTTTCCACGGCGGCGTTCAAGACGAAGATCGTGGAATGGCTGGAGAAGAAGGGGATCGGGAAACGCGCGGTGAACTACAAGATCCGCGACTGGATATTCTCCCGGCAGCGCTACTGGGGAGAGCCGATCCCTCTCGTGCACTGCCCCCGGGACGGGACGGTGGCCCTGCCGGACGATCAGCTTCCCCTGCGCCTGCCCGAGGTGAAGACGGTCGTACCGACCAGCACCGGTGAAAGCCCGCTCGCGGAGATCCCCTCCTGGGTGAACACCACCTGCCCGAAGTGCGGCGGTCCCGCGAAGCGGGAGACGAACACGATGCCCCAGTGGGCGGGCTCCTGCTGGTATTTCCTGCGCTTCCTCGACCCGCACAACGCCACGGCGTTCGCGCGTCGGGACGCCATCGACTACTGGATGCCGGTGGACCTGTACGTCGGCGGCGCGGAGCACGCGGTGCTCCACCTCCTGTACGCCCGGTTCTGGCACAAGTTCCTCTTCGACCAGGGCCTCGTGAACAGCCCCGAGCCCTTCATGCGCCTCATCAACCAGGGCATGATCCTGGGCGAGGGCGGCGTGAAGATGTCCAAGAGCCTGGGCAATGTCATCAACCCCGACGATATCGTGCGCGACTTCGGCGCGGATACCATGCGCGTCTACGAAATGTTCATGGGCCCCCTTGAGGTGTCAAAGCCGTGGTCGACGCGCGGCATCGCCGGCGCGAAGCGATTCCTGGAACGCATCTGGCGCATCACGGAGCTGCCGCTCACCGACGCGCAGCCCACGGAGCCGCTCCTGCGCGTCCTGCACAAGACGATCAAGAAGGTGAGCCACGACACGGAGCGGCTGGAGTTCAACACCGCCATCGCGCAGATGATGATATTCCTCAACGAGGTGTCCGGGCTCCCGCAGATGCCCCGGGCCCTGTGGACGCCCTTCGTGCTCCTTCTCTCCCCCTATGCCCCCCACCTCGCCGAGGAGCTCTGGGTCCGGCTCGGGCAATGCGCCGAGCATCGCGCGCCAGCCGTGGCCGGAGTGGGACGAGGGCCATACGACGGAGGAAATGAGGGAAATCGTTTTCCAGATCAACGGAAAGATACGGGCAAAGGAAAGCCTCCCGGCGGGCACACCGGAGGAAGAGCTGAAGGCGAAAGCGCTCGGGCACGAGCGCATCCGCGCGATCCTGGCCGACACGCAGATCAGGAAGATCATCGTGGTGCCCGACAAGCTGGTGAACATCGTTGCGGCCCTCTGAGGCGACAGCGGCCACCCTGCGCGCGCGGCAGGCGAAGCTTGCGTCGTGGCTCGCCGCGGCCGGCATCCATGCCTGTGCGATCGACGACTGGGAGAACCAGCGCTCGACCAGCATGCGATGGCTCTGCGGGCATCCCATGGACGGGTGCCTGCTCGTCTTCGCATCCGGCAAAAGCGTGCTCGTGCCGTGGGACGTGCACATGGCGGAAGAGCACGGCGTGGTGGACCAGATCATCCCGTATGCGACGTTCCGCCGGTCCTGGCGCGAGCTTCTCACCACGGTCCTCAGACAGAACGGCATTGACGACGCCCCCGGCAGGAGCTGCGAGCTGCCCTCCCGCACCTCCTGGCTGCGGTGGAAGGAGATCAGCGAAGACCTGCCCGGGGTGCAGATCCTGCTCCGCACGGACGGCTACGAGCAGTTCATCAGCAGGGCGCGGCAGATCAAGGATGCCGTGGAGATCGCTGCCATCGAAAAGGCCGCGGGCATCACGGATGCGGTCATCGAGCGGATCGCGGAGACGCTTTCTGTTCCCGGGGGCGCCGACGACGTGCGCGAAATCGACATGGCGCAGCTCATCGAGCGCGAGGCGGTGGCACGCGGCGCCGAGGGGATCGGCTTCGAGACGCTTGCCGCCGGGCCGGGCCGCAGCTGGGCCATCCACGCCTTCCCCTCCTGCTCGGCCGGCCCCTTCGCGGCGCCAGGGCTTTCCATCCTGGACTTCGGCGTGAAAGTGGACGGCTACACGAGCGACGTCACCCTGACGATCGCGCGGGGCAGGCTTTCACCCACGCAGGAGCTGATGATCGGACTCGTGCAGGACGCGTACGGCGCGGCGATGGAGGGCCTGGGGCCCGGCGTCTCCCCGCAGGAAGTGGCGCAGAAGGTGGACCGGATATTCGCCGCCGCGGGCTGGACGATGCCCCATGGCCTGGGCCACGGGCTGGGTCTGGACGTGCACGAGTCTCCCGCCGTGCGAAGCCAGGGCGACAATCCCGACCCCGCATTCCTCCCGGGCATGGTCTTTACGATCGAGCCGGGCCTCTACCATCCCGACAACGGCGGCGTGCGCTGGGAAAACGACGTGCTCATCACCCCCACGGGGGCGCGGACGCTCACGCACGCACGCATCATCCGGATCCCCTGATTTTTATTTCCCCCCGCAACACCGGATGCTGCAATTCGATCGCGTGGAAGCGATCCCCGCTCACGGTCTATTGTCCCTGCCGCTCGTCACGACCAGATCGTGCGCGCCGACGCTGAAGCTGACGACGTCACCCTGCGTCGAAAAAAGCGCGTGCATCCCGAGCGAGACGTCCGCAAGCTGCAGCCTCCCGTCATCCCCTGTCCTCAAAGCGGGGCGAAACGGGCTCTCCAGGAACCAAGCTCCGGGCTCAAGGTCGATGCAGAGGCTGCGCCGGGGCAGAAGGTCGATGTCGTAGGCGGAGAAATCGCCGTGAGCGATCTTGTCGGCAATGGCGTCCAGATCGAGGTCCCAGCGGTCCGCCTGCCGGGCGAAGTACTCCGCGAGCCTGCCCGCGTTCACGCGTGATGCGTCAAGACCTGCCGCCACGAGCCTTTGGAGCACCGTTGCAATCGGGCCGTCCTGCCACGAGAGGGAGAGCAGCTGGCCGTTGCCTTCATCGGCGCAGGACGACGGGAAAAGCCCGCCCGCCGGTCGAAGAGGGACAGGAAGCTCACTTTCGTCCTCCTGACCTGTGATCAGCGGAAAAGCAAGGACCGGCGTGTTGCCCGCTTTCGCACAGAGGATCGCGACCTGCGATTGGCCCGGCTCCGCGTTTGCCGTCTGCAGTCGCCCCTCATCGTCCGGCCAGACGATGAGGAAGCGCAGCCGGGGGAATGCCGTGCTCCAGTGCGCCGGTGGCGGGGGGAGCAGCACCGTCACCTCCGCCTCGGGGTCGAACAACGAGCAGGCACCCAGGCAGAGGACAAGGGCGGCGGCCGCAATCATCCTCATGCAAAGGGAAACGGGCGGCGCGATTCCGGTGCTTGACCCGAGTCGGCCTTCCTTCTATCGTCGACGTGTTCAACGCCACGCGCGCAAAAACACGAGCCGGCCGGTAGTCCGGCTGCGCAGGCCCCCTGCCTGCGTCAGTAACCTTCCTTCCCAGGATGTCCTGCGCGCGCCGGGCTCACATCGACTGGGGAGGGAGCAATGTGCCTGACAGTGCTGTTCGACGGCCAGTTCTGGGTCGGTATCCTGGAAGAGGAGTGCGCCGGCGGTCTGCGCGTGCATCGCCACGTCTTCGGCGCCGAGCCGCGGGACCGTGAGGTGCTTGCTTTCGTGCGGTCCATCGACCAGGGCATCCTCCTGGGCGCAGAGCCCGTGGTGCCCGTCGAGGCGACGAAGGCGTGCTCCAATCCGAAACGCCTGGCCCGCGAGGCTGCCCGCGCAATCGCGGCGCGGGGCGTCTCCACGCGCTCACAAGACGCGCTCTCCCGACAGCGGGAAGCGCAGGCATCGCGCTCCCGTGAAGAAAGCCGGGAGACACGTGACGCCGAAAGGCTCCGGCGTCGGGAGATTGCGCGGCAGAAGGCTCTGAAAAGGCACCAGGGCCACTGAAGCCCGCGTTCAGCCGGGAACCGCGTCACCGGGCTCCGACGATGCCGGTGAGCCGAGCTGGGCTTTGTACAGCGCCCGTATCTCGTTGAGAAGCCGGATGGTGCGCGCGGAGCGAAAGTCGGGATATGTCCACTCCAACGGTTGGAAGCTCCCGTGCCTGTACAGGAGCGTGATCTCGGCATAGATGCCGGCGTCGAGCGGAATCCGGTGCGCGCTCTCCTTCGTGGTGGCCAGAGAGAAGCGCGACAGCGCCATGAGGCCGGGGTCGAGGTTCACCTTGCGCCGGCCGTCCTCCCGGAAGGACTCCTCCAGCTCATTGGTCTCCTGCTTGATGCGCGCCAGGAGCGACGGGTCCACCAGTTGCCGGAAGCTGAGAAAGAAGCGCGCGATGGGAAGCCCCATCTCCTCGTCGTAATAGTGGGTGAAGGTGAACTCCACGGGCGCCGAGCGGCAGTCGATGGGCCCCCACCGCCGGGTGAGGCAGGAAAGGAGCTCGGCGTCCTTCCCCGGGCGTGAGGAGAGGATGCCGACGACGAGCTTCTCCGGTATGAATGCTCCCGCGCGTGCCATTGGATGCGCTTTTCCGCGGCCTGTAACGTTGCGTCCAGGATGAGTTTACCGTATAATCCGGACCGATGGAAGGATCGCCCGACTACCAGACGCTGTTGGATGACGCGCTGGAAAAACGAAGGAATTGGCTGGAAACGGTCCAGATTCCGAAGCTGAAGGATCTGCTCACCGCCTTCGAGTCCCTGTTCGAAGGCGTCGTGGCGATGATCATCCGCAAAGGCCTCCTGCGCGAGGACCCCTACAACTACGAGCAGACATTCACCGACATCACCCTTCCCAAGGACGAGACGCTGCCGGATTTCGAGAACTCCGACGAGGTGAGCTATCGCCTGTCCGCCTATCGCCGGCAGCTCCGCTACGTCTCCACGGAGTATCCCATCGACCTTGAGTCGCTGGGCCTCGGTCGGCTGAAGAAGATCTCGGCGCTGATCGCCTACATCAACTGGCTGGAGCTGGGCGAAGGCTCGAAGAGCCCGACGACGCGCGCCTTTGCAAAGGCATTCATGAAGGTCCGCATGGGCCAGGATACGATGGCCTCCCAGATCCTGAAGGACTCCGAGATGCAGCTCGTGCGGACCACGCACGCCATTCGCGCCGTGCTCGCCGACCTCATCTCGTACAGCCGCGAATCGTGGAAGGCGGGGATCCGCCGGTTCCTTTCGCCCCTCTCAACGAACGGTGAGACGCGCGTGAAGAAGGAGGATCTGGTGAAGGAGATCCGCCGAAGCTTCGCGCAGAAAGTGACGGGGAAACCCTGGTACCCGACGCTTGCGGAGGAGATGGCCGATGACGAGCTTGCGCCGGACAGCGGCGAGCGCAAGGAGAAGATCCTCGCCTCGCTCGCCGTGGCGGAAGCGGAAAAGCCCAAGACCGTCGTCGCGCAGGACGGACGTTCCGTGCTGATGGAGGCCATACGCCTCCTGAGCCGTCCCCACGAGGATCTCGCCACGGCGATCGCCATTCTGGAGGAGAACGAGCGCCTCCTGCACGAGTCGCGCGGCGCGTCGGGCGGGTGGCTGAAGCGCATCTTCGGCGGCGGTGCCTCGGCGCCGACGGACGACCGCTCCTACAAGGTGCAGTACGCCGAGCCGGGCGTTGCTGCCCCGAAGGTGGAGGTCATCGATTTCACCGCATTCTCCGCGGAGGTGGCAAAGAAGGCCAGCCTCCTTGCGGCCCTCATGTCGGGGTCCGGCCCCGCGGTGCGCAGGCTCGCCTCAACGGGCGAGGAACAGCTTGCGACATTTGTCGACAAGCAGCTGAATGACCTGCTCCTCATCCACAGGCGGCTGGGCTGTCTCAACACGATGTTCCAGGCCCGGCTCATGCAGGAGAAGAAGACGGCGCGCGGGATCAAGATCGAGCTCCTGACGCTGAAGAACAGCATCATCAAGGCCAACCAGAGACGACACGACTATACCGCCTCGTAGAAGGCGCACCGCCGGACGGCAGCGATGGGTGACGGATACTTCCGCGAGATACTCGGTGTGGGGAGCGCGGCCACGCGGGAGGATATCCGGCGCGCCTATCGGCGGCTCGTGATGGAGAATCACCCCGATCGCTTCCCGCGCGAGAAAAAGACGCTCCAGGAGCTGGCAACGATGACGCTCACGGAGGCCTACTACGCGCTCATGGCCTCCACCACGCCCGCGGACGCTCGCGTGCCGCGGTCCACGGCCGCCGAGCCTGCGCCGCACGCTCCCCCGGCCACGGAAGCGGCACCCCCCGCCGTCCCTGCCAATGCCCTCGGTCTCCACCGCGACCATGCCTACGCCTATTACAAGCAGGGCTTCATCAACTTCTCCCTGGCAATACACGGTGTGGCGGAAATCAACAGGAGGCTGGCGGCCGGCCGGATCGAGCGGCACGCGAAACGCTACAGCGCCGCGGAGGACATTGCCGCGAGCCTTGCCTACCTGCGGGCGGCGCACGGCTATTTCACGCGGGTGGTCGAGGAACATGCAAAAAGCGTCTGGATGGCCGATGCGCGCCTGAAGCTCCGCCGCATCGAAAGGTTCACGACGATCTATCGCAGGATACTGGCGAATATTGCGCGCCGGCCGGCGCCGTAAGCCGCACACGGACGAAGCGGGACGGCGTTCCGAGGCGCGAGCCGCGGCGTCACGAGCCCCGGTAGGTGCCCAGCACGCGAAGGTCCTCGCTCACGGCTTTCAGCTCTTCCATGACCTGGGAAAAGACGTGCGCGTTATCCGGCACGTCCACGTCGACGTAGAACTGATATTCCCACGGCTTTCCATGGATGGGCCGCGACTCCAGTTTCTTCATGTTGAGGCCCCGGTCGGCAAGCACCTTCAGCGCGTGGAACAGCGCCCCGGGCCGGTCGGCGACCGCGAAGCACAGCGATGCCTTCATCGGTCCCCGGGCGTGCGCCTCCGGCGGAAGATCGAGCTCTTCCCGCGCGATGACGAAGAATCGCGTGTAATTCTGCACGTGCGTCTCGATGCCCTGCTTCAGAAGGACCAGCCCGTAGACGGCGGCCGCGTCCTCGCTCGCGATTGCCGCGTTCTCCTTCGACCCGGCGTCCGCGACGAAACGCACGGATCCCGCAGTGTCGAAATAGGGCACCTTCTCCCATTCGGGGTGCGTGTCGAGAAAGCGCGCGCACTGCGCAAGACCCTGCGGATGGGAGTAGACGCGCCGGATGTCGCCGAGACGCGTGCCTTCGATCCCGATGAGATTGTGCACGATCCTGATCTTCTGCTCCCCCACGATGCGGATGTCCGGGTACTGGAGGAGCAAGTCGTAGTTCTGGTGGATGGAGCCGGTGAGCGAGTTCTCGATGGGGATCATGCCGTAGCGTGCGCTGCCCTGCAGCACCGCGTCGAAGACCGCCGGGAACTCGGGCACGGGCTGGGCCTCCACCTCGGCGGCAAACCAGTGCCGGATGGCGTGCTCCCCGAAAGCCCCGCGCTCGCCTTGAAACGCCACCGTGACCACGGCGGCGGGCGCGCCCTTTGCCGCCGCGCCGCGCGCGGGCTTCCCTTTTCCCCGGAAGCCGGCCAGGGTCGCATGAGACTGTGTCTTCTCATCCGCGGGCAGGCGCGCGAGCTCCTTGCCCAGAACGGGCGCAAGGGCCTCGATATCGCGCATGAGCTTTTCGAACTGGTCGGGATACAGCGACTGCGGCCCGTCGGACAGGGCCTTCTCAGGGTCGGAGTGCACCTCCACGGTGATCCCGTCCGCCCCGGCGGCCACGGCCGCGAGCGCCATCGGGCTCACCTTTGCGCGGATGCCCGTGCCGTGGCTGGGATCGACGATCATGGGAAGATGGCTGAGCTTCTTCACCACCGGGATGGCGGAAAGGTCGAGCGTGTTGCGCGTGGAGGTCTCGAAGGTGCGGATCCCCCGCTCGCAGAGGATGACGTTGTCCGTGCCCGCCGCCAGAAGGTATTCCGCGGACATGAGGAGGTCCTGGATGGTCGCGGCAAGGCCGCGCTTGAGCAGCACGGGCTTTCCCATGCTGCCGACGCGTTTCAGCAGCTCGAAGTTCTGCATATTGCGCGCGCCGATCTGCAATATGTCGACGTAGTCCTTCATGAGGTCGGCGTGCTCGGGGGAGACGATCTCCGACACGACCGGCATGCCCTCCGCCTCCCCGGCCTCCTTGAGGTAGGCCAGGGCCTCCTCGCCGAGACCCTGGAAGGCGTAAGGGGAGGTGCGCGGCTTCCACGCGCCGCCGCGGAAGAGCACGGCCCCGGACTCCCGCACGAGCGCCGCAATCTCCATCGTCTGCGCGCGGGACTCCACCGCGCAGGGCCCCGCGATCACAACGATGCGAAGCCCACCGACGCGCACCGGGTGCGCCGGGTCGCCCAGGCTGATGATCGTGTCGTCGCGTCGGAACTCGCGCGACGCCAGCTTGTACGGGGAGCTGATCGGGATGACGCGGGCGACGCCGGCGAGCATCTCGACCTCACGGAGGTCGACGCTGCCCTTGCCCACGGCGCCGAGTATCGTTTCCTCCTCGCCGACGATCTCGCGGATCGTGTAGCCGCGCGAGACGAGAAAGTCCCGGATGCGGGCCTTGTCCTGGTCCTGGATCGTGCGCTCGAGCACTATGACCACGGGAGCTCCTTGCTTCGGTCAGGCAGAGCGGGGGTTGCCGATGGTGACCCTGTTCCTGCCATTTTCCTTCGATTGGTACAGCGCGCGGTCGGCTTCGCGGATGATCTCCGAGGGGGCGTACGCGGATTCGGGATCGAACTCCGTGACCCCCACCGATATCGTGACGTGGAGGGACGCTCCGCCGTCCGAGCTGGGGAAAGCGAATCCTTCCACCCGCTTGCGCAGGCGCTCGGCCACGACAAGGGCGCCCTTCGTGTCGACGGCGGGCAGGATCACGGCGAACTCTTCCCCGCCGTAGCGGGCGGGAAAATCCACCTGCCGGATGGACTTGCACAGCAGGCGTGAGATCTCGCGGATGATCCTGTCACCCTGGAGGTGGCCGTAGGTGTCGTTGAATATCTTGAAATGGTCGATGTCGAACATGACGAGTGAGAATGTCGATTTGTACCGCCGCGCGCGCTCCAGCTCCTCGTCGAGGGTCTTTTCGAAGAAGTGATGGGAGAAAAGGCCGGTCATGCGGTCCGTGGTGGCCTGGCGGAAGAGACTGGCGTTCTCTATGGCGATCGACGCGAACCGCACGATCCGCGTGATGTACTGCACCTCGGAAAGACCGTAGGCCTGCCCCGTGCCCATGCGGGGGAGCAGGAGGATGCCCATCGATCCCTTGTCGGTGCGCAGCGGCACGATCACCTCGGTGCCGAGCTTCGCCATGCTGTCCGCGACGTCCTTGTCGGGAAAGTTCTCCCGGAAGTAGGAGAAGGGGATCTGGCTGTATTCGTCCTTGTCCAGGAACGCGAACACCGGCTGGAGGGTCGGGAGGGAGAAACCGAGGTCCTCCTTCTTCACCCCCTTGTAGGAGATGACCTGCACGGCGCTCTCATCCATCTCACCGGGCAGGGCAAATGTCGCCGTTTCGATCTGGTACTTGGACACGAAGCTCCAGACGACGTTCTTGATGACGTTTTCGATCTCGAGCTGGGCAGTGATCTGGAAGGCGATCTCCAGGATCTCTTTCAGGTCCTGGTTTTCCCGATCAAGCGGCACTTCCTGAAGCTCGTCGACAAGTCCGCTGCTCATAGCGAACGAGTATACTCTGCCGAAGGGGTCTTGCCAAGAATTGAAAGACGCGCCGCCGCCCCCTGTTAGACCGCGTGGAACTCCGGATCCATGGGATAGAAAACCAGTCCGGAAACGGGCTTGGGATAGAAGTGGGTGGACTTCCGCGGCATCTTCTCGTCGTTCTCCGCGATGGTGATCACGTCGCGGAGCGCCGTGGGGTTGAGGATGAGCGCGACCTGCATCTCGCCGGACCGCACCTTGGCCAGCGCCTCGTCGACGTCCTTCGTATAGGCAATGCTCGTGGAGAGGCTCAGCTGCTCCTCCGTGATGCCGAGGATCTGTTCGAGGATGAGCGTGTTGAGGATGTTCACGTCGAGCAGCTTCCATTCCGACGACGTGTCCAGCCGTACGAGCTCCTCATAGGCCTCCTCGTCGCGGAGCGTGAGCAGGTAGTAGCCGTTCGTGTTCGTGATGTAGGCGCCGAAGGTGTGCTCGCCCGGCCCGACGTCGCGCAGGTCGCGCAGCCAGCGCCGGCGGATCTCCCCCTCGTCCCCGTCGCGGAAGACGTATTTCTTCACGTGGAAATGCTCCAGGATGTCGGCGCCCAGCTTGAAGATGCTTTCCACCTGGATGCCGTGGAGCATGCGATGCGTCGGGAGGATCGTGAGCCCCTCGTGCTCCGAGTTGACCAGGAACATCATGATGAACTCCCACGGCGCATCGGGTCCGGCGTCGGGGAAACGCTTCCGCATCTGGTCGCGGATGGTGAGCATGGTCTGGTAGCGATGGTGGCCGTCGGCGATGTAGATCTTCAGCCGTGCCATCGTGCGCCGCACGATGTCGCAGAGGGCGGGATCGGTGAGCCGCCACATGCGATGCCGGACCCCGATCGGCTCCTCGCGGAAGTCGACGATGGCGTCTTCCTTCTCCTGCCGGTCCAGCACATTGTCGATCACGTACGCCTTGTCCTGGTAGAGACCCCAGATGTACTCGAACTGCGTATTCGTCGTCTCGGTGAGCCGGATGCGGTCCGCCAGCGGTCCCTTCAGCACCTTCTCGTGGGGCAGCACGCGGCGCTCCGCATAGTCGCGCAGGCGCACCAGGCCGATGAAGCCCTTCACCTTCTTGCGCCCGATCTCCGGCAGGTCGAACTCCTGCTCGTAGACCCAGAACGAGGGCCGTGCCGTGGCGCGCAGGACGCCGCTCGCACGCCACTGGGCAAGAAGAGTGCGCGCCCGCGTGTAGCGGTTGTGGGAGTCTGCGTCGTCCCGCTCCTCCTTGTTGAGGATGAGCCTGATCACGTTGCAGGGGTGCTGCGCGTAGTAGGCGTCCTGCTGGGCGGGGGATATCACGTCGTAGGGCTGGGAGAGGCACAGGCCGAGGTCCGGCACGACGCTCGGGTCGTAGTGCAGCGCGCGGAAAGGACGCACGTCGTTGATGCGGTCGGGCACGGGCGATGCTCCTTGTGGAGGCACAGTAAGGCGAATGCCGCCGGGGGTCAAGGCATAGCCATGGAAGGCGAGGGCCGACGAGGCCACGGATGGCCGAAAGGAGGCCCGCCATGGACGCGTAGCACGGTACCCCGTGCGGAGGGCGGCAGCCCTGTCGCTCCTGGCGACATTTGGGCGCGCTTGCGCGGCGAGAGCCGCCGAAAGGAGGCCCGCCATGGACGCGTAGCACGGTACCCCGTGCGGAGGGCGGCAGCCCTGTCGCTCCTGGCGACATTTGGGCGCGCTTGCGCGGCGAGAGCCGCCGAAAGGAGGCCCGCCATGGAGCTCCCGGCCGCGGCGCCACGGCGCACGCGAAGCCGCATTGACAGGGCACCTGCACGTGGTTCACGATCCGTTTGCATGAAAGTGCTCCTGGTCAATACCAACCGCATGCAGCCTCCCGTCGCCCCGATCGGCCTGGACTACCTGGCGGGGAGCATTCTCGCTGCGGGGCACGACGCATCCCTCCTCGACCTTTGCATCTCGGAGAATCGCGACAGCGACATCGACAAAGCCTGCGCCGCCATGCCCGACATCATCGGCTGCACGGTCCGGAACACCGACGACTGCTTTCTCGCGGGTGGCTCCTCCTTCCTCCCCGGCATCCGGGAAATCGTCCACGAGCTCCGCGACCGCTCGGAAGCGCCGATTTCACTCGGCGGCGTCGGGCTGTCCCTCATGCCGGAGGGCATCGTGGAATACTGCGGCGCGGATTTCGGCATCGCCGGCGAAGGTGAGGAGGCTTTCGTCCAGCTCCTGGCGGCGATGGGCGGCGCGGCGGAGCTCGAGCAGGTGCCGGGTCTCGTGTTCTGGGATGAAGGCGGGCTGCAGCGCAACCGACCCGTCGACGTGGTGCTCGACCGGCTGCCGCCGCGCACCCGGTCCTTCGTGGACAACGGGTGGTACTTCGCGCGCGGCGGCCAGGCCGGCTTCGAGACGAAGCGCGGATGCCCCATGACGTGCATCTACTGCGCCGACCCCGTGTCCAAGGGAAAGCGCAGCCGGCTCCTGTCGCCGCGCCGGGTCGTGGAGGAGCTGCAGGCCTTGCGCGGCCAGGGCATCGACGTCCTGCACACCTGCGACTGCGAGTTCAACATCCCGCTCCTCCACGCCCAGGAGGTCTGCCGCGCCATCATCGACGCGGGCCTGGGCGATGCAATCCGCTGGTACGCCTATTGCTCGGTGGTGCCCTTCGACGCGGAGACCGCGGGTCTCATGCGCCGCGCGGGCTGCGTCGGCATCGACTTCGGCGCCGACAGCGGCAGCGCCGAGATGCTGCGGAGGCTCGGAAGGCATTTCACGCCCGCCGACGTCGAAGAAACGGCCCGGGTCTGCCGGGAGGCTGGCATCCCCTTCATGTACGATCTGCTTGTGGGCGGTCCCGGGGAGACGCCGGAGACGGTGCAGGAATCCCTGGAGGTGGTGCGACGTGCGGGTCCGGACTGCATCGGCGTCTCGCTGGGCGTGCGCGTCTTCGAGGGCACCGCGATCGCCGACCAGGTGCGCGGCATGGGGCCCCTGGAGGCAAACCCCGCGCTGCGCGGCGCGCGCCTGGACAACGACGGATTCCTCCGCCCGATTTTCTTCGTTGCCCCTGCGCTCGGCCCCCGCCCCGAGGCCCTCTTGAAGAAGCTCGTCGGGGATGACACGCGCTTCTTCCTGCCCGCGCACCGGATGACGGCCGGGCAGACACTTCCAACTACAACGACAACAAGGCGCTCGTGAAGGCTATCGCAGACGGCGCCCGCGGAGCATGGTGGGACATCCTCAGGCGGATGCGGGCATGAGACCGGCGCGGCGCAGTTGTCATGCACGCGACCCTGCTGTAGATTTCACTCAATGAGCGGCGGGAGCGAGGCCGACACACACCCCACGGGCGACCCGGAAAGGCTGACCGGCTGCTTCCTCGTCTCGGAGATCGAGCTGGGAGACCCCAACTTCAGGAATACGGTCGTGCTCATGATCACGCACGACGACAAGGGCGCCTTCGGCCTTGTCGTTAATCGTCCTTCCCCCTTCACGCTGGGAGACCTGATCGATGGGCTGGACGGAACGGCCGCGGCCTCCATCCCCGTCTTCGTGGGCGGCCCCGTGCAGCAGGAGGTGCTCTTCGTGCTGCATTCCGCCCTTCCCTCCGACGGTCCGCAGGGGCAGCCGGACGAGCCGATCGAGGGAGTGTTCTCAGAGCCCGCGACGCGGATGCTCGTGGATTATCTTCGGGACGACTGGGGCAGCATGCCCGAGGATGAGCGTCCCGAGGTGCGCGTCTACGCCGGCTGATTCCGGCTGGGGCCCCGGGCAGGTGGAAGGGGAGCTCAAGGCCGAGACCTGGGTGGTGATACCCGCGAAACGGGAGATCGTGTTCACCCGCGACGCGGCGGGCGCCTGGGCCGATGCGTTTGCGCGCAAGGGGCCCCTCTACCAGATCATTCTCCAGACGGGCTTCAAGCCTTCGATGAACTAGATCGCCTTCTCGTATATCCTGTAGACCTTCACGAGCTCCAGGCACAGTTTCTCCAGCGCATTGCGGATGTTCGCATTGTCCTCCAGGATGTAGTTTGCCTCCAGCCGGCGGATTCGCGGGGAAAGCGCGCGGTATATCTCCATGTAGAGCAGGACGTCCAGGCCCTTGCCGTGATATTCAGGGAGGACGGCAAGCCCGAAAAGCCGGTAGTCCTTCACCTTGCGGATGCCCAGGAGAAGGTCGATGAAGCCGAATGGCAGCATCCTTCCCCCGATTCTCTTCAGCACGATATTGAGGTCCGGGAAGCCGAGCGCGAATCCCACGGGCCTGCCCCGGTCCTCCACGAACCATATCGCCTGCGGATCGGCGATGGGCTTCAGCCGGCGGAACATGTCCTGCATCTCGCCGCGGTTGAGCGGGACGTATCCCCAGTTGTCCCTGAGCGCCACGTTGGAGATCTCATAGATCGCGTCGGCGTCGCGCACGAGGTCCTTCATCGAGAGCGGCCGCACGGTGAGGCCCGTCTCGGGAGCGAGCATCTTCTCGCTGAAGCGCGAGAAGCGCTCGGGTATCCTGTACCCCCGGTCGGTGCTCGCCTCGTAGGCAAGCAGGTCCTTCACCTTGGCGTAGCCCAGCTGCTCGATGAAGTCGTTGTACCAGGGCGGGTTGTAGGGCGCCATGAAGACGGGCGGGCTCTCGAATCCCCGCAGGAGGAACCCCCAGCTTTCCGCCACGGGGTGTATCGGTCCGCGCACCCGGTCGATGCCGCGCGCGCGCAGCCACCCGACAGCGGCGTCGTCCAGCGCGCGCGCGACATTGACGTCCTGCGCGCATTCGAATGCGCCGAAAAAGCCCGTGTGGGTCTTGTAGAAATCGTTGAAGGCCCGGTCCACGTACACGAGGCTGCGGCCGCAGATCCGGCCGTTCTCTTCCGCAAGGAGCAGCGTGTAGTCGGAATGCGCGAGAATGGCATTTTTCTTCGCGCTATACGCGCCGCGCTCGTCCATCCAGAGAGGGGGAGCCCACCGCGGATCCGCGGCATAGGCGCTGCGGGGGTAAAAGATGAATCGTCGCCGGTCGGCGCGGGTGACGGCTTCAAAAATCTCCATGACACGCATACTATCATGGATGAGGAGAAGAGGGGTGACCGAAGAACTGAAGCGTGCCCTCGCCGCCGCGGGGGCGACGGTGAGATTCGACCAGCGGCCCGGCGACATCGGCGCCATCATCAGGCTGCACGGGCTCCTGTACGCAGCAGAACACGGCTACAGTCTCGACTTTGAAGGTTACGTCGCGAAAACATTCGCCGGCTACGCCTGGCCGCCGTCGAGCCGCGAACGGCTGTGGCTGGTGGAAAAAGCCGGCGATCTGCGGGGCTGCATCGCCATCATGAAGGCCGCCGAGACGACGGCCCAGCTGCGATGGCTGCTCCTCCTTTCCGATCTGAGGGGATGCGGCCTGGGCCGCGCTCTGGTCAACGACGCGCTTGCCTTCTGCCGGGAAAACGGCTATTCCACCGTCACCCTCTGGACCGAGGGCTCCCTTTCCATTGCCACCACGCTGTACTGCCGATGCGGTTTCGTGCGTGTCGAGACAAAGACAAGCAGCATCTGGGGCAAGGAGCGCACCGAGGAGCGATACGACCTGCAGCTTTCCTGAGGCGGCTGGTGGTGCCGCGGTGACGGGCGGCTATCGCGGCGTCGGGGAGCCCCGCTTCAGATCGACTGGAAGAGCAGCGCCTCTTTTCCCACCGCGGAAATGAGGGGGCAATCTGCCGCGGTTCCAACGCGCACGCAGCCGCCGGCAACCAGCAGCAGGTCCCTGCCGCCTTCGCTGATCCAGGCCTTGCCCGCCAGGACCGTGATCTCCGACGGCCGACGCGGCAGCCGCATGGTTTCACCTTCGCACAGCACGATGCGGAGGGGGGTCTCCGACGGGATGACGCGCGCGCGGCGCTCGATGCCGTTCAGCGAAAGCGATATGTCAAGCGAGCTCATGTCAGTCTCCTTCTTCCACAGCCGCGGGAACAATGAGTGATGATTCCTTGTACGTTGAAAGCACGATGCTGGTGACCGAGCGCGTCGCCGGAACGCTTGCCTTGATGGCGGAGAGAAGCGTCTCGAGCTTCTTCGGGCTTTCCGCCCGCGCCTTGATGATCAGGCAGTCCTCCCCGGCCACATTGTGACATTCCAGGATGTCGGGCTCCGCCAGACAGAGCGACACGATGGCCGCTGTCCCCGGCTCCGCCGGGTTCACCGTCAACCTGATGAATGCGAGAAGCGGTTTTGAAAGCTTCTCCGAATCCACCATTGCGACGTACCCCTTGATGATGCCCTTGCGCTCCATCTTCTTGACGCGCTCGTGGACCGAGGAAACAGTCAGACCAACCGCGGCGGCCATTTCCGCATTGGACAGCCTCCCGTCCTTTTGCAGCATGTCGAGAAGTTTCATATCTGTGGCGTCGATCATACATAAATAATATTGTGAAAATCAATAAACGTCAAATATTTTTCGTTTATATTGGCTAATTGCCATATAAAATATCATAAACGTCCAGAATTTTTGAACAACCGGAATGCCATGACGGAATGCGTCGTTCGGCTTGCGCAGGCCCAGCGACTCGATTAGACTTCGCCCATGCGAAAGCTCATCCAACAGTATGCCAAGGACCTGACGTCAGGCAGGTTGGGGTCGGGGTACGAGCATTCCTTCCGCGTCTACCACCTCGCGCGCGAGATCGCGGAGGGCGTCGAGCATGACGAGGAGGTCCTCCACGCCGCCTGTTTCCTGCACGACATCGAGATGTCGGTCGGACACCCGCAGAGCTCGGCGGACCGGGCCGAAGCGATCCTCCATGAGACGGGATTCATCCCGGAGAAGATCCCCATCGTGGTCGACGCGATCGTGAACCACATGCCGAATGGCAACCCCGGCTCGGTGGAAGCAAAGCTGCTCTTCGACGCCAACCTGCTCGACTCCATCGGGGCGGTCGGCTTCGCGCGGCTCTCCGTGGGCGCCTTCATCTGGTACAACATGAAGACCATGCAGGAGATCCTCCAGTACATCTCGCGCGAGCTGTCCTTTACGGAGAAGTTCCACTTCGAGAAGAGCAGGGAGCTCGCGCGCGACAAGATCGCCTTCACCCGCATGGCAATCGACCAGTTCTCCAAAGAGCTTCACCTCTAGCTCCGCATGCCCGCAGTCGCCCGCCGCTTCCTGGCCGAAGGCCATCTCATCGACTCCGGGATCCTCACGCGCATGCTGAATGCGATCGTCGACGCCGGCGCCGACTACCGCGTCATCGCCTTCTCCATGGGCAAGGTGCGCACCGATCCCTCCTGCCTGGAGATCGAGGTGAGCTGCGCGGACGGGGAGAAGCTCGCCGCCCTCACCGGCCTGCTCGTGAACCAGGGCTGCTATGAAAAAGAGGTGGGCGAAGCGATCCTCCGGCCCGCGCCCCGGGATTCGTGCGTGCCCGACGACTTCTACGCGACGAGCAACCGGCGGACGCAGGTGTACCGGGAGGGCGCGTGGCGGGACGTGGCCGACATGCGCATGGACGGCGTGATCGTCGTGCAGGGCCGAAGCCTCGTCTGCCGGCTCGATCCGCAGCGTGAAGGCCGGTGACCCGATTGTCTGCACGAGCAGGTCGGTGCGCGTCATCCCGTCGTTCAAGGAGCAGGAGAGCGAAGAGTTCGGCTTCATGGCGAACGACGTCTCCTCCGAGCGCAGCGTCGACGTGGCGATCTCACGGGTTGCCGACGAGCTTGCCCGGCAGAAGCGGGACGGTGGAAGGGTGGCCGTGGTGGCCGGCCCCGTGGTCATCCACACCGGTGGCGGCCCGGCACTCGCGACCCTCATCCGCGGCGGCTACGTCTCCGCGCTTCTTGCGGGCAACGCGCTGGGCGTCCACGACGTGGAGAGCGCCCTTTTCGGCACGTCACTGGGCATCGCGCTGGAGACGGCGCGGCCCGTCTTTGAAGGCCACCGGAACCACATCCGGGCGATCAACGCGATATTCGCACACGGTTCGCTTCCGGCCGCCGTGGAAGCGGGCGCGTTGAAGACCGGCATCATGTACGAGTGCATCCGGGCAGGCGTCCCCTACGTGCTCGCCGGATCGCTGCGCGACGACGGCCCCCTGCCCGACACCGAGATGGACATGCTCGCCGCGCAGCGCGCCTACGGCGCGCTCGTGAAGGGCTGCAGCATGGTGATCATGCTCTCCACGATGCTGCATTCCATTGCCACGGGGAACATGATCCCCGCGTGGACGAAGACGATCTGCGTTGACATCAACCCCGCGGTCGTGACTAAACTGTCCGACAGGGGCTCGGGCCAGACCATCGGCATCGTGACGGACGTCGGGCTGTTCCTGAGATCCCTCGCAGAAAAACTCCAGAGGTAATCGTCATGTCATCCGACCGCGAGCTCCATCCCCTCGAGATCAAAGTGTTGCTGCATTACCAGGCAGGCGATGCGCTGGGCACCACGCGGCTTGCGGCAGACCTCGGCTACAACACGGGCCAGTCCGGTCAGGCGCTGAGCTGGCTCGCGGCAAAGGGCTTCGTGGCGGAGACGGCGCGCGTCCCGCGCGTGCTGTATGAGATCACCGAGTTCGGCCGGGAATGCATGCAGAAGGGCACCTTCGAGCAGCGCATCTTCGACCTGCTTGAATCCGCGGGGCCGCTGCCGCTCCCCGAGATTTCAAAGCGACTCGGCATCGAGGCGAAGGACGTCGGCTCGGCTTTCGGCGGCCTGTCGAAGGACAGAGTGCTGGCGATGGACGCGGAAAAGCGCGCCGCGGTTGCCCCGGGCGGAAAGGAAGCACTCGCCCTCCGGCAAATGGCCGTCCAGGCCCTGCTTGCAAAGGCGCAGACCGAGCCGCTGGATGAAGCCGCGCTTGGCGCCGCGGACCGCGAGCTCGCCGCGTCCCAGGCGAAGAAGCGCGGGGCAGCGGGAAGCCTGTTCCGTCTCGTCGAGCGGGAAGACGTCACCTACGCCCTTACTCCGGACGGGGTTGCCGCGGCCGCGAAGCTGCACCTGTCCGGCGCGACCGGTGAAGAAACCGGCGCCCTGACGGTGGAAATGCTGAAGACGGGAGCCTGGAAGACGGCGCAGTTCCGCCGCTACAATATCGACGTGCCCCCGACGCGCGTGCTCCTGGGCAGGCGAAACCCGTACTGCACGTTCCTGGAAATGCTGAAGAACAAGCTCGCGTCGCTGGGCTTCGAAGAGTTCGACGGCCCGCTGGTGGAGACCGAGTTCTGGAACGGGGATGCGCTTTTCATGCCCCAGTTCCATGCCGCGCGCGACATCCACGACGTCTATTACATCAAGGACCCCACGCATGCAAAGCAGATCGAGCAGCCGTGGCTGGACCAGGTGGCTGCCACGCATGAGAACGGCTGGAAGACCGGCAGCCGCGGCTGGGAATACACGTTCGACCGCGACTTCACGCGCCGGCTGATCCTCCGCAGCCAGGGCACGGTCCTCTCCGCGAAGACCCTTCCCCACGCGCGCGTTCCCGGAAAGTACTTCGGGGTCGTGCGCTGCTTCCGCTACGACCAGGTGGATGCCACGCATCTTGCCGATTTCTACCAGACGGAAGGCATCGTGCTTGGAGAGGAGGTGAACCTTCGCACGCTCCTGGGGCTCCTGAAGATGTTCGCGGAAGAGGTTGCCATGGCAAAGGAAGTGAAGTACGTGCCGGGCTTCTTCCCCTTCACGGAGCCGTCCGTGGAAGTGCACATCAAGCATCCCAGCCTGGGATGGTTCGAGCTGGGAGGCTCCGGGATCTTCCGACCCGAGGTGACCGAGCCCCTGGGAATCAAGGTGCCCGTGCTCGCATGGGGGCTGGGCATCGACAGGATGGCCATGTCCTCCATGGGAGTGCGGGACATCCGCGACCTCTTCACCACTTCAATAGAAGATGTGCGTGCCCGGAGGAGCAGGTAGCCATGCCGAAAATCGACGTGAACGAAAACCTGTTCTTTGCGGCTTTGGGCAGGAAATACAGCAAGCCCGAGCTGGACGAGCTCCTGGTCGTTGCCAAAGCGGAGCTGGACGAGTGGACGCCCGGCAGCGGTGTCATGCGCGTCGAGCTGAACGACACCAATCGGCCCGACCTTTGGTCCACGCTGGGGCTTGCGCGCCAGCTCTCCATCTACCTCACGGGCAAGACGCCCTCCTATCCCTTTTTCTCGCGCGCCGGCGCCATGCAGGAGACGGGGGAGCGCCGGGTGCTCGTTGATGCGGGGCTCGCCGGCATACGCCCGTCCATCGCCTCATTCGTGGCTGAGGGCAAGGAAGTCACGGATGCGCTCCTGCGTGAGATCATCCAGTCCCAGGAGAAGCTCTGCGGCAACTTCGGCAGGAAGCGCGCAACGATCGCAATGGGCGTCTCCCGCGCGGACCTGATCACGTGGCCCGTGCACTACACCGCCGCGGACCCCGATGCGACCCGTTTCGTGCCGCTTGATTTCCCGAAATCCCTTTCCCTGCGGGAGATCCTCACGCAGCATCCCAAGGGCAAGGATTACGGCCACATTGTTTCCCGGTACAAGAGGTTCCCGCTCCTCTCCGACGACAAGGGGGAGGTCCTCACCTTCCCGCCCGTCATCAACTCCGCGCGCATTGGCGGCGTGAAGCCGGGGGACCGCCGCCTCTTCATCGACCTCACGGGTCCCGACCTCGACATCATTCTCACCGCCTGCGCCATCGCCGCCTGCGATTTTGCCGACATGGGATTCACGATCCTGCCTGTGTCGGTGGAATACGAAACCGACACGCGCTACGGCCGCACCATTTCCACGCCCTACTATTTCCAGAAAGAGACGACGCTGGAGGTGGCCGACGCGGAGAGGAAGCTCGGGGATGCGTTCACGCCCGAGCAGGCAGCCGCCTGCATCCGGAAAATGGGAAACCGCGTGCGCATCGACGGAAGCCGCCTCGTTGTCACCCCGCCCGCGTACAGGAACGACTTCATCCACCCGGTGGATGCGATAGAAGAGATCATGATCGGCAGGGGCATGCAGTCTTTTACGCCGATCATGCCGCGGGATTTCACCGTCGGCCGCGTGTCGCCCGGAGAAGAGTACGGCCGAAAGGTGCGGGAGATCATGGTCGGCCTGGGCTACCAGGAGATGATCTACGGCTACCTGGGCTCCCGACGCGACATCGTGGAGAAGATGGGCATCGACGGCACGGAGGTGCTGGAGATCGCCAACCCCATGACGGAGAGCTTCGACGTCGTGCGCAACTCCATCATCCCGAACCTGCTCGCCTCGGAGGCTGCCTCGGCGCACGCGGTCTACCCCCATCGCATCTTCGAGGTGGGAAAGATCGTTGTGCGCGACCCGTCGGCAAATGAGGGCTCGCACACCTGGGACGCGCTTGCATTCCTGGTGGCCGACCGCGAGGCTGGCTTCAACGAGGTGGACGCGCACGCCCTTGCGCTGTTCTATTACCTGTCCGTGGAGCCGAAGCTCGTGCCCGCGGACGACGTGCGGTTCATCGCCGGTCGGGCGGCGCAGATCATGGTGGGAGGGAAGAGCATCGGCATCATGGGAGAGATCCATCCGCAGTGCCTTGCCAACTGGGGCATCGAGATGCCCTGCGCGGTGGTGGAGCTGCGCGTGGATGCGCTCCGAGGGGGGTGAGCATGGACGCGCGCATTAGCGTCGTTCCCGTGACGTGGCAGGACGGGGCGAACATCATCGTCGGGCAGTCGCACTTCATCAAGACCGCGGAGGATGTCGCGGAGATCATGGCCTCCACGGTGCCCGGCGCGAAATACGGCCTTGCTTTCTGCGAAGCCTCCGGCCCCTGCCTGGTCCGCACGGAGGGGAATGACACGACCCTGGTTGCCGACGCGGTGCGCGCCGCGCAGGCGGTGGCGGCGGGGCATACCTTCTTCCTCGTGCTTTCAGGGGCATTCCCCATCAACGTGCTCGCACAGATAAAGGCCTGCCCCGAGGTCTGCCGCATCTTCTGCGCGACGGGAAACCCGCTGCAGGTGCTCGTGGCCGGAACAGAGCAGGGCAGAGGCATCATCGGTGTGATCGACGGCGCATCCCCCAAGGGCGTGGAAGGGGACGCCGACAAGGCGGACCGCCGCGCAATGCTCAAGAAGTTCGGCTACAAGTTCTAAAGCGCGCCGGGCGTCGCCCATGCCCCGAGAGACCTGTTACCGATGCTGGCGTCCCGCCTCCTGCTGCCTCTGCCCGTCAGAGCCGCCGATGGAAACGCGGACGCGGATCGTCCTCCTCATGCACCCGAAGGAGTTCCGTCACCAGAAATGCACGACGGGGCGGCTCACGTGCCTGAACCTCGCCAACAGCGAGATCGTCCCGGGTGTCGGCTTCGACGACAACGCGAGGGTTCGCGCCCTTGTGGACGATCCTCTGAACTTCCCCGTCCTGCTGTATCCGGGGGACGGCGCGATCAGCCTGCGCGGAGGGGCGCTGCCGGCCCTTCCGCTCGGCGAGCGAAGGCTTGTCGTCTTTCTCGTCGATGCGACGTGGCACGGCGCGCGAACGATCGTGCGGGAAAGCCCGTCCCTCATGCGCCTGCCCCGCGTGACGATCGAGCCTCGCGCGCCCAGCCTTTTCACGATCAAGCGCCAGCCCGCGGCGTGGTGTCTTTCCACCATCGAGGCTGCGCACGAGCTTCTCCTTGCCCTCGACGCGGGCGGTCTTGACGTCTATCCCGACAAGGACAGGCTCCTTGCGTCATTCAGCGCGATGCAGGATTTTCAGGTCCGACAGATCGCAAAGGCCGCCGTCCGCTTCCCCCATCACGTGCGGGGAGTGAGGGAGCCATTGTAAGCCGGTTCATCCCGCCGGGAAATCGTCGCCGTTCGCCTTCCAGAGGGCCGTTGCCCGGGCGAAATGCTCGCGCAGCAGGCCCACCGCCTGCGGCGGATCGGTCTGGATGCAGCGGAGGACCTCGGCGTGCATGTCGGGCCACTCCTTTTCCAGCGTGTTGTAGGTCCTCTCGTGCATGAGGGTCATATTCACGTGGAGGCTGAGCTGGCGGGAGAAGATGCTCAGGAGCTCGTTCCCCACGAGACCGATGATCTCCTCGTGAAAGCGCCGATCGAGATCGGCCGCCGTGTGCGCGCGCGCCACCGCGTCCTGCTGCGTGGAGACGTTCCGCATCCCTTCGACGATGTCCTGCATCCTCCGCAGCGTGTCGGGGGGAACCGCGCCGCCGCAGCGTGTCACCGCGAACACCTCCAGGGCTTCCCGCAGCTCGTAGACTTCCAGGATCATCCGTCGGGAGGGGATGCGCACGCGGCAGGCGCTGCGCGGCTTGATGGTGACCACCCCTTCCAGCTCCAGCCTCTTCACCGCCTCGCGGGCGGGCATGCTGCTCACGGAAAGCTCGGCGGCGACCTTCTTGATATTGATCGCATCACCGTACTTGATGGCGCCGGTGATGATGCGATCCAGCAGATAGTCGTACACCTTGTCGACGAGGCTGCGGGGATCCTGTGGGTTTTTGCGGCGATCGCTCAGTGTTTCACCCATGATACAAGAAGCCGATAGTACCACGGCCGCGCAAATAAAAAAACCCGCCCCGTTGTAGCTGCTGAGTGCTGCCAATGCGGTGGAGCGGGTTCAAACGCCAGATGATAATCTGATATATCAGTATACAAAAATATCAGACTAGTCAAGCGCTCTGGGAAAAAATTTCCGGCCTATTTTGGAACGATGTAGCCTTCGGCTTTCAGGAGCTCCGCGGTCAGGACGGCCCCTCCCGCGGCGCCGCGGATCGTGTTGTGCGACAGGCATACGAAACGATAGTCGAGGATCTTGTCCTCCCGCAGCCTGCCGATGGTGATGCCCATTCCCCCCGCGTTGTCCCGATCAAGCCTCGTCTGCGGCCGGCTTTCGTCCGTGAAGTACGTGAGAAAGGGCTTCGGCGCGCTGGGCAGACCCAGCTTCTGCGGCTTGCCCTCGCAGCATTTCCAGAGCTCCAGGATTCTTTCCTTCGTCGGCGTGCGCGCGAAGGAGACAAATACGGCAGCCAGATGCCCGTCGGTCACCGGCACGCGGATGCACTGGCTACTGATCGTGGGACCCGCCGCGTTCACGATGCCGTCGCCGTGCACGGATCCCCAGACCTTCAACGGCTCCTTCTCGCTCTTCTCTTCCTCCCCGCCGATGTAAGGAATCACGTTGTCCGTCATCTCCGGCCAGTCCTTGAAAGTCTTGCCGGCGCCCGATATCGCCTGGTAGGTGCTCACGAACACCTTCTCGATGCCGAACTCGCGCAGGGCGTGCAGCGCGGGGACGTAGCTCTGGATGGAGCAGTTGGGCTTCACCGTGATGAATCCACGCGTAGTGCCCAGCCTCTTTCTCTGCTGGGGAATGACGCTGAGGTGCTCCGCGTTCACCTCGGGAAGGACCATGGGAACGTCGGGCGTCAGGCGATGCGCCGAGTTGTTGGAGACAACGGGCGTCTCCGCCTTCGCGTAGGCGTCCTCCAGCGCGCGCGTCTCCTCCTTCGGCATGTCCACGGCGCAGAAGATGAAGTCCACCCCGGCGGCCACCTCCTCCACGGCCGCGGCGTTCTTCACCGTGAGCCTGCCGATCGAGGCGGGAACCGGCGCGCTCATTGCCCACCGCGCCGCCGCGGCCTCCGCGTAGCTGCGTCCGGCCGAGCGCTCGCTCGCGGCGACCGTCACGACCTCGAACCAGGGGTGATCCGCCAGGAGCGTCACGAATCGCTGGCCCACCATGCCAGTCGCGCCGACGATACCGACCCTGAGCTTTTGCGCCATTTCCCTGCTCCTTCCTTTCGAGGTGGGGGACACTGTAGCGATCCGGGACCTTCGCATCAACGGGTTGACCCTCACCGCGGAGAAAGGATAGACCGTCGCGGGACGGGCGGCGGATGCAGACGGATGCCATTGTCATCGGGGGGGGCGCCACGGGTTGCGGCATCGCGTGGGACTTGAGCCTGCGCGGCGTGCGCGTCACGCTCGTCGACCGCGGCGGCCTGGGAGCCGGAACGACCGGCCGCTACCACGGCCTCCTGCATTCGGGCGGCCGCTATGCGGTGACGGATCCCGAGACGGCCCGGGAATGCGCCCGGGAAAGCGCGACGGTGAAGGCAATGGCCGCGGCCGCCGTGACGGACACGGCGGGCCTTTTCGTCCTTGCTCCCGGCGATGACCCCGGCTACGTCGATGCCTGGGTGCACGCGTGCGCCGCGGCGGGCGTGACGGTCCGCGACATCCCGCGGGAAGAGGCCCTGCGGCGCGAGCCGGGGCTCAACCCCGCCATCGTGCAGGCCTTCGAGGTTCCCAACGCCGTCTGCAATTCCTTCACGCTCTGCGCCCTCCTTGCCCGCGGCGCCGAGGCGCACGGTGCATCGATACTCACCCATCACGGCGTGGAGCGGTTATTGTTGAATGAGAACGGCATCGTCGGCGCTTGCCTGAAAGACGCCCGGACCGGCGCGGCCGTCGAGCTGCGCGGCCGGGTGACGATCATCGCCGCGGGCCCCTGGACCGCGCAGCTTGCCCGTCGCGCGGGGGTCGCCATGCGCCTGTCGCTCGCTCGTGGCGCGATGCTCGCCTTTGCGGGCCGGCACGTGCGCGGGGTGGTCAACCGGCTGCAGCCTCCGGGTGACGGCGACATCGTGCTGCCCCGCGGCTCGGTGAGCATTGCCGGGACGACCATCATCCCCACGGATGACCCGGACGACGCGCAGGTGACGGAGGAGGAGACCCGCCGCATCCGGGAGCAGGTCGCGATGATCCTTCCGGGGCTTGCGCGGCTCCCCCTCAAGCATTCCTGGGCCGGCGTGCGCCCCCTTTATAACGGAGAGGTCCCAGGACCGGACGGCGGGGACCCGCATCTCTGGAGCAGGGATTTCAATGTCATCGATCACCAGGCGGAGAATGGCATCGACGGGCTCATCACGGTCGTTGGCGGCAAGCTGACGACCTTCCGCCTCATGGCCGAGCACGCCTCCGATGCCGCATGCCGCCTGCTGGGTATCTCTTCGCCGTGCCGCACGGCCGTCGCCCCGCTCAATTGAACGACGCAATCCACCCCGCCGAGCCTTTCGAAGGCACGGCAAAATAGCGCGCGAAAGAAGACTCTGACCCCACTGTCGGAGAAGGCGATAGGGGTGTACAATGGCTTCAGTGCGAGGAAGCAAATGAAATTGTCCATTTTCTCCCTGGTGATGTTCTTCACTCTGCGCGGCTTCGTCTTTGCCGCTCCCGCCTTCAGCGTGTCCTACGTCGAGGGTGCTGCCTATCTCCGCAGCGGTTCCTCGTGGCAGGCGCTTGCAATCGGAGACACGGTCTCTTCAGATGCGAGCGTGCGTCTCGATGCCGGAGCCGCCATGCAGCTCAAGGGTGCCGGGGCGGACATCTACCTGACGCAGAAAGGCACGTATGCCGTCGGAGACCTCCTCGCCGCACGTCAGAAGCTGGGTTCGGCAGGCGTCGTCCAAGCGATCTCGGCGTCGCTTGTCTACCTGCTCGCGGGAAGGGTGAAGAATCAGAGCACGGCGGCGGGCGCGCGCGGGGCGGATGAGAGCGCCAGCCTGGATTCCGAGTGGGTGGAATCAAACGCCCAGGAAAACATCGACCAGGCAAAAGATGACATCCAATCCGGGGACTACACGGCCGCCGTCGGCAAGCTCACGGAGGCCCTGGATGACGCGACCGGGGACGAGGTCGCTGAAACGCACTATTACCTTGCCTCTGCGTACTCGTTGAACGGCGACACGCCTGACGCGGTCAGGCAAATCGCCGGCGCAAAACCCGCCGGTGGCGCTTCGTGGTCCGGCGACTATGTCCTGCTGCAGGCGAAGTTGTACCAGGACACCTTCGCATTCGCACAGGCGGTTCAGTGGCTGAATCAGCCCGGGAACGACCTGTCAAACGATGCGCAACGGGCGTCGCTCTACTACTTCCTCCTCGGGCTCGGCTATCGCGGGGCAGGGGACGAGCAGAAGGCAACTGCAAGCCTGCAGAAGGTGGTGACCCTGGAAGGCACAAGCAATCTGGGCACGACCGCCGCGGGGCTGCTCCAGAACCACTAGGGCGGCCACGGTACCGCGTGGCATTTGCGGGCGGTCGGCCGGTGCCCCGCGTCCCGGAAGAGGCGCGACGGGCTCAGGCCTTCCCTGCCCGCTCCGCCGCCGCATCGAGTGCTTCCTGCATCACACGCAGCTCGCGGGCGACACGCTCCGGTGCCTCAGCCGACGGAACGACAATCTTCTCAGGCCCTGTGCGCAACTTCATCTCCACGCCGCCTGATTTGAGGGAGCGGGCGCTCACGGTGATGCGGATCGGGATGCCCACAAGATCGGCGTCGGCGAACTTCACGCCGGGGCTCTCCTCACGGTCGTCGAAAAGGACGTCGATGCCGCGGCCTTGCAGCTCGTCGGTGAACCGGGCGGCTTCCGTGCCCGCCTCCGTTCCCGCGGCGCCCAGGGCGATGACGTGCACCACGAATGGCGCGACGCTCACCGGCCAGCACAAGCCCTGCTCGTCGTGGTGCTCCTCCGCGATGCAGGCAAGCAGTCGCCCGACACCGATGCCGTAGGAGCCCATGACGACGGGCTTCTCCCGCCCCTCGGGGTCCTGGTATGTCGCCCCGGCGGCGGTGCTGTAGCGGGTGCCCAGCTTGAAAATGTTGCCCACCTCCACCCCGCGGACCAGTGAAAGCGGCGCCCCGCACTGCTCGCAGGCATCCCCTTCCGCGGCGGCGGCGATGTCGCAGATCAGGGTGGGACTGTAGTCGCGCGGAACGTTTGTATGGAGAAGGTGGTAGCCCTCCTCATTCGCGCCGGCCACCAGGTTGGGCGTCCCGGCGACCGCCTCATCCACGACGACAAGGGTGGATGCAGGAAGCCCGATGGGTGAGGCGTAGCCCGGCACGGCGCCCGCGGCGCGTATCTCCTCCTCCGTGGCAGGGCGCAGGGCATCGGCATGCACCGCCGCGGCAAGCTTGGTCTCGCTGCATTCGCTGTCGCCGCGCACCACGGCGAAAACGAAGCGTTCGGCATCGCCCGAGGCCACCATGAAAACCGCCTTTGCCGTGGCAGCCCGGGAGACGCCGAGCAGCTTCGCAAGGTCGTCGATCGTCGTGCATCCCGGCGTGGCGATTTTCTCAACGGGACGCGCGGTGCCGGCCGGCACGGCGGCGCGCTGGAAACGGGCGACCTGTCGGTTGGCGGCATAGCCGCAGGCGGCGCACCGTACGATCGTGTCCTCGCCCACCGGCGTCAGGTACATGAACTCGTGCGCCATGCTCCCGCCCATCATGCCGGTGTCCGAGCCCACCGCGACAACGGGCAGGCCGCACCGTGCATAGAAGGCGAGGTACGCCGCATGATGCGCGCGATACTGCGCGTCCAGGCCCGCCTCGTCCGCGTCGAGGCTGTAGGAGTCCTTCATGGTGAACTCGCGGACCCGGATGAGACCGGCCCGCGGCCGCGGATCGTCGCGGAACTTCGTCTGGATCTGGTAGACGAGCTTCGGAAGCTGGCGCCAGGAGCGTATCTCCGTGCGGCAGAGGTCCACCACGGCTTCCTCGTGCGTCATGGCAAGCGCCATGTCCCGGTCGCGCCGATCGCGGAACCGCGCCATCTCCGGGCCGATGGAGTCCCACCGTCCTGACGTCTTCCAGAGCTCCGCGGGCTGCACCACGGGCATTGAAATCTCCTGGCCGCCGATGCCGTCCATCATCCGGCGGAGCATCGCCTCGATGCGCGCCATGGAGCGCCGTCCGAGCGGGAGCGACGAAAAGAGGCCCTGGCCGAGCTGGCGCACGAATCCCGCGCGCACCAGGAGCGCGTGGCTGGCGCTTTCCGCTCCCGCGGGTGCTTCCCGCAGGGTGGTGCCGAAGAGCTGCGACATTCTCATGCGTCGATCCTATTTCTCCGTCATGACCCAGACGCCGTTCCATGCCTCCTCGGGCGGCGCGGCGGCCAGGAGCCTGCACTTTCGCGCATAGGACTCCGCGGCGGGATCGGCAGCGGCCACGCTGGCAAAGATGCGTTCCGCCTCGACGAAGCTGCCCGCGTAATACTGCGCAAGACCGGCGGCGAATGTCTCAAGCTGCGACCTGCGCGCCGCGTACTCTTCCGCGAGCATCGGCTCATAGACCGTCACCGGCTCCTTGCGCCCCACCACCGCGACCCGCGAAAGCTCGCGCGCGGGAAAGGCCCCCCCGATTTTCGCCACGACGGGGCCGGAGATCATCGTATAGGTTCCGAACTGCTTGTTGATGCCTTCAAGTCGTGCGGCAAGATTCACCTGGTCGCCGAGCATCGTGTAGTCGAATCGGGTCTTCGAGCCCATGTTGCCGACAACGGCAAACCCCGTATTCATGCCGACGCGCATGCGCATGTCCTTGCCGATGCGCGCCTTGACGGACGGCCGCATCTCGGCGAGCTTCGCCTGGCAGCGCAAGGCCGCGCGCACGCCGCGCAGGGCGTGGTCCTCCAGGGCAAGAGGGGCGTTCCAGAAGGCGATGATGGCATCTCCTTCGAACTTGTCGATCGTGCCGCCCTCTTCCTGAATGATGTCGACCATCGCGGAGAGGTACTCGTTCAGGAGCGCCGTGAGGTCTTCCGGCGTGAGGGCTTCCGAGATGCCGGTGAAGCCCTGCACGTCGGAGAAGAAGATCGTGAGCTCGCGCTTCTCCCCGCCGAGCGTCAGGCGGTCGGGATGGGCGATGAGCTGCTCGATCACCGCGGGGCTCAGGTACTGCTTGAAGGCATTCTTGATGTAGCGCTTCTGCTGGCCCTCGGTGGCGTAACTGCCAAGGCTCGATCCCACCAGGGAGACCACGACCCCGAGCTCCAGCACCACCATCTGCAGCCAGGAGCCCAGGGCATAGGCGGCGATGCCGAGAGCGGGTGCGAGCGGCAGGAAGATGACGTAGACAATGGCGTTTCTCCCCGCCCCGGACACGAGCGACACCGCGATGCCCGCGCCCAGGCAAAGGACCAGGAGGAGCAGGATGGTCGGCAGGACGGGAACGGAGCTCATGAAGTCACCGGACAGCAGATTGTCGAGCATCGTCGCATTGACTTCCATGCCCGGGTAGCTTCCCGACATCGGGGTGGGCTTCAGGTCCAGGGCGCCCGGTGCGGTCACGCCGACGAACACGTACTTGTCCTTGAACAGGGCCGCGTCCTTGGCCATATCCGCTCCGGCCTCGATCTGCGCCTCCTCCGAAATGACCCACGACGCGCCTACCGATTTGTGCGTCTGCGTCGGACCGCGGTAGCGGATGATCGCACTTCCCCTCCCGGTCGATGGGAACGGTGGTCCCCCCGACGGTGAGCGCGCCCGGGCGGATGCTGACGCGGCCCCCGACGCCGATCGCCCACGCGGCAAGTGCTTCAGAGGGCATGATGCGGTTGTCGAACGTGTTGAAGAGCGGCTCGCGACGATAGACGCCGTCCCCGGGATCGGGAGGAAGATTGGTATTCGCGAGCATGCGGGCATTGAGATACAGCTCGGGGATCGGGAACTGGGCGCGGGTGAACGCGAGACGCTTCGGGTGCGCCTGCTTCACCCATTCGTCGAGCCCGTCGATGGTCAGGGCGGGTGCCGGCACATCCGCCTGCCATGCGGTGGCGGAGCCCTCCCCCTGCAGGCGCGCAAGGTTCATGGCACCGACGGCCCGCCCGTTGTCCTTCAGGCCGGAAGCAAAGGTTTCATCGTCGGAGACGCCGAATGCCGATGGTTCCGTGAAGATCAGGTCGAAGACGACGGCTTTCGCCCCGCCGCGCGCGCAGAACGAGGCGATGGCGGCGTACGCCGTCCGCGGCCACGGCCACGGCCACTGCTGGTTGTCCTTCGCCCAGTTGAGGCTGCCCTGATCGATCATGACGGTCACGATCTGCGCCGTGGCCGCCCCGGGCCGGGCCAGGAGCCGCGCGCGCAGGTCCCACGTCTTGGCCTCGAAGAGCTCGAGCGCGCCCGGCAGCCAGAGGGCCGCGGCAAGGAGCGCCGCCGCCGCCCCGATGCCGGCCCCGAGGAGGATCTTCCGCAGCCGGCGCGCGGAGTCGGGGTTGTCGCTCACTCAGATGCCGGTGAGGGCCGCCTGGTACCTCACCTGGCGGGCCCGGGCCTGGGCGGCGGTCGGTGACGCAACGGGTGTCTGGGCCTCGATGGCCGGCATGATGTAGGCAATACGCGTGTCGGGAGCCGGGTGCGTCTTCGCGAAGTCCTTGCCGTCGGGTTTCAGCCGCGCCTTCATGGCGGTGAGCATGCGCACCATCGCCATCGGGTCGTAGCCGACGTCGTGGAGAATCCGCACGCACTCCAGGTCCGCCTGCTTCTCCAGCTCGCGCGAATAGCCCGTGCTCACCATTGTCTTCACGATGTCGGAGATGACGCCGCCGAAGGAGTTGGTGAGATCGCGGAGAACCTGGGAGTCCGAGTTCTGCGCGGCGAGCTTGCCGATCTGCAGGAGGGCATCCGTCCAGCGGGCGGCGCTGATGGCGTGCAGACCATGCTTCAGCGACACGTGCCCGATCTCGTGGGCAAGGATGGCTGCCACCTCGTCCTCCGACGTCGCGCAGCGCAGGAGCCCGCGGCTCACGAGGATGAAGCCGCTGGGGGCGCCGAAGGCGTTGATGTCGTCGGTGTCCATGATGAGGACGTGATACCCCGCGTAGGTCTCGGGAAGAACGGAGGCCAGCGCAAGACCGCGTGCCGAGCCGGTTGAGGTAGGCATTGGCGGCCGGATTGTCCCAGGCGCTGTAGGTCGTGAGCACGGTCGCCGCAACCGCCCGCCCGATGTAGTACTCCTGGTCGGGCGTGATATCGGTGGCGGCGCTTTGGACGGCCTTGCCCGCCTGCATGGCCTGGTTCACTTTCGCCGTATCGGAAGGGTTGCCCTCCGCGGCGCCGATGGCGGTGTCGAGTATGTTGCTTGGCGTGAAGCCGCTGAAGAGGGTGCTGCACCCGGCAAGGAGTAAGAATATGCCGAGAAGCGCCGCGGTACGATGCAACGCTTTCATTGCGCACCTCCCTGCTCGGAGAGCCCGCCCTGGGAAAGGAACGCCGCCACCTGCGCCGGCGTGACATCGAATGTTTCCATCATGTCCACCCACGTGTAGTCCAGGTGCTGCGTGGTCCTTATACTGCTGCTCCACGTCGGAGTTGAATCCCTTGCCGGCAAGCGCGACATCACCACTGGACGCCGATTGCGACGCGGCGCTGCCGCCCGTTTTCAGCGCCACCTGCTTCGAGCTGACAGAGGCCGCGTTGATCCAGCCCTGGAGCTTCCCGTCCGGCCCGGTGACCTTCAGCCAGTCCTTCGGCGCATCGGCGGGCTGGTCGAGCAAGGTGACCTTGTCGCCATAGTTCAGGTTTGCCAGCGGCTTTCCAAGGTAGCCCGGCGTGGCCCGCATCTGGGTTGTCTTCACCGTGACGTACATCTGCTTCTGGTCGGCGGCAAGAAGCCCTCCGACGGCACAGATGAGCATCGCGACAACAAGAAGCCTCTTTTTCGTCATGCGCGGCGCCTCCGCGCCCCATAGTACCCTGAAACAGTGCAGTTGTCACCGCCAACGCGCAAAACAGGCGGACAGCCACCTGCGTTTGACCACGCTGGTCAGAAGCTGTCATAATGAGCCGCTCATGATTCGCTTCTCCGTCCTGGATAACCAGATCGAGCTTGAAGAATACTCCGACGATGCCACCCTGCCGGAGCTTGCCGCAACACTTGAGGCCTTCAGAGGCACCTGCGAGCTCAAGACGAAACACTGCCGCGGCTGCGGTGAATGCTGCGGGGACGATATCCCCGTCCTCGGCTTCGACCTGCCGCGGCTCATGGCGGGGACATCGCTCACCATCGACGAGCTCCCGCAATCGATGCTCGTGCTGCCGGAAGCGCCGAGCCTGGAGCGCAGGGAAAAGGCAATCCGGGACCTCATCCGGGAGCACGGCTTCTCAGAGCTGAATGCGACACTTCTGTATGAATACAACAATGCCGAGCCCGCCATTCTGTCCAGGAACGACGATGGCACGTGCCGCTTTCTGAAGGACAAGCTGTGCTCATTCCATGAACATCGCCCCTACGCGTGCGGCCTCTACCTCTGCACCATGGCAGAGAAGCTTTCATTCGTGCACGAGATGATCGTGCGCCAGGGCACCTGGCACCTGTACAGCGTGCTTGGCTGGATACCGCGGGAGGCCATCTCACACAATCCTTTCACGCGGGCTTCCTCATGGGACGCGCTCTCGGTCCGGGATTTCGACGTGGATCTGAGGAGCACGCTCGACGCGCTGTTTTTTTATTTCTGAGGGTCGCCTCCGGCTGGCCGCGTGAGTAGATTCGAGGCGGAGGAACCCGTGAACCCCCGCGAGAAGACCATCAACCGCTTCTATGAAAGCTTCCGCTCCCTGGATGCGGAGGGCATGTGCGCCTGCTATCACCCCCACGTCGTCTTCTCCGATCCGGTGTTCGGCGTGCTTTCGGGGAATGAGGCGATGGGCATGTGGCGCATGCTCTGCGCGCGTGCGAAGGAGCTGAAAATCAGCTTCTCCGATGTCGAGGCCCACGGCACAGAAGTTACTGCGCATTGGGAAGCAGATTACACTTTTTCACAGACGGGCCGTTCGGTCCACAACGTCATTGATGCGTCATTCACCTTTCAGGACGACAAGATCGTGCGGCACGTGGACCGGTTCAACCTCTGGAAATGGGCCGGCATGGCGCTGGGACCCACAGGTCTCCTTCTCGGCTGGACGCCGCTTGTCCGCGGTAGGGTCAGGACGGAGGCGCGGCGCGGGTTGGAACATTTCCTCCAGGACGCGAAATAGCGCCCGGGGCGCCTTTGCCGCGCGGATCGCATCCTGCCGAACCGCTGCAAGATTTCTATTCCCGGACGCTCCGACTTCCTATAGTATCTTTCTCTAGGAGGCACTCATGAACCGACGTTTCTTTCGGAACCTCGTCATCGGCTTTATGGTCGTTGGCACGCTGTCCCTCGGTGTAGCGGCTTTCGGGCAGCAGGTGAGCAAGGCGCGCCATCCGAATCTTGCGGCTGCGCAGGAGTTCATCCAGAGAGCCATCAACAAGGTGTCGGCTGCACAGGAGGCGAACGAGTTCGATATGGGCGGCCACGCCAAGAAGGCGAAAGATCTTCTTGACCAGGCTTATGTTGAAATCAAGCTCGCGGCGGAAGCAGCCAATAACTGAGAAAATCGATATGAAATCTTCGCACCTGAAGCATTTCATCATCGGCTGCGCCGTGGTCTTTCTTCTCGCCGGCTGCATGTCGGCCCCTTCCATGAAGGTGAGCCAAAGTCGCCACCCGAACCTCGCGGATGCGCAGACTGCCATCGAGCATGCAATCGCCAAGATCGACGCGGCGCAATCAGCAAATGAGTTCGACATGGGCGGCCACGCGCAGAAGGCCAAGGCGCTCCTCAACCAGGCCTACGTGGAGGTCAAGCTCGCCGCGGAAGCAGCCAACGCAAAGTAGCGCGACGGACCGGCAACGGACATGCGGGGACCCGTGGCGGGTCCCCGCTTCTTTTTGGGGGAATCCGTGGAAAAAGCAAAGCAGGGAAAGCAGACGATTGACGACTACATCAAGTCATTTCCGGTGGACGTGCAAAAGAAGCTTGAATCAATCAGGCGGCTCGTCAAGAAGCTGGCTCCCGAGGCGCAGGAGAAAATCTCCTACCAGATACCGACTTTCTATCTCAACGGCAACCTCGTCCATTTTGCCGCGTTCAAGAACCACATCGGGTTTTATCCGACGCCACGCGGCGTCAGCGCGTTTCAAAAAGAGCTCTCTCGATACAAAAACGGGAAAGGCTCCGTCCAGTTTCCCATGGATGAACCGCTCCCGTTGGACCTGATAAAGCGGATTGTCCAATTCCGGCTGGAGAAGAATAGGAAGAAGACGGCAACCAAAAGGCCCGCGCGCGCTTGACGGAGACGACACGGAGGCTCGTGCGCCGCGGCGACAGACGTCAAGGACCCAACAGGGAGCTCAGCACCCGTCCCGGAGTTGTCATCCGCGTTCAAAGGGCTTTGTACAGCAACCGCTGATTCCCGCCCTTGTCCAAGACGCCGAGGTATCTATCGATGAATGCGCTGAGGCGTGCCTTCTCGGATTGCATACCGTGGTAGGTGCGCTCCGCGGCATTTACGAGGACCCATTTCGAGAACATTGCGCTGTCTATCGTAGAGCCCAGACCAACGCCTGCCAAATAGCGATTCGCCATGGCGCGTCCTATCCGTTTCTGCATGAAATAGATGAATCCATTGAGGTGCGGTACTCTCGGAACGACGCGGAGCAGGATGTACGTGTGCGCAACGTCGGCACGGAAGTCGCCCCGTGAGGCACCGACCCAATCAATCAAGTAGTTGCTTCCATCGTGACAGATGATGTTTCCCGGGTGGAAATCACCATGGCAGAGAGCACTTCCGTCCGGCAGCTCTTTGAGCACTTCGAAAACCCTTTCCTTTGTCCTCTCCGAGAGCACCTGCGACGCCTTGATGCAAAACTCCGCCTTTGCTTTTGTGGATGTGATGGTTGGTGACGCCCGAACCTTGCTCAGCTCCAGATGAAGCCGGGCAAGCTGGCGTGCCATCCTGCCTGCCTTGAATGGGTTCCTCGCAATAATGCTCATCATCGAGTCGCCAGGGATCTTTTCCATGATGATGGCCGGCGCACCATCAACACGTACCAGCTCGTAGGCGTGAGGAACGGATAGCCCTCTGCCGGACAAGGACGCATACACGGTGTATTCAAATAGTATTCGGTCGAAATCCTGCGGTCGCTTGGCGACCCTGAGGATCTTGCCGTCTCCACAGTCGAAAATCTCTGCCTGCCCTCCGTGGGCGATGAGCGTCAAGCCTTCCGTGCTCATCTCTCGTGTCATTGGTGAATCCACGACTCCTGACACTAACACCAAATTCGATCAGCTGCACCCTGATCGCTGGAACCGTATCCGTCGTGGGCTGAATAAGTCAAAGGCCAATCTATGGCTGGGGCTTGATAAAAAGCCCATACAGTCCTGGATTATGATACGTTGGCACCAATTCCGATTCCATCATATTGGCCATGCGCCCGAAAATATTCGTTGACAGATAGGGGTAAAGACGCTCCAGGGATCGCACGGACATCATTTGCATGGTGTGCCGATTGTATACGAAATACGATTCATACAAATCGGAATACGATCCTAGCGCAATGACGGAGACCGCGGATTGTACGTCGGGATAGGCCTCTCCAAATGCCAGAAGCTCTCCCAAGGTGGCCGGCGTGAGTCCCATTTTGGCTTGCTCTTTCACGATCTCCGGCACGGCGGTATATGAATTGAGCTTCACAAGGACCGCTTGAAGACTCTTGGTTCCAGACTCGCTGCTGGAAAAGTTCCTGGCCGATATTTCATGATATGCCCATTTGTAGTGTCCTGCACTTAAGGAATCACCAACGGTCCGGTCGTAATTGACGGTGATCGGATATTCAATCTTCAGGGCAACGGGCGGGACCTGCGGGGAAATGCATCCGCAAAGAGACACAGTCATGGCTGCGATCACGAGCGAAATCCAGACGAAGCTTGTTCGCATCATTACCAAGGTTCCTCGCAAGAATGCCATTCGGGCCCGACAACAATGTACAGGGGAGACGAGGCAAATGCAAATCGTGCGTGCTTTCCCGCGGCCAGGCCTACCTTCCCCTTGCCCTGTAGTACCGCCACGTGATGAGCGGCACGACAAAAAGCGTGAGCACGGTCGAGACGACAAGCCCGCCGATGATTGCGATGGCAATCCCGTCCTCCGTGGAAAGCCCGTTGAGGTTCACGGCGATGGGCAGAAGCCCGGCAATCGTCGCAACGGTGCTGATGAGGATTGGCCTCAGGCGCTCCGACGTTCCCGTGTAGACGGCGAATGACGAATGGGAGCCCGCATCGATGCGCCGGCGGTAGTTCGCAAAAAGGATGATGGAGGTCTTCACCACGGTCCCAAAGAGCACCAGCACCCCCAGCCCCGAGCTGAGATTCAGCGATTGTCCGGCAAGGAGAAGCGCGGCAAGGACTCCCGTCGTCGCCAGGGGAACGGCGACGAGGATGATGAGCGGCTGGATGAAAGACTCGAATTGCGCGCCCAGGAGCAGGTAGAGGAGGACAAGCGCGATGACGAGGATCAGCGCGATCTCCCCCGCGTGCTGGGAGAAGATGCTCTGGGCGGCATCCCGGACGTCGGGTGACGCCGCCGCATGCGCGATTGCCGTGCGCAGGCGGGATGACATCGCCCCCTGCTCGACAACCACGCGGGAAACGTCCTGGCGGTTTTCGCGCACGAGCGCGGACGGCGAGCTTCCCTCATCGATCTGGACGACCTCACCCGTCTCCACGAGGCTTCCTGCGGGCGTGCGCACGCGCAGGGCGGAAAGGGATTTGCGGTCGGACCGGTCGGCTTGCGAAAGGATGATCCGCACGTCGTAGTCGCGCCCGCCAGAGCTGAGCCTCGTGGAGACGGCGCCCTCCAGGCCCTCCCAGGTCGTCTGCGCCACCGTCGCAACGCTCGCCCCGCTGCGGGCAAGGGACTCCCGGTTGGGCGTGTAGTGCAGCTCCTGCACGCGCGCGGCCTCGGCCACGTGGACCGCCGCCGCGGGGTCCGCCGCCCGAAGCTCGTCCACGACCTGGTCGGCTCGGGCGCGCGCGTCCTGCGGCGCCTGCCCCAGGCTGGAAAGCTCGTAGCCGGCGCCCCGCAGACCGAGAAGCTGCGCGAGACTCGAGCGGGGAAGCGACACCGAGACGTCGGCGCCCTCCACGGTCAGCGCCTTGCGCAGCTCGGCGACAATGGGAAGGGATGCGGGGCGCCGGCCGTAGCGGGTGTGGACCGACAGGGTGATGGTTTCCCTGCTCGTGTCGGGGTCGGCAAGATAGAAGGTATCTTCGCTTTCCCCGCCGGCCCGGCTCCACACCGAGGCAACGCCGGGCACGGACAGGACGCGCGCAGAGGCGGAAAACGCAATCCGCTTCAGCTGCTCCATGCTCGTCGACGGCGCGGCGACGATCCGCACCGCGATCGTCCCTCCGTCATACGGCGCGACAAGCTCCATGCGCGTCGCCGGCACCAGGGGCACGGTGAGGGCCACGATGCCCAGCAGCCCGAGCCCGACGACAAGCGGGCGCCGGAGCGCCGCGGCGAGCATCTTGCGATATCCCCGCTCCAGCGGGCCCGCGCGCAACGCATGCTCTCCCGTCCAATCGGGCCGGCGGGGATAGGTGAGGAGGAACAGGACGGGAATGAGCGTCATGGAGACGATGAGTGAGGCGAAGAGGGAGAAAATGACGGCGAGTGCAAGATCGGCATAGAGCGCGCCGATCAGCCCGGGGAGGAAGATCACGGGCACGAAGACGACGATCGTGGTGAGGGTGGACCCCAGGATGGATCCCGCCACTTCGGCGCACGCGCGCACGACCATCTCCCGCAGCCTTCCCTCCGCGGCGCCGCCGATGCGTCTCTGGAGGTTCTCGAGGACCACCACGCCGTCATCCACCAGCATGCCGATGGAAAGCGCGATTCCGCCCAGCGACATCACGTTGATCGTGCGGCCTGCGATCCATAGAAGGAGCAAGCAGAAGAGCACGGAGCAGGGTACCGCGCTGATGAGGATCGCGGAAGGACGCAGGCGGCGCAAGAAGAGAAACATGATGAGGAAAGCGGCCGCTCCTCCGACGCCGCCTGCCAAGACCAGTCCGCCAATAGACTGCACGATGGTGGTCGCGCTGTCTTCCATCACCTCGACCTCGAGGCTGCTGCCGTACGCGTGTGAGAGACGGTCCACCTCCGTGCGCAGACGCTGGGAAAGCCGGACGGGACTCTCGCCATTGCGGGCACGGACTTCGAGACCGACGTACTCCAGTGCGTTGGCTGTAAAGAGCGAGATCTGCTCTTTCGGATGCCAGGCGACGTCCGCCAGATCGCGGATACGGATCCCCCCGCCGCTCTGCAGGGGAATGCGAAGATCGGCCAGATCCTCCGGTGTGGTGACTCGTCCCTTTGTCCGGACAAGGAACTCGCTGTTGGCTTCGATAAAGGCCCCTGCGGGGAGATCGACATTTGCGCCGGCCAAAAATGATGCGACATCATCGATGGTGAGGCCTGCTGCCTGCAGACGGGATTGATCGACCTGCACCTGCACTTCGTCTTCGCTTCCTCCCACGAGCGTCACGGAGCCGACGCCGTCGACCTGCTGGAGCGCCGTCTTGATCTCTCGATCGGCAAGCCTGCGCGCCGTTCCCAAGCTGCCGTCCTTCGACCGGACCCCGATGATCAGGACCGGTTGGGCGTTGGGATCGACGGGCAACACCTGCGGCCTTTCCGCTTCCTGAGGAAGAAGCGGAAAGGTCGTGTCGATGACTTCGCGCGTCTCAACGCCGGCGACGGTCATGTTCGCCCCCCATTGGAAGTCCAGCGTGAGCGTCGCGACGCCTCGGCGCGAGATCGAGCGCATCGCGTAGACTCCCTTTATCGAAGCAAAGGCATCTTCGAGCGGGATCGTGATGAGTTGACGGACCTCCTCTGCGGAGGCGCCGGGATAGGAGGCCGAAACGACGAGGGTCGGCATCGAAATGGCCGGCAGGAAATCCAACGGCAGATTCGCCGAGGCAAAGAGACCGAAAAACAGGAGGCCCACGTACAGCATCAGGGTTCCGACGGGTCGTCGCACGGCAAGGCGGTAAGGCACGTTCGGCTTTCTCCTTTCTGGTGGCGATGCGGAATCATGCTTCGCTTCGAGAGCGAAATCCTGTACACTGACGAACGGGAGGCGTCAGATGAGGCGACTGATGCTGTTCTGCGCGATCGCGGTATCGTTGCTCGCTGCCTGTGAGGGGGAAAATGCAATCGTGCAGGATCGATTGACCCGCATCGACGCCATGACGATTCCCTCCGAGCGGCTCGCCGCCCTTATTGAGCTGGATCAGGAGAATCCCGATTCTTTTGGGGTCAAATACCGCCTGGGCGAGCTTTATCTCGCCTTGGGACAGCTCGACGTCGCTGCCGTGTATCTTCACAGCGCGCAAAGCCTGAACGAAAGGCCGGGCGTTTCCCCGGACGCGGCGCAGGCGGCCCGTCTCGAATACGCGCGAACGCTCCTCCTGCAGGGCAAGCCCGCAGACGCTCTTCCCGTGGTCACACCCGCGGCCCGGGCGGGGGATCCTGCCGCGCTCATCGTTCGTGCAAGGGCGTTTGCGCAGGCGGGAAACGCCGCTGCAGCGATCGCGGATTTCCAGGCCGCCTGGGAAAAGAAAAATGTCCAGAAGTCCGCCGTGGACTATGCGGTGTACGCGCAGGCGCTGGGCGCCGCGGCGCGTGATGCCGATGCTTTGAAAGTGCTCGAGGACTGCGAAGAAAGCCTCGGCTACCAGCCGGGCACCGGGCTCCTTGAATCGGCGTTGCGGGAGAAGACGGGCCAGACCGTCACCAGTGTGCTGGCAGCATTCAAGGAAACGCTGTATCAGCAATCCCAGGGGGCGATCACGATCGAGCAATTGGATCTGAATCTCGACGCCCTTTCCCGCCGCACCGACGTGGCAGGCTTGGGAAGCATGAATGCGCAAGCCTTGCTGCGCGGGCTTTCGGCGTACCTGCATGCCCGTTGGTCGGACGCGCTCGGTGCCCTGACCGGAGCGCTGCAGGGAGTCGACGATCCATTTGCACGATTTCTGCTTCTGTCCTGCTCGCTGGAGAAGCAGAATGTCACCGTCAGTCTGTTGACCGACTACACATCCCTGGAGGGGCGCTATCGCAGCTATCCCGCCTTCTACTACCACCTCTGGCGCGCGATGAAGAGGGGACCCGGCGCCTACACCTTGGCGAATGTGCGAAGCGTGCTTGAAAAGACGATCCTGCTCGCACCCGCATCCGACGCAGCGCGGGAGACACGCATCGAGCTCGGCAGGCTCAACGACATTGCAGCGGCCGAGGCCCGCTTCATCCTGCTGCGGCCGGAGCTCGACGTCATTCTTGCACGGCTTCTGGCCGGAGGCGATCCGCAGACAGTGCTTCCGCCGGTGCTTGGCCTGCTGTCGATCAGCCATGAAAATGTCTACACATCGGATGGCGTGCTCATGCTGAAGTCCGCCCTCAAGACGCCCACGGTTGCCGCCTACCTCGCTGACCAGTCGAAGAAAGCAAGCGGGCCGCTCAAGGAGCGCCTGTCGCAGCTTCTGTAGTCTTTCGTCGGGCTCAACAGCGTGCATCATCGGCGCACCGCGTCGAATCGAGTGACGATTCGCATCGAAACGAATGCCGCGCCGGGGCCTGCCTCCGTCTCTGACGCGCCAAGGGAGACGTCCGCGCGGATCACCATGGCGCCGCGTCGCGGCCAGCCGGTATCCCTTTCAAGCTCGACAAAACCGGAACAATCGCCGGCCAGGATAGCCTCGGCGCCGGCGGGCAGGTTGGAAATGGGCACCCGCTGTTTCTCCAGCACGCCGGTGTAGTCGAGGCGCGTCGTGGACCTGCCGACCGAGGCGAGCGTCCAGCGAAGAGTCCCGCGGAGCCCCGAGCCCTGATGCGGCAGCGCTGTCGTCCAGGTCTGGCCCACGGATACCTTCTCTCCATTCAGCCCAACGAAAAGGACCCCCAGATCACCCCCTGACGGAACGCCCTCCGTGCCGCCCGCGGGAGCAAGCGGCACCCCCGGCAAAGCAAGCGCGTCGGGCTTGTCCGCCTGCAGATCGAGAACACGGCCTGATGCATCGACTGTCGCCACGTACGTCCGGCGACGGAGCTTGTCGGCAAGGGCACCAATTCCCGGAACGCCTTTCGCCGTCGTGATGTCGAGCACCAACGATTCGACCTTTGCCACTCCCGCTGCGCTCACCGATTCGACGCGGAACCGGTACGTGAGGGAGAGCGTCGACGAGGGGTCCGCTGCGCCGTCGAAGCGTGAGCTCGTGAAATGCTGCTCCGTCGTGAATTGCATCGTCCTCTCCATGCCGGGGGCAAGGGAAAGGACAAGGGCGACCGAATCTTGTCGGGCCGCACAAGAGGCAAGCGTGACCAGGAGGGATGGAACGAGTACAAGGCATGCAAAGCCGCGCAGCTTCGTCATCTCCTCACCTCGGGAAAGCGGCGGGCAAAGACGGGAACGGCCGATGCGACAGCCGGAAGCACCAGAAATGTTGCGCAGAGGGACGCGATCGTCCCCCAGAAAACGACGATAGCCAAGGGACGGAAAAGCTCGGATCCGACGACGGCGCCGAAAAGAAATGGCGTGACGCCGAGAATTGTGGCCGCCGAAGTCAGGAGGAGCGCTCGGGTGCGATGCCGCACCGCGAAGCGCAGCGACCGGCGCACCTCCCCCGCGCTGAAGCTCTCCAGGGCGGCGCAGCGGCGGAGTGTCCGGTCCAGGATGAGGATGGCATTGTTGACGATGATGCCCGTCATGATGATGAGTGAGACGATGACCGACACGCCGATCCCGACGTGGATCAGCCAGAGGAATGCGACGGGGACGGACAACGAGACCGGGACGATCGACATGACGAGGACCGGCGACGAAAGGGACTCCATTTGCGTGGCGAGGGTGATGAAGACCAGCATCAAAGCGCCAAGCAGCAACATTGCGAGGGTCTGGAACTGGCGGAGTCGTTCGTAGATGAGCCTGTCCACGCGGAATGCATACCCGGCAGGCAAGGGAAAGGCGGCGAGGGCCGATTCCAGACTGCGCAGGACGAGGCCTGTGTCGCGCAGCCCGCTGTGGACGGTGAGCGAGACGGCGCGCTGTCGGTCGGCACGGAAAATCCGCGACGGCGGCTGTTCCGCCACGAATGTGCCGAGTCTCGCCACGGAGACCGCCCGGCCCCCTGCGCCGAGTATCGACGTTCGTTGAATCGCGGCAAGATCTCCGTGTTCGTCGGCGCGGCTTCGGATGCGCAGGTCGATCTCGCGGGAATCGCGTTCCAGCCACTTCAACGCCACCGGTCCATACATGCTCCATCGCAAAGTGCCGGCGATGTCGGCGGTGCTGAGGCCATAGGTAGAGACCTCTTCCTGGTCGACGGAAAGGACGTAGGCCGGAGGTCCCTCCTTGAAGTTCAAGACGACCTGGCTCACCCAGGAGGCGCCTCGGAGGATTTCCGCAACTTTTCGCGCGCATTCCCGGAGCATGTTGTTGTCCGCGCCCGTGATGCTCACCTCGAGCGCCTGGTCGGTGTCACCCATGCCTTCCGGCAGATAGACGAACGCGTCGGTCATCTGGAGGCCGGCCCGGGTCAGGCCGGCACGCACGGCGGCATTCTCAGACGGACTGCCTGTCGTTGTGATCGTCAATTGGCTGCTTTCCCGGCGCGCAATTGACTCCACGTGCCGCACCCCCGGCATCGCGCCGATGACGCGCGCCAAAGCGGTCGTGCGCTCGTCAATCGTGTCGATGCTCGTGCCGCTCTTGAACTCAATGTGCGCGAATATCGAATGCGCGTCCGGGGTCGGCGTGAGGACGAGGTCCATCCGGAACGCGGCGAATACCCCCAATCCGCAGACGAGCGCCGTTGCCGCCAGGACGGCACCGCAATGCAGGCCCGCCCAGAGAACCACCGCGTCCAGGCTGTGACGCGCGCGACGCGACAGATGTCGGAGCTTTTCAGGGTCGAGGAACGGGATCCGCCCGCCCGTCGAAAACCACGCACCCTCGGTCACGACGCGTCGTTTCGCAAAAGCCGGCAGGAAGAAAACCGCGAGTGAAAGTGAAATGACCAGCATGAGGGCAAGCGCGTACGACACTTCTGACAGCCCGCTGATGGAGCGCCCCATGGTGAGAAGGGGAATGAGGACGATCAGCATTGTGGCCGTGGAGGCGACAAGCGGGGAAAACAGCTCCTTGACGACCCGTGCGGGCGAGCCGTCGGGTCGCCCCGCAGCCACGAGCGAAGACAGCACGATGATGCCGGGATCCACGATCATCCCGATCCCGACGCCGATGCCGGCGAGAATGTTGTGGTCCACACTGATGCCAAGCGATGAGAGGATGGCGGCAGCTGCCAGGACAACGACCGGCAGGAATGCCGTGAGGAGACATGCATTCCGCAAGGGGCGTAAAGCGACACCGACAAAAAACGCGACGATCCCCATCGCGACCGCAAGCGACCAGAGCACATCGTCGATGGACGCCGAGAGATCCGCACCGAGATCGTAGATGATGTCAAAGGACAGATGGCGAGAGGACAGTTCCGCGATCCTGCGTCTGAGAGCTTTGCTCACCGCGACGACGTTGGCGGTCCCGGCGCTCTTGATGAAAAGCGTCACCCTCTGCTCCTGGTCGATGCGGCTGATGGTGTCCTGCTCGCGGCCGCCGTACGTGACGTCGGCAATATCCCCCAGGCGGACGAATCTGTCGTCTCCAAGACTGAGGCAGAGATCGGCGAGCGCGCAAAGCGAGTCGAAGCGGCCATCGAGGATGATGGGCGTGTCGAACCCGGCCGCGCGCAGCCGACCGATGGGTCGAGAGACATAGGCGGCCTGGAGCGCCGACGCGATCGCGTCGAAGGAAAGGCCGGCGGCGACCGCCTTTTTCTGGTCGACGACGAGGTGGACCTCGAGCTGGCTTCCCCCGCCGACCTCCAGCTCCCCCACCCCGTCGATCCGCTTGAGGGCAGGCTTCACCGTCAACTCGACGAGGTCGCGGGTTTCATCGAGGGTAGCCCCCGGAGCGAGAACCGTTGCGATGAAAAAAGGCCGCTGGTCGTTGGCGGCGCTCTGGATTTCCGGCCGTTGTACCGCCTTCGGCAGCGTGGCCGAGAGGCCGTTCACCGCGTCGCGCAATGCAAGGTAGAAACGGTCAGGAGCCGTTGTCGGAGAAAGGGTCACCTCCACGACGCTTTTGCCGTATTCCGAGGTGGAACGCAGGCGCTGCATTCCGGAAAGGGCGGCAATCGCATCTTCCAGTGGCACGGTGACCAGGCGCTCCATCTCCTCCGCATCGACACCGAAGTATTCCATCGACACGGAGAAAACAGCCGGTCCGACGGCGCAGGAGGGACCAAACTGGAGCGAGCGCAACGCGGCAACCAGGAGGACGAGGAGGATAAGCAGGACGGAGACAATCGTCGCCTTCCGTCGGAACCACGTCTCCAGCAAGGCCGTGCCGTTCGCGCTCGCTTTCATCTCAGTCGGGATCGTTCAAGGGCAGGAGGAGCTCCCGCGCGAGCGCCGTTCCCCGGTTGTCCTTGAGATCGGTCGAAACATGGATCACGACCTGCCCCGATGAGGCATTGTTCGTGACGTGGACCCAGACCCGGGCAACAAGCTCGTTCACGGTTGCCCTCGGAGCGGGGTTCGTCTGCGCGGGGCCCACCTCGACCGCAAAGGAAGCGAACGTCGCCGCGTTGTTCGTCGTCGACACGCTGAAGGCCTTCGCGATCGAAAAAGGATCGAGCGCCGCTCCCGGTGCCAGGTCGACGTACACATCGAAGAAGGAATCCACCTCCCCCGCCGTGAGGGGAGGAAGCGTAAGGGAGTCGTACGCGACAAGCGTGACATTATTCGCGGGGTCTCCCGTCCCTTCCGGGTAGCATATGCGGGTAATCACTGGAGGCGTTGTTGCGGCCCCATCAACGAGGAAATGGTACGCAGCCTGCCCGATCGATTTGTTTCCCTGGGCGTCCTGCACCCCCGGCACGGTGCTTACGGTGTAGGTGACACCGTAGACAAGCCGGTCGGGGAAGGAGTACGTAAGCGTGGAGGTAAACTCGCTGTTCGCCTCGCGGATCGTGCTGGGAACGCTCGGAGAAATCTGAACGGCAGCGGATGCGCTGCTCGTGAGCACCGGCTCCGAGAATGTCACGACGAGCCCCTCCGTGGATTCCCAGCCGGATGCAACGGTCATCACAGCGTCGGTTGGGTCGTCGGCCGAAAGGATGAGCGTGCCATCAGCGCTCTGCAGAGAGAGGATTGAAGGGGCGACGCTTTCTGTTCCGACGAACAGATGCGAGGTATAGTCCGCTCCCAACGCGTTGCGTTGAATGTCGGCGGCGCTCCGGGCGATGGTGATCATGTAGCGTGTTTGCCATTGCAGCCGCTCGGTCGGCGTGAATGTGAGCGTTCTGCCGTCGGGGCTCAAAGAAAGGAGACCACGGACCGCGGGGGCGATGGCGAATGCCGCGATCAGGGAGGCGCGATCCATTGGCTCGCTGAAGACAATCGAAACGGGGGTCAGCTGGTCCGCGACGCTCTGATAGTCGACAGGGGCAATCGCGGATACCGTCGGGCGTGTGTAGTCGCTCTTTGTGGTGAATGTATGCGCGAACTCCGGGCGAAGGTCCCGGCCCTGGGTATCCTCAGCCTGCCCTGAAACTCGCATCTGATAAATGACGAAATCTTCCAGCGGCTCATCGGGAACGAACTGGAGTGTCTGGTCATCCGGCCAGAGGAAGCGACCCTCGACATTTTGGCCGTCCCCCGTGATTGAAAAGGCCTGTTGGGCGAGCTGCTTGTTGGCGAGCCGTGAAAAGCGGACTTGTATCGTCACGCCGCTCACGGTGCCAAGCCGTTCATCCTGCGGTGTCCAGGACGTAATGGTGAGCGGGCTCATGTCCAGGAGGACGCAAGAAGTGCCCGTCTGCAGGAGGAGAAGAACGACAGCCAGAACGATAGAGACGATGAGAGAGCGGGCCGTCCGCGGCATGCTCATGAGTCGGACCCCGATTCGAGCAGGAGCGTGACCGGATCCGACAGAAACGAGCCGTCAAAGGTGCCTGTCTGCTCGGGCCCCGACGGTATGCTGAGCCGATAGTAGATGCGTTCACGCGAAGGGCTGTCTGCGCTGCGAGTAAAACCGGTATAGGAAATGTTCACCGTCCGCGGGCCGGTCCAGCCCACCTGTGTCACCTGGGGGCTGATGACGGACTCGGGGAAAAAGCCGTCGAGACGGATCGCACCCGCAATGATCGGCTTGTGAGCGTCATCATAAGGCTCGCTGAAGCGTAACGTGATCGTGAGCGCCAGCGCGTCGTCCGGCGGCGCTCCCACCGTCCAATGGAGGAGATAAGGGACGCTGTTGTTCAACGCCGAGGTTGCGTAGACGGGCGTATCGGTCAGGTTGCCCACCAGATCGATTTCGCAAACCGTCTGCGCAGGAATGGCAGGGGTGAACACCTGCCGAAAGGGGGACGGAAGGGGATTGCCCGCCAGATCTTCCAGATCCGTGGTGATGGTCAGGACATACTCCTGCCCCATCCTCCAATCCTCTGCCGGCACGAAGACAAAAATACCGGCTGAGACCTTCCGCAAGCTTCCGATGACGGCCGGAGAGAGCGAGAAGGCGGCTTCAAGGGTCGAAAGATCGACGTCTTTTGAGAAGGCGAGCATGATGCAGTCCCCGCGGAGCAGATCGGAGAGGCCCCCCGGCAGCGGCGAGACCAGGGAGGCCGAAACCAGGGCTCGCCCCGGCGGGAGCACGGAAGGAGAGGAAGGGTCGTTCTGGACAAGGAAGGTGCCGGACCAGACCCTCGCGACAGCGACTCCTGTCAGAGACTTGCATGCGCTCGCGACGCTCCAAGCGTAGAGGGTCTCCGCGATCCAGCGCTCGCGGGGAGAAATCGTGACGGTCGTGCAATCCGCATTCCACGCCAGCGTAAAATCCGACGCCGGGCTCACGCTGAAGGCGTCGCGGAAACATTCCTTGTCCATCGGTTCGGAGAATCCCAGCGACAGCGTTGCGGACCGTCCGATGATGGCGCCCTCCGCCGGCGTGACGGCTGAAATGATCGGCGGCGGGGCGTCGGTGCCGACATAGAAAGGGACGATGATTCTCTCGTCGAACATACGTCCGGCGATTGTCCTGATTGTTCCCTGGAGGCTGAGAACGTGGCGCACGCCGGGCGCGAAGGGCTTGACGGGGGTGAAGATCACCTGGTTGGAATTCCATGCAAAGTCCCCCGCCACGCTCTGCCCAGCCGCTGTTACCGCGATGAGCGGCTCGACAACCGCATGGTCGACCGGTTCTGAGAATTGCACCCACACGTTCTGCGCCGATGGCACAACGGCTTCCGGGACGGCGGGCCATGTCGTGACAGGAAATCCGCGCAGGTCGATCAGGGCGCAGTCGGCGAAGGTGAAGACCGCAAGCGCGAGCATCGCCACTCGTGCAAAAAGCGCCGCCTTTCCTTTCACCGTTACCGCCTCCGCGGACGCATCATCGCGTCTTCACTGTGTCTCACGGACGTCTCCCCCGTCCTGGAGCATTGGCGACGGCTCATCGACCACCCGATCCCCGGCGCCGATTCCGCTTTCAACCTCCAGCTTGCCCGGCGACTGACCTTCCGTGTCGAGCCGGAGCACGACAGGCCGGCGGAAGCTGCGTCCATCGCGGACGACATAGACAGAGCCGTCCTTTCCGTTCCTCCCTACGATGGCCGAAAGGGGAATGAGGATGGCCTGACGCGTTTCTCCCGTCTGAACACGCACCCGAATGAAAAGGCCGGGCTTCAGGCCGCCGGCCTGATTGGCGAGGAGCGCGCGAACGGTGAGGTTGCCGGACTGCGGATCGAGCAATGGCGAGACGATGGAGATGCGGGATCGATAGAGACGATTTCCCAGCGCGGGCACTTCGACTTCGACGGGCATCCCTTCGCTCAGTCCCATGGCGCGGTCTTCTGCAGCGAGAAAAACGGCATAGAGCTGGGCATCGTCGATTATCGTGAAAAGCTTGTCGCCCGTCCGCAGCCTCTCCCCCACTCCGCACTGACGGGCGCCGATGATGCCCGCAACCGGGGAGGTAATGCTCATCTCATCCACGAGAGCGCTCGCGGCCTGGAGATCCGACTTCGCCGTTTGCAGGCCAGCCGTCGCAGAATCCAGCTGCGCCTGGAGCGTCTGGACGTTGATCGTGACGAGAAGGGCGACGCGATCGGGCTCCCGGGTCGGAACCGCCATGCCGGCCGCGAGGATGTCCTGGTCGCGCAGCCCGATGTTGTTGATGGCGTAGTCGGTGAGCAACCCCTCGTAGGTCGTCTCTGCAGATTGATGTTGAAGGCGAAGCGACTGAAGCTGCTCTTCACTGATGCCGTCCACCTTGAAGAGCTCCTCCCGGCTCGCCAGGGTGGCACCGAGATCGTCGCATTCGCGCTTCTTCTGGTCGATGTCGAGCTGCGTCTTTTTCAGCGAGAGCATCCGCGCCTCGACCTGTTGCTTTCCTTCCCAAAGCTGCGCGCGGGCAAGCTCCACGGCCGCCTGCGCGGCGACCAGCTGCGATTCCGCCTGGCTCTTCCTGATGGAAAGCTGCACATTCTCCAATTGGGCAAGCAGGGCGCCTGCCTTGACGTGATCCCCTTCATCGACGGCAAGACTATTCACCGTACCGTCCACCGTCGTTGCAATGTCGGCCTTGGATCGGTAGGAAATGCTGCCAAAGCTGCGCAGCTCGGGCGTGAAAGGCTCCTTGACCGCGACAAGGACTTTCACCGGAATTGTCTGCGCCGCGGCCGGGTCGGCATTGCGCGTATTTCCCCTGCTGCACGACAGGAGAGCGAAGAAAGTCACCAGGCTGCACGCAAGGAAGCCCACCGCCGCGGCGCCCGTTCTCATGACCCACTCCGCGCCGGCTGGTCAAGTCCACCCGGTTCCAGACCGATGAGACGTTCCAGGGTCCTTTCGTCTCGAATGAGCGAGAGGATGTCCGACAGCAGTTGCACTTCCTGGTCTGCGGCTTCCGTCTGCTGCTTCAAATAGTCCACGCGCGTCGCCGATCCGTCTGACACCTGCTGCGCGAGGACCTTGAGCTTCCTCTGCTGCAGATCCCGAGCCTGACGCTCTAGCGCAATGGTCGTCGCGTGACGCCGGTAGGTGGAGATCGACTGGCCGATCTGGAAGTCCAGGTCCCGGGTGAGCGCCCGCATTGCCACACGCGCTTCCTCCAACTGCAGCCGCGCGTCGCGCTCATCGAGGCCTCCCGTCACCGCCTGCAGGGGATCAATCGTGACGGAAGTGTCGCGCGTCGTGGCCGTGGGACCTGTGACGCCGCCCGAGGCACTCCCCTTCACGGGCGCGGCGGCGTCGGGGAACGAGATATCCAAGCCGAGCATCACGGACGGGGTTTGAAGGGGGAAGTCGGGCCCAGCGACCGAGAGTGAGAGATTTGCAGCAATCTGCGGAAGGAAACTGCTGCGCGCCAGGGCAAGCTGGGCCTCCATCTGGTTCACCTTGTACCCGGCCGACTGCACGTCGAGGTTGTTCCGCTGCGCGATCGCAAAGAGCTCCGACACCGGCTGCTCGATCGAAATTCCTTCATAATCGGAGTCGATCCTGCCTTCCAGCGAGAGGTCCTGGCCCGGGGACAATCCGATGGCTTTTTTCAACGCATACAACGCGTTGTCGATATCTGTTTCGGTTGACTGGAGATCGATCTCCTGATTGCTCACGGTAAGCTCGACGTCCAGCAAGTCGATCTCGCGGATCATTCCCAGGCCGCGCTCCGTTCGGGCGATCGCGAGCTGTTGCCGCGATTGCGTCAGGGCGTCCAGCTTTACCGCGCGCTGGGATTGGAGCACGAGAACCTGGTGAAATTTGTCCCAGACATCATTCAAGACGTCTTCACGGGCGACGGCTGCACCATGCTGCGTCAGAATGAGCTGCACGCGGGCGAGCGATCTTTGAGACGAGGCGCGACCGCCGTTGTAGATCGGCTCCCGCACGGTGAGGCTCAGTTGTTTCGACAGGGCGTCCTGCGCGACAAGATTCACGGTGTCCGCGGTGGAGAAGCCGAGCTCAATCTGCGGAAGGTAGTCTCGGACGCCGAGCGCCAGTCGTCGGGCCGACGACCGTATCTTCAAGTCCTGAATGCGAAGGGCATCCGCGCTCGAAAGGGCGAGATTCTCCGCCTGCGCCAGTGTCAGGGACAGCGGGGGTGCCGATTGCGCGGAAAGCAGTGCGTCGATCGACACCAGCAGAAGCAGCATGCAACCGACCCTCATCGTGGAGCGCTCACGGAGCCGAGCCGGCCCGCGCGTCCGCCAGGGCCTTGCTCTTTGCTTTTGCCTCCCCGTCGGCGAGCGTCGCAGCCAGGGAGCTGAATATCTTTTCCGCAACTTCCCCGACCTGGTACAGCGACACGATGGAATCCCCCGTCACTGCTGAATAGACCACACGCGCCTTGGGGTGAATGCCGTCGGATGAAGAGGTCACATTCAGGACCGCCATGACCGAGCTTTTTGACTCGAGGTCCACCGCATAGGAGCGCTCGTGGACCACGAGGTCAAACACGTACGGCTGGCTTGCCTGCATCGATGACAGGAGAAACCCATGCCGGGAAGCGATGGCCGCAAGTGAGTCGCGGATGAGGGCATAGTCCTCCGAGAGCGGGAGATTGTCCGACACGATCTCTAGCGTCCGCAGCCATGCATCCATGGGCCGCGTAAGGGGCGGCTCGTCCGCCAGGATGTACGACTCGGTTTTCTCCCGTACCGTCGCACAGGAAATGAGCGCTGCCGGCATCATGCAGAGAAGGACGATCCATCGCACCCCAATCTGTTTGATCATGCGTCACTCCTTTGCCTTGACCTGGGAGAGCAGCTCACCGACGGCTCGGTGCAAAGGACTCGTCGGGGGCAGGAACAGCAGGACCCTCGCGAGCTCCTCGTGCGCCTTGTCGTTGAGCCCGAACCGGTAATACAGACGGCCGAGCTCGAGATGGACCTGCGCGAGATCCTCCTCGGTTGCGCCTGCCCGCTCGAGGAGCGTCAAGGCCTCCTGCAGCCTGCCTTGGTCTGTTTTCACGAGAGCAAGGAGGTACAGCAGGCGCGCGTCCTGTGAATCGTAGCTCAGGAGATCCACGAGCCCCTTTTCCGCGGCAGCCGTTTCTCCACGTTGGATTTCTATTCGCGCCAGCCAGATACTTGCCTCGTGATAGCGGGGCTCGCGACGGAGCAGATCATCGAGCACCTGCTCGGCTTCCGCGGGCCGATTGAGCATGTACAACGATTTGCCCTGCATGAAACGCGCCTGATAGAAGCGCGGCTGCTGACGCGCAACACGGCTGAAGATTGCAAGCCCCGCTTCAATCTGGCCCCGCACGTAGAAGTCTTCGCCCTGCATGTACTGTGAAAGCGCCTCTTGGGGTATGCCCGGGGACGGACAGGCGAGCAAGATGAGAGGCGCGCACATCGCGCCGGCAATGAGGAGTATCCGGGCAGAAAAAGTCGCAGAGCCCGCGCAACACTTCACGTTTCTAAATCTCACTTTTCAGACTGATCACTACATATCACGACTCGAACCGCGGCGCAAGTGGGATTTTTATATCACCTAGCTATTCTGTGGATCCGGTCCTGCACCTTGAAATGGCCAGTCACATCAGCAGGAGGCCTTTTTCGCGTGCATGGGGTTTTCTCTCGCTAGAGCTTGACTGGCGATTGCCTTGACAGAATTGCTTGTACATAATAGCGATGTGGTATCTTATTTCGAAGATTGATAATATTCAGGAGGTAAAATGAAAAAGCTTCCCGCCCTGGCCATAACGATCATTCTCGCGGATTTTCGAGATGTCCCACTTTTTGCAGCCCCCATGTGGGGAGAATAGTCAGTCGCACTCCTATTTGAAGCGCATCCTCTCTGTCGTTTGTCTGGACTGCCAAATCACCGCAGGGCAAGGACACGTTTTTCAATCGCCTCCTGCTCTGACGGCACCCATCTCGTCGCAATGGCGTCTGGCGAAAACATCTGGACAGGGGTTCGGTTTCTCTGAAAGGAGTGTGAGGCGATGTCTGCCCATTCGAAACGGCTATTTGTCACGATTCTATTCTTGATTACTGTGGGATCGACATACGCGCAGTCGGTGGTTTTTTTTGAACTGGTAAAATGCCAAACGCCACAGAAAATACAGGCTGCAATAGAGCATGGAGCCGATGTAAATGCTCGAGACCTGGATGGCATGACACCGCTGATGGCCGCCGCCGAAAGTAATTTGGACCCTGTTGTCGTCATGATGCTTCTGGAGGCTGGCGCAGATGGCAGAGCGAAAGACAATTGGGGAAGGACTGCTTTTGACTACGCACAATACAATGCCTTTCTGAAAGGAAGTGACGCTTATCAGATACTCCAAGAAGCGTCTCAGTAGGCTAGAAGCGAAATGAAAGAAGACCAGCAGAAGCTCAAGGCCGGATTCTTGGTGGTCTTTTCCACAATCTTCGGACCAAACCCTTCTTACGCCACCCGTAATCCAATACGCCATGGTCGCAGAGGAAATGTGAACCGAAGGTGATTCCATATCTATTCCTCCCCTGCGAGTCGAACTGCTGATATTCAATCCTCCTTCTTCAAGGATAGCCCGTTGGAATCCTTGACGGTTGCAGATACCTGTGATACGAATTTCTACAAGCTCCTTCGTTTGTGCTTTGGCGAAAGAGCAAATGAAAACGTTCAGAGGATTGAAAATGCGTGGGCACAAGATTCTCGTCGCCGGCATTGCCGCTGTGGCGATGCTTTGGGCCACTGGCACGGCAATTGCGCAAAACCTCGGCCTCGACAAGCTCGAAGACCAGCAGCGCAGCCAGCTTGAGATCTACTTCGACTATGCGGATAGGGCGCAGTCCCAGCAAGACTGGCTGCGTATCGCCCAGTTCGGCGTCCAGACCGTGGTCGCCAGGTGGGAGTCAAGCGCAGCAGCCCTTGTCGATCAGGGCATCGACCTCCGCGCCGAGCGGGATCGCGTGCAGGACGACTTTGACGCCCTCCTGCAACAGCGGTACGCCCAATGGCTTATCCAGGATGCGTTCTCGGCTCAAGCGCCCGCAGAGAGCGCCGCGCTCGCACGGTCGGTGCTCCAGGCCGACTTGTCGAAGCTTTACCGGACGGATGAGAACGGGATCATCTACGATACCGCAGGCGACCCGGAGATGTACCAGACTGCCAACCTGGAAACCGACACGGCCGATTGGGAGGCCACGGTCTCCGAAACGCTGCAAACCGAGCTGTCCGCATGGGACGATCATGCCGCTGCAATCCGAACCGATCTGCTCGGGTCTTTGCCGGAAGGGACGGCGTTTGACGGCCAGTTCACCGCGACCGAGGCGCAATATCGGGCAGCCTACGCGCGCGAGCTGAACACTGCTTTCCAGCGTGACGAGGCGCGCTTCCTGAACGCCCGCACGCGCGACCAGTTGAGCCTGCGCAAAAAGAGTGAAGATGAGACCGCCACGTCCGTCGTTTCCCAGATCATTGCGGGAGCGAATGCGGACATGGCCGCCGGTCTGGTCTCGTTGCGCGATTCTCTTTCGACGTCGCATGCTGCCACCCCGGAAGGTGAGGTCGCGATCGACCCGGCGGCATGGCAGGAAAGCTTCCGCCGCGAGTTCGACAAAGGCATGGCGCGCTGGACAAAGGCGGAGCAGGATCTGCTCATTGAGCGGGCGCAGTGGGAAAAGAGTGTAACCGATCAATTCCAGGCCGGGGAACGCGAGTGGGCGGACGCGTACCAGCAGCTCCAGGCCGCGCGCGTGGCGTGGGAAAGCGAGCTGCGAAACATCCTGGACACCGGAAAGGCGAGTTGGCAAGTCAAGCAGAGCGACCTTTCGGCAGCCATAGACCAGGCGCGGCTGGACTTGAATCATGCCGTGGATGAGCGCTCGACATCGCTCGACACGCAAATTGCAAACGTCACCCAGGTATACAGCCAAGCGGCGAACATCTTGCGCACGGCGGACTCGTCGCTCGCCTATTGGAAAGAGCAAACCGCCAACGACGACGTGAACGGAGAGATCGCATTCTGGACCAGCACTCGGGACACGTATCAAGCGTACTATGCCAGCGCGCTGACATTCCTCGCGGACACGGCGACCGAAATCAACGGTGGCGAGCCCGGCAGCACCTCCTACACGGACATCTTTGGCACCGACGCGGTGGATACTCACTATCTCGACGACTACCAGGTGGCACTGCTGGCGGCCCAGGCCACGCAAGGCTACTGGCAAAAGCAAGTCACCATTGCGGCGGCCGTCGCCGCATATGCGCATGAAAACAGTTCCCTCCGGCCAACCGAAGCGCAGACGGAGCAGGGCTATGAAGAGGCGCTGCGCGTTTTCCAGACGCGGCAGACCGCCTATCAACAGGCGCTGGCCGCGCTCACGGCGTGCGGGAATGACCTGCCGACGAACAGGCAGAAGGTCGCCGACCTCAACGATCAACTCCAAGAGCTCGACGGCAAGCTCAAGGAAGCGAGGGAGAGCTACCAGGACACCCTGGACATCTGGAGCACAAAGGATTCCACGCCGTTCCGGCAACAGCTGCAAGGCTACTACCAGGAGCTGCTGAAGGACACCGGACTCGGCCCTGCAGCCGACGATATGCAGAAAAATGAAGCGGTCGCCTACGGAGAATATCTCGCTGCAGTCAATGAAATGGGACTGGAACAAGAAGTGAATGGGGCCGCGCAAACGGTGTCACAGCTCGTGCTCGGTGACACGGACTCAGGACAGAGCTCACTGCAGGATCTTTCCGACTCTGCGCGAAAAGCGAGCCAGTGGAAATTCAGCACGGATTCGGCGTCTTTCACGGCTTCGCTGGAGACGCTGGCACTCGCACCTGAGGTCATCAACCAGTTGACGCTCGAGTTCCACGATTCCGACGCAGACTCTGACAAGACGCCGGAGCAGCAGGCACTCGCGCGACTGAGCATCGTCGGATTCGTTCGGCAGCTTTCCGCGCAAAGAGAGGACGACCTGCAATGTCGCCTTGCCGAAATCGCGCTCCTGACAAGCCCTGACCTTCAGACATGGGCGGCAGCCGAAGGAATCACCGTCGGCGCAGATTTTGAAGATACGGAAGGCAAAGTGATTGAGTGCGCGAAGGGGTCCGTCGCGCAGGCGTTCCTGGACGACGCAACGGCGCAAAAACAGATCCTCGACTCTCTCGCCGCCGATCCGTTAAATGTTGGCGGCTTCCAGACGATCGCCGCGGTGACGCAGCCAAAGGATATTGTTGATTCACGGACACAGATCCTCTCGGCGATATTCAAGACGGAAACCGGCCTTTCGGCAGGAGATCTCGGAACAGAAGCTTCGCGCAGGTCGGCCGCTCTCCAGAAAATCATCGATGTGATGGAAGCAGTCCTGCATTCGTCAAACCCGGACCTGACGGCCCATGGAGCTGAGATCAGGAACCTGGCGGAAAGTGACGAGCTCGCGCGCCAATTCCTCTCAGGATCGAGCATGTTCGCTTTTGCAGGAGCAGACTACGGTTCTCTGGTGCTTGGGGGGGCATCCCCTTCGGACGCGCCGCGAGGCTCCATCGCCTCTCTCATGACAAAGGACGCGGCTGTCGCCCCCGCGGTGCGGGAAGGGCTCGCGCGCCAAGCGATCTCCCAGGCACAGGTTCTCCTCGTTGAGCGCGGAATTGCCACTGCCGCATCGGCGGACACGGTTGTCTTCCGCAACCCCGAGGATGTGTGGCGCGACATCTGGAGCGCGCACCCGAACGCGGCGTTCGTGGAGACGTGGCTGCAGCAGGTGGAGGATGGCATTGCATCCGTGTCGTTGAATCTTCCCCAGCCGGTTGCCGCCCAGCTCCAATCCCTGCTCCAATCCCTGAGTGATCTGTTCGCGCTGCACGTGGTGAATCTCGGCGGCGCCGTCGGGGCATCGCAAGAGACGCAAGGCGCGCTGGGCCGTCTTTCCGACCGCATGGAGAGCCTCCAGGAGGACCTCGCAAAGCTGCAAGGCAATGCGGAGAGCACCGCCAATGACCCCGTGTCACTGCTACTGGTTCTTCGCGACGTCCAAACGATTCAAGGCACAGGCGGATTCGATTCTTCCGTCGGGCTCGCTGTTTCCCTTTCCGCCGGCGACGTGAGCGCGCGTTTCGTCGCCCAGTCCGCGGTCGGCATCGCCCGATCCCTGATCGGGGAATGCGGCAGCGTTGCCCCCGATTCCACCGCCATCCATAGCGCCGTGAGCGCCTTCCTGTCCTCAGATGGGCTGCGCGAGCTCGTGGGAGACCCTTGGATCGCGCCTCTTGTGGCGGGGATCAGGAGCTCTCTGGAAACAGAAACGGCCTCTCTCCTTCTTCGGGTCGCGGCGCTCACCGACCCGTCGCACGCTGACTGGAATGCACTGGGAGAGGATGTATGCACGGAGTATGCGAACGCCGTGTGGAACACGTACAGCCCCGCCTGGTTTGCCGGAGCGAAAGATGACGGCAGCCGCGATGTCCTCGTCGCGACAGGAGCCACGCAACTTTCCGTGCTTCATTCGATTGATTCTTCCCTTTCCGCTCGATGGGGCGCGCAGGGCATTGACGCCGCGTCGTGGAATGAGTACCTGCTGAGCACCTACTACGGCGGGAAAAAGACCTCGCTCGCATTCGATCAGGAGATTCCGTTGCTCGAAGCCTCCATCGAATCGAATGCCGCGATGGCAACGGCATATACGGGAATCAATCGATCCTTCCTTTCATCGACGCCGACGGAACATTCGCTTCTGTCACGGTACTTCAATGCGGCGGGAATGAAGGCGGCCATAGACGCTGCCATCGACGGTCAAAGCTATGACGAGCAAAAGGCGCAAGGCGCCGCGCGCGCCTACATCGCCTCGCATCCGGATGCCGACTCGTCCGTGCTGTCTTCATTCATGGGAGCTTATCTCGATCTTTTCCGCGGAGCGACGGGGACCGTCGACGTGAACTCCCGAAGGGATTCCTGGCTTCAGCTCCTTCGCGGCGAACTGGACGGGAGCACCCTGTCCGCTCTTTCAACCACGACGAGCTTCAAGGTCGTCGCAGCGGCAGATCTTCTGGCCGCGGTCTGCGGCGGTCTTGCCGACGATGGCCTGACAGGCTGCGACTTCGGGCTCCTGAAAGAGGTGCTCATTGACCAGTCGATGACGGCGGCCGAACAGGCCGTGTTGAGCGCGGGAACATCCGCCGGCGTGAATGCCTCTTTGAACGATTACCTGGCGACCATGACGGAGAACGGCATCGCTCTGAATGGCGATTCGACCGACAGGAGCTTCGAGCTGGCGCGTCTCTACACCCAGGGCTACCTTGCGTGCAACGGCAACGCGGACGCGCAGGGCAATTGGCGCGAGCTCTTCCGTGGGCGCTATCTCTCGGGCAGCCTGAAGGGACTCGACGTCGCGCGAGGATATGAGGACAGCCTTCGCACGCTCGGCTCTGCTGCTCGGGAAGCGTGGTTCGCTCAGCAGGCACTTTCGGACGCCGGCCGTGACCGGGCCTCGGCCATCGTCTCGACCAATCTCTCGGGAAGGGTGGGGATCGATGCCAACGAAAAAGCGCTTGCGCTTGGTCTCAACTACGATCTGGCGCAATTGTCAATCGACGAGGCGGAGCGGGTCGATCTCGCCGGATGGATGCTGTCCATCTCTGGCGTCGGCTGCCCTTCGGCAATCGACTCCCTCATCAAGTCTGCCGATGGCTCGAATGATACGCCGCCGCCTTCGACAGACGCTCTCCTCCTGCTCCTCGGCTCACCCGAGGCTGCCTTGTGGATCCTAAAGCGAAAGATACTTGCGGGCAAAAAGACGGATGCCGACGCAGGCAGCGTGTCGCCTTCAGTCCGGGAGCAGACCCAGGCGTTTCAAACGGACTATTCGCTTGAGAACGGCTATGTGGCCGCGGCGGAATCAGGTCCCGTTCCATACGGCGCCGAGCGCGCGGGAACGGATTCATTCACAATCGCGGTAAGGGACGGAGCCCTTGCCTCAATGAAGGCGTGGCAGGACCCTGTTTTCGCCTCCCCGTTGAGCGCTTCCGCGAATGACATCATCGACAAGACGGCCGAAAATCAATCCGCTCAGACAAAGACTGCCCTGGACTACATCTCAAACATCCTCGTCAAGGATCTCACCGCCATGACGCACGCGCAGCCGGGTCTGGCAGCGCGCCTGAGCTTTGAGAAGCAGGCGGAAGACCTCGCTGGCGGGATGGCGGGCTCACCCCTCGCATACCGTGCCTACCTCAGCGACCTTCTCATGCAAGTCAAAAGCGATGATGCGACGGATAAGGATAATACAGAACAGCATCTTGCTCCCGCAACGTCGGCCGGTCAGGTGACGACGCAGGTCGACGATGCCGCGGGGATTTATGAGGTTGCACCGGGGGTCGGCGCTGGATCGGGCACCCCAGGACCGCTTTATGAGAATGCAGTCCTGGAAGCGACAAATCAGTTTCGAGGGCAGGCAGAGCGATTCAATACGACGGTGGCCGCGGACCGGAGCATGGATCGATCCCGGCTGAATGCTTTTTCAACCACTCTGTCTCCAGTTTTCGCCGACGCAAGCAGCGGACGTTCCTCCGCACTTCTTGCCGATTGGGAAGGGATTCAGCTCAACAGCTTCGATGCAACCGGAGCAGCAAAGGCCGCGGTAGACTCTTCGACCCGTGTCTTGAATGGCCTCCAGGCGTCGATTGCATCGCTGAAACGACAGATATCCCTCCTTGGCTCGGCCCTCTCGCAGCGCTTGATAGATGGCCAGAAAAGCTCGGCGGCAGCGGCCGCGCCGCTCAAAGACAAGTTGGACCAATTGGTTGCTGCACGGGATTCCTTGAACACAGCTTACACTGCCGCCGTGGCGGCTTTCTCCGCAACAAGCGGCACCTATGATGGGCTTTACAGTCAGGCGCGGGACGCCGCCGCGGGTCTGGAGACGGCGCGTTTCGAGCTGCAGAAAGCCGAGGCCATTACAACCTTTGCATCAACCGGCTATCTCGATACAAGTACCGGTCAGGTGACGAGCGCGCCCGAAGGATCCGATGGACAGGATTCCGCGAGTCTCGCCGTGGATCCCGACCAACGTGTCACCGCAGCCAAGGCCGGGCTTCTGCGGGCGCAGGCCGCCCTCGATGCTTTGCGCAGCCTGTACGGCGGCACCGATCAACCGGCCGACTTTGCGCAGGGCAATGGTCCGGAACAAGTCGCATATCGCAACGCCTTCGAGCAGTACCAAGAACAGTACGGCGCATATCTTGCTTTCGAGAGGTTGTCGTCGCTCCTGGGCTCTGCCACGGCGAAACAGCAACAGAAAGTCGCCGACGCGCAAGACGCGCTGGACTCCAAGATTAGCGAGCTATTCGTTGACGCACCAGGGGATGTGACGTTTGCAGATGCCGGCGCGGCCAATACAAAAGCATTCGTGCAGGTGACGTTCAATGCAGAAGGCTTGCCCGATTTCAGCTACGGAACCGCTTCCACGGCTGCACAGCAGAGCGCGTTGAAGGACTATCTCACCGGCAAAGCTTCCCACACTTATGCGTCGGATCGAGAGACCTGGTTGAGAGAGATGGCAGCGTATATCACCGACCATCACACCGATTTCATTGAAAACTGGGGCCTCGCGTTTCAATACCAGATTTCGGTCATCAATCCTTCCGGGTCAGGAGACAAGGACATCAAGAAACTGTTCGCAACATATCAAGTCAATGAGGGCCAGGTCATTACAGAACAGCGTCCCAGATGGCGTCGACTATGATACGCAGGAGTTCAGGACCCGAGGACTGGACGCGTACAACAATATTATGAGTGACGCGCAGCAGAAGAATCTCTACGAGTTCTTCATCGCAATGAATATCCTGGGTATGACGAGCAACCAATCCCACGCCAATTCCGACATGCTCAAGAGCAGCTACGTCGCCGACGCGAAGCAGTATCTGGTGGACCTGCTTGAGAAGCAAGAGCAAACGCACAAGGCCGCGGCACAAACTGCTGCATCAGTTGCCACAGGGTATTACTTGTCTTCCCTCTTCTTCTGGGCAATTCCTGGTGGTTGGGCTGCGGCCGCGATGCTTGACGCTTTGGCGATAGGTTTGGGAATCGAGTCGGGCAACCAAAGACACATGGCCACGGTTGATAATGACTACCAGACAAATCTGAATACCCAGATTACGAATGCATTCGGCACCAGCGGACTCGTGACCACGGCTGCCCAGGCTCTTTCAGATGCAACCGTGGGAAGCGGCGGGTATTCGAGATTGCGGGCGAATCTGGACAATGAGATAGCTACTCTTGATGCCATGCTTGGTCGCACCTCTGGAGCGGCGGTAACGACCACAGCAATCACGAGCGCGATACTCGCGGCAGTGAGCAAGCAGGACCTGGCGGATATTCTCGCCCTTGCGAATACCGGAATAGCCGATCCGTCGCAGAGGTTGGACCTTCCCGGGCTCATCGATCGCTACCTCGGTTCCGCGACGAGTGCGGCGCACCCGGCAACTGACGCCGCGACGGCCCTCAATGACATGCTCTATGACGCGCAGACCAGACGTGAAGCCGCGAGCGCCGATCTCGAACAAGGCGCCGGCGCCTTGGCGGCAACGCAGCTTGCGAACGAGCAGGCGTATCAGAAAGCGCTCAACGATCTCCGCCAAGTCCCTTTGGCAGATCCCGAGCATCCATCGGATGCCTATCGTGCCGCAGAGACGGCGCTCCAGGAGGCCGCACGGCGCGCCTACCTCAATCCCGCATATCGAACCTCCGATCATGTGAATCGACTCTTGGGTCTTGAGCAGTCGCTTCAGGCTGAAGTAGACCCGCGCAAACACCCTGAGCTTGATCGGGCCCAGCAGGATCTTCTGAGCTCTCAAGGTCAGGCGCTTGCCGCGCTATGGCAGGACCGGATGAAAAGCTACATGGCGGTCCAGGAGCAGCGCTGGGCGTTGATGCAGGAGGACCTGCAAACCCAACAGAGCCAGTGGCAGGCTTCAATGGAGACCATCCTGAAACGAGCCGAGACCCAATGGGAGACGGCATTTGACGCCCTTGAGACGCAGCATACAAACTGGCAGAGCGCTTTCGCCACGGCTTATCAGGATCGCGCGGCGGCCTGGGATGCCTCGTATGCCAAGCTCGAGACCGGCAAGGCCGGGTGGGTTCAGGACGCGGCAACGAAGGCGGCTTCAATCGGCTCCGAAGCCGTTCTTGGCCAGCTCGGCCAGAGTGCCGAAGGCGCGATCAGGGATGCAAGAAGCATTGTGGTGAGCGATCTGGGGATTTCCGCGCCGGACGCCCGCGCGGCGGTGGCGGGAATTCTTGAGGGCAAGGATTTTGCGAGCCTGCTGGCAAGCGGGAAGCTGCTCAACCGGGGGATCAGCAGCGCAGGCTCCGTGGTCTTCGCCCAGCTCGGACCTGACGTCTTTGACAGCTCGCACGTCCTCAGCCTCATCAGAGAAATGAACGGCCTGAGCATGGAAGAGATCGACAAGCACGTCCTGATGATCACGGCTGCCGAAGCACGCAAGGCGGTCGCCGATGCCGCGGTGGAGATGAACCGACAAATCGACGACGCCAATCAGAGCGTTGCCGATGGTTTGGAGAGAAGCTTGCTTGAGGCGGGATTCGTCAGGAGCGGTGGTGATTTCCAACGCCAGACCGTCGTTGATTCGACGATAAACGGTCCGCTGACGGAAACGCACGTCGTGCCGGCATACAGGCCTTTTGTGCCTGATGCGGAAATTGCCTCGAAAGTCGATCTCAGTGACGCAACCTTGTTGCAGCTCTCCGCCGCCGGAATCCAGGCGCAGGTGGAGCTGGCGATCAAGGACATGCGGGGTCAGCTGGAAGGAATCTTCGGCAAACAAGGTGACACAGGGACGACGGAAATCACCTCCTGGAAAAATGTCACGGTTCATACTGAGGTGACTGACACCGTTTCGACAGTAGATTCAGAGGGAAACCGCCACACGTCGCAGGTGACGACCGTCAGGGAGTCAACCAGGCGCGACGCGTCAAGTACCGCCGCAAGCATTGGGGCCGGCAAGTTCGGGCTCTACGTTGGGATCGCCCCCAAAATGGAATCGGAGAACCTCGACGCCACTGCCGAAGAGACTGAATACAGCAAATACCTGAGCGCCACGGGCAGCGGCGAGCTCGGCAGAGTGCTGACCCCCTTCATGTGGAGCCAGATGAAGGCAGGCATGGGCTGGGCGATGGCGGCCCGCCCCGCTTACGATCAGAAGCTCTGGGATGACCGCAACTCCTGGGTAAAGGCGCCGACCCTGCGCAGCGTGGCAGATATCGGCGTCTCGGTGGTGGGGACGGTGATCGCCGGGCCGGCGGGAGCTGCGATCGCAGGGCTGGTGGAGAAAGGTCTCTTCACCGTGGCCGATCTGGCCAACAGGCAGATGTCGTTGGGCGAAGGTCTGGTGAGCCTTGGCAAGGACATACTCAGCACGGCATTCAGCATGGCCATGGGGGGATTGGGGGACACGGTCACGAAGGGCCTGGACGCCGTGGGTGGGCTGAGCGGGATAATCGGCAAGACCATATGGAGCGGCGCTCAAGGCTTTACGACAAACATGGGCCAGGGGCTGATCAATAACATAACCTACTCCAGCAATAAAGGATTTGGATTCGACGGCCAGGCGTTTGCGCAATCAGTGGTAGGCCAGCAAGCGCTGGCGGGATATCTGGGAGGGATGGCTAGCACAGCAACAAGTAGTAGTCTCGGGCAGTGGAACCTCAAAGACGGCAACGGAATCACACTCAACGGACATGTATTCGATACGCAGAGCATTCAGAGCTTCAATGGACTAATGGGAAGTGCGGTCTCGGCCGGGATCCAATACGGAATGACAGGAGAGGCAACTCTAAACGTCGCAAACTTCAGCATGCTTGGGATCAAAGGCGCTGATGGGGAGATCGTGCAAAACGGGCTTTTGGAAATGCATCTGGGAGGCTCAAATGGATTCAGCATGAATTTGGGAACCGGCGGGGCTGACTTCAGCTTGGGAAACATCGCAAGCGCGATACAAGGAGTTTCTGAAAGCGCCGCGATATCGAAGTGGAAATACGGGAGTTCGGATGACAGGGCGGTGCTGAACGCCGTCAACGGGCTTGGATACACCGACAGCGAGCAAAACTGGAATGTTGCCCAGAGGATATTCTCTCGGGACCTGGCCGTGCAATTCAGTAGTCAGATGGCGCAGAACGAGTGGGGATCGTATTCTACCGAATCGCCGAATACCATCACCCTTAATGCCGACATGTTGAACGCAAAGGGAGCACTGGGCGCTGCCGAGATGGCTTCGGTCCTTAGTCATGAGGGAACACATGCTTCTGGCAATCGTGTTGAGGGCATTGCATACATCATGCAAATGGACGCGATGTACACAATTAGCAAGGCATGGGGTGTAAGTGATTCGGCTTTTAGCAATAGCATCGCCAGACAAGCAATGGTTGCTGGCAACTGGGAGATCGGTGCCGGGGGCGAAGAGCATGCTAAATTCAGTGGAAATGAAGGAAGCAACGACCCGGTTGGCATAGTGCCAGATAACCTTTGGGACTCGGCGTGGAAGGGACTTTTAGGGCCAGCCCTGAAGCTTTCAACTGGCGGTTTTGCTGATGCTGCGGATACTATTAGCGGTGGGCAGTTGTCAGAATGGTGGTATGCTAATCGGACGGGGAAGGACATCTTTGACGAGCGTGACTACAACCCCGCGCAAGGTCTGATTAGCATGATCCTTATGGGGAGTGCGCTGTCTCAGGGTATCAAAGCTGGCGTGAGCGGGGCGGAAGTCCTTCTCGACATGGTGAACCCTGCGTCGGTTATGAAAGAGAACTTGTGGGAAAAGAGCTCGTTCGGAGCTGCGATGCTCACGGGATTGGCTGCGGAGGACTTTGTCGCCAGTGGGAGAGACTTGTACGACAGTTTGGAGGCGAATTTGCCCGAGATGATGAAGGGCATTAAAGGCATGGAGAACATGGACAAAGCAGTATTCAGCAAAGCGGATGCCTTGGGAGTTCCATTGAATACCCAGAATATTGCGTATGACCCTGAGACCATCGGACAAATTCAAGACGCGGCCAAGGAGCGGTACGTTGTAATGGCGGAGTTCATAAAGATGGGGACCCCGGATGATTTGGTAAAGCAGTACTTCTTTGGTGGCATCCAGTCGAAAGAATTGGTCGTTGGCCAGGGCATCGATGGGTCTCCCGGAGCGAAGGTCATGCAGTTTGTACAAGAAGACCCTGGGATGTTCGATGCGCAAAGAAAGAGATTCTGGGATCTGCCACCTGAATTCACTGCAGGAGATGCATTTGACAAGGAATTGCTGAGAAAGGTCAATCTTGAGAACGCTTATGACATATCCGCACAGAAAAGTCTGTCTTATAGTTCAGACTACTTGTCGAAAGTTATTAATGCCAACGACTACTGGAATCGGAAACCGGGTCAGTATGAATACTGGCGTAATTACCTCAACAACGAAAGCGCAAGCTACAACGCATGGATTCAAAAGACTTTCGGAAAATAGCAATTCTGGTCCTCACCTTTCTCAGCCAACTGCTTCTGTTCACGGAGTGCAGTAGTGGGCAGCAACAGAGGGCGCAGGTTTTCAGCCCCGCCCAGAATGCGGTGCGAAAGCGGATAGGTCTTCTGAAGAGTTCGTACACTCCCGAAGAGACAGAGGGACTCAATAAACAAATTGATGCTCTTGTTGCACGGGGCACGAAGTCGGCGCTCTTCGATCGGGCGCTGCTTTGCTGGAGAGACGGCGACTTGCTGAAAATATTCAAAGGGTTCAAGACATATTTCGATGCTACGGGCGACGATACCAGAATTTTTCTATACGCAAGTCACGGATATTTGGTGGATTCTCCGGATTCAGAATTCATGGACGGCATGAAGTACTATGACGACTTGATCGCTCGAGCGAGCACTTTCACTCCTTACGAATTGGCCGAGTTTGACCCAAGACTTACCCGGTTCGACACCTTGGTATTTGAGAGAAACCATGTAGAGCAGAGTGTCCCGTCGAATTGGAAGGCGTATGATACGCTCAGCGCTTTCATCGACGGGTTGACGAAGCGAGAGATTCCTGCAGTTGAAGCCGTGAGAAGATTTCAAAAAAACTTGGTCAAGAAGAATGCGGTAGAAGATCTCTTCTTGACACTGAAATTTCAGCTACGCTTTGCGGAAGCATATGCTGTTTTTGATTCTCACAGAAGACTGTTTGATCCGAAACAAACGATAGACAGCGTGCGAATTTGCCCAGTACTATATTTCTCCGGCCACTATGATGAGTTCGTGCAGTGGTATTCCTATCGTCATCCGTCGTACGACGATCGTGACGAAATGCTCGTAGCGTCCCTATTGAAGCTTGGAAAAATCGACGAAAGCATGCGCGTGTTCGGCGAACTGATCAGAAACTCTTCTTCCACGCTGGTCGTTCTTCGTGATTCGTCGACTGAACGGTCGGACTACTCGCCGGCCTTTCTTGATTTGCTATTCTTTTACTACTTTCGCGGAGTATATGACGACTTCAAACATGCGGGAAAGACGGACGAGATCAATCGGATGTTTGAGCAGCGTTATGGATCGTTCTCAAAGGCGGAGATCCAAAGAGCTTTGACATACCGGCAAGCACTTCGAAGCCCCAACGGAATTCAATAGGCGAGAGTCAGAACAAGGTCGCGCCCGAATACCGTACGCATACTTGCGTTGCGCGTAGACACTATAGGCTTAGGCTTCGCTCGTCCCCCACCACGTCTCCCCACCCGCTTCCCCTCCCTGGAACCCACCCCCTGGACTTCACCTCCGCCTCGTCGAAGATGAGGATGGCGACATTGCGCGGGTTCTTGACCATGGCCAAGATTGCCCGGGCGGCGCCGAACGGTCAAGTCTATCGTATCTCCTGGAGCGTGGATGAGAATTGCGGCTGACGCCCCTCCAGGCGCCGAGATGCCCTGACGATGAACCGGTAGCGGACGTCCAGGAGCGGGTCTGTGTCCACGGACCAGGGCCCGCTCCGGCGCGGAGACGCCAGGACCGTGACCAGGCGGATCGCCTGGTCGTGCGTGAGCGCCGCGACGTCCTCAAGGTAGAAGAAGCGGGATGCGCGCTGCATGCCGTAGACCCCGGGACCCCACTCCGCGCAGTTCAGGTACAGCTCCAGTATCCGGCCTTTTCCCAGGAAGACCTCGGACTCCAGCGCAATCCACATCTCCATGTATTTGCGCAGGAGATTCTTGCCGGGCCAGAGAAAGAGCGTGCGGGCAAGCTGTTGGGTGATGGTGGATCCGCCGTACACGATCCTGCCCTGCTCTGCATTCACTTTCAGCGCAAGGCGGATGGAGGAGATGTCGATTCCGTGGTGAGCGTAAAAGTGCGGGTCTTCCGTCAGGACGATCAGGTCCTTGACGAACTGCGGCGTTTCGGCCAGCGGCAGGAAGCCCGCCGGATCCAGCGGCGTCACGTCTCCCCTGATGCGCATGATGGACGTCACCGCGGGGTTGTGCGTGCGCAAGGGGAAGAGGCGCACCCCGAACCACAGGAGGAACAGCAGGTGCGCCGCAACAACGATGCCGATGATCAGGAGGACGACGCGCAGGGTTTTGCGTCTGCGCGTCATGCCTCCCGTCGGCCTCCCCTTAGGGCTGTACTTTGCGGATTCTGCTGATGCCTGTATCTGCGACGTAGACATTCCCGAACGAATCCACCGCGACGCCCGTTGGATAGACGAATGAGGCGGTGTTGGCGGGCCCGTCCGCGCTCCCCGTTTGACCCGACCCGGCGAGGGTCGTCACCGTTCCGTCCGGGGCGATCTTGCGGATCTGGTGGTTCCTGTAGTCCCCGACGTAGACGTTGCCGGAGCGATCCACCGCGACCCCGAAGGGCTGTCCAAAGGAGGCGTCGGCGCCCTGGCCGTCAGCGCGCCCCGCCTGGCCCGACCCTGCAAGGGTGGCCACGACGCCGGACGGGCTCACCTTGCGGATCAGGAAGTTGTTGGTATCCCCCACGTAGACGTTGCCCGATGAATCCACGGCGATCCCCCACGGATGGGAGAACGACGCAATAGGCGCGGGGCCGTCGATGCGCATCGGCAGTCCGGTCCCTGCCAGCGTCGTCACCACGCCCATCGGTGAGATCTTGCGGATGATGTTGTTGCCGCTGTCGGCAACGTAGACGGTCCCGGAGGAATCCACCGCCACTCCGCCGATCTCAGCGGAGAATGACGCGATGTTTCCCGGGCCGTTGAGGCGCCCCACCTGTCCGGAGCCCGCCAGGGTGCTCACGGCGCCGCTTGGCGTTATCTTGCGGATGACGTGGTTGCTCGAATCGGCCACATAGACGTTCCCCGACCTGTCCACCGCGATGCCGGTGGGGAAGTTGAAGGACGCGGCGCTTCCATTGCCGTTGGTGAGGCCCTTCGCGCCCGATCCTGCCAGGTTCGTCACGGCGCCGTTCGCCGCAATCTTGCGGATCATGCTGTTGGCGGTGTCGGCGATGTACAGGTTACCGGCAGTGTCCACGGCAATCCCTTCGGGATTATGGAGTGTCGTACCGGCCATGGCAATGGTCGCGACGTCGCCCTTCGGCTTCTGCGGCTGGTTTGCCGGCGGATTTTCGTTTGCCGCGGGCTTTATATAGCCGTAGCCCTGCTGCGTGTAACCGTAGCCCTGCGTGTAGCCGTATCCGCCGCCCCCCGTGGGCGCCACCGGCGCCATTTGCTTCACCGTCCAGTTGTAGAGGCGCCCGCTGATGAAGGTTCCTTGCATGGGCACGTTCTCAACGGAGCCGGGCACCTGGACGGACGCAAACAGCGCGGCGCTTCCGGCGTTGACCTTGATTTCCGCGCCTCTTCCCGGCAGGAGCGGGATTTCTTTCAGAAGGTTGACGCCCGGCTGGTTTGAGGCGGAGACAAGCACGATCGGGTACGCGGTGGCATTCACCACAACGACCGTGGCCTGCGGGGCGGCGACGGCGGGCCCTTTCAGGGTGACCTCCGCAAGCGTGTGGTTCGCGAATACCCTTCCCATGAGGGTTTCGCCCGGCTGGATCTCTCCGCGCTGGACTCTCACGTGGATGGTGGCCGGTGTCACGACCCATGCCTCGGGGTTTTTTGCAGTCTGAACAACAATGACGGTGCCGTTGATCTGCGTGACCACGCCTTCACGGGCGACAGGCTTCTCCATGAACCTGAGGACGTCGACGTGGCCCGACTTGGAGACGTCCGCGGAGACCCGGTCCGCCACGGCGATGGATCCGACGATCTGCGTCGTTGAGTCAACGGTCCAGCGGCCCGTGGACATGGTTGTCGCGACGACAATGGAGCCGTTGCCGTAGGATTGAACGACCCCGTCATACGTCATGGACCCCCCGGGGCCCGGCATGTTGACGCCTGTCATCAACACCGCCTGGGCCAGGGTGTGGTTCTTGTAGACCCTTCCCACGATCGTCTGACCGGGCTGGAACTCCCCGCGGTGCACCCCCACCACCATGGTGGCGGGCGTGACATTCCAGGTTTCCGTGGCGATGGTCGTCTGGACCACGAGCACGTCGCCGACCGCCTGTCGGACCACGCCCATGCCGACAGTCGGCCTCTCCTCGAATCTCAGGAGGTCGACGTGACCCGACGGAGAGACCTCGACATAGACCCAGTCCGCGACGACGATGGATCCGGCGATCTTGGTGGCAGAGTCGACCGCCCAGTGGCCGGTCGACGTCGCCATGCCGACGACGATGGAGCCGCTTCCGTAGGATTGAACGACGCCGAAGGCTTTTACCTGGGCATAGGCGCCCGCCGCCAGAAAGAGCAGCGCCGCGCCGACAACAAGGAATCGCGAATTTTCCATTGCTCTCTCCTTTTCCCGGAAGGAAAAGTCTCACAGTCCGGCGTATTTGGCAAGCCGCTGTTCGACGAAAAGAAAGAGGTGTCAGTCTTCGAGGGCCGCGGGCGCAAGGGACGATCTTGGTCTCATGACGATCATCGGTTCGAACTGGCCGGCGAATCTTTCCCGCACCTTTGAAAGCAGCTCGATCCTCACGGGCCAGGGCCGCGGGCCCGTCGCCCACGGAGCGCGAAAATCGTGGATCACCAGGGCATCGTCGTCGAAGGTAAAGGCGACGTAGATGATGTGCGTGAAGGTCAGAGGCCAGCGCGCGCTGGCCTCGGGAGTCTCAATGCGCGCGTTGTAGAGGCTGTTTGTGTAGTAGACCCCGATCAGGTCCCCGGGTGCCAGCAGGGAGGCATCGAGGTTTCCGTCGCCCCTTTTCCACACCACGCTGCCCCCGTGCTCCGGTATGGAAAGCTGGAACGTCCACGCGTCCCCCACAAGTCCATCGGCAATGACCGAATCGCCGCTCAGCCCGAGCAGGAGGGACCGCGTGCGGGCGGCGGTCCACGCACAGAAGGCATTGTCCATGATCTGGGACTGGCTCATGCCGTCAGGGATCCAGCCCTGGTCGATCCGGCCCAGCACGGCGCGCAGCCGGTCCTTTGCATCGGCAGGCAGGAGGGCATCGTCAAGCGCCCGGCGGACCTTTTGCTCGTCAGTCGGAGAGAGAAACCGGTAGATCCATTCCTGGCGCACCGCGGGCGGGACTGACGATGAGGCGGAGAACATGTTCCCCGTCACGCATCCGGTGAGAAGGGTCAGGACAAGCAGGGCGGAAAGGGACAGCCGCGTGGGCAACCCGTGACGGCCTTGCGTCTGCGAACCATCAGAAAGCCTTTTCAGCCGCAAACGGCCCTCCCCCTTTCGACCAAAATCGTGCAATACCCGGTCCCTGTCAAGCCAAACAGGGCGCGAGGTCTTCTGAGAGTCGAAACGCCGCCACGGACCCGCCATCTTGACAAGCACCGCCTCCAATGGAATCCTTGGAAAAAATCTCAAAGGGAAAGACCGAATGTCGAGTTTTGACCGGGGCGTTCTGGAGTCAGTTCTTGGCAAGGTTCCCATTGTTGAGACGAGCTCCGTGGCCGTGGCATGGACGGACGCGTGTTCGGCGGACTCCGTCAGCCTGCCCTGGCTTCTCATCATGTTACCGCCTTCATTCGTGAGAACCCCCTGCGTCACCATGGGCAGGCGCCTGGATTTCTCCTCTGACATGTCGCAGAAGATGCTTCCCTTGGCGCCGGGTCAGGACGTTTCCGGCGGCGTTCCCGGGTCCGTCAAGCCCTACATGCTGTGCGCGCTGAAGGAAAGCAAGCTCCAGGAGGTCGCCCAGCAGGTCTTCGACCTGCCCTGCGCGCCCCCCCCCGAACCGCGTTTGTACGCGGACGATTGCGGGTTGCACGGGGACGTCGGCCGGTTGCTCGCGGAAGGACTGCGGGGCACCCCGGACGCCGACTACATTATGGAGAGCCTGTCCACGCTGGTCATCGTGGACTACCTGAGGAGCCTCCTCTCGCGGAAGCAACAGGAGAAAGAAGACCACACGCATCATGCGGGCATCCGCCGCGCCATCGCCACGATGGAGGAGCGCCTCGAGGACCCCCTTTCCCTGTGCGATCTCGCGCAGGAGGCGTGCCTGAGCGTGTCGCGTTTCATCGCGGTGTTTAAGAATGAGGTGGGATGCACGCCGCACGAGCACCTGCGACGCCTGCGCGTGCAGGCCGCCATGCGCATGCTGCGGTCAGGGAAGGACGTCACCCACACCTGCTTTTCGGCCGGCTTCACTTCCTTGAGCGGTTTCGAGGAGGCATTCCGGTCCCGGACCGGCATGACGCCCGCTGCCTACCGGCGAATGGCGGCCCAGTAGCCGCCGCGGATCTATCGCGCCGCGGGGATTCTGTCGTCGCTCATCGCTCCTTTTCTTTCCGCTTTCCCCGCAACAAGAGCAAGCAGGCTGAATGCCAGGGCAATGCCGCCCACCGCCGCCCAGGCAATCCCGATCGGAAGCACGGCGAGCGCGCTGCCGGCCGCCAGAGGACCGATGGTGCTCCCCGATCCCTGCATGAGCTGCACGAAGCCGCTCATACGTCCCCGATGGGAGGCCGGTGTCCTGGCCATGATGAGCGGCATCGTGCCAATGGCGTTTGCGATTTCGCCGAGCGTGAATACGAAGCACAACGGGATAAACAGGGGCACGGACGTGGCGAGCCCGCACAGGCCGAAACCCACGGCATACAGGAGCCCGCCAAGGAAGATCGTGCGGGCAAGGGGCCACTTCCTGAGCAGGAGCGTCAGGACGGGATTGAAAACGATCACGATGAGCCCGTTCATGCCGGCGATCAGGCCGTACTTTGCCGCCCCCGAGCTTCCGAACAGGCGTGAGAATTGGATGGGCAGGAGAAAGCTCAACTGTGAATAGGCAAAGGAATAGCCCAGGAGCAGCACGGACAGGATGAGGAGGACCGGACTCTGCCGGACCACGGAGAGAATGGAGCCCTGCGCGGGGGCTTCTTGTTTCGCCGGCCCGGCAGACAAGGCCCTGCGCGCGCCGGCTTCCGGGACCCAGACAACGAGGGCCAGCAGGGCGGCAAGGGTTGTCGCTGCATCCAGAAGAAACATGACGCCCAGGTGCCGCTCCAGGAGGAAGCCGCCGATTGCGGGGCCCGCGGCGAATCCGATATTGAACCCGAGGTAGAGCAGCCCATACGCAACCTGCCGCTGCGCGGGGGATGTAAGGTCCGCGACAAGCGCGGCGCGCGCAGGCCCGGATGCATTCAGGAGCGTAATGCCGACGATCAGGAACGCGAGCATCGCGGGGGAGGGCGGGAGGAGCCCGCAGACGGCATACAGCGCAACCGAGCTGCCGACGAACAGGACGATGGTGGGCTTTCTGCCCATCCGGTCCGCCAGTTTTCCTCCCAGGAGGAGCGCCGGGGCCGTCAGGGCGGCGATCCCCCCCACGACGAAGCCTGCCGTGGCGCTGGAAAGCCCCAGCTTGCTCGTGAGCACAAGGGTGAGAAGCGGGAAGACGAAACACCCGGCTGAATCAACGATGTTGGAAAGGAAGAGGATGTAGACCGGGCGGGGCAATCCCCGGTATTGGAGCACAAGATTGCGCACGCGATATCTCCTTTGGCGGCGTTGCTGCCAGCAAGAAAGAGGGGTGAAGGAGTGTCGGAGATAGCGGCATCAAGCGGACATTGTGCTGCTGGTATAAAGCGGCCTCATCATGGTGTCAAGGCGGGGCGTCCCGGGATTGCCTCCTCCCGGCGCGGCCGCGGCGTCAGTACGTCAGAGAAACTCCCACCTCGTATGAAAGAGCCGGCGCAACGCCCGATTCAAAGGACGTGCGGCGCACGCTGAAGACGGGAACGACCGCCGCAACCCGCCCGGCCTTTCTTGCCTCATCGGCGGCGCTGAATACATCGACCACCTCCCAGATACGGGAAACCAGGAAGATGCCTGCCCCCACGATGACCAGCGTAAGCCCGTCGAGCGTCTGGGTCGTGTCAAGCGCGACGGCGGCGCCCAGCTCGTAGAGAAGGCCCCCGACCTCCACCCCCAGGCCGAGGACGTCTCCTATCAGGAAGGGCGTCCCGTTCGCTCCAAGGTAGTAGTGCCCCGTTCCAAAGCCGATGAAGACGCTGAGGAGATAAGCGGGCCACTCGGCCTTCGGCTGCAGGTCCTGGGCAAACACCGCTCCCGCGGCAAGGAAACCTATGAGTATCAATGCAATCACCGTGATGAGCCGGGACATGGTGCACCTCCTGAATGGCGTTACGATTGCATGATTGCAGGGAGCGCGCAAGGCCGTGGCGAAGCCGACGGTCCAGCTCGCGGCAATCGATCGACAACAGTAATTTTTCCGGAGTCTCCGATAATCCGCCGTGAGTAATTCCGGCCGCCGGCGGGATAGGATTCGTGTCAAAGGCCGGGATGTCGGTCCGGCCCATGCATCGAAAGGAGTCGCGCATGAAGAGAGCACTGCCTTTTGCAATCATCATCCTTCTGGTCCTGCTGTTCGCCGGATGCAACGTCTTTGAGGGCCTCATCCCTTCGCTGGATCCCATCGTCGGGACGTGGACTGTATCGAAGATGCTCATGACGTCCGGCAGTGACGGGAGCTGGCACGACGCGTCGTACTTCGGCGTTTCCGGCACGACCACGGTCGCGGGTGACGGCTCGTGGTCCGGCAGTTTCACGCAGAGTGCCACAACGACTGCCGTCGCCGGAAGCTGGCAGAATGACTCGGGCGTTTATACGCTGATTTGCAACACCGCGGGCTATTCTGGAATCACGACCATCACTCTAACCAGCAACAATAAGACCGCCTACGTCGTTGCGAGCAGCGGCGTTCAGGAACAGTTGACCAAGCAATAACGTCATTATTGTCAAAATGTGGGCCCCCACCTGGGGGCCTTTTTGTGTCCTCTGTCTGTCTGCTATGATCCCTCCATGGAGTCGGCGCCCGCATGAATCCCGGGGAGACACTTTCCGGCAAGTATGAGATCGTCCGCGAGCTGGGCAGGGGCGGCGCGGGCATCACGTACCTTGCGCGGGAGACCGCAACCGGGCGGGACGTGGTGGTGAAGCTCCTGCACCTGGGGCTGCTGGGCGACTGGAAGACGGTGGAGCTTTTCGAGCGCGAGGCAGCTGTCCTCCGTGACCTCCATCACCCCTGCATCCCGGCATACGTGGATTTCTTCCGTGAAGAGCTTGAAGGGATGCCGCAGTTCGTGCTCGTGCGGGAGTTCGTGGACGGCCAGAGCCTCCAGGCGCGCGTGGAGGCGGGCTGGCGCGCCACGGAGCAGGAGATCAGGGACGTCGGCGTCCGCCTTGCAAACATCGTCTCCTACATCCACTCCGTGCGGCCGCCGGTGATCCACCGCGACATCAACCCGCGCAATACCATTCAGCGCATCGACGGGGAGATATTCCTGCTGGATTTCGGCGGCGTGCAGGACGCCATCCGGCTCTCCATGGCGGTCACGAACACCATCGTCGGCACGCCGGGTTATACGCCGATGGAACAGTTTGTCGGCCGGGCAAGCGTGCGGTCCGACCTCTACGCCGTGGCGGCGACCCTTCTCTTCCTGCTCACCCACCGCAACCCGGCGGATCTTCCGGTGAAGGAGATGAAGGTCGATTTTGCCTCGGTCATCGAGATCTCCTCCGCGGGGCTCGCGCGCGTTCTGGGCAATTGGCTGGAGCCGGACGAATCCAAGCGCACGCTCTCCATCGACGACGCCATCGCCCTGCTGGAGCATCGCGTGCAGCCTCCCGCGCCGCAGGCGCAGCGGGCGCAGACCCGCGCCGCCGAAGCTGACGCGCCGGGCACCGGCCTGCCCCTGGACCGCCCGCCCAGCGGCTCGCGCATCCTGCGCAGCGTGGAGGGAGACGCGGTGCGCTTCCTGATTCCCGGCGGCGGCATGGGTCGGGGCATGCCGGCATTCGGCGGTTTTGTCTTCTTCTGGATCATGTTCGGCGGCTTCTGGTCTTCCTCCTCGTTTCGAAGCGGCAGGATCCTGTCCACCACGCTCATATCGCTTCCCTTCATCATCATGGGCCTGAGCTCGATCTCCTGGATTGTGTCGTCGCTATTCGGGAAACTGGGCATCGAGGTGGGCCCGGGGGAGTTTTCATGGACGCGGCGGCTGTTTTTCTTCTCCCGCAGGCGCTCGGTGCCGCTTTCGGACGTTGGTGAGTGCCGGCTGGAGGAGGGGCGCGGGTCGCGCTACCGGTCGCGCGGCACCTGGGGCGATTCGTGGGGGAACATGGACCGCTACCGCCGCGACCGCGGATGGGGCGACCTGCCGCGCTACCGGTCCCACGGCCGCAGCCGATCGGGCGCCCGGCTCAGCCTCGACGTCGGCGTGTCAACACTGCGCTTCGGGGAGAACCTGTCCGAGCGGGAGCGGGAGTGGCTGCGCGACGCATTGAATGAGGAGATCCGCAAGGCGCGCGCGGCGCAAAAAGAGATCGACTGAAGAGGGCTGGCCCGCCGGAGCGCCGGCCGCGCGTCAATTCGAAAGCGAAAAAGAGATGGAAAAGCGCATCACGACCGCTACTGGATTCTGCCCGACGTATGTAGGGTATAATACTATTATTACCCCATTCGTGATAGAATGGAGGGATGAAAATGAAGTGTGGAGTCTACGTCAGGGTATCGACCGTAGGGCAGAAGGACAACTATTCCTCACCTTACCAACGGCAACGCGGCCAAGACTTCTGCCGACAACAGGGGTTTGAGGCGGTCCTGTTTGAGGAACAGGCTTCTGCAGCCAGTCTTCTCAGGCAGCAGCTTCAACAGATGCTTCAAGCAGTAGAGGCCGGTGAGATTGGTGGGATATGGGTCATCGAGTTCAGTAGGTTGTCAAGAGATGAACAAGATGCCATCACGCTCCGCAAACTACTTGTCAAGCACAAAGCACGGCTCTTCATAGATGGACAGGAGACCGACCTAACCAAGCCAGAGAGCATCTTTCTCTATGGGATCAACTCAGTGGTCTCCTCGTATGAGAGAGCCCGTACACTGGAAAGGATCACCCGCGGTGTCAGACAACGAATTGACGATGGCTTGTACAAGCAGTCGTCCTTGTTTGGCTATGACTATGTGTACGAACGAGACGGCACCAAGAAAGTGGTCGTCAACAAAAGGGAAGCTGAGATAGTCAGGAAGGTCTTCGCCTGGTATGAGGAAGGGCAGACCTACACGGAGATTAGTCGTGAGTTGTCGAGACAAGGTTTGCGAGACCAAGTCTGGCGTAGAGTGGGTTGATACTCGCATCGGCGGCATTCTGCATCAGCCAGCCTATATGGGTTATCAATACGACAGCAAGCGAATGCTCATTCCGTCAAAGGTCTTTACTCCCTTGGTAGAAAAGTCACAGTGGCATAAGGTCCAGAAGATCATCGCCAAGAACTATGCAGATCGGGGAAGGGCTGACTTCAGGAGAGGCAAACACGAACTCTCAAGCATCATCCATTGCGGTATCTGTGGCACTGCCTTTTACTATAGGAAGACATACAAGGTAATGAAGGCAGGGAGGTTGCTGTACAAGGAGTTCTATACCCACATCACAAGGACGCTCAAAGGCCACAACTGCCCACAGAAGCCGAAGTACCTCGTCAAGAAGAAGATGGATATGCTTCTTCACGCCCTCTACGTGGACTGCTTCACCAACGACGCCGAGATCAAGAAGTATCTGGAGATGCAGCAGAAGGAAGTGCTGCGTCAGCGACAAAAGTTGGATAGCTCGCTCGTCAGCATCCAGAAGCGGCTGGCGGAGATAGAGAAAGAGCGGAAAAGGGTCATAGGAATGGTCCAAAAAAACTTGGTTGATATGGAGGACATCTCAGAAAACCTTGCAACCTTGAATGCCGAGAAGAAGAAGCTCGAAGACAGTTTTGCTGAGGCATCAGAGAATGTCAGGATGCAAGAAGCCAGCGTGGACAGTCTCGTGGAGGAGTTCAGAGGCAAGGATAGCTGGAATATGTATGACTTGAATGAAGTCCAGCGCAGAGAGTTGTTTATGAGAAGGATAAAAAGCTGCATTTTCAAGAACCGAACGATGACGGTTGAATGGATCACTGGCAAAGTGGATAGCGTCGACACCAAGAACATCCCAGAGGATCTGCAAGCACGAATGAGAACTATCGACAACCTCATCCACGGAGAGAGAGTATGAGGCCGCTACCCGAACACATAAAGAAAGCCCGCAAGAGGCAGCGCAACATAGACTATTACAAAGAACGGGGATCAAGAAGAGCGAAAATTATCACCAAGGCACTGAAGTCACACATCAGCATCCGAGAACTAAGTCGAGGGATCGAGCGACAGGCAAAACTCTACTACAAAGAAACCGATCCAGAAGAAATGCGAAAGCTGGGTCGAGACATCCTTGAATTGATATACGTCCGCGAACACCTCAGAAAGAAAAAGCTTAACACCTTGTAAGTCATTTTAGAGCAAATGCGCCGTCTGCCATACTTTCTCCATACAGGAGGTGTATGGGGATGACAAAGAACGATGTTTTGAAGGCTGTTGAAAATGGCTCAGTTGCCATCGATAACTTACACTGTGCGAGAAAAGCAGAGGCGACCGGGATCAACGTGAAGTTCCTGTTGCATTTGGTACGAAGGCGCATCGCACCTTTTCGAGTCCTATATCAGGAAGATATCGGATATGGCCAGAGGATCGTTCTCACTCTGTATCACGACAGCAAACAATACCGCCTAGCTTTCATCGAGGATCGAAATGAGGGCGTAAAGGTCATTTCGGCTTTTGAGTATCATCCTGACTGGTACGACGGTAATAAGACCGACTATGCACGCGAGTACGCAAATAGCCACTCTTATCGTCAAAATAATGATCGCAGTGCGGTTGAGGTTGTCTATGACTTCGAATAGCCCAATTGACGAAGTTGGAGCGCAACAAGAAGTACTATACTTCTCGCGGCAACAAGTGGTATCGATTGAAGGAAGAGGCTCGTACTCTATCTGCAATCGACCTTGACCGACTTATCAAGGACCTTTCACACCGGCTCTATGTGGCTCCAGTCTCAGTAAAGCGCCTTATCAAAGAGCAACTCATCAAAGCCATCTATCAGCGCGAGTCAAAGTAGCGACTGAAAAGCAATTCAGACACTCGGTCTCCATCCATATTTCCTTATGTGAAAAAGGGGGTGGTTATGGAAATCCACGCTTTGAATTCTCGTCTGCTCTCCCGCATTCGCTTCGACGACGATGATCCCGCTGAGGATCTGACCGAAGAGGACCTTTGCGAGCTCTCATTGGCTCGCAATATCGAAGACCTTCTCGATGGCCTGGATGATGCCGCGACACCGTAACACCCAGCCCTCGCTCCATATGGTTCTACAGCGCTCCGTTGGGGCGCTCTACATCTTTCCTTTCTTAGGGGGTTCCTATGGCTAACCTGTTCAAAACCGAAGCGGTCCAGAAACCGATCGAACTCAAGCTCGGACGAGCACCCGCTCCCGCCGAAGCTGCACTCGCCAAGGACGTGATCGTCCACAACCTCAAGTTCGACTCGGTCGAACGGACGCTCTCGGGCAGGATCAACTTCTACAAGGTCACGACCAAGATGGACCTGGAAGCGATCCAGGAGTTCCTCTCCTCGATCACGGAAAAGTTCCAGCAGAGTTGACCCGCAGAAGGGGAAGGGGGCAAATGCCCCCTTCCTTTTTCTTTATGAAAGGAGTGGTGAAATGAGACTAGCACTTCAAAAGATCATCGAAACCATCGGCAAGGACCTCAAACTCGAAGGCTTCTTTATCAACCCGTGCCCAGTCTGTGGCAGGATTGGGACGTGCCAGGTAGAGAAGACGGCAGGGATGAAGAGCACGCTGCGTTGTAACCATCATCGATGTAGCCTCGCTTGGCGTGGACACAATATCCTTGAAGTCTTACTGGAGATGAAGACAGCGCAGAAGCTCAGCGAAACTGAATACAACACCATCGTAAAGAAACTCATCCAACTTTCCAAAAGGAAGTCGAACGAACCAGAAGGCAAAGTCCTCCGCAACTATACCTATTGGGAGGACGACCAGGGTGAGCACTTCAAGCCAGTTGATACCTATTCGCCCGAAATGACTGCTACCACAGAACTCTTCTATACCTTCATTCCCTACGAGGCGAAGAAGATCCTTTTCTATCGAAAAGACGACAAAGAACCCATTACAAACACCAACAAATTGCGGTACGTCTTGAGCAAAGAAGGCTGGCAATGGCGATTTAGGCAGAAAGAGGCTTACACCCACTCCAGGGAAGACTATCTGGAAATGCTGAGGCAAGAGGCGGAGAGCTTTGACAGGATGTCACTCTTGCCAGAACTCAAACCCGACAAGAACACCAGATACACTGGGACCCGAATTGAAGGCAGGAACAATGGGTCTTTCCTTCGGCTGATGCAGCTTTTTACCGTCGATAGGTCCAAAGGCTTGAAGAACGAATACCGGCTTGCGGCAGGTTTTCTCTCGGCATTTTTGGGCCGCGAATACGATGCGAAACGTCCTATGTTCGGCATATCCGCAGAGGGGCAGTCATCAGGAAAGTCCTCGGTAGTAATCGAGGGCATACGTCTCATCCAGGGGGATCTTCCTGTCCTCTTGGGCACCGACAAAGCAGACAACAAGGAAGCTATCTCCTCTGTCAGTCAGTTTGCCAACAAGTACTGTCTCTTTGATAACGTGACAACGCTTGACGCAAAGTCAAAGGACCTGTTGCGGCACTACATCACCGATCCAGTCATTCCATCTTGGATAATGCAACTCTCTCACGGCAAGATATACAACAATAAGACGTATTTTGTTACTTTCAACCGTTGGTTTATGTTGGGTGATGACCTGTTGGAAACAGTCATCATCATCCGTATGACGCCCAAGGCTCAGGTATCAGATGAACAACGGCAGTACATCAACAATACCCTAAAGACCTTCAAGCAGAAGGAACTCATAGAAGACATAGCGTGGCACCTGGACCATATTGACTGGGTGAAGGATGTCAGTCATTTCAACCATCCGAAGCAAGATGCTTGGAGCGAGGTTATGTCGAAGCTGCTTCGGACATTCTATCCAAATGAACCAGTCTTTGACTTTGCCTTGGCTCAGGAAGATAGAGACCTGGACTACGACGTGCTGTGTATCTCCGATCTGGTTGACGAACTATACAAGAAGACGATCAAAGACGGATCAGGCGATGCAGTTGTCACTACAAGGGCTTTCTATGAAAGGTGGAAGGAACAGTATCCCACCAGCTACCTCTCTTCCCACCAAAAGACCCTAACCGAGAAGATCAAGTCCATCTCAAACCATATCAAGGGCTATTACGTAAATGATCGGCAGCGAATACCACCCCTCGACCCCAATAGGAACATCTACGAAAAGCAGTCAGTGAAGCAACAAAGGTGCTTCGTGATACGCAAGAAGGTGTTCACCTACATCGCCTTTGAGCAAGAAGATTTGAAACACGTCCTGGTGAGAGAAGGCGTGCCAGAGGCAAAGGCCAATGTCGTTGTGAAGGTTATGAAGGGTCAAGAACTAAAACCTGACACTTATGTTGAGGTGTTGAGACGTGTCTTAGCAAAGACAACAGTTAGTCTGGATATGGGGATGCTCGAAAGAGTAGCCGCGGTTTTTAGTGAGGAGGAACAGGGTGGTGGTTCGTCAGGTCCGTCACAATGACGGATGTGACGGAGCAGTGGCAAAACGATCTTTTGCCAACATAAGAAAGGAATAGGAAAGGGGTATAGGTGCGTCAGTCCGTCATTTTTTCTTCTAAATACAGCACCGAAAGCATACTTCTCAATAAAGCTAATAATAGAAGGAGGTATGATATGCCATTGGGAAATGTAAATAAGCCTTTATGGGACAGGTTTAGAGATGCAAACCGAGCAAAGGGACTTACTACCACACGGACACTGGAAAAGTTGATCTCTGTTTGGTTGGATGTATATGGCGGTGAAGACTTTTCTATTCCCCAAGAAGTTATTATGAAGCCAGACTACTTGAACATTGCAGAGAGCAAGAAGTTAGTCGCCAAGAAGCTGAAAGACTTGAAGCAATGATAATACATCCGGTACATCCAGACCTCCCTGATCCAGAACTAGTGGTTTGGCAGGGATATGGAAAGGTGCCCGCATCAGGTTACCAACACACCTGACGGAGGAGAAAAGAAGTACTTCTTTACACCCCTGAACATAAAGAACTCTATTAGAGACAGTAAGACACTCTTATATTGAGATAAGATCCTACATATTGATAATGATAATAGAAACAATACTTTGAATGATAAAGAACAAGCTTTTGCACATCAGACACATCCCCTCACACATTCTTCTGCATTCCGCGACAAACAAATATAGAAGTCACTGAAATGGCGCCGAAGAAGCAACGCTACGACAAATACTACACGTTGTACGCCGACCTGTCGGAAGAAGAGGTGTTGAGGCTTAAGAGGTATCTCAGGCTGGATAGAGTGACGGCCCTTGGATGGGTAACAGAGCAAGTCAAGAAGTATTTGAGGGAATGCGACGATCATTATGAACTGCTGCGTTTGGGAGAACCAGAAGTCTATCTAAGACTTGACGGGAGTGAGGAAGAGAGCTAAAAAAAGATACTGACGCGAGAATGTCCTCAACCTCTAACGGAGGGTTCGAAATGAACAGTAAGCGAGAAGTACCCTTGCAGGTTCAGGTGGTTGAAGCCATTTTCTTACTTTCAAAGAAGTGTTTTGAAGTGAGTCGTGAGTGTCTAAAGCCGAAGAAGCCTGAACCCATCGTCCTTTGCTTTGCCGTATATATCTTCAGCCGGCTGGATATGGAGGTCGTGCACGAACACCTCACCGAGGGCTTGAGAAGCATTCTCTATGATGAATTTTTGGACAGACTGTTCAAAGCCTTTCGGGCGGTACCGCAAGACACCCTGCGTAGCATAATGAATGAGCAAATGGACCGCTACGGAGAGATCTATCGAACAAAGAGCGGGGATGAAACCTTTCAAGCGCTACACAACTATCTCGAAATGCTTCTTGAAGCTGCCGCTCTTGAGAAGAAGCCGACGTTGTGGCGTATGGGCAAAGACGCTGTAGTTATTGCAGACATACGGAGAGTGTTGGCGCTTCGCGGGGCCTTGGCGGCAATAGAAAAGGAAATAGTCATACCAAAGGTCAAGGACCTGTTTGATGCACTTGTCGGTCAAACTCCTAAGCCGAAACCCAGTGAAATAAGGGGTGTGCCGGCCATCAAGATCTTTTTTCGAGAGACGAAAGAATGGCAAGTCCTTCCCGAGGCTGTGACCGATGCCTTGGCAGAGAAACTAGAGGACCAGAAAGGAGAGGCGTTAATTGAACTGCTCCACGTCTCGTACACTTACGATCTGATAGAGACGATCTTCAAACCAATATGTGAAAAGTCATCTGACATTAGGCAAGTGATCTTCTCAATTGGATCTGATCTGTACAGGCTTGGGAAGGAGTCCTATGACGAGCTGATGAACACCGATGGCCCTGCAAAGTCGAAGGAAAGAGTGCGGGAATTGTATGTAAAGCTGAATGAACTCTGGCGAACTGCGATAGTGATAGATCCTACCAACTTTCTCGTGAAGATGCATTATGGATACTTCTTCAATATGTTTGGGCAGGTTGACGACGCCATACATCAATGGAACACTGCACTGTCTGATATCGAAACTATGCGGAAGAAGGCTGTAGCGGAGCGTTCTGTTTTTGAGGATATGCTTATGGAAGGGGATGACGCGGAGTCCCTGCATACGCAAATGCTCACTGCCATCGAGGAAGTGAAAGCCAAGAGGAAGCGGGCCGAAGAGCAAAAGTAGAGCGGCCTTGACGGCCAAGGTCTTGAGGTTTAGAAAAGTGGAATGGCAGACAATGTCTTGTACTACGGTGACAACCTCGACGTTCTGAAACGCCACGTCAAAGATGAGACAGTTGATCTCATCTACCTTGATCCACCCTTCAACAGCAACGCATCATACAATGTCCTATTCAAGGAACAAGATGGACACCGAGCGGAGTCGCAAATCCAAGCCTTTGAGGATACTTGGAAGTGGGACCTCGGCGCTGAAGCGGCCTACAAGACGGTTGTCGAGGCAGGCGGCCAGGTCGCAATAGCGCTTCACGCCTTCAGGACGTTCTTGGGCGAGAACGATATGATGGCCTACCTCGCTATGATGGCACCTCGCCTTGTACAATTGAAGCGAGTATTAAAGGCCACAGGATCGATGTACCTTCACTGTGACCCAACGGCCAGCCACTACTTGAAGATGTTGATGGACGCTGTTTTCGGACCTGCGTACTTTCGTAGTGAGATAGTCTGGAAAAGAAGTACCGCTCACAGCGACACAAAGCAAGGGCGCCGGCAGCACGGGCGTCTTCACGACATCATTCTTCTCTATACGAAGACTGATGAATGGGTGTGGAACCCGCTCTATACCCAATATGATAGTGCCTATCTTGAAAGCAAGTACTCCTACGTAGAGCAGTCTACTGGAAGGCAATACAGACTAGATAACCTTACCGGCCCTGGTGGAGCTGCCAAAGGTAATCCGTTATACGAAGTAATGGGAGTGGTACGCTATTGGCGATACAGCAAGGAAAGAATGAATGAACTGATTGCGCAAGGCAGAATAGTGCAAACGAAGCCAGGCGGGGTGCCACAGTACAAGCGATACTTGGATGAAATGCCTGGAGTTCCATTGCAGGATCTTTGGATAGACATTGATCCGATCAACTCGCAAGCCCAAGAGCGCCTAGGCTATCCGACACAGAAACCAGAGGCTCTACTAGAACGAATTATCCAAACAAGCAGCAATGAGGGTGATGTTATCTTGGATCCTTTCTGCGGATGCGGCACTGCCATTGCTGCCGCTCAGAAGACAAAGAGAGCTTGGATCGGAATAGACATCACTTACCTTGCTGTCGCTCTGATGAAACACCGCTTGCGGGACACTTTCGGCGGTGACGTAAAGTACAAGGTCGTAGGAGAGCCAGTCTCACTTCCAGACGCTCAGAAACTCGCTGAGCAGGACAAGTACCAGTTTCAATGGTGGTCACTGGGTCTTGTACACGCTCGCCCAGTCGAACAAAAGAAAGGCGCTGACAAAGGCATAGATGGTCGTCTGTTCTTCCACGATGAAGGTGCAGGAGGGCATACTAAACAAGTCATCCTTTCTGTGAAGGGTGGCCATACGGGGGCGGGAGATGTTCGGGACTTGAAGGGTGTCTTGGACAGAGAGAGGGCCGAGATAGGTGTCTTGATCTCTATGCAAGAGCCGACACAACCTATGAAAGAAGAAGCAGCATCCACTGGGTTTTATACTTCTCCAGGCTGGAAGAAAGACTATCCAAAGCTTCAACTACTCACTGTTGAAGAGTTGCTGAATGGCAAGCAGATCGATATGCCGCCACTTGGTGAAGTCAACGTCACATTCAAGAGGGCTGCCAAGGCCGAGAAGAAGGGGGAGGTACATAAAGAACTCAGACTTCAATGCAGATCAAGAAGAGGTAGAAGGCGGAGAATCATAGACGGTCAATGACAAGAGGAGATAAGGAATGGCGCTCGATCAGGATTGGCGAAATGTTCTCAGCATCGAAATACCTGGAAGGAAAATCGTATGCGAGGAAGAAGTCAATGAACGTCATTACATTCTTGTGCCAAAGAAGGATTAGTCCTCAAGCATTTGGGGAGAACATTCTTGGCTTGTTTCAAGACAAAATCAGATCTTATGGTCTCTCCGCTAAATATGCCTCTTTGAAGTTCTCACCAAGCATATACATACTGAACGATCCTCCCAAACGACCGTCTTTTGTTCCTCTTTGGATGTTAGCAGCATTTCCAGATGTTGTTGTATGGTTTCTTACAATGATAGAAAAATACGACACGAAACCAGAGTCGGAAGAGCTGCCTAATGAGATATGGGAGATATATGGTATAGATCCCTCTGAAGTTGATCAAATCCCAACTGGAACAGTATTCAATGTTGATGGTCAAATGCGGGTTAAATACTTCTCCAATCTTGTTGAGAATTATCTGAAGAAGAGTGGCAAGCCTTTGGAGGTTTCAGTTCTTGAAGGAAGCGCAAATGATATTTATCTTGGTCATCAGATTTTGGATGCCCTGGGCGCAACGGATAATTTCAGTCTAATTGCTCGGATGACTACAATGGCCTACATACATCTTAAAAAGGAATACTTGAAAAGATTTCCCAACGAAAACGCAGTGATTACGACTGCTGGTGTCTTGGATGCTGACATTTACATCCATGTCACCAAGGAAATGACTGTTCAGCAAGTAATTGATATCGGGATAGAGGCAAACAAGAGTTTATCAATGCTCCTGGACTTCATTATTGGTCTTGAAACTCTGATGCTGAGCATTGACTCGCCCCAGTACACGAAAGATGAGGTGCTAAAGGCGGTACAAGGGCAAGCAAAGCTGATTGCAGAAGTAATCGAAACCACAATCCGTAAAGATAGCGTCGATCCCAATATAGCATTCCTTGTGGACCAGTTTATGAGACGTTGGAGAGATAGACGAACGCGGAAGCGCCTTAACATAGCGGATAAGTAAATGTGTGAGGGCTCAAGTCCCCTTTCTATTTATACTAGGTGTTTGACCTGCTTGTTGTTGTGACTGTTCTATGGCACGAGCCTGCATTATAGCCTTGAACCGAGCGGCGGCATCTGATCCACATTCGGCTATCGTGTAGAGTTTTCCCGTTTCGCCGTACCTATATCCAATGACCTTGCCATCCTGAACCACTTGATGTACAGGCATTATTTCTCATCCTTGTAGTGTCCCCGAAGATGGACATAGATGTTGTTGACACTCGTCAGAGCATCTTGCGTCTTGATCCGCACATACTCACCAACATATCCGTTGATAGGAACTTCTCCCCCGAAGGCATCTTGCAGGTTGTAAACGACGTTCAAGCCGATAGTACCAGCCGAGAAACCAAGTTGAGAAAGCTGAGAGTTGTTGTAAATGGTTGGCGTAAGCTTGAGAACCTGCGTCGATCCGTCCTTATTGACGATCTCTGTGTACAAACCGTTGGTCAGGGCGCTCGCCATAGCCGCAAACTTGGTTCCGTCCGTGATGGATGCCATATACATCTGGAAGACCATTTCGTGAAGATAGATGACTTCCGTGACATCAGGTTTCCAGTTGAACTCAACCCCTGATGAAGCACCGCCCATATTGCAGTCTCCAGCCGCCCAAACAGCGCCAGTGGTGGTTCGAGTGATCGTCCATACCGGTATTGACATCTGCGGTCGCTGTGACCGTGTTATTGGGCCATCTGTTTATGAGCACAACGGAGTTGGTGGAACCAGATGCCAAGACGGTAAACTTGGTTGGATAACCAACGGGATCACCGGTACGAGCATTGATGGCGGCACGAATGGCAGTTGCGACGGTGTTTGCCGTGTCGTTGGTGGCAATGGCAACTTGAATGCTTTCAAATGTGGAAGTCGTTGGATCGGTTCCATCGGTAGGAGTGATGGTCAGACCCGTGATGTTTCCATCAGCGGTGTTGGTTGTGTTTCCACGGGTTGGATGAACCAGCGTAGACGGAGAAGTGCCAGAAGCAGTCCATCCAGAGTATCCATTCATAGCAGCAACAAACTTGGTTCCAACGTTGGCGGCAGTATCACCAGAAGTGATGTCGATGGCCTTCAAGAGTGTCTTTGTTGATAGTGCTCCGATGGGCGAGATACCTTGAGTTGTGACGCTTACCGTGAAACCCGAAGTACCAGCGGCAGCGTCCGTCTCTGCATATGGCGTGACAGACGTAATGGTCAGAATTGCGGCAGACGGAATAGGGAGTGTCCAAAGCAACCGTCCTTGTGCAGCAAGCGCCTGATATGTTGAATAGGCGACTTGTTGGGCCGTTGCATTCAGCTGGATGTAGACGGCAATACCAGTTCCACCAGGAGCAGGGTCGGTATCTGTTCCTCCGGATACCTTGTACCAGACATAGTAGGGACTGTCTGAACCTGCACGAATGGTGAAGTATTTGCCAGACAGGTTGCGAGAGACATCCGCCACGCAGGTAACGGAGGAGACCTCTTGCCTTCCGACCTTGGGATCGTATCCAGCACCACCAACCGTGAAATAGATGTAGTAGGGAACGACGGCAGTAGATGGACCATCATTTAGAGTGAGATACTTGCTGGCATAGTCGCCACCGCTGTCTGCTCTCCAGGTGATGCTGTCACTCTCGAAGGTTCCGATGGTTGGATCTGTACCAGCGCCAGAAACGGCGAAATAAGGCTGATACCCTTTCGAGGTTCCTGTTTTACTAACACCATAGAACTTGAACGACTTTCCAGCCAAAGAGCCGCCACTGTCGGCGGCGGTGGTGATAGTCGTCGTTTCCAGTGTCTCTTTCCAAAGGTTCTGTTGAAATACTTTTGACGTTTGCATACTTTTTGCCTCCCAAAAGGACTGAATTGAGTAAGGGTAAGGCGCTTATTGCGCTGTAGTATTATCTTTGAAGCGGTTCGCCTGAAAGTGACGTACTCCGGCATTATGGACCTCCTGGTATCGTGGTCTGCTGAGTGTTTGGGTGGTTGCCAATGGTGGGAACATTTTCCAAGTAATGAATGATCCCATAGCAAGCGAGGGTAAGGAGGCCAGCCACGACCAATACCCCAACTGTCCCTCCGATCCAACGAAGGAACCGTTGGGCATTGCTTGGGCCAGATTTTTCGAGTTCATCAACACGCTTTTCCAAACCATCAATGCGTTTTTCGGTAGCATCACTTACGTTTTCGATACAGTGATAGGCTTCTTTGAGTTCATCTTTTGTCTCCTGCCTGCTCTCATCCAGTTCCTTCTTGAAGTCGTCAAGTTTTTCGTTGATGGCGGTCAGTTTCACGTTGAAAACCTCTTCAAGTCGTTTGAGTTCAGGGAGAACATAAAGCTGAATGAGTTCCTTGAACGGGTTATTATCGCGGCGATCTATTAGGTCCGACATTTTACACTCCCAAAGATGCTTTTCCTTCGAGTATCCAAGCATTTATCTTGTCTTCACCGAATTGCTGTTTCCACTGCTCAATAAGGACCTTCTGAGATAAAAGGGTGAATTCATCGAGCGGTTGGTTGCTCACTTGAGATATGACTTGCGATTGAGATGGAGGTTGCATCGACATAGCGGCCACATCTATTGTCTGCTTCAAAAAGGTGGCTATGGCATCCAATCTGTCCAATAGTGCGTTTACTTGATCATCAGTCATTTACATTCTCCTTATAGTGATCCCGCATCTGGTCCGTATCTCGCTGAGTTTGAACAACCCGAGTAACAGGAAGATGAACAGGAGTTGTAGCAGTTGCCTAAACAGGTTGTTGAGCAGTTGTCCAGGCAAGAGGTCGTGCAAGAAGAGGATGAACATCCTCCAGTGCAGGTCGTAGTGCAGGAAGTACAAGCAGCACCACAAGTGCCGGTACAGGTTGCAGCCGAGCAAGTGCCAGAGCAACCACTCCCACAAGAACCAGTACATCCAGAACCAGAACAGTGAGCCGTGCATCCAGAACCACAGGTACCGGTACAAGTCGCCTCAGCACAGGTTCCTGAGCAACCTTGAACACAATTGCCCTGGCAGTTGCCATAGCAACCATCGGCACAGCGGTTAGTGCACCCTCCAAGAGCGCAAAACTGACAGCAGTTATTTGCACACCCCGAGATCGCGCGCCCATTGAAGCAAAGTGTCGAGCAGGCATCACCAGCACAATAGGACGAACAAACGTTACCCTGACAATAGCCCGCACAAGATCCGCCGGCAGGAGTTGGAGCAACCGCCTACACAACGATTTGAGCAGGAAAGAGCACAAATACCAGTGCAATTTGAGCCACAGGAACCGCCGCAGGCACCAGAACAATAGCCAGAACAGCCAGATGCACACGTTCCCGAGCAGGCACCCGTACAGACGTTATTACAGCCTGAAGAACACGTCCCGCCGCAAGCGTTCGCACAGCTTCCTGCACACGCAGTCGAACAAGAAGTTTGGCAGTTGGATCGGCAATTGCTGGTACAACCAATAGAACAGGCAGAAGAGCAGGTAAAGCAGCGTGCCGCATTTGCGGAATCATCAACAACCTGACGAACCTCCTCCATATGACGAGCACGAATGCGTGTGATGTTGTCTATGATGGTGTCCGTGAAAGCGAAGTTGGAGCCGCCGTAGTTGACGAGACCCGTTCCAAGGGAGCGGATGTCTCGCATATGAGCACCCTTGATCTTCTGGCCTGTCGTTGGGGTGCCAGCAGACCAAGAGACTGGGCTGAGACCACGGTTTGTCCGCTGAGTATTGCCGTTGGTGCGAGTTTCCGTGAAGTCAACAGCCTTTATGCTTTTGCCGACAAGAGGTCTGTTCTGTGTGTAGTTGTACTCATAAGACATTCTCTATTTGACCCTTGAGGGAGCTACTCGTCCCAGTAGTAGAGCATTCCGTCCGAGAAGTCGATGTAGACTTCGCCGATGGCGTCGTATTTCTTGGAGACAATGCTCCACCAGTCATCTTCGAGGAATTGGACCTCAGTTTTGTTGTCTATTATGGCCTTCACGAACTTGGAAACCATTTCCTGTGAAGCATCTTCTGGAAAGCCCGTAATAGTCTTGAAAGCTTGTTCGGTGCATTGCTTTTTATTCATTATCAACTTGATGCTGTCCAATTCTTCCGTATCAACCTTCGTCATATTGACACGCCTATTGTGTTTTTTCCCACAAGTGGAACATTTCATTTGTCATTTTCCTTTAGGACGCATAGACGGCGTAAGCTGTTGCGTTTGTCCAATATGTCGGGGATGAGAGTGGGTCTTGGTTTTTGCTCGCTTGGATGCAGGCAAAAACGCTGCCGCTACGGAATACAACGTCTCCTACCGCATAGCTGAAAGTGCTGTCCCAGTCAGGATGAAAAATGGCGGTTGTGCCCGTCTCGTCCACGTATATGTCTTTTGGTTTTCGTGTTTTTTCCATTTCATAGTCCTAAATACTTTTTGAACTGAGCGAGTTTGACCTGCAAAGGAACGCCCTGCTCTCGTTGGGAGAAGTTTAGTTTATCTTGCAGCGCCGTTCGGTTCGTGTTCTGAAGGTCCGTGAGTCTTTGCTTGAGGGCTTTGATCTTTTGAGCTTGAACATCGAGAGGTCGTCCAGATACGCCTGCCGTCGAAGAAAGAAGCGCATAGGGAACTTTCTGAGCCTCATATGGGCTTCCTGGAACGCCAGCCATAGTTGCCAATGGGTTGAATATGTTGACCAGCGGTGTCATTTGGCTGAGAGCGTAGATCCATTTTGAAGGTCCATTCCATCTGCCAGTGGCATCTTGCTTGAGGCCGAGTTGTTGTTTGATGGCGTCGGGAATGACGGATACAATAGGGTCCAGTGCAGCAGGAACAGGGGTAACAGAAAACTCATTCTGAGCAATTGGTTTGTTGTCGTACAAGGAAGTATTGGTCATCTCTTCGATGGGTGTCTTGAGAAGAGGTGAGAGACCACCCTTTATCATATTGACGAGGCTTGAAAGTGGACCACCTTGGGCAACCTGTTGGACATCCGTGAAGGGAAGTCCATTCGTCAATTCGATGGGGTTTCCAGAAGCGTCTTTCAAGCCAAGAGGGTTGATGGCCATTCCTTGTTTTTGCCAAGCTGGAAGCAGTTGTTGTTGTTCTGGTGTGTTGAAGTCCAGTGCCTTCAAGGGCTTGATTGTAAAGGCCGAATACTTTCCAGGCGTGGTGAACATCGCCGTGAGCTGGTTGGTAAGGTTCTTCTTGAGCCAGGTGTAGAAAGGAAGAAACTTTCTTATCGACTGCTCGGTCTTTGTGAGATCGCCATAGTCCAGAAACCATTTCTTGACGTTCTTGGCGGCATCGGCGATGGATAGGCCCTTGTTCATATCGGCCAGTCCAGAGGCGATACGGAAAGTATTCTCAACGAATGATCCAGCGGTTTCAGGAACCTTCAACGCCTTTTGGACAAGGTTTGGAGCTTTCTGAGCGACACGTGCGACGGCATCCAAGTCGGCACGGGAAAACTGTCCTGTATGAATACCAGCCCCACGGAACATCTCATACCAGTCATTCAGGGAATGTGTAACGGCTTCACCATCCAACTTGATCGTAAGAGGTGCATCCCTTCCAGCGCCTCTCCATATCTGCATTGCCTTTTGGTAGAGTTCTGCGTTCTTGATGGTAGGCCCATCCTTGAAAGCATAGGTCCACGCATTTGACTGGGCGTTGCGGAGGTGGAAGCCAGGGCGAAGAACGGTCGCCTGCTTTTTCCACATATTCTGGACGCCATTCATAAAGTTGAGGAACTTGGTCGCCTCAGTGGGGTTGGTGACGACCTTATAGGTTTCATTCAGGGTATCGGCGATCTCAGAAGGAACAACAGTCCCCGTGAAACCAGGAACTTCAAGTGGTTGAAAACCAGCCTTCTCGAAGTCGTTGAGGTTCTTGCCAGAAAGATGAGTGCCCGGAAGGACCTTTCCGTACTGCTCGACAATGCCTTTCATCATATCGTAGTTGTTGGTGATGCGAGCCGATCTATCGAGGTAGAGGCGCAAGGAGTTGATAGGGTCTACGGGCTTGAAGCCATTCGCCATAGCTTCTTCCATCGTTTCAAACTCACGATCTCGAAAGAAAGTGGCCGTGAGCGGGTTCTGTTGGACGGTGAGCGTGGCAAGCCGACCATTCTTCTCGTAGTATCGAGGGAAGTAGTTGGCCAGCAAGTCTTCTGGCTTGAGCATATTCCTATCGACAAGTTGCTGCCCAACATCGTCGAGCACTTGCTTGATGCTGTCGCCTACGGGCTTTATGGCATCGGGCAGTTCTTCTCCTCTGTCCCAATAGCGGCGAACCATCTCCAACAAGCCATTCGCATCAGGCTTTACGCCTTCAACATTTTTGAAAAACTGAGCGACTTCTGGCGTGTTGATAGCAGTCTTGAGAGTTTCATCAGCGCCAGAAAGAATGGACTTGAGCTGGTTGCCGTATGTTTCCAGTTGCATTCCAGTCTTGGCGGCGGCTTCTTTCATTGTATCCTTGACGGCGGCAAATGGTCCAAGATCAGCGGCGGTGTTGAAGGCACGGTTGAGATTGGAAACAACTGGAAGTTTGGTTATCGTCGTTCCGATGCCTTGGACTGCCTTTCCAGCTTCGGGAGCGCCAAGGTTCTTGAGAAGGTTTCCAACCCAGTCGGTAGGAGCACCTTTTGCGATGGTCGTTCCAACATCGGTGAATGGAATGCCAAGGCGCAGACCGTAGTTGCCCGCTTGTCGAGTGGCTTGTGTCGTTGCCCTTTGAAGCGCTTCCTTCCAAGTGGAGCCACCAAATTCATCCACCAAAGCCTGAGCGGTTTTTGATACTCCCGTCTTTGCAATCTCATCCGCCACACTGGCACCGGTCTTGGCTGCAAACTCTTCTCCAACGTGAGCAGCTTCAGCGGCTCCTTTCGCCCCACCCGCAGCTCCAAATGAGACGTAGGTGAGAGGGTCCGTAATGATGTCTCCAGCGAGACCACCAACACGAGCTACCCATTCAGGAGCATTTGGAAAGAGAAGACGAATAACATCGGCTGAGGTATGTCGGTAGGCGGGACCGATGGTATTGCCAAGTCCAGGCAGGTCTGCGGCAACGCCCATTACCGCACTTTTGAGAACGTCACCCCAGTTGATGCCGCCTTGTCCAGCTTCTTTGCTGGCGGTATAGAGCATTTCAGTGATGGGCTGGCGAGCGACATTCAACATATCCCATCGAGACCACGTCTTGCCTTCGGGAGATGGTAGGGGAGCACCCAACATCTTAGCTTCTTGTTCTTGGTCGGCGATCTTTCGTTGAATGACGGAAGGGTCATTTGGATATTCGACGGACTTACCAAACAAACTACCAGTGCTATTGGCGTCAAAAAGAGAAGCCGTTCTGTCAGGGCTCAGGAGAGAGTAGCTTTGGTTATCTTTGAGGATGCTGTCACTGGCCATTTACAGACGCCCTATTTCGTTGAGATGTTGTTTCGCTTGGCGAGATCGTTCAATTTTTGCATCAAGATCAACACGTTTGACTTGGTAGTTCCAGGCTGTTCTATATCAGCAAGAATGTCATTCACGGTTTGGGCGTCAGATGAAGGAAGGTTTTTGCCTGCATTCTGAATAGCTTTTGCCAACTTCCAGACTCCTTGTTCATACATCGAGTCCACACCTGCTGGAAGACCTATATCTTTCACTTCACCTGTTCCAGTTTGAATGTAGTTCGGATGGGCCGCCGCCGCTGGAAGGACACCCGCATTGGCTGGAGGAATGTTGGTGCCAGAAAGGCTGACACCAGGTCTTGCTGGTTGAGGTGCGGGAGGTGTCACAGGCTCGGGAGCATTTGCCACGTCCTTGAGATAGTTGACAATAGCCTGTGTGTATTCATCTCGACGAGTTGGATCGGTGACTTTGATGGCTCCCAAAACAGTACGAGCCATATTCTGATACACTTTATCGAGGTCAGCACCCTTTATCTTTCCAGAGTTAATGTCGGCTTTCAGAGTTGACCAGTTGTATCCAGCAGCAGCTTTTGAGGCCGCATCATCGAGGGTAGGGCCGAGTAACTGTCCATTTGCATAGATGGCTCTGCCGCTCTTGTCAAATATGAGTGCTTCTTTCTCCGTGATCGGAGGCTTTTCCTTTGGTCCTGCATTCAAGGCTTGAGCTGCGTACCACCGGTCGTATGCCTTCTGGACATCCGCATCTATTGCTGACTTATTGCGTGGAACAACGCTACCGTCCGCCGCTTTCTCATTCATAGGAATGTCTTCATCATAGGCGTGAAAGGTCTGATCGAGGTTCAAGCCCTCTTTGCGGGCGAGAGCTTCCGCCTGGGCCTTGCTCAACGCGATGTCGGCTTGAGCCTTCTCATAGTTCATTCCACCAGGAGTATGCTGAGTCGTATATAGTCCTGCCCCAGTTCCTTCATCGATGCCCGTTTGAACTTGAGTGTCTGAGGGTGGAGCGTTCAGAGCCTCCGTATCAGCGAGAGTTTTTGCCTCCCTGTCACTTGCCGCTTGTGCAAGAGCAAGTTGTATCTTGCGGGCAGCCTCATCACGTTGGCGTTGGGCCTCATCCGCTTGTTGCTGTTTAGTCGTGTCATAGTTTTGAATGTCCGGCTTGTACGCCGCGAAGAAGAGCGTCCCAAGACATAATAGTTCTCCTTTTAGAGCAGAGCGAGGGATCTTGCCGAGTATGGAAGCTCCAGAACCCAGTAGGTTTGAAGTCAGGTCACTATCGGCGGACTGTTTGGCTTGATCTTCCATCAATTTCAATTGCTCATCTGAAAGGTTGTATTGGTTCTTGATGTTTTCAAGTGTGACTTGCCTGTCAGCATCACTCTTGTCGGCTGCTGAATTGATGGCGGCATATGCTTGCTCGATCTGAGCCTCATTCATATTGGTGTCGGCCATAAGCTGAGCTTTGGCTTTCTGGAAGTCCAGTTGTTGACCAGCACCGCTTTGGGTGAGTTGGATCGCCTGCGGGACCATATCAGCACCTTCCTTGGTCACTTGTCCCGTGATGTTGGCGAGTTGGCTCATTACATTCTGGTCGATCTTGCCGTAGTAATTGTTTAGAACGGTGCTATTCCCAAGGCCGCGGGCGTAGTCATCTTCTTGAGTGGCGGTACGTTGCTGGTCTGACTGTTGGTAGATGGGGGCCATAGCGCCCGCGATCATCTTCTGTTTATCTGTATCACTATATCCGCCGTTTGCTATGATCTCGTTCAATTTATCGACGGCGCTCTTTTGGGCGCTATCATAGTCGGTCTGTCCCGTCATATCGGTATTGGGATCATAGGTCTTGGTGGTTCTCTTGTATCTGTTGGTCGCTGTTGGGTCCGTACCCTGCCAGGTTTTGTTTGTCAGGTTGTCGTAGTAGCCCATTTCAATTCTCCTTAGAAAACTCTCGACAAGGAATCGAGAGTGTAAAATGCGGGAATGTTTTGTCCGACCCCGGTTTTCTCCGGCACCGGCATTATCGATGATGACTGTATGGTTGTGACTCGGATGTGTTACGCCAAGTACTGGAGAAGGTATGCGTGTGAGGAGCATTTTCTCCGCCGTCACCAACCATTTCGACACTGGTGTCGGATTGAGTGGTCCCTGAAGTCTGTCCTGAAGAAACATACATCAACTGGTGACCCGATGCGTCCGTACCCTGCGTGTAGTGGGTATGGATAGGGTGAGTGTGCACAAGAGCTTCGCTTACCGTGGTGCCTGAGAAAGTGTGTGAATGACCCGCTGAGTTGTTGCCGACCGTTGTGGCGTGGGTATGCGTTCCCATCGTGAGGTCGGCAGTGCCGCCGGTCGTGCCTGCGCTTGAACTGCCTCTGATAAAGAGGTTTGTCAAATTGGGCGTTCCATTCGTTCCGTCGCATTTGAACCAACCAGGAATGGTTCAGTTGTCCGTCCAAGTGCCCGAGTAGAAGATGATCACGCCAACGGGATAGAGACTGGTCTTTCCGATTCGGATGGTGAGCACGCCAGTTTGATCGACCTGAAAAAGAGAAGTATGCGTAGAGTTTTCGATGTTGAAGACCTTTGTATTGAGGACCTCCACGGTCACGTCATTCTGAGAAGTTGGATCACGCATATTCGCGGCAGAAACAACATTCGCCGTGAGTGAATTGATGGAAAGCTGGGCGGTATCGGAAATGTTGCTGTCTTCTATGTTGCCGTTGAAAACAGCGGCAATGTCGGCAAAGTTCTGTTGTATCTTTGTTCCGAGGGTCCCCGTTTGGCCATTTGTGAAGGAGTTTGTCAGAGTTAGCGTGGACATTTATGATCCTCATTATGTAGATCACCTTGTAGTAGGCCGGCATATTGGTCCCGGTAGCGGCTCCAGCGTTTGTCAAAGAAACTGTATGCGTGTGATCAACGCTATCTTGTCCCCAGGTTGCGCTCGTGAGCGGGTGAGTGTGAGCGTCACTGGCTGGGGGTGAACCGAAATAAATGTTGTATGGACTACTTGCATAGTGCCAGTTCATAAAATAGTTGGTTGGTCCATAACTGTAGATAGTGTGTGTGTGGTAGCCGTAATTGGAGGATACGGTCGTGCCCGACATCGAGTGGGTATGGGTGACAGAATTGTTGTCCACGGTTGTCGTGTGAGTATGCTGAACGACAACGGCGTCGTTGGTGCCACCCGTTGCTCCACTGGCGGTTCCCATCCTGATGAACCTGTCAACCAGGTTAGGCGTCCCGTTGTTCCCATCACACTTATACCATCCGACGATAGTCACGTTATTGGTCCAAGAGCCGGTAAAAGGCACAATGGTGCCAACTGGCATAGAGATGAAGCCGCCAGTGGTGACATCGCCGTCGTCGCCAAGAATAAAAACATCATTGGTTCCATAATGAACCTTGAAGTTTTTGCCTGACGTGAGCTTTATGACAAGGTTGGCGGATGGCGTGATGGAAGGAACGATCACTTTGGAGGAAGCCTGCAAAGAAGTGAGCGTGAGGGTGGATGTTGACTTGTAGTTCTGTTCATCGATGCCGCCATTCAACTGGTTCTTGGCAGCATTAAAGTTTGTCATAACGACATTCGCGTCAGAACCATTGTGTATCAGTTATTGTGAATGGGTAGGTAAGCGTCGCCATTATGCCATCCTTATCAAATAAATAAGTCCGTAGTATGGAGGGATGTTCTTGCCAACATCGCTTCCTGAACTGTAGTTGTTGACCGTTACGGTATGGGTGTGTGAAGCGCTGTCGGTGCCTGTGGTTCCAGATATGGTACTGGGTGTGAGCACCATCTCCGCTGCTGGTCGTGTAGTCGCTGCCATTCTGTGCCGAACTTGTTGGCCTGCTTTGATAGTTGCTGTAGCTCGTCCCGGTCGTTGCTACGTACCAATTGTGGTAGTGGTTAGGTTGGGTGCTGTCGGTCCTTAAGGTTACGGTATGAACGTGCTTGACACTCTCAACTCCCGAAATGCCTGTTGCCGAGTTGACCGTGTGGGTGTGCTGAGGGACCTGAGCATCATCACTGCCGCCGGTTGTTCCAGAGGTTGTGGCACCAAGCAGAAACCTGTTGCGGAGGTCGGGAGTGGATGCTTGACCGTTGCAGACATACCATCCGTACATTCCCACTTCAGAGCATTCGCTCGATCTTGTGTCCGCATTCGGTATGGCCGACCCGTTGTACATCAGGATCGTTCCTGGAGCCAAAGCCTTATCAACACCGCCATAAAACGTGACCCTGCCATCGCTTGAGACCCGCAAGACTTCTTGATCCAAGGCATTTGTGAAGGAAACGGCGCTGCTGCCGTCAGTGTTGGGAAGGGTAAAGACGACATTGTTGGCACTTGTGACCCAGTTAGAGAGCAACGAGGTGCAGGCCACGGTTGTAGTCGTTATCTGAGCGTTGAGAGAGAAGTTGGCGCCATCTAAATTGCCGTTGACCAAAGACGAAACGGCTGTGAAGTCGGAGTTCAATTCCGTATGAGTGCTTTTTGAGCCGTTCGTGATCGCTGTCGGATAGGACAATAGACCCATTAGAACCTCTTATATTTCCAGTTGATCGTGAAGCCATAGAAAACAACGTTTATGGCAGATGTGTTGTGGGCGATCTTGTAGCTGATTGCAAAACCATCAAACTCCGCTGGCAGGGCTACTTCTGTGGTCATTCGGGTGTTTGACTGGCTGGTCCAATATGTAGTCCCAAGAGTGGCAGTCCCAAAGGTAGCCCCGCCGCCAAGAGTGTTGATCGTAAGGGGCAAGATCCACTCATCACTCAGGTTTTTGATAACTTGAAGGTTGAAAGTGCTTATTCCTTGAGAACTGTCGATCTTCAGTCTGTCGTAGTTCTTTTCAACGTTCGGGTTATCGAAAACGAAGTACTTTGCGTGCCATTCCAGCGTGAAGTCGGTGGCGTCGTCCTGAGTACCTATGTCGAGCTGTCGGATATGACCGAGATTGTCATCGCACATCGCAAGAATGTTTGTGTCTTGTGGTCCCGTGTAGGGTATGTACGTCGCTATGTTTCTGTTGTCGTATAGCCACCAGCTTATCTTTCCACTCTTCAAGTATTTGAGATCGAGAAGAAGCTCGTGGTTATTCATAGATGTCATATCCGAAGACGGAAAAGAAAGGCGATAGTAGTTGTTGTAGTAAACGGCGGAGCAATGTTTTCTGATGGTTATTGGAATGGCGTCCAACCAAGGCTTTATGTTGTTGCCGACAGGAACGAGAGTTGTGCCGTCATAGAAGAAAACGTTATCGGCGCTGAGAAAGAGATGCCCCAACCCAATGACATCTACCGCCGTTTTTGAAGCGACGCAACCAACAGAACCTTCTCGTTTTTGCTGGAACCAGTTCTGTAGGTTGTCACCGACAAGCGCCCAAATAGAGTTGTTTTTGTAGATGATGAGGTCGTTGCCAAGAGAAAGCAGGGCGATGATGGGATCACCATCTTGGAGGCCAACATTGAAAACGGCCGAAGTTCCAGTGCCGCCCCATTCGCTGTCATTGTCATAGGATGAGCACCAGAGTTGACCTTGTGGCATATCACCACCTGCCGCCCACAACCTGTCTCTGTGAAAGCAAACAAACTGAGGGTGGTAGGTGCTGACGGCTAAGTTGGCACGAACCCATCCAGCGGAGTAGGTGATCTTCTGAATGGCCGTATTGCCCGTTGATCCCGTGCCGACATAGAGGCTGTCTTTCCACTTGGCGAAATAGATGTCTGCTCCCGTGGCAATGGTCGTGCCACCACCGGCGGGTATTTCCTGAAATGCTGGAGTGCCGTCCAGATAGAAAAGCTTGGTTTCTGATGGATAGGTGGAGGCAACAATCGTCGTTGCGGTCGGTGTGACACTCCTGTAGAAGCGGATGCCGTTGACTATCTTTCCTGTGAGCGGAGTAGCGTTGACCTTGAGTGTTCCAGCTCGTTTGCGTATTCCGACATTCCAATAACAGTTTCTTGTGCCGTCATAAGTCGGAATGTTGGCGTAGCATTCGTTGTCGGCGATGAGGTGGCCCGGCTCTGAAATGTTTATGCCGCCAGAGAAGTCGTATTGGTTCAGAGGAGGCTGACCGTTTACGAGCGCCACGGTGGTATCCCCTCGTTGTCTCTATTTGGGTTGTAGAAGGTCGAAACGGGCTCGCCTACGACTGGAAACTTTTCAAAAGTCTTATCAACGGTAGTCGTCTTTGCTTGTTCGATTCCATTCTGAAAAACTTGGAAGAATGCCGTGTTTCTGCTGTCGTCGGCTTCCAAAGCGCAAAGAAAAGCGGCGTAGTTGACGAGCAGGTAGTGATCTTCTTTTGGAATGATGGGAGTGTCCCCATCGTTTACCATCTGCCCACCTATGGTGTGATAGATGATGACCAGCGGGCCAACGGCGGTAGGGATGGGGTCGAGTCCGAAGAATGTGTTCCTAACATAGTAGCAGGCGGGAGTGCCGTTGTTGGCAGTTGGATAGATGGTGTTTTCTATTTCAACCTGGGCGAGCTTGTTGCCGGCATAGTAGACGCTTTCTATGTCACCGTAGTCTGAGGGCAGGGTGTATTCTTGCTGACCAATGACGGTGTTGTAGGATGTGTCCGCTTTCTCGCTGTACTTGGTTAGAACGCAGTATCGTTGCTCGCCTTCGTTTATCCTGTTCTTGACGGTCTGTAGATCAAACTTTGTCTTGTTTGGGTCTCTGGCAAGTCGATAGACGGCATTCTGAATCTCTACGAAGGTCATTTACATTTTCCTTTGGAAAGGGCGGGCCTTTCGACCCGCCCGAAAGAAACGTGTTATGTGACGGAAGTAAGTGCGGACATCCAGGCAAGAGACCTTCTCTCCTCTTCGATGAGCTGTCCGTACCAGCGGATCATTGCGGTCTGTTGGTCCTTGTTTGGCTGGTATACAAAGTCGATGAACTTGAAGTTGTAACCAGGGACGACCGCGAAGTAGGTGTGTGCCTTGATCCAGAACCAGAGTGATCCAGAGGCGCAGTTTGCATCGGCATAGAAGTCAGCGTTGCGGTACTTGATGCCCTGGAAGCCGAGGTTGGCCATCTTGGTATCGGAGTTCTGATAGCGCATATAGGCTTCGAGGTACTTGGCGACGATGCCTGACCAGATGGCGAATGTAGTCACGCCGTAGTCTGGTTGCTCGTTGCCGATCATTGCACTTTCGTAATGAAGATCGAGTGCGGTTTGAGTAAGGGCGGTCGTTGAGCTGTCAGGCCCACCGCCGCATCCGTTCAGTCCAGAAGAACCTTGCCACGTAGCCACATCTGACTGAGCGACACCGCCCAAGGTTCCACCAGCAGCGGCGATGGTATGCAGTCCGTTGAAAGCATTGGACTGGGTCGTGTTGAAGAGACTCGTCGCAAACAAGTCTTTGAGAGATGTTTCGGCGATCTTTACTCTCTCTTTCACCATATCGAGGACTTTTCCGTCGCCCTGGTTGAGGGCCATATCCAGTCCTTCAAGAGTGAGAGCGGTGTTTGACCTCACTGGCGAGTATTGGACTTTGGTGTCCTGTTCAATGGTGGCAACGTTCAGGGTGGCGTTTGCAGCGTAGAACTGAGCGTTGGTGTTCTTGGCATATGTGATGGGCACGCTAAACGTCGATCCCGTGAACTTCGCGGGACTGTCGAGCAGCGTGAAAATGGTCGGTCCAATTCTGTGGATGTTATCTACCAATTTGGGCAGAACTACATCGCGGCAGAAGGTATTGAGATCATTGATGGAGATAGACATTTATTATTCATCCTTGAAGACGCCCCGTTTCTCCATTTCCTGTGAGAAGATGTCGTTCCAATTGCCTTTGAGTTCCTTGTTGTCAGGAAGGGTTGCGGCAGAGTTTCCTTTGCCGGTCTCCGGCGGCTATCTGCTTCTTCTTGATCTTGTCCAGGGTTTCTTTCTCTGCGGCTTTCTTGAGGGCTGGCGCTGACTGAGCTCTCCACGCTTGGTGGATGAGGGAATAGAGCCCAGTCGTGTTTTCAGCCTTGAGAGACGCTTCATTCAGAAACTTGTCGAACTCCTCACGGTTGAAGTTGGGGTCATTTTTAGCGAGGTCCGCATACGCAGCCTCGGTTTCTTTGGCAAGCTGTTCTTGCTGTTGTCTCTGTTCAAGTGAAGTTCTCCAAGTCTTCATATCCGCCAATTCTCTGTTCAGTTGCTCAAAGGCAGGATCTCTTCCAGCAGGTTGAGGGCCTTGTGAGGCTGAGGCGGCGGCGTATTTCTTGATGGCTTGTTCTACTTCAGAACGAGCTTGAGGGTTTTTGGACAAGAAGTCGTTCAACTTCTGCCATTCAGTTGCCTTCTTCTCATAGTCGGGATACTTGCTCTCCCAGTCTTTCTTTTGCTTGGCAAACTCTTGAGCCTTTTTGGTGTTCTCGGCCTGCCATTTGCTCTGGTTGGAATGGGCCGTTTGCCACTGTTTGACTTGTGAGAGAGGGACCTTCTGACCCTCAAAGTCGATCAGGGGATCTGATGGTGCGGTCGTGGTGTTGCTTCCAGGTGCTGCATCGGCCGATCCAGTCAAAGCCTGAAAGTCTTCCTCAGAACCATACTCATCATTTCTAAACTCTGTAGACATAAAAACTCCTAGACACGTTTTATGGACGTTGGTCAGTTGAGATAGGTGAAGGGACGCTCTACGAGTTGGTCCAGAAGATGTGTTGGATGTGACTTATTTCATCATCCCCAACATCTGTAGAAGCTGTTGAGGACTCGTCGCACCAAGTTGCTTTGCCATATCTTGAATAGCTTGCATCGCCTGAGGCGGCAGGTTTTGAAGCGTTGCCGTTGGCGGTGGAGGAGGAGGCGCTACTTGCCCACCTTGTCCAGTTTGTCTGAGCATCGCCAATAGTTCAGGCGGAACACCCGCAGTCGGTGGAATGCCTGATGGCAAAGACGGTGCTCCAGGTTGCTCTGCTGGAGCACCAACGGAACTAGAAGATGATATAGGAGGAATGGGCGCTTGTGGCGCCTTGAAGTTCAACAACGCTTCACGACCAGGGAACTCGACGGTATCCAAGACTATCTTAGCGATCTGTTTCTTGACTGGATCATCGGCGAGTGCCATATCGAAGACGTGGTTTTGAAGCAAATTGAACATCAAGTCGGCTTTAGACTGTTTGTCTTTTGGAAGTGAGGCGCCGCTATCAATAGAAATGTCGAATTCACCAGCCAAGTCATCCGTATTGACGGTTAGGCTGCCAGTGGCAATGCCAGAGGTGCCGATAAGGGCAAACTGTCGCGGTTCGGTATAGAACTGTTGGGCGACGGAAGACATCATCAAAGCCACTTCCGCAAGGGCGTTTTCCATCAAACGGGTGGAACTTCCGATGCGGGTTGTCGCGGCTTCAAAGATGCGTTCCGTTCCTCTTGCCGTCCTGTGCTTTGTGTCCTTTCCTTGAAGTATCTCGGTGATGCCTGAGACGGAGCCTATTTGAGAAACAATGTCTCTTGCCATTATCACTAAGTACTGTGGGAACTGTGGAACGACATCGGGAACAACCTTGGCTGGATCAACTATCTTGGCGCTTCCAGGGATGCCGAGTGCTCGGATGATTTTCTCGATGCCTTCCTTGCCGACATCAGGATGTATTCTCCATCCAACGTTTGCCGTGGACGTGGCGATGTCATCCATAAGCTGCCAGGTGTGGTTGAGCTGGTCTTGAAGGGGTCTTATCTGTTCAAGGTCTCCAATGCCCCAAAACTCATTTGGCACAAGGTTGACCTTCTGCATCACGAAAGGCTTCTTGCCGTGCTTGTATGGGTTTGGTTTATCATCAACGATCACGTCGCCAATCATCGTGACAACACGTCCGAACCTGTACTTGGGAGCGTGAACGTCGGCTTGTACGACTTGAATGGTCGTCTTTGGTGCACCCGTGACCTCATCCAGGACTGGCTGTCGCGTTTCATCCAGCATAGGAGTTTCCTGCTGCTGGCTTTCTTGACCGACAACATCCAATATGGTCTGGTCTTCTTCACAAGCATCCGTCCAGAACTCTTTGACGTATGCTCTTTCAACATCGAACTTGGTGCTGTCCGTAAGGATGCCGGAGGACGGGGTTCTATCTCCAATAGCCCTTTCTTCATAAAGGATGTCGGAGATCTCCCTGTCTGTTTTTATTTGATCTGCAAACTGTGGGTATTTCTTCTTCAGATATGAAAGCGGTCGTGGCTCGACGTGGATCACATATCGAGCGCCTTGAATGTCTTTGGCCATAGGATCGGGAAGAAACTTGAATGGATCGAGAGGGTTGGCGAAGACTTCACCGATGCCGTTATCAACCGAGGTGTCCCATCCCACTTTCCACAAGCCGCCGTCATAAATCATTCCGTTCTTACAGACTTCCTCGTTGCTGGCTTGCACGTTGAGCTTGTTCCAGAGAGCATTTCCCACCAGCTTGGTTTGGACATCCGCTTTCCGGTTGCCGTCTTCCGTGTCCTCAAAGGAGATGAAGTTGACGGTTGGTTTGCTCTGCGTCATTACCGGCGTCTTGATCTCGACAACCTGCCAGCAATAGTTGACACGGGTATTTGACTTATGCGACGGGCGACCACGGGGAATGATGGTGTTCGTGTAGTAGCGGTAGTTTTCCTTCCACTTGTCGCGGCGTGGCGTCATCGCCTTCTTCGCTTCACGGTAATAGTTGTTCAGCCTTTTCTTTAGATCATTTTCGTCTTCAGGCTTGTCGGGTTGTCCGCCAGTGAACATTTGCTTGACGTTTTGAATGAGACCCATAGGCTCCTTTTAGATCCAACGAACGGTTTTTTCGTCGCCGTCAACGTGGAATTCGGTTTGAATAAGCCCATTCTTTTTCAGGAGGTCACGCTTCTGTTGAGCGCTTTCGATGTAGACGGGTTGCTTGTCGATGTGTTTGTCCCAATAAGGCTTGAATGTGTGAGCGTGAGCAGCCTCTTTGCTGAAGTTCATCACCAACTTTGCGACTTCTCCGCACTTGGGGCAGGTTGCGGTATGCCGCTCTTCGATTGGGCGAAAGTCATCAAACTTGTGTTTGCAGTGAGGGCATTCAAAGTCGTAGAGCACGGGTCTACCTCAAGTTCAGTGCGATCTCACATCGCCTCAAGAGCAACTTCACTCTGTCGTCGTTCATCGCATCTGGTTGGGCTTTGATGAGCTGCTGCAGCCCGTCATATGCATCTTGGATAGCGCCTCTTGTGTAATTGTCAGCCGCGACTGCATACCCTTGATCTAACGCGGACGGCTTCTGCCCGTTTTTGCTGAGAGAGATGAGTTTCTGCTGAAGTGGCCCTATATTGTCTGACATCGAAGTATTCTCCTTTATCTTTGTGGTGCTGAATGTGAAAGTGACGGCGTTTAGAAACTTCTCCAGTCCTTTCCTGCTCCGCTGAGTTCCATTCGTCCAAGCACACTTTCCAACTCATCTGGATCGCCGCCGATCTCTCCGTTCATATAGTTCCTTACCTCGATCTCTGCTGATGTCTGTAAAACATCGAGCAGATAGGCCAGAGCATCGGGATGGTCGTCGTGAGTGGAGGATGGCCAGTCGAGGAGTTGCGTCTTGAGGCTTCCGCAGTTGGTCGGATGAAGAACTATCCCTCCGTTCTCAAAAAGAGGTTGTAGTCGTTGAATGCGGCTTACCTTCTGCCTGTTTCCTGTCTTCAATTCAGTGACGGTGAAGTGGATCTTGCGGTCTCGTTGCTCCTTTTCTACCCACTGCTTCAAGACTCCCTGAAACGCGGCGGTTTCTATCCCCACGGTCACTTCATACTTAGCCGCGAAAAAGACAAACTGCCGAAACAACTCGTCTATGACGACATTCACGTCTCCACGTGTCTTGGTGTAGCCGATGCCTTTGGAGTTCAGAACGTGAAGGGGCAGTTTGTCGTCTTTGGGGTGGCCGATGATGGAGAGCACCGTCTCGTCAGAGGTTCTCGTCTTTGAGAGCGCAGGGTCGAGCAGCAGATAGATGCGTTTGAAATCTGGTTCTTCTCCAGGCTTGTAGTCCTTGATCCATTCACTCTTGAAAGTGACTTCCTCATCAGGTAGGGGGTTGTTCTCGTATTGGCAGGAATAGAAGTAGGCTCCTTGCTCGCTTCGGAGTTTGCGTAGATGCTCGATCGCAAACATCTCAGGAAAGATCGGCCGTGCATCAGGGTCCATTATCGAGCAAGGGATGCCCAGTAAGTTGACGGTGGCCGACTTGATGAGGGGCTTGTATCCCTGATCCATCAGCCAGTCATAGAAGTCGCCTTTTTTCCACCTGGTTCCGATGATGACCCGGATGCCGCCGGGGTTGAGGATTGAAGCGCAGTTTCGGTATCTGAAAATGACTTTCTGGATGCTCTCGGCGGTGGCCGAGTTGATGTCATCCTGAATGTCATCGAAGATCATTATGTCAAAGTGACGGGATGTGATGCCCTTGTCGATGCCAAAGACCTCTATGGTCTCTCCGCGGACGATCTTGGTTCGCTTGACGTTGAGAGTGTTTTCCTTCCACGAGAGGCCGATTCTGCGGTAGTCGTCTCCTGTCGGCTCAAGGATCTCAGGAAAGAGCGCCACCAGCCGTGGGTTCTGTAGGTGTTCGGCGATCTCTTTCAGGAAGATGGCGGCGTTGTTGTAGGTGGCGTTGGTGATGGAGATCGTGATGTTGGGGTTGATGAGGGATCTGTTGGATGGGCCAAGCAATTGTGGCGATGGCAGACTTGAGATGCGTACGAGGAAGCATCAATAGCGCTTCCGTGACGTTTTCTTGGGCCTTCTTGCGTGACCGGAATGTCTTCTTGAGCGAAGTCTGTGGCGTGCCGAGAGACTTTAGCTTGTCGGTGACTTCTCGGTGGAGGGTAGGGTTTAGGTCCTCGTAGCCAAGGTATTCTTGGCAGAGGTAGTAGAGGTCTGTCCTAACTTTCTCTCGTTCAACTTCTATTAGGGTCGCTTCAAGTTGCTCAGGCGTTAGGTTCCATAACTCGTTCGTCGTAAGACGGAGGTCCTTTTGGTCCAACTTTCTGTAAACCTTTTGTTTGCTGCGCTAAGATCCTGTCTATGAGTTCTTTCTTGCGGGCGTCGTCTTGCACATTGATCTGAGTATTGTTTTGCTTGTAAACGCGGATGGGTTTCTCTGTTGGATGGATGTATTTGAGTGCGAGTTCTATTGCCTTGAGGGAGACATCATCTTTGTTGCTGTCAACGTGTCGAGCCAACTTCGTAAGGAGCCTCTCGGACGTGAGCCCATAGAGTGCGAAGGTCGAGGCAACTGGTAGCTGCTTCTCGGCAATGGCAATGTGAAAGAGGAGTTTGTTCCGGTTCTGCGGAGTGGGAGTGGCCTGATAGGACTGAACATAGTGATCTTCTGGAAAAGCATCGGCAAAGGTCTCTACCTTCACGTCTTCTGAGAGACCTGGAACGCCGAGACAACCTTTTGCCTCTGCTACGGTCAGACAGTCTCTCAGCCACTCACCAACACGAGACTGCTTCTCGGGATCATCTACGTATTGATTCTCTCGGTTTGAAAGGATGGTCTGCTTCTGGCCTTCAGTAGTAGGAGCGGATGGCTTGCCGTCCATATGCATTCTTGTTTCCTTCAAACTCCTCCCATTCGATGCAACTATCATCACGATGTTTGGCTTCGTCCGGTCAGTTTGCAGTACCACGGGCCTTTGCCTGTTGGTGTCCAAAACTCGCAGTTCAAGCAAACGGCGTCCAACAATAATTTCTTGGCTTCTTGTGCTGTGGTCATAGACTTATCTTTGTGATGAAATATGCAAGGGTGAAACTTCGATGTGAGAATAGGTGTTTGTAATACGATCCTTCAGAGAGATGAAGAAGAGTGATGTAGTTGCAGTTGGTCAAGCAGTGCGAATACAAGTCAGCGTGCGACCTTTTCTATCTTGAAAGCCTATGATAGGCTCACGTCTGATCGATATATGGCTTGGAAGTGGATGACCGAGAATTTCGGGAGTCTCGCTAATTGGGCAAGCATCGTTGGTCTGCTTGTCTCGTTCGCTACCTTGGTTGTTGCATCAAAAGTCCGCAGGCGCTTGCTGAGGTTTTCGGATATTCGGGACTTCAATGAGCTTCGCATCTCGAGAGTGCAGAGTCTTCAAAAAACGCTGGCCTTCTCGGTCGGTTCAAACATTGTTGATGCAAACGTGATAGGCCAAGTCTACACTAACGCCCAGCTACTACAGAGATATCGAAAGCTGTTCGGTTGGTTTGATCGTCTTCGGCTGTGGTCGTGCATCCAAGCCTTCAAGAGGATGGATACCAGATCTCGAAACTACAATACTTTGGACAAGTACTTCAAAAGGGAAAATGGCAGGTTCGTTGGCTGGTACGGTTATGTGGTGAGTATGTTTGATAAGCGCATAGGAGAGGTGCAGTGATGACGGACGTTGACAAATTCGTTCAGAAGCTTATCGAGGCTACAAAGGAGAAGAAGCTGGAGTGGCATCGACTTCTTCTTTGGACACCTCAGACAACCCTCTTCTATACGACTTCATTCAGAACTATGGCAAGGAAAGAGGTCGATGAGTCGTCGCACAACTGGTGACATAAACTTTGAGTTGAGGCTCGACAAGTCAAAATCATACTCTGTCAGACCACCTTCTGGTGGTAGGATGTTTCTTTTTTGTATTGAGCCATTGGTAAAGGTTCTTGAGACAACTTTCTACCTTGCCTTGCAGCCGAAACCTGAAGCGCGGCCATCAGTTGTTGAAGGCATTCATTTGGAGGTTATCCAAAAGCTGCTGAGAGATCTGGCCCATCTAGCCGAGGAGCAAATAAACGACACATCCGGATTCGTCAGCCAAATCATCGCTGATCTTTAGTAGTCATCTCTATTCGGCTGGGATGGCTCTGGGGTGGGAGGCAATGCCTCCCCCGGGGCAGGCTACTCCGGGATACGAACAGAAGTTTATATGAAGACCAGTATCACCCCCCTGACCACTTCCGAGTCCCTTGCCACGCTTGAGCCAGACCATCAGCAGGGGGCCGCCGTCACACACTCACGCTGAACCTCAGTCCTGCTCTCGCCGCCACACACGAGGGGATCGGGTCTCAGGTAGGGAGAGATCTGGACTTACATCCCTGACGGGATGAAGACCAGTAAGCCGTCCGACCTCTTCATATATATGAAACGACTGAAAATACGGATAATGACTGAACATACGGATGAATGACTATACGGCGGTCGAATAAGTAGTCGCTGGTTGCTTGCTCATAACTCGCTCACAACTTGCTCCTAAAATGCTCACAACTTTTTAGCTCACCTCTTTTTCATCACCAAAACCTAATTCCAGGCAACACGAAAACGTTCTGCTAAAAATGGAAACGTTTTTATGTACAACTTAGAGAAAATGGATATAATAGAGTTTGTTGATGAATAAGTCGTGAATAAGCCAAAAGCGATCACAACTATGTCTTACCTGCTCGCATAGCTGCTCGTGTAGCAGATGAGCAGGAAGACAGAAGAGATGGAGGGTTCCGAGATGGCAAAGGCAACGAAGAAGCCAGGGATCAGGAAGGCGTCCGATCAGCTCAAGCTGCATCGCCCGCAAGGCACCGAACAGGCCGAGCCCGTGAAGACGGACGTGGCGACACCGGCGACCGTTGAGGCGCCTCAGCAGACCGCTCAGGAGGCCAAGAACCCGAAGGAGGCTCTGGAACAGCCGACGAAGGAGGAGGCTAAGGTTAGGAAGTTCAACAAGATCAATGCCTGGGACGGGATCGAAGGTCTGATTGGCCGACACAAGACCAAGTGGGGCACGGAGGTCACGCTTTGGAATGCCTCTCAGATCACCGACCACGAGAAGGCAGGAGTGGCAGTGCCAGATACCAAATACGTCTGGGCTGCCAGGTGCGAGACTCACCAAAAGGTCAGCTTCCATAAGAGCTATAGGGAAGCGGCTGGAGCCTCGGCTCATCCAGAGAACTTCTGCTCAGAATGCTCCGAACTGATGGTCACGAAGGCCAAGGAGCAGGAGACCTTGAAGGCGACCAAGAAGCCGAAGGCTTTCCACGGCAGTGGAGAAGGCCGAGACCGACACAAAGGAAGCCGAGACCAAGACCGAAGAGGTCAAGGTCGAGACCAAGAAACCGAGGCTCACCAAGAAGGAACTGGGAGAGAAGGCCAAGGAGATCGTCAGGAAGGAAAGGGCAGGCAAGTAAGCGATGGCCTGGACAGAGAAGAGCAGCCCTTAAGAAGGCTGCTCTTTTGAAATGGGAGGCAAAGGATGAGCAAGCAGACAGTCCAGAAGACCATTGTGTATTACCTGGTGGATGACGACCACATCCACATCTATCGAGCGGTTGGGCGACCAGGACATCGGACTTTCATCGAAGAGGAGCAGAAGTGATGGCAAGGTTCAACGTATATCGGGTCAGTGAGGATACAAGTCTCACGATGGAGAGCGGAACAGACAACAAAACAAGCGCGATCAGTATGGCACGTTATTCACACAAGCTGGACGAATTCAGATGTACCCGAGTAGTTGTGAAAGAGGATGCGGCGTTCAATGACGAGGATTCTGGAAGTTGGGCAGGAGATAGCACCACGGACGATCATCCTTGTGCTCAAACCGAAGCGGAAGTGAGCATCTGCCAAAATAACGACTGAGCGGCTGATCGGTAGCCGCTCTTTTTTGGTGTGAAAGATAAGCTAATGAGAAAGTTTCTTCAGATCAGAATGAAGCCTGAGAATATCGACAAGTTGAACAACCTCGCCCGTCAGAACGGATGCTCTGTTGGACGGATGATCGACTGGTATGTCGATAATGTACTTTCAGATGATGCTGTACTGGACGCGGTGATCGAAGCTAGTAAGATGAAAACCTATCGGCTTTGAGGGAGCTTCTTTTGTTCCTGTCCCCAAGCCTTCTTTTTCTGATACAGGTCCATCTTCAAGAACTGTTCTTGAAACTTATTGGATGTTGTCTCGGCTTCCCGTAATAGTCGCTTCCTCTCGTCCACAAGGTGCTGAGGGGTTTTTATCTCTCCGGCCAAAGCCTTCTTATCAAGTTCGCTCCATTCGTTGTTCCATTTAGCCAGTATTTCAGTTGGACTAAGTTCGTTTGACAAAAGAAAGGGAAAGTAGTACTGCATCAGGACTTCACACTTCTGTGCAGCCTTCCTCGCAGGACGTTGACCGCTCTTTTCATCAAAAATGCTCGTGTTCCTCGTTATTTCCTCCCGTGCAATGTCCAGCATTTCCAGTGTGTAAAGCAGTTCTTCTGCCTTAGCTTCCTAGCAGCTCTCTTTGAGACTTCTCATCTTCACGTGCATATTGACGGTTCTGGCAGCTCTCTGAATGATTAGAGTCAAAATGATGCCGCTAAAGCCAAGAAGACCAGAGATAAAAGAACCGTAGTGCTGAAGTATGTCACACATCTACTGTCCTGGTACTGGAGAGAAGTAAGAGTCTATTCTCGCTTCAAACTGCTTCTTGCCTGCTTGGAAACTATCGCGTAGAGTGGTTGTTAATTCAGGGAACTCGTGTCGCCAAGTTTGCTGAGTTGATCATTTAGCGCTGCCACCGCTGTCATCTGTTGGGTTCTAAACTTCTCCCATACATCTGAGAAGCCCTTTTGATGTTTGAACACGTCAACAGACTCTTGAACAGACTGTGACTTGAAAATGATGTCAAGGTCGCCCGCATTTTTCATCCGAATTAATCTGTTAATAAGTTGTTCACCATATGCGAGATAGGCGTTACACAGTCCGGTTGCGTCTGCCCTAAGACCTTTCCGAACAGAGGCAGGCACTGTGTTTAGCCACTTCTTCAGGTCATCTTCATACTGACGAAACTTGTATGTAGTTGAAGCATCTGATCCATCATCATAAATGAGAACAAATGCCAGGTTGCCTGTGTTTAGATCCCAGTCTTCTTTCCACTTGGGTGGCGTCCAGATAATAGAGGCGGCTCTAAACCAAGCATATGGAGGTGCAGATATGGTTGTTAAGCCTTCGCCGACGCCAAAACGATAGAAGCTGTAACCCACGCCTAAGAAGTAGGCCGCAATCAGAACTACAACTACCAATACTCCGCCTGCGCTCTTGAAGAAACTTTTTATCTGCAATTGTTTGCCTCCCTAAGGCCAACTACAGTGTTTCATCAACACAGAACCTTGGTTGAAGGTCTAATAGTGGGGTACAACCGCAAATACTTCAAGACTCAATAGCGAAAATAGAACTTCAACCTGCCGCGACTCAGCCCTTTTGTTTACCTATCTACCCCCCACTTTTATACAATAAAAAATAAGAGGAGGGGCAGATGAATAATTTGAATAGCGTCCTTTTGGAAGGCTTCCTGGTTAGCGATCCAGAGTTGTCCTACACCGAGAAAGGTGCAGCCGTCTGTCGGTTCAAACTTGAAAACTATCGGACCGTCAAGGTTGAAGGCCAAGACCTCGTAGAGGAGGTCTTCTACTTCGCGGTTGATACTCATCTTCGGCTTGCTGAAGTCTGCGCTGAACACCTAAAGAAGGGCCGCGGAGTGCGAGTCGTTGGACGCCTCAAACAAGAAACAGAGAAAGTGGTGATCGTGGCTGAGCACGTTGAGTTCAAACCGCAAAGGAAAGGGGCAAAGGAGAAGGACTTGAAATGAACTTCGACCAGTGGATGGAGAAGGTGGATGAGTTGATGGAGCAGAAGTACGGCGTTTCCATCCACGATCTGCCCGACCAACTCTATGCTGACTTCTATGAGAGTGGAATGGCTCCCTCGGAGATGGTGGATCAGATCGCAGCTGATGAGGGAATGGCTGATGGATGAATGGGATGTCATCTATTCCTATACCAGAGCACAAGCACTGGCAGATGGCACCCTCGTGGATGTGACCACATTGGCAAAGGAAGTAGGGATCAAATGGCCGACGGCTGTGACCGCAAGAGTATGGGCCTTGCTTTCAACATTCCCTGAGAAGAGCGGACAGAGCGTAATGGGCAGGCTGTGGGACACTCTCTGTTTGTTTGCCGTCGTGGCCAAGAAGACCAACAGCCAGGAAGTTCATTTCAAAGTTGCCTACCAGCAGGAAGGGGGTTTGCAGGAAGTTGAACTTTGGGGATGGTGCGGACCCGGGGACACACCCGATCCAGTTCTGACTATAATGGTCGAGGGCGAAGACTGAAGTTTGTATGTCGGCATCCGTAGGGGTATGATAGGCTTGGCAGCATAGAGAAGTGAAAGGAGAACACCTGATGACGCGGACCGATATGATAGTTTTTATGAACGATAACCTGATATCGTTGACCGATCTCGATCTCTCACAAGCCTCAAAAGATCGCTTACTCGACGAAGCTTTTTCGCGGTACGAACAATTGACAACCCACTCTCCTGCCCCTGAACCTCGCCGACTTCAAGCTCCTTGTTTTGGCCGAGGTAAAGCAGAATAAGTTGTTCGACGTTTTTATGTTTGAAAAGTCCAAATTGGGTATCAAGCCCTAAATTCATTGGGGTAATAATAGATATATTCTACTTAGGCGGGCGTGAACGTCGACCCCTTGATGTACGTCACCGCCGCCTCGTCGAATCCGAAGCCGGCGGCCTTCACCACCCGGACCGCCTGCACTTTCCCCGTCTCATCGATGTCCGCCTCCAGCACCACCGTGCCTTCAAGGTTCCTCCGTCGGGCCTGGTAGGGGTAGATAAGCGCGGCCTGCGTGACGGCCCGGGGCGGCCGGTCAACGGTGAAGTACGGTATATAGTGCCGTTCCTTCGATGCCGGCGCCTGCGCGGAAGAACCGCCCGTTTCCGCCCCGGTGACCGACGCGCCCCCGCCCGGAAGCCCCGTGCCGCCGGAGACGCCGCCGCTTGCAACGGCCTCCTTCGGGATCTCCACGAGGTCCGGAGTGACCGCGGCGGCAGGTGTGGTGTCGGCGGCGCTTTCGGGCGCGGGGCTTTCCGGTGCGGGGCTTTCGGGCGCGGGCGCGGCCTCGGGCGGGGGCGTCACTTCCGGAATGTCGGCGATTTCCTGCGGCGGAGGGGACGCGGGAGGCGTCGTTTCCTCCGCGCGCTCCGGCGGCAGGTCCTGCCGGGCGGCGGGCGGACCACCGGCCATGGGAACATCGTCTGCATCCGCGTTCAGGTCCACCGGCACGACCTCGAGGGAAACGGACGGCGCCCTTTCCGCGGCGGGAACGTGGATCACGACAAGGGCGGCGTGCAGCGCCAGCGAAACGAGGATGGCCGTCCCGAGAAGAAGCCGATCCCGCGCAGGTCGCATCAGAGTGAGTAGGTTCCTCCGATCTCGATCTCCATGTTCTGAAGGATATCGAAGAGGTCCGTCCGCAGAAACGTGTAGTTCCTGTTGGCGAAATCGCTCGTGGACGCGCCCTGCACCGACAGGCTGTCCTGCTTCATGCCGATAAGCTCGGGATCCAGGAACGCCAGAATGTTCCGGCAGTTGATCTCGTAGCGCCCCGGAAGGCCGAAGAGCTTCGGAATCCCTTTCCCACTTCACGCCCAGCGTGAACCGGGGCACGAGGTCCCGCGCGCTGTTGAAAGCCTGCTTGGCAAGCGTCCCGTTCGTCGGGTCCACCACGACCTCCGGGGTGAACGGCTTGTCCATGTAGAAGTCCAGGGAAGCGGAGAGCAGGTTGTTGCCGGGCAGTGTGAAAGAGCAGGTGCTTTTCAGGACGTGGCGCACGTCATTGTTCGGGTAGAACCACGGGTCCGTCCCGGGGTTTCGGCTGTGGTACATGGTGAGAGACGGGATGTAGCTGAGCTCCCAGTGGGTGCCGGCCTGCGTGTACCGCCAGGACAGGCCCGCGCCCGCGGAAAAACCGACGTCGGGGTCCAGCGTCTCCGTGATGGACACAAGGTCACGCGCGTCCGCGCCCGTCCTGTAGGGATCGAGGTACGACGCGTACAGGGCAAGACCGGACAGGTTGTAGTACCAGGAGAAATAGGGCTCGAACACGAGGCTGGAGGTCTTGCTGGGCGAATAGATCACCTTGCCCATTGCCGCCACGGACGAGGGAAGGTTTGAATAGGAGGATGTCTGGGACAGTCCCAGCACCGCTTCGTTCATCCGGCGCTCCAGGTAGGCGAACTCGTCGTAGGCGCCGACGGACCACCCCGTGCGCAGCGACGCGCTCCACCCGCCGGCGCCGCTCCAGGACACTTCCCCGTCCAGGGACGGCGCGGAAAAGCCGTGGAGGGGAAACCACGTGTACGCCGCGCTCGCGCGCAGATCGAACGGCGCCACCTGGGTGTCCACGGACGCGAAGGCGTTGATCTTCGCGACATTCTCATTGATCACGAAAAGAGGCACCGTATACTTCTCCGACATGGAGACGCCAAACATCTGGATATTGAGGTCGGTGTTCGCCTCATAGCTGCCGCTCAGGATGGAGTAGCGCCCGTCCAGGCCCACCGTCAGGCTGGTTGCATCCGATGGAAAAAAGGACACCGCATCCTTTCCTTCGAAGCTCGTGATCTGCATGGTCGGCACCTCGTGCATGTGCGCGTTCACCACGTCACCCTGGAGCTCCGCCATCATCGCCTGCGGGTCGATGTTGTACAGCCCGGCAACGGAGTTGACGAAGCTCTCCAGGTCCATGTTCATGTCGGCGGTCCCGGTGCGCATGTACATGGATGCGTAAGCGCTCGCGTCGTTGAGCACGGACGGCGCCGGCGGCGCGGTCCAGTGGAAGCCCACCGCGCCGTACCAGGGGAACGTTTGTGACGATTCGTCGTAGTTGCCCAGCATGTCCAGCGCGCTGCGCGACCAGTCGTAGTAGCCCAGCGCATCGAGAGAGAGCGTCTGGGAATTGACGCTGGTGAAATAGCGCAGGAGAAGGTCGCCATAGGAGGGGATGAGGACCGGCGATGCCGTGAAGATCGGGAGGCCCATGGAGTCGAACAGGTACTTGTAGGCCCAGATGAAAACCGGCGAGGTGAGCTCCGTCAGGGACTTTGTCGCGGAGAGGAGCAGGCCGCTTTGCGGTGAGAATCTCTTCTTCCAGATGACACCGACCTGGTTCGAGCTGGGAGTGAGGAGCACCGTGGAATCCTTCGTGAAGCTGGAATCCGGTATGGCGCGGAAAAAGCCGCCGATGCCCGGACCGAAATCCAGCGGAGCGATGCCCTTGGTGATATCCATGGATGACACCGCCTCCACCGGAATCACGGGGGTATCGACACCGGCGTGCTCGTTGAAAGGGATGCGGATGTAATCATAATAGTAGGTATTGAAATCGCTGTCGGCGCCGTAGACGGAGTATGTGGAACGCCCCGTGTCCGAAAGGCTCAGGGTGAGCGACGAGACCGCATACCCCGGATCGCTGAGCTGGTCCGGCGGGACGACTCCCTCCTCCTGGTCCACGACGGCGAATGGATCCCCCGCCGTGGGCTCGTTCTTGATCTGTTCCTTGGGCACGGTGTCGATGGTCGCCGTCTGGTCCGGCGTGGGCACGCGCGGCGCTTCCACGTGGATGGCCTCCATCTCCACGGTCTGCTTCTGCAGGCGTATGTCGATCTCCTCCGTGAAGGGCAGCGTGAGCGCCCTTTCATACGCGTCGAAGCCCATGGCCGTCACGACCAGGGTGACCTTTCCCAGAGAGGTTGTCTCCAGTGAGAAGAGCCCGTTCGCGTCGGTGGTGGCAAGCTCGCCGGTTTCCTTGATCCCGACATTGGCGTTGGCAACGGGCCCGTCCGCCGTAACCTTGCCATGGATGACGCTGGTTGCCGCCTGGGGAAACACGAGCATGGACTGGAGATAGAGCGCGACGAGAAGAACTTTCTTTTTCATCATGCCACCTTGAATGCGCCGGACTATATGGTGAAGAAAAGCAGAAGTCAACGACCGGCAGCGGCCGGATCCGACCGCTATTTTTCGCGATGCTCGAAGACCTGCTCGATGCTCCTGCCGAATGCCCGGGCGACCTTGAACCCCATCTCGAGGGAAGGGACATACCTGTTCTTTTCAAGAGAGATGATGGTCTGCCGGGTCACCATGAGTCGTCGCGCAAGCTCCTCCTGCGTCAACCCCGCCTGGACGCGCAGCTCATGCACCTTGTTGCGGATCACTCTGTCCTGCTCCGCACCAACCCGTAAGCGACTCCAAAGATCAGGAACAGCAGGGCAAGCGAGCAAACCGCGCCGATGCCGATCAGCCGAAGCCCTGCAACCGACGGAAATGCATAGATGAGCAGGAAGCCGCCGACACCGAGGGGGGCCATGCTGACACGCAGGGAGAGCCAGGCAGATTTTTCGGCGATACCCTGGATCCTTTCGTCTGTCAACGGCTCATCGACCTTTTGCCGGGCTGCCCGATCGACAACGACGACAATCACGCCGCCCACGAGTGCGTAGAGCAGAAAGAAGAGGGACGTAAGCTTCGGATCGGCAATCCCCAGGGCAAAGCCGGACACCATGAGAAACGTCATCGCGGCGGGAAGCAGGAGTGAATACCTCTTGCGCGTCATGGCATGATTCCTCCATGTAAAATATGTTTTACAATTCGTAATGTATAACATGTTTTACATTCTGTCAACGACTTTATTAAAGCGGAGGGACCGTTCCCGCGCAGCGCGCCGATGAGGCGTCGACAGGCCGTTTCTTGACACCTGTCCGGTAATCGACAACACTCACCCCCGTGTCGGGCAAGGGAAGCAAGCGAATGCTGGCCGTGGTGTGTCTATCGGCCGCATTCATTGCCGGATGCGCGGGCGGAAAATCCGCGCAGGCCGGTGCTCCCCAGGAGATCATGTCCCTCCAGAACACGGGCTCCGATACGCTCGTGAATCTCGCCCTTGCCTGGGCCGAGCGCTACATGAGCCTGCGGCCGCAGGTGCGCATTTCGGTCACTGGCGGCGGCTCGGGCACGGGAATCGCCTCCCTCATCAACGGCACCATCCAGATTGCCAACGCGTCCCGCGAGATGACCGCGGAGGAGATCGCCCAGGCACGGAAAAACGGCATCGAGCCCGTGCGGTTCACCGTTGCGCTGGACGCCATTGCCGTGGTGGAAAACCCGCGCAACCCCGTGAGCGGCCTCACCATCGGCCAGATCGCCTCGCTGTACGTCGGCGCGCTCACGCGATGGAGCGGCGTCGGTGGAGAGAATCGACCGGTGGTCCTCCTGTCGCGCGAATCGAACTCCGGCACGTACGTCTACTTCCTGGAGCAGGTCCTGCGCGGCGGCGACGCGAAGAGCAACGCGCTTTTTTCACCGGAGACGCTCCTGATGCCGTCGTCGGAGGGCATCAGCGCCGAGATACGCCAGAACCCGAATGCCATCGGGTATGACGGTCTGGGATACGTCACCGCGGACCAGAAGACGATCGCCGTGGCGCGCACCGCCGACGGCCCCTACGTGCTGCCCTCGGCCCGCACGGTCCTGGACAAGAGCTACCCCATCTCCCGGCCGCTGTACATGTACACCGCCGGGCAGCCGACGGGCCTGGTGAAGGAGTACCTCGACTGGGTGCGGACCGGGGGCCAGGAGATCGTCACGCCGCTCGGTTTCGTGCCGCTTTCGGGGAGCGGCACGTGAGCGATCCTTCGGTGATGAAGAAGCGCACCCCCGGCGCGACGGGCCGGGGACGACGCACGCGCGTTTCCGAGTTTGCGCTGGAGACCCTCATCCGCGCGCTGGGGTTTTCCACCATCGGCTTCGTGCTCCTCATCTTCCTGTTCCTTTTGCAAGAGGGAGTGCCCGCGTTCTTCCAGGTCTCCCCGCGGGAGCTTTTCTCTGCCCACTGGTATCCCACGTACGGCATCTTCGGCACCCTGCCGCTCATACTCGGTTCGCTCCTGGTCACGCTGCTCTCCATTGTCATCGCCCTCCCCCTCGGCCTGGCCACCGCCGTTTTCGTCCGGGAGGTTGCGCCGCGATGGGCGCGCGAGATCCTGAAGCCGATCATCGAGGTGCTGTCCGGCGTTCCCTCCGTCGTGCTGGGTTTCTTCGGCATGACATTTGTCGCGCCGCTGGTGCGGGAAGTGCTGGGCGTGCCCACCGGTCTCACCGCGTTTTCCGGGGCGCTCATCCTTGCCTACATGGCGCTTCCCACCATCATCACGGTGGCGGAAGACGCCCTGGACTCCGTGCCCAAGAGCCTGCGGGACGCCGGGCTCGCGATGGGCGCCACCCAGTGGCAGACGATATGGCGGGTGGTCGTGCCCGGCGCGCGCTCGGGCATCCTCACGGCGGTCATGTTGGGCATGGGCCGGGCAATCGGTGAGACGATGGCGGTGATGATGGTGACGGGAAATGCGGCGGTCATGCCGACGTCGCTTTCGTCGCTCTTCCGCCCGGTCCGCACGATGACGGCCACCATCGCCGCGGAGATGGGCGAGGTTGCCCGCGGCAGCACGCACTACCATATGCTATTCGGCATCGGCATCATCCTCTTCATCCTCACGTTCCTCATCAATCTCGCGGCGGCCTCTGCGATCTTCCAGAAGAAACGCAAGGGGGGCCTGCGATGAACAGGGCTGGCGTGCAGCGGCTGGGCTTCGCGTTCCTCGGCTTCATCACCTTCGTTGTCGTTGCGCCGATTCTGCTGGTGATCGGGGTGATCGTGGCCCGCGGCATCGTGGCCATCAACTGGCAGTTTCTCTCCACGATGCCGCGTGGGGGCATGAAGGAGGGGGGCATACTTCCCGCCATCGTCGGCACGCTGCTCCTCACGCTCGGCACGGCGCTCGTGGCGGTGCCCATCGGGGTGGGCGGCGCGATCTACCTGTCCGAGTATGCCCGGGACACCCGTCTCACGCGCGCCATCCGGCTGGCCATCGTCAATCTCGCCGGTATTCCTTCCATAGTGTACGGCCTTTTCGGCTTGGGCATGTTCGTGCTGTTCTTCCGATTCGGCACGTCCATACTCGCCGGGTCCCTCACGCTCGCCATCATGACCCTGCCCGTCATCATCAGCACGGCGGAGGAGGCCCTGCGCGCCGTGCCGCAGGAGTTCCGCACGGTGTCGGCCAGCCTGGGGGGCACGCGCTGGCAGGGCATCCGCACCATCGTCCTTCCCCAGGCCCTTCCCGGCATCATCACCGGCGTGATCCTCGGGCTCCTGCGCGCCGCGGGGGAGACCGCCCCGATTCTCTTCACCGTGGCGGCATTCTATCTTCCCCGGCTCCCTAGATCGCCGATGGACCAGACCATGGCCCTGCCCTATCACCTGTACGTGATCAGCACGCAGGTCCCCGGCATGCCGCTTTCCGTGCAGTACGGCACGGCGCTCGTGCTGCTGGCGCTCGTGCTCTCCCTCAACATCGTGGCATCCGTCATCCGGCGGCATTTCAGGCGGAAGCGGCAATGGTAGCGCCGAACGCCACGCAGGGCGCCATGGAACGGGGTCGCGCGCCCGCCGCCTCCGATGCGGGACTCGAGCCGAAGATCCGCATCGAAGGGGTGAGCTACTGGTACTCGGGCCGGCAGATGCTGAACGGCGTCACCCTGTCCGTGCCGGACCACGCGGTGACCGTGCTTTTCGGTCCCGCGGGCGGGGGAAAGACCACGCTCATGCGGCTGGTGAACCGGCTGAACGACCTGGTGGAAGACACGCAAATGACGGGCCGCATCCTCCTGGACGGCGAGGACATTTACGCCCCCGGCATGGACGTGACGGGGCTGCGCCGCAGGGTCGGCATGGTCTTTGCCCTTCCCCTGCCCCTGCCGGGCACGGTGCGTGAGAACGTCATCTACGGTCCGCGGCTTGCGGGGGAACGCAGCGCGTCGCGGCTGTCGGAGATCATGGAGCGCAGCCTCACGCAGGCCGCTCTCTGGACCGAGGTGCGCGACCGGCTCGATTCACCCGCGCTGAGCCTTTCCGGCGGACAGCAGCAGCGCCTCTGCATCGCGCGCAGCCTCGCTCTGGAGCCCGAGGTCCTCCTCCTGGACGAGCCGACATCCGGTCTCGACCCCATCTCCACGGCCAAGGTGGAAGAGTCGCTCGACGAGCTGAAAAGGGATTATGCGGTGGTGATCGTGCCGCACAGCGTGCAGCAGGCGGCGCGCATCGCCGACGTGGCGGCATTCTTCCTCGCCGGCGAGCTCGTGGAATGCGGCGAAGGCCCCGAGGTGTTCACGGCGCCCAAGGTGAAACAGACGGAGGACTACATCACGGGGAGGTTCGGCTGAGCATGGGCGGCATCGTCGTGCGAAACCTCACATTCCACTACGGCGCCCGTCTTGCCCTGCAGGATGTCAGCATGACGGTGGAAGAAAGGCAGATCACGGCGCTCATCGGCCCATCGGGATGCGGGAAGTCGACGTTCCTGCGCTGCCTCAACCGCATGAACGATACCATCCCCGGCACCCGGGTGGAGGGGACGGTGCGGATCGACGGCCGCGACATCTACGCTCCGGGCACCGACGTCGTGGACTTGCGCAAGCGGGTGGGCATGGTCTTCCAGCGGCCCAACCCGTTCCCGCAGAGCATATACGACAATGTCGCCTTCGGTCCCCGGGTCATGGGGACGCACCGCGGCCGCGCCCTTTCCGGCGTGGTGGAAAAAAGCCTGCGCGGGGCGGACCTCTGGGACGAGCTGAAGGATTCGCTCCACCAGGACGCCCTGTCGCTCTCCCTGGGGCAGCAGCAGCGCCTCTGCATCGCGCGCGTGATCGCCGTGGCCCCCGACGTGATCCTCATGGACGAGCCGTGCTCCGCGCTGGACCCCATTGCCACGCTGCGGATGGAGGAGCTCATGCGCGCGCTGAAGGAGAAGTACACGATCGTCATCGTCACGCACAACATGCAGCAGGCGGCGCGGGTGTCGGACCGGACGGGCTTCTTCTGGCTGAACGAGCGCCACGCGGGGATACTCGCGGAGTTCGATGCGACGCAGCAGATTTTTACGAGCCCGACCGACCGGCGTACCGAAGATTATATTACGGGGAGATTCGGGTGAGGCGGGAGCCTGCGGCGGTTGCCGCGCGGCCCGCAGGGCGCGGAAACTCCGCGGCATGCCGCGGACGGAATCCCCGGGCGCCCAGGAGGAGATATGCCGAGGGAAAAGTTCGAGCACGACCTGCACCGGCTGCAGGATGAGATCATCGAGCTTGGCGCGATGGCCGAGCGCGCGGTGGCGGAGTCCGTGCAGACCCTGCAGGACAGGGATTTCACGCGCGCCCACCGCATCATCGACGCCGACAGGACGATCAATGAGAAACGCTACGCCATTGAGAACGAGACGCTCACCCTGATCGCCACGCAGCAGCCCATGGCGGGGGACCTGCGCACGCTCGCCTCCATCCTGGAGATCGCCTCGGAGCTGGAGCGCATGGCCGACTACGCGAAGGGAATCGCCACGGTGGCCGTCATGATCGGCGACGAGCTCCTGATCAAGCCCCTCGTGGACATCCCCCGCATGGCCGTGAAGGCTTGCGACATGCTCCACCGCGCCCTGGAGGCCTTCCTCCGCCAGGACGTGGAGGCTGCCCGCGCCATCCCGAAGGAAGACGCCGAGGTGGACCAGCTCTACGAGCGGATCTACCGCGACCTCACGCAATTCATCATGTCCGATCCCAAGGCCACCGACCAGGCGACGCGCCTCACCTGGGTGGCGCACAACCTCGAGCGGGTCGCCGACCGCGTGGGCAATATCTGCGAGCGGGTGGTCTTTTCCATCACCGGCCACGGCGAGGAGCTGGACACGCCGCCCGCGATGTAGACCCCGGGCCCTCCCGGCCCTCCCGGGTCGCTTGAACACCTTTCCCGGAGCGGATAAAGTACCCGCCGCGTCCCCATGAGCAGCCACGAACACACGGGCATCATCGACAAGCTCCGGACCGCCGTGATCGGCGGCGCGCGGGACATCCGCGACCCGAACCTTTTCCACAAGCTCTCCCTGATCGCCTTTTTCGCCTGGGTGGGCCTGGGAGCGGACGGGCTCTCATCCGCCAACTACGGCCCCGAGGAGTCCTTCCTGTCCCTGGGCCGGCACGGCTACCTGGGCATATTCGTCGCCCTTGCCACGGCCGTCACGATCTTCGTGATTGCCGCAAGCTATTCCCAGATCGTGGAGCTCTTTCCGTCGGGCGGCGGCGGCTATCTCGTGGCGAGCAAGCTGCTCTCCCCGACAATCGGCATGATTTCCGGCTGCGCGCTCCTCATCGACTACGTCCTCACCATCACCCTTTCCATTGCGAGCGGCGCCGATGCCATCTTCAGCTTTCTTCCCGTTGCCGCGCAGCCGCTGAAGATCGTGCTTGCCGTGGTGGGGGTCCTCGGGCTCACGGTGCTCAATCTCCGCGGGGTCAAGGAATCGGTGGCGCCGCTGGTGCCCATCTTCCTGCTCTTCCTCGTGACGCACACATTTGCCGTGCTCTACGCAATCGGCGCGCACCTGCCGGAGATGGGCGCCGTGGCGAACAGCACCGTCCGGGAGACGGGCGCCGCGGCGACGCAGCTCGGGACCTTCGGCGTCTTCGTGCTGATACTCCGCGCCTACAGCATGGGCGCCGGCACCTACACGGGCATCGAGGCGGTGAGCAACGGTCTTCCCATCCTGCGCGAGCCGCGCGTGCAGACCGCCAAGCGCACGATGCGCTACATGGCCGTCTCCCTTGCCTTCATGGCGGCCGGGCTCATGATCGGGTACCTGCTCTTCGGCGTGGTGAAGGTGCCGGGCAGGACCCTGAATGCCACGCTCATGGAGCGCATCGCCGCGGGCTGGGGCGCGCCCGGCTACGCTTTTGTGCTCGTGACGCTGATCTCCGAGGCGGTGCTGCTCTTCGTCGCGGCGCAGACCGGCTTCCTCGACGGCCCGCGCGTGCTTGCCAACATGTCGATCGACCGGTGGCTGCCCAGCCAGTTCAGCCTCCTCAGCGAGCGCCTGGTGATCAAGAACGGCATCGTGCTCATGGGCGGCGCCGCCCTTGTGCTCATGCTCGTGAGCCGGGGCGCCGTTTCCTTCCTGATCGTCCTCTATGCGATCAACGTCTTCATCACCTTCTGCCTGTCCCAGGCGGGCATGGTCCGGCATTGGTGGCAGGAGCGAAAGACCGTGCGCTCTTGGAAGCGGAAGATCCTCATCAACGGCTTCGGCCTGCTCCTCACGGGCTTCATCCTCGTCTCCCAGGTGATCCTCAAATTCGCCGTGGGCGGGTGGATCACGCTTCTGGTGACCGGGTCGCTCGTGGTGGTCGCGATCGTCGTGAAGCGCTTCTATAGATCGACGGGCAGGCGGCTGTCGCGCCTGGACCACCTCATGACGGGTGTCACGGAGCTGAGCGATGCGCCGGCCGCGGTCGCGGCTGTGCAGGCGGCGCATGCGCGCAAAAGGAAGTCCCACCTGGATCCGAAGGCGAAGACCGCCGTGCTCCTGGTGTCCGGATTCAACGGCACCGGCCTGCATACGCTCTTCAACGTCCGAAAGGTCTTTGGCGATGTCTTCCGCAACTGGATATTCATCCAGGCGGGCATCGTGGACGCGGACCGGTTCAAGGGCGTGGAAGGGCTCAACGACCTGCGGACACACGTGGACGCGGGACTGGACCGGTACGTGCGCTTCCTGGAGACGGAGGGATTCCACGCGGAGGGATACTCCGCGGTGGGCACCGACGTCTCCGACGAGATCTGCGGCCTGGCGGTGACAATCCATCGCAGACACCCCGCGGCCGTCTTCTTCGGCGGGCAGATCGTCTTCGCCGAAGATTCTTTTCTTACCCGGCTGCTCTTCAACCACACCACCTTCGCGGTCCAGCGGCGTCTCCACCAGCTGGGCATCCCCTTTCTGGTCATGCCCGTCAGGGTCTGAGCGGCGCCCCAGCAGTTCTGATATGATGTGCCCCCGTCAAGCTCTAAAAGCCTCCTTTTTTCTTTAGAACTCCTTCTGAACATCGAGGCCAACCCGAAGAGATGGAGAAGGGCATAACCGACGATCGACCAGTCTGATATGCGTGGATTGGTTACCGCAGGCCAATGTGATCGTCAGGAGCTTGCCTCCGTCTCATTACCAGGATCAGACCATAGTCTGCCTGCAGAACCGCTCGAGGATTCTCCGTTCGCCACGAACCTTCCCCATCCGTCCCGGTTGCCTCGATTGCATACGCAGCCTCCTCAAGCCACCCGATCAACCATCGCGCCCCACAGGAACCCCGAGAGCTCTCGCGCCACCGCCGTCACCACGGTCTGAGAAGCTTTGCCGCGAAAAAGCAGACGCAGAAATTTCTTGTTTAGCCGCCTGCACGCACGGTTGGCATAGCTGACCAAGGATGGAGAAAGACCCTCGCGTCGTTTCATCAACCGAGTGCTACTGGGATGGTAGCTGCGGTATTGCCAGGCGGCCTCCACCAGAAGTTTGCGCAGGTGGGAATTACCCGCCTTTGTGATTCCTCCCAAGCGCCTCTTGTTTCCGCTGGATCGCTCGGAGGGCACCAACCCCAAAAACGCCATGAATTGATCCGCACCTGCAAAGCGCCGAAAGTCCCCGATCTCCGAAACAAGCGACAAGGCGATCAGCGTCTCCACGCCCTTGAACGCCTTCAGCTTGGCTACAGGTTCGGCATAGCTTTTACCTGCCGCGATCTCTTCGATGCCCGCCTTGATCCGCCGACACTTCTCCTCCAGCTCGTCGACTTGGCAGCGGTACTCGGTGAGAGTCAACTGCTCCAGCGGATCCTCCAACTCAAGAGCCTGCAACCATGCTCGATGCGGCTGCGTCCATGTGGCTCCTTGTTCATAACGTATCCGCCTCCGCAGAAGAAAACCCAGCACGCGCTGCTTGGCCTTGCGCAGATCGGACTTCATGTCCTCCAGCATTCGTAGATAGTCGCGAACCGCTTCGTCTTCCCGCGTGGGTACATGAACGGCACTCACATCCCCGCTCCGAAGTGCGCGAGCAAGCATCACAGCGTCCCTTCTATCGGTCTTTATGCGATCTCCCGGACGATGTGGAATCTGAGACGGAGCCAGCACCGCACACGGCACACCCAGTTCCGTCAATTGTCGATACAGGGAATACCCTAGACATCCCGCCTCGTAGCATGTCACCAAGTCCCCCGCGGACTGGAGCTTCTTGAAATAGGCCTGGATTACGCTCTTTTCATTGCGAATCACCGTCTCGGCCCTCGGCTTCTGATCGCGCCCGCTCAGGATCGCTATGGCGATCTTTTCTTTGTCGACGTCCATGCCAACGTAATGTACAATACCCATGACTGCCCCCTTGTGCGTTGTTTGTGGCGTGCCGCATCGAGACGCCAATCTCATGATACGGCCGATCCACGTTGTAGCAACCACCTGGGGGCACTTCATATTGTCTCATTTTGGACCATCCGGAGCTGACGACGAGCATTTTTGCTCAGAAATGGCTTATTACCAGGGGACAAAATGAGAACTGCATCATTCGGTTGCCAAACTGAGAATTGCTGTCGGCGCCCTCCTTCACTTGTCCACCCGCTCCGGCAATCAGTACATTGAGGGTGGAGGCTGTGGCTTCCTCGAGCCGCCCCGCATGGGGGGCCCGGTGGCTCGCCCGCATGGGGAGCCGACACGTTGCACAAGGGAGGCACTCCCATGACCAATCGGGTATTCACGTTCGACCTCGGCCGCATCATGGACGAAGCGTTCAAGTTCGCCGAAAACTTCGGCGGCCACTTCGACCAGGAGGCCGCGGAAAGGATGCGTCAGGCCGCCGAGCATTTCGGCAAGGGACCATTCGGCAACCCCGACTACTACCCCGCCTACATGTATCCCCCGTCCACGATCTACCTCACGCGCGACAAGAAGCTCGTGGTGGAAATCGCCCTCGCCGGGTTCGAGGAGAAAGACCTCACCGTGCAGTTCCGCGGCGACCACCTCATCTTCTCGGCAAAGGCGCCGCAGGCGCTGGAGAGTGAAGAGGGCGTGCAGTATTTCAAGCGCCGCCTGAAGCTGAAGGACGTCGAAGAGCAGCGGTACTACGCGCCGGCCGACAAGTTCGACCAGGCGGGCACGGAGGCGCGCTACCACAACGGGCTTCTGCGGCTCGTCGTTCCCCCTCGGGAGCAGCCGGATTCGGGGGAGGAGATCCGCATCAACATCCGCTCGGGCGGCGAGTCCGGGCCCCAGTAGCACAGGGCGCCACGCGGGATGCCCGCACGCGTCCTCATGATCCAGGGCACCTCCTCGGCGGCAGGCAAGAGCCTGCTCGTGACGGCGCTCTGCCGGATCTTCGCGCGCGACGGCATCCGCGTGGCGCCGTTCAAGGCGCAGAATCTCTCCCTGAGCTCCGCGGTGAGCCTCGACGGAACGGAAATCGGAAGGTCCCAGGCCGTGCAGGCGCAGGCGTGCCGCCTGGAGCCCGACGCCGATATGAATCCCGTGCTTCTGAAGCCGGAGACGGGGAACCGCACCCAGGTCGTGCTGAACGGCAGGGCGTGGAAATCCATCGGCCCCGATGACTGGGCGGAATGCCGCCCGCTGCTCTGGAAAGCGGTGGAAGAGGCGCTGGAGCGCCAGCGCGCGCGTTACGATCTCCTCCTTATCGAGGGGGCGGGAAGCCCGGTGGAGATCAACCTCAAGAAGGAAGAGATCGTCAACATGCGCGTCGCGCGCGCCTGCTCCGCACCGGTGCTCCTCGCGGCGAGCATCGAGCGGGGCGGCGTCTTTGCCGCGCTCGTTGGCACCCTCGCGCTCCTGGAACCGGAGGAGCGGGCGCTCGTCAAGGGCTTCGTGATCAACAGGTTCCGTGGCGACCCCGACCAGCTCGCGTCGGGACTCCAGATGCTGGAGAAGCTCACAAGCGGCGTGCCCACCCTGGGCGTCATTCCCTACATGGAGAATCTGCGCCTGCCGCAGGAGGATGCGGCCATGATCTCCGGCGGTGGGCTTTCCCCGGATCCCGGGGGCGTGGACGTCGCGGTGATCCACCTGCCGCACATTTCCAATTTCGACGATTGTGATCCTCTGGCCATGGAGGCCGGTGTGCACGTCCGGTTCGTCTCCTCGGTGCGGGACCTCGGTTCGCCGGATGCGCTCATCATCCCCGGCAGCAAGGCGACGCTCTCCGACCTCGCCTGGCTTTCATCCCGGGGCTTCGGCCACGCCGTGCGGGCATACGCGGACCAGGGAGGAGTCGTGGTGGGCATCTGCGGCGGCTATCAGATGATGGGGCTTGCCGTGAACGACCAGGGCGGAAGTGAAGGTGCCGCCGGCACACGGGAAGGCCTGGGCCTGCTCCCCGTGGAGACAAGCTTCGAGGAGGAGAAGGAGGTGCGGCAGGTGGCCGCCACCGTGAACGATGGCCCGGGATTCCTCCGCTCCTGCGCCGGTCGCGAGGTGTCAGGCTATGAGATACATCGCGGGCGCACGTTCCCTGCCGCCGGCTGGCTGCCCGTGTTCACGCGGGAGGACGGCACGCCGGACGGCGCGGCGGCGCGGGACGGCCGCGTGTGGGGCACGTACCTGCATGGCGTGTTCGGCGCTCCCGCCTTCAGACGCGCGTGGCTTTCGTCACTCGGGTGGCGCGCGCGGGAGACGGGTGAGCCCTTGCATGCCATCGTGGAGCGGGAAATCGACAGGGTGGCGGACGTTGTCGCACAAAACCTCGACATGGACAGTGTGCGCCGGATCTGCGGATGAGTGCAGCAATTTTCAGTTTGGCAACCGAACGATGCAGTTCTCATTTTGTCCCATGGTAATAAGCCATTTTTGGGCAAGAATGCCCGGTCGTCAGCTCCGGATGGTCCAAAATGAGACTGCTGGGATGAGTGACGGCCGCTTCCCGCAGGCGCGGCGTTCGATGTATACTGCGGCCAGCTCGTCACCTGCCGCGTACCACCATCCAGAATGTCGAGGTCTCAGACACGGGAGGAAGGTCTGAAACGCCGTTTCGCACGTCACCTGCTCATCGCACTCGTTTTTGCAGCCTCCATGGGCGGGAGTCTCTGTGCCCAGCCCGTGCAGACAACGGGGATGCCGGCGGACAAGCCGCTCCTGAGCTGGGCGCGCGCGGCCATCCTCATCGACCAGGCAACGGGCCGTGTCCTCTACCAGTACAACGCGGACCAGGACTTCGTGCCGGCGTCCCTTGCCAAGCTCATGACGCTCCACATCGTGCTGCGCATGCTCGACGAAAGGCAGATCCGCCGCACGGACGTGGTGTACCTGTCCTCCAATGCGTGGGCGGATCACCAGGTACCGGGCTCCACCCTCATGCACCTGGGGCCGGGGCAGATCGTGACCGTGGAAGAGCTCATGAAAGGGGCGGCGGTGGCATCGGGCAATGATGCCGCCAATGCACTGGCGGAATATGCCGCCGGCAGCATCCGCACCTTCGTCCAGTGGATGAACGACGAAGCGCGCTTCATGGGCTACACCCGGATGCATTTCACCGACCCCGCGGGCGCGGAGGAGGGGAATGTCGTCACGGCGCGGGAGTTCGCGGACTTCTGCCGCCGCTATATCATGCTGCACCCGGATGCGCTGGAAGAGCTGCATTCCGTACGGGAGTTCGAATATCCCCTGGCGCAGAACATGCCGGACGGGCGCCTGCCCCGTGACCCGGTGAAAAAGCAGTACAACGCCAACAACCTCGTCTGGTGGGGGGTCGGCGTGGACGGCCTGAAGACGGGCCGGCTGGACGATGAGGACTTCACCGCGGCCATCACCGCGCGCCAGGGCTCCACCCGCGTCGTTGCCGTGCTGCTCGGGGTCGCGGGGCTCACGCTGCCGGAAGGCATGATGAAAAGGGCGCAGGACGCCCTTGCCCTTCTTTCCTACGGCTTTCGCACCTATACCACCGTATCGCTGGACACCCCCACGCTTCCGCCCGTCCGCGTCTGGAAGGGAACGGCAAAGGGAGTGGCCGTGGCGCCGGCAAATCCCCTCCAGCTCACCGTGCGCGACGACGAAATGGCCGGTCTCACCTACTCCATGCTGAGCCGTTCGCCGCTTGTCGCCCCTGTCTACAAGGGCCAGACGGTGGGCGAGCTCGTCTACTCGTCGCCCGCGGGAGAAATTGCGCGGATCCCCCTGCTTGCCACGACGAGCGTGGACGCCGCCGGCTTTGTCCGCCGCGCGTGGGACAGCGTCGTCCTGGGACTGTCGGGCTTTCTGGAGGACGCGCTTGCCGCGGTGCACGGCGCGCTTGACACGTTCCGTCCCACGGCGGTAGTGTCTGCCGAAAGTCAAAATCAACTGCAGAGGAGGACACCGTAATATGATTGCCCGCACCTTCTTCACACACACGTCCCCCCGGGGCGGATCGAGGTAGTCCTCCCTTTCCGCAAAACGCCGAGGCTCCTCTTTCCGCCGTGGCACGACCGCAGTGTCCGGCAGACGCGCGTCCGCGCGCCGTGCCGCTGCGAACACGGAGGAAAAACCATTGGAGCTTGCATCACTCGGCTGGAACAGCCGTTTCGCACAGGAGTTCGAATCGTATTCGGGTACGGGCCTCGTGCCCGCGCGCGTGATCGTCGGGCAGCGCGAGCTGTGCACCGTCACCGGTCCGCAAGGCGAGCTGCGCGCGGAGGTGTCGGGCCGCTATCGCCATGAGACGGTGGAGAAATCCGATTTCCCCGTCGTGGGCGACTGGGTCGCCGTCACGCCGCGGCCGGAGGACGGACGGGCAACGGTCCACGCCCTGCTTCCCCGGTCGAGCGCGTTCGTGCGTAGGGCTGCGCAGGGGTCCGGTGCGCCCAGTATGCCGCAGCGGCAGGTCGTGGCGGCGAACATCGATACGGCGCTCATCGTCATGGCATTGGATCACGACTTCAACCTTCGCCGGCTGGAGCGCTACCTCACGCTCGCGTGGGGCAGCGGCGCGCAGCCTGTCGTCGCCCTCAACAAGGCCGACCTGTGCGCGGAGCTCTCCGCGCGCGTCGCGGAGACCGAGGCGGCGGCCATCGGCGCGCCCGTGCTCGCCGTGAGCGCGGAGACGGGCATGGGCATGGAGGCGCTTCAGGGAGCGCTTCTGCCCGGCCGGACCGCGGCCCTGCTGGGCTCATCCGGCGTCGGCAAGTCCACGCTCATCAACCGGCTCCTGGGCAGCGCGCACATGGCAACCGCGGCGGTGCGCGCCGACGACAGCAGGGGACGGCATACGACGACGCACCGGGAGCTGGTGGTCATCCCGTCCGGCGCGCTGCTCATCGACAACCCGGGAATGCGGGAGGTCGGTCTCTACGGCACAGAGGAGGACCTGGCGGCGTCCTTCTCCGACATCGACGAGCTCGCGCACGCGTGCCGGTTCTCCGACTGCACGCACGCCGCGGAGCCCGGCTGCGCGGTGCAGGCCGCGCGGGAGCAAGGGACGCTCACCGAAGAGCGCTACCAGGGCTGGAGGAAGCAGCAGCGGGAGCTCACCTACCTGCTCACGCGCGACGACGTGCGGGCGCAGGCGGAGCAGCGGCAGATGCTGAAGGCTCGCGCGAAGTACGCGAAGAGCTTCCGCAAGGATCGTCGATGAGAGCGGCCTTCGCCGAACCGGGATGCGGCCGCAGGATTGCCGATCCGTTACGCGGGGGTTAGAATCTGCCCATCCTGGATGCAAGGAGTGGCGACATGGCCGATACCTATCCCGTAACCTTCGAGGTGGACTACCCCGACAGGGCGCTCAACCGGCTCACCTCCTTTTTCCGTTTCATCACGATCATCCCGCCCGCCGTCATGCTGGCCCTGCTCGCAGGCCCGGCATGGGGGTGGGGAATCGGCGAGCACGCGTGGGTGGCCAATGCCTGGAGGATCCTTTTCGTCTCCGGCACGGTGTTGTTCGTGCCCGTGCTCCTCATGATCCTCTTCCGCCGGAAGTACCCGCGCTGGTGGTTCGACTGGAACCTCAACCTCACGAGATTCGCCGGGCGGGTCGGCGCCTACGCGGCCCTGCTCACCGATGAGTTCCCCTCCACCGAGCGCGAGCAGGCCGTGCACATCGGCTTCTCCTACCCGGATGCCGGCAAGGATCTGAAGCGGGGCATGCCCCTGGTGAAATGGTTCCTCGCCATCCCCCACTGGTTCATCCTGTTCTTCCTCGGGATCGCGGCGGCCTTCTGCGTCGTGATCTCCTGGTTTGCCATTCTCTTCACGGGGCGCTATCCGCGGGGCTTCTTCACGTTCGTCGTGGGCGTCGGGCGCTGGTCGCTGCGGGCCACATCGTACGCGTTTCTCCTGGTGACGGACCTCTATCCGCCCTTCTCGCTGACGTAGGAGCGACCCGCCGCGCCGCGGCGGGTGCTATTTTCCTTCCCAGAGGATGACGGCGGGACCCGTGGGTTGGCTGCTGCCGCCCGCGGGCTCCACGGTGACCTTCACCGCCTCCGGCGGCTCCGTGACCGCGGGGTTTTCCGCCACGAGCAGCGCGTCCCCTTCGGAATCGGGCTTCGCCGTGCCCATGGAGATCCAACTCCCATTGCTCCGCGCCCATCCCTGGTACGTCCTTCCCGCCGGCGCGGCGGGGAACTCGTGCAGCGCAAACACGCCGATGTTCGACTTCGGCCGGTATCGATAAGAACCATGGGTGCCGCCCGTGACGCCGGGCGCGGCGGGCACGTGGAGGATCGTGACGTCGCTCATCGTCGCCATTGACAGGGCGCGGTCGTTTCTCTGCGCGAGCACCCGCTGCGCGTGCACGCGCAGTCCATAGCCCGCCAGCACGGCGACGGCGACGGCCGCCACCCCCAGCGGCGCCAGAATGTAGCGCAGCTTCCCCAGCCCCGCGCGTATCCTCGCCTTCACCGTTCCAAGCGGCAGGTTCAGCGCAGCGGCGACCTGGTCGTGCGTGAGCTCCTCGAAAAAGGCAAGACTGAGCGCCTGGCGCTGCGAAGGGGGAAGCCGCTCGACCGCCGCGCGCACCGCACCGCGCCGATACGCCTGCCAGGCGGCCTCCGCCGGCTCCGAGCGCGCGTCGGGAAGTCGCTCCACCTCCTCCACTCCCGATTCGGCGTCGATCAGGGGTCGCCGGCTGCGGGTGCGCAGCTCATTGAGGATCCGGTGGTGCGTGATCTGCATGAGCCACGGGCGGAACGCGCCGCGACGGGGATCGAAGGTGTCGGCCTTTCTCCAGACGGTGAGAAAGATGTCCTGGACGATGTCTTCCGCGGCGGCCGGTCCGAGGCTTTCCGAGGCGATGTGGAAGACAAGGGGCGCGTAGCGGGAGAAAAGCGGCTGAAGCCCATCCGACTGGCGCCGGCCGAGGGCGCGCATGCACGATTCGTCGCTCGACTCGACGCTCTGCAAGGTCTCCTGGTCTGTCTTCATCACCGCACCCCTTCTCACATGAAGGTACTACACCGGAGAGGCCGGTTTGGATGCTTTTTGCGCAACAATTCCTTGCCAAATGCCCGGCGCGGGTCCACAGTTTGCGGAGTGTTGAAATGATGAAGGAGGATGTGATGGCGGAGGAATGGGACCTCACGGGCTTCAAGGTGGAGGAGCTGCTGGCGATGGCGGTGGTCCTGGAGCAGAAGGGTTACGACTTCTATTCGGCCTTCATCGAGAAGAGCCCCGAGCGCAGGGTCAAGAACGAGGTCAGGTTCCTCCGGGAAGAGGAGGCGCGCCACAAGGCGCTCTTTCAGGAGATGCTGAAGAAGAAGGGAAAGTCCGTGTCGAGCAAGCCGGGCGCAGGCCTGGAGAAGATGCTGCAGCATGATATCGTCGTTCCCCTGGAACAGCTGCTCGCCTCGGATGCCATTTCATCGAGTCACGACGCATTGAGCTTCGGCGCGGCGATGGAAAAGAAGAGTATCGATCTCTACAAGGCTCTTTCAGCCCTGCCGGGCGCGGAACCCATTGCCCGCGACATCATGGCAATCATCGCGGAAGAGGAAGGCCACATACACAAGCTTTCCGAGATGATGGCATTCTGACCGGGCAGAGTACGCTTTTCGGCAGATGACCGCGGCGTGCCGCCGCAGCGTCAGGTCAGCAACGGTCTTCGCCTTCCTCAGCGTGCACGTGGTCGCCGTGAGCGTGGGCGCCGGTTGCGCATCCGCCGGCGCAGTCGCATTCCTTCTCCGGCGCGGGGTTGGGATTGTCGATGGCAAAGCCGCTGTTGTCCGGCTCGTCCACCCAGTTCACCAAGGCGCCGTCCATATAGGAGAGGCTCTGCGGATCCACGAGGATGCGTATCCCGTGCGATTCGAATATCTGGTCGCCCTCTTCGGGCTCCTTTTCGTCGATGCCCATGCCGTAGCGGTAACCCGAGCAACCAAGACCCGCGACCCAGACCCGAAGACATGCCCCGGGCTTTCCCTGCTCCGAGAGGATCGTCGAAAGCTGTCCTGCTGCCTTGTCAGAAACCATAATCGCCATAATGGAGATATAGGAAGAAAAGCAGGCGAAGTCAAGTCCATTGAAACGCCGCGCGGCTGCTTCTTGTTGCCGCCCCGCCCGTTCTGCTACACTCCCTGCATGAGCCAAGTCGAGAAGGCCCTCGGTTTCGTCCGCAAGACGGTACGGAAAATGGACGGCTACGTTCCCGGCCTGCAGCCGAAACCGGGCGAGCGCCTCGTGAAGCTGAATACGAATGAGAACCCCTTCCCGCCTTCCCCGCGGGTGCTCGCCGCGCTGCGCGACGCGACGGAAGGCACGTTGCGGCTGTACCCCAGTCCTGACGCGGGCGCCCTGCGCGAACGCGCTGCCTCCCTGTACGGCGTGGAAGCGTCGCAGATCCTGTGCGGCAACGGCTCGGACGAAATCCTTTCCCTGCTCATGCGCACGTTCGTGAACCAGGGCGATGCCATCGCCTATTTCAGCCCGTCGTATTCCCTCTATCCGGTGCTCGCGACGCTCGCGGACGCGCGGACGGCGGCCGTCCCGCTCCCCCGGGTGGAAAATGACGCGGACATGAGCGGCATCCCCGTGCCCTCACCGAAGGCCCGCATTTTCTTCCTGTCTTCGCCCAACTCGCCGTACGGCGTGGGCTTTCCCACCGCGTGGGTGGCGCGCCTCCTGGAGCGTTTCGACGGCATCGTGGTGGCCGACGAGGCCTACGTGGACTTCGCTGCCGAATCAAGCCTGCCGCTCCTGGCCTCTTCCCCGCGTCTCATCGTCGTGCGCACGATGTCAAAGGCCTATTCGCTCGCGGGAATGCGCGTCGGCTTCGCCTTCGCCCATGAGGCCATCATCCGCGAGATGATGAAGACGAAGGACAGCTACAATGTGAGCGGGCTCGCGCAGATCGCCGCCGATGCCGCGCTCGACGACCAGGCCTATTTTCGAAAGACGCGGGACGCGATACTCGCCACCCGCGGCCGCTTCAGCGCGGCTCTTGCCGAAAGGGGTTTTCGGGTCCTTCCTTCGCGGGCGAACTTCCTCTTCGCCGTGCCGCCCGCCGGCAGCGACGCCGGGCGCCTGTACGACGGCCTCCTGCGCCGCGGCTTTCTGGTGCGGCACTGGAAGACGGGACCCGTATCCGACGGGCTTCGCATCAGCATCGGCGCCGACGGTGACATGGACGCGCTCCTGCGCGCGATCGGAGAAGAATGCCATGGCGGTCAGTAAGAAGATACGCGACTCCATCGAGAGCTCCTCCTGGATACGGAGGATGTTCGAGGCGGGCAATACGCTGCGCGCCGCGCACGGCGCGGAGAAAGTCTGTGACTTCAGCCTCGGGAATCCCGATGTCGAGCCGCCGGCAGCCTTCCAGCGCGTCCTGACGGAGCTGGTCGCCACGCCGATGGCGCGCAAGCACGGCTACATGCCCAACGCGGGCTTCCCCGAGGTGCGCGCCGCGGTCGCCGCGCAGGTGTCGCGCGAGCAGGGCGTGCGGATGGACGGCGGCCACGTCGTGATGTCCTGCGGGGCAAGCGGCGCCATGAACGCGGTGCTGAAGACCTTGCTCGATCCCGGTGACGAAGTGATCGCAAGCATTCCCTGCTTCATGGAGTACGTCTCCTACGTCGACAACCACGGCGGCTCGCTCGTGCTCGCGCCCACGGCCGCCGATTTCGACCTCGATATCGCGGCCATTGAGAGCCGCATCACGGCGCGCACCGCGGCGGTGATCGTCAACTCGCCGAACAACCCGACCGGCCGCATCTATCCCGCAGAGACACTCGCGGCGCTCGCCGGCATGCTCCTGGCCGCGGGCAGGAGGATCGGGCGCACGATCTACCTCATCGCCGACGAGCCCTATCGGAAGCTCGCGTATGACGGGGCCGTCGTGCCCGGCATCCTCGCGCTCTACCCGCACACGGTGGTTGTCACGTCGTATTCGAAGGACCTTTCGCTGCCCGGGGAGCGCATCGGCTTCGCCGCGGTCAACCCGGCGGCGGACGACAGCCAGCGTCTGGTGGACGGCGTTGTCCTGTGCACGCGCATCCTCGGCTACGTGAACGCACCCGCGCTCATGCAGCGCGCCGTGGCGTCCCTCCAGGGTGCGGCCGTGGACGTGGAGATCTACCGGCGCAAGCGCGACCTTTTCTGCGCCGCCCTTCGCGCGATGGGCTACAAGCTGGAGGTGCCCCAGGGCGCCTTCTACATCTTCCCCCGCGCCCCGGGCGGCGATGACCTCGCCTTTGTGCGCGCCCTGCAGGAAGAGTTGATCCTCGTGGTGCCGGGCCGGGGATTCAGCGCGCCGGGCTATTTCCGCATTGCCTACTGTGTGGACACGGCCGTGATCGAAAGATCGCTTCCCGGTTTCGAACGGACGATCCGAAAGTTCTGACACCCGCCGGTGCCTTGCCCGGACGGCGGCAAGACGGGCGCGAAACCCCTTTCTAAGAGCCGTAGGGATTGTTGTAGTTGTAGAACGACCAGTTGAGGATGTTCGTCTCTTCCCACGAGCTTCCACCGGCGGCGGTGAAGCCGACCCAGGTGCCGACCCCACTCAGGATGGATGCCGCGTCGAAATGGTACGTGAGGGTGGGAAGCGAAGGTTTCGACGTCGTCGCCGAGTTGACGGCGTAGACGGACAGCATCGAGCCATCATAGTCGATCCACACGGTCCAGATGGACCCGTTGTCGAAATTCGTGGAGACGGTGCTCTGGCCGCCGGAATAGTTCGTGTTGTCCATGTCGCCCGCCAGCGCAACGCCGATGTAGTGGGAGCTCGGATCGTGCGTTTCAGAGTTCTGATAGGTGTCGAACTTAACCGCAATGGAATGCGGAACTCCTCCATAGCCCATGCTCCCGCCGCCATCGCCGATCGTGGGGGTGGAACCCATGAACGGGATGCTCTGCAGCGCGAACGTGAAGCCGTCAGCGCCGGAGCCGGACGTCACCCCATCGATCCGGAACTGAAACCTCGTGCTGAAGCCCGTATCGGGCTGGATGGTCGTCGGGAGGTAGGCGGTCCCGAGCTGATTCGACGATCCCGACGCGACCAGACGCAGCACGTCGAAGTCATAGTCGGCGCTCATGACGCCGACTGTGGCATCGCCGCTCAGAACGAGGTCCCCCGCGCTGGAGAAGCTCGAATTGGTGTACGATTGCTGGGAGTAGAAGAGATTCGCCACGTAGCTGCAACCGCCGACTGTCACGGTCAGGAGCACCACGCACGCCATCCGAACGATACATTTCCGTGCCGTCATGTCGCGCTCCTTTTGAATCCACTTCGGGCCGAACAGCCGGACTCTCGCAGAGAGCACGCCGGGCGTCAAGCAGCGGCAGTTGTCAGAACGGCGACGAAAGGGAGCGCGTCACGCGTCCAGGCGCAGGATCCTGTCACGGAACGCCACGTAGGCGCAGCAGAGCAGCACGAGCGCCGAGCCCAGGAGCGTCGTGGCCTGCAGCTTCTCGCCGAAGACGAGCACGCCCAGCAGCACATTGAGGACCGGCGTCAGGAATGCCAGGAGGCTCCCCTCGGTGGCCGGCACGTGCTTGTACGCCCAGGTCATCGTCAATTGCGCGATCGTCGCGATGAGCCCGATGCCCAGGAGGATCAGCCACTCGATGCCGGCAAAGGCGAATGAGCTCGTCGCCGTCGGCACCCCCACCACGAGCAGCCCGAAGACGCATTGGGCGAGATAGATGATGGACGAGGTGTCGGTCTCGCGCAGCTTCTTGATCGCCACCACCGCGACGGCGGAGAGCAGGCCCCCGAGCAGCGCAAGCAGGTCGTTGACGCTGAAGGAAAACGCACCGGCGCCCCCCCCGGTGGGCCGGATGACCAGCCAGATGCCGAAGAAGGCGACGACCGCGGCGACAAGAACGTCCCACGTGAGCCTTTCCTTCAGCATGAGGGGCGCGAGAAGTGCCGCGAAGACCGGGTAGGTGTAGTTCAGGACCGTTCCCTTGCCGAGGCCGAGCGTCATGATGCCCCGATAGAGCAGGTACACCGATGTCGCCCCGATCACGCCGCGCACGATGAGCCACGGTTTGTTCACTGCCTTGATGCTCGCGCGGCCCAGGGCGGCGACGCCGAGGATCACGACGATGCCCGTGACGAAGCGCGCCGCGGCGATGATGAAGGCGCTCACCTCTTTGGTGAAGGGGACCAGGAGGGACATCGCGGAGAAGAGCACGCTGGAGAGGGCCATGACCAGCATGCCGCGGGTCATGGCGCCCGTACCGGTGCGCGGCGTGTTGCGTGTCGTCAAGGACGTGCCGCTGTCAGCCGCGGAGGGCGCGATCCACGTAGGCGCGGCAGGGGTTGCCGGTGTAGATCTGGCGGGGCCGCATGATGCGGAAGTCTTCCCCGTGGTACATCTCGCGCCAGTGGGCGAGCCAGCCCGGGATGCGCCCGATGGCGAAGAGCACGGTGAACATGTCGTACGGGATTCCCGCCGCGCGGAGGATGAGCCCGGAGTAGAAATCCACGTTCGGGTAAAGGTTGCGCGAGATGAAGTAATCGTCGTTCAGCGCGATCTCCTCCAGCCGCAGGGCGATGTCGAAGAGAGGATCGTTCATGCCCGGCTTGTTGAGCAGCGTGTGGCAGGCCTCCTTCAGGATCTTCGCGCGGGGATCGTGGCTCTTGTACACCCGGTGGCCGAAACCCATGAGCCGCTCGGGGGTGTTGCGGTCCTTTGCCCGTCTCACGTACTCGGTGCCGTCCCCATGGTCGTCGCGGATCTTCTCCAGCATCCGGATGACCTCCTGGTTGGCCCCGCCGTGGCGCGGCCCCCAGAGGGCGGAGATGCCCGCCGAGATGACGGCGTACACGTTGGCGAGGCTCGAGCCGGTCATGCGGACCGTGGAGGTGCTGCAGTTCTGCTCGTGGTCGGCGTGGAGGATGAGGAAAAGGTCGATGGCGCGCACGATGTCGTCGTCGATCTGCTGCTCTTTCACCGGGGAGGAGAACATCATGTTGAGGAAGTTCGGCACGTAGCGCAGGCGATAGGACGGATAGACGATCGGCTCGCCGATGGACTTCTTGTAGGAGATGGCGGCGATGGTGCGCACCTGGGAGATGAGGTTGGCCAGTATCTGGCGCTCCGCCTTTTCATCCATCACCTCGGGGATGGGATAGAAGGTGGACAGCGACGCCACCGTGGTGGCCAGTATCCCCATCGGGTGCGAGCCGCGCGGAAAGCCGACGAAGAAATGGAGCATGTCCTCGTGGATGAGGGAGGATTCGTTCAGGAACGTGGAGAACTCGTCCAGCTGGTTGATCGTGGGCAGCTCGCCGTAGAGAAGGAGGTAGGCCACCTCGGTGAAGGTCGATTTCTCCGCGAGCTCATCGATGGGATAGCCGCGATACCGGAGGATCCCCTTCTCGCCGTCGATGAATGTGACGGCGCTCCGGCAGGAGCCGGTGTTCTCGTAGCCCTTGTCGAGCGTCACGAATCCCGTCGTCTTGCGGAGGCTCGAGATGTCGACCGCCTTCTCCCCTTCCGTGCCCCGCACGATGGGAAGCGCGTACTCCTTGCCCTCGATGATGAGCCGCGCGGTCTCGGTCGCAGGGGTTGCAGCCGCCGCCGTCTTCGCCGCCTCCATGATGACTCCTTTGAAGTATAAATATACGTGTGATGGAAAAAGTCAATGGAGGCGCCCGGCGACGCGGGGGGCATGCGCGCGGCGATTGCCGCGTGACACCTGCGCCGCTACCCTTGTGGCATGGAGCTTTCATTCCGCGATCTCGGCGGGCCGGGCTCGGGAGCGCCCATCGTCATCCTGCACGGGCTCTTCGGTTCCGCCCAGAACTGGGCGGGCATAGGCAGGAGGTTGGCGGCGGACGGCCGCGTCTTCGCCCTGGACCTGCGCAACCACGGCGACTCCCCCCACTCTCCGACGCATACCCTGGAGGACTGCGTCGAGGATCTCCATGCATGGTGCACGGCCCACCACGCCGAGCGCGTGCGCCTCATCGGCCATTCCATGGGCGGCCTGGTATCCATGGGTTTCGCCTTGCGCCATCCACGGCTCACCGCGGGGGTTGCCGCGATCGACATCGCGCCCCGCCCCTATCCGCCCGATCACGAGCAGGAGCTTGCCGCGCTCGGCACGGACGTGAGCGGCTGCCGAACGCGCGCGGACCTTGACGCGCTTCTGTCGCCGATCGTCCCCGACCTTCGCGTGCGCCAGTTCCTCCTCACCAACGCCGTGCGCGACGGCGACGGTTTCCGCTGGCGCCTGGACCCCGCGGTGCTCGCGGCGAGCACCGTCGCCTCCGACTTTGCGGGCGTGAGCGGCCGCTACACCGGCGAAGCCCTCCTGGTCGCCTGCGGCCGCTCGCCCTACGTCGTTGCCGAGGATCATGCCGCGATGCGCAGGTTCTTCCCCCGGGCGCGGATCGAAACGCTCGCCGCCGCGGATCACTGGCCCCACGTGACGGCGCCGGCGGAGCTGGAGGCCCTCCTGCGGGGATTTCTCGCGCGGGCGGCGGGAAAATCCGGCGCATGATGCAATAAAAGACCCGAAAAGGCGTCAGGAATAATGTGAGCGCAGAAACGCAGAAAAAGCGGATCGCGGGCTTCATCGCCACCGAGTGGAACCGGCTGGTCGGGTACGTGCGCACCTGGATTGCCGACACGGCGGAGCGGGACGCGGAGGACGTCGTGGAGGACGTCATCGAGCACTTCCTGGAGCAGCCGGACGTCGCCGCCGACGTCGTCGACATCCCCGCCTACATCTACCGCTCGCTGCGGAACAGGGTCGTCGACCTGTACCGCAGGAAGCGGGGAAACACGGTCGACCTCACCGCGGAGATCTCCGACATGCGCTTCGAGGCGTCGGAGGACTTCGCGCGGACGGAGAGTCAGGAGGAGATGATGGAGGCCATCGACGAGCTGCCGGTGCCCCAGAGGGAGGTGCTCGTGGCGACCGAGCTCGAGGGAAGGACGTTTCGGGAGCTGGCCGAGGAGTGGGACGTGCCCATCGGCACGCTGCTGGCGCGGAAGCACCGCGCGATGCTCGCTCTGCGAGAGACGCTCACAGGAGGTACGGAATGAGTGCACACAGGATGCATGACATGTGGCCGGGGGTTCACCCGGCCGTGCGGGGGCTCCGCATCGCGGGTCTCGTCGTGCTGGGGGTGATCGGCGCGGGGCTTTTCGCGCTGGTCTTTGGCTGGCTGGTGATGATCCTCTGGAACTGGCTGATGCCGGTGATCTTCCATCTCGGACAGATCGGCTACTGGCAGGCCTTCGGGATCGTGATCCTCGCGAAGCTGATCTTCGGCGGCATCGGGGGCAGGGGCCCGCACGGCCACAAGCCGCCGGGACGCGGCGGACCGCATGACCTGCCGCGGGGACGCGACAACTGGCGCTATTACCGCGAGTTCTGGGAACAGGAAGGACGCGATGCGTTCGACAAGTTCGTCGACCGCAAGCAGGGCGCGGAGAAACAGGCGGGGGAGCCGCCCGTGCAGGACGCATGACGCGGGGGGCCAACGGGCCTTCACGCGAGGGGCCTTCGGGCCCCTTTTTTTTTGCCCCGCGAACGCTTAAGGTAGGGACGCATGAAAGAAGCCGCCGAGCAGACGACGGAGAGAATCGCCACGTGGCTCGGGATCGTCGGAAACGCGGTGCTCTTCGGATGCAAGCTGGCCGTCGGGCTCCTGTTCAACTCCATCGCCATCATCTCCGACTCGTTCAACTCCCTCACCGACATCGTGGCGTCCACGATCGTCCTCATCAGCGTGCGCAGCTCCCACAAGGCGCCGGACGCCGACCATCCCTTCGGGCACAAGCGCGCCCAGCCTCTTGCCGGTCTGGTGGTCGCAATCCTCACCGGCATCGTGGGGTTCCAGATCATCGCCCAATCGGTGGCCCGGCTCTGGAGCGGCGAGCAGCCCGAGAAGGGCCTGCTGCCTATTGTCCTGCTGCTCGCGGTCATGGTCATCAAGCTGGGCATGCACCTCTACGTGCGCGCCGTCGCGGTGCGCGCCGGCAGCACCGCGCTCATGGCGTCAGCCACCGATCACAGGAACGACGTCCTCATCTCCATCGCGGTGTTGATCGGCATCGTCATGTCGAATATCGGGCTTCCGATCTTCGATCCCGTGGCCGCCATTGTCGTGGGCCTGTGGATCATCCGCGCGGGATTCTCCATCGGCCAGGCCAACATCAAGTACCTCATGGGTGAGGCCCCGCCGGCGGAGCTCGTGGCGCGCATCGTCGGCAAGGCGAAGGCGATCGAGGGCGTGCGCGGCCTGAACGATGTCTTTGCCCACTACGTGGGCACGACGGTCGAGATCGAGGTGCATATCAACGTGGACAGGCACATCACCATCGAGGAGGCGCACGGGATCGGCAAGAAGGTGCAGAAGGCCATCGAAGACATGGATGAGGTCTCGCGCGCCTTCATCCACATCGACCCGCTGGAGACCGGATGAGCCGGCTCAGTCCAGCGCCGGGGAATCGACGATGCGCGCCCCGGCCTTTTTCATTGCATCGATGGCCTCGCGGACGCTGTCGCGCGGAAAGTCGACGCCGCGGCAGGCATCACGCACGAGCGTGACGCGAAGACCGAGCCTGCGCGCGTCCAGGACCGACGCCATCACGCAGTAGTCCGTCGCCAGGCCGCAGACGAAAAGCTCGCGCACCGCGAGCCCCTTGAGATACTGCCGCAGTCCCGTGTCCGTGCGGCGGTCATTCTCGAAAAAGGCGGAATAGGAATCGAGCGTGCGCCGCATGCCCTTGCGGAGGATGAGACCGAGCGGCCGCGCATCGAGCCGGGGATGCAGCTCCGCGCCGCGCGTTGCCTGCACGCAGTGATCCGGCCACAGCACCTGCTGAATGCCGCCGGCATCCACGACATCCAGGGGCTTGCGCCCGGGATGCGTCGAGGCGAAGGACACGTGGTCGGGCGGATGCCAGTCCTGGGTGGCGATGACGCGCGGGAACAAGGGCATGAGGCGATTGATGACGGCGATGATGCTGTCGCCGTCATCCACGGCAAGACTGCCGCCCGGGCAGAAGTCGTTCTGCACGTCGACAACCAGGAGGGCCCTTCGATCGCTTTTTTCCATGCATCACCTTCCCGCGCCAGTGTACACCGCCGCGGAAGGACGGACAAATGCCACGGGGTACCGTGGCCGGACTATTGGCCCATGGCGCGATCGGTGAACCTCTCATCCGGGATGCCGGTGTCGAATTTCATGTCGGAGATCATCATCGTCGTCTTGTGCTTCTTCTTCAGGTCTTCCATCGTGGTCTCCATGGCGACCCAGTAGCCCTGGACCTGCTGGAGCTTGTCGCGCACGAGGACCTTGAAGAGCTTCCCGTCCTTGTCGTAATGCTCGATGCGGACGGGGACGAAGTTGTCGGGTCGGATCTGCATGACGACCTTCGAATAGTCGCTCGTTGTCCCCTTCTTCGGCGTCATCGACAGGACGATGGCATCCTGGTCCTGTCGGACGATCTGCGGATCCCACCTGTCCGATTGCCTGCCCGCCTCCATGTCCTCGTAGGTGAAGTCGGTGCCGGTGAAGCTTGAGTTCATGATGTGGGACTCGATGCGCTGCGCCTTGCCGAAAGCGGGCAGATACAGATACTGCACCCCCCCGGCAAGCGACAGGAAGCTGATCCCGCGGAGATCGGCAGGCGAGAGGACCCTTGCCAGGCGCCTGTCCCTGCCCTTCTGCAGCATGAGAAACTCCTGCGTCTTCTGCGCGCCGTTCCTGTCCGTCAGCACGATCTTCAGGGTGTAGCTCTGGTCCTTCGCGCCGTTGACCGCGTCATCGACCTTGTTGAGGATGTCGAGCGCGGAAAGCGCGTTGTCCTGGGCCGCCGCGGGCAGCGGGCCGAGGAGCGACAAAAGGGCGACAAGAGCGACGGCAGCGTGAGTTTTCATTGGGCAGGCGCCTCCTTGCGTCCTTTTTCGGAAGGCCTTCCTTTTCCACGGCCCGCGAAAGCCGACGGCTTCAACAGGATGAGCGCCGGCAGGAGGGTGAAGGCCCCCAGCCCGCTGGCGAGCATCGCGATCGCCGTGAGGATGCCGAACTGCCGCAACGGCAGCAGGTTCGCGAACAAGAGGGCCACGAATCCCATGGTGACGGCCAGCACGTTGATGATGATCGCCATGCCCGTGGTCTGGATGGTTTTTTTCACCGCCTCGGCGGCGGTCGTCGGGCCTCGATAGTACGTGGTGAATCGGACGCTGAAGTGGATGACGTAGTTGATGCCGATGCCGAGGGCGATGCTGCCGACGAGCACGGTCGCGACATTGATCGGAATGCCGGTGAAGCCCATGATGCCGAACATCGTCACGATTGCCAGCACGATGGGCACGAGCCCCAGCATCCCGCCAAGGGCGGAGCGCAGCCGCGCGGCAAGGAGCAGGAAGATGAACACCAGGGCGATCAGGAGGCTCTCCCCCTGGCTCAGGAGGATGCTGCGGTCCAGATGCCACGAGATGAGGGGCATGCCGGTGAAGCCGACGGAGTATGTGATGACGTCCGGTTCTCCCTGCGCGGCGACCGACAGTCCCTTGTAGAGCCGCTCGGGAACCGCCACCGTGCCCTGCGACAGGTCCTGCATCTCGGCAATCAGGTCCTGTCTGAATCCCGCGTCCGCCTGCAGCGCGGGCGGAAAGGCCGCGAGGATCTCCTGAGGCACCCGCCCCGGCCCGGGGCCGGTCTGCGGTGCCGCGCCGCTCAACGCCGCGGCAAGCAGGGCGTCATCGACGCGCGCGCCGGGCTGCCGCTTCCCCGCGAGCCATCCAAGCATCTCCCGGGACCGGGTGACGCGGAAGTCCCTCACCGTCTGACGGTCGTTCGGCGGCAGAGAGGCGAGGTCCACCGCGACGAGCCGGGTCTCCATGCCCTTGATGTACCCCTCGATCTCCGCGATGGTGCGCTGCAGGTCCCCGACCCCCTGCGACCCCACCATGGCCTGGATCTGCCCCTCGGTCGAGTCGTCGTTCAGGAGCTGGCGCACCATGTCCTGGCCCGCCAGGAGGAACATGAGGTTGGCGATCTTCGCCTTCTCCGCCGGGACGGTGCGCGTGTCGTCCATGACGTCATTCATCTCGACGATGAAGTCCGCGATGGAGACGGGATTCCGCGCCAGGCCGTTTCCATCGAGGAAGCGCTCGAAGCGGAGCATCTCCTTCAGGACGAACGGGTCCGAAAGGTCGCCATTGAAGCTGATCTGGAGGGGACGCGAGCCGCCGAACTGCTTCGACAGCAGGGCGTCGGTCTGTCGCACCTGACTCTGCGGATCGAAGAACTCCACGAAGTCGGCCTTGCGCTGGATGAGCGGGGTTCCCGCGAGCCCCGCCAGGAGCACGACGAGGGAGACGACCAGGATGGCCCTGCGCCGGCGGACCACGATGGTGCCCCAGGCCGTCATGGCGCGGAACATCGGCCGGTCCTCGGGTCGGCGGATCGCGTGGGCATTCCCGTGCCTGCGCTGCCGGGGCCTGACCGTGATCATGGAGAGCACGGCCGGCACGAGGATCACCGAGACAACCAGGGAGAAGCAGACCCCGACGGAGGTGAAGATGCCGAAGTCGCGGATCGTGGTCAGGTACGAGCCGATGATGAACGAGGAAAAGCCCAGCACGATCGTGACGGCGGCGAGGATGACCCGCATGCCGACCTCGCCGAACGCTGCCTGGGATTCCGGGCCGGTCCGTCCGTAGAGGGTGAGGTCCTCGTCGTACTTGCTGAGGATGTGGATGCAGGGCGCCGTGCCGACGGCGATCAGGATGGCGGGGATGATGTCGGAGACGAGGGTGAGGGGCACCTTCAGAAGGCTCATGAACCCGAGCACCCAGACGGTGCTCACGGCGACCGCGCCGAGCGGGACCAGGACGCCGCGCAGGGTGCCGAAGGTGAGGAACAGCGTCAGGATGATCAGGATCGCCGCGATGGGGATCAGGAGCCCGAAGTCGTGCACGATGAAGGAGGCGAGCTCGGCCGTCAGGTAGGGGATGCCGCCGAATGACAGTTTTTCGGGAAACGACGAGGGCGGGGCCGCGGCCTGCATCCGGCGGATGACCGCGGTCTTGTCCGAGCCGGACTTGAGCTGGGCAATGACGAGCGTCGCCGTCGCGTCGTTGGAGATGAGGCTGCCGCGATACCGCTCCTTGCCCATCACGGAGTCACGAAGCGCCTGCGTGCCGGCATCCGTCGCGGGGAGATTGTCCACGTCGATGAGCTTTCCGACCTCGATGCCGCCGCCCGCGGCTTTGCGGATGTCCATGACGTCGGTGAGGCTTGTGACGGAGGAGACCCCCTCCACCTGGCGGAATGCCTCGGTCAGCCTGTTGAGGTCTGCCAGGGTGCGGCGGGAAAAAATGGCATCGGCCTGCACCGCCACCATGACCAGGTCGTTCCCGCCGAAGCTCTCGTCCAGATGCGTGAACAGCTGGACGGCAGGGTCGTCGTGCGGGAGATAGCTGACGACGTTGCTGTTGACCTTCAGGTCCTTGATCCAGAACCCGAAGAACAGGGTGAGCACGCCGAAGACGATCACGATGGGCAGACGGAACCGGAAGACGAACGCGGTCAGCTTTTTCATGGATGTTCCTCGGTCTTTCAGCGCGGCACGATACCGTAAAAGAGAATATTCAGTGTTCTATCCAGCTTCCCTTCGATCTCCGCCTCATCCACGGATCGGGTGAAGGGATATTCGAATGCCTTCAGCGCAAAGACGATGGCCGTGGACGTGGCGGGGATGTCGTCGATCACGAAGCGGCCGTCGCGCACCCCCTGCGCGAGAATGCCGGAAATGATCTTGATCTCATCGGGGTCATAGACCTCGTGGATCCTCATGAGGAGGTCGTACCTCTCCGACGTTTCCTCCATGAAGGACATATGCTGGTTCATCTTGTCGTGGAACATCCGCATGCGCGTCAGGATGTATGCGCGGATCTTCAGCTCGGGCGTCGGCTCCGCTTCGACGACGCGGAGGAACTCGTCCTTCAGGTCGGCGATCTCCTTGTGCAGGAGCGCGACGAATATCTGCTCCTTGCTCGTGAAATAGTGGTAAAGAGAGCTCTTGCCCTTCCGCATCGCCTTCGCGATATCGCTCATCGTCGTCTTGGCGAATCCGAAGTGATGAACGACCGTTTCCGCAGCCTGGAGGATCTGGCCTTTCTGGACCTCGCGCGTGATTCCTGACATCGCTTTCCTCTCGTTTGGACCTTTCGACCAAAACAGTAAATTGGTCGAATTATGACGAAAAATGCCGGGTTGTCAATGCCTGGATTGTCGAGGTATGATTCTATTGAATCAGGACAGACTATAGCTTATAGATATTAAATTTTAAGGCAGGGGAAAGCGGCCTCAGATCCTGCGGCCGACGATCTGTGCGGCGTTGCGGCGGATGAAATCCATAGCTTCCCCCTCGGTGTCAAAATGCTCGGAGCGCGTCACGTAGGAAAAGGCAGGGAAAGATTCGAGAGCCCGCGCGGGGCGCCACTGCGCGAACCATCGATTGTTGCGGGCAACCGCACGGTATTCGATCCCATGGGTCGCATCGACCATGATTCCCAGGGTTGCTTCCATACTCTGATAATCGGTAGAATCGGACCATACAAAAAGGGGGACCATCGTGACCGCATCCGTCTCGGAGCGCTTCCCGCGCGTTGCGCGGGCATTCACCGCCGATGGCTTCACCGTCGTGCGTTTCCCCGACAGGAGGGCGCCCGGTGAGACGCTCGGCTGGCAGCAGACGGGTCAGAGCATGGGGGTCGCCGCGGTCCACAATGGTGCCCTCTCCGCCCACGGCAAGCCAAAGAAGGCGTTTTACGTGGAAGGCACCGGCTTCGAAAAGGGCTGGCTCATGGGCAGGATGGCGGAGCCCGAGGTATCGCGGATGGCCGGCGCCTACATCCGCGATGTCGTCTTCGCCTTTTTCGGCCCCAACCCATTGTCACGGCCCCGGGCGCTCCCCGGCATCAAGGCGCTCCTGATCGAGATCATCGAGGGGGCGGCGCGGAAGATGCTGCCGGACATACCCGCGGAGTACGTGGAGGAGATGAAAGGCATCGAGGCCGGCTGCCGCGACACCAACCCCCGGACCGACGTCACCCTGGAGCACCTGCTGGCGCTGAACCTGGGCATCGACTGCGTGCTTGCCCACGTCTACACCGGCGAGCTCTTCGCGGACAGACACGTGCATCCCTCTTCCCTGCGCACCCCCATCGGCTGCAATTTCTTCTCCATCTCAGGCCGGGCGGCAGGCGGCCGGCACTTTTTCGGCAGGGACTTCATGTTCCCCACGGCCGACGTCTTCCAAGAGACCGCCTGTATCGTGATCGCCGCGCCGGCGGACGGGGACCGGCATTTCTTCGTGAGCCTGACCGCGCCCGGTTTCGTCGGCAGCATGACGGGCATGAACGATGCAGGGCTCGCGGTGGGCGTCGATATGATGCCGTCCCGGCTCTGCGACCCCGCGCGGCCGGGCCTCAATTCGCTCCTCCTGCTCCGCGACTGCGTCGAACGCTGCAGGAATGCCGCGGACGCCGTGGCACGGATACAGGCGGCCCCGCGCGGCGTGTCCTGGCTCTACCCGGTGGCGGATGCCGCGGGGAATGCGTTCGTGGTGGAAGCGGGCAGCCGCGTGGACCCTGACCGACCTTTTCCTTATCTGGAGGGTGTACCCGACTATTACAAAAAGCATCTACCGGATATTCCCTACATCGAGCGAACGCGGAAGGCTCACGACCTTGCCGCGCCCACGGCGGGGCTTTGCGTGCGGCCGCGCGGCTACGCCTACCCCCGCGCATACCTGGACGATTGGAACGAGGGATTGTGGAGCGCCTTCGGGGCCACCTGGACGGCCCGGCTGGGCTTCGCGTGGAAGGTGACAGCCGCGGCGTTGGGCTCGCTCATCCGCCCCCTCTCCACGCGCCGTCGCGGGGGATTGATGCGCGACGTGTGGCGGCTCCACCGCGGCCTCGACTATCGGAAGGCCGATTTCGGCGACCGCGGCTACATCAACCGGCACCACACGGAGCGCAACTGTCCGGGGCCGTTCTATTTCGCGCCGCAGCGGGAGAAGCGCAGCGACATCATTATCGCCACGAATGCCGCCATTTGTCCCGAGATGCGCCTCTCGGCGATGACCGAATGGATCGCCCTGCTCGCCGGCGGCGAGCAGAACGACATCCAGTGGCGCTACGACGAGCTGAACCGGCAGATCCTCGACGCGCTGGACGCCGCGCCGGACGGCATCAACGCCCAGGAGGCATGGCGGTTGATCGATTTCCTCCACCCCAACGGCCCCTGCAAGAGTTACTACAATCCGAAGGGCGGGAAGTGGGAGGACGTGCAAGTCGGCGGGAGCGTGACGCTTTGCGAGCTGACCAGCCAGACCATGACAAGCAGGTTCGGCTACTACGGCGACTCACCGGTCACCATTCACCTTCGCCCCTTCATGCCATAGGAAGGCGGTGAAGCGGGCGGGCCGTCACATGAGGAGCGCCTGCGCGTGCGCGATCCATGCATCGCCGTCTCCGGCCAGCCACTGCGGCAGGAGATCGTCAATGAGGAGCGTCGCCCACCCGTGCACCCAGTGTCTTCTTGAAATGTTGGCAATGCCTACATGGAGGTTCAAAATGAGCTTGGCTGGTTCGGCGGACAAAGCGCACGTTGTGCTCGGCACGGGACCCGTCGGGGCCTCGACCGCGAAAACCCTTTTAAAGAGGGGCCTGCGCGTGAGCATGCTCGGCAAATCGGGAAGGCGGCCGTCGGTATTCCTTGACGATCTCACCCGGGAAGAACGGGGAAGGCTCCAGATACAGGCGGTCGACGCGCTGGACCGGCAGGCGTTGATCGCGGCAACGCGCGGAGCCTCGCACATCTACCACTGCGCGAATGTCCTCTACCGGGATTGGGAGAGGATCCTGCCGCCGCTGCACGCCAATATGCTGGAAGCCGCCCGCATCAATGGGGCGGTGATCGCCATCGCTCAGAATCTCTACATGTACAGCCGGGGCGTCCCCGTCATCACGGAGACGACGCGCGAGGAAGCACCGTCACGCAAGGGCAGGCTGCAGAAGGCGCTGCACGAAAGGCTCGTCGATGCGGCGGGGCGCACGGGCCTTTCCTGGACCGTCGTGCGCGCATCGGACTACTATGGGCCCGGCGGCATGCTCCAGAGCGTCTTCGGCACCGAGCGCTTTCTCGATCCCCTTTTCGCGGGAAAGCGTCCTGCCATGATCGGCGATGTGGATATGCCCCACACCTACACCTACATTGAAGACTACGGCCGCGCGCTTGCCACGGCGGCACTGGACCCCGCCGCGCACGGCGGTGTCTGGATCGTGCCGAACGACCGGACGCTCACGACGCGCGACGTGGCGCGCCTTTTCTTCACGGCCGCGGGGCGCGGCACCGAGCTGGGGCGCATCCCCCGGGGGGTGCTGCGGGCCGCCGGCATCGTGAGCCCTCTTCTGCGCGAGGTGGTGGACGTGCTCTACCAGAAGGAAGAGCCGTACGTCGTGGATGGCGGCAGGTTCCAGTCGCGTTTCGGATTCTCACCGACGACGCTGGAGGAAGGCGTCCGGCGCACGCTCGCCTGGTACCGGGCAATGCGAGGAATCCAGGAGGAGGCGGCGTAGGAGAGGAGGCCTCGGGTCCGCGGCGTTTGACCGCGCGCAGGATACGGCCGTATTTTCACTCGATGCGCGCCAAGGCGAGCCCCCTGCCCATCCTCTTCGTGTTCGTGGTCGTGGACCTGCTCGGCTACAGCCTCATCCTTCCCCTGCTTCCGTACTACGCAAAGACGTTCTCCGCAACCCCGTTCGTGATCGGGCTTCTGGGCACGGCGAACGCGCTCGCGCAAGTCATTGCCGCGCCCATCATCGGGCGCCTGTCGGACAGGTTCGGTCGTCGGCCTCTCCTGCTCCTGGGCACCTTCGCGGGCTTCGCCTGCTTCATCATGCTGGGATTCGCGCGGTCCCTCACGACGATATTTGCCAGCCGGATCATCAACGGCCTGCTCGGCGGCAACCTCGCCCTTGCCCAGGCCTACATCACGGACATGACCGATGAGAAAAACCGGGCAAAGAGTCTCGGCATCCTGGGCTCCGCGTTCGGGATTGGATTCATCGTCGGTCCGGCAATGGGCGGTTTTCTCTCCACCTGGGGCTATGGCACACCGGCGCTCGTGGCGGCGGGGCTCGCCCTGGTGAACTTCATCTGGATCCTCGCCGCGCTGCCGGAATCCCTCTCCGCGCAAAGACGCGCGGAGCTTGCAATCGTGACGCGGCCGGCGGTCACCGCGTCCGCGCTCTTTGCCGCCCTGCGCACGCCGCGCGTCGGCCCGATCCTCAACACGCTGTTCTTCTATTCGCTTGCCTTCGGCATCTTCACGTCGACATTCACCCTGTACGCGCTCGTGCGGCTTCACCTCGCCGCGGCCGTGACGGGATACATCCTCGCCTACGTCGGGGTGATCACGGTGCTCGTCCAGGCATTCGCCATCGGCCCGCTCACGGCGCGCTTCTCCGAGCCGATGCTCATCCAGGCCGGGGTGATCGTCGTGGGGATCACCTTGCTCGCCTGGGGCTTCGTCGGCAGCATCCCGCTCCTCATGATCGTCTTCGCCCCCATGGCGCTGGCGGCCGGCGTGCTCGGCACCGTGCTCAACAGCGCGCTCACGAAGTCCGTCACGCGCGACGACGTCGGGGGAACCCTCGGCCTCTCCAGCTCCCTCCAGAGCCTCACACAGGTGATCGGCCCGGTGGTGGGGGGATTCCTCCTCGGCCAGCTCGGATCGTGGTCCATGGGCGTGCTGGGGGCGCTGATCATGGCGGGGCTCGCCGTTTTCGTCGGGAGGACGATGCTGAAGACGCGGCCACCGGCCGCGTCGGCGAGCTCCACCGGATCGCCGGGCGCGTAGCCCCGGCTGATGCAGCAGGCGGGCGAGGGCTATTTCTGGGTCTTCTCCTGCGTGTCCTTGAGACGCGCTTCCACGACCTTTTTCACCTCGGCGTCGAAGTCCGGGTAGTGGGCACGCAGCGCGTCGAAGTCGGTCTTGGAGAGCTTGTACACGTCGCAATAGGAAAGGGCGCGGATGCTCGCCATGCGCTTCTCCCCCTGGATGAGCGCCGTCTCCCCGAAGGGCGAGCCCTGGCCGAGGGTCGCGACGCGGACGCCGTTCACGACGACCTCGACGTCGCCGTTGGAGAGGAAGTACATGCAGTCCCCGTATTCCCCCTGCCGGATGATGTAGTCGTCGGGCAGGAAGACCATCGGCCGCAGGAGCTGCACGATCTCGCGGATGAAGATCTCGTTCGCGCTCTTGAACAGCGTCACCTTTTCCAAAATGGACCTGTTGAGGAAGAGCAGGATCTCCATGGCGAGCGTGTGGGGCAGCTCTTCGGTGATCGGTATGGAGGCGATGCTCTTCTGCGTCTCCCAGAGGTAGGCGTAGTAGTTGCGCACCCGCGACTGGAGACCGCCCGGTACGCGCTTCGTGCGGAGGAAATCGTTGATCTCCTCCATCTTTGCCTGGTAGTTGGCTCGCGCGACGTCGAGATTGGCGATGAGGGTGGCGACGTTGCCGATGATGTAGCCGTACATGCCGACGCCGAAGACCATCACCGCGATCGTGTAGATGATCTGCAGGTTGCTGTCGTGGTTGGGCGTGTAGTCCCCGTAGCCGATGGTGGCGATGGTGGTCACGCACCAGTACACCCCGCGCAGGTACTGGTCGAAGGGGCTGCGCTGATGCTCGCTCGCCCCGATGAGCACCCAGCCGCATGCCATGAGGTGGACCACCGTGACAAACCAGAACGCGAATGTCACCAGGCGCATGAGGGCGGGATTCACCGACAGGCTGTTCTTGATGTCGTTGAAGATCGCGCTCACCTTGCTGATCTTCACCATCTTCAGGATCTTGGTGACCATGATGATGTCCACCGCGGCTCCCACTTCCACCTGGGCGCTGGGATTCCAGAGAGAGGCGATGAAGAAGAACCAGGTGAGCGGGAGGGCGGCAATCGCGTCCACGGCGAACCAGCCACGCAGATAGAGCCGGGCGATATTCCTCCTGTCGGTGTAGACGGTCAATCCTTTCTTCACCGACTGGTTGAATGTGTACGGTATGTCCACGAGGTAGACGGCGGTGATGATCCAGTAGATGGCGTCGAAGTCATAGATGCGGAACGTGAGACGATACGAGGTGATCATCGTGCCTGCCAGCGAGGCGATGATGAGAAAGGCGTTATAGATGATTTTTGCGGTGCCCTCGGTCGGGAAGACCGGGATGGACCGCATGAGTTTCCTCACGTCGACCATTCAATGAATAGTATAGTGAGCGGGCCGGCCCCTCTCAAGAAAATCGCACAATTGTTGACAGGGCCCGCCATGCGGCTACATTGAGACCCATACCGCGCGCAAGGGGGAACCTGATGCTGTTTGCAGTGTCGGTCGGCAATTCTCACATCACCCTGGGGACGTTCGAGGGCACGGAGTGGACGCGGCGCTGGCGCATCCAGACCGTGCATGCCCGGACCGCCGACGAATACCTCGTCACCTTCCGTGCGCTGTTCGAGGCGGCCGGGCGCCGCCCGGACCGCGTCGATTCCGCCATCCTCTCTTCCGTCGTGCCCCCGTTGACGGTGACCATCGCCGACACCATCCGCGAGCTCTCGGGAAAGGCCCCCCTCCTGCTCTCCTCGAACCTCGATCTGGGCCTCTCCATCACCACGGAAAATCCCGCGGAGGTCGGCGCTGACCTCGTGGCGAACGCCGTCGCCGCCCTCAACCGATTCCACGACAACTGCATCGTCGTGGATTTCGGCACGGCGCTCTCCTTCACGGCCGTCGCGGCATCGGGCGAGCTGCGCGGCGTCGCCATCGCGCCGGGGCTCACCTCCGCGATGGAGGCGCTGGCGCGCAACACGGCGCAGCTTCCCACGGTCCCGCTCGCGCCTCCCCCGGTGGCGTGCGGGCGCAACACCACGCATTCCATCCAGGCAGGCCTCGTCTTCGGCTACATCGGGCTGGTCGGTGAGATCATCCGCCGCATGCGCGCGGAGCTGGGCGGGAGCGCCGCGGTCGTCGTCACGGGCGGCCAGTCGCAGGTCATGGCGCCCCTCCTCGGGGAGGCGGTGGTGCACGAGCAGTGGCTCACGCTCGACGGGCTGCGCGTCATCGCCGGCAGGAACAAGGCGCGGAGCTGAAATCGCGGCGCGCGGCGCCCTATTCCGCCGGCAGGAGGATGCAGGATTCCGGTGAGAAGCCGAGCGTCACCGCCGCGCCAACGTCCGGCAGCGCCAGGTGCGGCGCATTGAAGGTATCCACCAGAAGCTCGCGGCCGCCGATGCGGACCACCAGACGCACAATGGAGCCGAGAAACAGGACGCTTGCGAGCGTGCCCACCAGGTGATTGCCGTCCGCATTGCCGTTGTGCAGTGCAATCGACTCGGGCCGCACGGAAAGGCGCACGGCGTCCCCGTGCCGCGCCGGCAGGGCCTGCGTCACCTTGATTTCCTGCCCTTCCACCGCGAGCCGGCCCCCCGCCGCGTCAAGCACCGTCGCGGGCACGACGTTCAGCGTTCCGATAAAAGAGGCGACGAAACCCGTGGCGGGCCTGTTGTAGATCTCGGATGGCGTGCCCACCTGCTCGATCCTTCCGTCGCGCATGACGACGATTCGGTCGGAGATGGAGAGAGCCTCCTCCTGGTCGTGGGTCACGTAGATAGTCGTGATACCCAGCTGCTGCTGGATCGCGCGGATCTCGCCGCGAAGACGCACGCGTATCTTCGCATCCAGCGCCGACAGCGGCTCGTCCAGGAGCAGCACGCGCGGCTCCGGTGCGATGGCGCGTGCAAGGGCAATGCGCTGCTGCTGCCCGCCGGAGAGCTGGTGAGGGTAGCGGTTGCCGAAATCCTGCATGTGGATGAGCTCGAGCATCTCGCCCACCCGGCGCTCGACCTCCTGCGGATGGCGTCGGCGCATCTTCAGCCCGAAGCCGATATTCTGGCGCGCCGTCATGGTGGGGAAGAGCGCGTAGTTTTGGAACACCATGCCCACGTCCCGACGATTCGGCCGGACGTCGACGACATTCGCCCCCCCGATGCAGATGCGCCCCTCGGTCGGCGTCTCGAAGCCGGCAATCATGCGCAGCGTCGTGGTCTTGCCGCAGCCCGAGCCGCCGAGGAAGGAAACGAACTCCCCTTCCGCGACGTCGAGTGAGAACGACTGCACGGCGGTGTGCCTGCCGAATTGCTTTGTGATGTCGCGAAGCTCGACGAATGCCATGCTGTGCCCTCTTTCTAGTGGGGCCCGGCTGCGGTCGCCTGACCGCCGAGACCCCGGCTTGCCGCCTGGAGGAGCCCGATTGACGCCCACGTGAAGAGGAAGCTCAGGATGGCGAGCGCCGCGGGCTCATACGCCAGGGTCCTTCCCATGAGTGCCATATAGGGGCCGAACGCCGGCCAGTTGAGCATGACGGCAAGCGTCAGCTCCCCGATCACGATGGCGATGGTGAGAAAGGCGGCGCTGAGCAGCGATACGCGGATGCTCGGCACGATCACGCGCAATAGCGTGCGCCCCCACCCTGCGCCCAGGCTCTGGGACGCCTCCACGAGACGGCGCAGGTCAATGGAGCGAAGCCCCGTGTCGATTGCCCGGAAGATATAGGGAAAAGAGATCACCACGTAGCCGGCGACGAGAAGGACGGGTGTGCCTGTCAGCGCGATTGGCGGACGGCTGTACGTGCGGATGAGACCGAAGACGAGCACGATCGGCGGAATCACGAATGGCAGCAGCGCGAATACCTCAATGAGCGGAAGAGCCGCGGGGAGCCGCAAGTGCACCCAGATCGTCGTCGGCACCAGGAGGACCAGCCCGACGATGATCGTGAGCGCCGCCATCTCCAGGGAAAAGGTGAAGGTGCCGAGGAAGTGGGGATCGGAAAACACACGCGCATACGCGAGGAAGCTCAAGACCCCTTTGCGGGCGCGCAAGGAGAAGAGGAACGTGCCCAGGAGCGGGACCAGGAAGTACAGCCCCGCCAGGGCAAGAAACAGCCACGAGACCGCGCGGTTTTTCACGCGCGCCATCGCGATGCCCTTTTCTGCAATGCCGAATAGGCCAGGATCGTCGCGGTCATGACGATGACCATGCCGAATGCCATCGCGTAGCCGAGATTGGGGTCGTGCAGCACGTCGCCCCGCAGCTGCGCCCCGATCTGGATCGTGATGAGGTTGATGAAACCGCCCGTCAGAGCGTACGCCGTTGCATACGCGCCGAATGAGTTCCCGAAGAGGAGAATCGTGGAGGAAAGCAGGGAAGGCATGAGGATGGGCAGCGCGAGATGCCACCAATACTGCGGGCGGCTCGCGCCCAGATTCTCGCAGGCCTCGCGCCATTCCTTCTTCATGCCGTCCAGCGCCGGGGTGATCATCAGGATCATGAGGGGAAGCTGGAAATAGAGGTAGGTGAGGGTCAGCCCCCAGAAGCTGTAGAGATTGAAACCGGCGTCGTAGAGGCTGATGCCGAAAAGCTGTTTCAACAGCACCGTCACGAAACCCACGCGGCCGAGCGTGGAGATGAACGCAAAGGCAAGAGGGACCCCGGCGAAGTTCGAGGCGACGCCGCTGAAAGTGAGAAGGAACTCCCGCACCCCCCGCGGCAGCCCGCCGAGCGTGACGGCGTATGCCACCAGGAATCCGAGGATGGCGCCGCCCAGCGCGCTCACCAGGCTCACCTCGAGACTCAGGCGATAGGAGGTGAGGATCGAGGGCCGGAAAAGGTGGACGAAGTTCATGAGCGTGAAATGCCCGTGAATGTCGAGGAAGCTCCCGATAAAAAGCATTGCCGCGGGCAGGAGCATGAAAAGAAGCGCGAACAGGAAGAAGGGCACCAACGGCACCCAGCGACCGATGATGCGCGAAAGGGAGAGGCGCGCCGCCGGCGCGCCTCTCTGCACCAATGGAAGGGAGGAGCTGCTCAATCTACTGCTTGGCCTGCACGGTCACGCCCACCACCGAATCCCAGTTGTCGTTGATGTACTTCGCAACGGCGGTCTGCTGGTCGAGCGTCGGGAAGACAACCTTGGAATAGGCCGTCGCGTCCGGGAGCATCGCCGCGATGTCGGCCGGAATCACTTTGCGCGCGGCAAGGTCGGAGTAGCGGATCGGATGGGCGCCGCCCTTCAGCCACATGAGCTGGCCCTGGTCCGAGTAGACGAACTCCATCCACAGCCGGGCCGCGTTGGGATGCGGGGCGTACTTGCTGATGGCGTCCGCGTAGACGCCGGCGACCTGGCCGGACGTGGGGATGATGACGCCGATGTTGGGGTTGCCGTCAGACTTGTCCCGGTTGGCCATCGCGTTGTAGTCCCAGCGGAACGTGATCGGGGTCTCACCCGACGCCACCGTTCCTCCGTCCGCGATGAGGGGCACAAAGTTGCCCGCCGCATTGAGCTTCGAGAAGAAATCGATGGCCGGCGCATAGTTGTCCAGGGTCCCATTGTTGCCCAGGCCCGCGGCGAGCACCGCCATGATGGCCTGGTTGGCAGTCCGAGGATCACCGGCGAGGGCGACCTGGCCCTTGTACATGGGCTGCAGGAGGTCGGACCAATCTTGCGGGGGGACCTTCACGACGTCGAGGTTCACCTCGAAGGCCATGGTGCCATAGTAGTTGCCGTACCAGTAGCCGTCGGCATCCTTCACGCCGTCGGGGATGGTGGACCACGTGCGCACCTTGTAGGGCGCCAGGAGGCCGTCCGCCTTTGCCTGCGGGCCGAACTTCAGACCGACGTCGATGAGATCCGGCGCCTGGGGCCCCGCGTTGTTTTCATTGGCCTTGATCGCCTCGATCTCGTCTCCCGAGCCCCCCTCGGGGTTGAGCTCGTTCACCTTGATGCCATAGGTCTTTGCATATGTGTCGATGATCTCACCGTAGTTCGCCCAGTCGCGCGGCGATGCGATGATGGAAAGCTGTCCTTCCTTTTTCGCCGCGGCCACCAGGTCGTCGAAATTCGCGGGGGCCATGGTGAGGAGGGTGCCCGTCTTCATCTCCTGGGCGCCCGCCTTCGTCTCCTGGGTGCCCGTTGCCGATGCCATGGCCGCGGTGCCAGCCAGGAGGGCGAGGACGAGGAGGGAAACATGAATCTTCCTCATAGGTTCTCCTTCTTACGTGCATTGGTCCGATTCTGCGGACAGAGAATGGGTACCCTGGGTGGGTTAAGAAAATTCGAACCCCGCGTTAGCTTTCGGTTAATTCTCCGACCGTGTTCGTGTTGCGGCACCGCCTCGTGCGTGATACGTTTTCAAGGCAAACGCATGCAAAAAGCAGATGGCGCTCCTCCCGCAAACATCCTCATCGTCGACGACACGCCGGCCAACCTCCACGTCCTCACCTCGATGCTGTCGCAGGCAGGCTACAGGCCGCGCCCGACACCCAGCGGCGCCCTGGCGCTCGGCGCCGCCCAGAGCGAGCGGCCGGATCTCGTGCTCCTGGACATCAGGATGCCGGACATGGACGGTTACGAGGTGTGCCGGCGCTTGAAGGCCGACGAGAGGCTTCGGGAGGTGCCGGTGATCTTCCTGAGCGCCCTGGCAGACGCGGCGGACAAGCTCGAGGCGTTCCGTGCGGGCGGCGTCGACTACATCACGAAGCCGTTCCAGGTGGAGGAGGTGAAGGCGCGCGTGGAAACGCATCTGCGCATCGGCGCCCTCCAGCGGGAGCTGGAGACCTCCAACCGCGACCTGGCCGGCGCGAACGACAACCTGCGCGTCCTGGAGGCGTTGCGCGACGACTTCGTGCACATGCTCGTCCACGACATGCGCACCCCGCTCACCGTGGTCGGCGGGTGTCTCGATCTCCTGGAGATGACGGAGCCCGGGCTCTCCGCGGACGCAAAGGCAGTGCTCCATGACGCGAAGGGCTCCGTGATCGCCCTCATCGGCATGGTGAGCTCCGTCCTGGACGTGAGCCGCATGCAGGCGGGCAAGCTTCCATTGACAAAGGAGCCCTGCGATCCCGGGGCGCTCGTACGCCAGGTCTTCCGTCAGCTCGGGCTTCTGGGCGGCAAGCGGAAGCTCACCGTGACAGTCTCGGAGCCGGCGCCGATCGTGGCGGCAGACCGCGACCTCGTTGTCCGCATCCTCCAGAATCTCATCGGCAACGCAATAAAGTTCACCGATCGCGACAAGGGCGAGATCGCGGTCACCGTCGACGGCGGTCCGTCGGCGGTCAGGATCGCCGTTGCCGACAACGGCATCGGGATTCCGCCCGGGCAACTGGAGAGGGTGTTCGAGAAATTCGCGCAGGTGGACGGCTCGGCGGAAAAAAGGAAGAGCTCCAGCGGCCTCGGTCTCACCTTCTGCAAGCTGGCCGTGGATATGCATGGCGGCTCCATCGGCGTGAAAAGCATCCTGGAGGCCGGGAGCACATTCTGGTTCGAGCTTCCCCTGTCGTAGCGTCCCTTCTCAGCCCAGAAGCCGCAGCGCCGCCCCGGCGAGCGCACCCGCGGCAACCACCATCCATGGCCGCACCTTCCAGAACGTCAGAAGAGCAAAGGCTCCCAGGACGATGCAGACGTCGGGTATCCCGTGCACGGAGCCCGTCCAGACCGGCTGGTAGAATGCCGCGGCGAGCAGACCCACGACCGCCGCGTTGATGCCGGCAAGCGCGGACTGGAAACCGGGCCGCGCGCGGATGCCCGCCCAGAACGGCAGGATGCCGACGAGCAGGAGAAAGGACGGGAGAAAAATCGCGGCGAGCGCGATCAGTCCACCCGCAACGCCGTTCGGTGCCGGCCCGGACGCGGCGCCGACGTACGCGGCGAACGTGAAAAGGGGACCGGGAACGGCCTGCGCGGCGCCGTAGCCTGCCATGAACTGCGCGTTGCCCAGCCATCCCGGGGGCACCACCTCGCGCTGGAGGAGCGGCAGGACCACGTGCCCGCCGCCGAACACGAGCGCGCCGACCCGGTAGAAGCTTTCCGTGAGCGCGAGCCAATGCGCGGAAACAAGCGCGCGCGCAATCGGGAGCCCGGCGAGCAGCACGAAGAAAAGGCAGAGGGAAACGATGGAGACCGCGCGCGGAATATGAAAGGGAAGGTCCTGGCGCGAAGCCTCGACGCGCGTCGGGAGCAGGAGGAGGCCGGCGATGCCGGCCGCAACGATTAAGGCCACCTGCGTCAGCGCAAAAGGCAGAAGGAGGCTCGCAATCGCCGCAACGATGACGAATGACGCGCGCGCCGCATCTGGCGCAAGTCGCTTCGCCATCGCCCACACCGCCTGGCCCACCACGGCGACCGCCGCGAGCATGATGCCGTGCATCCACCCGGACGCGACGAATGCGGGCCCGCTGAAGAGCAGCGCAAAAGCGGTCAGGGCTGCCGCCGATGGCAGCGTGAACCCCGCCCAGGCGGCAATCGCCCCGCCCATTCCCGCGCGCGACATGCCGATCGCCATGTTCACCTGGCTGCTTGCCGGGCCGGGCAGGAGCTGGCAGAGACCGACGATATCGGCGAAGCCCTCGTCCGTGATCCACCTTCTGCGAAGAACATAATCGTCGCGGAAATAGCCCAGGTGTGCGATGGGACCTCCAAAAGACGTGACGCCGAGCTTCAAGGCTGCAAGGAAAACTTCTATGACAGCGGGCAAGCGGCTATGTCCTTTCACTTTGCCGTCCAAAAGGCAACGATGCCCGTGTGAATGGAGATATTGGCGACTTATGCATTGTAAAATTCTTTAAAAGGTCTAAAATAATGGAAGAGGCACGCTCATGGCGAACAAAATCGGGGAGTTCCTTGTCAATATCGGAGCGATGAAGCAGGAACAGGTCGATCATGTTCTCAAGCTCCAGTCAGAAGGCGACACGCGCATATTCGGCGAGATCGCACTCGATCTGCGCTATCTCAATGATGACGCCATCAAGCGTTATGTCGACCACCTCGAAAGATGGAAAAGCAACCCCGACGCTGAGGAACTGTGACGCACTCCTCTCACCATTCATTCACCGCCTTTTCCACCTCATCGGTGGCGATCATACGAGCATAGGGCGCTACCGCTGCCGCCATATCGGCTGAGTTCACGGTCCAGAAAAGAAGCGAAAAGCCCAGCGCCTGAAAAAGTCGAAACAGGAGACCCGCGCGGCGCTTGCCAAGCGTTGTGATGATGTCCACAGGCAGGTTCAGGTAGCGCGGCCGCAGCCGTAAAAGCACCCTCACAAATGCCATGAATCCCTGCTCCGCCGCGGTCTCTCCGACCAGGTAACCGACGGAGAAGCCCCTTTTTCTGAAATCCAGAAGCAGCCGCGACCCGAATGAGGAAACCATCAGATTCGTCCGCCCGTGCAGTGCATCGAGCAGCGCGGCAATAGGCGCGCAGTCCGCCGGCAGGAGCGTTTCTTCCTTCAGCTCCACGTCCAGGTAGGCCTCCGGGGGCATTGCACGGAGGAGCTCCTCCAGGGTGGGGATGCTCTGCCCCGCCCCGAAATCCAGGCGCTTCAGATCGGCAAGCGTCATGGCTGCCACATCACCACGCTGCCCGGTCACCCGATCCACGCTCGGATCGTGGATGACGACGTAGCGTCCATCGGCAGTCTTCTGCACGTCGCACTCCACGCCGTCGGCGCCCACCGCAAGCGCCTCGCGAAAGGCGAGCAGCGTATTCTCGGGGTGGCGCGCGCGGTAGCCGCGATGACCGAGCACGAGCGGGGTGCGCCTGCTTTTGGCGGCCCCCGCCTTTCTCTGCTTCCCGCCTGTCAACGCCTCAATTCCCACACGGCTCCCCGGGGGCGGAGAGATACCCGCTGCAGAGGCTGCACGCGCGCCACCGGCGGGCTCCCCATTCCCACACGCGGCCAAGGGTGCGGCATTTCGGGCATTCGTACAATCCCATCTCGGACTGCGGCACGCGCTGGCGGAAGCAGCGCAGGTGATAGATCCTTCCCTCGTCGACGCGGACCACGTCATGGGTGATCTCCTCGCCGCACAGCTCGCAGGCCTGCACGCGCGTCGTGACACCAAGGACGCTTTTTCTGGACATGATGAACCTCCCGCTCCGGAAGGTATCCCGGCAGTGTTAAGCTTCTCTTAGGAATGTGTTGATTCGGCGTGCCGGCGATCCCGTGCAGCCGCGTCAGGCGAGCAGCCGGATGCGGGAAAAGACGTACTCCAGCCTGTCCTGCTTGATGACCGTGCGGAAAAAATCGCTCTCCCCCAGCCGCTCGGCAGGGGCCACGTCCTGCGTGAGACGGGTCTCCCCCCGGGTGCGGTCGAACCAGTGCACGAGCGCGATCTTGCCCCCCGCGATCTCCAGGGCAGTCACGCCGCGCTTGCCGATGGCGCAGCCCGAGTTGAAGAGACAGGGGATCCAGATCTGCTCATTGTAGAGGCTCCCGCGAAGGCCTTCCTCGCGATCCTTTGCCCACAGACGCGCGAGGTCCCGACGGTACACCGCGACGGCCGTCTCGATCGCCGCCCGCGCCCGGGGGGACACCGTGGGATAGTCGCGGCAGAGCTGCTCGATCCTGAAGCGCAGCGTGTCGATCTTGGAGAGCGACTCGAAAAGCGGCCGATGGGTGTGGCCGATGATGGAGACGATCTTGCGGCTTGCCGAAAAGGTGTAGACCCGGTGCTCGGTAAGGTACTTCTTCTGGCTCTCGTACAGGACGGGGGTGTTGGGGATCCGGAAGGTGTTGGCGAACGCGCGCAGGAAGAACTCCGACACCCCGTTGAAGCGCTCGAAGAAGATCGTCGCCTGGTGTCCGTGGAAGAGAAAGAGCTCGCTCCCGTTGCTGGCAAGACGCATGCCGTCCAGGAGCGCGGAGGCCTCCTTGCGCGGCGCGTGCGCCCGCAACGTCTGATCGTGATTTCCCACGATCTTGTACAGCGCCGCGCGCCTGCCGAACTCGGCAAAAAGCGCGAAGACGTCCTTCCATTTTGCATGGATGGCCGGGTAGGAGAAGCGCTGCAGCTCCTCGATGTCGCCGTTGAGCACGAGCGCCCATCCAGAGGCCAGGTAATGGTCGCGGAGCACCGTCTCCACGAGGGCCGCATTGTGGCGGAAGTCGTCGCGCGGACCGCCGTCGCCGAGGTGGAGATCGCTCATGATGAGGATGCGGTCGCGCGGACCGATGCCGTTGAGCGGCGAGGAATCGTAGAGGTGCTGGAGCGTCCCCTCGATGTACCGGCGGTACAGCGGGGCACCGGACCAGTCGCTCCCGGGGTCGGGATGCGCCGGGGTCACGTCGGGGGGTGCTCCTGGCGGTGGTGTTTGATCACGCGGCCCTCCGCCATGTAGATTACATCTTCACCCATGTTGGTGGAAAGGTCCGCGACGCGCTCCAGATTCGCGGCGATCTTCAGGAGGGCAAGGTTGTGGGGGATGCGGGTGGCATCCGTCGTCATGGCGGCGCTCATCCGCTCGAGGATGCCGGTGGCAAGCGCGTCCACCTCGGCATCGGCAAGACACACCTGCTGCCCCAGCGCGGAATCCCCGTCGATGAAGGCGCGAATGGCGTCGTCCATCATGCGGGAGGTCTTGTCGAACATCGTGAGCACGGCGTCGTCAGGCGCGATGACGGTGCCGTTGATGTGGTCGCGCACCGCCTCGGCGATGTTCACCGCGTGATCGGCGATGCGCTCCAGGTCGTTGACGATGCGGAGAATCATGAGGATGGCGCGCAGGTCGCGGGCCATGGGCTGGTGCCGGGCGATGACGGCCGTGCACTCCGCCTCCAGCGCGATTTCCGTGTCGTTCGCGCGCGGCTCGTCGTCGTCGATGATCTCGGCGAGCACCTCCGCCTGACGCGTCACGAGCGCCTGCCGGCTCTTCCCGATCATGCCCTCCACGAACCTGCTGTATCCGACGAGCTTCGCCTTCAGGTCATCCATCTCCGGTATCGGCATTGCCACTCCTATCCGAATTTCCCCGAGAGGTATTCCTCGGTGCGGGAATCCTTCGGGACGGTGAAAACCGTCTTCGTCGGCCCGAACTCCACGAGCTCGCCAAGGTGGATGAACGCGGTGTAGTCGGAGATGCGTGCCGCCTGCGGGATGTTGTGCGTGACCTGGACGATCGTGACCACTCCCTTGAGCATCACGACCAGCTCCTCAATGGCCGCCGTGGCCTTCGGATCCAGGGCGGACGTCGGCTCGTCCAGGAGGATGATCTCGGGTTTCATCGCCAGCGCGCGCGCGATGCAGAGGCGCTGCTGCTGACCGCCGGAGAGAAAGGTGCCGCGGCGGTAGAGGTTGTCCTTCACCTCGTCCCAGAGCGTCACCCGACGGAGGGTCTCCTCCACGATGCGGTCCCGGTCCACCCGGGCCATGCGCGCGCCGTTCAGGTTGTAGCCGGCCACCACGTTGTCGTAGATGCTCATGGTCGGGAAGGGGTTGGGCCTCTGGAACACCATCCCGATGCGGCGCCGCAGAAGGATGGGGTTGAGCTTGTACACGTCCTCGTTGTCCAGCAGCACCGTTCCCTTCACGAACGCGTTGGCTGCCAGCTCGTGCATGCGGTTGATGCACCGCATGAACGTGGTCTTGCCGCATCCCGACGGCCCCATGATCGCGGTGATCTTGCCCGCGGGGATCGCGAGGGAGATCGCCTTGACGACATCCTTGTCGTCGAAACCCGCAACGAGACCGCGGGTCTCCAGGATTGTGGTTTCAGGTGTTAGAATCGGACCTTCCATCTCGATGTTACCAGCTTTGTGACGATGTTCAGCGCCAGGACGATGACCAGGAGGACGAAGGAGGCGCCCCACGCGAGAGCCTGCCATTCAGGGTAGGGGCTCGTGGCGTAATAGAAAATCGTGTGCGGCAGCGATTCCATCGGCTTGAAGATGTTCACCGCCATGAAGGGACTCCCGAACGCGGTGAAAAGGAGCGGAGCCGTCTCCCCCGCGCCCCGCGCCACGGCCAGAAGAACGCCCGTGACGATGCCGCTCATGCCGGCCGGAAGAATGACGCGCATGACCGTGCGGGGGTAGGAAACCCCCAGGGCAAGTGCCGCCTCCCGCAGCGACATCGGGATCAGGAGGAGGGTTTCCTCCGTGGCCAGCGTGATGACCGGCAGCATGATCATCGCGAGCGCCACGCCGCCGGAGAGGGAGGAGAAATGCCCCATCGGACGAACGATCCAGGTATAGGCCACGATGCCAATGACGATTGAGGGAATCCCCATGAGGGTTTCCACGGACACGCGGGCAACCGTTCCCAGCCGGCTCTTTGACTGCTCGGAGAGGAAGATCCCCGCGAAGATCCCCACGGGCACCGAGATGACGCTGGCGATCGCGACGAGGATCACGGTGCCGACGATTGCGTTGGAGATGCCTCCCCCCGTCTCTCCCATCGGCTTGGGCAGCTGGGTGAGGAACTGCCAGTTGATCGAGGAGGCTCCCTTCACGACGATGTAGATCAGGATCAACGCCAGCGGGACGACGGCGATGAGGGAGAGGACGATCATCAGCACACGAAAGCCAAGATCGCGGCGGAGCCGGGCTGCCACCCCGGCATCCAGCTTTCGTGTTCGCGTCGTCGGCACGCGCGCTTCCTTTTCCTGCGTATCACCCATGTCCGCCCTCATCTGGCCGTCATGCGGTTCACGACGATCTTCCCCGCGATGTTGATCAGCGTGCTGACGATGAAAAGCAGGAGCCCGATCTCGATCAGGCTCGAAAGGTAGAGATTGCTGGATGCCTCGGAGAACTCGTTGGCAATCACGCTCGCCATGGTGTTGCCGGGGGCGAAATATGTTGAAGGTGAGGGTGTTCGCATTCCCGATGACCATCGTCACCGCCATTGTCTCTCCGAGCGCGCGACCAAGCGACAGCAGAACCCCGCCCATGATGCCCGATGTGGCATAGGGCAAGGTCACCTTCCAGACCGTCTCCGATCGGGTGGCTCCGAGTGAGAGCGCCGCTTCCTTGAGGTCCGCGGGAACGAGGGTGATTATCTCCCGCCCGATTGAAGCGGAGTAGGGAAGAATCATGAAAGCCAGGAGCAGCGCGGTGGTAAACATGCCTACCCCGTAGGGCGGCAGGCCGAGAAGGGTCTGGAGCACCCGGACGGCCGGCACAAAGAAGAACAGTCCGATGAACCCATAGACCACGGAAGGGATTCCGGCCAGCAGCTCGACGGCCGTCGTCATGATCGCGCTGAACGCACCGGACCGGAAATATTCTCCCATGAGGATGGCGAGCGCCAGGGCCAAGATCGTCGCAATCACCAGGGCAATGAGGGACGTGATGAGCGTGCCCACCACGAACGCCAGGGAGTGAAACGAGTTGGTGACCGGGTCCCACTCCGAGCCCGTGATGAACCGAAACCCGTTGGCCACGATGGCGCTGCGGGAGGTGAGCGTCAGAGAAAAGAAGATCGCGATGAGCAGGACACTCACCGCGATCCCCCCGAGAACGAGCAGGGTCCTGAATGCCGTGTCGGATGACCGCTCGCTCTTCATTCACCGACCTATTGCAGGACCGGTGTCCCGTTGTAGGTGACCGATTTCAGGATGACCTCGGCCTTGTCGACCACTGCCTTGGGCAGTGTGGCGTACGCCAGAGGCTGGGCGTACTGCTGACCGTCGTGCACCATCCACCACAGCATCTTCATCATTGCGGTGACCTTGTCCTTGGGGCGATTGTCGTAATTCTGCTCCTTGTACACGAGGATCCAGGTGAACGTCGAGATGGGATACCCGTTCGGGGCGGTGGAGTCCGTGAGATTCACCTTTGTGACGTCATCGGGGATGGCCACCATTGCTGCTTCGCTCGTCGAAGCGAGGGACGGCACGATCCAGTTCCCGTTCTTGTTCTTCAATGTCGCATACGGCATGGTGTTCTGCAAGGCGTAGATGAGCTCGACGTAGCCGACGGCGCCCGGGAGCTGCTTGACGAGGCCCGCGACGCCGGGGTTTCCTTTGCCACCCACGCCGACCGGCCAGTTCAGGGACTGTCCCACGCCCACCTTGGTCTTCCAATCGTCGGAGACTTTGCTCAGATAGTCGCTGAAGACTGCCGTCGTGCCGCTGCCGTCCGAGCGGTGCACCACGGTCATGTTGGTGCTGGGCAGCTTCACGTCCGGGTTCAGGGCCGCGATCCGGCTGTCATTCCACTTCTTGATCTTCCCGAGAAAGATGTCGGCGACGATGTCGGAGGTGAGCTTCAGCGTGGGGCTGCCGGGAAGATTGTAGGTGATGGTGACCGCGCCTTCGACCATGGGGATGGAAACGAACGGCGCGGGGAATGACTTCGCAACGTCGTCGGTGACCACGACGTCACTGGCGCCGAAGTCCACGGTCTTGTTCTTGAGCTGGGTCTGCCCGCCACCAGAGCCGATGGCCTGGTAGTTCACCTTCACGCTGAACTGCTTGTTGTACTCATCGAACACTTTCGAATAGAACGGGGCGGGGAACGTGGCGCCCGCTCCGACGAGCTCCGTGCCCTGGCCGAAGCCAAAGCCGGCGGCAGCGGTGAGCAGCAGGGCCGCCACCATGATCCGGGACAATTTCATGGATATCCTCCTTCACAGCAATACGTGAGGCTTCATGCGTGGCAACGCATGTGCTCGTCCAATCTGTCCGCCCGCTGTTAGTCAGGGGTGAAGGTTCTGTTAATTTTGTGTTAAATCCCGGCGGTGCGGAAATCGAGCGGCAGGCGCACGATGAACCGCGTGCCGCGGCCCAGCGTGCTTTCCACGTCAACGGTGCCGGCGTGGCTCTGCGCGATATGCTTGACGATTGCGAGCCCCAGCCCCGTGCCGCCGAGCTTCCGCGACCGGGACTTGTCCACGACGTAGAAGCGCTCGAAGATGCGCGGGAGGCTTTCCTCGGGGATGCCGATGCCCGTGTCGGCCACCTCGATGCGCACATGGTCCGGCCCATCCCGTCGTGCAGCTCACCCGCACCTCGCCGTTCTCCGTGTACTTCAGCGCATTATCGATCAGGTTCACGAGCATCTGCTCGAGCAGGAACGGATCGGCGTGCAGCGGGAGGCAGGTCCGGCGAGACGGTGAGCGTCAGGGCAAGCCCCTGTATCTCGGCGCGGTGGAGAAACATGCCCGTCACGTCCTCCGCGAGCCGCTTCAGGTCCACCTGCTCCGCGGCCGGCACCTCGCCCGGGGCTTCCAGGCCGGAGAGCATGAGCATATCCTGCACGATCGCCGTCATGCGCTCCGCGTTTCGGCGTATCGCGTCGACCCAGCGCGTGGATTCCTCGTCAAGCTTTCCCTCGAGCATCTCCAGGGAGCCGACGATGGAGGTGAGGGGCGTGCGCAGCTCGTGGGACGCGTTGACGACGAAGTCCCGCTTGAGGGTCTCCAGGCGCCGCACGTCGCTCACGTCATTCAAGACAACGATCAGCTCCTCGCGGTCTGCCATGTGCTCCACCGTGCAGAGGATCCACCGGTCGCCGAGCGCCACCTCCTCTGACTGTCTCCTGCCGCTCGTCCGCGCGTGCTGCACGAGCTCGGTGAGACGGGGGGCGCGCACCGCTTCCCAGAGCGTCTTTCCCTCCACGGGACGCACGTCGGAGAGCTCCTCGAAGCCCCGGTTGCTGCGCACGATGCGGCCCTCGCTGTCCAGCAGGAGGATGCCCTGCCGGACGGAGGAAAAGATGCCGTCCAGCTCCTGCATGCGCTGGACGCGCTCGCGGAAGAGGTCCTGCACCTTCTCCCCCATGCCGTTGAAGCTGTCGGCCAACGTGCGCAGCTCGTCGGCGCGGCGCAGGTGGAGCCGGGCGCCGAAATCCCCGGCGGCAAAACGACCTACGACGCCGGTGAGGTCGCGGAGGGGGGCGGTGATCGTGCGCGAAAAAACCAGGGCGGAAAGCAGGCAGGCGATGAACAGGAGCGCGGCAAAGATCGAAAGACGGGCGCCTTCCTGCCGCGTCAGGGCCGCGTACTCTTCCGCGTACGTCGACGCCCGCACGACCCCGCCGATGCTGCCATCCGGGCGCCGCGCGGGAATCGCCACGTAGATCATCCATTGCCGCAGCGTGCCGCTGAAGCGCGACGAGATGCCCGTCTTTCCCGTCATCGCCGTGCCGACCTCGGGGCGATTGCTGTGATTCTCCATCGTCGCGGGATCCTGCTCGGAATCGGCGAGCACCACCCCGTGGGCGTCGATGACGGTGAGCCGTACGCGCCCCGCGGCGGCCATGTCGGCGACAAGGCCGTCCAGCGCGGGTGTCCTGCCCGCGGCCATCCGCGGATTGACGGAGGTGAGCGCCGTGCGCGCCGCGATCTCCAGGCCCCGTGTGAGCGCGGTGAAGGAGGTGTCCCGGGCAAGACGGTACGCGTAGAAGGCGAAAGCAAGGACCGCGACGAGGCTCACGAGGATGGAGCCGATGAAGATACGGCTGAAGATGCGCCTCTTCACGGCGCGCCGGTCCCCTTGCGCGGCGTGTCGCCAAGGGAGAGCTTGTAGCCCACGCCGCGCACGTTGAGGATCAGGCGTCCCCCGGCGCCGAGCTTGTCGCGAAGGTGCTTCACGTGCACGTCGACGGACCTGTCGGTCACGTTCTTCTCGTCCCCCCAGAGGTGATCGAGTATCTTCTCCCGGGAAAAGACCCAGCCCGGACGCGAGGCGAGGAGCTGGAGGATGCGGTATTCCGCCTGCGTGAGCTCGATCCTCTGCTCGTCCAGGTATGCCTCCCGCATGTCCGTGTCGATGCGAAGCCCGTGACCGACATCGATCTGCGAGCTTGCCGCCGCGGGGGCGGACCGCCGGAGCACCGCCTTCACGCGCGCGGCGAGCTCCTTGGGGGAAAAAGGCTTCACGACGTAGTCATCGGCTCCCAGCTCGAGCCCCAGCACCCGGTCGGCCTCTTCCGCGCGCGCGGTGAGCATGATGACGGGCAGCGCCGCATTCACGCGATCCGCGCGCAGGGCGCGGCAGATCGCGAAGCCGTCCGTGTCGGGGAGCATCACGTCGAGCACCACCAGGTCGGGCTTTTCCGCGCGCAGCGAGGCGAGGAATCCCTTGCCGTCGGGATACTCCCGCACGCGGAAGCGCTCACGGGCAAGGCCCGCGCAGACAAGGGCGCGGATGTCGTCCTCGTCCTCCACAATGGCGATGAGCTCGTTCATCCACCGGGAATGTAGCGCAATGCGGGGGAGAGGACAACGCCCGGAGCCGGGCGCCTTCAGGGGGCCCGGGGAAGGGTGAGGGTGAAAGTGCTCCCCTGCCCGCGCTCGCTCTCCACGTCGATGCGTCCCTTGTTGAGCGCGACGAGCTCCTTGCAGAGGATGAGGCCGATGCCGCTGCCGCGCTCCGCCTCCGTGCCGGGGCAGGAGAAATGCACGTCGATGCGGAAAAGCTTCGCAAGGTCCTCTTTCGTCATGCCGACGCCCGTGTCCCGGACGCGGATGCGCTCCGTGCCGTCCTCGGGCTCCGCGCAGAGGGCCACGTTGCCGCCGCGGGGCGTGAACTTTATTGCATTGGACAGGAGGTTGCGGATGATGGTCGCCGTCATATTCTCATCCGCCCACACCGCCGCGCCGGGGCGGATGCGGGATTCCAGCCGCACGCCCTTGCCCGCCGCGGCGGCACCCTCGAGCGCCGCGATGCCGCTGCACAGCTCCGCGAGTGCCACCCGGGTCGGCCTCACCTCGAGTCTTCCCGACTGCGCGCGCGCCCACTGGAGGATGCATTCCAGCAGCTCCGAGCTCTGTCGCGCCCCTTCGTGGAGGAACCCGCACATCTCCTTCGCCCGGCGCGGATCGATCTCGTCATAGCGGGTGGCCAGGAGCTCGGAGAGGGCGAGCAGCCCGCTGATGGGATTGCGCAGGTCGTGGGCAAGGATGGAAAAGAACTTGTCCTTGGAAAGATTCGCCTTGATCAGCTCGTTCTCGCTCTCCCGCAGCCGCGCCGTGGAGCGCTGAAGGTCGTCGATCAGGGCGAGACGACTCCTGATCTTCGTGGCGAAGAGCGCCTGGTAGGCCAGGGTGAAGGAGCCGATCTTCAGCAGGTGCCCGATCATGTTCTGGTAGCCGTAGGCGCTCACGTAGAGCGTGAAGACCAGCTCGCTCGTGATGTTGAGGCCGAAGGCGGCGACGAGCAGCCACTTCTCCTGCTCGCTCACCGTCTGGCGTGTCCTTGCCACGAGCAGCAGGGCGCCGGCGAGCACGACGCAGATCCCATATTCGGCGGCCTTCTTGAAGGACGTGACGCCCACCCCCTCCACGAAGCAGAGCGGAAAGACGTGCCAGGCGAATATGGCGAGGATGGCAAGCGCCGTGAGGGCGGCGACGGAGACGAATGCCGCGGCCGCGGGAATGCTCTTTCGACGATACGTCTGGAGCGCAAAGACGATCGTCACGATCGCCTGCAGGGCGCGCGCGGCAACCCACAGCTTCGTCGCCTGGTCCTGCGTCGTCGGCAGCACACCCATGCCCTGATAGGAAAGGGTGTGCAGGACGTCGAGCAGGGACACGAAGAGATAGCCGATGCCAAGGAGGACGAAAGGCTTCGCCTCGGGGTACCCGCGCGAGCTCCAGGAGATCATGAAGACCGCGGAGGCGATGGCGACGCTGAAAATCTCCGCGAGGCTGTGGAAGAGGAGGTAGCTCCACGTGCTCGTGAGCCAGAGCGCGGCGCACAGACCGGCGACAAGGACAGCGGTACGCGAGAAGCGGAGCCAATCCCGGGGCCCGATCGCAAGCACCGTCATGATGGGCAAAATTGTAGCGCCAGCCCGGCGCGATGTAAAGGAAGAGTCCTCAGGACCCTCAGGCCGGGCTTCTCCGCCCGTGCGCACGGGCGGGTCCCTGCACCTGCTTCCAGCGGAAACAGCCCACGAGGTGATCGTTGACGACGCCGACGGCTTGCAGGTGAGAGTAGATGATGGTGGAGCCGACGAAGGAGAAGCCGCGCGCCTTCAAATCCTTCGAGATGGCGTCCGACAGTTCCGTGCGCGGCGGAATCTGCGCCTGCGACGTCCATCGGTTCACGCGCGGCTTCCCGCCCGTCCACCGCCAGAGATAGGCATCGAAGCTGCCGCATTCCGCCTGGACCTCGAGAAAACGCTTCGCGTTGTTCAGGGATGAGCTGATCTTCAGCCGGTTGCGGACGATCCCCTCGTCGCCCAGCAGCCGTTCGACGTCGCGGGGGCCGAAGCGCGCCACGCGCGCCGGGTCGAATCCCCGGTAGGCGCGTCTGTAGGCGTCGCGCTTTTTCAATATCGTGATCCAGCTGAGACCCGCCTGGGCCGCCTCCAGCACGAGGAACTCGAAGTGGCGCACGTCGTCGTGGCAGGGAAGGCCCCATTCCGTGTCATGGTAGGGAATGCACAGCTCGTGCGATTCGCCCCACGGGCAGCGTTCCCCGGTCGCTCGTGTCGCGCTCATGTCCTGCCTCCGGTCCGTGCGAACCAGTCGATCAGCCTGCGCGCCACCGTGATGGAGTCCGGAATGTGCGGCAGGGCATCCGCGGCGTACCAGTCCGCCTCGACGAGCTCCGTTTGATCGACGCGGATCTCCCCCCGGCGTACTCCGCGGTGAAGGCGATCATCAGGGAATGAGGAAATGGCCACGGCTGGCTTGCGAAGTAGCGGATGTTGCGAAGCTCGATGCCGGTCTCCTCCTGCACCTCGCGCATGACGCACTGCTCGAGCGTCTCGCCCGGTTCCACGAATCCGGCGAGCACGCTGTGCAGCCCGGGGGGAAATCGCCGTGCGCGGGCAAGGAGGATGCGCCCGCCGCGCACCACCGCCACGATCACCGCGGGAGAGATGCGCGGGTAGCTGAGACTCCCGCAGGCCGTGCAGGCAAAGGCGCGCTCCCCTTCCTTCAGAATCGTTGGTTTTCCGCACGAGCCGCAGAACCGGTGGGTGAGGTCCCACTCCGCGATCTGGAGGGCGCGTGCGGCGACGCTGAAAAAGCTGTCGGAGATCGCGGCAAAAAGCGACCGCACGCCCTCGAAATGCCATCCTGCGGGCTCGGCGGTGTCCATCGGCACACCCAACGTCTTGCAGGAGATACCGCCGAGCGAGCCGAGGAAATGCGCGCGGACCCCGTCCAAACCGAGAGAGCGGAGATTCGCCGCCCGGGGTATCGCGAAGCCGTCGCCGTCTCGGGCAATGAGCAGGTCGCTTCCCCTGATGATGAACCAGAGGGACTCCGCAGCCGCGGCGCGGGGCTCGTCGTTTGCCGGCACAAAACCGTCGAATGAAGGGAGGCTCACGACCAGCATCGTAGCAGGATAGCATGGCTTTTTAAAGTGGATCATTGCGAAACATTTTGTGTCATTATTATGCATAGTGTTTCATAATGACACATTACTCATCGTTGAGACAGTAATCCATAAAAAGCGAAATTGCTAGTTAATTCGTTACTAAGCAATACTTTAGATAAAAATTCATACTCTTGGCACGCTTCATGCTAAGATATGGGTATGAAACAGAAAACCAATAGGAGGTACGATATGAACCTGATTCGCTACAATCCCAATTCCCTGGACGTTCTTGACAACGTGTCCCGCTGGTTCGATGACTTCTTCGTCGAGCCGACTCTCGGACGCTCCGTTCTCCCCGCGGTCGACGTGCGGGAGACCGACGCCGACTACCTCATGGAAGTCGAGCTTCCCGGGCTCTCTGAGAAAGACGTGGAGGTGAAGCTGGACAACAACCTGCTCACCATCTCCTCCAAGACCGAGGAAAAGCAGGAAGAGAAGAAGAACGGCTACGTCATGCGGGAGCGCCGGAGCACGCGGTTCAGCCGCAGCTTCGTCCTGCCGGAGGGCGTCGATCGTGAGAAGATCACGGCGGAATTCAAAAACGGCATCTTGCACCTGGGCTTCCCGAAGGTCCCGGCCGCCAAGCCGAAGACAATCGAAGTCAAGGCAAGCTGAAAGTCATCCCCCTCCTTGAGTGAAGGGCCCCTCCGGGGCCCTTCTTTTGTCGGATGTCATGAAGACTTCACGATTGCGCGGTACCGCTCAAGGGCGCGGGCCCACGCTTCCGGCTCGCGCGGAAGGAACTCCCGGATGGGAAATGCCGCCCGAATCATCGCTTTTGCGTCGGGCATCCTCCTGATGATGCCCAGGGCCATGGCCTGCGCCATCGCGTTGCCGACAGCCGTGGCCTCCTCCGGCCCCGCGATCACTTTCATGCCGCAGGCATTGGCCGTGAGCTGGTTGAGGAAGACATTCCGCGAGCCGCCGCCCACGACGTGCACGACGCTGTTCGGCATGCCGCTCACCGCGGCGATCTGCTCCGCGACGACGCGGTATTTCAGCGCGAGGCTTTCGTAGACGGCGCGCAGCATTGTGCCGCGCTCCAAAGGCGGCTCCTGCCCGGTGCGGCGGCAGAAATCGATGATCGCCGACTCCATGTTCTGCGGGTTGAAGAAGCTCCCGTCGTCGGGATCGATGAACGCGGCAAAGGCCTTGCCCTGCTCGGTGAGGCGGTTCATCTCCTCCCACTCCATTTCCCGCCCGTCCCGCGCGCGCCATGCCCGGCGCAGCTCCTGCACGAGCCACGTCCCCATGCAGTTCTTCAGGAAACGCACGTTCCCGATGCCGCCCTCGTTGGACATGTTCGCCCGCAGGGCTTCCGGGCCGGTGAGCGGCTGGCGTACGAGCTTGCCGATGAGCGACCACGTTCCCGAGCTGATGATGAGGGCCGCCGCGGGTCGGGCGACCGGAGCGGCCGCAAAGGCGCTCGCCGTGTCGTGAGAGCCGACGGCGACGATCTTCGCGGGCGAGATACCCACCGATTCCGCGATCCGGGCATGCAGCTCGCCTATCACCGTGCCGGGGGCGACGATGCGGGGCATGAGGCGGGCGGGGATGCCCAGCGCGCGAAGGATCTCCCGGCTCCACCGGCGCGTGCGTGCGTCCATGAGCTGGGTGACGCTCGCCCAGGAGGAATCCACGTCCGTCGCGCCGCACAGGTACCAGGAAAAGAGAGAAGAGGAAGGCAGGAAATGCATGCCGGGCCGCAGGAGGCCGGGTCGATGCTGGGCAAGCCAGAGGAGCTGGTTGGAAACATTGAAAGGCTGGAAGTGGATGCCCGTGATTTCGTAGAGCCGTGCGGGATCCATGCGCGCCTTCACCTCGTCGATCATGCCGTCCAGGCGATGATCGCGGTAGCAGTACATCGGGCCCTGGAGGACGCCGTCCTCGTTCACGATGACGCCGTCCGCGCCCCAGGCATCGACGCCGATGGAATCCACGGCCGCGCCGATCTCGCGTCGATACGCGCGGAGCCCTTCCATTATGTTTCGATAGATCAGGAGGTCGTCCCAGTACGTCCGTTCCTCCACCCTGCCCGTCCCGTCGGCGACGTCGAGGACGACGGCCTCGTGGCTGAACCGGTGGGTCTCGCGGAGCGTGAAGCCGTTCTGGTCGAAGACGCCCGAAAAGCACTTGCCCCCGGATGCCCCGAGGTCGACCGCGATGACTTTTCCTTCCGTGCGCATCTCACGCTCCTCGCGGCTCAGGGTGTGGTGGAAAGGGACTGCTCCACCGCGTGGCGCTCCATCGCCAGCTCAATGAGGCGCGTGACGAGCTCCCCGTAGGGGATGCCGCTCGCCTCCCAGAGCTTGGGATACATGCTGATGCGGGTGAAGCCGGGGATCGTGTTGATCTCGTTGATCAGGACCTCGCCGTCGGCGCGGAGGAACATGTCGACGCGCGCCATGCCATTGCAGCAGAGCACCGTGAATGCCTTCACGGCGAGGGCGCGCACTTTTTCCGTCGCGCTCTTGTCCAGCGCGGCAGGGATGTGGAGCTTGGCGCCGTGCTCGTCGAGGTATTTCGCCTCGTAGTCGTAGAAATCGTGGCCGCTGCCGGTGACGATCTCTCCCGGCACGGAGGCCTGGGGGTCGTCATTGCCCAACACGGAGCATTCGATTTCGCGACCCGTGATGGATTCCTCCACGACGAGCTTCGTGTCGTAGCGGAAGGCGGCGCTCACCGCTGCCGCGAACTCCGCCGCATTGCCCGCCCGGCTCGATGCCGACCGAGGAGCCCAGATTCGCGGGCTTCACGAAGACCATGCTGCCGAGGTCCGCCGCAATCGTCCCGAATGCCGGCACGTCTTTGCCCCGCTGCAGCACGATGAAGCGCGCCACGGGGATGCCCGCGTCGCGCAGGAGCCGCTTCATGACGTCCTTGTCCATCCCCACGGCCGAGCCGAGGATGCCGGCGCCCACGCAGGGGAGGTTCGCAAGCTTCGCCAGCCCCTGCACGGAGCCGTCCTCGCCGAAAGGTCCGTGGAGGACGGGGAAGAGAACGTCGATCTTTCCCAGCTCGCGGTTGCCGGAGAGGTCCAGCAGCCTGCTCTGCTCGCCGCGGGCCGCCAGCGCAACCTCGCGCGGAGAATCGGCGGCGAGATTCGGCAGGGGCCGGGCCGCATCGAAGAGCTGTTTCGTCTGCTCGTCCAGGCGCCATCGCCCTTCCCGGTCGATGCCGATCAGCACCGGCTCGAACCTGCCGCGATCGAGCGCTTCCAGGACGTTCTTCGCGGACTGCAGCGACACCTCGTGCTCGGCGGACCTGCCGCCAAACACGATTCCCACCCGGATTTTTCCTGCCATATAGGACGGCAGTATGCCCATGCCGCCGCTCAATGTCCAGAACTGAAGTATCCCTTATGCCTTCTTCTTATCCCACGCGGCGACCTTCGGCATGATCTGCGTCTCGTAGTATTTGCGGGTGATGGGGTAGAAGGAAAGGATGACGACACCCGCAACAAAGAAGACCGCGGCCACGGGGCCCACGAGCAGCCGGATGCCCAGCTTGGAGCTCGCCGTCTGCGCCACGTCGGGGACATAGCCGAAAGCCGTGAGAATCCAGCCGATCAGGGCGGTGGCGAATGCCTGCCCGACCTTCAGGGTGAAATTCCACAGGCCGTAGAACACCCCCTCCCGCCGAACACCCGTTTGAGAATAGTCGAGCTCCGTCACGTCGGGGAGTATCGCGAAGGGCATGATGTAGTTGGTGGAGTTGCCAAGACCCGCCACGGCCATCGTGACGTACATGACGCCCACGCCGCGCCCCTTGCCGACGAAGAAGAAGGCGATGACGACCGCGGCAAAGAGACCCATGCCGAGATTGTAGGAAAGCCTCTTGCCGATCTTCTTCGAGATCATCGTCCAGATGGGGATCGAGATGATGACGCAGACGAGGAAGATCGCCAGCGCGATCTGGAACTTGCCCTCGGCGTTGTAGATGTATTTGAAATAGTAGAGCAGCGCTCCCTGGACGATTGTGATCCCGATCATGTGGGACCCATATGTGAACATTGCCAGGAGGAACGGCTTCAGCTTCAGAGCGCTCGCGTACGTTGCGAAGATGCCTTCCTTCGGTTTCTTCTTGTCCTCGGGCTTCGCGGGCGGCTCACGGATCGTGAACACCGTCGTGAGCGCCGTGATGGTGATCACCGCACCCATGATCGCCCCCATGGCGATCCATCCGAAATCCTTGTTCGTGAATGCCCCCACGATGGGCAGCACGAGAGCAGCGCCGACGAACGTGCCGACCACGGCAAAGGTCATACGGTACGCGTTCAGCGTCGTACGCTCGTCGAAATCCGGGCTCAGCTCGGGCGTCAGGGCGCCATACGGGATGTTGATCATGGAGTAGGAGGCCATGAGCAGGATGTAGGCCACCGCCGTCCAGATGAAGAGCCAGAGCTGGCTCTGGATGTGCGGATTGGTGTACATGACGATCATGAGGAAGAACAGGAGGATGGAGCCGGCAAAGATGAAGGGCCGCCTCCTGCCCCAGCGGCTTCGCGTGCGGTCCGAAAGGAAACCGACGGTGGGGTCCACGAATGCGTCGGCGAGCTTGCCGATGAGGAGCGCCGTCCCCGCCAGTCCCGCGAGCAGCTTCGAGGTGTCCGTGAGATAGAAGAGAAGGTAGAAGCCCATGATCGTGAAGAACAGGTTGCCGCCGAGATCGCAGATGCCGAAACCCAGCTTTGTTCCCAGACTCAGTTTCTTGGCGACCATTGCATCCTCCGTTATTGAAGTCAGGGTGGCGTGCGGAATTATGAAGCGAGCTTCCGGCGTTGTCAATGAAAATATCGGTGGATGAATGGCCGGGCGGCGGTGTTCCAAGAGGAGAGCGGGAGCCGCGCCAGACGCCCGGCAGACTCGACACCCTTTTTGGCGCTATCCTCCCGCAAGGAGTCGCATCATGAGGCGCGTGCCGGCAATCCTGATGGTGATCTTCCTCGTCTGCCCGCTTTTCTTTGCGGCGCTCCTCGCCGTTTCCGTCTCCACGTGGGCTCTCGACAGGGGCTTCTATACGCGGCTCATCGACGACGCGCGGCTCTACGAGGTGCCGACCCCGCCGGACGCCACGACGACGTGGATCGCCGACGAGATGCCGGGCCTGCAATCCCTCGCCCACGGCGCGCGTGCCCTGCGGGAGGTCGTGACGCCCGCCTACATGCACGGCCAGGCGGTGAGCATTCTCAACCAGGTGTTCGACGTCCTGGAGGCGTGCGCGGCGGCGTATGACGTGAGCGTCGACCTCGGCCCGTTGAAGGCCGCTCTGCGGGGCGAACCCGGGAAGCGCTTCGCACTCGCCCTTGCCCAGGACCTGCCCGTGGGCGGCTCCTCTTTCGCGATGAGCCCGGGCAGATTTCCCGAGGTGCGGCCGTCGTCGATATCCGTCGAGCGCGCCGCGGCGATCATCGAGCAGGGCCTTCCCGGTTTCGTGCGCACAATTCCCGACCGGGTCCGGCTGAGCGACAGCTGGTCCTTCCGTGAAGCCTCCGTGCTCATGGGCGGCGGCCTGCGCGTCTCCGTGCGGGGGGTCATGATCTTCGCCGACGTCATCCTCTTGCTGCTGGCGGCCGGTCTCTGGGTCGCGGCCGGCTTCATCGGCGGAGCGAACCGTTTCCAAAGGCTGCAGTGGATGGGATGGTCCCTCCTCGTACCCGCGGCGGGGGTCTTTCTCATCGGCCTGCTCGCGCTCCTGCCCATCGTCTTCCCGTGGGTGCAATGGGGAATCGAATCGGCGCATCTCGACCAGAGCGGGTTCACCGCATCATTCGTCGCCGCGCTCGTCGACCTCGCGCGCCGCGCCGTGTCACGGGTCGGCGGCGGCTTCCTCGCCGCAGGGGCGGTGTCCGCGGGTGTCGCCATCGGTCTTCTGACATGGAGCTGGTCGATGCCGGCCGAGGCGGGGCTGGAAAAGGGGCGGACTCTGTAGGATGCGGGGCCGCGTGCGCGGCGTCAGAGCCGTCGGGCTGCCTCAGCGCTCGCACCGGGGAAGCTTCCCCTTGGCGCCGTGTTTTGCGCGGCATTCCACACAGTGCCCGTGCAGCTCGCAGCCCTTCTTCGGGCAGGGACAGTCCTCCCGGATCGCCGCCACGGCGTCAGCTGTCGTCGACCGGACCGGGATCCGCTCTTTCATTGCCGCACACCTCCCTTGAGGCTCTTCCTGTCCCGGCGCACATTCTCCGCGGCACTGAGCACATGCAGGAGAGGAACGGTCCACGCCGCGACGCGGCGCACCGGCGCACGGGCAGTGAAATGGACCGTGCCGGGAAGGTTCCCGACGCGTCCCGGGCACACGTCCCGTACCTCTCCATTGACCGATACCCGCAGCCACATGTGGCCCGAGGTGCCGGCGGGCTCGGAGACGCCATGCACGACATGCGCGGGAAAGCTCACGCGAAAAGACTGCACCGGCCAGGACGTGACCCCGAGCCTGTCATAGAGACGCTTCAGCGCCATGGCCTGCTGGATGCAGTATCCCATGCCGCGGGCGAATGCCCCCTCCCAGCCGTCCCACGGATTGCGCCGCGAGTACTCGAAACGCTTTGCGGCAAGCTCCTGCGCATGCGCGACGAGCTCCCACCCGGAAAGCCCGGAAGCTCGGCAGTGCGCGGCGGCATCCTCGATCGTGGTGATGCCCTCCACGGTCTTTCTCTTCCCGGCCGGCAACATCCGCATGGACCTGAGCGTCAGGGGAAGGAATACGAGAAGGTACGCGAGCGACCCCGCAAGCGGGATGCCCACGACACAGGCAAGGACGATCAGCGCAATGGCCCAAGGCGGCATGTCTCTATTCCTTTTCCTTCAGATATGCGTACACCCGCGCGAGCGCGGGAAGCGCCTTCCGTATTTCCTTCAGGGGAATGGCGTCCGCCATCGGTCGATAGAGGTCTTCGACGATCCGGCGGCCCTTCGCAAGCGCCGCGCGTCCCGCGCGGCTCATGGAAAGACGCTTCACCCGGCGGTCGCGCGCATCCGCGGAGCGCGCCGCCAGGCCTTTGCGCTCCAGCGAATCGCAGACGACCATGACCGTGTTCGTGTCGGTCTCCAGGATATCGGCAAGCTCCCGCTGCGTGGGCGCGGCGCGCTCCGCAAGCGCGGTGAGCACGCCGAACTGCGCGTAGGTAAGACCCACGCCCAGGAGCGCCCTCTCCGCGATCCTGCGGGTCTTCACGTCGATGCCGGCCGCAAGACCCACCAGGCGCGTGAGCGGCTCTTCCGTATAGATCACAGCCCCCTCCTCCGGAGCCCTATTTTATCACAATTGTGATGAAAAACAAGACCCGCGGTCCTTCCCGCGCAGCGCGGGGCCGCTCAGGCGGACGGCAGGTGCACCTCGACCGCGGCCCCGCGCGGCTCGAGGTTTCCGGGCAAGGACGGATCCACCGTGCGTCTCGGCAATCGCCTTCACGATGGAGAGCCCCAGCCCCGCGTGCACGCCCTTCTTTTCCCCCGGACGGAAGCTGAAGAACCGGTCGAATATCCTCTCGCGGTGCTCGGGCGGGATGCCCGGGCCTTCGTCGCACACCCGCAGCACCACCTCGTTGCCCGCATGCCTCACCGTGACGCGCACCGCGCCGCCCGGCGGCGAGAAGCTGCCTGCGTTGTCCACCAGGTTCTCCACCACCTGCTCGATGCGTCCCGGCGGCACCCAGACCAGGGCAGGCTCCCCTTCCACGAGGAACTGCACGCCGCGACCGGCAGAGCGGCGCCGCGCGGAGTCGACCACCCGGCCGGCGATCTCGCGCACGTCCACGGGCGCCGCCGTCTCCTCCTCCGCGGCGCCGCTGTCGATGCGCGAGATCTCGCGCACGCCGGTGAGGAGGCGCTCCATGCGGCTCACGTCCTCCAGCACCATGGACAGGAGCGACGTGCGCTCGGCGCGGTCGCCGCTCGCCAGGGCGAGCTCGACGGCGGACCTGATGGAGGCGAGCGGGTTCTTGAACTCGTGCGATACGTCGGACGCGAATGCCTCCATGCGGTGCACGTGCCGCGCCAGGCGCGCCGTGAGCTCCCCGAGGCTGCGGGAAAGATCGCCCACCTCGTCGCGGGCGCGCAGCGGGATGATCGGCCGCACCAGGCGTCCCCGCGGATCGAGGATGGCACGGGCCTGGCCGCTCAACCGGCGGACGGGGACGGTGATGGTGGCCGAGACGAGCAGGCTCAGGACGACCGCCGTTGCCACGGACCAGAGAAAGAGGCGGAAGATGTCCAGGCGCAGGGCGTAGAGATCGCTCAGGATCCTGTACGTCGACTCGGACACGAGCACGGCCCCCTGCACCGCGCCGGCATTCAGGACGGGGATGGCGCTGTAGAGCGTGACCGACTGCTGACCCGCCGTGATGCGCGTCTCTGCGCCGTAATTGCCCGCCAGCGCGTCGGCGATCTCGGGCCCGTTGAGGACGCGCGCTCCCGAGTAGTACTCGTCCGATTCAACCGGCGGCTGGGGCGGCCGCAGGTAGCGGCGCCAGACCCGGATGGGAAATGACGCCAGGCGATAGAGGAAGGTCTCCTGCGCGGCGCGCGGGACGGCCTGGTCGGGGGTCGCATCCCGCGCGGCCTGGTCGGCGGCGGTCGCGTCGGCAGTCGGTGCGATGGCCGCCGTGTCCGCGAGCAGGACGCCGTGAACGTCGACCACCCGGATGCGCGCGTCGTGACGGTGACGGAGAAGCTGCAGGAGTCTTTCGGCATTCGACCCCAGCCGCACGCCGGAGTCCTCCAGGCCCGCTGAAAGCTCCCTCCCCTGCTGTACGAGGGAACGCTCGAGCGATATGAGGAGCTGCTTCTCGTAGGTCCCCAGCGACAGCATGCCCGCGATGGGGAGAAAGACCACGAGCACATTGAAGGCGAGCACCCGGATGGTGATCCGGGAGAAGAAGAAACGCATGCCCCCGGTCACATCAGGAGCCCCGCAGCCGGTAGCCCAGGCCATAGAGTGTTTCGATGCCGTCGTAGCCGGTGTCCACCCTCTCCAGCTTCGCGCGGATGCGGCGGATGTGGCAATCGATGGTCCTGTCGCTCATGTAGGCATCGTGCGGAAAAGCCTCGGCAAGAAGCTGCTCCCGCGTGCGCACGAACTCGGGCTGGCGCGCCAGGGCGTGCAGGATGCGGAACTCCGTCACCGTGAGACGGATCGGCGCGCCCTTCCATGAGGCCGAGAAGCGGCGCGCATCGAGGCTCAGGTCGCCGACATTGACCATGTCGGCCGTGGAGGCTGCGTGACCTTTCTCCTCGGGGCGCACCCCGGCCCGGCGGAAGAGGACTTTCACGCGCGCGGTGAGCTCGCGGAGGGAGAAGGGCTTGCAGAGGTAGTCATCGGCGCCCAGCTCCAGGCCGAGCACCCGGTCGAACTCCTCGTCGCGGGAGGTGAGGAACATGACGGGGATCGCGTCGGAGACGGCCCGTATCCGACGGCAGACCTCCAGGCCGTCCATGCGCGGCATGATGATGTCGAGGATCACGAGGTCGGGAAGGGAGACGGAGAACGAGTCCCACGCCTCCGCCCCGTCGGGGAAGACCGCCGTGCGGAAGCCCTCGCCGCGCAGCGCGCGCGACACGGTCACTCTCAGGTGCTCCTCGTCGTCGACAATCGCCACGAGCGGCGAAACTCCGCGATCGCTCACGCCCATCAGTGTAGCACGCGCCGCGCGCCCTTGAGAACCCGGGGGGCGATTTTATCCGTCATAATTCCGCAACAATCTTCCTTCACAAAATCATCGTTCCGCGATCCTGGATGAGGACCGACATGCGACACTGTCGGTACATGAGGGTAAGACGATGCGCGGGGTGAAGCCGCAAAATAGACGGAAAAAGCTGATCCGGAGGGCAGTGCTCGCGGCCCTCCTCGCCGTCGCGCTCGTGGAACCAGTCCTCATGTACCGCTCCCTGCAGAAGGAGCGCGAGCAGAGACGCACGGCCACCGAGCAGCCCGCACCCACCCCCGGATCCCGGCCGGGAGCGGGGGGATGAGCCGCGGCAGGGGAAGACCGGGCCGCATCCAGAGGGTGGCGATCGTGGGGGCGGGTCCTGCGGGTCTGCAGGCCGCCCTCAGCCTGAAACAGGCAGGTCTCGATCCGGTCGTCTTCGAAGAGCACGGTCATGTCGGCGTGCACAAGCTCTGCGCGGGGCTCATCTCGCGGCGGGGCTGTGAGGAGCTGGGGCTTGACCTCGCGGAGTGCCTCCAGGCGAGCGTGCGGGGCGCCCGCCTGTACTCGCCGAACGGCACGATGCTGCAGGTGGAGCGGCCGCAGCCGGTGGCATATGTCGTCGACAGGAAGCTCTTCGACCAGACACTCCTGAAAAAGGCACAGAAGGCGGGCGTCTCCATCTGCACGGGCACCCGGCTGGACGGCCGGGACGACGGCGCGCTCGTTCTGCGCGCCGAAGGCCGGGCGCTGCGGTGGCGCTATGACCAGGTGGTCGGCGCGGATGGTGGAGGCTCGACGACTGCCCGACTCTTCGATCTGCCGACGGCGGGCCGCGGCACGCTGCGCTCCTCCCAGGCCCTCTGCGAAGGGGACTTCGACCCCGGCTTCGTCGAGGTGCATCTGGGAAACGACGCGCGCGGGTTCTTCGGCTGGCTGATCCCCGTCGACGCGCGGCACGCAAAAATCGGGCTGGGAGCCATCGATGCGGACGATTGCCCGGCGCTGCTGCGCCGTTTCGTGGCGCGGCGCTTCCCGCGCGTCTGCCTTCAGCGCGTGGTCACCGGCCTCATCCCCTTTGGGCCGCCCCTTTCGCGCGTGGCGGCAGGGAGCGCCGCGCTCGTGGGGGATGCCGCGTTTCACACGAAGGCCACCAGCGGCGGGGGAATCGTCTACGGCATGCGCGCGGCGCGCATCCTCGCGGGCTGCATCGCGCGCGCGGAGTGTCCCACGGCGGCCGCCGCCGCATATGGCGCGCGGGTCTCCGGCATCCACCGCGAGCTTCTCCTGCACTGGAAGATCCGCGCGTGGTTCAACACCCTGCGTGATGACCAGGTTGATTCCCTTTTCGGTCGCCTGAAAAAGGCCGGCATCGAGGAGTTTCTCGCGCTCCGGGGCGACATGGACTCCCCCTCGCTCTTCCTTCCCCGGCTCGCCGGCAGCCCCCGCTTCTGGTTCCTGGCCCGGGCACTGCTCGCCATTGCATTCGCATGAGGAGGCTGCCGTGATCCCCTGGCTGGGAGAGATGCTTCAGCCCTTCTACGGCCCCTTCCGCCTGCTGGGCTCGCGCGTGCTCCTCATCGGCTTCAGCGTCACCGCGGGCGGCCTCCTTACGTGGTACCTCCTGCCCCGGCTGTGGAAGCTCCTGCCGCGTGACCATGGCAGGGCCGACGCCGTGGCCGCCCAGGCGAGCGTCGGCAAACCCGTTGGTGCCGGCATCATCTTCACCCTCATCTATGCCGGCGTCTGCCTGCTTGCGGTGCCGTTTTCCGCGCGCAGCTTCGAGCTGCTGGGTTGCGCGCTTCTCGCGATGATCGAAGGCTTTCTCGACGATCGCAGCCCCACCGGCTGGTCGGAGTATCGCCTGGGTGCCGTTGATTTCACCATCTCCCTCTTTGGGGCGGCGGCGATCTGCCAGCTTCATCCCGTGACGATGTGGCTGCCCTTCCTGAAGGCCCCGTTCCCCGTCCCTGCCTGCGTCTTCATGCCAATCGCGACCGTCCTGATCTGGCTCTCGATCAATGCCACCAACTGCACCGACGGCGTCGACGGCCTCTCGGGAAGCCTCGCGTCCATCGCACTCTTCTACCTCGGCCTGATCCTCTACGGCGTGGTGGGCCACCCGGACGTCGCCCGCTACCTGCAGGTCCCGCACTATCCCGAGGCCGTCTCCTACGCCATGCTCTGCTTCCCCATGGTCGGCTGCCTGGCCGGCTATCTCTGGCACAATGCGCAGCCCAGCGCCGTGCTCATGGGCGACGCGGGATCCCGGCCCATCGGCTTCCTGCTTGGAGCGCTCGTGCTGGGAACGGGCAACCCGGTCCTCATCATCGTCATCGCCGGCGTCGTATTCGCAAATGGCGCAACGGGACTCGTGAAGATGGCCCTTCTGCGCTTCTTCAAGATCGGCATCTTCACGCACGTCCGCTATCCGCTCCACGATCACGCCCGTCAGCGCCTGGGCTGGTCGAACACGCAGGTGCTCCTGCGCTTCACGCTCCTCCAGGCGCTGGGCACGCCGGTGCTTCTCCTGCTCGTGCTGAAGCTGCGATAGATCCTTGTCGCGCGCGGGCGTCCCTGCGCCGGGAGGGCCCGCGCCGCGCGGAATCAGCAATTCTAACTATGGGTCTGTACGGGACGCAATGCCGTAGATTACCGGGAACGCCCGTCTAGTATTCGCTATGAGTTGCATGCCGTACACTTGCCCTCAGAATGTCAGGAGGGGAGACGTTTGAGGCCCTGATGTCCCTTCTCATGGGATGCGTCGAGAGGTTTCCAGATCGACGAACGGGCAAGAATACGCAGTTCTCCCTTGAAGATGTGACGCGCGGGGCTTTCGGAGTGTTCTTCTGTCAGAGTCCCTCCTTTCTGGCCTTCCAAGAGTTGATGCAGCAACAGCAGGGTAAGAACAACGCACGGAGCCTTTTTGGGGTCCAGCAGATTCCCTCGGACAACCAGATCAGAGCCTTGTTGGACCCCGTGGATCCCTCACTGTTGAATGCAGTCTACGAGAAGTGTTTTGATCTGATGCAGCAGCGCGGGCTTATGCAACCGATGAGGTCCTTTGCCAACTCGCTTCTGGTGGCCTTGGACGGCACAGGGTATTTCCTGTCGGAATCCATCCACTGTCCCTCCTGCATGGTAAGCAATCACCGTGACGGACGAGTCACCTACACACACTCCGTGCTGCTTCCCGCGGTGGTCAGTCCCCAACAGGCCCATGTGGTGGCGCTGCAGCCGGAGTTTCTCAGTCCCCAGGATGGCCATGATCGGCAGGACTGCGAGTTTCAAGCGGCCCTGCGCTGGATCGAGCGCTACGCTGCGCGATTGAGCCCCTTAGGAGTGACGCTGCTGGGAGATGACCTGTATTCGCGAACCCCCATCATCACTCGCGCCGTGCAGCAGGAGCTGGATTTCATCTTTGTTGCCAAGCCGGTCATGCACAAGCACTTGTTTGAGGAGATTGAGGGCTTGGAGAAACTGGGCGGGGTGCACACCCTGCAACGCAGCGCCTGGACAGGTAAGGATCACCGTCACTACCACTACCGCTGGATCAACGATGTCAGCCTGACCGCCGAGAAGGATAGCCCGGTGGTCTCATGGGTGGAATTGCAGATTCTCGACGACAAGGGCAAGGTCACTTATCGCAACTGCTGGGTCACCAGCCACCCCATCAGCGAACAGACGGTGGTGGAGGTGGTGAACGCGGGTCGATGCCGCTGGAAGGTTGAGAACGAGAACTTCAACACACTGAAGACGAAGGGATACCACTTCGAGCACAATTTCGGCCATGGCCAGCAGTATCTGTCGCAGACACTGCTATCGCTGAATGTGATTGCCTTTCTTTTTCACACCCTTTTACAGCTCATGGATAGCCGCTGTGCCCTGCTTCGCTCGACACTGCCGCGTCGGGATACCTTTTTTCAACACGTTGCCACACTGACCCAGTATCTGTGCTTTGACAGTTGGGTGGCTCTGATGCAGTTCATGGTGAATGGGCTGCACCTGCCTGACCCAGACGGATAGTTCACCGATCCTGCCTGCCTTCATAACACCCCTACAGAACCACCCTCCCTCCTGCGTGGCCAACCTTGGACGGGTGCTTGCTGTAAGTCCCCTTCCGCGCCTCACAACTCCGGCGGACCTCCATTCAAACTTTCTCCTCCACCAAAGTCCTAATCCCGGATTCCCACCTGGGCGCATATACGCCATAGATTCCCTCATGCCAACCAAACGTCTTTGGCCATAATGCGAATTGCTGGCGCGGAATATAGCCCGTTGACTTTTCTCCGCCATGGTATACAAAGGAAGCAATGCCCGTTCAAAGACCTTTCCTGTTATACCTCCGCTCGAGGCTTAACCTCGGTGTGTCGATCGCGGCGGGATGCCTGGTCGTCGGGTCGCTCCTAATCCTCCGGCCGCACGCCTTCGTGCCCATCGTCGCGATCGTTGCCGCCTATGCGGGTGCAACCTTCGCCCTTTTCTTCTCGCGCAAGGGCGCCGCGGAGATCGTGGCCGAAAGCGAAGGAGACCGGCAGGCGCAGACCCGGAAAAAAATCGATTCACTCGCACAGGTCCGGGAGCGCGTCTCGGTGCTCCGACTGGGAAACGAACGCGTGGCAAAAGCGGTGGAATACTTCCTCCTCGAATCGGGATCGTACCTGGAGAAATGCCGCGAGCTGGGGAGCTATTCGCCGCTTGCCAACGAACGCATCGAGCGCGTCATGGAGATCTGCCAGGTGTTCCTCGGCGAGCTGGATGAAGGCTCCACCGGGCGACGGTTCGGCGTCACGCCGGGAGGCGACCCGGCGGCGGATCCCGCCGAGGGTTTCGCGCGGGACATCGTGGAGTGCGCGGAGGTCATCAAGCAGCGTACGACGGAAGACCTTCTCGGCGTGAGCGGGAAGGAAAAGCTTTCGATCATGAAAGAGCTGGAAGAAAAGAAATGAAAAAGCGAACCCTCGTCGTCCTGCTCGTGCTCTGCGCGGCCGCCGTGGGCGCCTTTGGTCTCTCGGCGACATTGAGCTCGGATGAGATGGACGTCGTCATCCGCACCGACGGCAAGGCCGACTTCTATGAAAGCCTCGACTGGCAGGCATCCGGCGGGCAGATGCACGGCTTCTATTTCCAGGGCGCCGCATCCGCGCCCGTCTTCAACATGGACCAGTGTTACGCGGACCTTGAAGGCAATGTGAGGGTCGGCCTGGATATCCAGGACCAGGGCGGAGGGAAGTACGACATCGTCCTTGCGCAAGGCAAGGGATTCTCCGGCCATGCGCTGTATTTCCTCAACTATGGCGAGGATCTCGGCGGTCCAGGCCGCGTCGGCTGGACGAAGTCGGACCAGTTCGGCGAGCTCTTCTACTTCGACTGGGCGCCCGAAGTGTGGGAATACCCGATGGACCATCGAACGATCCGCATCATCCTTCCCATCGAGGTGAGCGGGCAGACCGTGGCGCAGGATGTGCTGGACAAGGCGGGTTTCCGCACCGAGCCGTACGTCAACGCGGAAAACAGCATCGACTTCCTCGGCTCCAAGGCGTCGGATGGCAAGTACTATCTCACCATCAGGTTCAACCAGGACAAGCTCGACGCCTACAAGACGCAGCGGCTGCAGTTCTACCTGAACCGGGCCTCCATGCCCATGACAGGCCTGACGGAGTCCACCACCGCGGCAGCAGGCGCGGGCACGCAAGGCTCGACAAGCGGTCAGGCCGCCTCTCCCGAGGAACAACCGGCAAGCTCCCCGCGCATGCAGGCGGGCCCCGTGGCGATGTCGATCTCATTCGCCGTGCTCCTCGCCCTGGTCATTCTGCTCTACATCCTGAAATCCCGCGGCTACGGCAGGACCATGGAAAAGGTGGAAGGGATCAAATGGGCGGGCGACAACTGGATCCCCCCCAAGCTCATCGCCGGCACCTATCACGTGAAGGGCAAGATCGTGGAGGACCTGCATCCGGTGGAAGTGGCGCTCCTCCTGGAGATGCCCTTGCAGCGGGTCGTTGCGATCATGCTGGAAGGCCTGAAGAAGCAGGGCATCATCGACGTCGTCGCCGAGGACCCTCTGCAGATAAAGATCCTGACCGCGCGCAAGGCGGAGGACGACTATGAGGAGCTTTTCCTCCAGTCCTTCGACACAAAGGGCCTCGTGCTCTCCGGGCTGCTGGCGGACTTCTTCGAAAAGGTGCTCGCCAAGCTCCAGGAAAAGATCTGGGACTGCGACATCGACGCGACAAAGGACTTCTATAGAAAGAAACTGGAGCAGAAAGAAGACACCCCGGCCGACAGGACAGCCCCTTATTACTATTACTGGTCATCCTATCGCTGGGTGTACTGGAACGCCGCAGTTTACTCCCACGTGCATCTGCCCCATGACTTTTCCTCCGGTTACCAGGCCTTCATGGCATCCGCTTCCTGTTTCAAGGGCTGCTTCGCGCCGCCCCAGGTCCACACGGGCGGGGCAAATGCCTGCTATTCGGCCTGCCACAACGCATGCCATTCGGCATGCCATCACGCCTGTCACTCGGCGTGCCACTCGGCCTGTCATTCCGCGTGCCACTCTGCCTGTGTCTCCGGAGGGGCTCATTGACGGTCCCGCTGGACTGGATCGACGATTTCTTCCGCGAGTCCGGGCCGCACATCTTCGCACGGGAAGAGGACGGCGTGATCATCCTGCCGCCCAACCAGGTCTACAAGGCAAATGCCACCGGCATCGCAATCGTCCGTCACATGCTGGCCGGCGGCAAGGTGGCAGGCATTCCCGGGATCGCGGATCCCGAACGCGCACAGCAGGTGGCCGCATTCGTCTCTGATCTGCGCGCCCTCTCGCTCGGCGAGCCCGCCGCGGACGGCCGCGCTCCGTATGAGACGGTGCCCTACGACTTCCAGTTCACCACGCTTCCCATACTCGGGGAGATCGCCGTCACCTATCGATGCAACAACGCCTGCGCATTCTGCTACGCCGGATGCGGGACGCATCTCCAGGGATGCGGGACGCACCTCCCGGGATGCGGCACCCCCACCCCGCGCGACCTCTCGGCCGGGCAGGGAGATGAGCCTCGCCGAGATCACGCGCATCATCCGCGTCTTCAAGGACGACGCGAAGATCCCCTTCTTCTCCTTCACGGGCGGCGAGCCGCTCCTCCGCCGCGACCTTGAGGACATGATCCGGTTCGCCGACAGGCGCGGGCTGCGCGTCAATCTCATCACCAACGGCACCCTTGCCGACGCGCGGCGCGCGCGCGGCCTCTCCAAGGCGGGCCTCCGCACGGCGCAGGTGAGCGTCGAAGGCACCACCGCTGCCACCCACGACGCCCTCACCGCCCGGCCCGGTTCATTCGATGCGACCCTGGCGGGTATACGCTGCCTCCAGGCAGCGGGCATCTCGGTGCAGACGAACACCACCGTCACCGCGGCAAATGCACCCGACGCCCCGGCCATGCCCGCCTTCCTCAAAAGCCTCGGCGTCTCCCGGTTCGCGATGAACCTCTACCTTCCCGCCGCCCGCAACGCGCGCGCGGATGAGCTTTTCATCCCCTACTCCCGCGCCGGTGCGATCATCGACAGCGCGCGCGCGGCCGCCCACGCGGAAGGGCTCGTCTTCTATTGGTATTCGCCCATCCCCCACTGCCACTACAACACAATCGCGCGCGGCCTGGGCAACAAGTCCTGCGCCGCCATGGACGGTCTTCTCTCGGTGTCGCCGGCAGGGGATGTCCTGCCGTGCTCGTCCTACCCCGAGCCGATGGGAAATCTCCTGGCACAAGGCTTCCGCGACGTCTGGTTTTCCCCCCGCGCGCGATATTTCAAGAACAAGGAATACGCGCCGGCGGAGTGCGCAGGCTGCAAAAGCTTCACGGCCTGCCAGGCCGCCTGCCCGCTGTACTGGAAGTACGCCGGGACTGCCGAGATCAGGAATGCAGACCGCGCCGCCGCGCCCGCCGCGGCGGGAGGAGTATGAGCATGGAAATGAAATATGTGATCCCGAAGATTGCATTTCCCGCGCGCCTGGTCGTCTTTGCCGGCTGCGCGGCGGTGGGTCTTGCCCTCCAGGTGCTCATCCCCGGCGGATATGGCTTCCTGCCCGGTCTGGTGGTCATGGTGCCCGGTCTCATCGTCTCGTGGGCGCGTAATTTCCGCAACAAGCCCATGGACGTCGGGCAGGAGGACTGGCAGCCGGCATCGGTGCGGGAGTTCGACCGGATCAAGAGCAATATCCAGATGACGCGCCAGAAGCGGTACGCGGTGATCTACCGCGCGGGTTTCGGCTGGTTCATCGCCGTCGTACTCGCCGTGCTCGCCCTCATCTTCAGCGGGGCCGATGACAGGCTCGCCGCGCTTCTCTGCGCCGATGCTCTGGTGCTGCTCCTCCCCTTCCTGTTCAGCGGCAACGTGTCCCTCTGGACCCCGCAGGAGCTTGCCTTCCGCATGCGCGTCTTCGAGCCCATCCTCTCCACCGAACAGGCCGAAGGCGGTGACATCATCATCACCCCGTACCTGAAGCTGGACAAGGACAAGGAGGGCCATCAGATCCCCGAGGACATCCGGCTCGATGGTGGAGCCCCGGCGCAAACCCGCGGACTTCCTCGGCGTGCAGCTCCAGGTCGCCGTGAACAAGGGCCCCAACGGCAGCGTCCCCTACCTGTATTCCGTGTTCCTCTGCAAGGGCAAGGGTGCTACCTACCAGTCCCTCGCGGCAAACAGGTTCCCCGGCTACGTGCACGAGCCGGGCGGTGACAAGGACTACGGCTACGTCGTGGTGCGCCAGCCCACGTCGGGCACGGGCTACGAAACGACTGACGCAGACGTCCACAGGCTTTACGACATGGTAAAGGAGATGCTCCTCGCCATGATGAATAAAGCATAGCGTCGAACCTCTCCATCGCCCCCCCCTCCACCCCCTTTCACCTTCATGACGGGCAACCCCGCGTCCCATGTGCGCCAGCGCACGGCTGGCGTCTGATTCCTGGGGCGGGCAGGGCGGCATGGGTCGCCGGGCTCGCCCTTGTCATTTATACTATCCGCCATGACAGCCCAGACGTCCCCCCATATCACCCTGGCGGAAAAGCGCGGCATCTTCGAGATCTGGATCGTCGACGGCAGCTATATCCGCGGCCACATTGACGAAGAGTTCACGAACTTCGGCCAGCACTTTCGTTTCCCCTACATACCACTCGACGAGCTGTGGATCGACCAGGAGGCCCAGCACGACGAGCGGCAGTTTTTCATCGACCACCTTCTCATCGAGCATCGGTTGATGAAGGGAGGTCTGCCCTATGCGCAGGCCATCGTCGAGGCGGATCGGCAGGAACGGAAGGAAAGAAGGCGGGCCGGGGACGTCCGCAAGGCCACGGGTGGCGGCGCTGTGCTTCCTGCCGGGACCACCATGCACGAAAAGCTGTGGAAGAGGCTTGAGAACGGCATCACCGTCTGGATCGTGAACGGTCGGCTCGTGCGAAGCACATTCGACATCGACTTCACGGAAGGTGGGCACGACAAGGTATACGAGTTCGTGCCCGGCGACGAAGTTTGGATCGATGACGCAATCATCGAGCAGGAGCGTGGATATATCCTCCTGCACGAGCTGCACGAGAGAAACCGAATGCTGTCGGGATGGCCTTACAGCAAGGCGCACGCTGAATCGAGCAGGATCGAGTATCGATGCCGGCATCACCCGGACGAGCTGCACGATGCACTCGCCGCCGAAGGGTGGGCCTGAGCCCGCGCTACCCCGCCGTCCTCCGCCGTCTCACCGCGCGCAATCTTCTGCAGCCCCGCAGGTCCGCCCGCCGGCCCCTACGCGAGCACCGCCCGGATGCCGGAAGCGAATGGCGGCCGGATCACGCCGCGCTCCGTCACGATGGCGCTGATGAGGTCGTGCGGCGTCACGTCGAACGCGGGGTTGTATGCGCGCACCCCGGGAGGCGCCATCCTGCGGGCGTACCACTTCTCCGTCACCTCGGCTTCGGGCCGCTCCTCGATGGGGATGGCCGATCCGTCGGGACAGGCGGGATCGATCGTGGAAAGCGGCGCATGAACATAGAAGGGAATACCATAGTGCCGTGCGATGATCGCGACCCCTGAGGTGCCGATCTTGTTCGCCGTGTCGCCATTGGCCGCGACCCTGTCGCATCCCACGAGCACTGCCTGCACACGATGCCGGCTCATGACCGCGGAGGCCATGTTGTCGCAGATCACCGTCACGTCGACGCCTGCTGCCTGCAGCTCCCATGCCGTGAGCCTCGCGCCCTGCAGCAGCGGGCGCGTCTCGTCGGCGAAGACGCGAAAACCGTATCCGTGCTCCTGCCCGAGGTAAATGGGCGCGAGCGCCGTACCATACCGGGCCGTTGCAAGGGCGCCCGCATTGCAGTGCGTGAGAAGCCCCCATCCCCTCTCCAGGAGCGACAGCCCGTTCTCACCGATGCGGCGGCACACCTCCTCATCCTCTGCCCGGATGGCGTCCGCCTCCAGCCGCAGCGCGCCGAGCAGCTCGGCGTGCGGCCGATCCTTTGCGGCCTGGAAGCGCCGCTCCATGCGCCCCAGCGCCCATGAAAGGTTGACCGCCGTCGGCCGCGCGTGCCGCAGCAGGGCGCAAGCCGCCGCAAAATCCCCTGCGACACCGGCGGCGTCCCGCGCCCTGCTGCGGCACGCGCCCAGGTATGCGCCGTATGCCGCTGCGATGCCGATCGCGGGCGCGCCTCGCACCCGCAGCTCGTAGATGGCTTCCCGCACCTGCGCCGCCTCGGTGAGGCGTATCGTCCGCATCTCCCCGGGTAGAAGCGTCTGGTCGATGAGGCAGAGCTCGCCGGTCTCATCGTCGAAACGGACGGCTTCGAATGCGAGTCGCGCCCGCGGGGTGCTGCCTTGCGGAGTCGCTGTGCTCATGGGTGCGTGCTCTCCTTCCTCCATCGCGGCCTGCGCGCGGGTGGCCCAAGCATGTTACCTCCCCCCCCGGCCGCGCAAGGGGGGCTTCGCTGCCCTGGCCCTCCAGCGCATATCCTTCACCTCGCCCTGCCGCCCAAACAGCCGACCCCGCGACCCGATACCACTCTGCCCCTCGCACGCTACGTCCGAAAGGCCGGTCGCGGTCTGCCTCCATTCGCGACTTTCAACCCATCCTTCGTCCCCCTCCAACCTGCCCTATCACTCACCTCGAAGTCCACGGCCCGCCCCTGTTTCCGCGGTCCCCGTGCCTTGCCAATCTCGCGCGGGGTCCCCTTTTTTTGTTTACGAGACCCGAATCACAGTGTAGAATGCCTGCAACCCGGATACCCCGCTTCTACAGCGTCCGGCAAGCAGCGCGTTTCGGCGGCGCTCGCTGTACTCCATGTCTTGCCCTGCGAAAAAGCCTCCGGGCCAGGCTCGTGACTATGATGGAGCTATGTGTCCCTCCAAAGCATCAATCGGACTCCTGACCCCAAGCTTGTTTCTTGTTGCCACGTGCGTGTAGATCATCGTCGTGGAGACATCCGTATGGCCCAGGAGCTCCTGAACAGTCCTTATGTCGTATCCCCTTTCGATCAAATGAGTGGCAAAACTGTGCCGAAGCGTGTGCACGCTCGCCCGTTTGAGAATGCCTGCTTCCCGGACCGCCTTTCGGAACGCGCTTTGCAGGGTCGTCGGGTAGACGTGAAACCGGCGAACGACATGCGCCACGGGATCCATGCTGAGCACTGGCGAAGGGAACACCCAATACCAGCCCCACTCCCTGCTCGCACCCGTGTATTTCCTGTCCAGGGCCCCGGGAATCGCGACCCCTTCCAGGGATCTTTCCCGATCCTGATTGTAGAGCGCCCTGACCCGCATGAGGTGTTGCGTGAGTCCCATGATGATCCTCTCCGGCAGCACCGTTTCCCGGTCCTTGTCCCCTTTGCCCCCCCGGATCGTCAAGCAGTTTCTCGCGAAATCGATGTCTTTGACCCGCAACGAAAGGCATTCGCTCAGCCGAAGGCCCCCGCCATAAATGAGGGTCGCCATGAGCCGACAGGAACCCTCCATGTGCGATAACACCCTGGCGACCTCTTCCGTTGCCAGCACCACGGGGAGCCTCCGGGGAACGTGCGACGGCACCACGGTATTCAAGCCGCTGATCTCAACGGCAAGTATGTTTCTATAGAAAAACAGGAGCGCATTGAACGCCAACTTCTGCGTTGCCGCGGCGACCTTCTTCTCAACCGCAAGGTATGAAAGGAAGCATTTCAGATCGTCTTCCGTGAGACGGGCGCACGGCTTGCCATTCATAAATAATGCAAACTGAACGACCCAGTCCATGTAGCTGCTTTCCGTGCGCAATGAGAGATGGCGCAGCCGCATCGCCTGTACCATGGAGTCCTTTGCGTCATTCCAGCTCAGTGAATTTCGCGAAGACCCCGGCGATTGGGCACGCCTCTCACCTGCTTCGCCACTGCGCGCGCAATCGCCTGCCGCCGTCCCCGTTGTTTCCGCCGGGTTCTGCCCATGCGGATTCTTTGCTCCGCAGAAATGCGCCCGGTAGTAGCAGTACAACTGCAGCGCATGCCTTGCCTGCGCGACCTGCCAGTCCTCATGGGTCGTCTCCACCTCGGCGATGAACGCTTTCAAGGACGCTGCGTCAACTGTATCCCGCTTCGCCTGCCGGATGTATGTGTCAACCCAACGCTGGTAAAATGGACGCTCGCGCTCGCCGACTCTCCCCTTTTCCCTGAGAAAGTCAAAGAATGGCTTCATAATGTATCTCCTGGCCGATGAAGATAACGACCGCATAACCATACGCGCGACAGATTATTTTTGCTTGCAGATAATCGCCGCCAACTGCATGGCGCCCGATCGAAGAGACGCGCCAATCGTCTTATTATCCGCCAAAACGCTCTAATATATTGTTAAGCGGCTCCAAATTCCCGAAAAAGGCGACTCGTTGACATCGAACGCATCTTGGTAGTCTAAATGCGGCTTTGTGTTGTTTTCGGATATTGCCATGGTGAAGCAAACATGCTACTCCATTTCTGCAACCGTCTTTAGCGAATCGTCAAAGCTAAGCAACCGGAATTAGCTTCTTTTCTTTGGTAGCGTGAATAGTGCTTCTAGTCGGTTCACGGCAAAGGAGAACTATATGGGCCTTGCATTCATCATAGTCGGCGGAGTTGTTCTAATGACGGTTTTTGCCTCAGGTTTTGACTTTCTTACAAAAAGAAGAAATAGGTTGGACAACGAGACAAAATTGAAAGTTGACGAAATGGAGAAAAAGGTAGCACATCTGGAACTACTGATTAATGACAAGAACGAAAAGATGCTTCAACTAGAAAATGACGTATCATTTCTAAACAAGCTACTTGAGAAGAAGTGATTTGAACGTGAACGGATTCTCCGGACCGAGGGCAACACAGATGTAGGCGCCAAGCCTTGCAACAGATAGCAGAACATCCCAACCTAGGCTTAAGGAAGCTGGGGGCAAGTCGCGATACCTTAGCTTCTTGGTCGAATGCGGCAAAGCTCTATCAACAACAACAGGATTTGAGCAGCACGAAGCCGACAAGGGATCACACGGCATGGCGTTCTGGGATTCCAGCAGATTTGTGCCAAGGGTATCAGGAGCCGTTTAACAAATCGTTGGAGCACTCCAGGCTGAATTTGCTCCATTAGACCCGCTTCCGGAGCAAATCGTTGTGATTTTTGTCTGATGCGGGCCGGGTGCTCAACTCCATGTTAGACCCCGATAGATTTTGGCATTCGGCCAGTGGAATTACATGACCTTTCCGCAGTACTATCTCCGAACTTCAGAAATGTGTTTGCCGAAACGACCACTGGAGGTTCTTGAAGGTGCGCAAAATGCTTCCGCTTCTGATTATCACTTTCCTTCTTCAAGTGATTTTTATCGGCGCGGAGCCCCTTTCTTTCTCCGCCCGGTGCATCGCTTCACTTGCAGACCAACAGGCAATGCAAACAACCCCGGTAGTCCCACTCCGGAATGCCATTGAGACTAGCGCAATAGATCCGTTCTTTGGCATCTACTTTCTTAGGTATCTTTTTCAGCTAACGCCGCAAGATCAGCTCGTTACCGGCTTCTATTCTCTCTATGGAACAAATGCCCTTTTCGGAGGCGCTTATCCCGGAAGCTATCTGCTTCTTTCGCCAATCTTAGGCTACAAGCGCCATCTATGGGCTGGCCTGTACGCCGAATACATTCTACTCCCAGGAATCGCTCATTACACTGACAACAATGCCAGCATTTCTGCCAATAGTTTTGAAATCTGGAATGAAATCCATCTTGGTTATCAGATAGACTTCAAGCTCGGAATGCTCTCATTTTACATTTGCCCAGAGGCAATTGTTGGCTTCGACATTTACAAAAGCAATGAACCAACAAGCTTCAGCCAAATAGAGCAAACGAATCCAGCTTTTCATTTCCCTAACTTATACGTACTTCCCAATATCATAATTGGAATCAAACTCTGATAAACGAAAGATCTGATATGCCGATACTTTCCTCGATAGAAGGGATCGGGGTCTAACAAGTCGTTGCAGTACTCCGGCGTGAACTCATCTGGGAAGACCCGCTGCCGGTGCAAATCGGTGTGGTGCCGTTTTGATGCGGGCCGGGTACTGAACTCTATGTTAGAAGGCGGCCCAAAGACATTCTCGTTCAAAAAAGGTATGCTCTGTCTACCTGTTTGAGACTTTCTTGATCGGCTGAAAGGCAGACCCAATGGCCCTATTCTTTACCTTGCTGGCAGTAGTTTCGGCTATTTGGATCGCGTTTGAAATCTGGCTGATGCTTCGTGATCGTGCCCGCGGCAGAGGCAAGACTGAAGACGACCGCGGCACTCGATACTTCAATCTGATTGCAATGGCTGTCGGTATCACCGGAGCGGCTCTCACAAATGGCTTTTCAATGTTCTTTTTCCCAGGCGGGAGGTCGGATACTGTTTTCGGGATCGGTCTGTTTATTATGCTTTTGGGATTAGCGCTACGCATATGGGCTGTTGCCACATTGGGCACTTCGTTCCGCACAACTGTTGAAACACATGACAGTCAGAAAGTAATAAGAAAGGGCCCCTATAAACTGATACGACATCCTTCCTACAGCGGATTGATTCTTATGTGTTGTGGATATGGCATTGCCGTCCAAAACTGGCTTTCGCTTGCGATTGCGGTCTTGCTTCCACTGGCAGCGCTCATATACAGAATTCATGTGGAAGAAGCCGCCATGGTTACGTCCATAGGATCGGACTATTCAGAATACAGAAGGAATACAAAGAAGCTAATACCTTGGGTTTGGTAGCGTACAAGCAATAAGGCCAGATCCAATCGGACTACGGTCCGCCTTCTAACAAATCGTTGGACCAGTCGCCTGAGAATTTGTCTGGATTGACCCAACTTTTTCCTAATCGTCGGGTGGTGCTGGTTGACACGGCGGCGCTGGTCAACTCTATGTTATGTTCTAAGGAAATTGAACTTTCACCTTCTTCCAGAATCTTTGGATAGTTAAAGAGTCTTCAAGAGGTTAGGTTCATTTGGACTTCTGAAACATCGCGGCCTCTGGTCCGAAAGACTTTTTCTTTCCGGTGTCCCAAGCCTGGACGATCAAGTATTTCTTCTCTTCCGTTCAGTCCGGATGCAGCGGGAGACAGAGCCGCATTCCGCTTTGCGCCCGTACCTGTTGCCCAATCCCCGCAGACCGTGGCAACGCCGCTCTTGGCAAAACCTACGGACGCAATTCTGGCCAAAGGAATTGACTTCTGCGTAGCGTAGACTACAAGTCCATTCTGCCTTGAACATAACAAATCGTTGCAGCACTCCAGGCTGAATTTCCTTGAATAGACCCGCTTTCGGTGCAAATCGGCGTAGTGCAATCTGATGCGGGCCGGGTGCTGAACTCTATGTTATGTTCAGCCAAAGACGGGTAAGTGACTAAGTTGGCGTCAACCAAGAACTGGAGATGTAATCATGGACTGCTTTCCTCTACCAGCCGAGCAAGTTCTCGAAAACAACTATCTCCAGCAGTACCAAATGGCGCAGACCGCGTTTTTCTCAGAGATGGTGCAACTTAACACAACGGTATTTATACTGGACAAGGTCATCAATTTCCCTTTTTGGTTGTTCGGAGACGGCAACGGGAACGTCTTCTTTTACATGACAATTCTAAACGGAATGGAGGTCGTCATCACAATTACACATCGGCTCTTGCTTGACAATGAATCAAAAGCCTACAGCCTCCCCAAATTCAAAAATGATATTGCAACGCATGTTAAAGAGCAGTTTGCAATGGAGTACCGAACTCACTTGCGTAAGGCGCGAATTGAAAAGAAACAACGGGAGCTACTACAAAAGGCTGATAGAATCAGAAACAACCAGATCGCCCATTTGAATCAATCCTCACTCCTCGATCGAACGCAAATTGAATGGCTTCATATCACAGAAATTGATTCTATCAGAGACAGCCTTAACGGAATCTACAACTGCCTGTGTTTCAACCTGGAGAACTTGTTCGTCCCCCTGTCCTATGCTCCTAACGTGGTGCACCCAGTTGGCAGCGATAGCAGGCCGGATATCGTCCGGATGCTCGATTCCATAGCTTGCAATAGCAGCGTTCTACTCATGCCGGAGAGCAATCCGCAGCTTTGGGAAGTCCGCCAGCAGAATTATCCGCCTCGGGAGCGTGAGATAATCAACGAATATCGAATTAAATGTGGACTTCCAGCCGTCTGAGGTCCATTCGGAACCAGGCTGAACATAACAAATCGTTGGACCAGTCGCCTTGGATTTGTCTGGATAGACCCAACTTTGTCCTAATCGTCGGGTGAGGCTGGATGATGCGGCGGCGCTGGTCAACTCTATGTTAGGCAATTCAAAGGTCACGGTGGTGGAGGTAAGAAGTGGCTGAGACAACACGCAAGCGTTCCGGAGAACTGATACGGAAGCTGTTCGAGATACTGATGCGAAATCCAGATGGAGTGCCAGCTAGCAAGGCGCTTGATCTTCTCTCCAAAGAGATGGAGCTCACCGAGTTCGAGAAGAGCTACTATCCTCAGCGGCCCGATATCCGACGCTTCGAAAAGATAGTCAGGTTCTCCACAATAGGCCCGGTAAAAGCAGGCTGGATGCAAAAAAACAAGGGGCAGTGGACGATCACCGAGGAAGGCAAAACGGCTTACGACAAGTACAAGGACCCCGCCGACTTCATGAGACAAGCAGCCAAACTATATCGACAATGGAAGAAGGGCCAACCAGATGATCAAGACGCTGAAGATGCTAATGAATCTCCTGGCCCAAGTGCCACCTTGGAACAATCCGAGGAAGCCGCTTGGGCTGAAATACAGGAGCATCTCGGTGCAATGAATCCATATGACTTTCAGGAACTTGTTGCTGGTTTGCTTAGAGGCATGGGCTATCACGTGTCGTGGGTGTCACCTCCGGGAGCAGATAAAGGCGTGGACGTGATCGCACACCAAGACCCGCTTGGTGTTCAGGGGGGCCGAATCAAAGTTCAAGTTAAGCGTCGCGCCGACAAGATAAACGTTGCCGAAATTCGCTCTTTTATGGCGCTACTAGGTGAAGACGATATCGGCATCTTCGTTACTACTGCTGGATTTACTTCAGACGCAGAAACCGAGGCCAGAGGGCAAGAGAAGCGCCGTCTGATGCTACTTGACTCTAGGCGGCTGTTTGACCTCTGGGTTGAGCACTACAAGGATATCCCAGAGGACCAGCGCAGGCTCTTTCCCCTACGACCTGTCTGGTTCCTTGCGCTGGAGGATTAATCGGGAATTGCCTAACAAATCGTTGGAGCACTCCGGGCTAGAATTTGGTCTGAATCGGCCGCCGACGTCTCTGATACACAATCTGCCCTTTGATGCGGGCCGGGTGCTCAACTCTATGTTATGTTCGAAGGAAATTGAACTTTTACCTTCTTCTCGAATCTTTGGATAGTTGAAGAGTCTTCAAGAGGTTAGGTTCATTTGGGCCTCTGAAACATCGCGGCCTCTGGTCCGAAAGACTTTTTCTGTCCGGTGCCCAAGCTTGGACGATCAAGTATTTCTTCTCTTCCGTTCAGTCCGGACGCAGCGGGAAACAGAGCCGCGCTCGGCTTTGCGCCCGTACCTATTGCCCAATCCCCGCAGACCGTGGCAACGCCGCTCTTGGCAAAACCTACGGACGCAATTCTGGCCAAAGGAATTGACTTCTGCATAGCGTAGACTACAAGTCCATTCTGCCTTGAACATAACAAATCGTTGCAGCACTCCAGGCTGAATTTCCTTGAATAGACCCGCTTTCGGTGCAAATCGGCGTAGTGCAATCTGATGCGGGCCGGGTGCTGAACTCTATGTTAGATTTCAGGAGAGACAATGCACTATACGCCTACCGCACTGGCAAAAATCGAGCAGCAAATACATAGCCTTAGATTCAAACACTATGATCTCGTAATGAATCTTCAGGCCTTCTCAGGCAAAATGAATAATGCTCGTGCAATCGAATACCTATCCAACGGTGTAACTCGGCGTTTGTTTATCATAAACAGATGCGTCGAAAATATATTCCGGCTTTTTCCTCCGAGCAGGGCCGAAAAGCTGACAAATGAAGACAGATTAGATCTCGAGATCAGCTTACATGCTTTTTTGATTAATACCTATGGAGTGATAGAGAATCTAGCCTTGTCACTTGCCTTTGAAAACGAGCTAGTTTCAAGTGCAAAGCCAGAGAGACAGGCAACATATTCGGTTGGGTTCTTCAAAAATGATTTCAGAGAGAAACTGAGCCCGCGCTTAAGGACCTACCTATCTGGCGCTAAGATGTTATCCTGGTACAATGATTATGCAAAAAACTTCCGAGATGCTTTAGCCCACCGTATACCTCCCTATGTTCCTCCGTCCGGTTTAGGCAAACGTGATCAAAGGCGCTTCAAGAAACTTAGCGATAGTCTGACCGTTCTGTCGAAACAGGGCTATTCAGAGCGCTATACTGCAACAATAGATGAGCTTGTCGGATTAGGTAAGGCTAGCCCTTTTTATGTACACTCTTTCTCAGAGAAATCCCATTTTGTATATCTTCATCCACAAGTAATAGCAGATTTCAACACTCTTGAAGACTTGATAAAAAGGGTATTAAAATATTTCTACGTCAAGCCCAAGAAGGCATCAAAAAGAGCCTGAAATCTAACAAATCGTTGGACCAGTCGCCTTAGATTTTGTCTGTCTTGACCCAATGTATTCCTAATCGTCGGGGCGCGGCCGGCTGATGCGGCGGCGCTGGTCAACTCTATGTTAGAAGGCGCAAGGATTCCCTGCCTCCAGGCTTCTGCGCAATTGCGTTGGGTGGCTGTCTGATGCAATATCAAATCCATTCCAAGGATTTGCATCAAACCACCATATATAGATGAGGACAAGGATGGACCTCTACAAAGCAATCAATCAACGAAGAACTGTCCGTGACTTCTCCAAAAAGCAGTTACCGAAAGCAGCTCTTCAAAGACTTCTGGCTGCTGGCCTCCGCGCGCCAACCAATTACCACCTTCGACAGTGGGAGTTTTTGGTCTTGACTGATATGGACACTCGACTATCAGCAATCTCTTCTATTAGAAAAGACTTGAGTCCGCAGCAGGCAGAAGCTTTTCTTTCCAAATCTGGAATGACCGACGTTAAGCAAAGGGAAATGTACATTGACGCCATTCCCAAGCAGTATAAAATGCTTTTGAACGCGCCTGTTTTGATAGTGCCGTGCTATAAGCAACCTCTGCCTCTTTTGAAGCCAAGAAGCTTATCATCACTGAATGGATTCGCTTCAATGTGGTGTTGTATTGAAAACATTCTTCTTGCGGCCGCTTCGGAAGGTATCTACGGCGTGACGCGAATTCCTTTTGACAAGGAGATTCGCGTTCTACATGACGTACTTGAAATCCCAGCAGACTACTCTATTCCTTGCTACTTGGCACTTGGTTATCCTGACAAGAACGCAAAAAGGATAAAACAGCACAAACCGAATCCGAAAGAACATATTCACATCAACAGGTGGTAGGTCATCCTTTACGGCGGCAAAAGAGCGCCCTTCTAACAAATCGTTGGACCAGTCGCCTTAGATTTTATCTGATTTGAACCAACTTCGTCCTAATCGTCGGGGTGCAGCTGGCTGATGCGGCGGCGCTGGTCAACTCTATGTTAGATGCTCCAAGATAAGGAGCATTCTCACTTGCGGGTAAACGGTCTCTCTTGACGTGGTGCTGAAATATAACTATATTGTAACTATGGCAAGCATTACGGTTCGCAACATACCTGATGACGTGCTTGGGAAGATCAAAGCACTTTCTTCAATAGAGAAGCGCAGTGTCAACAACGAGATTCTCGTGATCCTCGAGCGGGGAACATATGATGAGTATGAGGACAAACTGCAAAAGCGCAAGTATCTCTCAAAGGCTACTCAGGTTGAGATCTGGAAACGTTTGGCGGGTACCTGGGAGGATAGCCGATCCGCAAAGGAGATAATTGAAGACATCTATACCCACAGAACGGGTGGCCGTGACGTGCAGCTATGATCCTGATAGACACTGATGTCTGCATCGACCTATTGAAAGGAAACAAAAAGATCCTCCGCCGACGTGAAGAGTATGATGGGCCAATAGGCGTTTGTTTCATGACAATAGCCGAGCTCTTTTATGGAGCTCAAAAGTCGAGTGACCCTTCCAGGAATATCGACACAGTAGAAAGGCTTCTTCTAACGCTTGAAATAGTGCAGTCCGATCTCAGCATCTTAAAACGATTCGGAACCATCAAGGCCCAGCTTCAGAATGCGGGAATGCCGATCGCGGATGCTGATATCCTTATAGCTTCAGCTACGCTTGAAAAGGCAGAAAAGCTTATTACCGGGAACACCAAGCACTTTGAACGCATTCCCGGGCTGAGTTTGGAGGACTGGCGTTAAGGCGCTTTCCTTTCTACTAGCAGGAATTGACACGAATAGACAAACATCGATTGAAATCGCGGAGCATCTAACAAATCGTTGGAGCACTCCGGACTAGAATTTGGTCCAGCAGACCCGCTTCCGGTGCAAATCTTTGTGGTTTTTGTCTGATGCGGGCCGGGTGCTCAACTCTATGTTAGCCTCATTCATTCCAAGGATTAAGAGTAGGTAACCGTATGGATGGAATTCTGATTCGGCCAATATTAGACAAGGATCTTCTCGCAATAGCGGATCTGCTTCGCCAACTGGCGGACCATGCGCATTCGACCTTTGAAATGGATGTCGACCACGTGCGCTCAGTCTACTCAAAAATGATCAGCAGTCCGCAAAGCTACAAGAACCTTGTGGCTTGCAAGAATGAAGTTGCTGTCGGCTTCATATCCGTTGTCTACTACCTCAGCTTCTTTCACGAAGGCGGAACTGCACTGATAAACGAACTAATTGTCGCAGCGGACCACCGGAACCAAGGCATTGGAAAAGCGCTGGTTCAGCGCGCAGTATTCGCAGCAAGGCAAGACGGAATGGATGAGATCGAGGTCGGAACAGAAAAAGGCAACAGGCCGGCGGCCGCTTTCTATCGAAACTCGGGATTTGATTTGGGCATGGAATTCGATCTGCAGACTGATTGCCATCGAATAGCCGATTCAACGTCGTGAAAATGAATGTGCCGTAGCTTTGTGAATACATCCGTAAAGACCCAACTCCAAATGACCAAAGCAAATTGACAATAAGAGGGTTCCAGACCTTGCCAATAGTTCAGACAAAAGCGGTGAATGAGTCAAAGACATAGGTTACAAAACATTCTAAGGACATAGGTAACACTTATTCTAAGGACATGGGTAACATCTTCTGCAGCAAGGAGGATGCCAGCCATGCCATGGGAAGGTGTTACAGTGAGCGAGCAGCGTCAGAACTTCATCAGGGACTATTTGGACGGCTACTACAGCAAGACCGAGTTGGCCGAGCGTTTCAATATATCTCGAAAGACCGTCCACAAGTGGATCAATCGCTTCAAGGCAGATGGTTCGAAAGGTTTGGAAGAACTCAGCCGACGGCCGCATAGTTGCCCTTGGCAAATGGATGAACGGATTGCGGCGGATCTCATCGCGATGAGAAGAGCGCGGCCCAGCTTGGGACCGAAGAAGCTGCTGAAAAAGCTGCAGAAACGCCACCGCTATCTCGAGTTGCCCGCTGTGTCCACTGTGGCGCACCTTTTAGACCGAGAGAGTTTGATAGCCGAGCCCAGAAGACACCGCCGAGCACATCCCGGATGCCCGAAGAACGTGGCTACTTCTCCCAACGACACCTGGGCGGCCGACTACAAGGGACAGTTTCGGCTGAAGAACGGCCAATACTGCTTCCCACTAACTGTCAGCGATCTGTATTCTCGCTTCCTGCTGGGCTGTGAGGCACACCCCGCAGTTTCCATGGAACGCACAATTGCCTATTTTATGCACCTTTTCCGCACTTATGGGCTGCCCAACCGCATCCGAACTGATAACGGAGTGCCCTTTGCCTCCTGCGCTTTGGCTCGGCTTTCGGCTCTACAGGTGATGTTCATCAAGTATGGGGTCTACCCAGAGCTGATCGAACCAGGAAAGCCGCAACAAAATGGAATCCATGAGCGCATGCATCGTACCCTCAAGCAGGAGGCCACCATACCTCCGGCGAGCAGCCTGAGCGGGCAGCAGAAAAAGTTTGATTCATTTAGGGAGGAGTTCAACACCGAGCGCCCGCACGAAGCTCTTGGCATGGTCGAACCTGCAAGTGTGTACTGCCCCTCAGGACGAACGTTACCTGAGCATGTTGGCATCTACGACTATCCGCACCACTACCTGGTTCGGCGCGTGAGTCGCTGCGGTACCATTCGCGTGTTTCACAACCAGGTCTTTGTGACGCAAACCCTCAATGAGGAGTACGTGGGTCTCGAGGAAGTGGATGACGGGGTCTATGATCTATACTTCTGTTTCTACCAGATTGGTCGCTACGAATTGCGCACCAACAAGATCCAGGATATTATCTCTCGGGTGCCAACCAGTCAGCCCCGGGCGGATCTGACTTCGAGGGTGTTATCGATGTCTTTAGAATAATGTGTTACCCGTGTCTTTGGACTGTACACGGAATGAGGCTAACAAGTCGTTGCAGTACTCCGGGCTAGAATCTTGTCCAATAGACCCGCGGCCGGTGCAGGTCTCTGTGGTGCCGTTCTGATGCGGGCCGGGTACTGAACTCTACGTTAGAAGGTTTTCAGATTTTCTTTCTTTTCAAAAGACGCCATGTGCAGTACCATCACTGTCATATTGCAGGGCCAGCATCTATTGTTAAAGGAGCGTTCTCCCAGTGATTACTGGAAGCCATTCCATTATCTACAGTTCCAATCCTGACAAGGATCGCGCATTCATCAGAGACGTCCTTGAGTTCCCCTACGTTGACATCGGAGACAACTGGCTCATCTTTGCACTTCCACCATCTGAACTCGCGGTTCACCCTTCAGATAAAGACGGGAGTCAGGAGTTCTACCTGCTGTGCGACGACATCGTCACCTTCGTCAATCAAACGAGAAAGCACAACGTCAAATGCAACAAAGTTCAAACACTTACCTGGGGGAAGCTAACCACTATTAGGCTGCCAGGCGGCGGCCCATTGAAAGTCTATGAACCACTGCATAAACGACCTCGTGCCACAAAGCGGCCGGCCAAAACCGCCAAGAACCGCCCCAATGCAAAATAGCGGAATATGGTTTTGAAGATTGAAGATAGTCAAAGCGAAAGGGTCTTCTGCAAAAAGCGTCAGGGTTGAACGCATAGAGGAAAACCTTCTAACAAATCGTTGCAGTACTCCGGCTAGAATCTTCCTGCTGAGACCCAATTCCGGGGCAAATCTTTGTGGTTTCTTTCTGACGCGGGCCGGGTACTGAACTCTATGTTAGCCATATTGGAATGGAGAACTTCTTGAAAGCTACAGACTACTCAGTGATAGCAAAAGTTTATGACAAAAACCCCATTCGCTTTCAGTACGACCCGGAGCCGCACATCGGTCGGCTTCTTTCTTCTACAAACCAAGCCATATCAATACTGGATGTTGCTTGCGGTACTGGCAACTTTCTCCCTGCTCAGACAGAGTACTTCCCCGACAAGCGGATACAGTGGCACGGCTGCGATCTGTCCCCGGACATGCTTTCCATGGCGAAGGCTAAGCTGACAAAGGCTATCGAATTGACAACCGCTGATGCCTCATATCTGCCATATCCCGACGGGCAGTTCGACTTCGTCTCCTGCAATTTCGCATTTCATCATTTTCAAGACAAGGTCAGCTGCATCAGCGAATTCCACCGCATATTGAAGCCAGGTGGGGTTTTTCAAATGAAGAACATCTGTCCCGAAGCAATGCCTCTTTCGTGGGTATACCACTACTTCAAAGGCACACGGAAAATGGATAGCCAAAGATTCTGGAGCAATGATCATCTGCGAAAGGCATTCGCGAAAAGCCGTTTTAGTGTGGAACTGACCACGACCATCACTGAAAAGGCTTTTCCTTTGACCTCGCTACTGGAAGAAGCCAGAAACCGCGACATGTCACAGCTGAATCTCCTGAGCGAAAAGGAATATCAGAAAGGCCTCGCAAGAATTCAATCAGAATTTCGAGCGGAGAGCTTCTATGAAGGCAACTTTGCTTTGCTGAAGCTATGCGGCGTGAAGTTGACGCCAAATGGCTAACAAATCGTTGGAGCACTCCGGACTAGAATCTTCTTCAATAGACCCGCTTCCGATGCAAATCTTTGTGGTCTTTGTCTGATGCGGGCCGGGTGCTCAACTCTATGTTATGCCTATTTTGGTGTCGAATTGTGGAAGCCGGAGGCGATCGTGAATCTTAACGAACAGGATGTTTCCAAATACTGGAATGAGAACAGCTCCATATGGGCCGACCAAGTACGGAAAGGGTACGATATCTACCGTGAAGTACTGAACAACCCATCAATCTTTGGGCTAATAGGCAACATCCAGGGCAAGGAGCTTCTGGACGCAGGGTGCGGGGAAGGTCACAATACCAGAAAACTGGCGGCGTCTGGAGCCAAAGTAGTAGGGATAGACCTGTCTTCTAAAATGATTGAGCTCGCGCTGCAAGAAGAGAGCCTCCATCCGTTGGGCATTTCTTATGTAAAGGGCTCCTTTACAAGTATGCCGGCGTTTGCGAACGCGCAGTTTGACATGATCGTGGCGTTTATGTCGCTGATGGATGGGCCGGACTACGAGAAGGCAATTCATGAATTCTATCGAGTTCTAAGGCCAAAGGGTCAACTCATCTTCAGCATCTCTCATCCTTGCTTCCTCCCGGAAGCGCTTACGTGGATAAATGATGAAAATGGAGTGCCGTATCGGCTCGCTATTGGCAACTACTTCATGCAGAAGCCCTATGTCGACAAATGGAAGTTCTCGCTGAGCCCAGAAGCAGACAAAATCCCGGAGTTCCACATTCCATACTTCCCGCGAACGCTTTCAGACTTCATCAACCCTCTTGTAGATGAAGGGTTTCATCTGAAGAAGATGATAGAGCCTCGGCCAACCGAGGAGGATTGCAAAGCCAATCCCGCCCTTGAGAAGTGGAGAAAGCATGCCGCTATATTCCTCCAAATCAAAGCAGAAAAAGCTAGCTGAACTGATCAGGCCATAGAGGCGGAAAAAGGCATAACAAATCGTTGCAGTACTCCGGCGTGATTTCGTTGGAGAGACCCAGTTCCAAGTCAAATCGGTGTGCCACGGTTCTGATGCGGGCCGGGTACTGAACTCTATGTTATGAATGACAGAATCCATAAGAGAAGCTCTACCGGTCAGACTGACAGATAGAGCAGCCATTCGAGCAGAGGTTTGTAGCGGCCACTCAACTCGAATGACTCAGCGAATTGCTCTACTGTTTTGCCCGCGCAGCAGCCTCTTCTCGAGTTGGGCCATAGACTCCTGGATGAACAAGTCCTGCCTGGCGAATCAAAACCGTCATCTGGCCTCTATGGTGACACTGATGCAGGATTAGCGAGTGAAGAATCCGTCCAACGGGCATGGATCTTCCGAAATAAGTAACTTCCGCTGCGAGTTGCGAGTCCTGAAGTTTCATCGAAGCCTGTTCGCCAAGTGACTTGGCTGCTTTCTCATAGACTTCGACGAGTGCGGCAGCCGAATTTGGCATTTCCGTGCCTCGTTGTGGGGCAACGATTTCAAGCCCAACCGCTGAACCTGTTCCCCCGATCATCATCGTCATGTGCCATGCCAGATGGGCTAGATTTCTACCTTCTTGGTAGATTTTTTGGTCCAAAGAGAGGTCATTGATGACCTTCAGCACTTTTAGGCTGATGTTGCTCTCCGTGGTCCATTGGTCAACAAACTCTTTTGTATTGCTATACATGGGCAGAAAGTAACGCTCCAATTGATGCGCGTCAACGTGAACAGCAGGTGCAAAGAGAAACGAACGGAAAATGACAGATACAGAAAGTGCTCTGCTTTCTCCTGCATTTCGGATATGTTCCAAACTAATAGTACAGGATGAACGCCAAAAGAGTGAGCGGAAATGCCTGTTAGGAGAAAGAAACAACAACATCGAGAGTTGTTAGCGCAGAAGTATCAATTAGTGATGTCGAGCAAGCTGTCGCCCAAGCGCCATTTCCCTCCGATCAAAAGACCATGCTGAAGTAGATAGTCTTTTCAAAATAGTCATTCATAACAAATCGTTGGAGCACTCCAGGCTGAAATTGCTCCAATAGACCCACTTCGGGGGCAAATCTTTGTGGTTTTTGTCTGATGCGGGCCGGGTGCTCAACTCTATGTTATGTTCAAAGGAAAATGAAACTTTCACCTTCTTCCAGAATCTTTGGATAGTTGAAGAGTCTTCAAGAGGTTACGTCTATTTGGACCTCTGAAACATCGCGGCCTCTTGGTCCGAAAGACTTTTTCTTTCCGGTGTCCCAAGCCTGGACGATCAAGTATTTCTTCTCTTCCCTTCAGTCCGGATGCAGCGGGAAACAGAGCCGCGCTCGGATTTGGGCTCGTACCTATTGTTCAATCCCCGCAGACCGTGGCAACGCCGCTCTTGGCAAAACCTACGAACGCAATTCTGGCTAAAGGAATTGACTTCTGCATAGCGTAGACTACAAGTCCATTCTGCCTTGAACATAACAAGTCGTTGCAGCACTCCAGGCAGAATCTGTAGGAAAGACCCAATTCCGGAGCAAATCGGTGTGGTGCTGTTCTGATGCGGGCCGGGTGCTGAACTCTATGTTATGACCACTCTGAAATTGATTGATTGCCCCAGGGCATAGCATGCACGGTCTCGGGGCGGGGATCAGGCATCCCTGCCTGACTCCCCCGCCCCTCGAGCTTTTGTCTAGCACAGTCAGGCGGATATACAAATTCAGCTTGACGAAAGTTAGCAAATATGTGAACATTGATTATGGGACGGGTGCTCGTCTTCTACAAGACCGACAAAGGCCATTGTCCGGTTGCCGAGTTCCTTGATTCCTTGCCTCCAAAGGTCGCCCAGAAAGTGACCTGGGTACTCAAGCTGATTCAGGAACTAGACGGGCTTCCTACTCAGTACTTCAAGAAGCTGAGCACCACCGACGGGATATGGGAGTGCCGGATTGTCTTCAGCGGAAACACCTATCGAATACTGTGCTTCTTTCACGGAAGCAGCCGACTTGTTCTGACCCATGGTTTCATGAAAAAGACGCAAAAGACACCCGGTGCAGAGATTTCTCAAGCTGAACGGCTGAAGGCCGACTACATACGGAGGCATGGACGTGCGTGACGATCTTGATAAATACATCCACAACAGGAAGAAGACTGATAAGCGTTTCTCCGAAGGATTCGATGCTGGCTACCAGGAGTTCAAGATAGGGTACCTTCTCCGCAATGCGCGGCATAAAAGCGGGATCACCCAAGATGAACTTGCACGAAGGCTTCGGACAACAAAAAGTGCCATTTCCCGAATTGAAAACCACGCCGAAGACATTCGTGTATCGACTCTGAAGAAAGTAGCGGAAGCCCTCGGTAAGGAGCTGACGATTGCGATCTCATAGAATCCAAGACTAGGGATCGTTACAGGGGTATGAGGCCGGCAAACACGCCCTCGCCATCCTTGGCTCGGGCGCATTCAACTGATAGACGAGAGTGGTCATAACAAGTCGTTGCAGTACTCCGGCGTGAATTCGTAGGAAAGACCCAATTCCTGCGCTGATCGGTGTGCCTTGGTTCTGATGCGGGCCGGGTACTGAACTCTATGTTAGGCGTTTTCAAGCCTTCATCAGGACGCAATGCCGTCATTCCCTGAGTTATGAGGACAAAAGCATGGGCAAGCTATCGATTGCAAAGGATTTCAGTGCTCAGTCGGCTCTGGCTTGCGGGGAAGCATTCCAAAGGTTAGCCGAGAAGTTTATCCATAGCATCGGTGCGTTGAAAGAATCTCCCTCAACAGAGATGTCAAAAGAATTAGCGGATCTTGTTGCTTGCGCAACAAATTTGGGATTCGCAATTGAACTATTCACAAAGGCATTGCTTCTCAGAGAAAATATCCCTATTCCTAAAGTGCATGATCTCAAAGCCTTGTACGAGCTGGTACCTATTTCAATAAGAGCCTATATCGAAAACTCTTATAAGGTGTTTTTACCGGAACAGGCGCGTCTGCTTAACGGTCGGGTAAGCATTACCGTTTCAAAAGGCTCTCCAACTGAGCCAGAATGGAATGATTACGCTTCTTCTATGTCGCTTCCGGATCTTCTGGAAAGATCAAAGGATCTGTTCCAATCATGGAGATACATTTTTGAATACAATGATTCAGAAAGCGAACCTCATCAGTTCCACCAATTTGAATACGTTCCGCTATGGTGCGCCGCCGAAGCAATAAGGATTGAAGTTACCGTACGCTCAGAGAAGACACCTCAAAACTCTGATCAAAAGCTATATCAAAACAATTCCGAACAGAATCAGAACTGATCTGCGTCAGCATAGGAGGGAAATCACAAACCGGCTGATAGAACGCAAGCGCTGCATCCCACTATTTAAGCAAAGACGGAAAGAAAACGCCTAACAAATCGTTGGACCAGTCGCCTGAGATTTTGTCTGGATAGACCCAACGTTGCCCTAATCGTCGGGTGGGGCTGGTTGATGCGGCGGCGCTGGTCAACTCTATGTTAGATTCAATCTTCAATTAGAAGTTGTCTTTTTCGCACATTCCTGATTCAAAGAACCACCGCCGCCTTGCTGAGATTCTGGAATTCCATGGTTGATCGCAATGCTATAGCAGGCTTGCACTTCAATAGACCATCTGCCGTAAGTTCAGTTGCTGCCTAAATACGTGTCTACAGCAGATGCCTGTGCTCTGGAGATGTTCACGCTCATGCACAATGTCCGCCTTGCATCGGCTGAAAAGATTTCTTGAATCTAACAACACGTTGGAGCACTCCGGACTCAATTTTCCTGGATAGGCTCAATTCCGGAGCAAATCGTGCTCATGCGGCTCTGATGCGGGCCGGGTGCTCAACTATATGTTATGTTCCCCAGAGGAGTCAAATTTCGAAAAACTCCAAGGCGCCGTATCGAGTGCCAGTAGGACGGCATGCCGCTCAATGCCACATTCCGACCCTGGGGTGCCAGCTCGATTGAATAGCCAATTGACATTCTGAACACAATAGAATACTATTGCTCTCGGAGGCTGACCCAAATGGCAAAGACCGTTACTGTGCGTATTGATGATGCGACCTACAAGAGGATTAAGTCCGCCGCCGAATCAGAGCGGAGAACCATATCGAACTTTATGGAATATGCAACCATGTCTTATGTGGAGCAAAGCAACTTTGTTGACAACGATGAGATGAAAGGCATTTCCGAAGACAAGGAACTCATTCAGACCCTCTCCAAGGCAATGGATGATATTAAGCGAGGTGGTTATCGCCTCGTCCAGTGAGTTCCAAATAGCCGAAACCGCTACCTTTCGAAAGCGGATAGAAACTCCGACCAACAAACGGTACTATAAGAAGCTGATTGAAGATGTCTACCCGCGACTCCGCGGCAATCCGTATTTCGGACCAAACATCAAGCGACTCAAAGGGGAATTGAAGTCAATATTCAGGTATCGGATAGGAGACTATCGCCTATTCTATACTGTTGATCCGGAGAAGAAGTACATCTACATCCTTGCTTTCGAGAATCGGAAGGATTCCTATCGGAAATGACTCTATCCAAAGCATGGGGAACATAACAAGTCGTTGCAGCACTCCAGGCAGAATCTGCTCCAATAGACCCGCGGCCGGTGCCAATCGGAGTGGTGCTGTTCTGATGCGGGCCGGGTGCTGAACTCTATGTTATGTTCTAAGGAAATTGAACTTTCACCTTCTTCCAGAATCTTTGGATAGCTAAAGAGTCTTCAAGAGGTTAGGTTCATTTGGACTTCTGAAACATCGCGGCCTCTGGTCCGAAAGACTTTTTCTTTCCGGTGTCCCAAGCCTGGACGATCAAGTATTTCTTCTCTTCCGTTCAGTCCGGATGCAGCGGGAGACAGAGCCGCACTCAGCTTTGCGCCCGTACCTGTTGCCCAATCCCCGCAGACCGTGGCAACGCCGCTCTTGGCAAAACCTACGGACGCAATTCTGGCCAAAGGAATTGACTTCTGCGTAGCGTAGACTACAAGTCCATTCTGCCTTGAACATAACAAATCGTTGCAGCACTCCAGGCTGAATTTCCTTGAATAGACCCGCTTTCGGTGCAAATCGGCGTAGTGCAATCTGATGCGGGCCGGGTGCTGAACTCTATGTTAGATCCGCTCAAGAACGGTTTGTCTCTTTAGTAGAAGCTGCCATCTTCAGTACACAAATGAATTGGAGAGTAGGCGTACCGTCATAGCTAGTACACGTTCTTTTGCAGGCTTGACAAATTGCCTTCTCGGTATATATAATGTAATTACCATCTGGAGGCATTTTCTATGAAAGCTAGGCTTGTACAAATTGGCAACTCCCGCGGCGTAAGACTACCGAAGCCAATGATCGAGGAAGCCGGACTCAATGATGACGTAGATATCCACGTTAAAGAGGGCTCTATAATCATTACCTCAAACCTGAAGCCGCGAAGCGACTGGGCTGACTCAGCAAAGCTACTAGATGATCGAAACGGTGATGTCTTGATTGACAACAGCAACTCAACCATTTTTGATGAGACTGAATGGCAATGGTAGAATCAACGGAGATCAAGCGTGGCGACGTTGTGCTCGTAAGCTTAGACCCCACAAAAGGCCAGGAAATCAAAAAGGCCAGACCATGTGTTGTAGTATCGCCAGACGAATTGAATCAACATCTGCGTACTTTTGTCGTGGCACCAATGACCACAGGCAGCTATTCTTACCCTTTCCGTGTTGAGTGTCGATTCAAAGGAAAAACCGGACACATTGTGCTTGATCAGATTAGAACCGTAGATAGGATCCGCCTAATAAGACCGCTGGGTCGTCTACCCAATCCCATTCTAGAAAAAACTCTAAATGTTCTCCAGGAAATGTTTGCTCTTTGACCTCAAAAAGACGCGGATCTAACAAATCGTTGGAGCACTCCAGGCTGAATTTGGTGCAATAGACCCGCTTCCGGAGCCAATCTTTGTGGTTTTGTTCTGATTCGGGCCGGGTGCTCAACTCTATGTTATGCATTCAAGAATGTAGCAGGTGACGCTTTTTGCTAAAAGGCTGCAATTTTTCACGTAGACTACATCGCTTTTCTTCCCCTTTAAGGAGGCGTTGAATCCTGCTAACCTGACTTGCTTGATTCAACTTGCAAGGAGAACGCCATTTGGAAACTGCCTCTTCGTCCATTACACCGTATCAGAGTCTGTGCGAAAGGTTGCTTCTTCTGTCAAAGCCAGCATTCAAAGTCACCATAAAAACTCTGATAAGACACTATCCGGAAATTCGACATGGATAGCCAGGAGCCTTATAAGGCGTTCGACCTGTACAAAAGATACTTTCGCTTTACCAAGAGAGCCTGGATTCAATATCAAAAGGAACCAGCGAAGGTAATGTATGAGCACCTATGGCCTATAGAAGCCACTTTCAATGAACTATTGAAGGCCAAGACCCGTGCCAATGTTGTCTCCCAAGCAGTCATCCATGAGATTATGAGCCAAACTGAAGTAGTAATACTCTCCGACGAGGAAGCAACGCCGCTGAACGGAAGCGTCAACAACAATTACAGCTTTGGCGGTCAGATGAGAAAGGGTCTTGGCCTACGTGAAACCGGAACAGCAAAGGAACGCCTCGCGGCCTTGAGAACGCAGATTGAGCCGGCAACGGAAGGAAATAGAATTTCAGCAAGAGAATAGTGATGACTGACAGCCAGAAGGTTGAATGCATAACAAATCGTTGGACCAGTCGCCTAGGATTTTATCTGCTTAGACCCAACTTTATCCTAATCGTCGGTGTGCGGCTTGATAATGCGGCGGCGCTGGTCAACTCTATGTTAGATTCAATCTTCAATTAGAAGTTGTCTTTTTCACTCGTTCCTTTTCCAAAGTGCAACCGTCGCTTTTCTCAAGTTTCTGGAATTCTATGGCTAATGGCAACGCTACAGCAGACTTGCACTTCACTAGACCATCCGCCGTAAGTTCAGTTGCTGCCTAAATACGTGTCTACAGCAGATGCCTGTGCTCTGGAGATGTTCACGCTCGTTCACAATGTCCGCCTTGCTTCGGTTGAAAAGATTTCTTGAATCTAACAACACGTTGGAGCACTCCGGACTCAATTTTCCTGGATAGGCTCAATTCCGGAGCAAATCGAGGTGATGCGGCTCTGATGCGGGCCGGGTGCTCAACTATATGTTAGGTTCAAGAATGTAGGTTTGCCGAAGTGAGCGCATTAACTTATAAAGTGGTTGACCAGAACTTCCTCAGGGAACCAAATCCGGCTCTCCACAACTTTCTTTCAGCCGGAAACTTCGCGGTGTTCCCAGACGATGCAGCAATGGAGATGTACAAAGGTAACGCCATAACAAACCTTCAGCGCTCCTTGGAGATCATCTCGAAGTATCCACAGCAAGTTGTCATACTCAAGAAGACGCAGACCGTCGCAAGGTTGACGCAACGCGGAAACAAACGGCTCCGGCGCCTTCTCATTGACTGGAAACAAACCGCCAACTTTAGCGCTTTTTGCGGACAGATCTACCGCATCGATCCTAAACGGCTGTCGCCTGAACTCGCTCAGATCGAGCGGATGGGGCGCGAAGCACATGATTTTATTCAGAAACGAATGGAATCCACAAAGCTGATACTTAAGGCGATTGGTGAATTCAGTGAGGCCTTTCCGCCGGACGAATTGAGGGAGTTACGCGCAGATGCCGGATACAGCCAAGCGCTTTACGAAAGGATGCTCAAGCATATATTGATTACAATCGCACGCCTCATGAAAGGGCACGGGTTCTTTCTGAAAGATGCACGCCTGGTGAAGGACAATTACCTTTTCAGATTCTCCCTAGCTGGCTACTTGCTTGCGATGAGGTGGATCGCAAAAGGAGGATATGCGAATTTGCCGATTGAGAAGCTTCAAAACGACGTTGATGATATGACGTACATCGCCTATGCTACTTATTATGATGGACTGCTCTCCAAAGATAGAAAAATGAATGAAATGTACGCGCGGACAATTGATTTCATGGCAAGATCTTGAACCTAACAAATCGTTGGACCAGTCGCCTGGGATGTACTCTGTTTAGACCCAACGTCTTCCTAATCGTCGGGGTGGGGCTGGATGATGCGGCGGCGCTGGTCAACTCTATGTTATCTGGTTTCAAAATCGTGGTGACAAAAAGCGTCTACGCGGCGTACAGTGGGCAGAACTTTCGTACGGCTGAGGCCGGCACTAGTGGGCGGGGGGAGAGAGAATGAGCGGAAGGGCTACAACAATTAGAAACTCCGCAAAGGCCATAATTATCGACAGCGGCCGGATTCTGGTGATGCGTGCCAAAGACGATGAAGGTGATTGGTACCTCCTTCCAGGAGGCGGACAGGAACCCCATGAGACGTTAGAAGAAGCCCTGATTCGCGAATGTCTCGAGGAAGTGAATGTACATGTTGAAATAGGACCTCTTAGATTCATTCGTGAGTACTTTTCCGGCAACCATGAATTCAAGAATATTGATTATGATGCCCATCAAATCGAGTTTATGTTTGAATGCAAACTACGTACTGGAGAGGTACCCGGCATCGGTGCCGTGCCTGATAAAGGCCAAAATGGAGTTGCATGGCTTGAGCTGGACCAGCTTGAGGATCACAGACTCTATCCGTTAGCTATGAGGAAGTATTTCAAAGACATTAGAAATAGTTCTATCCCTATTTATCACGGAGATATCAATTGAAAAAGGGAATCTTATGGCAAATAACAAGAGAGAATTGGCTCGTATTTCTGCCTAGCAAAATGTAGAAAGAGTGAAACCAGATAACAAATCGTTGGAGCACTCCGGGCAAGAATTTGGCTTGAATCGGTCGGCAATGTTCTTGTACACAATCTGCCCTTTGATGCGGGCCGGGTGCTCAACTCTATGTTATGTCCATCAAAAGATCGTGATAGGTACCAACCCACAATCGCTTGGATAAGGTGCCACAGAAGGCAGAGCTTGCAGAACTTGACTCCTATTGCTTAACTACCGAAGGAGGCTGAGATATGGAAAGCAGAAATGCCAGAATGATCATCGTAGCCGGGATTGCTTCGTTAGTCTCCATTGCGGTGGGAATTGATGTGTTTATCCATCCAACTAGCATTTTCGGCTTTCCCAGCGCCGTCATTCTCGTCATTGGGATACCGTCCTTTATCTTCGGGGGCGCCGTGGCCTTTCCTGCAACCTACGCTTGGAAGAAGCGCATAAGTTGGATCATCGCCATTCTGCTATCCGGAGGTTCATTGGCGATCGGCATCTACGCCTTCAAAAACGCAACGACTTGGCCCACTATCGCTGCTGGCTGGCTTTGCGCGGTAGGGCTGCCTGCCCTTCTGCTTTTGGGCCTACTATTTTATCGACTGCAGGAGGCCAAAGCAAACCGTTCTCATGCCACTCAGGAAGGCTCTTGAAATAGACCCTTTGAGTCGCAACTAGGTCGCTGAAGCAACCGGATAGGAGAAATGAGCATTTGATATCGAAGTTGTGACGTCCTAGAGAAGATGGACATAACAAGTCGTTGCAGTACTCCGGGCTAGAATCTTGTTGGAGAGACCCAGTGCCGGTGCAAATCGGTGTGGTGCCGTTCTGATGCGGGCCGGGTACTGAACTCTATGTTAGGCAGGCCAGAATATGTTAAGTGCAACAAAGGAGATAGCAAGTGATAGCGCTAAGTGTTCCCGACGTTGGCAGTGGGCTTTCAGCGAGGATTCTTACTGTTCAACATAGCCACATCCAAATCGACTGCGGCGCGGACAGGCCGGAGACAGCGTTCAACCGAGGCCCGAGGGAAGTGAACCCAGAGGCGTTCGTGCTTTCGCACTTTCACTACGACCACTATAACGGCTTGCTGTACGCGTTGCGAACGAGTAACCACGAATGGGATGGCCTTCGCGTCGTGTGTTTCCCTCGGGTTCCCAGTTTTCCCCAAAGACGTGAGTATTTGAGCTGTCTATTTGCTATGAACTGCTTTCTGATGGGACAGATGACTGGAAGTAGGGAGGCGGAACTTCTGGAACTACTCTTTCAGGTCACAGGCAGGAAACCAAAGTACCGAGCACTCTCCGCCGGCGAAAGTGTCATGGTGGAAGGAGTTAAGCTTGAGGTTCTGTGGCCGCCAAGCGAATACCAAGACGCTGACTTCGTAGCTGCCGTAGAACACGCTATCGCCGATTTCGGCGATGCGAAACGTGCTGACCCAGAGCTTGCTGAAATCCACGATCGCCTTGACCTAGACGGGTATGTGTCCGCTTCGCTTGAGGAAGCGGACGGGTTCAAAGAGTACGAACCTGTTGGCACCATCCAGAAGTGGTCTGCGAAGGGTCGAAAAGAGCTGCGTCCTGCAGTGACGAAGGCAAATGACTCACTGCAAAGAGCCGCCAACCACATTAGCCTGGCGTTTCATGAGGACAATAGATTGCTCTTTTTAGGTGATCTTGATTCCAAGGAGATACAGCAAGTGGTTCAGGAATTAAACAAAAGGGATCGGACCAACTTCTTGATCCTAGTATCGCCGCATCATGGGACACACTGGCACCAAGACCTAAGGGCAATTCACTCCGTGGACGTTGTGAGCTCGACAGGGAAAGATTTGATTGAACACCTTGCGCCTATCTACAAGTCGATTTCTGACTTCCACTACTGTACTTTCACTAACGGGGACCTCAGATTGTTTCCACTATCGCGTGGCTGTCTTGGTTGCCACTGTGTTCCATTTTGGTGAGGCCTGCCTAACAAATCGTTGGAGCACTCCGGGCAAGAATTTGGTCCATCAGACCCAATTCCGGAGCAGGTCTTTGTGGTCTTTGTCTGATGCGGGCCGGGTGCTCAACTCTATGTTATGTTCTAAGGAAATTGAACTTTCACCTTCTTCCAGAATCTTTGGATAGCTAAAGAGTCTTCAAGAGGTTAGGTTCATTTGGACTTCTGAAACATCGCGGCCTCTGGTCCGAAAGACTTTTTCTTTCCGGTGTCCGAAGCCTGGACGATCAAGTATTTCTTCTCTTCCGTTCAGTCCGGATGCAGCGGGAGACAGAGCCGCATTCAGCTTTGCGCCCGTACCTGTTGCCCAATCCCCGCAGACCGTGGCAACGCCGCTCTTGGCAAAACCTACGGACGCAATTCTGGCCAAAGGAATTGACTTCTGCGTAGCGTAGACTACAAGTCCATTCTGCCTTGAACATAACAAGTCGTTGCAGCACTCCAGGCTGAATTTCCTTGAATAGACCCGCTTTCGGTGCAAATCGGCGTAGTGCAATCTGATGCGGGCCGGGTGCTGAACTCTATGTTATGCCGTCCCAAGAAATGGGTTCTTATAGGCGACCTTTTGCCGTCTTCCCTATAGTTAATGATAGTCGGCGCTTGGACTTGACTGAGGATACACCCCGTGTATACAATAGATTCATGACAAAGAAACTCATCCAGCACGGGAACAGCGCCGCCGTCGTGCTCGACAAAGCACTTCTCGATCTGCTCAAAATTAAAATGGATACTCTTTTGGAGATTACTACCGACGGCCGCAACATCATCATTTCTCCTCAGGATGTTCCAGACGCCGAGTCTACTCTTTTGGACAGTCTGGACAGAATAAATAAGAGACACGGTTCCGTGCTTAAAAAACTGGGGCAGTAGAACTTGAATCCCCGCTTCTTGACCATGACCGAGGTACTATTGATCCTTCAAGATCAAATTCAACAGTATGGGGGTCGCTACGGCCTGCGAGATGCCGCATTGCTTAGCTCCGCCCTGGCAATGCCAATTACGACCTTCGAAGGAAAGCTGCTGCATGCGGATCGCTACGATCAAGCGGCGGCTTACGCGTTCCACATTTGCCAAAACCATCCTTTCATAGATGGAAACAAGCGGACTGCCTTAGCGACGGCTTTGGTATTCCTAGACTTGAATGGGATTCAGATAGAGGATCCAAATGAATCTCTATATTCTATGATGATGAAAGTGGCACAAGGCAAAGCTACCAAAACCGAAATCTCAGATATCCTCAGAAACCTTGGCTCCAAAAGAAGGAAAAGGGAATAGTATTTGGGGTAAGAAAAGAGGACGGCATAACAAATCGTTGGAGCACTCCGGGCAAGAATTTGGCTTGATTCAGTCGCCGCTGTCCCAATACACAATGTCTTGCTCTGATGCGGGCCGGGTGCTCAACTCTATGTTATACCCATCTATGGACCACTGGACTCACATTGCTCTCGCGGCAGCCGACGATCGTAAGCTTTTGCGCCCTCCCCGCGTACGGGCCAGCGGCGGGGGCTTAAGCGGAAGGAACTTCAACTCGGCTCGTAAATCAAGGGCCTTGGCAATCCTGAAGAGGAATGCCAGCGTCAGATTCCTATGATTGCCGGACTCCAACCGCGCGATGGCCGGCTGAGAAGTTCCTACCAAACGGGCCAGTTGTGCCTGGGTAAGGTTGCGATCTATTCGGAAACGGATGATCTGCTTCGCAAGCTCGTACTTGTCTTCCAGCTCTTCGTAGGCCTTCCTAAACTCAGGATTTTTCATCTGAGTCTCAAGATATCTGTCGAAATCAATTGCCTTCATCGCTTCCTCCCGTACTCTCCATGTACCGCTTCATGAGCGCCGAAGCCTTTTCAAGCTCCTTTCGCTCCAATTTCATGCCTTTCTTAAGATAGCCTGAGGTCACGACGTAAAGCTGCTGTTTGTGCCAAAAGTAGAAGAACCGACACGCATCACGACCAAGTATCACTCTCAGCTCAAATAGGCCAGGCCAATCTGACACCTTCTTCGAATGGGGCTCCCTAAGGGAAGGTCCAAACTCGCGCAGCAGTACAATCGCTCGGCCGGCCTTTGCCCTCAGACGGTCAGGCAAACCGTCCAAGAATTCCGCCGCCGGCCGCAGGAGTCTGACTTTGTAGGCCATGCTGGAATATACCACGCATGGTATGTACCCGTCAAGCGTCGGCTCTGTCTTTCTCCTCGGTACCTAGGGTATCATTGAACCCCGGATAGCGATGTTGCATCTGGGTCAAAGATGGGTATAACAAATCGTTGGACCAGTCGCCTAGGAATTTGTCTGGATAGACCCAACGTCTTCCTAATCGTCAATGTAGGGCTGGATGATGCGGCGGCGCTGGTCAACTCTATGTTAGGTTGGCTGAAATTTGCGTAATATGCCGTTCGGCAAGTGTATTCAGGATGTCGTGAAAGGCAAACGGGGACCTACCGGGTCAATCACACGACAAACGGTATCAACGCCTTGGTGCGGCGTTTGTAAGATGAGTACTGCTCTTGGAAAAGCCCCATCATCAGCTTCTCCTCGACTGAGATGCGCCGAATTAAGACAACTGCTACCACGACAAAGATCACAAGACCGATAATCCCCACATCTATCGCCGTCCCAAGAGCGGCTAAAAGCATTCCGGTGTAGATTGGATGACGGATAAGGTGGTAGGGACCAGATGTGATCAGTACATGGTCGGCCTTTAAAGACGGTCGCGAGCTCCAGTTAGCGCCCAGGCAGGCCCTTGCCCAAACAGCAATGGCAACGCCAACGACGCACAAAGCCGCACCCACGATGCCAAATTCCGGGATTGAGTAAGAAAATAGAACACGGCTCCTTTGCAGCAGTTGACGACCGGCGGGCACCCGGAGGAGCAAGATAACTGCAACGACTATCCCAACGCGTATGGCAAGTGCAGTCAACCATGAACCTTGACGGGTAGTGTCCTTCTTAGTTTTCGGAGCGTTGACTAACCAAAAGATAATGAAAACGACCCAGGAAGCAACTGTAATGACTGCATAGATCATAAAGCAACCATAATGACTTACAGACTGTTGGGTCAATGGGCGGGTAGAAGAGCCATGGACATTCGCACATACCGTTCAACGCAGGTGAACCAGCGAAAAGTTGAGCCGCTCTTAATGCGCAGCCAACCTAACAAATCGTTGGAGCACTCCGGGCTAGAATCTGCCTCATTAAGCCGCCAATGTCCGCGTACACAATGTCGCGCTCTGATGCGGGCCGGGTGCTCAACTCTATGTTATGCGTTCATAGGGATCTTGCATCGTTAAGAGAGATCGACATACAATTTCTTGTAGCAGAACTCCAAAGGCCACAACCAAACGTCAGAAAAAAGGAGAAGACAGATGAAAAAGCGCACTACCATTCTTATCCTACTGCTTGCGTCGTTTTTTTCCGTACATTTGTTCGCAGATGATGCGTTAGCGCAAGCTACTGATCCTACTGCGATTGTAAATGGGCTGTTTGATGCCATCAACAACGCACAAGCCGAAAAGGCAACGAGCTACTTTGCCGATGACGGGCAGCTAATAACTGCATGGGGCCAACCCAAAGGAGTCAAGAAGTTGCTTAGTTTCTTTACCACTACAATTTTTCCTTTAAAAACACAATTAACACTTCTTGAATTGAATGTTAGTGGAGTGAACGTGACTGGAGTCTTTGCAATTAAGGACAACGGCGGCTTTTCTAACTGGGGCTTGCTAAAAATCATCACCATCATTCAAGATGGCAAATTCAAGTCCGTAACGTGGACTACGAATCCTGTTGGCCATTAATGATTTAGGCAGAGACATCCGGCAATATCCGTCTCTTCCTCTACATCATTTAGGCTGAAAGTAGGCGCAGCTTTCCTACGAAGCCGCGCTTCGGCGACTCGAATGCGATCTTAAGACGTAAATAGATTGCTTTTTTGCAGGGCCTACGTTTAGATAGTCAATCAAGGATATCGTGCATTATGATGTCTCCAGAAAAATGAACGCATAACAAATCGTTGGACCAGTCGCCTTAGATTTTTCTGGATAGACCCAACGTCTTCCTAGTCGTCGGGTTTGGGCCGCTTGATGCGGCGGCGCTGGTCAACTCTATGTTAGCGTCATTCAAAACTGACCAAATCTTACCTAAGGAGGATTCCCATTGAGTAGGTCTTTAAAAGTGATTCTATCGACAGTAGTCGCGTTCTTGTCACTATCCTATCTTTTCGCCGAGAGCCCTTTCGTCATGGTCATGTATGATGCCCAAACCGAAACCCATCTCGGCCCATTTCCGCCGAGTAGGACTCAATGGGCATCTGCGGTATCCGTTCTTAAAGAATATAGCGCCAAAGCCGTCGTAATGAAGTATTTCCTGGATCAACATAAAGATGCCGTGGGGGATGATGCTTTTGCAAACTCAATGAATGGCATACCTGTATTCCTGCAAGCTTGCCTTAACGATTCTGAAGCGCATCCAAATCCCATAGACCCGAAATTCTCTATTCAGCTGTCAAATGTTCCCAAAAGAACAATGGCTGGTAATCGCGGTTGGATGCCACTAGAGGCATTCGGCAGAAACGCGTATGATGTGGGTTTTGTTGACATGCGAAAGGCTGATCTTGTGCCAATGTTTGAGAGATACCAAAACAGGATCTACAAAACCCTATGGCTCTCTGTACTTCAATATGCTTTGCCTAGCTTACAAATAGATGGCAGATATCTGGCAAATGGAAACAAAAAGGCAAGCATAAATGAATTCGGTGAAATATCTGTGCGCTATCCTCGCGAAGACAAGCTTGACTACATACCATTTTATAGCTTAGTTCAAAAGAACACAGACAAATCTAGCGTTGCGGGCAAAATTGTCCTGATTGGATACGACGGCAACAATATTGGCTTTCTCGATACGCCAATTGGTAAGGTCAAAGCCCATAGAGCCTTCTATTATTGCCTTCAAGATCTATATGCTCAACTTCAATAGGCTCCAAGGATCTCTGAAGACGCTAACAAATCGTTGGACCAGTCGCCTGAAAATTTCGTCTGGATAGACCCAACTTCATCCTAATCGTCGGGGCGGTGCCGGCTGATGCGGCGGCGCTGGTCAACTCTATGTTACACGCCCCAAATACCTCGAATCGTCAGATGCACCCTTTCGGCAATAGCTAGCGCTTTTGCCCCGGACATAGTACCTTCTCATAAGTTCGCCTTTTTCAATGCGGAAACACCACGCCGAGGTGCATTCTTCGAGAGGAAACAGATTCATTGGCAAGAGGTGTTACATTTAGTAGACACCGACAAGAAGCCTCAATGAGGAAGACCGAAACATTGCGTCGCACCACCGGAGGACATATGTCAAAGGCTAAAGCTCTAGTAATTTCCTTGCTTTCTCTTCTGACAATCCTTTCGATTTCAAGCTGCAAGAATCTTGCAGCTATCAAGGCTCTTGAAATCGCAAATCTAGATTTTTCAACTATTAGGGATGGACAATATGAAGGTCTCCAAGACAACTGGATGGTGACTGCAAAGGTCAGTGTCTCAGTAAGTGGAGGCAGAGTAAACAGTATTCAACTACTAGAACATAACCATGGGCCGAACCATGGCGCAGATGCCATTATTCCCGAAGTGATAGCGCAACAATCCTTACAAGTTGATGCCATTTCGGACGCCTCGTACTCCAGCAAAGTTGTGCTTAAGGCAATTGAGATTGCCCTTCGAAAAGGACTATAAGAACCACAGTCAGCAGCGGGTCGTGTTGCATTTTTGACACTCTCAACTAAAGCTCGCTAAATATCCGTGTAAGACTAGCGCGCTCTTGCCACGAAACGAGCGAAAACAGCGTACCGCATTGTTTGCGGAGTTGTCCATGGTTTATTAAAAGGTGTCAGGAAATACAAGCCTCAATAGTAGTAAGGTGCAAAAAATAGAGGGGCGTGTAACAAATCGTTGGACCAGTCGCCTTGGAATTTGCCTGTTCAGACCCAACTTTTTCCTAATCGTCGGGTGGGGCTGTTTGATGCGGCGGCGCTGGTCAACTCTATGTTAGGTGCAAAGGCGAATAGTCGGCAACTTGCATATTCCCGCCAAGCGACTACGCCAGCCAATATTTCGCAACGCAATGTCCCATGCTTCTGCCGCATAGGCCGCCCAATAGCGGACAAACGCGCCTTCCAAATTAATGTGAGAAACCAAAAACCTAAGGAGTTGTCCTATGCTCACAAAGACAAAAAGCGCTCAAATTAGACGAAGGCGCATGCAGAATGAGTCTGACTGTAATGAGGAGGTTCTTATACAAGCCTACAACACAAATTTGGAGATATGGAAAAAGCAGACCGATGTCTATTTCCAAAGAGTCCAAATACTAATGATGGGGATTCAAGCGGCGCTTTTTGTCGGCTTCCTTGCAACTTTATCAAAACCCCCAATTGAAGAATATCAACTCCTTATCGCGACAGGCGTTGCCGTCATCGGGATCTTCATATCAATAACTTGGAACCGGCTTATTCGAAAGGAACATCACTTTCTTGAGTTTTGCAGGCGATCCCTTCGGGCTATAGAATTCAAACTCGCCCAAAAAGGCATTCCCCTCCAATACTTTGTTTTGGAATCTCATATCTTCGGCAAACCTTCACCGCACGTCGATAGATACCCAGGCGGAGCTACACTTCTAGAGGAAGACAAGGGAGTTGTATATTTTGGGAATGAGCGGTATCCCGAGCCTAACTGTGCCATACACAGCGCTCATAAGTTGAACGAAGTCCGCGGCGGCTTAATGAAGATCGACATGGGTATTGCACTTGGTGCATCGCTTGTCTGGTTCGTTGCCTTTGCATCCTTAGCCACTATTCTTGTCCTAAAGCACTTAAATTGCATCGCAGAAATCCTTTGCACCTAACAAATCGTTGGAGCACTCCAGGCTGAATTTGCTCCAATAGACCCGCTTCCGGAGCCAATCTTTGTGATCTTTGTCTGATGCGGGCCGGGTGCTCAACTCTATGTTATGCGGCCCCAATGTGCCGATCTACCGACGGAGTTGATCAGCAGATCACCTCTGAAAGTAATATCGAAAAGCGCCAAATCGAGGCCAGATACTCCTCCCGACCGTCTGCGCATTGACAAGAAGCGGCCAATCGTGTAATAATAGTAGCCTTCCCAGATAGCAAACGTCGTCCGCCAGGAAAGGCATAGACAATCCACGGGAGGATTTTATGCCGAGAATTGAAGAACAAGTGCTATTCAGCTTTCCCAAAGAAGCAGTTTTCAAACAGATCGCGTCAATTGACTTTATGAAGGCCATTGATCCTAACTTTGGACGCAACACCACCGTACTATTTCACAATGACCGACTTATGCGGTCTGTTTCAAAGGTAGAAGGAATAGGTGACGTTGAGATAGAAAGGATTACTATCCCAGAAGCTTTTGCCATAATCATCCAACGAAGGCAGCCCATGCCTCCTTTCATCTACCAACTGTCTATTCAGAGACTATCGGACTGTAGTGAAGGAACACTGTTGAGGTGGACAAACGAATTTGAACTGCATGCAGACAACAAGCATCGGGAGGCCGTGATAGCCTCCATATTAAAGAGAAACGATGACTTGAATCTTAAGAACATGGAAATTCAGTTGAATGATTGTCTGAATAGATGACTGTGGCAAACACGTAGAATGAAACCAAGAACTATAGGAAAGAGGGTCCGCATAACAAATCGTTGCAGTACTCCGGGCTAGAATCTTGTCGAATAGACCCGCGGCCGGTGCAAATCTCTGTGGTGCCGTTCTGATGCGGGCCGGGTACTGAACTCTGTGTTATGTCCAATCAGAGTCTGTTTTCGTACAAATTTGATTGAGAAAACCACCTTTCTGATACATTTCGGGCAGATTGATATCTTTACCTCGATAGGCGGGAAGCAAGCTGGAATACTTGACAAATGTATGACAACGTAGTACGTTACGGGTACGAGGTGACCCATGAAACAAGCGGTTACAGTACGGCTGCCCGATGAATTGCGGAAAGAACTGCAGCAAATAAGCGACAACGAAGCTAAACCCATAAGCGACCTTGTTCGGGAGTCAATTCAGAAATTTGTCTCAGTCTATAACTTTCGGCGGCTCCGCAACACTGTTCTACCTTTTGCTGGAGCACAAGGAATCCTTACGGACGAGGATGTCTTTCGCACCATATCATGAAAGTTGTGCTAGACACAAACGTGATAGTTGCAGCATTCGCCACGCAGGGACTATGTCATGCTGTATTTGAGATGTGCCTGGACCAGCAAGATCTATACCTGAGTTCGGAAATACTTAACGAGATAGCTGACGCGTTGAAACGGAAGCTAAAAGTTCCACCTCAAACTATCCAAGACACCCTTGAATACCTAAAAGAGCATTCAACTGTTTTTCATGTCAAACCGCTAGGCAAACGCATTTCAAGGGATCAAAATGATGACCATATCATTGCCCTTGCTGAACAAGCGTTGGCAGATTACATCATTACTGGGGATGAGGACTTGCTAGTACTCAAGAAGCACAAAGGCATTCCGATCATACAGCCAAGACAGTTTTGGGAAATAATGAAGAACACAGAACGAACTAACGGATGACCTAACGCCATTTGAAAATAGATTGGACATAACAAATCGTTGGAGCACTCCGGGCTAAGAATCTGCTCCAATAGACCCGCTTCCGGTGCCAGTCTTTGTGGTTTTTGTCTGATGCGGGCCGGGTGCTCAACTCCATGTTATAGGGCGTCACATCGGGGGCGTTACTGAGCCATGCGGCTGATCTGGCATTACATCAAGCGTATTCTCTCCTACGACGTGCCCGTATCCGCTGCCGGCGCCTCTTTGCTATGGATTGCCCACCGCTCGGGGACAGACTGGACCACGATTGTATCTGAGGTGGGCATTGGCTTCCTACTTATCGCATGCACTATTGGCTATGCTTTCTCGGTATTGCTATACACTTGGCTCTGCAGAAGGGAACTGTCCATTTATATAGTCCGTGGAATGCACTTTCACACTGTTTTCGCATCTGGCTTCTTATTGATAGTTCCGATTGCGAGTCTATTTGGATTTGCTGGATCCACCCTCATGGGGCTGTTTCGTCAATGAGCTCTCTCTACGTGGACAGCTTATCAATAGCATTCGATCAACGAAGGGTACTTTCAAATGTCTACCTCGAAGCAAGGGACGGTGACATAATTGGCATTCTCGGTCGAAACGGTTCCGGTAAATCAACCCTTTACAAGTGTTTGCTTGGACAGCATAGATCATCGAACGGCTTGATGCGTATTAATGGAAAACATATCAACAAGAACGCTGCGCCAAAGCATATAGGCTATCTGCCACAGAACAGCTTTCTTCCTTTCGATCTACGTCTTGAGCAGAGCGCAAAACTGATTTTAGGCAGACTCGGCAATTGGTCCATTCTAGAAGCTGATTCAAGAGCCAGATTCCTATTGAAAAAACGTGCCCGCGTTCTCTCCGTAGGCGAGATTCGGTACGTTGAGTGTCTGATTGCTTTGTCTTTGGATAGAGACATTTACCTATTGGACGAACCTTTTTCGCAGATAGAACCGCTATATTGCGAAGTACTTCAAGATCGCATCCGCCAAGCCAGTATCGGGAAGATAGTCCTGATAAGTGATCATCTCTATCTCAACGTCCAAGGCATATCTTCAAGGATCAATGTATTGGTGAATGGAACCCTAAAAGATATTGAGAACAACCGGTCCAGTCTAGAAAAGCTTGGATATCTTCAGAATCAAGACGCCCTATAACAAATCGTTGGACCAGTCGCCTGAGAATTTGTCTGTTTAGACCCAACCTTGTCCTAATCGTCGGGGTGGGGCTGGATGATGCGGCGGCGCTGGTCAACTCTATGTTAGCCATATTGGGGTCCTGTCTAAGCACATCGTTGACAGAATTCTAAGCACATCGTTGACACTTTTTTGGGCGACGTTTTCTCCGAGAGGAGAGCGGGATGCCCTGGAGGGAACGGTCAGCGATGGACGAAAAGGCTAGTTTCGTTCTTGAGTGGGAGTCAGGCCAGCACACGTTCACTGCTCTGTGCAAATCTTATGGTATCTCCCGTACTTTAGGTTACCGCTACATACTGCGCTATCTGTTGCGGGGTGTAGCGGGACTCAAGGAGCAATCGCGGGCTCCGCGGCGGGTGTGGAACCGCACTGCACCGAGCATCGAGCGGGCAATCATACGAATACGAGGCAGGTGGCCTCGCATGGGTCCGCTGAAGATCTTTCAGCTGCTCACGGAGAGGTATGGTGGTCGGCGGAAGGTGCCTTCGGTGGCGACGATCGCCTTGGTGCTCAAACGCTATGGCCTAGTCAAGAAGCGGCGCCGCGTTCGTCGCATTCGAGAGATGCACCCGATCTTTGAGGCGAAGGCCCCCAACGAGATCTGGAGCGTGGACTTCAAAGGGAAGTTCCGCATGGGCGACGGGCGCTACTGCTACCCGCTGACCGTCATGGACGCCTACAGCCGCTTTGTGCTGGCGGTGGTGGGAATGCATAATCCCACATATGAGGGCACAAAGGCCGTATTTGAGGCCCTTTTCAAGAAGTACGGTTTGCCCAAACAGATCCACAGTGACAACGGAGAGCCCTTCGCCAGTGGGGTGAGCCTCTCGCGGCTTACGCGGCTTGCCGTCTGGCTCATGGATCTGGGGATCCAGCCGGTCTATTCTGACCCGGCTCACCCCGAGCAGAACGGTAGTCACGAGCGGATGCACGAAGAGCTAAAGGCTGAGGCCACAAAGCCGGCCGCCTACAGCCTGGTCCAGCAGCAACACAAGTTCGACGCCTTTCGTCATTTCTACAACGTGCAGCGTCCTCATCAGACGCTGGGACAGAGGAGGCCCAAGGAGTTCTACCGCCACTCCCCTCGCCGCCTTCCACGCATAACTAGGACCTGGAAGTATCCAGAAGGCATGTGCACGAAATACGTTTGCCGCAACGGGGCAATCCGCTGGGGCTCCAGCAAGTGGGTCGTCGTCAGCACAACGCTGATCGAGAAGTACGTCGGACTGGAGCAGATCGTGAAGGGCAAGTGGCGCGTGTATTACCGCGACACCCTGTTAGGCTATCTTGACGAGCGGCAGCTGCGCATCCAGGATGAGCTCGGCCGCTTGGTTAGGGCAGCGAGATAACTGTTAGGATGTGCTGCGAAAAGTGTCAACGATGTGTTAGTTAGGACATTGGAATGGAGAACTTCTTGAAAACTGCGGACTACTCGGCGATAGCAAAAGTCTACGACAAGAACCCCATTCGCCTTCAATACGACCCCGAGCCGCACATAGGTAGGCTTCTTTCTTCTACAAACAAAACCATATTGATACTGGATGTTGCTTGCGGCACTGGCAACTTTCTCCTCGCCCAGACAGAGTATTTCCCCGACAAGCGGATAAAGTGGCACGGCTGCGATCTGTCTCTGGACATGCTTTCTATTTCGAAGGCCAAGCTGGCAAATGGTATCGAATTGACAACCGCTGATGCCGCGGATCTGCCATATCCCAACGAGCAGTTCGACTTCGTCACCTGCAATTTTGCATTTCATCATTTCCAAGGTAAGGTCAGCTGCATTAGCCAATTCCACCGCATTTTGAAGCCAGGTGGGGTTTTCCAAATGAAGAACATTTGTCCCGAAGCGATGCCGCTGTCATGGGTATACCACTACTTCAAAGGTGCACGGAAAATTGATAGGCAGAGATTCTGGAGCAATGATCATCTGCGAAAGGCATTCGCAAAGTGCGGCTTCAGCGTGGAACTGACCACGACCATCACCGAAAAGGCTTTTCCTTTGACTTCGTTGCTGGAAGAAGCTAGAAACCGCGATATGTCACAGCTGAATCTCCTGAGCGAAAAGGAATATCGGAAAGGCCTTGCACGAATTCAATCGGCAACTCAGACAGGGGACTTCTATGAAGGCAACTTTGCATTGCTGAAGCTTTGCGGCGCGAAGGTGACGCCAAATGGCTAACAAATCGTTGGACCAGTCGCCTCGAAATTTATCTGGATAGACCCAACTTCTTCCTAATCGTCGGGTGGTGCTGGTTGATACGGCGGCGCTGGTCAACTCTATGTTATGCATTCAAGAGTGAAGTAGGTGACGCTTTTTGCTAAAAGGCTGCAATTTCCTCACGTAGACTGCATCGCTTTTCTTCCCCTTTAAGGAGGAGTTGAATCCTGCTAACCTGATTTGCTTGATTCAACTTGCAAGGAGAACGCCATTTGGAAACTGCCTCTTCGTCCATTACACCGTATCAGAGTCTGTGCGAAAGGCTGCTTCTTGAAATACTGAATAGCTATGATGCCGAAACGCTGTCAAAGCCAGCATTCAAAGTCACCATAAAGACTCTGATAAGACACTATCCGGAATTCGACATGGATAGCCAGGAGCCTTATAAGGTGTTCGACCTGTACAAAAGATACTTTCGCTTTACCAAGAGGGCCTGGATTCAATATCAAAAGGAACCAGCGAAGGTAATGTATGAGCACATATGGCCTATTGAGGCCACTTTCAATGAGCTATTGAAGGCCAAGACCAGTGCCAAAGTTGTCTCCCAAGCAGTCATCCATGAGATTATGAGCCAAACTGAAGTAGTGATACTCTCCGACGAGGAAGCAACGCTGCTGAACGGAAGCGCCAGCAACAATTACAGCTTTGGCGGTCAGATGAGAAAGGGTCTTGGCCTACGTGAAACCGGAACAGCAAAGGAACGCCTTGCAGCCTTGAGAACGCAGATTGAGCCGGCAACGGAAGGAAATAGAATTTCAGCAAGAGATAATGATGACTGACAGCCAGAAGGTTGAATGCATAACAAATCGTTGGAGCACTCCGGGCAAGAATTTGGCCTGAATCGGCCGCCAACGTCTCGGTACACAATCTGCCCTTTGATGCGGGCCGGGTGCTCAACTCTATGTTATGGCTCAGCAGACTTCAAAACGGCGGGTTGATGATCAGAATCTGTCGGTTTAGACCGATAAGGGCATATAGAATCAAACAAGGAATTCAAGTATGCTATTCCACGAGCGATAGAGGGCAAGCATGCGTTCATACTCACAAAGTGAGCTTGAGAACCTAATTACTTGTGCTAAAAGTATTTCCGAACCTCCAAAGAGAAGTATGACTCTCGAGCGCAGATCGTATCGCAATGATATGATGGTCACTTCAACCGACGGCCAGCATCGATTTCACGTATTCATTCGGCAGAGTGAGGACTTTCCTGAAAACTTTTCGATTGGACTAGAATACATGCCACAAGACGGTTCCGGCAGTATTATTCTTTTGCGATGCAACGGCCCTCATGCAGCACATGTCAACTTCGTGGATCTTCCCGATCATCACTATGTCCATCACGTGCATACGGCAACGCCCGAAGCGATAGATGCTGGCCTTCGTTCAGAACGAAATGCTCAGATCACAACTGAGTATGGTACCTTTCAAGACGCCCTGGCTTACTTTGTCCGGCGCAGCAGTATTTTGGGAGCAGAAAGCTACTTTAAGTACGTGACCGCAGACATCGCCAAACAAATGGAGCTCTTCTAGATGGACTATCTGGACACAGTTCGCAAGCAGTTCAATAACCGCGTCGCCTTTCACGAGAAGAAGAAGGGTATCTTTCAACTCTTCGCTCCCTTCTACCATGAAGACGGAGACATGTACGATATCTTTGTTGAGCCTGCGCCAGCCTCAAATGAGAAAGCACGGGTATGTGATCACGGCCTCACCTTGATGAAGCTTTCCTATGTGTTTGATATCGATACTCAGAACAAGGAGAAGATATTCCAAAGGATTATCTCCGAAAATGGGCTGTCAGAAGAGCAATGGCAATCTCTACATCGATACTGAGAAAGAGTTCTTGTACAACACGATTGTCACCTTTTCTCATGCCATATCAAAAATCACAAACATGCAACTCTATAAAAGGGAGCTGATACAGAGCCACTTCTATGAGCAGCTAATGGAGTTCGTGGATGGGCAACTTACCAAGTACCAGCCAGTTCATGCATTTCTACCAATACCCGACAGAGAAGATCTCGAGGTAGATTATTCTTTCCCAAGTAAGAGTAAGAATATTTATCTTTTTGCAGTTAAGGACAGCCCCAAAGCACGCCTAGTAAGCATCTCATGCCTCGAATATCTGAGGAAAAACATCTCATTCAGAAGTGTAGCGGTGCACGAAGATTTCGAGCGACTCTCTAAAAAGGATCGAAAAATCATTACCAACGTCGTAGATAAGCAATACACAGACCTGGATGATTTCAGACAAGATGCAGAAAAATACTTCGAACGTGAGATTGCCTGATACTCCAATCTGCTTTGGCTGAGCCATAACAAGTCGTTGCAGCACTCCAGGCTGAATTTGTAGGCAAGACCCAATTCCGGGGCAAATCGAGGTGGTGCATTTCTGATGCGGGCCGGGTGCTGAACTCTATGTTAGGCGCCTCCAGGGTCCTGTCTAAGCACATCGTTGACAGAATTCTAAGCACATCGTTGACACTTTTTTGGGCGACGTTTTCTCCGAGAGGAGAGCGGGATGCCCTGGAGGGAACGGTCAGCGATGGACGAAAAGGCTAGTTTCGTTCTTGAGTGGGAGTCAGGCCAGCACACGTTCACTGCTCTGTGCAAATCTTATGGTATCTCCCGTACTTTAGGTTACCGCTACATACTGCGCTATCTGTTGCGGGGTGTAGCGGGACTCAAGGAGCAATCGCGGGCTCCGCGGCGGGTGTGGAACCGCACTGCACCGAGCATCGAGCGGGCAATCGTACGAATACGAGGCAGGTGGCCTCGCATGGGTCCGCTGAAGATCTTTCAGCTGCTCACGGAGAGGTATGGTGGTCGGCGGAAGGTGCCTTCGGTGGCGACGATCGCCTTGGTGCTCAAACGCTATGGCCTAGTCAAGAAGCGGCGCCGCGTTCGTCGCATTCGAGAGATGCACCCGATCTTTGAGGCGAAGGCCCCCAACGAGATCTGGAGCGTGGACTTCAAAGGGAAGTTCCGCATGGGCGACGGGCGCTACTGCTACCCGCTGACCGTCATGGACGCCTACAGCCGCTTTGTGCTGGCGGTGGTGGGAATGCATAATCCCACATATGAGGGCACAAAGGCCGTATTTGAGGCCCTTTTCAAGAAGTACGGTTTGCCCAAACAGATCCACAGTGACAACGGAGAGCCCTTCGCCAGTGGGGTGAGCCTCTCGCGGCTTACGCGGCTTGCCGTCTGGCTCATGGATCTGGGGATCCAGCCGGTCTATTCTGACCCGGCTCACCCCGAGCAGAACGGTAGTCACGAGCGGATGCACGAAGAGCTAAAGGCTGAGGCCACAAAGCCGGCCGCCTACAGCCTGGTCCAGCAGCAACACAAGTTCGACGCCTTTCGTCATTTCTACAACGTGCAGCGTCCTCATCAGACGCTGGGACAGAGGAGGCCCAAGGAGTTCTACCGCCACTCCCCTCGCCGCCTTCCACGCATAACTAGGACCTGGAAGTATCCAGAAGGCATGTGCACGAAATACGTTTGCCGCAACGGGGCAATCCGCTGGGGCTCCAGCAAGTGGGTCGTCGTCAGCACAACGCTGATCGAGAAGTACGTCGGACTGGAGCAGATCGTGAAGGGCAAGTGGCGCGTGTATTACCGCGACACCCTGTTAGGCTATCTTGACGAGCGGCAGCTGCGCATCCAGGATGAGCTCGGCCGCTTGGTTAGGGCAGCGAGATAACTGTTAGGATGTGCTGCGAAAAGTGTCAACGATGTGTTAGTTAGGACACAAGATCAATTCGTCTCTAGGGTCCAAGGCTGGCATCACCAGAACACAAATGAATTGGCTTACAGCCGAACCGCCGCGGCCTTTATACATCGCCAAGCAAGACTTGACAGAACGCCACTTTGGTATATATAATGTAATTACCACTCGGAGACGGATTCATGAAGGCTAGACTCGTGCAAATTGGCAACTCTCGCGGCGTAAGGTTGCCAAAACCGATGATCGAAGAAGCTGGACTAAATGACGATGTGGATATCCATGTTAAGGAAGGCTCTATCGTCATTACCTCTAATTCGAAGCCGCGAAGTGACTGGGCCGACTCAGCAAAGCTACTGCATGATCGAAATGATGATGCCTTGATTGATAGCAACAACTCTACCATTTTTGATGAGACTGAATGGCAATGGTAGAATCAACGGAGATCAAGCGTGGCGACATTGTGCTCGTGAGTTTGGACCCCACAAAGGGCCAAGAAATCAAAAAAACCAGACCATGCGTCGTAGTGTCTCCAGATGAATTGAATCAGTATCTGCGCACTTTTATTATAGCGCCCATGACGACAGGCAGCTATTCTTACCCATTCCGTGTTGAATGCCGATTTAAAGGGAAGTCCGGGCATATTGTGCTCGATCAGATTAGAACCGTAGATAGAATTCGCCTAATAAGACCCTTAGGTCGTCTGCCAAATGCCATTTTGGAAAAGACTTTGGATGTTCTCCAGGAAATGTTTGCCCTTTAGCTCAAAAAAAGGACGCGGATCTAACAAATCGTTGGAGCACTCCGGACTGGAATTTGCTTCAATAGACCCGCTTCCGGAGCCAATCGGTGTGGTGGAGCATGATGCGGGCCGGGTGCTCAACTCTATGTTATGCGGCCCCAATGTGCCGATCTACCGACGGAGTTGATCACCAGTTCACCTCTGAAAGTAATATCGAAAAGCGCCAAATCGAGGCCAGATACTCCTCCCGACCGTTTGCGCATTGACAAGAAGCGGCCAATCGTGTAATAATAATGGCCTTCCCAGATAGCAGACGTTGTCCGCCAGGAAAGGCATAGACAATCCAACGGGAGGATTTTATGCCGAGAATTGAAGAACAAGTGCTATTTAGCTTTCCCAAAGAAGCAGTTTTCAAACAGATCGCGTCAATTGACTTTATGAAGGCCATTGATCCTAACTTTGGACGCAACACCGCCGTACTGTTTCACAATGACCGACTTATGCGATCTGTTTCAAAGGTGGAAGGAATAGGTGACGTTGAGATAGAAAGGATTACCATCCCAGAAACTTTTGCCATAATCATCCAACGAAGGCAGCCCATGCCTCCTTTCATATACCAACTGTCTATTCAGAGACTATCGGACTGTGGTGAAGGATCACTGTTGAGGTGGACAAACGAATTTGAACTGGATGCAGACAACAAGCATCGGGAGGCCGTGATAGCCTCCATACTAAAAAGAAACGATGACTTGAATCTTAAGAACATGGAAATTCAGTTGAATGATTGTCTTAATAGATGACTATGGCAAACACGTAGAATGAAACCAAGAACTATGGGAAAGAGGGTCCGCATAACAAGTCGTTGCAGTACTCCGGACTAAGAATCTTGTTGGATAGACCCGCTGCCGGCGCAAATCGGGGTGGTGCCGTCTGATGCGGGCCGGGTACTGAACTCTATGTTAGGCGTTTTCAAAATGTCTTCGCTGCGTTAGCCGCCGATTGATGACGCTGGCGTAGTTAGGAAACGGTTTGATTTCTGCTGGATACTACGAAAGAGGGTTCCAAATGCCAACCGATGAAGAGACAAGAGTGATGTTGCTTGAGTACTGCACCAAACACCTGCCTGGGAACCTTGACTGGCATGTCGACCAGTTTGGCTTTATTGAGGAAGTAGAGCTCCGCAAACGACTGGGACGAGCCTACTACTCGGCGCGGTATATCGCAAAGTTGATGGAGGCTCTGTCTGCAACGGGAGACGAATTGCATGCGTTTGTGAAGTTCCAAATCATCCAATACGCATCAATATATGAAGCCGTGATATCCCATCTTCTATGGAACCGCTATAAGGCACATCCCGAGGTAAAGCTGCTCCAAACGCACAAAGCATATAAGCCGGTCGGTGCGTTTGCTCATCTTACGGCCATGAAGTATGGCGAAGAAGACGTTTTCCCATGCGTTTACCCGGGATGAGAAGACAGAACGAAACAGCATTGCTTTTCGGGACAAAGTCGACTGTGCGGTTCGAATAGGATTTGTGGACGTGGCCTATTCCGAGGACATCAAAATTACATATATGCTTAGAAACCTTGCGCATATTGAAACGGAAACTCAGAAGCAGATAGAAGTAGAAATAGCAGACTCAAGAATGGGTTATAGACGCATGAAGCCATTTCTCGAAAGAATAGTAGCAACCATACAAGAGGAAAATGCCTAACAAATCGTTGCAGTACTCCGGCGTGATTTCGTAGGAAAGACCCGGCGTCGTGGCAAATCGGTGTGCCTTGGTTCTGATGCGGGCCGGGTACTGAACTCTATGTTAGCTGGTTCTAAGATTCTCTCCACATGGTAGTATATTGACTCGATGAAAGGCGAAAGCATGCCCAAAGAATCTAAAGAGTACAAATTTCTACCGCTAACGGTGGGAATTGAGACGTTAGGTGGCATTTCAACTCCGCTGGCAATGCGTGGGACACCCCTTCCGACCAAGAGGGCCTGCACGTTTTCAACAGCTTCTGACAATCAAGAAATCGTAACTATTCGCATACTTGTGGGCGAAAGCCAGCTTGCCAATAAGAACATGGAGCTGGCAAGAGCAGACCTTCGCGGAATAGAGCCTATGGAGAAAGGAAAGCCACAGATTTCTGTTTCTTTTGACATCGATCGCGACTTTTCAGTTAAGGTTACAGCAGTTGAGAAGCTTTCAAAACAACAGATGACGGTGGAAACAACGAACGCTAGCGAGACCCTGACAAATGAGAAGATCGAAGAACTCTTAAAGCAGGCCAAAAACGATTCGGAAGCCGACGTAGTTGAAGTTCGTAAAATTGAAAATGATACACACGCAAATGAGATGATCTATCAAGCAGAGAAGTATCTTAGAACCCGGCAAGAATCAGATTCAATGAATGAGAGTGACCGGCGGGTAGAGCAGACCCTGGCTGACTTGGGACTGCTGCTTGAAGCCGGCGATAGTGACGGCATGAAACAGAAAGCGGATGAGCTTCAGAAGCTTCTAGAGGCTGCCCAGCAAAGTACTTACACCGACCTATTCGGGATGTTTGGCAAAGGCGATAATCTGTTTGATTCAATATTCAAGACACCAGCAACCGCTCAGACAACTGCAAAACAGTCTCCTCAACAAGCTGCTCCTATCGAGCCCAAGTCAGGAAACGTTACGCAATCCAAGACAGCATCGGGCAAGAAAGTTGAGGAAGGGAGCAAAGGGCACCAAAGTCTTGAGACAATAGGGAAAGTATTCGGCGGTGCCTCATTTAGTCTTGATCCTAATTTATGCTTCGTCCTAATGCCGTTTGCAGAGAACCTGAAAGCTGTGTACGTTGATCATATCAAGCCAACAGTCTCGTCAGTTGGACTGTCATGTTTCCGCGCCGATGACGTGTTTGGCACTCGCCAAGTGGTGTTTGAAATTTGGGAGAGGATAAACCGTGCCCGAGTAATCATTGCTGATCTTACAGGGCGCAACGCAAATGTCTTCTATGAAGTTGGGCTCGCCCATGCACTGGGCAAAGATGTAATCCTTGTCAGTCAGACCATGGATGACGTTCCTTTTGACCTGAAGGCCTTGCGGTGCATCGTGTACGAGTTCACCCCAAGGGGCATGAAAGAAATGGAAAGCAAGCTTCGCCAAACGATCGAACAACTGATGAAGTCGTCCTGAGGGCTGTCCGTCCCTGGAACCAGCTAACAAATCGTTGGAGCACTCCAGGCTGAATTTGGTCCATCAGACCCGCTTCCGGTGCAAATCTTTGTGGTTTTTGTCTGATGCGGGCCGGGTGCTCAACTCTATGTTAGACGCATTCAAGATTGTGTTTTCTTTCGTTGGCGGGTAGAGTTGCACATGGCAAGCGACGATCCGGTAAAACAGGCTTTCTCCAGCGTCTCGCGCGTCACCAACCTCCTATTTAGTGTCCTTGCCTTGGGCTGCTGCATAGGGCTCCTCGCGTCCGCGCTGATTGCACTTGCCCAGCCCAACACTCCCCTAGTTTGGGCCATCGCAGGTCTGTCCGCGACAGTGGCAATCATCGTCTTCATCCGGATGGTAGCCGCCGAGTTAGCGTCGCGGACTGTCAGTAAGGTGGTTCCAACCGCCGTTGTGATCAATCACGCGACAAACAAGATCGCCGTTCCTCTTGTTTTGCGCATGCACCCTCGTCTCATTGGAGAGCCGCGACCGTTTCCAATTATGATATATCAGGTTCACCGACAGCTCATAGGTTTGGAACTAAAGCAGCCTTTTGACAGCATGTTCCTCGAGCCAATCTTCACGCTCCTCCTCGCCCTATCCCAGAAGCTCGGCCCCATGGATGACTTCGCACCTGTACTTGCAAGCATTCAGCGCGGGCCTTTCATTTCCAGCAAAATGGGGCACCCGCTTGACCACGCCAAACACGGGATCGAGGATATAGCGCCTTCGATTCTCGACACAGCACTCCTTCGCCGGCACTTCCCGTCTTTGCAGTTCAATCTGCCGAAGGGGATCTCTATGAGGCTGGCCTTCACCGACAAGAACCAAGCCATGCTAAAGTTGTCAGGCAACGGCGTGTCGTTCAGGATCGAACCCTTTGGCGGGGTCGGAAGCCCTGCCCCCTACACGTCGTGGGACCGACGGTTCGCTGGCCACAAGGATTGCACCATGCAGGGAGCTGCATTTCGATTGACCCTCACCTTCGGCGGATTGAGTCTTCTCCGCATTGGGAAGAGAAGGACGCCTCCTGCGTGGTCCCTTGAAGGGATTCTCTCCTGGTTTCAGCGCCTCTTTGACTGGACTGCCGCCTATCTTGACTGGCTTGATACAGACGCTGACATCCCCACAGGGGAGCGCTTCGATCTAGTGGAGGAGTATCCGCCTCACTACAAGTACTCCAAGGGGGTCCTACCTCCTGGCAATGGACATATCGTATTTGATATGGATTGAGAATGCGTCTAACAAATCGTTGGACCAGTCGCCTTGGAATTTATCTGGATAGACCCAACTTTGTCCTAATCGTCGGGGTGGTGCCGGTTGATGCGGCGGCGCTGGTCAACTCTATGTTAGGCGTTTTGGTCCTGTCTAAGCACATCGTTGACAGAATTCTAAGCACATCGTTGACACTTTTTTGGGCGACGTTTTCTCCGAGAGGAGAGCGGGATGCCCTGGAGGGAACGGTCAGCGATGGACGAAAAGGCTAGTTTCGTTCTTGAGTGGGAGTCAGGCCAGCACACGTTCACTGCTCTGTGCAAATCTTATGGTATCTCCCGTACTTTAGGTTACCGCTACATACTGCGCTATCTGTTGCGGGGTGTAGCGGGACTCAAGGAGCAATCGCGGGCTCCGCGGCGGGTGTGGAACCGCACTGCACCGAGCATCGAGCGGGCAATCGTACGAATACGAGGCAGGTGGCCTCGCATGGGTCCGCTGAAGATCTTTCAGCTGCTCACGGAGAGGTATGGTGGTCGGCGGAAGGTGCCTTCGGTGGCGACGATCGCCTTGGTGCTCAAACGCTATGGCCTAGTCAAGAAGCGGCGCCGCGTTCGTCGCATTCGAGAGATGCACCCGATCTTTGAGGCGAAGGCCCCCAACGAGATCTGGAGCGTGGACTTCAAAGGGAAGTTCCGCATGGGCGACGGGCGCTACTGCTACCCGCTGACCGTCATGGACGCCTACAGCCGCTTTGTGCTGGCGGTGGTGGGAATGCATAATCCCACATATGAGGGCACAAAGGCCGTATTTGAGGCCCTTTTCAAGAAGTACGGTTTGCCCAAACGATATCCACAGTGACAACGGAGAGCCCTTCGCCAGTGGGGTGAGCCTCTCGCGGCTTACGCGGCTTGCCGTCTGGCTCATGGATCTGGGGATCCAGCCGGTCTATTCTGACCCGGCTCACCCCGAGCAGAACGGTAGTCACGAGCGGATGCACGAAGAGCTAAAGGCTGAGGCCACAAAGCCGGCCGCCTACAGCCTGGTCCAGCAGCAACACAAGTTCGACGCCTTTCGTCATTTCTACAACGTGCAGCGTCCTCATCAGACGCTGGGACAGAGGAGGCCCAAGGAGTTCTACCGCCACTCCCCTCGCCGCCTTCCACGCATAACTAGGACCTGGAAGTATCCAGAAGGCATGTGCACGAAATACGTTTGCCGCAACGGGGCAATCCGCTGGGGCTCCAGCAAGTGGGTCGTCGTCAGCACAACGCTGATCGAGAAGTACGTCGGACTGGAGCAGATCGTGAAGGGCAAGTGGCGCGTGTATTACCGCGACACCCTGTTAGGCTATCTTGACGAGCGGCAGCTGCGCATCCAGGATGAGCTCGGCCGCTTGGTTAGGGCAGCGAGATAACTGTTAGGATGTGCTGCGAAAAGTGTCAACGATGTGTTAGTTAGGACATTTCAAGGATGGGCCAAACGCAGACCCATTAGCCACTTTGCAAGCGGCGGGAACAACGCACCCGTACGATTGTCTTGGGCATTTGCATCACACTTTTCAGTAGAATAGGGTCGGGATGCCCCAAAACAGGCATATTTGGGAGCATTCCATGTCAGTTGACCCTGATTCGGACGTGTACTACTATCAGGATATGTTCGCTAAGCACCAAAAGATCGCGGACAAATTCGCCAAGAATGAACGCGTAGTCGTACACCTTGGTGACTGTCTTGAACTACTGGCTGGTATCCCCAGTGAATCACTCAAGCTGGTTGTCACCTCACCTCCCTACAATATTGGAAAGGAATATGAAAAAAGACTTGATCTAGAAACCTATCTTGCCCAACAAGAAAAGGTAATTACCGAATGCTATCGAGCCTTATCCCCAACTGGCAGCCTGTGTTGGCAGGTAGGGAACTATGTTGCGGGAAGTTCCATAATCCCACTTGATACGATACTCTATCCCGTATTCACCAAGCTTGGGCTGAAGATGCGGAATCGCATCATTTGGCACTTTGAACATGGCCTGCATTGTACTAAGCGCTTCTCAGGCAGATACGAAACCATTGTTTGGTTTACAAAGACCGAAGAATACACTTTCAATTTGGACTCTGTTCGTGTTCCGCAAAAATATCCAGGCAAAAAGCACTTTAAAGGCCCGAAAGCCGGCCAATATTCCAGCAATCCGCTCGGGAAAAATCCAAGCGATCTTTGGATAATCCCCAATGTTAAAAGTAACCACATAGAAAAGACAGATCATCCTTGCCAATTCCCAGTTGAATTGATTGAAAGACTGGTGTTGTCTCTCACGAATGAAAATGATTGGGTTTTTGACCCATTCCTAGGAACTGGAACCTCTATCATAGCGGCCATATTGCACAATCGGCGTGGCGTCGGAGCAGAAATCGTTCCAAAGTACGTCTCTTTAGCGAAGCGCCGAATTCATATGGCTATGGATGGCACACTCCGGACTAGGCCAATGGATAGGCCCGTATATGATCCCTACAAAGCGGGCAATAGCCTTACAATTCCTCCGTGGAAGGACTCCCAGAGCAGCCGTTTGTTCCCGAATCAAGATGAGGAAAAAGGGCTGGCGTCCAAATGAAAATCGCACAGCAATACTCTCATTTGAACGGACTCGAGTTTCTTCTTGTTCACAAACCGCAATTATGGAAAGAGATTGAAAGTGTCATACGGAATGTCGATGCTGAAAAGTGCAAAACCAAGGTTTCCAAAGAGAAGGGCATGAAGGGAAAATTGCTGTACAGCCCAATCCAGATGAACCTTGAATTCAAGCGGCTTCTGCGCAAAGTTGCGTGGCAGGAAAGTCGCGTTAGCTATTGGGTCACAAAAAATGAAAAACTGATTAGAAAAACGCTTACAATGCCTCCTGAGGAGCAAAAGAAAGAGATTGAGGACACCGGCGAGCAACCTATATTCAGCTACAACCAAACCGATTTCGTAAAGGAACGCGTAGCAATTGAGGTACAGTTTGGAAAATATGCTTTTGTCGCATATGATCTCTTTGTAAAGCATTTGGCTTTCTACGTCGGAGATCACATCGATGTTGGAGTCGAAATTCTACCAATGAAGAGCCTCCAAAAGCACATGAGTTCTGGTGTGCCGTACTTCGAGGGTGAATTCTACAATGTTATAAGGCAAGGGCGCGGTGTACCCGCCGTACCACTAATTATTGTTGGCATTGACGCATAGCTGCATAAGCCAAAGAAAACGCCTAACAAATCGTTGGAGCACTCCAGGCCGAATTTCCTTGAATAGACCCGCTTCCGGTGCAAGTCTTTGTGGTCTTTGTCTGATGCGGGCCGGGTGCTCAACTCTATGTTATGTTCAACCAAGTCCGGTTTCCGCCTCCGATAGCTGCCATCTGTAGACTGCATCTATCGATTGTAACCGCCCGGTGCCTCATTGGGGCGGATGTCAGAGCCCTCAATGCGGTCGCAATCACAACGTCACAAGCACACCTTCACGCGTAAGGATTCCTTGGTCTTTCTCGATCAACTCAAACAGCCTTCGTGCACTTCCATTGGGTACGTTTCGTCCTGATTCCCAGGCCTCTACTGTCTTGTCCGAGACGCCGCATAACTTAGCAAATGCACGTTGAGGAAGCTTCAGACTTTGTCGAATCCTCTTCACCGCCTTTGCATCGTACTGAGGCGTTGGTGTTACCATGAGGACTGTGGTCTGCAGCTTGATCTTTCCCTTCGCGTGGGCCTCGATTTCTGCAAGACCTCTCGCGATGCTCTCATATGCTTTTGACATAACCTCACCCCTTGATTCGTTTCACGAAGAGCCTTATCTCTCCTCGCTCTTCGGCTGATAGATCCATTTTCTCGTTCTTTCCAAAGACCGTGATCAACCATGTCGTCTCTCTGTTTGCAAAGTCCATGTAAATGGTTCGCACCCCTCCTGATCTCCCACGACCGGGGCGGGCCCAACGAACCTTACGAACACCACCAGTGCCTTGCACCATATCACCGGCATCAGGATGTTCGAGCAAGAAACCTTCGAGCTCGCGCAGATCCTCCTCGCTAAGTCCCAACTTGGCCCAACGCTTTCGGAATTCATTTGTCTCAATGAACATTCGCTTCATGTGATAACGGCAATATACCCTATTAAATAGGGTATGTCAAGTGTCCCAATCGGCCGATCTCTTAAAAAGAGATTGGCACCGTCCTCAGATCCCACATATCTTGACCGAACCCGTGGATTTTGCAGCCCCGTGAACGCCATTGATTGAAGGAAGAGGATGAACATAACAAATCGTTGGAGCACTCCAGGCCGAATCTGCTCCAGTAGACCCGCGGCCGGTGCAAATCTTTGTGATCTTTGTCTGATGCGGGCCGGGTGCTCAACTCTATGTTAGGCCCATCTTAGAAAGGGAGGCTCGCGTGAGCGAAATAATCGATCTCATAAAAGCTCTTGTGTGGCCTGTCTCCGTACTTGTGTTAGGCTTTGGCTTCCGAAAGACACTTGTGCGGTTGCTATCTCGCACTCTTAACCTTACAGATGCATAAAAGGCAGATATTCGCTTGACGTGTAGATGAAAAAGTGGCGTCCTGATATGGCAAATCCTGATTCCGCCAAGAGTCAGATCTACCGACCAGGAGGCCACCAAACGTGAAACCCAGTAGAGCACAAATCCACTCCCGCGTCTACAAGTTCCCCGAGCTTCGCTTCGAAGATCAACGCTTGACATCTTTTTCTGGGACCGTGGTACTACAAGCCCTTTTCAAAAACATGGATGTCGCGGGCAAACTACAGCGATGCTTCACCCATCGGAAGAAGGGTTCCGTGGTAGGGTTTCACAGCGTCGCCTTGTTGATGATCCTGCACTTGATGCTGGGCTACCGTCGGCTGCGTGATATTGATCGCTACCGAGAGGACCCGCTGATTCGACGAGCACTGGGATTGCGGCGGCTGCCTCATGTCTGTACGGTGAGTCGGATGCTCTGTCGGGCTGATGCGCACAGCGTTGCCAACCTTCAAGAGTTCAATCGTGCTTTGGTCCTGCAACGTCTTGAACATCAGGGGCTGGCACGGGTCACCTTGGACTTCGATGGCTCGGTGATCTCCAGCGGCCGTTACGCCGAGGGGACGGCCATCGGGTATAATGATAAAAAGAAGGGGGCCAGAAGCTACTACCCGTTGTTCTGCACCGTCGCGCAAAGCGGTCAAGTCCTGGATGCCCATCATCGGCCAGGCAACGTGCACGACTCCAAGGGCTCACTTGCTTTCATTGGGGCGTGCGTGGCCGCGGTGCGAGCTCAGCTGCCCGGTGTGATTGTGGAGTCGCGTAAGGATTCAGCGTTTTTCAGCGATGAAACAGTGAGTTTTCTGGACTCCCAGAAAGTCGAGTTTAGCATCTCCGTTCCCTTCGAGCGATTCTCCGAGTTGAAGGAGATCATTGAATCCAGGAGCACGTGGCAGCGCCTGGATTCCGAGTGGTCGTACTTCGAGTTGCCCTGGTCGCCGAACTGCTGGAGCAAACACTATCGGTTTCTGTTCCTCCGCCACAAGGTGAAAAAGCAACGAAAGGAACCTGTCCAGTTGGAGCTCTTTGTTCCTCACGAAGAAGGCTACGAGTTCAAGGTGATCGTCACCAACAAGCGAGGTAAGGCGAAGGGAATCCTCTTGTTTCACAACGGGAGGGCGTCGCAGGAGAACATGTTCTCAGAATTGAAGGACCAGTGCCAGATGGATTATGTCCCCGTGCGTCGCCTGGCCGGCAACCAGTGGTACTTTCTTTCGGCAGTGATCGCGCATAATCTTTTTCGTGAGCTTCATATCAAAAGCTGCACAAAGGATCGGACCACGACAGCGAAACGGTCACCTTTATGGAGCTTCCGCGAGGCAACGACCATTCGTCAGGTGCTTCTCCACAGGGCAGGTCGACTGACCAGACCGCAGGGGCGGCTACGACTTACCCTGAGCGGCAACGAAATCACACGTAAAGAGTTCCAAACATATCTGGCAGCCCTGGATGCCTCTGCATAGCGATCTTTTTATGCAACGTTAGGGTTAAGATTCAATATGGCAAGCTCGACATCTTGTTTTCTGAGCAAATGCGGCAGGTTGAATCCGTAGTTGCGCCGGCGGACGCGTCCAAAGCATCCAATTCAAGTCGCATAGTGGATCCAAAGAAATTGAAAACGCATACACCAGCTCAGATCGTAAATGAAGCATGGAGATCAATAGAGGTTATTGCTAGACGAAAATGCGACCGGATAAAAAATGAAAGCGTACCGTCGGAGTTGTTTCTGAAGGATCCAATAATGTATATCGCTTATTCAGGTGCTCTTGGGCCGTCTCTTTCAGATGCTCTTTTCCGGAATGAAAGGAATGATGAATCAAATAGAGCATGGTACTGATTTCAGCCCCTCACAAGATGAAGCAGAACGTTTTGTTGAATTAGTTTCTTCTTTATCTACAGCGATAGAATCCATTCAAACATTTCCAACCTCTCGGCTTCATGCGTTGACCTACGTAATTCTAGAGATAAACAGTCTTATGGACACTGGAAGATTTGATAACATCTCGGTAACGAAAGCAAAGGAAGTGATCGACAAAGGAGAGGTGCTTCAGTATCTGCAGAGCCTAGCCCCCGATATTGTCGATTTGTCACTGATAATAGGCGATAGTCCGTATCCGGGATTTGCCAAATTCTACCACAATGAGATGAAAGATATTCTGGGCGGATATGGAGGCCGTGAAAGACGCAAATGGGGTATTGAAAATAGAGGATTATGTTTACTTCTAGCATGGACGAACGAAATAGTTCAAAGGGGAAAGGGCTGGTTTCATTTATAAGAAGATAGGCCTAACAAATCGTTGGACCAGTCGCCTTGGATTTTGTCTGCTTAGACCAAACTTTGTCCTAATCGTCGGGGTGCCGCAGGTTGATGCGGCGGCGCTGGTCAACTCTATGTTAGGCGCCACAAACGGCCGCAAAATGGCGGCCATTCTAGCGAGGTCGACTCTCTGGCAACCTATAGCCAAGAGGGTTCGATTCAACTGTTGGCACTACTACCCTTGCACCAATACAATGCGGTTCTTTAGCTATGCGACATATAGGAACTATGGCGTGCCTAATTAGCCAAAAAGGAGGTTCCGCTTGGCTGGACACTCGGCAAAAAGTCTCTTCGACATGAATATCGAAAGCGCCCGTGACTGCTTGGCGCTTTTCGATGCTATCAAACCCCTCAAGCCGAAATCAGTAGATCTCGATTGGATTCTGCGTGCTGCGATGGTCTTTGCCGTCTCCGCGCTGGACACCTACTTTCACGACAAAGTGAAATATCGGATTGGCAAGTTCGACCTGTCTAGTATGCCCCCGGCTCTTGCCAAGTTCCAGATTCCGATTCGAGATATGTCGAAATGGGAAGGCGCAACTAGAAAAGGAAACGTCTTGCGCAACTGGATTGACGAATACCTTTCTACCAAGCCCCTCCAGAGTCGATCCGCAATCATTGACGCGCTAAAGCTCGCCGGCATAGAAGCCTTTTGGGACACCATAGTGCCCGATCAACAAGCACGGTCGACATTTCTCGAAAGGTTTGACTACATGATTCGAACGTCGAAACCAGATCTCCCATGAAGGAGATAGGATGAAATCGCGCAAAAGCGGAAAAATATTACGAAAAATTGACCGTGACACTGTAATTGATTCGGTAGACTTTGCCCTTGATCTTGTCAATCGCGCGGAGGCTGCTTTTCCCAACTGACGTGCGCCTAACAAATCGTTGGACCAGTCGCCTAGGATTTTGTCTGTTTTGACCCAACGTCATCCTGATCGTCGAGGTGGGGCCGGCTGATGCGGCGGCGCTGGTCAACTCTATGTTATACGCACAAGAAATTTGCCGCCGGCGGTATGGCTTTTTGCCAATAACAGGTGACCTTCTAGGCGGCGATTGGCGTTGTAGATACAGAGTCAACGCATCCGCCAGATTCAGACCATGACAAACGCAACCATACCGGGAAACCCGACACGGCCACCATTCAACTCATCAACGAAGCTCTACATCATCGTCCTCGCCGCCTTGGGCGCTGTCGGTGGCGTGCTACATGGCATCTCAGAGATTCTACAAGGAAACAGACCGCCAACAGACATTGCACTGAGAATTGGAGCTTTCACAGTTATTCCCAACTATTTGATCACGGGCATTTGTGCCGTTGTCGTTGGAACATGCATTCTGGTATGGACCTTAGCGAGAATAGACCGGAGGTGGGGGCCAACCTTATACCTGTCGCTTTCCGTGGTTCTGACTCTGGTCGGTGGCGGGGTGGCGATGATTCCAGGTTCCATCTTAGCTTGGGCCGTTTCTACCAGAATTAGGCGGCCTTTGTCTTGGTGGAATAACACACTGTCCGTTCAAGCCAAAAGAAGTCTGTCCAAACTGTGGCCGATGGCCTTTTCAATAGGCTTTGGGCTCTTTGTCGTGGGCTTTGGCATTTGGTCTCTGGTACTACCTCCAGGGGAAATACGCCAGCCTACTGCGATGCACTACATTTGCTGGTCTTTTCTCTCATCTGGAGCTTTGGTTCTTATTCTTACCGTCATATGCGGCTTTGCACGCGATCTTGAAATAGCTTCACGACAAGACAATAATCAATCTGAAGCCTGAACTCATTGATTATCGCCTGTTGGGCCGTAGAATACGGTTGTGCGTATAACAAATCGTTGCAGTACTCCGGCGTGAATTTAGTTGGAAAGACCCAGTTCCGGAGCAAATCGGTGTGCCTTGGTTCTGATGCGGGCCGGGTACTGAACTCTATGTTAGCCACAACCAAGAAAGATTTGGCTATAGACAGCACTTGACAACTATCCGCCATTGGCGTACTTTTAGATATGAAGTTCATGGAGACGCCGACATTTACAAAGATCGTCAACCAAAAACTGATTGATGATGAGTATCGGCTGCTCCAAACAGCACTGGTGCTACGTCCCGAACAAGGGGCACTTATTCCTGGAACGGGTGGTCTCCGCAAACTGAGATGGGCCGGCAAGGGACACGGCAAACGTGGTGGGTACCGACTTATCTACTATTGGGACAGACCGTCAGACGCTATTTACATGCTATATCTGTATCCGAAAAATGAACAAGAAGACCTCACTGCCCAGCAGACCAAGATCCTGAGGCAGTTGGTAGAAAGGGAGTTCAAATGAACACCATGGATTTCAAGGAGCTTGCACAGAGCATCAAGCAGGCTGGGAAAATCAAGCGCGGCAAAGTTAAGCCTTCAAGGGTAACGGTATTCAACTCCGCAGACGTACGGGCAATCCGTGAGAAACTACATAAGTCTCAAAGTGAGTTCGCCTTAATGATTGGGGTAAGCATTGCCACACTTCAGAACTGGGAACAGGGACGACGCAAACCGGAAGGCCCAGCACAAGCCCTATTGAGGGTGGCTTCTATTAACCCGGATGCTGTAGCTCAGGCGCTAGGAGCATAGATCATAGAACAAGACAATCCCTGTTGGAATACTGCCCTACCCCATCCTGTTGCTGTCGATTTCTGACAGGTGTGGCTAACAAATCGTTGGACCAGTCGCCTAGCAATTTGTCTGGATAGACCCAACGTCCTTCTAATCGTCGGGTGGGGCTGGATGATGCGGCGGCGCTGGTCAACTCTATGTTATGCTGTTCTGAGGTAGCATAAGCTATGACAATAGGCGCGTTTGCCAAACAGTGTGGCGTCTCTGAAGACACACTTCGGTACTATGAAAAGATCGGCCTTATCCGCCAGATTCAACGCGATCCAGCCGGAAGGCGGTTATTCAAGCCAGATGACCTCGCTTGGATTGAGTTCGTAAAGCGCCTGAAGGACACTGGGATGCCGCTCGCGGAGATCAAGCGGTACGCCGATCTTCGAGAGAGGGGTCGATCAACCTTGCAGGCAAGGTATCGCTTGCTTAAGCAGCACGCCGCGGTACTTGCGGATAGGCTCAAGGCCGACTCCGTGAACCTGCACAAGCTGAAACAAAAGATGGCCTTCTACAAGCTGGAAATGACTCGTAAAGAAAGTTCTTGACTTGGAGTGAGCTCCAACCATTAGGCTTTTCATAGAACTCATAGAAGGGAGAATCTCTATGAAAAGCCGATTTGAGACTGGCTGGGAAAGACTGAAAGAAGTAGATGGACAAGCAGGGGAAAATGTCATCCAAAGCCTTCAAGATATCGCCCCTGACCTCGGAAGGTACCTAATCGAGTTTCCATTTGGTGATGTGTACTCGCGGCCGGGCCTGGATCTGAACACAAGAGAGCTCATAACGGTCGCAGCTCTTACCGCCATGGGCAATTGCCAGCCGCAGCTGAGAGTGCACGTTAACGGCGCGCTGAATGTTGGTTGCAGCAAGGAAGAGATTGTAGAAACAATCATCCAAATGGCCGTGTATGCTGGATTTCCAAGTGCCTTAAACGGAATGGCGGTTCTCAAAGAGGTTGTCTCAAGTCGAAAGGAAGTCTGAAACCACGCCACCAATAGAGGACGTTGGCGTTGGACGCGAAGGCACTTCTGGAGCGAGAACAGCATAACAAATCGTTGCAGTACTCCGGCGTGAATTCCTTGGGGAAGACCCGCTTCCGGAGCAAATCGGTGTGGTGCCGTTCTGATGCGGGCCGGGTACTGAACTCTATGTTAGCCAGTCCGAACTGGCAAAAAGCGATTGCTATCGGACACTTTTGGCTGTTGCGGCAATGCTACGCCCACAGGCAGGAACTTGGTCTTTGCCCAAACGACGTTTACGAAGTACCTACAAAAGAGAGTTGCACAAATGAAACCGTGGCATGAGCAGGATGCATTCTGGCAGACAATGGCAAGTAAAATGTTTACTCCTGCCGCGTGGCAGCAGGCAACCGTCGAGGTAAACTCTATTCTTTCACTCGCTTCAGTGCCACCAGGGTCAAAAGTGCTAGACCTTTGCTGCGGTCCGGGAAGGCACTCCCTTGAGCTTGCTCGAAGAGGCTTTGTGGTCACCGGTGTTGATCGCACCAAGGCCTATATCGAAAAGGCGCAGGCCATGGCGCGTGAGGAAGGACTCAAATCAGCAACTTTTGTTCTCGAAGATATGAGAAGTTTTCGTGAACCTGAGGCGTTCGATCTAGTATTGAACTTGTTCACTTCATTCGGCTACTTCAAGGATCAAACGGAAGACGGTCGCGCAATACGAAACATCTTTGATTCGCTACGTGCTGGCGGCAAGCTCATACTGGACGTACTCGGCAAGGAAGTGCTCGCCGGAAAGTTTCGACCGCATGATTGGACTGAAGAGGACGGAGTTCTTTTCCTTGAGGACAGAGTGGTTTCAGACAGCTGGAGCTGGATAGAGACTCGCTGGATCCGAATTGACGGCGCTAAGCGAACGGAGTTCACTCTATCGCACAGGCTCTATTCTGCTGCAGAACTTTTGGGCTTGGCTTCTCAGGCCGGATTCGCAAACGTGCGGGCTTATGGCTCGCTGCAGGGAACTCCTTATGATACTCATGCAAGTCGATTGATCTTGTTGGCAGTTAAGTGACGATTGGATACCCGGACTGGCTAACAAATCGTTGCAGTACTCCGGCGTGAATCTGTAGGAAAGACCCACTGTCGGAGCAAATCGGGGTGGTGTATTTCTGATGCGGGCCGGGTACTGAACTCTATGTTAGACGTTCTAAAAACGAATGACTCCTTGGAAGGCAATATGAAAGTGGATAGATCAGCCATTGAGGAATGCAAAAAGGACGACGTGTGGGCGTTAGGAAACAAAGTGCTTTATGATCTATGCGCAAAGCACCCTCACCATACCAAAGAAGATGAGATTGTTGCAAAAATCTGGCTAATCGGAAGATCCTATGCTGCAGCCATTGAAAGAAGAAAGCCAATTGAGAATGAGCCAAGGGGTGATGACTTCTATACAAAGATGGTTGTACCTGCACTAGAGGATCCAAAAATGGACAATTGGCTTGATGACCTAAAAAGCCTAAAGCCAATGTCGACAGAAGCGATCAGCCTTGCGCTCAAGATTCATAAGCACCTTACAATAAAATTCGCGAACTTATCACGCTCGAATAAAAGGTCACTTGCCTCCAAGTACCTTCACTTTCATTTACCGAATCATTTCTTCCTTTATGACAATCGAGCACTCTCTGGGCTTCGAGAGCTCACTAAAGATGACAAGCATAGACTCCAAAAAACAATGGATGTGGAATGTGATAAAGAATACAGTAAGTTCTACAATAAGATGGTAAACTTGAAAAGAATGATAATAGAAAGTAAGAAAATTGATCTCAATCCACGACAAATGGATCGACTACTTCTAAGGCACTCCAAGTTCACATAGAGAATCTAAAGAACGTCTAACAAATCGTTGGACCAGTCGCCTAGGAATTTGTCTGGTTTGACCCAACTTGGTCCTAATCGTCGGGTGGGGCTGGGGTGATTCGGCGGCGCTGGTCAACTCTATGTTATGTTCTAAGGAAATTGAACTTTCACCTTCTTCCAGAATCTTTGGATAGTTGAAGAGTCTTCAAGAGGTTAGGTTCATTTGGACCTCTGAAACATCGCGGCCTCTGGTCCGAAAGACTTTTTCTTTCCGGTGTCCCAAGCCTGGACGATCAAGTATTTCTTCTCTCCGTTCAGTCCGGATGCAGCGGGAGACAGAGCCGCGCTCGGCTTTGCGCTCGTACCTATTGTTCAATCCCCGCAGACCGTGGCAACGCCGCTCTTGGCAAAACCTACGGACGCAATTCTGGCCAAAGGAATTGACTTCTGCATAGCGTAGACTACAAATCCATTCTGCCTTGAACATAACAAGTCGTTGCAGCACTCCAGGCAGAATCTGTAGGAAAGACCCAATTCCGAAGCAAATCGGTGTGGTGCAATTCTGATGCGGGCCGGGTGCTGAACTCTATGTTATGCCCATTCCAGATTCCTTTGGAGTAAAAGGCCTCGTCTTGACGGCCACTGCCAACCATTGCAGACGCGCTATTGTCGCTACGTCATTTCTATAGGGAGGAAGCATATTGCTTCTACCTCCAAGGACTTGATTTCCGCCAGATACCTTCTATAGTGCTGCTACAACCAATAAAGCATCGACCTCCAGAGGAGGTGGTTTTGAACCCCGGCCTCTAAAAGAGGCCTGCTTCTTCGTGCTCTTTCTCTTCGAGCCGCTCGTTTTCTTCCTGGTATCGTACGTAGCGACGTATCTTCTCTTCATCCAGCCCTATCGTCGTTACGCAATAGCCGCGGCTCCAGAAATGATTTCCCCAGTATGGTTTCCGCTTCAAGCTCTTGTAGTTTTGAAATATTCCTATTGCTGTCTTGCCCTTCAAAATCCCCATCAGTTCTGATATCGATACCCTTGGAGGAACGTTTACCACCAGATGCACATGATCTTTCATCACATTCAGTTCCTCTATTCCACTATCCTTCCATTCGCAGATCGCCCTGATACGTCCTTCGACGTACTTCGCTACAGCACCTTCAAGTATTCGAAATCTATACTTGGGGCACCATACTATGTGATAGCTGCACTGGTAGACCACGTGCGATTGTTTTTTTCATTTCGTCATGTTTCGATTTTATTCGCATTCCGTCTTACGGCATAGCCATCAGGACATCACCACCGCCATAGGCGGTGGGTTATCAAGTCTCACTTAACATTCACCGAGGAGGCCCATCTTGCCAACTGAACTCAAAGTCAAGGTCGGCGGACTGTCCGGAAAGATGCAACTTACCGGATCGGTACGGGGTCTTTATGAAGTGCCGATTGACTATGCACCCCCTTTGGGGGATGGAAATGGCTTCACCTCACTGGAGCTGCTAATGACAAGCCTCTGTAGCTGCAGTGGGCAGACCATGCTGTACTTGTTCTCAAAGCAAGGAATGAAGGTAGAAAACATCGAAATAGAAGCCGTTGGCCAGAGACGAGTTGAATCGCATCCAACCGTTCTGACCGCTATCGACCTGCACTATCGCTTCTTTGGAAACAACCTGACTGGGGCAGTAGTTGAAAAGGCCATCGCAGAGGCCGAGGACAAACTCTGTCCCGTCTGGGCAATGCTAAAGGCATCGACAAAGATCACCTGGAACTATGAAATAGTAGAGCACAAATAGCAAAGTGCCGGCAAATGGAGGAAGGGCATAACAAATCGTTGCAGTACTCCGGCGTGAATTCCTCCGAAAAGACCCGCTGCCGGTGCAAGTCGGTGTGGTGCCGTTCTGATGCGGGCCGGGTACTGAACTCTATGTTAGATGGCGCAAAGGCCGCGCACATACTGTTTTTAACAAAAGGAGGTAGAAAATGTCTCGTTGCAAAGCTCTCCCATATGCCTTTGTCACCGTCGCTTCTGTCACTTTGCTCTTGTCCAACTGCGCCCCGAAGAAGCTTCAACCACCCGAGGTTAGCGTAAACAACGACGGAAGGTCGCCTGCTGAGCTCATCATCGCCGCGGATCCGGGCGCTACCGCGTATTATTCGCTTGATGGCGGCAAGGAAATAGTCCCCTACAGTCCTCAAACTCCGCAATACTTTATCGATGATGTAGATGTAACCGTCGTTCAGAAAAAGCCCGGATTCGCTGATAGTGACTTAACGACTACTCATTTTCAAATCAAGCATGTCTTGGCAGGACCCGAGACTCTCACGAAACCAAAGGATGGACCAACTGGATCTTGGGTAACTCGCGGAAATGGATTTATCGTGGCATTCGACAGCATCAACGGCAATGGTGTAGGAACCAAAGACAATACTTTGGTAAAGGTCGTGCTTCAAATCCGCGGTATTCCAGAAGGCCAGTGGTCTGGAACTGTACAGCCAGGCAATATTGCCCTTACGGATGCTGTCGTGGCCGTAGGCTCGGTCACCTTGACCTTTGGGGATGGAAAAACCACGACGTTCAGTCAAGGCTTCAATGGCCCTGGAATTTATGATTTCAATATCTCGGTTGCCAACAAGAGCATCGAATTGATCATACCAGAAGTCTTTTTGCCTGAATGGGATGTCGAGTCCCACAACGAGAGTGTCAATTTACCGAGCCCTTACTTGGATTTGTCTCCTGCCTACCACGTCAACAAATAGGTAGGAAAAGTAACCTTACGTCGGTTTCTTAGAGACGCCATCTAACAAATCGTTGCAGTACTCCGGCGTGAATTTGGTAGGAAAGACCCAGCTCCGGAGCAAATCGGCGTGCCTTGGTTCTGATGCGGGCCGGGTACTGAACTCTATGTTAGAAGGCGCAAGGGAAACTCTGCAGGGTGGGAACAAATTGTGCGTAGAATACCGAAAGTGACTTGTGGGCTGTGTAGTAGCAGTAGCGAAGGACTGCATTGTATAATCGGTTATTACTACATATCCAGATGAGGTAAGGGCGTGCCAATCACAACTTCTGCCATCCAAACCATGCAAAAGCGTACGTCAATTAGGGCGTTTTCGAGTCGTCCTGTAGACCAGGAACTCAAAGATGAGCTTTTAAGACGAGCTCGTGCACATCAAGACGGGCCGTTTGGCGGCACAGTACGCTTCATGATGGTGGATGTGGAGGGATTTGATCTTAGGGAACTGAAGGGCCTTGGAACATACGGAATGATACGAGGGGCTAGAACGTATCTTGTAGCAATAGTGGGGCGCGGTCCTAGAGCCATGGAAGATGCAGGATACTGCATGGAGTTGGCGATCCTTGAAGCAACGGATCTCGGCCTCGGAACTTGCTGGATAGGAGGATCGCTCAATCGAAGCAAGTTCGCGGAGCTTGCAAGCGTGGGGAATGAGGAAATTGTTCCCGCTGTGACGCCGTTAGGATATCTTGGAGGGAATAGTTCCCCCATTGTTAGCATCCTTGGCATGAAGAAGGGGATACGAAGGCGCAAAGCATTCGGTGAACTCTTCTTTGAGGGAGACGCATCCAATCCAATTAACAATGCCACTATTGGCGGGTACGAAAAGGTTCTGGAATGTGTACGCGGGGGACCATCCGCGTCAAATCGACAGCCTTGGAGAGTCATCAAGGAACCTGGAAAAAGCATCTACCATTTGTTTTTAATGGAAAACAGGGCGTACAATAACTCATTCGGTGAAGTCAAGATCCAGCATTTAGACATGGGCATAGCTATGTGCCATTTCCAACTCGCAGCGAACCAGCTTGGCCTATCCGGTAGGTGGAGTACAAATACTTCAAGAAAAGAAGTGGAAGGGCTTGAATACATCAGCACATGGACTGGCGCATAGGGCAATAGGCCGGCTGGTGAAGGCGCCTTCTAACAAGTCGTTGCAGCACTCCAGGCAGAATCTGCTCCAATTGACCCGCCGCCGGTGCCAATCGGTGTGGTGCTGTCTGATGCGGGCCGGGTGCTGAACTCTATGTTATGCGTTTTGCACAAAATGGTCCTTCGATGGATTCGCAAGTTCTATGCGACGTAAGGGCCCAAATCTGTAGATGACATAGATGGAATGCTTGACCTCGACCAAACGATCGCTGTTTTCCACTATTTGGCTCGCATAATCATTGACTTGCATAATCACCACCGCGACGTTTGGCTCATCCAATAGGTTCTTCGCTCTCGCATGCAACCTGGGAAGCTTTTTCCGCTAGACTACGCTTCCGAAGAGCGTGGAGCCTTTGACGATGACAGCACCTTGGTGGAAGGTGATCAAAACCGGGGCAAAGGCAATTTGCCATGCTCGTTACATTTCAAAATGCCCGAAGTCCCGGTCTCGCGCGAGTTGTTTGCGGCCATCTTCGGCAAGATAGGACAGTTCCGTCTTCTTGTCGAGCCGACTGGGTAGCCGAGCCTGTCCCGAATATGTGGAGGACGAGGGAGTACTGTTGGATGTTATCGCCCATGGCAGAAAAAGCGACGCGAGTGCAATGCGAAAAATGGCTTCGAAGGAGGATCTCGAGATGGGTATGATTCCAATCTGCCTTGACAAACAGCTCCGTCACTCTAAACTGGGAGCAGAAGCGGAGGAGAGCCTATGATTGGTACAAGTGGCAATTCATTTGGGAACTATCGGACAATATCTTGCACCACGCAATTCATGCTCTCCCTCTTCTTCGCCTCACTCTTGATCATCGCCAGCGCTTCACCGTTGCATTCTGCGGACTATGGCCTTGTCATTGTCGAGAGCAAGTACGCAGACCTGAATATTCCCGAAGCCCTCGATGAAGGACGACTCATGGAGAAGGCCCTTACTCAAGATGGGTTTCAGGTCGTTTTCAAGCAGGACCTAGGCCGACGCGAGCTAGCCGAACTTATCCAAACCTTCGAGGAACGTCCAACTTCAAGCGACAGGGTTTGCATCTATTATTCAGGTGTCGGTTTTTCCTATGAGGGCGTAAATTATCTCCTTCCGACGAATGCATTAATACGGTCAGCAGCGGACATAGAGTTCGAAGCCATGCCGCTCGACCGACTCTGCGCCGGCTTGGGAGCAAAGGGAGTATCGCTTGCAGTTTTTATCGATGGGAACCGAAATCATCCCGTCCTTTCGATCGACAAGGTCAGCGCGGGCTTTTCACTCACAGGAGGGCTTCCGAATACCCTGATGCTGTACGCGGGCGGAGCAGGGGAAAGTCGCGACGTTCGACGGCAAGATCGGCACCTTCACCAAAACGCTTGCAAGCGCGCTCAGGTTTCCTGGCCTTGAGCTGAATCAAATCATCAATAGCGTTCGCAAAGCCTCACTATCGACCTCACGTCTGGTTCCGGTTGCGACGAATGCACTTCTTGACGACTGGTATTTCCTGCCCGGAACAGCCAACGCCGCATTTAGCGGATCAACCTTTTCCTTCTCCGTTGAAAGCAGTTTGGAAGGGCTCGAGGTCTTCGTTGATGGAGTCCGTGCAGGTGTCGCGCCCATTTCGAGCTAGAGCTCCCCTCAGGACCTCACCATGTTCTCTATCGCCACCCATTGAAAGAGAGTCTCGAGGAAGACGTGACGGGTTCTCCTCTGCAACGCGTCGTGTCGACCCCTCAATTGCTGCCTAATCGAAACTTCCAGATCTCGGAGCTGCTCGTCGAAAAGCAGGATCTGGTTCGCAAGCGCAGCGCCTTTGCTGCCGCTTCACTCCCGGCAGCCGCGGCGAAAGAACTTTCCAAGGATACCTTTTGGGGTGGGATGGGGGTATCCGCAAGCCTCCTTATCTTTACAGGAATCACCTGGACCGTAGAACAAAACGGAAATCCGTCTGATCCCAGCAGTCCGATTCGAGGTGTCACTTCAAGCGAGATGGGAATTGCTTCAGGTATCTCTTTGGGAATCGGCGCCCTCGCTGGGCTGGCCTACCTATACTTTGCCCCCAAAGCCAGCACAAAGGCCTACGACGATCCATTGGCGGCAATTGATGCCGCGCTTGACAAATTGGAGAAGAACAAATGAGAATAGCCAGCTTGAATCGTTACGGTCTGTACGTCCCCAAGGCTATCGTGATTGCGCTCGTCCTCATTTCTGCCGTATGTGCCGGATGGGCTGACTCAGGGCGTAAGGCGTTGGTCATAGGCAACTTTGCATATCCATCAGCCCCGCTCATCAATCCCGAAAACGACGCCCGGGATATGGCCTCGACCCTCACATCTCTTGGGTTCCAAGCCACCCTTCTTGTCAACGGCGGGCAGAAAGCCATACTCAAGGCCTTGGATGATTTTGCCGCCTCAATTCAGGTCGGCGATACAGCCCTGGTTTTCTATGCCGGACATGGAATTCAGATCGAAGGAAGAAATTACATCATCCCTATCGACCTTGCGCCCCAGACGCCGGAGGATGTCAAGTCGAAGGGCGTTGCAGTGGACGATATCCTTGGGCGTGTGAGTGCCGTCCGGCCCAAAAACGCCCTTCTCATACTGGACGCCTGCAGGGACAATCCTTTCACGCGGACGACTCGGACCATGAGTCGCGGGCTGACCATTCAAAAGACGCAACTCTCCACAATGGTTGTCTTTTCAACGGGTCCCGGCCAAGTGGCAAGCGATGGTGCTGGCCACAATGGCTTATTCACAGAGACCCTTCTCAAGTACATCCGCACCCAGGGTCTGGAGATCAATTCACTTCTCAACCAGGTAAGACGCGACGTGGCCTCCGCAACAGGCGAACTGCAGGTCCCATTCGTTTCAAGCTCATTGACGGATAACTTTTATTTCACCCCGACGGCTGAGGAATCGAAAAAAGAGCTCGAATGCTTCAGCAGATGCATTCAGCTTGAGCATCCAGACAAAAGTCGCCGGGATGGATGTTTCCATTGATGGCCTGCAAATCGGCGTGAGCCCCTTGTCGGTGAGTCTTCCCGCTGGAGCGCACCAGATCGGGCTCAGGCACCCGGATTTTGATCCCTATACAGCAAGAATTGAGGGAACCCCGGGGGGAATCATCGTTTTCTCTCCGGACCTTCAGCCCAGCCGTGCTGCCCAGAGAGCTGTGCTCCTATCAGAAGAAACAAAGATTTCTCTGGAGATCGCTTTAGCAAGCAAAAACATTGGTGACGCAAAGATCAGAGGTGCGAGCGCTCTAGGCAACTTTCTCTACTGGGGGGCGATCGGAGGGGCCTTTGTCTATCTTGGCAGCATGTTCCCTCAAGGTGCCATAACCGCGAATGTCTTCCAGTATGAGGGGTATGGCATGCTCGGAGTCGGCGCCCTGGTCGGAATACTGGGCGCGTTGCAATTCGCCGTGATCCCTAGCATGCCTGCGCCAAACGAAGATCGTCTCGCAGATATTCAAACTCGCCTAAAGGCTCTTGATTCAGCGCCGTGATAGCAGGGCAAAGCATTTTGCCTCCGGAGATGCAGACGGAATCACCGCAGGCAAAACTTTCTACTTCCAAACGTCCGGATCCTAATACGCCCTGCTCCCAAGGTCTCGCATTGACCTTGATACGTGCTGGCATAATGCCGTTTGTTGCTTGATCTCTTTGTGCAAAACGATCTGGCAGATGCGGATCAATTGGGTAAATCGACGGTCGCCTATACCCCTTTTACGCATGTCAACGGCTCCACTGAGTCCGTCCTACGTCACATCTAGCCGAGCAGTATGGAGAAGCTCTTCGAGGAGAAGGTGGAGTGAGTTGTAGATGAACTCTATGCAAGCTGGCCGTTGCCAAAGGTGCGGCTCTCGACCGGGCGAACATGAGCTCCGTTTCATGCTTATTGACGTGCATCGGGAGGATTCCTTGGGCAAAATCTATTGATACAATTGACGGAGAACTGTAAAACGCATAACAAATCGTTGGAGCACTCCGGGCCAGAATTTGTTCCATTAGACCCGCTTCCGGGGCAAATCTTTGTGATTTTTGTCTGATTCGGGCCGGGTGCTCAACTCTATGTTAGGCTCTTCTTGGGCACATATACTGGATACGCAAAGGAGCGTAGCATGAAAGGTGTGTTTGTCTCTTTCGCCATTGCAGCCGTGGTGGTCTGCGGCTTCTTATCTTGCGTCAGCAGTCCTGCGGGAGTGCAAGCCGCGTCTTCTACTGCGATCACGGACGAGTTTACGTCTACGTCTATCCAATTCGTGACGATCTTCTCTCAAAATGACTATCCGCGATTGTCGAGCTACTTCAATGATGACGTGAAAAAGGCTCTCACCGAAGACAAGTTCAAGCAAGTATGGCCTACAGTCGTTTCCATGTTTGGGGAATTCAGGCAGGTTCTCGGCACAACAAGCACAATTGAAGCCGGAAAGAAGACGGTAATCGTGCACTGCCGCTTCTCCAAGCAGGACGCTGACATAAAGCTCGTGTTTGACAGTCAGAAGTTGATAGGCGGGTTCTGGATTAGTAAATCTCAGGAAGCTGCGATCGTATACAAACCGCCCGCATACATAAACACGGCGTCCTTCTCGGAAAAAGATGTTCTGGTTGGATCCGGGGAATGGACACTTCCTGGAACCCTGACCATTCCTAATGGCGTCACTTCTGCTCCAGCAGTTGTACTTGTTGCTGGATCTGGACCGAACGACCGAGATGAAACTGTTGGACCAAATAAGCCTTTCAAAGACATGGCCTGGGGGTTGGCTTCGCGCGGAATCGTTGTGCTGCGGTACGAAAAGCGAACAAAACAATATGCCGCAAAAATGATTGATTTCATCAAGGATCTCACCGTAAAGGAAGAAGTTATAGATGACGCTGTCAGTGCCGTTGGATTACTGAAAATGATTCCGAACGTTGATCCAAAAGCTATCTATGTCTTAGGCCACAGCCTAGGAGGAATGTTGATCCCCAGAATTGGAGAAGCCCTTCCAGACGCCGCCGGCCTGGTTATCCTTGCGGGACCGACCCGGCCGTTGGAGGACCTTGTTGTAGAACAAACGAACTACATCTTTAGCCTCAACGGCGGGCCAACTGAAGACCAAAAGAAGCAAATGGCGGAAATCTCCGCACAAGTCGCCGAAGTCAAGGATCCGCACCTTTCTGATCATCCGAAGGACGAGGTGATTCTCGGCGCAGCACCTGCCTATTGGCTGGACTTGCGATCGTACAACCCCACCGCGACCGCAAAGGATCTTACACAGCGACTGCTTGTTCTCCAGGGAGGTCGAGACTACCAAGTTACCACTAGAGATTTCAACGGGTGGAAGGACGCCCTCGGAGCCCAGGGGAATGTAAGCTTTCTGTATTATCCAGACCTGAATCATCTATTCATCGCTGGCAAAGGAATGAGCACTCCTTCTGAATACGAAAGCCCTGGTCATGTATCCGCAGAGGTGGTCACCGCGATAGCAGATTGGATCAATCGCAAGTAGGCCTCCGAAAAGCAGAAGAGCCTAACAAATCGTTGGACCAGTCGCCTGGGATTTTATCTGTTTAGACCCAACGCTTTCCTAATCGTCGGGTGGGGTTGGTTGATGCGGCGGCGCTGGTCAACTCTATGTTATGTCCAAAGGAATTCGACTCTTACACCTTCATGTGGGCTCGGGGGAAGGTTTCGGAGTCTTCTACAATTCAAGTCTATCTGGAACCTTTGTAGCTACGCGGCCATTGGTCCGAAAGCTTTCGGGACGACTGCCGCACCTTTTCTGCCGCGCCTCACCGTCTGACCATTCGCGCGCACCGTGGCATGGCCGCTCCGGCTATGACTGCGGAACGCAATTCCTGACAAAGGAATAGACTTTGGATCGTCTTGAATTCTAGCCATTTCTGCCTTGGACATAACAAAGCGTTGGAGTACTCCGGCTGAGATTTCAACTGCATAGTGCCAGGGCCGTCCTCGTACACAATCTCGCTCTTTGATTCGGGCCGGGTACTCAACTTTATGTTATACGGCGCTGCTTGAGCAATTGCTTTGATCGTGTTCTATTGCGACTGTTTGCAGGCAAAGCTGGACTGGCAGGCGCACGTAGGCCGTTGCTTTCTCTGGAAAACTGAACTGAGTCTCAGTATTCCCCCTTGATCACGAAGAACGAGCCCCGGATTGCTCCAGCAAGCTTGGACTTCTGCTTGGCGAACTTGAACTTGCCTTCCAGCTCTGGTGGGACTTCCATCCCTTCAGAAAGCTTGAATCCAACGGCCCGCTTTTTGGGATCATGAAGGGTATACATTACATTGACCGCAAGACCGCTTTCGTAAAAGACATAGGTCATTAGAATGTCCTCAACCTGAAAGCGGGCAGTTTCCAGAGGCTTCGCGCCCAAAACGATATCTCGTTCCTTCTTGAGAATCTGGCTTACATACGACAGTGCATCTTTGCTCGCCGATGCCTTCTCTACAGCGAACTCGTGTTTGTACTTGTTCCTATAGTATCGTGCCTCATTCGCCCGTAACCCAGCGAGCGCTGTAGCTACAGGTGAGGTCTCAAGGCCGACCGTAGAAACGTTTTCATAATCAACGATGTATGACATCTCCTTTGCTCCTTAAGATCGCAAAATACTAACGCTAATAAGAAAAGACAAACGATCGAAAAAAGAAAGGCATAGAGGGTTCAATATCAGAGGCGGCATTGAAGACCAAAAATTAAGGGATTCACTAGACTGTGTGATGCTGTGAACATTTCTCTCGAAAACATCCAGGGCGGGTCGATAGACGCGCCGTATAACAAATCGTTGGAGCACTCCGGGCTAGAATTTGGTTCATTAGACCCGCTTCCGGCGCCAATCTTTGTGGTTTTTGTCTGATGCGGGCCGGGTGCTCAACTCTATGTTATGATCAATCAAGAATTCTTTGCGAGGATATTTCCCTTGCATAGGGGATATATTTCTACTGCAAGAAGAGGCAAGAATGCTGCCAGACTATGATGCCATGTTCGCCGATCATGCTGAAAAGTATGATCGCTTTGTCGCCGCAGAAGATTTCCAAGGAAACCTTCTGCACAGCATAAAGCAATTTGGCAGTCTAAACAGAGAGCAGGCCGTCGCAGATTTGGGAAGCGGCACCGGAAGAATTGCGTTCCTCGTTGCGCCGATTGTACGCCACGTCTATGGAATAGAACCGGTCGGCGGGATGCGACTTGTCGCAGAGTCCAAAAAGCTGAGCCTTGGCGTCAAGAATGTGGACTTTCTACCGGGAGAACATAAGGACATACCGCTCCCCGACAAGAGCATAGATCTGATTATTGAGGGATGGGCCTTCCTGAGGGCGTTCTACATTGCGCAACCCGAATGGCGTTTCGAGTTTGAGGCCATATTGCGCGAGATGAAACGGATACTGCGACCCAGAGGGGCCATTGTCCTAATTGAGACAATGGGTTCTCTGCACATCTGGGATGAAGTGCCTGCTCAAACGGCTTTGCTGTATGACTACTTTGAAAGAGATCTGGGCCTTAAGAAAGCAATAATCAGGACCGACTACAGATTCTCCAATATAGTGGAAGCCGTGGATCTCGTAACGTTTTTCTTTGGTGACGAGATTGGTGCTGAAACAAAGCAGATTGGAGAGCCTGTAGTGCCAGAGGCAACCGCTATATGGCATGGAAGAATATAGCGGGCAGTTTGCTGCAGAACTTCTTCCTTTTCGTACGGGATGATCATAACAAATCGTTGCAGTACTCCGGGCTAAAATCTTGTCGAATAGACCCGCTGCCGGTGCCAATCGGTGTGGTGCTGTTCTGATGCGGGCCGGGTACTGAACTCTATGTTAGGCGGAACAAGGTCCTGTCTAAGCACATCGTTGACAGAATTCTAAGCACATCGTTGACACTTTTTTGGGCGACGTTTTCTCCGAGAGGAGAGCGGGATGCCCTGGAGGGAACGGTCAGCGATGGACGAAAAGGCTAGTTTCGTTCTTGAGTGGGAGTCAGGCCAGCACACGTTCACTGCTCTGTGCAAATCTTATGGTATCTCCCGTACTTTAGGTTACCGCTACATACTGCGCTATCTGTTGCGGGGTGTAGCGGGACTCAAGGAGCAATCGCGGGCTCCGCGGCGGGTGTGGAACCGCACTGCACCGAGCATCGAGCGGGCAATCGTACGAATACGAGGCAGGTGGCCTCGCATGGGTCCGCTGAAGATCTTTCAGCTGCTCACGGAGAGGTATGGTGGTCGGCGGAAGGTGCCTTCGGTGGCGACGATCGCCTTGGTGCTCAAACGCTATGGCCTAGTCAAGAAGCGGCGCCGCGTTCGTCGCATTCGAGAG
>CAWAHW010000005.1:0-334167 GCA_963781885.1 uncultured Spirochaetota bacterium | reverse complement strand
GGACTTGCCCCGATTTCGTGGACACCCTTTTATGCTACGGACTGGCTCAGCGAATCCTGTTCGTACTCAGCCGGCGTAGTGTAGCCCAGGTACGAGTGTAGGCGTACCCGGTTATAGAACACCTCAATGTATTCGAATATCGATGCCTTGGCCTCCTCCCTGGTGCGATAGATCCTTTGGCCGATCAGCTCGGTCTTCAACGTCTTGAAGAATGTCTCGGCGCACGCGTTATCCCAGCACTCCCCTTTGCGGCTCATGCTCTGTAACATCCCATGGCGCCGCAATCCTTTTCGAAATGCCCGGCTTGCGTATTGCGTGCCGCGATCGGAATGAAACATCAGTCCCCGCGGCGGCCTGCGTCGCATCACTGCCATCATGAATGCTGCGGTCACCAGATCGGTGGCCAGTGTGGTTGCCATAGACCAGCCCACGACGCGCCGCGAGTACAGGTCCAGCACCGCGCATAGGTACAGCCATCCCTCCGCCGTGGCCACGTAGGTGATGTCGGAGACCCACTTCTGGTTTGCCCCGGCGGCCCAGAAGTTCCGATCCAGCTCATTGGCTGCCACCGCGGGCCCCAGCGCAGCCTTCGTGGTGACCCGAAATCGCCTCTTGGGCCGCGCTCCAAGGCTCTTTTCTCGCAGTATTCGGGCTACTCGGTTGTGTCCTACAGATCGTCCACGCCGTGCAAGTTCTCGTGTGACCCGCGGAGTTCCATACCGGTGGTGCATCTGACGCTGGATATCCCTGATCTGCTCCGTCAGCTCGACGGTCCCACACTCCCGTGCGCTCTGGGGCCGATCCACCCATGCGTAGTACCCGCTTCGCGATACCTTCAACACTCTGGCCATCTTCTCCACGCCATAGCTCCCCGAAAGTCTTGCCATGAGCTGGTAATTCATCTCGGGGGTTTTGAGAAGATGGCCACTGCTTTTCGCAGGATGTCCCGTTCCTCGCGAAGATTCTTCATTCTCCTTGCGAAGCTCGGCCAGCTCCGCGTCGCGAGGCTTGCCGTTGCCGGGGAACGCACGCCCCCCGTCCTCAACGAACAGCTTCTTCCAGCGGTAGACCTGCCCGCTGCCGATCTCAAGGTCCTGCTCAATCTCGCGTCCGGTCTTGGTTCCTGCCTCCAGCATTCGTACTGCTTCGAGCTTGAACTCCTTGGTGTACTTCTTCCTCGTGTCTGCCATTACCTTTCCCTTACCCCTTCAAGATACTGCTTAACCATATGTCCACGATAGAGTTCAGTAGCGCCGCCGCATCAACCAGGAAATTGTGAATTCGGAACTACGCCGTCAGATTCAAGCGACCGTTAAGGCGACTACTGCAACGACTTGTTAGGACTTGGACTGCCCAGCTTCCGTTCGGCGAACTCAACCTCTTATTCCTAACCCAAAGGCTTTCCGACAATTGGTGCATTGCCGCTTGGAAGATGGCCGTTTTGCGGTTAGCCTTATAGCGGCCGGCTTAAAGAAAGACGATTGGGACGCCGCCATTGGGATTCATAACGATTCCATCAAAGCAGCCAGACGGCAGAATACAAATGGGAGAATTAGCGACACGGGACCATGATCCACATAACATAGAGTTCAGCACCCGGCCCGCATCAGAACAGCACCACACCGATTGGCACCGGCCGCGGGTCTATTGGAGCAGATTCTGCCTGGAGTGCTGCAACGACTTGTTATGTTCATAGAGTGTACAGTCCAAAGACATGGGTAACACATTATTCTAAAGACATCGGTAACACCCTCGAAGTCAGATCCGCCCGGGGCTGACTGGTTGGCACCCGAGAGATAATATCCTGGATCTTGTTGGTGCGCAATTCGTAGCGACCAATCTGGTAGAAACAGAAGTATAGATCATCACACCCCGTCATCCACTTCCTCGAGACCCACGTACTCCTCATTGAGGGTTTGCGTCACAAAGACCTGGTTGTGAAACACGCGAATGGTACCGCAGCGACTCACGCTGTCAAGCGACACCCGGATCTGACCCCTTTACGACACCAAAACTGACCCCCCCCCTCATGAATGATTCTCCGCCACCGGCGGCTTGTAGAGTCCCGAGCGCTTCTTCTCTTTCAGTCGATAGCTTTCGCCTCGAATAGTGATGATGTGGCTGTGGTGCAGGAGCCGATCAAGAATAGCGGTGGCCACTACAGGGTCCCCGAAGACCTCACCCCACTCTCCAACGCTTCGGTTGCTGGTCACCAAGAGGCTGCCGCGCTCGTAGCGACGCGAGACGAGCTGGAAGAACAAGTGGGCTGCATTCTGTTCCAGGGGCAGGTAGCCCAGTTCGTCCACGATAAGAAGCTTGGGCTTGCTGTAGTGCGTCAGCCGCTCCTCCAAATGTCCTTCGGCGTGTGCCTTGGCCAAGGAGGCGGCCATCACCATCGCCGGAGTAAACAACACCGAGTAGCCCCGTTCGATCGCGGTTCGGCCCAGCGCGATTGCCAGATGTGTCTTGCCGACGCCGGGTGGGCCGAGGAACAAGAGGGAGTCCCCGTTGGCTACCCAGCGGCAGGCGGCCAGATCTCGGATCTGGCGCGCATCCACGGAGGGCTGGGCCTCGAAATCAAAGCCTTCCAAAGTGCGCAGGCAAGGAAACTTCGCGATGCTCAGCCCCATGGTGATGCGCCGCTGGTCTTTGCGGGCAATCTCCGCCTCACAAAGGAAGCCCAACAGCTCGCGCAGACTCATCTGGCGCCGCCCGGCTTCATCCAACAGACTTTCCAGCTGATCGCGAATGGCGGTGAGCTTCAGGCGTGTAAGCATTTTGTCCAGCACGTCGGTCTGTGGCGTCATTCCTGGCCTCCGACCACCGCTTCGTAGTCACTCAGCGGTCGAAGAAGCTCGCTAACGGTTTCCCTCCTGCCATCGGTGCCCTGCACCTCCACACGGGTGACGGCCACCCCGTCGAAGTGTCGGGGATCCACGATGCGCTGTTTGCGTCCAAGACTCAGCGGATGCCGAGCAATTTCCTTTCCGCCGTAGAGGATCCTCAGCTCGCCGCTTTCGGTTTGAAGGATCACATGCTCACCGATGTAGCGCCACGGAACGCTGTAGTGATTGGTTTCCAGCTCTACGCACAGATCTGTTTGCACCCGACGAACCAACGTAACCGTCAAAACAACCACACCCCTGTGTGCGTAGCCGCGAGGCGTCTTGCGGTAATGAACTCAGGCCAGACGTCCCGACTGGAAATCGAGCAAGGATTCTTTTGAAATATTCCAGGGCAGAAGGAATTGAAAGTCTGCAGGGTTGTTGCTGTCGGGCAATCTGGCGAGGATGTAACACAAGTACAGATAGGGCTCAACGCCGTTGCTCTTCGCGGTTTCGATGAGGCTGTACCATGCCGCGCTGGCTTCCGCTCCTGCGGGGCTTCCTGACAGCATCCAGTTCTTGCGTCCGATCACAAAGGGCCGAATGGCCCTCTCGCAGGCATTGTTGTCGGGAGCCAACAGCGGGCTGTCCAGGTAACGGATGAGCTTGGGCCACTGCCCGACGGTGTAGCCGATCGCCTTGCCCAGCGTCGTGGACGGAGGGATCTGACCCTCGCGCTCCTCCAGCCATACGCGCAGCTTCTCAAGTACAGGTTCAGTCTGCTCGCGACGGCGTTGTGTGAACTGATTGGGAGCAAGATCCTCGTCTCTGAGCGTCCGTTCGATCTTGAAAAGCTCATTGATGCTGGCCAAGGCGACATCGGCGCTGCCTTTGGTCTTGGAGACTTCCTTGGCCTCGAAGAACTTTCTCCGGGCATGTGCCCAGCATCCGACATGCACGATCCCCGGTTGGCTTCCCAGCTCTTGATAACCATCGTAGCCGTCTGTTTGGATGAAGCCTTCATACCCTCGTAGAGCCTCGAAAGGAATCTTGCCCGAGCGGGTAGGATGGTACTGATACTCTACGACAGGCTGACCGGGGTTTCCTCCCAGGAATACCCACATAAAGCTCTTTGAGGTGTTGGGCCGCCCGGGCTCCCCCATGACCTGCACCGTCGTCTCATCGATCTGCACCAGAGGGCCTCGACGGATCTGGCTACGCATCAACTCCCGAAGCGGCCGAAGCCTCTGAAACACCGCAATGCTCCAGTTGGCCATGTCCTGACGGCTGACCTCCACTCCGATGCGCGCAAACTGCTTCTCCTGGCGGTAGAACGGCAAGGAATCACAGAACTTGCCCACCATGATGTAAGCCACAAGGGCGGGAGAGGCGATGCTTTTGGGCAGAAGCTGTACGGGAGCAGGAGCAATACGAACTGCTGCTCGACTCTCGTCTCCCGAGCCTTCGCAGGCATGGCAGGCATACTTGGGCCGCACGTGACGGCGCACCCGAATGCGGGCAGGGATCACTTCAAGCTTTTCGCAGATCTCCTCCCCGATGCGGCCCATCTGTTGCCCGCAGGCGCATTGCTTCTCTTCTTCGCTGATGTCGTGAATTGTCTCGACTCGGGGAATCTCGGGCGGCAGGGGTTTGCGCCCGCTCTTTCGTCGGCTATGAGCACGAACCTCGACGGTTTGCTCCTCAGGCTGCCCGCTGCCTTGCGCCAGAATTTCCTCAGCCTCGTTGAACAGCAGAAGTTGACGCCGGTCTTCCTCGCTGAGCTTCTCCGCTCTGCGACCGAATATCCGTCGCCGCAGAAGCTGGATCTCCTCGAAATGCTTCAGAGCTTCGTGCTGGTATTCAATCTTCTCGGCACGTTCCTTCTCCAGGCTGGCCTCAAGCTGACGAATACGATCGTGCAACTCCTTCACACCGTCCGGTAGCGCTCCCAGTTTGTCGCTCACCCGGGCACTTTATCATGAGAGCCGGGATCCCCGGTAGTCCTATATGACGCTTCGATAGCTCAGCTTCTGATGCGCGTTCCAGAAGTCGATCCCACTCAACAGCATGCGAAGCTGCTCAACGCTGATTTCGCGTGCCGCCTCCTGTGTGTGCGGCCAGGGAAACTTCTCCCGCTCCAGGCGCTTCTGCCACAGGCAAAAACCGCTATGATCCCAGTACAGCGCCTTCAGTAGATGCCGGTCCTTATTGCTGAACAGAAATAGGTTCCCGGACAGTGGATCCCCGGCCATCGCACTTTGCGCCATCGCTGCCAGACCGTTGATCTGTTTCCTCAGGTCTGTGCCACCGGGGCGCACAAACACCTTCACCCGATCCCACTCAAGAAACATCAGCCGCTTCCCGTGCGACACGTAACACTCGGCGAAGAAGCTCCTCGCTGAACTCCCCCTGAAGCTCCACATCGCCGCTTGCCAAGATGCGAAGGTGTATCGGGACGGACTTCGTTGAAACAGAAATGGACTTCTCAATCTGGACGAAGGCTACGGCTGCGTCTGCTCTTCGAAGCCGCTTCGTCCATCGACGTAGGGATTCCATGCCCACGCCGTTCTCGTGACACCACATCTCGCGCGTCTTGCCGCTTTGCTTCCAAGCACTTATCAGCTCGCGCCATTCCGCAGCCGAGCGACGCCGCTGTTTCATTTTCGCGGGGACTTGATCCATGCATCACCTCCTGAGCGCTCAAATCGTGGGCTCAGGATTGATTCCTCAAGGCCTCTTTACAAGGTGTGGTTGTTTTGACGGTTACTAAGCTTGCGGACTTTGTTCCAATAATTATCTCTTATCCAGATAGATTTATTGTAAGTACTGACTCGGGCTATGGAATCGGTTACGATAAAGCCTATTTAGCAATATTCCAACTGCTAAACTTGCTAGAAAGAGATGTCGCATCGAAAATTGCTGGCAAGAATCTTGAGAATCTCATTCGTTTCTGATGCCAAATTCATCATTTCCATCTAACAAATCGTTGGACCAGTCGCCTTGGATGTTGTCTGTTTAGACCCAACTTCACCCTAATCGTCGGGTGGGGCTGGATGATGCGGCGGCGCTGGTCAACTCTATGTTAGGTGCCATGATTTTTCCAGTACGGTAGAATGAAGGAGGCCCATGTGGCGGACGAAGCGCACGGGCGAGAAAAGATCTACAACTTGTTCGTCGACATCAACAACGGAATAGTAGAGAGCCTCGGTGCTACTGAATACGCCCAGGAAGGAACAGACGACTCGAAGCTGGCATTTCTCAAGTCACGAGTTTCTATTGACCACAAAACTGCCATGCGGTATCCGATTCCTCCTGACGTATCTTCAAATAGCCCAGGTCACAGCAGTCCCATCAACAAACTGAGTTGGGAAGACTACTGTGCCCTATCAGAGGCAGGCCAACTTCCTATGCTTTTTGAACGTATATTCCAGATTCACAATGCGCCACGGAATCCTTTGATGGTGATTACGCCCGTTATCAACGGCCAGCTAGATACTAGAGGAGAAATGCCAGTTCAAAACAGCGGAACAGAACATCGATCAGTGAGAATCGAAATACAGCCCCATTTCATTGACAAGTACTTTACAGACGGAAAGTTTCATTTCAATCGGCTTATGAATGACGACCACTTTGAACCGATCAAGACGCTTCTAAATACGCATTTTTACATTTCGGCCGTAAAGCTCTTATTCATTGCAGTCGACACTTTTGGCTATCTGGCGTACGGGAGGACGAAGGATAGTTTCAAGCAATTTGTGGATCGTTTCTTCAACCTGAAACGACTCAATGTATCGTCATCTGAGCTTTGGGAGCTGCGGAATGCTCTTCTTCACATGACGGGGTATGACTCCGACAAAGTGTCGGCGGGCAAGGTAAGACGGGATATAACCAAAAGTTGTGGATGGGATAGAAAACGGACGCCTCTTCTCGGTAAGGTATTGTCGCCAAACATGCCTACTGGGAAGGAGAACGTCCGTGAGCAACATTACCACCGGGACGCGAGTCGAAGCAATGCCTGAGACGATGAACACCCTGGAAGGCTTCGTCCGTGAGGGGGCGCGTCGGATGTTGCAGGCCGCCCTTGATGCGGAAGTCCAAGAGTACGTCGACGGCCTCAAAGACATGGTCAATCGCGAAGGACGGCGGCTGGTCGTCAGAAACGGGACGATGCCCGAGAGGACGGTGCTGACGGGGGCGGGGCCGATGCCTATCAGGCGACCGCGTGTGGATGACCGCGCCCTGGAGGAAATGGGCAAGGAACGGTTTACCAGCAGAATTCTTCCGCGCTTTATGCGCAGGGCACCCAGTATCGATGCCTTGGTGCCGCTGCTCTACCTGAAAGGAATCTCCTCGGACGATTTCCCCAGCGCGCTGGAGGCGATATTGGGCCCACAGGCCAAGGGCCTTTCGGCCACTACGGTGGTGCGACTGAAGGAGATCTGGACCAGCGAGCATGAGGAGTGGTCGAGACGCAGCCTGGCAGACAAAGCCTATGTCTACGTCTGGGCCGATGGCGTGTACTGCAACGCCCGACTGGAGGACGAGAGGTCCTGCCTGCTGGTGGTCATGGGAGCTGATCCCTTCGGTAACAAGGAATTGCTGGCGGTCTCGGATGGCTTCAGGGAGAGCGCTCAATCATGGAAGGAGCTCTTGTTGGACCTGCGCTCTCGCGGTCTGCAGAAGTCCCCCGTGTTGGCCGTCTGCGACGGGGCGATGGGCTTCCAAGCCGCCTGTACCGAGGTCTGGCCTGAAACCCGTATCCAGCGATGCTGGTTCCACAAGTCCGGCAATGTCCTGGACAAGCTGCCCGCATCAACGCAGGCGAAGGCCAAGGACATGCTGCACAACCAGTACCTTGCCCCGACGCGCCAAGAGGCGTTCAAGGCCCACGAACTGTTCGTGCAGACTTTCGGCGAGAAGTACCCCAAGGCGGTCGAATGCCTCGTGAAGGACAGGGAGGACCTCTTCGCCTTCTACGACTTCCCTGCCGCCCACTGGCTGCATCTACGCACTACCAATCCCATCGAGTCCACCTTCGCCACCGTGCGGCTACGTCACCGAAAGACCAAGGGCTCGGGGACACGCAAGGCAACGCTGGCAATGGTCTATAAGCTGTGTAGAGAAGCCGAGAAGGGCTGGCGCAGACTCGATGGTTCGAAGTACATCCCCCTGGTTCAGGCGGGTATCAAGTTCATTAACGGGGAGCAGGTTCGTGACGCAGTTGCCTGACGAGAAGATCCTTCAGATTCTTCGTCCACAACAATTGACAATATCCCAGGTAAGACGGCTAATGATTGTCGTCGGACCGTTTCCAAAGGGGGCGCCCCTGGAATCCCCAGGCGGCAAGAATCTGGACTTGTATGAGCTCTATTGGGAAACCGCCAAAGCAACGGAACGTTGGGGCGAAGACCTTATGAATGAATCCGAAATGAGATCTGGGTTTTTCTCGAGATATGAAGACATCATTTCTGAGAACCGAATGACGAAGTTCTATTTCGATGGCACCTAACAAATCGTTGGACCAGTCGCCTTAGAATTTGTTGGATTGACCCAACTTTGTCCTAGTCGTCGGGTGGGGCTGGATGAAGCGGCGGCGCTGGTCAACTCTATGTTAGGGCTATGGAAAAATGGTTTTCATCCTAATTTGCGATTTCCGACGCGCCAGCAGGGCACTTTGACACAAAGCGGTGGCTAACCCTACTCTCTTTTACAAGGAAGATTACCACATGACACGAATGACAGCCCGCAAGTCGGACCGTGAACCGGTTGAGAATCCGCCCGGCGTTTTTTGAACTACCATTGCCTATAACGACCAACTTATGCTTTGCCACTTCTTTCTAAAGAAAGGCGCAAAGATACCATTGCATCAACACGAAGCAGCTCAAAACGGCTACCTAATCAGCGGCAAGATGCAAATGCTCTGGCAAACTGGCAAAGAATTTGTTCCGGGCCAGGTGATGGATGGTGTTTTGATTCAAACCAACCGCACGGTGCAGAGATTATAGAAGACAGCGAAGCCGTTGAGTGTTTCACACCGAGCCGCCCCGAATATGAGCCGAAGTAGCAGGCCGCTAAACGGCTACTACTGCAGTAAAGCTGTCTTCCTGAGAAAGGACACTGAGCAAAAGCAAATCAGGATTTTGGGTTAAGATTTTGGGGTCTTCTCCGTTTTGAGTGGGTCAAAAACGCATCTCAAACGGACACAAAGCTTTGTAGTGTATAGAGATGACTGATTCCAATGCACTTTTGAAATCGCTATAGTCGCCAAGTGGCATTACACCGACTCACCGACGGGTATAAAATCCCAGGACAAAGGCCCTATCAAATCGTATTTGGGATGCCCATGGACCCCCAGGCACGCGTTATTCGGATGAGAAGGATTCAAAAAAAACTCTCTGTCCTTTATGCGGAATCAAATATAGAAATATCTACGACCGCAAGCGCAAGCTGATTCGAGACCTTCCCTGCGGAGACCTTAGAGTATCTACCCTAACGTTGCATAAAAAGATCGCTATGCAGAGGCATCCAGGGCTGCCAGATATGTTTGGAACTCTTTACGTGTAATTTCGTTGCCGCTCAGGGTAAGTCGTAGCCGCCCCTGCGGTCTGGTCAGTCGACCTGCCCTGTGGAGAAGCACCTGACGAATGGTCGTTGCCTCGCGGAAGCTCCATAAAGGTGACCGTTTCGCTGTCGTGGTCCGATCCTTTGTGCAGCTTTTGATATGAAGCTCACGAAAAAGATTATGCGCGATCACTGCCGAAAGAAAGTACCACTGGTTGCCGGCCAGGCGACGCACGGGGACATAATCCATCTGGCACTGGTCCTTCAATTCTGAGAACATGTTCTCCTGCGACGCCCTCCCGTTGTGAAACAAGAGGATTCCCTTCGCCTTACCTCGCTTGTTGGTGACGATCACCTTGAACTCGTAGCCTTCTTCGTGAGGAACAAAGAGCTCCAACTGGACAGGTTCCTTTCGTTGCTTTTTCACCTTGTGGCGGAGGAACAGAAACCGATAGCGTTTGCTCCAGCAGTTCGGCGACCAGGGCAACTCGAAGTACGACCACTCGGAATCCAGGCGCTGCCACGTGCTCCTGGATTCAATGATCTCCTTCAACTCGGAGAATCGCTCGAAGGGAACGGAGATGCTAAACTCGACTTTCTGGGAATCCAGAAAACTCACTGTTTCATCGCTGAAAAACGCTGAATCCTTACGCGACTCCACAATCACACCGGGCAGCTGAGCTCGCACCGCGGCCACGCACGCCCCAATGAAAGCAAGTGAGCCCTTGGAGTCGTGCACGTTGCCTGGCCGATGATGGGCATCCAGGACTTGACCGCTTTGCGCGACGGTGCAGAACAACGGGTAGTAGCTTCTGGCCCCCTTCTTTTTATCATTATACCCGATGGCCGTCCCCTCGGCGTAACGGCCGCTGGAGATCACCGAGCCATCGAAGTCCAAGGTGACCCGTGCCAGCCCCTGATGTTCAAGACGTTGCAGGACCAAAGCACGATTGAACTCTTGAAGGTTGGCAACGCTGTGCGCATCAGCCCGACAGAGCATCCGACTCACCGTACAGACATGAGGCAGCCGCCGCAATCCCAGTGCTCGTCGAATCAGCGGGTCCTCTCGGTAGCGATCAATATCACGCAGCCGACGGTAGCCCAGCATCAAGTGCAGGATCATCAACAAGGCGACGCTGTGAAACCCTACCACGGAACCCTTCTTCCGATGGGTGAAGCATCGCTGTAGTTTGCCCGCGACATCCATGTTTTTGAAAAGGGCTTGTAGTACCACGGTCCCAGAAAAAGATGTCAATCGTTGATCTTCGAAGCGAAGCTCGGGGAACTTGTAGACGCGGGAGTGGATTTGTGCTCTACTGGGTTTCACGTTTGGTGGCCTCCTGGTCGGTAGATCTGACTCTTGGCGGAATCAGGATTTGCCATATCAGGACGCCACTTTTTCATCTACACGTCAAGCGAATATCTGCCTTTTATGCATCTGTAAGGTCTATAGAGATTGAATCTCGACGCACACGATGTCTACGCTATGATATGGTCCGGCAAGAAAAGATGGATTGGCTTGCGAAGACCAACGGTTATACGAAGCGGTTTGCATACTACGTTGGAAAGCGTTGTCAGGAATCCTCTATCAGTGACGTTGCGAAGGAATTGCGGTTGGACTGGAAAACCGCGAAAGCCCTTGAAATAGAATACATGGAAGAAAAGCTCCGTCGAGCTGGACCCGCCAGGCCGCAGGCCATCGGTATAGATGAAATCAGCATCCGTAAGGGGCATAGTTACCGCATCGTGGTCAGTGATCTCCAGCAGAGACGTCCGATCTGGTTTGGCGGCAAGGATCGCAGTGAACAAAGCATGGACGAGTTCTATGCTTTCTTAACCCCCCGAAAATGCAGCAAAATACGGCTTGCGGTGATGGACAGGTGGAAGCCCTTTGAAGCTTCCACTATGCGCCATGCACCTCAAGCATCAATTCTCTACGACAAGTTTCATGTCATTCGTCACCTCAACGACGCCTTGGATACGGTCCGACGCAAGGAATACCGAAGGGCAACGGAAAGACAGAAGAAATTCATCAAGGGTCAACGTTACACTTTGCTTTCTTCCTCAGAGAACCTAACGCTTGATGGTCGCAGAGCATTGAAAGTGTTGTGGACAGTGAATAAAAGGCTAAACGTCGCATATCTGCTCAAAGAATCCTTCCCTCAGCTATGGGACTACCGCTCAGAGACATGGGCTTTGAAGTTCTTTCAGAACTGGAAGGCTTCCTTGAAGTGGCAGCGACTGAAACCTTTCCAGAGCTTCTCCAAATTGGTTGAGAAGCATTGGGAAGGGATCGCTTCACATTGCCGTCCCGAAAACAAAGTGCCTCTTGGATTCGTGGAGGGCCTGAACAATAAAATCCGCGTCATACAGCGAAGAGCGTATGGCATCCATGATGAAGAGTATCTACGCTTGAAAGTTCTGACCTGCATGCTTCCTGAATTCTCGTAGAATTGACCCACTCAAAACGGAGAAGACCCAGATTTTGGTACAAGAAGCGGCAGTTTGGGACACCAAGCCCTAACAAATCGTTGCAGTAGTCGCCTTGAAGGCCGCCTGGATCGAACAGTGCAGTTCCAAATTCGCAATCTCCTGGTTGATGCGGCGGCGCTACTGAACTCTATGTTAGATTGCGCTAAATTAACCGGACGCGCTATTCTGTGAGACTATGTTGCCTGCTCTAGCTTACTAGGGAGTTGCGCGAAGGGCAAGACCTGCCTGAGTGTGTAAACCTTCTTCGGGCCGCGTTTGGAACTGTTGCAAAAGACTTCGGCCTTACAGAGGCGTCTGCTCCAACCAATGCCGCCTTCACTACTTTGGACAATTTACGCCTCCATCTCAGAACCGGTTTGAAGCTGTTTGGAATGTTCCGTGACGGTTTGCTGGTTGGCTGTGTTGCGACAAAAGCATCAAAGGCAGACCATGGCGTCTTCTACATCGAGAGGCTTGCGGTAGCCCCTGACGAAAGGCATCGTGGCTACGGCGGGCAACTTCTATCTTTCGCCATGGAAAACATTCGGACAAACGGAGGAAAAATTGCTTCAATCGGCCTGATGGACAGCAATCGAATCCTGAAGCAATGGTATCAGTCAAAGGGCTTTGCCCAACACGACTGCAGGAGCATCCCACATCTCCCTTTCAAGGTATGTTTCATGTCAATCAACCTCGGATTGTCGAAATAGGAGCCGTCCACTAGAAGCCGTGGGCGCGGGATGCAGACTGGTTGCGGTCCTAAACTGACCGGCAGGGCCTAGGTGCCGTCCTCCGACTGCAGCATGCCGGCAGATTACCTGATGCCATCTTGCTGCGTCGGAGGAATTTGAGAGCGCAATCTAACAAGTCGTTGGAGCACTCCGGACTATAATTTGATCCATCAGACCCGCTTCCGGCGCCAATCTTTGTGGTCTCTGTCTGACCCCCGGTCCTGTCTAAGCACATCGTTGACAGAATTCTAAGCACATCGTTGACACTTTTTTGGGCGACGTTTTCTCCGAGAGGAGAGCCGGATGCCCTGGAGGCAAAGGTCAGCGATGGACGAGAAGGCTAGTTTCGTTCTTGAGTGGGAGTCGGGCCAGCACACGTTCACTGCTCTGTGCAAATCTTATGGTATCTCCCGTACCTTGGGTTACCGCTACATATTACGCTATCTGTTGCGGGGGGTAGCGGGACTCAAAGAGCAATCGCGGGCTCCCCGGCGGGTGTGGAACCGCACTGCCCCGAGCATCGAGCGGGCGATCGTACGGATACGAGGCAAGTGGCCTCGCATGGGTCCGCTGAAGATCTTTCAGCTACTGACGGAGAGGTACGGTGGTCGGCGGAAGGTGCCTTCGGTGGCGACGATCGCCTTGGTGCTCAAACGCTATGGCCTCGTCAAGAAGCGGCGCCGCGTTCGTCGCATTCGAGAGATGCACCCGATCTTTGAGGCGAAGGCCCCCAACGAGATCTGGAGCGTGGACTTCAAAGGAAAGTTCCGCATGGGCGACGGGCGCTATTGCTACCCGCTGACGGTGATGGACGCTTACAGCCGCTTTGTGCTGGCTGTGGTGGGAATGCATAATCCCACATATGAGGGCACAAAGGCCGTATTTGAGGCCCTTTTCAAGAAGTACGGCTTGCCCAAGCAGATCCACAGTGACAACGGAGAGCCCTTTGGTAGTGGGGTGAGCCTCGCGCGGCTGACGCGGCTTGCCGTCTGGCTGATGGATCTTGGAATCCAGCCGGTTTATTCCGACCCGGCTCACCCTGAGCAGAACGGTAGTCACGAACGAATGCACGAAGAGCTGAAGGCAGAGGCCACTAAGCCAGCCGCCCATGGCCTGGTTCAGCAACAGCACAAGTTCGATGCCTTTCGTCACTTCTACAACGTGCAGCGTCCTCATCAGACGCTGGGACAGCGAAGGCCCGAGGAGTTCTACCACCACTCCCCTCGCCGCCTTCCGCGCGCACCAAGAACCTGGCACTATCCAGAGGGCATGTGCACGAAATATGTTTGCCGCAACGGGGCAATCCGCTGGGGCTCCAGCAAGTGGGTCGTCGTCAGCACAACGTTGATCGAGAAGTACGTCGGACTGGAGCAGATCGTGAAGGGCAAGTGGCGCGTGTACTACCGCAACACCCTGTTAGGCTACCTTGACGAGCGAGAGTTGCGTATCCAAGATGAGCTCGGGCGCCTGCGTCGGGCAGCGCCAAACTGTTAGGATGTGCTGAGAAAAGTGTCAACGATGTGTTAGTTAGGACATGGGAATTGATAGGCGCACGATGCTGGAGTCGCTACTTTCTCCCATACCACATGCCGAGGAACCTGCATGCAACAAAAGACCCATCCTTTCGAGCCGAAACAGCTTGAACAGATCGCCTCCCGGTTTCCCACGCCGTTCCATATCTATGACGAGAGAGCAATCCGTCGGAACGCGGCCAGACTGGTGAAGGTTTTTAGTTGGAATCTGGGATTCAAGGAGTACTTCGCCGTCAAGGCGACACCCAACCCTTTCATTCTCAAGATTCTGAGAACCGAAGGGTTTTGAACGGACTGCAGCTCACTGCCCGAACTGCTGCTTGCCCAACGGGCCGGGTTCATTGGTAGCGAGATCATGTTCAGCTCAAACGACACTCCCTCGGCAGAGTTCGTGAAGGCCCGAGAGCTGGGCGCTACAATCAACCTCGACGACATAAGCCACATCCCCTTTCTGGAACGCAACGGCGGCATTCCGAAGCTGATCTCCATCCGCTACAACCCTGGCAAGCTCCGGGATGGCAGCTTCATCATGGGTAATCCCGAAAAGGCGAAGTACGGATTCACCAGGGAACAGGTCTTCCAAGGTCTTCAGCAGTTGCGCGACAGAGGGGCGACCCGTTTCGGACTCCATACTTTCATCGCCTCCAACGAACTGAATCCACAGTATTTCGTTGATACCGCCAAAATGATGTTTGATCTCAGTGTCGAGGCCAACAAACGCACCGGCCTCCGCACGGAGTTCGTCAACATCAGCGGCGGCATTGGCATTCCCTACAAACCGGAGGAACGTGCGGTTGATCTGGAGGTCGTAAGCAACGGAATCAGACGGGTGTATGATCAGATCATTCAAGCCAACGGCCTGCATCCGCTGAGTCTTTTCATGGAGTGCGGCAGGATGATCACCGGTCCGTACGGCTATTTGGTCTCGCGAGTACTGCACATCAAGGACATCTACAAAAAGCATGTGGGACTGGATGCCTCTATGGCCCATCTCATGCGGCCAGGCATGTACGAGGCCTACCACCACATTAGCGTTCTTGGGAAGGAACAGGCTCCTCACAACTGCCTGTACGACGTAACTGGATCACTCTGCGAACCGATCGACAGATTTGCGGTGGACCGCAACCTACCTGAAATCCAAATAGGAGACCTTCTTGTCATTCACGACACCGGGGCTCATGGCCATTCAATGGGTTTCAACTACAACGGCAAGCTTCGCTCGGCGGAGCTACTACTTAGGGAAGATGGCTCAGTGCTTCAGATCCGGAGGGCTGAGACCGAGGACGACTACTTTGCCACGTTGGACTTTCGGGCGCTGGAATCGTTCCGCGCTTAGTACGCAGTAGGTAAGGTCAAATGTGCATAACAAGTCGTTGGAGCACTCCAGGCTGAATTTGCTCGAATAGACCCGCTTCAGGTGCCAATCTTCGTGGTCTTTGTCTGATGCGGGCCGGGTGCTCAACTCTATGTTAGAAGGTTTTCGGTCCTGTCCGAGCACATCGTGTACAGAATTCTAAGCACATCGTTGACACTTTTATGGGCATGGTCTTCTCCAGGAGGAGACCTCAATGCCATGGAAGGAGAGTTCAGCGATGGACGAAAAGGCGAGCTTCATTCTGGAATGGGAGTCAGGTGAGAGCAGCGTCAGTGATCTGTGCGTATCCTTCGGGATTTCACGGACCCTTGCGTACCGATACATAGCGCGGTATTTGCTCCAGGGAATGGCCGGGCTGCAAGAGCAGTCGCGAGCTCCTCGACGTGTGTGGAACCGTACCTCCAAGGAAGTAGAGGAGGCCATCGTAGAGTGGCGGCGCAAGAGGCCGCGCTTGGGGCCGTTGAAGTTGCAGTGTTTAATGTAAGCTGAAAATCCCTGAAAACACCACGAGGTGTTCCCTGATTTCGCCACGGGAAATTCCCGAGAAAAATCAGGGGCAGTTGAAACACTGCTCCCAAGAATCAAGAATCCCCGTCGAGGGACCAACCACGACGGAGGAGGATCAAGAGAGGTGCTCAACATGCCCCAGATTAACAGCATAAAGGAGATGGCCCGTGATGGACAATCAGTTGCGGGAATCGCGCGGGAGCTGGCCATCGATGAAAAGACGGTCCGGAAATACCTGAAGCAGGAGGACTTCTCGCCACACCCGCCGGAGGATGCCGCACGGCCATCGAAGCTCGATCCGCACAAGCCGCTGATCGACAGGTGGCTCGAGGAGGACCAGGGGCGCTGGTACAAGCAGCGCCATACGGCGAAGCGGATCCACGACCGGCTCAAGACCGAATCGCTGGGCTACGATTGCGCGTACAACGCGGTCCAGCGCTACGTGAAGGACAGGCTCAGTGCACAGCGGGCCCTGCGGGCGAGCCAGGAGCTGGTTTGGCACCCAGGCGAGTCACAGTGCGACTTCGGCGAAGCGGACTTCCGCGAGCGGGGGGAGTTGGTGCGCAAGAAATACCTGACGCTCTCCTTCCCGTACAGCAACAACAGCCTCACTCAGGTATTCGGCGGCGAGACCGCTGAATGCGTCTGCCAAGGGCTCAAGGACATCTTCGGCTACATCGGCGGGGTGTCCCCGCTCATCGTGTTCGACAACGCCACGGGGGTAGGGCGCAGGGTGGGAGAGATCATCCACGAGGCGAAGCTGTTCCAGCGGATGAGGGCGCATTACGGCTTCTCCGTGCGTTTCTGCAACCCGGAATCGGGCCACGAGAAGGGGAACGTCGAAAGCAAGATTGGCTATACCCGCCGGAACCTGTTCGTGCCGGAGCCGGAGTTCACCGACATCGAGGCGTACAACCGCCAACTGCTGGACTTGCACGAGGCCAAGGCGGCGGAGGCGCATTACAAGAAGCTGCAGCCCATCGGGCAGCTGTTCGAGGTCGACCGCTCGGCCCTGATGCCCCCGCCGCGGATGCCCTTCGATGTCGTGCGCTACGAATATGTTAAGGCCGATGGCTACGGGAAGGTGCGCATCGACGCCCGGCACCATTATTCCACGTGCCCGGAGTACGCAGGGCAGGAGGTGTTGGTAGCAATCCGCGCCCACACCATCGACATCCTGGACAGGGAGAGCAAGCAGGTGCTGGTTGGGCACACCCGCAACTATGGGCCACAGCGAAGCGACACCTGCGACTACCGGACCTCCCTGGCCGTACTGATGAACAATGCAGGGGCGTGGCAGAACAGCGGGATCAGGGAAATGGTCCCGACGGTATTGAAGGACGCCATGGACAGGCAGCCTAGGGACCAGCTGCGGGCTACCCTGCGCACGATGCACCAGCTTACGACTACATACAGCTTCGAGACGGCCTTGCATGCCCTTGAGGAGGGCCTGCGGATCAACCGGACCGCCTTCTGCGACGCGGCGGCGCTCGCGGCCCGCATCAGCGGCTATGGACTGGAGGTGGCCCCGGAGCGTGGGCAGGATCTGCGCGTCTATGACGAGCTCCTCCAGAGGCTTGGCCAGTCATGAGCAAACCTGGATTGGAGCGCGAGCAGCAGCGCCGCGACATCATGGACTTCAGTCGGAGGTTGATGCTCTCCGCAAGGGTCGCCGAGCTATGCGAGACGGAGGCGACACCACGGCAAGAGGAGTTCCTCCATCGTGTGCTGGGCGAGGAGATAGCCCGAAGAGAGCGCGGCAAGAAGAGCCGACTGCTGAACAGGGCCGCATTCCCAGTCTTCAAGAGCTTTGAGGGATACGATTTTTCGGACATCCGTCTGCCCCCTACCTTCAGCCGGGAGGAAATGCTGGCCTGCCTCTTCGTGCGGGAGAAGAAAAACCTTGTCCTCTACGGCGGCGTGGGGACCGGCAAGACACACATGGCGATCGCCCTTGGGATCAGCGCGTGCGAGATGGGCAGCTTGGTCCGGTTCTTCACGGTCACCGAACTCGTGCTCAAACTGTCCGACGCTTATCGCAATGGTACCCTTGAGCGCCTTGTGCGCGATCTCAAGCAACTTGACCTTCTGATCCTGGATGAATGGGGGTATGTCCCCGTGGACCGGGAGGGATCGCAACTGCTGTTTCGGATCATCGCCGACAGCTATGAGAGCAAGAGCCTGATCCTGACGACCAACTTGGAGTTCTCCAAATGGGGAGGCATATTCACCGACGAGCAGATGGCAGCAGCGATGATCGACCGGCTCGTCCACCATGGGCACTTGATTATGTTCGAAGCCAAGAGTTATCGCATGACGCACGCCCTTATGCGAGACGGCGCCCAGCCAAAGGCGCCTGTAGGAAAGGAACCAAAATGACACTCACACGGATCATGATAGACCGGCTCCGCTTCCCTGGACGGATGGAGATCGACGATGAGCTTGAGCGCCGGTTGCTCCAGCAATTCGGAAACGAACCCCATCCCAATGTGTATTCCGAGCAGGACCTTCAGGAGCAGGTTCGGAAATTTGTCATGCTCAACAACCGGGAGAAAGGAGCAGTTTCGCCTACCTGGTAACGTATTCTATCCCCCATGTCCGGAAGAACACGGCGTGGTGGTGCGATGGCGGCGCTTGGGAAGGAGGCCACCGCCGCCATCCATGTGATCCACGGGAGACAACCCGATGGCAAAATCAGGGAATTTCCCGTGGCGTTTTTCGGGAAGCTTGTTGGTGAATTCGGGGAATTTCGCTTGACATAAAACATTGCAGGAGAAACTACGCAAGAGGCAGCGTGGGGGCAAATTGCCGGCGGTGTTGACCATTGCGTTGATCTTGAAGCGCTACGGTCTTGTAAAGAAGCGTCGACGGGTACGGCGGATTCGCGAGGTGCACCCAATCTTTGAGGCTAAGGCTCCTAACGAGATCTGGAGTGTAGACTTCAAGGGTCAGTTCCGCATGGGAAACATGCGCTATTGTTACCCGCTGACTGTCATGGACGCCTACAGCCGCTATGTGCTGGCGGTGGTGGGGATGCACCGACCTACTTTTGAGGGCACAAAGGCTGTATTTCAGGCACTTTTCAGGAAGCATGGCCTTCCCAAACAGATCCACAGCGACAACGGGGAGCCATTTGCCAGCGCTGTCAGTCTCTCACGGCTAACGCGGCTGGCTGTCTGGTTCATGGATTTGGGGATTGAGCCTGTGTACTCCGATCCTGGGCACCCCGAGCACAACGGCAGCCATGAGCGCATGCATGAGGAGCTGAAGGCGGAGGCAACACGACCGCCTGGGTATAGCCTGGGACCACAGCAGCGCAAGCTTGATGCCTTCCGCCGCGACTACAACGAAGAACGTCCGCATCAGGCGCTAGGGCAACGGAAGCCCAAAGAGTTCTACTGCAATTCCCCGCGGCGCCTTCCCCGCAAGATTCCGAAATGGAACTACCCTGAGGGGATGAGTGTGAAGTATGTGTGCCGTAACGGAGCCCTTCGCTGGGGAGGCAGCAAGTGGGTGGTTGTTAGCACAACCCTGATTGAGAAGTATGTCGGACTGCAAGAGATGGCCAAGGGGAAATGGCGGGTGTACTATCGTGACAAACTGCTCGGCTACCTTGACGAGCGTACCCTACGCATCCAAGATGATCTTGGGCGCACAATGAGGGCAAAGAAAAAAGTGTAAACGATGTGCTTAGAATAGTGTCAACGATGTGTTAGGTAGGACATTCAGATTTTCTTTCTTTTCAAAAGACGCCATGTGCAGTACCATCACTGTCATATTGCAGGGCCAGCATCTATTGTTAAAGGAGCGTTCTGCCAGTGATTACTGGAAGCCATTCCATTATCTACAGTTCCAATCCTGACAAGGATCGCGCATTCATCAGAGACGTCCTTGAGTTCCCCTACGTTGACATCGGAGACAACTGGCTCATCTTTGCACTTCCACCATCTGAACTCGCGGTTCACCCTTCAGATAAAGACGGGAGTCAGGAGTTCTACCTGCTGTGCGACGACATCGTCACCTTCGTCAATCAAACGAGAAAGCACAACGTCAAATGCAACAAAGTTCAAACGCTTACCTGGGGGAAGCTAACCACTATTAGGCTGCCAGGCGGCGGCCCATTGAAAGTCTATGAACCACTGCATAAACGACCTCGTGCCACAAAGCGGCCGGCCAAAACCGCCAAGAACCGCCCCAATGCAAAATAGCGGAATATGGTTTTGAAGATTGAAGATAGTCAAAGCGAAAGGGTCTTCTGCAAAAAGCGTCAGGGTTGAACGCATAGAGGAAAACCTTCTAACAAATCGTTGCAGTACTCCGGCTAGAATCTTCCTGCTGAGACCCAATTCCGGGGCAAATCTTTGTGGTTTCTTTCTGATGCGGGCCGGGTACTGAACTCTATGTTAGCCACAACCAAGACGGATTTGCCACAAACTGTAGTTGACAACTGTCCGCCATTGGCGTACATTCGGACATGAAGTTTCTGGAAACGCCGACATTCACAAAGATAGCTAATCAAAGCTTGCATGATGATGAATATCGACTGCTCCAAACGGCACTTGTGCTACGTCCCGAGCAAGGTGCCCTTATTCCAGGAACGGGTGGCCTTCGCAAGCTGAGATGGGGCGGCAAGGGACACGGTAAGCGCGGCGGGTACCGAGTTATCTACTACTGGGAAAGGCCGTCGGACACCATTTACATGCTGTATCTGTATCCGAAAAACGAACAGGAAGACCTTACTGCTCAACAGACCAAGATCCTGAGGCAGTTGGTAGAGAGAGAGTTCAAATGAACACCAAGCATTTCAACGAGCTTACGCAAAGCATCAAGCAGGCCGGAAGGATCAAACGCGGCAAAGTGAAGCCTTCAAGAGTAGCCGTATTCAATCCCGCTGATGTACGGGCGATTCGTGAGAAGCTGCATAAGTCCCAAAGCGAATTCGCCTTAATGATTGGGGTGAGTATTGCCACGCTTCAGAACTGGGAACAAGGACGGCGCAAACCGGAAGGGCCCGCGCAAGCCTTATTGAGAGTAGCTTCAATTAACCCGGAGGCCGTAGCTCAGGCCCTGGGAGCATAGATCACAAGACAAGACCGGCCATAAAACTGCCCTACTCCATCCCGTTGCTGCCGGTTTCTGACGGGTGTGGCTAACAAATCGTTGGAGCACTCCGGACGAGAATCTTCCCGCTGAGACCCAATTCCGGGGCAAATCTTTGTGGTTTTGATCTGATGCGGGCCGGGTACTGAACTCTGTGTTATGTTCAAAGGAAAATGAAACTTTCACCTTCTTCCAGAATCTTTGGATAGTTGAAGAGTCTTCAAGAGGTTAGGGTCATTTGGACCTCTGAAACATCGCGGCCTCTGGTCCGAAAGACTTTTTCTTTCCGGTGTCCCAAGCCTGGACGACCAAGTATTTCTTCTCTTCCGTTCAGTCCGGATGCAGCGGGAAACAGAGCCGCGCTCGGCTTTGCGCTCGTACCTATTGTTCAATCCCCGCAGACCGTGGCAACGCCGCTCTTGGCAAGACCTACGGACGCAATTCTGGCCAAAGGAATTGACTTCTGCATAGCGTAGACTACAAGTCCATTCTGCCTTGAACATAACAAGTCGTTGCAGCACTCCAGGCTGAATCTGTAGGAAAGACCCAATTCCGGAGCAAATCGGTGTGGTGCAATTCTGATGCGGGCCGGGTGCTGAACTCTATGTTAGATGCTTCAAGGTCCTGTCTAAGCACATCGTTGACAGAATTCTAAGCACATCGTTGACACTTTTTTGGGCGACGTTTTCTCCGAGAGGAGAGCGGGATGCCCTGGAGGGAACGGTCAGCGATGGACGAAAAGGCTAGTTTCGTTCTTGAGTGGGAGTCAGGCCAGCACACGTTCACTGCTCTGTGCAAATCTTATGGTATCTCCCGTACTTTAGGTTACCGCTACATACTGCGCTATCTGTTGCGGGGTGTAGCGGGACTCAAGGAGCAATCGCGGGCTCCGCGGCGGGTGTGGAACCGCACTGCACCGAGCATCGAGCGGGCAATCGTACGAATACGAGGCAGGTGGCCTCGCATGGGTCCGCTGAAGATCTTTCAGCTGCTCACGGAGAGGTATGGTGGTCGGCGGAAGGTGCCTTCGGTGGCGACGATCGCCTTGGTGCTCAAACGCTATGGCCTAGTCAAGAAGCGGCGCCGCGTTCGTCGCATTCGAGAGATGCACCCGATCTTTGAGGCGAAGGCCCCCAACGAGATCTGGAGCGTGGACTTCAAAGGGAAGTTCCGCATGGGCGACGGGCGCTACTGCTACCCGCTGACCGTCATGGACGCCTACAGCCGCTTTGTGCTGGCGGTGGTGGGAATGCATAATCCCACATATGAGGGCACAAAGGCCGTATTTGAGGCCCTTTTCAAGAAGTACGGTTTGCCCAAACAGATCCACAGTGACAACGGAGAGCCCTTCGCCAGTGGGGTGAGCCTCTCGCGGCTTACGCGGCTTGCCGTCTGGCTCATGGATCTGGGGATCCAGCCGGTCTATTCTGACCCGGCTCACCCCGAGCAGAACGGTAGTCACGAGCGGATGCACGAAGAGCTAAAGGCTGAGGCCACAAAGCCGGCCGCCTACAGCCTGGTCCAGCAGCAACACAAGTTCGACGCCTTTCGTCATTTCTACAACGTGCAGCGTCCTCATCAGACGCTGGGACAGAGGAGGCCCAAGGAGTTCTACCGCCACTCCCCTCGCCGCCTTCCACGCATAACTAGGACCTGGAAGTATCCAGAAGGCATGTGCACGAAATACGTTTGCCGCAACGGGGCAATCCGCTGGGGCTCCAGCAAGTGGGTCGTCGTCAGCACAACGCTGATCGAGAAGTACGTCGGACTGGAGCAGATCGTGAAGGGCAAGTGGCGCGTGTATTACCGCGACACCCTGTTAGGCTATCTTGACGAGCGGCAGCTGCGCATCCAGGATGAGCTCGGCCGCTTGGTTAGGGCAGCGAGATAACTGTTAGGATGTGCTGCGAAAAGTGTCAACGATGTGTTAGTTAGGACACAAAGCGCACAGCGTGGAGGCTCATTTCTCTTTCGGCGTATGCTTCACTGGCTTTTGGGAGAAGGAGTCATGAAAGAACAACACTTACAAATCGGCGGCTCGTACGTGAGATATCTTGAAACCAAGGGTTTCACCAGACTCTTCTACTGCGGCAGGCTTGGAGATTCTGACGAGCAGTCTGCATTCTATTTCGCGGCAGATGAATCCGCAACTATGGAGATAGCGGGCGGTAAAGAACTTGCTGATCTTCTCACGGAGAGACAACCGTCCCAGAGACCGATGAGATTCACGGGTGTACGTTCATTTCAACCCTACAAGAATGACGAACAGATCCGTGCCCTCAATGAGAGGATGGAACGCTACGCACGTGCAGCTTCTGTCACAGAATGGCTGTGGAACTTTAGAAAGCCATTTCATGGGTCGGTCGAGAGTTGGAGGAATTCCCGCCTTTACAAAAGACTCTTCTTCCAAAAAGGCATGATGGCTCCCAGGTACCTCCTTTTCTGCCTTGTTTCGATCGCCCTTCTCATAGCAAAACTCCTCATCGTTCCACTGTACTTCTTGTGGCATCTTCTCATTCTGCCTTTCACCAGCTTCTATGCCTTTATGGGGTTCAAGCAAGAAAAAAGGACATTAGCGAAAAGACTTGGAAAGGAATACATCTCTACGCGAGAACAGGACCGGATTAAGGAAAGATTGAAAACGCTTGATGCGGATATCGCAACAACCCGAAAAGATTTCTTTGAAATGGGGAGGAATCTTCTCGCTCTAGTTGTATCGGTCGTTGCCATCGTCGTGACTGTGTCCAACTTCGCGAAGGATGCAACGATAAGAGCCCTTAGCGACCAAAAGCAGAGCTTGGCAAACCAAGTCACAACATTGACTGCAACTCTTTCTGTGAGGGACTTCGAGATCGCGAGCCTTAGGGCGGATAGTGTCAGGGAAAATCCGAACGACAAGAAATCCGCCGCGCCAAAGGGCAGCAGCCCATGACGTGAAGCATCTAACAAATCGTTGGACCAGTCGCCTTGGAATTTGTCTGGATAGACCCAACTTTATCCTAATCGTCGGATGGGGCTGGATGATGCGGCGGCGCTGGTCAACTCTATGTTAGATTCAATCTCCCAGTAGTCTTTCTTCTTTCTATGCCCTGCAACTCAAACCAGCTACCGTCAGTCTTTTTCGGTTATGGAATTCTTGGGGTAAGGTTGCTGCTAAGCTGTGCTTGACTTCCATTAGACCAGCTGCCGTAAGTTCGGTTGCGGCTTAAAGCATCCACCGCCTGAGGCGGTGGATTTGAACCCCGGCCTCTAAAAGAGGCCCGGTTCTTCGCGCTCTCTTTCTTCGAGCCGCTCCTTCTCTTCCTGGTATCGCACGTAGCGCCGTATCTTTTCTTCGTCCAGCCCTATGGTCGTTACACAATAACCGCGGCTCCAGAAATGATTCCCCCAGTATGGCTTCTTCCTGAGGTTCCTGTAGGTTTTGAACAACCCAATTGCCGTCTTGCCTTTCAGGAATCCCATCAACTCTGATAGCGATACTTTCGGAGGAACGTTCACCACCAGGTGCACGTGATCCTTCATCACACTCAGTTCCTCTATCTCACTATCCTTCCACTCGCAGATAGTCCTGATACGTTCTTCGACATACTTCGCTACGGCTCCTTCTAGAATCCGAAATCGGTATTTTGGGCACCATACTATGTGGTAGCTGCACTGGTAGACCACGTGCGACTGTTTCCTCCATTTCGCCATTCCGTTATCTTATTCGCAATCGGTCTTACGGCACAGCCATCAGGACATAACCACCGCCATAGGCGGTGGGGTTCTAAGTCTTCCTAAATACGTGTCCACAGTGGATGCCGGCGCCCGGGATTTGTTGGCTTTCATGCCCGGTGGCCGCCTTGCATCCGTTGCAAAGATTTCTTGAATCTAACAACACGTTGGAGCACTCTGGCCTGTACTGTCAATAGTGGACAGTGAGGACTCAGGCGATTCTCCTTTGTGAGTAATATGTTTCGGCATAAACGGACGGAGCCGTGTTGCCGAGAGCCGAATGACGACGTATTCGGTTGTAGAAGATCTCGATGTATTCCCTGATTACCGCTATGGCTTCGTTGCGTGTCTGAAAATGGCGGTGGTAAATCAATTCCTGCTTGAGGTGACCCCAAAAACTCTCCGTGGGGGCGTTGTCATAGCAATTTCCCTTTCGCGACATGGAGGCAATCATTCCCGCCTTCTCCACGTCCCTGCGATACTCCGCGGCACAGTATTGGCTTCCTCGATCGGAATGGTGAATGCAGCCGCGCGATGGCTTTCTAAATTGCAATGCCTTTTTCAAGGCATCCTGCACGAGCTGCGTCGTCATTCTGCCGGCCATGGCGTAGCCAACGATCTCACGAGTTGCGAAATCCTTCACCCCCGCAAGGTACAGCCACCCTTCGTCGGTGGGGATATAGGTGATATCCGTCCCCCACACTGTCGAGGGCAGCGACACGGAGAACTCCTGTGCCAGCAAGTTCGCTGCCACCGGCAAATGATGCTTGGAGTCTGTCGTGACTTTAAACTTTTTCTGCTGGATGCACTTCAGTCCCATCTCCTTTCTCAGGCGGGAAATATGATCGCGCCCAACCTGCTGGTTTTCAGCCGCCAGTTCCTCTTGGAGCCTGAGCGGGCCGTAGGTGCCCCTGCTTCGTTTGTGCGCGCAGCTGATCAGCCTCTTCAACACTGAATCCTGAATCTCTCTGCGTGACGGTCCACGGGTCAGCCACTTGTAGTATCCGCTACGGGATACCTCAAGCACCCTCGCCATGAGCTTTGTTGGATACACGAGCCTGTAGGCCTTCATGAACGCGTACCGGGCAATGACTCCTTTGCGAAGTACGCCGTGGCTTTTTTTAAGATTTCCCGCTCCATGCGGGCTTCGGCCAGTTCTTTCCTCAGGCGAGCATTCTCGCGTGCAAGCTCTGCCACCGATTGCTCTCCAGGGCTGCCGTTGCGGAGGACTGTCCTGGCCGCTCCGACCCAGTTCCCGATATTCCCCTTGGGAATCGACAACCGTTTCCCGGTCTCTTTCTGGGTCAGCCCCTGCTCGAGTACCATCTTTACAGCTTCAGCTTTCAGCTCAGCACTATATCTACGTTGCTCTTTCATCTTTTCCTTTTCGCTCAGTTACCTCATGCTACCGTGTCCACCAAACTCAGTATAGGCGACTCCGGGCTAGAATCTGTTTCATTAAGACGCCAATGTCCACGTACACAATGTCGCGCTCTGATGCGGGCCGGGTGCTCAACTATATGTTATGTTCAAATGAAACTGGACTTTCACCTTCTCCCAGAATCTTTGGATGGTTGAAGAGTCTTCAAAAGGTCAGGTCTATTTGGGCCTCTGAAACATCGCGGCCCTTGGTCCGAAAGATTTTTTCTTTCCGGTGTCCCAAGCCTGGACGATCAAGTACTTCTTTTCTTCCGTTCAGTCCGGACGCAGCGGGAAACAGAGCCGCGCTCAGCTTTGCGCCTGTACCTATTGCCCAATCCCCGCAGACCGTGGCAAAGCCGCTCGTGGCAAAACCTACGGACGCAATTCTGGCCAAAAGAATTGACTTCTGCATGGCGTAGGACTACAAGTCCATTCTGCCTTGAACATAACAAATCGTTGCAGCACTCCAGGCAGAATTTGCTCCATTAGACCCGCTTCCGTAGCAAATCGGGGTGGTGCCGTTCTGATGCGGGCCGGGTACTGAACTCTATGTTATCTGGCGTGGTCTGATTCCGGGTTACTTGATAAAAGACACTTTTTTCTATAACAATGCCTCAAAACGATCCAAACAGAAGGTGGCCTATGATGAACAGAAGATTTCTCGCTGGTTTGATTCTCTTGCAGCTTCCTATAGCTGCCCTTGCGCAGGTCGCAAATGCAAATGAGCTTGCATATCCAGCTGTATATCAAGCAGTTACCGAGCTACAGGCCAAAAATCCGGGGTTGTTCAGTGTTAACAGTTTTGCAGCATCTTACTTTTCTTCTGCGGAAATATTCAAAAATGAAATAACTATCGCGAACGTCCAAACTACCGAAATGATGAATCGGCAAGTTTTTGATCTATCTCTATCGATAGATGGCGACCAAGTCAGATTTTCACAGGCAAATATTATGCTTGAAAGAAATGGCGGCTGGACGGACAGCAAGGAAATATGGCCGATTCATCCGCAGGAGGCTGATTTGGAAAAAAAGCTTGTTAGCCGTATTGCCGAAGTCATGGCAGACAAAAATCTGTATGATGCCGCCAAACTGGCAGCGCTTTCCGATCTATATTTTATCAATGCTGCAATGAAAACCTTGACTGATTTGACTTTGGATATGTTCGTGAACGACGTTCTGAGCGGAATAACTCCAACCTTTGTCATGGACGTGACCCAGGTCACTCTAAACAAGAATGAGAAGTTTCCTACGTACAAGTACAAGGTAACGGCAATGGTCCGTTTGCCAAAAGGTGATTGGAATCCTTTGTCTGACTACGTTTTCTTATCTTTCTATACCAATAGAAATGATATCCCAAGAATCAGCAAAGGTGCAAAGATAAGCGTGACAGGCAAGATTGTCGGCCTTGAGCCAGAACTTGTCGGAGATGGGACAAACATAGTAATGACGGACCAATAGGCACGCCAGATAACAAATCGTTGGAGCACTCCAGGCTGAATTTGCTCCAATAGACCCGCTTCCGGAGCCAATCGGTGTGGTGCAATTCTGATGCGGGCCGGGTGCTCAACTCGTTGTTATGATCCACAAGAATATCATGTACAGGTTGCAGGCCAATACCCTATTCATCAGGTAGGGTTGCCGTTAGTCGCTCCAACCGATGACTGTCAAATGGGGGAAGCTCAATCCAGCGTCTCTGGGAAGCTGGCAAGAATTGAACCTGCAAACTCGCGGCAACAAGACTTGACAATTCTTGTTAACCGAAGTAGATTAGCGTACGTAATGGCGTACACAGAGGAAGCAATTGAGTAGCATCAACATCACCAATGCACGAAAGAATCTGTATAAGCTTGTGGAAAAGCTCTCCGATACTCATGAACCTGTACATATCACCGGTAAGAACAACTCGGCTGTTCTCGTGGCAGAAGAAGACTGGCGTTCGATCGAGGAAACCCTTTACCTACTTTCAATTCCTGGGATGCGGGATTCCATCGTCAAGGGTATGAAAGAACCCATAGAAAAAAGTTCCACCGCATTGGAATGGTAAAATATCGGCTCTATTTCACCAAGCAGGCACAAAAGGATGCCAAAAACCTTGCAAGGGCGGGACTACGCCCTCAAACTGAGAGGCTATTGCGCATAATTGAGCAGAATCCCTTTTCTCCATATCCACCATATGAGAAGCTGCTCGGAGATTTGTCTGGTGCTTTCTCGCGTAGAATCAACATTCACCATAGAATAGTCTATCAAGTATATGAGAAACAAAAGGCCGTAAAGGTAATCCGAATGTGGACTCATTACGGAGAATAGGGCTGTTTTGCATACTGCTGAGATCTGAAAGGGTGGATCATAACAAATCGTTGGAGCACTCCAGGCTGAATTTGCTTCAATAGACCCGCTTCCGGAGCAAATCGGTGTGGTGCTGTCTAATGCGGGCCGGGTGCTCAACTCTATGTTATGCGTTCACAGCTCCTTGCAATGCTGTAGGCGATCAATATATCATTCCGCTCAATGTGCTGGAAAGAACGCACGCGAACATCAAAAAAGAAGGAGAAAGCAGATGACAAAGCGTCCTATCATTCTTGTACTTTTATTTGCATCATTTTTTCCCGCTCATTTGCTTGCAGATGATACAGTAGCGCAAGCAACTGATCCTATTGCTATTGTAAACGGCTTGTTTGATACCATCAACAACGTGCAAGCCGAAAAGGCAACCAGCTACTTCGCCGATGACGGGCAGCTGATAACCGCATGGGGGCAACCCAAAGGCATCAAGAAGCTGCTCGGCTTCTTTACCAATACCATGTTTCCTCTAAAAACACAACTAAAAGTTATTGAATTGAATGCCAGTGGAGTGAATGTGACTGGCATCTTTGCTATTAAAGATTCTGGCGGTTTTACTAACTGGGGTCTGCTAAAAGTCGTTTCTATCGTTCAAGATGGAAAGATTAAGTCCATGACGTGGACCACTAATCCTTCTGGGCATTAGTGAAATTGACATGGATAGATAGCGCTGTCCCATTTGAGCGCAAAGCCCGAATGATTCTGCGATTCGCGACTCCAATGCAACCTTTGGAATTCGTGCTTGGCCTTCTAACAGGGTGTTGAAAAACTCAGCTTTTCATTGAGTAAGGCTTCGTTCCTTGGTAATCTTGTGAAGCAGGATTTCCAGGGAGGGAGTCGATGAGAGGCGCGAATCAGGAACAAGACAGCATCTTTAGTTATCACTCACCTGCAGACCGTGTGCCGTCTAACCATCCGCTACGGGTGGTAAAGGAAATGGCGAATCGCGCTTTGAAGGGACTGTCGGCAGATTTCAACAAGATGTATTCCGCTACCGGTCGGCCATCGATTCCGCCGGAGAAGCTCATTCGGGCGCTGTTGCTCCAGGTGTTGTACTCCATCCGCAGTGAAAGGCTACTGATGGAGGAATTGAACTATAATCTGTTGTTCCGCTGGTTCGTCGGACTGTCGATGGAAGACGAGGTTCTGGGACCACTCCACATTCTCCAAGAATCGGGATCGGCTGCTGAACGCGGACATCGTGGCGAAGTTCTTTATCCAGATTAGGGAGCAGGCCCGAGAGCAGGGGCTGCTGTCTGATGAGCATTTCACTGTCGACGGGACACTCATTGAAGCCTGGGCATCTCAAAAGAGCTTCCAGCCGAAAGAGGGAGGACCCTCGGGACCAACAAGTGGCGAAAACGGTCGCAACGCAGATGTTGACTACCGCGGAGAAAAGAGGAGCAACGAGACACACGCCTCGACGACGGACCCCGATGCACGGCTGTCAAAGAAGAGCCACGGAGGGGAAGCACGGCTGAGCTATATGGGCCACCTGCTGATGGAAAACCGCAACGGGTTGGTGGTGGAGCATCGCCTGAGCATCAGCAGCGGTACCGCCGAGCCAGAGGCGGCCGTGGAGATGGTGAAAGCGATCCCGGGCAATTACCGCATTACCGTTGGCATGGACAAGGGCTACGACAGAAGATCTTGTGTCAAGGAGTTGCGTAAGCTGAACGCTACTCCCCACGTTGCGCAGCGCAAGGATCATTCCGCCGTTGATGGACGCACCGTTCGTTGCGAAGGCTATGTGATCAGTCAGCGCGTTCGCAAACGAGTGGAAGAGATCTTTGGCTGGATGAAGACCGTCGGAGGATATCGAAAGACTCGCTTCCGTGGGGTACAACGCGTCGGTTGGGGATTCACTCTTGCCATGGCCGTCTACAATATGGTCCGAATCCGTAATCTGTCGGCTCAGCTATCCGTGTAGAGGCCAAACGGGGCCAAGCCCACAATGGCCCCAATTTCTGATCCGCAATCGAGGACCCCAAATAGCACCGCTGAGGAGATAATGATTTCTCCAACAAGAACTTCTTCAACACCCTGCTAAGGAGCCTGTATTCCGAATGTCGATGATTATCCATATTGGGATATCTCAAGATAGGAAGTGAACGCATAACAAATCGTTGGACCAGTCGCCTTGGAATTTGCCCGGATAGACCCAACGGAATCCTAATCGTCGGGTGGGGCTGGATGATGCGGCGGCGCTGGTCAACTCTATGTTATGCGAATTGTAGATTCCCCGGGGAACAACAGATCGAGCCGGTGATGCGGAGGCGATGGAGACGAAAAGCTGAAGCGGATGGGTGAACTGCCGCGCGTTTGATGCTCGGGCACGATCCTCCAGTGAATCGGGCAGTGTGGGGTTCGTCCCTGTTTCCCCTCGGTCTTTGCCAGCCAAGACCACGAATGCCGTCGGCGGTCGGCTTTGCGCCGCAATGCAATACAGTTTGCCGGAGAGTCCCCAACTGTTTCAGTTTCAGATTACTGATTTCAATATTTGACTTTTGTAACCAAATCGCGTATTCTTGCTTCTGTCAGCACTGGAAAGGAGCAACACTATGAATGAAGACAAGCTCGGCGGCCGGTTCACGTTCCCCGGCACGTCATTAACAGTCCAACGGATAGGCTACGGCGCGATGCAGCTGGCCGGCCCCGGCGTGTGGGGACCGCCCAAGGACCCAGACCGTGCCGTCGCCGTCCTCCGCGAGGCCATCACGGCTGGCGTGAACCATATCGACACCTCTGACTTCTACGGCCCGCATTTCACCAACCAGATAATCCGGCAGGCTCTGCATCCCTACCCGGCCGGGTTGGTGATCGTCACCAAGCTCGGAACCCGCCGACCGACCGACAAGTCGTGGCAGCTGGCCATCTCGCCCGAAGAGTTGACCGCCGGCGTCCACGACAACCTCCACAATCTGGGCCTGAACGCGCTCGACGTCGTCAACTACCGCGTGATGGGGTCGGGCCACGGACTCGAGGAGGGGTCCGTTGCCGAGCAGGTGACGGCGCTGGCCGACCTGCGGCGCAAGGGGCTGATCCGCCACATCGGCCTGAGCAATGTCACGGCCGCCCAGGTAGCCGAGGCGCAGGCGATCACCGACATCGTGTGCGTGCAGAATAACTACAACCTTGCCTCCCGCCACGACGACGCCCTAGTCGACGACTTGGCCCGGCAGGGCATCGCGTACGTGCCGTTTTTCCCGCTCGGCGGGTTCACGCCGCTGCAGTCGTCCACTCTATCGGACGTCGCGGTCCGGCTCATGGCCACGCCGATGCAGGTGGCCTTGGCGTGGCTGCTGCACCGGTCGCCCAACATCCTGCTGATCCCCGGCACGTCGTCGGTCGCCCACCTCCGTGAGAACTTGGCCGCCGGTCAGTTGACGCTGACGCCGCAAACCTTGGCGGAGTTGGACGGGATCGCCGCTGCTGCGGCGGTGAAGTACTGATTATGGCAGGCTCTCTGGTCCCCTCTCATAGAATACCGAAACAGGGAGCCGGCGTGACGAGAGGTTCACATGCCCGCCGCTAACGCCCCGCTCACCCGCGACCGGATCCTGGCCGCGGCCGAAGGCGTCATCCGTCGGTTCGGCCTAGCCAAGGCGAACGTGGTGGACGTGGCCCGGGCACTAGGCGTGAGCCATGCGGCCGTTTACCAGCACGTGGCAACCAAAGCCGAGCTGATGGACCTGGTCGTCGGCCGGTGGGTGGAGGAAACCATTGCCCCCTTGCGGGCCATCGCCGCCCTGCCGGGTCCGGCCCCGCAGCGGTTACGACAGCTATTCGACGCCCTGATCGCCGTTAAACGCCGCCGGGCCGCCGCCGACCCGGAGCTATTCGCCACCTATCGAGCGCTGGCGGCCGACCCTCACTCCATCGCCGCCGGCTACCTCGACGTGTTGGTCGGGCTGGCCGCGATGGTCATCCGCTCCGGCGTGAAGGAAGGCACGTTCCGCACCGTCGACCCTGTGGCCGCCGGCCGGGCGGTGTTGTTCGCCACGTCAGGGTTCCACCATCCGGCTCACGCCGCCGAGTGGGCTGACCCGGCTATTGACGTGGCGTACAACGACGTGTGGAAGCTACTGATGGACGGGCTGTGCGTCGCGAAGAGCACCGGATAGAGGTGGGCGCGGCCGGTTTCCCTATCTTTGTGAGCCTTCCCATTACGCAATCGCATAACAAATCGTTGGAGCACTCCGGGCGAGAATTTGGTCCATTAGACCCGCTGCAGGCGCAAATCTTTGTGGTTTTGGTCTGATACGGGCCGGGTGCTGAACTCTATGTTAGGACACGGCGTGTTCGCATGGGTAGTCTCTTGAGTACCGTCTGTGGTTGACTGCCAACATCCTTTACCATTGCGTCTGAACTCGTTCAACGAGGGTGTAATGATCACATACGTTGACTCCATAGCAAAGATTCTCGCCGCCGTTGTGTGGCTAGGGGCCGAAGCATACCTGATCCTCAAAGATCGAGCGCGTGGGATGGGAACCACCGACATCGATCGAAGGACAAGGAACTACAACACGGCAGCAACGGTTGTATCATTGACCCTTGGGCTGGTCTTCAATTGGGTTAAGGTTCTTCCTTTTGGAACCCAACAAGGTGCTTTAGCAGTTCTTTGGATCGGAATTGGCATCATGCTGCTGGGACTGATTCTGCGTCACTGGTCGATTATAAGTCTGGGAAGGTTCTTCCGAACAACTATAGAATTGGAAAAAGGACAGAAAGTCATCGACAAGGGCCCCTACCGTTTCATTCGGCACCCCTCATATGCGGGGATCATCCTGTTCTTCCTTGGGTACGGCATAATTTCAAAGGATTGGATTTCTCTTGGAGTAGCTGTATGTCTTCCTACCGCCTCTCTGATCTACCGCATTCAAATTGAGGAAAGGGCACTTGCACAAGGAATGGGCTCAGACTATGTGGCTTACCAGAAGAGAACGAAGAAACTACTCCCAGGGATTTGGTGAGCGGAAAGTAAGGAGCCGGCGGGAGTCGTCCTAACAAGTCGTTGGAGCACTCCAGGCTGAATTTTCTCCAATAGACCCGCTTCCGGTGCAAATCCGTGTGGGGCTGTTCTGATGCGGGCCGGGTGCTCAACTCTATGTTATACAGGCCCAGGAAAGCGTCCATGCCGGATTTAGGTGCCGGATTTAGGCATGGCGTGAGTTCAGCTCTCCGCGAAGCAGCGTAGGGACAAAACGGAATGACATGATTGTTTTGCTCAGTTGACATTATTACCTTTGAGTCATGAAGATCACCGACCTATTTCTCGCGCAGCTCGAGCGCGAGACACCTTCTTCGCTCAGGGTTCTGCAACGTGTACCGGAAGGCAAGCCTGACTGGAAGCCGCACGAAAAATCCATGCCGATGGGATACTTGGCAGCGTTGGTTGCGAGCATGCCGAGCTGGATCGCGATGGCGATCATGATGGACTCTTTGGACCTTAATCCGGTGGGCGGATCAACGTACAAGCGACCCGAGTGGAAAACTGGGAGAGACCTCGAGAAGCTTCTGTACCAGTCAGTGGCCCAGGCCCGCGAAGCTCTTCGCGGCACAAGCGACGAATATCTCATTACCATGTGGCGCTTGCTCTCAGCAGGGCGCGTGGTGAGCGAAAGTCCCAGGCACGAGGTGATTTCAGATACTTTCAGCCACCTTGGTCACCACAGGGGCCAGCTTACGGTGTATCTCAGGCTGAATGGAGCGCCAGTCCCGTCCGTGTACGGGCCCTCTGCAGACGAGCCGGGATTCTGAGGCTGCAATGAAGGTGTCAACGATACAGAATGGATAGGGCCGTACATATTTGCGCCAACCGGCTGGCGGGCGGCATAGTCAGTGATCATAGCCTACCTTCCAGCTGAAGTTTCAAGGCTTGCCGCTCGATGAGCTTAGGTCCCTCAAGGCGCGTACGATCCTTTCAGCGTCTGGTGGAGTAAGTGGAGCATCGCGGATCGCCTGAACAAGAGCGAAAACCTCGAAGGTCTCCGCGATCGGACGCTGATGCTTGCTGCCTGGCTCGGGGATTCCACCGCGAAGCCAATCATCTGCCACGTGTTCGGCGGCACGTCGATCACTTTCCCTCTTAGGCCTGCATGGCAAGTACTTGCGCGTGGTGGGATTGAAAATCTGCGCGTAGAAGATCTTGCCACGTCGATACAATGAAAAACGGCGCATCCTGGCCCTCCCCAGTGGAACTTCTTACAGTTCCATCTGACAGTTGAGTGGCGGATCGCGCCGTTTTCGGTAGCGGTCTCTAACCCTTTTCTCTACAAGAATCTATATAGCAGGGGCAGGATTTGAACCTGCGACCTCCGGGTTATGAGCCCGACGAGCTGCCAACTGCTCTACCCTGCGTCGTGTGGTACAGTATAGGGCAAAGCCAATCAAAGGTCAAGCAGACGCGCGGTGCGAAACCCCGTGCCCTTGACATGGGCTCCCCTTCTGTGAATAACGAATAAAAATGCACCCAAGGAGGTATTTATGCTTCGAAAGGTTCTGACGGGCCTCATGCTCGTGGGGCTGGCCGTTGGCGTCGTGTCGTGCGCAAAGAAGGAGCCGACCAAGCTCACGATCGCAACGGACTCCACCTTCCCGCCCATGGAAATGGTGGATACGAACAAGAATATCGTTGGCCTCGACATCGACCTCATGAACGCCGCCGCAAAGGCGGGCGGTTTCGCCGTCGAGTTCAAGAGCACCGCATGGGACGGCATCTTCGCCGGGCTGGACAACGGAAAGTACGATGCGGTCATGTCGTCCGTGACGATTACCGACGAGCGCAAGAAGACCATCGACTTCTCCATTCCCTACTTCAATGCAGGACAGATACTGGTCGTGAAGACGGAGACAAACGGCGTCACGACGCTCGACGACTTGAAGGGCAAGAAGGTCGGCGCGCAGATCGGCACGACAGGCGCCTTCGAGATCGACAAGGTGAAGGACGCGGACAAGATCACGGAGAAGACCTACGACGATATCGGGCTGGCGGTGGCGGACCTCGCCAACGGCCGCATCGATGGCGTGGTGGTCGATACCCCGACGGCCGCAAATTACGCGCTGCAGAGCGACCAGTACAAGGGCAAACTGAAGATCGTCGGCAAGCCGTTCACCGAGGAGTACTACGGAGTTGCGGTGAAGAAGGGCAACACGAAGGTCCTGGACGTCATCAATGCCGGTCTCAAGAAGGTTCTTGACGCGGGCGACAACAAGGCGATCGAGGACAAGTGGCTGAAATAGGAACCGAAAGGGAAAGCGGCGTTTCTCCGGAAACGCCGCTTCTCTCGCGGCGCGAGGCACGGGCCGCGCGCGGCACGCGCATCGAGGTGACCGATGGCGCGCTGATTCCCGGCCGCGGTGAAAAGGCCACCTTTTCCGCCTGGAGAATCTCCTTCTTCGGGGCGCTTGCAGTTCTGGTGTATCTGTTCGTCTTCCGCCCCCACCCCTACCGCGAGATCATCGTGTTCCTGCCGGATGGCATCGCACGGACCTTCGAAGTCACCATCATGTCGATCGTCTGCGCCGTGGTGGTGGGACTGATTGCGGGTCTCGGCAGGATCTCGCGGGTCGTCATCCTCAACCGGATCGCAACCATCTACGTGGAGATCATCCGTGGGATCCCGCTCCTCGTCCAGATCTTCTACATCTATTACGCTCTGGGAAAGATCATCCAGGTCCCCGACATCTTCGCCGCAGTGATCGCCATGACGGTCTGCTACGGCGCCTATCTGGGGGAGATCTTCCGCGCCGGAATCCAGTCCATTCACAAGGGACAGATGGAAGCGGCGATTGCGCTCGGGCTGACTCGTGGACAGGCCATGCTGCGCGTCATCCTCCCGCAGACCGTCCGCGTGGTCCTTCCCCCGCTGGGCAACGAGTTCATCGCCCTGCTGAAAGACTCGTCGCTCGTATCGATCCTCGCGGTCTCCGATCTGCTGCGGCGGGGCCGCGAATATGCCTCCAAGACGTTCGACTATTTCGAGGCATTCACCGTCGTCGCGCTCGTCTATCTCGTCATGACGCTCTTCTTCTCGCGACTCGTCGCGCTCATGGAGGAAAGGATGAACCGCAGTGGCAGATAGGGTGCGGATCATCAACGCATGCAAGACTTTCGGCAAGGTCGTCGCGCTGCGCAACGCCAGTCTCACGGTACAACCCGGCGAGGTCGTGCTCGTCATCGGGCCCTCGGGAAGCGGCAAAAGTACGATGCTGCGCTGCATCAACCGGCTGGAAAACCTCACCTCGGGGGAGATCTGGGTGGACGATGACCAGGTCACCGACCATGCCTCCGATATCCGCAGGATCCGCGAAGAGGTGGGCATGGTGTTCCAGTCCTTCAACCTCTTCCCCCATCTCACGGCGCTGGAGAACATCATTCTCGCGCCACGCATCGTGAAAAGGATGCCGGAGGCCGCCTCCCGTGAGCTGGGGATATCGCTCCTTGCGCGCGTGGGGCTCTCCGACAAGGAGAAGGCCTATCCGGACCAACTCTCGGGCGGACAGCAGCAACGCGTCGCGATAGCGCGTGCCCTTGCCATGAGCCCAAAGGTCATGCTTTTTGACGAGCCGACCTCAGCGCTCGACCCCGAGATGATCAAGGAAGTGCTCGACGTAATGGTTGAGCTCGCGAAAGAAGGCATGACCATGCTCGTGGTTTCTCACGAGATGGGATTCGCGCGCGCCGCCGCGCACACCGTCGTGTTCATGGATCACGGCGAGATCATCGAGAGGGGTCCCCCCGAGGCCGTCTTCGACGCGCCGAAAGAGGAGCGCACGCAGCGCTTCCTGAAGCACATTCTGTAATAAAGCGAGCCCCCGATCGGGGGCTCGCTTGTTTCAAAGTCTGACATTCTGGAGGTCCTGCGCGTCGAACTCCGCGGGGATACCGCGGAAGGGCGCGCCGGTCCTAGTAGCTCTTCATCTGGGAAACCTTACGGGCCCTCTTCATGCGCTTGCGCTCGAGAGCCTTCTTCTTGCGATTGAGAATGGCCGAGGGCTTCTCGAAAAACTCCCTCTTCTTCCACTCCCTGATGATCCCTTCTTTCTCCACCTGGCGCTTGAAGCGCTTGATGGCCTTTTCAAGGGGCTCATCGTCGCTCACTTCGATGTAGGCTATTGGACTCACCTCCCTTCGGTGCCGATGCGGGCATAACTGTCGACGATATCTGCGTTTTTGTCAAGGAGAGGCGCCTTGATCAGCGCCTCGGGATCCACGGGAACACCGGATGCCTGGACCTCCCAGTGCAAGTGCGGACCGGTGGCGAAGCCCGTCATGCCCACCTTGCCGATGACGGCGCCCTGCGCAACGACGTCACCGACCTTCGCGTCAAGCTCCGACATGTGGAAATAGAGGGAGAAAAGCCCAGGCAGGTGCTCGATCACCACGGTGTTGCCGGTGAGGATGCGCGTATCGGCAATCACAACCCTGCCGTTGCCGCATGCGAGGACCGACGTGCCCTGCGGAGCCCCGATGTCAAGCCCCTGGTGAATTGAAAGGCCGGTCGTTCCATCGTCGTAGTCGTACTCCCGGCGGTCTCCGTAGCCGCCGGTTCTGTGTGCCCCCGACAACGGATCGATGAAAGGTCCCGTTTGGAAGAGCGCGTCAGGATGCGGCGTCGAAAGGGCAAGGGCAAGGCTCCTGCCCTCGGCGGCCTTGCGCGGATCCGGAGCGTTCATGAGGGTCGTGAGGCCCTTGCTCAACCCGATGCGGTCGGTGAAGAAACGCCGGGAGACAACGTCGAATGGCTCCAAGAGAAACCAGCTCCGCGCGCCCGCGGTGACATGCAGCGTGAGCGTGCGGCTGCGCGGCACGCTGTCGGCAGGGAGGCCGAGCAGTGCCACCCACAGCAGCGTGGTCCGCCTCGTTGGGGCAGGGAACCCCTCCGTGCGGGCAAGAGGAGCCTTCCCCGGCGAGGCCAGTTGAACGGAGACTGAATCCAGCGCCTCTTCCGACCACAGATAGACGCGCACCGTCCCGCCCGGCGGGGCAGACACGGCCGCGCGAGTCTCCAGGGCAAGAGGCTGTTGCCCGTGCGGGAAGATGGAGTAGATGCCCCGTACAGGCACCAGGGCGCCGTTTTTTACGCTATACACCGCGTCCGCGGAGGCGATGCAAATTGCCGGCGCGGGACTCGTGAGGGCGAAGGTATCGGCGGACAGCATGCCCCCGGCCCACGCAAGAAGAAGGAGCGCGGAGAGCGCCGCGCGCGCGATGCGCCGGCTCATTTCCTCAAGTCGACGACCGTGAGCTGGATATTCTCGCTCCCGCCATAGGAATTGCGGCCGATGCGGTAGACGACATCGACGGTATCGCCGATGGAGAACTCCGACGGGAAGCGCGGCGCAGCGTTCCAGTAGACGGCCGGCCACCTGGTCTTGCCGGCTTCCAGCAGCAGCTTCAAATGACTCAGGTCCTTTCTCCCGATCAGCTCGCAATGCGCCACGCGCATGCCGCGCGTGAGGAACACGAGCGCCGGGTTGCCCTCTCCATAGGGCTCGAACATGTCGACGACCTTCTGGAGATCGGGCGAGAGAAGAGGAATCGGAATTTCCGCGTCCACGGTGATCGTCTCCTCCCCCGCGGCAGGCGGAGCGATGTCCTCGATGCCCGCGTAGAAGGATTCGACGAAAGCGCCCAGCTTTTCCCTCTCGACGCTGAACCCCCCGGCAAAATCATGCCCGCCGTAGTTCAGGAAGTCCGGTCCGTGTCGGGCGAAGAAATTGGCGATCACGCGCGGTTGGTTGCAGCGGATGGAGCCAACCGCGAGGTCACCGGCCTCGGCAATGACGATGGACGGCGCCTTGAAGAAGCCCTGCAGGCGCGAGGCGATGACGCCGGTGATTCCCCGCTGTACCCGCTCGTCGTGCACGAGGATGCAGCGTCCCCCCGATCGCTCCAGCGATTCCCGCGCCGGGCCCATGAGCAGCGACCACGCGCTTTCCCCCAGGCTCTTGCGCTTGCCGTCAAGGGCAAAGAGCTGCTCCACGAGCGCGTCCGCCTCTTCCGCCGTGCGCGCAAGGAGCACCTGCGTCGCCTTGCCCGGCTCCCCCATGCGGCCTGCCGAGTTGAGAAGCGGCGACACCTGCCACGCGATGTCTGTCGTGCTGATCTTTTTGCCCAGGAGGTCCTTGCGTTTGAACACCTGGCGCAGCCCGGGCCGCTCGGACGCCCGCAGCTGCGCGAGACCCTGGCGCACGAAGATGCGGTTCTCATCGACAAGCGGCATCAGGTCCGCCAGGGTTCCCAGGGTGACCAGGTCCAGGTGCGCGGCCGACGGCGCAAGCCGCGTCTGCTCGCGCGCGACGACGAGCGCGGAAAAGACCTCCGCCAGCGTGTCGATTTCCGTGAGCGCGCGCGCCGCGTAGCGCGCAGACCGCGCCGCCTGCTGGATCTTCAGGAGGCTCTTGCCCGCAAGGTCGGGAAGATACTGGGAGACGAGCGGCCCCAGGTCCGAAAGGGGAAGCGCGGCATCGGGGCCCATGAACTTGGAGAAAAGACGCGCCTGGAGAGCGGCGTCGAGGACGAGCACTTCGTCACCGGCAATGAACGACGCGAGCCTGCTCTTTTCCAGCGATACCATGCCGGGCACGAAGCTCTCCACGATGCGGTCCGTCTCCACAAGGTTGGTCAGGCGCAGCGCCTCCACCACGAGGGTTTCATTCGCCGGGCGCGCATTGAGCAGGCAGAAGGAGGCGCCGTAGAACGGCGAGCGGGAAAAGCGGAGCGCCCACTCCAGCTTGGCGGCAACCGCGCAGCCGCAGAGATCGCGAAAGGGATAGCCGGACAGCTTGGGATTCACGATGGCAATCGCCGGGGGAAGGTCTCCGGGGGGATTGTGATGGTCGACGACGATGCAGTCCACGCCCCGTTCCGACGCCCGGGCGATCTCCGCGACATTGCTGATGCCGCAGTCCACGGTCACAAGGAGGCCGACGCCGTCGGCGACCGCCTTCTCGATCGCCTTCTCCGACAATCCATACGCATCCTCGCCCTCGGGGAGCATCCACTGCACGTCCCCGCCCAGCTCTGTCAACGTCTCGAAGAGCAGGACCGTGGCGGTGATCCCGTCGACGTCGCGGTCGCCGAAGATCAACATCTTTTCTCCACTGTCCACGGCGGCGTTGATCCGTTCCACGACATCCACCATGGCCGGCATGAGAAACGGATTGTGGACATAGCGGCTGTCATTTTCGAGGAAGTAGAGGAGCTGCTCCGGCGCCGTGATTCCGCGACGCGTCAGGATCGCCGCAGGCAGGAGATCGATCTCATAGCGGCGCGCGATCTCCTTGACGAGCTGCGCGTCGATCGGGGACTTGTTCCACTTCATGCGGCGGTGATCTCTTCGATGATGAGGGGGACCGTCTTCGGCCGGCCCTCTCCGAGCTGGAACGCCGAGCCCGCCAGCGCGCAGGCCTGGACGACCTTTTCCTCCGTCCCGCCGTGGACGCGGCAGAGCACGTCGCCGCGGGCGACCCGGTCTCCCGCTTTTGCCTCGAGCACGATGCCGACGCCGGGCAGCACCACGTCGTCCTTCTTCGACCGTCCCGCGCCGAGGATGACGGACGCCACCCCGATGGCGTACGCGTCGATCCTTTGCACGACGCCGGCCGTTTCCGCGAGCACGGGCCGGGTGAGGGGCGCATGCGGTCCCTTGCGGGGGTCTTCCAGGCAGCCGACGTCGCCGCCCTGGAACTCCACGTTTTTCACGAATCTTTCCCAGGCGCTGCCATCGGCAAGCTTCGCGCGGGCAAGACGCTCGCCCGTCTGTGCGTCGGCCGCCACGCCGCCCAGGGCGAGCATCCATCCCGTGAGCCGGCAGCTCAGGTCAACCACGTCCGCCGGGCCGCCGCCCTTCAGGCAATCGATGCTTTCCTCCACCTCGAGGAAGTTGCCGATCTTCAAGCCCAGGGGCTGGTCCATGTCGGTCATGATGGCCGCCACGCCCCGGCCCAGGCCCCTGCCCGTTGCCACGAGCGATTTCGCCAGCGCGCGCGCCTGCTCCGCGTTCTTCATGAATGCGCCGGCCCCCGTCTTCACGTCGAAGACCAGCGCCTGCGCGCCTTCGGCGAACTTCTTCGACATGATGCTCGCCGTGATGAGCGGGATGGATTCCACCGTGCCGGTGACGTCGCGCAGCGCATACATGCGCCTGTCCGCCGGCACGACCGTCTCGCTCTGGCCGATCATCGCGAAGCCGACGACGCGGAGCGCCTCGCGGAAACGCTCCACGGTAAGGTTCGTCCGGTAGCCGGGTATGGACTCAAGCTTGTCGAGCGTTCCCCCGGTGTGGCCCAGCGACCTTCCGCTCATCATGGGCACCCGTATCCCGCAGGCGGCCGCGAGCGGGGCGAGTATCAGGGATATCTTGTCCCCTACCCCGCCCGTGGAATGCTTGTCCACGAGCGGCCCGGGAACACCCGCCAGGTCCAGCACGTCCCCCGAGGCGATCATTGCCTTTGTCAGTCGGGCCGTCTCATCCGCGCTCATTCCTTTCAGCACGATTGCCATGAGGAGGGATGAGAACTGGTAGTCGGGGATATCGCCACGAGTGAACCCGTCGACGAGAAAATCGATCTCGGGCCCCGTGAGCTGCCCGCCGTCCCGCTTCTTCATGATGAGGTCGACTGCTCTCACATTGCGCCTTTCACGAGCTGCACCCTCTTCTGGGGAACGTAGCGTGCGCCCTCCCTGCCCAGGAGAGACTGGAAAAGGACGCACTCCGACAGCTGAAAATCCGCATGAGGCACGGCCACGCCCTCGGCCCAATCCTCCCGAATCGGCGCGTGCCCCACGCGCGCAACGGTCACATGGGGCGCGAAGTCCCGCTCGTCGCGCGGCAGCGTCTCCAGGGGAGCGCCTTTCTCCTGGAGCGGCGCGAGCAGCCGCCGCAAGCTCTCCCAGAAGGCATGCGACTCCGCCGCGCCCGTTTCAAGTCCTACCCACAGCACGCGCGGGGCGCCGCGGAGCGGAAACTGGCCGGCAGCGCCCAGCCGGCAGGATATCGTCGGCCGGCGAAGCTCGCCGCTGTCGAAGACCGCCTCCAGCGCGGCGCGGGCCGCATCGTCCACGTCACCGAAGAAGCGCAGCGTCACGTGCAGGTTCTCCGCGGGAACCCAGCGTGCCCGCGGGGCGCGCTGCCGCGCAGAGGCAAGGGCATGCACGAGCCCTTCCGCAATGTCGGAGGGCAGCGGGAGACCGGCAAAAAGCCTCACCGGCCCGCCTCGACCCACGGCAGCGATGCCAGCTCCCCCTCCAGTACGGACTGCAGCATGCGCGGCAGCGATTCCCGCAGCGCGTGGAGCGAGCGCTCACCAAGGCTCACCTCCACCGCCTTGTCGATGGACAGCGTCGCGGTGGCATCGAGGAAACGCAGCGCGCCGGCGGGAAGCGGCAGGCCGGTGCGATTGGCACACTCCGCGCAGAGAAGCGCGTGCGAACGGGAGGCGTAGTATGCCGTCTCGGTTTCGGCGAAATCGCGGCCGCAGCGATCGCACTGGCCCGTGTCGGGCTGGTAGCCGGCAAGGGCGAGGAAGCGCCAGAGGAACTGCAGGGTGACGTAGGGCTCACGGTGCGCGTCCGCTGCGTCGAGGAGCTGGAGGGAGTCGAGGAAAAGCCGAAAGAGCCCGCCGGACAGCTCGCCGGCGCCGTAGGATTTCTGCACCACCTCGGCCCAGAGGGAGGCCGCCGCCAGGCGGGACAGATCGCGCTGGAGCCCTTCGAATGACGCGAGTATCTCCATCTCGGTGACCTTGTAGCTGCGCCGCACGGGATTGTGGTAAAGCTGGACGCGGGACCACGTGAACGGCTCGCTTCCCATGCGCAGGCGGCTGTTCATCTTGAAGGCGCCATAGGCGGTGGCGGTGATCAGACCGAGGTCCGTGGTGAGCAGGGTGAGGCTCTTGTGGAACTCGGCGCTCCGTTCCCGCCTGATCACGATGCCGTGTGTGGAGATGCTTCGTTCCATGCGCTCTTCTGCCCCTGTCATAGTACCGAGCGGCGCCGCGCATGACAAGGACGGCGGCGGCGAAGGATCGGCCAGGCTTGACTGGGCGGCAATGCGGCCTTAACTTGAAGGAAACCAACCGGAGAAGGCAGAATGAGCGATCATCACATTGTCCCTGCGGACCAGATACTGCCCGCGCGCCTGTTCGTCATCCCGCTGCGGGGAAAGCCGATCTACCCGGGCATCCTCACGCCGCTGATGCTGCCGAGCACCCGCGAGGCGGACACCGTGGAAAAGGCCATCGCCGCGGACAGCTTCATCGGCCTCGTGCTGCTGAAATCCGACGACGTGGAAAACCCTTCCGCCGACGACCTCTGCCCGGTGGGAACGGCGGCGAAGATCGTGCGGCGCATCAACCTGCCGGACGGCGGGGTGAACATCTACATCTCGACGATCAAGCGTTTCCAGATCAAGCGCGTCCTCCAGAGCACGCAGCCGATCAGCGTGGTGCCGCAATATCGTGAAGACACGAACTTCGACACCCCCGAGGTGAAGGCCCTCACGCGCGCCCTCATCGGTGAGATGAAGCAGGTCTCGGAGAACAACCCGCTTTTCTCGGAGGAGATGCGCCTCTCCATGGTCAATATCGACCATCCCGGGAAGGTCGCGGATTTCATCAGCTCGATCCTCAATCTTGAAGGGTCCGAGCAGCAGAAGATACTGGAAATGGACGACGTGCAGGCGCGCATGGAGCACGTGCTCATCTTCATCAAGAAGGAACAGGAGCTGCTGAAGATCCAGAAGAAGATACAGGAGCAGCTCAATGACAAGATCTCCAAGAGCCAGCGCGACTATTTCCTGAAGGAAGAGCTGAAGGCCATCAAGACGGAGCTGGGCATGGCGGTGGACGCGAAGTCCAGCGAGCACCAGCGTTTCAAGGAGGCCGTGGAGAAGCTCGCATTCGAAGGCGAGGTGAAAGAGCAGGTGGACCAGGAGCTGGAGAAGTTCTCCCTCATGGACGCCAACTCCCCGGAGTTCACCGTCACGCGCAATTACCTGGAGACCATCATCGCCCTGCCCTGGAAGGACGACTCCAAGGAGACTCTCGACATCGACAAGGCCGTCACAATCCTCAACGAGGATCACTACGGGCTGGAAGACGTGAAGGAGCGCATCGTCGAGTACCTCTCCGTGCGGAAGCTCAAGAAAGACAGCAAGGGCTCGATCATCTGTCTGGTCGGCCCCCCCGGCGTCGGAAAGACCTCGGTGGGGAAATCCATCGCCCGCGCCCTGGAAAGAAAGTTCTTCCGATTCTCCGTCGGCGGCATGCGGGACGAGGCGGAGATCAAGGGCCACCGGCGCACGTACATCGGCGCGATGCCCGGCAAGATCATCCAGGGCTTGAAGATCGTGAAGACGAAGAATCCCGTCTATATGATCGATGAGATCGACAAGCTGGGCGCATCGTACCAGGGCGACCCCTCCTCCGCGCTCCTCGAGGTGCTGGATCCCGAGCAGAACGTGGCCTTTCGTGACAACTACCTCGACCTGCCGTTTGACATCTCGCACATCCTCTTTGTCACCACGGCGAACACGCTCGATTCCATCCCCGCGCCCCTCCTGGACCGCATGGAGGTCATCCGGCTCTCCGGCTACATCGACCGCGAAAAGGTGGCTATTGCGCGCACGTACCTGATCCCGCGATCGCTCGAGCGCGCGGGGCTGGGGAAATCGAGCGTGAAATACGACGCCGGGGCTCTCCTCGCAATCGCGGACGGCTATGCGCGGGAAGCGGGCCTCAGGAATTTCGAAAAGGCGCTGGACAAGATCCATCGCAAGATCGCTCGTGCGAGCCTGACCGGAAAGCTCACCCTTCCCGTTTCCCTGAAAAAGGATTCGCTGGAGGAATACCTCGGCAAGCCCGTGTTCCTGGACGAGGAGATTGCGGACAACCTGAAACCAGGCATGGCGACAGGGCTGGCCTGGACTCAGATGGGAGGCGCCGTGCTCACCATCGAGGCGATTGCCAACGAAGGGAAGGAAGGCTTCAAGCTGACGGGAAAGCTCGGCGAGGTCATGCAGGAATCTGCAAGCATTGCATACTCCTACGCGCGGCACGTCGGGGCAAAATACGGCGTGAGCCCGGACTTCTGGGAGAAAAACCTGATCCATCTCCACGTGCCGGCCGGGGCCACACCGAAGGACGGACCTTCCGCGGGAATCACGCTCGCCTCGGCCCTCCTTTCGCTTGCCATGGGGAAGAAGATGAAGAAATCCCTTGCCATGACCGGCGAGCTCTCTCTGGTCGGCAGGGTGCTTCCCATCGGCGGCCTGAAGGAGAAAGTGATCGCCGCGCGGCGGAACCGTATCAAGCGCGTGCTTTTCCCGCAGGGAAATGTCCGCGATCTGGAGGAGATCCCCGCGCACGTGCGGGAAGGCATTACCTTCAATCCGGTTTCCACCATGGACGAGGTCCTGGACCTTGTATTCTAGCTCAGGCGAGGTCTTCGGGAGAAAGTGAAAGAGCTCCCCGGCGCAGAACACGGTAGGGCTTCACGGTGAGGTCCAGCAGCGTGGAAGGTGCGCCCGGCGCGCGGTCCCCGGCATCGACAATAAGGTCGACATCGGGCTCGAAATCGCGCCGCATCTGCGCGACCGTTTGAAGCGGAGGGGATCCGGCCCGGTTCACGCTGGTGGAATAGAGCGGCCGTTGAACGCCCTTGAGGACGCGGAGCAGGAAGTCCGAATCCGGCATCCTCACCGCCAACGTCCCACCCGCCCGGTCGGGTACCACGACGGTGAGCGGACCCGGCCAGTGCCGGGCAATCTTGCCCGGAAGCTGAAAATCGGAGAAACGGGCGGTCCACGCAGGATCGGCAATGAGCTGGAGAAAGGGCTTGTCTTCGCCGCGCCCCTTGATGCGACGGATGCGATCCTCCGTGCCGGGTGCCACGCCGATCAGCCCGTACATCGTGTCTCCCGGTGCGATCGCGACCCCGCCTTCGGAGAGAACCCTGATCAGCCTTTCCAGGCAGTCGGGACTATCTGTCGTGATGACCAAGCGCCCTCCTGCGGGGTGCGCGCGCGGAAATGAACGCCGCCAGGATGAGGAGCGCCGCGGCGATGAAGGCGGCCAGCTTGAAAATGGAGCTGCGATTGCCGTCGGAATCGTTCATCTTGAGGAGATCTCCCATCGCGTAGACCTCGCTCTTCGCCACCCTGCCTTCGAGCTGTACGATCTTGTCGTCCGTCGCGTACAGCCCCAGCCCGCGCGCAAGGGCGATTGTGGTATCCCTGTTCGTCTTCAGCTGCGCAAGCTCCGCCTCCAGAGCCTGGTGGCGCGCGGCAAGCGCGCTGACATTCGCGGCAAGGTTCTCCCGGTAATGCTCGCGACGCGCATAGGCGATGAGACCAGAGTCCCCGAACAGGAATATCGCCAGGGACGCGATGATGAAGAGGACGATGAGCAGGGGCAGGAGTCGCCGCATGTGTTCTCTTTTGATAACGGCGGGCCCTGGCGTAATAATGAGTGGAAACGGCCCCGTCAGGTCCTGGCGGCACCGAACAGACCCCGGCATCCAATTGACAACCTGAAAATCGCCGGCGTAAACTGTTGTTTGGGAATCGATGGAATTATGGGGACGTTTCGCCGATAATGGGGATGGCGACAAACGCATCCTCAGGAGACAGGAATGGCAAGGGAAAAGCAGGGAAGCCCCGAGAGCGAAAAGAAGCTGGAACAGTACGGCGTCTGGGTGAAGGTGAAACCACGCGCAGTCGCCGCAGCACCTGCGCTTGAGGATTCCTTCGAGCTTTCCGACCTCGACGGCTCCCGCCCTTCCGCGGCGGCCGTTGCCGCTGTCGCCCCTGAAGACAGCGAGCTCACCGCGGAAGAAGAGAAGCTGCTGGACGAGCTGGAGACCGAGCTCGATCCCGAGGCGGCGTCTGAAAACGTCCTTGTCCCCGAGGAAGAGCCGCTCCTGTCGGAGTCCGAGCTTCCCGACATCGAATCGGTGACGGAGGGCACGGTGGTTTCCGACATCGCCCTGGGACAGCCCACCGACGAGGAGCTTCCCGAGCTCGAGGAAGACAGCGAAGCCGCCCGTTCCTCCGGCGCGGAAGGCACCGAGATCGAGGTCACCCTGTCCGAGAATGGCACCGAGCAGGACAAGTTCGGCGATCTGGAGGCGCTGGAGAGCGAGCTTGCCTCCGTCACCACCAAGCACCGCGCCGCCTCGTCATCCTCGGCGGAAATACTTTCCCGCATCGAGGAAGAGCTCCGCTCCATCCGCACGGACCTCACGCAGCTCCGCACGGAGCTTTCCGGCCTGCGCAAGACCGCGGGTGCGGCCGACGAAGAAGCTCCCGTGAGCGCCGAAGCGCAGGGCGGATTCTTCGACGAGGATGAGGACGAGACGATCGCCTTGACGGGCGACGAGCTGGACAACATCCTCAATACGGCGGAGATCACGGAAGAAGCGGCCGAGGTTCCCACGCTGGGTGAGGATCTCGATCTTGCCCCGGATGAGACCGTGAGCGCGGATCAGAACCCGCAGGAAGACATCCTGAGCTACGAAACCCCTGCCCCGGAAGCAGCCGCGTCCGTGCCTGAAGCCCTGGACCTCGAGCTGGGCGACGAGACGGCGGGCACCGATACCCCGGGCGACGATACCCTCGTTCTTGCCGACGACGACATCCTTTCAACCTCGGACACTGCCGCGATGGACGAGCCCGCGTTGGAAGAGCTTCCCTCCGAGCTCGTGCTGGATGAGCTTGCAGCCGAGCCTGCCGCGTCCGGCGCGGAATTGGGCACGGAAGGCCTGCCGGAGCTCGACCTGGAAGGAATACCAGAAATCGAAACGGAGCCTGCCGCGGTGGAAAGCATCGCGCCCGCCTCGTCGCCGCTGGACGACGAAGGGAGCGAAACCATCGACCTTGAAACGCTCGATCTGGGCGAGGAGCCGACCGTCATCGACGCGGTCCCCGAGCAGGTCGATGAGCTGGAGACGCTCACGGAAGAGGAGACGGACGTCGAGCCCCTGGAAGATGTCACCGCCGCGGAGGACAAGGCCGATGAAAGCGTCGACCTCGCCGCCGATGTCGACCTGGAGGCGCTAGCCGCCGAAGCGGAGGAATTGAACGACGAGGTCCCTGTCGCGCCGGTCATCGACGACCTTGAGATCGGCGAGCTCGAATCGCCACCGGACGAGGGCACCGAGGCGCCTGCAGCGGAGAAGGAGATCGAGATAGAGTTCGAATCCGATCTCGCAAAGGATGAGGCGAATCTGCAGGAATCTGCCGAAGAGGCGGAGGAGATGCAGGAGCTCATCCCGGAGCTCGAAGAGCTCGGCGAGTCCCCTGCACCGGCGGGCAAGCCCGCCGCGGCGGCCGCCCCTGCCGAAGAGGCAACGAGCATCCCCGACAACCTGAAAGACGAAATTCGCACGGTGCTGAAGTATATGGATCACCTTCTTGAAGCCCTGCCCGATGAAAAAATCCAGGAGTTCGCGAGCTCCGACTACTTCGTGATGTACAAGAAGCTCTTCGAGGACCTGGGACTAGGCGAGTAAATGGGCCTTCTGCGGAAGGCGGCCCACGCCGCCACCGTACCCGGTGGCATTCATGCCGCCACCAGAGACGAGACACCATCTTCAGTCTCCGCCGCGGCCGCCGACGTTCAGCCGGTCACCGTGCCCGATGATGCGCAGGCTGCCGCCGACATTCGGGAAAAGCCTCGGTCGGGTCTCCTTCACAGGATTTCGACGGGACTTCCCCTTGCGCAGGAAGGGACGCCGGCTGTGCCGGCGTCCCTTCTTCCACGCGGGCCATCCGCAGAGACCGTGGAAATCGAAGAAGGCCTCCCTGCCGATGAGCACTTCGCGGAAGCGCCACTTCCTTTCAAGACCGAAAGCGAAACGCGGCCCGTCCCGGCTCCGGTCGCCGCTCCGCCCGCGGCAGATCCGCAGGCCCTGACCGCGGAGATGCTTGCCGCGCTGCGCGCGCTGCCGGACGGCGTCGAGCTGCCGTCCCAGCTCTTCTCCATGCTTCTGACACGCCTGGGAATCGGGAAAGGAGCCCTGCTTCTCTTCGACCCGCTCCGCGTGGCATATGCGCCATGGGCGAGCAGGGGCTACGATCCGACCACCATGCATCGCCTGCGCATCTCCCTGGGCGCCACGGAAAGCTGGAATGCGCTGGCCAACGGAGCGCCGCTCCTTCTCGCCGACGCCCCTTCCCTTGCCCCGTACCAGGCGTATTTTTCCTCCCGCGAGTTTTCCTCCATTTCGAGGATGTTCCTCACGCCTTTCATCGCGGAGGAAAAGCTGATTGCCGTTCTGCTCGCCACGGACCTCGCCTCACCTTTCCCCGACGATGCGGCGCTGCTTGCCTGCCTTGCGCAGGTCGCACTGGCTGGAGCGAACCGCATCTACGCCGCGCGGGCGTCCCGCATGGCGGACGCGGGCATCGTCGTATCGGCCGCGCAGAATGCCGCGGAGACAACGCCGGGAAACGAGATGACGCGTTTCATCTCGGGGCTCGGCACCGCGCCGACGCGCGTCCTCCTGGTGTCCCTCTCGCTGGAGGATTTCTCCCGCGCCGTCATCGTGGCTCACCCGCACCTGGACCCCTTTCGTCTCCACGAGGACATCACCTATTTCCTCGGGTCCTTCCTCGCGGACCTGGGCAGGATCACGGCGGTCCGTCAGGGCAGGTTCATCGTCGGGCTCCCGGACTTCGATCAGCGCGATCTCGATCTTTTCCTCCACCAGATGGCGGGCTTCCTCCGCGGGCTTTTCGGCGGCAATGGCGCGCACGGCGAATCGAGCGGTCCGCGCGTGTTGAAGACCGCATCATGGCCCGCCGACGGCGGCGAGCTCCGCGGCATCCTCGACGCGCTCGCGGGCTGATCGCCCATGATCGAGGCCTTCACCGCGCGATCGGGTGCGCCCTCGCTGAAGGTCGACGGCGTTTCATTCCATTCACCTTATGACCCCCGCAAGGAGGCGGCGCGTTTCGTCGCGGAAAACCTGGGCGGCGATCCTCCCGCCACGGTCATCGTGCTCGGGGAAGGCCTGGGCTACGTAAGCGAGGCCGCGCAGGCGGCCTGTCCCGCGGCGCGGGTGATCCGGGTTTTTTATTCGACGCAAGTTCACGATGCCTCCGCGCCCGGCGTTCCCCGCTGGCATCCAGCCAGCGGGCTCCCCCTCATCGATTTTCTCCGCCGGGAACTGGGCGAGCTGGATGCCGAGGGCCTTCGCGTCATCGAGTGGGCCCCGGCGGCGCAGCTCTTCCCCCAGGTGGCACGGGAAGCGCGTGAAGCGGTCCGGCAGGTCGCGCAGGAGCTCGGCGGCAGCTTTGCCACGATTGCATCCGCGGGAAGGCTGTGGATGCGCAACAGCGTCTGCAACTTCCTGGGCATCGAACGGCCGCTCGGCGGCGCGCCGTGCGGCGCGGACAGGCCCGTCCTGATCGCCGCGTCGGGCCCCACGCTGGAAGACGCCCTGCCCCTGATTCGAGAGATGCGCGCCGCGATGGACGTGTGGGCGCTTCCCTCCGCCTGCGCGGCGCTCCAGGCATCCGGCGTCGCGCCCGATCTGGTCGTCATGACCGACCCCGGCTACTACGCGATGCATCACCTGCATTTCGACGCGCCCGGTTGCCCCATCGCCATGCCCCTCTCCGCCGCGCGCGGGGCATGGGACCTGCGGCCTTCCCGCGGCGGGACGACCCCCACGTTCCTGCTCGCGGAGCCTGTTTTTCACGAGCGGGCGCTGCTGGGCGCCGCCGGAATCGCCGCCCCTCTCATTCCACCGCATGGCACCGTTTCCGCGACGGCCTTGGAGCTCGCGCTCACCTTCACCCGGGCGCCGGTCGTCATCAGCGGCCTGGACATGTGCAGCCTCGACATCAGGTCGCATGCGCGGCCGAATGCTTTCGACAGGCTGCTGCAGCTCCAGGCAGACCGGTGCCATCCCCACTACGGCCTCTGGTACGGCAGATCGATCCAGCTCCACGACGCACCTCTCACGAGACTAAATGGCGTCCGTGCGACTCCGGCCATGCGCACCTACGCGGGGTGGTTCGGCGCCATGCCCGCGTCCCGATCGCAGAGGATATTCCGGCTCCTTCCCTCCCCCGTGCCGATTCCCGGACTGCGATCACTCGACCGTGCCGGTCTGAAGACACTTCTGCATGGTTTCGGCTCAGCCCCATCCGCGGCGCCCTGGCGCCTGCTTGTGGACTTTCCCCGGCTCCCGCAGCGCAGGAACAAGGTGCAGGGCATCCTCGCCGAATGGCGCACCGTGCTCGCCGACCCACGCCCCCTGATGGCGCAAATCAACATGCCGCTTGCGCTCGACCAGATGCCGCTCGCGCTGGCGCTGCCCTGCATGATCGAGCCTCGCGGCCTGATCGAATGCAGGAAAAGGCTGCGCGTGCGCGATGATGCCGGCGCGCGGCGCGCGGCGGAGCAAATCCTTGAGAATTGCCGCCGGTTCATCGACGCCCTTGCACGGAAGTCACTCGGTGAATAGCGCTTCCGCGGGCGTGCTTGCGTCGAACCTGGAAGCACTGAGGGCGCGTGCACCCGACCTCGTCCGCGCGCTGCTCGCCTCCGACCCTGACCCGCGCATCGGCATCGCACGTGCCCGAACGGGCGCGCCCGTTTCCGTCGTACGCCAGGAAGGCGGCGTTGCACCCCTGCACTCCCTCTACGATCCCGAGGAAGAGGCGCGCCGGGTGGCAGCCTCGCTGCCATCGGGCGGGTGCGTCGTTATTTTCGGGCTCGGTTCCGGGCTCATCGTTTCGGCATTGCTCGCGCGGCCCGATGTCTCGCACATCTTTATCGTGGAAAAGGACCTGGCCGTGATGCGCTCCTTGCTCGCAAGCATCCCGATGGAAGCCGTGCTTCGCGACCCGCGGATCACGCTGATTCCCGGCTCTCACACTCTCCGGGCCCGGCTCATCTCCGACTGGCTCCCCGGTCTGATGGGGAGCCTGCGCACCCTTCCCCTGCGAAGCTGGTGCGACATCGAAGCTCCTTTCTTTCAAAAGGCTGCCGCCGAGGTGCAGAGGGCCGTCGACTCCGTGCGTGCGGATTATGGAGTACAGGCCCATTTCGGCAAGCGCTGGCTGGCCAACATGCTCTGCAACCTTGCGTCCATGCCGGAGACACCGGAGCCCCTGCCTGCGGTGCAATCCGCGTGCGTCACTGCCGCGGGGCCTTCGCTCGAAGACTCCCTGCCGGCAATTGCGGCGCGGCAGAAGGAATCCTTTATTATTGCCACCGACACGTCGCTTCCCGCCTTGCGCGCCGTGGGAATTATCCCGGGCGCCGTCGTTTCGATCGACTGCCAGAACCACAGCTACCTTCATTTCATGCGCGGCGTACCGGAAAACTCGCTCGTCGTTCTCGACGCCGCCTCGCCGCCTCTCCTCGCGCGCATGCATGGCCGCGTGGCGTTCGCCGCGAGTGCCCACCCCCTGCTTTCCTACTTTCGCGCGCGGGGGCTCGCCCTGCCGCGCCTGGACATGTCAGGCGGCAACGTAACCCATGCGGCCGTGTCGCTCGCGCGGTCCCTCGGCGCTCGCGAGATTTCCATTTACGGGGCCGATTATTCCTACCCTGACGGCAAGATGTATGCGCGCGGCACCTATCTCTACGATTTTTTTGCTTGCCGGCAGGACAGGCTCTCACCCATCGAATCCCAGTTTGCCGCGCTTCTGGCATGCTTCCGACAGTACGAGCGACTGCATCGAAAGTCGGATGGCTCTACACGACGCCCGTCATGACGGCATACAGGGACCGTTTGGCCGAGATGCTGCAGACGATGGATGCCGAGGTGACGCAGGCACCAGGTCGTGGCCTGCCGCTGCCTGTCGCCCACGGCGCCGGGCCTGCGGGTGGCTCCATGCCGCGCCGTGACCCCGCGTGGAACGGTCCGAAGCAAAGCGTGGACATCCGGGAGCTACTCTCAGGCTATGAACGCGATCTCGAAAGCCTCGGGGAAATTCCGCCCATTCCGGGCGCGTGGTCGTCGTCACTCTCCACCGGAAGCCGGGAGATCGTGCAGACCCTCCTGCCGGTTGCGGCGAATATGCGGCGGACTGCGGCCGCGGAGACTGCGGACGACAGGTCGGTCGAGGCGGCGCGCCGTTGGTCGATCGAGCGCGTCAGGCGGACGCTTGCGACCTTTCCCGCCCGCTCTCAGGAATAGAGCACGCCGGCGTATCCCACGAAGGATTCTTCCGGGTGAATGTCCTGACTCGTTGCGTAGCTCAAGAGCGTTCCGTGACGGACCCCGCGCGACCGGGCAAAACCCATTGCCGCCAGTGCCCCCCCGACGGAACAGGCCGATCTTTCCCGCAGCGCGCGTTCCAGCGCGAGGCCTGTGTCGAGCGCCAGCAGGCAATCGATGATCCTCTTGTCATTGACGTCCTTCACCCAGCGAAGACCGGTCTGCCCGGAGCCTGCGGGAGCAAACCCGTAATTGGGCCCGTAGTGGGTGAGGTCGGTTGACCCCATCACGGCGACCTTGCGGCCAAGACCCCCCGCGGCTTCGGCTATCGCCGCTCCCAGCGTTTCCGCCTCCGGTGAGGGCGGCGCCCGCATGCCCAGAACACGCGCGCCGGGGGCAAGGTACCGGATGAAAGGAAGCTGTATCTCCACCGTGTTGTCCTGGTGCCTGTCCTCAAAAAGCTTCACCGCGCGGCCCAGGGCGTCCAGCAGCTCCCGATCGGCCGCAAGCGGACCGAGGGGCGTCTCAAAGGAGTCCTCGAAGGCGCAAAGGATTCCGTCAGCCGGACCGAGGTGCCCGCCGATAATGACAATAGTGTCCATGCCGCGAGCAATTCGTGACAGAACCTCCAGCGCAATGCCGCCGGAGAACTCCCAACCCGCGTGCGGCGCCACACCGGCGACACCGGTCGCGCCATCCGCCGGGAGCTTTTCCGCCAGCTCGTCGATGGCCTGCCGGGTCTGCTCCGCGGTGTCTGGATACCACCCCGGGGGAAGGCAACGTCTGCGCACCCTCATCCTGACCTCCGGTTCCGTCTCGTCTTCTCTTCCCCCGACCTCCCCGGGAGGGGTGAAAGAGAGTATACTCCCGACAGCGTGGGGAGAGCAGCATGGATAAGCGCTTTTCTTGGATCTTCCTCATCGTGAGCGGCGTCTTCTTCCTCTTCATCGTCGGGCTCACGGGTTTCCGGATCGAGGAGTCGCGGCGGCACAATGCCGAGCTCGCCCGGGAGCGGGTCCCTGCCCTTGTCGCAAAGGCCGTTTCCCTGCGGGATTCCACCGGCGGCTTCGGCACCCCCGAGTTCGCCAGGAACATGAAGGACGTGTTCGACGCCGAGCCGCGGCTCCTGCTCCTCTCCGTGCATTCCCCCACCGACGGTCTGCTTTACGTCGTCTCGCGGAGCAGGTCCTATCTGAAAGTTCCCGCCGAGCCCACACCCGAATGGCGGGGCACACCCGCCTACGACATGAGCCGCGGCTACGATTTCCTCGCAAGCGAGCCACTCCCCGGAGAAGCGGCGGGACTGACGCTGGATGCACTTTTCGTCGTCATGGGCCGTGAGGACCTGTATCCGGTGGTCCGCGACGACCTGTACCTTTTCCTTGCATTCCTCCTGGTCTGCGGCGTCGTCATCCTCATATTCATGAGCGTCCAGACTGACGATTCCTCCGCCCGCGCCCCCCGACAGGCACGGCCTGAGGCCGCCGCCGCGCGCCCCTCCTCGCCCGTGCCGCAGCAGGCTGCGCCGCGGCGTGAAGAAACGCCCTCGCCGGCACCTGTGGAACCGGCACTGCGACGTCCGCAGCCGGTTGCCGTCGAGGAAGCATCCGAGCCCAAAGCGCAGGGACTCACATCCCCCCGCACGGGGCTGGTCTGGGCGGAGTTCCTCGAGCCGCGGCTGAGCGCCGAGCTGGAGCGCGCCTCCTCGTCGGCCCAGGACATCTCCGTGGCGCGCATCCGCATCGATGAGCCCTACATCGACCAGCGCCTTCCCCTGGTGACCGCGGAGATCGCGCGCCTCTTGAAGCAGTCTTTCCCGCTCCATGACCTCATCTTCGAGGCTGGCAATGACGGCTACACCGTCGTTCTCCCGGACTCCGAGGTGGACGCTGCCGTACGCGTGCTGGAGGAGTTCCGCAAGAAGACCGCGGAGACTGAAATAGAGGGGATGCGGCGAACCGTCTCCATCGGGGTGAGCTCGCGCGGCGGAAGACTGATCGAAGAGAACGTCCTGCGCGAAGAGGCCGACATCGCGGTCGCCAAGGCGTCGCGTGAAGGCGGCAACCAGGTCATCGGCTTCCGCGCCGACGCCTCCCGATTCCGCACCTCCCTTACGGGGAGCCTGTCGTAAACGCCTTTTCGCTCGTGATGATTTCCTGAAAACGCCATTCCGGCACGAGCCAGGATACCGTGCTGCCCACCAGAACGCAGGGATAGCGCGCGTCCGCCTGCCGGGCGCCGAAGAGCAGCGTGTATGACCTGTTGTCGCTTCCCGTGACCTCGATGACCGCCTGCGCGGTCGACGCGTCCGGCGCAAGCTGCCGGTTCAGAAGAAAGTCGCCTCCTGAGATGCCGGCAACCGATGAAGCGATCGAGTTGAGCTTGTCCTGCCGGATCTTGAGGCCCGTCCTCCCTTCGATCACCCAGACATTCACGTTCTGCGCATTCGGCTCCCGCGTAGCGGTCCAGGCAAAAGCCTTCTTCTGCGTGACCGAAAGCCGGATTATGGAATCTCCCGTGACGGCCTGCGGCAGTATCCGCATCTCGGCCCAATAGGTGCGGTCCGTCGTCAGCGCCGAAGAAAGCGATGCTGCCGTCAGGTAGACCTCTGCCCGGCCCGCTGGCTGAACGTACATGCCCTGCGAGCCTGTCGCCGCATTTCCCACACGGAGCTCGGCAAGCACGTCGCCGCCTGCGCCATGGAGGATGACCCGCTTTCCCGAGCCGGTTCCCAGGCCCAGCGAGGCCGTGGAGGAGGCATCCCGGGTCACCAGGGTGCCGCGCGTCAACGCTGCCATGTTAGTCACAAAGCCGTCTGCCCGTGCCAGCGAGGCGGGAAACGGAACGCCCGCGATGTCCAGTGTCCAGCCATTGCCCGGCGGCATCCTGGCCGGCCGCCTTTGTGACGAGCAGCCGGGTCGTTGCGTCACTGATCTCGATCTGTCTGACGAGCGACGGATGCAGCCCCGGAAAGAGGGCCGCGTCAGCCGCCCTTTTCGACGTGGACTCCGGTGTAAAAACTGCGCCCATGATCAACGCAGCAAGCAGGACGATGAATACCGCCGCAAGGGCGGTGACAGAGGTGCGGAAGCTCATGCCGATTCTCCCGGCGACTCATGCTTTCGCCCCCTTCTCCGCAGGAGCCGGATCACCCCCGCCAGGATGACCAGAAGCGGCACGATTGCAACGTTCAGCGCGATGCTTGTCTGCATCGCCGCGGCCTTTGCCGCCGGATCGGGAAGCCTGTCCAGACGCGTGTCGGTCTGCGCGCGCGTCTTGATCGCCAGCAGGTCGTCCTCCTGCGAAAGCCATTCGGCGCAATTGGAGAGGAAGGTCATGTTGTAGCTCGCCTGCGTATACTGGGCGATGTCCGAGGCAAAGGCGGCGTCGCCCACCACGATGATGCGTGTCGGCGGGCTTTGCGTTGCGGCAGGGGGCGACGCCGTGTCGCCGGGCCGGGCCGGCACCGGGCGGCCGGCATAGCCGCTTCGGAATGTGCCCGTGAGCGCCAGCGCGACATCGATCTGGGAAGGGGATCCCTCCGTCGGCCCCTTCATGGTCTGCATGATCATCGGGTTGGTTTCAAAAGGCTCCTTCATCGTCCAGGCGTTCGGCGACGTCCGCGCAAGCACCTCCGCCGTCACGCCCTGGCGCTCGATCGGCGTCACGGGCGCCGCCCAGTACAGGTCCAGCCCGCCGAAGCGCGCGGTGATGGGGTGGGTGGCATCCGCGTTGCGCGCCGCAACGGCGATCCACGCGGGATAGGGCACGATCATGTACCTGCCCTGCTGGATGCTGAAAGAGATGCGCTGGTCGAGCGTGTCCAGGACGATCTCAGGGGTGACGCGGGCGCCGTAAACGCCGAGAGAGTCTTCGACCGCCGTATTCTTGTTTACCCTAGCCGCGAGGCCCGCCGCAAGATCGACGTCCACGGGGTCCACCGCGAAAAGCACCTTGCCCCCGCGCATGATGAACTGGTCCACGGCAAAGGTTGCCGCGTCGTCCATATCATGGGTGCCGATCACGAAGAGCACACCCACCTCCGCGGGGATCGCGTTGCCGCGCTCCACCTCCTGTACCTTGAACTGGAAGCCCAGCTCCTGCTGGAGGTAGCGGTAATCCTGGCCGAGGCTCCTGCGCGCGTCTCCCAGCAGGACGCCGATCGTCCGCGTGCGGGCGGAAACGAGCGCGCGGATCTGCGAGGAAAGGTCGTATTCGAGCGTGGAGAGATCGGACACGAATGGCAGCGCCGCGACCCTGTCGAGGTAGCGCAGCACGATGCCGCTGTAGACCGTGGCAACGTTGACCTGGTCGCGTTCCACGACCTGCATCTGCCGCGCCTGCACCCCGAGCGATTCCACGTTGCCGGGCTGCCCGGACTTCAGGGGGTCCACCGCGCGCACGCTGATGCGGCCGCGCGACCACGTGGCATATTCGTCCAGCAGGTCCTGGATCTGAGAGGGGAAAAGCGAGCGGCTGCGCAGCGTGTCGGAGACGTAATAGGTGATGGAAAGAGGCTCCGGCAGGCCCGCAGCCATGGAACGCGTGGCGGCGGAAAGCGTGTAGATCCCATTGCGGCTCAGGTCCGCGCGGAAAAAGAAGCGCGCGCTCACCAGGAACGCGAGCAGCATGTCGAGCACGACGAGCAGCGCAATCACGCGGCGCTGAAGCTCGCGCGTTTTGACGGGGCTCCGCGGCTGGTGTCCGGTTGCCCGCGCCCTCATGACGACTTCCTCACCACCAATACCCGCACGTTCAGAAAGAGGAAGAGCGCGATGGCGAGCAGGAAATAGAGCAGGTCGCGGCTGTCAATGATGCCGCGGTTGAAGCTGTCGAAGTGATGCCCGAAGGAAACGTAGCCCAGGGCGGCGGAAAGCCAGTCCGGCATGCCGACCAATTGTTGAAGCTGGCCGGCAAGAGTGAGCGCAACGAGTGCAAGACCAGTGAGGATGAACGCGGCGACCTGGTTGGTCGACAACGCCGAGATGAAAAGCCCCACGGAGATGCCGGCGGCGCCGATCAGGAGCACCCCGATGTACTGCCCGGCGATCTGTCCCCAGTCGAAAAGCCCCAGACGGGAGAGGGAGAGAGGCAGGGGAAGCGACAGGACGACCACGAGGAAGAGCAGCCCGAAGATGCCGACGAACTTTCCCAGCACCACCTCCCCTTCGCGGAACGGGAGTGAAAGAAGGACCTCCAGCGTCCCCATTCTCCTTTCCTCGGCCCACGAGCGCATCGTGAGGGCGGGAACGAGGAAGATGAACACGGTGGGCACGATGGTGAAGTAGACGCGGAGCGACGCCTCGTTCTGGGCGAAGAAACTGTTGAGGAAAAAGACCCACACGGTCGTGAAGACGAGGTAGGCAACCGCGACGATGTAGGCGACGGGGGAATTGAACGCCGCCTGCAGCTCGCGGCGCGCAATGGTCATGGTCTTCATGTCTCCTGCTGCCTTTCCGTGAGCGAAAGGAAGATGTCCTCCAGGCTGATGCGCTGCGGCACCATGGCGACGATCTTCGCCCCCTGCGACGCGACCCAATCGAATACGGCCTCCTCCGCGCCCGCGTCGGGTGCGAGCGCCAGGCGCAGCTCCCGCCTGCCTTCCGGGCCGGCCGACTCCGAGACGATGCGCCGCACGCCGTGCACCTTCGCAAGCGGCGCGGTGTCCAGCGCGGAAGGCGCGCGCAGGGTGAGGTCCAGAAGGGTCTCCCCGCGCATGCCCCGCTCCATCTCCTCCTTTGTCCCCTGCGCGACGACCCTCCCCGCGGACAGGATGAGGACGCGATGGCAGGTGGCCTCGACCTCCTGGAGGATGTGGGAGGAGAGCATGACGGTCCTTTCCGTTCCCAGCTTGCGGATGAGCTCGCGTATCTCCACGATCTGGCTGGGATCCAGCCCTGTCGTAGGCTCGTCGAGGATGAGGATGCGCGGATCGTGCAGGAGCGCCTGCGCAAGCCCCGTGCGCTGCCGGTATCCCTTGGACAGCTCGCCGATCGGCCGGTCGATCACGTCGGAAAGAGCGCACGCGCCGACGACCCGCTCCAGGGCACGCAGCCATTCCGCGCGGCGGAGACCGCGGGCGTCACCGATGAATCGAAGGTATTCACGGACCGTGAGGTCGGGATACAGCGGGGCATTCTCCGGCAGATAGCCGATGGATTCCTTGACTGCCAGCGGCGCCGTCAGCACGTCGTTGCCGCCCACCCGGGCGGTCCCGGCCGTGGGGAAAAGCCCGCAGGTGAGGATCTTCATGATCGTGGTCTTGCCCGCCCCGTTGGGTCCGAGCAGGCCGAGTATCTCTCCCGCGCCGACAGTGAACGAGACGTCGCGGACTGCTTCCAGCGTGCCGTACCGTTTCGACAGACCGAGGGCTTCTATCACGGCCGCGTCCCCTACATGTGCAGGGCCTTGCGGAGCTCGGCCACCGCTTCATCCTTCATCGTGTACGTGTGTTCCTCCGCCGGGAATTTCTTTTCCTGCACGTCGGAAACATACGCCTTCACCGCCTGGAGCTGGACGGCATAGATGTCGGCATACACCTTCACGAACTTTGGCGTGAATCTGCGGAAGAGCCCCACGAGGTCGTGGAGCACGAGCACCTGCCCGTCGCACGACAGGCCGCCGCCGATCCCGATTGTCGGCACGGAAAGCTTTTCCGTGATGATCGCGGCGAGCTGCCGCGGAATGGCTTCCAGGACGATGGCAAAGACGCCCGCCTCTTCGAGGGCCAGCGCGTCATCCACCACCTTGCGCGCGGCGTCCAGCGACTTGCCCTGCACCTTGAAGCCGCCGAGCATGTTCGCCGTCTGCGGGGTCAGGCCGATATGGCCGAAAACCGGGATGCCTGCCGTGACGATCGCCTTCACCATGGGCGCCATCTCCTGGCCGCCCTCCAGCTTCACCGAGTCGCATCCGCCGTCCTTGTACAGGATGCCGGCATTCGTCACCGCCTGCTCGCGGCTGATGTTGTACGACATGAAGGGCATGTCGCCCACCACGTGGCTGCGCGTCACACCGCGCATGACCGCGCGCGTATGGCTCAGCATCTCGTCCATCGTCACGGGCACGGTGTCCTTGTAACCCAGCTCGACCATGCCGAGGCTGTCTCCCACCAGGATGATGTCGATGCCCGCCTCGTCCACGCACTGCGCCTGCGGGAACGTGTACGCTGTGATCATCGAAATTTTCTTTCCGCTTTTCTTCATCGCCAGCAGGTCAGGGATCATGATCTTCTTGATGTCGCTCATGTTGCATGCTCCTCACAGGGGTGTCACTGAGATTAACGCAATTGGCGCGCCGGTGCAAGCGGAGTCATTTTGCGCAGCCACGGGACGCCGTGGCCGCGTTGACAAGGCGTCACGCCGGGTTCAATGTCGATCTGCGCCCCGCGGCATCTCTTTGTGGGCGTTCCCGCTCGGGGATCAATTCAGCACGTGAGAGGCAGACACATGAGCGGTTCCATCACGGACGTCGCCGGCATCGAGGTCGGTCACGCCCAGGACCTGGAGGGGGGCACCGGCTGCACGGTCATTATCTGCCGCGCGGGCGCGGTGACGGGTGTGAGCGCATCCGGCGGCGCGCCGGGCACGCGCGAGACCGATGCGCTGCGCCCGGAGAATGTCATTCCGGTCGCACACGCGGTCTTTCTTGCCGGGGGAAGCGCATACGGCCTTGACTGCGGCGGAGGGATCATGCGGTTCCTGGAGGAACGCAGGATCGGCTTCGACGTCGGTGTGGCGCTCGTCCCGATCGTTCCGGGCGCGGTCCTCAACGATCTGGGCTTCACGGAAGGAAAAGCGCGGCCTGACGCTGCGATGGGCTACGCCGCGTGCGACAACGCTTCCGCGCACGAAAAACGCCAGGGAAATGTCGGGGCAGGCACGGGGGCCGCCATCGGAAGGCTTGTCGGGAATATCAAGGGCATGATGAAAGGCGGTCTGGGCACGGCGAGCGTGCAGGTGGGCAGCCTCGTCGTTGGCGCGCTGGTCGTCGTGAACTGCAACGGTGACGTCTCGGACCCCGCGACCGGGGTGCTTCTGGCAGGCACACTCACCGCAGACAGGAGCAGAATCGCCGGCGCAATGAGCCTGCTCAGATCGGCCGACGGCCTTTACAAGGAAGGCTTTCCCACCAACACGACCATCGGCGTCGTGGCCACAAACGCGCTGCTGACGAAGGCCACCGCGACGCGCATCGCAATCATGGCGCAGGATGGTCTGGCGCGGACAATAAATCCCGTGCATACGCTGGGGGACGGGGATGTCATTTTCTGCATGGGCGCGGGGCAGCAGCAAGCGGATCCAAACCGCGTGGGGGCACTCGCTGCCGAGGTAACGGCGCAGGCGGTGGTGAATGCCGTGCGCTCGGCGGAGAAGCTGCGCGGCGTGCCCTCCTTTCGGGACATGAGCGTGAAATAGAAAGGGGCCCCCGGGGGAGCCCCTTTTTTTCCATTTGCGCGGATTGCCCGCGCTGCGCCTCAGCGCACCACGGTCGCGTTGACCTTCTTCCCATCCTGGATCATGAAGATATAGTTGGGCTTGTTCATCGCAACGCCGTTGACCATGTCCCAGGCGCCCATGACGCCCTGGAAGCCCTTCACGTTGGCGATGTAGTCGGAGATCATCTTGCGCTCGGCGGCGAGCTTCGAGGGATCCCCCGTGACAGCGGTCTTCTCAATGGCTTCCTTGATCATGAAAACAGCGTCGTAGTAGTTGGTGAGGAGGCTCGGCGCCTCGGTGCCGTTGTGATCCTTGCTGTAGGCGGCCTTCATCGCGTCCCAGCGCGGGCTTGAGAAGTCGGGGTTGAGGTAGTTGTAGATGTACACGCCGTTGAGATCCTTGCCTCCCGTCGAGTAGAGGTCCGGACCGTCGCCGCTGGAGAATATCAGGACCTGGTTCATGTTTGTCCAGCCGCGGCTCTTCAGCTCCTGGATGATCTTGGCCGTCTTGTCGGGGAATGTGGAGATGACGATGCCGTCAGGCTTCTGGTCCAGGGCCTTCACGACGAGCGGGCCGAAAGTCACCGCGTCCTGCGGGACCTCGACGTTCTGCAGCATCGTGATGCCCAGGGACGTGAGCCCCTTCGCATGCGCATCGACCATTCCGGGCCAGGGGCCGTAGTTGGTCATGATCTGGACGACCTTCTTCATGGAGGGGAACTTCTTCGCCCAGGCCGCGACGAGCGGGGCAAGTCGCTGCTCCGTCGGCGGAAGGAAGGACACCGTCCATGGGAAGAACTTGGCGGCGTACTCGTACGAGGTGCTCACCGTCATCGAGACCATTTTGGCCTCCACCGCGATGGGCATGGAGGCGAGGATGACCGGCTCGGGAACCGGGCCCAGGGCCACGAGGGTGCTGTTCACCAGGAACGCCATGTCCGCGGCACCCTTCTGCGGGTCGGAGCCGGTGTCGACGCCGACGATCTTCACGAGCTTGCCCTTGATGCCGCCGGCCGCGTTGATCTCCGATGCGGCGCGTTCGGCGCTCCACTGGAAGAGCTCGCCGTAGGCGGCGATGGGGCCGGTGAGGCAGTTCAGGAAAGGAATGTCCCATTCCTTGGCGACGACCGTCTGGCCGAAGCCGAGCCCCGAGGCCAGGAAAAGCGCCACAAGAATCAGCCCAAGTGCTTTCTTCATATGTCCTCCTGTCTATGATTTTTCTTTCGGTGTCCCGAAAGAAAGCTGCCTAGAGTATAAACGAATCGTCGCGTGAGGAAGCCCTCCGGTTTGAGCACCAGGACAAGGATGAGAAGCGCCCCGTAGATGACGATGCGCCAGGACTGGATGGCAGGCGGGAAGAGAAGCGGGACGCCGTAGAGGATGGGAGCGACCACCAGCGCGCCCCACTGCGTCGCGTATCCCCCCACGAAGATGACGGTCATTGCGATGCCGACCAGCGAGAAATCGAAGAAGGTCAGGTACAGGCTCTTGTAGATGAAACCGTACAACACGCCGATGCCGCCCGCGATGGTGCAGCTGAACGTCTGCAGGAGCATGCCGAGCTTTTTGATGTCCACTCCGAGCGAGGCGGCGAGCTCCTTGTCGACAAATACGGCGGAGGCAGCCCTTCCCAGCCGCGAGTTGTCAAACCTGTGGATGAGGAATCCCACAAGGAGCACAAGGCCATACAGGATGGCGAGCATGGTCCAGCGGTGGGCTCCTGGGGTGGCCGCGATATTGGGGAGGCCGAACATGCCCAAAGCCCCGCCCACCGCCTTGAGGTTCTCGATGACGGTGCGCGTGATAAAGATGAATGTAAATCCGACGATGACGACGGCGAATGTCGGCGCATCCCCAATGAAAAGGGAAACAATGAACCCGATGATGCCCCCCAATGCGAAACCCGCGACGAGCGCAAGGCCAAAGGGCACGTGGAGATTCATGACGAGGTAAGCCGCCGTGTAGCCGGAGATGGCCATGTTCGCCACGACGATGAAGTGCAGGTGTGCCACCCTATAGGGGAGGTACATGGCCCAGCTCAGAAGAATGTTCACTGCGGCGATGGCCATGTAGTAGTAGAGCGGCAGCGGCACCGTCATCCCCCTACAACTTTGAGCCGAAGAGACCCTTCGGCTTCACCAGGATAATGACGAGCATGATGACGAATGCAATGGCATTCGACCAGGAGCCCGGAACGTAGCCCTGGACCAGCGCCTCCAGGATCCCCAGGCCAAGCCCGACAAAGAGCCCACCGACGAGGTTCCCCAGGCCCGCGATGATGGAGACGGCGAGCACCTTGTGCGCAACCTGCTCACCCAGCCCCGGGGAGGCATACCCCAGGAGCATGGCAAACATCACGGCGATGGTTCCCCCGAGAAGCCCGGAAAGGGTGTAGCTGTACAGGCCGGTGCGAAGGAGCGGGATGCCCACCAGCCGTGCGCCGCTGGGGTCCTCCGCGATCGCACGAAAGGCCCGGCCCGCCCGGGTGCGGTAGAGCAGCAGAAAGAAGAGGCTGACGACGACGATGCCGATCCCCATCGACCACACCTGGCCCGTCGTGACGCTGATCAGGCCGATGCGCAACAGCGGGGCGCTGCCGACGAGGGAAGCAGGGAAAGCGATGGGAAGGCCGCTGTTGAACGCGTGGGAGAGAATATCCGTGATGATCATCCCGATGCCCATCGAAAGCACCATGCTGGTGTTGATGTCCACCTCTCCGCGCTTCTTCATGACCTTCTGGAAGAGCGGTGCCGAAATGAGGCTCAGCAGAATGGACGAGGCGAGGGCCGCGAGGATTCCCAGCACGACGCTGTTGCCCGTGTACTTCATCACCAGCCACGCTATATACATGGAAAAGACAACTACTTGCGGGTAGGAGAAGTGGATGATCATCGCCACGAGAAGAAGGAGATTGAAGCCGGTGACGAGGAGCACGTAAATGCTTCCCGTCGAAAGACCGTTGATGACCTGGGCGATGAAAACCTGCATGCCCTATGCCCCCAGATACGCGGCTTTGACGCCGGGGTCGCTCAACAGGCGCGCGGAGGACCCCGCGAGCGTCACAAGCCCAGTTTCCATCACGTAGCCGCGGTGCGCGCACTGCAGCGCCTTGTACGCGTTCTGCTCCGAGAGAAGGATCGTATAACCTTCCGCGTTGAGCTTCTTCAATATGGCAAAGATGTCGTTCACGACGATCGGCGCAAGCCCGATGGAGGGCTCGTCCACCATGATGAGGCGGGGCGCGGACATGAGCGCGCGTCCAATCGCGAGCATCTGGCGCTCGCCGCCGCTCAGGGTGCGCGCCACCTGGTCGCGCCTCTGTCGGAGGATGGGAAACCATTCGTAGACCCGGTCCAGGTGCGCCGTGACGTTGCGCATATTGTTGTGCGCGCCCAGGAGGAGATTGTCCAGGACGCTCATCGAGGCGAAAACGCCGCGTCCCTCCGGGACGAGGCACAAACCTGAGCGGACATTGCGGTCCGCCGCGCGGCCCTTGATGGATTTCCCGTCGAAGATGACGCTGCCCGTCACCTGCGCGTTGATGCCGAGCACCGACTCCAGAAGCGTGGTCTTGCCCGCGCCGTTGGCGCCGATGAGCACGACGATCTCGCCGCGATTGACCTCGAGGCTCACTCCTTTCAAGGCCCGGATGTGGCCGTAGGACACGGAAAGCGATTCGATGGAAAGCAGGGGTGCCGGAATGCCGCCAACTCCGCGGTTACCGCGGAAGGGAGCGGCCGCGCTACTGGACGCCAAGGTAGGCCTCCAGCACACGGGGATCTTTCTGAATGGCTTCCGGCACACCCTCGGCGATCTTCTGGCCGAAATTGAGCACCGTGACCATTTCCGACAGGTTCATGAGCATCTTCACGTCGTGGCTGACCACGACCACCGTGATGCCCATCGCCCGGATGCGCGTGATGATCTCCTCAACCTTTTCAATTTCCTTCACCCCCATGCCGGAGGCGGGCTCGTCCAGGAGAAGGAGCCGCGGCTGGGTGACCAGCGCGCGGGCGATCTGGACGAGCTGGCGTTCCGTCCAGACAAGGTCGCTGGCCCACCGGTTCGCGCTGTCTGCCATGCCCACGAGGCCGAGGACCTTTTCGGCCCGGTCGCAGATTTCGTCCTCGCGCCGCGAGCGGACGAAGGGAAGGCGGAACGCCGCGTCCACGGCTGCTCTTCCGACCTTGTCGTTGATGCCGCACATCACGTTCTCCCGCACCGTCAAGCTCGGAACGAGCTTGCCCGACTGGAATGTGCGCCGTATCCCGAGATTGGAGATGAGGTCGGCGCGCTTCCCGGTGATCTCCCTGTCCTCCATGGCAATTGTGCCGGAGTCAGGCGAGAGGAGGCCTGTAATGCAATTGAAAAGTGTGGTCTTTCCCGATCCGTTCGGGCCGATGATGCCGTGAATGCTGCCGGCGACTATTTCTATATCAACGTTGTCGAGTGCAAGGAGAGCGCCGAAGGATTTACAGAGTCCTTTGATCGTGAGAATGGGCCCTCCCATATATCCGCCGATTTTATGGGATTGCCAGCCATCTGTCAATGACGATCTGAGATATCAGGCTTCCATGCCAGATAACGTATTGCCGTGAGCACATAAATACAAGCTGCTTCGTATACCTGCCCGACTTCGACATATTCGTCCGTCTGATGAGGCATATGCCTTGGTCCGGGGCCATTAACCAGGCACGGTATGCCTTTCATCGAACTGAGGAATGTGCCATCCGTAGCCCCGGGAACCCCATTCCAAACAGGCTCACGCCCGGTTGCCTCCCGGAATGCCTCCGCGGAAATGCGCGCGATTGGCTCGTCCTTCGGTATTCCCACGACGGGTCGGTCATCGATGAAGTCGATGTCCGCATGAAAATCCGGGTCGGCGGAGGCAAGAAGCCTGAGTATTGCCCGCAGATCGTCCCGCACCTGTTCGTGGCTCTGGCCGAGGGTCGTGCGGATGTCGACAAACGCTTCCGCCTCGCCAGGCATCACGTTGAGCTGGGCAGGGCTACCCGTGGGCGGCGCCTGAAGGACCGTGAACGTCACGGAGGGGAGACCCAGGAAGGGGTCCCGGCCACACCGGGCCTTTTCCTCCGTCTCGTATTTTTCAAAAGCAAGGACGATGCGCGCCAGGCGGGTGTTCGGGTTGATGCCGGTCAGCGGCATCGCCCCGTGGGCCATCCTGCCCCGCACGCGCACGATGGCGCGGATCGCTCCCTTCATGCTGATGCAGAGATTGTTCTCTTCGGGCTCCGGCAGGAGGCAGGCGGTGACGTCATCCGCATGGCCGGCCTGGATGTAGTGCTTGATGCCGAGCATCATGCCTTCCTCATCACAGAGGAAACCCAGTCGCAGCCTGCCGCACCATCCCCCGCCCGCCCGCGCGAGGGTGCGCGCCGTGACCAGGGCGACGGCAAGACCCGCCTTCATGTCGCAGGAGCCGCGGCCGTACAACCGGCCGTCCACCACCTCCCCGCCGAAGGGATCGTGCTGCCACCTGTCGCGGCTTCCTTCACTCACGACGTCGGTGTGCCCTTCGAGCATGAGGCAGGGCCCGGGCCGGCCCGAGTCGATCGTGACGATGAGGTTCTCCCGACCGTCAACGACCTGCTCGATCAGGGGCTCGCAGGAGAGCTCGCGGCGGATCCAGTCTGCAAGATAGGCGACGACGTTCCTCTCCGTGCCTCCCGTCTCGGGCCGGATGACCGAATCGATGCGGACGAGGTCCTGCGTCAACGTCACGAGCTCTTCGATTTTCACGCGTGAAAGAAGGCGCTCTTCGTCCGCGGAGATCATCCCTGACGCGCCTTTTCCACGGCCTTCACGAGCCGCGTGACGGTGGCATTGACGGGCGCGGGGATGCCCAGCCGCGCGGCCTCCCGCACGATGGCGCCGTTCATGAAGTCGATCTCCGACGGGCGCTTGCGGTCGAAATCCTGGAGCATCGACGAGCGATTCGCGCCCGTCATCGCCGCGACCTCGCGCACCCGGCCGATGGGATCGTCGTCGCTGAGATGAATATTCCGTGCGCGCGCAACGACGACCGCTTCTTTCACAAGGTCTTCCATCAGAGATCGCGTCTCCTCCGATTCCAGAAGGCGCCCATTCGTCTGTGCCGTGAGGGCCGTAAGCGCGTTGATACCCACATTGATCACCAGCTTGCTCCAGATCAAGCCCGAGACGTCCTTCTCCACGTGGGTTTCGAAGCCAGCGGAGGACAGGGCTTTTGCAAGGGCGTCCAGCCGCGCGTTGTTCCCGTCGGACATGCTCATGTGCGTCGGGCCCGTCCCGGCGTGACGGATGCGGCCGGGCCCGAGGAATGTCGCGCCCTGCGACGTGACACCGGCCGCCGTGCGCTCCGCACCGAAATGTGCCCGGATGATCTCCTCGTTTCCCAGCCCGTTCTGCAGGGTGAGGACGATCGCCGCCCGGGAGGAGATGCGGCAGAATTGCTCCGCCGCCGCCTCCGTGGCCGTCGACTTGACGAAGATGATGAGGGCCTCCGCATCGGCGACGGCGGAAGGATCCACGCTGGCGCGCGGACGCGCGACTGTCACCTGGCCGGTGGCGGCCTCCTCGATGGCGAGTCCGGCGGAGACGATCGCATCGATGTGCTCGCGGTAGACATCGTAGAGCACCACGTCATGCCCCGCGAGCGAAAGCTTCCCTCCGAAAAGCGATCCCATGGCGCCCGAGCCGACGATTGCGATTCTCATACCTTCTCCCTGCCCGCTTTTTCCGCCGACTTTGCTAATCCTCGAATGGCATCTCGATGTGCTGGAGATCGCGCGTGAGAAACGCTTCGGGGAATATCTCCCGCGCCTCGCCCAGCAGCGTCTTCAGCTCCCGCTCGGAATACCGCGGGCTGTAATGGATGAGCCCGAGCTTCTTCACGTTTCCCTCCCGGGCCAGACGCGCCGCCTGCGACGCCGTCAGGTGCCTCTTTTCCGCGGCGGTGTCGGTGAACTCGTTGGAGAACATTCCTTCGCAGATGAAAAGGTCCGCGTTGCGGGCGAAATCGGCAAGCCCCGGCGCCGCGGTCGTGTCCGTGGCGAAGCAGAACTTGCGGCCTTTGCGCTCGTCGCCCATGACCTGGTCGGACCGCACGGTCGCGCCGTCGGGGAGACAGACCGCCTCGCCGCTCTGGAGCTTGGACCACAGCGGGCCGCGCGGGACGCCGAGGGCAAGGGCCTTGTCGGGGAAAAATATGCCCGGGCGTTCGTTCTCCACGAGGCTGTAGCCGAGGCACGGCTTCGTGTGCACGAGTGTATGCGCTTTGATGGCATACTCCGGCGTCTGCACCACCGTCGTGCCTCCTTCGATCTCGCGCACGACGATTTCGTAGTTGATGTACATGTCCAGAGTGCGCCGCATCGCCTCGACGAACTCGCGGATCTTCGGCGGACCATAGATGCAGAGGGGCTCGCTCCTGTCCACCTGGGACGAGAGCATGAGGATGCCGGGGAGGCCCGTGACGTGATCTGCATGGGTGTGGGAGATGAAAATGCTCGTGATCTTCTTCCACCGGAGGTTCAGCCGCCGCAGCGCGATCTGCGTGCCTTCCCCGCAGTCGAAGAGGAAAAGCTCCCCCTCGCGCCGCACGAGGACCGAGGTCAGGCCCCTGCCCGGGCAGGGGCATCATTCCCCCCGTGCCCAGAACGAATACTTCGAGATTCATGACTGCCGCATCTTTCTATTCCGGAAGCTCGATGATCCTGCCCGCGAGCGCCGGCATCTCCGCGGCCGCCTCGGCGAGCGCCGCGCGATTGGCGATCACAGCCGTGAAGCCCCGACCGGCGGAAGCGCGCAGGAGATGCGCCGCTTCGGCGATCCCTTTCCTGTCCGCGGCAAGTAAGGCGCTCCGGCGCGCCTGGCGTGCGTCGTCAGTGACCCCGTGCAGCTTGCGCTGGATGCTCACGAAGCCCTTTTCCCCCGGATCCAGCGGTCGGTCTTCCCTGCCGATGGTGCCGATGACGGCCCGGTCCACTTCCTCCGGTGGAAGCTCACCCTCCTCCATCAAAGCAAGAGCGTCGTCGAATGCGTGGATGGTCCGCACGATATGGGGGTCGCGGTAGGATCCCATCAGGAAGAGGCCGTCCATGTTCCGCGGGTATGAGAAGGCGCCATAAGCGCCCCCTTCCATGCGCACTTTCTCCCAGAGGTATCCCGTGGAGAGCATGTGGCCCAGCACGGCGATGGGTCCGCTCAGGGGATGGTCGAATCGGATGCCCGGCACCGCGCGCGCGACGTATCCGACGGGAGCGCTTGCCACGAGCGACTCCGCGCCGAGCCCTGGCGGCCGGGCCTTGGAGCCCGCCGCCGCGCGCGCCGCCATGGAGGTCGCGGAGGCCGGAAGGGCGGAGGCGAGCCGGTCCACGGCGCGCGCCGTTTCTTCGAAGCTGTCGACGGCGGACGTGGCGTTCGCGATGAGAAGATTTTTCGACAGCAGCGCCGCGCGAATCTGCTCCAGCGCGCCGGCGATCCTTGGAAGGTCCGTCTCCAGCGTTCCCGCGAGCTTTTCAAGGTAGAGGAGCTGCGTGATGCCCCTCCACTCTTCTTCGCGTGCGACGGACGCGGAGATCATGCCGGCCGCGCGGAGCATGGCGAAATGGTGACCGCTGGGCACGAGCGCCGCCTTCATGTCGTTGCGCAGCTCCAGGATCATGTCCCGCAGCCTCTCCAGATCCCGGAAGTCCGCCGCGGTCAGGAGGCGCGCGATCAGGGCAGTCGCGTCCCGGAGATTCTGGCGCAGGAAGCGCGTGCGGAAAAAGATGTGCTGGGCAAAGTCCGTCTCACTGCCGGCGATCCCTCCGGCGTCGAGAGCGGCGGAAAAGCCCCCCGTGAGACGGAAGAGATCGAGGGCCACGTGGTCATACGGCGTGCCGGGAAGCCCGGAGCCGCACACGGCTTTGCCGAAAAGAGGCAAAAGGAGCGAGTGCTCCCCGGTGAGCGATTCCGTCGGAAACACGAGGTCCAGGTAGACGATCTCATTCGTGAAGATATCGTGCAACGCGAGCGGCACGCCGGACGCCGTCACGGTGTCCTTGTGGGGGATCCGCTCCACGGCTTCAGGTATGTCCGTGCGACGCAGCGACGGGATAAGGGCGAGCGATTCAGGCGAGTCCGGCGCTGCCTGGTACTCCTTGAACGCACGCGTCTCTCCGCGCACCGCCTCTTGTTCGGCAGGCGACAGGCGCGACCAGACGGATGCAATCCTCGCCTTTTCCTCCTCCTGCTCGCGCTGCTCCTGCCCCCGGTCGGCGTCGACGACGAGCGTCAGGCGATGGGGATTGGAGATGAAACCCGCGTCCAGCCTCTTTTCCAGGTAGCGCGGATCGGAAGCCATGCGGGCCGTGAGCTCCTTCATCGAACGGGAAAACTCCAGCGCATCAAAAGGATCCGCGCCGTGGACCCAACCGCGCAGGGCGCGCCCCATGAGACGGAGGCCATACGGCGATCCGCTTCCCTTGATCTCCCGGTGGCGGAACTCCACCCGGTTTATCATCGACTGCACGAGCCCCCGGTCGAGCCCGTCCCGGCAGAGCGCGCCGATCGTATCGAGGATAAGGCGCGTGATGGGTTCCTCGCGGTCGGCGTCCGTTCCCCGGAGCCCGACGGCGAATATCATCTGCTTGAGATCGGTCTCCAGGCCGCTCACGGGGGAGAGATCCTCTCCGAGACCGGAATCGATGAGCGCCTTGCGCAGCGGCGAGCCGGCGCTTTCTACCAGGACCTCGGAGAGCACCTCGTGCGTGACCAGCTCCACGGAGTCCGTGACGGCCGGCAGCAGCCACGCAAGGGTGACGATGGCCCGCTTTTCCAGCGGAGTTTCCGGCATCACGGGGTAGGTCTTCACCACCCGGCGCGGCGCGGACCACGCCTTCTGGGACAGGACCGCCGCATCGACGCTCTGCGCCGTGTAGCCGCGGAGCAGCTTCTCATCGAGGAAGGCCAGGAGCTCCTCCACCGGGATGTCGCCGTAGAGGAATATCCGGCAATTGGAAGGATGATAGAAGCCTGCCTGGAACGCGCGCGCGGCCTCCAGGCTGAGCCCGGGGATATGGGCTGGATCGCCCCCCGAATCGTAGCGGTAGGGGGTGTCGGGCATCAGCGAGCGCGCCGTCCATTCGGCGGCGATGGAATCGGGGCTCGCGCGCGCGCCCTTCATCTCGTTGTAGACAATCCCGACGTACCGCGGCCCTTCCGCGTCCCCCCTCCCCCGCCTCCAGCCGCCACGCCTCCTGCATGAATGTTTCCTTCCGCAAGAGAGGGTGGAAGACGGCATCCCCGTAGACGTCGAGAAGGTTGAAGAAATCTGCGTGATTGCAGCTTGATGCGGGATAGACGGTGCGGTCGGGGTACGTGAGCGCATTGAGGAAGGTGTGCATGCTCCCCTTCATGAGCACGGAGAAAGGCTCCTTCACGGGATACTTGGCCGAGCCGCTGAGCACGGAATGCTCGACGATGTGGGACACCCCCGTATCGTCACGCGGTGGCGTCGTGAAGCAGAATGCAAAAAGATTCTCGGTGTCCGCGGTGGCAAGATGGAGAACCTCGCATCCGGTCGCCCGGTGGCGCAGATGCAGGCCATCCGCCCGGTATTCGGGCAGTGCGCGCCGTGAGAACGACGTCAAAGCCGTGTATCGATTCACGGGTTTCCATGGCCCAATCAATATACGGATCATGCCCGGCCGTGTCTATCGCAGTCACTCCTGGTGACATTCGCGCAGGCCGCGCGCCGCCGCAGACGCGAAACCGCGGCGCTTTTTCTGCTATACTCCCCCCGGAATGGAATCCACGCTCCGAAAGAGGCTCATCCGACAGGCACGGTTCCAGGCATCCGTGCGCGCGTTTTTCGACAGCCGCGGCTACGTGGAGGTCGATACCCCGACGCTGGCGCCCTTTCTCATCCCCGAGCCCGCTATTGAGGTCTTCCGCACGGAGCTGCTGGATCGACGAGGCGAGCCCCGGCCGCTGTGGCTCATCCCCTCTCCCGAGCTGTGGATGAAGCGCCTGCTTGCTCTCGGATCGGGCAACATCTACCAGGTGAGCAGGAGCTTCAGGAACGGCGACGTGGACAGCCCCCATCACAACCCCGAGTTCCGCCTCCTCGAATGGTACACGATGGACGCAGGCTACCGGGAATCCATCGATCACACCGAGGCGCTCTTCGACTGCCTGATGGAGCATGCGGCGCCCGGCACGCGCCGCCGTCTTTCTCCGCCCTTCCGACGGCTCACGATGGCAGAGGCGTTCCAGCGCCACGCCGGAATCGACCTGGAGAAATGCCAGGAGGTGGGGAGCCTCGTGCGCGAGGCAGCGCGCATCGGCGTGGCCATGCCCGGCACGGCCCACGTGGGAGGAGGCCTTCCACATCATCTTTCTGACCGTGGTCGAGCCGAATCTCTCCCGGGCGAAGCCGCTCGTGCTCCTGGACTATCCACGGCAGGTTCCCACCACCGCGCGGCAGAAGACCGGCACCCCGTGGTCGCAGCGGTGGGAGTTGTACGCGGACGGCGTGGAGATCGCCAACGCTTACACGGAAGAAACCGACCCCGACCTTCTGGGGGCGCTGATTGCCCACGAGGAGGAGAGAAAGAAGGGCTCCCGCATTCCCCACGAAACAGACCGGGAGCTCGCGCGGATATTCCCCGCCGGCTTTCCCGAATGTTCCGGCGTCGCCCTCGGCCTGGATCGCCTGGAGATGGTCTTCCGCCGGGAAAAATCCCTGGAGGGGGTGATCTTGTTCCCGATTTCCGCTATACTGCACGGACACTCCTGAAAAAGACGCGAAAGGAATCACATGATCAAGGCCAGTGATATCGCAAAAGGCACGTTCATCCTCATCAACAACCAGCCCCACGTGTGCACGGAGCGGGAGTACGTGAACCCGGGCAAGGGCTCCGCGTTCGTACGGCTGAAGCTGAAGAACATCAAGACCGGGCGCGTCCTGCAGCAGACGAACAAAGTGCAGGACAACCTGGAGGACGTCTCCGTCGAGTTCAAGGAGGTGCAGTTCCTCTACGCCGACGCGGAAGGCTACGCCTTCATGGATGTGAAGAATTACGAACAGTTCACGATCCCCATCGAAGGGGAGGAGGAGAAGCGCGACTTCCTCAAGGACGGGGAGAACTACCAGGTCGTCTTCTGGGAGCAGACCCCGATCGACATCAAGCTGCCCACGAAGATGATCTTCACCGTCTCCGAGGCGGAAAGAGCGGAGCGCGGCGACACGGTGAGCGGCGCGACGAAGGTCATCACCTGTGAGACGGGGTTGAAGGTGAAGGTGCCGCTCTTCATCAAGCAGGGCGACAAGATACTGGTGAACACGGAGACGCGCGAATACCAGGAACGTGTGAACAGCTGAGCATCGGGATCCCCGCGTGCCCCTTTCCCCCATCCTCTATCTCGTCGCCACGGCCCATTTTTTCAATGACATCTACATGGGCTTCCTCACGCCGCTGTATCCGATCATCATGGAGAAGTTCGGCCTGAGCCTTTCGCTGGTCGGCGCGGTCTCGATGGTCGCCGCGCTCGCCTCCGCCCTCAGCCAGCCCCTTTTTGGCATGCTTTTCGACAGGTTCGGCGTTTCCGCGTCGCTGTACCTCGCGCCGCTCCTCACCGGCGTGCTTGTGAGCTTCCTGGGTCCCGCGCCGTCTTTCGGCGTCTTCCTTTGCCTGTTGTTCCTCGGCTGCCTGGGCTCGGCCGCCTTTCATCCCAAGGGCGCCTCGGTGACGCCCAGCCTGAGCGGACGCCACCCCGAGATCGGCATGGCGATATTCAGCGCCGGCGGAAATCTCGGCTATGCCGCGGGCCCGGCGGCCATCGCGTTCTTCATTGCGCTGTGGGGCTTTCACGCCACGCCGATGCTCGCCGTGCCTGCCGTGCTCGTCGCGCTGAGCCTCGCGCTTCTTCTGCCGTCGCGCGAGCTGAAAAGGCGGACCCTCGGCGTCGCGCACACGACCTGGCGGCAGCTCTTTGCCGACCGCGCCGACCTCGTCATGCTCCTGCGGCTCATCTTCGTCAACTTCTGTCTCAACGTCGGTGTGAGGGGCTTGAGCACCTTCCTGCCCGGTCTCCATGGCAGAGCAGGGAACGAGCGTGACATCGATCGGCATCCTTTTCACCGTGATGCTCGCCATCGGCGCGGTGGCCTCCATTTTCGTGAGCTCGCTTTCCCGCAGGACGGGCAAGAGGGTCCTGGTGCTCGTCTCCGCCGCGGTCGGCGCGCCCCTCGCCCTTGCCGGCTACCTTCTCTTCCCTTCGGCTGCGGGGGCCATCCTCATCATCTGCGCGGGGACCGTGCTGACGTTTTCCAACCCGCTTCTCATCCTGCTCGCACAGAAACACTCCCGCAACTCGCCTGCCATGGCATCGTCACTGATCATGGGCCTCTCCTGGGGTCTTGCGGGTCTTGCCATGGTGCCGCTGGGAAGCCTGGGGGAGCTCGTCGGGATGCGTACGATGATGATCGTGGCCGCCGCTTTCCCGCTGCTCGCGGTCGTCTCCTGCCTCAGGCTGAGCCGCGACTGAGGCTCGGCGGCGCCGATAGACGGTCTACTCCCAGAGATACTCGCCGGTCACGTGGAACTCGGACGGACCTTCCAGGATGCCCGATTCGCCAATGGCGTTGCACGCGCGAAGGTACGCGCGCAGGCTCGCCTCGATCACGTCCGTGCTGCGATGTCGGCCGTGGAACCTCCGTCCGCGCAGCTCGACCGTCACGGTCACCTCGGCCAGCGCCTCCGATCCTGCCGCGAGCGTGGAGACGGAGTACAGGACCATGCGCGTGGAGAAGCCCAGCGCCTTGTCCACCGCGCTGAAGAGCGCATCGATGGGGCCGCTGCCGTGCGACGTCTGCGTGAGCGACCTGCCGTCGCGTCTGATCACGACGAGCCCGACGGGCGGTGAATGGGAGCTGCTGAGCACGTTATACGCCTCCAAGGCATACGGCCCCTGGTCGGGCTCCGCCGGCGTCGCTGCAGGAGCCTCGCCCGGCGTGCTGCCGATGGTGCGCTCGTCCAGCAGCTTCCTCAACTCGGGGTCCAGGGACTCTCCCGCAAAGCCGCCCGGCGCCGCGACGAGCGCAGCCTGGCCGATGATGGACTTGTTGGGGTGCGCGTGCACGCCCGTGAGGCTTTCGAATAGCCGCGCCGTAGGACCGATCTCTTCAAGTCGGATGCCGTGCGTCAGCCCGAACCGGCCGGTGTAGGCCGAGAGGAGCATGGCGATCTCCTCCAGCGCCGCATTGCCCGCGCGCTCCCCGAAGCCGCCGACTGTCACTTCGACATGGCCGGCGCCCGCCCGCAGCGCCGCGAGGGAGTTCGCCGTTGCGAGCCCCAGGTCATTGTGGCAGTGCACGCCGATGATCGCCGGGTGCGGCGCGATGGCGCGGGCGGCATCCTCCACCAGCGCGGCCATGGCGTCGGGGACCATGATGCCGTTCGTGTCCGCCAGGTTGATGACGTCGGCGCCGGACTCCGCCGCGGCCCGACAGACCTCGGCAAAGTACGCGCCGCTCGCATGCGGCGCCTCGCTCAGCGAGAACTGCACCCTGACTTTTGCCGCCTTCGCCGTGGCGATGCAGGTGCCGAGATTCTTCAGCGCTTGTTCCTCGCGGAGCTTGAGAACCTGCCGGAGAAAAAGCGGCGCAACGGACATGTAGATGTGGATATAGGGTTTCTGCGCGCTGCGAAGGCTTTCCAGCGCCGTGTCCACGTCGGAGGCAAGCGCGCGGGCAAGGGCGGCGACATAAGGCCCCCGCGTCTCTTCACCGATGCGCCTGACGCACGCGGCCTCCTCCGGCGAGGTAGACGGGAAACCCGCCTCCATGACGTCGACGCCGAGCCGCGCGAGCTGCGCCGCAAGCGCCTGCCGGTCGGCGCTGGAGAGCATGGCAAACGGCAGCTTGTTGCCGTCCCGCAACGTCGTGTCGAATACCTCGATACGTCTGACCATGCCGCATGATAGCTTTTCTTCAATGGCGGCGCAATCAGCGGGGATTCGGACCGTGTGCGGAAACGGGTGACACTCCTCCCCCATTCGGAGTAGCGTCGTGCACGGGCATGCGGCGCATTCTCATTTCTTTGGCGATTTTCCTGGCAGCGCTCGCCTCGTGCGACTGCCTCACGGTGAGCCTCGACGCACCTGACAACCTGCTGCGCGCGTGGGGGAAGCTGGCCGCCGCGCATCCACCCCCTGGAACCGTCAGGATCGTGCCATCCGCGCCGGAAGCGACCGACAGGATCGTGATCCGCATCGGCGCATTTCCCGGATCCCGAACCGTCGAAAGCGTCTTTCTGGCTCCCGTCGCGAAAATCTGGGAGGTGCCTCATCCGGCCAGCCGCGCGGCTGCGGCGACAGGCTCCCTCCGCGTCGTCCCGCTGGACAGCATCACGCTTCCCGACACGGCGCTTCCTTTCGATGGACTCTTCCCGGACCAGCCGGGCTACGCACTCGTCGGCGATCTCGCCGTCGGGATTCAGGGCGATGACCCCGATCTGCGCGCATGGTTCGATTCCCTTCCTGCGCGCGCCGCCCCACCTGCGCCCGCGCGGATCGCCTGGATCGAGGCCGTTGGCGACATCATGCCGGCCCGGGGCGTGGATGCGGCGCTGCTCGCGCCCGACGGCCCTGCGCGCGTCCTCGGGGACACGCTTCCGATTCTCCATGCGGCCGACCTTCTCCTGGGCAATCTCGAGGCGGTGGCGGGAGCATCCGGCGTTCCTGTGCTCAAGTCGTACAACTTCCGCTTCGACCCGCGCGCACTGGAGAGTCTGGCGTCGGCGGGATTCTCCTATCTCTCCCTCGCCAACAACCACAGCTTTGATTTCGGCAGGCAGGGCTTTGTCGAATCGCTTGGCGCTTTGGCAGCATCCGGTATCGGTACCTCCGGTGTGGGTCGCGATCAGAACCACGCCGAGGCTCCCTATGTCGTCAGCATCAAAGGGACGGAGATCAGGGTCCTGTCATTCGGCGCATTTCCGGCGGACCCAAAGGGGTTCGACGGCAGGCGGGATGCGCGCGCCGCCGGGGATGCCGCCGGCATGCTCTGGCTGGACGATGCCGGCCTCGCTGCCGCCGCGCGCGCCTTTTCGCCGCAGTCCTTCAACATAGCTTTCGTGCACGGCGGCGAGGAGTGGAACACGCGCCCGACGCCGCAGCAGGAGAGCTCCTACCGCGCGCTGGTGAACGCGGGCGCCGATCTCGTGATCGGCTCACATCCGCATGTCATCCAGGGCCTGGAGGCGCGCGGGGGGGCTCTGATTGCCTACTCGCTGGGCAATTTCATATTCCCCGGCATGGACGGCACTGCCGGCGGAGAGGATTCCATCATCCTGAAGGTCGGCGTCCTGGCGGGACGCGTCGTTGCGGTTCAGGCATTTCCCGTCAGGCTGTCAGGCACGGCGGTCCGCCGCGCCGCCGACGCCGCCGCAGAGAGCCTGCGCCGACGCAGCGCCGCGCTCGTTCAGGGCGGCTAAGTCCGGGAGTGACGTCCCTCGCTCGCTCCTGGTAGAATAAGCCGGGTGCCCCGCGAAAGCCTTCCCGGTGTTGCATTGACAAGGAGCTCAAATGAAAACGGTGCTGAAGATGACAGTTGTTGCGGCGGGTATTGCCGCATCCGTGCTGCTCGCCTCGTGCGCTTCGATGAACAGGCTGGATGCGTACGATTTCCGGGGCGCGCAGCTCGCCGTCGACATGCCCATGCCACCGGCTCCGCGCCTGGACGTCCAGTACGACGTTACGCTGGACGGGCACAATCTCGTGTTCAGCGCGCTCAGCGTCATGACCAACCTCGCGAAGGCCAACCAGGCACAGCAGGCGGAAAACGCCATGCGGGAAGGCCTTGCCTCCATCGACGTGCCGGGCATGATCCGCGACGAGACATTCACCGCCTGCGCCACCGCGCTCGGCGCCGAGTCGGCCGGATCGCTGCGGGACGCCAACTATGTCCTTTCGCTCGACATCACCGACTGGGGCATGGAGGCGCGCACCGCAGGGACGGCCGTGTCGCTTCGCATCAGGCTCGTCGCGGAGCTGCACGACAGCATGAGCCGGGATATCATCTGGAGCCGCGACATCACGGTCGAGCAGGCTGCCAGCCCCGCCATGTTCGGCCTCGGCCAGATCGTCGGCAACATGGTGAGCGCCACGGTGTTTTCAGACCTGACGCCGGACGAGCTTGCCGCTGGCTTTTCCCAGCTTGCGCGGGAAACGGCGCGAAAAGTCGCTCGCGTGCTGAGCAGGGACATCGAAAGGGCCCGCGGCTCCTAGTCCTGCTTTCGCAAGGCGTCCGCGCGCGGTGCGGGCGCCGGCCCCTTCCTCTCCTGGGCCTTGAGCAGCAAGCCCCACTTGGTGGTCGGATACGATGCAAGGAGATTCTGGGCAAGGCGCGCGGCCCTCTGCTCGTCCCCCCGGGCGTGCGCCAGTCTCACCGCGTTGAAAAGCCCCTCGGCGGCAAGATCGGCAAAATCGGGAAAAAGGTATCCCACCTTGACAAGCTCATCGATTGCATCGGCGGTGCGTCCCATGGCTTCCAGCGTGTCGCCGCGCTGGAGGGCGGCCTGAGCGCCAATCTCGTCGGCGCGCGAGCTTTCCAGCACGCCGAGGATATCCAGCGCATGGTCCCAGTCTTTCTCCGCCGCGTAGCACTTCGCAAGGAGCAGGCTTGCCTGGCCGGCAAAAGGCTCGGCCGGGGCATCCCGCCGCACATCCGTGATGATGGCGAGCGCCTCGTCGGGCTGGGAGGCGACAAGAATGTCCGCGGCGGCAAGACGCACGCCTGCCGCGGCATCGGGAGAAAGAGCGCCGGCGCCGGACGCAAGTCTGGCATAGGTGCGGGCCAGGTCAACGTCGCCGGCAGCGTGAAGCGCCGCGGAAAACCCGTCGAGACCGGCCGTCAGAACGCTCGACCTCGCACCGGCGGAAAGACACGCCCAGAAAGCCTTGACGGCGCCTGCCGCGTCCCCGTCGCGGCGCATGGATTCGGCGCCCCAGTAGCCTGCCTGCAGCGCAAGCGGGCTGCGCGGGAAATCGTGGGCAACACGAAAAAACCCATCACGGGCCTCCGGATAGCGCCCGGCATCGAAGGCTTTTTCCGCGAGCGTAAAGAAGGCCTGCGGCGCGAGCCTGCCCGTCGGATACTGCCGCGCCAGATCTTCGAAATGCGGGGGAGCTCTCCGCCGCCGTGCCCGTCCGGCTCAAAGCCCATGCCCGTTCATAGAGCGTTTGCTCACGCACGTCGTCGCTCACCGCGTCATGGGGAAGCATGAGCACCTGGTCGAAGAGCCCGATTGCCGCCGCGTCGTTGGAACGCATCGTCTCGGCGACAGCCGCGCGAAAGAGCGCCTCGGGGCCGCGGGCATCCTGCGGATACGTCCGGGCAAGGTCGAGAAATGCATCGCGGGATTCCGCCAGCCGGCCGAGCCTCAGGTACGACCATCCCAGCCAGTAGCGGGCATCGGCGCCAAGGGGATCGGCGCTGCCGGACAGGAGATCGGCCGCCTCCCGGAGCCGGACTGCTGCATCGTCGAGCCTTTCCATGCGATACAAGGCCCGACCCATGTAAAGGACGATCGTTCCCTCGGGAATGCTCGCGGGCATGGCTGCGCGCAACGACTGGAAGCTTGCAAGGGCCGCGGAGAAGCTTCCCATGTTGAACTGGCAGAGCGCAACGGAGAGGCGGCTGCGCTCGCCCAGATCACCCTCTTTGGATGACTGGGCCGCGGACTGAAAAAAAGGGAGGGCGCGCGGATACTCCCCCCTTTCGGCGTAGATAGACCCGATTGCAAAAGCACTTTCATCCCGCCATGGGGAGGAAGCAAAGTCGGAAACAATGCGCTGGTAGTCGTCCAGGGCCGCGAAGGGGTTGCCGGCCGCGCGCAACGCGGCGGCCCTGCGGAAAAGGTATTCGGAAAGCGATGCCGACTGCGGGAAATCTTTGATGAGCTCACCCCACCGCGAAATGGCCCCTGGCAGGTCACCTTGGTTTTTCTTCAGCTCCGCCGACAGCCCGAGAGCCTGTTCCGCGTCCGGGCTGTCGGGAAACGCGCGCAGCCAGGCGTCAAGAGGCGGAATGGCCTGTGCGGTCTCACCCGCGCGCGCCAGCAGGAGCGAGGCCTGGTATCCCGCCGCCTGCGCGACTTCAGCGGAGCCGCCGAAGCCGGCGCGCGCGAATGCCGACGCGGCTGCATCGGTGTGCTGGAGATCGGCTTCCGCGATGCCCAGCGAATAGAGGGCCTCCTGCTTTTCCCTGCCATCCGGCAGGGCCGCCGCTGCCGCCTCGTATCCGGCAGCGGCATCATCGTACCTCCTCTGATCCATGGCGATGTCCGCGCGAAGCCGAAGAGTGCTCCCCGTGAATGCGCCGCCGGGATACTGCCGCTCCAGCGAATCCAGCTGGTCGATCGAGGCCGGCCCTTTCTTCTGGCGCCAGGCAATCTCGGCCAGGCGGTACGCTGCGGTCTCCCGGTGGGTGGAATCGGGATAGAGGGAAAGGAGCGTCTCATAGCGTTTCTGCGCTTCTGCAAGGTTGCCGAGTGAAAGCTCGCACTCCGCCAGGAAAAACAGGGCATCCTGGACAAAGGGACTTCGTGCATCGTCGATGAGCACCCTGCCGTAGAGATCGCGCGCGGATGCATACCTGCCCGCCCGGAGCTCGGTGCCCGCGAGCCGATAGGTCGCCTCCGCTGCAAGGGAGCCGGCCGCCGGATCGGCGAGCACCGCGCCGTAGGCTGCCGCGGCGTCCGCGTCGCGGCCGAGGCCTTCGAGGGCGACGCCGGAAATCAGCTTTGCATTGAGCCGATAGGGATTCCCGCCTCCCGCGTCGTTTGAGACCGGGCCAAGCGAATCAAGCGCATCCTTGAACCTGCCGAGGTTCACGAGGGCGGCGCCCATCCAGTAGGAGGTGCGCGGTATCAGGCTCGACGAGGGAAAGCGCGTGCGGAAGCCTGAGAAGGCATCCAGCGACTCCGCCCATCGTCCGGCATAGAACTGGGAGATGCCCAGCAGGTATGCGGCCTCCTCCGCGGATGCGGAGTCCGGATATTCGTCCAGTATCTTCTGGAAGCTCGAGATGGCGAGCGTGTACTGGGCATCGGCAAAAGCCTTTTTGCCGACGGTGAGCAGGTCATCAACCGGGCCGGCGAAGCAGGGGGTCACGAGCAGGAGGAACGCGAGAGCAAGGAGACGCCTCACCCCCGCCCTCCCGCCGACGTTCATGTGGTGACTTTCTCCGCCTCTTTCTCGTCCATGAGCAGCCCCGCGGGCTGTGCAGGAGCTTTCAGCGCCTTGCGGATCTCCTGCTTGCGGAAAAGGATCTTGTCGCCGCGCATCTCGATGTCGATGGCGTCGCCGGCCGTGAACCGCCCCTTGAGTATTTCCAGCGACAGGGGGTCTTCCACTTCCTTCTGGAGAAGCCTCCGCAGGGGACGCGCGCCGAACTTCTCATCGAAGCCCTTGTCGATGAGATGCTCCCGCACCTTCTTCCGCACGGTGATCGTGATCTTCTGCTCCACAAGCCTGTCGGAAATCTCCTTCACCATCAGGTCGAAGATCTGGCTGAGGTGCGTCTTGTCGAGGTTGTGGAACACGACGATCTCGTCGATGCGGTTGATGAACTCGGGGTTGAACGCCCGCTTCACTTCGGCCATCACGTAGTTGCGGATGTCCTTGAAGTTCATGCCGCCCTCTTCCGACTGGAAGCCGAGGGATGAGTCCTTGTTGATCTCCCGTGCGCCGAGGTTGGAGGTCATGATCATCACGGAGTTGCGGAAGGAAACGGCGTGGCCCAGGTTGTCGGAGAGCTGTCCTTCCTCGAGCACTTGCAGGAGGATGTTGAACACATCCGGGTGCGCCTTCTCTATCTCGTCCAGGAGGATGACGCTGAAGGGCCGTCGCCGCACCTTCTCCGTGAGCAGGCCGCCCTCTTCATAGCCGACGTACCCGGGGGGCGCGCCGACCAGACGCGAGACATTGTGCTTCTCCATGAAATCCGACATGTCGATGCGCACCAGAGCGTCCGCGTCGCCGAAGAGGAACTCCGCGAGCGTCTTTGCCACGAGTGTCTTGCCGACGCCCGTGGGCCCGAGGAAGACGAAGGAGCCCAGGGGCCGGCGCGCGGATGAGAGACCCGTGCGCGACCGGCGGATGGCGGAGGCGATGACCGAAATGGCCTCCTCCTGGCCGATGACCTTCTTGTGCAGCTCGTCCTCGATCTTCAGGAGCTTCTGCGATTCGCTCTGCACGATGCGCGCGAGCGGGATGCCGGTCATGTCGGAGATGACCTGTTGGATGTCCTCCACGTCGACCACGTTCTCTTCCACCGTGATCGTGCTCTCCCAGCTCTTCTTGATCTCGTCCACCTTGCCCTTGAGCTGCCGGACCATGTCGCGCACGGCCGCGGCCTTCTCATAGTTCTGGGTGTTCACGAGGCTGGTCTTTTCCAGGTTCAGCCGCTCGATCTCCTTTTCCAGGTCCGCGAGCTCGCGCGGGCGGATGGAGTTCTTGATGCGGCGACGGGAGCCGGATTCGTCGATCAGGTCGATGGCCTTGTCGGGCAGGTAGCGCTCCGTGATGTAGCGCCGCGACAGCGTCGCCGCGGCCTCCACGGCGGCCGGGGTATAGACCACCCGGTGGTGCTCCTCGTAGTTCTTCTTGATGCCCTTGAGGATCTCCACGGTCTCTTCCACGGAAGGCTCGGACACGTAGATGGGCTGGAACCGGCGCTCCAGCGCTGCGTCCTTCTCGATGTGCTTCTTGTATTCGTTCAGCGTCGTGGCGCCGATGCACTGTAGCTCTCCACGCGACAGGGCCGGCTTCAGCATGTTGGAGGCATCGATGGCGCCTTCCGCGCCGCCGGCGCCGATGATCGTATGGAGCTCGTCGATGAAAAGAACGACGTTGCCGGCGCTCAGGATCTCCTTCATGACCCTCTTCAGCCTCTCCTCGAACTCGCCGCGGTACTTCGTTCCGGCGACCAGCGAGGCGAGGTCCAGCGTGAGGACGCGCTTGCCGACGAGCACTTCCGGCACCGTGCCGTCCACGATCTTCTGCGCCAGACCTTCCACGATGGCCGTCTTGCCGACGCCCGGCTCGCCGATGAGAACGGGATTGTTCTTCGTGCGTCGGGCGAGGATCTGGATAACCCTCTGGATTTCCTTTTCCCGGCCGATCACGGGGTCGAGCTTGTTCTCCCGTGCAAACGACGTGAGGTCGCGGCCGAACTCGTCCAACGTCGGGGTCGGCTTCTTCGTCGGGGCCTGCGCCTTCTTCTTGGCCGCCTGGGCGGGCGAGCCCTTGTAGTCGCCGGTGCCGCTGATCTGGAGGATGGCCTCCCGCAGGCCGTTGGGCGTGATGTTGTAGCGCGCCAGATACCGCGCGACGATGCTGCCCTGCTCCTTGATCGAGGCGAGCAGGAGATGCTCCGTTCCGATGTACTCGTGGCCCATGTTGCGGGCTTCTTCCGCGGAGTCCTCCAGGATCTTCTGGCCGCGCTTTGAGGGGGGAACGTCGCCGAGGATCAGGCCGCCCTTCCCCTTCGGCAGGCTCTTCTCGATCTCCGCCTGCATCTCGCCGACGTCCACCTTGATGCGCTGCAGCGCCTTGACCGCCACCCCTTCGCCGTCCTTCACGAGGGCGAGGATGATGTGCTCGGGAAGGAGCTGGTCCGAATGGAACCGTTTCGCCTCCTCCTGCGCGAGTATGGTGAGAACCTTTTGCGCCCGCTGCGTCAGACCCTTGAACATAGCCTCAGCCTCCCCTCGTTTGCGTGAGCGCATCGCGGATGATCTTCGCCCGCGTGTAGTCGATCAGCTTGCTGTCGACCACGTCGGCCTGGGATTGGAGCACCCGCTGGATATGCGACTTCTGCGACAGGAACAACAGCGCGGTGATGGTCGCCATCTCCACCGACGTGATCAGCCCCAGTGCAATGCCCATGCGGAGCGCGGAAAGCGCCTCGATGGCCTCCCGGTGCGTCATGTAGCGGCACCACGTGAGAAGACCCCACGCCCTGTAGAACCCTGTCTTCGATATCCACCCTCCTTTTTTCAAGGAGCTCCTCGCGGGTGCGGTTCTCATAGCCGGCAAGCTGGACGGCAATGCGCCCCAAGTTTCCGATGATCTCCTTCTCCGCGAGCCCGATCGTGATCTCGTTGGCGATCACGTACATGTCGCCCAGCGAGTCCATGCTTTCACTGTAGAAGCCGCGTATCGAAAGCCCCAGCTGCGCCGATGCCTTCACGGCCCTCTTGATGAGGCCGCTCATCGACAGCGCCGGCAGGTGGAGCATCATGGACGCCTTCAGACCCGTGCCGAGGTTCGTGATCGCCGTGTTCAGGTAGCCCCATTCGGGCGAGAAGGCGTAGGAAAGCGATTCCTCCAGAGCCGTGTCCAGCGCATCCAGGCGCGCGAGGAGGGGCTCCAGACACGAGCCGCAGCCCAGCGCGGCCAGGCGCAGATGATCCTCGTCCCCGATGGTGCCGACGACTGATTCGTCGATGCTGAGGGCAACAGCCCTGCGCTTCTCTACTGAATATCCCTGGGAAACGAGATTCCGCTCGAAGAGGATGCGCCGGTCCAGCGCCGGCAGGTCGTCCAATGACAATATCGTAAAATCTTCCGCGTTCGGCAAGCCGCGGAATGCGCCGACGACCCGCTCGCGGCACTCATTCTCCTGGTCCGCCGGGATGCGTCCCGGGTACGCATAGGCGGCAAGATTCCGCGCCAGACGCACCCGGCTGGAAATGACAACCGAGCCCGCCGGCTCCGCGTCCGGCGCCGGCAGATTCATCCACCCCTTCATGTCGGCGAGGCCGGTGAACTCAAACATCCGGTTCAAGCTCCCGCAGCCGGTCGCGCAGCCGTGCCGCCAGCTCGTACTCTTCCCGCTCGACCGCGTCCCGCAGCTCTTCTCGCAAGCCGTCTTCCTTCACGGCAGCCGCGGCTTCGCTTGCCGCCGCCCGGGGCGCTTTGCCAGAGTGCCGCGGCCGTGCCGCCATTTGCGAGATGATGGCCCGCACATCCTTCTCGAACGCATGGAAGCACTCCGGACAGCCGAGCTTTCCCTGCTTGCGGAACTCGGAGGCCTTCATGCCGCACTTCGGGCATGCCTCTTTCACTTCACCGGCGCCCGTCAGGTCCTTGCCCTCCAGAAGCCCGGAAAGGAGGTTGGCGATGGGGAGCTCGGAATCCTCCTCGCGCATCAGGCCCTTCTCCTGCGCGCACTCTTCGCAGATGTGCAGCTCGTGCACGAGGTCTTTTTGTATCTGTCGGATGTGTATGACTGCGTCCTTCAGGCCGCAAATCTCGCATTTCATCGCCACGCCCAAGTATACATAAAACAGTGTGGGATTTCTATGTGGAGCACGGTACACCGTGCGGAAGGTGCCAACGCGGTCGCTCCTGGCGACATTTCGGTTTCGGCGCGTGGCGGCGTTTACACCTTTCGCAGGACCTCCAGCGGTCGGGTTCGCGCCGCGCGAGCGGCGGGGATGTAGGAGGCAACGGCTGAAAGGGCGAGCGATGCCACGGCGGCGGCGATCACCTCGCCCGCGTTTATCCTGATGGGGATCTGCTTCAGGTAGTACGCGCTGTTGAAAAGGGTGAACGAGCCCAGGGGCGTTGCCGCCGGATTGAAGGACGTCCGCACAAGGGATGCAAAGGCGATGCCCTGGTTCACGATCCACTCCAGCCCCGCCATCACCTCGTTGATATTGACGGCCACGAGAAGACCCGCCGAGATCCCCAGCACGGTCCCGAGAAGGCCCGTGGCGAAACCCGCGCCCAGGAAGGAAAGGGCGAGGGAGCGCGGGCTCGCGCCGACGCTCTTGAGGATGCCCAGGTCGAAACGCCTTTCGAACAGGATCATGAGCACCGACGATGAGACGTTCACGGAGGCCACGATGACAACGAGCGCCATGATGAGGAGGAGAAGCGCCTTGGTGGTGGCGAAGCTCCCCAGCCGCGCAAACTCTATCTCGCGCCAGGTCGCCACCCGGACGCTCCCGCCCGTCGCGTCCGCCACTGCCTGGCTCACGGTGGAAAGATCGCCGAAGGGATCAGTTACCTTGATCCCGATCATCGTGCGCACGGTGCGCGGGGAAAGCACGCGGTCGGCAAGCGCGAGCGGCGCGTATGCCAGCGTTGCATCCAGCTCCTGGTAGCCCGTCTCGTAGATGCCCCTGACCGTGAGCGGCGTGAGCCGGGGCAGCCCGCTCATGTCCTCCCCGTAGGTCGTGAGGAGGGTCACGCGGTCGCCGGCCTTGATGCCGAGGCTTGCCGCGGTTGCCGAGCTTGCGAGGATCGAATCGGTCCGGGTGAGATCGTCTGCGCCGTCGCGCATTGTCATGAAGGAGCGGAAACCGCCGTCCCGCGCGAAAACATCCGGCGGGACGAACCGGACGCTCACGCCCGCGGCGCCCCGGGAGGAAACGAGAAGGGCCGTTCCCTGCCGCTCGGGCACCGCGGCAATCACACCGGACACGGCGCCGATGGCTCCCGCAAGACTGTCGAGCCTTTCCACCGACGTGTCGGGCGGCAGGGCGAGCTGCAGGTGGTAGGTGCCGACCTCCAGGAGCCGGGCGGTGATCCCCTCGATCATGCCCGTGGAGACTTCCATCACGACGATGAGCGGAACGAGGCTCACGGCGATCCCGATGACCGCGCCGCGCAGGTAGCGTGCCGTGCCCCCCTTTCCGCGCAGCACGCGCACGCCCAGGAAGGCAACGAACCTCATCATAGGGGTGAGAGCACGCCGCCGGCGAGCAGGTAACGGCTGCTCGCGCGCGCGGCGAGCGCGGGGTCGTGCGTGACGATGATCATCGTCCTGCCGTGCGCGCGGGCAAGGTCGAACAGGATGTCCTCCACGGCGCGCGCGTTGCGCTCGTCGAGATTGCCCGTCGGTTCGTCGGCCAGGACGAGCGGCGGCCCATTGATGAGGGAGCGCGCCACGGCCACGCGCTGGCGCTCCCCGCCGGAAAGCTCGTGCGGCCACGCGTCCCGCCTGCCCTCAAGCCCCACCTCGGCAAGGAGCGCGCGGCCGCGCTCCCGCAGCGCCTTGCGCGACTCGGGCCGCATCATCGCGGGAATGACGACGTTCTCCAGCGCGGTGAAATCCTTCAGCAGAAAATGAAACTGGAAGATGAAACCCACGGCGCGGTTTCGGTAGGCGCTGAGAGCGGATTCCGTGAGCTCGGTGATGTCGGTGCCTTCGACGATCACCCGGCCCGCGGTAGGTCGATCCAGTCCCCCGATGAGCCCCAACAGCGTGCTCTTGCCGCAGCCGCTCTCACCCGAGATCGCCACGGTTGCGCCCCGGGGCACGCTCAAGTCCACGCCCCGCAACACCTCCAGCGTCTCGACACCGGTGAGGAAACGACGCTCCAGGCCGAGGGTCTTGACGAGCGGCGCCGCCGCCGCGGGAGAAGGCATTCCATCACTCATAGCGGAGCACCTCGGCGGGTCGGAACCGGGAGACGGCGCGCGACGCGCCAAGCGCGGCGACCGTGCACGCGGCAACCGCGAAAGCGGCCACCATGAACGCTTCGCGCAGGTAGACGTGCGACGGCACCTGCGTGAGATAGAAGCTCGTCGGCGAGAAGATGGCAAATGAAGAGGAGCCCCCTTTCGCGGAAAGGGCGAGGAAGAGCACGCGGCCCAGGCCGAGGATGCCGTTCACGAGCGACTCCACAAGAGCGAACACCTCGTTCACGTTCACGGAGAGAACCAGCCCCGCGAGCATCCCGAGGACGGCGCCTGCCCCGCCGATGAAGAATCCCTCGAGAATGAATGTGGCCTGGATGCGCCGCGGGGGCACGCCGAGTGACTTGAGCACCGCGATCTCCTCCATCCGCTCGTGCACGCTGCGGCGCAGCGAATGGTACACGTTGAAACCCACCACGAGGAAGATGAGGCCGACGAGCACCATCATCATGAGCTTCTCAACGAAAAGCGCGTCGAAGAAGGACCTGTTGTACGTGCGCCAGCTTTCCGCAACGAAGCCCGTCCCCGCCAGGAGCGCGGTGACGGCACGGAGGGCGGGACCGTCGGCAAACCGGTCCGCGAGCTTGATCCCCCACGTGCGGGGCAGCGGCGCCCCCCCGCCGTACAGGGTATCGGCGGCGGCGAGCGAGATGAAAACCATTCCGGTGTCGAAGTCGTAATTGCCCGAGCGGAAAATGCCGGTCACGCGGAACCCGTCGCGCCGGGGAACGGGCCGACCGTTCGCCCCGGGTGTGTAGGAGCTGAGCGAGAGCGCATCCCCCACCCGCGCGCCCAGCGCCAGGGACAGCTCCGCGCCGATGACGACGTCGGCCGGATCCCGCAGGTCGAAGCTGCCGTCTTCCAGCGCGAGCATGCGGGCCTGCGCCGGGTCCATGACCGTGAGGTCAGGTGGCACAGCGCGGACGATGCACGCGCGGGGGCGCTGGAAGGCGCGCTCGACGAGCGCCTGCCGCTCCGCATAGGGCACGACGGCCGTCACGCCGCGGACGTCGTGCAGCGCCGCGATCACGGCGGCATCGAGCGTCGGGGAGGGCGCCGCCGAGCCGGCGTCGACGCGTGGTCGTGCCTGGAGGTGATAGGAGCTGATCTCCACGATGCTGTCGATGAACCCAAGCTGGAAACCGTTCATGACCGCGAGCACGACGGTGAGGGTCATCACGCCGACCGCGATTCCCGCCACCGAGAGTATCGTCGAGGCGTTTCCCGCCTCGCGCCGTCGGGTGCGGAAATGACGGGACGCCAGCAGGAGCGGCAGCGAGCCCCGCATCAGTAGTGTCTCTCCCGCACCATGGCGCCGTCGACAAAGACCTGCTCGCGCAGGCGGGTGTCCCCGTCGTAGAAGACCCTGAGGAACATCTCCCCTTCCCGGTAGAGGTCCTCTGTCCTGAGCTTGTCGGCGCCGTACACCGTCACCTTGGCAAGCGTCCCTCCCACCGCGTAGGTTTCGCGCGTCACTTTCCCCGCATCGTCAAGGGTGTATTTCCACACCTCGAGGCCATTCGGTCCGTGCCGGGTCTCCATCGTCACGCGGCCCTCCCCGTCCCGCGCGTATAGGACCGTGTCCGTCACTTTCCCCGCCACTGTTGTCGTCTCGCCCGTCAGGTGCCCCTTCTCGTCGTAGCCGCGGTCGATGCGCCGTGAATCAGCGGGAAAGACTTCCACCGAGGAAAGCAGGTAATCCGCATCCGGCCGGAAGGTGAAATCCTCCCGGGACACCGGGCTTCCGTCGACGCTTCTTTCCCTCTGGACGACGCGGCCGCGGGAGTCGTAGCGATCGAGGTTCGTCACGGCGCCGACAGTGGTGCGGGTCACCGAGAGCCCCTGCGACCCATAGGTATAGGCCGCGAGATTCGCATCGCCCGTGGCGGGCGTACGCCGCACCTGGCGGAGTGCCCCGGTGGTGGTGTAAAGGTAGTCTTCCGTGTAGCTGAGGCTTCCGTCGGCGTTTTGCACCCGCACGCGCAGGAGCCTTCCGCCCGCATAGGAGTAGACGGCCCGCTGCGACAATGCGCCGCCCGTGAATTGCTCCTCCTGGAGCACGGATCCCGCCGCGTCATATGTCCGCACGGCGACCAGCGTGGAGCCGGCAAGCTCGCGCTCGATCCTTCCCCCGTCCTTCCGCAACGCCGTCGTTTCCCACCGGTGGGTCTCTGTGCCATTGTCGTAGAGCCGCCGCGTCTCGTTCGCGCCGTTCTTCTCCACTTCCACTACCCATTCGGTCTGGTCGCGGCGGAAGCGCTGGATGGGCTCCAGGAGCATGCCGAAGCTGTTCGACCTGTACAGGAGGGGATCAGCGTGGCTGCACGGTGCGAGGGCAAGCAGAAGGAGAACGGCGCAGGTCGCTTTCATGTCTCTCCGAAGAGCGAATCGAGGTACGCAAGAGGCTCGAACACTTCCAGATCGTCGAGCTTTTCACCCAGGCCGAGATAGGAGAAGGGAATCGAAAGCTGGCGGCAGATGGGAACGACCATGCCGCCTTTTGCGGTCGAGTCGCACTTCGACAGCACGATCGAATCGACCCCGACGGCCGCGTGGAACACCTCCGCCTGCGCGAGCGAGTTCTGACCCGTCGTCGCGTCCAGGACGAGCACCTTTCGATACGCCGCCTGCGGCACCCGGGCACGCACGATCTTGTCCACCTTGGCGAGCTCCTTGACCAGGGCATCCTTGTTGTGCAGACGGCCCGCGGTGTCGGCGATGACCAGCCGCGCGTCGCGCGCCGCCGCGAAGGAGATGCCATCGTATATCACCGCGCCGGGGTCCGCGCCGGGCTCCTGCGCCACCACGGGGAGCCCGAGCCTCCCGCCAAGGACCTTGAGCTGGTCGATGGCCGCTGCCCGGAAAGTGTCCCCCGCGACAAGGACGATGTCGTTCACGCCCCGGTGCGCGCGAAAGTGGTGGGCGAGCTTTGCAATGGTCGTGGTCTTTCCCACCCCGTTGACGCCGAGAACGAGCAGCACCGTGAGCGAGTCCGCGGCGAGCGGGATCTCACCGGCGCGAAGAAAGTCCGCAAGCCATCCCTTCAAAGTCGACAGGATGTCCTCTCGCGTCCCCAGGTGCTCGTCGCGGGCGGCCTGGCGAAGGTAGGAGGACGCTTCCGAAGCGACGCGGACTCCCATGTCGGCCTCGATCATCGCATCCTCCAGCTCCTGGTAGAATCCCTCATCGAAGTCCCGGGACTGAAAAATCTCGCGAAGTCTCCGGCCGATGCCTTTCCAGGCCATTCTCCCCCCTCAGCCCGCTGTCCCGTTGGACACGGTGACGTAGTGAATGATGCGGAACACCATCCAGGTGAAAAGCGCCGCGCTCAACGCGACGCCCGCGTAATAGGTGCCGGTGAGTATGTACGTCGGCGTGGCGAGCCCAACGTTTGCATAATTGTTCTCCAGGGCGATCGAGAACAGGGGAATCGGAATGGAGAGAGCGAACCATCCGAACGAGTTGTAGAACTCGTCACGCGCCTGTTTTTGCTGGACATCCCGGGACCCAATGTCCTTCTCCAGGGAAAAGGAATATGCGGTGGCAGGACCCGTCGAAAACGAAAAGGACTTGTCATAGTAGCCGTCCAACGACAGCAGCCCCCGTGTCCGGAGAGACGGAACGTCGACCGATACGGGTGTCTTTCCTTTCCAGAACCGAGTCGAGGTAGAGATCGGCCCCTTCAGGGTCCGTCGAGACGGTGACGGCTCCCGGGGAGGAGCGCACGAGCGCATCATCAATCCGCGTCTCGGTCCCCTGCTCCAGCGTGACCGAACGGACGACCTCGTCGTAACCGGGCGCTGCGATGCGAAGCTCGTGAGGCCCCGGAGACAGGTACAGAGCCGGCGAGCCTCCGGTGACCGCCAGCTTCCCATCGACGGAGAGGCTCGCCTGCTGCGGGCTCGGGGAAAAGACCACGAGCGCCCACGGCGTGCCGAGGATGTCCGCCGCGAGGTCCCTTCCCATCGATGCAACCGACGTATACAGCTCGTCCCGCTGCGCCGCGTTGCGCGACGTGAAGACCGTCTTGCCGCGCGCCGCGTCGAAGGCCCAGACATCAAGGAGGAGATAACCCTGCCCCTCGCGTATGGATCCCCCGACCAGCATGGCGATGCCCTGGCGCGCGCAGTAGACGGCGGGCGGCACGAGGGGCGTGTCCAGGAGCATGCCCGCGCCCGTTCCTTTCTTGACGGCGATCGGTTTCGTATCGGCGACCGCAATCTTGGAAAGATCGAGCGCCTCGAGAAACGTGCGCCGCGCCTCGGCGAAGGTGATTTTCGCGTCAGCCGCCGCGCGGGCAGCGTCCGTGGGGGGCGCATCGCCGAAGACCAATGCGCTGCGGTCGTGGCGCGCGCTGGTGATGGCGGCATCGGCGGTGGCGAGCTCCCGGTCGATGACGGCGCGCGCGACGAGCCCCTTTTCCTCGTCGGAAAGCGTGTGCGTCGTGAGACCGCTCGCGGCGTCCATCAGGAGGAGGGGAAGACTGTAGGCGAGATACTCATTTTCCGTGGACAGGCCCTCGGCGGAGAATGCGCTGAAGCCGATCGTCCACGACGCGTCGCCGTCCTTCGGAATGCTGAGGTCCGGCCCGGTCGGTGCCGCCGGCGCATTCTGCGTCGCGCCGGCCGGTGCCCCTTGCGTGCTGCTCTTGCTGGTGTCGCCCGTCGCCGGCTGCGTGCTCGCGGTCTGCCCCGTCGTCTGCGGGAAGGCGGGAACGACGGAGAGGGCAAGGAGGAGAAGCGCGGCCGCCTTTCTCATCACGTGATGTCGAGCGCTTTCTTGAGCGCGCCCACGACCCGGGCGGGTTGAAAGGGCTTCACGATGAAATCCTTTGCCCCGAGCTGTATCGCCTGCACGATGAGACGCTGCTGACCGAGGGCGGAGCAGATGATCACCCGCGCGGCGGGGTCGATCGCACGGATCTTCTCCAGGGCGGTGAGGCCGTCCATGCCAGGCATGGTGATATCCATGAGCACGACGTCGGGCCGGGTGTCCTGGTACATCGCGATGGCCTGCTCGCCATTGGACGCCTCGCCGACGACACGGAAACCCGACTTCTCGATGATGTCGCGCAGGACGATCTTGATGAAGGCGAGGTCGTCAACTATCAGAACGTTGACCGCCATCGTTCTTTCCCCGCCAAAGCATCTTGAGATATTCCTCGATGAAGGAGTCGATCTCGCCGTCCATCACCGCCTGGATGTTGCCCGCCTCGAACTTCGTGCGGTGATCCTTCACGAGCGTGTACGGCTGGAAGGTGTAGGAGCGGATCTGGTTGCCCCAGGAGATGTCCTTCTTCTCCTGCTCAATCTTCTCCCGGTCCTTGTCGCGCTCGTTCTTGTAGTATTCGTACAGACGCGAGCGGAGGACCTTCATCGCGAAGGCCTTGTTTTTGTACTGGCTGCGCTCGTTCTGGCACTGCACGACGATGCCCGTCGGCAGGTGGGTGATGCGCACGGCCGAGTCCGTCTTGTTGACGTGCTGACCGCCGGCCCCGCCGGCGCGATAGGTGTCGATGCGGATGTCTTCAGGCTTGATGTCGACGTCGATCGTGTCGTCCAGCACCGGGAAGCAGAAGACGGAAGCGAAGGAAGTGTGGCGCCGCGCATTGGAATCGAACGGCGAGATGCGCACGAGCCGATGGATGCCGGTCTCCGCCTTGAGGTACCCATAGGCGTAGGCCCCGTTCACCTGCGCGGTCACGCTCTTGATGCCGCCTTCCGCCTCCAGGATGTCCAGTATTTCCACCGTGTACCCGTGCCGTTCCGACCAGCGCGTATAGAGGCGATAGAGCATGCTCACCCAGTCGCACGCCTCCGTGCCGCCCGCTCCCGAGTGGATGGTGAGGAACGCCGAGGAGGGATCGTTTTCGCCGCCGAGCAGCTCCAGCACCTTGAGCTCGCCGTAGCGCCTTGAAAGCCCCTCCCACGACGCGCGCAGGTCCGCTTCCAGCGACTCGTCCTTTTCCTCGACGGCCAGGCGCCAGATCCCGGAAAGGTCGTCGAAATCCGTACGAAGCTTCGCCCACGGGTCGTAGCGGCGCTTCAGCGCCTTCAGACGCGACAGAACCTCGCCGGCCTTTTCCTTGTCCTGCCAGAAATCGGGCTGCGCTGTCTTGTTCTCGATCTCGCCGATCTCCCGCTCGAGCGCCGCAGGGTCAAAGACCCCTCCAGGTTTCTTCGATCTGCGCCCCGAGGGCCTGCAGTTTCTGTTCCAGCTCGCTGAGCACCATATCCCCTCCCGCCTTCTACGCCTTCACGATCAGCCGCCGCCACTTCTTGTCCTTCAATATCGTGATGGCGAGTGTGCCATCGACGGGAAACTGGTAGAGGCGGATGCTGTCGTCCGAATCGGCGATCCGGTCAAGGTCCTTCTTGAGACGGTTGAGCGCCGTCTCGGAGAGTGTCGCGCTCTCGAAAGCGTCCTTCAGGACCTTGCGGAAACCATATTGCACCATCAGGTCATAGCCTGCCTTGCGGTGATCGTCATTTGCAAAATCGCAGGCCACGGCGACAAACATGATGGCCAATAGTACGGCAATGGCGCGGCACAGGCCTGTAAAGCGGAGAGCGCCTCACGCGCGGTGTACCGCGCTACGCTATGGGCCTCCTCTCGTCCGTCCCTGGACTCGTCGGCCCTCGCCATCCATGCGGCTCTCGCCGCGCAAGCGGGGCTGCCGCCCTTCGCGCGGCGTACCGCGCTACGCTATGGGCCTCCTCTCGTCCGTCCCTGGACTCGTCGGCCCTCGCCATCCATGGCTATGGGCCTCCTCTCGTCCGTCCCTGGACTCGTCGGCCCTCGCCATCCATGGCTATGGACAACACCCTGAAAAGCCGACAACAATGGAGGGAAGGAGAATCGAATGCCGAAGCGCCCGGACCTTGCATGTGCATCGCTCGACCGCCCGGCGGCGCGGCGCCGCTTCGCGCTGCTGTGCATCGCGCTGCTCCTGGGCGCGCCCCTTGGGGCCCAGCAGGCGTCCGCTCCCGCGGGGGATGCGACCAGCACCCTGTTCGTCTCCCGGCTGAGCGCCGAGCCGGTGGACTACCAGGTGAAGCTTTCGTGGGTCGACCCGCCAGGGGCCAAGGGCACATGCCTTGTCTACCGCTCGTCCGTGGAGATCACGACGCAAAACATCGGGACGGCGCAGCTCGTGGGCAAGGCCGCGTCGGGAACGCAGTATTACATCGATACGCCTCCCGACAGGAACGGGTACTTCTACGCCGTGCTGTTCGAGGATTCCGACGGCACGGTCTATCCGCTCATCATCCCGTTCCGCAACAAGACGAGCGCTCCCATTGCACCGACTTCCTCCGCTCCCGAGGAGAAGCTGGCGGCGGCAATCACGGGCATCCGGGCAGCCCCCACGACCGGTGGGGACGGAATCGCCGTTTCATTTTCAACGTCGAATCCCGGCCGCGACCTTCTCCTCTTCTGGGGCACCGCGCCCCTCACGGTTCCCGAAGACCTCCTGAAGACCACCTCCACGGCGGCCTTGAAGGCCGGTACAACGCGCTATGTTCTTGCCGCGCTCCCCGGGGTGGATTACTGGTTCGCCGTGCTCGATAGCGGCTTGTACAAGATCGGCCAGACTCCGCTCGTCAAAGGCGACAATGTCACCGCGCAGCCGGTCCAGCTTCCCGTCGGATCGGGGAACATCTCCCTGCGGGCGCCGGTTGCCGAGCGTCGAGCCCTCCCGCTTCCTTCCCTCGCCTTGAGCTTCGGGGTGGAATCCGGAGCCGCCCTGCCCGCCGCGGACGTCCCCGACCTGCCCGCCGAACGGAAGGTTGCGCCGGACACCGAAAGAGCGATCGGCCGGCTCCTGTCGCAACTCCCGCCGGCCGCGGCGTTCCAACCCGCGCCGCAGGTGCTGCGCTCCGATCTGACACCGAGCCCGAACGGGGAGATTGCGCGTCTCCAGGAGATCGTGCAGGGTCCCTTCCTCGGCGGCGACATGCCGGGCGCGCAGAAAAAGCTCGACGATTTCCTGAGCCTGCCGCGTTCCCCGGATGTCGAGGCCCGCGCGCGATTCTATCTCGGTCAGGTCTACTTCATCGAGGGGCGCGATCGCGATGCCCTCCTGGAGTTCCTCTCCGCGCAGGACTCCTTCTACCAGGAAAGCGCGGCGTGGATCGACGCCTGTTTCCAGAAGCTGGAGAGGATCGACCTCTAGGCGCTCTGGGATTTCTCGAAGCCCACGGACATGTGGTTCTCCCAGGACTCCCCCGCGTGGAGCGCCAGCGCCCAGAGCGGCACGAAGCAGTGCGACTGGAACTCGCTCTGGCCCGCGCGCGACGCGGTCTGCACGGGCACGCTCCACGAGCGGAAGGATTTTGCCGATGAGAGCGTGACGGAGACCTCGTTGCGCACGTCCCGCACGAGCAGGGCGCCCACGCCGTCGATCTCCGAGGCATCGGAGCCGAACTCCATCTTCCTGTTCTCCTCGATCTGGAAAAGCCTTCCATGCTCGGGCCCGCGCGCGGCAAGGGAGAGATTGATCTCCACGCCGAATGTCGTCGCCAGGTCGCTCTCGGCAAGATTCGTGACGCGGTAGTACACGTCGATCGACCGGGGACGGAACACGAAGCGCTTCTCGATGCGGACGGGCCGCGGCACGCCGTCGACGAGCACGGAGCCGTCACGGCGCATCAGGAGCTCGGGAAGCGCGCGGTTGAGCTCCACGAGGTCGTACAGCCCGCGCGTGAAGTCCCCCGCCTCGCGGTGGCGACCCGCCTCGAAGTCCGCGATCGAGCAGTCCGATGTGCAGAAATGGTCGATGAAAGCCTTGCGCGTATAGGGCGCGGACGATCCGGCGTTTTCCTCCGCACCGTTCCCGGGCAGGGGATCACGATCGACCATTGTGTCCAGGTAATTCCAGGAGGCGGGGAGAAAGTCCAGCTCGAAAAGCGCCCCACCCTCGGTGTGGATGTACGCGTTCAGCTCCGAGCCCTGGTAGAGGTATTCGATGCTGCCGTCCATGTCGAAATCGACGCCGATGATCGACGGAGCGAATATCTCCGTGGCGCGCGTGATCTTTTCCGCCTCGATGAGGGACCTATACGTCGCCTTGCGCAATTCGTTCTCATAGATGCCGCCGGTCACACCGTGCCAGTACGCGTAGTGGCACTGCCCCTTCCACAGCTCGTTCTGCGCGGCCTTCTTCTTGTACTTGTCGCCCCGCACCTGGCTCACCATGACGTGCGTGTTCATCATCTTCGCGTAGAGGAGCCATGCCTCGGGGTAGCGCTCCAGGAAGTTGCGGAAATTCCCGCCGACGAGGAACTGCTCCTCCCCGGCGTCCGCCTGGCCGCGCAGACGCTCGTACGCCTCCCTCCGGCCGGGAGCGAGGCTCCAGCTCATGATGCTCGCCGAAGCGCTCGCGGGAACGTAGAGACGATGCGTCGGCGGATGATCCTTGAGGTATTGCCCCGCCGTCACCGGTTCCAGCCAGTCGGCGTTCTCCGCGACGCAGCGGACGAGCTCCTCCAGCCAGCCGTCGCGCAGCAAGGTCGAAACCGCCGTCGCGCCGTCGTCCATGATGACGGCAAGGGGATGCCCCCCACCGCCGGGTTTCCCCGACGTCGAGGGCAGGTGCCGCAGGCGCTCGATGACCTCCCCGGGCGACGAGGTGGTGGCAAGCCGCGACAGCCTGTCCGCGACGGGGAGGAGCGAGATGATCTTCCCCTGGTCCTCCATGATCGCCGGCTCCCACAGGGATCCCTCCGCGGCTCCTGCCAGGGCAAACTGCCCGTCGTCGACGAACGTGTAGTCGATGCCGCTCGCGCGGAGCACGGACGCGAGCGCCGGCTCCCATACCTTCTCCGCGATCCAGCACCCGCGGGGCCGCGTCTCGAAGTGCACGCGCAGCCACGTGGTCATCTTCTCCAGCTGTCCGAGCTTGTCGTTCATCGGGAGCATCGGCAGGATCGGGTCGTAGTAGCCGCCGCCAAGTACCTCGATCTGGCCGCGGCCCACCATTTCACCCAGGAGCGCAAGGAACTCGGGATGCGCCTCTTCCAGCCATTCCATCAGGATCCCGCTGTAGTGGAGCGTCATGGGAAACGCCGGGCAGCGGTAGAGCACGGCGAGGAGCGGCTTCAGGGCCTCCTGGTAGAGCCGCTCGGCGGACGCCTCGCTGCGTCCCAGGGGAAGATGGTTGTGCGTGCCGACGATGATTCCCGTCCGCCCCATTCACACTCCTTCAGCCGCCCAGGAGACGCAAGAGGAACGCGCGATCGAATGCCATGAACGCAAAGGCGAGCAACCCCGCGGAGATCAGGTGGAGGGGAAAGCCCCGCAGCGCTTCCGGCGTCTGCTCGACCTCAAGCCGCTCCCGGATCGCCGTCATCAGCGCCGTCACGATGAAGTAGCCCAGGCCCGCGGAGAGTCCGACCACGACGCTCTGCGCCGCGCTGAAGCCCACCCGCGTGCTGATCAGGACGACGCCGATCGTCGCGCAGTTGACGGCGATCTCGGGCAACGACACGCCTGCCGCATCCAGGAGCCGGGGCGCGACGCTTCGCGCAAGGGCATGCAGGCCGCAGGCGAGCCCGGCGACGAGCAGCACGAAAACGGGCGTGCGCAGGAAAACGAAACCAAACGGAAGCAGGAGGAGGCTGTCCGCCGCCCAGCCCGCGAAGCCGGCCAGCGCCATGAGGATCGCGGTGAAAAGCCCGACCAGGCGCGCCGTCCGCATATCGATCGGCATGCAGACTCCGGAGGTAACCCCGAGGAGCCGGGAGAGCACCACGTTGTCGACCAGCGCGAAGGTGAGGATGATGCCCATCCAGCTCATGCGGCGCCGTCCTTCGTCGGCCCGACCGCGACAGCGGCGGCCCGCCGCTTCTGCGCAACACGCCTGAGGGCGGCAAGATAGCCCAGGCAGATCAGCCCGCCACCGCTGAGCCCCAGCGCGCGGGCGGGGTCATCGATCAGCCCGGGAACGGCGATCACGCCTCTGAACGTGCCGACAGGGAAAAGCGTGATCGTCCCGGCACCCACCACTTCCCGCAGAATCGCAATAAGAAGCAGGCACGCCGCGAAACCGATGCCCTTGGCCAACGCATCGACAAGCTCGCCTCCCGGGGAGGCCGCGGTTCCCGCATTGCGCGTCATGCCGAGAACGAGGAAGTTCACGGCGATCAGAGGCGCATAGATGCCGAGACTTGCGCTCGCCGCCGGGTCAGCCTTCATCAGGAGGATTTCGAAAGACGCCGTGAGCACCGAGCTCACGACGAGCGCGGAGAAAAAGCGGCCGCGCGAGGTTGAAGCATCCTTCTGCATGACGGGAATCCCTGCCCGCACGATCAGGGACATGCACGCGCAGGAAAGAAAGAGAACGGCCACGACACCGGCCGCCAACCACAACGCATCGATAACCCGGACTGCCACGGCAATTGCAGGGGTGAGGCTCATAAGCAGGGCAAGCTCCCCGTTGTACGGGTTGTCGCGCGCTCCCGGTGACTTCATGATCGGCGCTCCCGGCTCACGGCAACGGCCCGGTGCTCGACCAGGCGATCGATGAGCGGCACGATACAGTTGCCCAGGACGATCGCGACCGCGACGCCATCGCCGAGCGAGCCGAAGAACCGCATGACGAATGCAAGAACGCCCAGGCAGCCGCCGTAGATGCTCTGCCCGCGCTTTGCGAGCGGCGAGGTGACCGGGTCGCTCGCCACGAAGAGAGCGCCAAGCACGACGCTTCCTGAGAAGAGGTGGAACCCTGGGCCGCCGGAAAGCCAGCTCCCGCCGGAAGCGATCCCGCCGAGGAGCAGACTCAGGAGAAAGAACGTGGAGAGGAAGAAGACCGGCACGCGCCACCGAATGATCCTCTGCCGCAGCAGGAAAGCGGCGCCGAGCAGGAGGAGAGGCACGGAAAGCTCACCGATCAGGCCGGGGGCCCGCCCGATCAGCAGGTCAAAGGTCCCCGGCTGAAGAGCAGTGCCCAGAGGCGAAAGCACGTGCGTGTTGACCCAGGAGATGACACCCGCGTCCAGATCGCTCCAGCGATAGCCGCTCGCCGCAAGCAGGGAAAGCGGCGTCCCCCCGGTGGACGACGGAAGCGCCGCGCGCAGCGCCACCAGGGGCGGCAGCGCGTTGTCCGCGGCGAGCGCTCCGGCCCAATGGGAGGTGGACCCGGGCCAGGAGAGGAGGGAGAAGAGCACCCCCCCCATCGCCGGGTTCATCCAGTTGCGCCCCAGACCGCCGAAGCTCTGCTTGACGACGAGGATCGCAAATACCGATGCCGCTGCTGGCACATAAAGCGGCGTCGCCGGGGACATGAAGAGACCGATCATGAGACCGGTGAGAAACGCGCTGCCATCGGCAATCGTCACTCTCTTGAAGAAAAGCGACGACAGGAGCTCTGCTGCCAGCGCCGAGCCCACCGAAACTCCCAAGACGATGGCAGCAGGGGCACCGAAGATGAAGATCCCCAGGCCGCAGCGGGAACGAGGCCTGCCGCCACCAGCCAGGACATGCGGGCGGATGACGAGCGCATGCCCAGGTGCGGTGCCGACGATAGAACAAGCCCGGCGGGCCCCGTCGAGGCGCGTTCGTCAGCCATTCCCGTCCTCCGCAAGAGCTCTCTTCCCGTCATGGAAGACGGCGACCAGGGGGATATGCGAGGGGCAGGCAAAAGCGCAGCAGCCGCATTCCGTGCACCGGGAGAGGCCTTCCTTGTCGGCAATGGCAAGGGATCCCAGCCGGACCAGCTTGTAGAGACGCGTCGGGACGAGGTCCCACGGGCAGACTTCGACGCACGCCCCGCAGCGGATGCACGGCCATTCGGGGCGCGTGCGGGCGGCAGATTCGTCGAACGCCGTCACGCCCGACGTCCCTTTGGTGACGGGAATGTCGAGCGAGCTCACGGCGACCCCGCGCATCGGACCACCCACCACGATCTTCCCCGGCGCCGCGAGCAGACCGCCGCATTCCTCGAAAAGGTCTCCCAGGCGCGTGCCCAGCCGGACCTTGAGATTGCGCGGCCTGGCCACGGGTGAACCGGCGATGGTGACGACCCGCTCGATGAGCGGCCGGTCGAGCACGATGGCCTCGTAGACGGCATGGAGGGTCGCGACGTTGAGGATCACGGAGCCGCCGGTCGCCCCGGTGACGCCAAGGGAGCCCAACACGAGCTGCTCGTGCCCCTGCGGATAGGTGGAAGGAAGGATCACGACCTCGCCGGCGAGCTTTGCCGAGGCGAATGCCGCTTCGAAGCCGGCCGCAAGCTCCCGCGCATCCTCCCCGAGGGCGAGCACAATGCGCTCGGGCTCAAGCAGCGCGCGGCAGATGCGCAGGGCCTCCGCGATCTCCGCCGTCTTCTCTCGCAGGAGCGTGAAATCCGCGCTCAGCGCCGGCTCCCCGTCGATGCCATTGGCCACGAGCAGGGCGACCCGACTGCCCGGTGCGGTCGCCAGTTTCAGGTGCGTCGGCATGAGCGAGCCGCCAAGCCCCACCACGCCCGCCGACTGGATGCATCCGAGCAGCTCCTTTCGCGACATGCCCTCCCAGGGCCGGGGCTGCCGCGGCTTGCCGGATTTCCCGAACTCCCCCTCGAGGTCTATGACGACGGCCTGGCTTGCAAGGCCGCCGGGCAGCGTGAGGTTCGTCATGGCGACCACCGTGCCGGGAATGGAGGAGTGGACATTGGCTGACAGCGCTCCCTCCGCCCTGCCGATGAGCATGCCCTCCGTGACGGTATCTCCCGGCTGTACAACGCAGCGTGCGGGGGTTCCCGCGTGCTGGAGCAGGGGAATGACGGCACGCGACGGCACCATGGCGTTCGAGATGGGCGCCATGCGCGAAATGTGACTGTCGTTGGGCGGGTTGACGCCGCCGTTCGGGAGTTTCCTTGTGTCCGTCATGGAATCTGATTTCGCCGCGCCTTGCTATTAAAGCGTAGAAGAATGCCCTCGATCAAGGGTCGCATGTCGGGATCCCGGGCGACCAGCACGAGCAGCGCCGCCAGGGCAAGGAGGACCGCGAGCAGCTCCCCTGCGATCCAGCGGAACGGTCCCCGGACCGCGACCGCAGCAGGCCTTTCCTGCGCCTGGAGCAGCGCACCGATGCTTCCCGGCGTCGAGCGCCCGAGCACGCTCCTCAGCCAGAACCGCGTCGAATGTCTTTGCCATTCTTTGGCGTTCGGTCACGACCCCCGTCGAACCATCGTCCGTGTAGGTGCGCAGGTAGACGCGCTCATCGGGAACGGGCAGGCCTTCGCTGCGCCCGAAGGTCATCGCTTCCTGGAACGCCTCGTGGAGGACGAGCCCTGCAAAATCGGGCAGGCGTCCGGAGCCCGCTCCCCTGCCCAGCCGCGCGACTGCCTCCCACGAGAAACCCCGTGCGTCCGCGAGAGGAAGCGGCGTCGGCAGGGGCTGGTCGCGCAGAAGGGGAACGATGGCGGCCGCGACGAGAAGACCTGCACCAACGATGAGCGCCGCGCGCGGGAAACGCGCAGCCTTCCGGGCTGGCCGCACAATTGGGATGGGCGCGAAAGCCGCCCGCTTTTTCCGTTTCCTCTTTGCCCTTCCCCAGACTCCTGCGATGCCGGCCAGGAGGAGGAGAGCTCCGAGAAAGGGCGCGATGGAGGCGATCAAGGGCAGGAGAGACGGCCCGGCGAGCAAACACTCCACCACAAGGCCGGCACCGGCAACCCCCGCCAGCGCGACAAGCCAGGGCCTCATCTCGCGCACGAGCTTCTCGTCCCATCCGTGGAGCAGCACGAGCACCCTCATCAGCTCGGACCACGGCAGGAGGGAGGCCAGGGCGATTGCCAGCCGGTCCAGCCCGCCGGAAAGCACGTACGGGATCCAGACCAGCGCCCCTGCAGCGGCAATGGGAAACGCGATGCGGCGCGGCGATTCCTGGCCTGCTGCGAGCAAGAGGGCAAGTGCAAAAAGCCCGAGCACGGCGAGCAACTTCTCCACCGGGTCGAACTCTATGAGATGCCACGCGCCCCGCGCGGGCAAGCCCAGGTGCGCGGCGATGCGGAGGAACACCCGCGCCGCGGGGAGGCGCGCCGGGATGTAGAGAATCTCGGCGCCGTTGGACGCCTGGAAGTATCCCTTTGCCCGGTCCATGAAGGAGTCGCGGCGCGGGTCCCGCGGATCGATGCGGGCATCCAGCCCTGAAAGGGAAACACTCTCCAGGCCGGTGAAGCTCCAGAAGTCGACAGTCGAGGTCTCCTCTGTCGCCACCCCGGGCCCGAGCGCCTGGGCAATCACCCGCGCGGCTCCCGCCCCGGAAGGTCCCGCACTCAGAAGGAGGGTCTGGTATCCGCGCCAGATGCGCGTCGGCTGGAAGGCGGGCATGCGCGCCAGCGGAAGCCACGCGGCAAGGGCCGCGCAGACGAGCAGTCCCAGCCCCCAGGACGCGGGGGTCGCGTTCTTTCCCGGCCGACCGGCGGCGCCTCCTACAGCGTGCAAAAGGCGACCGCGATGAAGAAGCCCAGCAGCGTGCCCACGAACACTTCCGGCATGGTGTGTCCATGGACCTCTTTCACGAACCGGCTGCGAAGGGCGAAATGGGGCGAGAGATCCTTGATCAGCTGGTTGATCACCTTGGCCTGCGCGCCGGCAGAACGCCGAACACCCAGCGCGTCCCGCAAGGTGAGCATTGCATAGAAGAGGGTCACGAAGAAAAGGGTCGAATTGGGGCCTTCCACGAATGCGGCGGATGTCGCAAGCGATGCGACGACCGCGGAGTGACTGCTGGGCATTCCCCCCGTGGCCCAGAAGATGTGGAGGAGTATCTCCCGCGCGGAGCGCGGGCGGTTGCGGACGAGCATGATGCACGACTTGAGGACCTGCGCGACGAGCCAGCTGGAGAGGGCGGAGAGGAAGACGGGATTCTCGAAAATGCGGGTAAGCGTGTCGAGGGTGCGCTGGGGAAGCATCTGGCTGAGTGTCCCTTGGAGCATTCGATTGTGTCAAGCCGGAATGGGCGCCCGGGAGCGGGAAAATCTTGACAGCCCGTCGCGGGGACACTACTATCGTCCTGCATGCTCCAGCCGCACCGCGATGATCACGACGGAGGAGAGCGCCCGGCCGCGCCGTGGGTCGTCATCGGGAGCGGGCCGTGATCAGCGCGCGCGATGTTCATTTCTCCTTTCCCGGACGCGAGGTTCTCCACGAGCTCAGCATCGACGTGGAGGAATCCCTCACCACCGTGATCGTCGGACGGAGCGGCATCGGCAAGTCGGTTTTCCTCAAATGCATCACGGGTCTCCTCCGGCCGCAGGCGGGAAGCATCACGATCGACGGGGACGAAGTGGTGAACGCCGGCCGGGCGGAGCTTCGTTCCATCCGGCGCAAAATCGGCATGCTGTTCCAGGAAGGGGCGCTTTTCGATTCGATGAACGTCCGGGAGAACGTCGCCTTCCCGCTCGTCTATCACAAGTCCGCGACGCCGCGGGAGATCAACCTGAAGGTGGACAGCTACCTCGACCTCGTGGGCATGCAGGACAGCGCGACCTCGATGCCGCAGGAGCTTTCCGGCGGCATGAAGCGCAAGGTGGCCATCGCGCGCGCCATGATCCTGGAGCCGCGCTACCTGCTCTACGACGAGCCGACCTCGGGCCTGGATCCGGCGAGCTCGGCAATCGTTGAATCGATGATCAAGAGACTCCAGGACGAGCGGGCAATCACGTCGCTCGTCGTCACGCACGACATCGACCTCACGCGCTTTATCGCGGACCGCATCGCATTGCTCGAAGACCAGAGAATCATCGCCCAGGCGGGAAGAGAGGACGGCTTTCGGAAGGATTCCCCGATCTACGTCCACTTCATTGAAAACCGAGAAAGGATCCGGGCAGAGCAATGGCTACTAAGGCATCGCGCATACTCCGGGTGATCGTCATCACCCTCCTGGCCCTCGCGGCATCGCTCTTCCTTTATCTCCTGATCAATAATTTCCAGTTCACCCGCGGGGTATCCATCAAGGTGCATTTCACCTCCGTCGGCGACCTCAACTCGGGCGCGTGGGTGCGGAAGTCGGGGCTCAAGGTGGGCTCGGTGACGAGCATCGTGCCGGAAGAGGATGAGAAGACCATCGTCGCCACCCTCACGTTCAAGCCCGGGCAGATCGTGCGGACGGGCGACCAGTTCGCGCTGGTCTCCAAGGGGATCCTCGGCGACATGTACATCGAGCAGAAGCCCGGACCGAAGGAAAATCCCCGGGTCCAGGAGGGCCAGGTCTTCGAAGGCGTGCCGTCCTTCAACATCACCGACCTGCTCGGCGGCGACACCGTCGGCATGGTGACGGACCTCGCCACGAGCCTGAAGCGGGTCATTGACACGTTGGACAAGAACCAGGCCGCCCTGGACAGCTCGCTGAAGGACATCGCGGCCACGGCGAAGAACGTGCGGATCATCACGGACAGGGCCGTGACCATGACCGCCGCGGTCCCCACCATCACGAACCAGATCACGTCGTCCATCACCCAGTTGCAGGGCGCCGTCACCGACGTGACGGTCACCACGGAGAAGCTCCTGGCGAAGCTCGATACGAATCTCACGGACAGCTCCGATGACCTCGCCGCCTCGCTGAAGGCTGTCCGCAAGAGCACCGCGGACATACAGAGCGCGGTCACCCAGCTCACGTCGGACAAGTCCGTCATTGGCGCCCTGAGCGCCCCCGCGACGGCCCAGAGCCTGGAAGACACGGTGAACAACCTCCAGGAGATCTCCAAGGGCCTCGTGACGGTCACTCACGACGCGCAGAAGGTCGTGACCGGTCTCAGCACGATATTCGAGCAGTAGCAGCCCGGGAATCCCGAAAGAACGGCACGCGCGGCGCGCCGTTTTTTTTGCTCTTGACAAACCATACGTATACGTATATCTTGTTTTTTAAACATCTCTATTCGCTTGCTTTCATGTGGGAGGGAACCATGATCAGAAAGGTCACACTCATCGAGCCCAAGAACGATCACCTGCACATATTCTCAAAGTTCGAGCTGCCCCGGTTGGGAGGCATCCTCCTTGCGACGATTCTTCGCGACAAGGGATACCAGACGGAAAGCCTTTTCATGCAGGCACGGGAAATCTGGGCCCGGGGGCTGGAGGCAGACCTTGTCGGCATCTCCACCATCACGGCAACCGCGAGCGCTTCGTACGCCATCGCTGACGAGTGTCGCCGCCGGGGCATGCCTGTCGTCATCGGCGGCCCGCACGTGAGCTTCCTGCCGGAGGAGGCGCTCGCGCACGCGGACTTCTGCGTCGTGGGCGAAGGTGAAAAGGGCTTCCCCCTGCTCGTGGAGGCGTTGAACGGCAATGGCTCCCTGGACAAGGTGCCGGGGCTCGTGTGGAAAGAAGGAGGCGTGGTCCGGCGCAATCCGACCGCCGCGCCCGTCGAAGACCTCGACAGTCTCCCCTTCCCCGATTTCTCGCTCCTCAAAATGGAAGGCAAGTCGAAGCTCGGCTCGTCGGGTTTCGGGCGCGTCACCGTCCCCGTCCAGACCTCGCGTGGATGCCCGTACGACTGCACCTTCTGCTCGGTCACCGGCATGTTCGGCCACCGCTACCGCCATCGAAGCACCGCCAACATCATCTCCGAGCTCGCGCACTACGACCCGCGCAAGCAGATCATCTTTTTCTATGACGACAACTTCACCGCCAATCCCGTGAAAACGAAGGAGCTGCTGCGCGAGATGATCAGGCTCCAGCTCGGCTTCCAGTGGTCCACGCAGGTGCGCACCGACGTCGCGCGCGACCCGGAGCTTCTCGACCTGATGGCGAAGGCAGGTTGCGCGACGCTTTTCATCGGCCTCGAATCCGTGGACCCGACGGCGCTCAAGGAGATGAACAAGAAACAGACCGTGGAGGAGATCCGGCAGGCCATCCGCGCGATACGCGCGCGGCGCATCCACGTGCACGGCATGTTCGTCTTCGGCTTCGACGCGGACACGCCGGCAACCGCCCGCGCGACGGTGGACTTCGCCCTGGCGGAGAAGATCGACTCGGCGCAGTTCCTCATCCTCACGCCGCTGCCCGGATCGGGCTTCTACACCCAGATGGTCGCCGAGGGAAGGCTCATCGACAAGGCATGGGACACCTACGACGCGCACCACGTGAAGTTCCTCCCCCGCGGATTCACGCCATGGGAGCTCCAGCGCGCCCAGATCCGCGCCCATACCCGTTTCTATTCACCCGTGCACGTCGCCGCGCGCCTCCTGCGCGGGAGGCTGCCGGGCTTCCTCATCGGACTGTACGCGAGCATGCTCAACAAGCGCTGGCAGAGAGAGGAGCGCGATTACCTGCGCGTCCTGCGCCTCCTGCGGTTGCCCCGGCCGTCACCCGCCGGCATCTGCGCCGGTATGCATTCCCCCGCGCCCGGTGTACTGTTACCGCCAGGACCGGACGCGGCATGCAGGCTTTTCCCGTTTTGAGGCGTCTCTTTCCCTGGCTCTTCCGGGCGCGGCGTGTCTTTGCGCTCGTGGGCAAGAGCGGCACGGGCAAGAGCTTCAAGGCACGACAGGTGGCGCGCCGCTTCCGCATCGACCTGATCATCGACGACGGCCTCCTCATCCGCGGCCAAAAGATCATCGCGGGAAGATCGGCGAAGAAGGAGAAGGGCATCCTCAGCGCCATCAAGACGGCGGTCTTCGCCAACCCCGACCAGATCGACGAGGTGCGTCAGGCGCTCGCGGCGCAGGGCGCCGGCCGCATCCTCATCATCGCGACGTCCCGCAAGATGGTGCAGCGCATCGCCACGACGCTCGGCCTCCTGCCCATCCAGCGCTTCATCAGCATCGAGGAGGTCTCCACGCGGGCAGAGATCGCCCACGCCCTGAAGACGCGCGCGGAGCAGGGCAAGCACATCATCCCCGTGCCCGCCGTGGAAATCAAAAGGAACTATCCACACATTTTCTTCGAGTCGGTGAAGATCCTCCTCACCTCGAAAAAAGGGCTGCGCAGGAGCGAGAAGGAATTCGTGGAAAAGACCGTCGTACGGCCCGCGTACGGCCGGCTGCGTCCCCCCGCCGGGCGCCCCCCTGCGGGCCCCCCACCCGCAGGATAAATTTGACAGCCCGGTGCCCCCTGACTATGATCAATACGAGGAGGTGGTATGCGGAAAACCCTCTTGATCGCCCTCTTTTTCTGCATCCCGCTCGTGCTTTTTGCGCAGGATGCGACACAGTTCACGTCGGAAACCGACCATTACCGCGTCATTTCCGATGCCAGCCAGGCACAGTCGGATGACGTTGCGAAGCGGATGGAAGCCGCCGTGTCCCTGTACAACGACGTCTACCACTTCGACCTCTCCACTCTCTCGACGAAGCTCCGGGTCCACATATTCAAGGACATCGACAGCTTCAACGGCTACCTGGGAAAGGTCCTCTCGCAGACGCGCACCGACTTCGTCTTCATTGCCTGGTCGGACCCCGAACGCTCGGAGCTGCTGTGCTTCCCCAAGGACGAGCCCGCGTTCACCGCGTCGCTGCTCCACCAGGGGGCCATACAGTTCGTGAAGGCGTTCGTGGACAACCCGCCCGTGTGGCTGCGGGAAGGCGTCGCGACGTACCTGGAAACCGCCTCCTGGGATGCAACGGCCGGTACCTATACGCTGAAGCCGAACTTCGCGTGGCTGGACCCGCTGAAGTCGCTCCTGGCGGCCGGCTCCGCGACGACGCCTCTTTCGGTCTCCGACCTGCTCACGATTTCCCGCGACAAGGCGCAGTCGCAGATGGACGTCTTTGCACCGGAGTCGTGGGGATTCGTGCAGTTCCTCCTGGGCTCCTCCCAGCGCGCCTACAGCCGGGCGATGTGGGATTCCGTGACCGCGCTGTCGCCGAAGGCGAGCCTCGATGACAACTCCCAGAAGGTTGTTGCCCGCGCGTTCTCCTGGTTCACCGACCAGGCGCTGCAGCAGGATTTCCAGACCTACATCCTCTCCCTCAAGACATCCACCGACTTATTGAAGGACAGCATCGATCAGTACGGCTCGGGCGATCTCGCGGCAGCCGACTCCTCCCTGCAGAAGTGCATCGACCTCGACCCGACGAACAGCACGGCGTGGTACTACGAGGGTCTGGTGAGCTACGCGAAGAAGGACTATGCAAAGGCCGAAGAGGACTATCTCAAGGCATTCCAGCTCGGCGCGACGGCCGGTGTCATCAACTACGCCCTCGGCGTGAACTCCTTCGCCGCGGGCAAGAACGCCGATGCCAGCAAGTATCTTTCATTCGCAAAGACGGCGGATAAGACGACGTACGGCGACAGGGTTGATGCCCTGTTGAAGCGCATCGATTCGGTGAAGTAAAGACGGCGCGCCGCTCCCGGCGCCCGGGTCAGGCGTGCCCGCGCGGCGCGCCCGGCCCGGCACCCGTCGCGCGGGGCCTCCCCCCCCTGCCCCTGCGATGTCGGGGGCGTTTTTTCACCGTCCCCTGCCCGTCCCCCTGGCCCGTCCGTCCGCGTGCGCTGCCCGGCGCGCGCGCCGCTGCCCGCGTCCGGTGGGGCGCCATCTCGCGCAGGAGCCCTGCCGCGGCGACCGCGAGGTCCTTTTTCGACGGAAAAAGCGGCGCCGATTCGCTGCGGATGAATCGCTGCACGAGCAGGTCCGGCTCATCGCCGGCAAAGAGCTCGGCGCGCTCCCGCGCAAGGTCGGCAAAGAGAAAGGCGAACATGTCGCCCCTGTCCAGGCTGACGCCCTGCGCCGTGCGCGCGTCGAGCTCCGCAAGCTTGATCCCGAATGCCGTCTCCGCGAAGCGCGCGCGGCTCTCCATCAGCTTCCGCTCGTGCGCGGGGAGGATGATCTCAAAGAGACGAAGCCTGTGCGCATTTTCCAGGATCGTCGCCGATGCCCCCGAGGTGAGGATCTTGAACACCTCCTCGGTGACCCGCTCGCGCGAGCAGGTGAGAAGCGATTCGCGCAGCCGGCGAATGAGCCCGGCCATGGGAAGCGGGATGGGGAAATCGAGAAGGCTCGCGTACTTCACCGCCCGGATCATGCGCACGGGGTCTTCCACGAACGACGCTTCCGCCTTCGCCAGGGTGCGCAGCCTCTTCTGGCGGATGTCCTCGTAGCCGCCCACGTAGTCGATCAACTGCCCGTCGATGGGGCAGTAGTAGAGGGCATTCACCGTGAAGTCCCGTCTCTGCGAATCCTCTTCCATCGTGCCGAAGTGGTTGTTGGCATCCTCCGGCAGCGGCATTCCGTCTTCCGCCACCGGGCTGTGGGAGCGGAACGTGCTCACTTCGATGTACGTGTCCCTGCCGCTGTACACGTGAACGAGACGGAACCTGCGGCCGATGATGCGCGCCGAGCGGAATATCCGCTTGATCTGCTGGGGGTGCGCATTCGTGGCGATGTCGAAATCGTTCGGCGTGCGCCCGACGAGCAAGTCGCGCACGGCCCCGCCGACCACGTAGGCCTGGAAGCCTTCCTTCCGCAGCCCGCGGATCACCCAGAACGGCGTCGGCGCCGACAAGGCGCGGATCTATGCCGTGCTCGTCAGGCGTGTAGATGTGGGCCTTTTTTTCGATGGTGCCGTTTGATGTTTTTCCGTATCTGAAAAGCAATGTGCGGTCCCAATATGTTGCTGCCCACATCCTATCCCGTTGACGGGGAATGTCAAGAAGCAGGCGGCCCGCCCCGCTCCCGCCGGAGCCATTGACAGGTCCCCCGACGGCGCATTTACTTCCAGGATGAACGACCTCATCGAGCCGCGCATCCCCAAGGGCTTTCGCGATTTCCTTCCCGACAAGGAGCTGCAGCGCATCGCGATCGTGCGGAAGCTGGAAAAAGTATTCGCGGGCTTCGGCTTCGTGCCCATCGACACACCGGTGCTCGAGTTCGCGGAGGTGCTGCTCGGCAAGGGCGGCGGCGAGACGGACAAGGAGGTCTACCGGTTCACGGATCATGGCGGCCGCGACGTGGCGATGCGCTTCGATCTGACCGTCCCCTTTGCCCGCTTCATGGCGGCGCATCTCGCCGAGGTCGGCCTGCCCTTCCGCCGTTGGCACGCGGCAAAGGTATGGCGCGGGGAGAACACCCAGCGCGGCCGCTACCGCGAGTTCATGCAGGTCGATTTCGACGTGGTCGGCACCGACTCCGCCTCGGCGGACCTGGAGATACTCCTCCTCATGAAGGAAAGCATGACGTCGCTCGGCATGGAAAAATCGTCCATCCGGTACGCGCACCGCGGGGTCTTCAACGCCTACCTTGCCCGGTTGGGGCTGGAAGGGAAATCCGTCGAGCTTCTCAGGGCCATCGACAAGCAAAGAAAGATTGGGGAAGAAAAGACGCGCGCGCTGCTTGCCGACATAGCCGGCGAGCAGAACGCCGCACGCATCGTGGATTTCACGCGCCTGGAGGCGAGCCAGGAGGCGACGCTGGAAAAGATGCGGCGGGCGGTCGGCGCGGACAACGACGGCATCGTACGGCTTTCCGACCTGCGCAAGGCGCAGGAAGACCTCGGCGTCGCGGATTCCTTCACGCTCGATCCTTCAATCACGCGCGGGCTGGACTACTATACCGGCATCGTCTTCGAGACGTTCCTCACCGACCTGCCCGACATCGGCTCTGTCTGCTCGGGGGGCAGGTACAATGACCTGGCGTCGCTCTACACCCGGCAGAATCTGCCGGGCGTCGGGGCTTCCATCGGCATCGACAGGCTCATGGCCGCCATGGAAGAGCTGGGTCTTTCCCGGGGAACCGGAACGGGGTCCTCGGTCCTCGTGCTTCTCATCGAGCCTTCGCTCGTCGGCACCTATCATTCGTTCGCGCGGTCCCTGCGGGCCGCGGGCATCCCGGCCGAGGTCTATCCCGAGCAGAAGAAGCTCGCGGTGCAGTTCGCGTACGCGGAGAAAAGGGCGATACCCCTTGCGCTTGTCTGCGGGAGCGCCGAGATGGCCGGGGGCATTGTCGGCCTGAAGGACCTGCGGTCCCGGCAGAGCTACGACGGGCTCAGTCTGGCTGCCGCGATAGATAAAGCCAGAGAGCTTCTTCGGTGATGGCGAGCGACCCGGCGGACATCGCCGCGGGCAGGTCCCCGAGGGTGTGCCACTCGGGATAGTCGATGTCGATAAGGATGGCCGACGCGGTTCCCCGGCGCGCAAATGGGCTGTGGTCCGCGATGATGTACTTCACCTTGTTGTTCTTCTCCCGGGTGAACGGCTCCCACCCATTGTCCATGCCAATGCGGAAAAGGCTCGTCGTGAGCTGCCGGCTGGGCGCATGGCCGAGGATGGACGCGTCGACGTCGAGCACCATGTCCCTGCCGCCGACCATGTCCAGCACGATGGCCTCCGCCGGCACGCAGCCGCCGACCGGGTGATCGGCAAGCCACGTCGACCCCAGCGCGAACTCCTTGCCGTCGATGTTCCCCATGTCCTCCGCGTCGAAGAATGCAACCACCACGTCGCGCGGGAGAGCGGCCTGCGCAAGCCGGGGGAGCAGGTGCAGGAGCACCGCCGTCCCGGAGCCTCCGTCGTTGGCACCGGCAATGGGCAGCGCGCGTCTTGCAGGATTCTCCTCGCGGTCCGCTCGTATGCGCGTGTCGTAGTGCGCGCCCAGGAGAAGAGGCGGGAGCGCCGGTCCCGCCCCGTCGGCGGCAAAGATCCCGACGACATTCGTGCAGTCCACCTGCGCGCCGCGGAAGCTCACGGAAAAGCCCTGCCGCGTGACGGCGTCCGTGTGGGCGCGCAGTCTCTCCTCCAGCATCGCGGCGCACCGCTCGTGCGCATCGCTGCCCGGCGCACGGGGCCCCATGGCGACCTGCTCCTCCACGAGCCGCATGATTTCCGCCCCGACGATCCGCTCAGGAGATATCGTGGACAATCCTGTCTTCTTTCAGGGTGAGAGCGACGCGGCGAAGCGACGGCTCGGAGAAAGCCTCGAATGCCGCCTCTTCGAGGTAGCGCATGAGGCTGGCTTCGAGCGCCCGCGCGCCGGTCTCCTTGCGGAGGCTCTCCTCCACGACGCGGTCGAGCACGCCCTCCTCCACCACCAGCTCCTTGCCTTCGAGCTGGAACTCATTGACGTACTGCACGAGAAGCGTGCTGCGGAGGATCTGGGAGAGCTGCTCGCGGCTCAGCGCGCCGAACGGCACGATGCGGCGGAACCTGCCGATCAGCTCCGGGAGGAAGCCGTAGCTCATGAAGTTGCGCGCGAGCATCACATCATCCTCCGAGTAGGTGACCGCGATGCGCTCCTGCTCTCCCGACAGGGGGGTGCGGCCGAAACCGATGTGCTCCTCCCCCCTCTGCTCGATCATGCCCTTGAGACCGGAGAATGCCCCGCAGGCGACGAAGCCCACGTCCTGCGTCGACATGACCGCCTTGGGCGCATAGTCGGAATGGGTGTACTCCAGCGGCACGGGAATTTCTATTGCTTCCAGCATCTTCAGGAGCTCCCGCTGCACGCCGAGACCCGAGACGTCCTTGGTCGTGCCGGCGCCGGAGAATACCGCGCTGTTCTGGCCCGACGCGAGCTTGTCGAACTCATCGAGACAGACGATGCCGGTTGCCGCGTATGCCAGACTCATGTCGGCGGCATAGAGAAGCCGCGTCAGGATGGAATTGACGTCCTGTCCGACGTAGCCGGTCTCAGAGAAGCCCGTCATGTCGATGACCACGGTGGGAAGCCGCAGGATGTCGCGGAAAAGGATTTCGACAAGATAGGTCTTGCCGCAGCCGGTGGGCCCGACGAAAAGCATCGTGGTCTTGGGCGGCAGCTCTTCGCGGCGCGCGCCTTCCAGCCAGATGCGGCGCAGGCGGCTCACGTGACGGTAGGCGCCCAGGGAGATCGCGCGCACGGCTTTCTCCTGCCCCACGTATCCGCATGCCGCCACATGCGCTTCGATCTCGCGGGGCACCATGAGCGGGACGGTCCGCACGAATGCCGCGACCTCCTGGTCGAAGCGTTCGGCGCGCGCTCCCTTTTTGCCCGGCGTAAGGATTGGCGTCCTCCTCCCTACCGGGTATAGTGTAACGCGCCGGCACGCTTCCGGACAAGAGTGAGGTGAAAATAGGATGAATCCCTACAAGCTGCCGGTCTACGAGCAGCGTGAAAAGATCCTGGCGGCCCTGGCGAGCCACCAGGTCATCGTCGTGGAAAGCCCGACGGGCTCGGGCAAGACGACGCAGATCCCGCTCATCCTCCACGAGGCGGGCTACACCCGCAACGGCGTGGTGGGCGTCACCCAGCCGCGCCGCATCGCCGCCGTCTCCGTTTCCGAGTTCATCGCGCGTCAGATCAAGACGGAGATCCCGCGGATCGTCGGCTATACGATGCGTTTCGAGGACAAGACCTCCCTGGAGACGGTGATCAAGATCATGACGGACGGCATCCTTCTCCAAGAGCTGAAGAGCGACCGCCTCCTCTCGCGCTACAGCGTGCTCATGGTCGACGAGGCGCACGAGCGCAGCCTCAACATCGACTTCATCCTGGGCATGCTGAAGGGGATCCTGGCGGCGCGCCCCGAGTTCCGCGTCATCGTCTCTTCGGCGACCATCAATGTCGAGGTCTTCTCGGAATACTTCGACGGCTGCCCCGTCGTGAGCATCGAGGCGCCCATGTACCCGGTGGAGCTCGTCTACGCGCCGCCCGAGGTGGAAGGCGACACGGAGAGCCTCCAGGCGCGCATCCTCGACATCGTCATCGGCGTCATGAAGAAAAAGCAGCAGGGCGACATCCTCATCTTCCTGCCCGGGGAGCTCGCCATCAAGGATTGCATCAAGATGCTCGCCGACATGGACAGGGAACAGGAGCTTGCCCTGCTCCCGCTGTACGGCAGGCTTTCGCACGAGGACCAGGCGAAGGTCTTCGACGAGTACCCCGGCAAGCGCAAGGTGATCGTCGCCACGAACATCGCCGAGACGAGCATCACGATCGACGGCGTTGTGCACGTCATCGACACGGGCCTGGGCAAGGTGAACTTCTACAGCCCGCGCACGTTCACCGAATCGCTCATCGAGGTGCCGGTGTCCAAGGCGTCGTGCAACCAGCGCCGCGGCCGGGCCGGACGCACCGCGCCCGGCGTCTGCTACCGTCTCTACACGCGGAAGGACCTGGAGGCGCGCCCCCAGTACACCATGGAGGAGATCCTCCGCACCGATCTCTCGGAGGTGGTGCTCCGCATGGCGGAGCTCGGCATCCAGGACTTCGAATCGTTCGATTTTCTCTCTCCCCCGGGCCAGGACGGCATCCGCTCCGCGGTGGAGACCCTGAAGCTCCTGGACGCGCTGGACGACGAGCGCCTCCTCACGGAGACCGGCCGGATGATGTGCACCTTCCCCATCCTGCCCAAGCACGCGCGCATGATCGTGGAGGCCATCCGGGCGTATCCCTCCGTCATCGAGGAAGTCATCATCGCCGCCACGTTCCTTTCCGTGAACTCTCCCTTTCTCCTTCCCGCGGGAGAAGAGCTGGAGGCACGGCGCGCCCACCATACATTCCACGACCCGCTGGGGGACTTCGTCTCCTACCAGCGCATATTCGAGGCATTCATGCGCTCGGGCAACCGCGCCCGGTTCTGCGACACGCATTACCTCGACCTGCGGACCATGAACGAGATCGCCAACATCAAGGGCCAGCTCGAAGAGATCGTGAGCGCCATCGGCGTGCCCATAGGCTCCGGCGGCCCCTGGGACGACTTCCTCTGCGCCGTCTCCCGCGGGCTCATCCAGTTCGTCTGCGAGCGGACGGGCAAGGGAATCTATCGCAGCCTCACTGCTGACCGCATCCAGATTCACCCGGGATCGCTGATGTTCCGCGAGAATCCGCCCTACATCGTGGCAGGAGAGATCGTGCGGACGTCGCGCATGTACGCGCGCTCGGTCTCGCCGCTGAAGAAGCCCATGCTGGGGCGCATCTCTCCGCTTCTGCAGAGCGCATTCGTGAAGGGCGCCGCACCCGTGGAGGAGAAGGAGAAGCCGCGCGACTTCACGAACCAGATAAAGATCGGCGGCCAGGCGTTCCCGATCAAAACGATCAAAGGCGGCCGGAAGCTCGTCTCGCTGGACTGGCAGAAGCTTCGCCCCTTGCTCAAGGAGATTTCCCCGTCCAGTCTTCCCGCCCACAAGAACATGCGGGGCACGATCCTCTGGGAGGGCAGGGAAATACTTTCCGGCATGAAGCTGGGAGTCGTGTTGTCACTGGCGCCGTACATCCATACGGAGGAAGGCGTCTGGGAGAGCTGGCCGCAGGGAAAGACCTACCCGTTTGCATCGCAGGGAAGGGAGATCTGCGCGAACCTGCCGCGCCTCCTCTGTCTCTGCCCGCTGCAGAAAAAGGCCCGGTCCCTGGGTTTCCTCACCCTGTACACGGACTGGAAGGGCAACTACTGGTTCAAGTCGGAAAAGAGCCTCCTCACGGCGCGGACGGAGACGCTTGCGAGCCTGGAACGTCTTGCCGATGAGCCCGGTGAAATGCTGTCGGCGGAAAACAAGGAGACCGCCGCCCGGCTCTATCACCTGATCTCCGACATGCTGGAGGAGTAGCCTTCACGCCGCGGCATTCATTGCAATGAGAATCGCTGCTCACCCCTCGGGAAGCACCATGTCTTCCTTGATCTCGACGATGATCTCATCCTTGCCCCGCGCGGAAAAGGCGATGATTTCGCGCTTCAGGAATTGGGCGAGAATGCCCTGCACGTCCTTGTCGCTCATGCCCAGGTGCTGAACCGCCCAGATGGTGAAGTCCGCAATCCCCACGCGGTTGCCCTTGAACGTGGCGACGCCCTTTTCCCGCGCATACTGCATGAGCCCCGTCCAGAGCTGGTTCTGACGGTTCGTGGTCATGATATTCTGGATGATGGCATCCGCCCGCCGGATGCGCTCCGAGAGCACGCGGTTCATCTTGCGGGCGAAGTCGGGATTGGTGCCGACCATCGAATCGTAAAGCTTGTCGTTGAGCACGAGCACGCGCGTGGGCTGGATGGCCACCGCGCTCGCCGAGCGCGGCTGCTTCTCGATGATGGCCATCTCGCCGAACATGTCGCCTTTCTGGAGCGTCGTGAGGATCTTGCTCGACGCGGGTCCCGTGGACTTGCGGATCTCCACGACGCCCTGGATGATGATGAACATCTCCCCGCCTTCGTCGTTCTCCCGGAAGATCACGGCTCCCTGGTCGTAGAAGCGCACCGACTTTTCGAAGGTGCTTTTTTCTATCTTCATGGCGACCCCCGCTCCTTCAGCCGCGGCCGCTCATCGACGAGCGCGGCGGCGCATTCCTCCACCGTGGCCTCGCGGACACGGATGTCACCGATGCCGCACGGTATCACCAGGCGCGTCCGGCCGTCCTTGCGCTTCTTGTCGCGCGCGAAAGCGGCCGCAAGCTGATCGTAGCCCATGCCGGCCGAAAGCCGGTAGCCGTAGGAGACAAGCAATGCCCGCAGGCGCTCTGCAAATGCGGTGTCCGTGATGCCGGCATTGATCCCCGCCGCCAGGGCGCGGCCCATGCCCCAGGCCACCGCCTCGCCGTGCGTCCAGGCGCTGAAACCCGTCGCGCTTTCCAGCGCGTGGCCGAACGTGTGTCCCAGGTTCATGAGGGCGCGGATCCCCTTCTCCCGGGGATCCTGCTCCACGACCCTTCCCTTGACGGTGAGGCTGCGTCGGATCATCTCGCGGACCACGGAAGGTTCCCGCGCCAGTATAGACTCACGGCGGCTCTCCAGCATCGAAAAAAGCTCGCCGTCTCCGATCACGGCCGTCTTGATGACCTCCGCGAGCCCCGAGAGATATTCCCGCGGGGGAAGGCTCCGCACGGCGGAAAGGCTGATGATGATGCGCGACGCCGGATAGAAGCTCCCCACGAGGTTCTTGTAGCCGAGGAAGTCGATGCCGGTCTTGCCGCCCAGCGACGCATCCACCATCGCGAGCAGGGTTGTCGGCGCGAGCACGAGGCCGCAGCCCCGCATGTAGATCGATGCGGCAAAGGCGGTGACGTCGCAGACCACGCCGCCGCCGACCCCCGCGATCACCCCGTCGCGGCCCACCCCTTTCCGCGCGGCCTCCTCCAGCACGGCATGGACGCTCTGCCAGCCCTTTTCCTTTTCACCCGGTGGGATGCTTACCGCATTGGCGACGCCCGCGCCGAAAAGCGACCTGGTCGTCTCGTCGAACACGGTGAGTGACGCCTCGGCGCAGAGCGGGGAGTCGGCGAACACGACCTCCGTGGATGACCCGCCGATGGAAAAGGAAAGCTCCGCGCTCACGCGACCTCCCCCCCGAGTGAGAGAAAATCGCGGACAAAGTTGGGATAGGAGACCCGCGCACAGTCGAAACCCGTGACCTTCACGCCATCGCGCACCCCGGCGCCCGCAACGGCCGCTGCCATCGCGATCCGGTGGTCGCCCCGGGGATCGACTGCTCCGCCGTGGAGCGCCTGCGGCCCTTCCACGGAGAACCCGTCCGCGTGCAGCTCCACCCTGCCGCCAAGGCCTTCCGCCATCGCGGCGATCATCTGCAGGCGGTCGCTCTCCTTGAAGCGAAGCTCTTCCGCGCCGTGTACGACGGTCACGCCGCGCGCAAAAAGCCCCAGAACGGCAAGCAGCGGTATCTCATCGATCAGGTCGGGAACCTCCGCCGGCGTAACGGTCGTCCCGCGCAGATCGCCCGGAGAAACCGCGATCGTGCCCACCGGCTCACCGAGGGATTCGCCGTCCTGCCGCGTCGTGACGAGCGCGCCCATGCGGCGCACGACCTCCAGGAAGCCCGCGCGCGTCGGGTTGATCCCGCAGCCTGCAATCGAAAGCTCGCGGCCTCCAATGAGGGCGGCGGTGATGAAGAATGCCGCCGATGAGATGTCGCCCGGCACCACGACGTCGAAACCCGGCAGGCTTTTCACCGGATGGACCGTGAGCGTCCCTTCATGCTCCTCCAGGCGAACACCCAGGTGACGGAGCATCCGCTCGGTGTGGTCACGGGAGGCCGTCATTCCGCCGATCGTGGACGGCCCGGTGGCGCGAAGCCCCGCGAAAAGCAGGCAGCTTTTCACCTGCGCGCTGGGAACGGGAAGCTTCCACTCTAGGGGCGCAAGGGCGCCGGTGCCGGGAAGGAAGCACAACGGTGCGTACCGGCCCCCTTCCCTGCCCTGGATGGAGGCTCCCATCTTTCGCAGCGGCTCCACGACCCTGCCCATGGGACGCGTGAGGAGGGAGGCATCCCCGGTGAGAACTGCAAAATGCGGCTGCCCGGCAAGGAGCCCGCTGAGGAGCCGCGTCGTCGTGCCCGAGTTCTCGGCGTCCAGAACGCGCGGCGGCTCCCGCAGCCCCCGCAGACCAACGCCCTGCGCTTCCAGGCCCTCCCGCGATTCGCGGAAGGCGGCACCCAGCGCTTCCAGGCAGCGCGCGGGTGGAGATGCAGTCGCCCGTTGCCAGAGGATGGGTGATGCGGCACGGACCCGAGGACACGCCGGCGAGCATCAGGGCCCGATGCGTGATGGATTTGTCCGGCGGCGGACGCAGGCTGCCGCCCAGCCCGCGCGGTGCACGAAAGATCGGGTCCATGGATCGAGCTTACGCAATGAATTATTATCATGTCAAATGATAGATCTTCACACCCACTCCACGGCGTCCGACGGCGCGTACCCGCCGGAAAAGCTGATCGAGCTTGCGATCCAGCGGGGTCTGCGCGCGCTCGCCCTGACTGACCACGACACCCTGGACGGGCTCGACCGCGCGCGGGCGCGCGCAGACGGCAGCGGGCTGCGCTTCGTCCCCGGCGTGGAGATCGAGATAGAGCTGGAGACGGGCGAGTTTCACCTTCTCGGTGTCGGCCTGGACGGCGATCGGAAAATCCTTGCAGGCGCGCTGGCGGCCGTCCAGCAGTCGCGAAGGACAAGGAACGAGCGCATGGTCGAAAAGATGCGCGCGGCGGGCATGGACATCACGATGGAAGAGCTTGCGGCAATGGCCGGCGGCGACATCGTGAGCCGGGCGCATATCGCGCAGCTTCTCACCCGGAAGAAGGTCGTCAATTCCATCGATGCCGCGTTCAAGCGGCTCATTGGCAAGGGCATGCCCTACTACGAGCCGCGCGCCTGCCTGCCCCTCCGGGAGGCCACCGCCGCCATCCGCGCGGCCGGCGGCGTGGCAGTCATCGCCCACCCCGTCTCGCTGGGCATACGGGGGCCGGCCCTGCGCACTTTTTTCTCCGCCTGCCGGGACCAGGGGGTCGGCGGAATCGAGGCGTGGCACCCCAACCATACGCTGAAAGAGACACACCGCTTCGAGAAGCTCGCGCGGGAGCTGGACATGGCCGTGACGGGCGGCTCCGACTTCCATGGCCCGCACGTGCCGCAGCGGCAGCTTGGGTTCAGCACCGCGGGCCGCGAGGTTGCCGACGCGCTGCTCGACAGGCTTTTCTTGCCACGGCACGACGGCTGAACTATACTCCCCGGCATGGTCGCAGCGCTCGGCAACTGGGCACACCGCAAGGTGCGTGATTACGCCTACGCGCTGGGCTTTTTCTACCAGGTCGTCAAAGAGACCGCGCTCTTCATGCGGCGCAAACAGGTCGCCTTCAAGGTTCTGATCCTGCAGATTCTCTTTACAGGCGTGGAAGCGCTCAACGTGCTCGCCCTCATCGCGCTCTCCATCGGCGCGGTGATCATCGTGGAGGGAGGCTCCATCCTCCCCCGATTCGGACAGACGACCCTCATGTACAACATCCTCATCATCGTGATCACCCGGGAGCTGGGTCCCCTCCTGACCGCGTTCGTCATCATTGCGCGGTCGGGGACGGCGATCGCGACGGAGCTGGGCAACATGGTCGTCTCGCACGAGATCGAGGCCTACGTCTCGGTGGGGATCAATCCCATCTCCTATCTCGTGGTGCCCCGCGTGCTCGGGGTCACGATTTCCGTCATGGCGCTCACGATCTATTTCAACTTCTTCGGGCTCATCGGCTCCTTCCTCGTCGCCCAGCTCATCAACCCCATTCCCATCGTGGAATACTTCCGCGAGCTCCTGCGCGCCCTCCAGGCCCGCGACATCGTCTCCATGCTCGTGAAATCCTTTGCCTTCGGGGTGATCATACCGGTCGTTGCGACGTTCCAGGGTTTCAAGGTGAGCGCGTCGGTGACAGAGATCCCGCGCGCCGCGATCAAGGCGGTCGGTCAGGGCTTCGTCCTGTGTTTCATTGCCGATGCCATCATCACACTCATCTATTATGTCTGAGCACGCCGATGGAACGGGTATGGAAGAGCTGATCTCGGTGCGCGACGTGCATCTCACGCTGGGCGGCTACGCGGCGCTGCGGGGGGTGAACGCGGGCTTTGCCGCGGGCAAGAGCACCGTCATCATGGGGCCGTCGGGCTGCGGCAAGAGCACGCTCCTGAAGGTCGCCGCGGGGCTCATCCCCGCCGACGCCGGCGCGGTGTTCTTCAAGGGAAAGAACGTGTTCCAGATGTCGGAGCGCGCGGCACTCGAGATGCGGCGAACGAACGGCTTCGTCTTCCAGGACGGGGCGCTCTGGGAGAACAAGACCCTCTATGAGAATCTCGCCCTGCCGCTGCAGATCCATTTCCCCGGTCTTGCGCGGCACGAGATCGACAGGAAGGTCGCCCACTCCCTGGAGCACGCGGGTCTGGCGGAATCGGCGGCGGAGCGACCGGCGGCGCTTTCCGGCGGCGAGCGCAAGATCGCCTCTTTCCTGCGCGCCCTCATCGTGGACCCCACCCTCCTCTTCCTCGACGAGCCCACCCTTTCCATCGACCACGCCATGACGGGGAAGGTCAACGCCATGATCCGCGAGCTGAAAGCGCGCGGGGCCACGATCATCGCCGTCACGCACGACCCCGAGCTCACGGCACAGCTTGCCGACCGGCTCGTCGTGATGGACGAGGGCCAGGTGATCGCTGCCGGCGATTTCGACGAGGTCAAGGGATCGCGCAACGCGCGCGTGCGGGCCATCCTTTCGCAGCTCCTCGGCCAGATCGCCAGCTACGACACGGACCTCCTGCAGCTCCTCGACGGAGAGGACGGGGGACGGGAGCGGTGAAGAATGCATCGAATTGACAGCGTGCAAGAGGGCGGGATAGGATCGGTGCCGGGATGAGGTTCAAGATCCGATTCTCCGAACAGATCGTAGGTTTCTTCCTCCTCCTGGCCATACTCGGCGCCGCGGCCATCCTGATTTTCATCGGGATCAACCAGCGCTGGTTCGCGCGCAACTACTGGTTCACGAGCAAGTTCTCCTCCGGCGCGGGTATCTCGGAGGGAATGCCGATCAGCCTCAAGGGCTTCGAGATCGGCAGGATCACTCGCATCACCCTCAATGAGAACAACGATGTCGACGTGCGCTTCTACGTCGAGGACACCTACTACGACCGCGTGAAGCCGGATTCGATCCTGGAGCTCACCTCCAGCGCCATCGGCCTCGGCACAACGATGAAGTTCCACCCGGGTCTCAACAGTTTGCCCCCCCTCGCTGAAGGCTCCTACATCCCCAGCTATGACACGCCAGAAGGCCGTCAGCTCGTCGTCGACGGCAAGGTGGAGATCCCTAAGGACGCGGACGTCATCGGCTCGGTGATCGCAAAGCTCAACCCGGCGCTCGACGATGCGCGGGCGGCCATCCTGGAGATCCGCAAGGTGGCGACGTCCATCAACGTCGCCTTCACCGGCACCGGTGGGCCCGTCGGCACAATGATCACGGGATTCGCCGCGACGCCGACAAAGGTGAACAATGCCGTGGGCGACATCAACGGGAAGATCGACGCGCTCGTGGACAAGCTGTCGGCCATCTCCGACAATCTCAACGATATTTCGGTCAAGACACGCGGCGTCATCGGCGACCTGTCGACGAATCTCGACGTGATCTCGCAGAACCTGAAAACCATGACGAGCCAGCTCTCCAACACGCAGGGTCTTGCCACGAGGTTGCTGGATCCGAAGGGCTCAGTGGACACGTTCCTGAACGACTCCAACGAGCTGTACACCCAGGTGGATACCGCGGTGAAGAACGTCAACGGCATCATCACGCAGATCCGCAGCTTCGTCGATTTCGTGAATGGCTCCCGGCCGCAGGTCTCCAGCATCCTGGAAAAGGGCAGCGACACCCTCGACTCCGCCAAGGACGTTCTGGAAGCGGCGAAGAACAATCCGCTCCTCAAGGGCGGCGTGCCGCAGGCGGCTCCGCCGACTGCACCGGTTTCAAGCTACCGGGACGAGAACTTTTGATGCGGAAGGCGGTCGCGGCGCTCGGCTGCTGCCTCATCGTGCTCTCCTGTTCCACCCCGCCGAAGAAATCGGACACCGTGAGCACGACGAAGAACCAGGCCGCGCAGGATGCGGCGACGGGTGACGGATACTACCGGCAGGGCCGTTACGAGCTTGCGGTGCAGTTCTTCACCCTCTCCCTCGGGGAATACACCTCCATCGACGACACGGAAGGCGTGATCGACGTCTACAATGCGCTGGGAAAGACCTATATCTCCATGGGCGCTCTTTCGATGGCGGAGGACATCCTCACCCGGGCGCGGGAGCTCGCCGAGGGGGCAAAGCCGGACCTGCTTTTTGTCACGACGCTGAATCTCGGGGAGCTGTACCTCTCAAAGGGCAACGCGGACAGCGCGCGGGCGACGTTTGAGAAAGCCCTCGCCATGCCGGCAGGCTCCCGCACGCCGGCGCAGACGGCCATCCTCTATCACGATCTGGGCACGGCCGCGAAGAATCTCTCCGATCCCGCCAAGGCCCTGGAATACTACGGCAAGGCGCTCGACCTGGACCTTGCCGGCAAGCTCACCGAGCAGGCTGCCTCCGACTACTACATGATCGCCTCCGTGCACTCGCTGGCGGGCCGCTACGACGACGCCCTCAAGAACGCCACCCTCGCCCTCAGCCTGGACAAGCAGATCGAGAGCTCACGCGCCATCGCCGGGGATCTCTACGCGCTGGGCCTGATCTCCACGAAAAAGGGCGACACCGCAGCCGCCTTCGACTACTACCAGAGGGCGTACCTGGTCTTCACGACGCTCGGGATCAAGGCCGACATGAAAAAGGCGCTGACGGGTCTTGTTGCCGCGGCGGACGCTCTGGGCCGCACGGCGGATGCAGACACCTACCGCAAGAGCCTCGCGGAGCTGGACACGCCGTGAAGGGCGGGTTTCGCGCATCGCTTGCCGCCGCGGGCGAGGCGGCACGGAAGGTCGGCTTCTTTCTCGGTCTCCTGGCCGGCAGCGCTGCGCTGGGTTTCCTCATCGCCTGGCCGCTCTGGCTCCTGGCGACCTCGCGGCGGGAAACCTATACGCTGCTTGTGCTCGCCCTTGCAGCCGCGGGCCTTTTTTTCCTCGTGATCCGATCGATACTCCGCGCGCGGCGCACGCGCCGCGATCCCGGCCGTCCCCTGCGGTCCGCGCTGAGGGCAGGCCTCGCCGTGCTGATCGCGCTTGTGGCGCTGGGCGGCATCTACGGCCTCCTCGTGCTCTTTGTCCGCGGCATCTGGATATTCGCCGTGCCCGGCGCGCTCCTCTGGATGGGCGTTCTCTGGCTGCTGGGCCGCGCGCGGGGGGCGCTCAATCCGCGAAAGCAACAACGCATTCCTGCCGAAAATGGCATTGAGTGAAGTACGTCGCCTCCTTGATGGCCCTCTGCGCGCTCTTCTGCCTCCCTGGCATCGCGGTCGGGGCCTCGCCGACGTACCCTGAGCTCAGGGTCCTCAGCCATGATGACGCGCTGTTCGTGCAGCAGCAGGCCGAGCTGGACGATTTCCGCCGCCTCGCGGAAGCGCACAGCCCCGAGCCCCCGACGTTTCCCGCTCTCAGCATTTTCGCCTACGCGAAGCGGCAGAACGAGGACCTTTTCTCGCTGAACGCGAGGCTCGGGCTCCGCTATGAGTCGCTTGCCTCGCTGAACGGCGCCGGAAACAAGGACGCGTTCAATGCCCTTGCGACGATACTGATCCCGAGCGAGGACGGCCTTTTCGTCAATAACCCGCCCCGGGGCGACCTCGAGAACATGGTGCTTTCCACCCGGCTGGCTGCGGGAAAAAAGCCTGTCCCGCTTGTCGTGACCCGGGGAGGCAGGCAGGAACAGGTCTATTTTTTCCCCGCTGAATCATTTTCGAGTGTCGAAAGGGCCTTTTTTCTGCTCATCCTCTACCGCACGCCTATCGACCACGGACATATCACCTCGATGTACGGCTGGCGGAGCGATCCCTTCACCGGCAGCCCGGAGTTCCATACCGGCGTCGACATAGGGGCCGCGGAAGGCACACCGGTCTACGCGGCGCGGGAAGGTGTCGTCGAAGAAGTGGGAAGGAACGACGTTCTGGGCAACTTCATCGTCATCACGCACCCCGGAGGCTACCAAACTGTCTATGGACACTTGTCGGTCATAAGTGCTACTATTCATCAGGCGGTGAGTACCGGCGCCTTGATCGGCGCCGTCGGGCACACGGGGCGCGCGACTGGCCCCCACCTTCATTTCGAGGTGCTGACAAAGAAGGGGACCACCGATCCGCTGCAGCTCATCCGCGTAAAAGCGTGATGAGGGCGATATTGGGCTAAAGTTTAGGGTAATCGGGTGACGATAAGAAAGGTGTTGGTGTCCAAGATATAGTTCCCCTCCCAGTTTACTATGTCGGAAGACACCACACCAGGTAGGCCGGCGCCTTCGGGAGCCGGCCTCTTTTTTTGCCGACGCCCTGCCGCGCAACGCCACCCGTTGACAAAGCCTCCCCCCACCCGTATCCTTTTTTTGTGCGACCACGCCCGAAAAAGAGATCTGTTTTTGAAATCCTTCTGATTTCGTCCTTCGCGGTTGCCATCGTCCTGGGTGTTCTGCTTGGTTTTGCCCTTGCCGCAACGCACAACGCCTCCGCCATGGAGCAGTTCAGCGATCCGGCGGCGGTGCTGCCCACGAAAATCCTCGATATCAACGATCGTGAGATCACAGAGTTCTTCGGCGACCAGAACAGGGAGCCGGTGACGATCGACCAGATCCCGAAGTACCTGCAGGACGCCGTGGTCACGCGCGAGGACAGGAACTTCTACCATCACCACGGTTTCGATATCAAAGGCCTGCTGCGCGCCGGCTTCAACATCGCCACCGGGCGATACGTCTCCGGTGGCAGCACCATCACGCAGGAGCTCGCGGGCCAGCTGCATCAGGCGCGGCGCGATATCACGATCAAGCGCAAGCTCGCGGAGCTCTGGTGGGCCGTCCAGATGGAAAGGCGCTACACCAAGGACGAGATACTGGAGATGTATCTCAACGAGATGCCCTTCGGACACGGCAACGTCGGCGTTCAGGCCGCCAGCAAGTTCTTCTTCAAGCACGACGTCTGGAATGACACCCTGGCAGAATCGGTCATGCTCGTCGTGCAGCTCTCCAGCCCCACGGCCAACTCGCCCATCCGCAACCCCCAGCGCGCCCGCAAGCTCCAGAAGGACACGCTGGACAGCATGGTGCGGCTGGGGTACGTGACGCGGAAGCAGGCGGACGATTCCTACAATGAGTTCTGGGACAAGTACGATTTCACCCGCGCGAACTCCAGCGCCTTCCTCGACCGTGAGGACAAGGCGCCGTATTTCAGCGAATACGTGCGGAGCAAGCTCGATGACCTGCTCGTGGGCGGCTATGACTACCTGAAGGACGGCCTGGTGGTCCACACGACGCTCAATCTCGACTACCAGAAAGCGGCCGATGACCAGATGGCGAAGGGTATCGACGACGTCAACGACACGTACCTGAAGACGGCGGGCACGAAGCTCGCCTCCACGAACAGCCTTTTCCTCCCCCTCGTGGACATGCTGGGTTTCACGTTCGACATCGACGACCTGATGATCCGCAACCGCAACGCGACGGGCAATGCGAAGCGCGAATACTCCACGAACATCGCCCCGGTGGTGGAGATCGTCTCGTCCCTGTTCGGCCTGACAAAGGCGGAGGACATCGTCTCGGCCGGCATCGACACGTCGCTCGCCGTAACGCGCAAGACGCAGATCCAGGGGGCGCTCGTCTCCATGGATCCCGGCAATGGCTACATCCTCGCCATGGTCGGCGGGCGGCAGTTCTCCCGCGGCGACCAGTTCAACCGCGCCTCGCAGTCACGGGTGCAGCCGGGGTCCACCTTCAAACCCCTGTACTATTCCGCGGCCATCGACTCGCGCAAGTTCACCGCCGCGAGCATGATCCTGGACGCGCCGGTGATCTTCACGAAGGCGGACGGCACGACCTACGAGCCCCAGAACTACCAGGGCACGTGGCACGGCAGGGTTCTCCTCCGCAACGCGCTCGCGGAATCCATGAACGTCCCGTCGCTCAAGATTCTCGACGGCATCGGCTTCGACGCCGCCATCCAGAGGGCCAGCCGGATGCTCGGCGTGACGGACCCGGCGGAGATCGACAAGCGCTTCCCCCGGTACTACCCGCTCGGGCTCGGCGTGACCTACGTGAGCCCGCTGGAAATGGCGCGCGCGTACTCGATTTTTGCCAACGGCGGCAGGGAGGTGGAGCCGGTCGCCATCCGCTACATTGAAGACCGCGACGGCAAGGTCATCCTGGAGCCTGCCAAGGAAGCCCTCGCGATGGAGAACCGCAAAGGCGATGCCGCGCAGGTCATGAGCCCGCAGACCGCCTACATCATGACGAGCATCCTGCAGAGCACGCTCCGCGAGGGAACGCTCACGGGAGCCGGCCAGGTGCTCGACATCTGGAACGACAAGGCGCAGCCCTTTGCGGGCAAGAGCGGGACGACGCAGAACTGGGAAGATGCGTGGACCGTGGGATTCTCGCCGTACGTGACCACGGCGCTGTACTTCGGTTTTGACGACGGCAACACCTCGATGGGCACGTCCATCACGGGCGGGCTGAAGGCGGGCCCGGTGTGGGGTCAGTACAACAAGATCATCCACAAGGACCTTCCCATCCGCCAGTTTGCCAAGCCGGAAACGGGTCTCGTGAGCGTCCAGGTGAGCGCCGTGAGCGGGCTCCTCCCCACGGCTGCGACGACAAAAAAGATCACGGAGATCTTCCTCACCGGCACCGAGCCGAAGACATTCGACGAGATCGAGCAGTACAACGCCGACCAGACGAACGAGACGCTGGACAACCTGCGCAACTCGCTGGGGAGCACGTTCGACACCCCCCCCGCGACCGATCAGGGGACGCCAGCCCCCGACAACACCGGCACGGCCGCGGCGCCCGGCGCCAACCCGCTTCTGGACTGAGGAGGGGCAGGCATGCGGCGCTATTCGAAGGATCACACCTGGATCGCCGTGGACGGCACGCGCGCGCGGGTGGGCATCTCCGACTTCGCGCAGGGCGAGCTGGGCGAAATCGCCTACATCGAGCTTCCCGCCGCCGGCACGGCCGTTCAGCGCGGCGACGTGGCCTGCACGGTCGATTCCCTGAAATCCTCCAGCGAGATCTACGCCCCCGTCACGGGCACCATCGTGGAGGTGAATGCCGCGCTCTCCGCGGAGGAGAACTACATCCTCGTCAACCGCGACCCGCTGGGCGACGGCTGGCTCTTCGCGATCGAGATGTCGGATCCCATGGAGCTCGATCTGCTCCTGGACGAGGACGCCTACGCCGCCTTCATCCGGGGCGCCTAGCCGCCGCGGCGCCTGAACAGCGCGGCCACCCGGCCGGCCGCGGACCCCAGCGCTGTGACGAACCCGTGCGCGCGCGGCGGGATCGTGAAGTCCTCCGCCGCCTCTTCCAGCGTGAAAAGCGGTCCGTAGCGCTTGATGAGCTCGCTCCAATGACGACCCACGTACACGTAGAGGTCCGCCTCGGTGGCCCGCGGAAACCGGGCGAGCACCCGCGATTCGCGCACGATGCGGACAATCGGGAAATAGACGTTGTCGTACCAGGACAGCGCGGCCTTGTCGAAGGGGATCTCCTCCGCCTTTTTCAAATTGATGTACCACTTATGCTCGCGGATGTGCGTCAGGAGCTCGTCGTAGCGGCCCACCTCGGTGAACGAAATGTCGCAATCGGGGCGGAGCCTGTCCAGATGCGTTTCCTCGAAGAAGCTCCTCCTCTCGAAGGCGACGACGGCGCGCTTCATCTCCTCCCGGCTCATGGCGGGCGTGAGGGCGATTTTCGACGCGAGGGAGACGACCTCCGCGTCGATGAACTCGGCGCCCTGCGACTTTGCCACCGACACGCGATGGTTGCCGTCGCGCACGAAGTAGACGCCGCCGATCTCGAAGACGCTGATGGGCGGCAGCACGACGTTCTGGTAGTGGGCCATATCGACGCGCATCCAGCGGCGCGCCATCTTGTCGTGCCGCGGCAGGAAGGCCTTGTTAAAGTCCTTGAACCGCCCCTCGCTCCCCACGATCTTGTCGATGGGCACCGTCCGCATTCCCCGGTAGGTCTCGGAGGCGGGCCGCAGGATGGAGCGGACGTCCCCCAGGGAAAGCATCTCGTCGCGCTGCGCCTTGAAGAGCGACACGATGCGCATGAGGGTTTCGCGCGTCCGCAGCCGACCGAAGTCCGTGCGGGCCATCGAGGTGTACAGGGTGTCGTTCATGGCGCTTTCTCCAGGTCGAGGACGATGTGGTCGTACGCATTGATGATGGTCGTCGCCGCGTAGCGGGCTTCCCGCGACGCGTTGCGGTCGTAGAGATGGACGTGGCCATGGATGAGGTAGCGCGGCTTGAAGGTCCGCATGAACCAGAGGAGGACGCGAAACCCCGTGTGACAGGGATCCGGGAGATCGTTGATGCCATAGGGCGGCGAATGGGTGAGGAGGACGTCGAGGAATCTGCCGTGAAAGACACGGTGCCAGAGCATGCCCGGGATGAGGCGGAGCATGGTCAGGAACATGCCGACGTCGGTGTACTGGTTCTCCCCGCCATTGTACCAGATGCTTCCCCCCAGCCCCGCAAGCGTGAGCCCGGCGACCCGCATGACCTTGCCCTCCAGGCACGTGGCGCCGACGCTGTGCTCCAGGGCGTCCCTTCCCTGGAAAGGGTCGTATTTCGCGCGATAGGCCTGCCGTTGCTCGAGGTGGTGATTGCCGAAGACGAACAGGAGGGGCTTGTTCAGCGTGCTCACAATGAAATCGTAGTACCCGAGCGTCAGGTCCCCCGCGCTCAGCACAAGGTCCACCTTCCCGTAGCGCTGCTTGAGGCCGGAGCTGTAGATGACGGGATCGACGTGATCGGCAATACAGAGGAGTCTCATGTGTCGGCATAAGAATATAGTGAAAGAGCCGGAGGGGTGCAACGCGGGCCCGCGACCGCCCGCCCCCCCCGTCGTGCGCCACCGGCCGGGGCGCTTTGACACGGACGGCAGGGCCGCGCTATAAATGACCGGTACCACCCTCAGGAGGGCAGTATGGACAGACGGGAGATCGAGGAGAAGCTGATCGACATTCTATCCCGGCACAGCGCCGCGGAAAGAAGCGCCTTCACGCCCGACAAGAATCTGAAGCTCGACCTGGGACTGGACTCCCTCGATGTCGCTGAGATCGTCTACGAGCTGGAGGAGGCATTCGGGATCAATATCCCGGACGATTCGGCCGAGCGCCTCCTGTCCGTCGCGGACACCGTGGACTACATCCATCAGGCGCTCCAGGACGGTCCGCGGGAGAACCGCACGCTTGAGGGCAACAGGGCCTGATTCGAAGGCCTGAAAGCGCTTCACGCATCCCCTTTCCCGACCGACGATAGAGTAAGGGCCGTTGCGGCCGCGTCCCGGGGGTGCGCGGCAGGCGACAGGTTGTCTCCGCTGCGCTATATTTGTAGGGGGGGGAACGCGATGAAACGGATTGCTCTTGTCCTTGCCCTGATCGTCGTCGGGTCGGGCGCATTCGGTTCCTCCGAGTTCTTCGACAAGGGCGAGGCGCTGTACGTCCAGAACAAGCCGCAGGATGCCCGCCCGCTGCTTGAAAGCGCGCTGAATGACGACCCTTCCAACGAAAAGACCTATCTGTACCTCGGTATCATCTACCAGCAGCTCGGCGACGCGCAGAAGTCGATCGACATCCTCAAGCAGGGGCTCCCGGTGGCATCGGCGTACAAGGATCTGTTCTATTTCAACATGGGAAACGATTTCTTCTCCCGCAAGGAGTTCACGTTCGCGGAAGACATGTACTCAAATGCGCTGGCCGCGAACAAGGGGCTTTCCGACGGCTACCTCAACAGGGCCAATTCCCGCCTGCAGTTGGGCAACTTCGACGGCGCGCTCGCCGACTACACGCTCTTCCTCCAGCTTTCGCCGCAGGATCCCCAGCGGCCGAACATCGAAAAGGTGATGGCCCTCCTGCGCAAGGCGCAGGATGACAAGGAAAAGGCGCGCCTCGCGGAGGTCGCCAAGCAACAGGCGCTCATGAACGACGTCCAGAACAGTCTCAAGAATGCCGGGGATGCGACAAAAAACCTGAGCGTCGAGTCCATCAACGGCCAGAGCGATCCCGTCAGCGTCGACATCAAGGATTAACGATGCAGCAGAAAATACCCCTCATCAAGGCGTCCACCGCGGGCCGTGCCGCTGCTGCAAAAACGGGGCGCGCCTCCGCGAGCCCGCGTTCACCGCGGAAGAAAGGCCCGGAACGGGCGCGCCTCTCCCGTCCGCTCGTGATCGGCCTCATCATCGGCCTCGTGGTCCTTGCCGGCGCCGGGGTCGGTGTCGGCGTGATCGTGAGCGGCCACGCGGCGGCCTCCCGGGTGGACGACGGCCTGAAGCTCGCCGATTACTACGCCGGGAAGGGGACTACGACCGCGCGCTCAACGTTCTTGACACCTTGAAAATAGACGACCCTCGCGTCAAGGCGGCCCTGGACGACATCCTTGCGAAGAAGAAAGCAGCCGACGATGCCGCCAAGCAGAACGAGCTTGCCGCCCTGCAGGCGCAGCAGGACCAGCTGAAGGCGAGCCTCGCGAGGCTGGGCGACTCCCTCAAGAACGGTCAGCCCCAGCAGATCGTCGTGCAGCAGCCCGTGAAGCCGCCGGACGACGCATCGGCGAAGGAAAAGGAGCTGCAGAAGAAAGTTGCGGATCTCATGCAGAAGGGCGGCGCTGCCTTCAACGCCGGCCGCTACACGGAAGCCAGGAAGGACTTTGAGCAGGCCGCCGGGCTCGCACCCGACAATTCCGACGCCCTTGGCTATGCGGGTCTCTCCTACCTGAGGGAAAATCCCTCTGACCCGGCAAATGTCCAGAAGGCAGTGGACTTTTCGAACGCGGCTATTGCAAAAAACCCCGACAACTGGGTGCCGCACAAGACTCTGGGCGAGATATACGATGCCCGCAAGCTTTCCGACCAGGCCATGAAGGAATACCAGACCGCGGTCCGCCTGAATCCCAGTGACGCGGATTCCCTCTACGCGCTGGGCAAGCTGCAGTACCGTGCAAAGCTCTTCACCGATGCGCAGAAATCCTTCGAGGCCTGCGTGGCGCTGAAGCCCGATTTCACCTCGGCGCATTTCAACCGCGGCATGACGCTCGTGCAGCTCGGGGACACGACGAAAGCGATCGGCGCCTTCAAGGCTGCCATCGCGACCAAGAGGGACTTCGCCGACGCCTATTACATGATCGGCTACCTCCTGCGCGGCCAGGGCGATGCGGCGGGCGCGCTGGATTCCTTCAAGTCGGCGGCGCAATTCGCGCCGGACAACGCCGGCTGATTCTCGCGAGCTTGGTTCCGCCTACATGGCGCGCGGCGACTTCGCGGGGGCCGAGGCGACATTGACGAAAGCGCTCACGCTGGAACCGGATAGCGTCATCGCAAACTACAACATGGCGCAGGTCAAGGTGAAGCTCGGCAAGGCGCGAGAGGCGCTGCCGTACGCCCAGAAGGCCGTCGACAAGGACGGCGGCTCCGCGTCGAGCACCTACGTTCTGGGTCTTGTCAACGACAAGCTGGGAAACGCCGACGATGCGGTGAAGTATTACACCCTTGCGGTCCAGAAGGACCCGAAGCTCTCCCCTGCCCTCATCAACCTCGGCGCCCTCTACGACACGAAAGGCATGGCGGATAAGGCGTTGCCCTTGCTGCAGGCGGCAGAGCAGATCGTGCCGGAATCGTACGAGGTGCAGAATAACCTGGGCAATGTCTACCTCCACCAGCAGCAATACCAGGACAGCATCACGCATCTCTCCAAGGCGCTGTCCATCCAGCCCAGCTCAACGGTGACCGAATACAACCTGGGGCTCGCCTACGCGGAGAACGGCCAGACGCCGGACGCAAAGACGGCCTTCCTCGACGTGCTGAGCAAGGATCCGACGAATATGGACGTCTACGTCAAGCTGGCGCGTGTCTACGTGAAGGAAAACAACACGAAGGACGCCAAGGACCTTCTCACGAAGCTGATCGCGAAGAATCCCAAGCAGTCGCTGAAGGACGAGGCCCAGAGCCTTTTACACCAGCTATAGCCCGAGCGGGTGCGCTGACACCGGCCCCGCTTCCACCCGTCATCGACGGTCAACCGGCCGATCGACGAGCCGGCGCAGCGATTCCTCGCTCAGCTGGTGCCAGATGGGTCTGCCATGAGGGCAGCGGGGCACGGGCAGCTCCAGGGCCTGGCTGCAGAGCTCGCGGGCAGTGACGGGGTCCACGCGGTCGCCTTCCTTGATCGCCATGCGGCAGGCCGCCGTTGCGCGGAAAGCATACTGCCATTCCTCGCCGCCGACACCGCGAATGAGCTCCACAAGCGCCTCCTCGGGTATTGACGCGAAGTGCTCCGCCAGGGCGGTCACCTCGAAGGCGCGCGGACCGGCCTTGCGCAGCTCCACGCCGAGCCCGAGCAGGTCGGCTGCCGATCTTTCCAGCCGGCTCTCTTCCTCCTCCGACACGTCGAAGCAAAGCGGAAAAAGCATGTCCTGCATCGCCGGAGCTCGTGCGCTCAGCCGCTCGAAAAGGATCCTCTCGTGGGCGGCATGCTGATCCATGATCACGAGCCTGTCCGGGAGCTCAAAGACGAGGAAGACGCCGAACACCTGGCCGAGATAGCGTATGCCGGCACCGTCGGCCTGCGGAGACGGCACTGGGTCGGGTGCAAGGGGAAGCGTAAGCTCTTGCTCCGTGCGCGGTCGGGAAATGGCAGCTTGGCCGGAAGCTGCGGAGCGGAGCGAAGGCGCGACCGGCGCCTGCGGCGGCGCGGGAGCCGCCTGTTTCCTCACAGCTTCGACGACCGCGTGGTGCACGTCGGCGAGATTCCTGAACCTGACTTCTTTCTTGGCCGGGTGGATATTGAAGTCCACCAGAGAGGGGTCGATGCGCACGAAGATGAACGCCGCGGGATGCCAGCCGCCGGGAACGGCACCCGCGAATCCGAACTCCGCGGCCTGGAGAAGCGCAAACTCGAAGACCCGACGGCCGTTCACGAATGCCTGCAACAGCTTGCGGTCGCGCCGGCGCAATTCGCGATCCCCGGCCACGACCGACACGGTGAACCCTGCCCCGCGCTCCTCCGACGCCGTGAGCGGCGCCGCGCCGATCAGGGGCTCATAGGCCAGTGAAATCCTCTGCACGGCCGTGCCCGCGGGCAGGGACATCTTCAGCGCGCCATCGATGAAGAGACGAAATGCAATTGAAGGGTGCGCAACCGCCTTGTCGAGAAAAGCCGTCCGGCACAGACCGGATTCCGCCGACGCGCTGCGGAGGAATTTCTTCCGCGCGGGGTAATTGAAAAAAAGCTCCGACACGTCCACGGTTGTGCCCGGCTTGCCCTGGCAGGGCTCGAGCGCGCTTTGCCTGCCGTCGCGGACCTCCAGCCGGTGCGCCGGTCCCGGGCCCTGCACTTTGCTCACGATCTCCAGCCTGCTGCACATGCCGATGCTCGCCAGGGCCTCCCCTCGGAAACCCAGGCTGGTGACGCGCAGCAGGTCGTCCTCACTGTCGATCTTGGAGGTCGTGTGCGGCTGCCAGCAGAGAGAAAGATCGTCGCGGTCCATGCCCGCGCCGTCGTCGACGACGCGGACACGCGAAAGCCCTCCCGCTTCCAGGTGCACGTCGATGGATGCAGATCCCGCATCAATCGCGTTATCCAGAAGCTCCCGCACAATGGAAAACGGCCGGTCGATTACCTCGCCGGCCGCGATCTTGCGGAAGACCTCGTCCCGGAGGAAGTGTATCCTCCGGGACCGAGGGGTGGGATCAGACATTCATCAGAGTTGCGAGCTCATCGTGATGGAGACCGAGCTGTCCATGTAAGGCAGCAGCCCGCCAAGCGACGAAGGATCGTACATCACGTTTCCTGCCGAATCGCGGCGCGCCGTCTCCGTGTACGACACCGATACGTCGAGGCTGTCGCTGATCGGATATCCAATGGTGGCGGCAACCACCGTGTTTGCGTCGAACAGCGTGGGCCCGTTCGTCGTCCCGTTCAGCAGCGCGGGAACGAAGTTCGTCCTCTCATAGGAGACGGAGCCGAATATCTTGACAACGGGGATGACGCCCGGCTCCAGGGTGAACTTGGCCAGGAAATGGTCGTTGCCGAATGTGAATGCGTGCGTCGTCGGGTCCTGGGTCCACGGCCAGAAGTAGTTCAGCGTGAGGCTGAAAACCTTGGGCCAGGTGAATCCCCCTTCGCCGAAGATGCCGAGGGTCTGGTTGTACTGCGACGCCGCGGGGTTCTCCAGGTACTGGAGAACCTGGGAGACCATCTGCGTGCGGTCCCGTTCGTAGTCCGAGTTGTAGAAGTCCGGAATGAATGCACCGGTGTAGTCGCGGAACTCCAGGCGCCAGGTGATGTCCTTCGTCACCACGTTGCCGAACAGACCGGCAGCGACGCCCCAGTTCTTGATGTCCGCGAGGTTGCTCGCGTCGGGAAGCACCGCCTTGAAGTCGAATCCCTGCGCGGATATTGGAATAGGTCGGATTCGTCGGGCTTGGTCTGGAAGTACGGAACCATGACTGCCGCGTCGGCAAAGGCCACGAGTCCGAAGAAATTGCTCTCCACGAAGGGCAGATCGAGGTCCACGCCGGGATTGATGAAGATCGGGCTTCCGACGTCAGGCGCCCCCGCCGGCCAATCCTTGGCGGGGTTCAGGTCAACGATGCCCGTGACCCCGAGGGCTGCCTTGAAGCCCTTCACCGGGCGCACGTAGAGGCGGCCGCCCACGATGTCCGGCGCCGCTGCGTCGTTCATCATCGCTTCGATTCCCACGCCGCCGAAATCGAGACCCAGGTTCACGCCGGTGCGGCGGATCGCGGGGAAATCGGCGTCGTTGGCGAAGTTGCTCATGATGAGACCGTGGCCGATTGTGATGTCATCCAGGTTTCCGACCTTGAAGAAGAAGGGATCCCTCTGGTGGCCCCATTCGATGTAGCGGATCTTCAGGAACAGGTCATTCGCAAAATCCTGCGCAAAGGCCCAGGGGTCGGGATTGATCTTCCCGGTGAGAAGACCGCCGAAACTCCATTCGTCATTTCCCTGGGGGTGGTACCAGTCTTTAGTATTGAACATGTCGGTCTGATAGATGATCGGGAGGTACAGCGACATCTTCAGGCTTCCCAGCGCGAATGTCGGCTGAGCAATAACCTCGCTGTACGTGGTCCCGCTGATCGTGATCGAGCCGATCTCCACGCCGAGTATCTGCTTGATCTTCGCCATCACGTCGTCAAGCCAGGTCGGCTTCGGCGGCGCCGGGGGAGTGGCGGGGGCCGCGGGTGTCGACGGCGCGTTGCCGGTTGCGGCGTTGTTGGACGGCAGCAGGGACGCCTGGTAGGCCTTGTTGATCGCCAGCACCGCGGCCGGGTCCAGGCGGACGAACGTCATATCTTTCGTCAGGCTGTCAAGCACGTCGGGGGGAATCTGGACCGCCGTGAAGGTGGCGGCGAGCGCGTCAGCGGCAAATCCCTGCGCCACGTCGAGCGCCTGGCCGGCCGCGTTCTGTATCCAGCCCGTGCCTTCAAGGGTGGAGAGCTTCGCGAACGCTCCCTCCTGGAACTCCACGACCACGTCGGACCCGCGGACACCGCAGACCGCCGACGGGGTCTTGATCTGGTACTGGTCCTTGCCCGAGGCTTTGCCCGCGACGGTGCGGACCTTGCCGAACGCCATTGAGAAGACGTCCTGGCCGCCCGTGTCGGAGCGCAGCTTGTCGAGCCGGAAGTTCGTGTTCTGCGAAATCTTCACGATGGTGCTGGTGTGATTCAACTGGAGCTCGGCGGAATCGCCTGCCCCCGTGAGCACCGTCCAGCCCAGCTTCAGCTCGTCGCCTTCGGACGGCGTCGGGCTCACGGAGACGCCCTTTTCGTCCTTGACGTCGAAGTTTCCGCTGTTGTTTTCGATGTAGCTGATGGTGACCGATATCGCCGGCGGCTTTGGTTTCGCCGGAGCCGACTGCGCGAACAGCATTCCTGGGATCACCAGCAAGGCGGCGAGCGCAATCGCGAAGAAAACTCTCGTCTTCATTCTTTCCTCCCTTTTCCTAGAACAGCGGGATCGAGCTCTGCAGCCCGGACTGGACCACCCACGTGCTGTTGTTGTTGTTGCGGTCCGGGACTCCCGTGTAGGTGATATTGTAGACGAAGGAGATCACCGCCCCGCCGGTCTGGAAGTTCACCTGAGCTTTGATGAGGGCGTTCTTGGCGCTCACCAGGGACGCAAAGCTGTCGATCTGTGTCTTGTCATAGATGAAGTCGAACGTGATGCCGGGCACGACGCCCTCCGCCAGCGAAAGGATGCCGGTGAGATGCGGCAGCGTCAGCGCAGGATCCGTTTCCGTCGTGACGAAGGGCGAATCGAGCTTCACGAGGAAAATGAACTTGTCGTTGAGGAACGATGTTCCCAGGCTCGACTCCCAGCCGAACGTGAAGCCGCCCGCGGCAGCATTCTGGAGGGATGCGTATTCCACGCCGCGCCCCGTCGCGTAGTCGTCGTAGGTGGTGCCGAAATAGCCCGGCTGGAAGCCGGAACCGAGGACGCGAAGCTGCGCGCCATAGGAAATGAAGTTCAGGAGCTTGCCGCCGACGCCCAGCATGCCGCCCGCGCTCTTGCCCTCAAAAGCGACATCCGTAAACGCCAGCATTGAAACGATGTCCTTGACGTATACGACCGGGAGCTGCACGTCGCCGCCCAACACCGTGGCGGGAGTGGCGGCCGTGTCGGTATTCAGACCCGTGTCAAAAACGCCGGTGAGCCCGATCTCAAGGTTGCTGAGGATGGGGATCTGCGTGGCGACGAGCGGCCGCACGTAGAGTCTGCCGCCCACCACGTCCATGGTGGAAACATTGCCGACCACCGTCTCCAGACCAATGAAGGGGAACTTGAAGAGCGATCCGTCGAGGTTCGCCTGAAGCCCCAGGTGGCGGTCGTTGGGGAGAAAGAGTGCGTTGTTGTAATCCCCCATGATGAAGCCGTCACCGAGCGTGGCATCCTTGAAGGAGCCGAACTTGATGAACAGGGGATCGCCCGCCTCACCCCATCGCACGTAGGAGAACTTGCCCAGATACAGTCTCAGGAAGTCGGCAAAATCCGTGGGGACCCAGTCCGATTTGCGGATGTAGAATTCGTTGGCAACGGGGGCCACTCCCGGGGGTCCATTCAACGTATAGTTGATCGTCAGGTCGAGACCGATTCCGAACGGCCCGAAGGAGATGTCCGGGGAGAGCCCGAGGAATTCGAAGCTTCCCGCGTCTGGGTCGTTGGGTACGCCAGTCGTGAAGGTCTGCGCGCCCAAGTCCAGTCCCATTTTGAATCCGAACGCGTTCGCTGGCGGCGCGCTCTGTGCAAACACCGAGCCGACCGCAAGGCTGAACAAGGCAAGAACCAGCGCACAACGCTTGAACACAACAGTCATTGCGACCTCCTTGAAGCCTGCCACAATTATATACCCCGCATGGCCATAAAGCTATCTCGCACTTTTCAGAATGTCAACTTTGCCTCCAGCGCGGCGCTGACGGCAAAACGCCAGACCAGCCCCTGGCCCGTCACCGCGGGGTTTTCGACGTCCACGCCGAGATTCGCGCTGGCCTTAATCGATCCGTGGCCGGCATACACGAGCGACGTCGCATGCCCGAAAAGCACCGTGAAGGGGTGAAAGGCGCCCGACTCCTGCCATGAAATGGTGAGATCGGCGCTCTCGCGGTTCTCGAAGTGCCCCGTTGCGGCGATGTCCGGCGGGATGAGCGGCAGGGGGATGCCTTTCTGCGGCAGGAGCTTCCAGTCCAGGATCGCCTGTGAGTCGTTCGTGAGCGTCACACCGAGCGGCGGAACTGTCGGCTGGTCGCGTCGAAAGGTTTCCAGGAGCGTGAGCGCGTTGTCCCCGGCGCCGGTGAGCGTCGCATATCCCTCGACGGAGATGGTTGCCAGGACCGGCGTGGCGCCGGGCGGCCCTTCCAGCGACCCGCTGAGATCCAGGTCGTATTCGTCGGTGCGGACCGCCGTGAGGAGCGGGTATGCGCCCAGCGCGCCGAAGAGATTCACGGCGCGCGTCGTCATGCGCGGCCGGATATATGCGACGGTCTGGTACAGGTCGGCGGCCTTGTCGAGCTCCTGGCCGATGTCCAGCTCGAGGCTCGACGGCACGATCAGGTCGATGAGGCGCGAGCCGTAGCTGCGTTGCAGGTTGAAGGCGAGCGACGGCGAGTAGCTTCCCTGGCTCACCGTCGCCCACGCAATGCGCGCCTGGGGCGTGATGTCCGTGAATATCTCGGCAATGGGGATGGCCTGCACGAAAAAGTCCTGCAGCCCGAGGATGCGGGCCAGCTCGTCGGTTTCCGCCTGGAACCGGGGACCCAGGGCAGGCGTCGTATCGAGGCTCAGGACGCGCTTGTAGGTGATGCTGAAGCTGTCCGAGGAGGACTGGGGTCCCAGGTTCAGGAGAAGGGAAAGGGCGGCGGAAAGATCATTCTGCTGGGTGAAGCCCGCGGGGGCATAGTCGCTGCCATTCGCATCCGCCGACGCCGCGAAGCTGAAGCCCAGCGGCGCGGCCGGCATCCCGGCGGTGAACGACAGCTTTTCCGTCCGGGTAATATCGCTCCCCTCCTCCCAGGGCAGAAGGAGCGACGCTTCCCGCACCCAGCGCTCGCCGTACCACTCGGGAATGACGGGATAGGGATAGCCGTCCACCACCTGTGAAAGGGAGAGCTGCGTCGTGGTCGTCAGCGGGGAAAATGGATTGAACGTGAGCCCTCCCTGCCATGTCTGCGTGAGGAGCCCGAAATTGGCCGTGTTCCCCGTTGCCGCGTTCGCGCTTGCGTCGACCGTGAGCCCCAGAAGGGAGCCACCGGTGAGCGCGAGCGAATCCTCCCGGGAGAAATCGCCGATGTCGGTGAGGGAAAAGGCATCGGTGAGGGAGACCGGCAGACCGAATGAAGGGAGGGTGACGCGGTGGCCGCCGGAGATCGATGGCGTGCCTCCCTCGTCCTGCACGAGCAGGTCGATGCTCGTCCGGGCCGTCGCGATATCCGCGTCCACGTGCGTTCGGGACGAGACGTCGGATGTCTGCAAGGGAATGCCATAGAGCGAGGAGAAGCCCGCCGTGGCAAGCGACACGTCCTGGCGGAAGGCGACATTTGCCAGGATCGGCACGCTGCCGATTCCCAGTATGGTTCCCGGCAGCTTTGCGGAAAAGGTTCCTACGAATGCCGCGCCGAAGTCAGCGGCGGGATCCGTGCAGTAAACCTCATCCAGATAGAAGAAACCTGTCGGCACCCCTGCCGGAACGTCGATCTGCAGGAAGGAGAGGCTCCCGTAGCCCGAATCGAACTTATCCCACGTGCCGATTGGCGTCCCGTCGACAAGGACCTGGCCGCCGTTCAACGATGTGACCTTCAGCTCGTGCCAGCCCGTGCTCGTGGGCGTGTAATGCCATTTGATGCGCGGCTCTGCGACATTCGCGGTGGAATCGGCAAAGGAGAATGTGTACTGCACGCCCAACGTCGGGGTGCGGAAATAAGTCACGAATGTCTGGTACTGTATGCCCCCCGTGCCCTGCGGCACGAATCCCTTGATCGAAAACGCGCTGGTTATCGGCGTCCCGTCCACTCCCCATCCCGTTTCCAGCACCTCGTTCTGCTCGCCGTTGGGGTGGAAAAGCTTGTACGTTGCGGAGAAGGCGTCCTCCAGGCGGTGGCCGGATCCGGGGTCGTTCGCCGACAGGTACTCGGGAATCTGCCGGACGGAAATATGGGGACGATCGGGAGTCGATGCCTCGGGCCAGAATGGCGTTGCCTCCACGGAGATGGAATCGAGGATGATGTCGCCTGAGGCCTGGCCCGTCGACATGATGATGATGCGCACCGAGCGCGCGGCAACAAGCGCCTGCCTTTCATCGTCGGTAAGCGCAAATGTCGCGGCCGTCCAATCCGCACCTGACGTCAACGACGGAAGCGTCAGGGTCACGACGCGGCTGGAATCCTCGAGGTCCAGGATGCCGTTGGCATTGCGGTCCTCCGTGTCGAGGACCCCGTTTCCTACCAGGCTCCCGTTCTGGTCATATTTCGCGCCCACCTTCAATGTAACACCGTTCGCGGCATCCACGAAATCGAACCCTGCATCCGCGGCCGATCCTTCACTTTTTGGCGTCGCCGTGGCGGCTGCCTGGCCGTCGAGGTCTTCTGAGATGCTCCCGATCTGGAGATACGCCGTCACCGTCCCGGTCTGGTTGATGCCGCGCAGGCGCACGGAGATCGCCCGCGCGCTGGAAAGATCCACGTCGCTTCCGGCTGAAACAGGTATTTGCGTCCCAGCCCAGGTGTTGGCCGACAGGCTATATTCGAGCACAAGATTGGTTGCATTTTTGCTTGTCGCGTTGCCTGCCACATTATAAGGCCCCATGCGCGAGCCGTTCGCGTATGGCTTGGGATCCGGCGGCGGGTTGGGAGCCGCAGACCCATCGATGGGCTGCAGGGTTGCTGCTCCCAGAGCACCATAGACCCGATAGTCCCGATAAAGCAGCTCCCCCCGGTTGGCCTGGGTTGAGGTGAAGAGGAGTCCGCTGGCTGACGCGGGCGCACTGGCGGGATAATCGAGCTCCTCCGAGATGTCGATGCTGGTGGAGCTGCCCTCCATGCCGAAGAGGCGCAGCGTGCCCGTTGTATCAGGGTTCGTGTAGGCGACGCCCGCCTGCGCGGAGTAGGAAATCGGGCCCGATGCACCGTCTATGCCCACCGCGGCAATGACCGTGCCCGACTTGGAATAGGGCTCCTGTGAAAAGGTCCAGGGATTGGCATTCCATCGCAGCCCGGCTGAAAGCGTGAGCGTCGCCCAGTCTGCAAGCGGTATCTTGTCCTTCCACGCGAAAAGGATGTCGCCACCCGTGCTTCCCTGCTCGGCGATGCGGTAGGTCACTTCGATGCGGTCCGTCGGGAGTATGGGCACGTCGAGGGTGAGCTTGCCCGACGCCGCGTCGACCTCGAAACGGTCTTCCGCCACACCGTTCACCGTGACCTGCACGGAGCCGGGCTCGATGTTGGCCTCCAGGGTGTAGTCGGTGATCGGGGTCAGGAACTGGACGAGAAGGTCGAAGTCCAGCGTGCCGGCCAGGGAGTCGTGCTGCGGACCGTAGAGGAGGCCAAGCGGGTCCGCGCTGTGACTCTGGCCGTTGGCATCGACGTATTGGGAGAAGGGGTAAAAGTTTTCATACGTGGCGCGGAGATTCGCATTCTGCAGCGCAAGGAATCGCTTCTCCGCGGGAATGCTCTGGAAGATGATTTTCGCCGGTGCAACGGCCGTCGTGTCCTTCAGATTGAATTGGAAGGAAATCTTCGATACGTCCGTGGGCGGGGTCGCGGAAAAGGCGTAGGAGTTGTCCATCTCGAACGGCGAGTTGTCGCCCGGCTGCCAGAGGAGAAGGCAATTGCCGACGCCCGGCACGCTCACCTCCCGATTTGCCATGTTCTGGCCGAGATACGGGTTCACGGTGAAATCGAAATTCACCGACGCGGTCGGGTCACGAATGAGCCCGCCCCCGGTCGTGCCGGGAAGCCCGCCGCGGCCGATTGCCGGATCCCCGACGCTGAAACCGTTCTTCCTATAGAAGACGAGCACTCTGCCTTTCAGCGCGTTGCGCAGCGACACCAACCCCTGCACGGAGTCCAGGACGACGTCGGTATAGGTTGCGGTTCGATACTTCCGCTGGTCGGAGCCCGTCACGGTGCCCGCGGGATCCTCGATCAGGACCGTGAGCGTGTTGGCATCCAGGCCCGTGTCGGGGAGGAAAAAATACATCCCGCGGGTGTAGGCATCGATGCCCACCTCCTGCTCGGTGAGCTCGTTTTTCCCGATGAAAGTCTTTTGTTTTTGCGTGGTCGGGTCCCAACGCAGGAGCAGGTCGTTCGTTGAAGAGCCCGAGGTGAGCTCCGCGGAGGCGCCCAGGGAGCCTTTGGGCTGGTCCGGAATCTGAAGGAAGGCGCTGGGACTTATCGTGATGCCCTGCGTTCCCAGGATCACCGACTGCAGCACCTCTCCCGGCGCTCCCCGATAGCCCATCTGCAGAGCGTTGTTGTCGAAGCTTCCAATCAGCGTGGCATCGAGAAAGAATCTCTTGAGCAAGTTCAGGCTGGCGGTGATATCCGGCGTCTGGCTGAAGAGAAATCCCAGCGTCAGGCCCGGGAACCCGTCCAGCGCCTGGAGGGGTTGGGTCTGGCCGGGGGCATAGAGAAATCCCGTTCCAAATGATATGCCCGCCGTCCACGAGCCCAGGAGGCTCAGGTCGACATCTGCGCTTCCAAGCTTCGTGGCAAAAATGGTCGTGGGAGCCTCGGCGGCAGGCACGAACACGCCGTCCGCGGAGACGCGCACGACCGCCAGAAGAAGCAGGGCGATGCACAGCACTGTGATGCAAGCGCGCGTCCGTGCCATCTGGGGCCATTATTCAATGGAAGCGCGGTTCATGTAAATGAATGCCCGGGCCGAAAATAAGAGAAGTGGAAGCATCTCCCGATTCGATCGCACGATTCGCCTCCCGCATGCTCGATACGCCGGCGCTGCGCCAGCTCCCTGCCCTGCAGAAAGAGGAGCAGGCGCTGCAGTTCCTGCGCGCCAACGGTCCGCAGCTTCTCTCGATATTCGGCTCCCTGGGCCTCGACGTGAGCCAGGGCTGGCAGAAGCCGGCCGCCCTTGTCGCACGCGCGATAAAGGCCGTCTCCGACAGGGGGCTTGCGGCGGACCTCGATGAGCTGGCCTCCACGCGCCTCGGCTTCTCCTTCTTCCCGGTCATGGCCGGCGGACGGCAGGTGCCGCCGAACATCCGCACGGAGCTGAGGGCCCTGCTCCAGCGGGCCGCGGCACACCCCATTGCCCGGGGGGCCCTCGCCGGATCGGTGTCCGCGGCGCGCGCCGATCTCGCTGACAAGTATATCCCGCAGGCGTGGGAGAGAAAGAAATACACCTATGTGGAAATCACGCGCGTCCAGCGGTTGAATCTGGTCCCGGCGGCGGTCGTCGACCTCACGCGCGTGCTGCTCGTGCTTCGGCCCTCCGCGTACCTTTTCATCACCGCCGGGGAGCGGGTGGAGAAGGATGCAGGCTTCGCGCCGCTGCAGGAATCGTATCTCCAGAAGATCCTCCCCAACATCGCCGCCCTCGTGCCTTCCCTCCCCTCTTCCGTCATCGGCATGGGGCTTCGCGGGACGCTCGCCTTCCCCCTCACGCCGAACGTGGAAGCCGTGGCGCGTCTTTCGGCGATCCTCGCGCTGCGCGGGCGCACCCTCGCGCCGGGGCTTGTGGTCGATCGCGGCGCCGATTCGCCCGACAAGAGCTGGTTCAACGTGAATCGAAAGAACGCGCGCTGGCACGGCCTGGACGCCGGGATGCTCGACGAGCTGTACACCATCGCCTCTGAGAATGGCTGGTAGGAGCCGCTGATGCGCAAATTGGCAGAGATCCTTGAAACTGTCGTCGTCGTCGTCATCGTCGGCGCGCTCATCCACACCTTCATCGAGGACCTGGCGAGCGTCGCCGGCTGGACGGTGGCAGCCCGGAGCGCGATCATCTGGGCAGGGCTCGGCTTCGACCTCTTCTTCACGGTGGAGTTCCTCGTGCGCCTCTACGTGGCCCTCACGAATGGGGAGGCGCGAAACTACCTCTTTCACCAGCGCGGATGGGTCGACTTTCTCGCCTCCATTCCGCTGCTCCTCCTGAGCTCCTTCCCGCACGTGCTGGCGTTGATGGCGGGCGTGGGGCTCTTTGCGGGAGCCGGGAGCTTCCTGAACACGCTGAAGGTGATCAAGGCGATACGGATCGCGCGCATCCTGCGGCTCCTGCGGGTCATCAAGCTCTTCCGCGGCATCCGCTACGTGAGCTCGCCCATGGCCCAGCGCCATCTCTCCACCATCACGACCATCGCGGTCTCTCTCCTCGTCTTCTGGCTGATCGGGGCATCGGTGCTGGAAAGCACGGGCGTCCTCCCGGGGCTCGAAACGCCATATACGGACGGCCAGATGGCCCGCGCGCGCGCCCTTGCCGCCGGTGGAAGCGTGGGGCTCGCCGACCGGGCCGCGGCAGCCGCGGCGCTGGACGCGTCCCTCCTCGTCGTGCGCGCGCCGGGCGGAAACACCGCCTGGACCCGCTATGCGCCCGCGTATTACGACACGCACTTCATGGCCGGCGACTACGACTACGTGAACGTGGACGGCGTTGGGGTGTACGTGGACCAGAGGCCGCTGGGCGCCACATCGTCCCGCGAGGGCATGGTCTTCTTCATCGCGGTCGTGCTCGCCGTCCTGGGATTCCTCTTCCTCTACGCGCCTCGCTTCGCGCTGGGCATCTCCGACCCCATCCACGTGATGAAGCGCGGCCTGTCGGAGCCGGGCTACAACCTCGAGGTGCGCATCCCGGAGGGCAGCGAGCAGGACGACGTGTTCGAGCTTGCCGCGCTCTACAACGGTGTCTACCTCCCGCTGAAGGACCGGCAGAGCGCGGAGGCGGAATCGCCGGTCCCGACGATCGACAATCTGGCGGATCTCCTCAAGGACGAGTAGACTCTCGGGATGGTCGTCTCCATGATCCAGTTCCGCATCGCCCTGCCCCCGGTGGAATCCATCAAGGACAAGAGACGGATCGTCGTGTCGCTCAAGGAGAAGCTCGCGAACAAGTTCCACATGTCCGTCGCGGAGGTGGATCTCCAGGATTCACTTTCGCACGCCCAGCTGGGCGCGGCAATCGTGTCCAACTCCCGCGCGTTCGGCGAGTCGGTCATGCAGAAGGCGCTTGCGTTCGTGGAGAAGAACTGCGAAGGCGTGCTCCAGGAAACAGAGGTCTTTTCGGAAAGCTATTGAATCGATGAGCGGCGGGCGTCGCCCTGTCGTGTCGGCCCGGGAGGCTGCGGCGACGGAAAAACCCCGCGGCGAGCTACAGCGAGCTTTCGCTTGCTTCCTTGCCCAGCTCCAGGAGATCCATCAGGGCGGCGACGCATTCGCGGAAATCGCGGAGGCTGTCCCGAAGCGAATAGTAGTTCAAGCCCGAGTAATAGATTTTGGTGAACACGGAATAGTTTATCTCCGATGCCGTCTGCTGGAGGCTTATATAGCAGCCGAACTCGTAGCAGATCTTCAGCATCTCTTCCAGCTTGCCCTTCATGAGCTGGGAAAACGTGGGCGGAAACGTGAGGGCATACGCCAGCTCCAGGAACCTGCTCCCCCGTTCGATGAGCACGCCGGCCTGAAACGCATCGTCGTCCTCGAAGGTCGCCGAATAGGCGTTGTGAGACCGTTCATCCTCGACCACACGGAAGCTAAGCTCGGAAAAGAGCACCGACACGCGGCGGATCCTTTCCTCCATGAGCTGAGATTTCATCCCCTCTCCTCTCCTATCGCCCTTCGGCAAGACGTCGCGCAAGCACGGGGGGCAGCCCTGCCCTCACGATCTTCTCCTGGGTAGCGGGTATATCATAGGCCACGCGCCGGTTCGTGTAGAGCATTTTGCCGCTATCTAATATACCAAAAGATGCCATGGCTATTCCATCCCTCGGCTGGCCCACGGAACCGGGGTTGATGAGATAAACCGAATGCGCCTCCAGGCGGGTCGTCTCCTGCCACGTGTGGACGCGGATGCGCGATTCGCCCCTTTTTCTGGACGCAATGAGCGGGGAATGGGTGTGCCCGTGGAAGCAAAAGCTTGTTTCCGGCCAGTCTTTTTCGACGCATTGCATGCTCAGTTCCATCGTCTGCCGGTCCAGAAGGTACTCATCCTCGTCGTACGGCGTGCCGTGGCAGAGCAGGATGCCCGACGCCGGCTGCTTCGGTCCCTGGACGAGCGCGCGCAGGGCAGCCATTGTGTCTTCCGAGACGGCGCCGCGGGTCCAGAGCGCGGCATCCCGCGCGTTGCCGTTGAACCATTCCAGCGTCAGAAGACCCGCCACTGCCTTGTCGTGATTGCCGCGTATCGTCGCATCGCACCGGGAAAGCACCGTCCGCACGCAGAAGTCCGGGTCGGCGTTGTACCCGACAAGGTCGCCGAGGCAATAGACGGCCTCCACGTCGAGGGTGTCAATTTCCGCAAGCACCGCCGCCAACGCTTCCCCGTTGGCGTGTATGTCACTGATGATCGCACATCGCATGAGTCACCGGGATTCTACGTCAGAGCCAGTCCTCCGGCAAGGCGTCGTCGCTTTCCCCGTCGTTACCGGCATCCGCGGGCGCCGAAGGAAGGTAGTCGCGATTGATCCGCCACGGCGACGAATACACGTTTGACACGGCATTCCTGTTGGCATGGGTCGCCGTGCGCAGGATCTCCTTCATCAGCGTGCGCCTGTTCGTGTGGGCGTTGGGGCATCGATTGGGCGCGGTGGGCAGCGAAAGACGGGCGGCAAGACGCGCCACCTCCGCCTCCCGCACCTCGCAGAGCGGCCGGATGACGGCCAGTGAGCCTCCGAAAAACTCCTGCACGGGCATCATCGTGGAAAACTCGCCGTGGAAGAACATGTTGAGGAGCGTGGTCTGGGCGATGTCGTCCATGTGATGGGCAAGGGCGATGCGCCCCGCGCCCCGGCGCGCCGCCTCGTCGAAAAGGATCCTCTTGCGGTTGCGCGAGCACGTATAGCAGCTGAACTTCTTCGTGAACGATGCCGGGGCGATCTGCGCCTGCACCCGGGAGAAGGGAATGCCCAGCTCTTCGTAGAATGCGTCGATTCCCGCCTTCTCCTCCGCGCTCATCGGGTACTCCCGCCATTCCACCTGGACGGCGCAAAGCTCGTAGTCGATGGGCACCCATTTCTTCCGCACGACAAGCGCGAGGCTGAGCGCAAGGGAATCCTTGCCGCCGGAGACCCCGATGAGCACGCGGTCGCCGGGGCGTATCATGGAGAACCTGCTGATTCCCCTTCCGACGTGGTGGGCGAAGCGCTCCAGAAGCTGCGCATCCGCGGCCGACAATTCCCTCATCAGCCGAAGCGCCGGGGCAGATTCATGCGGGACAGGACGGCGAGCAGGTCGGCATCGGCGCGCGCGCACACGGAAATGGAGCGCAGGGACTGTGGAAAATCCCGGTGCCCCATCCAGTTGAAGACGTAGGAGGAATCCCCGGCGTCCCCCTCTTCCGGCTCCGCCTGGCGCGGATCGATGACGGGGATGTCGATCTCGAAGGAGAGACGCTCGGGCACATCGACGATGACATGCTCCGGCCGCACCTCGCGCCCCAGCGCGTCCGCCGCTTCCTGCGCGATCTGTCGTTCCAGCTCGAGCCGCGTCTCGATCTTCTCCAGCCCGCGATGCAGGGCGGAGTCCTCCGCGAACGGGATGTGCATCACCTGCTTGTGCAGCATCCTGCGGCGGGTGTCCTCGATGAGCTGGAAGCCGGAGAAACGCTTCGCATCGAAGCGCTGGGAGAACTGCTCGTCGTCCAGACCATAGAGGTCAGGTCGACCGATCGCGCTGTCCGCGAGCGCAAGGGCGATGGCCTTCTTGATCATGGCGGTGGCGATGCGCACGGTCTTGTGCCAATACACCGTCTTGTACATGAGGTATTTCGAGAAGAGGATGTTCTCCAACGCGGTGATTCCCTTGGGGCTTATCGCCACGCCTTTGCCCGCATGGGGGTAGACCTCCTCCAGGATGAAATCGACGTCCTGGATGCCATAGGGCACGCCGCAGTAGAACGCATCGCGATTGAGATAGTCGAGCTTGTCTGGATCCAGCACGCCGGAGAGTATCTTCCAGAAAAAGCCGACATTCACGCTGCCCGTGTAGCGCGTTCCCTTGTCGATGATCGCGGCGACCGCCTCCGGCTCGATGCCGAGGTGCGCGCGTATCGCGGGGGCGAAATCCGACAGGATCTGCCGCGCCGCAATCGCCTCGTGCGCCTCCACGTCGAGGTCCTTCAGCGAATGGGCGAATGGGTAGTGACCGATGTCGTGGAGAAGGGCCGCGCAGAGGAAAGCCTTCACCCCTTCCATGCTGATGTCGACATCGTGGTTTTTCCGCACGAGCGTCGTGATGAGACGCCGGGCCAGGTGAAGCACGCCGAGGCTGTGGCTGCGCCGCGTATGGGTCGCGCCCGGGTAGACGAGCGCCGCGGGACCGAGCTGCCGGATCCGGTCCAGCTTCTGGAATTGCTCCTGCTCGATGATCGCAAGCAGGGGGCGGGACACGTAGATGTGCTTCCAGATGGGGTCGCGGATCGGCTCGGTGTAGTCGTTTTCCAGATGTGCGAGAATACGCTCGGTTTCGCCCATGCCCGTCCACAGTATGACGATGCGGGTGCTCTGTAAAGCTGTCCCGATCGCCCGCAGGACGACGCCGGCGTAGACGGAAAAGCACGTTCCATGATACAAAAAACTGTGACGCGACGGCTGTTGCTCGCCACCGCCCTGGTGGTTTCCCTGTCGATGGCAGCGTGCCAGCGAAGTCCCCGACAGCCGGGGACCGCGAACGCCGCGGCGGCGGGCGGAGCGTCGGCAGCCGTGACGACTCCGGTGGCACCGCGAACAGCCGGCACAGCATCACCGGCCGGCGCCTCGACCGCTGCCGCGGCTCCCGCGGCCCCCGCCGCGTCTCCCGGGCAGAAGCCGTCAAGTGCGATCGTGCTCAACCCGCAGAAACCGACGGGCGAGCCGTCGAAGCCAAGCGCTTTCTCAGATGCGGCCTCCCTCATGGCGCTGGGCCGCTCCACGCGCATCCTGCCGGAGGATTTCAAGATCGGCCTGCTCGGTGACGACCGCACCGGGGCGGCGGACCAGAGCGCCGCCATGGCAGCGGCAGGGATTTTCCTCGCCGCGCTGGTTGCGGGCAACGTGGATGCGAAGCTCATCGTCCCGGATTCACAGGCGGCGCTCGTGGAGAGTCTGAAGTACGAGATGGCGAACGGCAACACACCGAAATCGTTCCGGCTCGGCGCACCCACGCGCCGGGACGATGGAGAGGTCACGGCCCCGCTCAGGCTGTTCGCGGAACAAAGCTCCACCGAAGGGGAGATCTATCTCGCGCCGGTGGGAAGGCTCTGGCTCGTCGAGGACATGCAGATCAGTCTCGGGGAGCTCGCCGTGAAGAAGGAGAAGTCGAAGGACAAGTACTTCCCCTCGGACTATCGATGGCTCCTGCAGGAGTGACGCCATGGGCACGGAAGTCGGGCGGATAGAGAAAGAGTTTGTCTTCAAGTCACTCGTGGACGACAATGCGGCCTGTGACCTGCATGGGAGCAGGAAAGAGTTCCATTGCCGCTTCTCCGGCGTCACCGACGATCGCCTGGAGCTGAGCCCCCTGGAGGGAAAGCTCGAAGGATTCGTCGCCGGCGAGGACATCCGCGTCTTTTTCTATCTGAAGAACAACTACCACACCTTCACGTCGCGCGTCCTGGAAGCGACCCCGGATCATGTGGTCGTCACGCACCCGCCGGGAGTCTACAAGAATCTGCAGCGGAAGTACGAAAGGGTCCAGCTGCAGGGCTCCATCGACGTGACCTTCAGCCTCCACGGCTCCAAGGTGGAGCTGAACTTCCCCAAGTCGGAGCATTTCACGCCCGTGCAGCCTCCCGAAGAGGACACCACCTTCGATGCAAAGCGCATCCAGGAAGTCGTGAAGACTTTCCGCATGGAGATGGAATCGAAGGCGACTGACAACAAGATCGTCATGCTCCGCGACAAGATGCCCCGCTCCTGGGAGGAAAAGACGGTCGTGCGCACCGGCAAGTGCCTGTGGATCCCGTCGACGGCGGATGACTTCCCCGTGCGCGACCCGTTCCCCGACGAGCGGATCGTCACGAAGGGAGAGCTGATCAAGCTGGAGGAAGAGGCGGGGGTCCAGCCCTACGTGATCACGAGCAAGCTGGGCAACATCCTCTACGAGAAGACGAAAAAGGAGATCGTCGCGGAGCTGTGGTGCCCCGTGCTGTACAACGAGTACGTCGTCGGGTACATCCACGTCTGGAACACGGCGGCGCGCCGGGAAAGGATCTCCCGGGACCTCCTGGAGTACGTCCAGCAGTTCGCCAAGGTGCTGTGCTTCTCCCTTGTCACCAACGGCTATTTCAAGGTGGAGAACAGCACGGAGAGGCGGTACGAGGCGCCCATCATCGACATGAGCGCATCGGGGCTGCTGTTCGCGCACACGGCGGCGGACCTCACCAAGGAGCTGCTCGTGCATACCGACCTGGAGCTCACCGTGAAGATGGACCGGCGCACGATCCCCGTGGGGGGGAGGATCATGCGGAAGTTCAAGGACGCGGAGAACGCGTACTTCGGCGTGCTCTTTCTCAAGATCGAGGAGGCGGATTTCCAGTTCCTGTTCGAATACCTCTACGGCAAGCCCTTCGACGTGAGCATGGAGGGCACGTGGGAAGGCGGCGCCCCGCCCCCGCCGCTGGAGATCCTGTGACCGCTGATCCAGGGGCATTCGTGTGACGCGCACCGTGGCGGAGCGCGGCCGGGAATCCGCGGGATCCCTCTCCGAGACCGCGCGGCGCATGCTCGCGGGCTCCGACCAGGCGTCGTTGCGCCGGGTCGTCGGCAAGTCCGTCGCCGTGAGCTCGGGCAAGGGTGGCGTCGGAAAGACCATCACGGCGTGCAACCTCGCGATCTACTATGCGCGCAAGGGCCTCCGCGTCGGGCTGGCCGACCTTGACCCGCTTTCCGACGTCGCCTCTCTCCTGGACATTTACGAGTCCGAGCAGGTGCTGAAGGCGCGCGACAAGGCGTCGCCGACGGACGGGTTGGGATCGTTCATCCTGCCGGTCTTCAAGGGCCTGGAAATACTCTTCCCTTTCCAGAAGCTCAAAGCCGCGGAAGCCCGACAGATCATGGAGCTGATCTACGGCCGGTATCTGGCGGAGATCGACGGCCGCTACGACATTCTGATCTTCGACATGCCGGCCGGCATGAGCTATGATGACAACCTCGCCTACGTGCCGTTCATGAAGAGGCTCGTGCTCGTGACGAACCCCGAGCCGACGGCGCACGCGTCGGCGGGCGCCTACGTGAAGGAAGTCCTCCGCCTATACCCGGGCACCCTCGTGCACCTCTGGCACAACCGCTACTCACGCAGGCTGAAGGACGGCTTCCATCCCAGCGACGTGGCGGGGAACTACAATCGGCTCGTGCCGGAGGAGGACCGCCTCTCCCCCGACGACACGGCGTTCCTGCGGGATTTCGCCTTTGTGCCGGAGGACCCCGCCCTCGATCTGCTCCAGGGCGAGCCCAGCCCCTCCATCCACGTGCTGAAATCGATGCGCGACGCGCTGGAGTACGCGCAGCGGCGCCTCCTCATGCAGGCGGCGAAAAAAATCGGCATCCCGGCGCGCATCCTCGACATGGTCACCTCCTATGTGCATCGAAACCCCTCGATCAAGGATCCGGCTGCCTACCTTATTGAGCTGGACGGCTATTTCGGCGTCGCCATGGCCGCCGTTTCAGGACAAGGCGCGGAAAAGCCGGCACATGTCTTCGATGCCGCCGAGACCGAGGCCCTCCGGGGCTTTCTCGTCAAGGTCAAGCAGAGCGGCCTGCGGCGGGAGATGCAGCGCATGGAGGAGCTCGTCGCCGAGCAGATACGCCGGTGGGAGGAGGCGCGAAGCCCCTTCGGCAGCCGGCTCCCGCCGGGGGCGGACAAGGCGATCGACCGCGAGCTGGGGCGATTCCTCGTCATCCTCAACCGCGCCGCGCGCGGCAGCGGCCTCATGCGCAACCAGGGTATCCTGCTGCTTTTCTATTTCTCCCTGCACAAGCTGTTCCAGTCCCGGACCCTCGTGACGGTGCTGAGGGGGCTGATACCCCACCGGGTCAATCAGAAGGGACACAAGGTGCGGGATCGGTTCCGCCAGATCCGCACGCTCGTCGAGCGCGATCCGTTGTACCGGCAGCGCTACCTGAAGGCGCTGGGAACGATCCATGCGCTCGTCATGCGCCAGGTCTCCGCCGTCGCGCGCGCCCTCGATCTGAATGGCCTTGTGATCGTGGACGGCGCCTCCCGGATCGACGGCCGGCCCTACCTGAAGCTGCTCGCCGCGTTCCTCCACGAATCGCTGTACAGCGGGCTCAGCGTGATCGTGGGCTTCGACTACAGGTCAGCGGCCGCGGCGTTCCAGGAAGGCGCGGAAAGGCTTCTCAGCTCGGTACAGTCCCCGGAATAGCGGCCGACGGGTCCCGGGCAGGCGGTGCCGGGCTTCATGCGGGGCGGCAACCTATCGCCCCTGCGGACCCGGCGCGTCCGCGGGCAATCCGTCTTCGGCGGCGAGCCGGAATATCTCGGGCCTGTACTCGAAGTGCATCGTGTCGAAGAAAAGCCACTTCCCGCCCCAGACGAATCCTTCGCGCTCGAAGGCCTTCACGAATGCCTGCGGCGGCATCCACCGCTCGGCGTAGGGGACCGCCCACCAGTCGCTCACCGTGCTCATGGCCCACTGCCAATACGCGTGTTTTCCCCCGTAGCTCCTCGGGATCATATCGATTGCAAGTCCGTAGCTGTGGAGGCTGCGCGTGCGCGTGCCCTCGACGAACCGGTAGTTGTATCCATCCATTTCGTGGAGGCTGCGGAGAAATGCCGCCACCTCGGCGTCCGCGCCGCGCAAGATCGCCAGCTCCGACGCGACGTGAAGGAGGGGAACCCGGATGCTCTCATGGACGGTGACGGGAAATCCGGCGATCTGCATGTATACCAAATGGGCGGCGGTGGATTGACGATCGCCCGCGTGCAGCAGCGCCCCAAGGAATTGCTCGTTTCTCCGCGGCGGATTGAGCTGCTCGCTTTTCACGCGGCTTCGGATCGCGGCTGCCTGTTCGTCGCTCAGGGGAGAAAGGGACGGAAGCTCCAGCGGATAGCGATAGAAAGTCATGGGGGCGTACTTCTCCCAATCGCCCCGATCCTCCTCCGGCAGCATGCGGCCGTCCGCCCAGGCAAACCATTGGGTGCCGAGCAGCACCATCCAATCGCCGTCGCGAAAGGCGCTCTGCGCGATTCTGTCGGGCCAGGCCGCCGCCAGAGCCTGCATCTCGCGCTCGCCGGGCTGTGGGATCCGCACCGGAGCCGCGGCATGACTGGCGGGTCGGTCGAATCGAATGCAAGGAAGGACGGCAGCAACCAGAAGCGAAATCACGACGAGGCGAAACACGCCGGAATGCTACCAGCAGTGCAAGGCAACGTCAACAAAAAGCAGCCTTATGCCCGCGGGAGCCTTTCATGGTATCTTTGCACCATGCGGCTCCTGGTGGTGGAGGACAATGAAAAGCTCGCGGCGTCGCTGAAGAAGGGCCTCCAGCAGGAGGGATATGCAGTCGACTCCGCAGGCAGCGCCGCCGACGCGCGCACGCTTCTCTCCATGCTGCGCGATGACTACGACGCGATCCTGCTCGACCGGATGCTTCCCGACGGCGACGGGCTGGCGCTGTGCCGGTCCATCCGCTCGTCGGGGCGCATCGTGCCGATCCTGATGCTCACCGCGCGCGACGCGGTACCCGACCGTGTGCTCGGGCTGGACGCCGGCGCGGATGATTATCTCACGAAGCCATTCTCCTTCGACGAGCTTGCCGCCCGCATCCGGGCGCTCCTGCGCAGACCGCGTGAGCCGGTGCAGATGACGCTGAGCGAAGGGGAGATCGAGCTCGACCCCGGCACGCGCGAGATCAGGGTTGCGGGGAACATGGTGGCCATGACCGCCAAGGAGTTCGGGCTCCTGGAGCTGCTCATGCGCCACGCGGGACAGGTGCTCACGCGGGAGCAGATCACGCGGCGGCTCTGGGACCAGGAGTTCGACGCGGGCAGCAATGTCGTGGAGGTGCACGTGAAGAACGTGCGCCGCAAGCTGGCGGAAGCGGGAAGCAATGATCGCATCGAGACACTCCGTGGCGCGGGATACCGGTTCAAGCGCTGAGCGCTTCCGCTCCGCGCGCCGAAAGCTCTCCCTCCTCTACCTGGCGATCATCGTCGCCATCGTGGTGCTCCTGAGCGCGTCGCTGTACGAGTTCCACGCCCACGACGTGGAGAGCATCGACCACAGGAGATCCGTGGCCGGGCTTCCACCCGCGGAAGGGCCTGATGACCGGCCCGGCGTCGCGGAATATCTCGAATCGCTGGGGCGCACGATCGTCATGGCCGACATCATCACGATCGTGGCTGCCGGCGCGCTCAGCTGGCTGCTCGCCACGCGAACGCTCCGTCCCATCCGCGCCGCCGTGGCGGAGGAGCAGAACTTCTACGCGAACGCCGCCCACGACCTGCGCACGCCCCTGGCGGTCATGCGGAGCGAGGCGGAGGTCACGCTGCGCGCGGGCGGCCTGAGCGCAGAGGCGCGCAAGGTGATCGAAAGCTCGCTGGAGGAGATCGCGCGGATGTCGACGATGGTGGAGCAGATGCTCGATCTTGCCCGCAGCGGCGCGCCGGGTGCCCCGGCTGCGACGCCTCTTGCGAAGGTGGACCTCGCGCAGACGGCGCGCGCCCTCACCGCGAAGCTCGCGCGCCGCGCGGAATCGGCGGGTATCCGGCTGGTAGCGGAAACCGGCGCGGCGGCCTGCATCAGCGGCAACTCCTTTGCCATTGAGCGGGCGCTTTTCAACGTGCTGGAAAATGCGCTGGCCTATACGCGCGCCGGGGGGGAGGTAAAGGTGAAGGTCCACCGGGCGGGAAGCCACGTCATCCTCAGCGTTACAGACACCGGAATCGGGATCGACCCGGATGACCTGCCCCACATCACGGAGCCGTTCTTCCGCGGCGACCGCGCCCGCGGCGCGCATGGCGGCGGCGCGGGTCTCGGCCTCACGATCGTCCGCACGACGGTGGAGGAGCACCGCGGCTCATTCCTCGCGGAAAGCACGCCGAACGCCGGCACCACGATCACGCTCCGTTTCCCCGCCGCATAGCCCCGCGCGAACGGCTTTATAATTTTTCATTCATCTCCCGTCGCTTCATCTCCTCTTCATCTTCGCTTCCGACACTGAACGCAGAGGAGAACGGAAATGAAGCACAACGGACAGTTCAGACGGACAGCGGCGGCCATGGCCTCCGCAGCGGCGCTCCTGCTGGCAGGGGCCGGGGGAGCCTTCGCGGCACCCGCAACAAAGGTGTCCTATACGTTGAAGGACGGCGCCTTCACGGGCAAGAGGGAATACGCCTTCTACGGCTACGTCAAAGTGCAGGCCATCGTCAAGAACGGGTCGCTCACGGACGTGAAGGTCCTCGAGTATCCCAACGACAACGGAAGGTCGCACTACATCAACGGCATCGCCCTCCCCTACCTCATCCAGGAAGCCGTCGGCGCGCAGAGCTACAAGGTGGACTTCATCAGCGGCGCGACGTTCACGAGCGACGCATTCATCAAGTCCCTCCAGGCAGCCCTGAAGCCGGCCGGCGTATGAAACGCACCGAGCTGATCATGGGGATGCCGATCACCGTGGCGATCCCCGATCGGGAGAGGATGGACGGCGCCCCTGCCGGGGCGCGCCATTCCACCGTCGACGACGCGATAAGCAGCATCTTCGATTCTTTCCGCGACGTAGACGAGAGGTTCAGCCCCTACAAGCCCACAAGCGAAACCTCCCGCATCGACCGCGGCGAGCTCGCGGAAGCGGAGGCGAGCGTGGAGATGCGCGAGGTGCTCGCGCTCTCCGAGCAGACCCGCCGGGAGACCGACGGGTACTTCGACGTCCGCGCGAAGGGGCGCTTCGATCCCAGTGGGCTGGTCAAGGGCTGGGCCATTGCCCGCGCCGCGCGGCTGCTCGACGACGACGGCTTCATCAGCTTTTGCATCGAAGCGGGCGGCGACATGGAGATACGCGGCGCCAACGACGAGGGCTCTCCCTGGTCCATCGGCATCCGCAGTCCCTTCGAGCCGTCGAAGCTCGTCCGCCGCCTTTCCCTCACGAATCGCGGCATTGCCACCTCCGGCACCTATATCCGCGGCGCGCATATCTGGAACCCGCGGACAGGCACGGCGGCGGACGAGATCGCGAGCATGACCGTCATCGGTCCCGACGTGTATGAAGCGGATCGTTTTGCAACCGCCGCGTTCGCCATGGGCAGGGACGGAGTCAATTTCCTGGCGTCGCTGCCGGATGTCGACGCCTACATGATCGAAAAGACAGGCACCGCGACGTTCACACCGGGCTTTGCGAGGTACATCCAGTCATGATGCAGATCGTCGACAGATTCCTGAACCGCTTCACGATGTACAGGCTCACCCTGTACTATCTTGCGGCCCTACTCGGGCTCGGGATTGTCCTGGGCGCCTTCGGGGTCGTGCCCGTGGACCCAATCGGCATCCTTTCCTCGACGGCCATCCTCCTTGCCGCGTGCGTCGGCGCGAATGCGCTCTTTGCACGGCTCTTCAGGATCCGCTCGAATCCCGAATCCAGCCTCATCACGGCTCTCATCCTGGCCCTCATCCTCGCGCCCGCGTCCCTCATCACCGATGTCCGCCACGCGGGCATCATTGCCCTGGCCGGGCTTGTCGCCATTGCCTCCAAATACCTTCTGGCCCTGCGGCGTCAGCACGCATTCAATCCCGCCGCCATCGGCGCTCTCTTCTCAGGGCTCGTATTCGGAAGCTTTGCAAGCTGGTGGGTGGGCAGCATGGCGCTCCTTCCCCTCGTCGTTGTCGGCGGACTGCTCCTGGTACGCAAAGTGAGCAGGATTAGGCTCGTCGGGGTATTCCTCGGGGCATTCCTTGTCTTCAACGTCGGGCTGGCCCTTGTCCAGGGCCTCACGCTCGACCTTGTTCTGCGGAGCGTGCTATTTGTCTTCGGCCAGACGTCGCTCTTATTCTTCACCGCCGTCATGTTCACGGAGCCCATGACGTCGCCAAAGAGCTTTCCCTTCCAGATCGTCTACGCCGCCATCGTCGCTTTTCTCTACCAGCCACAGCTCACGATACTCGGCCAGAACCTGACACCGGAAGATGCACTCCTTGTGGGGAACCTGTTTTCCTACGTCGTGAGCCCGAGCTTCAAGGCACGCCTTTCCTTGAAGGAGTCGCGTGAGATCGGCAGCGGCATCTGGGCTTTCACGTTTGCAAAGCCCGCGGGTTTCACGCACAAGCTGGGGCAGTACATGGAATGGACGCTGCCCGTCCCGCATGGGGACAGCAGGGGAAGCAGGCGTCATTTCAGCATCGCCTCCTCGCCGACGGAGCCCGACATCATGATTGCCGCGCGCTTCACGCCCCCGCTTTCCCGCTACAAGCAGTTTCTGGCCCGCATGGAGCCGGGCTCCGCGATCACCGCGGGGGAGCTGGGCGGCGACTTTGTGCTTCCGAAGGATCCGTCGGTGCCGCTTGCCTTCATTGCAGGAGGGATCGGGATCACGCCATTCCGCAGCATGATCAAATATCTTGTGGACACCGGGCAGCGCCGCGACATCGTGCTTCTCTATTCGAATTACCGCGAGGAGGAGATCGTTTTCAAGGACGTGCTCTGCGACGCGGAGAAGAAGGCCGGCGTACGTGTGGTCCACACGCTCACTAACAAGGCAAAAGCCCGCACGGGCTGGCAGGGCCGTACGGGCGTCATCGATGCGGCGATGATCAGGCGCGACGTCCCCGATTTCGCCGCACGCCACTTCTTCGTTTCCGGGTCCCCTGGCATGGTGAACACGATGAAGAACGTCCTGCGAAACGTCGGGGTGCCCCGCCGGCACATCCGCAGCGACTATTTCCCCGGCTACTCGACATGAAGAGGGCGCACGCGGGGCGCGGGCATTCGCCGGGGACCGCACCGTTCTATGCATGCAGGCCGGGCTACAGGCCCCCTTGCCGATCAACGCGATGAGACGCGAGAGAGCGGTCGTCATTTCTTTCGCTTGAATGACGAGGAGGACACGCCCTATCGCCTTCAGGAGCCTTTTTTCTTCACAGGTTCAATCTGATTGACCTATCCTGCCCATGGGCGAGGCGGAATGTCCGAACGGGAAGCAGTGACTTTGGCGCCACTCCATTGTCGTCGATCGGAAGGATCGTCCAGCGACATCATTCTTTTTCCGTCGGAGTATCACTGTGAGAGTTGAAATAAGGCTTATCAAGGAGATACTCGCGAGCTGCGGCCGATCGTCACTGGCTACAACGCGAATCCCTTCATAGGAACGTGGCAATGGAGCGGCGCCGGCGTGGACGTTCAACGCGGACATGACCTTCACCGGCCCGTCGAGTGGGAGCTATTCTTTTGCAATTGCGAATGACACCGGCGAGCTCGGCGTAGGATCGACGGGAACGGTCACCATCGACGCATCATCGTACAACTTCCTCGTGCAAGATGCCAATTCCATCGATTTATCGCACCTGATCTCAGCGACTCCGCCGGTCCGCATCGAGGACGGCCTTCTCCAGAAATAGGAGGTCGCCCTATGCCTTTCTCTGCGGAGACGATCAAGGAGGCGTGGATCAGTTGCAGGACAAGGATACCTCACGATGTTCCGCCAATTGCTGGTGAAACTGGAGAGGGCGCCTGGAACGTTGCTTGTAGAACGAAAAAGAAAACAAGCTCAAATTGAGCAATTGAGTCAACGTCTAAGGCAAGTCGAAGCAAAACGGCCAGCCTTCTTTCTGTTCGAGACGGACGAAATAGAAGAATAGGCCGCCTTTCTTGGAGACCATACCAGGGTCGGAAATGATGAGATTGTGTCAAAATGACGCATGGGAGGCCCGAGATTAGAAATCTGGCAGCTTCAAATGGAATTTTCAGTCTCTATCCTTGACCGCTGAAGATTGTAACGATAGACTTTTAGGAGAGTCTATATGGGGAAAGTATGCCTGAACCGCTATTGACCGCCCTGCTTATGGCGGATGTCATCGTCACCGAAGACAATGGAAAAAAGGTCCTGGTGGGGGTGTTTAGCAAGTTCAACCTTCCTCAATTCCCTGCCCAGATTCCGCCGTGGTATCTCTTCGCTGCAGTTGAGAACTTGCAGGGCCATAATACTTTTACTTTCAACTTGGCGCGAGAGGATACTCAGGAGGTTGCTTTTTCGGCTGGGGGAGAAATGCAGATTCAGGATCCCACAAGTGGCGTAGAGATTGTTCTCATGGTGCCTCCGATCATCGTTAGAGCCGGCATATATGTACTGCAGTTCCTTGTTAATGGCCAGGTGCTGATTTCCAGGAATGTGCCGGTCAATTTGATTGGCTCAAGATAGGGCCGGGAGGAATAGATGACGCTCGTGATGACACAATCGCCAGCCAGATCACCAACGGCTCAGGCCGCGACTTATGATTCTTTGATGACCGTGGAAACCGCAGCCAGTCCGAATGGGATTCTCGTTCCGAATGCTATGACCCAGCAAGTAATGGCTGAGACTGAAGCTGGCGTGAATATCGTTGAGTTCGCATCCGTCGAAGATCTTTTCAACGAACTCGATTCTTGATGCTGACCCCTGGCCGTGCTCACCAGTTTAAAAAGGACTGGAAGAAGCTGAAGGCCTCGGGAAAGAACATCGCTCCTGTCAAATGGGCCATGAACGAACTTGTGAATGAACGTGCGCTACCACCGACCTTTGATGATCATGCGTTGCACGGTCCTTGGGAAGGCCACCGGAGTTGCCATCCTCAATCGGATACTCCACTGATTTATCGTATCGCGAATGGAAAGATTACTTTTGAGCGTATTGGGTCCCACTCCGAGCTCTATTGACGTTCCCGCGGCCTACTGAGCTTGCAGAAGTCTGGTGGGTCACCCTAGTAGCCCGTCCACGACCCCCGTGCCGGCTGGAAGGCCGCGGCGTACCCTACCCGATTGCCCTATTCAAGTTCGTGAAGTGTCGCACCCTCCCCGTCCATGCTCCGGGTCACTAGCAATACCGACAGTCGCTTGATGAGCTGGTCGAGGTGCACCGCTCGGGCCTCCTGCGGACGCAGGCCGCTGAAAAACATGACGGCTCGGCACGCAGCGAGCGCAAGGCTGGCCCCGGGCATCTCCGGGTGGGTCTTTTCACCTGCCCATAACTTCATTAGCGCTCTACGGCCCGTCGGGGAAAGCGCGTGGAGCTCATCCAGGGTGAGCACGGCCGGCTTGCGGCTTTTTTTCTCGGGGAGCTCGATGGCGGGACCGCGGTGATGATGCGGCGGTACACGGCTTCCTTGAGGATCGCGCGGAGAGTGCTGGCGACATTACAGCTCGTGCGATCGGAAACGTCCAGCGAGTACAGGAAGGCATCGATCGCCTGCGTGTCGATATCGCGGATTGCCTCTTCGCCGATCCCCGGGATGATATGTAGGGCGCGCGTTCAGCTCGTGCTCAGCGATCGTACGAGGGGCAAGCGAACGGCCATCGCGCCTTCGCGCCTGAGGCTGCGCCCACGGACCATCAGAGGGAAGAGGTACTTCGCGAGATCCACCACCTTCGTGCCGAATCCGCGCGTCGACTGTGCGCGGAGCTCCTCGATGAGCCGCTCCGCGTCCCCCGGGAGACGAAAGGCTTGCCTGCTTCGGGGTGAACGAAGATGCGTTTGATCTTTTCACCGTCAGGCAACGGATGACCCAGGCCTTGGCGCCATGGACCACAGTACGATAGACCGTGAAAAGCAATGTGAAATCATACCACCGATGCAACCGGGGCCCCTGGTGAGCCCCTCCATAAGATAGTGAATTGTCGGGCTGGGCGGGTTTGAAACCGCCGGCCTTTCGGTCCCGAACCGAACGCGCTACCAACTGCGCTACAGCCCGAAGGTCGCCGCAGGAATGTATGCGGCCGCGACGGGCGCGCAAAGGCACCCGAAGGAAAAAAAGCAGGAGCAACGGAACTTGAGTCCGGAGATGCTACGTGATGTTGTCACGCCTTGGCACCGGACCGCCATTCCCTTACTCGGCCAAGAGATACGCTTCCCTCCCTTGCCAAGTCTTGTAAATGACCTTACGGCTTTTTCAGAATGTTGTCAACAGAGCTGGCGACGCCCCTCCTCGCGTCACTTCGAGCGGCCCCCTGAAAGGGAGAATGCCTGAATCTGACCGAAGGTCGTCATCACGATCGACGGCCACGCCTTGCGCGTCCATGGACGGGCGGTTCATCGTCGGCATCAGCGTCGCGAACCGCGCTGCGAGATGCGGTCAGACCGCGCGTAGGCGCCGACGGCAAGACTGGAGCGACGGGAGAACGATGTCGCTCCAGCACCGACAAATGTCTTCTATCGCTTCACAGACCTGAGCGCGGGCCCAAAACGCAGCTCGTCGGCATCTGCGTTGATCGGGCTCCGTCCCCTTTTAGAGCAACCCGGCACTCTGCAGGAACTGTTTCGCCACCTGCTTGACGGCCTCAGTGACCGACATGCCGCTCGTTTTCAGCTTGCCCACCTGATCCTGCAGCTGGATGCTCACGTCCGTCGTCAGCTTGGGAGCGAGGGGGTTCAGGATCTTCGCGATGTCCGGATACTTCGTGAGCACGCTCATGCGCACGATGGGCGCGGGATGAAACTGCGGGAAGCCGGTCTTGTCGTCCGTCAGGAAGAGGTAGCCCTGGCTGGCGATCGAGCCATCGGTGGTGTACCCGACGCACATCTGGGCGGACCCGCTGCCGACAGACGCGAACCCGATTGAATAGTCGACCTTCTGCAGGCTCTTGAAGCTGCTTGTATCGATGCCGTAGGCAGATTTCAGACCATCGATGAAGTCGATGCCGTCACTCGGCGACGCGAGCACGATCCGCGCGACCTGCGGCACGAGCTGGGAGATGGTCATGATCCCGAGCGATTGGGAAAGCGCCGTCGTGGTGCAGATCCCGTACCCGTCGTTCAGCGGAGCCATGTCGAGCCACGTGACCTGGAACTTCTTCTCGTAGCCGCTCTTGACCGCCTGGTAGTCCTTTTGCGGATCGTACGATGACTTGATCCCAAGGGTGTTCAGGCCGGTCGCGGTGAACTCGGGGTAGAGATCGATCACGCCGCTCGTGATGGCCTTGTGGACGATGATGCTGTTTCCCAACGCCAGTTTCTCATTGACAGTGTAGCCCCCGTTCTGGAGCAACTGCGTGTACATCTCGGTCAGCAATTGCGCCTCGACGTCGAGCTTGCCGCCGACGGTTATGGTTCCCTTCGGGCTCGCGAAGGCGGAGCCGGCCACCAGGCTTGCCAGGATGACAAGCACCGCCGCCGTCCTTCGCAACGACACACTCACCTTCGACACCATGGTTCCTCCTTTGAAATCGCCGTCTCAAGGACGGCGCCATCCGGGATAGCGCTTGCCCCGACGGGCAGGCTTCAACGAAAGTATATCAAATCCTCTTGGATCCGGATCACACTTTCACCGCCCGCATCCCCGGGGGAGTCAAGCGCCGCTCCGCGACGCCCATGACGATCTCGATGAGCATCGCCAGCGCAGCAACCAGGATCGATCCGGCAAGGATTTCCACTGTATCCAGCCGGTTCACGCCATCGACGATATATTCGCCATAGCCGCCGGCGCCGATCAAACCTCCCAAGGGGGCGGTCGCCACGACCTGCACCGCGCAGGTGCGCACCCCTGCCGCGATCACCGGGAGCACGAGTGGGGCCTGCACGCGGATCAGGATCTGTCGATTCGTCATCCCCATGCCGCGCGCCGCTTCGATGGACGCGGGGTCGATACCGCGAAGCCCGACATAGGTATTGAGAAGAACCGGCGGGATGCCGAGCAATGTGAGCGCGATCGCGGCGGGAAGAAATCCCACCTTGAAGATGGGCACGAATATGAACAGCGCGGCGAGCACGGGCACGGCGCGGATCAGGTTGCTCAGATTGACGGAGATGAAGGAGAGCAAGGCGTTCCGATAGACCAGGATGCCGATCAGGACGCCGATCACGATGGAGATTGCGATGGGCGCGAAGCACAGCCCGAAAAAGGCGACTGTCTGCCCGGAAAGGTCATTGCGGGGGTTGAGATAGAATCTCAGCAAGGCATCCATGCCACGCGGCCCCTACGAGACGGACAGGGCGCCGCGCCCGCGATTGAGCGCCGCCTGCAGGGAGAGCAGGATGAGATCCGCGATGACGGCGAGGGCTGCCAGCAGAAGGGCGCCGCCAAGTATCGCGTCATAGTCCCGCACGGTGATGTTCATGAAGATGAGCGACCCCAGGCCGCCCTGACCGATGAACCCCGCAAGGGACGCGATTCCAATTGTCGTCACGGTGGCGATCCGGATGCCCGCCACGATGACCGGGAGGGCCAGGGGGAAGATCACGCGCCCGATCAACTGGCGGCGGTTCATGCCGATAGCGTGACCGACCTGGATCAGGGACGGGTCGATCCCGTTGATGCTCGCAACGGTGTTTCGAATCAATGCGAGCTGGTTGTAGGCGATGAGAGGCACAAGGATCGTCTTCAACGTGAGCCCCGTGACGGCAATGAGCACGGCGACGAATGCAATGCCGGGGATGCTGTACAGCATCCCCGCCACGGTGATGACCGGAAGATAAACACGCCGATAGCGCGACACAAGGACGCCGATCGGAATCGCAATGATGATGGAGAAGAACATGGCGATACCGACGATGCTCAGGTGCTGGAGCGTGAGATTCGGTATGCTCGCCGGATCGGAAAGACGGTAATTGAATGGGCTGAACAGGTAGTGCATTGCGCGCCTTCCTCACGGTCCGACGGAGGAACGACCGGGGAGGGTTGCTGATTCGGGTTCGTTCCCCCGCGAGCGTCCCTTCTGGAGTATGGTGATGATGCTCCCCAGCGTGACATGACCGGCAGGCAGGCCATCGACGGCATCGATCAAAAGGGCCGGGGCGCGCGTCTCAAAAAGTTTCAGCATGGCGTCGAGCAGGCTGGCATGTGGAGGGCAGCTCGGAAGGCGTTGGCCGAGAGCGGCGCTTCCCGGGAAGGCGGCATCCACGGCGGACGACGCCGTCAGGTAGCGGAGCTCCCGCAGCATGTCGTCGGACCCGACCAGCCGCGCCACGATTTCGTCGGCAGGGCTCGTCAGGAGGTCAACCGGCGCACCCAGCTGCATTAGTTTCCCATGGTGCATGACGGCGATCAGGTCACCCAGCTTCAGCGCCTCTTCCATGTCGTGCGTGACAAACAGGATCGTCTTTCGCACGTCGCGCTGGATGCGCAGAAGCTCGTCCTGCATCTGGGCGCGCGTGATGGCGTCCAGCGCTCCGAATGGCTCATCCATCAGAAGGATCGCCGGATCGGTCGTCAGGGCGCGCGCCAGCCCGACACGCTGCTGCTGCCCGCCGGAGAGCTCCCGGGGAAACCTCCTGCGATACTCGGCGGGCGGCAAACCGACCAGGTCGAGCAGCTCGTCCACGCGCTCGTCGAGGCGTCCCCTCGACCACCCGCCTGCCACCTCCGCGGTGATGCGGATATTCTCCGCGACATTCATGTGGGGAAAGAGCCCCACCTGCTGGATCACGTATCCGATGTGCCGTCCGCAGCTCGATCGGATTCTCCTCCAGCACATTCCTGCCGGAAACGAGGATCCTGCCTGACGTTGGCTCGATGAGGCGGTTGACCATCCTGAGAAGGGTTGTCTTGCCCGCGCCGGACCTCCCCACCAGCATGCAGGTGCTGCCTTCCGGTACGGCGAAGGTGACGTCATCCACCGCGGGTTTGACGGTGTTGTTGAATCGTTTTGTGATCGCCTGGAATGCAATCCCCGGCATGCCGTCAGTGCTCCTCGCTTGAATGTGTTCAACGACTCGCGCCGGGGAGAATAGCATGGGCGAGCGAAATGTCAAAGATCGATGTCGGCCCGCCCCGCTGCGGCTGCAAATGCCACGGAATATTGTGGCCGGCATTGACTTGCCATACCGCGTGCGATAGGCTTTCGGTGAGTACGCCGCCCATCTTCGAGCCAGATTCAAGGAGAATCCACATGGACAGCACCGCTCTGCCGCAACTTGCAATGTTGAGCCATGAACACTGCGAGATGATTCACAACGCGTCCCTCGAGATCCTGCGGCGCACGGGTGTGCGCGTCCTGCATGAGGAGGCGCTCGCGCTCCTGAAGGGAACAGACGCGTTGATCTCAGAAGGCAATCTGGTTCGGCTCCCCCCGGGTCTCGTCGAGTGGGCGCTCGCGCAGGCGCCGTCGCGCGTCGCCCTGTGCCGGCGAGGAAGCGCCGAGGTCGTGGCGCCGCTTGAAGGCAGACGCGTGCATTTCGGCACGGGTTCGGACTGTCCCAACTATCTCGACCCCCGCACGGGCGAGCGGCGGCCATTCACCGCCGCGGACGTGATCGACTGCGTGCGCCTGGTCGACGCCATCCCGGAGCTCGATTTCTGCATGTCCATGGGCATTCCTTCGGAAATGGGCGCAGTGAACGCTTATCGCCGGCAATACGCTCTGATGCTGACGCACACGACCAAGCCACACGTCGTCGTCTGCAACGACAGGGCGGACGCCGAGGCAATTGTGGCCATGGCGAGCGCGGCGGCAGGGGGCATCGAGCAGCTCCGGCTCAATCCCACCTTTGTCCTCTATTCGGAGCCTTCCACGCCGCTCCGCCACTCGGAAACGGCGGTGGGCAAGCTGCTTTACATGGCGGAGCTGCAGCTCCCCGTCGTTCACTCCCCCGCCCCGATGATGGGTGCAACCGCGCCGGCGACAATTGCGGGAGGGCTCGCCCTTGGCAACGCGGAGGTGCTCTCAGGCCTCGTGATTCACCAGCTCAAGCACGCAGGGGCCCCGTTCGTTTTCGGGTCGGGCCTGCATCACATGGATATGCGGACAATGATCTCCGTGTACGGCGCGCCGGAGTTCCAGCTTGCCCGCGTGGGCGTGATGGAAATGGGCCGCCACTACGGACTGCCCACCTGGGGCTATGCAGGTCACTCGGACAGCTGCGCGTTGGACGAGCAGGCGGCGACCGATGCCGCGTTCTCCGTCCTGATCGCGCTGCTCGCCGGCACGAACCTGGCGCACGACATCGGCTACCTGGAGGCCGGCATGATGTCGTCGCCGGAGATGATGGTGCTGTGCGCGGAGAATATCTCGATGATGCGCCGCTTCATGGGCGGCGTTTCAGTCGACGCCGAGTCCCTGGCGCTCGAGGTCATCCAGCAGGTCGGGCCGGGCGGGGATTTCCTGACCACGGACCACGCCTTGAGCCACTACAAGGAGCTCTGGCAGCCGCAGATCTTCGATCGCCGCCGCTTCGCCGACTGGGCCGCCGACGGGTCCAAACGGCTGAGCGATCGCCTGCGCGACAAGACGATTGCCCTCATGGACGGGCACAAACCCGTGCCGCTCGCTCCCACCGTGAGCGCCGAGATCGACTACATCCTGAAGAACGGCGGGAAATAGATGCCATCCGGTGGCATCGGCTTCGTGCTGAACGCCCGGGCGGTGAGCGTGAACGCGGATCCGGCCACCCCGCTCCTCCGTGTCCTGCGGGAAGAGCTCGGACTGACCGGCACGAAACAAGGATGCGACAGGGAAGGCGAGTGCGGCGCGTGCACCGTGATCGTCGATGGGGAGGCGGTACGCTCGTGCCTGCTGCCCGTCGGGAAGATCGCGGGACGCTCGGTCACGACGATCGAAGGGCTCGGCACGCCTGACCATCCACATCCGCTTCAGAAGGCATTCCTGGAAACCGGCGCCGTCCAGTGCGGCTATTGCACTCCGGGTACCCTGCTTTCCGCCAAGGCGCTCCTGGACCGCAAGCCCGATCCCACGCGCGAATGAAATCGTCGCCGCACTTGACGGCAATCTCTGTCGTTGCACTGGATACATCAAGATCGTCGAAGCGGTGGAATTGGCGGCCGCGTGGATGCGCGGCGAATCGAGTGCCGGGCGGACGCGCTGGCGATTCGCCCGCCATCGGCGGCAGCGCCGAACGCCATGGCGGCTGGGATCGCGTGAACGGCGCCGCGCTTTTCGCGGAAGACATTTCGATGCCTGACCTTCACTATGCGCGCGTGGTTCGCAGCCCGCATTTTCACGCGCGCGTCGTGAGCATCGACATCTCACCCGCTCTCGCGGTACCGGGCGTCGTACGGGTTCTCACTGCCTCTGACGTACCGGGGGAGAATGGCCTGAGCGACTACTCGCTCGACGAGCATCTGCTTGCCTCCGTCGGCGACACCGTGCGCATGCTGGGCGATCCGGTGGCGATCGTGATCGGTGCGTCCCGAGAGGCGGCTCTGAACGGCGAAAGAGCCGTGCGCGTCGAATACTCCGTGCTGCCTCATACGATCGGGATCGATCGCGCGCTCGAGCCGGATGCACTGCCCATCCACCGGGGGGGCAACCTTCTGGCGGAGGACTCGATCCAGACGGGCGACAGCGAGCGCGCGCGGCAGGAAGCCGAAGTCACGATCGAAGCCGACTACGCGACAAGCTTTCAAGCGCACATGGCGCTCGAAAGGGAGGCCGTCGTTGCCTATGTCGATGAGTCCGGCTGCATCACGGCAATCGGGGCAAACCACGAGCCGCATTGGGACCGCGCGCACCTGGCGAAAATCCTTGGTCTGCCGCTGGAGCGCGTTCGCGTCGTGACGCCGCCCATCGGGGGCAGCTTTGGCGGCAAGCAGGACATCTGGCCGCTGGCCGCCGCGGCGCTCGCCGCGTACCACGTCCACGCGCCGGTGCAGCTCGCGTATACGCGCCGGGAGGTCATGAACGCGGCTCCCAAGCGCCATCCCTACTCGTGCCACTGTGTCATAGGATCGAAGCAGGACGGAAGCCTTGTGGGGATGGAGTTCGAGGCCCGCATCAACAAGGGCGCCTACGATTCGGCCGGACGCTACCTGCCCAATTACGCCGTTGATCACGAGCGTGGGTCCCTACCGCTGGCAGGCGGTGCGGGCCCACGCACGCGCGATCTACAGCAACGGGCCCAAGGCCGGGCAGTTCCGAGGGTTCGGAACACCCCAGGCCGCCTTTGCGATGGAATGCACGCTCGACGAGCTGAGCGAGCGGCTCGGAATGGACCCGCTGGATCTTCGCCTGCGCAACGCCCTCGGGCAAGACGATGTCACCGGCCTCGGCTACCGCGCCGCTGAGACAATCGACTTCCGCAAGGTGCTCGAAGCCATTGAACCGGATTACCGGGAGGCGAAACAGAGCGTGGAGCTTTTCAACGCCCATGCGCCGCCTGCTTTCCGCCGCGGCGTCGGCGTGGCGGGAATGTGGTATCGTTTCGGCAAGTTCGGGCGCCCCCTGAGCCGTGCAGAGGTCGAGCTCGGCTTGGACGGGCGATTCACAATCTACGCGTCGAGCGCGGACTACGGGCAGGGGATCGAGACGGTATTTACCCAGCTTGCGTCAGAGCGGCTGGGCGTATCGCGGGCAGCGCTGCGCCTCGTCAACGCCGACACGGCGAGCACGCTCGACGGCGACGTCACCGGCGCGTCGCGCAGCACCTACTGGGTCGGCGGCGCGGTCGCGGACGCCGCGAAGAAACTGCGCGCCACCATACTCTCCATCGGTGCAAAAATGCTCGGCCAGTCGCCCGACGGTATGTCGGTGAACGACGAAAGTATCCTCTGCGAACACGGCGCGGTCTCGCTCACCGCGGTGGCACGGAAGATGGAGAACGATCACGTGTCCCGCCGCGTCGAGGGCTGCATGGACCTCCGAGCCCTTTTTCCGGACATCGTGCGCGTCGACGCGTATCTTCCAATGTTCCTGACAGGCGTCCAGGTCGCCCAGGTCGAGGTCGACAGGGAGACCGGGGTGACGCGCGTCCTGTCGGTCAGCGCGGCGCACGACGTCGGGCGCGTCATCAATCGGCGCGATACCGAGGGGCAGATCGAGGGCAGCGTCGTGATGGGCATGGGAAGCGTGCTGATGGAGGAGCTGCTCCCCGGTCTCAGCTCCGGCTTCAGTACCTACATGATCCCGACCGCGGGCTCCGCGCCGAAAATCCGCGTGCACCTGGTGGAGACGCCAAGCCGCTACGGCCCGCTTGGCGCCAAGGGCCTCGGCGAAGCCGCGATGCTGCCGACTGCTCCGGCCATGGTCAACGCCATCTCACGCGCCATCGGCGCCCGGGTCCGCCGTTTGCCGGCGACGGGGGAGCGCGTGCTCGAAGCGATTCGCCGCAAAAAGGCAGAGGGATGAATTATCTCTTTGCCGACACCGTTAAGCAGGCCGTCGACATCCTGACCCGGCATGGCGGCCGGGCGCGCATCATCGCGGGCGGCACCGACTTGATGCAGGCGCTGCGCGACGGGAGGGTCGACGCGCAGACACTCGTGGACATCACGCGCATCGACGGCCTTGATCGAATCGATGTCGACGGAGAGTGGATACGGATCGGCGCCGCGGTCACTTTCGCGATGCTGCGCGATTCCGCCCTTGTCCTCGTGCGCGCACGATGCCTTGCGCAAGCGGCCGCCTGCGTGGGCGCTGCGCCGATTCAGGCGATGGCCACGTGGGCGGGCAACATCGCGCAGGCGATGCCGGCGGCCGACGGTGGTGTCGCCGCGGTGGCGCTGGAGGCCGAGGCCCGCGTGGTCGATGCGGGCGGAGCCCGAATGGGTCGCCGTCGAATCGCTGTACAGGGGCGCGAAGACCTCCGTGCTCGACCCGACGCGACAGATGGTGTCCCATCTTCGATTCGCCGTGCCGCAGTCGGGTTCCGGCAGCGCGTGGCGGCGCGTGGGCAGGCGACCGTCGCTCACCCTGCCGATTCTAAACTGCGCGGCGACGCTCCGGCTGGACCCCGATGCGACGATCGGTGCCGTGACGCTGGCGCTGGGCCCGGTGGCCGCACTGCCCTTCCGTGCGCGGGATGCCGAGAGATTCTTGATCGGGCGCGCGCTCGACGACAATGCGATCGAGCACGCCGCCACGCTCGTGCAGGCCGAATGTCACGTGCGCTCCAATCCACTGCGCGCTTCCAAGGAATACAGGACCGCGCTTGTCCCGGTCCTGGTCCGGCAGGCTCTGACCGAAGCCCATGACCAAGCCCTGGACGATCACTTTGCATCGTGAGCTGCACGCGACCTGTCGCAAATGACCGCGCGTGCTGTCCGGCAAGAAGGTTCTCGCGTCTCTTCCTTATAGGGCCCTGGCCTTTTCTTGACTGCCGTGGGTGTGTTTCATATTCTTTGAATTCGCAAGGATGGCAGAATGGAAAGCCCGCTAGAAGGATTTCTGGGAAAGAAGATTGGGTCGACGAGGGTCGTGCCCCTTGTGACGAAGATCGTTCTTATCTTCAGCATCTTCATCCTCGTTTCCAATCTCATGACCAACTACATCAACCTCATGTTCAACCGCTCGGAGCTCATCAAGCTCACCGAGGACTTGTTGGTCAAGGACCTCAAAGAGACGTATACGTTCGCATCGACGCAGTTTGACATTTACCAGTTTACGCACGATCTTGCGAAATCAACGGACGCGATCGAACAGTATGCACTGCGGGATCTGAAGGCATCCAAGGCGATCACGATCGGCATCGCGCCCGATGGAAACCTCGTGTTCCAGGCCTTGCGGATTCCTCGGCTGAAGAGTTTTCCCGACGCTCATGCCCTTGCGGTGCTCGATGCGAACAGAAGCTCCGCCGCGGAGGGGTTTCTTTCTTTCGGGTTTTCCGGTTCCGCCTATTTCGGCGTGTACAAATACAACGAGAAATGGGATATGTTCATTCTGCGCGCGGAGGAGTTGGGCCAGCTTTACCAGAGCTCCCGACAGATCTTCCTGAAGATCTCCCTCATCATCATCCTCATCTCCCTGGTTATCATCGCCATCGGAATTATACTGATCCGGTACATCCTGCGATACGTTGGTCTGATCACCAACGCCATCATGAAGATGCGCAACGATTCGCAAATGGAGATAATCGATCTTGCGCACGCGCCAAATGACGAGATCACGTTTCTCGGCGTCGCGTTGAACGCCCTCTCCAGCTCCGTCAACAATCTCGTCACCATCTTCCGCAAGTTCGTGAGCAAGGACATCGCCGTCCAGGCGTACCGCGAGAAGCAGATACGGCTGGAGGGCGCCCGGATGGAGCTTACCATCCTCTTTTCCGACATCAGGAGTTTCACCGCAATGACGGAGACCCTTGGCACGGACATTATCAAGCTACTGAACATCCACTACGAACAGGCCATCAGCGCCGTGGTCGGCAACGACGGGATCATCGGGTCGCTGATCGGCGACGCCGTCCTCGCCGTCTACGGCACTTTCCCCGAGTCCCGAGCAAAAAAATCGTTGCAGGCCATCACCTCGGCCTACCTCATTCAGGACAACGCGGCGGAGCTTCGCGTGCGGATGGAGGAGCGGCGAGACACGATCCTTCGGCAGCGGGGATCTCTCACAAGTGAGGAAGAGCGAATCTACAACGCCGTTCTCCTCAAGGTCGGCGTTGGCATTGACGGCGGCGACGTGTTCTACGGGAATATCGGCTCGCAGGAGCGGATGACCAATACCGTCATCGGAGACAACGTCAACGCGGCTTCCCGGCTGGAGGGGCTCACCCGGCTCTGCAATGTTCCCGTCATCTGCTCCGGGTTCGTGAAGGACGATGTCGAGGCGCATTTTTCCTCTCACGGCATTCGGTTCATCGAGATTGACCGTGTCCAGGTAAAGGGCAAAACAGAGGGGAAGTGGATCTATTGGGCGATCCCCGAGGATATCGCGACCCCCGCGTTGGAGAAAGCGCTCGACTTTTTTTCAAGGGGCCTGCGCTTCTATGTGGATGGCGACTGGACGGAAGCCTACAAGCGGTTCATCCGCTGCAACCTGAGCATGGCATCCGTGTTCAGAGAACGCACGAAAAGCGGAAGGAGCCCGAAGGAATGGAACGGAACATGGACGATGAAAAGCAAGTAAGAGATATCTCAGAGAGCGCCAAAGAGGTTTTCCTCCAAGAGGCCAACCGCATACGCGCGGAAAAGCCAAAGCTGTACGAGCTGGAAGAGGAGTTTGCCCGGACAAAAGCCAATCGCAGCTTTCGGACGGCTTTTTTCATACTATGCTTCGTCATCGTGGCCGCGGGGGTGACGGTACTTCTCACGTTTCTCGTTCAGAGCCAAAGCCGCAGGGTCTCTGTCGACATCACCGATTTTCAAGACATTAATCTGAAGGACCTATTGAACTCCGCCGCAAACAACGAAAACGACCTGGACAAGGCGAAAAGGTCGCTCGCGGACGCGCAGCAAGAGTTGGCGACAAAGAGCGAGGCCCTCTCCAGCGACATTGCGGGCCAGATCGCCGTTCTGAACGCTCAGGACGTTTCCGCGCCGAGCGTAGCTGCGGCCGTCAAAAAGCTCCAAGCACAGGAGAGTGATGGACTTGAGGCATTGCGCGCGCAGTACGCCCCCGTGCTGGAAGCGCGGCAGGCAGATGTCGCCGCCGCACAGAAGAAGGTCGATTCCTCGAACAAGACCCAGATCGACGCGGCTCGAAAGCAGGAGGAGGTGATCAACAACCAACAGCGCCTGAACGACATCGAGCTCGCGCAGACCAAGTCCTACTACGAAACCAAGCTGAAAGAGCTCTCCGACGCGCATCAGCAGGAAATCGCGGCATTGAAGGAGAACCAGGCCCGAGTGGTCAGGGCCATGGACGACGCAAAGAAGAGAGAAATCGCCGCGCTCGTCCTCATGTACAACCCGGTGTTCACGACTGACGCACTGAAGGCTCTCCTGTCCGCGCCCATCGACCCCAGCATTTCCTCCACGTTTTCCGAAATGGCGTCGCAGCTCGTAACGGACGGATACAGCACGACGAATGCCCTCGCAAGCATGCGGGACGCGCTTCAAGGCCGGGCCGCTCTTTACGCCCGCATCAAATCGATTCCCTATCAAAACTCCGTTCCCTCCGCGCTTGCTCACCTTGATTACTTCGACCGCTCGCTCATTCACTCGTATGAAGACATTAGCGGCAGGCTCCTGCAGCAGATTCACGCCGACACAGCCCAGATCGCGCGGCTGAGCTCGATAGTGGGCCAGGATCAGGCCGCTTTCCAGTATTACGCGAGGCAGATCCGGGAAAACGGCTTCCTGGTGGACGTCCGCGATTCGCAGCGGATCGTCCCCTTTGTGAGCTCCAGTTCTCCGGTGGCCGACGGGGACCAGGGGCTCGTGTTCAGGGCGGACGACGAGTACATCGGTACAATCCTCTTCTCTGTGACCGCAGTCGGAATCAGCGCTCGCGAGGTAATGGTGGCGCCGGGCAAGCAGTTTCAACCTTTTGACAAATTCCTGATCAAGAAGAAGGAAGGGAAATGAGAAGGCCTGCACTTGTAGCGTGTCTCTTTGCCCTTACGTGGGGCGCGTATGCCCTGGATAGCGCGACATTTGACGCGACCGTTGTGTCAAGCTCATCCGAGGGCGATCGAACCGCGGTCGCGCTGAGGGATTCCGCAGGCAGGACGTATACGGTGAGCGTCAAGGAGGATCCGTCTCCTGAGACGGCTGCACAGATTTCGAAGCTGAAAGACATCTTCTTTTCCTGGCGGAACGTCACGATCGGCTCCCTGCGATTTACGATCACAGGGACTTTGATTGAGGCGCTTCTCATACCCGAACGTTTGGAAATCGGAGGAAACGACGCGCGGTCATTTGTGCCGGCGGGCTTCTTTTTTTCCTACACCAGCGCGCTCGATCTTCAATACGACTTCAGGGTCACAAAAGACAATCTTTTCATGCGTGTGAGCGGGCACTATGTGGGGGAGGAGGAAGTGGAGAAGAAGATCGCCGATGCGCTCGCCAACCCCACCGCCTACCTGCAGCGCAGCGACGTCGCGTATCTCCTCTCGCGCATCGATCAATCCCAGACCGCCATCGCCGGCATGCAGGCCACGCTGGACACTCTTTCCGCCCAGGTGGACGCTCTCCGGTATGCAGCGATGACACGGGAGAACATCCAGTGGCTCTTTTTCCCCACGCCAATCCCCCGGGCCGGAATCTCGAGAATCCTAGAACTGAAGCGTGACTCTCCTTCGCTCACAATCGCAGAGGCCGAGGCCCGACTAAAGATGCAGGGAATCAAGTTGACCGATCGTGAGGTCAGCATCATATTCAAGTATTACTTCCCGTGAGCCGAAATGGATGCGGATGGATCCATCTTATTCGACAAGTGTCCGGAAGCTGAAGCACCTGCGAATCGCCCTTATTGGCCCCGGCAGCATCGGCGGTGTGACGGCCGCGTTTCTCACCAAGGCGGGGTGCGACGTCGAGGTGGTGTGCCGGACCTCCCCGGTTGCCAGCAGGCTCGCGAGCAGCGGCATGCGGATCACCGGGGCACGGGGACGCTTCACCGTGCCGTTGAAGGCTGTTGTCGGGGTTGAGAACCTTTCCGGGCCGAAGGACCTTGTGCTCTTGGCGACAAAAGCTGGGGATGCGCTCGGACCAGCGCGGGCGGTAGCTCCATTCATGGCCCCGGAAGGCCTTCTCGTATCTCTTCAGAACGGAATCTTCGTGGACGCGTTGGCCGAAGTGGTCGGCCGCGAGCGCGTCATCGGGTGCGTCATCGGGTGGGGCGCCACCCTGCACGATCATGATTTGGTGGAGGTCACGTCGCGTGGACGGTTCGTCATCGGACCGATTGCATCAACGGGGACGCCCCTTTTTGCCGAGTTGAAGAACGCGCTTGGACACGTCATGCCGACCCGGGTTTCCCGCAACATCTATGGCGATCTTTATGCAAAGCTCATTTTGAACTCCTGCTTCAACGCCATGTGCGCCGTCGCAAACAAGACGGTCCGGGAGATCATCACGAGCCGGCCCGGCCGCGAAATTTTCGTCGCTGTCATGCGGGAGGCGGTCGCGGTGGCAGATGCCGCGGGCCTCACGGTGGAGCCTTTCTTCGGCATTCTCGATTTCCATCGCTTCCTTGCGGGCTCGGGAGCGGCAGCAAAGCTGAAACGGGAACTGTTCATGCTGGCCATCGGGAAGTTCTCGGGAACGTCGCGGCCGTCGACGCTGCAGTCACTGGACCGCGGGCAACCCACGGAGATCGACCACCTGAACGGCTACATCGTGGGACGCGGCCGCGAATTGGGCGTACCGACGCCTGTCAATGCCCGCCTCACGGTATTGGTGCACGAAATCGAAGCCGGCAGATTGTCGATGGGGATGGAGAATCTAGATACCATTCCGCGAAAATGACTGGGGCCAAGCTTTTCCAAAGAAGACTCTATCGGATAGATCATACCATAGGTATTCCCTCCCAGAAACCGAATAGAGTGCACACTATTGGCTACCGGGAGGGAAGTGTTAGGAAAACCGCAAACAGCGGGAAAAAAATGCGGGAGCGACGGGACTTGAACCCGCGGCCTCCGGCTTGACAGGCCAGCGCGATAACCAGCTTCGCCACGCCCCCGTGACGGTGAATGTAGCCGCGGGTGTGTGAGCTGTCAAGGGGCGTCGGCATGGAAGCGCGCCTGCGGCGGACCTGCGGCGCTGGATGCCGATGCCGCGGGCGCCCGGCGGCACACCGGGTCGTTGACACGCATTCCGGGCCGTGCTATTTTCTTTCAGATCGGAATCCATCACACCCACACAGGAAAAGGCAATGTCACGAGAGTTCAGGAGAGCGCAGCAGAAAAAGGGAGAGAGTGTCTCCGAATCGATAGAGAAGCGCAAGCAGACCCACCCCCTCATGTACGTGGGCCTTATTGTTCTGCTCGTCGTCATCGTCGTGAGCTTCGTGCTCGCGGGTCCCGGCGGAATCATGGGTCGGGGAACCATCGGCAGCGGCGGGAACATCGTTTTCGGGGCCTATGGCGGCCAGGAAATCTCCTATGCGCAGGGCAACTACTTCGCCCAACAGGTCCAGGCATTCGCCAACCAGGTGCAGGGCAACAACTCCGGAAGCACGGACAACGCGGCGCAGACCTACCAGGTCTGGTACCAGGCCTTCATGAGCACGGCCGAGCACTTTGCCATCCTCCAACAGGCGGATCGCGCCGGTGTGAGCATCTCCGAAGACGCGGTCGACAAGGCCCTCCTGAGCTACCCCGGCTACCTGGACGACAATGGCAAGTTCAGCGAGGACAAGTTCACCGCGGCATCGGCTGCGGACAAGGCCTCGACGCGGAAGATCACGCGTGAAAACCTCGTGTCGCAGACCGTCGTGAATGACCTGGCATCCGGCGTCCGGGACGGGTCCAAGGAAACGGATTTCATCAAGGCGATGATCCTTCCGGAGCGCAGCTTCAACTTCGTGAGCCTCCCCTTCACGTCCTTCCCGGATGAAGAGGTGCGCAAGTACGGTGAGGCGAACAAGTCCCGCTTCGTGAGGGAAAAGGTGAGCAGGATCCTCGTGAAGACCTCGGAGGCGCAGGCGACGGAGATCAGGAAGAAGATCCTCGACAAGACCAGCAGCTTTGAGGAGCTCGCCAAGACATACTCCAAGGACAGCTACGCCGACAAGGGCGGGGACATGGGCTGGCGCTACGCCTATGACCTTGAGGCAGACTTCAACGTCAAGGCGGACGCCCAGAAGATCCTTGCGCTGAAGACCGGGGAGCTGAGCGACGTCCTCAAGGGCACTTTCGGCTGGATGATCTACCGCTGCGACGCGGAGGCAGCCGACGCGGATTTCTCCAACGCCGCCATCCAGGCCGACGTGCGCACCTACATCACAACGTATGAGAAAGGCAAGATCGAGGACTACTTCAACGGACGCGCCGGCGAGCTCTCGCGGCGGTCGGCAGAAGTGGGCTTCAACGCGGCCGCGCGGGAGATGGGCCTGAAGATCTCCTCCACCGTGTTCTTCCCGGTCAACCTCTCCAGCGTCTTCTCCTTCGCGCCCTTGAAGGCGACAGTGGATGCCGACACGCCGACCAACGCGGCGAACTCTGAGGATTTCTTCTTCCGCGCCTTCACGCTGGGGAAGGATCAGGTCTCGGCTCCCGTCGTCCTGGACGACCAGGCGCTCGTGCTGCAGCTGAAGGGCGAGCAGCAAATGGCCGACAGCACGGCCTCCATCGTGTCGAACTGGGTTCCCTACGTCGCCAGCCAGTCGCTGCAGTACGACTTGTACGCGGTGCTGATGACGCCGGAAAAGCTTACGAACAATTTCGACACCGCCTTCACGACCTACGTGGCGCCTTCCAGCGCGAAGCAGTAGGCGGCGATGCCGGGAGAGGAACCTCTCCTCCTGCCGACGCCGCACGGACCGAATCTCCAGTGGCGGGGCGTCCGCTTCTATCCATCCGAAGATCCGACAGAGTACGCGCGCCGAAAGGCGCGCGTTTTTTCACCCCTCCCAAAGACACTCGTCTACGTGCCTTCCGTGGGCCTTGGGCATGGCCTCGAGCAGCTTCTCCACGCGCTTCCGCCAGACGGGGCGGTGCTCTGCGTCGAGGCGTTCCAGGAGGTGATGGGCACCGCGATCGCGTCGGGGCTGCCGCACGACCCGCGGCTCACCATCATCCGCACCGACGACCCGGCGGCCGTTGCCGCGGCGCTGCGCAGCCTCGGCACGGGCAGGTTCCGCCGCGTGCGGGAAATTCCTCTCAGCGCGGGCTACCGGCTTGCACCCGTCGTCTACGGCCGCATCCTCCACGCGCTCGAGCAGGAGCTGAAGCGATACTGGCAGAACAGGCTCACCCTGATCGCCCTGGGGAGCCTGCAGGTGCGCAACCTCATCTCCAATCTGCCGCTGCTGGGACAGGCGGCGGATTTCGGCGCCTTGTCCACGGATCTTCCCGTGCTGCTTGCCGGGGCGGGCCCTTCACTCGATGAGACAATCCCCCTCATCGCCCGGCTGCGCGATCGCTTCCTGCTCGTCTCTGTCGACACCGCCCTGCCCTGCCTTGCAGCGCGCGGCATCCATCCCGACGTGGTGATCGCCCTGGAGGCGCAGGCCGCCAACCTGAGGGACTTCGTCCCGGGCCTCGCCCCGGAGAGTGTGCTCGCCTGCGACCTGTCGTCGTTCCCCGTTGCCGCGCGCCTGGCGGCGGGCAGGCTATGCTTCTTTTCCTCTGATTTCGCCCCCCTGCGGCTTTTCGACAGGCTTTCGCACGCCGGTCTGCGGCCGACCTCCTTCCCTGCCCTCGGTTCCGTCGGCGTCGCCGGCGTGCACGCGGCGCTGCGCCTCACGCGGGCGGAGGTCTACCTCACGGGGCTGGATTTCGCCTTTTCCCGGTCCCGCACGCACGCGAAGGGAAGCCCGACGCATCTTCAGATGCTCGCGGATTCCACGCGCCTTCTTCCCGTGGGCCTCGATTCCTACCGCGCCATGGCCGGGCGACAGCTCATCCGCGAGCCCTCGAAGGATGGGGAAGCCGTGCTGACCGATCCCGTGCTCCTCTCCTACAGGGACTCCCTGAGGGAGCAGGCGCGGGAGCACGCCGGACGCGTGTTCGACTGCGGGGTCTGCGGCCTTGACCTCGGCGTCAGGAGGATAGCGGGCGCCGATCTGGAGGAGAGACTATCGTCGGCAGCCACGCAAAAGGAAAGGCTGCACGTGGATCGCCTGCGCCAATTCAAGACCGATGCACTTGCCGGTTTTCTCGCCGCCGAGCGCGCGCGGCTTGAAAGGTGCATGGAGCTGTCGTCGGCGTGCGCGGCGCCGGGAACGGCCGTCACGGATGAGCTTCGTGGCCTCCTGCGCGATGTGGACTATGCCTGGGTGCATTTCCCCGACGAGCCGGATCCCGCGGCGCCGGACAGGGGCTTCCTTGCGCGAGTGCGGGTGGCGGCCGGGTACTACGGCCAGAGGATGGCGCACGCGGCGTCAGTCCTCTGAGGTCTTCAGCACGGCGAGGAAGGCGGATTGGGGCAGCTCGACGTCCCCGACCATCTTCATGCGCTTCTTGCCCTCTTTCTGTTTCTCCAGCAGCTTGCGCTTCCGCGTGATGTCCCCGCCGTAGCACTTTGCCGTGACGTCCTTGCGGAACGCGTTGACGGTCTCCCGGGCGATGATCTGGCTCCCGATGGCGCCCTGGATGGCGATCTTGAACTGCTGGCGCGGGATCTCGTCGCGGAGCCTTTCACAGACGCGGCGCGCGGTCTGGTAGGCATTGCCGCGGAAGACAAGCTGCGACAGCGCATCCACCATCTTCCCGTTGATGAGGATGTCGAGCTTGGAAAGCTGCGTCTCGCGCATGCCGATGAGCTGGTAGTCGAATGACGCGTAGCCGCGGCTCACGGATTTCAGCCTGTCGTAGAAGTCGAAAACGACCTCGGCAAGCGGCATCTCGAAGACCAGCTCCACCCGCTTCTCATCGAGATAGGTCATGCTCTTCTGCAGGCCGCGCTTCTCCAGGCAGAGCGTGATGATGTTGCCCAGGTACGTCGCGGGGGTGATCATCGACGCGGAGATGAACGGCTCCTCCGCCCGCGTGATCTGCGAAGGGTCGGGGAAATTCGACGGGTTGTCGACCAGCATGGTCTTGCCGCCCTGCAGGGTGACGCCGTACTGCACCGAGGGGGCGGTGAACACGATGGACATCTCGAACTCGCGCTCCAGCCGCTCCTGCACGATCTCCAGGTGCAGGAGACCCAGGAAGCCGCAGCGGAAGCCGTAACCGAGCGCGACCGAGGAGTCCTTCTCATAGATCAGCGACGCGTCGTTGAGCTTCAGCTTCGCCATCGCGGCAAGGAGCTCTTCATAGTCGTTAGCATCGACCGGGTAGATCGACGAAAAGACGACAGGCTTCACGTCGCGGAAGCCCGCCAAGGGCTCGGCGCACGGGGTGTCGTTGTCGGTCACCGTGTCCCCGACGCGCGTGTCGGCGACGGTCTTGATGCCCGCGATGAGATAGCCGACCTCCCCCGGACCCAGCGACGGCACGGGCACGAGGCCGATGCGGAAGATGCCCGTCTCCTCCACCTTGTACGACGAGCTGTTCCACCAGAATCGCACCGTCTGCCCTGCGCGCAGGTTCCCCGTATAGACGCGGACGTGCACGATGACGCCGCGATAGACGTCGTAGTGAGAGTCGAAGATAAGGGCCTTCAGGGGCTCGTCCGGGCTGCCGGTGGGAGGGGGCACGCGCTCGACGATCGCTTCACACAGCTCCTCCACGCCCGTGCCGAGCTTCCCGGATACCAGAAGGGCCGTGGACGAATCCAGCCCCAGGTCGTGATCGATCTGATGGCGGGCGCCTTCTATGTCGGCGCTGGGAAGGTCGATCTTGTTGATCACGGGAATGATCTCCAGGTTGTGCTCCAGCGCCATGTACATGTTGGCCAGCGTTTGCGCCTCCACGCCCTGGCTGGCATCGATCAGGAGCACGGCGCCTTCGCACGCCGAAATGGACCGGGAGACCTCGTAGGAAAAGTCCACGTGTCCCGGCGTGTCGACGAGGTTCAGGATGTACTCCTTCCCGTCCTTCGCCGCGTACGGGATGGCCACCGCCTGGCTCTTGATGGTGATGCCCCGCTCGCGCTCGATGTCCATGTTGTCCAGGATCTGGTCGTGGAAATCGCGTTCGGAGACGATGCGCGCGCGCTGGATGAACCTGTCCGCGAGCGTCGACTTGCCGTGATCGATGTGGGCGATGATGCAGAAATTGCGGATTCTGCTTGTTTCCAAGCTGGATGCTCCCTTGTGCCTCTGTGACGTCTTTCCTGCGCCCGGATGCCACGGTATTCCGCGGCATGTGCGCCGATAGCGAGGGCGAAGTATATCCAATGCACGCCATCGCTGCAATCGCGGGGCCGCGGCGCTCTCTCATATCCAACGCCGCAAGCTCGCGGCGGGCCTACGGGGCTCGCTCACGTGCGTCCCTGCACTCGCTCGCCCTCGGCATCCCTGCCTACGGGGCTCGCTCACGTGCGTCCGCGGCCACCGTACCCGGTGGCATTTGTGCACTCGCTCGCCCCGAAGTGCGGCAGCCGCGCAGCTCCGCCAGGAGCGGAAGGCGCGGCGAGAGCATAGGCATCCCTGCCTACGCCTTGACATCACATGACGCGAATCGTAGCCTGTTCGGCGTGAGTAGCGGCGGAAAACCACGCGTGCTAGTCGTCGACGATCAACAGGCGCTCCGTACACTGCTCTCGCGTCTTCTCGACCGCGAAGGCTTCGATCCGATCCAGGCGGAGGATGGCGAACAGGCCGTCGAGCTGTTCAAGACCCAGTCGCCGCTCCTGGTCGTCTCCGACATCATGATGCCGAAGATGGACGGCCTCACGCTCCTCACGGAAATCAAGCGCATCGACAGGAACGCCACGGTGATCCTCATGACCGGCCAGGGCAACGAGGACGTGCTCCTGAAGGCCCTGCGCGGGGGCGCGACGAACTTCTTCAAGAAGCCGTTCAATGTGCGCGAGCTGATCGAGGAAATCCGCAAGGTCGTGGAGTTCCGCCTGGAGGCGGCGCGCTCGTCGCTGTTCTCCCCGCACCTGGTGGAGGAGTCGAAGACATTCGTGCTCCCGCACGCCGATTCGCCTTATTTTCCCGTGATCAACCAGATCACGCTGCAGCTGCCCTGCATCATGCCGGAAGCGGAGATCCTCAACTTGAAGATCGGCATCGAGGAGATGATCACGAACGCCATCGAGCACGGCAACCTGGGCATCAGCTTCGAGGAAAAGAACAAGGCAATCCAGGACGGAAGACTGGCCGAGCTGATCGCGGAACGATCCCGCACGAGCGATTCGCTGAACCGCACCGTGCGCATCACGTCGCGGCTCACCCCTTCTTTCTTCGAGATCAGTATCAGAGACGACGGGGAGGGGTTCAACTGGCGCGCGCTGCCCGCGGTGGAGCCGGAGAACCTGCTCGCCTTCAACGGCCGCGGGATATTCCTCACGAAGATCTATTTCGACGAGGTCTCATACAGCGAGCAAGGCACCGAGGTGACGATGAGGAAGCTGCGCGTCTGAAGGCTGCGCGCGGGCCCGCCGGCCGCCTCAGATGAATATGTTCGTGTCCAGGTACGATGCGATCTGGATCGCGCTTTCCAGGAATCCCGCCCTCTTCTTCTTGATGACCACCTGCAGAACGGCATAGCCCTTGTCGGTGTCGACCTGCCAATCCTGGATCGTGAGCGGATCGTCGGGCGATATGCCGGTTTCGTCCGCGACGGATCCCTTGATCACCTGCTTCACGACATAGTCGCCCTTCCAGAGGAACGTGCCGACGTTCTGCAGACGGAAGCCGAAGAGCGGGTAGAGCACGTTGTCGCGCGTGTCCCGCTTCAGCGCCACCTCTATGGGCGAATCCGGCCTATCCGAAAGGCACACGCGCGCGGTGTATTCCGTCCCCCCGCGTCGGAAGGCGACCGTGACGATGGAGGGAGAAGAATAGCGCAGGACCGCTTCCTGTATGTCCGTTATCTTCGTGAAGGGAACGCCATCCACCGATTCGACGATATCGCCGATCTTGATCCCTGAAACAGCCGCCGGCTCGTCCGGCAGCGTGTAGACCACCTCGAGGCCCTTGTCCGTCTCCGCCACCGCCATGCCCAGCCAGGGGTGCACAGCCTGGCCACCTTTGTACAGCGCCGGCAGCGCTTTCTGGACCCACGTGTAGGGAATGGCGAAGTTCAGACCCACGAACTGCTGGATGCCGGCAAAAACAATACCGATCAGGTCTCCCTTGTCGCTGAGAAGAGGGCCGCCGCTGTTGCCCGGATTCAGCGGTACGTCGACCTGCATGCTGTCGCCGACCTGCATGAGCTTTCTGCCCATCGCGGAGATGATGCCCGCGGTGAGCGTCTGCTCCAGCCCCGCGGGCGAGCCGATGGCGTATATCTTGTCGCCCGGGGTGAGGGTCTGGTCGATGGAGCCGCCGAAGATATAGTCCGGCGTCACCTCGGTCTTGATCAGGGCAAGGTCGAACGTCTTGTCCCATCCGACCACCTTTGCGGGGATCCTGTCGCCCGGCGCGCTGTTGGGCAGCCGAACGAACAGACGCGAGTATCCCTCGTACTTGGGGTCGACTTCGCTTTCGATCACGTGATGGTTGGTGAGGATGTAGCCGCGCTTGTCGATGAAAAAGCCGCTGCCGATGACCCCGTCGGCGTAGCCGACGCCGTTTTCCACCTTGATTCCCTTGTTGACCACGATGGTGACGGTTCCCGAGATCATGCTCGGGAAGCTCGGCGTGGCGTCTTCCGCGCCCTCTGGCGCCGCGAATCCGTGGGCCTTCATCTGCGCGGTCAGTGTGCGCAGCACCGCGCGGTTGCCAAGGTCCCGTGCAACGGCGAGGGCAGCCGTGAAATCCGCTTCCGTCGGGGCATCCAGCCCGATGATGCGCAGACGGGTCAGGAGCTCGAGCACCTCGTCTCCGGCCTTTCCTTGCGCGGCGGCGATCTGCTCCAGGAGAGATTTCTCCGTCCAGGTTCCCGCGATGTCCGCCCTGCCAATGGCGCGCGCGGAATCCAGCAGGCGCAGCGCATCGTCGTACTTCTTGTCATTGACGGAAGCGGTGAAAGCCTGCGCGAGGGCCGTCTCCGCCTGAGACTCCAGCTTGTCGGCGTCCGGCAGCGCCGTCTGGTCGCGCTTGAGCTCGTCGAGCCTGCCGATAGCCTGCAGGTACGATCCCTTGGAAATGAGGTCACCGATCTCATTCGATTCGGCCGCGGGGAGCGGGACCGGCTTCCGCTGCGCCGTGCCCGTGCTCGCGCAGCCGAATGTCGCAAGCGCCGCGGCCAGGACGACGAGGCTCCTGACGGCCCTCACGGGATTTCCTCCGCGTAGGTGACGCCGGCGGACCGGAAAAGGAGGTAGCTGCGGGCCCCCAGGACCTGCACACCCTCCGGTGCGGCCGTATCAAGTGACACGCCTGCCGCGGCGGGCGTTCCGATCCAGGTGACGCCACGACCCGCGTCCACAGCGACCTTCTCCTCCACTCCCGCCTTCGAAACTCCCACGATGCGCCCATCCTGCGTCCGTACTTTCACGTCAAAAACCCCGTTCAAGGCAGTGGAGATATCGCGTACAATGATGCCTCCCGGGCCGGGATACTCCCTGCTGTCATCCTTTCCATCCTCATTGTAGTCCCACGCCTTCATTAGATTCTCACCATAAGTTACGCGATAATCGGGGCGACCGTCTCCATCGGTATCGAAGATTTCTTCTACAAGCTTCCCGTTTTTCCACGTTTCCTTGACGGAAAAGATGGCGCTGTCGCCGAGCGATCTTTCGCCGCGGACGGGAGCGCCATTGGCGTACCAGACGCGATGGTCGATGGCTCCGTCGCCATTGGTGTCCTCCTCCAGGAAGACCGGCAGCCCGCGGGAAAGGCTCACACGACGCAGAAGGGTGACCCCGTCAGCGGCATAGTCTTCGCTGCGGGACGAGCCCCGCCTGATCTGGTCCATCGTCGGCACGACGATCCGGGAAGCGATGCGGGGGGAAAGCCCGGAAAATCCGCCCGGCGCGGCAGACTGCAGAAAGGCGCACTGAAGTGTGTAAGGAACGACGAAATAGGTCGCGCCGCCACGCAGTGCCGCCTTCTCGATGAACGGATATCTGCTGTAGGTGAGGGTGACAGGGACGTTACCCGCCGCGGTAAAGCGGAAGGTCGCCGGCGCGCCGGACTTGAAATCCGACGCGTACTGGAAAACGCCGTTTTGCTCAGGCTCCCCGGTCCAGTGCGTGACGCTCCCTGCGTCGAACTGCCAACGATCCTCCCAGTAGCCGTCGCCATCGGCATCCAGGTCGCGCATGCCGGTGTAGCCGGTGAGAGCGGTCTGGAGAGCCGCGGAAAGCGCCTTGCTCGACCTGACGGCGGCGACGACCCTGTCGATCAGGTCCTGCCGCCCCAGACCGGCATGGCGAAGAAAACTGGTGAGAAAGCCCTGTTTCTGCGGCGCCGGGGCCGATTCCAGGGCCATCACATCGGCAAGCGGGTCGGTGCCGCCCTTGCCGGCATACAGCGCAACAGCCGCCAGCCGCTTTCCAGGGTCTCGCTCGAGCCTGGCCGCGGCAAGAAGGAGCGGCAGGCTGTCGGGGTGATAGCGAAGGCCGGTTGCAATGACAGTGACGGCGTCAGCGTGCCGGCCCTGACGCTCCCGCAGCGCCGCGGCGAGGAGGCGGAAATCGTCCATGTCGGGGAACCGCACGGCGGCATCGGAAAGGGTCTTCTGCTCCCCCGCGGCGTCCTTGCCGCGCTCCTGCACGCGCGCGAGCAGAAGCAGATGACGGCCGTCGTCAGGGCGTCGGTCCACCAGGCGCTGCGCGATGCTGCGCGATTCCGCGAGGTTTCCGGTTCGAAGCAGGCACTGCCCGAGCAGCAGCTCGGCTTCCGACGGATCCGTTGCGCTCCACGTCGCGTTTTTGACGGCGGCGCGAAGGTCGACGATGCCTTCCATCGTGGTGCCGCGGTCGGCAAGCGCAAGACGCGCGTGCGCATAGAGGGCCTCGGAGTAGTCCGGGGCAAGCTGGAGCGCGGCGGCGATAAGAGAGCTTGCGGCCGAACCGGCGTTTGAGGTCGGGAGGAGTGATGCCTGTCTCAAGAACTCATCCGCCTGGCTTCGCGCCGCGGCATCCCCCGCCGCGTTCTGTCCCGCAACGGGTGCGCTCACAAAAGCACAAAGAAGGAGGACGGCAAAAGGAATGATGGAAAAACGGCGCCTTTTCACACTTGTACGAACAGCGGCACCGGAAGGCGTCTGCCCGCGAAAGGCCTCAGGTCGACGCCGCCGGCGCGTGCACCTCCGTTGACGGCTCGAAATCCCCGCGCTTCCTTTCGGGGAAACCGAGCAGCGCGCGGATCTCGTCGTCGTCCAGGTTTTCCTTTGCGAGAAGCGTTTCCGCCAGGAGCTTCAGCTTGTCGCGCTGCTCGGTGAGGATCCTGGTGGCCTCGCGCAGCCCGGCCTCCACGAACTTCTTTATCTCCGTGTCGATGGCGCGGGCGGTCTCTTCCGAGTAGTCCTTGTGCCGCGCGATCTCCTTGCCGAGGAATATCGGCTCGTCCTTCTGGCCGTACGCAATGGGACCGAGCAGCTCGCTCATGCCCCACTCGCAGACCATCCGGCGGGCGAGATCGGTCGCCTGCTCCAGGTCATTCTGCGCGCCCGTGGTGGTTTCGTCCAGCATCAGGCGCTCCGCGGCGTAGCCGCCCATTGCGATCGTGATCCGGTCCAGCAGCCATCCCTTGTTGCGGGAGTAGGCGTCGTCCTCCGGCAGGGAGAATGCGACCCCGAGGGCGCGTCCGTGGGGAATGATCGTGATCTTGTGCAACGGATCAGCGTTCTTGAGGAAGTAGTGAAGAAGACCGTGGCCCGCCTCATGAAAGGCCACCATCTGCTTTTCCTTGGGCGGGATGACCTTGCTCTTGCGCGCCACGCCCATCAGCGTCTTGTCGCGCGCCTCTTCGAAATCGTCCATGTCGACGCGGTCCTTGGCCTTGCGGCCGGCAAAGAGCGCCGCCTCGTTCACGAGGTTGGCAAGGTCCGCACCCGATGAGCCGGGGGTGGCGCGCGCAAGGCGCCCGAGGTCCACGTTCTCCGCAAGCGGCAGCTTCTTCGCATGGAGACGCAGGATCTGCTCGCGCTCCTTGCTGTCGGGCATGTCGACGACGACCTGGCGATCGAAACGGCCGGGCCGCAGAAGCGCGGGGTCGAGGACATCAGGTCTGTTGGTCGCGGCCAGGATGATGACGCCATCCTTTGTGTCGAAGCCGTCCATCTCCACGAGCATCTGGTTGAGCGTCTGCTCGCGCTCGTCGTGGCCGCCGCCGTAGCCGGCGCCGCGCGTGCGCCCCACCGCGTCCAGCTCGTCGATGAAGAGGATGCAGGGCGCGTGACGCCTGCCCTGCTCGAAGAGGTCGCGGACGCGGCTTGCGCCGACGCCGACGAACATCTCCACGAAATCGGATCCCGACATGTGGAAGAAGGCGACATTCGCTTCTCCCGCGATGGCTTTCGCAAGGAGGGTCTTCCCCGTGCCCGGCATGCCGACCAGCAGGACGCCCTTCGGTATCTTCGCGCCGAGACGGGAGAACTTCTGCGGGCTCTTCAGGAACTCCACCACTTCCTGCAGCTCGTATTTCGCCTCCTCCTGGCCCGCGACGTCGTTGAAGGTGATGCGTTTGCTGGAGTCGAGATAGCGCTTTGCCCTGCTCTTCCCGAAAGAGAACGCCTTGTTACCGTTTCCCTGGACCTGGCGGAACATGAACCAGATGAAGAAGAACCCGATCACCCACGGCAGGAAATTGATGATGACGTTCAGAGGCGAGATGGCCTTTGCGCCGCCGGAAACCTTCACGCCCTTGTCCTTCAGGCTCTTCATGAGGCTGTCGTCGGGATAGGGGATGGTGGTCTTGAAGAAGTTCACGTCGCCCGTCTTCGATTTCACGGTGCCCTGGATCTCGTACTGGTCGATGATCTTCACCTGGTCGATCATGCCGTCATCCAGGTAGGTCTGGAAGGTGGAGTACGGAAGCTCCGACGTCCCCGAGCGGTCGTTATAAACGAAGAAAAAAACGAAGAAGGAGACGAGGATCAACAGGGAGATGAGCGCGATCCTGTTGTTGAAGTTGAAGCGCGGTACGCGCGGATCCGGTCCCTTGTTGTCGCCGTTATCGTTGTTGTTGCTCACGTCCCTCTTCCAATTCGTTTTTCCGCAGCCTTTTCAAGGCGTCCGACCATGCGGTCCACGCCCCCGCCATCTTCCGCGAAGGCGCCCGCCCGTGCCCGGGTGGGGTATCCCAGCGCGCCGCCCAGGACTGCCAGCACGCCCCTCCTGTCCACGAGGACCGGGACAGACTCCCGCGCCTCGCGGGGAATCTTCCAGCCGGCAATGAGATCATTCACCGCTGTCGTGCCATTCTCGAGAAGGATGCGGTCTCCTCTTCTCTTCGACCTCAGCACGAGCGGTGGATCCACCGCGCCGGAGCGCAGAAAGACTCCTGCCATTCCAGCAACGGCGATTTCCAAGTTGCGGGCAGCGGACAGACTCATCCCGCCACCCTGGAAAGCGATCGTGCCGGCTTCAGAGACTTCTATAAAGTATCCCTTTTTACATCGGCTGGCAATATCGTCTTCCCAGTAAAGCCTGCCGGAACGACGGGAAAGCAGGACCCCGTGTCCCCGCAACAGGCACGATTCGGAGTCGGAAACGGGACCAAGCGCGGGCCGCAGGAAACGCCAGGGAAGCACGCGCGGGGACAGCGGCCCCCGGATCTTGTCATAGAGATCGAGCAGCGATCGGGCACGGACGGCGGCAGAAGTTCGAAAGTAGTCATCAACGGCAATGGAAAAACCACGACCTTCCGGCCGCCACGGCATCCGGTCCGCCAGCTCGCGCACAAGGCCCGCCGTCATGGCCTGCTTGGCGCTGAAGGCACGCAGCCCTGCCCGGTGCCCCGGAAACAGGTCCCTCAGAACGGGGATCAGGCCGTGGCGGACGCGATTTCTATAGAAGCGAAAATCTTCATTGGTGGAATCAGCGCGCCATTCCTGGCCCTCGGATTCAAGGTACGCGATCACGCCGTCACGCGTGCAGTGAAGGAGGGGGCGCACAAAGGGACCCCGGCGCATCGCAATGCCGCTGAGGCCCTCCGCATCGGACCCCTGCAGAACCCGCATGAGGAGCGTTTCGATAAGGTCGTCTTCCGTGTGCCCGAGTGCCACCGCCTCGGCGCTTGTTTCCCGCGCCGCCTCACGGAGAAGGCCGTGACGCAGGCCGCGCGCGGTCTCCTCCAGGCTCCGATGGCGCGCGCGCGCAAGGGCTTCGCACTGCCCCGCCGGGATTGTCTTCACGACCAGCGGCAGATCCAGGCGTGCGCACGCGGCAGCCACGAGCGCAATGTCCGCCTCCACCTGTTCGCGCGGCCTGATGCCGTGATCGACGACGCACGCGCTCAACGCGGCGCCCGCGGGGGTCCGCAGATGCGCCAGGCAGCGCAGGAGCGCCATCGAGTCCGGGCCGCCCGACACCGCGACGAGCAGATGCATCGCGTCTGGGATGCCCGCCTCCCGCAGGGCAAGGTGGACGCTCTGTTCGAGCTCTTTCACGAGGCGGGCTCCCTCTTGTTGACGTCATTCATGACGCGCACCGGTCCCTGCGTGGCAAGCTGGAGCACCGAAAGGCCGGCCCGATCCACCGCGCGGCCGATCAGCTCCTCGTCCGCGCTCTTCGGCTCGCCGAGGACGTGGGCAATAACCTGGCCCTTGTGCTCCGGCCTGCCGATGCCGACGGTGAGGCGCATGAACTCTTCGGTGCCGATGGACGTGATGATCGACTGGAGACCCTTCTGGCCGCCGGATGAGCCTTTGAGCTTGAAGCGGAGATTGCCCGGTGACAGGTCCAGGGAATCGCAGATGATGAGGAGGGACGCCGGTTCGATGCCCGTTTCGCGCAGCGCTTCCCGTACGGCCCGGCCCGACTCGTTCATATAGGTGAGCGGCTTCACCAGATACAGCGGGACGCCTTCGTGCATCCCCTTCCCGATGGCGTAGGAATGGAAAAGCTTTTTCTTGAACGGGACGCCCAGCGTTGCCGCAAGGGCGTCCACGACCATGAACCCGACATTGTGCCGGGTGCCCGCATAACGGGCGCCCGGGTTGCCGAGCCCGACCACCATGAGGGCCAGGAATTACTCCTCTTTTTCCTCTGTCTCTTCGGCCTTCTCTGCGCCCTCGGCAGCCTCTTCTCCCTCGGCAGGAACCTCGCCCTCCACGGCAGCGGGAGCGACTTCCTCTTCGGCCTTGCGGTGGGCGACGAGGCAGACGACCTGGTCAGGCGCCTGGATCGCGCGCACCCCTTCGGGCAGCACGAGGTTGTTGACGTGCAGCGCGCGGTCGAGCCCGAGCTCGTTGATGTCGAGCGTGATCTCTTCCGGCAGGTCCTTCGGGAGACATTCCACGTCGAGCTGGTGAAGAAGGCTTTCCAGGATGCCCCCCTCCTTCACACCGATCGGGTTGCCAATGAGGCGGATGGGCACGCGCGTGCGCAGGGCCTTGCCCTTTTCGAACTCGTAGAAATCCACGTGGAGGATCTGACCGGTGAGATTGTCCTTCTGGTAGTCCTTCACCAGGACCTCGTGCACGCCGCTGGGCGTGTGCAGATGCACGATCGTGTTCTCCGTGATTCTACGGAACGCGTTGCGGAACTCGCGCGCGTCCACCGTGATCGCCGTGGGTGTCGTATGTCCATAGATGACCGCGGGGATCTTGCCGGCGGTCCGGAGCCTTCCGGCAGCGCCCTTGCCCTCTCCCTTGCGTATCTCGACATTCAGCTTCTTTGCTTCCATCTTCAGAAACTCCTTGCTGTGGTATCGTCCGTCCTCGGGCTTGTCTTTGTCATCTGGGACGGCAGGATTCGAACCTGCGAATGCCGGATCCAAATTCCGGTGGCTTACCGCTTGCCGACGTCCCACTGTGAGATAGAGTCGGCGGATGGCATCAATTCCCCGCGCGCGTCAGACCGGGGGCTGTTCTCCATCGCGGGTATCCGGCTCCTCCGTGTCCCCGCCGTGCGGGAAATCTTCGTCGTCCTGACCCGCAATATGCATTTCTCCCGCGCCTTTGTCAAACTCCTCCAGGATGCGGGTCTGGATCCTCCTTCGGAACTCCGAATTGATCGGGTGCGCTATGTCCTTGAACTCGCCATCCCGCGTCTTCCTGCTGGGCATCGCCACGAAACGGCCGAACTGGCCCATGATGATCTTGAGATTGTGCACCACAAAGCAGTCGTCGAACGTGATCGTGACATAGGCCTTCAGCTTGTTGTCAGATTCGACCCTCTTGATGCGAATGTCCGTAATCTCCATGGGTGTCCTCCCATTGGCGAATCCGCATCCGGCGATAGTAGCAGAGGCAGCGATTCGCCGCAAGAGGGCGTAGGCAAGGAGGCCGAGGGCCGACGAGTCCGTGGACGGACGGGAGGAGGCCCGCAGACCCCCTCCACGGCCCTGGCGGTGCGCGCGGCGGCAGCCGCCTGTCGGCCGATTTGACAGGCCGGGGGGCGCTCTCCTATACTCAATGCGTGCAGCAGGAAATCCTCGAGGTGTTCATCGAGGCCGTCCGCCAGGTGTTCCACGAGACGGATCTGGTCATTTCCTCCGTGGAGCCCGGTTCCCCGGAAAACGCGAATGACCAGATCATCACGAGCGTCTGCCTGACGGGCGACGTCAAGGGCATCTTCATGCTTCTCACGGATGCGCAGAGCGCCTCGGCCGTGCTTCGCGCCATGACAGGCAGCATCCGTCTTTCCGTCGCCGGACCGAAGCTCAACGAGATACAGCTCGCCGCCCTCGGGGAGCTTACGAACCAGATCTCCGGGCGCGCGATAACCCTTCTTTCGGAACGCCAGCTTACCTGTGATATCACCCCGCCCGCCATTGTCGCTGCCAAAAAGCTCCAAAGTTGCGTCCCGGACGTCTCAGAACCGGTCCGGCAGACCATTCGGGGCCCCTTCGGACGGCTCACGCTCTTCCTCGGCCTGCAGGCTTCCAATCGCCCGGTTGCCTGATTCAAAAAACTAGTTGACAAGCGGCAAAATCTGGACATAGATTCAGCTTGATTTCACACTTTCACGCTGAGGCAGGATGGTAATGCTGACAATCAACAAAAACAGTGATGAGGATTTCGATCGACCGTTGCTGGCGGTATTCGACACGCCGTTTGCAGACGTTGCTGACGCCAGTTCGGCAACGGGTTGGTCGCCGGACGCCGCGTCCCATCCCACCCTCGGTTTCTCCCTGGCCAAAGGCAAAGGCAAGGGTGGGGAGGAGAATACAGAAGGCGACCAGGAAAACGGCGGTGACGATTTCGACGACTATGAGGACGACCTTGAGGAAGATTACGACGAGGAAGAGATAAGCGAAGAGGAAGAAGAGTTCGACGACGACATGGACGAGGATTTCGAAGAGGACGAGGAAGAAGAGGAAGAAGACGAGGAAGAGGAGGAGGAGGAAGAAGATGATGAGGAAGAGGAGGAAGAGGACGAGGATGAGGATGAAGAGGACTATCTAGACGAGGATGAGTTCGACGTCGACGAAGATCTCGACTACGAAGATTTCGATCAGTAAGAAACCCGCTCCGCTTTGAACCAGAGCCTTTCCAGATCGTAGAAATCCCGCTGTTCTTTTTCCATCAGGTGAATGACGAAATCCCCGCAATCGAGCAGAATCCAACCCTTCTCCGGCCGCGCCTTGTGCGGATGGCGGGGATGGATGCCCTTCAGGTGGAAAAACGCCGTGAGCTCTCGCAAGAGCCCCTGCACATGGGCGCTGCTGCGCGCGGTGGAGATGATGAAGAAATCGGCGAACGCCGAGATATCGCTGATATCGAGCACGACCGTGTCGTCGCCCTTGTGATCGGCGATGAGCCGGGCGGCCTCCAGGGCCGTCTCCTTGCTACTTGACGTAGCGGCCATCGAAATCTTTCCCCAGAATCACGGTGACGTCCACGGCCTGGTCCTCATTGGGATCGGGCTTCGAGTAGATCCGGGTACAATGGATGATATCGGCCACCTTCTTGGCGGTGTCCATGGAGCCTTTCCGGTCAAGGACCACGGTGTTCGCGTACTGGTCGTTGTCGGCATTGTTCGGCGCCGTGACCTCCATGTCGTAGCTCTGGAACACGTCGCGCGCGCGGTTTGCAAGGCCCACCGTCTTCGTTCCGTTGAGGACCTCCACGGTGATGGAAAGGGCGTCGGGCGGCACGAACTCGTTGGAGGCATTCGCGGAGATGGCGAGCTTCACGGACTGCTTCAGGAGGTCACCGTCCTGGTGCGGGAAAAGGAGCTCGCGGCCGTCCACCGTGGTCCGCGTCGTGCCCAGCACCCGCTGCAGGACCATCCGTTCGGAATCGAAGCGCCCCAGCTCCGCGACGAGCGACGACAGGGCGCGCCCCGGAAGGCTTGTCCGCAGGAGCGAACGGAGCATGCGGGACGGGCCGCGCTGCTGGAGGAAGGCGTTGTTCTCCCCCAGCGCCTTCAGGGTCGCCTGGAGGAACTTCTGCCGCCGGCCGATCATGTCGGCATCGGTTTCCAGCGGGTCCTCGTACGTGATGAAGTCGCGGGCCTTGTCGCCGTCAAGGGTGACGCTGCCGGAGGGAAGGAGCACGCGGCGGCCCTGAAAGGTGAGATCGACGGCGTTCGGAATGAACACGTCGATCCCTCCCAGGAGATCGACCAGCCTTCCCGTGTCGTCGAGGCTGACGTCGATGACCGCGTTCAGGGGAACCCCCAGAACCTCCTCGATCTTCTGCTTCAACGGATCCGGGCTTGTCCGGCGATACAGCATGTCGATGCCTTCCATCTTGTTGATGGAGGCGATGACGCTCCCGAGATTCGGCGGGATATAGAAGAGCGATCCCTTGCGGGTGGCGGAGTTGTAGAAAAACGTCTCGAAGAAGAGCGCCTTGTCGCCCGATGAGAAGATGAAGAGCGTGTTCAGCGTCTGCTTCTTCTTCAGCGCATCGGTGACCGAATCCACGCGGAGCTGGAGCACCGCATAGGCGGCGGTGGCGAGGACGATCACCACGATGACGATGAGGAGAAGGATGCTCCGGTCGGTCCGACGGCTTCTGCGTTCAAGCATGGGCGGCAAGCTCCTCGTGCAGGGCAAGGGAGTCGGGGCTGATCGCCTGCCGGGCCTGGCGCACGAAATGCAGCTTGCGCTCCAGCACGGCGAGCACCATCTCGTCGAGACTGAGAGCGATGGTGCGGCGCCGGAACTCCGGGGAAACCAGTTCCCGTGTAGGCTCCAGGAAATCGGCGGCGAAAACGATCTTCGAGATCAGTCCCATGGACCCGCGGCCGGTGACGTGGTCGCGGACGGCCTGGAGGGTCTCGGGGTCGTCATAGCCGGTATGCTTCAGGAGGATGGCGGCGGCGGCCCTCCCGTGCAGGAGCAGCGGGGTGTCTTTCTCCCAGTCGCGCACCGGCTGGCCGTCGGACTCCGCGAGCAGGACGATTTCCGCCACGCTGAGCTCGCGCGCGAGGTCATGCGCCATGCCGGCGATGTACCCCTTCTCCTCGTCCCCGTGGAAGCGGTCGCAGAGCTCGCTCGCCAGGCGCGCCACCTCGCGCGAATGGCCGATGCGCCGCCGCGTGAGGGTCGCCTCCACGAGGGCCGATGCCCGTGAGCGCCAGATATTCCTGTCATCCATAGAGCTTTTTGTCCCTGATATAGTCGAGGACCGCGTCGGGCAGGAGATACCGCACCGAGCGTCCTTCGCTGATCCGCCCGCGGATCTCCGAAGAGGAGATGGGAAGGACGGTGTTCATGACGGTCCTGTGCGGATACGCGAGCTGCACGGGTCCGGCCAGGATTCTCCTGGCGACGATGAGATCGACGATGCGGACGAGCTCGTCCACGTCCTTCCACGTCGGGAAACCCGCCACGAGGTCGTCTCCGATCACGAAGCCCGGCTTGCCTTCGATGCCGTAGCGGGGGATGAGGCTGGTGACCGTGTCGATGGAATAGGACGGGCCGCCCCGTGCGATCTCCCCTTCATCCACGATGAAGCGATCGTTGCCGGCAATGGCGCGGCGCAGCATTTCCAGGCGATGGGGGGCGGCGAGCACCGGCGAGGGATCCTTGTGGACGGGCTGATTCGACGGAACGAAGATGGCCGCGTCGTAGCCGAAGGCGGACCTGACCTCCTCCGCGATGAAGAGGTGGCCGTTGTGCACCGGATTGAACGTCCCGCCGAGGGCCACCGCTTTCATCCCGCTTCTCCCGCCGGCGCGGCGGACCTGCTCACGAGCTCCCGGATGAGCGCGAGCAGCGCCGGCACGCCTTCATGCGAATACGACGAGATGCCGACCAAGGGTTCGCCGGGGAACGCCGCTGCCAGGGCATCGATGCCCGCGGCTGAATCCGGCAGGTCGAGCTTCGTGCCGACGAGGATGCGCGGCCTGTCCGCGAGCGTCCCCGCGTAGGTTGCAAGCTCGGCCTCCAGGAGACGCACGGTGCCGGGGCAGTCCGCGGAGGACAGGTCCACCAGGAAGAGCAGGGCCGCGCAGCGCTCGATGTGGCGCAGGAAACGCAGGCCCAGCCCCTTGCCCTGGGATGCCCCTTCGATGATGCCCGGGATGTCGGCGAGGATCACGTCGCGCTCGGGAAGCCGCAGCAGGCCCAAGTGCGGCGTGCGGGTGGTGAAGGGATAGTCGGCGATCTGGGGGTGCGCGTTGGTGACGACGGACAGGAGCGTGGACTTCCCCGCGTTTGGCATGCCAACGAGTCCGACGTCGGCGATCAGGTGCAGCTCCGCGCGCAGCTCGCGGGTCTGCCCCTCGATGCCTTTTTGCGCGTAGCGCGGGGCCTGGTTCACGGACGTGGCGTAATGGGAGTTCCCCTTCCCTCCCCTGCCGCCGCGGAGGAAGACGAACAACTGTCCGTCGCGGGTGAGGTCCGCAAACGAGTCTCCCGTCGCCGGATCGCGCAGCACGGTGCCCGGAGGCACGGGGATGAGGACGTCCGCCCCGTCCTTGCCGTGCATCTTCTGCCCGGCGCCGCGGCCGCCATTGACGGCCTTGAACACTCTCTTCAGCTTGAGATGGGAAAGGGTTTTCAGGTTCGAGCGCACGGCGAAGATGACGTCGCCCCCCTTGCCTCCGTCGCCGCCGTCGGGACCGCCCCGAGGGATGAATTTTTCCCGTCGGAAGGACACGGCCCCGTCGCCCCCGCTGCCGGACGAGACGACGATCGTGGTCTCATCCACGAAGCCGTTCACGCGCCGTCAGGTCGTCGGGTGCTGGATGGCGATGAAGTTCCGGCCTTTCCGGGTCTGGAAAACGACCTGTCCGTCGATGAGCGCGAACAACGTATCGTCCCTCCCGCGGCCGACGCTGTCGCCGGGATGGAATTTCGTTCCCCGCTGCCGGACGATGATGGTGCCCGCGGCGACATGCTCCCCGGCGAATCTCTTGATTCCCAGTCTCTTCGATTGCGAATCGCGGCCGTTCTTCGCCGCGCCGCCCTTCTTGCGTCCCATCTCAGACCTCCCTCACCTCGAGCAGGAGTTGAATCTCGCGGGGAAACTCATCCTGCAGATCATGCACACCCCTCAGGAGAAAATCCGTCACGCCCCTGAGCCATTCGCGCTCCGCGTCGGGAACGGGCGCCACGATGAGCCGCAGCTCGCCTCGTTTCCCTCCGCCGCCATCCTGGACCAGCCCGCGCGATTCGCACAATTTCCCGGCCGTCCGCAGGAGCGCCGTGACGGCGGCGCAGGCGATGTTGGCACCGCGCGGGCTTTCGCCGGCGTGACCCGCGGCGTCGTAACTCTCCAGGAGGCCGTCCCGTGACACGGCGAGCAGAATGCGAACAGCGGAGCGATCAGCCGATGCCGTTGAAGCCCTCGATCTTGATCGTGGAGAACTCCTGTCGATGGCCGTACCGCCGGCGGTAGTTCTTCTTCTTCTTGAACTTGCCGAATACGAGCTTCTTCCCTCGTCCGTGCTCCTCCACGACCGCGCGTACCGAGACACCGGGAACGTACGGGCTCCCGATCCTCGTGGCGCCGCCGTCGGAGATCATCAGAACCGACGGGAACTCCACAGCATCGCCCTTGTCTTTCGACAGGTGATCGACGTTCAGGATGCTTCCCTGTTCGACCTTGTACTGTTTGCCGAGAATGTCAACCAGCGCGTACATACGATCCATCCTCACGATAATCATGATTCGCCCACGGCGGGCCCGTGACTCCACGGGAGCGACATGCACGGGGCGGCGCGCACGGGCGCACCACGAAATCCATCATAGACAGTACCGGGGAAGGGGTGCGGTGGTCAAGTGGCGCACGGGGACCGATGAGTCCGACTCCGCGGCAGAGCCGCGCGGGGGCGGCAGCCTACGGCTCGGCGTCCTCGTCCGAGGTCATGAGGAATTTCAGCTCCTCGGCGGAAACCATGTGCTGCTCCTCCGGTGCGCCTGTGCCTTCCAGGAGCGTCCTGATCTCGCCGATGTCGCGGCGGTGCGCGTCGCGAAGGGCGCGGAGCTCGGGCAGCTTCTCTTCCAGGTGCGCGGCAAAGGGGGCACGCTTTTCCACCAGGGCGTCAAGCGCCTCCGCAAAGGCGCGCTTCAGCTTCGCGAGCTCCTTCAGATGCTCCTGCCTCTTCACGTACTGCGAGCTCTCGCGGAGGCTCTGATAGAGGCGCCCGGCGATGCCGTCGATCCAGGCGATGTCCCCGAGGAGGCGATCCTTGAACAGGTCCGGATCCACCTCGAGCTTCAAAGCGTCCTGGAGGCAGCGCACCTGGAGCGCGACCGTGAAGATGTCGTCCTCGTAATTGATCTTGCGCGTCATCGTACAATGTACATGATCGGCGGGCTTCCGGGGTCACTTGACAGAGCATCCCCGGGACCGCTAAGGTTGCTTCTACCTCTTTACTCGCGCCACGGCACGAGTCATAGCCCATGGGGAGGAAGGACAGACATGAAGACCTACGAAGCGGTGGTGATATTCTCCGCGGAGGAGAATCAGCACCAGGCGGGTCGCGAATTCCTGCGCAAGGAATTTGAGACCATCGGCATTTCACTGAAGAAGGAAGAGGACATGGGAGACCGTCTCCTCTCCTACCCCGTGCGCAAGAACGACCGGGGTCATTACGTTCTCTACGTCATCGAAAGCCCTCCGGAGCCTCTCAAGGCTCTCACGAAGACGCTCAAGCTCAGGCCAGAAATCCTCAAGTACCTGTTCGTCCGGCAGGACAACTAGCTTTCCCGCGGGAGGGCGCTATGGCAGACATCAACCACGTCGTTCTCGTCGGCAGACTGACGCGCAACGCGGAGCTGAAGTATACCAACAACGGCGCGGCAGTGAGCAAGTTCGGCATCGCGATCAACCAGAGACGCAAAAAGGACGACCAGTGGGTCGACGAAGCCCACTTCTTCGACGTCGTGCTCTGGGGCAAGACCGCGGAATCGCTGAACCAGTATCTCCTCAAGGGCAAGCAGATCGGCGTGGAAGGCGAGCTGCGGCAGAACCGCTGGGAGCAGGACGGCCAGGCGCGCAGCAAGGTGGAGATACACGCGAACAATATCCAGCTCCTCGGCAGCGGGACCGGCGCACGGCAGGGCGGCGCACCGAGTGAGGCCAGAAGCGGCGGGAGCGAGGTGCCGGAAGCCGGCGCACCGGCCCCGGATACCTTTGAAGACGATATTCCATTCTAGCAGATAGAGAAGAGAGGAAAGCAGGCATGTCAGATAACCAGAGCACACCAGAATCCACCCCGCGGCCGGAAAGCCCGGCGCCGGCGGCGGATCGGCCCCAGGGAGACCGCCCGCAGGGCGATCGGCCGCAAGGCGACCGGCCGCAAGGCGATCGCGGACCCGGTGGATACCGCCGCGAGGGCGGCTTCCGGCGGGAAGGCGGATTCGGCGGTGGCGACCGGTCGGACCGCGGCGAGCGCGGCGGCTACCAGGGCGGCCGCGGCCGGCACAAGACGTTCTTCAAGCGGAAGGTCTGCAAGTTCTGCATCAAGAAGGCCACCATCGATTGGAAGGACGCCGGAGGCCTGAAGCGCTTCACGTCGGAGCGGGGAAAGATCATGCCGCGCCGGATCACGGGCACATGCGCGAAACATCAGAGGGAGCTCGCACGGGCCATCAAGCGCGCGCGCAGCCTCGCACTCCTCCCCTACGTGGCACGGTAGAGTCGGCCGACAAGCGGATTCTCCCCTCGGGGGCTGCAGCATGTACCAGAGATCCTCAGGTGGACGGTATCTCGAGATACTCCTGTTCACGCTTTCATCGCTCCTCCTGTATCACACGATCATCGGGTTCGTGCTCTTCCTCGTGCCCCTGCAGGTCGTCGCCTCCCGGCGGGGGATCCGCGGTCTCTGCGCGGCGGCGGGTGTCTTTTTCGTCGTCTTTCTCGCCCTCCGCTTCGGACCGTTCGTCCTGTCCCCGGGCGCCGGCGCCCCTGACATGGTGATCTTCATGGAGACGGGCGGGGTCCTTCTTCTGCTCCTGGGGCTCCTGGGCGTGAACGTGCCGATCAAGGGACGCCCCCGCACCGCGGTCATGCTTCTGGCAGCCACCGCAGTCGCGGGCATCATCGGATTCCCGACCATCGTGGTCCTGGCTCGCACCGATGCGTTCCAGGCGTCGATGAACAGCCTCTTTTCGGATACGGCAAAGGTCCTGTCCACCGCGCTTGCGCCAGCCACCGACGGATTCGGGAGCGCGCTCCTGGCGCCCATCCTCGAGCCGACGCACCTGCGGGAGATGTCGGAATCCTTCCTCACGCGGACGCTGCTGGCGGACTACATGATCATGCTCACCTTTTCCTGGTGGGCCGGCCAGGCAGCCGCCGCGCGCGCGCCGGCCTTCCTCGGCATCGCGCCCTCGTTTCGCTTCTCGCGCTTTCGCCTGGAGAGCTTCTGGCTGTGGCCGCTGATCGCTTCAGGGGCGGTCGTGCTGGCGGACCTTTTCTTCCACTTTTCATCGTGGGCCTTCGTCGGCTGGAACATCGCGCTGGTCCTGCTCTTCCTTTACGGCCTGCAGGGGCTGGCCATCGTCTGGTTCCAGTTCGAGGCGCGTCACCTGCCGCGCTTCCTCTGGCTTCTGCTTGTCATCGTGCTGGGGATACTCGCGGTGAGCCCGGGCATCGGGGTGATTGTGCTCGTGGCTGTCCCGCTGTTCGGGATATCGGAAAACTGGGTCCGCTACCGCATCCCCAGGAGCGCGGCGCCGACCAATGACGGATAGAGAGAAAGGAGCGTTACTCGGATGAAGGTGATTCTCAATCAGGACGTGATAGGACTCGGTGAAGAGGGAGACATCAAGGACGTCGCGGCCGGCTATGCCCGCAATTTCCTGCTTCCCCAGAAGCTCGCCGTTCCGCACACGAAAGAGTTCCTCGTCGCGCTGGAGCACAAGCGCGCATCGATCGAGAAGCGCAAGGAAGGCAAGCGCCTGGAAGCGGCGAGCCTCAAGGAGCGCCTCGAGGCGGAAGAGGTGCGGTTCAGCGTGCCGGCGGGCGAGAACGGGAAGCTTTTCGGCTCCGTGAACAACACGAATGTCGCCGTGGAGCTGGAAAAGAAGGGCTTCGCCATCGAGAAGAAGCGCATCGAGATACCCGACCACACCATCCGGAGCGTCGGCACGTACAAGATCCGCATCCGCCTGTACGACAAGGAAGAGGCCACGGTGAAGCTGATCGTGGAAGGCGCCGCGCAGCCCGGTGCGCCAGCCCCGGCAAAGCAGCGGGCACCGCGCAAACCGGCCGCGGAAAAGCCCCGCGACGAGGCTCCCGCGGAGAAGCCTCCCGCTGAATCGGAGACGGCTCCCGAGAGCGCGCCCCCCGTCGACGCCCAGTAGCGGTCCGCGGCACCGTGAGCGGCGCGCCGTCGCCCGGCCCTCTGCGGGACGCAATCCCCTCGCACAACGAGGAAGCCGAGATCGCGACCCTCGGCGCCGCGCTCATCGACGCCGAATCGCTCTCCGAGCTCATCCCGCTGGTCCGGCCCGAGGACTTCTACAAGGGCGCCCACCAGCGGATCTATGAGGCCATCCTCTCCCTTTTCGACCACGGGCAGTCGATCGACCTGATCACGCTCGCGGACGAGCTGCGGGCCCGCGGAACGCTCGAGTCCTGCGGGGGCATGGCCTACATCTCCCGCCTCACCTCGTCGGTCCCGACGAGCGCGAACGCCGAGTTCTACGCGCGCATCGTCCAGGCGGCGAGCATCCGTCGCACCCTCGCGCGCGTCTCCCAGGAGATCATCGCGCACGCCCACGATGAAAGCACGGAGATCAGCGCCATCCTGGAAGAGGCGGAGCGGCGCATCTTCGAGATCTCCGACCGCAACCAGACCGGGACCTACTCCCCGGCAAAGGAAATCGTCAAGCAGACCTTCGAGGCCATCGAGAAGCTGTCCGGTTCGCAATCCGAGTATTCCGGGATCCCCTCGGGTTTCAAGGACCTGGACTCTCTCACGCTCGGGTTCCAGAACTCGGAGTTCATCGTCATCGGCGCACGGCCGTCGGTGGGCAAGACGGCGCTCGCCCTGTCCATCGCCGCCAATGTCGCCGTGAAGCAGAAGATCCCGGTGGGCTTTTTCTCACTGGAAATGAGCGCGATGGCTATCATGCAGCGTCTCCTGTCCATGGAGGCGCGTCTGGATTCCCACAAGATGCGTATCGGCATGCTGACCCCCGGCGACTTCAGCCGGCTCACCGACGCCTGCAGCCGGATGTACGAGGCGCCGCTGTACATCAGCGATTCCCCCGACCTGAAACTGCTCGACCTCCGCGCGCAGGCGCGCCGGATGAAGAGCAATCACGGGGTGAAGATCATCTTCATCGACTACATCACGCTCGTGGGCTCGGAGAATCGCGACCTCCCCCGACACGAGCAGATCGCCGATATCTCCCGTTCTTTGAAGGCCCTTGCCCGCGAGCTCTCGCTTCCCGTGATTGCCCTCTCCCAGGTCCGACGCGAGACAGAGGGAAAGCGGCCCAATCTCGCCGACCTGCGCGAGTCAGGATCGATCGAGCAGGACGCGGACGTCGTCATCTTCATCCATTCGGAGGACCCGAAGGTCGACGAGCGTGAGATCATCGTGGCGAAGCAGCGCAACGGCCCCGTCGGCGAGCTGCGCCTCGCGTTCATTTCCCGCTACACGAAGTTCGAGCCGTTGGAGAGGGGACAGGCATAGCCACGGACGCGTAGCGCGGTACGCCGCGCGGAGGGCGGCAGCCGGCCCAGCGTCGCCGCAGGCGGCGCGCAGGACGGCGAGAGCCGCGAGGGCCGACGAGTCCAGGGATGGACGAAAGGAGGCCCGTCGCCGTGCAGGGGCCCGTAGCCGCCGAGGACAGGCGGGTGTATCATTTCCTGTAAGGAGCAGCGATGTCTCTGCGGGAAGACTACGATTTCGACGGCCTGGTGAACGAGTCGGAGCGCCTGGTTCTGGAAGAGCTGGAATCGCAGATTCGGGCTGCGACCGACCTCTGCACCTGCCAGGACTGCGTGCTCGACATGGCCGCCTTCGCCCTGAACAATACGCGCCCAGCCTACCGGGTCTCCCTCATGGGCAGCGTCTATGCAAAGGCATCCACGGCGGCCGAGGCCCAGCAGGACATAAAGCGCGCCGTCCACGACGCCATCCTCCGCGTCAAGGCCAATCCTTCACACGATTAGGGTGTCTTTCCCCGGCTATTGCATCTGGATGCGAAGCCTGTAGTCTTCCTTGACGGCCACGGGAGCGCCGTTGGCGATCACCTGCACGTTCACGTCGCCGCCCGTGGATGCAGCGTAGCGGCCGTCGCTCATGACGACGCACCACTCCCCGTCCTGAAAGAGCCCGATGCGCGCGAGCCACGCCCCCGTGGCGCTGTCCGCAATGGTGACCGTGGAATCCTTGTTCAGAGAGAAAAGCATGTGGTCCCGAGCAAGAAGCCTGCGCGGTGAGGCGTTGCGCAGGTCGATGACGCGCAGCTGGGACCCGTCCCAGGCAATGGTCCTGTCCTGCCCCAGGGTGGCGTACAGAACGTGGGTGTCCGGGTCGAGGGCGAGCGCCACGTTCAAGTCAACGTCAGAAACGGAATCCAGAAGGGACTCCGCGGTGAAGCTCGGGCCGTCGAATCGAACAAGATTCGTCGATCCTGATTGATCGACCCCGACGGAATACAGCGTGGGGACGCCGCCGGGAGGACCGGGGTCCAGCAGGAGGAGGTACGTGAAGACGTTGCGCCCCTTGAGCGCGACGGTTTCCCCCGTTGCCATGTTCACGCGCAGGAGCGATCCCTCCGCGGCAGACGTGGCATTCCTCGCCACGATGAGCCCCGTCGGTGACACACGCACGGCCGTGGACGCGCCGGGGACTTTCGCGTCGAAGCGCGACGCGCCCGACAGCAGGTCCACGATGCGCACGACGCTTCCTGCCTCCACGCCGATCGCCTCATTTGCCGTCGCGCGCAGATCGATCACCGGCGCGCGAAAGCCTGCCGGCAGGCTCTGGAACGTCCCCGCAACCGCACCGGGCGCGGCCAGCCCGGACGTGTCCAGGGCGGCAAGACCCTGGCCCGACGCGTCCGCCCTCCAGGCGACCAGCCGCTCGTTCGAGGAAAAGGCAAGACCCGGGGCCGCGCCGAGCGGGTTCTGGACGTAGAACGATCGGATGAATGAAGGGGTCGTCGCGTGGGTGAGCATGTCGCTCGTGAAAACACGCACCCCGCCGCTCGCGCCGAGTGCGAGCATCCCGTGCACGACGTCAAAGCCGCTGACATCGGCAAGGACGTTCCGCCCCACCTGCACCGCGGCCCCCGACGCCGCGATGGAGTAAAGTCCCCCCGACGAGTCCGCCGCGAACAAGGCGTCGGAGGCGTAGCAGAGAAGCGTCGCCGGGGCGGAGAGCTTCGACGGGTTCCCGCTGGTGGCAAGCGAGTCGCCCGATGACACGAGCCGCATCAAGCCGCCGGTGCCCGAGATGCAGGCGATCTCGGAGCCCGACGGGGAAAAATCCAGGGCGAGGACGCCCGCCAGGGCGGCATGACCGCGCGTGGCACCGGTGACGCTGTCCAAGACATAGATTTCCCTGCCCGTGGAACCGACGAGCCTGCTTTTATCGCGTGACATGCGTATGCCGGAAAGGTAGGGCACGCACTGCAAGTCGAGTGTCTGCTGGCCGGATGCCATGTCCCAGTAGTCGATCCGTCCCGAGACCTGGTAGGTCATGAGGGTCTTCTCCGATCGGGACATCTCCGCGTAACCCACGATGCCGAAGCCCTCGGGATGGAAGGAGACCGGTGTCCCGTCCGCGGCGCGAATGATCTTCAGGCTCTGCCAGGACGATTCGCCCCAGAGGATGTAGGTCCCCATGCCCGAAAAGCGAAGGAACTGCGGCTCCTCCCGCAAGGGCACCCGGTAGAGCTGGCGCTCCTGCTCCCAGTCCCACACCGACAGTGCGTAAGAGCCGGCATTGTCGGTGACGACGACCGCGAACTGGGGCTGCGCGGGATTCACCGCGATCTTCTCCGCCCGCAGACGCGTCACCTGGACGGTCTCCACGATGGCACCCGATGAGGCGTCCCAGAGACGCACCGTTCCGTCGCGGCCGGAGCTGAAGAGCAGCCCTCGCTTCTCGTCGTACTCCAGCCCCAGGATCGGACCCGCATGGCCCGATGCGATGACGCTCTGCGCCGCTTCCGCTGCGCCGGCGGCGTTCGCCGCGGCGCCGAGCACCATGCAGATGACAAAGGGAATGAAGGTGCGTCGGCTCATTCCCGCTGTCCTGCCATCCGCTTCACGGAAACCCACGGCGGGACGCAAAAGTCGCAGAATGGCTCCTCCTGCAGCCGCCGATCGATGTCGCTTGCCACGCGCGCGTAGAACTCCGGCGCAAGACGCGCGACGCCGACCTCCCCTTCCTTCATGCCGTGGATGTTGAAGACGTGTTTTTCGGCCTCGATGCCCGCGTAGGACGCCGCCAGATCGCGTCCGCCGTGGGGAGCCCCCGCCGCCCCCGGGCCGGTGAGGAGGTAATATTTCATGATCTCGATGACGCGATCGTCCAGCCCCCGGCTGAAGATGAGCACCTTCTCCGCAAGCTCGGGGAATCCGACGGCGACCCTGCCCGGCATCGGTTCCAGGTAATCCACCTTTCCGCGGCCGTAGGCTGCCCGGTCCGTCTCGGGGATGAGAAAGACGTCGCCGACCGTCGCGACGCCCGTGAGGCGAAAGGGGAACTCGGGGCTCAAGAGCTTCCCGCAGGCCGGACAGCGCGCCGACATGAAGCTTCCATCGAGGATGAGCTCGCCGACCTCAGGGTCGCGCGACAGGTCGGCCGTGGAGGGAATCTCCGCGTCGAACGTCGTTTCGCAGAAGCAGGCGATGCGATGGGTGACCACGGTCATTCTTCAGCGTCCGGCGAAGAAGAGTATGTCGCTGAAGGTGACCGAGAGGAAGAGCAGGATCAGGACGGAGAAGCCGATGATCTGCATCCTCCAGATCAGGTTGGATCGCACCGGTCTCCTCCGCGCGATCTCCACGACGAAGAGCACGATCTGTCCCCCGTCCATCGCGGGGATGGGCAGCAGGTTCATGAGGAAGAGAACGACGCTGAGAAACGCGAGGAGACGAAAGAACGACACGAGCCCGGCGCCGACACCCATCGCGAATCCGCTCGTCGCGGCCTCCCCGATGTAGTAGCCGATCCGCAGCGGCCCTGCCACCGCGTTTCGCAGCTTGATGCCCTGAAAGAGGAGCCCGATGCCTTTCACCGTCAGCGTCACCGTGCTCCAGGTCTCTTCCGCGCTTTTCGCGATGGCGCCGGGGAAGCTGAGCCGCGGCGAACGGTAGACGAACGTGTCGAAGCCGAGCCCGAGATTGGGGCTGCCCTTGTCGTCGTACACAAAGACGAGGGACGCAGTGTCGGCGACGCCCGCGCGCTCGTAGCCAACGGTCACCTTTGCCGGCTTGGCGGCCAGCGCCTGGTAGATGTCCATCGTATTGCGGATGGGGCTGCCGTCCACTGTGGCAAGCCGATCTCCCTTGCGGAGGCCGGCAAGGGCCGCCGCGCTGCCCGGCGCGACGGTCGACACAAGCGGATCGGTCCACGCGTAAATTCCGATGCGCGCGGCTCCTGAGTCCTTGTCGAGCTGCGGCACGATGGAAAGCGCCAGGGTCTGGGCCGCGCCGTCAACGCTGCGCTGCACCTTCAGGGCGAGGGTCTTGCCCGGGGCGATGGAAACAGCTTCCAGGATGTCCTGGAACTTCTCCACGGGCGCCCCGTCGATCGCGACGATCCTATCACCCGTCTTCAAGCCGGCGACGACCGCGGGCGGGGTCTGCGCGAACTTGTCCAGGGTGTAGTCCGTGGCGAGGATCACCCGGTTGTCGGGGGAATAGACGGAGAAACCGATGCCCCAGATCATCGCGAAAACAAGAAGCGCGAAAACGAGGTTGAAGAGCGGGCCGAAGGCGCTGATGACGATGCGCCGCCACGGGGCGGCGCCAAGGAACGATCCGGGCGCCGGCACCTTGGCAATCTCCGTCGCCGCGTCGGGTCCGCCGCCGGCGATGCCGGGCACGAGCTCCCCGCTCATCTTGCAGTAGCCGCCGATGGGAAACCAGGAGATCTGGTACATCGTGCCTTTGTAGGAGAAGCCGACGAGCTTCGGACCCCAGCCGAACGAAAAGACTTCCACGACCACGCCGTTCATCTTCGCCGCGACGAAATGGCCCAGCTCGTGGACGAAAACCATCACGCCGACACCGATAAGGCCCAGGAGAACCGTCAGAATCATTGTTCACATCCCTTCACGGACTGCGCCGCCTACCGGGCGATCAATACAAAAAAATAATAGAACAGCGGCGCGCTGAATAGCATGGAGTCCACCGAGTCGAGCATGCCGCCCCGACCGGGGATGACGCCGCCGGAATCCTTCACCCCGGCGGACCTCTTGAGGCCGCTCTCCAGGAGATCGCCGAGTATCGCCATGACGCCGGTGCAGAGTCCGAGCGTAATGTTGAACGCCGGTCCGTGCGGTGGGAAACCGGGGGCGAAGAGATAGAAGAGTCCGACGATGATCAGGGAGCCCACCAGGCCGGCCGCAAAACCGACGACGCTCTTCTGAGGGCTCACCTCCAGATTCAGGCGTGTCGAGCTTCCCCAGAGGCTGCCGGCAAAATAAGCGGACATGTCATTGCCAAAAATGAGACAGAGGAAATAAAGGATGGAAAGCGACGCATCGGGAAGGCTCGACATGCGGACGATCCACGACAGGAAAAGCCCGGGATAGATGAAGATGAAAAGCGACGAGGAGGCGAAGGACAGCACCGTCCGCAGCGTGCGCGTTCCCGCGGAAAAAGACCGAGCGGACGAGCAGGATGCAGATGGCGGTCGGAATCCATATGCCCAGCCATCCCGGCGCGAGCAACCCGGAGATTTCCAGGTACGCTCCGGCCGGAATGCTCGCCGCGAGGGCCGGCGCGAGCGCGCCGGCGCCGGGCATCTTGTGCGCGCGGAACAGCGCCGCGGTCTCCAGGGCGCCGAGCACGGAGGCTGCCGTCACGATCGCGTTGAATGCAAGGTGATGGAGCTGCGGCAGCAGGAGGATCGCGGCCCCGAGAAGGGGGAAGGAGACGCACACGAGGAGAATGCGGGAAAAAAAACCTCTCCAGTTCACGTCGTGCCCCCGAATTTGCGTGAGCGCTGCGCGTAGTCGGCAAGCGCACCGAACAGGTCCTCCCTGTCCCAATCCGGCCACAGCTTCGGGCTGAAATACAGCTCCGCGTAAGCTGCTTCCCAGATCAGGAAGTTGGACAGGCGCCTCTCGTTCGCCGAGCGAATGATGAGGTCCGGATCCGGCAGCTCGGGTCGATCCAGGTATCGATGAAAAGACTCCTCGCTGAGCTCTCCTGCGCTGCCCGCGGCGAGCATCCGACGGAACGCGCGCAGGATCTCGTCCCGCCCCCCGTAATTGATGGAAAGATTGACGGTGAGACCCGTGAATCGGGAGGTGTCGTGCGTCACCTCCTGGATCTCCTGCGCGATGTCGCGCGGAAGACGCTCCAGGTCGCCGGAGTGCACGATGCGAACGCCGTTGCGCCGGTAAAAGTCGTATTCCTTCCGCAAATAGGAGCGCACGAGGAACATGAGGTAGGAAACCTCTTCCTCCGCCCGGGTCCAGTTCTCCGTGGAGAACGTGTAGAGACTGAGGATGGGAAGCCCCGCTTCCACGGCGGCCGCCACGATCCTCTTGGCGGCCTTCACGCCCTCCAGGTGACCTTCGGCGCGGGGCTTTCCCCGGGCGGTCGCCCAGCGTCCGTTGCCGTCCATGATGATTCCCACGTGCCGGGGAAGCTTCGCGGGATCGAGCATGATGTCACCCGATGTTGGCGTCCGTACCGCCGGGGAGCGCGAATCCGGGGAGGCGCTCACACCTCGAGAATTTCCTTTTCCTTCGCATCGAGCATCGTGTTGATTTCTTCGATGTACTTGTCGGTGAGCTTCTGGATCTCGTCGGTGGCCTTCTTCGCCTCGTCCTCCGACAGCTCCGAGTCGGACTTTGCCTTCTTGATCTCCTCATTCGCGTCCCGCCGCACGTTGCGCACGGACACACGCGACTGCTCCGCCGTGTTCTTCGTGAGCTTGACGAGCTCCTTGCGGCGCTCCTCCGTGAGGGGCGGGATGTTGATGCGGATGACCTTGCCGTCGTTGTTCGGATTGACGGAGAGCTCCGACTTCTGGATGGCTTTTTCGATGTCCGCCAGCACGGAGCGATCCCATGGCTGGATGATCACCAGCCGCGCCTCCGGGATGGATAGCGTGGCGACCTGGTTGAGGGGAACCTTGTTTCCGTAGTAGTCGACCCTGATCTTTTCGAACAGGGACTGCGAGGCACGGCTTCCCCGCAGCGTCTTGAACTCGTCCTGGAGGCTCTGGATGCTCTTCTTCATCCGCTCCTCCGCCTGGCTCCTGATCTTGTCCCGCGTCATGCAAGCGCCTCCTTCAGGATGGAAACGGCAATCCGCCGCCGGCCCCTGCATGGGTGCGTGCCCCCGGGGCCGACAGCGATGCGCGAGTCGATCGACGGGAGCGCGCCGCTCCCGTCGAAGCCGTCGTCATTCACCGCCCAGCTTCATGTAGGCGTAGTCGACGAGCGCCACCTTGGAACCGACCTCCTTGGAAAGCTCCTCCAGCACCGCGGACACCTTCCGCTTGTCGTCCTTCACGAAGGGCTGCTCCAGGAGACAGATCTCGGACAGCATCTTGTTGAGCTTGCCCTTGATGATGCCCTGGAGGACATTCGCCGGCTTGCCCAGGTTCTCCGCCTGCTTTGCGAATATCTCCTCCTGCTCCTTGAGGAAGGCAGCGCCCACCTTGTCCTTGGACAGGAACAGGGGCGCGAATGCCGCCGCATGGAGCGCGCAGTCGAAGGTGATCTCCTTCACCCGCGCGTTGTCCTTGAGCTTTGCATCGCCAAGGGTGAATCGGAGCATGACGCCGATGCGGTTGTCGTGGACGTATTCCACGAGCATCTCGTTCGCCACCACCGGCATGGTGGCGATGTGGCGCAGCTGCATGTTCTCCTTGATCTTGCCGATGGTCTCTTTCACCATGAGCTCGAGCTCTTCCGTCGGGGCGGTGAGATTCTGCGCAATCACCTTCGTGAGGAGCGCCTCGCCGAGCTCGTGGAAGAGGCTGTTGCGCGCGACGAAATCCGTCTCACAGGTGAGCTCCAGCAGGATGCCCTTCGACGGCACGATGCGGGAGAAGATCTTGCCGCTGTTCGTCACCCGGTCGCTCTTCTTCACCGCCGCGGCAAGGCCCTGCTCTTTCAGCAGCCTCTCCGCCTTGTCGAAATCGCCCTCCGACTTGGTCAGAGCGTTCTTGCAGTCCATCATGCCCGCTCCGGTCTTTTCCCGGAGCCGTTTGACCTCGGTTGCCTTGATCTCCATGTTTCCCCCTATTCCTTGTACAGCTTGTCTTCGTCGATCTCGGGCTCTTCGGGGGTGGGAGAATCTTCCTTTTTGCCGACCTCGTCGGGATTGTAGTTGGAGTAGTCCTTGTCGGTGAAGCCCGTGCCCGCCTCTTCCGCGACCGCGGGAGCGCCCAGGACGGCGGCAACGGGGACCTTCTCCACCTCTTCCTGGTCGTACTTGGACTGCGCGGCGAACTCGCCCTTGTCGATGGCCTCCGCGAACACTTCCTCGCCCTGCGATTCCTGGAGCGTCTCGACGACCTCGAGGCCGACCTCGTTCTCCGCCTCGATCACCGCGTTGGCGATGATCTGCGTGAAGAGATTGATGGCGCGGATTGCGTCGTCATTCCCGGGAATCGGGAACGTGATGCCTTCCGGGTTGCAGTTGGTGTCCACCACCGCAACGATCGGGCACATTCACCTTGCGCGCTTCGGTGACGGCGATCGACTCCTTGCGCGTGTCGATCACGAAGACGATGCCCGGCAGCTCCTTCATTTCCTTGATGCCGCCGAGGTTCTTCTCCAGCTGGCTCCTTTCCTTCATCAGGCGCGCGATTTCCTTTTTCGTGAGGTTCTCAAAGGTGCCGTCGATCTCCATCTTCTCCAGCTTCTTCAGGCGGAGGAGTGATTTCTTGATCGTGGCGAAATTGGTGAGCATGCCGCCCAGCCAGCGGTTGTTCACGAAGAACATGTTGCAGCGTTTCGCCTCGCGCTCCACCGTCTGCTGCGCCTGCTTCTTCGTGCCGACGAAAAGAACGGACTTTCCGGCCAGCACGGTCTTGCGGACCGCCTCATAGGCGTCCTTGATGGCGACGATTGTCTTCTGCAGATCGATGATATGGATGCCATTCCGCTCGGCGAAGATGTACTTCTTCATCCGCGGGTCCCACCTCTTGGTCTGGTGTCCGAAATGGACCCCCGACTCAAGCAGGTTTTTCATCGTGACGACAGCCAAAATGGTCCTCCTTCCCCTCTCTCGTTGGCTTTTACGCCCCTCCGGTACGGACGGGCGAGATAGAAAGGGTCAAAAATGGTATTCGTTCCTGACCAAGATGCCATAAAACGCCTCAAGTGGCAAGCCTACGACGTTGCTGTAGGAGCCCCGGATCCACTCCACGAAGAAAGCGCCCCTCTCCTGGATCCTGTATCCGCCCGCGGCACCCGCCCACTCTCCCGTGTCGACGTAAAAGCGAAGCTCGTCAGGCGCCATGGCGCGGAATTTCACCTCCGTGCACACCACTTCCTCCTCGATCGGCTTTCCGCGTTCGACGAGCAGGGCGATGCCGGAGTAGACGTTGTGCACCTTGCCGGAAAGCATGCGCAGCATCTTTTCAGCCTCTTCGGGCCCCGTGGGCTTTCCTAGTATCGCGCCGTCCACGACGACCACGGTGTCGAGGCCCAGCACCCACCGCGGCGACTCTGTCTTGAAGAGGCCCATGATCGCTTCCACCTTGCTGCGGGCGATCTTTGCCACAAGCTCCGTCGCCGGGGCGCCGGTCCCGTAGTCCTCGTTCACTTCGGGGGGAATCACCTTCACGGGAAGCTTCACCTTGTTGAGCATCTCCCTGCGGCGCGGCGAGCCGGACGCCAGAATAATCGTCTCCATCTTCACCCCTCACCCATCATGTTCAGGAGAAAGTCCTTCAGCTCCCTGTTGCGCGTCGGTATCCCGTCGAGCTCACCCGCGAGCCTCGTCGACCGGGCCGACCACAGGCCGAGCATCGCCTGTATCCACGGCGTCGGACACAGCGGCGACATGTGGTGGCCGCCGGACTTCCCACTGTCGAATGCATTTCCCCCGCGGCGCGGCGGGGAGGCGTCGAACGATGCCTCCCCCTGCGGGAAGAGGAATGCGAGAAATGGGTCGTCGGGCTTCGCCTCGATCGCGCCGATACGCACGCCGTTCTCCGCCTCGGCCCGCGCCAGTGCCTTTTGAAGACGGCGCAACGCGGCCGTACGATCCATGTGGCGGCCCATGACCACGAGACCGCTCTCCGACGGATGGTAGAAAAGCTCCGACTGACGGAGCGCGTACCCCCGCCCTGCCCTTTTCACCAAGCCCTCCCGCGCAAAGACTTCGTTCAGATGCAGCATGCCGTGAAACGGGACTGCGCCGTGGTCGGACGAAACGACAAGGAGCGTCTCCGGTCCCACTGTCTCCATCACGCGAGAGAGAAGGCGATCCACTAGGCCCGCGCAGGAAAGAAAAAGGCGCGACGTGCGACCCAAGGGCCATTCGGTCTGGAGAAGATCGGCATATGCGTGGTTGAGCTCGTCGATCACGGGAAAATAGCCGACCACCAGCCGCGACGGGCAATCCTTGACGGCATGCAGCAGCAGCTCCCCCTTCAGCGCGAAGTTGGCCGCCGACGGTGCCGTCTCGACCTCGACGGGAATCGCCGCCTCTTCCGTGCGCTCCTTGTTCAACCGGCGCACCCGGAAAAATGCATTGAGCTCCCACGTCGGTGCGGCAGCTCCCGCGGGAACGGCGCTGCCGCGCACCAAGGGGGAGAATAACGGCGTCACACCCAGCAGGGAGCGCTCAGGGAGATACGCATAAAAAGCGCTTCCCCGCGTGGGGTTGACGATCTTCCCCTCGCCCACGCTCAGATGAAAGCTTTTGCCGGTGCTTTTTCGAATCTCGACGCCGTCTTTCAGCGCGCGAAATCGCAGCCTGATGCCCTGGACTGTAAGCTCTTCATCGTGGCCGGAGAGCGGAATGAACTTTGACCCGCGCGCAAGCCGGTAACCATCATAAGCAAAGTCAAGCCCCGCCCCGTTGCCCGCCCACACCGGGTCTTTTCGAAAAGCGACATTCATGATCGAGAATCGCGTGTTCCGCCGGCCCAATTCCCCCCACAGCGTGGTCGCATTCCGCGGCGCGACGCTGAAGCCGCTTGCGACGCCGTCCAGGGTCTTCCCATCGGGCACGCGGTATCCCCAGATGCCGCTTTGTTCCGGCTCAGCCCCGGAAAAAAGCGCCGTCAGCGCCGACGGCGTTCTGGCAGGCAGGAGTGGACGGGACCGCGGCTCCCAGGTAGCCTTCTCTTTGCATCCGTGCAATGCCGGGGCAGGCTCCGGACTCGATACAGAGGCGTGCATGCTCGAATCCCATGCCGTCCAGGACGATCCACACCACGCGTTCGAACGGTTTGGTTGACAAATGCCTGCCTTCCCATTATCGTTGGACTGTTGCGGGAACGAGGATTGCATGTTCCTCGCATTTGGGCAATTAGCTCAGTTGGATAGAGCGATGGCCTCCGGAGCCATAGGCCGCGCGTTCGAATCGCGCATTGCCCACAAATCAATGACATGAGACGGCATTTTCTCTGAGATTCTGCAGCGGGCAAGGTTTGGGCCGGCGGAGATCAGGGAGTGGCATGCATTTGCCGAGGGCGCGGTTCGCCGTCAGAATCTTCCCCACGTGATGCGCGCGCCGAAGGTCGGAACGGCGAGCAGGGCCACGAAAAACGGAGAGATGGGCGCCACTGCATCGATGCCGGCATAGACGGAGACGAGCATCGCCGGAACGACAATGAAGCCCAGCTCCGCGTCCACCGAGCCGAAAAGCGCGAAGGTGCCGGTCACCATCGGCGAGACTTGCGCCCCGTTTGTCCAGCTTCCCATGACGGCAAGTCCCGCCGGCCCCCAGCCTCGTATTGATCGCAAAACGCAAAGGGCCCGAACCTTCCCATGCCGCCGGAAATGATGCCGCCGAAGCCGCTTGCCGCGCGGTTGACGATCATCCCCGCTTCCGGGATTGGCAGCGCAAAGTCCTGGGTGAAGAAGCCCGTGCCAAAACCGCCGATCTTCCAGCCCCCGCGCGTGAGCCCGAAACCGAAGGCGGAAAGAGCCGTCACCGAGCTTGTCGGCATGTCGATAATGCTTCCGCGAAAAAGCGTTGTGCCGAGGACATCGGAGCCCGCATTGGTGATGTACTCCACTCCGCCGCCTCCATTTGCGAACAGGGCAGCGGGGACGAGCGCAAAGACGAAGAGAGCCAGAACAATCTTTATTGCAGGTTTCATAATGTTCCCTCCGCAAGGACCATCAGGACACCGCTATGCCTCCATCCTTGGGCCCGGCGGCGATCTTGTCAATGTCGTTGCCGGGCCCCGTCGATGAGGCTTCAGCCCCTGGATCGTCTCGCCGCAGCCCCGCCTCCGCCCCAGAGTGCCGTGATGCCGAGGAGAAAGCCGAGATTATACCACCCGCCGTTGTTGTGCACCTCGTACATCTGGACGCCTTTGTTGAAGAGAGAAATGATGAAGGTGACAGGCGCGATCACCCCGTTCCACAGCCCCTGCCAGAAGCCGGGCACAAAACCGTTCTGGCTCGGCGTGCCTGCAAAGCCGTTCGGCCCCGGAGCGCAGCCGATGACAGCGACGGCGACGACAAGAAGCACCAGCAGGAATCGAATTCCTTTCACTCATGGACCCCCTTTTCCCTACGCGTTTTTCTCCAAAGCGCTCTCGACCTCGTTTGTCTCATCTCCTGAAGTACCGCAAGAAACTCCCGCGCCCGGCTCCCTCTTTCAGGGCGTTCACGTAGGTTGCGATGCCGTGGTTTTTTTCCACGTCCTCCAGCTGGGTCGTGAACTCCACGGGCACATCGACATGCGTGAAGTAGCCGCCGATAAAGCCGAGGAAGGGCACCGGAAAAGGCATCGACGGGACGATATCCGATGTATTGGCAATTCGAAACGATCTTCCCGTGAATGCCTTGTTGTACGCGTCGACAAAATCCCTGTCGCCTACGCGTGGCGAGGCGAACGTGTGGATTTCAGGGGTGGAGAAAGGGGTGTGGGCTGCAATGTCAGGAGCTGCAAGTATCGAAAGGGCAGCTCCCAGACTGTGCCCGGCAATGAACAGCCTGCCCCGCGCGCGTATGCCCGAGAGAGCGTCGCAAATGGCCGCATGGAAAATGTCGTAGACCTGAAGAAATCCATCGTGAACCTTGCCGAAGCTCCGGTAAGGGTATGGGGTGAGATGGACATTGAAATCCCGCAGCCATTCGGTCGGCGTCATGGTGCCGCGGAAGACAAGGTACACGTCCGCGCCCTTCTCCGCGATGAAACCTATCGGCAGGCCCCTGCCCTTCTGATTTGCTGACAAGCCGCCAAGCTCATGACTGAGATGCGTCACGATCCGCTTTTTGATTCCGCCCTTGGCTTCCACGTAGCGTAGATCCGCAACGAGCGCATAGCCCGGGGGAGGCCGCCACGGGAGATCCTTTTGAAACGCGTTCAGTTGCCCGTACGCGCTACAGGTCAATTCGGCGAGTTGAAGAGACCTTCTGCAATCAAATCCGCTCGGGCAATACATCTTCATTGCTCCAGTGCCTGCGGCAACCATACACATCATTCACGCTTTGGGCACGGTCGGCAATGCTGTCGCTGCTCCATGCCTCCCTACGGCACCTTCACCGGCTTTTCCAGGCGGAAGCGGATATCTTCCGGAATCTCCGGGAAGCTTTGCTTCGATTTGTGGCCGATCGAGGCGAAGAAGCCACATTTCCCGCCCGCGAGCGCCCGGTCCTCGAACGTGGCTTCCCGGGTGCCGTTGAAGAAGACCTGGAAATGATTGTCGGCCTTTGAGATGACGGCAATCGTGTTGACCGCGTTGTTGCCCGATTTCAGGTGCGGGGACGGCTTGACGGTCCAGGGAATGATCGTCGCCCAGTCGCCGGCAACGCATTTGTGGACGCTGAATTGACCTGTCGCGCAGATGAGACAGCAATAGAAGTTATTGCTGTCCTGATAGCAAAAAGTCGGTCCGTAGCCGGAATAATGCGATCCGGTGACCTTTTTCGTGGTGATTGTCACGCTCGACATTGAGCTTTCGAGCGTTTCATTGAACGCGAGCCATGCGGAGGACTCACAGAGACGTTCGTCGCTAGTGCGGAGCTGCAGAAACCCGTTTCCGTCTCCCCCCCAGCTTATCTGGTCCAGCAACTCTTCCGATTTTCTCGGGCTTCCGGAAAGAAGTAGACCGGACGTGCAAAGTAGTGAGTCGCGCTTGTAGAATTGGACATATTTCACGTTTCACTCCTTTCCGCCATTTAGTATATCTCTCGCAGCCCCTATTTTCAGGACTGCCAGCGGCCGGTTCAATTCTTCACCGATTGATCGCCATGGGCAACACCCAGCCAGGAAGGCGATGACACTCCGATCGCGGATATTTCTTCATCGCGCGCAGGAATCAGACAGAAAAAATGACTCTGGAGAGCCGCCTTCTACGAGAGCGGCTTGTCAGGCGGGACCGGCGGCCTCTACCGCGGCAGCTTTGCCGTTTTTTTTAGTCTTGACTGCCTGATCCCGTGGTCAGACTTCGACGCGCGAATATCGATCAGCTTCTGAACGAGCGCCATGGCGACCACGCAGCTCGTGTCGTTTTCTATTTCGAATCGGAGGGCATATCCTTCAGCGTATTTTTGCGCCAACGCCAACTGCGGATAAAACAGCTCGATCTGCTTGTGCTGCATGAGCTCCTCCCGCTCGGCGTCGCGTATGGCGAGACTGATGTCGATGCCGAGGTCAAAGGGCATCAGGTAGAACAAAGCCTTGCGCATGTCATCGACCTTGAGGAGCCATCCGCTGCCGCTGCCGTATTGCCACTGCTTGCGGTACTGTCCGGATATCGAGAGCATGCTCGTGTAGTAGTCGAAAGCCTTTCCCATCTGTTTGCGCAGCAAGGCCTCTGTCGGGGGAACGCCGGAATCCGTGAACAAACGCTTTTTCATCCCTGTCCTTTCGGATTCGGTGTGCTTCTCATTGATAAGTTACTCCAATTCACGCAGAATTGAAATAGATGCGCGGGGCAGAAGGTTGCTCTGATAGAAGCTGCCAAGCCCGTGGAAACGCGCGAAACCCGGCAGGGCAGCATTATCCGGTCCACCTCAAGTTGATGATCGCGGAGGCAATTCTCAAGCAAAAGATCGTCCTTTGCCGTGTAGACAATTGGGCGGCGAGTTGCCCCGGGGGGTGGCATGGCGGCATCGTTTTCCGAATTCCTCAAAAGCCGTTCGCTGGTTCCCTTTCAGCAGATTCCACAAATCGAAAGATGGGTGCGCGTCTATTCAACCTGGCGCACGGCCTCGGCAGGAAGGAGGAACGCGGATGGGTCCATGAATGCATTTCTCTTGGAGATCGGGTCTTCGCATGGATCCATGGACGCGGCCCGGGCGCGGAAGGCCCTCCAGCTCTATGCCCGTTTCAAGAGCATCGGCTCGGCACGGATCGACACCCGGCAGCCGGTCCGGCCGCCCACGGGTCTGCAGGGAAAGCTGATTGAAGGCCTTGTCAGGATCATCCAGGCAAAACATCTGTCGGCGCACACGGAGCGTGCATATCGTGGATGGGTGGAGCGCTTTTTCTCGTTCTCGCGGGATCGCGGTGGGGGAAGCCTGCAGGGGGATGACGTGAAGGCCTACCTGTCGCACCTGGCACACCGCAAGGTTGCGGCAGCCACCCTCCAGCAGGCATCGATTGCCTTGCAGTTCCTTTTCCGCGAGGTTCTCCACCGGCCCGTCGGCGACCTGGAAATCGTCCATGCAAAGGGGCGTGGCGTGCCGGCAGTATTATCCGCGCATGAGGTGGAGCATCTCCTTGCGTGCCTGACAGACACCCATCGGCTCGTCGCCACACTGATCTACGGAGCAGGGCTTCGACTGGAGGAGTGCCTTTCGCTTCGCGTGCGGGACCTGGACTTCGTTCGGGGATGTCTCACGGTCCGACCGGGAAAAGGAAAAAGGGAGCGCGATACGCTTCTGCCGCAACGCCTCATCGGGGAGCTGAAAACCCACTTGCGACGCGCGCGGGTCCTGTATGACAAGGATCGTGCGCAAGGCATACGCCGTGCTCATGCGTCGACCGAAGCGCCCGGGGAGTCACCGGGCGGGGACGCGTGGGAATGGTTCTGGGTCTTTCCCTCCGACAGGCTTTCCATCGACCAGGGATCCGGTCAGGCAGTCCGCTTCCATCTCTATGCGGGAACATTCCAGCGATCGTTCCATATCGCTCTGCTCGCGGCGGGCATCTTGAAGCACGCGACGATCCACACGTTGCGGCACAGCTTCGCGGCGCACCTTGTGGAAAAGGGGTATGACATCCGCACGATCCAGGAGCTGCTCGGCCATTCCGACGTTTCCACCACGATGATCTATACCCGCATCGCGGCAAGAGACAAGCTGCAGGTATCAAGCCCCGCCGATCATCTTTCGCCCCGCTCCCCGTCGCCCTCCGAACGGACGGGGCCGCCCGCCCCGCACGGTCTCAGTCGAGCAGCCTCCTCTGGCCTTGAAGAGCCATGATGTCCTGAATGTCCTGCGTGCATTCCATGCAGCCGAGATATCGCCCTTGCGGATCACGCAGCGCATAGAACTCGATCAGGACCTTGTGCCGGGGAGCGCCTTTTTCGACCTCCAGATCGATCCAGAACCGGGCCTTGTCGCGCGTGCCATCCCTCATTTCCCCGACGATCTGCTCCACCTTGGCAAGACTCTCCGGCGGGTGGCATTCCCGGAAGTTCAGGCCCATGGAGGTCATGGGGCGATGGAAGAGCCGCGTGTCATGCTTGTTCCAGCCGATCACCTCATCGTCCGCGTCGATCACGGTCGTCTCCAGAGGGATGGCCTCCAGCATCGCCCGCACGATCTCTTCACTCATCCTGTCGATCATCCGACCCTCCTGTCGCGTCCACGCCCCCATCATAACGCGAAGACCCCCGCGCGCAAACGATGGGCTCAACTACGGCCCTGATCACGTCCCGGCCAGTGAGTTGACCGAATCTGCCAGGGCGCGGAGAGCCGCGGCGTCCAGGAGGGAAATATCGCCCTTTGTCCGGGGCAAGCCTGCGCACGAGCAGCCGATCCAGGAGGCTGAGCCGCGCGCGGCGGATCTCCCCTCCGGCAAATGCCTGGGCAAAGGTGCGCGCCAAAAGCCACTCCGGGAATGCCTCCGCGAGCTGCGCGCGGGCATGGGCGCCCCGCGACAGGCAGCAGATGAAGACGCCGACCTTCTTTTCCAGAAGCTCGTCCCGATGGCGCTCGCAGAAATCCGTCACCGGCGGAAGGATCTTGCCGCCGTAAATCGCTCCTCCAATCACGACCGTGTCGAATGAGGAGATATCCACCGAAGGGGTCCGCGCGAGGTCGGCGAGGGTGCAGGGCGACCGTAGAAGCGCGGCGAGGTCGCGGGCGCAGCCGGCCGTTGTCCCATATCTGCCGCGAAAGGCAATGAGCACGCTCATGCAGGCGCCCCGGACTTTTTCGCGGCCGCCTCTGCCTCCCGGAGACTCTTGTGGATGTGATAGAGCCGATTCCTCAGGTAGAGCGCGATGTCAATGCCGACCATGACGGCGTTCAGAATGTAGAGGAAGATCACAAGGTCGTAGTGGATGAGGAGCTTGTTCAGGACTCCCGCGATGTATCCGACAAAGACGATGACAAGAAAGGGCAGGCTCTTGCCGGCCACCGCGCGCGTCCGTATCGACTTGTAAATGGATACCGGCCATGCCGCGCCGAAGCACACAAGCATCGCGATCTCGAAAATGCTCACGTGTTCCCCCTTGCCGCACAATAAACGGTTCCCCGCTTTCTTTCCAATCCCCGCGGGTCTATAATTCACCGATGAAAATGCCGCGATCGCGCGTGATATTCATAGCCGCGGGATTCGTCTTGATCCTCGGGACCCAGCTCGTCTTCACGATCCGTCTCTCCACCATGAATGGCATCAGGATAAAGTCCCCCGAGGGCGTCGCCACGCTCGACAGGTCTTTCGTCGTTTCCGGCGACGCATGGATGCAGAAGGGAATTGCGTCCATCGTCGTGGAGGCCGTGCCCCGGGCAGGAGGAGAGACAGTCCGGACGGTCGCACTCCGCGACGAGGTGACGTACAAGGGAATGGCTTTGTACCCGCTCTCCTCGTGGTCGACGCGCATCATGCTTCCGACCGACGGTTCATGGGACCTCCGGGGCTCCCTGACGGGCCTCGATGGCGCCACTGTCACGAGCAGCCCGCGGCGAATACTGGTGCGCGAAGGAACCGCGGCCCGGGAGTTTCAGTCCTGGACCCCCGAGCACCTGATTCCGATCGCCCTCATCATCCTGGCGGCGGTCGGGCTGGGGCTCTTTGCCGGAACCGGGGCGCGCGTGACGCGGCAGGGACGGGAGCAATCGTCGCGTTTCCTCCCTTTGGCGTTCGTCCTTTCGGCAGCGATGTGGCTGAACGAGCTCATCTACCAGGCGTACTGGTTCTCCATCGGCGGCTGGTCGGTTTCAAGCGCGCTCATGTTCCAGATGTGCGGCCTCTCGATCATGCTCCTCCCCGTCATGCTCCTCTCCGATTCACAGAAGACCCGCCAGATCCTGTTTGACATCCTCTATTTCTGGGGAATCGGCGGCGCGTTGCAGGCGCTCATCGCACCCGATATCGGCACGAGCGGGTTCCCGGCCTTCAAGTACTTCTCATTTTTCATCTCACACGGTCTGATCATCACCTGCGCCATGGTCATGGCGCTTTCCGGCGGTGTCACCATCAGGCTGCGGTCGCTGGTACGGGTCTTCATCGTCACGAACATTCTTCTCATCCCGATGTACGGCATCGACAGGCTCCTCGGCCTCCTGCCTCCCTACGACCCGGGGAATTACTTCGTTCTTGGCTATCCGCCTCCCACCGGCTCCATCGTCGATCTCTTTTCCGACATCTTCGGCCCCTCGCCCCGCTACGTGCTCGGTCTCGAGCTCATGGGCCTCGTCGTTTTCGGCATCCTCTACCTGCCATGGCCGATAGCCCGCTTGTTCAAGAGAAAAGCACGGAAGGATGCAGAAGTCGCGACAGCCCGCTAAGAGGGTTCGGACGCCTGCAACAGCCCGACGACGGCGAGCGCGCCGCGCAGGTCCGATGCCGCCCGTGTCGAGGCCAGGCCCTCCAGGTCGCCGATCGCCGCCTCTACGGAGGCGTCCGCCTGCACCTCGCCGGCAAATGCATTTCCCGTTCGCGCCGCCATTTCCCTCACCGAAACGGCCCGGCCCGCCGCCATGTTCGCAATGATGCCCGCAACCGGCACGTGCATGTCCGCGAGCACGGAGAGAAGCCGGCGCACCACGGCCACGGAGATGGAAGACGGCGTTGAAATCACGAGGGCTTCCAGGCGCGGGATAAGGCGGGCAAGGTCGAGAACCTCATCGCTGATGCCGGGGGGCATGTCCACGAGGAGGCAGTCCAGCGCGCCCCACTGGGTGACGGCCAGGAGCTCCCGGATGGCGCTGGACACCTCGGGACCGCGCAGGGCAAGGGCGCGCTTCGGCGGTAAAGATCGAAGCGCTCATGAAGCAGAGATTCTCCGCGACGGGGAGCGGCAGGATGCCGCGTTCCTCCGCGGGCATTCGCGGCTGCACTCCCAGAAAGATGTGGGCGCTCGCTCCCTGCATGTCGAGGTCGAGCACCCCCACCCTCTTGCCGGCGCGCGCAAGCACCGCCGCTGCCGTCGTCGTGCAGAATGTCTTTCCCACGCCGCCCTTTGCCGAGTAGAAACCAATGATGCGCAGGATGCCGCCGAGCCGGGCTCTCACAACCGATTCGCGCGGGTCGATCATAGGCAGGATTCGAGGATGCCGATGCTTTCGATGCTCACTCCCCGTCCGCGCGCGACCTCGTAGTCGGGGCTGCCGCAGGACGGGCAGCGGATAAAGGCATGGGCTGCCTCGGGGAGGAAATGTATCGCTTCGCGGTTTTCCGGTGTGAGTCCCGGGGACTGCGCCAATCCCCATTCCGTGCCGCAGGCGCGGCAGCAGAGGGCGGCAGGCTCCGTTTCGAGCGTGAACGAAGCGCCGCCGAATGGCTTTTCCTTTCGCAGCGAGGAAAGGGCGAAGTCGAAGACGCCGCGGTCGATGCCCTGCAGCTCTCCAATGCGCACGTTCACCGATTTCAGGCACGAGGGATCGCGCCCGGCAAGCGCGGAAGAGGTCGCCTCAATGACTGCTTCAGCAAGGGCCCACTCGTGCATGACAGGAACATAGCGTGGAGCCGAAGCAGGGGCAAGGCCGGTGAAAACTTGACGCCTCATGGCATTCGGCTTAGACTGCCCGGCATGAAGCGATTTCTCTCCGTGGTCATTGTGCTGGCCGCCATTGCTGTCGTCTCCTTCGCCCAGGCGCCCGGCTCCACCGCGCCCGGCTCCACCGCGCCCGGCTTCGGCGCGGCAGGGGCATCGAGCGCGGCTTTCCAGGGCGGTGACCCGGCACAGATCGCGCAAAGGATCATGAGCTCGACCCGGTACAAGATCACGCCGGGCGACGTCTACCAGCTTTCCATCACGACCGATACCACCGCCACGTTCCCCCTGGCGCTCCAGGAAAACTACGACATCGACATCCCCTACATGGGCACGAAGAACGTCAAAGGAATGTATTTCAGCGATCTGCGGACCATGATCACCCAGGGGGTCAAAAAGCTCCTGCCGCTCGCACAGTTCGTGAGCCTGACGATGCTGGCACCGGCGCGTTTCGATGTGGCCGTTTTCGGCGGCGTGCAGAAGCCGGGCATGGTCACGGTCTACCCGCTTTCCCGCGTGTCGGACGTGCTGGCCGTTTCCGGCAGGCTTCCCGGCGGGACGTATCGCCAGGTCTCGCTGATCCGCGGCGACAAAAAGATCGTCATCGACCTTTTGAAATACTCGGGGGAGGGGGCATCTGAGGAGAACCCCTATCTCGAGCCGGGCGACAAGATATACGTACCGCAGGCGCAGGTCACCGTCACCCTGACCGGGGAGGTGAAATTCCCCGGGCCCTACGAGCTCATCCCGGGAGAAACGCTCGGCGCCCTTCTGGCGTATGCGGGAGGAACGCTTCCCGACGCGCGCACAACGAGCGTGGAGATCGTCAGGATCAATCCCGACGGCAGCACGACGCAGAAGATACTCGATGTCGCGTCGCAGGCTTCCACGGCTCTCGTCGACGCGGACCGTGTCAGGGTCCCGTCCATCGTGGAGAATGGCGACATGGTGCTCGTGACGGGCGCGCTCTTCGGCGCCCCGGTTTCCACGGACAAGCCTGTTCCAATCCCGCTGATGCCGATCTCGGTCAACATTCCCTACACGCCGGGGCTCTCCCTCATTACTGTCCTGGAATCGCTCGGCGGACCGACGCCCTATGCCCAGGCGAAGCAGGCATTCATCATCAGGAAAAAGACCGGCGACCGTATGATGCTGGACGTCGATTCGCTCTGGGCCACTCGCGACCCTGCCAAGGACGTTGCGCTCCAGCCCGGCGACACGGTGGACGTGCCGATGGCGATCGATGTCTTCGTGGCCGGGGAAGTGCGGACGCCCGGCAAGCTGCCCTACAACCCGGCGCTCGTCGTGAGCGACTACCTCGTGGCTTCGGGAGGCATCAATCCCGACACGGGGGATCCAAACGGCATCTACTTCGTGGACAAGGCAGGCAACAAGACGAAGGTCGGGCTGACGTCGAATGTGCCACCGGGAGCGGTGATTGTGGTAGTCCCCAATGCCTGGACGAACACGCAGAAGAACTTCACAAATATCGGCATTTGGACGGGCTTTTTCACTTTGATCATTAATTTCCTAACCCTTGTGGTCAGCTTCATCAGGATATGGGTACCCACTCTCACCATCTGAGAGAAGCCGGACGTACCGCTCGGTCCGGGAGCTCCTATTCCATCCGGGCGAGCAGGTCCTTGACCCAGGGATCCGATACGGAATAGATGCGCCGGTTGCCTTCCGTGCGGGAAGAAACGATGCCTTCCTTCTTGAGCACGGCAAGATGCTGGGAGACAACGGGCTGCGGCTCTTCCACGCAGTGCCACAGGTCGGAAACGCAGGGCTCCGAGCTTTCGATCGCGCGCAGGAGCTTCAGGCGGATGGGGTGACCGCAGACCTTCAGCGTCCGCGCCATGTGCGCCATCTCGTCGCGACCGTTGCTCTTCGATACAAGCTTGTTTTTTTCCATACTCTTCGGTATTTTGCACTGGATTTTATCGATTGAGGCCGGTTGTTGCAAGGACTTTCCGGCGCATCCTGCCAGGAAGCGTTGCGGCCGCCCGGGTCCCCTTTTCCAAGCCGCGGGAAGTCAAGAGGCAGAGTGAACCCGAACACGGAGAGCATGACATATCTGGACTGGGCGGCCTCCGCGCCGCCGGAGCCTGCCGCCCTGGAAGAGGCGCGGGATGTATCCGTGCGATACTTTGCCAACCCTTCCTCGCCGCACCGCGCGGGCAGGTCTGCCGAGGAAAAGCTCGCGCAGTGCCGCGCGCAGTGTGCGGCATCCCTCGGCATCGATGCGAAAGAAATCGTCTTCACGTCGGGCGGCACCGAATCGAATACCGACGTGCTCCTCTCCCTCCTGACCCGGCACCGGCTCGGGGGCGTGGAGCGACAGAAGACCCGCGTCATCACCACCGGCATCGAGCACGCCTCCATCTATGAGCAGGCGCGGAGCCTGGAGGGGCACGGGATCGCGTGCACGGTCGTGCGGCCGAGGCCCGACGGCAGGGTGAGCCCGGACGCGCTGGGCGAAGCGCTGGAGGACGACACCGTGATGGTCTCGGTGATGCTCGTCAACAACGAGACGGGCGCGGTCCAGGACATCGCGGGTATCGCGCGCATCGTGCGGGAGTTCTCCGCGCGCAAGGGGCGCAGGATCCTTTTGCACACGGACGCCGTGCAGGCGCTCGCAAAGATCCCGTTCTCCCTGCGCGACATGGACGTCGATGCAGCCTCCTTCAGCGGCCACAAGATCGGCGCGCCGCGGGGCGTCGGCGCGCTTTACCTGAAGGCGGGGCACGCGCCGTCATTCCTCGGCATCGGCGGCGGACAGGAAGCAGGGCGCAGACCGGGCACGGAAAACCTCGCCGGCATCGCGGCGTTCACGGCAGCCCTTGCGACGCGGATCGCGCGGCTGCCAGAGGATATGGCCGCGGCCCGGGCCAATGCCCGGCGTCTTCTGGAGGGCCTCACCGCGATACGCGGCGCGTGGGTGCTGCCCCTCACGCGGCAGGACGGAGACGACCCGCGTTTCTCGCCGTGGATCGTGTCGGTCGGATTCCCGCCCCTGCCCGCCGAGGTCGTGGTGCGCACCGCCGATGCGGCAAGGTTCTGCATCGCAAGCGGCGCCGCGTGCTCGACGAAGAAAAAGGACCGTACCCGGGTACCGGAGAGCATGGGCCTCCCGGAAGAAACAGCGCGCTGCATGGTGCGCATCTCCACGGGGCCGTCGACACGACGTGAAGAAATCGACGCATTCATCGACATGATGCAGAGGGACATTCCCCCCCTGGCGGCAATCTCGCGGGGCGGCTCATGAGCGAGACGCTTTTCCTCATCAAGTACGGTGAGATCGCGCTGAAAAAGCGCAACCGGGGCGCTTTCGTCCGGTACCTGAAAGATTCCATCCGCGCGAGGCTTCCCCACGTGCAGCTTTCCGTCATTGAGACTTTTCACCGGGTGTTCGTCCGGTGCGCGCCAGCCGACGCGGCACAGGTCACCGCCGCCCTTGCGCGCACCTTCGGCATCGTCTCGTTCTGCGAAGCGGTGCAGGCGGAGCTTGCCATCGAGGCCATCGAAAAGGCCGGGCTGGCGCTCGCCGCGCGCTATCTGGCGGCAGGGCTGGGCAACCGGTTCAAGGCGGAGGTGCGCAGGGCGGAGAAAAGATTCCCGCTCACCTCGTATGAGATCGCCTGCAGGCTCGGCGATGCGCTGTGCGGGAGCTTTCCCGAGCTGAAGGTGGACGTCCACACTCCTGACTGGGTTCTTTCGGTGGAGATACGCGAGCGCGCTTACCTCTATGGACCCTCCACGGGCGGCCCCTACGGCCTGCCTAATGGCAGCTCGGGCCGCGGGCTTCTGCTTCTCTCCGGCGGCATCGACTCACCCGTGGCAGGCTGGATGATGGCGAAGCGGGGCATGGCCGTCCACGCGGTGTACTTCCACTCGGCGCCCTTCACCTCGGAGAAGGCGCGTGAGAAGGTGGAGACCCTCACGCACCGGCTCGCCGCGTGGATGCCCGGCATTGCGCTCCACGTCGTCCACTTCACACCGGTGCTCGCGCGGATCAAGGAGAAAGCCCAGGCGGAGGAGATCACCCTCCTGCTGCGGGCCTGCATGATGCGATTCGCAACCCTGCTGGCGGAGAGGCTTGGCTCGATGTGCCTGGTGACCGGTGAAAGCCTCGGCCAGGTGGCGAGCCAGACGGTGGAAAGCATGCATTTCACCGGATCCTATACTGACCTGCCGGTATTCCGGCCGCTCGTCGGCATGAACAAGGAGGAGATCATCGCGGTGGCGCAGAAAATCGATACGTTCGAGACGTCCAACCTTCCCTACGCCGACTGCTGCGTGCTCTTCGCCCCCGAGCATCCGCTGATCCACCCCGACAAACACAAGATGGACCTGTCATACAAAAGGCTCGAAGTGGAGCCTCTTCTTGCACAGGCGCTTGAAACGGTGGAGATCGTCAGGGGCTGAGCAACGAAGGCTTCAGGAAGCGGCCGCTTTTTCCTTGGAGCTCGAATCGGTGGGTGTCGTTTCCTTCGGCTTCTCGGCGGCTTTCTCTTTTTCCTTGCCGTTACCGTTTCCGTTGTCCTTCGAGCCGCCATTGCCGCTCGTGAGGATGGAACCTTTCTTGTTGTCCGTCGAGTAGAAACCGCTGCCCTTGAAAATGATCCCGATCCCGCCATTGATGACACGGCGCACGGCGGACTTGCAGACAGGGCACCGGGACAGCGGCTTGTCATTCATGCTCTGAATTGCTTCGAATGTATGTCCGCACTTCGTGCATGCATATTCGTATGTGGGCATACCCTGAACTCCTGACTCCCGTTCAACGCGCTCCAGCGACAACCGGACCAACGCCCGGTTCGGAAACTATAGTTTTCTCAAATATAGCGCCAATCGGCAGGCGTGGCAACAGACCGGAGATCCCGGCACCGCGCGCCGAACGCCTTCCGGCGGTCGTTCACGCCTGCCGGACGAGTATCCTGTGCTCCGTGAGGTACTGCTTGATCCCCCGGACGGTCCATTCCCCGTAGTGCACCATCGAAGCGATCAACGCCGCGTCGGCGCGGGCATCGCGGAACACTGACAGAAGGTGCTCGGGCTTGCCCGCGCCTCCCGAGGCCACCACGGGAATGCCCACCGACTGGCTGATCATGCCCGTCACGGTGAGCTCATAGCCCTCCCGTGTACCGTCGGCATCGATGGAGTTGAGCACGATCTCTCCCGCGCCCAGCTCCTCGGCGCGAAGCGCCCACTCCAGCGCGTCAAAGCCGACGCGTGTCCTCCCGCCGTCGATGACCACCCCGTAGCCCGAAGGCATCGCTGCGTCGCGGGCAACATCCATGCCCAGGACGATGCACTGGCTGCCGTAGAGCTGGGCTCCGGCCGTGATGATCGCGGGATTGCGCACGGCAGCGGAATTGAGGCTCACCTTTTCCGCTCCTGCCAGCAGGACCTCCCGCATCTCTTCGGCGGTGGAGATGCCGCCGCCCACGGAGAATGGGATGAATACCTGCTCGGCCACCCGGCGCACCGTTTCGATGCGAATGGCGCGCCGTTCCGCGGAGGCGGTGATGTCGTAGAAGACGAGCTCGTCGACGCCCTGCTCGTAGTACAGCCGCGCCATCTCCACGGGGTCGCCGACGTCCACGTTGTCCCTGAACTTGATTCCCTTCGTGGTCCTGCCGTCTTTGACGTCGAGGCAGACGATGACGCGCTTTTCAAGCACGGGCTGCCTCCGCGCCGCCGCCATGCGCCGCGGGGCTCGTGGCCTCCGGACTGCCGTTCCAGGAAAGGAAGTTCGAAAGAAGCTTCAGACCGAGGGGCCGGATTTCTCCAGGTGGAACTGGAAAGCGATCAAGCTGCCTTTCGCGACGCCGGAGGGGAATGAAAGTCCATAGTCGGTCACGGCCGCGACCATTCCAGCGTCGGCAGGCTCGGGATAATAGGAATGCACGAAATAGAAGGAGGAATCCTGGGGAATGCCCGGCAAAGACTGGATGGGGTCGTGTGAAGTGCACGGCATTCCATCCCATGTGCGGCACCTTCAGACCGTGGGAGATGGCGAATCGGCGCACCGTGCCGGGAAAAATGCCGAGGCACGTGGTGTCCCTCTCCTCCGACTTGTCGAATATCACCTGGCAGCCGATGCAGATGCCGAGTGTTTTGCCTCCCGCGGCGACATATTCCTTCAGGGCGCGGTCCAAGCCCGTCCTGCGCAGCTCCGCCATCGACGCCGCCGCCTCACCGACACCGGGGAAGATGATCCGTTCGGCATCTTCGAGGTCCTTCGGGACGCGCGTGGTGAGAAAGGGCGCGCCAAGGTGGCGCAGCGCATTCTCCACGCTCTTCAGATTCCCCGCCCCATAGTCGATGACGATCGTCCGGCCTGACACCACTACTGCCCGTCCGATCCCGTCGACGTGGCGTCGGCCGGGGCCGGCGCGTCCTGCGTGATGGAATCCGCGGCCGCGGCAGGCTCCGCGGGCGGGGAAAGGGTTTTCACAAGCGAGAGGAACATCGGAATGATCTGGTCGTCGGTGAAATGCAGCCCCGTGAGCTTTACCTGGACGCCGCTTGGTGCAAGCACAATGGATTTGAGTATCTCCGCCGTGTTCTGGACATTCTCCGACTTCATCCATGCCACGATGCCCAGACGGAGGACGAGCGTCAGAAGCTTTGCCTCTTGCTCGGAGCCCGTATTTGCGGTGCCGGAGACGTCGTAGCCGCCCTTCCCTTTTACCGCGTTCATCCAGACTTCCTGGATTGGTATCCTCATGCCCTTCTGGGCCGCGCGCTCGGCAAGGCTGCCGGGCAGCTCGGGCATATAGAGCACGAGGTCCGCGGCCTGCATGTCGCGAGCGACATCCGGCGGAATGGTGAGGGGTATGGGCGCCCCCCAGCGGCCGAGCAGCGAATCGATGGCGCCGTTGGAGGCCAGGAGGAGCGAGCCATTCGGGATGCTCACCTGTATCCCGACCTTTTGCCATTCGAAGTACGTGCCTGACGGTCCGGACGCCTGCCTCCAATCCTTGTTTCCGGCCAGGCGCCCGCTGATGATTCCCGACGGATATCCGCCTTGCGCGAGCACGGAGAATTGCGCGGGCTTCCCCTTTTCGATCGTCACCGAACAGACCAGGCGCTTGGTCATGTCCACGAGCGTTGCGATGTCCTGGGAGCCAGGGCCTGCCTCTTTGAGCGCCTTCTTCACAAGGTCTGTCGAGCCTGCCACGGCGAACGATGCGTAGAGAGTGGCATCTTCCGGCAGCGCACCCAGCCATTCCGAGGGGGAACGCTGGGGCACCGTGGCACAGGAGGCGAGGGCAAGCAGCAGGAGCCCCGCCGCTGCCGCGGCAAGGGCCAGACGGCGCGCGACACTCATGAGCGGGCCTTCTTCAGCGACACCGCGCACTTTTCTTCTCCGCAGTCGATCTCCTGCGCATCCGCGGTCTTCTGCCACGTGAGGGATACGCCCAGGGTTTCGGAAAGCAGATGCTCGCGGAAATGATCCGCCGCAGAGCGCACCGCCTCCGGCCCGTCAAGGGAAAGCTCGATGCGGTCCGTCACCTCCAGGCCGGATTCCTTGCGCAGGTTCTGGATTCCCCGCACGAGGTCGCGCACGAGCCCCTCCTCCACGAGGGCCGGCGTGAGCACCGGGTCGAGGGCAACCGTGAGGGAGCCGTCGTTGATGACCTTCAGGTTTTCCTTTTCGATCCGCTGTATCTCCACGCCGTCCGGGGTGAGGGTGAAGCGACGATCCGCGACGGAAAGCTCCACGCCCTGCCCCGCCAGGAGCGCGTGAATGTCGGCGAGCGTCAGGAGCCCGATGCCGGCAGCGGCGGCCTTCATGTCCTTGCCCAGCTGCTTGCCCAGGGTGCGGAAATTGGCCTTTGCCCGGTACTCCACCAGCTCATCCTCGTTCTCGCGGAACACCACCGCCTTCACATTGAGCTCGTCCTTGATGAGCTCCTCCATCTCCTGGAGGATCCTTCTCTCATCGGGGTCGCGCGTGACGAGGTGCAGCGCCGCGAGGGGCTGGCGGATCTTCAGTGCGTAGTCGGTGCGGAGGCTGCGTCCCATGCTCACGGTCTTCATCGCCACCTTCATGCGCCGCTCGAGGTCCGGGTCGCGACGCACCGCGTTGTAGACCGGGAAGTCAGAGAGATGGATGGACTCCGGCATCGACGCATCACGGAGATTGGAATAGACCTCCTCCGTGATGAAGGGAATGAACGGCGCCGCGCACAGCACGAGCTTCATGAGCGCCTGGTGGAGGGCATGGTAGGCTTCCTGCTTGTCGGCGTCCGTGCCTGACCTCCAGAAGCGCCGGCGTGAACGGCGGATGTACCAGTTATTGAGCAGGTCGATGAAGTCGATGAAGACGTCCACCGCGCGCTGCAGGTCGTAGAGCTCCAGCTGCTCCGTGATCTCCCGCACCATCCGTTCCGCCTCGGAGAGTATCCAGCGATCCAGCGGGTTGGTCGTGGTCGGCGCCTCTCCGCTCACCGTGACGCCGTCGATATTGGCGTACGTGACAAAGAAGCTGTACGCGTTCCACAGCGGGATGAGCACCGTCTTCACGATCTCCTTCACCCCGGATTCTGAGAAATGCAGATCCTCCGCCTTCAGAACGGCGGAATCCAGGAGGAACAGGCGCATCGCATCCGCGCCGAACGTCCCGATGACCTCCATGGGGTCGGCGTAGTTGCGCGCCGACTTGGACATCTTCTTCCCCTCCGTGTCCAGGATGAGCCCGCTCACGATCACATTGCGAAACGCCGGCTTGTCAAAAAGCGCCGCTCCCAGCACCACGAGGGTGTAGAACCATCCCCGGGTCTGGTCGATGGATTCAGAGATGAAATCGGCCGGGAAATGCGCGTCAAAGCGCGCACGGTTCTCGAAAGGATAGTGGTTCTGGCCGTACGGCATGGCGCCGGACTCGAACCAGCAGTCCAGCACGTCGGGGATGCGGTGCATGGTTCCCCCGCACGTGCAGGCCCACGTGATGTCGTCGATGAAATGCTTGTGCAGATCCACGACCTTGCGGCCGCCTTTTTTCTCCAGCTCCGCGCGCGAGCCGATGCACTCCTCTTTCTTGCAGGCATCGCATCGCCAGACCGGGATGGGGTTTCCCCAGTAGCGGCTGCGGGATATGGCCCAGTCGCGGGCGTTCTCCAGCCACTTGCCAAACCTGCCCGTTTTCAGGTGCGCGGGCATCCAGTTGATGGTGTCGTTTGCGGCGAGCATGCGTGCCTTGATCTTTTCCACGCTCACGAACCATTCCGCGATGGCGCGGTAGATGAGGGGACTCTGGCAGCGCCAGCAGTGGGGGTAGCTGTGGTGGTAGGAGTCGTGGCGCACGAGCGCGTGCCGGTCCTTCAGCGTGCGGATGATGGACTTGTCCGCGTCCTTCACGAACTGCCCTGCCCAGTCGGGAACGTCAGAGGTGAAACGCGCCTCCGCGTCCACCGGGCAGACGACGGGAATGCCCGAGCCCTTCATGAGGTTGTAGTCGTCCTCGCCGAAACCGGGCGCGATATGGACGATGCCCGTGCCCTCATCCGTCGTGACGAACGTGCCGTTCCAGGTCCGGAAAGCGCCCTTCTCCGCAAGCGACGCAAAGAAGGGGAAGAGCGGCTTGTAGCGCCTGCCAACAAGGTCCTTTCCCTTGTAACGGGCAACGATTTCGTACGCGCCGGGCTCCTTGTAGTACGACGCCAGCCGTTCGGCCGCGAGGATGTAGAACTCCGCGCCGTCCTTCACCTTCACGTAGTCGATGTCAGCGCCAAGAGCGAGACCGAGATTGGACGGAAGGGTCCACGGGGTGGTCGTCCACGCGAGGAAAGACGTGTCCGGTTCGTCCGCAACGGCGAACTTGACCGTGACGGCAGGGTCCGCCACGTCGATGTACCCCCCGAGACTCAGCTCGTGGTTGGAAAGCACGGTGGAGCACCGAGGGCAGTACGGGAGGATGTAGAATCCCTCGTACATGAGGTCTTTCTTCCACAGCTCGCTCAAGACCCACCAGATGGACTCCATGTAATCGGGATCCATGGTCTTGTAGTCGTGATCGAAATCCACCCAGCGGCCGAGGCGGGTGATGACCTTGCGCCATTCCTTTGTATAGCGCAGGACGATGGAGCGGCAGGCCTCGTTGAATTTCGCCACGCCGTATTCCTCGATCTGCTTTTTCCCCGAGATCCCCAGCTCCTTCTCCATCTCGTACTCGACGGGGAGGCCGTGGCAGTCCCAGCCGAACCTGCGCTCGACCTTGCGTCCCTTCATTGTCTGGTAGCGGGGAATGGCATCCTTCACCGTGCTCGGGATGAAATGGCCGTAGTGCGGCAAGCCGGTGGCGAATGGAGGCCCGTCGTAGAAGACGAACTCCTCCGCGCCCTCGCGCTGGAAAATGGATTTTTCGAATATCTTGTTTTCCTGCCAGAAGGCGAGCACCTTCTCCTCTATCGAGGGAAAGCTCACCTTCGGATCCACGGGCCTGTACAAATTGAGCTCCTTGCGACTATATATGGAAAAAACCGACGCGGAGTCAAGGCGGCCTGCCGTGATCCGCGGCGAGGCCCGCCCGCGCGGCTTGCAGCGCCCCCGCATGTCTGCTTAAATACCCGGCATACATGAAGAAATACCGTGATCAATGGCACGACATGATCGCGACCGCGCTGCAGGAGCTGGCCGCAGAAACGAACGTGAGCGGCCTGGATACGACGCCGCTCGTGGTGGAGACGCCGCCGAAGCCCGAGCTGGGCGACTTCGCGTTCCCCCTGTTCCCCTTTGCCCGCGTATTCAGGAAGGCCCCTCCCGCGATTGCCGCGGAGGTCGCCGCGCGCCTCTCCGCGATGCCGGGCTCCCGCGGCATAGGCACCGTCGCGGCGGCCGGGCCGTACGTGAACGTGAAGCTCACGCCGGCGCCCGTGATCGACGACGTGCTCGCGGCGATCGCGGCGCAGGGGCCGGCCTACGGGCGGAGCGCCGCGCTTTCAGGCCAGCGGGTCATGCTCGAGTTCTCCTGCCCGAACACGAACAAGCCGCTGCACCTGGGGCACCTGCGCAACGACGCCCTGGGAGAGAGCCTGTCGCGCATGCTTGCCGCCGCGGGCGCGACGCTCCGCAAGGTGAACCTGATCAACGATCGCGGCGTGCATATCTGCAAGTCGATGCTCGCCTACAGGTTGTTCGGCGCCGGCGCCACCCCCGCGAGCGAGGGGGTCAAGGGTGACCATTTCGTCGGATCGTACTATGTGAAGTACGCCCAGCACGCGAAAGACCATCCGGAGGCGGAGGAAGAGGTCCGGCAGATGCTCCGCAAGTGGGAGGAAGGCGACCCCGAGGTCGTGGCCCTCTGGAAGACCATGAACGCGTGGGTGATGGAGGGCATCTCCCAGAGCTACAAGAGGACCGGGCATCTCCTTCGACCAGGTCTACTATGAAAGCGACATCTACAAGCTGGGAAGGAGCGAGATACTTGCCGGCATCCAGAAGGGTCTCTTTCAGAAGGACCCCGACGGCTCCGTGTGGGTGGACCTCACCGACAAGGGCATGGAGCGCGAGGTGCTCCTGCGCTCGGACGGCACGTCGCTCTATCTTACCCAGGACATTGGTGTGGCGATCCAGCGCTCGAAGGACTGGCGTTTCGACAGGCTGATCTATGTCGTCGCATCGGAGCAACGGCACCACTTCCACGTGCTTTTCGCCGTGCTGGAGAAGCTCGGCTTCACCTGGGCGGCGAATCTCCACCACCTTGCCTACGGCATGGTGAATCTCCCCGAAGGAAAGATGAAGTCCCGCGAGGGAACCGTTGTGGACGCCGACGACCTGCTGGATGAGCTGGAAAAGCTCGCCCTGGACGAGATCAAGGCCAAGGAGAGGGAGGACGACGTGGGGGACCTTTCCCGCACGGCGCGGGAGATCGCGCTGGGCGCCTTGAACTACTGGCTCCTTCAAGTCACGGCGGTCAAGGACATGACCTTCGATCCGAAGGAATCCATATCGTTCAATGGCAACACGGGGCCCTACCTCCAATACACCGGCGCGCGCATCTCCAGCATGCTGCGGAAGTTCGAGGAGCGGAAAAGCCAGTACAGCGCGGGTGCCTATTCATCCGCGGCGCTTTCCCTGCCCGAGGAGTGGGAGATCGCCAAGGCCCTGGCTCTTTTCCCCGAGACGGTAGCGGCAGCGGCCCGCGAGCTCAACCCGTCTGTGCTCACGACGTATCTCTTCGAGCTCTGCAAGAGCTTCAGTCGCTACTACCAGGATCATCCCGTGCTGCGCAACGAGGACCCGGGGCTCGTGCAGTCGCGCATCGCCCTGGTCAGGGGGATGGCGCAGGTGGTGAGAAACGGACTGGCGCTCCTGGGGATCCCGTACCTCGAGGCAATGTGAAGGCATTGGTGAGCACGAATCGCCCGGCACCCTCGATGTAGCCCAGGCGGACATAGCCCTCCCGCAGGCCGGAGGGAATCTCGAAGGCGAAACGACCCGTCGGCCCGTCCCATGAGGCAGGAGCGACAGGGTTCAGGCCTGAAATGAGCAGTGCTCCGGTGGCCCCGGGTGCAACAACAACGCCGCTGACGGAAAGAGCCCCTTGCCGGTCATCGATCGAAAGGTCGGTAATCAGCCTTTCGATAAAAACAATCACCCACACCTGCGCGCTGCCGTGCACGGCGCTGCCCCACCCCGCGTGCGTCCACTCCGGGGCGAGTGCCAGGCGGCGGTGATCGGCGCTCCGCATCCAGCCCTTTTCCACCGCAACAAGGCTCGGCCCGGCACCGATAATCTCCCCCACGTGCGCCTCGGTGCCTCCCAGCGCCCTGTAGCGGTCCAGCACCGTCGTGCCATCGGATCCTCGGTGGCTGAGGACGCCCGCGCCCGCCAGCGTGGAAGCCCAGAGCGCCGCCGTGGCGGAAAGGAGGGCATCCTGAGTCAGGGCGTGCGCGCCAACGGCCGATCGCGCGCCATTGAGCCAGGAAAGCGGGGAATCCTGGGCCGCGCAGGGGCCCGGAATGGCGACAAGCAGGAAGGCGGCAAGCACCATGCAGGGAAGCGGGAGGGGCGCTCTTTTCACGGCTGTATGGATTCTATATAGTTGAATCGGGCCGTTTCAAGCATTCTTTCCCCGGAGAAACTAATGGCAGACCTCGGTTTGATACGAAATATCGGCATCATCGCGCATATCGACGCGGGCAAAACCACGACCACGGAGCGTATCCTTTTTTACACAGGCAAAACCCATCGCATGGGCGAGGTGGACGACGGGGAAGCCACCATGGACTGGATGGACCAGGAGCAGGAGCGCGGCATCACAATCACCGCCGCGGCCACGACATGCTATTGGCGCGATCACCAGGTCAACATCATCGACACGCCGGGGCACGTGGATTTCACGGCCGAGGTGGAGCGCTCGCTGCGCGTGCTGGACGGGGCGGTGGCGATTTTCTGCGCCGTGGGCGGCGTCGAGCCGCAATCCGAGACCGTCTGGCACCAGGCGGATCGCTACGCGGTGCCCCGGATCGCCTTCATCAACAAGCTGGACAGGATCGGCGCGAACTTCAAGGGCGTGCTGGAGGAGATGCGTGAAAAGCTCGGGACCGTGCCCCTGCCGCTCCAGCTCCCCATGGGCGCTGAAGCAGACTTCGAAGGCATGATCGACCTCGTTGAGATGCGCGAGGTGCGCTTCCTCCAGGAGGACCAGGGCGTCACGATCGGCTACGCGCCGATCGACCCTTCCCGCATGGCGGAGGCGCGCGCCGGCCGGGAAAACCTGATGGACCATCTCACCCATCTCTCCGATGAGCTCACGGACAGCTATCTTGCCGGTGCGGATATTCCCGCCGCGGCTCTGCGGAAGATCATCCGGCAGGGCACCCTCTCACGGTCCTTTACACCCGTGCTCTGCGGCGCCTCGCTGCGCAATGTCGGTGTGCAGCCGCTCCTGGACGCGGTGGTGGACTTTCTGCCTTCACCGGTCGACGTCCCCCCCGCGCGCGGCCATCACGTGAAGAAGGACGGCGCCGTCGAGGTGCGCTGCGACCCCAATGCGTTCGCCTGCGGACTGGTGTTCAAGCTGCAGGCCAACAGGGAGGCGGGCAATCTCTGCTACGTGCGCATGTACTCGGGCAGGATCAAGGAAGGCCAGACCGTTTACAACATCGCCAAGAAAAAGCGGGAAAGGGTGAATCGGCTTTTGCGCATGCACGCAAACCATTCCCAGCAACTCGACCAGGTCGAGGCAGGCGACATCGCGGTGATGATCGGGCTCAAGGGCTCCCAGACCGGCGACACCCTCGGCGTGGAGGCTTTCCCGATATTGCTGGAAAAAATGCATTTCCCCGAGCCGGTCATATCGGTGGCCATCGAGCCGCGCACGCTGTCGGAGCGCAAAAAGCTGCAGGAAGTGCTGGGCATCCTTGCCCTGGAAGACCCGACATTCTCCCTGAAGGAGAACGAGGAAACGGGCGAGCTCATCATCTCGGGCATGGGGGAGCTGCACCTCGATGTCCTGGTGACCCGCATATTCCGCGAGTTCAAGGTGGAGGCGCGCGTGGGAAAACCCCAGGTCTCCTACCGGGAGACAATCAGCGCCGAGGTCACGCACACCGAGAAGTACCACCGCACCATCGCCGGCAAGGAGCACGCCGCCACGATCACGATCGAGGTGAAGCCGCGCGCGCGGGGAGAAGGCAACCGCTTCTCGTCGGCCATCCCCGAATCCGACCTGCCGGAGGAGCTGGTGACCGCCGTCGAGCGCGGCGTGACCGCTGCCTTCGGCTCGGGCGTCGTGTATGGCTATCCGGCCCTGGACATCGATGTGCGCCTGGTGGATGCCGAGTACCACCAGACCACTTCCACGACAATCGCGTTCGAGGCTGCAGGCGCGATGTCGTTCGACGCTGCCTGCCGCAAGGCGAGCCCCATACTCCTGGAGCCCATCATGGCCGTCGACGTCCTCAGCCCCTCGGAGTTCCTCGGCGAGGTGATCGGCAATCTCAACGCGCGCCAGGGCCTCATCCTCAACGTGGAGAGCAAGCCCGGCGCCGATCACGTGAAGGCGCAGGCCCCGCTCGTGTCGATGTTCGGCTACTCCACCGCGCTGCGCAGCGCCACCCAGGGCCGCGCGACTTTCACCATGGAGTTTTCCCATTTTGCGGAGAAGGTGGGGGGGTTCGGGGATTCCGCGTAGCGCGCACCGCGAATTTGTTGACAAAAACGGGGTGAGGCACTACAGTAAGTCCCTTACTCACTGACATCAAGGAGACAGAGAATGAGTGTTCCGACCCGCTCACTGCGCAATGTCGCTTTTGTCGGTCACGGCGGCACGGGCAAGACCACGCTCGTGGAAGAGATGCTCGCCGTCGGCGGGGTGATCCCCAAGGCGGAGAGGGTTGAATCTGGCAAGACCGTCAGCGACTTCGCGGAGGAAGAGGTCTCCCGCAAGATTTCCATCCACGCATCGTTGAGCCACATCACCTGGAAGGACCACAAGATCAACATCCTCGACACCCCGGGGTCCGCCGACTTCGTGGGTGAGGTCGTGGCAGCATTCGCGGTCGCGGATTGCGCAGCGCTCGTGGTCGGCGCGGACGTCGGCGTGCAGATCGAGACAATCAAGCTCTGGCGCCGTCTGGCCAAGAGCGAAAAGCCCCGCTTCATCTTCGTGAACAAGATGGAGAAGGAGCGCGCGGATTTCGCCCGCAGTGTCGCCGACCTCGCGGAAAAGTTCAAGGCGAGCTTCGTTCCCGTGGTGATCCCCATCGGCGCGGGCGCCGCCTTCACCGGGGTTGTGGATCTCATCGACCAGAAGGCGTGGATCGCGGGCAAGGAAGCGCCGATACCGGATGCGGAAAAGGCCGCTGTCGAGGAAGCGCGGCAGAAGCTCGTGGAGAGCGCGGCGGAAGGTGATGACACGCTCATCGAGAAGTTCTTCGCCGAAGGAAATCTCGCGCCTGACGAGATCCGCAAGGGCCTGGCCGGCGGCATGAAGAGCGGGAAGCTCTTCCCGGTGCTCTGCGGCGCGGGGCTCACCGCCGCCGGTGTCGCCTCCCTTCTCGATTTCATCGTCTATGCCGCGCCGTCGCCGGAGGGAATCGCAAAGGGCGCCGCGAAGTGGGATGCGCCAAAAGAGGACGCCGTCGTGACGCGCCCGATCTCCGAGAGCGAGCAGCCCTCCTGCTTCATCTGGAAGACCGCCGGGGACCAATTCACCGGCAAGCTCTCCTACTTCAAGGTCATGGCGGGAAAAATCGAGGCGGATACGGACCTCGTGAACGCGCGCGAAGGCAGGAAGGAAAAAATCACCAAGGTCTACACGTGCGAAGGCAAGAAACTGGAGGATGCCCCGGAGCTGGTCGCCGGTGACCTGGGGCTGTTCACGAAAAGCCCCATGCTGCGCACGAACGATACGCTGCATGCACCCGATGCCGCCATCGTCTACCCGAAGCTCGAGCTTCCAACCCCCGTCCATGCGCTGGCCATCACGGCAAAGGCAAAGAAGGACGAGGACAAGATGAACCAGATGCTGCAGCGCATCACGGAAGAAGACCTCACCTTCCTTCTCTCCTACGACAAGGAGACAAAGGAGACGGTCATCTCCGGCATGGGAGAGCTGCACATCTCGATGATCCTCGACAAGATCCGGGAGCACCAGAAAATCGAAATGGAGACGAAGATCCCGCGCGTCGCGTATCGCGAGACGATACAGGGAAAAGCCGACGCGGAATACACGCACAAGAAGCAGACGGGAGGGCACGGCCAGTACGCCAAGGTCTCCCTCGAAGTGAATCCCATCCCGCGGGGGGAGAAATACAAGTTCACGAACGCAATATTCGGCGGGGCGGTCTCCCGCGGATACATCCCCGGCGTTGAGAAGGGCGTGATAGAGGCGATGGAGGCAGGAATCCTCGCCGGTTATCCCGTCGTCGACGTCGAGGCGAGGATCGTGGACGGCAAGGAGCATCCCGTGGATTCCTCGGAGCTCGCCTTCAAGCTGGCGGCCCGGGAAGCCTTCCGTGAGTGCATGCGCAACGCGAAGCCGGTGCTGCTGGAGCCCATCTGCAACCTCACCGTGTTCGTGGACGAGCAGTATCTACGGCGCCGTGCTCTCCGACCTGAGCGGCAAGCGGGGCAAGGTCCTCGGCCAGAACCCCATCGGCGGCGGCATCCTCGAGATCAAGGCGCAGGTGCCCCAGGCGGAGCTCATGCGCTACGCGATCGACCTGAAGGCGCTGACGGCGAGCACCGGTTCATTCGAGCTGGAGTTCGACCACTACAGCCCGATCTCGGGCAGGATATCCGACGACGTCATCAAGGCGGCGCAGGCGGCCAAGGCGGAAGAAAAGGAATAGCTTCCCCGACGGTGCAACAACAGGGGCTGTCCGATGGACAGCCCTTTTCATATGAAGGGGTGTTCGGGAAGAAAAAAATGCAGAATGGCAGCGACGAGGCCCAGGATGCCGAGGGCGGTCCGGTAGCCCAGCGCTCCCCGTGCACGCGCGTCAGGCCGATCGCCGCCTTCCGCCGGGAAAAGTGCTTCCTGCTTGAAGACCTCGAAGAGTAGCGCGATCCCGATGACCATGCCCACCAGTGCGGGAAAGAGATCGCCCAGGATGATCGGCGTGCCGACGGGCACGAAAAGCTTTGCAAAGCCCGCAATCAGGGCAGCCAGCCCCGTGGTCATTTTCCCGTACCGGGAGGTGAGCACGGCGGACAGATTCGCAAGACCCGGCCTGCGCGCGAGCCATTCGGAACAGAGGGACAAACCGCCGACGAGATTTGCAAGGACGGACAGGAAGTAAAACTGAAACATCCCCCTCCCCCCCGATTCGATCATAGGAGAGGGCGCGGGCGACGTCAAGCATTCGCGCGCGAAGCTCAGCGCACGACGGCGCGGAGCCTCGCGTACGAATCCAGAAGCTTCACCGTCGCCTCCACCTGCTTCATGCGCGGCGCATAGGGCAGCTCCCCGCGCAGCGTCATGGGGGACTTTTCCAGGAGGCCGCTCAGCGTCAGGTGGTCGCCCGTGTCGGGCAGCGTGACCTGCACCGACGCTTCCGACGTGGCAAGGGGCGACACGAGCGTCCCCTGCTCCGCGATGAACGTGACGCCGACGATGAGGCTGCCGTCCGCGGCGGTTGCCCGCAACACCACCTGCCAGCCGACAAGAGTCGTGCGGTCCGCCGGGGATCGGGGAACGAAACGAAACACCACGACCAGCCCGAGGGCCAGGACCAGGAGCGGCAGGAATGTCAGGCCCCGGCGGCGCTTGCGCGGCCGGGTCCTGCGAGGTTCCCGCACGGGGATGCGGGTGGACGCCGGGTAGGCCTGCGGCCCCTGCTTCACCGCCGCGTCGTCATAGATGAAAGAGTTCTTTTTCACGCGCAGGACGGGATGCTTCATTGCCACAACGCGCGCGATATCAGGGGCACCAGGTCCTCCGCAAGGAACCAACCCTGTGCCCGGGCGGCCATTCGGCCGATGTGCGCGTGCAGCGACACGCCGAAAAGGGCCGCGTCGAGCGGCGACATGCCGCCGGCGACGCCCGCCGCAATGATGCCCGCCAGCACGTCTCCCGAGCCCCCTGTCGCGAGCGCCGGGTTTGCCCCGTCGAGTATCCAGAAACGGCCCTGAGGCTCCGCAATGACCGTGGCATGCCCCTTCAGCACGATCACCGCATTCAGCCTGCGGCTTTCGCTGCGCGCATGCTCCACCGGGTCGTCCAGCACGGCGTCCCGCGACGCGCCCGAGAGTCGCGCAAACTCCCCGGGATGGGGCGTGAGCACCCAACGGCCGCCCAGGTCGGTTCGGGACGTCCGGTTGCCCAGCAGCGTGAGGGCGTCTGCGTCCAGCACACCCTTCACGGGCAGCGAAAGGAGGTGATCGAGCCAGCGCGCCTTGCCTTCGTCAAGACCCCAGCCGGGGCCCGCGAGCACCGCGCTGAAACGATGCGCGTCCCAAGCGGGAAGCCTGTCGGTTGACGGCGGGTCCCATGGCCGGCACATGACGGACGTGAGCTTCGGCGCAATGACGGGATACGCGTCGGTGTCGGTGAAAAGCGTCACGAGGCCCACGCGCGCGCGCGCGGCGGCCGTTGCGCAGAGCCATGCGGCGCCGGTGGTGCCGCGCGACCCCGAGAACACCGCCAGATGGCCGCGCAGGCCCTTGTGCGTATCCGATGGGATCCGGGGCGCACGGGAAAGGTAGTCGCGGGGCGAAAGCATTTCCCCCGCGATGCCGGCGTCATCGAGGAGCGAAGGGGGAAATCCAAGATGCACGACGTGGATCCGGCCGCAGAAGGCGCGCGCCCGCGGAAGATAGAGGCAGAGCTTCGGCAGGCCCATGGTGAGCGTGGCCGAGGCGTGGACCGCGGGAAAACCCTCGCGGAAGCCTTCACCGATCCCGCTGGGGACATCGATGGCGATCGTACGCCCGGGAGCAGCGTTGACCAAAGCGACAAGGTTGGCGAGCGGAGGGGAGAGCGGACCCCGAAGGCCCGTGCCGGTCAGGCCGTCGAATATCCAGCCGGTCTCCGCGAGCCTGCTCTCGATCCGGCCGCGCTCCGCCGGCCATTCAAGGCGCTCGATGCCCAGTCCGTCGCACGCGGCAAGCATGCGTCCCGGATCGGAGTCCGGGGACGGACGGCCTGCGCCGAGCACGATGGAGAGGGGCCCTGCACCTTCCACGGCTGCGCGGCGCGCCATGACGAATGCATCGCCCCCGTTGTTGCCTTTGCCGGCGATGAAGAGCAGACGCCCGCGGGGCTTCCTGCCCCGCCAGAGACGTCGGCGAACGAGCTGCCACGCGGAAAGCCCCGCATCCTCCATAAGGATGCCCGAGGGGATCGCGAACTCGTCCTGCGAACGGCTGTCGATGCGCGCCATTGCATCCGAGCTCACGACTTTCACTCACTGCCCCTTCAACATGAGGTCCGATCTCCACAGGGCGATGCGGGCGCGCGTGCGGTCCGCCATGAGCCCATAGAGGATGCCCGTCGAGTCGAGGTGGAGGTCCCGGAAGACGAGCTCCGAGTCCTCGATCACAACCCTCCGCTGGACGACGAGCCTTCCGTTCCTGTCCAGTATCTGCAGCGTGTAGAGGTTGTTGTCGGTCGCGGCAAGGAGATAGAAGGAGCCGCTTGCGCTCACACCGAGGAAATCGCTGGGGGGCGCCGGAATCCGGATGGTCTTCAGCCCGTCCCGGGTGCGATGCTCGGGATTCTGCGGGAACACGATGGGCTTCGGACCGTACGCCTGCGTGCGCAGGTCGAGCTTGTAGGCGGCCGCGACGACGGCATCCGCGGGGCCGGATGCCCCGGTGGCAGGATCCGCGACGTCCGCGTACGAATCGATGATGAGGTAGAGCAGCGGGCTCTGCAGGTCCGGGACGATGTCGATGAGGACCGGCGTCTGCCCGGCCTTCGGCTTCACCGGCAGGTTCCCGCTCCCGATGTCCACGCGATACAGCGGCGCGCCGTCGCGCGAGTACCAGAAGACCTGCCATCGGGTGGGAAGCCGACAGACGACGACGAGCTGGTCCGACGCCGTCACGTGCAGCGCCGAGATGTAGGGGAACGGCGCGCCGCCGATTCCCTCCTCCCCGAGGGCGGGAAGCACCTTGCCCTTGCGGTCGAACCGGAGGATGACCCTGCTGCGCACGATTCCCTGATCGTTGTCCTTCACGGTCATCGCATCGGCCGCCGCGTCCTCCACGTAGAGCGTTCTGTCGCTCGCCACCGCGATGCGCCCGATGTCGGTGAAGGGATAGGCGACCGCGCCGCGCGTCGTGACGGTATCCGGGGTGTTCTGGTCCACGGGACCCAGGAGGGTCGGCGCGGGATTGGTCTGCGGGTTGTAGAGCAGGTAGATCAGGTCGCCATAGGAGGAGAAGACCATGATTTTGCCCGAGCTGCCGTTGGCGACGTAGAACCAGCCGTCGCGCATGAAGATGCTGTTCATGCGCGTGCTCATGGCGTCCTCGAACTGGAAAAGGTCGATCTGGTCCTCGAGCTTGCCCAGGGAGAGGGAATACAGCTCCGTGCTCACCAGCTCCTCGATGCCTTTTCTCTGGCACGCGGCGAGCGCGAGGGCCGAAAGGCATGCCGCGGCAAGGAGGAGAGCCGGGCATTCTGCGGGAATGGTGCGTCATCGGCGCCTCATCGTAGCGGCCTTCCCTTGACCTGTCAATCTCTGGGGAGGTACAATGGCGGCATGCTCGAGAACATCCTCACCTTCTTCCTGGGCTCCAAGCACGAGCGGGACCTGAAGGAACTGGTTCCCGTCGTGCAGAAGATCAACGCCCTCGAACCCGAGGTGATGGGCTGGACGGATGAGCAGTTCCGGGCTGCGACGGAGCAGTTCAAGGAGCGCATCGCGAAGGGCGAATCCCTCGATTCCCTTCTGCCCGAGGCGTATGCCGCGGTCCGCGAGGCCGCGCGTCGCAAGCTCGGCGAGCGCATCTTCGACGTGCAGCTCATGGGCGCCGTGGTTCTCCACAAGGGACGCATCACCGAGATGAAGACCGGCGAAGGCAAGACCCTTGCGAGCGTGCCGGCGGCGTACCTGAACAGCCTCACGGGCAAGGGCGTGCACGTCATCACGGTGAACGACTACCTCGCCGAGCGCGACGCCGGCTGGATGGGTCCCATATTCGGCCTTCTGGGGGTGAGCGTCGGGGTCATCCTCAGCCAGATGGACAACGCCCAGCGCAAGGAATCCTACAGCCGCGACATCACCTACGGGACCAACAACGAGTTCGGATTCGACTACCTGCGCGACAACATGTGCTGGAGCCCTTCGGAGAAGGTGCAGCGCGGCCACGCGTACGCCATCGTGGATGAGATCGACAACATCCTCATCGACGAAGCGCGCACGCCCCTCATCATCTCCGGCATGGCGGAGGACGACACCTTCAAGTTCGCGGAGGTGAACAAGCTCGTCGACCAGCTGGTGGAATGCGAGAAAGACCCGGCGACGGAACGCTACCCCGAGGGCGACGTCCAGCCGCCGGGAGACTTCAAGCTGGAGGAGAAGAACAAGCGCGTCACCTTCACCGACCAGGGCATGAACCATATCGAGGCGCTCCTCCAGCGCCGCGGCCTCATCAAGGACTCCCTGTTCGTGGATGAGAACTTCGAGTTCATCCATTACTTCACCCAGGCCCTCCGCGCCCACAAGCTCTACGCGAAGGACGTCGACTACGTCGTGCAGGACGGCAAGGTGCAGATCGTGGATGAGTTCACGGGACGCATCCTCTACGGCAGGCGCTACTCCGAAGGTCTCCACCAGGCCATCGAGGCGAAAGAGCGCATCAAGATCGCGCAGAGGAACCGCACCCTGGCCACGATCACGTTCCAGAACTATTTCCGCATGTACGGCAAGCTCGCCGGCATGACGGGAACCGCCGACACGGAAGCCCAGGAGTTCGGCAAGATCTACAACCTCGACGTGGTGGTCATCCCCACCAACCGGCCGGTGGTCCGCGACGACACGGATGACGAGATCTATCTCACGGAAGAGGAGAAGCTGGACGCCATTTGCGCGGCAATCGCGGACCTGCACACCAAGGGGCAGCCGGTGCTGGTCGGCACGATCTCCATAGAGAAGTCGGAGAAGCTTTCCCGTCTCCTGGTCGGACGAGGCATCCGGCACGAGGTCCTCAACGCGAAGAATCACGCGCGCGAAGCAATGATCATCGCCGACGCGGGCGCGCGCGGATCGGTCACCATCGCCACGAACATGGCGGGCCGCGGAACCGACATCAAGCTGGGCGGAAACCCGGAGTTCCGCGCGCGCAAGAAGGCCGGCACGCAGGCCTCTGACGAAGAGTACAGGAAGGCCCTTTCCGAAGAGTACGGCAAATGGCAGGCCGACTACGTCGACGTGAAATCCATCGGCGGGCTCCACGTCCTGGGCACGGAGCGCCACGAGGCGCGCCGCATCGACAACCAGCTCCGCGGGCGCTCGGGCCGGCAGGGCGACCCCGGGTCGTCCCGTTTCTACATTTCCCTGGACGACGACCTCATGCGGCTGTTCGGCGGGGAGAACATCAAGGGACTGATGACGCGCATGGGCATGAAGAAGGGCGAGCCCATCGTGCATCCCTGGCTGAACCGCTCCATCGAGCGCGCGCAAAAAAAGGTGGAGGAGCGCAACTTCGAGGTGCGCAAGCACCTTCTGGAATACGACGACGTGCTCAACGAGCAGCGCAAGTTCATCTACGCCCGGCGCGACGAGATCATCTCGGACCCCCACCTCAAGGACAGGGTCATCGCGACGGGCGAAGAGCTCTTCGGGGAAATGTTCGCCCGGTATCGCGGCTCGGGTGAGAATCCGAAAACGCGCGTCGCCGCGCTCCTGGCGGAGATGAATGAGACGCTCTTCTACGAGCCTCCGCAGAGCGCGGCGGAGCTATCCGCCATGTCCCTGGAGGACCTCAACCGCGTCATCCTCCAGCAGCTCCGGCAGAGCATCGACGAGAAGGCGGCGGAAATCGGCGAGGACGTGTTGAACAGGTTCATCCAGTTCGAGTACCTGCGCAACATCGATTCGCGGTGGCAGGATCACCTGGAGAACCTCGAAGCGCTGCGGGAGGCCGTGTACCTGCGCGCCTACAGCCAGAAGAACCCCCTTCTGGAATACAAGCTGGAAGGTTTCCAGATATTCGACGACATGCTCTACGAGATAAAGACCGTGATCGCGCGAAAGATCTTCCGTGTCCGCATTCAGCAGGCACCTGAGAAGGCGGCCGCCGGCGCGCGGCCTGCCGCGGGCCTCCAGGCGTCGCACAGCGCGATGGGGCAGTTCACCGCGGGGGGAAGCTCGGGGACGACCGCCGTGAGCGCCAAGGCCTCACCGGCGGCATTCGGCGGGAACGGCGGCGGCTCTCAGCCGCAGCAGGTGCAGGTGAAGCGGACGGTCCCCAAGGTGGGGCGGAACGATCTTTGCCCGTGCGGATCGGGTAAGAAATACAAGTATTGCCACGGGCAATAGCAGCACCGTACACGGTGCGTAGGGCCCCAAGGCAACGCAGATTCAGCCAACGTGCATTGCCGGGTTGCCTTGGGGTAGGCTCTCCACCGTACACGGTGCGTTGGGGCCCCAAGGCAACGCAGATTGAGCTAACGTGCCATGCCGGGTTGCCTTGGGGAAATCTTTGTACTCCGTGCGAATGGGCCCCAGGGCTGCGTCCGTGCTACGCAGCCGCCTTTTTCCCCCGGGCAAATGCCATCGAGGCGCCGAATCCATAGAGCATGCCCGCGGCGACCGCCGCGAGAGTGATGAGCTGAAGGATCTGGCCGAGCACATTCGCGGCGCCCGCATTCACGAGCGTGAGGAATATCCCCAGGAACGCAGGCACCTTCACGATGAAAAGACCGAGCAGCCCGGACGTGAGAAGCGTGAGTGGTTCGCCCCCCGCCCCGTCGGTCGGCATCCTGCGCAGCGTGCCGCCCAGACGCGCGCAGAGGAGCAGGAAGCCCTCCAGGCCGAAAAGGACGAGCGCAAACACCAGGACGGGCAGGAAGAAGATGCCGACGACCGACATGACCAGAAGCACGGCGACGATCGGCACGACGACGAGGGCGACCGCCATGGTCACCACGGACTCCCGCCAGGTGGCCCCAAACGATGCGTACAGGCCCTGGGCGCGGCGTGTGCGGTAGAAGCTCACCAGGAGCAGCGCGAAGCCCAGCAGGAGATAACCCAGGAGCTGCCGACCGAGGCTCAGGACCTGGACGGAGAACTGGGTGCCGAGAAATCCGAGAAAGGGGATCTTCAGCTCGGGCACCTGGTTCACGGTGCCATGGACGACGGCCCCTGCCGCTGCCCTGACCTTGCCGCCCAGCGCGACGATATTCCCCGTCACCTCGGCCTTCGGACCCAGCTCGACGTCGGCACCGAGCGTCCAGACGTCACCGTCGACCCGCGCGTTGACGGTCACCTTCCCGCCGATGCTGATCACGTCGGAGCTCACCGGGGAGTTCACCGCGACCGTCCGACCGACGCTCGCGCCGCCGCGCAGGAGGAACGACAGGCCGTTCAAACCGAGGGTGACGCTGTTTGCGCCGTCCCGGTAGACGACACGGAGGGGCAACAGGTTCCAGAGGCCCTGCCCGGACTTTTCCATGACGCCGAACTCGACGCCGACGCTCGACGAGCCGTCGCCGATCTCGATCACCCCCGGATGGAGCTGCACGCCCGGAGGGCTTTCCGTGTATGCCCGGAGGACGGAGAAAAGCGCAAGCAGAGCGAGGATGGTGATAACGAGCCGTCTCATTGAGGTCCCCCCGCTGGAATTATCGGATGCCGGGCAGATAATTATTCGGGTTGATCGGAACGCCGTTTTTACGGATCTCGAAGTGGAGGTGGGGGCCCGTCGCATAACCGGTATGGCCGATCAAGCCTATCACCTGGCCGGTGGAGACGATGGCGCCGACGTGCGTAAGGATCTGGCTCATATGCCCGTAGATGTAGCTGAAGCCCACCTGACCCTGGACCTGCACGTAGTTGCCCAGCGTGGCATCGTACTGGGCCGCGATGACCCTGCCGTCCGTGCCCGACCTGATCTGCGAGCCCTCCGGCGCGGCGATGTCGACACCCGAATGCCGGCTGGGCTGTCCCGTAAAAGGATCCGGTCGACGGCCGAACGGCGAGGATTCGTAGCCGTGTATCGGGAGCGCGACCCCGACGCCGTTGGCAAGCGCGAGCTCGAAGCCGGTATGCTGGACGCCGGGAAAGAAAAGAAGCATGCCCTGCGTGAGCTCGTCACGGGTGACGTTGTTCGCCGCGAGCACGTCCTCCGGCGCCACCTTCCGCGCGGTGCACAGGGCGTCGAAATCGCCCGTGAGGGCAAGAAAGATGCCGTCCTCGGTGGGTATCTTCAGGAGCTCGCCCACGCGCACGTTGTGCACACCCCGACCCTGCACGCGGTTCATGGAGGAAACGGTGTCCATCGAGAGGCCGACCTTCGTCGCGACGCTGCTGATCGTGTCGCCCGGTTTTGCCCGGTAGAGCAGGATGGCAAGCGGTGCCTGCGTCGTGGAGCCGCCGCCGATGTCGCCTTCCCCGTAGGGAGACCGCCGCGGTTCCACCGCGGCCCGACCGTGACCGGGCAGGAGGAGAGACCAGTCCGTGGGGTCGTAGAGGATCCGTTCACCGGGCCGGGGAAAAGGAAGACGCGCGTCAAGCGCGAGCACGACGACGGCCGCGACGAACACCAGCGCCAGCGCGGACATCACGTGGCGACGGATGCCCCGGAGCGGCACGAGCAGACGCAAACGCAGCAGTTCTATCAGGCGCTCCCTGTGGGTCATAATCGTCACCACTCTATTTCAGGAAGTGAAGCGGGTCAACAGCCTCTCCGTTCTTGAATATCGAGAAATGCACGTGCGGTCCGGTGCTGTATCCCGTGCTCCCGACCTCCCCGATCTTCTGCCCCTGCTCCACTTTCTGCCCATGATCGACGATATAGCGGGTCATGTGACCGTAGAGCGTCTGGTAGCCTCCATTGTGCTTGATGATGACATAATTGCCGAAGTTGCGATTGAATCCCACCTCGGCCACGGTGCCCGCCATGGAGGCGAGGATCGCGATGCCCGGCTTGCTGCCGATGTCGATCCCGTTGTGGAAGCTGCGGACGCCGGTGAACGGATCGGGGCGAAAGCCGAAGAAGGAGGTGAGCGGTCCGAACACGGGGTAGCGGAACAAGGTGCCGAGGACGCGGCTCAGGTCGGTCGGGTTCATGCGCGCGCCCGGCAGGAAGAGCTGCTGTCCCGCGCGGATCACGGAGCTGGAAAGGCCGTTCCAGTCCAGCACCCCATTGAAGTCCACACCCGCGTTTCGCGCGATGCCCTGCAACGTATCTCCCCGCCGGACCGTGTACTTCAGGCCGTCGGAGTTCGGGACGTCGAGTGTCGAGCCGGTGCCCACGGCGCGCGCGTCGGTGATGTCGTTGAAGCTCACCAGCGTATCGACGTTCAGCTTGAAGCGCGCCGCGACCTTGGACAGGCTGTCGCCGGCCTGGATCTTGTACGAGGTCACCTTGAGGCTCGTGAGGAGGACCGGGCTGACCCCGCCGGACGGACGCGCCGCCGGCTCGGGCACCAGGAGGCTGTAGAGCGCAGGATCCACATCCGCGGGCGCGGGAAGCTCGGGTCGCGACGGCGCGGTCACGAGCCCCGTGAGGCTTCCCGTCAGAGCCAGCGTGACGACAAGACCCGCCGCCGCGATCCCGATGAAAAGCCACGGGCTGCGGAGAATCCGCCCCAGCGCCCGGGGAAACGCGCGGCGGGATTTCAGCGCCGCCGCCGTGCGGGGCGCATTCTGCCGCAGCGCGGAGGCGCGGGCGCTTTCGACGACATGCGACCGCAGCGCGCGGACGGCCCTGCGGCGTCTGCCGAGAATGAGCTGCCGTTGGAGGAAACGCGGACCCTTATCCTCGCGGATTCGCCGCTTTTTCGGCGGTTCTTTTCCGCGACGGTGCTGCGGGGTTGCCGCCGGTCGTGCCACCGGCACCTGACGCTGCCCACCAAGCTCCCTGTTGCTCCAACGGACCCCGACGGGGTTCGCCCGGAGGTGAACGGGCGGGGTGACGCGTTTTGCGACGTGCTGACGCTGGAGAACTGTGAACATAGGCGCTACCCACCATATCGACATTTGTCCTGCGCCGTATTACTATGAAGCGCCCGTGGGAGGGGAACGCTGCCCGTGACTGATCGCAGCGAAAAGACACGCGCCCGGAGGCGCCTGGTCGTCTTCGCGTCGTTTCTGGGCCTTATCGCCGTCGTCCTCATCGTCCAGCTCGTGCGGCTCACCATCGTGCTTCCCGCCCAGGAAGGCGGGGAGACCATCGTCATGCCCGAGGTGCAGCGGGGGAGCATCCTGGACCGGCAGGGAAGGATCCTGGCAGTCACGACGCGGCTCCAGCGGGTCTCCGTCTGGACCCCCTCCGTCACGAACGCGGAAGAGACGGCGCAGGAGCTCGCGACGGCGCTGGGCATGGAGCCTGCAGCCGTGCTCGAAACGCTGCGCTCCCACGACGGCTATGCCGTGATCAAGCGGCGCATCACCCCCGAAGAATCGGCGGCGCTCGCGAAGCTCAAGGCTGACGGCAAGATCCCGGCGTGAAGATCGAAGACGATTTCAGCAGGTTCTATCCGCAGGGAAGGCTCGCGTCCCACGTCGTCGGCTATCTCGGGGCGGACGGCGTGGCGCTGGATGGCATCGAATACACCTACAACAACGAGCTCTCTCCCCCTTCGGTCGGCACCGACGCATCGACGGTATACGGGGACCAGGTTTTCCTCACCATCGACCTGGACTTCCAGTACATCGCGGACTCCACGGCGCGGGAGGCGATGCAGGCCAACAAGCCCGACTTCCTCACGATCCTCGTCATGGACGCGCATACCGGGGAGATACTCGCCTATACCTCCCTGCCGGATTTCGATCCCAACGAGTTCCAGAAGGATTCGCCGCAGATCGACGCGGAAGGGCTCAAGAACCGGCCGGTGACCGCCGCCTACGAGCCGGGGTCCGTGTTCAAGATATTCTCCCTTTCCTCGCTTCTCGACCTGGGGGCCATCACGCCGCAGGACCAGTTCAACGCGCCCGGCGTGTATGAGAAGAAACTCTCCAGCGGCGAGGTGATCCGCATCCGCGATCTGGCCCCGTACGGCATCGTCACCCCGCAGAAGATCATCGAGTTTTCCTCCAATGTCGGTGCGGCCTACGCTTCTGACAGGACCGACAACGAAAGCTTTTACCGCATGCTCTCGCGTTTCGGATTCGGCAAACCGACCGGCGTGCCGCTCCAGGGGGAGACGGCCGGCCTTTTCAAGCCCGCGTCGCAGTGGTCCGCGCGCTCCAAGCCCACCATCGCGATGGGCCAGGAGGTGGCCGTGTCCGCCATGCAGGTGATGGCGGCCGCCACGGCGATCGCCGATGGCGGGGTTCTCCTGAAGCCGCAGCTCGTGAAGAAGATCGTCTCACCGCAGGGTGTCGTGGTGAAGGAGTTCGGCCGGGAGCCGCTCTGGGAGGTCGTGTCGCCGGACACGGCCCGCACGATGCTCGGCTGGATGGAGACCGCATCGTGGCCCGCGGGGACGGCTCACCGGGCCGCCATCGATGGCGTGAGGATATCCGCGAAGACGGGAACGGCCCAGGTGGCCAACCCGAAGACCGGAACGTATTCCGCGGAGGACTTCGTGGCATCCATGATCGGCATATTCCCCACCGACGATCCGCGCTACATCGTCTATGTCGCCATGCAGAACCCCCGCGGGCAGAGCTACTACGGCTCGCAGATCGCGGCGCCCATATTCCGTGCGGTGGCGCTGGGCATCATCGACAAGGTCGGCATTCCCCGGACGGGAACCAGGCCCGCCACCCCACCCGATACTGTGGCATATGCGCCGCCCGTCGCGATCGGCGACTCGATGCCGGACCTCAAGGGTGTGCCCAAGAAGCTGCTCCTGCCGCTCCTCCTGCGCAGCGATCTGAATGTCACGATCAACGGCACGGGATTCGTCGCGCACCAGACGCCGGCACCCGGGACGCCCATCGAAGCGGGAACCTCGATCGTCCTGGAGCTGCGGTGAGCGCGCCGGCAGGCGACCCCGACGCTTCATTCTGGAAGGCCAATTTCGAGGCGCTGGCGGCGCGCCACCCTTCCGCTGCCGCATCGACCGCCGCAGCAGAAAAGACCTCGCCGCGGGTCGCCATCATCGCCACGCCGTCCGGCCGTCCCACGGCCGTTCTGGACGGCCTCCACCTCCACGGGCTGCGCGATCCTGCCCGGGACGCGGACCAGCAGGCTGCGCGGGAGATCGATCCCGCGTGCACGGCGATCATCGTGCTGGGATTCGGGTTGGGATACGGCGCGGAAGCCGCGCGGAGGCTTTTCCCGCGCATCCCCGTCCTCGTCGTGGAGCCGGATGCCGGCCTATTTTCCGCCGCCCTTTCCGCCCGCGATCTGCGGCCCCTGCTTGCCGATCCCGCCGTGCGCTTTCACGTCGACCCACAGCCGGAAGGCCTGCCCGTTCTCCTCGATGCGCTGCCGATGGCGCGGCCCTGTTTCCTGCGCCTGCGGCCCGCAATTCGCGCGCTCCCCGCCGCCTACCGTGCCGCCGAAGAGACGATTCACTCGTGGGCTCTCCGCAAGGACATCAACGTCAATACCCTTTCCCGGTTCGGACGGCTGTGGGTGCGCAACCTGTGCCGCAACCTCGACGCGTTTCTTCGCTGCCCCGGAGTGACGCAGCTCACGGGACTCTTCGCGGATGTGCCCGGACTTGTGGTCGCGGGCGGCCCGAGCCTTGACGCGCTCATGCCGCACCTTTCCGCGCTGCGGGAACGCATGCTGATCATCTCGGTCAATACGCCGGTTGCCGCGCTGCGCGCCCGCGGCGTGGAGCCGGACTTCACGGTCGTCGTCGATCCGCAGTACTGGGCCTCCCGGTACCTCGACTGGACCGGCACGGAGAAGGGCGTCCTTGTCGCCGAGCCGTCCACCTGCCCGCGTGTCTTCCGCCGCGAGGCTGCCCCCTTCTTCCTCTGCAGCTCGCTATTCCCGCTCGGGGAAATCCTGGAAACGGCCGTGGGAGAAAAAGGAAAGCTCGGAGCCGGGGGCTCGGTCGCCACCTCCGCGTGGGACCTCGCGCGCATTCTGGGCGCCCGCCCGATCTACGCCGCCGGCCTTGACCTGGGATTCCCGGGCATGCGCACGCACTGCAGGGGCGTATTCGCAGAAGAAATATGGCATTCCTCGGCCGGCCGCCTTGCCCCGGCGGAGGGCAGCGCCTGGCGCTCCATCCGCGACATCGGGCTTTTCCCGGCGCGCTCCACGGGCGGCGGCGTCACGTTCACCGACAGGAGAATGCTTCTCTACAAGTGGTGGTTCGAGAATCAGCTGCGCATTCATCCCGAGCTGCAATGCGCCACGCTCTCACCCGACGGCGTCGCCATCGAGGGCATGCCCTACGCGCCCTCGGAGCAGATGCTGTCCCTGCCCCGGCTTCGGCCCGCGATCGACCGCGCGATGGATCGCGTGAGGGAGATGCATCGCATGCGGGATACGGGAGGGGGCGAGCGTCTGCGCGTCAGCATCGAGACCGTGGAACAGGAGCTTGACCGGCTTGCGGCGCTCTGCCGCCGCGGCCTGTCCCTGAGCCGGGAGCTCGCGGCTCTCCTCCACGGCAGGGAGAACGTGCGCCGCTGTCTGGAAGAGATGGACGCCGTGGATCGGGGGATCCTCGCCCTCTCCTCCCGCACCATCGCGGGGTTTCTCGTGCAGGCGACCCTTCACGGGATCGAAGCCGATGGCGACAGCGCCACCAGCCGCGACATCGTGCTCGCGCGCAGCGCCGCGCTGTACGAAGGAATCGCGGAGTCGGCGGCATGGCAGCAGGGTCTCCTGCGGCGCGCGCGACGGAAGATTTTTCCCTAAAGGTTCCCGGGGGGCCGCCGATCTTTTTTGGTGAGGATAATATTCCTCTTCTCATACCAACGGTATGCGCGGACGTCCAGGCATACCGTTTTTTTTTGTCCCGCGCCTGCGCCCCTCAGGAGGTTTTCAGGGCCTTTTCGATGGCGGAGAGGATCCTCTCCGGCTTGAAAGGCTTCACGATGAAGTCTTTCACACCCGCCTTGATCGCTTCCACGATGAGATTCTGCTGGCCGAGCGCCGAGCACATGATCACTTTTGCGTGCGGATCGAGCGAGAAGATCTTCCGCATGGCCTCCAGGCCGTTCATGTTGGGCATCGTGATGTCCAGGAGAACGAGGTCGGGACGGAGACTCTTGAACTTCTCCACCGCCTCCAGACCATCCGCCGCCTCCCCGACGACCGTGTAGCCGCGTTCGGTGAGGATTTCCTTCTGAATCATGCGCATGAAGGACAGATCGTCGGCAATGAGTATGTTGGCGCCCATGAGGCCTCCTCCTAGAAGTTTTCGCGCCGAACGAACGACGTGTCAAGTATGAAGACGAGCCTGCCGTCCTCCAGGACGGAGACGCCGGAAAACATTCTCTCGGGATTCAGGAGATCGTCCACGGGCTTGATGACCACCTCGCGCTCCTCGATCAGCTCATCCACGATCAAGAGCGCGCGGCGGTCGCCGTGCCGCAGGACCGCCGCGAAATACTCCTCCGCCCGGCGCCTGCCCGCTCCAAAAAGCGCTCCGAGCGAGTAGACGGCGACCTCCTCACCGGCCCAGAGGGAGGTCTCTTTCCCCTCCTCCCCTCCGATTTCCGTCGCGAGCAGCTTCGCCGTCGAGTCGAGGTCCGTGAGCGGAATTGCGTAGATCTGGTTGTCCCCCCGCACGAGCAGCGCGTTGACGATGGTGAGCGTCAGGGGCAGGAGCAGCGTGACCCGCGTTCCCTTGCCCACCTCCGTGCGCAGGACGACGTCGCCTTTCAGGTCGCGCCGGATGCGGGTGGCGACGACGTCCATGCCCACGCCGCGGCCCGACAGGTCGGTGACGACCTCCTTCGTGCTGAAGCCGGGCAGGAACACGAGGTCGAGAAGCTGCGACTCGGTGAACGCGTCCGCGCCGGGGATCCTCATCGTGATCGCCTTGTGCCGGATGCGCTCGGGATCCATGCCGCGGCCGTCGTCGGTAAGCTCAATGACGATGTTCCCTCCCTGGCGCCGCGCGGCGACGCTCACGCGGCCCTTCTCGGGCTTGCCGTGGCGCACGCGCTCTTCGGGAAACTCGATGCCGTGATCGAGCGAGTTGCGGATGATGTGGGTGAGCGGATCGGAGAGGGCTTCCACGATGCCCCGGTCGATCTCCGTGTCCTCGCCGGACATGTCCAGCTCGACGGGCTTGCCGACCTTGCGGGAAAGGTCGCGCACGAGGCGCGGGAACTTGCTGAAGATGACGGAGATCGGAATCATGCGGGTGTCCATCATCGCCTGCTGCATTCCCCCGGAGATCTTGTCCAGCGAATCGAAGGATTCCACGAGCTCTTCCTGCACCGTGTGGACGTCCACCCCCTTGCCGATGTCGTCGGAGAGCCGCGCGATGTGGGACTTGTGGAGCACGAGCTCCGCGATGAGACTCCACAGGTCGTCGAGCTTCCGCGTGTCCACCCGGATCGACGTCTTCTCCACGGCGGCGACCCGGCGCGCCGGCTCTTCTGACGGAGACGCGGCCGGGCCCGGCTCCACGGCGGGCGCCAGGGCAGCCGTTGCGGCGGCGGGAGGCGTCGCCGGGCGAAGGTAGTCTTCATAGCCCGGCCGCTCGACGAGCACGTCAGCGATCTGGTCGACGCCAGCGGCAGTGCGGAGGGCCTCCTCTTCCTCTTGTGCGGTGAGGAGCAGCACCGTGCGGCCGTAGAGTGCATCGTCGACGGGATCGCCGTCCATGGCGGGCGTGACGCGGACGACATTCGCCCGCGCCTCGAGGTTGAAGAAGACCAGGTAGGCGCGCGGGAACATCATGGGCTCCGATGGATCGACCCGCACGGTGATCCGGTACAGGGTCTCTCCCCTGTCGCGGGCTTCGGCAAGCTGCTTCCTCTGGAACTCATTCAGCGCTGAAGGCAGGTCCGACCCGACCGCGGGGGTCGGCGCGACGGATGGCGTTTCCGCGGCCGCTCCTGGCGGCATTCCTGCGGCCGCTCCTGGCGGCATTCCTGCGGCCGCTCCTGGCGGCATTCCTGCCTTATCCGGCGCGGGCGCCTGGCGCGCCTTTCCCTGTCCAGCGCCGAAAGCGGCAAGTGTCGCGAGCACGGCCGCCGTATCGAAATCCGAGTCGCTGTCACCCTTTGCGATGGCAGCCATCATCTCCGCGATAAGGTCGGCGCCGGCAAAGATGCCGTCGAGGGCCGGCTTGGAGAGGCGGAGCGTGCCGTCGCGGGCGAGCCCCAGGACGTCCTCCATGCGATGGGCAAGCTCCGACAGCCGCCCAAAGCCCATGAGGGCTGATTCCGATTTCAGCGAATGCGTGAGGCGGAACACCTCGTTGATGAGATCGGCATTTCCCGCGTCGGTCTCCAGGCCCAGCAGGGAGTCGCCCAGCTTCTGGCTGAGCTCCTCTGCTTCCTCGAGGAACGCCTTGCGGAGACGTGTGTCATCCAGGCCCACGGACGCCATCATGAGGTCCCCGGCAGAGTCGCGGAGACATCCCTTCCCGAGGCGAAGACGCGCGCGAGATCCAGGACGATGTAGACGCTCTCTTCGCGCCGCGCGATGCCCAGAATGAAGTCCGGCCGGACGCCGAGCATTGTGGCGGCATCGGTCGTGATGCCCCCGTCCTCGATCTCGACGATCTCCCGCACCTCGTCCACGTCCAGTCCGTACGAGCGATCGCCCACGCGCGTGATGATGATGCGTCTCTTGCGCGCGTCCGCGGGGGCGCGGCTCGCCGCGTCACCGGGGGAGATCTCCAGCCGCGCGCGCAGATCGATCACGGGGAGGATGTCCCCGCGGATGTTCAGAACCCCCTCGACAAAGGGCGGGGCCTTGGGGACCTGGATGAGATTCTCCCGACGCAGGATCTGCATCACGCTGTCCACGGAGATGCAGTAGCTGCCTGCGGCGAGGCTGAAGGTGACATAGCGCTTGCGCATCGGCTCAGGACCTCCCGCGGCGGATCTGCGCCGCGCGTGTCGCGAGCGCGCGCACGCGGCGATCGGGATCGATGGACGCCAGACGGATGATGCCGTCGAAGGCGGCCCCGGTCCCGATGCGCTGCACCACGCGCAGGATGGCGCGGCGGAGGCGCGGACCCGACCACGCGTAGACGTCAGCGAGCTCTCCCGCCGACTGGCTCACCGCGAGCTCCCCGATGGCGTCGATCGCGCTCGCGCGAACGTTCTCTTCGGCATCCCAGAGCGCGTGGCGCAGGTAGGCATATGCCGTGAAGGAACCGCGCGCGCCCAGCGCGCGCGCAGCTCCCGCACGGCGCTCGCTGCTTGTGCTGAGGAGAAGCACCTTCCCCAGCCGCGGCACATCTCCCGCGGTCTGCCCGGCATATCCTTTCTGTGGCACGCTTGCCTACCCCCGGGCGCCGGGCCCGGTTTCGCGGCCTTTCTTCGCTGCCGGCTCCTGCCGCATCCCGCGCGGCTGGTCGTGGCGGGTATCAAATGCCGCCTCCCGCGGTACTCCGCGGGGCTGGTCGTGGCGGGTATCAAATGCCGCAAGTTCGCGGCGGGCCAGGCGCGCGTCGATCTCACCGGCGAGCGTCGCCAACGCGGTCGCATAATCCGCAGAGGCTTCCCGCCCAGGCTGCCCGGCCCCGAGGGCCCATCTTTCGGCTTCGTCGCGGTCAGTCCGAAGGGCCTCCCGGGCGCCGTCTTCGACCCGATCGATGCCGGCGTCGACGCGCCGGGCGAGCGCCGCGCGCGCGTCAGGCCGAAGCTCGGGCTCCAGAGCCCACAGCCCGGCAAAGGACGCCTCCTGGCGCGCACCGCTCGCCCGGTCTGCCGCCCAGGCGCGGAGCACGCCGCCCTGGTCGAGCGACAGCCCGATGTCGATGCGTGCCTCCCCCCGCGCGCCGTCGCACAGGCCGGGAAGCAGAAAGCGCCCAACGACGCCCGAAGGCCGCGCGTCCGCCGAGCACCGCACCACCCTGACTTCAATGGCGCGCTGACGATCCGATACCGTGGTGAACGTCATGGCGCAGGCGGCGGGCAGCCGCGCGCCTGCCGCAATCAATATGACGGCGCGTCCGCCCCTGTGCACTTCCCGTGAGTGGGGCTGCTCGCGGCCGGCAAATGCCGCCTCCCACGGTACTCCGCGGGGCTGCTCGCGGCCGGCAAATGCCGCAAGCTCGCGGCCGGCATAGACCTCGACACCGATGTTCTGTGCCGTTCGCGCGGGAGCGGTCGGCATTCCCTCTTCTTTCTTGTTCACGCCTGTCCCTTCCGCTGCTCGAGGGAGATGATGAGCTCGACCTCACCCCGGGGAACCCCGACACGGCTGGCAATGAGCGCGCTTGAGAATCCCGCGCGCTGGAGGCTCATGACGCGTTGGTGCAGGTCAGGGGCCTCCTCTGTGTCCCGGGATTCGACCCGCAGCTCGTCGCGCCGCCTTTCCTGCCGCGGCTCGGATTTTTCCGAGAGCTCCACGGCCAGCGGCTGACGCGGCGTGCGCCCAGACTCGACTGCCGCGGCCGACGCATCGGCACCGCGCTCCGCGGCCACGCCTGGCGGCATTCCGGCGGCCACTCCCTCGCGCTCCCCGGCCGCTCCTGGCGGCATTTGTTGGCGCGGTTGTGGCATTCCGGCGGCCTCCGCTGGCGGCATTTGCAGGCGCGGTTGCAGCATTTGCTGGCGCGTTTGGGCGTCAGTCGACACGCTGCGCGGTCGTCCCTCTGCCAGCCTGCTGTAAACCTGTGCTCCCACGTCGTGCTTTTCAATCTCCCGACGAAGCAGACCTATCTTCTTATCGGCCACGGCGAGGGACTCGTTGAGGCGGGCGATGCGATCTTCGAGCAGGGCGACATTGCGGTCCGTCGTCTGATTCAGCTCGACGAGGAGCCTGCTCACCTCCTCACGCACGTCGGCGATCTGCGAATCGACGCTCGTCACCCGACGCACGCGGTCGCGCAACAGGACATAAATGAGGAGGAGCCCGCCGAGGTCCACGACGAGCATGATGAGAATCGCATACCACATGGTTAGCTGGAGATGTCGACGTTGCGACCGAGGTCGGGGTCGCTGACGACCGCGGGGGCGGCCGGCGGAACCGCCGCGGCTGCGCGCTTTGCACCCGGCTGCCGGCGGCGACGGTCTGCGCCGCGCTTGGAGCGGTCCTTCACCTTCTCCGCCTCGTTGTCCTCCTCGCGCGTCACGTTCACGGCGTGATCGAGCTGGTCGGCCTTCTGGGCGAGCTGCGCGCCCTGGAGGAGCTGGGCCTGCGGCGCCGCATCCTTCTGGGCCGCCTGCTCGCGGCCGACCTGGTTCGTCTGCGTGAAGAGCGTCTGCAGGTCGATGGGCAGCGCCGGCACGCTATTTCCTCCTCATGAGCTCTTCATCGAAGGCTTCATATTTCGTCACTTTCACTTCGCCGCCCTGGAGAAAAAAGGTGACGAACTTGAACTCCGTGCGCACGGCGAGGCTTGCGTTCTTGATCGAGAGCTTCACGCCCGGATAGACGCGCTCTGACGCGGAGATCTTGCCGATGGTGTTGAGCGAGGAGAGGTGCGCGTTGATCGTGCCGATCTCCTGGATGCAGTCATCAAGCTTGCGAAGAAGCTCGGAGCGCTTTTCATTCTGCTCGGAGAGGTACTGCGCCTTTTCCGGCGGGAGTTTCTTCTGCACCTTCAGGAGGTTTTCCAGCGTCTTGATGTTGAGGTCCACCTCCTCGAGGGACTTTTCCACCGCCTTCTTGGCGTCCTCCAGGGCCACGAGCCGTTCCTTGCTCCGGGGATCGTATCCGACCTCGAGCAGCGTCTCCGAGCCGCCCACGGCGCCGAGTATCTTGGAATTGATCTCCTCCGAGGCGCGGAGCCGGCCGCCCACGATCTGCGCGCGCTTGCCCTGGCAGAGGATCATCTTGTTCGCATCGACGAATGAATGCACGATGCCGTCGGTGACCACGACGTACTCCCCGGCGTCGACGTGGGCGTGCTCGATGAACTTCGAGTACAGGCTCTTGCCGCAGCGTATCTTTCCCTCCGTCTTCGCGGCGATGCCCTGGTGCACGATGATGTCGCCTTCCGCGTCGATGAGGCATTTGCCGACGCTCCCGAAAATCTCGATGTTTCCCGCGGCCTTCACGGAGAAGCCGTCTTCCACGTTGCCCTTCACGATCACCGTGCCGAGGAAAAGGATGTTGCCCGTGCGGAGATTCACGTCACCGGGGATGGAATAGATCGGCTCGACGTTGATCTTGCCGCCGATGAGCAGGACCTGGCCGTTGATCTCCGCCATGGCGGAAAGCCCGTCCTCCGACAGCTTCACGTTCTTTCCCACGGCGAGGTCGCAGTCCTTGCCCTTCGTGGCGGGAATGGTGTTGCCGGTCACCGTGCGGCCGGGCTGACCGGCCTCCGCGGGAATCTTGCGCGCAAGGAGCTGGCCCGCCACGACGTTCTCCACGTGGGAGATGTCCTTGAAATCGACACGGCCGTCCTTTTCCCGCAGCGTGACGGCGTCCTTCTCCATCTTGAAATTGTATTCGATGCGCGCATCCGCGCCGTCATGCGCCCGCGTGCCCTCCGCCACGACGATGGGCCTGCCATAGCGCGGAGAGGTGTCGATCTCCTCGAGTATGTCCTCCCGCAGGCCGTGGATGACGCCATTGGAATTGCAGATAGGATCTGAGGAAATCGGAGGAGATGTCGGCGCCGCCGGGTCCGGGCTCCGCGACGACCACCACCGCCTTCATGGCGCCGTCCGTGACATCCATCGACGCGGTGGAGTCGTGGCCCGGGTTGTACTGTACGTCGGCGACCCGGACGAACTCTCCGTCCGCGTGCTTCACGATGCGGGACACCAGGGCGGCGTCGAAGCTCGCAATCCCACGGATCGCTAAACGCTCCAGGGCCATGATTTCGGTCGCACGCGGGCCCTTGCCCTGCGGCCGGGTCACCCGCAGGAACGCGCCGTCGCCGGACACTTTGACAAAGACCTCGCCCGACAGGTCCTTGGGCTTCTCCGGCGCCTGGGCGGCGCGCTCGGCCTCGCGCCGCGCCTCCTCCTCCGATTCGACGCTCGTCTTCACGACCTTCGACCGCTCGTAAACGGAGAGCTTCCAGGCGGCGCGGCCCAGCCCGAGCGTGCCGCCGCTCCCGCGGCGCAGCACCTCGTATTCGAGACTGGAGACCGGGAGGCCCAGCTCGATGGAGGCCTTCTTCAGTGCATCGGGGACGGTGTCGCCTTCCACCGTGATGGTGCGGTTTTTCTTGTCTTCTTCCGATTGCCGGCGCATGTATTCCTGGAGCTCTTCCAGGTTGATGCGGCCGGACGCTGCACGGGCGGACGTCTCGGCAGGGGGCGGTGATCCCGTTCCTCCGCGCATTTGCTCTACACGATTCCTCTCTTGAAGCTCGTGAGCTTGGCACGAAGCCGCATCACGGCCTTCGTGTGCAGCTGCGACACCCGGCTCTCCGTGACCGCGAGCACCTCGCCGATCTCCTTGAGCGTCAGGTCTTCATAATAGTAGAGAACGAGAACCTTCTTCTCCTTCTCCGGCAGCTCCTTGATCGCATCCACGATGACGCGCTTGATCTCTTCCTTTTCGACGATGGTGTCGGGGTTGAGGCTGCCCGGACTTTCAATGCTTTCCGCGATGGAGATCTTGTCGTTGTCCTCTCCCGTGTACCAGATGTCGTGAAGCGACAGCATGGAGGTCCCGCTGATCTTCAGCATCATCTGCTGGAACTCCTTGACGTCCATCGACATGCCGGAAGCGATTTCCTCGTCAGAGGCGGCGCGGCCGAGGGAGGATTCGAGGCGCCGCACCGTCTCCTCCACCTCGCGGGCCTTCTGCCGCACGGAACGCGGCACCCAGTCGATGGTCCGCAGCTCGTCGAAGATGGCCCCGCGGATGCGCGTGACGGCATAGGTCTTGAACTTCACGTGCTTGCCGGGGTCGAACTTGTCGATCGCGTCGAAGAGCCCGAAAACCCCGAAACCCACGAGGTCGTCGAATTCGACATTCTGGGGCATGCCCATGGCGATCTTGCCGGCGACGTATTTCACGAGGGGCGCGTATTGTCGCACGAAGAAATCGCGCAGCTTCTGGTCGCGGCCCTTTCGGTAGATCTTCCAGAGCTCTTCTTCGGACTTTCCATCCCAGAGGGTTTCGGCCATATCCGCGCTATCCTTTTTCATCCTTTTTCAGGACCGTCCGGATGGCCCTGGCAATCGTGGCGGGATCCTGCCCGCTCACGGCTCCACGGAGTGCGTCGCCGGGCTTCTCTCCCGGGGATGCCCCTCGCGGGCCCCTTCCCCCGACGCTCCCACCGGCCATTCCCCGCGGCTCCTCGGCCGCCATTTCCAGGTTCGAGATGTCGGGAAGATCGTCAAGGTCCTCGTTCGCCGAGAGCGGCTTGGTCCCCTGCTCCGACCCGTCAAGACCCGGCAACTCCTCCGACTCCTGTCCAGGCTGCTCGGTCGCGGAGGGCAGCTCCTCCGCCAGCTCGTCCGCGATCTCTCCCAGGGCCTGCTCCTCCGAACGCGAAACAACCTCCTCTGCAGGCCCCTCCGAATCCCCGGCCCTTCATCCAATCCCACGGCATCGCCCGGGGCCGCCTCACCGCGCGCTCTGCCGGATGGCCGGCCATCTCCGCGGGAATCCTGGCGCGGCGCGCCATCCTCTTCCGGCAGCACGATGTCGATGTTCCGACCGCGGGTCGATTCGGTTTCCGGCCGCGCTCCCTGCGGGCCGGCAACCAGCTCCGGCAGGTATGCCCGCGCCACGAGGCGCGCACCGACACCGAGGCCGGCAAAAAGAAGACAGAGGAGAAACGCGCGAAGGAGGGCGACGCCGAACGGGTTGCGGGCGATCAACCCGATGAGCAGGGAGAGAAGGAAAGCCCCCAGCGCGCACGCCGCGGCTATTTTCCAGTTTTCCCTGGCGAAGTCCATCACCGGGCGGGCTTCCATGTGCCTTCGATACCGTCCTTCATGCTAACAGTAGGGGAAACGGCATCCAGAGTCAACAATATGGCCCCGTCGCCGCCCATTGCATGCTCCGTTTCGCACCTCCTATTTCGACCCGAAGAGCTTTTTCAGAAAGGTCGGGATTCCCTTTCCATCCCGGTAATCGTAGTTTTCGAGTCTGCCCACGAGGTGGCGGATGCATTGCGCTGCCTTGGACTTCGGCTCCAGGATCAGGAAGGGTTTCTGCCGCACGACCGATGTGTGCACGACCGGGTCGTCGTAGACAAATCCCAGATAATCCACCTTCAGATTCAGGAATTGCCCGGCAATGGTGATCACGCGTTCGGCGACTTTTTTTCCTTCCACGACGGATTTCACGCGGTTGACGATCAGCTTCAGCCCGAGGTCGAGATTTTCGATCTCCGTGGCAATGATCTTGATGATGCCATAGGCGTCGGTGATGGCCGTGGGCTCGGGCGTCGTGACGATCAGCGCGTCGTCGGCGGCGGCGATGAAAGAGATGACGTTGTTGGAGACGCCCGCCGCGCAGTCGATGATGAGCACGTCGGCATTCGACAGCGCCGCCAGCTCGGCGATGAAATCGCGTCGTTCCTCCTCATTGAGGTTGGCGATCTTGGAGAAGCCCGACGCGCCCGCAATGATCTGGATGCCGTAGCTTGTATCCACGAGTATCTCGGAAAGGGTCTTCTGCTTGCGAATGAGATGGTAGAGGTTGTAGCGCGGGATGACGCCGAGCACGACGTTCACGTTCGCGAGCCCGAGGTCGGCATCCATGACGATGACCTTTTTCCCCGTCTGCGCGTACGCAAGGGCGAGGTTGATCGCGATATTTGTCTTGCCGACGCCTCCCTTGCCGCTGGAAACGGCAATGATGCGCGTGCCCGTCTTGCCCTCGGCCCTCGCTGCAACCGGCCTTTGCGCGGGCGCGTTGCCCGGCGCTGCCTCTTCACCGCCGCCCGGCCGCGTGAGGTTTCCCCCGACGAGCTCTCTCAGCTTTTCCGCCTGATCTGCCATCTTTAGTTCCCTTTCCCTCTCGCCGCGGCGGCCGTGTCGACCAAGGACGCGTTGCCCGCGCTCGGGAACCGCGCCTCCAGCGTCGCCCGATCGATCCTGAAGCCTTCCATGTTCATGAGCAGGCGTACGACTGTCGCCTCCTCGAGATCCTGCGGAACGCCCTGGCCGTCGCAGAGATACGCGACGGGCTTGCGCTGCCGCGAGAGACAGGAAATGACGTTGCCGATGCGCATCGTCTCGTCGAGCTTCGTGAGGATGATCGAGCGGAAGCCGAAAGGCGCGAACTGGCGCAGGATCTCCTCGGTGTCGCTCGCCTTCGTGGTCGCCGCCAGGGCGAGGTAGACCGAGGCCTGGCTGCCGCAGGAGGACAGGATCTCCTTCATCTCGGCGAGCTTCGCAAGGTCCCGCGGGCTCCTGCCGATCGTGTCCACGAGGATGAGATCGGTGTCCTGGTAGAGGGTGAGCGTCTTCTGGAGCTCGGCGGCGCTCTCCACGAGGCTCACGGGGATCCGCATGATCTCGGCGTACGTCTCGATCTGCTGCTTCGCCGCGATGCGGTAATTGTCGATCGTGATGATGCGCACCGACCGGCCGGGCGTCCTGCCCTCGCCGATCCCGTAGATCGCCGCGAGCTTCGCAATGGTCGTTGTCTTGCCGACGCCCGTCGGCCCCACGATGATCACGATCTTGCCGCCCCTGCCGGCGAAGCGCAGCGGCGGATCGACCTCGATCTTTTCCCCGATCCAGCCGACCGCCGCGTTCTGCAGGAGCGCGTAATTCTCCAGCGCGTCGAGTGAGAACTCCTTGCGCGCGCGGTCCTTGATCGCCGCGATGAAGTCGGGCGCAAACTCGTTGGCGGCAAGCAGCTCCTCGAGCTGGCGGAGCGAGGGATGCTCTTCCACGACATGCACCGGGGCAGGGGTGGGCCTGTTTTCCATCGCCTCGCGCAGGTCCTGGATCTCCTTCAGGAGCACCTGGAAGCTCTGCTCCTTTTTCACCCCGTCGAGGATCTTCTTCTTCTCTTCCTCCACCTCGGCCTTCCTCCTCTTGCTCCCGTCCTCCGACAGGTAGCCGGTCACCTCGACACCTTCCGCGGCAAAAAGACCGAGAAAGCCGCCCATGCGGACGGAGCGGTGGGTGAGGATCCGGGCATCCTCGCCGTAGAGCCCCTTCATCTTCTCAATCGCCTCGCGGTTCGAACGTCCCTGAACGGTGAAGTACTGCATGCCGTGGTCGCTCCTGCCTATCCTTCGATGCGAATCTCGCCAAGAGACTCGACGGTGACGTCGGGCGCCACCTCGAGGCTCGAGATGACCGCCAGGTGCGGGATTTCACGCGCGCTGCCCGACTTCACGAGCGGCCGCGCCGCCTCCGAGCAGAGCACGACCTCGTGGAAACCCTGCTCCTGCACGGCCTTCACGCCGTTGGTGAGCGCCGTGATCCACTTGCGGTGCAGGGCCGGGTCCAGCCCCGAGACGATGCCGCGATTCGTCTCGAGGCGCGAATCGATGATCTTCTTTTCCAGCGACGGCTCGATGGTGAGCACGCGGAGGACCTTCTTCTCGTCGCAGTATTGCAGGCAGTATCTGGCGTCCCAGCGCCTGGCGCACCTTCTCGATGAGGAAGCCGATGTCCTTCGTGACCGGGCCGTAGTCGGCAAGGGTCTCCAGGATGGCCACCATGTTCCGCACGGAGACGCGCTCGGCGAGGAGCCCCTGGAGCACCTTCTGGATCTCCCCGATGCCCAGCGCCTTCTTCACCTCGTCCACCACCGCCGGGTAGTCGTTCTTCAGCGTGTCCAGGATGGACTGCACCTCCTGCCGTCCGAGTATCTCCGCGGCATAGCGCTTGATGATCTCCGTGAGGTGCGTGGCGATGATGGAAGGGGGATCGACGACGGTGTACCCCAGCCTCTCCGCGCGCTCCCTGTCCTCGTCGGTGATCCAGACCGCGGGAAGACCGAAGGCCGGGTCCCGCGTGGCTTCTCCGGGGATCTCCTCGGTGGCCTTGCCCGGCTGGATGGCCAGGTAGTGCGCCATCTTGATGCGGCCGCGCCCCACCTCGACGCCGCGTATCTTGAACGAATACTCCGCGGGCTCCAGGCGCATGTTGTCGATGATCCGTATGCGGGGGACCACGAGGCCGAGCTCCAGGGCCGATTCGCGCCTGATGCGCGTGATGCGGTCCAGCAGCTCGGCCCCCTGCTCCTTGTCCACAAGCGGGATGAGCCCGTAGCCGATCTCCAGCGACAATGGATCCAAAGGCACGACGGGGGATATCTCCGCGGGAGCCGCCTTTTCCTTGTCCGCCACCTCCCGGGTCCGCGTCTTCTCCTCCTCCGCGATCTGCTTCCGCGTGAGCGAAAGGCCCAGCGCCCCGATGAGGAGAGCCATGGGAATGAGCACATACCAGGGGAAGCCGGGGAGGAAGGAGAGAAGGACGAGGAAGGCCGCGGAAATCAGATAGGGCCTCGACTGGCTGGAGAACTGCTTCGTGATGTCCTTGCCGAAGGACGAGTCGGAGATGGCGCGCGTGACGATGATGCCCGTTGCCGTGGAGATGAGGAGCGCCGGGAGCTGCGTGACCAGACCGTCGCCGATGGAAAGGGAGATGTACGTGTCCAGCGCCGTCGTCCAGTCCTCGCCGTGCAGGGTCATGCCGACGATCAACCCGCCGACGATCTGGACCACGAAGATCAGGATGCCGATGCGGACGCTGCCGGAGATGAACTTCGAGGCACCGTCCATGGAACCGTAAAAATCCGCCTCGCGCTGCAGGTCGTTCTTCTTCCGCGTCGCCTCCTCCTCGGTGAGGAGGCCGGAATTGTACTCCGCCTCGATGGCCATCTGCTTGCCGGGGAGCGCATCGAGGGTGAACCGCGCCGCCACCTCGGCGACGCGCGTCGCGCCCTTCGTGATGACGATGAACTGCACGGCGATGATGATGATGAAGATGATGATGCCGATGACGTAGCCTTCGACGCCCTTCGTGCCGACCACGAACGTGGCGAAAGCGCGCACGATGTGCCCATTGAACTCGTGGCCCTTGGACAGGATGAGCCGGGTCGAGGAGACATTGAGGGCAAGCCCGAAGACCGTGGCGATCAGGAGCAGCGTGGGGAATACCGAGAACTCCAGCGCGTGCCGGGTGTAGAGCACGGTGAGGATGACAAGGAGACCGATCACGAGGTTGACCGCCATGAAGACGTCCAGGAGCACCGCGGGAAGCGGGATCAGGAGCATCATGATGATGACCACCACGAAGACGGCCACCAGAACGTCGCTCCGCTGGCTCCAGAGGTTCCCGACAACCGCACGCGCGTCAGCCATTTTCCCTCTCCAATCGCCGCACTGCGACGGCCGCTCTCATCCTGCTGCCCCCGAAGAAGCCGCGCCGGGCGACATTCCGGCCCCTGCCTTGCCGTTCAGCTTGTAGACCTCGGCGAGGATGATCGAAAGCGCATCGTAGAACTTCTCGGGTATCGTGTCGCCGATTTCCACCTCGCGGAAGAGCGCCTGCGCAAGCGGCTTGTTCTCCATGATGGGAACGCCGTTGTCCAGCGCCACTTCCTTGATCTTCTGCGCCACGACGTCCGCGCCCTTGGCCACCACGGTTGGTGCGATCATGAGCGCCCGGTTGTATTCCAGCGCCACCGCGTAGTGCGTCGGGTTGGTGATGACCACGTCCGCCTTGGGGACCGCCTTCAGCATCGTGCGGCGCATGATCTCGCGCATCCGCTCGCGCAGGCGGCTGCGGGTGAGCGGGTCCCCCTCGTACATCTTGCGCTCCTCTTTCACCTCCTGCTTGGACATCTTCAGGGACTCCATGTGCTGGCGTCTCTGGAACCAGTAGTCCACGGCGGAGAATGCAAGAAACGCGATGGCGGCCTCCAGGACGATGCGGAACGCAACCCGCGAGATCAGCGACACGCCGGTGAAGAAAGAGGTGAGCGCGAGCATCTGGAGCTGGGGCAGGGCCGCCATGATGTTCAGGTAGCCGATGAGCCCCACGACGGCGATCTTCACGATCGACTTGGCAAAGTTGAAAAGGGCCTCCGTGGAGGCGAAGGAGCGCGATATCCACTTGCTGAAGCGAGGCACGATGCGGCTGAAGTCCGGCGTGATGGGCTTCACCGTGAAGAGAAAACCCACCTGGATCACGTTTCCGACGATCGCAACAATGAAGACTATCACGAGCACGGGAACCACGATTTTTGCCAGCCAGCTCAGAAACGCCTGCATGAGCCCGCCATTCAGCGCATTCGGGCTGGTGGCAATCGAAAGGAAAAAAATCATCATCTGGGCCGACGTGCGCAGGATGTATTCGCCCAGGAGCCCGAGGGCCGCGATTCCCGCCAACAGGACCAGGGAAGAGCTCACCTCGGCGGACCGCGCGACCTTTCCCTCTTCCCGCGCCTTGCGGATCTTGTGCTCGGAAGGCTCCTCGGTGCGGCCCTCGTCCTCCGCCGCGAACCACTGGAGATCGACGTCGAAGTATTGCCTCATCGCCGCAGGCTCCCCACCTGGGTGATGAACGCGCCGAGGGTCTGGAAGCTGCCGTCGATGATGCGCTCCATCGCCGTCATGAGATAGGGCATTGTCGCGAAAAGCAGGAGGAACGACACGCCGATGGAGACGGGGAAGCCCATCGTGAGGATGTCCATCTGCGGCGCCGCGCGCGCCATGAGCCCCATGGCGACGGAGACGAGCAGCAGCGTTCCGAGGATGGGGAAAGAGATCGTGAGCGCGCTCGTGAACAGACCCTGGAGGCCGCTGATCAGGAGCGCCATGATGCCCTCACGGTGCGTGACGAGGTCCACGGCGCGCAGGTACTGGAAGGAACGCTGCACGCCGACGAGCAGGAACTTTCCCATGCCCGAGGTCGTGATGAAGACGAGCATGGCGATCATGTTGAGGAACTCTCCCATGAGCGGAATTTCCACCTGGGAGAGCGGATCGAAGACCTCCGACGCGCTGAAGCCCATCTGGAGGGAGAAGAACTGCCCGGCGAGCTGGAACGCGGAAAAGATCAGGTTCAGAAGAAACCCGATGAGAAGCCCGATGCCCACCTCGCCCAGCACGAGCAGGGCGTAGTCGACGATATTGGAGGGAATCGTGTAGTGGGACGCGAGCACCGACGGGAACACGGCCGCGGAGAGGAAGAGGGCCATCCCGACCTTCGCGATCTGGGGGATGGATGAAGAGGAGATGAGCGGCGTGAGCTCCACCATCGCGATGATGCGGAAGAAGACGAGGAGGTAGAGCTGGACGTTTCCCGTCAGCGCTTCGATCATATGTTCGGTATCATTGAAAACAGCCGATGGGTGTAGCCCACGAGGCTATCCAGCAGGAACCTTCCCAGCAGAACGAGACCGATGAGGATGGCGGCCATTTTCGGCACGAAGGAGAGGGTCTGTTCCTGGATGGAGGTGGTTGCCTGGAGGATCGCCACGATCAGGCCGACCGCCATCGCGATGAGGAGGATCGGTCCGGCGACCAGCAGGGTCTCCAGGACCCCTTCCCGCACGAGCTGCAGCGCCATGCCCATGCTCATTTGAAGCTCCTGACGATCTGCTCCGTGAGCAGGCCCCAGCCGTTCACGAGCACGAACAGGATGAGCTTGAACGGCGTGGAGATCATCACGGGCGGCAGCATGATCATGCCCATCGACATGAGCGTCGAGGCCACGACCATGTCGATGATGATGAACGGGATGAACAAGAGGATCCCGATCTTGAACGCGACGGTCATCTCGTGGATGACGAATGCGGGGACCAGCACGAACGTCGGCACGTCCGCGCGGCTGTTGGGCTTGTTCATGCCCCGCATGCTCATGAACAGGCGTATCGAGTCGGCGTCATTGCCCATCTGGTTGAACATGAACGCGCGCAAAGGCTTCTCCGCGTTCGTGTACATGTCGGAGAGGCCGATCTTCCCGTCCGCAAATGGCTTCAGCGAGCTCGTGTAGATGGTCGTGAATGTCGGCCACATGATGAATACGGTGAGGAACAGGGCAAGGCCCATCATCACCTGGTTCGGGGGCGACGTGTTCAGGGACAGCGCCCGGCGGATGAAGTCGAAGACGATCGCGATGCGCAGGAAAGCCGTGGTGAGGATGAGGATCGACGGCGCGATGGCGAGCACGGTGAGGAGCAGCAGGAGCTGGACGGAGAGCACCACCTCGCCGTTGTTCTTTGCCGTTCGCACATTCAGGTCGACGAATGGCACCGGCAGGCTCGCCGCGGAGGCGCCGCCCGACGTCGTGCTGGCCGTGGATGCCTGGGCGAGGGCGGCGACGGGCACCATCGAGAACAGGAGGATCGAGAGGAGGAGGATGGCGGTCGCTTTTCTCATAGCTTCCGCAGCCTCTCGCGCTGGCCCTTGAGCAGGCCGATGCCCTCGCCGATGGAGAAGTTCCGCTTGGCGGGGCGGAAGATCTCGGAGAGTATCTGCTGGAACGTGCGACGGCCCGCGGGCGACTGCTCCGCCGCTTTCAGGCGCAGGGCGTCCAGGCTCTCCTTTTCGGTGATCTCGGAGATCAGCTCGACGCCGCCGTCGGAAGAACCCACGAGGTAGATGCTCGACCCAACCTCCACGAGGTGGAGCGCGCGATTGCCGGAGAGCCCGCGCGAGCCCAGCACGTGGATCAGGTCGTTCTCCTGGATCTTCTTGCCCGCGCCGCGCCGCAGGAGCCAGAACAGGAAGTAGATGACGCCGATCACGCACGCGAGGATCAGGAGCATGCGGAGGAAGTCCCACGTGGAGACCCCCGCGGTCGGCGCGGTCTGCGTCTGGCCCGTGGCGGGGTTCGCCGCGGCTCCCAGCGGTATCTGCGATTCGTCGAGCGCTTTTGCCGGGGCGATGGCTCCCGCCGAAGATGAAGACGCCCCGGCGGTCGGAGTCGACTCCGTGCCGGCGCTTCCCGTGATCAGTTTCGCCTGCGCAGCCAGGGGCTGCAAGGCGAGTGCAAGCGCGCATGCGGCGCATGCCGCGCGTAATGTTTGCTTTTTCAGATTTCCCCTCCCAGTTAAATCTGAAATCGAACCTGATGCCCGCGCTTTCGCGCGGTCTATCTTTGCCCGCGCGTTCCCGCGCGGTATGTCCCTATGTCAGCTCATTCATCCGGTCTATCTGCGATACGATCTCCGTGACGCGCACGCCGAAGTTTTCGTCGATGACAACCACTTCCCCCTTCGCGATGAGCTTGTGATTCACGAGGATGTCGACGGGCTCGCCGGCGAGCTTGTCCAGCTCGATGATCGTGCCCTCTCCGATCCCCAGGATATCCTTGATGCGCTTGCGCGTGCGGCCCAGCTCCACGGTCATCTCCATGTAGACGTCCATGAGGAGACCGATGTTGCCCTGCTCCCCGCCCATCTGCATGGGCTGGAGATTGGCGAACTGGACGGGCTGCACGTTCGGCGGCGCCATTGTCGGGCCCTGCGCGGGACCGCCGAATGTCTGGCCGAATGTCTGCTGGTAACCCTGCTGACCGCCAAATCCCGACTGCTGCTGCGGTTGGGGCTGCGCGCGCTGTGCCGGCCTCTGGGCCGGCTGCGCGGGTGCCGGCGCGGACGACATGCCCGCGGCGGCGAACGGGTCCTGCCCCGCCCCCCCGCCGGCGGACAGGGAGAGTATCTCTTTCGCCAGGGACAGGGAGAACACCTCGGTGAGCGTGGCCGTGGGGAAACCTTCTATGGAGATGGGGTACTCCACCGTCACGCAATAATCGCCCTGCGGAACGCGGATCTGCGCGCGTTTGGCCTGGCGCAGGTCCGGAGGAGCCGTCTTCACCATCCGGCCCACCTGGTTGCCAATGGCGGTTGCCGCGGTGCCGGTGATCTGGGAGATCGCCTCCGCCACCGCCGACAGGGACGCCTCGTCCAGCTCCCCACCCGGTTGTCCCATCATGAGCCCGGCGACATTGCCTGCCACGGCGGCGGGCACGACGTAGGAATGCTCCCCCTGGAGGCCGTCGGTGAGGTCCACGCGCACATCCACGACGTCTTCCGGCTGGCCGCTCAGGAGCTCGGTCGGCGGCCGCACCTTGACCGTCGGGTCGCCGATGGAAACGGTCTTGCCCGTGAGGATGGAGAGGTTGGAGCCCTGGCTCTCCGTGATTCCGCGGAGCATCTCCTGGAGCGCGCTGCGCTCGCCGTCGGAAAGCGGAGAAGAGGCCGGGCCTGCCCCGGTGTCCATCTCGATCGCATCCGTCCCCTGCAACAGGGCGTCTATTTCGTCCTGCGAGAGTGAACCGTCACTCATGCTTCTTCTCCCTCATCCGCGATGAGCTCTTCGAACTCTGCCTGCTCGATGTCTTCCAGCTTCTTCAGCACCTGCACGGCGATCTTGTTGCCGACCACCCCGGGCCGGCAGACGAACTTCTTGCGGTCGCCGATCTTCAGCATCATGGGGTCGCTCACGCGGACGTTCTGGAGCCTGATGATGTCGCCCGTGCGGAGCGTGAGGACGTCGCGCATGGTGATGTCGATGGACCCCACCTCCGCGACGAGCGCGATCTCGATGCCCGCCAGACGATCGCGGAGGAGGCTCAGGTTCTCCGTCGTCGTGCCGCGCCGCATGGAGGAGTAGACGTACTGGGCGGAGAGCTTGGGGATGATCGGCTCGATGGTGAGATAGGGGATGCAGAAGTTCATCATCCCTTCCACCTCGCCCACCTTGGTCTCCAGCGTGACGAGCACGACCATCTCCGTCGGCGGAACGATCTGGGCGAAGTTGGGGTTCGTCTCGATCTGGCCCAGCCGCGGCCGCAGGTCGATGACGGTGGCCCACGCTTCGCGCAGGTTGCCGAGGATGCGGACGATGATCCCTTCGATGACGGACTGCTCGATGTCGGTGAGCTCGCGGGTGAACTTCGCCCCTTCCCCCGGGCCGCCGAACAGGCGGTCGATGATGGAGAAAGTGACCGCCGGGTCGATCTCCAGGATCGCCGAGCCTTTCAGCGGGTCCATGTTGATGACCGCAATGGTGGTCGGGTTCGGGATGGAGCGGATGAACTCCTCATAGGTGAGCTGGTCAACCGAAGCGACGTGCACGTGCGCAAGGCTGCGCAGCTGGGACGACAGCGCCGTCGTTGTCTGGCGCGCGAACGTCTCATGCATGATGGAAACGGTGCGGATCTGGTCCTTGGAGAACTTGTCGGGCCTCTTGAAGTCGTAGATCTTGATCTTGCGCTGGTCCGCGGGCGCACTGACTTCCTCCGTGGCCACCTCGCCCGATGAGATCGCAGTGAGAAGCTGGTCTATCTCATCCTGGGAGAGGACTTCCGTCATTTTTGCACCACGAACTGCCGGAACATCACGCCCTGCACCTTGCCGTCCTTCATCACGCTGTTGATGATGTCCAGGAGCTCGGCCTGGAGCTTCGTGTAGTTGGCGGGTACGAGGTCCGCCGCGCTTTTCTGGGAGATATCGGTGAGGATGAGGCTCTGGAGCTGGCGCTTGCGGCCGCCGATCTCGGGTCCGATGAGCTTGTCGTTCGCGTCATAGGCAAGGCTCACTTGCAGGAGAAAGATGGCCGGCGGGTCGTCGGCGGTCTGGCCGCGGATCTGCTCGATATCGTCGAACGACGCGAGCGGCGCCTGCTTCGTGGCGTACTCCGGGGAGATGGCCGCAAGCCCCTGCTGCTGGTTGCCCTTGCTCACGATGCGGACGGTGATCACGGTGGTGGTGACGACGATGATGACGGCGCCGATGCCGATGGCCGCCCACTTGAGGATATTGAGCAGCGCTCCAGAGAGGAACCCGCCCCTGCGGGGACCCGCCGCGTCTTCCGCCCCGGCTCCCACGTCCTCGAGATTCAAGTCCTGCTGTTCGTCAGACATCCCCTCCCCCCCTCCAGATCATATCACAGGAATACATTTCAGCGCAACAGCACGATTCATTCCTCGTTCTTGAACGCGCCGATGAGCCTGCGATATTCCACGATGCGTGAAAAAACAGTCTGGTAGTCCTCGCGGACTACCAGCCTTTTACCGGACTGCATGATGAGTGTCGTATCGGGATTGCTCTCGATGTACTCGATCTGGTGCGGGTTGACGTAGTACGTCTTCCCGTCCAGCCGCGTCACCTCAACCATCGAGTCTCCTTATGGCGGCCGTGAGCTTACGGCATTTGGCGGCCGTCCCCCCCGCATTATTGTTTCCCCTACCTCTTCAGCTGCAGAAGCTCCTGGAGCATCTGGTCGGATGTCGTGATGGTGCGCGAGTTCGCCTGGAAGCCGCGCTCCGTGACGATCATGTCGGTGAACTGCTCGGCGAGGTCCACGTTGGACATCTCCAGGGTTCCCGCGATCACCTTTCCCTTTCCCGCCGTGCCCGAGGCGCCGATGTTCGCCGTACCGGAGTTGTTGGACACCGTGTAGGTGTTCTCACCCGCCTTCTCCAGACCGCCGGGGTTCGTGAAGGAGCCCAGGGCGATCTGACCGATGGTCCTGTTGGAGCCGTTGGTATAGACACCCGTGATCGTGCCCGACTGGTCGATCTTGAACGTCTCCAGGTAGCCCATGCCGTAGCCGTCCTGCCGGATGGCCTTGGTCGAGCTCTGGTCGCCGAACTGTGTGATGGCGTCGCGGTAAGCCCCGACGCTGCCCAGGTTCAGATTGAAGGTCTGCCGCACGGCGGCCGCGCCGGGGGGCAGGGTGGCATCAGGAACATCATAGGCAACCGCCGCCTGGAGCGCGCCGTTGTTGATCACGTTGCCCTGCGCATCCCGCACGTCGGCCAGAGCGCCGAGATTGTCGAAGTCGATCTGGAAGGTGTTGCCGTTCTGCGCGCCGTTTCCGATCTGCACGCGCGTGTTGGTGTTCGTCTGCGCGGCGGGGTCGACGCTCACTTCCGCCTGCCACCTGTTGGCGATGCCGGGCACCTTCGTGAAGTTCACCTGCAGCTTGTGGACCCGACCGAAGGAATCGTAGAGGTCGAATGTGGTCTGCCAGGTGCCCGCCGCGATGGTCTGCGCGGTGGCTCCCGCGGGGATTTCAGGCGTGCGCTTGTCGAGGTTCGAGGCGAACCAGACGGCGGTGGTGGCCTGGGCAGGATCCTTGCTCCCCACGGGGATGACGAGGTCCTGGATGTCGGCCGCGTTGTTGACGAAGGTCTGGCCGCCGACGGTCTGCGCCATCCAGCCCTGCACCTTCATGCCGTCCGCGGGATTCACCAGGCGCCCGTCCTGATCGAGCCCGAAGGCGCCGTTGCGCGTGTAGTAGCGCTTGTCGCCATCGTTCAGGATGAAGAATCCATTGCCCTGGAGGGCAACGTCCGTCATGACGCCCGTGGACTGCAGGGCGCCCTGGGTATGGATGGTGTCGATGGACGCCACCTGCATTCCCAGGCCGACCTGCTGCGGGTTCACGCCGCCGACTTCATCGGTGGGGCGCGCCGCGCCGGCGAGCGTCTGGGACAGCATGTCCTGGAAGGTCACCCGACCCTTCTTGAAGCCGTTGGTGTTCACATTGGCGATGTTGTTTCCAAGCACGTCCATGCGCGTCTGGTGGTTTTGGAGGCCGGAGACGCCGGCCCAGAGCGATCGCATCATATCCCGTTACTCCTTCACGCCCGTCTTGACCTTGAGGACCTGCGCCGCGTCGTAGTATTGCCCGTTTACCAGCAACTGGGGAAACTGCCCGCCCGTGACCGCATCCACGACGCCCGACACGGTGTCGTTGCCGGTGTCGATGTCCACGGAGCTTCCCAGCATGCTGATGGCCTGTGTGCGGGCCAGCAGGTCCGCGACTTTCGTAAGGCCTTCCGACATGTTCGTCATCTGCTCGAGACTGGAGAACTGCGCCATTTGCGCCACGAACTCCTTGTCGTCCATGGGCTGGGTGGGGTCCTGGTGGCTGAGCTGGGTGATGAGGATCTTCAGGAAGTCGTTCTTGTCCAGCACGGTGCTCGCCTTCGAACCCTTGCCGTCATTGAGCGTCTTGTTGAAGGAGTTCACCTCCCCGGCAACCTTTGCCTGCTCCTGCGGCGACAACGAAAGCGAAATGTCCATAGCCTTCCTCCCCGGCGCGCCAAACCTGGCGCGCATCCTGGAATCCGCGGCCTACCGCGGCGCCCGAATCCGCGGCCTACCGCGGCGCCCGAATCCGCGGCCTACCGCGGCGCCCGAATCCGCGGCCTACCGCGGCGCCCTATACAAACACGTTCACCAGAAGATCCCCGAGACTGAGGTTTTCGATCCCCGGGATGTTCGGGTCAAAGCCCTGTGCCGTGATCCGCCGGACGGCCTGCGGCTGCTGCTCCTGTTCCCGACGGGCGTCGGCGTCCGTGTTCTGCCCCCCGACGGAAACCTGGAGGGAGCCGGTCTGGAATCCCTCTGCCGTGAGCGCCCGGCGCAGCGCGTCGATGCTGCCATCCACGACCTGTTTCACGCTGGAGCTGTCCACGATGATCTTGCCATCAATGACATTATCGACGAGATTCATGCGGACCCTCACGCTTCCCAGCGAGTCCGGTTTCAACACCAGCTTGATCTCTCCGCCGCCGTCCTTCAGCACGAGATTCGCCGCGCGCAGAAGATCGGAGCCCGGCATGTCCCGGAGCCTCTCCAGCGTCGTCTGCGTGCTGGGGGCCGCGGGGGCCGGCTTCTGTGGCGCGTCGGCGGGCATGTCGCTCACCGACGCGGGTCTCTGCGTGAACGATACGCTCATGTCCCGGTCGGAAGCTCCGGCGCGGGCGCGGAAGGCCCGCCGGGCTGCGTCGTGCGCGCCTCTTCCGTCTTCGGCTTGCTGCGCTGGTCCACGACACGCACGACCTGCTCGGCGTGATGCGCCGCGACGGTCTTTGCATCGGCCGCAGGAGCCGTCGCGGGGGCGGCAGGCTCGGGCTTTTTCGCATCCGCGATCTTCACGCCGCCTTGCAGGGGCGCAGAACCGACGGATGTGAGCCCGGTCGGCAGAGTCGCCGCGGCGTGCGACACGTTCGTTTTCTTGCGTGCATCGGTCTTGTCGTTGACGGCCGGAAGGCCCGCCGGGGCCTGCCGGTTCGCCTGTTGCGCGGGCAGGCTCGGAAGGGGCATCTTTTTGCCGTCAGAATGGGCGACGGCGAGTGTTACTGTCTTCACAAGGAGGAGGTGGGCGTTTTCCCGGGAGGCAGCGAGCCCTTTCTGCGCCCCCAATGCGGCAAGACGGACGCCCATGAGGGTGGAGAAGCTCGTTTTCCCCTTATTCGGCGAAAAGGCGAGCGCGGAGGGCAGACCCTTCGCACCCGGTGTTTTGCCGCTTCTTCTTTCCCGGAGAAACGGGCGCCTGGGGCGCCATTGCCTTCACCCTACCCTCCTGTTTGCCCCGCCATCTTTCGCTGCAGCGTTGCAGCCCTGTCGGGAGGCATCAACGAAAGCCATATCGGCACGACGGAATCCGTGCCTGCCTTCAAAGCCTGGGCGTCGACGATCCGGAAGGTGTCGATCACGTACTGATCGTCCTGCTTCAGAAGGATCGCGATCGCGTTCGCCGGAGCCATCGTCGTGAGGTACACGGCGTTCTGCTCCAGGTTCACTCTCCTATCATCGAGCGATTTCTGCGCGTCACTTAGCGCTTTTTGCTGGGCATCGAGCGCGGCCTGCCGGTCGTTCAAATCCTGCCCGAGCTGGTTGAGCTGCTTCTCCTTCTGGTCGAGAGCGGCCGCGCGCGTATCGAGGTCCTGTTGGAGGAGGACGAGCGAGTCCTGCTGCTTGGCGAGCCTTTCCTTGTCCAGCAGGTTCGGGTCATCGGCGCTGGCGACCGCGCTGCGCTTTCCCAGACCCAGGAGCTGGTAGACGGGAGAAATCATGGACCGGGCGTCCACGATGCCGAGATAGTCGAACCAGATGATCCCACCGAGCGAGAGCACGATGATGAGAAGAAAAAGAATGAATATTCTCACACCCGGTCGAACTTCGGACAACTCTGCCACATCCCCCTCCCCGTTCGTGTGGTCGCATCGCGGTACCCCGCGGATTCGCGCCGCGGTACCCCGCGGATTCGCGCCGCGGTACCCCGCGGATTCGCGCCGCGGTACCCCGCGGATTCATTGCGCCTGCGGCGCGCCGCGCGTCAACGTATCGTCTCAACCACCTCGGCGCGCCGCGCGTTCACCGCCGCGGACGTGCTCATATCGTCGATGCTCTTGAACTCCTCATCGAGCTGGTGCTCGTAGTATTCGTCGGACCTGCGCTCCTTCAGCTTGTCGAGCACCTTGCGCTCCTTGGAGGCCTCGAGGTAGCTCGCCCGCACCTTCTCCATCTCCATGCGCTTCACCGTGAGAATCTCCCGCGTGCGCTCGCGCTCTTTGGCGAGCCGCAGCACGTAATGATCCCGACGCGCCATGGCCTCCACGTCGATGCGCACGCCTTCCGTGTACGCCACGAGCCGGCTGGCGCCGATCTCCTCCCCGATCTGCTCGATCCGGCGCTCCAGGCGCAGGCATTCGCCGAGGATTTTCGCCAGGGCGATCTCCCACTGGCGCTCCTTCCAGCGGCGCAGCTCGAGAAAGCGCTCAAGCCTGAACTGGAACCGCCGCATGTTCCGCGAGCTCCATTTCCGGGATCTCTATTCCCGCGATCTTCCCCGCCATCCGCAGCGTCTCCGAAAGGGGCGCCTTCTCTTCGATGCGCTGGATGAGGTATCTCTCGATGTCCTGGTACTTGTCGATGGCCTCGTCGATCTCGGCGTTGCTCCCCTTCACGTAGGCGCCCACGCTGATGAGGTCTTCCGCCCCCGCGTAGACGGCCATGAGACTGCGAATCTTGCCGCACGCCTCGCGCGTGCGCGGCCCCGTCACCGTGATGGCCAGCCGCGAGATGCTCTGCAGCACGTCCACGGCCGGATAGTGATTGCGGGCGGCGAGCTTGCGCGTGAGGATGATATGACCGTCAAGGATGCCGCGGACATTGTCGGAGACCGGGTCGTCGATGTCGTCGCCCTCCACGAGGATGGTGTAGAAGCCGGTGATGCTTCCCTTGTCGGAGGTGCCGCTGCGCTCCAGCAGCTTCGGAAGGAGGGAGAAAACCGACGGCGTAAAGCCCCTGTTGGCGGGAGGCTCGCCAATGGCGAGGCCTATCTCGCGCTGGGCGCGGGCGAAACGCGTGACCGAATCGAAGAGGAGCATCACGTCCTTCCCCTGGTCGCGGAAGTACTCAGCGACCGCCGTGGCGACGTAGGCGCCGCGAATACGCGCCAGGGGGGGCTTGTTGGAGGAGGAGACCACGATGACCGAGCGCGCGAGGCCCTCCGGCCCAAGGTCATTCTCGATGAACTCGCGCACCTCGCGGCCGCGCTCGCCGATCAGCGCGATCACGTTCACGTCCGCGGTGGTGTTGCGCGCGATCATGCCCAGCAGCGTCGACTTGCCGATTCCGCTGCCGGCGAATATTCCCATGCGCTGCCCTTTTCCCACGGTGAGGAGGGAGTCGATGGAGCGCACGCCCGTGGTGAGGATGTCGCGGATACGCGTGCGCTTCAGCACGTCCGGCGGCGTATTGAAGGCCGGGTACCACTCCTCCGACCCGATGTCGCCCTTCCCGTCGATGGGCTTTCCCATCGAGTCGAGCGTCCGGCCGAGCAGCTTCGGGGACACCGCCACGCGCGGCGTTTCCCCCATGCCGATGACGATGTTGCCGATCTCGATTCCTTCCATTTCATCGTAGGGCATGAGCTGCACGGTCCTGCCCCGCAGGCCCACCACTTCCGCCCATACGACGCCGCGCCCCTTCGGCACGAGGATCTGGCAGAGCTCACCGACTTGCGCGGAGGGTCCGATCGCCTCGATGAGCAGTCCCTGGACCTTCTCCACGACGCCCGTGAACTTGATGGGGTCCAGGTCCTCCAGCACCGCGGTGTACTTGTCGAAAACGCCCATGCCGCCCTCCTACTCGCCCTTGGCCCGGATGGGCATGAGCTCGAGGATGCGCTCCTCGATCTCGTGGAGCTGGGAGGAGATGCGCGCGTCGATCTGGCCGAAATCGGTCTCGATGATGCATCCACCCCTGTCCACCGAGGAATCCTCCAGCACGGTGATGGATTTCACGTTCTCCACCATCTTCATGAAATCCTTCACGTGCTCCGAGGTGAGCTCCAGGTCGGAAAGATTCACGCGGATCACCACGTCGCCGCGGCTCTTCAGCTTGCGCAGCGCCTGCACGACGTTGTTGATGACCACGTTCTTCTGGTTCTCCGAGATGACCTTTATCACCTTCTTCACGATGAGGAGGACGAGATTGATGATCTGTGTCTCCGCTTCCTGGATGATCTCGTTGCGCTTCTCGATGGCCCGCGTGATGATGGAATGGAGGCTCTCCACGAGACGCTGGACCTCGGCCTTGCCCTCGTCGTAACCCTTGCCGTGTCCTTCCGCGTAGCCGCGCTCGTAGGCCTCCCGCTCCGTCGTCGTGACGCGCTGCTTGATGTCCGTCTCGAGGTCCGCGGCCTTCTGCCGTGCCTCGGCGAGGATCGCCTGCCCCTGGTCCTCCGCGTCCTGGCGGATCTTCTGCGCCTGGTTGTTTTTCCGCTTCACCTCGTCGAAGGCGACCTTCTCCGCGTCCTTGCGGATCTTTTCCGCGTCGGCCTGCGCCTTCGCAAGCAGCTCCTTCTTCTCCTCTTCCCACTGCCGGCGGAACTGCTCCGCTTCCTTCCGCAAATCGTCCACCGTGGGGCCGGTGTATTCGCCGGTTTCCTCGACCGCCTCCGCCTCCTCCACCGGCTCTTCCGCCACGATCTTCGGCGGCTCGATGAAGACCTTGCGCGAGTTGTACATGATGTCCTGCGGTCTGAAGACGTTCTTTGCCATTCTTTACACCACCCCAGCGCGGTATCCCGCGCATTTCCACCCGGCGCGGTATCCCGCGCATTTCCACCCAGCGCGGTATTCCGCGCATTTCTTCGTCGTCATACGACCAATTCTTCCTCGCCGGCGCGAGCCACCACGATCTCTCCCTGTTCCTCGAGCTTGCGGATGATGGCGACGATGCGCTGCTGGGCCTCCTCCACGTCCTTCAACCTGATGGGACCCATGTAGTCCATGTCTTCCTTGAGAAGGGTGGAGGCGCGCTTGGACATGTTGCGGTAGATCTTGTCCTGCACCTCGGAGTCCACGCTCTTGAGGGCCTTGGCGAGCTCCGCCGTGTCCACCTCGCGGAGGACCTTCTGGATGGCCCGGTCGTCCAGGAGCACGATGTCCTCGAACACGAACATGCGCTTCTTGATCTCCTCCGCCAGCTCGGGGTCGTCCTCTTCCAGCGATTCGACGATGGTCTTCTCCGTCGAGCGGTCGACCATGTTGAGGATCTCCACGATGCTCTCCACGCCGCCTGCCGCGGTGTAGTCCTCCGAGGACAGGGTGGAAAGCTTCTTTTCAAGCACCCGCTCCACCTCGCGGAGCACCTCGGGGGAGGTGCGGTCCATGGTGGCGATACGCTTCGCGACGTCCGACTGTATCTCGTGCGGAAGGCTGCCGAGGATGACCGACGCCTTCTGCGGCTCGAGATACGCGAGGATCAGGGCGATGGTCTGCGGGTGCTCCTGCTGGATGAAGTTCAGGAGGTGGGCCGGATCGGTGCGCCGGATGAAATCGAAGGGACGCACCTGGAGGCTGCTCGTGAGACGGTTGATGATGTCCACGGCCTTCTGGGTGCCCAGGGATTTCTCCAACAGCTCGCGCGCGTAGTCGATGCCGCCCGTGGAGATGAACTCCTGGGCCATCATCAGCTCGTGGAACTCCATGAGCACCTGGTCGCGCTCCTGCGGCTCGATGCTCTCCAGCCGCGCGATTTCGAACGTGAGCTGCTCGATCTCGTCTTCCCGCAGGTGCTTGAAGATCTCCGAGGCGATCTCCGAGCCGAGCGTGACGAGGAAGACGGCCGCCTTCTGCCGGCCCGTGAGCGACTTCTTGTGGCCTGCGCCGCCTTTCGCCTCGCGCTTCGCGCCCGCCGCGCCGCCCGCCGAGGCCTTTTCTTCCGCGGGCGCCTGCCTTTCGCGCGGCGCTGCCGGTGCCGGCCGTGCTCCCTGCTTTGCCATGTCCTATTCCTCCACGAGCCAGGTCCGGATGAGCTGGGCCACGTCCTCGGGATGCTCGCGCGCCATGTTGGCCGCGTTCTCCTGCATCTCAAGGCGCGCCCGGTCCTCCACGGACAGCTCCACCTCCACGCCCTGTTCCTCCGCCGTGCGCAGCGCCGCTTCCCGCATGGCCTGGTGCTGCCGCGCGAGCTCCTCTTCCCGCAACCGCCGCCTGCGCTCCAGCTCCTTGGCGACCAAGCGATAGGCAAGCGCCAGGATGAGCAGCGCGCCCAGACCGATGAGTACGCCGTAGATGATGCGCCGCACCTGCAGCTGCCTGCGGAACACCCCGTCCTCCTTCGTGAACTGGGTGGTGCGGTCGAAGGGGAGGGTCTGCACGTCCACCGTATCCCCGCGGTCCCTGTTGAATCCGATGGCCGCCTGGATGAGGGATTTGGCCTTTGCCAGGTCATCATCCGAGACGGGCACGTATTCCCGCTGGATGCTGCCGTCGGGGTTCAGGAGAACCTTCCCCCCTTTATCATACTTCCATTTCCAGACGCCGTCGATGGCGACACCGGCGCCGATTCCCTTGATGTCCCAGGGCTGTTTTTCCGTTGTCGTGTTCTTCTCATTGATCTCGTTGTTGGTGGTCTGGGAGGTCTTGTCGTATTTGCCGACGAGGTTGGACAGGTCCTTGTACGCCGGCGTCGTCTGGCCCTCCACGCCCGCGGGGCCCTCAGGGCTGAAGCCGGTGCCCTGGAAATGCTCCTCCGTGTTCTGGGTAGACCGCGCGATGGAGGGGGCATATTGGGCGGCGGCGTAGCGGGTTGCCGGCACGACGGCCACGGGGGAGAACTCCTTCGCCGTGGAGCTTTCCTTGCTCATGTCCAGCTTGATGTCGATCTTGAGGATCTGCACCCTGTCGGGGCTGAAGATGTCGCTGAGGGCGTTCTTGATGTCCCCCGTATACTTCGCCTCCAGGTCCTGCTTCAGCTTCAGCTCGCGCTTCGCAAGCTCCAGCCTGTCCACTTCCTCGAGACCGGTGAAGTCGTTGAGCTGCACGCCGGTATTGTCGGTGATGACGAGGTTGTCCGCCGTCAGACCGGCCACGGCGAGCATGATGAGGCGCTGGACGCCCTCGATCTTCTTCCGATTGGTCGTGAAGTCCGAGCCGGGCTTCGGCGTGATCTGGATGGAAGCGCTCACGGGCTTCTGGTCGGCCTGGAACAGCTCCGTCTGGGGGATCTGCAGGACGACGCTCGCCGCGTCGACGTCCTCCAGGGCAAGGATGTGCTGCTGGAGCTGCCGGGTGACGGCCCGCTGGAGGTTCACGTCGCGCTCGAAGTCGGTCGTGGTCCAGCTCTGCGTGTTGAAGACGGCCCACGGGTCGGTGCCCTTGGGGATGAGGTTCTCCTGGAACAGGAGATTGCTCGCCTTCATCGCCGTCTCGTTGTCCGCCGCGTAGAAGATGTTGTCGGCGTGCAGCTGGTACTTGATGTGGTTCTGGTCCAGGGCGGCGCTGATCCGCTGGCGCGTGTCCGCATCGGTGACCTGGGCGGAGATGATGGGCACCATCGCCGGGGTCGCGCTCAACGCGATGAGCAGAATGATGGCGAGAACGCTCGCTCCGATGATGGAGAACAGGACGATCTTCTGCGTCCTGTTCCACCGCGACCACAGCCCTTTCAGCTGCTCACGGATCCTCTTCAACCAATCGTTCATGTCCCCTCCCCGTCATGCCCTGTATGCCTTTTCCTCTTCCGCTTCCGTCTTTACCTGATATTGATGATTTCCCGATATGCCGCGAGCGCCCTGTCCACGATGGCTTTCGTCATCGAGAGGGCGAGGTTGGCGTTTGCCAGCGCGATGGTGACGTCTTCCACGTTCACCGAGCTCGGGTCCGTGATCATCTGCTGGGAGAGATTCATCGCGTTGACCTGGCTGTCATTCACGTTTCCCAAAGCGCTCGCCAGGAGGTCGCCGAACTTCTGCTCGACGCCCGTCGTCGGGGCTGCGTCCTCGCCGATGCCCGCGATGTGCAGGGGGTTGGTCCGCGCGAGCTTCACGACGTCGCCCATGGCCTGTGCCGGATCAATGAGTGCCATTCATCACCTCCCGATCTCGAGTGCCTTGAGGAACATGGCCTTCGTGCCGGCGATCACCGAGGAATTGGCTTCATAAGCCCTGTTCGCCTCGATCATGTCCACCATTTCATTCACGATGTTCACGTTCGGATACTCCACGTATCCCGTCTTGGGGCCCGTCTTGATCGCGTCCGGGTGCGTGGGGTCGTAGACGAGCCGGGTGTCCGAGGCGTAGTCCTTCTCGATGGACGTCACCCGGACCCCCTCCCCGATCTTGTCTTGCAGGAAGCCCGGCAGGAACGGGCTGCGCCAGTAGGGCTGCTCCACCCGGGGGCGAAGATGACCCGGCTGCGCCGATAGGGGCCGCCCTCCGTGGTGCGTGTCGTGTTGACATTCGCGATGTTGTCCGCGATGACGTCCAGCCGCATGCGCTCCGCGGTGAGCCCCGAGCCTGCCGTCGAGATGCTGGTGAACATGCCCATAGCGATCTCCTCTCCCGTCCTTATCTCAACACGATATTCACGCGCTGAAACTCGCTCGTGATGACCTGGGCGAGCGTGGTGTACATGAGCTGGTTGTTGAGCGAATCGATGCCCTCCTGCTCGATGTCCACGTTATTGCCGTTGTTCTTCGACTCGGTGAGGTAGTCCAGCACGCGGCGCGGCTGCACCTGCTGCCAGTCGATGGGTTTGTCAAAGGGAATGTCCCGCGGGTTCGTGAGATAGGGCGTGAAGGACGACGTGGCCTTCTCCGAATCCAGGGCGCGCTTCAGCTGGGCCTCGAAATTGAGGTCCGTCCGCTTGAAGTTCGGGGTGTCCGCGTTGGCGATATTGTTCGCAATCACGTTGCGCCGCATCGTCGTCACGTCCATCTCCCGGGTGAGAAGCTCCAGATTCTTTGCGAATGCGCCCGAGAACATCATTGTCCCGACCCCCCTTTGCCGTTCTGCTCTTTCATTTTCGGCCTGTTTTTCACCGTCCTCAAGGCTCGACTTCCTATAATATGTAGCGCGTGAGGTCCTGGTCCTCGACGACGTTCTTGAGCTTCTCGTCCACGTACCCCGGGGTGATGCTGATCGTCTGACCCGAGATCTCGGAGGCATGGAAGGAAACCTCCTCCAGCAGCAGCTCCATGATGGTATGCAGCCGCCGGGCGCCGATATTCTCCGACCGCGAATTGACCTCCGTGGCAAGCTCCGCCAACCGGTCGATGGCTTCCGGCGTGAACTCCAGTGTCACGCCTTCGGTCTTCATGAGCTCCGTGTACTGGGTGATGAGCGCGTTCTTCGGCTGCGTGAGGATCTTGACGAAGTCCTCCTTCGTGAGCGCGGAGAGCTCCACCCGCAGCGGGAACCGGCCTTGCAGCTCGGGGATCAGGTCGGACGGCTTCGTCATGTGGAAAGCGCCCGCGGCGATGAAGAGGATGTGCCGCGTGTCGACGACGCCGTGCTTCGTGGTCACCTTGGAGCCTTCGACGATCGGCAGGATGTCGCGCTGAACGCCTTCCCGCGAGACGTCGATGCCCATCTTCTCGCCCCCCCGAGAGGCGATCTTGTCGATCTCGTCGATGAAGATGATGCCCATCTGCTCCACGCGCTGCCGGGCGAGCTCGGACACCCGGTCCATATCGACCAGCTTGTCCATCTCCTCCGCGAGCTGAATCTCCCGCGCCTGCTTCACGGTCACCTTCTTGCGCTTCTTCTTTCCCCCGAAGATGTTTCCAAGATTCCCGAAATTGAGCTCCATGTCCTCCATGGAGGTTCCCGAGAAGATCTCCATCACGGGCGTTGCGGCCTTGGTGACATTCACCTCCACCAGCCGCTCGTCGAGCAGGCCGCGATTCAGCATGTCGCGCATCTTTTCGCGCGTGCTCTTCGAGATCTGGTCGCTTGCGCCCTCGGCGGCCGGGACCGCCGGCTGCGTCTCCACGGCTTCCACCTCCACGGCGTCATCCGGCCCGGGCTTGCGGGGGCTCTTTCGCACGCCGGGGAGCAGCAGGTCGAGCAGCGCCTCCTCCGCGCGTCGCTCCGCCTCCACCCGCACCTCCTCCGAAAGCTCCGCCTTCACCATGGCGACCGCCACGGACACGAGGTCACGTATCATCGACTCAACGTCGCGACCGACGTAGCCCACCTCGGTGTACTTGGTTGCTTCCACCTTCAGGAAGGGCGCGCCGCAGAGCTTCGACAGGCGCCGCGCGATCTCCGTCTTGCCGACGCCCGTGGGGCCGATCATGATGATATTCTTCGGGGTGATCTCGTCGCGGAGCTCCTCCGGCAGCATCTGCCGTCGGGTGCGGTTGCGCAAAGCGATTGCGACGGCCTTCTTCGCCTTGTCCTGGCCGATGATGTACGTATCGAGCGCCGCAACGATCTGGCGCGGCGTGAGATCGGCGCCCTTCGCGGGCACTGCCGGACCGCTCATGTCAAGTCCTCCACGATGATTTCGCTGTTCGTATAGATGCAGATGCCCGACGCGATGCGCAGCGACCTTTCCGCGATGTCGTGCGCCCCCAGCGCGGAGGCATCCAGGTAGGCGCGCGCCGCGGCATAGGCGAAGCTCCCCCCGGAGCCGATGGCAATCACGCCCTCGTCGGGCTCGATCACGTCGCCGGTCCCCGAGATGAGGAACGTGGCCTTGCGATCGGCAACGAGCAGGAGCGCCTCCAGGCGCCGGAGGATCCGGTCCGTCCGCCAGTCCTTGGCAAGCTCGACGGCCGCGCGCGTGATGTCGCCGCCGTATTCCTTCACCTTTCCCTCGAAGCGCTCGAAAAGGGTGAAGGCATCCGCCGTGGCGCCGGCGAATCCGACGAGCACCTTGCCGTCGAATATCTTCCTGATCTTGCGCGCGTTGGACTTCATTACCGTGGCGCCCATCGTCACCTGGCCGTCGCCGGCCATCGCCACCGCACCGTCGCGGCGCACCGCGATCACCGTGGTGCTCCTGATCTCTTCAGCTTGCATGGGGATGCGCCCTCCTGTAGACCTTTTTCAGCTTCTCCATGCCCACGTGGGTGTAGACCTGCGTGGTGGAAAGGCTCGCATGGCCGAGCAGCTCCTGCACGGCCCTGATGTCGGCGCCCCGATCGAGCAGGTGCGTCGCGAATGAGTGACGGAATGTGTGAGGGGTCACCCGCTTGCCGAGATTCGCCCGCGCGAGGTACTCCCCGAGAATGAAGCGCACGCCGCGGTCCGTGACCCGCCCGCCCCGCTGATTGATGAAGACCGCGGGCGTCGGTCCCGACGCGCCGTCGACCCCCGAGGCGGCCCGGACGTGGAAAGGACGGAGCGTCATGTATGCGCGCAGGGATTCCACGGCTGCGGCACCAAGGAAGACATTGCGCTCCTTCGATCCCTTGCCCATGACGCGCGCCGAGTGGTTCTTCAGATCGACGTCGTGCAGATCGAGCGAGACGAGCTCGGAGATGCGGCACCCGGTGGAATAGAGCGTCTCGAGCACCGCGCGATCCCGCAGCTTCCAGAAGGCATCCCCGTCCGCGCAGGGCTCGCGAATGGGCATCTCCACGAGCCGGGCCATCTCCTCCTCGAAGAGGAATGACGGCAGCCGCTTCTCCGTGCGCAGGCTGTGGATCTCGGCAAAGGGATTGGAGGCGATGAGGCTGCGCCTCTCCATGAAACGATACCAGCCGCGCACGCCCGAGATCATGCGGTTGACGGATCGCGGGGACAGCCCCTCGTGCGTGAGCCAGGCCACGAAACCGCGCGCATCGGCCACGCCGGCATTCTCGGGAAGCACGCCCCGGGAGCCAAGGTACGATTCGTATTTCTCGAGGTCCTTCCCGTAGGACTCCAGCGTGTGGGGAGACAGCTTGCGGATGCCGCTGAGATAGACCAGGTAGTCGTCACGCACTCTGGTCGTCCTCCGTGCCCGGCTCCCGGGCCGGGGCAGCGTCGGGATCGGCCGCGGCGTCGGCGGCGAGAAGCGCCGCATCGGCCGCCGCCATCTCCTTTGTGTGGAGATAGTCGCATTCGGGATTGATGCACGCCTTGTACATGCCTCTCTGCTTGTCTTCCTTCTCAACGAGGAACCAGCCGCACTTCGGGCAGGCGGAATCCGTGGGCTTGAAGTACGTGACGAAATCGCACGTCGGGTAATTCGTGCAGCCGTAGAACTCGCGGCCCCGGCCCTTCTTGCGCTTGCGCGCGACGATCTTGCCGCCGCAGCCGGGGCGCGGGCAGACCGCAAGCGGCACGGGCTTCGTGTTCTTGCACTCCGGAAAGCCCGTGCAGGCCAGGAAGAAACCGAACCGGCCGAGCTTCTTCACCATGGGCCGTCCGCAGACGTCGCAGACCACGTCGGTCTTTTCGTCCATGACGCCCTTGACCGATTCGAGCGTCTCCTGGACCGATGTCACCTTCTCCTGGAAGGGACCGAAGAAATCGCGGATCATCGACTGCCAGTCCGAGCTTCCCTCTTCCACCGCGTCCAGACGCTTCTCCATTGCCGCCGTGAAGTTGGGGTCCAGGAGCTCGGGGAAGGACTTGCTCAGCATGTCGTTGATGATCTTCCCCAGCACGGTGGGGATGAGCTGGCGCGCCTTGCGCACGACGTAGTAGCGGTCCAGGAGAACCGAGATGATGGGCGCGTACGTGGAGGGGCGGCCGATGCCTTTCTCCTCCAGTGTCTTCACGATGGTGGCATCCGTGAACCGGGGCGGCCCCATGGTGAAGTGCTGCGCGGGGGTGATCCCGATGCGCTCCACCTCTTCCCCGATCTCCAGCACGGGCAGGGCCTTGGTCTGCTCCTTGGAGGCCAGGAGGGACAGGGCCTTCTGGAAGCCCTTCTCCACCATGCGCGTGCTCGACGCGCGGAAGGTGCAGCGGCCCGCGCTGAAATCGACGGTCGTCGTGCTCGCGCGGGAGGGATTCATCTGGGAAGAGACGAAGCGCTCCCAGATGATGGAATAGAGGCGGAACTCTTCCGAGGTGAGGTGCTTCTTCAGTTCCTCCGGCGTGCGGGTGACATACGTGGGTCGTATGGCCTCGTGCGCGTCCTGGGCGCCCTTTCCCGCTGCATAGACGTTCGCCGTCGCGGGAAGCTCGCCGGGGAACTCTGTGGCGATGAACTCGCGGACCTCCACCAGTGCGCTTTCCGCGGTGCGGGTCGAGTCGGTGCGCATGTATGTGATGAGGCCGAGCCGCTCGGAGCCGATATTGACCCCTTCGTAGAGGCCCTGGGCGATCTGCATCGTCTTTCTGGCGGTGAATCCGAACCTGTTCGCCGCCGTCTGCTGCATCGTGGAGGTGGTAAAGGGAGGCCGTGGCCGCGAGATCTTCTCCGTGGACCTCGCCTCCGCGACGACGAACGGGCTCTGTGCGAGCTCCGCGACGCACGCGTGCGCCGCCTCCCCCGTCGTGAGGGCCGGCTTCTCCCCGCCGATGGCGATGAGCTGCGCCATAAAGTGGCTCTTGCCCTTGCGCAGCTCCGCCTCGATGCTCCAGTATTCCTCCGGCAGGAACGCCTCGATCTCCGCTTCCCGCTCGCAGATCATGCGCAGCGCCACGGACTGCACGCGTCCCGCCGACAGCCCGTTCTTCACCTTTTTCCAGAGCAGCGGCGAGAGGTAGTATCCGACGATGCGGTCCAGCACGCGCCGGGCCTTCTGTGCGTTGACCTTCGACATGTCGATCACACCCGGGTGCGCCACCGCGTCGCGTATCGCCTTGGGCGTTATTTCGTTGAACGTAATGCGCTGGATCTGCGGCGGTGTCTTTCCCACCTGCAGGGCGTTGCGGAGGTGGAAGGAGATTGCCTCTCCCTCACGGTCATTATCCGATGCGAGCAGGATGACATCTGCCTTCCGCGCCTTCTGCTTCAGCTCCCGCAGGATCTTCGCCTTGCCCCGCACGGTGATGTATTCCGGCTCGAATGTGTCCGCGACGTCGATGGCGAGCCTCGATTTCGGCAGGTCGATGAGGTGCCCCATGGAGGCGGCCACCGTGTAGCCCTTGCCGAGATATTTCTCTATCGTCTTGCCCTTTGCCGGCGACTCCACGATGAGAAGTATCTGCTTCTTGCCCGCCGTGGGGCGCCTGTTTCCCGTCTTGCCCGCCGGGCGTCGGGCCGGCGTCCCGGCCGTGGCAGCCTTCACGGCGTCCGGAGCAGCGGTGGTGAGAGCGGTTTTTTCATCGCTGCGCTTTTGCGGCGTCTTTTCTTTGGACATCATGTTCTCCAGTATGTTTCCCCGCCGTGAACGGCGCAGTTGCCATCCAGCTCTTCCTTCAGCGTCCGCGACAAATATCCTGCCGCGGACCCGCACGCGGCTTCGATGGGGAATGCCGTGGCGCTCATTCCCCAGTCTCGCAATATGTCCGCGGCACCGCTCACCACCGGCGCTCCCGCGTCCGCGAGGCGGCGCGTCCCGGCCCCCGCGCTTCCCGGGATTCCGGCGGCGTGCACCCACAGGTCCCGGCCCTGGTCCAGCGCGTATTCCGCCGTGATGAGGGCACCCGAGCGCTCCGGCGCCTGCACGATCACCACGGCCCTGCACAGGCCGCTCAGGATCCTGTTGCGTGCAGGGAAATGATACTGCAAGGGCGGCACGCCGGGCGGATATTCGCTCAGGATCGCCCCACCGCGGTCCAGCAGAGCCCGCGCGGTCGGCCTGCTGCTCACGGGGTAGATCTGGTCGATGCCATTGCCCAGCACCGCCACGGACCTTCCTCCCGCCTCCACGCAACCCTCATGCGCCTCGCGGTCGATGCCGCGCGCGAGCCCCGAGACGACGCAGATTCCTTCCCGGCCGAGATCGAATGCCAGTCGGTATGCCGCCGTCCGGGCGGCACCCGTGGGCAATCGCGTTCCAACGATCCCTGCGAGAGAATCTCCGTTGTCAGGAAGCGTTCCACGAAGGAAAAGCGTCAACGGCGGGTCGTAGATCTCCCGAAGCGGGGCCGGGTACCTCGTATCCCAGTAAAAGATGCTTTGCGCGCCGCATTCGGTCAAGTCATTTTGCATGTGCCGCGCCGCGTCGAGGATCTTCCCGGGCTGCCAGAGCCCCGTTGACAGCTTTCTCCCGACCAACCGGGCGATGTCGGGCAGCGCGAGATCGAAAATCGGGGCCGCGCCCCGCATGAGCGCGATCAGGGTGAGCTTCTCACGGGGCCGCAGGAACTCGACATGGGAAAGCCCCAGGAGACAGAGCCGCTCGATTTCGTCCATGCCCTTAACAAACGGGAGTATTGCGTGCGCGGCTTTCATGTCGCGTCACCGTCCTGGCCTTCGCGCTGCTCCGCGGAGCCGCCTCGTTCCGCGCTCCCGCCGTTTCTGTCGAAACGGCTGCCGCCCTCGGGGCCTCCGCCCCTCGGATGAAACTCCTCGTGCGTCCGCTTCAGGACGTCCTGGCTCACGTGCGTGTAGATCTGCGTCGTGCTGATGTCCGCGTGGCCCAGGAGCTCCTGGACCGAGCGAAGGTCCGCGCCGCCCTGGAGGAGGTGCGTGGCGAAGGAGTGACGAAGCGTATGCACTTTTCCTTCGAGACCGGCGGCCAGGGCCAGGCGCTTGAATATCTTCCACACGGTTTTTCGCGAAAGCCCGTTGCCGCTCCGGCCGAGAAACAGGACGTCGATGGGCCTTCGCCCCGCCAGCTCCGGCCTCACCTCCCGCAGGTAAAGCCTCAGCGCCTTGCGCGCCCGCTCGCCCATGGGGACCATCCGCTCGCGCGAGCCTTTGCCCATGACGCGCAGCGCGCTTTCCGGGAGCGAGACGCGGTCCAGCGTGAGCCCGACTGCCTCGCTCACGCGCAGGCCGCAGGAGTAGATCAGCTCGAAGAGGGCCCTGTCCCGCAGACCCAGCGGCTGCGAAGGGTCGCACGCGTCCAGCAGCGCGTCGATCTTTTCGATCTCCAGATAGCGGGGAATCTTGAAGGTCCCCCGCGGCGACTCGACCAGCCGGGCAGGGTTGACGGTCACCTTTCCTTCAAGGACGAGAAAGCGGTAGAAGGCACGCAGGGCCGAGGCGCACTTCGCCAGCGTGTGCGGATCGATGTTCGTGACCTGCCTGCCCGCAAGGTAGTCGCTCACGTCCGTCGCAGTGGCGGCGGCCACGTGCCCGGCTTTCGTCTCCATGTACAGCAGGAATGCGCGCGCCTCCGCTGCATAGGTGGAGACAGTGGAAGGCGAAAGGCGCCTTTCCGCGGCGAGGTAGCCGCTGAACAGGTTCACGAGATCCTCCGTCGGCCGGTGGCAGGGTCGGGCGGGCGAAGGGATCCGTGGTGCGCGCGTCCATGAGGGGCGTCCGTCAGTCCTTCTGGCCCACGATGCGCTTTTCCCGGAGCACCGTGGGTACGCTCAGATCGGCCTCGCGGGAGTTGCGGCCCAGGAGGAAGTCTTCCGCGTTCTTGCGGCTTCCCGTCTTGCCCATGGTGGACCACTCCTCGTAGGGGATGATCTCCGCCGCGTCCGCGCGCTCGGGCTCGGGCATGGCGGCGCGCGGCTTCGCCGCGTTGAAGCCGGTGGCGATCACGGTGACGCGCAACCGGTCGTTCAGCGCCTCGACGATGGACGTGCCGGCAATGATGAGCGCGTCGCTGTCCGCGTTCGCCGTGATGATCTTCAGCACCTCTTCGTATTCGGAGAGGCAGAAATCGAAGCCGCCCGTGACGTTCACGAGGATGCCCTTGGCGCCCTCCACGTGCGCGTCCTCCAGCAGCGGGTTGTTGATAGCGTTCGTCGCTGCGTCGGTGGCGCGGTTCTCCCCCGACCCGATGCCGATGCCCATGAGGGCGTCGCCCTTGCCCTTCATGATCGTGCGCACGTCGGCAAAATCGATGTTGATCTCGCCGGGCTCAGTGATGAGGTCCGAGATTCCCTGCACGCCCTGCCGCAGCACTTCATCGGCCATGAAGAATGCCTCGCGGATGGGGGTGCGCTTCTCCGCGATCTTCAGGAGATGTTGGTTGGGGATCGTGATGAGCGTGTCCACTTCCTCGCGCAGCTTCTCGATGCCTTCCTCGGCGAGCTGCATCTTGCGCTTGCCTTCGAAGTCGAATGGCTTCGTCACCACCGCCACGGTGAGGGCGCCCATCTGGCGCGCGACGTGGGCCACGACGGGCGCCGCGCCGGTTCCCGTGCCGCCGCCCATGCCCGCGGTGATGAAGACCATGTCGGCGCCCTTCAGGAGGTTCTGCACGCTGTCCTGGTCTTCCAGCGCCGCCTTCTCCCCGATCTCGGGGATGCCGCCCGCGCCAAGCCCGCCGGTCAGCTTCGTGCCGATGGCGAAGCGCGTCTCCGCGTTGGAGCTGTGCAAAGCCTGCTGGTCGGTGTTGATCGCGACAAAGGACACGTTCTTCAGCCCCATGGCGATCATGCGGTTGACGGCGTTGCTGCCGCCTCCGCCGACGCCGACGACCTTGATGACCGTCGGGCTCGTGCCGCTGCTCTCGAAAAGCTCGATGTTCATGACCCCTCCCCTGCATGAATTCAGGAGCACGGCTTCCGCCAGAGCCCCCGGAGCCGATTCGTTTTAAAAAAAGTCTTTAAACCAGGTCCTCATTCTCTCCCAGACACTCGTGAAGGTGCTCTCGCTGGAGCTCGTGTCGAAACCCTCCGTCCCCTCCAGGGTGGCGCCGAACATCACCAGGCCGACGCCGGTTGAGTACATCGGGTCGTGGTACTCCTCCACGAGCCCGCCCAGCTTCATGGGATAGCCGATGCGCGCGGGAAGGCCGAATATCTCCGATGCAAGCTCGCTCGCCCCCGCCAGGAGCGCCCCGCCGCCCGTGAGGACGACGCCGCCGCCCAGGAGGTGGAGGTATCCCTTCTTCTCGATCTGCTCCTTCACCATGCCGAGTATCTCCGCCATGCGCGGCTGGATGATCTCCGCCATGTCGCGCCGGGCGATCTTCCGCGGCGGCCTCCCCCCGACGCCGGGAATGGCGACCTGGTCGTCTTCCAGGACGGAGGGCACGTAGCAGCAGCCCTTTTCCTTCTTGATCTTCTCCGCCACTTCCAGCGGCGTCTTCAGCATGATGGAGAGATCGCTCGTCACCTGCTCCCCGCCGATGGACAGGACCTCCGTGTGGTACGGGGCTCCCTCGAGGTGGACAAGGACGTCGGTCGTGCCGCCGCCGAGGTCGATGAGGAGGACGCCCAGCTCGCGCTCGTCGGCGGACAGGACGGCCTTCGACGATGCAAGAGGCTCCAGCACGATGTCGTTCACCTTGAAACCGGCGCGGTTCACGCACTTCACGATGTTCTGCGCCGAGGTGACGGCGCCCGTGATGATGTGGGCCTCCGCCTCCAGGCGCACGCCCACCATGCCCACGGGGTTCTTGATACCGCCCTGCTGGTCGACGATGAACTCCTGCGGGATGACGTGGAGGACCTCGCGATCCATGGGGATGACGATGGCCTTGGCCGCGTCGATGACCCGGTCCACGTCCTCCTTCGTGATCTCGCGGTCCTTGCCCGTGACCGCCACGACGCCGCGGGAGTTGATCCCCTCGATGTGGCCGCCGGCGACACCCGTGTAGACGCCGTGCACCTCGCGGCCCGACATGAGCTCCGCCGATTCGATGGCGTTCTGGATCGACTTCACCGTCGACTCGATGTTGATCACCACGCCGCGGCGCAGACCGCGCGACGGCGTCGTGCCGACGCCGATGATCTCCAGCTGCCCGGTCTCGTTGTACTCGCCGATGATGGCGCAGACCTTTGTCGTGCCGATGTCCAACCCGACGATCAATTCCTCGGCTGCCGCCACGGCGTTATCCCTCCCTCACGGCGTCGGTACCCCGCGCATTTCCCGGCGTCGGTACTCCGCATTTCCCGGCGTCGGTACCCCGCGCATTTCCCCGGGCGTCGGTACCCCGCGCCGTCACGGCGTCGCCCCGCTGCGCATCTTGTACACGACGTCGCCACCGCGAAAATCGAGCTCCTGAATATCGCCCACGATGCCCTGCTGCGACAAGAGGTCCAGCACCATGAGCGCGTATTTCAGCAGGCTCTCGTCGATGCTCCCGCGCGTGCGCACGGGCACCGTCGAGGTCGTGAGGTACACGAGCAGGTCGAAGCCCTGGGCCGGGTCGGAGCCGGGGCTCACCACGCGCACCTCGGAGATGAGCCCGTAGAGGGACGGCGACCTGTCCCGCACCGCGCGCAGGTCCCCGAACAGCTTGCGGTACGGGGCCGGAAGCTGCGCCCCGAGCGCCATGCTTCCCCCCGTGAGACCCGAGACCACGGGCAGGTCCAGATCCGAGCTCGTCGCGCCGACCTTGAAGATGATCCCCTCATCGTCGACGAGCACCGGGCAGGCTGCGGCCCGACGCGGAGGCAAGAATCACGGCGGCGGGCTGCCGGCCCCACACGGTCATGCGGATCGTGTCCGGGAAGACCTTCTCCACGGAAGCGCCGCGCACGAGCGGGCTCGATTCAAGCCTCTTCTGCACGGCCGTGGAGGAAACGCTGTAGTAATGCTCGCCGCCCTGAATGCCCGAAAGGCGCGAGCACCTGGTCGTCGGCCAGCTGCACGTCGCTGTGCACGACGATGTGACGGATGCGCATGGCCGGCTCGCCGACGAAACGCGCCAGGAGCACGAGGGCGCAGAGCGCGATGAGGGCGACGAGCACCGGCCGCGCCCACCGTACCGCCTGAGGCGCGTCGTTTCCCGGGGCGCCGTCGCGCAGCGTTGCGGCATTAGACATCGGAAACCCTCCGCGAAAGATTCACGAGGAGACCGCACATCACGAGCGTGACGAAGAGCGACGAGCCGCCGGCGGAGAAGAAGGGAAGCGTGACGCCCGTCGTCGGGACCAGCCCGACGGCCACCGCCATGTTCAGCAGCGCCTGGAGGCTGATGGCGGCGGTGATGCCGAAGGCCGTGTAGGAGGAGAAGCGGTCGTCGGCGCGCAGCGTGATGCGGAATCCCCGCCAGGCAAGGAGGCCGAAGAGCACGACGACGAACAGCGCGCCGACGAGGCCCGTCTCTTCCCCGATGATCGTATAGATGAAGTCCGAATACGACATCGGCAGCGGCCCGAGCTTCGCGGCGCTGCGGCCCAGGCCGCGGCCCCAGAGACCGCCGCTCACCAGCGCGGCCTTCGCGGTGACGAGCTGGTAGCCGGCGTCGGCGCTGTGGGACGAGAGGTCGAAGAATGCAAGGAGCCGCTGCACGCGGTGCTCGCGGGTGAAGATCAGGAGGAAGCCCAGCGGCACGGTGAAGACCGTGAGGAGGAGAAGGTGAAGGGCCGGCACGCGCGCGATGAAGAGCATCGCGAATCCAATGACCAGGACAAAGGCCGCCGTGGAATAGTCGTTCTGCAGAAGGATGATCCCGGCAAAGACGCATGTCACAATGAAGGGCGGGATCAGGGTGTTCATCGTCGATCTCTGGTCCGTCTCCCGGCGCGCGAAATAGGATGCCAGATAGAGGATGAGGCTCACCTTGACGAGCTCGGAAGGCTGGAAGGACTGGCCGAACATGCTGATCCACCGCCGCGAGCCCAGGATGCTCGTGCCGACACCGGGCAGGAAAGGCAGGAGCAGACCGGCGAGCGTGCCGAACAGGATCAGGGGGATCCATCGACGGATGGAGGGAAGCGGCGTGAGGGAGATCACGAATGCGGCCACCCCGCCGAGCGCCGCCCAGAGGAGCTGCCTTTTCAGGATGTACAGCGGGTCCCCGCGGACCCGGTCGGAGAATGACGATGAGCTGGAGAAAAGCAGCGCGAGCCCGACACCGAGGATGACGATGAGGAGCATCACCAGGATCATGTCGCCGCGCTGTTTTTCGACTCGCTCCATGTCTCCCCCGGCCACTCCTGGTGGCATTCTCCGCTACTGGATCTTCAGGGTCGACAGACCCAGGATCGCGAACAGGCCGCCAAGTATCCACAACCTCGTCACCACCTTGCTCTCCGGCCAGCCGCTGAGCTCGAAGTGGTGGTGGAGCGGCGCCATCTTGAAGACGCGCTTGCCCGTGAGCTTGAAGGAGATCACCTGGATCGTCACGGACAGGGTCTCCAGGACGAAGACGCCGCCGAGGATCAGGATGAGGACCTCCTTCTTGAGGATGAGTGCCACGACGCCGAGCACGCCGCCCAGTGAGAGGCTGCCGGTGTCGCCCATCCAGACGTCCGCGGGGTGCGCGTTGAACCAGAGGAAGCCCACCGACGCGCCGACCACGGACAGACAGAAAACGGCGATCTCGCTGCCCCCCTTCACGAAGGGGATCGCCAGGTAGTCGGCATAGTCGACGCGCCCGGTGAGGTAGGCGAGCACCGTGAGGGCGAGCCCCACCATGATGACCAGGCCGATGGCAAGACCGTCCAGGCCGTCGGTGAGATTCACGGCGTTGGAGTACCCGACCATCAGGATGATGGCAAAGGGGATGTAGAACCACGACAGGTCGACGATCGGGTGCTTCAGGAAGGGCAGGTAGAGCTGGGTCGTCGTGTCGGTGCGCTGGATGAAGAGGATCACGACGATGATGGCGGAGACGACGATCTGGCCGCCGAACTTCACCCCGGCGCTGATGCCGCGTTTGCGGGGAGACATCTTCAGGTAGTCGTCGGCAAAGCCGATGGCCCCGAAGCCCAGCGTGGCGAAAAGAAGCAGCCACGTGTAGATGCTCGACGGATCCTCCCAGAGGAGAAGCGAGATGCCGACGGAGATGATGATCAGGACGCCGCCCATGGTCGGCGTGCCGGCCTTCGCCTGGTGGCTGCTCGGCGTATCCTCCCGCACCGTCCAGCCCGTCTTCATCGCCCGCAGCTTCGCGATGACCACCGGGCCGAAGAGGAAGGAGATGAGGAGAGCGGTGATCGCCGCGTAGGCCGCGCGGAACGTGATGTACTGGAAGATGTTGAGAAAGGAAAGGTGGGGGCGAAGGGCGAAGAGGAACTTCAGCATCGCGCGCCGCCTTCCCCTGTCGAGAAAAGCGGCAGCAGGCCTTCCATTTCGAGGCTGCGCGAACCCTTCAGGAGCACGAGGTCTCCTTCCCGGATAAACGGCGTGAGATAGGAGGCCAGCGGGTCGATGGAGGCGAACCACCGGCAGTGCGCCGTGGCTCCCTCGGATGCCTGCAACGCCCGCTCCATCTCGGGACCCAGGAGCAGGATCGCATCGAGCGGCGACGCGCGGAGGCGTCGTCCCAGCGCTTCGTGCGCGGCATCGGTCCGTTCACCCAGCTCGCGCATGCTGCCCAGGACGGCGATCTTCCGGCCGGCCCACGGCAGGCTCTCCAGGAAGTCGAGCGACCGGTCCATGGAGTCCGGATTCGCGTTGTAGCAGTCGGCGATCACCGTCACGGGGCCTTCGATGACCTGGGACCGCCCGAACAGCGGCGTGACGGATTCCAGACCGTCGCGTACCTCCGCGTTCGGGACGCCCAGCTCGCGCGCCACTGAGATCGCTCCCAGCGCGTTGGCGAGGTTATGAGGACCGAAGAGCGGGAAACGGACCAGGGACCCCTCCCAGTGGATGATCGTTCCACCCAGCCCCATGCTCTCGCTCCCCCCGTATCCCGGGGTGCTCTTCGGCCCAAAGGAGACGATGCGACCCCGGACGCCCGCGGACAGGAACGCGTGATAGCGCTCCCCCTCCGGGAGGAATCCGGTCTGTCGACCGTCGAAACGCGCAAAGACCTTTTTCTTTTCCGCCGCAATCGCGTCCTGCGATCCCAGGAGCCCGATGTGCGCGGTCCCGATATTCGTGATCAGGGCGAGGTCGGGACGCACGATGTCGACCAGCACGTCCATCTCTCCCGCGTGATTCATGCCCATTTCCAGTACCGCGTAGCGGTGATCGGCGGCCACCGCGCAGCAGGCCAGGGGAAGACCGACCTCGGAGTTCAGGTTCCCCTCGTTCATCGCCGTCGGCGCCACCCTCCCGAGTATCGCGCCGATGATTTCTTTCGTCGTCGTCTTGCCGTTGGAGCCGGTCACCGCGATGCGCGTGACGGACGGCATGCTCCGCATGTGCGCGCGGGCAAGATCCTGCAGGCCCGTGAGGGGGTCGGCGACGGCGATGATGCCGGTGCCGTGCCGTGCCGCGATGGCCTCAAGCTCGTCGGCGCGGGCGGCGGCCTGCGCGTCGGACACCAGGAGCGCCGTGGCGCCCGCGGCCGCCGCCTGGCCGAGGTAGCGGTGACCGTCGGTACGCTCGCCGGTCAGGGCCACGAAGAGGCTGCCCTCGGCAGCCGCGCGCGAATCGCTCGTGACCGAGGTCACACCGACGGAGCCGGCCGGGCGCGCGATGATGCGCCCGCGCGTGGCAGCCAGGAGCGTCGCAAAGCTGAATCGTGCGCGGGCCGCGGCTGTCGCCATCACGGTGTCGATCCCTCCGCCTGCGCGGGCTCCACCTGAAGCCGTGTGACCGCGGCGGTGTCGGGCTTAGCCAGGCCGAGAGCGGCGGCCTTCTCCGCGATGCGATCCGGCGACCCCTCGTAGGCGATCTGGCCTATCGTGTCGCGATTCGCCTCCAGGAGGTCCTTCTGCTGCTTTTCCAACCCCCCGATCTGGTCGGCAAGGGCGTTGTAACGATAGCCTTCCCACGCATTGAGGAAGAAAAGCCCGGGCACGGCCAGGCAGAGCACGGCCGTCAGGATCCTTTTCTTCATGCTTCCTCCTCCGCCGCAGGGGTGGGCACGACGCGCGGCTTCTCCGCCACCCGCAGCTTCGCGCTGCGGCTGGCCGGATTGCGGGAAACCTCCCCTTCCGCGGCGGTGAGAGGTTTGCCCGTCACGAGCCGGAGTGCCGCTTTGCCCCCACATTGACAGATCGGCCATTCCGGCGGACAGGTACATGCCCGGCTCTTTTCGCGGAAGAAGCGCTTTACGATGCGGTCCTCGAGGGAATGGAAGGTGATGACGCCGATCCTGCCGGCCGGTGCGAGGATGCGCACCGCCTCGGCGAGCCCGGTTTCCAGCTGCTCCAGCTCCCTGTTCACGGCGATGCGGAGGGCCTGGAACGTGCGCGTCGCGGGATGGGTGCGGCGGTGGCGGAACTGCGCCGGCACGGCGCCGGCCACGATGGCCGCAAGACGGGACGCGCTCGTGATGGGCGCCTTCCGCCGCTCCCGCACGATGCGCGAGACGATCGCGTGCGCGTTTCCCTCCTCCCCGTAGCGGAAGAGGATGTCGGCGAGCTCCGCGGGGGCGGAATCATTCACGAGGTCGGCGGCCGTGACGGGTAGATCGGCCCCGAGCCTCATGTCGAGCGTTTCGTCCCGATCGAAGGAAAAGCCGCGGCCGCTTGCTTCATAGTGGTAGCGGGAAATGCCCAGATCCATGAGGATCAGGTCCACGCCGGGCGGCACGTCATAGGCGGCAAGGAATGCGCCGTACCACGCGTTGACCAGACGCGTGCGGTCGGCATACGCGGAAAGCCTTTCACGTGCGACGTCCAGGATTGCAGCGTCGGCATCGAGGCCGATCAGCGTCAGCGTCGGGTAACGCTGGAGGAAGGCCTCGGCATGGCCGCCCTCACCCACCGTGGCGTCGATCAGAAGCCCCCCTGTTTGCGGCGGCACGAGATTGGCGAGCACCTCTTGCGGCATCACGGACTGGTGGACGATCACAGGGTGATCCTCCCGCCGAGCTTTTCCGCCGCTTCCTTGAACTTCGCCTCGTTCGCATCGAGGTAGGCTTCATAGGAGGCTTCGGACCATATCTCCATGTATTTCTGCAGTCCAAGGATGATGCAGTCCTTTTTCAGGTCTGCGTATTCCCGCAGCGTCTGCGGGACGACGATCCTCCCCGCCTTGTCGATCTCGTTTTCCTGTGCGGGGGCGATCATGCGGCGCTGGATGAGCCTCGATTCCTCCTGGAACAGCGAGGTCGAGCCGATGAGCTTTTCGGAGAAGGATTTCCACTCTTCGGGCGGGAAAAGCCAGAGGCAGTTTTCAACCCCACGAGTCAGGACGACCATGTTGCCGGCCACTTCCGTCCTCATGCGGGCAGGTATGAGCAGCCTCCCCTTTTCATCCAGCGAACAGCGGAATTCTCCGGTGATCATGGCCTACTTCACCACTTTTCCCTAATCTCTCCCACTTTTTCCCACCTCCTGGGCCACATAATACCTCTGAAAGTGATGTTGTCAATCACGATGGGGGCAGAAAAAGTACGAAATGCCGTATCTTATTATCGGAACTAACACACCTTTGTATAGTAAATGTCATAATTTGACACTTCCGCGCGATCTGGCTATTCTTCGGGCCGGAGACTGCAGCCGTGTCGATTTACCGCGTCCATTTCAAATGGAAAGAAAAAGAGATCGAGCTGATGGCAAGGAGCCTCGATCTTACGCATCCCTATTTCGTATCGATCAAGAATCTCGTCTTCCCCACCGAGCAGAAGCTCGTGATCAATCCGCTGGAGGACGAGGTTCGCAGGACATTCGCCCGGGCGGATCACCTGATGATCCCTTTCCAGACCGTGCAGCTTATCGAGGAGCTTCCCGATCTGCCGGAAGGAAAGGTCATGCCTTTCGCGCTCATCGACCGGACAGAGGACGGTTGATCGCGCGCAGCGTTGCTCCCGGACACGAAACAGACTACAATACTGACTGGTGGTAAGGACGTACACGATAGAATATCCCGAAGGGGATGCGCGGGAGATCGATCACCCGCTCAGGGTCAACCAGCTCGTCGATCTCAATGGCAATCCGTTGCCCCTTCCCCTGGCGAGCGCGCGGATCATCGCGTACCGGGTCTGGAAGATATCGACCGAGGCAGGCAGAAACACCGAGGATGTGGTCCACCATCTTGAACTGGTCACCCGGCCCGAGCTGGAAAGCGCCACGCCGCGCGGAGGATAGGCATGTTCGAACAGAAAAGCATCTCTCGGGATGAAATCATGTTGGTGGTGACCGGCTCACTTTCCGGGGACAGGACCGTTGAGTTCCACCGGGACATGGACGAGCTTGTTGCGGCAGGGAGCAGGGTCATCACACTCGACCTCTCGCAGACGGAGACCATCAACTCCTCGGCGCTGGGGAAAATACTTCTTTTCCGGAAAAAACTGGCCGAACAGGACCGGGTCCTTCAGATCAAAGGATGCAGCGATTCTCTCTACAAGACGTTTCAGATGATCAAGTTCGACACGCTGATCTCGATCACGAGATAGTCAGATAGAGCTAACGTTTCGCCGCCAGATAGAGGACAACGTCTCCAAAGCCCCATTTCTTGGCCAGCCAATCCATGGGCTTCTTCACGATCGGGGGGGCCGTTCCAACCGCCAGCCCGCCCCATGTTATGCTTTTCTGGATTGCGAAGCCCGATTCCGCGATCAGGCGTCGGAGGGTCTTCTTCGAAAAGAGGACAAGGTGGTCCGCGATGGCGGATCTCCACGCCTGCTTGAAGAGACGGGCCTGGAAGCCGTCCACATTCGGCGTGGTGATGATGGCCACTCCGCCGGGTGAAAGGATGCGGCGGACCTCGGCGAGAAAACCGCGCGGATCGGGGACGTGCTCGATGAGGTGCGAGAAATGGATGGCGCTGAACGAGTTGTCGGGAAAATGCGCTTCTTCCAGCGTTCCCGGGAATATATCGACGCCGCGATGGCTCTTTCCGTACTCCGCGGATTCCCGGCAGATGTCCACTCCCCTCACCTGCCATCCCTCGTTTTTCATGGATTCGATCAGCATGCCGGTGGCACAGCCGATGTCCAGGAAGGTGCGCGGCTGCGGAAGCGACTCTGCGCGCCGGGAAAACCGGATGTCGCGCAGCCCCAGGCGCATGAGGCCGAAGAAGTTGGCCTCATTGGCCAGCTCATAGGCGAAGTAGTCCGCAGCGTAGCGGCCGCGAAGGTCGTCGAAAACAGGCCGCGGATTCTGGTAGACCAGACGGCAGGCGGCGCACCGGACGAACACAAAGCCGTCGCAGGCAAGATGGGGGGTGGTGCGGCTTTCCCCGCACAGCGGGCACGGCACCGACTCCTGCCGCTCGGTCCCGGGAACGGATGAATATGTCTTGGGCATGTCCTGCCTCCTACTGTTGCACGGTGAAAGGGATCTCCCTGCTCGTCTCGTTTCCCGCGTAGTCGCGCGCGGTCACCTTGAGGCGCGAATCCCCGGCGCGCATGTCGATGCTCCCCAGGTGCATGAGCCCCGCGCCGTCATAGATCGCATCGCGGGTGAGCATGCTCGCCCCGATCACGCTCCGCCCCTCCTTCACCTGGATGGAATCGAAGGTGATATGAGAGACATCGGTGCCGTCCAGCGACAGGACGATGGAGTAGGGCGCCAGGGGCCAGCTGAAGCTCACGTCCTCCCGCAGGTCGTAGACCTCGGCAAGGACGTCCGCGCGTCCGGGCTTCACCACCATGCCGGGCTCCAGCACGTTGCTCTGGTCGCCGACGACAAGAAGGACACGGCGGATGACCGGCGGCTGACGGTCGATGCGCGGCGGCAGGAAGGACAGCGGGTTCACGGCGGAGCCTGCCTCCTGGTCATAGACGGTGAAGTGCAGGTGCTTCCCCTGCGCGTCTCCCGTTTCGCCGGTGATGCCGATCTGGTCCGTCACCCCATAGCTCGCCCGGAACGGGCCGAGGCTGCCGTTGGAGAGATGGCAGTAGACGGTGAGGATGCCCTGACCGTGACGGAGCACGACGTAGCTGCCGACGCCCCGGGGCAGGGAGCTGTAGTCGGCGGCCTCATCGTAGCGGAAGACGAGCTCGCCCGGCAGCACCGGTCGCACCACCTGGTCGCCGCCGCCGATGTCGATGCCGTTGTGGAAATGATCGCCGCGGTCCTCTCCAAACGTGCCCGTGATGATCAGGTTTGCGACGGGCCAATCCAGGGCCGTTGCCGGCCCCGCCAGCAGCACAAGGAGCATGCAGACGACCGCAAAGCGGCGACCGCGCCGCGCGAGACCCGGTCCGCGTTTCATCAGAGCGCCCCCACGTCGATCCGGGCCAGCCTGCCGTCCCAGACCAGGAGGAGCTGGCCGTCCACGCTCCCCAGGGAAAGCCTCGCCGCGGAAAAGGATTCGTGCATGACGGGAACGCCGGACGGCGAGACGATTGCAAGGTCGGCCTGCGCGCCGTCGTCACCGGCGACCGCGGCATAGCGGCCGGCACCGGGGAAAGCAATGCCCGCAAGCGCTCCGCGCAGGCCGACCGTGCTCACGCGTCGCGCCGCGGGGTCCATCATCTCCGCGCCGTCCTTTGACTCGAAGACGAGGTAATGCGCGTCCGGCGAGAAGGCGATGCGCACCTCGCGGCGGAAATCGGAGGTTACCGCCTGGCGCGCCACCGGCTCGTAGGTCGCGCCGCTGCGGCGCAGCACGGAGACGTACTGCGGATCGATGCCGCCGATGCTCGCGATCAACGAGGCATCGTCCGCCACCGCCGTGCCGAAGATCACCGGGATGCGCGCCGGTCCCGGAGGGTCCGTGAACACGGGCGATCCCTGACGGTTCAGGAGGAGCAGCGTGCCGTCCAGCAGGCCGACCACCACCACGTCTCCGCGTATGGCCGCGCTCGTCATCATGGCGGGGAAGTCTCTGCTCCAGACGATCCCGCCGCTGCGATCCATCTCCGTGATGCCGGACAGGTCGGTCTTCACGTTGAAGAACCTGCTGCCGTCCGGGCTGAGCAGAGGATACCCGCTGCCGGAAAAGCTCGCGACGCGCGCCCCGGTCACGTCCCGGAGGATCCAGTCCGTGTCCAGCCGGGAGAAGCTCACGAATCCCGATTCGGAGAGCGCCACGCGATAGGGGGTGCCGTCGACGTCGCTCACGGTGCCGTCGCCGGAGACGAAGCCGAAGACGGCCCCGAGCTGGAAGGGAGCAACGGGCGTTGACGGTGCAGAGCCGGCCGTGGATCCAGGGGCCGGAAGCGCCTCCGCCCAGACGGGCCGGGCGACCAGCTCCCGGCCTGCGGGATAGGGAAAAAGGAGAAAATAAAGTATGATGACGAGCAGGGCGGCGAAGAAGATGCCCGCCGGTCGCCTCTTTTTCACGGAAGAAGCCACTCTCGCCGCTCCTTTGGCAGGCGACATCGTATTCGTGCACGAGGGGGTTTGTCAATGACTGAGCCCGATTCGAAGGAGCTTCTGGCGCGCGCGCGGGAGGCGGCGCGGAATTCCTACTCCCCCTACTCCAAGTTTCCCGTCGGCGCCGCCCTCCTGTGCGGCGATGGAGCCATCGTGACGGGGACGAACATCGAGAACAGGTCCTTTGGGCTCACGAACTGCGCGGAACGGAGCGCGATCTTCACGGCCCTGTCGATGGGCAGGCGGGATTTCTCGGCGATCGCCGTCTCCTGCCCGAAGGCGGAGACGGCGGTGTCGCCGTGCGGCGGCTGCCGGCAGGTGCTTTCAGAGTTCTGCCCCCCTGACATGCCGGTCTACTTTGCCGGCCGGGACGGCGTGCCCCACGAGACGACGATCGGCGCGCTCATTCCAATGGACGCGCTGCATTCGCTGAAAGACGGGATGACGTAGAGAATCGCGGCGGGACGCACTAAATAACGCGGGCTACCGCGTCGCCCATCAAATGACGCGGATTACCGCGTCGCCCATCAAATGACGCGGGTTACCGCATCGCCCATCAAATGACGCGGATTACCGCGTCGCCCATCAAATGACGCGGGTTACCGCATCGCCCATCAAATGACGCGGACTACCGCGTCGCCCATCAAATGACGCGGGCTACCGCGTCGCCCATCAAATGACGCGGGCTACCGCGTCGCCCATCAAATGACGCGGGCTACCGCGTCGCCCTAGCGGCGGGGGGTTTCTTCCGCCTTCTTGAGGTCATTTTCCATCTTCGTGCGCCAGATGTCCATCTTCTTCTTCACGACGTCGGCCTGATCCGTTTCCCCGAGCACGATATGGAGCCGTCGGACGGCGGAAAGAAAATTGATCGCTGCCTTGATGTCGTCGATGCGCAGAGTGGAAAGCTCGTATTTTTCCCGATAGCGGTCGGCCGCCTGCTGGAGCAGGTCCCGGGACAGGCTCAGGTGCGCCATGCGGGAGGCATAACCCTCCACGCGGGGATCCATGCCGCCGATGAACGTCTTGAGGTTGATGAGGTTCTTGGCGACGGTGGCGTATCTTCCCTCCAACTCCACGAACGACCATTTCCACTTTGAGTTCTCCCCGAAGCCCTCCTCCAGGGAATCGATGGTGAAACCGATCTTGCGGACCAGGTTATAGCGGCTTTCATCGGAGAAGGCCGCGATGGACTCCAGGCCCGGCTCGTAGTCGGAAAAAGGCGCATCCACGTATGCCGAAACGACCTCTTCCAGGTAGAAGATGGCCTTGTAGATGCACTTGCGCGCCTCATTGAGGAATGTCTCATTCTTCACGCCGAGAAAGGAGAGAGACAGGGAGCTCATGAGCAGGTAGCTGGCCACGATATTGAGGTTGTCATCCGCAAGGCCCAGCTTCTGGTAGTTGGCGCCAGACTCGCCGCGCGCGACCACCTCCTTCATGGTCTTTTCCTTGGCGAGTATCGATTCTATCCCGTTCTTGTAATCCTGGATGTATTCCGCGTAGCGGCGCCTGGCTTCCTCGCTAGGCTTTTTCATCACCCGTCGCCCCTTCCCGGACCGTACTTCGCAAGCAGCTCGCCGGCGTGCTGGAGGGAGAGCTCGCCCTTCCTGTCCCCCGCAAGCATCCTCGCGATCTCTTCCTGCCGCGCAGCGCCCGTGACCTTCTCCACCCTCGTGAGGGTGCGGCCGGCCTGCGCCACCTTTTCGATCCTCAAATGATTATCGGCGCGAACGGCGATGGTGGCGAGATGCGTAATGCAGAGGATTTGCTTGTGCCGGGAGAGGGCCGCGAGGCGCTCGCCGACGGAAAGGGCCACCTCGCCGCCGATGCCGGCGTCCACCTCGTCGAAGATGAGAGTGCTCACCCGGTCTGATTCGGCGAGCACGCCCTTGATGGCGAGCATGACGCGCGACAGCTCGCCGCCGGAGGCGATGGCCCGCAGCCTCTTGAAGGGCTCCCCGAGATTGGGCGAGATGACGAATTCGATGGAGTCCTTGCCATAGGGGGTGAGGACGGGCGTCCCGTCCGCCCGGGTGGCATCCGCGATGAGCACTTTGAAGCTCACCTTCGGCATGCCCAGGTCGCGCAGCTCTCCTTCTATTTTCGTGGAAAGATCGGCGCCGCCCGCGACGCGCTTTTCCGAAAGCTGCCGGGCAAGGGCCGCAACCTCCTTTTCCGTGCCGGCGATGTCCGCTTCGAGCTTCTGCTTTTCCTCTTCCCAGTTCTCCATGCCGGCAAGCTCCGTCTCACCGGCGGCGCAGTAGGCCAGGACCTCATCGATCGTATCGCCGTATTTCTTTTCCAGCGCCCGTATCGACGACAGCCGCGTCTGCACATCGTCCAGCCGTCCGGGGCTGAAATCCGCCTTGGACTTGTACTGCCGGATGTTTTCCGCGAAATCCTCTATTTCGTAGAATGCGTCCTCCAGCTGGTGCGCGGGACGGGACAGGGACGGATCGATGCCCATTATCTCATCCATTGAGTGCCGTGCGGCGCGGAGCGCCGCCAGGACGCCGCCGGCGCCTTCCGAGATCCGTGCATGCACGTCCTCCAGGAGGGTGAACAGCTTTTCGTGGTGGACGAGGATGGCAAGCTCCTTTTCCAGCTCCTCATCCTCCCCCGGCTTCAGCTTCATTGCCTTGATCTCCGCCACGGCATAAGTGAGGAGGTCCGTGCGCCGGAGCCTCTCCCGCTCGTCGCTCACGAGCTTGGAGTGCCTTTCCCGCAGTGACGCAAGGGACGCGTAAAGGACGTGGAACTTCTCTGCAAGCTCCTCCGTCCCCGCCCAGCGGTCGACCAGTCGTCGATGATTTTCCAGGTCGAGGAGCGACTGATGCTCGTGCTGGCCGTGCATGTCGAAGAGGTGGGCGGAGAAGTCGTGCAGGTCCGTCCGCGTCACGGGCGTGGACTGGATGAAGATGGACCCGCGGCCATTGGATTTCAGCATGCGCCGCAGGATCACGCTTCCCTCCTCCGGGTCAATGCCGCGGGCCGCGAGCCACTGGAGGGCCTCCGCATTGCCGTTGACCGCGACGACGCCGGAGACGGTGGTCTCTTCCGCGCCCGAGCGGATGATGGAGGTGTCCGTCTTGTCTCCCAGGAGCAGGCCGAGCGCGCCGACAAGGATGGACTTGCCCGCGCCCGTCTCCCCGCTCAGGATGTTCAGACCCTCCGCGAAGCGCACCGTGAGCTTTTCGATGATGGCGAAGTTGTGGACGTGCAGCTCTTCAAGCATTCGGTTCCCCCGACCAGTTGAGCTTGGTCCGGAGCACCTCGTAGAATGTGCGTTTGTCGGTGTGGACGATCAGCGCCTTGTGCGCCGCGCGCCTGATGGCGACGCAGTCACGGGGCAGGAGGGGAAAGCTCTCCTGGCCGTCGATGGTGAGCACCGTTTCCACCTTCTGCGGCTCTTCCACCTCCACGCGCAGCATCTCCGTTGCCGGGCACGACCGTGGGCCGATTGGACAGGGTGAAGGGGCAGATGGGCGTGAGGATGAATGCCTCCATCTCGGGGTGGAGGATGGGACCGCCTGCCGCCATGGAGTAGGCGGTGGAACCTGTGGGCGTGGCGATGATCACACCGTCGGCGCGGTAGCGCCCCATATAGGTATCCGAGAGAAAAATCTTCAGCCGTATCATGCGCGAGATGCCCTTGATCCCGATGACCGCCTCATTCAAGCCGACGAACGAGGCCACCTGCCGGCCTTCGCGCAGGACCTCCACCGACAGCATGAGACGCCTGCTCACGCCGAGCCGCCCGTCGAGGAAGCGACTCCAGGCGTCCTCCAGCTCGCTTTTGGGCACCTCCGTGATGAACCCGAAATCGCCCATGTTCACCGCGAGTATGGGCACGTCGCGCTCCGCGAGCATGCGGGCGCAGGAAAGCAGGGTCCCGTCCCCCCCCAGGGAAATGGCGAGGTCCACGTTCGATAGGTCCACCGTGTCGGTGTGATTGGAAAAATCCAGGGCGACCCATTCCATGCCGCGCGCCTGCGCGAGGTCCTGGATGGAGCGAACAACGCTCTGTACATCATCCTTGCGGGAGTTGATGACTGTCAGTACCTTGCGAATGACGCGCTGCTTGCCTGACATGTGCGCTAACTATAGTTGCGGCGGCGCGGGAAGGCAAGGGAGATTCGCGGCTCCCACCCTCCGCGCGGCGTACCGCGCTACGCTTCCCTGGCTATGGGCTCGCTCCCGTGCCTCCCTGCACTCGCTCGCCCTCGCCCTCCCTGGCTATGGGCTCGCTCCCGTGCATCCGCGGCCACCGTATTCGGCGGCATTTGTGCACTCGCTCGCCCTCGCCTTCCAACGCCGCAAGCTCGCGGCAGGGCTACGGAAGCGTCGCGAGGACCTTGCAGACGGCCTCGACGTCGCGCTTGCCCAGCATCGGGTAGAGCGGGAAAAGCAGGCAGCGCAGCACGAGGGACCGCGCGTTGACGCAATGCGCGCCCGGCGACTCCTCGAGTGCCGCGATCGTATCCGCGAAAGCGGGAGCGGTGTCCACGTTCTTCTTGAGCGCGTAGGTCCGGACTTCTTTCATTCCGTCGGAGAGCGCGACGGGGAAGGAGGAGAGCACGTTTTCCGCTTCCACCTTCTGCACGAGGCTGCGATGGCGCGCCTTCAGGAGAGACTGGCCGTAGACGGCGGCGATTTCCCGGCGGGCGAGCACGAATGTTTCCAGCGCTGCAATCTGTGAAATTCCCAGAGCCGCATTCATGTCGGGGAGCGGGGAATAGAGGGGAGACGCCTCCTGGATGCGCCGAAGCGCGCCGGCCGCGTTCCGCGACCGGCCGAGCACGAGCGCGCCGCCGCCGCAGGTCACGATGTCTTCCGGGTTGAGAGAGAGCAGGCAGATGTCCGCCGCCCCGCCGCAGGGATGCTCGCCGATCTTTCCCCCCAGGGAATCTGACGCATCCTCCAGAATCGGAATGCCGTGCGTCCTCAGCGCCTCGATGTCGGCGACGATGCCCAGCGTATGCGGCACGAGAATGGCCTTCGCGCCTTTCTGCGCCAGCGCCGCCACCTGCGCCGGGTCGATGCTGGCGGTTTCGGGCTCCACGTCGGCCACCAGCGGCACCATGCCCTTGTCCAGGAGCACGCGCAGCCAAACCGCGGGAGCGAGCGCCGGCAGGATCACCGAGTCCCCGGTTCCGACGCCAAGGGCTTCCAGGGCCACGGAGAGCGCCATGTAGGCATTGGCCAGCGTCACGCCGCCCGCGTGCCCGAGGAGATGCCCGGCGCGGGAGATGAGCTCGTGCGTTATCTCCCCGGGTCCGAGCTTGTCGGAGACGATGCAGGAGAGCACGCTCCCCATGTCCTTGCGCTTGACGGTGGGACGGAAAACAGGTACGGCCATGTGTCGGGATTCCCCTCGCGGTGTGCATTGGGCGCCGGAGCGCCGCCTTTGTCAACGGTCCCTGTCCGGAAAGCCCGCGCTGCCGATGAGCGGCACGAACCGGCAGCCGACGCTGCGTTCCACGGAGACCGCGCCTGCCGTTCGGCGGACGACCACGAGCTCCTGGAAGCGGCGCCAATCGCCGACGGGTACGACGAGGATGCCGTTGTCGGAAAGCTGGCGCACGAGCGGCTCCGGGACCGACGGCGCTGCCGCGGTCACCAGGATCCGATCGAATGGTGCTTCCTCCTGCCAGCCCTGGCTCCCGTCGGCCGTGCGCAGCGTCACGTTGTCGTAGCGGAGCTCGGCAAGGACGGCCGCGGCGCGCTCCGCGAGCGGGGCGATGCGCTCGATGCTCCAGACCGCGGCGCACAGCTCCGCGAGGACCGCGGTCTGGTAACCGCTTCCCGTGCCGATCTCCAGGACGCGCTCGCCATGCCGCAGCTCCAGCGCCTGCGTCATGAAGGCGACCATGTAGGGCTGGGAGATCGTCTGTCCATGACCAATGGGAACGGGATGGTCGTCGTAGGCGGAGGAGCGGCTGCCCGGGGGAACGAAGAGGTGACGGGGAACATTCCTCATGGCGGCGCGGACGCGCTCGTCCGAGATGTCACGATGCTCGAGCTGCAGCCTCACCATCCGTTCGGCTGCCGGATTCGGTGCGGCGGCGGGGCGCATGCAGGCCTCCGTCAGAAAGCGACGAGAACGGGCAGGTCACTCCTGCGGATCAGGTGGGAGGCGGTGGAGCCCAACAGGTAGTCGCGTATCTTGTGCCGGCCGTGTGCCCCGATGAGGATGAGGTCCGCCTTTTCGCGTGTTGCCACCCGGGGAATGGTATCCACCGGCTTGCCGGCTTCCATGACGAGCCGATACGGGATGCCGTGCGTTCCCAGGTAGCCGAGCTCCGTGTCGAAGGGAAAGCTGTCCTCCATCTCTTCCGTCACCGTGAGAACGACCATCTCGTCCCAGATGCTGCCGAACGCGTTCACGCAGAACTGGAGGGCGATTTCCGCCACGGGGCTGCCGTCGTAGGGGAAAAGGACGCGCTGGGGGCTTCGGAAGCTGGCGGGGCAGACAAGGACCGGCCGGGGGGTCGATCGGACCACGTCCTCCGTGGTGGAGCCGACAATAGCGCGCTCGATGTGCGCGTTCTCCCCTTTCTGACCCAGGACGAGCAGGTCTCCCGACCGGGCTTCTTCCGTGAGGACGCCGGACGGCAGCCCTTCCCGCACGAGCGAGGTCATCGGCACGCGCGCGGCCTCCGCATCCTTGCGGCAGAGGGCAAGACAATTCTCCGCGAAAGCGCGGATGTCGTGCCGCACCCGGTCATAGAAGCCCTTCAGGCCGGGTTCCGGCGGGATGTAGACCCGCTCGAAGCCGTAATCGAAGTGGCTGGCCGCGTAGATGATGGGAAGATCGGTCTTGCGGGAGTCCACGACAAAGACGACCTTCACCTCCGCATGGACCCTGCGCGCGAGGTCCAGGGCGTACTGGAACGCCGTGAGCGAATTGAGTGATCCGTCAATGCCCGCGACGACCTGGCCGATCACACCCCGCCGTTCTCCCCTCCAACAGGCGATTTGTCCTTCAGGCCGGAATCCTTCTCATGGAGCTTTGAGAGCTTGTACTGTTTCAGAAGGAGGCGGATCGCATCGTTGATCCCCTCGGTCCGGCTGGCGTAATAGCCTTCCCGGACCATTTCATCGATTCCTTCGAGCAGCTCGGTCGAGGTTTCCACGTAGGTCTTCGACACAGCAATTCCCCCCTCTCGCGTGCTGGGCTGATACTACCCCGACCCCGTCCCGAAATCAAGCAAAAGCCGGCGCTATTTCCGGGTCATTCCCGCCGTTTCCGTAAACGGACGCCGCCCCCCCCAGCGCGGCTGTTGCTGTCCGCTGCACGGCCAAAATGTCGCCAGGAGCGACCGCGCTGCCGCCCTCCGCGCGCCTCCGGCGCGCTACGCTTCCAATGCCGCCTTCCGCGGTACGCCGCGGAGTTGCTCGCGGCAGGGCTACGGGCTCGCTTCCGGCCTTCCCTGCACTCGCTCGCCCTCGCCATCCAACGCCGCAAGCTCGCGGCAGGGCTACGGGCTCGCTTCCGTACTTCCCTGCACTCGCTCGCCCTCGCCATCCAACGCCGCAAGCTCGCGGCAGGGCTACGGCAAAACTCTCTGTGGCAGCTTGTCGATCTGGCCGCGCGGCACGGCCTGCCATTTCTTGTGCAGCTCGGCGAACCACCCTGCCTCCAGCGCGTCACGGATGAAGCGATACAGGCCCTGCGCGCAGCGGCGCACATTGCGGCGGAAGTCGCGCATGGCTTCCTCATCGCCAAGGTCTGAAACCGCGCGGATGCTGAGGGGCGGGATGCGCGAGCGCAGCGCGCCGACAAAGACGCCCGCGCTTTCCCAGTTGCAGGCAGCGGCCCCGCTGACGCGCTGCAAGGATTCCCGCACCTGCGCCGACTGGATGAAAAACTCCCCGCAGGCCTGGATGCCGGCGCGCACGTGAATGCCCTGGTCCTTGCCGAGCTCGGTGAAGGCGCGGACGAGCTTCTGCGACTCCCGTCGGGCGATGATGTCGAAAGCGGAAGGCAGCTTCATCTCGGGTATTATCCGGTGAGGAAGCCCGCTTCCCGAGATGTCATATTCGAGGCAGGAGGTTCCCAGGACGATGGCATTCACGATCAGGTCGCCATCCAGCGCGCCGCAGGTGCCGGAATCGACGACAAGGTCGGGCTGGAAATGCGCGATGCCGGCAACGGTGCCGGCCGCGGCGCGCGCTTTTGCCGGGCCGGTCGCCATCGCCATGATGTCGACATTTCCGGCGGAGCCCCGCGCCGTGCGGCAGCCGAGCACCGGCTCCGAGTCGCGCAGGGACAGCGCCGTTCGGCACGTGGTGTATTCGAGCGGGATCGGGCAGATCAGGAGGACTCGCACGCGGGCCTCCGGTCAATGGTGTGTAAAAAAATGTGGGGATAGGTAACACCTATCCCCTGGGCGAGACACAGGGACAAGGAAAGGAGGTGAAACTTGCCCCGAACGAATCTAGATTCCGTCTTGTCTCTATAGTGTAAACACCATTGTGCCTTTTTGGTTACACGACCGCATGCATTTTTCCATTCACGAAAGGGGCCGGCCCCTCACAGGTGCAGGTGACCTTTGCGGATGCCCCGCGCGACTGCCTCCGCCCGATTGGTGACCCCGAGCTTCTGGTAGATCGAGGAGGTGTGGAACTTCACCGTGTTGCTGCTGATGCCCAGGTCGTCGGCGATCTGTTTGTTGGCCCGCCCCGACGCCATGGCCTCCAGCACCTCGATCTCGCGCCGGGTGAGCGGCTCCTCCCTCCCGTCGATGCGCGGCCGGGCCGCGGGGGCGATCAACAGGTCCGCCCCCTGCCCGTTCGATGCCACGATCTTTATCTCATCGCTCTTGGAGAGCAGCGACAAGAGAAGGGCGCGCGCGCGGTCGTCCGCGCCGTCGATTGCGACCCTGATCACGACGACGCCTCAGGGCGTCGCGCCGACGGTGACCGAAAGGGTCGTGAGCGCGCCGCCGCGGAGAAGCTCCACGGGCAGGCTCCGCCCGATCGTCGCGTCGGTGAGAAGGCCGATCAGCGTCTGGTGGCTGTCGATCGCGGTGCCGTCGAATCGCACGAGGATGTCGCCGAGCATCAGGCCGGCCGCCGCCGCGGGGCTCTTCTCCTCCACGCCGACCAGAAGGAGACCCGCCTTCTGGCCCTTGACCAGTCCCCGGAGGGTCTCGGGAATCTCCACCTCCTGGCTGCGGACGCCCAGCTGTCCGCGCTTGATGCTGCCATGAGCGGCGATGCGGGCCGCGGTCTCCAGCGCGAGTGACGCCGGGATCACGAGCTCAAGGCCGAATCGGACGCCGAAGACGTGTATTCCCATGAGCCTCCCCTCCGTGTCGACGACCGGGCTGCCCGTGAATCCGGGGGCGCGGGCAGGATCGAGCTGGTAGTACGATTCGATCACCCCACCCTTCCAGAACGGCAGGCGCGTGCCCGCCGCCCCGACGATTCCGAACGCCGCGTTCACACCATCGAACGACGTGCGGGTGACGGAGAGGGCGATCTCCCCGACCTTTGCCTCCGGCGCGGACACGGGACGCTCCGCCGGCGCCTGCCCTTCCACCCGGACAACCGCGAGGTCGCGAATAGGGTCCCGGCCCGCAAGGCTGCCCATGACTTTCTCCCCGGAGGGCAGGGTCACCCGTATCTCCGCGTCCCGCTCGATCGCATGCTGCGAGGTGAGGATGAGACCCTTCTCATACAGGATGCCCGCGGACGGCCGCCTCCTGCGCGCGTCGACCATCACGGTATAGACGCCCGCCTTGCGCACCGCCTCGGAGAATCCCCTTGCCATATCTTGAACTGCCATTGTCTCACTCCTTGAAGATAAGATACCCACGATGCGCCCGCCCACGTACCGCCCGTTCGGGCAGTATATTAGGGGCCAGAGGAGGACCTCGCATGGATCCGAAGACAAGTAAAGTAGCAATCGTCGGGGCGGGATCGGTCGGCGCCACCCTCGCGTACAATCTCTCCCTCAAGGGCGCGGTGACGGAGATCGCCCTCATCGATTCGAACAGGGAAAAGGCGGAAGCGGAGATACTGGACATCAGCCAGGGGGCCTCCCTGGGGAGGTCGGTCAAGATCGAAGCCACCGACTACAGCGGATGCAAGGACAGCGGCATCGCCATCATCACGGCGGGGGCCCGGCAGAAGCCCGGGGAGTCCCGCATCGATCTCCTGGAGCGCAATGTCGCAATCGTCAAGAGCATCGTCCATGACGCATGCAGCAACGGTTTCGCGGGCATATTCCTCATCATCACGAACCCCGTGGACGTGCTGACCTGGGTCGCGTTCAAGGAAAGCGGCTTCCCCGCCGGGCGCGTCATCGGCTCCGGCACGACGCTGGACTCGGCGCGCCTGCGGGAATACGTCGCCCGGCACTGCCGCGTCAATCCGCAGAACATACACGGCTATGTCCTGGGCGAGCACGGCGACACCTCCTTCCCCGCGTGGTCCCTCCTCACGATCGGCGGCATCCATTTCGATGACTTCTGCCCGGTATGCGGCGCCTGCGGGGAGATGAGCGACTTCAAGCAGAACGCGGCGGAGGAGATCCGGCGCACGGCGTACAAGATCATCGAGGCCAAGGGCTCCACCTGCTACGCCATCGCCCAGGCGGCGTCGCTGATCGTGGAGTCCATCGTTCGCGACGAAAGGCGCATCCTGCCGGTCTCCACGGCGCGCACCGACTTTCAAGGCATCCCGCATACGGCCTTCAGCTTCCCCACGATCGTGAGCAAGGGGGGCGTGGTCCAAGTCCTCGACTACGCGTTGCCGGAGGGCGAGCAGCGCCTTCTCATGACATCGGCGCGCTTTGTCGGGGAGAACATCGCCCGGGCCGGCTACTGAATCGCCGGGCAGAGGCCCGTCGCGGGGGCGGTGCTACGTCTCTGCCCGCGACGTGCTCTTGAGCCTCCGCTCGCTCGTCTGCAGGAGCCTCCATTGGACGATGGGGATATTCCCCAGGAGCGGCGCCGGCACGGCGAAAAGGTCCGCCTGCTCGGCGGCCCGTGCGTGAAAGATGCGCGTGCCGTACAGCACGTCATCCTCGCCCCAGAAACCGCCGGGGTTCAGCGTCTCCGACATCTGGCCGTCCTTCTGGAGCACGCACTGCCCCGAGGAAACGAGGAAGAGGCGCGATGCACCGCCGGGATCCACTTCCTCCCCCGCCTTCACGTGCAGCGGCGCCATGGCCGCCGCGATGGCGCGCTCCACCGGGTAGCCCAGCATCTCGCCGAAAAGCCACGTGTCGTTGAGAAACCTTCTGTTGGCGATGACCGTCCGGGTGGACTCCTCCAGCTTGTTCTCCTGGATGAATGCCCGGTAGAGCTGCTCGGGAATCTGCACCGCCGTGACGTAGCTCTCCGCGCGGATGGTCCGGATTGCGGGCTCCGCCATAAGGGCGGAAAGCTCGCCGACAAACGACCCGGCAGAGAGAGAGCGGCGGAATCCCCCTTTCACGTCGATGATCTCCCCGACCCCCTGGAGGATGAGCCACACGAAGTTCGGGCCGCTCGCCCTTTTTCATGATGATGGAGCCGGCATTGAAGTAGACCAGCGGGCAATTGGCGAGCATCCGCACGGAATGGGGCGCCACTTGTGGGAAATAGGAGCGCAGGAAGCGGAATGCCGACTGCGCGATGTAGTCCACGTTTGCGGGAATGAGCACGTCTTCCCGGCCGAACACGGCGTTGGAGCCGATCTCCTTCTGTTCGTCGGAAAGCTCTCCGCCGAGATGGCTGATGATGAGACGCCCGGAGGTGTCGGCGCGGAAATCTGAGGCCACGCCGTGGATGGGCTCGCCGTCGGCGTCGATCTTCTTGAGGTCCGCCGGCGTGCGCATCTCCGCGATCAGCTTCTCGGCGAACTCCTTCGACACGCCCGGCGCCGTCGGCGCGGCGGCGCTCATCCTCCGCAGCACGTCGACGCCCACGATGTCGGCCAGGTGCGCGTACGTCTTGTACCCCCCGTCCCAGAGGGTGCGGAAGAAGAACAGGTTCGTCTCCACCGGGTGCGCCGAGATGACGGGCTTCACATGCAGCCCGTTCACGTCGTTCCATTTTCCCGCCGCCAGGTCGTGCACCTCGAAGTACCGCGGGAACATCGCCTCGTCCATGCCCATGAGGGCGGAGAGCTTCTTCGCCACCGACGCGCGCACCAGGGGCGTGGCGAAATACTTGATGCGGTGATCGGAGCGCACGAGCGCGGTGAGACCGGCAAAGTGGTCGTCGTGGGAATGGGAATGGAAGATGCCTTCGATCTCATTCACGTTGATGCCCACGGCGGTCAGCGACTGCTCGATGTTCGGGCCCGCGTCGATGAGGTAGATGCGGCCCTGGAACGTGATGATGCTCCCCATGCAGGGCTTCTCGGTGTCCCAGCCGTCACCCTCTCCGATGTGCACGACGGAGAAATATTCGCGCCGTATCCTGTGGTAGCCCAGGGAGTACGACGAGGGGTAGCGCTCCCCGGGAGCGAGATTCATGTCCACCGCGGCCGTCTGTCCGTTGAATGCAAACTCGTAGGCATTGAACCCGGTGCGCCGCACGGTCGCCCCTCCGCGCAGTTCCACCGCGTCCCCGCCCAGGATGCGCGTCTCCACGAGCTCTTCCGCGGCGCGGATGTGCCCGAAGGCGAACCACAGCTTCATCCGCATGTAGTCGCGCGCCGTCTCGCGGGGAACGCCCGCCGCGACGATCTCCTCCTCCGATGAAAGACCATAGTTGCCGCGGATCATGTACTGGCTCTGGGACCGCACCTGGCTTTCCAGACCCATGAGCAGGGGCTTCCTGCCGGTATTGCCGGGATGCCCGGGAATGATCATGCCCTGCCGGTAGAGCATCTGGAGTATGGGAAACTCGGCGAGATTGGAGAATGTCTCGTTCTGGGAAGGCACGTCGGACAGAAGGATCGCGTTCGGCCCTGTCTCGCATGAGACGCCGTTCTTCTGCGTCGGGAGAATGAGGCCCTTTTTCATGAGGAGCTTCACGCTGTCCGCCGGACAGCCGCAGAGGATGAAGAGGTCCGCCTCGGGTATCGCCACCCAGTGGACGCCCCGCGCGATCGCCATCGTATGCATGCCTGCCCCCTCTGTCCAAAATAACAGCGCGGCCGTCGCGGAGTCGAGGAAAAGATTCGACAGCCGTCAGGCGAGGGCGCCGCCGCGGGAAGCGTCCCGGGCCGCAGGGGCGACGGCTTGCCGTCTGCGGCAGACTCGGTCCATAGTGGCCGCACGAATGCCGCGGACTCCCGCGGCCGCCATGATGAATCGGGGGAATCCATTTGACCAACAAGGAACGCGTCGTCGCATCTCTGAATCACCGGCAGCCCGACCGAACACCGTACCACATCACCTTCACCGAGCCCGCCCGTGCCCTCATGGCGGAGTATTACGGCGACGACGATTTCGAGTCTTCGCTCGGCAACTGCCTCCAGATCCTCACGACGGAGGCCCCCGGCAGCTGGCGCGAGGTGAGCCCCGACATCTGGGAGGACCAGTTCGGCGTCCGGTGGAACAGGAGCATCGACCGGGACATCGGCAACGTATGCAACACGGCCATCACGCCCGAGACGCTGGAGAGCCACGGGTTTCCGGATCCTGCAGACCCTGCGCGATTCGCCGACTACCCGCAGCGGATCGCGGCCTTGCCGGAAGCCTTCCAGGTCGCCGATCTCGGGTTCAGCCTCTTCGAGCGCGCATGGACCCTCGCCGGCATGGAGAACTTCCTCATGGCGATGGTCGACGACACCGGCTTCGCCCACGCGCTCCTGGACCGGATACTGGATTTCAACCTGCGCATCATCGACCGCGCCTGCGCGCTCTCCATCGACGCGATGATGTTCGGCGACGACTGGGGCTCCCAGCGCGGGCTGGTCATGGGGCCGGCGTTGTGGCGGGAGTACATCGGGCCCCGGGTCCGCGCGATGTACGCACGCGTGAAGTCCCGCGGAAAGCGCGTCTTCATCCATTCCTGCGGAAAGGTCGACGAGCTCTTCCCCGACTTGATCGCCGCAGGTCTCGATTGTTTCAATCCGTTTCAACCCGAGGTCATCGATGTCGTCGAGGCGAAGCGCCGCCACGGCGCGGATCTCTCCTTCTACGGCGGCATCAGCACGCAAAAGACCCTGCCGTATGCCACGGTGAGCGAGGTGAGGGAAGAGGTGAAACGGCTCCTGGAGACGGTCGGGAAAAACGGCGGTTACATCGCCTCCCCTGCCCACGCCGTGCCGCGCGACGCGCGGCCCGAGAATGTCGCCGCAATGATTGACGTGCTGCAGAAGCAATAGGCCGGGAAGGAGAAGCAATGAAGGCAGGCGAATCGAAATGGGGCGCGACGCGCGACGGCGCGACGGTCTCGCTGTTCACGCTGGAGAACGGCCGCGGAACGAGCGTCGAGGTCATGAGCTACGGAGCGACGCTGGTGAGCGTCAACGTTCCTGATGCCAAGGGAAACAAGACGAATGTCGTCCTGGGCCTGGGCAGCGTCGCGGACTACGAGAAGGCAAAGTCGTATTTCGGCTGCATCGTGGGGCGTTTCGCCAACCGCATTCGCGCAGGCCGCTTTTCGCTGGACGGGAAGGACTACGCGCTGGCAGTCAATGACGGTGAAAATCACCTCCATGGCGGGATCCACGGATTCGACAAGGTCATCTGGCAGGGGAAGCTCCTCCGCGGAAAGGACTCCGCCGGAATACGATTCCGCTACACATCCCGCGACGGGGAAGAGGGCTATCCCGGCACCTTGAAAGTCACCATGGAGTACGGCCTCACGGAGGAAAACGAGCTTTCCTTCGAGTACTGGGCGGCCACGGACAGGGCGACGCCGGTCAATCTCACCAATCACTCCTACTGGAATCTCGCGGGAAACCGCTCCGGCAACGTGCTCGCGCATGAAATGCTCTTCAATTGCCCGTTCTACCTGCCCGTCGACGCCGGGCTCATCCCCACCGGCGAGGTCAGGGCGACGACGGGAACGCCATTCGACTTCTCGCGGTTCAAGGCCATCGGGCGCGACATCGCGGGCCTGCCCGGCGGCTACGATCACTGCCTCCTGGTGGACAAGCACGCGGACTCACTCGGGCTCGCCTGCACGGCGCGCGATCCGGCAAGCGGCCGCAGGATGGTGGTGCGCACAACGGAGCCGGGCGTCCAGTTTTACACGGGAAACCTGCTCGACGGCACCTTGTTCCCGCGCCACAGCGCGTTCTGTCTCGAGACACAGGCGCTGCCCGACAGCCCGAATCGCGGTCATTTCCCTTCCTGCATCCTGCGGCCGGGGAATGTCTATCACCACCGCACCGTTCATGCATTCATATCGTGAGAAGGCGGATCACATGAGCGGATTCATGGACGAAAACTTCCTGCTTTCCACGCGTGCCTCCCGGAGGCTCTACAACGATTTTGCGCGCGACATGCCGATATTCGATTTCCACTGCCATTTGCCGGCGGAGGATATCGCTCGCAATCGCGCCTTCCGCAGCATCACCGAGGCGTGGCTGGGCGGAGACCATTACAAGTGGCGCGCCATGCGCGCGCAGGGTGTGCCCGAGCGTCTGATCACCGGCGATGCCCCCGACCGCGACAAGTTCATGGCCTGGGCGGGTGTCGTGCCTTCCACCATTGGGAATCCCCTCTATCATTGGACGCATCTCGAGCTGAAACGGCACTTCGGCATCTCCACCCTGCTCTCGTCGGAGACGGCCGGCAGGATCTACGATCAATGCGCGGCGCTCCTCTCCACGGACGACTATCGCGTGCGCGGGCTCCTTCAAAGGATGAATGTCAAGGTGATCTGCACGACCGATGACCCGGTGGACAGCCTGGAGCACCACGCGGCGCTTGCGGCAGATGCCTCCTTCCCCGCGACGGTCGTTCCGACATTCCGTCCCGATGCAGTCCTTGGCATCGAAGACACGCGCGCCTTCAATTCCTGGCGGGAGAGGCTTTCGCGCGCAGCGGCGATGGAGGTCACGAATTGGAAGTCCCTCCTCGCCGCGCTCGAAAACAGGCACGCCTGGTTCAACGACCATGGCTGCCGCGCCTCTGACCACGGCATCGAAGAGCCCTACGCGGACGATTGCACGGACGAGGAGGCGGAGAGGATTTTCCAGGCGGCGCTGCGCGGCGCGGCCCCGGGCGCGGACGATGTCCGCCTCTTCCGCTCAGCCGTCAGCCGGGAGCTCGCGCGCATGGATGCCGCGCAGAACTGGGTGCAACAGCTCCACCTCGGGGCGCTGCGCAACGTGAACACGCGCGCCTTTCACGCCTTCGGACCCAACACCGGCTACGACACCATCGGGGACCTCGCCCTCGCGCGACCGCTCGCGCGCTTCCTCGATCGGCTGGACGCCGCGCACGCGCTTCCCCGTACCATCCTCTACGGCATCAACCCTGCCAGCAATACGGTCCTGGCGAGCTTGACAGGCTGCTTTCAACAAGAGGGCGTGAAAGGGAAAATGCAGTTCGGATCGGCGTGGTGGTTCAACGACCAGAAGCACGGCATGGAGGACCAGCTTCGCGCCCTTGCCGACATGGGGCTCCTGGCCCGTTTCGTCGGCATGCTCACGGATTCGCGCAGCTTCCTGTCCTTCCCCCGGCACGAATACTTCCGCCGTATCCTCTGCGCGATGCTTGGCGCGGAAATCGAATCGGGTGAGATCCCCGGGATTTCGGCCTGGTGGGAGGCATCGTGCAGGACATCTGCTGGGGCAATGCGCGCGAGTTCTTCGGGGTCCCGCTGAAGACGCGCTGACCGCCGCCCTCACGCGCCGGCAAGCTCCTTCCTTATCTGGCTCTTCACGTCGCCCTGCTTCGCAAGGCGCTTCATGGCATCCATGAACCGGGGAAGCGAGCTGCCGCATTTCGTCTGCCAATACGCGCGCAGGAGCGGGATGTCGTTGGAGTAGAGGCTGTAAAGAGAAAGATAGGCGTTGTTGAGCTGCAATCTGCCAAGCGAGCTGTAGGCCTTTGTGTGAAATCGCGCGGCAAGCTCTCCACCGAGCCGCTGGGTGAAATCGGCAATGATGCGCTCCTTCTCCGCGAGCTTTTCCGGCCGCGACGCGTTCCCCTTGTAGACGGCGTCGAGCTGCCCCGCCAGCTCCGCCAGAAGCGCGGTGAATGTCTGCGAATCCTCGTAGCTGTCGCGCGCATCGCGATACTGTGGGGAATCCTCGCCGAAACGGGCGCGCAGCCATTCAAAGGCCCCCTCGTCGCCGACGAAGCTTGCAAGCTCCTCGTTGAAGTCCGGCTGCCCCTTGAGGAAAAGCGTGGCATGCGTCTGCTCGTGGATGATGAGGGAGGCAAGCCCGAAAGTGGAGTAACTCTTCATGAAGGAGTACAGCGGGTCCTTCGTGAATCCAAGCGTGCTGAAGGCGTCGACCGGCCGCACCACGACGTCCCAGCCTTCCTTGCGCAGGCGGGCAGCCTCCGCATCCGCATCCTGCCGCTCGTAGTATCCCTTGTACGGAAGCCGGCCGAGGAAGGGGTAGCGCCAGAGGTAAGGGGTGAAGGAGACGGCATCACAGGCCGACACGACGTCCACGAGATGGTCCCTGTCGATCTGGCGATACCGGGTGTAGTTGCCGTTGTCCTTCAGGCCCACCTGCTGCACGGCGAAGAGCCGGATGTCCTGGACCCGGCGCAGGAACTCCTGCGTGTCCGCCGGCGTGGCGGGATCCTCCAGGACCTTCTGGACCGGGCGGGCGCCCGTGCTGTAGCGCAGGAGGTAGCCCCCCTGCTTCGTGAGATAGCCCATCTGTGAGACGCACCCGCCGAGTGTCGTGATGACGAGCACCGGCAGCAGGATCAAAGGCTTCAATGCGATCATCCTCCGGCTCCGCCGGCACGCCGTGCCGGCCGCCTCTGTCGGCAGCCGCGATCAACGCTCAATGCAACCACGTGCCCTCCTGCGCGCGATCGGCCGCCTGCGCTGCATGAGCGGTCCGGGCAACCCGCGTCACGATCGGCGATTCCTCTCCTCATCCACGATACTGAAAACCGGCGCCCATGGCATGTCCTCTCTCCCCCCCTTGCCCAACAGTCGATTTCGCGGGATTTTTCATGCATGGCCCGCCGTGGTGACGCCCGATGCTGAGATACTTCGTCCGCCGGCTGCTCCTGATCGTGCCGACATTCATCGGGATCACGATGGTCATCTTCTTCATCACGCGCCTGGTTCCCGGCGGACCGCTGGAGAAGGCCATCCTTTCTCACCAGCTTGGCAATGGAGCGGACTCCCGGCGAGGCGGCCCGGGCCCGCGCGCCCAGAGCGGCACGCAGCTCAGCAAAGCGCAGCTCGCGCAGCTTGCGAAATTCTACGGGCTGGACAAGCCCGTCGTTCCCGCGTACATCGCGTGGCTGGGCAAGCTGGTCCGGCTGGACTTCGGCAGGTCGACGAGCTACGACGACCCGGTCCTCCCGATGATCGGGGAGCGCATCCCCGTGTCCCTCTATTTCGGGCTCGCGTCCCTCATCATCACCTACCTGCTCTCCATCCCGCTGGGCATCAGCAAGGCGCTGAAGCACCGCTCCCTCTACGACAACGCAACTTCGAGCATCGTCTTCATCGGCTACGCGCTGCCGGGATACATCATCGGGATCATCCTGTTGTCGATCGTGGCTTTCCGTCTGGGGCTCCTTCCCCTCGGCGGCTTCCAGTCTGACAGCTTCAACAGCCTCAGCCTGTGGGGGAAGATCGGCGACAGGGCCCGGCACATGGCTCTTCCCTTGATCTCGTACTCCATCGGGGATTTCGCGGTGATGACCCTGCTCATGAAGAACAATCTCATGGAGAACATGGCCGCGGACTACATCAAGACCGCCGTGGCAAAAGGCCGCACCTTTCGCCAGGCGATGTGGCGGCACGCATTCCGCAACAGCCTGATCCCGATTGCATCGGGTTTCGGCGGCATCATCACGGTCTTCCTCGCCGGCTCCTTTCTCGTGGAGAACATTTTCAACATCCGCGGCATGGGCATGCTCGGCTATACCGCCCTGCTCGCTCAGGACTATCCGGTCGTGCTCGGCACGCTTTCCATCGCCGCATTCGTCTCGCTCCTGGGAAACGTGCTGAGCGACGTCTTCGTGTCGCTCGTTGACCCCCGGATCAGGTTCGGCCAGTGAAGAGGAAGGCACCCCTGCTGCGGCTCGACCCGGTCACACGGACCCGGGTCGATCGATTCAAGTCGATCAGGCGCGGGTACTGGTCATTCCGCATCATGGTCGTGCTTTTCGTCGTGTCCCTGCTGGCCGAGCTTTTCATCAACTCGCGGGCGCTCGCGGTCGTCTACCAGGGACGGCTGTACTTCCCCACCTACGCGCGGGTTTTCGCGGGGCGCATGTTCGGCCTGAGCTACGACTACGAAACGAATTACCGCGAGCTTGCGCGCACCTTGAAGGCGAACGGGAAGGGCTGGGTCCTCATGCCGCCCGTTCCCTACAACCCGTACGAGCAGGACTTCAAGGACGGAAGCTACCCTCCCTATGCCCCCTCGTTCGCGGAACGCCATTTCCTGGGCACCGACCGCATCGGGCGGGACATCGTGGCCCGGCTGGTCTACGGCTTTCGCATCGCCATGGTTTTCGCCGCGCTCTACGTCCTGGCATCATTCACGCTGGGCACGATTGTCGGCTGCCTCATGGGGTACTGGGGAGGCTGGTTCGACATCATTTTCCAGCGCATCATCGAGATCTGGGAGCAGATACCGTTCCTCTACGTCGTGATGATCGTCGCGGCGATATTCCAGCCGGAGTTCCTGCTCTTTCTGGCGATCTACGTGATATTCGGGTGGAGCGCGCGGACGTGGAGCGTGCGCGCAATGACCTATCGCGAAAGGGAACGGGACTACGTGCTGGCCGCGCGCGCGATGGGTGCAAGCACGTGGCGCATCGCCACGGTGCACATCATCCCCAACGTGCTCGTGGTGATTGTCACCATGCTTCCTTTTGCCGTGGAGAGCGCCATCAGCTCCCTCACGGCGCTGGATTACCTGGGTTTCGGCCTCCGCCCGCCCACGCCGAGTTGGGGAGACCTGATCAGCCAGGGCATCGCGACGTTCACGGACGCCCCCTGGATCCTGTCCTCCGTGGCGGTCACGATGACGCTTGTTCTCGTCATGATCGCCTTCATCGGGGAGGGCCTGCGGGACGCATTCGACCCGAAGAAATACACGGTCTACAAGTAGCTCGTGGAGCTGCACGGAACACCGCTCGACAAGGAGAGGTCAGATGGCCAGGAGTTTTTCGATCGTCATCGCGGCGCTGGCGGCATTTGTTGCCGCGCCCCTTTTCGCGCAGAGCGCGGCCTCTACGTCACCCGCGGTGTCCGCGGACGAAAAGGCGATGGCCGCGGAAAAGAGGCCCAATTTCGCCTCTCCTCAAATCGTGGACACAAAGCTGCAGGTGCCGGGGCTTCCGGAAAAGCTCGTCTGGTATACGAGCAAGCCGGGCGTCTGGGGGTCCAGCCGCGCGAAGCAGGGCGGCACGTTTCACGCCTACATCCAGGAGTTCCCTGAGACATTCCGCACGGTGGGTCCGAACGCAAACGGGTCGACGCGCGGCTTCTTTCTGACGACCCCGAATCTGACGGAGATGAACACCGAGACAAAGGAGTTCATGCCGTCGCTTGCCACGGACTGGGCCTTCGGAGCCGACGGCAAGACGGCGTATTACAAGCTCAACGAAAAGGCAAAATGGTCTGACGGCACGCCCATCACGAGCAAGGACTACCTCTTTCTCATGAAGATGATGAAGAGCACGAATATCCAGGACCCGTACAGCAATGACTATTTCACCAACCAGATCGTCAGCATCAAGGCATACGGCGACTGGGTGATCAGCGTCGAATCCAACGCCAAGTCGGATCCCCTCGAGCTGCTCTACGACACGCAGCTTTCACCCCGGCCGAGCGCGTTCTACAACGACGAGGTGCCCGCCGACTACGTGGATGCCTATCAATGGAAGGCGGAGCCGACGGGCGGTCCCTACGTCCTTGCCGACTTCACAAAGGGAGAGAGCCTGACATTCAAGAAGGTGAAGGATTGGTGGGGGTACATGTATGACTACAACAGATACCGCTTCAACATCGACACCATTCAGTACAAGGTCATCACCGGCGGCAACGACATCGCGCGCAACTACTTCTACAACGGGGACATCGACCAGTTCTTCCAGATCATCCCCAGCGAGTGGGCGGATGCGGCCAAGGCGGATCCGATCAGGAACGGCTGGATCGACCGCGAGTATGCATTCTACGTGCCCCTGACGGGCGTGAGCGGCATCATCCTCAACACGAAGTTCCCGCTGTTCTCCGACGTGAATGTCCGCCGGGCCATGTACTACGCAATCAACATGCAGAAGATGATCGATACGGTGCTCCGTGGTGAATACTCCCGGTACCACAACATCGGCATCGCCCATACGTTCGCCGGCATCGCGTTCGACGACGACACGATCCGCAAGCCGGATTTCGACCCGGTGCAGGCGGGTCTGCTCCTCGACAAGGCCGGCTACACCATCGTCGGGGCGGACGGGATCCGCAAGAATGCAAATGGTGACCGGGTCTCCTTCGAGCTCATCTATGAGTCCCCAACCACACCGAGAGGCTCTCCGTGCTGAAGGAGGAAGCCAAGAAGGCCGGCGTGGAGATCAACCTGAAGCTCATGCAGCAGGGGGCCTTTGCCGCCGTGAGCGAAAAGAACTTCCAGGCATTCTGGGGGGGCATGGGGACGAACGTCTATGAAGACTACTGGCAGTTCTTCGATTCCAAGAATGCCGACATCCCCCAGACGAACAACTTCTGGGGCTACGCGAACAAGGACATGGACGCTTTGCTGGACGCATTCCGCGCAACCGAAGACCTGGCCACCCGGGCCGCGCTCGACAAAAAGATACAGCGCATGGTGGACCAGGAGGCGCTCGTCATCCCCAACTACTACGTCCCGTACGATCGCGGCGCGGCCTGGAAATGGGTGCGCTTCCCGGCGTGGCTGGACACGAAGTTCTTCGACGACTTCTTCGAGCCTTTCTCTCCCGGCGCGGGCTACGGAGAATACTTCGGCTACATGTGGATCGACCCGGCGATACAGAAGGAAGTCCAGGACGCGATGAAGAACAAGAAGGCCTACGCGCCCCGGGTCTACGAGGTCGACTCCTACAAGGCGAAGTAGAAGGCTGCACGCATGGAGGGCCAGGAGCTTCTCTCGGTGCAGGACGTCTCTGTTTCCTTCACGACCGATGCGGGAACCACGGAGGTCGTGGACCGCGTTTCATTCGGCGTCCGCCCCGGGGAGCACGATGGCGCTGGTGGGGGAGTCGGGCTGCGGCAAGACAGTCACGGCCTCCTCCATCATGAGGCTCCTCCCCCATCCGGCCGGGCGAGTCACGGCGGGCCGCATCCTCTTCGAAGGAATCGACATGCTGGGCCTGCCGCTGCGCGAGATGTACCGGATGCGCGGGAGCAGGCTCGCCATGATCTTCCAGGAGCCGATGACGGCGCTGAATCCCGTGCACACGGCAGGACGGCAGATCACCGAAACCCTGGAGCTTCATCGCGCGGAAATTGCCCGGCATACGCGCCGTGAGGAAGCGGTAAGGATACTCGCGGAGGTGGGCATGGCGTCGCCGGAGCAGCGGCTGTCCAGCTACCCCTTCCAGCTCTCGGGAGGCATGCGCCAGCGGGTGATGATCGCCATGGCCCTGGCGGGAAGACCGCGCCTCCTCATCGCGGATGAGCCGACGACCGCCCTGGACGTCACCGTGCAGGCGCAGATACTCGCGCTCATTAAATCCCTGCAGAGGTCCAGCGGCATGGGCGTCCTCTACATCACCCACGACATGGGCGTGGTCGCCGAGATCAGCGACGAGGTGACGGTCATGTACGCGGGCCAGGTGGTGGAGTCGGGTCCCGTCGCCGGCATCTTCGCGGCGCCGCTGCATCCCTACACCCGCGGCCTGATCCGGTCCATGCCCCGGCTCACCTCCATTCCCAAGACGCGCCTGCCGGCCATTCCCGGCACCGTTCCTGCCCCGCAGGCCTACCCGACGACGTGCCGATTCGCGCCGCGCTGTCCGCTTGCCGACGATCACTGCCGCGCGCATGCACCCGCGCTGGAGCCGCATGCGGCGGGACACGCGGTGCGCTGCTTCAAGGCAGGCCAGGCGTCGTGAGCGCACCACTCATCGAGGTCCGCTCCCTGGTGAAGCATTTTCCCCAAGGCCGCTACACGAGGCGCAGGATCGTCCACGCGCTCAACGGCGTGGACCTTGCCGTGTCGAAAGGCGAGACGCTCGGCATCGTGGGGGAGACCGGCTGCGGGAAGAGCACGCTGGTGCGCGTCATGATGCGTCTCTATGCCCCGACGTCGGGGAGCATCCACTTCGGCGGCGTGGACATCACGCGCCTTCGCGAACGGCAGATGAGATTCGTGCGGCGCCGGATGCAGATGATATTTCAGGATCCCGGCGATTCGATGAACGCGCGCCTCACGGTGGGCTCCATCATTGAGGAGCCGCTCATCATCCAGACGGGGCTGGACGCCGCGGAGCGTCGGCAAAAGGTGCTGTCGCTCCTGAAGGACGTCGGCCTTCCGGAAGAATGCTACGCGCGCTACCCCCATGAGTATTCCGGCGGGCAGCGTCAGCGCATTGCCGTTGCGCGCGCGCTTGCCGTGAATCCCGACGTCGTGATCTGCGATGAACCGGTGAGCGCGCTGGACGTGAGCGTCCAGTCCCAGATCCTCAACCTGCTCCTGGACATGCAGGAGGAGCACGCGCTCACCATGATCTTCGTGTCGCACGCGCTGAGCGTCGTCCGCCACATGTCCGACCGTGTGGCCGTCATGTATCTCGGCTCCGTGATGGAGCTTGCCGACTCAGCCACGATCTACGATGCCCCGCGCCATCCGTACACGCGGGCTCTCATCGCCGCGATCCCCCGCACGGAGCCTGGCGCGCCCCGGGGAGAGCCGCCCGTCACCGGCGAGGTTCCCTCGCCGCTCACGCTCCCGCCCGGCTGTCCCTTCTCCTCAAACTGTCCCATCCACGTCGATCTCTGCCTCAAGGAAAAGCCGGCGCTCCGCGAGCTCGCGCCCGGGCACTTCTGCGCGTGCCACCTCGCGGAGCCGGGCTGAGACGCGCCACGGCGCGGGGCTCACATTCATTCCATGGAAAAGCCCTTCCTCGTCGCCTCGTCGCGCACCGAGGAGAGTATTGCCTGGTCGAGGGTGTCGGCCGGGGCATTCTTCTTCGCCGCGTCCGCGAGGAAAAGGCGCCGCTTTTCGTTGGCGGCGTTGATCTTGTCCTGGAGATCGGCCCTCTTCGCCGCGAGGTCCGCCACGAGCTTCTGCTTCTGGGCCAGGGTCATGCCTTTCATTTGCGCGGGCAGCTCGTCGTCCTTGAGATTTCCCAGCGTCACCTGCTTCTGCGCCAGCGCATCGATGAGGTCCCAACCGGCATTGCTGTACGACCCCTGGGCCTTCGCCACCGAGCGCTCCACCGGCGCCGCCGCTCCCATCGCGGCCGCATTGGAGTCCTGCTCCGCCTGCCGACTCTTCAGCGCCTCCCCTGCGCCGCCGTATCCCAAATATGTCCCGTTGAGCTGATTGCCGAGACTCACGATGTCCTGGTCGTACGGCGTCTGGGGGTCCTGGACGACCTCGTCCTGGTTGATGCTCATATAGCGGCCGTCCGCCCGGTCGGCGCCGTCCTTCCAGAACGTATCGATGCCCTCCCCATTCGTTCCACAGAAGATCGTGTTCACGATGATGCCTTTGGCCGCCGCGCGCGCGCAGGATTCCGCGTAGGGCACGGGGCCCTGCGTGAAGGGCTCGTTGCCGGCGATGTAGACGATCTTCAGCACGTCGTTCGCCCTGCTCCAGGAAAGCTTCGCTACCGCGCGGTCGATGACCATGCCGCAGTATTCGCTGCCTCCGTTCGTGCTGAGGGAGAAAAGGTCCGCCGAGATGGCGTCCAGGTCCGTGGTGAGGTCCGACACCTCGCGGATGTAGCCGTCGTCTTCACGCAGCCCGTCGTTGCCGTACTCGAAGAGGCCGACTTCGAGCTGCGGATGCTTGCCTCCCCGCTTCGCCCGCGCGAGCTCGTTCACCACCTTCCAAAGCTGGCTTTTCGCCTGTCCGATCAGGCCGTCCATCGAATTGCTCGTGTCCAGGAGTATCGCGAGCTGGATCTTCTCCTCCGCCGCGGCAAGCCCTCCGACGATGAAAAGGACGCATGCGGCCACGATCCATGTCTTGCGGATAAGGAATCGCTTCATATGTTCTCCTCTCATGAGGAGAGGCTACCCTCTGGCGACGCGGGGTTTGTCATCGGGCTGAAGCGATTTTGTAAAAAAAAAGCAAAGCACCCGCGGTGCGTGGCTTTCCACAGCGTGGGGTGATAGCGCACGTGGGCCCAGGAATCGATCGTGTCGTCGTAATGACGATTGCCCCGTAGCCGCCGCTGCTCAGTATATGTATAGTTATATATAGCAAGTCAACAATGTCGCGGTCCCAGGAGGGGAAAATGGACGGAAGGCATGTCGCCCGGGCGCTTGTCGTCGCCTTGTTCGGGGCTCTGGTGCTCCTTGGATGCGCAGGCCGCCCGAGTGCCGACCCGCCTGCGGCGCGGACATTCCCGGATCCCCCGAAGGAAGGCATGCAGACAGCCGGCACCCGGGTCGTGGTGCTTGCCGGCGGGTGCTTCTGGGGCGTCGAGGGCGTCTTCGAGCGCCTGAAGGGTGTCACCGACATCAAGGTCGGCTATTCCGGGGGAGATGCGTCGACTGCCCAGTATGAAGTCGTGAGCACCGGGCGCACCGGTCACGCCGAGTCGGTCCAGATCACGTACGATCCTTCGGTCATCAGCTTCGGGACGCTCCTGAAGGTATTCTTCTCGGTCGCCTGCGATCCGACGGAGCTCAATTTCCAGGGCCCCGATCACGGGACGCAGTACCGGTCCGTGATCTTCTATTCCACGGACGAGCAGAAGAAGACGGCGGAAGACTACATCGCCGAGCTGACGGAAGGGCACGTCTTCTCCCAGCCGATCGTCACGCAGGTCGTCCCGCTCCAGGCGTTTTATCCCGCCGAGGACTACCACCAGAACTTCATGGACAACAATCCCGACTATCCCTACATCCTGGCGTGGGACAGGCCCAAGGTGAAGGCGCTGCAGCGGGATTTCCCCGATCTGCTCTCAGGGAAGTACCCGACACTGTAGACTTCGCAATCGGCATCCTGACAGCACTCCCCTCTTCGGGGCGCCCGCGTTGCGCTCGGCACCCCGCGTGCGTATAGTCATCGCGCATGAGAAGGGAAGCATGAATGTCCTGTCATTGGACGACGTGAGCAAGACGCTCGTGGACGCCCCCCTCTTCGAAGGGGTGACCCTCGGCATTGATGACGGGGAAAAGATCGGCTTCATCGGCAGGAACGGAGCGGGCAAGTCGACATTCCTGCGCGTCCTCCAGGGTATCCTGCCTCCCGACACGGGCTCCGTCGCGCGGCACCGGGAGCTCACCATCAGCGTCCTGGAGCAACATCCGGATTTCGCGCCGGGCGCGACGCTCCGGGAGCTCTGTTTCCACGGGAGGCATCCGGGCGAAGACAAGCCCGGCGACTCAGCCGTGCGGGATTCCTTCCGTTCCTTCTGTCGGGAGCTGGGCCTGACGGACCCTGACGCCCCGGTGGACGCGTTTTCCGGCGGCATGCTGCGCAAGGCGTCTCTTGCGCACTGCCTGTCGCGCGGCGCAAAACTCCTCATGCTGGACGAGCCGACCAATCACCTGGACCTGGAGACGATAGAGTGGCTGGAGGCGCTCCTGCGCCGCGCGTCATTCGGTTTCATCCTCGTCACCCACGACCGCTATTTCCTCGACGCGGTCTGCACGTCGATCATGGAGATCGAGGGCCGGCGGGTGCTCAAGTACCCGGGCAACTACTCGCGCTACCTCCAGTTGCGCGCGGATCGGGAGGAGATGCGGGAGCGCACGGAGCAGCGCCGGGTGTCCATCCTCCGCGGCGAGCTGGAGTGGCTGATGCGGGGCCCCCGCGCGCGCACGGGCAAGGACAAGGGCAGGAGGCAGCGCATCATTGACCTGCGCGACGCGGGCGTCCAGAAAGAGATGGCGATGCAGGAGCTCTCCTCCCATCACCGCCGGCTGGGAAAGAAGGTGTTGGAGCTCCAGAATGCGGGCATTTCCTTCGAAGCGCAGCGCGTGATCCTGCCGTTCAGCTACAGCTTCCGCCGCGGCGAACGCATCGGACTCCTCGGGCCAAACGGATCGGGAAAGACGACGTTCCTGCGTCTCGTCTCCGGCGAGCTTTCACCGGACACCGGTGCGGTGGTCAAGGGCACGAACACGGTGTTCGGTCACTACGAGCAGACCAGCGCGGGCATCGACGCGTCCCTCACGGTCCTGGACTTCATGCAGGAGCTTGCCGAGCGCGTTCCGCAGGAGAACGGCGGATCGCTCACGGCGGAGCAATTCCTGGAGCGCTTCCTCTTCCCGCGCAGCATGCACGGCATCCGCATCGAAAGGCTCTCCGGTGGAGAGGTGCGGAGGCTCGCCCTCGTGCGGCTCCTGGCCACCGGCCCCAACTTCCTCCTGCTGGACGAGCCGACGAACGACCTCGACCTGGACACTATCCGGCTGCTGGAAGAGTACCTTGTCGATTTTCCCGGCTGCATCCTGCTGGTCTCCCATGACCGCGCCCTCCTGGACCGGCTCACGGACTATCTTTTCGTTTTCGACGGCAAGGGCGGCATCCGCGGTTTCACGGGAAGCTACGAGGACTATCGGGAGGCAGCGGAAGAGGAAAAGGCGCCGGCAGCGCTGGCACCGATGACTCCGCCCCCGCGGCGCGAGCGGACGGGACTCTCCTTCAAGGAACACAGGGAATACGAGCTCCTCATGTCGGAAATAGAAGGACTGGAAAAGGAACAGAAGGGCCTGGAAGAGGCATTCCAACGCGCCGTGACGGATCCGGTCGCTTTCCAGGCCGACCAGCGGCGCTACGGCGCCGTGCTGAGGGAGCTGGAAGCAAAGATCGCGCGCTGGGAAGAGCTTGCGGGACGGGCCGGGGCATAGCGCACATGCAGGCGGACCCTGTCCATTCCGACAAGGAGCTCCTTCACGCGCTGAAGCGCAGCTTCGGCTACACGAGCTTCAAGCCCAATCAGAAGGAGATCGTCCAGGCAATCCTTTCCGGTCGCGACGTCTTTGCCGCGCTCCCGACGGGCGGCGGGAAATCGCTCTGCTACCAGCTGCCGGCCATTGTGCGGACCGGGCTCACGCTCGTGGTGAGCCCCCTCATCTCCCTCATGAAGGACCAGGTGGACGGCGCGCGCGAGGACGGCATCCCCGCCGTCTTTCTCAACAGCTCACTCGCGGAAGGGGACGCCCGCTCCACCTGGCGGGAGCTCGCCGGCGGCCGCGTGCGTCTCCTCTACGCCTCCCCCGAACGGCTGTCAGTGCCCGGCTTCCGCGCCGCCCTCGCGCGCTTCGGGGTCTCCCTGATCGCCGTTGACGAGGCGCATTGCATCTCCGAATGGGGGCACGAGTTCCGGCCGGA
>CAWAHW010000004.1:0-808799 GCA_963781885.1 uncultured Spirochaetota bacterium | reverse complement strand
AATAGAAGCCACCCTCAATAGGGCTTGTGCTGGGCCTTCCGGTTTGCGTCGTCCCTGTTCCCAGTTCTGAAGTGTGGCAATGCTTACCCCAATCATTAAGGCGAACTCACTTTGAGACTTATGTAGTTTCTCACGGATTGCCCGTACGTCTGCGGAGTTGAATACCGTTACCCTTGAAGGCTTAACTTTGCCGCGCTTGATTTTCCCAGCCTGCTTGATGCTCTGTGCAAGCTCCTTGAAATCCATGGTGTTCATTTGAACTCCCTTTCTACCAACTGCCTCAGGATCTTGGTCTGCTGGGCAGTGAGGTCTTCTTGTTCATTTTTCGGATACAGATATAGCATGTAAATAGCGTCTGACGGTCTGTCCCAATAGTAGATAAGTCGGTACCCACCACATTTGCCGTGTCCCTTGCCGGCCCATCTCAGTTTGCGGAGACCACCCGTTCCAGGAATAAGTGCCCCTTGTTCGGGACGTAGCACCAGTGCTGTTTGGAGCAGCCGATACTCATCATCAATCAGTTTTTGGTTGACGATCTTTGTAAATGTCGGCGTCTCCATGAACTTCATATCTAAAAGTACGCCAATGGCGGATAGTTGTCAAGTGCTGTCTATAGCCAAATCTTTCTTGGTTGTGGCTAACATAGAGTTGACCAGCGCCGCCGCATCAACCGGCACCACCCCGACGATTAGGACAAAGCAGGGTCTATCCAGGCCAATTCTAAGGCGACTGGTCCAACGATTTGTTATAACGTGCGCCTGAATTGTGTAGGCCCTTATCCTTTGTTATTTAGTTCCTCCGTAAACAGCGCGTAGATCAGCCTTCCAAAAGACTGAAGCGCCGCTGAATCCGGCGTTTTTGAGTGACGCCAGGTGCCATGAGAGGGGATATCCGTCATCAGAGCCTTCAAAGGGTATCTGGTAGCCCTTTTGTGTGTGATATTCGGTGTATGCTTCTTTAATAGAGTATTTGTCAAAGAATTGTTGCCAGTATTCTTCCCAAGTCTGGCCCTCTAGTGTTGAAGCACGGCTACAATGAAGCTCCTCGAGCTTTTTACGTTCTTCAGGATCTTCTGGTTGGTAGGGGTCACCAATAATGAGGGTGCCTCCGGGCTTAAGAACCTCAAAGGCTGCTTTATATGTCTTATTTAGGTGTTCCTGGGATAGCCAGTGTAGGGCCGTAAGGCTTACAACTGAATCAAAATGACCTTTGAAAGGTTCGCTCCATTCTACTTTGCGTAAATCGTATTGAAGCGCATTGACGTTCCTGTTGTTCAAGAGGTGGTTCATTGCAGCGAGCATCAAAGGATCACCGTCGATGCCAAAGTACTGTGCCAAAGGCTTTTCATTGGCTAATAGCTTCCCAAGGATTCCTGGGCCGCATCCGAGATCAAGGACGACAGGAGATTCTTTCGCAAGAAATCCTGATGACTGTAAAATAGCTTCAATCTGCTCTTGCCTGAATGGGTTGTGTTTGACCTGCATGGCATCCCATGGCGAAGAAAAGAGACTCCAATCTATCAGCGATTCATTCTCTGCTATCCAGGTTTCAAGTTTCACTGATGCCTACTATACCTAAGCTTTGAAAAAGGGCGTCAAATGACAAAGCTCAAGCACGTTATAACATAGAGTTCAGTACCCGGCCCGCATCAGACCAAAACCACAAAGATTTGACCCGGAATTGGGTCTCAGCAGAAAGATTCTAGCCCGGAGTACTGCAACGACTTGTTAGCCTCATTCCGCTTTTGTCTGAACTATGGGCAAGGTCTGGAACCCTCTTATGGTCAATTTGCTCTGATCATTTGGAGTTGGGTCTTTACGGATGTATTCACAAAGTCAAAGCACATTCATTTTCCCGACGTTGAATCGGCCATTCGATGGCAATCAGTATCCAGACCGAATTCCATGCCCAAAAGTACGTACTCTTCATCAAATCCTGAGTTTCTATAGAAGGCGGCTGCCGGCCTGTTGCCTCTTTCTGTTCCGACTTCTATTTCATCCATTCCGTCTTGCCTTGCTGTGGATACTGCGTGCTGAACCAGTGCTCTTCCAATGCCTTGGTTTCGATGGTCCGCTGCGACAATCAGTTCGTTTATCAGTGCGGTTCCGCCTTCGTGAAAGAAGCTGAGGTAGTAGACAACGGATATGAAGCCGACAGCAACTTCATTCTTGCAAGCCACAAGGTTCTTGTAGCTTTGCGGACTGCTGATCATTTTTGAGTAGACTGAGCGCACGTGGTCGACATCCATTTCAAAGGTCGAATGCGCATGGTCCGCCAGTTGGCGAAGTAGGTCCGCTATTGCGAGAAGATCCTTTTCGAGTATTGGCCGAATCAGAATTCCATCCATACGGTTACCTACTGTTAATCCTTTGAATGAGGCTAACATAGAGTTGAGCACCCGGCCCGCATCAAACCAAAACCACATGGATTTGCACCGTGAGCGGGTCTGATGGGCCAAATTCTAGTCCGGAGTGCTCCAACGATTTGTTATGACGCCTCTCGGCGCACTGTTTGCCTTCGGTGGAAGGAAATCTCTCGGGGCGAAGGGCGCCCGAGCCAAGGACGGCGAGGGCGTGGACCGGGTTGCGGCCTACCATGTCCCCGCCCCACAACAAATGCATTCCCCTATTCTTCAGGCACCTTTGCGCTTCAAGTGGATCTCCGGTACTGCGCCCAATGCATCAGCAACGCGCCTGAGGAAAGACAAGGAAACATTCCGGTAGCTACCAGACTCAATTCTGGCGATCGCCGGCTGTGAAGTTCCAATCTGCTGTGCCAATTGCTTCTGAGTCAGCTTCTTCTTGATGCGCAGTTCGATGATTTCCTTTGCAAGGGCAAATTCGCCTCCAAGGGCATCGTATTCCTTACGAAGCTTTGGATTCTTAAGTTGCTGCTTAAGAAAGTCCTCATATCGGGTGGTTTTGATCACCTAATTCCTCCAAGGTATTCCGCCTTAAGCCGGAGTGCCTTCTGCATCTTGTCCGGGCTGGTTTTCTCGGTCTTCTTCACGTAGCCGGACGTCACGACGTAAATCCTTTCTCGATCATGGAAATAGAACAGCCGGGAGATCATGCCCGCCTGCTGGACCCGTAACTCCCACAGGTCCTTGTCACCAAGTTTTCTGGAATGTGGCATCCGCAACAACGGGCCAAAGTAGGCCAAGAGGTCGATTGCGCGATAGGCCTTGGCTTGAAGCTTTTCTCCAAGACCAACGAGAAAGTCCTTCGCCGGATCCAGAAGGATGACTTCATATAGCATATCGAAACATACCATAATTGGTATGCGTTGTCAATCATTAGGCGCGAAAGAAGCATGCTCCTGCAGTTGATTGCTTGAGGGAGAGGAGGTCAGGCATGGACGCCTGACCTCCTCTCCCGAAACCGACCTCAAATGACCCGTGATGCCAAATTCTGAGGCGTCATAACATAGAGTTGAGCACCCGGCCCGCATCAGACAAAAACCACAAAGACTGGCACCGGAAGCGGGTCTATTGGAGCAGATTCTTAGCCCGGAGTGCTCCAACGATTTGTTATGTCCAATCTATTTTCAAATGGCGTTAGGTCATCCGTTAGTTCGTTCTGTGTTCTTCATTATTTCCCAAAACTGTCTTGGCTGTATGATCGGAATGCCTTTGTGCTTCTTGAGTACTAGCAAGTCCTCATCCCCAGTAATGATGTAATCTGCCAACGCTTGTTCAGCAAGGGCAATGATATGGTCATCATTTTGATCCCTTGAAATGCGTTTGCCTAGCGGTTTGACATGAAAAACAGTTGAATGCTCTTTTAGGTATTCAAGGGTGTCTTGGATAGTTTGAGGTGGAACTTTTAGCTTCCGTTTCAACGCGTCAGCTATCTCGTTAAGTATTTCCGAACTCAGGTATAGATCTTGCTGGTCCAGGCACATCTCAAATACAGCATGACATAGTCCCTGCGTGGCGAATGCTGCAACTATCACGTTTGTGTCTAGCACAACTTTCATGATATGGTGCGAAAGACATCCTCGTCCGTAAGGATTCCTTGTGCTTCAGCAAAAGGTAGAACAGTGTTGCGGAGCCGCCGAAAGTTATAGACTGAGACAAATTTCTGAATTGACTCCCGAACAAGGTCGCTTATGGGTTTAGCTTCGTTGTCGCTTATTTGCTGCAGTTCTTTCCGCAATTCATCGGGCAGCCGTACTGTAACCGCTTGTTTCATGGGTCACCTCGTACCCGTAACGTACTACGTTGTCATACATTTGTCAAGTATTCCAGCTTGCTTCCCGCCTATCGAGGTAAAGATATCAATCTGCCCGAAATGTATCAGAAAGGTGGTTTTCTCAATCAAATTTGTACGAAAACAGACTCTGATTGGACATAACATAGAGTTCAGTACCCGGCCCGCATCAGAACGGCACCACCCCGATTTGCTACGGAAGCGGGTCTATTCGAGCGAATTCTGCCTGGAGTACTGCAACGATTTGTTACGCGGCTCCATTTCAAAAAGCCGCTCACTTGATCAAATGAAGCGTTTTTATGACTTAAGCCTGAGGCTTTCATATAGCCTTTGGTACTTCTCGTGGATCATGTTTCGGTCAAAAGTCCAGAAAGCTTCTAACATTGCTTCCAATTCCACTTGGTTGAAATAAGCCTCACTCTTTGGAAAGAAATCCTTGTCCTCTTTCAAGATATGGACTGGATAGAAGTCAGCGAGCCAGAGTACGATTTCTTTGATCTGGGAAACGACCTTCTTGCTGCCTGAGCGGTATTGATCATTCAATTTCACTATTTCAGCGACTTTTTCCCTTGCCAGTTTGTGCTCCTGGATTAGTTCATTCATTACAACAAGATCATTGCCGCTGATTGCCCTTTCCACTAGCTCATGAAAGAGAATATCTTCTTCCTTTCCATGATGGGTTCTATCAGCATATGTCTTTATGAAGTCGACGATTGTGTCTATTAGCACGGGGTTGTAGGAGCTGTCCTTCATACCATTTGTAGCTTCCGCGGCAAAAGCAAGGAACTTTTCGATAAGTCGGTGTTCGATCATTAGTTGACCGCGCGGTTTCATATGTCCTCCCGTCCAGCTGTCCGGCCGCTATGCGAGCATCTCGAGTTGACTGGCGTCCGGGCACTCGCAACTTGCCAGTGCTCATATTCAGGTTTTCTAGGGATGTTTTCAAGCACGGTGTCCTAACTAACACATCGTTGACACTTTTCGCAGCACATCCTAACAGTTATCTCGCTGCCCTAACCAAGCGGCCGAGCTCATCCTGGATGCGCAGCTGCCGCTCGTCAAGATAGCCTAACAGGGTGTCGCGGTAATACACGCGCCACTTGCCCTTCACGATCTGCTCCAGTCCGACGTACTTCTCGATCAGCGTTGTGCTGACGACGACCCACTTGCTGGAGCCCCAGCGGATTGCCCCGTTGCGGCAAACGTATTTCGTGCACATGCCTTCTGGATACTTCCAGGTCCTAGTTATGCGTGGAAGGCGGCGAGGGGAGTGGCGGTAGAACTCCTTGGGCCTCCTCTGTCCCAGCGTCTGATGAGGACGCTGCACGTTGTAGAAATGACGAAAGGCGTCGAACTTGTGTTGCTGCTGGACCAGGCTGTAGGCGGCCGGCTTTGTGGCCTCAGCCTTTAGCTCTTCGTGCATCCGCTCGTGACTACCGTTCTGCTCGGGGTGAGCCGGGTCAGAATAGACCGGCTGGATCCCCAGATCCATGAGCCAGACGGCAAGCCGCGTAAGCCGCGAGAGGCTCACCCCACTGGCGAAGGGCTCTCCGTTGTCACTGTGGATCTGTTTGGGCAAACCGTACTTCTTGAAAAGGGCCTCAAATACGGCCTTTGTGCCCTCATATGTGGGATTATGCATTCCCACCACCGCCAGCACAAAGCGGCTGTAGGCGTCCATGACGGTCAGCGGGTAGCAGTAGCGCCCGTCGCCCATGCGGAACTTCCCTTTGAAGTCCACGCTCCAGATCTCGTTGGGGGCCTTCGCCTCAAAGATCGGGTGCATCTCTCGAATGCGACGAACGCGGCGCCGCTTCTTGACTAGGCCATAGCGTTTGAGCACCAAGGCGATCGTCGCCACCGAAGGCACCTTCCGCCGACCACCATACCTCTCCGTGAGCAGCTGAAAGATCTTCAGCGGACCCATGCGAGGCCACCTGCCTCGTATTCGTACGATTGCCCGCTCGATGCTCGGTGCAGTGCGGTTCCACACCCGCCGCGGAGCCCGCGATTGCTCCTTGAGTCCCGCTACACCCCGCAACAGATAGCGCAGTATGTAGCGGTAACCTAAAGTACGGGAGATACCATAAGATTTGCACAGAGCAGTGAACGTGTGCTGGCCTGACTCCCACTCAAGAACGAAACTAGCCTTTTCGTCCATCGCTGACCGTTCCCTCCAGGGCATCCCGCTCTCCTCTCGGAGAAAACGTCGCCCAAAAAAGTGTCAACGATGTGCTTAGAATTCTGTCAACGATGTGCTTAGACAGGACCAATGAATGAGGCTAACATAGAGTTGAGCACCCGGCCCGCATCAGACAAAAACCACAACGATTGGCACCGGCAGCGGGTCTGATGGAGCAAATTCTAGCCCGGAGTGCTCCAACGATTTGTTATATGGCATTGGTTCCAAACGATACGCCGCTGAATTCTACAAGGACTCAGATCCAAGCGATGTCAAATATCTGGGCGCTTCTCGAAATCTAGCAGAACGTGTCATGCTGCGAGCGAGCAGGAAGCACGGGGCATTCTCTGGATAAAGAGTAATTCTCAGATCAGAAAAGTTAGCTCACGCCGATTAAGCAAGATCCATCCTTTTTAAGCCAAACGCCGATGCGTAAATTCTCTATAGTGTTGCCGATCATGGTAACTCCGCCCACTTTGATAGCGTTTCCGCTGGCGTCAAGGAGTTTCGGCTGCGGTTGCTCTTCAAATTTGACGAAGTAGCCATCGGGAGCATAAAGCTCTGCTACTATTCGAAAAGCATCTCCCGGTTGATGATGAATCTCGAATGCCGTGCGGCTGCCGATCTTACAGATAGTAAGTAGACTACGTTTTTCAATTTGTATATCAACCGTCTTGCCCTCTGCGGTTGGAAATATCCTGGTGCCATTTATCTTGGCCAAACAAGTCCCAGCTGAATCGTAAATAGGGATACTCGATGTATAGCCGAGGGATTGTTCCTTAACTATTACAATTAAGGGAGTGTCCTCGTACTGAAAGATAATTGGTACATTGATAAACCTATTTGTCGCGAGAGTCACCACCGGCGACGTTTGATAAATCAGTTGTTCCATTTTTGCCTCCCACATGAAAGATTTGAGACGCAGACTAGTCAATTTGACAAGTGGCGAGAAATCAATAACCTTAAATCGATTGTGGACGCTGTTCGACGTCCGATGACTTCGGTATAGATGGCTCGGCGTTATGAGAAGGCGAACCAATCTGGGAAGCTTAGAGAATATTTTATGCCATATAACATAGAGTTGAGCACCCGGCCCGCATCAGACAAAGATCACAAAGATTTGCACCGGAAGTGGGTCTGATGCAGCGAATTTTAGCCCGGAGTGCTCCAACGATTTGTTAGACTGCCCGTAGGTGATCAACTATCATACCGATCTTGCGTACGGAATCCATGAAGCCAGTACTTAGCTGAAGACACTTACCATTATCCAGTTCAGACGAGAGCGCCGGGTTCATGTTTATGAGGACTCTATTGCGCTGATGTTGGAGATGCTGATTCAGGTGCTGGTCGTTGGCGTTGTAGTTGTAGCCCACGACCAGCAATCGTGGATTCTGAAACAGGCCCTGGAGCATTTCGTAATAGCTGTGGTAGGGTTCGACGCTAAAGAAGTGGTCCTTCTGGAGTCCGGTTATGATTGGGGATATTGGTTCACCTTTTGAGAATTCGATTCCTCCAGCTGGAATCTGTTGACCGCCAAAACTGCTGACGGTCGTGAAAAGCGTCTGCCTTGCATGGTTCGACCAGTACATGGAATGACGCTGAAAGTAGTCAGCGCTAGACTCGTTGTCCGAAGTGACTACGTTTAGATCGTACGCCGGAACGAAGTTGACACAGCCATGGAGTCGCAGGATTCTATGTCGATCCGGAACGCGAGTGGCAAACGCGCTATCAAACTGCCAGAAGTTGCCAGTCCTAACTGTGAACCCGTTTTGGATTGTTTCTCCGAATATGTCCGTCTCGAAAAGACTATCATAGTTGAGGCTGACGATATCAAGGTCAAAGCTTTTTGCAAGTTCGTGGTAGAAATCACTGAATTGTGCCAAGAAGCAGCGTCTGACTGCGGCGCCTATGATAGCTTCCTTGACGGAGCGAATGCAACACTGAAGGTCTTGGAGAGTTTGCTTCGGATCGAGGTCGACGCTGTTCTGTACGGAATGCGCGGCACGGTAATTGTCTACAAGGTGCTGAAATAGGTCCTCGAAGTTAAAGTTGGTGTGGCAGGCCAATTCAACGGCCGCAGCGCGAGCTGCTGCACAGTCTTTCATGAGGCGCTTGGTTAGGTCTTGAGTGAGACTTGATAACCCACCGCCTATGGCGGTGGTGATGTCCTGATGGCTATGCCGTAAGACGGAATGCGAATAAAATCGAAACATGACGAAATGGAAAAAACAATCGCACGTGGTCTACCAGTGCAGCTATCACATAGTATGGTGCCCCAAGTATAGATTTCGAATACTTGAAGGTGCTGTAGCGAAGTACGTCGAAGGACGTATCAGGGCGATCTGCGAATGGAAGGATAGTGGAATAGAGGAACTGAATGTGATGAAAGATCATGTGCATCTGGTGGTAAACGTTCCTCCAAGGGTATCGATATCAGAACTGATGGGGATTTTGAAGGGCAAGACAGCAATAGGAATATTTCAAAACTACAAGAGCTTGAAGCGGAAACCATACTGGGGAAATCATTTCTGGAGCCGCGGCTATTGCGTAACGACGATAGGGCTGGATGAAGAGAAGATACGTCGCTACGTACGATACCAGGAAGAAAACGAGCGGCTCGAAGAGAAAGAGCACGAAGAAGCAGGCCTCTTTTAGAGGCCGGGGTTCAAAACCACCTCCTCTGGAGGTGGATGCTTTATTTGTTGGGAATCCCAATTCCAGCGTGGATCCAGCACCAAGAACTACCGCCAACCGGTCCTTGCTCATGAATGACGAACCTCCAAAGTTACTATGTCCTAACTAACACATCGTTGACACTTTTCGCAGCACATCCTAACAGTTATCTCGCTGCCCTAACCAAGCGGCCGAGCTCATCCTGGATGCGCAGCTGCCGCTCGTCAAGATAGCCTAACAGGGTGTCGCGGTAATACACGCGCCACTTGCCCTTCACGATCTGCTCCAGTCCGACGTACTTCTCGATCAGCGTTGTGCTGACGACGACCCACTTGCTGGAGCCCCAGCGGATTGCCCCGTTGCGGCAAACGTATTTCGTGCACATGCCTTCTGGATACTTCCAGGTCCTAGTTATGCGTGGAAGGCGGCGAGGGGAGTGGCGGTAGAACTCCTTGGGCCTCCTCTGTCCCAGCGTCTGATGAGGACGCTGCACGTTGTAGAAATGACGAAAGGCGTCGAACTTGTGTTGCTGCTGGACCAGGCTGTAGGCGGCCGGCTTTGTGGCCTCAGCCTTTAGCTCTTCGTGCATCCGCTCGTGACTACCGTTCTGCTCGGGGTGAGCCGGGTCAGAATAGACCGGCTGGATCCCCAGATCCATGAGCCAGACGGCAAGCCGCGTAAGCCGCGAGAGGCTCACCCCACTGGCGAAGGGCTCTCCGTTGTCACTGTGGATCTGTTTGGGCAAACCGTACTTCTTGAAAAGGGCCTCAAATACGGCCTTTGTGCCCTCATATGTGGGATTATGCATTCCCACCACCGCCAGCACAAAGCGGCTGTAGGCGTCCATGACGGTCAGCGGGTAGCAGTAGCGCCCGTCGCCCATGCGGAACTTCCCTTTGAAGTCCACGCTCCAGATCTCGTTGGGGGCCTTCGCCTCAAAGATCGGGTGCATCTCTCGAATGCGACGAACGCGGCGCCGCTTCTTGACTAGGCCATAGCGTTTGAGCACCAAGGCGATCGTCGCCACCGAAGGCACCTTCCGCCGACCACCATACCTCTCCGTGAGCAGCTGAAAGATCTTCAGCGGACCCATGCGAGGCCACCTGCCTCGTATTCGTACGATTGCCCGCTCGATGCTCGGTGCAGTGCGGTTCCACACCCGCCGCGGAGCCCGCGATTGCTCCTTGAGTCCCGCTACACCCCGCAACAGATAGCGCAGTATGTAGCGGTAACCTAAAGTACGGGAGATACCATAAGATTTGCACAGAGCAGTGAACGTGTGCTGGCCTGACTCCCACTCAAGAACGAAACTAGCCTTTTCGTCCATCGCTGACCGTTCCCTCCAGGGCATCCCGCTCTCCTCTCGGAGAAAACGTCGCCCAAAAAAGTGTCAACGATGTGCTTAGAATTCTGTCAACGATGTGCTTAGACAGGACCCACGATGCGCCTAACATAGAGTTGAGCACCCGGCCCGCATCAGACAAAGACCACAAAGATTTGCACCGAAAGCGGGTCTGCTGGACCAAATTCTAGTCCGGAGTGCTCCAACGATTTGTTAGATGCTCCGCGATTTCAATCGATGTTTGTCTATTCGTGTCAATTCCTGCCTAGTAGAAAGGAAAGCGCCTTAACGCCAGTCCTCCAAACTCAGCCCGGGAATGCGTTCAAAGTGCTTGGTGTTCCCGGTAATAAGCTTTTCTGCCTTTTCAAGCGTAGCTGAAGCTATAAGGATATCAGCATCCGCGATCGGCATTCCCGCATTCTGAAGCTGGGCCTTGATGGTTCCGAATCGTTTTAAGATGCTGAGATCGGACTGCACTATTTCAAGCGTTAGAAGAAGCCTTTCTACTGTGTCGATATTCCTGGAAGGGTCACTCGACTTTTGAGCTCCATAAAAGAGCTCGGCTATTGTCATGAAACAAACGCCTATTGGCCCATCATACTCTTCACGTCGGCGGAGGATCTTTTTGTTTCCTTTCAATAGGTCGATGCAGACATCAGTGTCTATCAGGATCATGGCTGCACGTCACGGCCACCCGTTCTGTGGGTATAGATGTCTTCAATTATCTCCTTTGCGGATCGGCTATCCTCCCAGGTACCCGCCAAACGTTTCCAGATCTCAACCTGAGTAGCCTTTGAGAGATACTTGCGCTTTTGCAGTTTGTCCTCATACTCATCATATGTTCCCCGCTCGAGGATCACGAGAATCTCGTTGTTGACACTGCGCTTCTCTATTGAAGAAAGTGCTTTGATCTTCCCAAGCACGTCATCAGGTATGTTGCGAACCGTAATGCTTGCCATAGTTACAATATAGTTATATTTCAGCACCACGTCAAGAGAGACCGTTTACCCGCAAGTGAGAATGCTCCTTATCTTGGAGCATCTAACATAGAGTTGAGCACCCGGCCCGCATCAGAAGGCACCACACCGATTTGCTCCGGAAGCGGGTCTATTCGAGCAAATTCAGCCTGGAGTGCTCCAACGATTTGTTCTGCGCTCTTTCGAGTCCATTGGCACTACTGGAATGTGGCTAAGATTTTTTCAATCGACTTTTTCAAAGAAGGGATGTCACTTTGAATTATCTGCCATACTTCTTCAGCATCAATTCCAAGGTAATCGTGCGCAACGATATTTCTGAAGTCCTTTATCTTTTGCCAGTCGACGTCACTGTTTTGATCGCGGAGGTTGATCGACAATCGGTCTGCCATCTCTCCAATATTAATGAAGTTCATTAAGGTAGCGTCAAAGACTACCTTTGATTTCAAGAAGTCATCAGGCGAGTTGATACCTTGGATGTATTCTTTGATCCTTTGCATTGAGTCGAGGATTGCCAAAAGATTGGCTTCATCCTTGCTGGACATAAATAGCTTCCTGGAGTATCTGCTTTCTATAGTATGGTTTCAGGTAGCGCTCGGACGCAATCTCCACCCTTCGACCAAAATGTTGCTCGAGCTCAGCCTTGAGGATATGCTTGATTTGGTGAATGTCGGGTGCCCCGGGTTCAAGGTCTATCAGCAGATCAATATCACTACCAGAAGTCTGTTCATCTCTGGCAAATGATCCAATAAGAGCCATTTTGCGAACATAATATGTGCTACGAAACCGCGGCATCTGTGAGTCGATGTAGTCTATGATTGCCTGCCGGGTTTCTACTGACTCCATTTGTCCTGTCATTTCGTTCCATTTGCCTTTCATGTGTATGATATCACACGGTTCGCAGAAATGGAAGTTGTAGTGGGGACGGAAGTGACGGATCATTCGGAAACCTGGCCGCCTGCTAATAGCTTCAATATCAAAGATGCGCAGAACATAGAGTTGAGCACCCGGCCCGCATCAGACAAAGACCACGAAGATTTGGGCCGGAAGCGGGTCTATTGGAGCAAATTCAGCCTGGAGTGCTCCAACGACTTGTTATGCCCACCAGCTTTCTTGTGTCAAATTGAGTAGAGTCCTAAAGGTTGAATTGCCTTCATTTTTGCAGCATCTGAACGACGCTTGGCAAGATGCGTTGACTTCATACCTCAATTATCGCCAGGATGGACATAACAAATCGTTGGACCAGTCGCCTAGGATTTTCTCTGTTTAGACCCAGCGTTTTCCTAATCGTCGAGGTGGGGCTGGTTGATGCGGCGGCGCTGGTCAACTCTATGTTATGCCCACCAAAAAATCGATTGGATTCCAAGGAAGCCTTCTTCATAAATCTATCGAGTCCATATGCTTGAGCGGCCCAATGTCTAGCAGTAGAATTGCTTGTCGGGACTGAAGGATTTTCTAACCTACTATAATAGGATTGCTAACGTGAAAAAGATGATCGCATGAACAGCATTGATGCAACGCACGCGGCTATGCCGCCAAGCGTAATCCAGTCAATCAATTCTATCCGTCTGATATGAAATGCTGCCGCCGGAATCGTATAGGAAACTCTTGCCAAGAAGACGAAAAGAGCGAAAGCTGCCACAAGGAGCACCCAATGGTGCCAAACCAGTTCCTTCCTCTCTACTCCCGAGACGTATGACTCCATTGAAACAATGCTGCGAGAAGGTATGTAGACGCTTGCCAAAGGTTTGGACGTACGCTGTTGCTTTGTGCCTTTGTAGGTGATGATTCCATGCTTTTGATCACTAACGGCACGTCGATCCACCAAATCCCAGCGAGAGATGATTCGGTTACAGCATCGCCTTCGAACCATCCTGGCGGAGCTTCGTTTGATTGCGACCAGCAAGGAAGTATGGCAAAGAGAAAGAGCAGGGTTTAATCAGAATAAGTTCATCCTCAAATGGTTTATGGCTGAAAATTCCAACTCGTCCTACGTAAGTTCGATTATCGTTGAGTGAAATGCTTACCCAACGCCTCCGATTTAGATGAAGGAAGTCCTCCCACGGGGTCAGATGCCTTGTCCTTCTCCTGAGGCCAAAAATCCGCACGACAAAGTGAAGGGTAGACGAATATGCAAACGCATATGCAACGAAGGTAAAAGTCAAGAAAACTAGCAAATAGCAAATGAGTGCAATATAGACATAGCTATTGAAAAGGGAGGCAACCCCGGACTTCGAGACATATTCTTCTAGAGACTGAAAGACAGAAAATTTCGAATCGATTAGCGCCCTTTGGAAAAGACAAATAGCTACCCACAGTAAAAGAAGAAAAAAGCTGAATGCCAGGGAAATGATAGTGAATTCAAAAGCTTCATGCTGAACATACTCCTTGGCACGGCGTCTAGCCTGCACAACCAAAAAGCCGGGTAAGAGAAAAAGTAGGGAAACGATAAGATCCGCGGGTAGGGCCATATAGCCTCAAGGCGAGGTTAGCTATTTCCCTTCTTCTTGTCGCTGTTCGGTGCCTTGGATGCCTGCTTCTTGTTCACAAAGAGCTTTGGTGGCGGTCCAGCCGTCTCCGCGGCCGAAGACAAGGCATCTGCAGAGTCCTGCACGAATTCCAAGCTTTCGCTGAAAACCTTGTCCCTAGACTCGGTTCCTTTTTTTGGATCTTCTTTGGCCATAGAATGCCTCCAATAGTATTCTACCTTGATCTACGTGAGCCGTCAATGCGGCGTCCGCAAGCAGGGTAATACAGTCGCAGTCGATCAAATTGCGGATGGACATAACATAGAGTTGACCAGCGCCGCCGCATCAACCGGCCCCACCCGACGATTAGGAAAAAGTTGGGTCTATCCACAAGAAATCCTAGGCGACTGGTCCAACGATTTGTTAGGCGGATACTACCACCATCTCTGCACATTGTCTTGCCATGTGCTACAAATTGGAATTCTCCCTTGAGAAATGGCAAATACCTTGCGGTGCATTTTTGGAACAAAGTCGAACGCGATATCTAGGAGTTGAGGCCCCAACTTACACACTTCTCGCAAGTCCTTCCTCCCCTGATAGTACCCCCCAGGGGTTTCTTGGGATCCATCGGGATTGTACCACTCCGATTCCGGAACGTACTTCCGAAATGGTTTGAAATGATAAGCATGGACGAAACTTCCAAGTTGCCAGTAATAGAGACGCCCAAAATGAAGGGCCTGAATATATTTTTCCCAATGCTTCATTCTGTGAACTTCAGCTTCTTCCTCATCGTAGTAAGCAGAAGTTGGGAAGTGCATTGGAAGGACCCACATGACGCTGATACCGAGGTCATAGTAGCGCACGGAGCGTTGAAAGATCGTTTCGATCGCGATTGAGCTATTCTGAACTTCAATCGCAACTGGAGTTCCACGAATGCGAAGGCTTATGTCCGGCCGTACCCCCTTGAGGGAGCGCTCCATTTCGCATCTTGTGCAGTCTGTGTGTTTTTGGAGAGCAAGGTAAATCGCCTTCTTTGCGCGCAGGTGGTCCGCTGTCTCCCCTTTACCGTAGATGCAATTCACCGGGGGCTTATGCGCAAAATGCTCAATTCGTGCGGGTCCTTTCTTGAGTATGACTTGAGCGTCACATTCGGGGCAAAAGAAGGGCGCCTCGTCCTTTTCGGTTTCCCAAGCAATGCACCTTGAGGAGGATTCACTTCTCGCTACAAACATAGGTTTGTATCCGCCTAACATAGAGTTGACCAGCGCCGCCGCATCACCCCAGCCCCACCCGACGATTAGGACAAAGTTGGGTCAATCCAGACAAATTCTAAGGCGACTGGTCCAACGATTTGTTAGGCACAATCCACTACTCAATCTCAAACACAATGTCAGGGGGGAGAGAGCCAGACGCCGAACGATAGTGAAGGGGCGATTCGGTGACTAGGTCAAATCTCTCCGCAGTCCTGATTTCGTCATCGGTATCCAGCCAATCGAGATAGCCGCTGATCCAGTCAACGAGGCCCTGAAACCAACTCAGGATGGCCTCCGTCGACCACTTGGGCGGTTGTACCTTCTTGCGGACAAATAGCAACCCCGGGCCTCCGTAGGTAAGCGTAAGGTGGAAAGCAGCGCCCGAGATGCGGCAGTTGTCGTGATCGAAGAAACGTCGCTTCCATGTGGAGGTGGCTCCACCGGCAGCCACGGCGGTTATCGGATGCAGTCGAAGGCTGATACCATATCCCGCAATCCACAGCTCCAAAGGGTTTAGGGACAGACGAAGTGTGACACCGGTCGGTAGGTTGAATGTGAGCCCGTGAAAGTAGCGACGTAGCACTGCAGTATCAAGAATTGAGGGTGCAATCTGCTCTATGTCCTGCGGCAAATGAGACAGCGGTTGCTGAACAACGCTATTGATGAAAGGGCCGCGGCTTATTCTTGCGAGTAGAGGAGCGAAAGCGTCGCAGGCACCCAGCTTGTCCCGAAGCGCATAGAGGAGGCATGCCATCGGCTCAAAGAACTGCCGGTCGATTCCAGCATCCAGTTCCGCGTCTTGGAGACGATTGTGAACTTCGAGGAAAACAATCGGAAAGGGCCGAGGCTCTGCCGTCACCGAGGCAGCCATTCGCAGGCGAACAGGCGGGGATGCCCGGCCGGTCTTCAAGTTGACAGCAAAAGCGGTCGGAACCGTCATACTCGCAGATCGAACCGCGATCTCGCTGAATGTGAGTCGAACGAAGGCGGCGGCGGTTGCCAGGAGCGAAACTGTAAGCAGGGCCAATAGGGCGATGGATGACGGTGTTATCAATGATACCAGGGCAGACGAGAACACACCGACCGAGCAACCAAGGATGAGTACCGTGACGAGCACATCGGTGACGCGGGAGACGGAAGACAGCACCTGCGATACTGGATCGGTTCTCACTAGCGTATTTCCTCCGACGAATAGTGACCTTTGGGAGCTATAACATAGAGTTGAGCACCCGGCCCGCATCAGACAGAAACCACAAAGATCGGCCCCGGAAGTGGGTCTGGTGGACCAAATTCTAGTCCGGAGTGCTCCAACGATTTGTTATGCAGCCGTCCTGTACAGTCCAAAGACATGGGTAACACATTATTCTAAAGACATCGGTAACACCCTCGAAGTCAGATCCGCCCGGGGCTGACTGGTTGGCACCCGAGAGATAATATCCTGGATCTTGTTGGTGCGCAATTCGTAGCGACCAATCTGGTAGAAACAGAAGTATAGATCATAGACCCCGTCATCCACTTCCTCGAGACCCACGTACTCCTCATTGAGGGTTTGCGTCACAAAGACCTGGTTGTGAAACACGCGAATGGTACCGCAGCGACTCACGCGCCGAACCAGGTAGTGGTGCGGATAGTCGTAGATGCCAACATGCTCAGGTAACGTTCGTCCTGAGGGGCAGTACACACTTGCAGGTTCGACCATGCCAAGAGCTTCGTGCGGGCGCTCGGTGTTGAACTCCTCCCTAAATGAATCAAACTTTTTCTGCTGCCCGCTCAGGCTGCTCGCCGGAGGTATGGTGGCCTCCTGCTTGAGGGTACGATGCATGCGCTCATGGATTCCATTTTGTTGCGGCTTTCCTGGTTCGATCAGCTCTGGGTAGACCCCATACTTGATGAACATCACCTGTAGAGCCGAAAGCCGAGCCAAAGCGCAGGAGGCAAAGGGCACTCCGTTATCAGTTCGGATGCGGTTGGGCAGCCCATAAGTGCGGAAAAGGTGCATAAAATAGGCAATTGTGCGTTCCATGGAAACTGCGGGGTGTGCCTCACAGCCCAGCAGGAAGCGAGAATACAGATCGCTGACAGTTAGTGGGAAGCAGTATTGGCCGTTCTTCAGCCGAAACTGTCCCTTGTAGTCGGCCGCCCAGGTGTCGTTGGGAGAAGTAGCCACGTTCTTCGGGCATCCGGGATGTGCTCGGCGGTGTCTTCTGGGCTCGGCTATCAAACTCTCTCGGTCTAAAAGGTGCGCCACAGTGGACACAGCGGGCAACTCGAGATAGCGGTGGCGTTTCTGCAGCTTTTTCAGCAGCTTCTTCGGTCCCAAGCTGGGCCGCGCTCTTCTCATCGCGATGAGATCCGCCGCAATCCGTTCATCCATTTGCCAAGGGCAACTATGCGGCCGTCGGCTGAGTTCTTCCAAACCTTTCGAACCATCTGCCTTGAAGCGATTGATCCTAAGCGCCCGATAAACCGCAACTTCTGGAAAAATCATCTACGTGAAATGATGCTCCCAAATCGACCACGAGGAGGAGCATCATGGATTTGGAAAAGGCAGGACAGGACGAGCAGAGGAGACAATACTGGAACGAACAACTGGCGGCCTGGAAAGCCAGCGGCCTGAAACAAGTCGAGTATTGCCGAGAGCATCAAATATCCAAACATGCATTTGTCTACTGGAAACTGAAGCTGATGGGAAAGGATGAGAAACCCGCCACATTCGTTCCCGTGCCCATGCAACTGCCGCATACGATGATGAACCCTGACCGACATGGAGCTATTCGCCTTGTGGTAGGGAGGGGATATCACATCGAGGTGTACCCCGGATTCTGCACCCGTACCCTGGAAGAGTTGTTGCAGGTGGTGGAGCGTCGCGCATGATGAGACTGGAGACCAACGCGAAGGTCTACCTGGCAGTGGGCGTCACGGATATGAGAAAGGCGATCAATGGGCTGGCGATCCTGGCGCAGCAGCATATGGGGCACGATCCTCTGGGGGGCGGGTATTTCGTCTTCAGCAACCGAGGGCGCAATAGGATCAAGGTTCTCTACTGGGACCGTAACGGCTTCTGCCTTTGGCAGAAGCGCCTGGAACGTGATCGATTCCGCTGGCCGAAGAGCGCCGCGGAGGTCATGCAGATGGATGGTCGGCAACTGGAATGGTTGTTGGCGGGTCTTGATGTCAGGGAAGCGCACGCGGAAGTGAAATACTCCCGAGTTGTTTGAGAAAAGTCCTTGAACGTCCGGAAGTCAACAATGCTACGCATGTGCCCGTGACACGCGTGGCTAACATGGCTGATATTCCCACGGATGTGCAGGAGCTGCGCCATTTGGTTATCGAGCAGGGCAAGACGATCCAGATTCTTGAAGAAGAGCTACGGTTGGCCAAAGCTCACCGCTTCGGGCGCTCCGCGGATCGTGAGGCGGAGGAGAAGCAGGCGCGGCTTTTCAACGAGGCCGAGCAGGGATCCTCAGCGGCCGTTGAAGCCTCCGAGCCTGAAGAACCCGTCATTGCCGTTGCTGGCCACACGCGCAAGAAAGCCGGTCGCCGCCCGCTGCCTGAGAACTTGCCGCGGGAAGTAGTGGTGCACGATATCCCCGAAGAGCAGAAGGTGTGCGCCTGCGGAGCGGTAATGAGCCGCATCGGGCAAGAGGTGAGCGAGCAGTTGCAGATCATTCCTGCCCATGCGAAGGTCATTCAGCATGTGAGGCCCCAGTACGCCTGCCGAGCATGCCAGGGAGTGGATACAGAGGGGGGTGCGGTGAAGATCGCCCCGCCGGCTCCTCAATTGATCCCCAAGAGCATCGCTACTCCCGAACTCCTGGCCTACCTGATGGTGAGCAAGTTCGCCGACGCCCTGCCGTTCTACCGCCAGGAGAAGATATTCGCCCGCATGGGAGTGGATCTGTCACGGACAACGATGTGCAGCTGGGCTATGGAGGTGGCTCAGAGGCTGGAACCATTTCTGCAGCTGATGCGAGACCAGATACGGGCTGGGCCCTACGTGCAGATCGATGAGACACCGTTGCAGGTATTGAGTGATCCGGGATCAACGAGCCAGATGTGGGTATATCGGGGCGGGAATCCGAAAGCTCCCACCCTGGTCTATGCCTATCACCCCTCACGCAGTGGCGACGTGCCCTACGAGTTCCTGGATGGCTACCAGGGGTATGCACAGACCGATGGCTACCGCGGCTACGACAAGTTGGGCCGCTGCGACGGTGTGGTGATGATGGGCTGCTGGGCTCATGCACGACGCAAGTTTGTGGATGTCACCAAGGTAGCGGCAGCTGGATCGGCGGCGCATGAGGCCATCGAGCACATCCGTAAGCTCTATGCCGTGGAAGTTGAGGCTGATCAACGGGGTCTTGATGATGAGCAGAGAGCCGAACTGCGCACTCGAAAGGCGAAACCCTTGCTGGCAGCGTTCAAGAAATGGCTTGAGGACCTTCGTGATCAGACGCCGCCCCAGGGGCTGCTGGGCAAGGCGGTCGGATATTCCCTTGGGCAGTGGGAAAGGCTGGAGCGGTACCCGGAGAACGGGATGCTGCATCCTGACAACAACCTTGCCGAGAACGCCATACGGCCGTTCGTGGTAGGGAGGAAGAACTGGCTATTCAGCGCCACCTCTCGCGGGGCGCAGGCAAGTGCTGCCCTCTACAGCATCATTGAAACCGCGAAAGCTAATGGGCACGAACCGTATTGGTATCTGCGGTTCCTGTTCGATGAGCTGATTTCCGCGACGACAACGGAGCAGTACGTTGCGCTTCTACCTCAGAATATCGTTCCCAAGCTGACATGTCCTCCCGAAAAGGCGTAGGTGGTTCCTCGGGCGCTTACAATCAACCGCAAGCTTTCATGCATCAAAGCAGGGCTGGTTCATCTTGACTCCACGCCCTATTCTACCAAGGCCCTCACTTCTATTGAAGTGTCGAAGTGGCATGAGCGCTCATAGTCATTCTGTGCTGCGAGGATGCGGCGGCAGCCCTCGAGGCTTTCGGCGGTCTGCTGGCGAGCTCAAGGCTCCATGTTTACTTCGCAGCCCGACTAGACGGACGCCGCATCGCCATCTTCGAAACGCGCGGCCGGACGATGGATACGAAGCCTGAGGTTGAGTTTCAGCCGGTACGCGCTGGCCCGTTCTGTAGCCGACTTGTACGGCATGCCGATGATCTCTCACGAAGAAGACAATGTTGACCTTTTATAGCTCTCCTCTTCAATGCCGCATGCAAAGGAATATTTGGCTCAGAGGTTTTGCTGAGGGTCCGTCGATCATCAGCTCGCCTATAGCATAAACGGATTGAACTTCCGGTAGTTCGGCGTCTTCGGGGAAGAGGGGAGTGCTGTGGATGATTGCAAGGGTCATGTTCAGATCAATCAGCTTACGGAGCAGCCGTGTTCCCGGCGCCGGATGTGGCACGCCATCGCGAAGCCATACTGCTACGACTACAAAAAGTGCGGTGCCGTTTTATCGAAGGACCGGATTTCAGACACGCTCTCGCTATCAGGAGGGGAAGAAATGCGAGCATGCCTTTCTGCCAAATTTGCCGCTACCCGCTACTTAAGCGAAATAGACTGGAAAACAAGGCATTTCCCGGTAGCGGCAAGGTAGCGGTAGCGGAATAGAACCGCTACCTGCGCCCCAACCTGTGACAAAAGGAACGACTGTCAATGTTCGGCGCATGCTCAGAAGAGTTCAATTTTCCCCTCTATGCACGATCCGTCGGATCCATCGATGGTTTGCATAGACCTGCAACGGTCTATGATGGTTATCAAAGAGTTGCAGCAGGCAGCAAAAGCAAAGTTTGCAGCTCAAAAGCAAGCTTCTTTTTAAGGCAAGTATTCTGCGCTATTGCCGAATATTGTATTATCGTGACATATCTTCACGACCAAGTTGTCTTGATTTGTGATCGTACGTCACGGATTGCATAGCAATTCGCTTCGAATCTTGGACTCGGTATCAAAGCGGGAAGATAAATGATGTATGCAAATGTTGATGCTTCAAGAATTCTGAAGCGCCTCGTCATCAAGACCGAAGAAAAATCCAGTTCAGGTCCGAAAAAGGCGAGTCCTTCACACACAACCGTGAACAGATTCTCACCCAATTGTCGGAGGGATCGGTTTCTCTAAGATTCGCCATGCATTCGAAGCGTTTTCGGATACAAAAGCAATAGAACGCCCAGAAGAAAGGACAAGTGCAAGACATAGCGTTTCGTCCTGATTAAGGCAGGAAACCATAGGATATAACGTCCGCCTGACGTTTCTGAAAGAATGTTTACCTTTCAAGCCTTATCGCTTTTGTGCGGGCTTAAGGGAGGGGAACGGGAATGAGTAACGAAGATCGCTATCCACATTTCGACTTCAACTTCCAAAAGATAGCTGAATACTGGAAGGTGACACTCGGGAACTATGAGGCGGCCCGGGCGTACTTGGACATTGTGGAAAAACGGCTGCAATACTGGCTTCAGGAGCGCGGATCGTGGATCGATTATGGTTTTGCGGCAAAGCACCTCGAAGAAGATCTCGACATTAGGGACGTTGAGAGTCGTTTGACCTGGTTGGCCCTCAAGCTTCGTGTCAAGTTGGCCAATGAGCAATTGGAAAGATTGGCCCCCCAGAATCGCGGGAGTGATAAGGATGTCCTCCCCATAGAGGTCAAACTCTCCGCCGATGGCCGGCACGATGTGGTCTGGCATGCTGATTTTCAACGCTTCTACCTGAGAGCTCTGTCTCGAGAGCGCAAGAAACTTGAGAGATTGCGTGAAACCGGGTTCATTCCGCTTGTCGCCGAAGCAACATCGCAAAAGAGCAACATGTCTGGAAAGCCGCGTTCCGCAGAGCGATTGGGAGTGCAGTGGAATTGGACCAATCGCTTGCTTCCCTACTTATTCGAGGCTTTGTGCGATAAAGAAGCAGTTGATGATGACGGGGAATTGTGGGCGGCACTTGATGGGGTTTTCAGGGACAGAAAGGGTAGGCCGATCACCCGAAAGGATCTTGGCGCATGGGCCTATCAATACCACAACAATAAGGCCCCTGGGGATGAAGCGGGTAAGCCAAAGAATCACGAGTCGATTGATGAAATAATTGAAAAAATTCAAGGAAATAGCTAGACCGCTACTAGACCGGTAGAGGTTTTTGCTGGCTTCTGTTCGATACGCTCTCCCCTGAAAGCATCAAAAAGCTTGGGCAGGAGGAAAGGGTATGGATCGGGAGCTTTGGACAAAGAAAGATGTTGCTCGATTTTTAGGGCGTTCGATCTCCTCTGTCGACCACGCCGTAGCGACTCGAACGATTCCCTTTTTCAAAATCTCACGACACGTTCGATTCGATCCCGATGAAATACATACCTGGGTTAACAGCATGGCGGTCGCACCCCTGGGGAGTGAAAAATGAGTGGCGCCGACGATGGGCTTTCAGCGGCAATCGAGTGGTTGAAGGCAGAGATACCCCGCACGCCTTTCGGCCGTCTTTCAATCGGAGTGCAGTTGCACGACGGGCAGATCGCGAAGGTCTTCAAGAGTGTCGAAGAGTGCACATTGGCTTCCCAACCCGGATCAGGGAGGGCTGGAAATGGCGCCGGCCGATAACAAAGACCTGGATAGCGGGGCTGGAAAGGCGGCTTCGGGAGGCAGCAACGGACAAGGATTGCTTAACCGTCCGATCAGCGAGCTCACAAATGAAGAGTTCGCAGCCGTAAAAATCGAAATACGGCGTAGCCTTGAGCTCCAAGAAGCTTGCGGTGGTGCAGAGGCGGCCGCGGCAAATGAGAAGTTTCAAAGGATCATCGCTGAGATTGAGGACCTTAAGGAGAATGAGTTCGAGCTCCGTTTGAAAGAGATCGCCAAGCGGCATGGAGTGAGCGCGGGGCTCCTACGCAAATGGTGGAGACAGCTACACCAATCGCTTAACGAGACAAGGCCCGGCGGGGGGAAGAAGGTGGAACTGCCCCTGGAAGATCCATGGCCGCAGCCGGTGGGAACGGCAGAGATCCTCTGCACGATATTGGAAAAACTTCGCGAGCATGTAGTCCTTGATTCGGGGGGCGTGCTGGCTGTGGCCTTGTACACGATGCTCACCTACACAGTAAGCGATTTGCAGCTATGCCCGATGCTTCTATTGAAAAGTGCGGTGAAGCGAAGCGGCAAAACGACGCTGCTGGGGTTGCTCCTCCGGATGAGTTTTCGCGCCTTGAGCGTTTCAAGCATTTCATCGGCGGCGCTTTATCGGATCGTTGATTCCTTACAGCCCACACTGCTCCTGGATGAAGTGGATGCCACTCTCACTCAAAAAACCGATACCGCGGAAGCCCTTCGAGGGCTCCTTAACGCGGGGAATGACCGCACATCAAGCCGCGTGCTTCGCTGCGTCGGGGAGGACAGGGAAGTGGTGTCTTTTGAAGCATTCGGGGCGAAGGTGCTTGCGGGTATCGGACATATCCCTGACACGATGGAAGACCGCTCCATAGTCGTAGAGCTACGCAGGAAGCTTGAAAACGAAAAGATTCGTCGCTTTTCCGTCCTGGACGATCAGGGGGAGTTCAAGGAGATCCGTCGAAAGCTCCTTCGGTGGGCTGGGGATCACGGGAGAGCGGTGGGGAAAGCGCGGCCCTTAATACCCTCAGGCCTTAACGACAGGGCATCGGACAACTGGGCTGCCCTGTTGGCGATCGCCGACATGGCGGGAGGAGAGTGGCCGTTACGAGCGCGTGCATCGGCGTTGGAGCTCTCGGGGGCAGGAAGGGATGAGGAGCAGGACGTGCGCTTCGAGCTACTCAAGGACATTCGGGCCGTATTTGGCGCGGAAGGAACGGATTGCAAGGCCATTGCGACGAGCGTACTCATCGACAGGCTTTGCGAGTTGGAGGAGTCGCCCTGGTCCACCTTCTACCGCGGAGAACGAATCAATCCGCGGGGCCTGGGCCGCATGCTTAAGGCCTTTGGCATCGTGAGTGCAAACCTGAAGATCGGCCGGGATGGCGAGAGCTGGCAAGGATACGGTTGCCAAGGGGTACAAACGTGAGAGCTTCAGCGATGCGTGGATGCGGTATTTGCCGCCACTCAAGGGCCCGAATGGAGAGGAGGTAGCGGATAATTGCCGCTACCGCTACCCAACCGCTACCGATGGCAAAGCGCAAAACATGGGGTTTTTACAGCGAATTCGCAAAGATGAGGGATCGGGTAGCGGAGTAGCGGATAAAATGGGGGGTGGGCCGTGAATGCCGGATTGACCGTGGGCGAAGTGAAAGTTGTCGTGGTTGAGGGCAGGGTGAGGAAGGTGAGGCGGTGAGATGTGTTTCTAGGATTCGCTAAGAAGATCCATAAAGAGCCAACTACAAGGCTTTCCAAATATGTGCCCTGGGCGTTTATGGCCGACTGTGAGGGGGCCTACGGTGTGGTGATTCAAAAGGGCGGGTGCATGCAAAAGAGCTATGCTTTTCGAGGGCCCGATCTCGATGCCGCCTCATCGGCTTCCGTTGCATCCATATCGATTCAACTCAACGACGCTCTGAAACGATTCGGATCGGGTTGGGCTGTCTACACCGAGATACAGAGCTACATGACTGCGGAGTACCCCGGGGCGAAGTTCACCAACCGCGCTGCGTTTCTCGTTGATGCCGAGAGGAAGGCGACCTATACCGCCTACGGCAAGCACCATGCGAAGTCCTACTACCTCACCTTCGTCTGGGAGTCACCCGCGGATGCGGTGCGCAAAGCAACGGGGGTCTTTTACAAGGAAGGCAAAGGGGATGAGCAGAGCATAATCGAGGATGTACGCAAGTTCACTTCCGTCTGCGATGATGTGGCGGGAATCCTTTCGGCCAAGATGGAAATCCAGCCCCTGGACAATGAGGAGACCCTGTCGTACCTGCATACCTCACTCTCCATGGACTGGCACAGGGTGCGGCCGCCCAGCCGCATGGCGTTCCTGGATCGGTTTCTGGTGGACACCGAGGTCCACACTGGCACAGAACTGCGAGTGGGTGAGTACTTCTGCCCTATCATAACGATTAACGATTTCCCGATGGAAACGTATCCGGGCATCCTTGATGCGCTAAACAGGGCGGACATCGAGTACCGATGGGTGAGCAGGTTCATCTGCCTTGACAAAGCCGATGCGCTTAAGGCCATCGAGAGCTATCAGAAGAAATACTACGGATCTCGAAAGAATTGGAAACAGTTCGCTGGGGAAGCCATGACGAAAGAGGTCACCGATGCACGAGTGAACCAGGGAGCGCTTTCCATGGAGCAGGATGCGAATGAGGCCCAGGTTGAATGCGTCAACGATGTGGTTGGCTACGGGTACTACACCTCATGCTTGCAGGTCTGGGACAAGGACCACAAAGCCGCGCAAGAGAAGGCGGGCTTTGCGAGAAAACTCATCCAGGCGAACGGATTTACCTGCATTACCGAGACTCTTAACTCATTCAGAGCCTGGCAGGGAATGATGCCGGGGCACGTGTATGCCAACATCAGGCGGCCGCTGGTATCGACGGGCAATATGGCGCATGTGGTGCCAATCACAGCCGTGTGGACGGGGATGAAAAGCAATTCCTTTCTGGATGAGGTCTGCGGCGTTGGCGTTCCTCTTCTCACGTGCAGCACGAACTTCTCTACGCCCTTCTTCCTGAACCTGCATGTGGGGGATGTGGGACACACCTTTATTGCTGGTCCCACGGGTGCTGGAAAGTCCACGCTGCTGGGGCTGCTCATGGTGCAGTGGCTGAAGTATCCACATTCGAGGGTGATTCTTTTTGACAAGGACCGCTCTTCTCGACAGCTCACCTACGTGGTAGGGGGATCCTACTATGAACCTGTGACCGAAGCTGTCCTCTTCCAGCCGCTTCGAAAGCTTGAAAGGGAAGAGGACGTGATTTGGGCTGCGGAGTTCATAGATCTTTTGCTGTCGCTGCAAAATGTTCCCATGAACGCCGAGAAGACCGCTTTGATAATCGAGGCCCTCAAGATAATGAAGACCGTTGATGTGTCGCGGCGTACGCTCTCGACCTTCCATCAATACGTACAGAACGATGAGATAAAGACTGGGATTCAACCCTACACCGTAGATGGTCCCTATGGAACGATCTTTGATGCCAGTGAAAGCTCTCTGAAGGATGACTTCTGGATCATGATCGAGATGGGCCCCTTGATGCAGTTGGGGGACAAGGCGGTGATGCCAGCCCTCTCGTACATGTTTCACGAGCTTGAGGATCTTTTTGATGGACGCCCGACGATGCTCGTGCTTGATGAGGCGTGGCTTTTCCTACGGCATGAGACTTTCAAGCGCCAGCAACAGAACTGGCTGAAGACGCTTCGAAAGAAGAACGTTGCCTGCGTCTATGCGACACAGGAGATCGCGGATGCCGCGAAAAGCGATATCGCCTCAACCATCCTCCAACAGTGCCATACAAAGATCTACCTGCCCGACGAGGAGGCGCAGGCGCCGGGATCGCGGGAGATGTATCGAAGCTTCGGCCTAAGTGATCCTGAAATCGACCTGATCGCCAGGAGCCAGAAGAAACGGGATTACTTCTACAAATCTTCGCTGGGAACAAGACTGTTCAGGCTCGAGCTGGGTCCGATCCAGCTTGGCCTTATCACGGGTCAGGATCATGCATTTCTGGATGAGGTTTCACAGAAGGACGCGGCCGACATCCTGTACGAGATTCTCGAACACAAAACAGCGCGCGATGGGGAGAGCTTGTTGGAGAAGGCCAACAGGCTTTTCAGCGAAGACCTTAGCACGGAGGACGCAGTATGAAACGAAAAGCAGCATTGCTATTGCTCCTTGCAGCATTTGTGATTCATGCGAATGCGCAGGACGCATTCTCGCCACTCATTTATGCGGAAGAGGTTGCGCAGACGGCAAAGATGATCCAGCAGATCCAGAATGAACTGAAGGAAGTCTCCTACGTCTATCAGAGCCTACAGAACCAGGTCCAGTCCCTAAAGTCGCTGAAGTTGAACAGCTACAACGATTTCATGAGCTTTCTGAGCGGCCAGGCGAGTTATGTATTGACGACCGAGAGCAGGATCAAGGCCCTGCAAATTAATGTGAACGGTCAAAATCTTGCCTTGAGCGATGTGCTGGGATATTGGGACGCCTACCAAAAGAAGATTGGTGATATCGCAAATGGTAAAGGCGGCACTTCCGATGAGCTTGCTGCATACGATCTATTGGGCATGTCTCCCGACCTGGTGACAGTGGCCAACCAGTTGAAAGACATGACCACAAGCGCTGCAAGAAAGTCAGCGGCACATTGCCGCGGATAACGAGAAGAACGCGAAGGAGGAGCAACAACGAATCAGCAATCTTCTGCAGCAGGCACAAGGGGAGCAGTCGGTGGTGGCGGGACTTCAAACTTCGGCGCTTCTCCAAGGCGAAATTGCTCAGGAGCTTCTGGACTTGAAGTTGCAAATGGGCAATCTGGCGACCAACGTAGCAGGGTTCACGGCGGACCTCCAGAGAAATGGAGTGCCCCTATCACGCTCAGCTCAGGATGAGGCAATCGTGGGTGAGGAGATTGGAAACCCGCTGAGCTTGGATTTCTTCAACTCCAAGTGAGGGGCCGGATATGAGCAAGAGGCAGAGGATCATCATTGCGACGCTGGCGTTGCTCCTTGCAGGCTCACTTTCTTTTGCTGATGACATAACGACGCAGGGGTGGATCGACGGGCCATTTTTCGATCTGCTGGGTAGGTTTGGGAATCTCTATGCGGCCTACACCGCCACCGCCTACAGCATAGGTCGGATCCTCTTGATGATAGATCTGGGTTTGATGGCGATCATGTGGGCCCTGAATGGCGGGGAAGTCCAGAAGGAGCTTAACAAGAGGCTTCTGACCATTTTCATCATCACGGTGATGATGATTTGGTATCCAAGCATCATGACCAATCTTATGAAGTTCGCGCAAAACGTAGGGTTGGTTCCGGTGAGGTCGGCGCTCCAGGATGCGCAAACCACGATGCAGAATCAGGCCGACACACTCATGAAGGCTTACTATGAAAAGGTAGCCAAGGGCGACAAGAGCGCGAGGGTGCCCGACAACTACCAAACGCTGGCTGCCAACGCAAAGGCCAACATATCGTTTACGGGAACTTTCACCTTCAAGGGTGCCAATGGCAAGAACATTCAGGCCGAGTTCATCAGGCCCGATGGCATCATGAAGTATACCATGATCATAGCGACGCCTTTGTATGCTGCATCATTCAAGGGAAATCTACTCACAAACGCTGGCCAGATGCTCCTTTGCATAGTCGCCTTGCTTGCGATGATGATTTGCGCGGGCATCGTGGTACTTCAATACATCATGGCCATGGTTGAGTACCAGATAATTGTCGGGGTGGGAATACTATTGGTGCCCTTTGCTCTCTTTGACAAGACGCGATTCATAACGGAGAAGTTCATAGGGGCAATCTTCGGTCACCTCATCAAGATAATTCTCATCATCGTTATCATAGGCGTCTTTTCTGGTGCATTTGTCAGCCTTGCAACGACGGAGTTTACAGGAAGTCTAGACCAGATCGTGAAGTACGTCTTTACGATGCTTCTGTATGCGATTCTTGCATCCTCTGTTCCTGCAATCGCCACGGGGATTCTTTCAGGTTCTCCCTCACTGACAGGAGACACGGTTCTCAACACCGTACGCACGGTAACGCAGGGCATTCAGACAGCGGGTGTGTTGGCGGGGGCTGCCAAGTACCTCTCAGGGGGTGCAATGCGTGGTGCATACCAAGGGCTTTCCAGGGGAGTGGGTGCGATGTCGGAGGCAAGAGGAGCCGCATCGGGTGCCCGGGATGCAACATTGAGCGGGCTTACTCCTGGAGAGAACGGGTATTCCCCTAAGGATCGTAAAGGGGCGGCTCAAGCGGGGCGGCAGGCCTTCGTGAAGAGCTTGGCAGGATCTGTGGGATCGGGGTTGCGGAGTGCAGGACACACCTTGTCACATTCACTGGGCTCTCCGTCACAAGGGGGTGGAGGAGGAGCGGGAGGAGGGCTGGGCAGAGGGAAACACAGGCCACCGGCCTGGCAGAGCAACCCTCACTCCCAGGCGCATCAGTTAAGTAAAACTCCAGGACTCGTTTCCTACGCCAAGGCGCGTTCGGCGAAGGGCCTGCGAAGGGAAAGCCAGAAGGACGAGTAGGGGTATCAAATGAAGGGAGGGCCGAAATGATGGATCAATGAATATAAAGCAAAAGGACATAAAAATATGAGGAAAAGAGAATGGGGAAGCTGAAATACAAGAGTGGGCTCTCCTATCCCAACGAGGGAACGAACGACACTCCCTTCAACAGCAATCTGAAGGAGTTTGACGAGTTCATCGGGGAGTCCAGGAAGCGTGAGAAGGCTTGGAGAACGGTATCGATGGCGCTTCTGGCGTTCTTGGTACTTTCCATCGGTGGATGGCTGTACATCGCAAGCCTCCAAAAGACCGTTCCCTACGTAATCGAGGTTCAGCCCTGGGGAGAATCGAAGTACATGGGAAACATTGGGCAAGCCGAAGCGGGCGGGGTGACGATAACCGACGCCTCTTGGCGTTACTACCTCACCAAGTTCATCCAGTACACGCGTCAGATATCGCCCGATCGGGACATGACGCTGAAGAACCTCAGCGAAGCCTACGCGATGGTGACCCAGACGGGCTCAGGGGTGCTCACAGCGCTACTCAAGGCAGAGGATGCGTTTACCAAGATCGGTGGTGGCCGACGCGAGATCCAACTTGAGACCCTCATTCGGGTGACTGCAAAAAGCTGGCAGGCGGACTGGGTGGAGAGTGTGACCAGCGCGAGTGGCGAGGAAGTGAGTGCCATCAGGAAGCGCGGGATCTACACAGTGCTGCAGGGCCAACCGGATGCACAGCAGATCAAGCTAAATCCGCTTGGGATCTTTATCGATTCCTTTCAGATCCAGGACATAGAGCAGGGGAAATGATCATGAAAAACATCCGAACATTTGTATTCGCCCTGACCATCGCGCTTGCCCTTTCGGGATGCACAACGACAAAAGACCTGGAAAGGCGCCCAGAATTGGTTGCCGTTGAAGCGGGAAACGTAGGCGGTGACAGCGCGTCGCAGGCAGGAGGGTTTGAGCCGACGAGCCAGCCGAACAGCAAAGAAGCCTTGGGACAAGATGCAACTTCCGATCAGAGCTCAGGGACTGATGCAAGTGTGGCAAACGCCACGGTGCAACCGAAAACCAACGCTGCACCAACAGGGACTTCTGACGAGCACGCCTCAAAGGCCGTCGTAACCACCCCGCCTGCAACGGATGGGACACAACCAAACCAAGCAGCATCGCAAACTCCATCAGGAGTCGTTGCGGGTAGTAGCCAGCAGAATCCACAAACCTCCACGCCTCAATCCTCTGCATCCGCTGAAGGGTCCGCGGGAGCTCCCCCTGTGGTAATAGAGAAGAGGATCTACATCGAAAAGCCTATCTACCTTCCCGAAATCACTCAAAGTGCACCGCCAAAGCCGGGGGAGGTTGTCGCGAACGCAGTATCGCAAGGGGTCATGAAACCCAAGGACTACAACGGTGCGATGATTTTCTATGACTACGATGACACCTTGGTCTACCAGATATTCACGATGCCCCTGCGCGTAACAGATCTGTACCTCCAGCCGGGTGAGAAAGTCATAGAAGGGCCTTTCTGCGGTGATACGACGAGGTGGAGCATCGGAGGAGGCGTTTCCAAAACGGGCGGGGTGGACACGCAGCATCTGTACTTAAAGCCGTCTGAAGAGGGGCTTGAAACCACACTCATCGTAAACACGGACAAACGAATCTACCACCTCATCATCAAGAGTTTCAAAGACACATTCATGTTGGCCGTGATGTGGCGGTACCCCGGTTTTGGAATGCCGCTGGATTTCATCTCTCCTGACAGCAAGAAAGAACAAAGCGATTCGCTATCAGGGCAAGGAACGAATCAAATCCAGAATGCCTCCGCCAATTACGGATTGGATCCTGCCTTCATGTCTACCGACTACACGGTGAGTTATCCAAAGAACAATCCTCCCGATTGGCTTCCCACCATGGTGGTAGACGATGGAAGCAAGACATACATCGTTCTGCCCGAATCTGTCATCCACCACGAACTGCCAGCGGTTTTTGGAGAGAACGGTGAAATCGTGAACTTCAGGGTGAAAGACAACGTGATCACGATCGACAGGCTCTTGAAAAAAATGCAGCTGAAGCTAAGAGACGTCACTGTGGACATCAAAAAGAAAGGGGCATGAGATGAGCAGCCCTGAAGCGAGTGAGACGCAGATGCCTGATGAGAAGGGCGATGCGGGTGCAAAACTGGGAGGGCTTGCCAAAGAGGGAGCCGAAGGGGCGGCGTCCAAGGGTAAGGCATCGCCTGAGGCAGTCATTGGGAAGAGCAAGCCCATGGGAAGGCTCAACAAGAGGCTCATATTGGGGGTGGCGGGAGCCCTTGGGATCGGGCTGCTCGTCCTTAATTTTCTCCCGAGTGAAAAAGCTTCCAAACAAGCCAACTCCGATGGAAGCCCTGTCTACGCCAACGACACGATTCCGCAAGACGTGAAAGAAATGGCACTGAAAATGCCAGAGGCAAGTACGACTGTCGCCGCTGCTACCAGCAGTTCGGGATACCAAAGACCTGCGAATGTCGGAAACCCTTTCGTCGGATACCAGGGAACTACAGGTGGAAGCACTTCCTCATCTCGCGCTGCAGGGGCGGATTCCACAAACGTGGCAACCCGTGATTACCAGGGTGCAGCGGCAGCGGAGGCGAAAGTAGAAGCGGAGGCCGCCGCCCGGCGAGCGCCGATGGAAGTGGCCACCAAGCTGACAGCCGGGCTTACCACCGGCTCATCGGCACAGATCAATAGCTCAACGGTGCAATCCTCTTCCGATCGGACCTCCAATCCTGCAGCGGTCACGGCCGCGGCTCCAGGAATACAACCGCAGAATCTCGTAGGAGGCGCAACCTCTCAGGCGAGCTATACCCCAGGGCAGATATACCGCGACTTCAACGACCAACAGAGCAAGAGTTCGTTTTCTCAGGCACAGGCGGAGTCATCGGCGCCAAACGTCGGACGACCGGCGGACCCGGCACTTTTGCCCTATACCATTTTCGCAGGCACGATAATACCTGCGGCACTTGAAACAGCCATCAACACGGACCTTCCTGGCGATCTGCTGGCAACGGTATCTGAAAATGTTTTTGATTCGGTGAGCGGGAAGAACCTTCTCATTCCACAGGGCTCAAAACTCTTGGCCCAGTACAGCAGCAACGTATCGTTCGGCCAAAGCAGGGTACAGGTTGCCTGGCAGCGGCTTATACGGCCCGACGGATTGAGTCTTCAGCTTGCAAACATGAACGGCGTGGATCCTCAAGGGATGAGTGGATATCCAGGGTACGTCGATCAGCACTGGTGGGAATATGCCAAAGGCATCGGGCTTATGGCGCTTTTTAGCATAATCGACGGCCAGCTTCAGTACTCGATAAAGACGGCAAACACCCAAGGCTTGAGCGACGTGGCGAACTCGGTTACGGCCGGAATCGATCAAGTTGGCACGCAGTACACGTCCAACGCCATGAACATACAGCCCACAATCATTGTCAAACAGGGGGCGAAGGTGCAGGTGTTTGTCAATTCCGACATCATCATGCCCCCCGCAAGCCAACGGAAGGTCACCGAGAAGTATTCGATTCCCAAGAAGGAAGGAGAGAACAGATGAAAAAGGGTTTGGCTTTCGCAGTCGTGTTGGGCGTGATGCTTTCGGGCTGCTATTTGTTCGTGCCTAACGACACGACAGGTATCGCAAGCATAACGGTGGACCCAGCATACCTCACGGTAGGACCTGGAGAGCAGGTGACCGTGAATGTCACCACAGATCCGCCAGGGGCCGCGGGGGAGGTCTCATGGAAAGTCAAAGACGACTACTACGCTGATGTCTACGGTACCAGCAAGGTTGGCCTCATCACGGGAAAGCACCTGGGCTCTACGACCCTGACGGCAACGATCGGGGACAAACAAACCCAGGTGCTCTGCAATGTGGTGCCATCAAGTGGCTCAGGAAGTGGCGCCTACATCACAAGCTCAGAAACCGTGATCCTCATGGCCCCAGGGGACTCCAGAAGCATCTCAGCACAGCTTGTGGGAGGAAGCGACCAAGATCAGAATGGCATTCAGTGGCAGGTTAAGGATCCCAGTGTCCTTGAAATCCTTGGCCAGGGGCCGAATGCCGTCGTTACAGCTCTCAAAGCGGCAACGACGCAGATCATCCTCAGTCATCCGATGTCCACCTCAACCTTCTCTATTTCAATCAAGGTTGACGGATCGACGAAGGCGCTACAACTCAGCAAGAACAACTTCATGATGAACCCAGGAGACATCCAGGAGCTGGATGCCTCAATCGCGGGTGGCTCAACATCGGATATCGCCTCGATTCAGTGGTCGGTTCGCGCAGCAACAGGGACGGACAGCAACTTCCTTACAGTCGCCGGAAACGGAGCGTTGGTGAACCTGATAGCCAATAGCGCTGGGCAGGGTACGGTGTTTGCGGTATTCGGCACGCAGGTAGCTCAGTGCGACGTGATCGTGCAGTCAAACAAGAAGATGGCCTTTCAGACAGGGGCCGTCTCAGGATATCCGGGAAACACCTTCACCATTGGCTATGACTATAGCCCTGCCACGATGAGCATCAATTGGTCGTTGAGTGATGTGAATGTCGCAAGCTATTCGGACAACCGCGGTGCAAAGCAGGTCACTGTCACCCTAATAAAGGAAGGGACGGCTACGCTAAAGGCGACGCTGGCGGATGGGATGACCTCTGATAGCTTGAGCATCACCTCCAAATGGGACAGGTCTCTCACGCTGTCCCAGACAAGCATAAATGGAGCTCCAAGCGATGGGGCGACGACGGTGAATTACAGCGTATCGCCTCCTGGTACCACGGTTAACGTGACATCCGATAACAGTTCGGTTGCCACAGTAAGTGTGAACAATTCCACCCACACGATTACTGTAACGCCGCATCAAGAGGGGCAGGCAAACATCACCGCATCAACCACCGACGCGACGGCAAACATTGGATGCGCCTACAGCTTCACCACCTTGAGCGCCAATGTCACCGCCTCCTTCTCAAACGGTCAGTCAAGCGTGCTGTCCCAACAGTTATCCACCGGAGCACTTCAGATCGCAAACCAGGGCGGTTCAATAACCCTCACCTGCACTCCAAGCCAGAGCGGGGCAACGGGCATAGCCTACACATGGAATTACCAGGGAGAGAACGACGGCGGGAATCTGACCTACGGAACGGTGAGTGACAATATGTACACCTTCAACTACAGCGCCGGCTGGGCTCTGATCGGGGGGTACTAGGACCACAGGGACCTTGTACCTTGTCGTTACTCACAACGGTTCGCAAATCCTTACGAAGTCTTGGCCAATAATCATTGCCTGGGACTGACAGATAGAAGCGGATGAAGGCTGGCCCAGAGGTAGTCTGGGCCAGCGATAATGAAAAAGTTACATGAAAGCAAGTCCCGTGCGAAACAACTTGTTCGAATGGAGCGACAACCATGACGGGATTAATGATTGATTTGGACATCATCAGAGGCTGGGTAAGGAAATGGGAAAGAAGCGGCAGCCCCACCAAGACCGCCTCTCAGGTAGCGGCGGTCATGTTGAGTAAGGCGCTTGCCCAGAACGAGATCAGGGCGGCTCGGGTAGAGAAGCTCATGAAGGAGATTATAGGGGAAGGCAACATCTTAACCCTCATTGAAAAAAAGATTGCTCTCTCAAAAGACGCAACGAGCAGACTATCCGCTGGGCTACAAGAAGAGTGCCAAAGGCATAAGGGAAGAATGGCCGCGATCCTTAGCGAGGCCGACGAGCTTATGAAGGAGAAGGTTGCCGATCAATCATTTCGAGTTGGTGGCCTTTTACTGGAAATAGGAAGACAGAAGCCTTCATGCAAGGACGGAACACGGCAGACTGGGTCGTCTCTATGAACTGCAATGCCGCCACGCACCTAGCTGCAATGCATGGAAAGAAGCAATCATCAAAGAAGATGAGGCAGGATTCGCAAATGAAAATGCAGAAAGCCCGCCACAGACTGGAACGATTGCAGGGGCAGCAAGAAACTGGCGCGAGAATGCCCTCAAGTCTTGGAAGTTGGGATTGGTCGCCTGCTGGGCAAGTTGGCAAAGATTTTTCAGGAATTTCTGTCATGCATCCTCCGAGCATTGCCCCCCGTGAGGAGGAAAAGAACAAACATATGTGCGCGGCCACGAATGGAGGCGCTGGATCGGTTCTCGGTCCCCGCCTGCCTTCTTGATGACAGGATGGATCAGAGAAGACATGAATGCCTTGGAGAGTGCTGCGAGATTCACGAGCGAGACCGGCAATAACGCTGGAGGACTTGATGGGTAAAGACGATAAAGAGGCTCCGTTTCGTTATGACCCCTGGAAACCTGATGCTCTGCAGGCGCAAAAGACGGCCAGGGAATGGCGTGGCAGTTTATTGAGAAGCCCGCTTTTCCGCTTCATCTCCAACGGATGCACAATCTCAAGCGAAGAACATCGGCAAGAGCTATTCCAAGAGATCGAGTGCAACATGAAAGTGGTAGAGAGTGCCGCCGAGTACTTCCATGAGGATGAGCTGGATAAGCTTCGGAAACCTAAAAAGGTCAGTACAGATTGCAGGGATTACCAGCGCGAAGGAATCTGACAAGGGAATCGAGAAGGGTGAGGGGAGGAAAGGGCCAGACATCGAATTGATCTTCTAACGTGGGAATAACGAGAAACTGCGGTTCACGAAGTTGAACCACTATCTGAATCAACAGGAGGCAAAGGGATGGCAAGCGATCTGAACCAGGTGAACATCGATGGAAGGTTGGTAGAGGCACCCAAGATCAAACTGCTTGACGGTGGCATGCGGGTTGCCACGATGCGTATCGCCAGCAATCGGTATTACAAAGGCCGAGAGGACCCCGAATGGAAGGAGAAGACGAGCTACATCGACGTAAAGGCGTGGAATACGATCGCTGATGCAGTGGCTGATATGCGTAAGGGCGAACCCATCCATATCGAAGGTTCACTCGGACAGGAACAGTGGACGGACGCTGAAGGAAAGCAGCACAACATGGTTCTCATCGAAGCAAACAAGGTAGAGCCGCGCGAGCTGAATCGTGAAAAAGCCGCATCAAGGAACCAAGAGGCAGGAGTGGAGCTATAGGCCGAAGCAGCCTGAAAAGAAGGGGGTCTTGCCAAGCGCGGGATCCCCTTCTGTGATAAATGGGCCTACTACAATCTCTTTTGGAGTTGGACTACAATGGCAAAGCGCAAAGGGAAAGCTCAAGATGATGAAACGCAGCTTAATCTATTTGGGGACCTCCTCAACACCGATGAGGAAGGAGATTCCGCGGAGGAAGAAGATGGACAACTTCGTAGAGATGGCAAGAGGGCACCGCATGAGGTATCTCCCGACGCTCTACCGCCGGCTGGAGAGGGAGGGGAAGTTGGAGGAGCATCTGGTGAGCGTGGCACGGATGGCCGAAGAGGAACTTCTGTCTCTGGTCTCGGATCAGGGGATGAGGCACAACGAGGCGCTGGAGATCGTGCTCCCGAAATATATCCTGATAGGCCCAGAGGAGGCGCAGCACGATCTTCTGGGGAGCTGAGAAACGGGCATACTGACGATCGGGGAAACTATCGGATAAATGTTGGTGACAAGGTAGGGGTAGGCGGGAAAGTCGAAAAGTACGAGCAGAATGTCGCTGCAATCAGGCTTCTAAAGCTTTTAGAGCGGGAAAGCCGATACGCAACCTCCGAGGAGCAGGCCGTCCTCGTCAAATACATCGGATGGGGAGGGTTGGCAGAAGCCTTCAAGGAAGGGCAAGAGGGAAGGTGGAATGAACGCTTCCATGAGCTTAAAGACCTTCTTAGTGAACAAGAATACCGCTCGGCCTCACGATCGACATTAAACGCACACTACACGGACCCTGAAATAGCGCGATGTATATGGAAAGCCGTGAGAAGGCTTGGGTATAGCGGAGGACCTACGCTCGAACCTGCCGCGGGGGTCGGTCATTTCTTCGGTGTTCGTCCGCTTGAGGCGGCCATCGAAATGCACGGCATCGAGATGGACACGGTCTCAGGCAGGATTGCCCAACATCTGTACCAGTCCGCCGACATTCGGATCATGCCCTATGAAGATGTTCGCATAGAGGCCAACCGCTACAATCTGGTCCTCTCCAACGTTCCCTTCTCTGAGGTAAAGCCCTACGAAGACAGCAAGACCAGGACCCCTGGCCTCGATGGTCGGTATGCCTTGCATGACTTCTATTTCCTGAAGTCCCTGTATGGCACACGGCAGGGCGGAATAGTTGCCTTTATCACCAGTCGCTACACAATGGACAAGGAATCCAAGGAAGTTCGAGAAAAGATTGCCCAAGTGGCTGATTTCATAGGTGCGATCCGACTTCCGAACAATACATTCCAGAGAAATCGCGAATACTGAGGTTGTCACCGATATTGTCTTCTTGCAGAAGAGAGTTGAAGGGCGAGAACCTACGGAGCTGACGCGGAAGTTTGTCCTAGCGGGAGAGATGGAGCTTCCCGGGAAAGGCGGACTGGCGAAGGTTCATGTAAACCAGTTTTTCATTGACAACCCTCAATTTGTCCTGGGCCGAGCGGAGCTGGCCGGCACGATGTACAAGGCAAATGAGTACACCGTGACTTCCGAATATGAGGATCTGTATGGCGAAATAGACAAAGTGATCGCGCTTCTTCCCGAGAACCTCATGTCCGTCATAGTGGAGGAACGCACGAGGGAGCTGGAGAAGAAGGGAAGCCCCGTGCCGAGTGCAAGCGGGGAGGGACTTTCAAACGGGAGCTACGTAATTGGCGATGATACGAGGTTATATCAGAAACACCCGCTAACGGGAGTGGTCGAGCTATCATCGCTCTACGAAGATGAGGCGGCAAACAGAGAGAAAATACAGTGCATCATGAAAATGGTAACGATAAAGGAGTCAGCCAAGAAAGCAATACAACACTACCATAACGATCAACCGCTGGATGTTCAGCAAGAGCTCACTCGTCTCAACGCATTGTATGACAGCTTTGTTGCAGAGCATGGATTCCTAAACGAGAAGAAGAATTGGCGTCTCATTCACAAGGATCCTGATGCAACGCTCCTCTGCTCCCTTGAGAACTGGAATGCCAAGGCAAAGATTGCCGCGAAAGCAGACATATTCAAGGGCATATCTTTTGCAAGGAAAGCCTATGTCACTTCGGCAGAGAACCCCACCGACGCTTTGATTCTCTCCCTTTCGAGGTTCGGCCACTTGAACGAAGCATACATGGAAGCAATCACGGGCACGGATCGGGAGCAGCTTTTGGCAGCATTGATTGCAGGGGGTATGGTCTACATTGACCCCGAAGAGTATCAGACGAGCCAGACCATACGGCATCTTACATCGGATGAGTATCTTTCAGGCAACGTCAGGGTGAAGCTTGAGATCGCAGAAAAGATGGCTGATATGCAGCCAAGCCTATTTATGGGAAATGTGATTGCGTTGCGGAAAGTGCAGCCTGCACCCCTTGGGCCAGAGGAGATTTCAATCAGGATCAATTCCCCCATAGTGGGTGAGGCGCACATTCAGTCGTTTATCTCATCCCTTCTGGATGCAAGCGATGAAGACATTGATATCCAGCATTTGAGCATTAATGGAAGATGGGAGATAAATGCCTGGCGAACGGACTGGAACAAGAGAAACCAGGAGTTCGGGACCCAGGACCTTGATGCCGTTGAAATCATCAATTTGATGATGAACGGAAAGCCCGTGAAGGTTTTCGACAAGGATGAGAAGGGCAACCCTGTGCTGAATCCTGAGAAAACGGCACTTGTGGAAAGCAAGGCTGAGGCGATAAACACCGCTTTCATGGACTGGATATGGGCAGATAACGAGCGGGCAACTGACATTGCCAAGAGGTATAACGAGGTCTTCAATAGCCATGTAGAACGGACATTCACATATCCTGAGAGACTGGTTGACCCAGCGGCTAAGGTATTTTTCAGTGGCTGCAATTTCCCTTACCCATTGAGGGCACACCAGGCCGACGCGGTGTGGCGAATCCTGCAACAGAAAAACGTGATGTTGGCTCATAGCGTAGGGGCGGGCAAGACACTTGAAATGATATGCGCCGCGATGGAACTAAGGCGGCTAGGCCTAAGGGCAAAGCCGATGATTGTTTGTCCTGACCATCTCATCGGGCAGTGGGCCGACAATTTCAGAGCAGCCTATCCCAACGCCAAACTGCTCATCGCCGATGACCAGAACTGGCACAAGGACAATCGAAAGACCTTTATCAATAAGATCGCCACTGGGGATTGGGATGCGGTGGTGATCAGGGCGGAATCTTTCAAGATGATCCCGGTGAGCAAAGAGCTTCAGAAGGACTTTTTCTACTCAAAGATTTCCGAATATAGGCAGATCCTGTCTGAGACGGATGGAAGTTCCGGCAGACGAAGATCCAGATCGACTAAGGATGCCGAAAAGGCTATCAAGCGGTATGAAGAAAAGATCAAGCAGCTATCTGACATAAGGCAAGATGAAGGAGTGATTCCGTTCGATAAGCTTGGAGTCGATCAACTGATGATCGATGAGGCGGACATCTACAAGAACCTTGAATACTACACGCAATTGACTAACGTTCGAGGCCTCGGCTCTGCGCTGGGAAGCGACAGGGCGTTCGACATGATGTTGAAGGTCAGGTACATCCAGAGCATCGACGGTGGGGTAGTTTTCGCCACCGGAACGCCCATATCGAATACACTCGTTGAAGGCTACACGATGCAGCGGTTTTTGCAGCCTGAAGTACTGAAGGCAAACAGGCTGGAAGCGTTTGACGAATGGGCAAGGCAGTACGCGGAAACCGTTACGCAGATGGAGCTGAACAATACAGGAACGGGGTACGTGCCTGTAACGCGGTTTTCGAAGATCGTGAATGTTCCAGAGCTAGTCACAAGCCTGCGCCAGTGTTGGGACATTCAGACGGCTCACAACCTCGAGGCGAGTGGGATTTTTGTACCTGGTGTGAACCTGCCCAATCTGAATCAAAAGAATGAGGCAGCCCCTGCTTCGCCGCTTATGAAGTCGTATCTACGGTACTTGCAGGAAAGAGAAAGCAAGCTTTCAGGAAGGGCAGAGAAGGGTGCGGACAATATTCTCTCGATAATGACCGACGGCAGGAAGGCCGCCATCGACATGAGGCTGATTCACCCCAGCCTGCCCAACGATCCCAAGTCAAAGCTCAATATGAGCATTCGAAAGATCTATGAGATCTATGATAGACACAAGAAGGATAGGTACACCACCGCGGTGTTCTTTGACAAACCGCGAAGCTTCTCCGAAGATGGAAGCCTGAGATTCGATGCTGTGGCGGAGATGAAGGCAGGTTTGATTTCACTTGGTGTAGATCCACAAGAGATCGGTGACATGCGGGAGTGCAAGACCTTTGAGGATCGATACCTTCTGTCGGTCGATGTAAATGAGGGAAAGAAGCGGATTGTTTTCGGGAGTACCGAAACCATGGGCGCAGGGGTGAACTTTCAGAGACTGCTGAAATCGATAGTTCATGTGGATGCGCCCTGGAGGCCGCGGGACATCGAACAGCAGAATGGCCGTGGCTACAGGCAAGGCAACACAACAGGAACCCTTGACGTGTATAACATGGTGACAAAGGGATCGCTGGATACTGGCCTGTGGAATGTCTTGGAAACAAAGGCTATCGCCATTCGCCAAGTTATGGATGGTTCGGACAAGGCCACGCGGGAGATAGAAGAAAACTACTACGGCAGCGTGAAAGAGCTTTCGATAGACAATCCTCTGATGAAAGAGGCGATTGAGCTGGATCATGCGGTCAAAAAGCTAAAATCGTTTCAGAAGGGATTCCGAAACGAAGTGGCAAGCGCCGCGCGTCAACTGAGTCTGCTGCCCTCTGAGACCAAGCGGCTCAAAGAAGAAACCGAGAAGATAAGGAAGGACATATCCCTGAGGGCGCCGGAGTCAAAAGGGGAAGAGTTCATCATGGTCATAAATGGGCGAGAGTACGGGGAAAGGCGGGAAGCAGGGCTTGAGATATTGAGGGAAGCGAAGCTATTGAATGAGAAGGCACGGGCAAGCCAAAAAGAGGCTGAGAAAGTGGTAGGAACCTATGCGGGCTACCCAGTCATGGTTCGCGTAAACGGATTGTGGGAAAATCACCTTGCTGAAATATATGTGAAAGCCACATTCTATGCCTATGGTTCGGATATAAGGGTGGATTCAGATCCCATCGGCCTCATACGATCTTTTCACCATTCTATCTATAAGGGCATGGACGGCAAGCTGGACTACCAAGAGAAGATGCTGAAAAGCAGGGTGTCGACCAGGCCTGGACTTGAAAAAATGGCATCGAGTGAGTTCAGCAAAACCGCAGAACTGAATGAAAAGGAAGCACGTTACAAAGTGGTAGTCCAGGCCATCCAGGAGCACAACGAGAAAAACAAAGACAGGAGCGAAGACTGTCGAATTGATTGGGAAGGCCTTGAAACATGGCCCGCGGATAAGGTAAGTGAGGAGATAGAACGATATCTCAATAGCATCGTGACGGTCATGATGCCGAGAAAGGACGAGGAAGCCCTCACTACGGTAGAGCAAGTTCTGGAAAAGACAAAGAATCTCTATGGACTTGAACTACCTGGAATGATTATTGCGAACCTCGAAAAGGCGCTCAACGAAGAATGCCTTCGAGCCGAAAGGGCAATGAATATCGTAGAAGAGGCAATACGGGACTTTGACGAAAAAGGACCGACCTGGATCGAGGGGAATGGGGATGGCCTTGCCGGTTCATATGTGAGAAACAAGGGCACTATCTGTGCTGGAGATGTCCTTGTAAAAAAGATATTGGAGCCGGAGGGAGTGAAGTACGGGGCCTACCTGATCACAGCTTCGGGGCTTGAGAAGTATCTTGGTGGCGAAGGCGGTTTGAGCGGCGTTAGAGAAAGGGTAAGGCGGTTTTATATCTTCAACGGCATTGCTGTGAGGCTACGAAAAGAAGTGGACCTTTCCAGGGCACGCGATCCTGTGGCCTCCTATGGAAAAAGTGGAATTGAGCAGGAGCTTGGGTGATGGGGAAGGTCTGGCCTGGTTTCGCTTGGCATACGAATCCAAAAATATTCTTGCCCGCTCTTTGCGATCGTTGATTCGATACTTGACGCGCCTCGCCTTGACAACCCGATAGGCAGCGGGTACTATACGATCATGGGGAAATCAAAAACAGAATCAGGTCTGTTTGCCTCTACTTTCCAAGCGAATAATGGCACATTTGCACAATCTATGCGAATGAGTCTCCCTGCTGACTTGGTGCGCTCTCTGGGCCTCGTGAAAGGCATGACGGCCTACATCAGGGAAAACAAAGACGGATCATTTACCGTCTATCCGAACAAGCCCCCGGATCACGCGGGTACAAAGAAATGAGTGATCCAAGACTGCTTGAGCTGGCAAGAAGCTATACTTGGTGGCTTCCACCGGAAGAGGCCATGGAATACCCGCAGCGGGTCATCGCCCGGATCATGGACATCGGCACTTTTGAGGATATTCACAAACTAGTGGGTATCGTTGGTGAGGATGCGCTGCGTCAGACGCTGCAAAATGCCGAGGCGGGACAATTCCGTCCTCGCTCCTGGTCATACTGGCAATACCTGCTTAACGGACTATCAGATGCTACCTTGCCGCCCTTGCCTTTGCGGAGAGTCTCATGACCTCATTCAAAGAGCATTCGGAAATACTGCCTGAAACCCAAAAACAGATCTGGCCTGCCTTGGCGTGGACGAAAACCAACGGCCTCGTTCTGTACGGCGGCACCGCTGTCGCCCTGTGGTGTGGACATCGCGCATCGATCGATTTCGACTTTTTCACAGACAGGCAATTGAATCAAACTCTTATCCATCATGAGCTGCAAAAATCCGGCATTGCTTTTCATGTCGTTCAGGATGAGAAGAACTCCCTCTCCCTGTTTACCGAACCTGGCAACGTGAAGCTGTCATTCTTTGGCGACTTGGGTATGGGGCGGGTTGGTGCCCCAAGCCAGACCAGTGATGGCATTCTCTTGGTCGCATCGCCGCTTGATCTCCTGGCGACGAAACTCAAAGTAATCATGCAGCGAGCAGAGGCCAAGGACTACATCGACATCGCCGAACTCTTGCGTGGCGGATCGAGCTTGAGTCAAGGGCTTGGAGCGGCGAGGGCAATGTATGGTTCTGCATTCGCTCCGGCAGAGTGCCTGCGGGCGTTAACCTTCTATGAAGATGGCGATTTGGCGAAGGTTGAAGCCAAGGTTCGTGAAGAACTTCGGGTCCAGGCCGCCAGGGCTTCTCAGGTGTTTCCAATCCCCAGTATTGATATTTTGAGCAAGCAATTGAGCGATGAAAGTATCGTCAGGCGTTCTGATCGTGATCGAGGCGGCATGGAGCTTTGATGGTGGGACATATCCGAATCTGGAATGTCCTGAGCCAACCCAAGCACTTGCCCTAAGAGCCGGTACTCGTCAAGGCTGAAGCGGCCTTTTGCTTTATGCCCCGATTTCAAAAACACTCGATCTTTCCATAGCTACTCGATCAGGGCTCTCGATTGTATCCTCCAACGAATTGTCGATGCTCCTACCCGGGCCTGTTATGAAATGGAGTATCTTCTCCGCGTCATTGGAAGCTTTGAAGATCTCGGTTTTGTCTTGGTTTAGGACCTCAATCCATGAAGCGATATAGCTGGCGTGGTTGCTCGGATCGTGCGAGATGCCGATATCTGATGAGAGCATGTATGAGGCGATCTCGGCACGCAATTCCTCGCGGGCGTAAGCCGGGGTGCCATAAAGATTCGAGATGTCCCGGTCAAGCCTGGTTGAATGTCCTGTCCAGTGGCCCATCTCGTGGAGCACGGTAGCGTAGTAAAGATCCTGCGACTTGAATTGAGCCATCGGGGTCAGATGGATGGAGTCGGTGGAGGGCCTATAGAAGCATGCGTCGTTTTGGTCATGGATAATGGCAGGATTGTGAGACCGTATGAGTTCTTCTGCCTTCTGAAGGGAATCAAATTTCAGCTCTATGGATCCACGATCAAGCGGCTCAATACCTTCGACTTGGCATGCGTTGAACACGCAGGCGTAGCGAAAAATGGGACGATCCAGGCGATAGGCGCGCTTCACTTTCTCGTGGGTGTCAGGATCTTCTTCTGTCTTTGTCGTTGTGCGGGAGAAATAGCAAATGGTTTCAGCGTGCTCGCCTCGTCGGACATTCCAACCCTTATTATTGCATTGCAGAAAGGTCATCCAACGAGGATCGTTATACCCGTTCGCTATCGCTGCAACGCTCAAATAGATAGTGTTAAGCCCGCGGTAGATGGTCTGGGAAACAGGATTATAGGGACGGTCCGGTACGCTTCCTGCTTCCCACGGACGTATCCACGGAGCCGTACCCTTTTGAAGACATTCGATGATACGCTGGGTCACTTTTTCTGGATACGAGAGTCGAGGGCTTCCTGCATCGCTTGCAGTCATGATCTACCTCTGCAGCAAGGTGTATGGCTAACGCTCGATACCGCGCGAGCTTCTTTGATGCGATAATTCTGGATCCCTCTGAATGGTTCTGCGCGGCTCTACAACCAAAGCCTTTCCGGGATTGGTCGCAATGGAGGCATCGTTTGCCGCATAGTAGGCGGCACGAAGGAGAGAGTCTTGATCTTTTTTCTGAACTTCACGACGCACCTTTTCAAGGTTGACCTCAGCCTTGTAAGGAAGGCGCAGCTGGCAAGCAAGTCGGTACTTTGCAATCGCGGCCAGCGTCTCTTTTGCATCGCAATTGTGGCTGGGCAATTGGCTGGAAAAGGATTGGATCAGCTCTGAGGTGCGCTTCGCGCCAGTGTTTTTGAGTGCGTTTTGCGTCTTCATCTTGACAAGAGTTGTATCCCGTTCCTTCTGTAATGGAGGCATGCCCCGAATCTGCTCGGCATTGTAGACATAGTAGTAGCTGATCCGCTTTGCACCGTCGGAAAGGGCCGATGCAATAGTTCCACTAATGGGATTTGTATCCGTGACCTCGACAAACCTGTTGCGGAACGCAAGGCAAACCGGCTTTTCACCGTATTTGGGAGCGAGTCCGTTTGACTCCGCCATGGCCATGGGAATCCAGCGGGGATCCTTGAAGCCGCGTTCCGCGGCGACAAGATCAAGAAGAACGGCGTTGACTCCAGTGTAGATAGCCGCGGGGTCGATGAAGGGGTAGTAGGCGACTTCTGCGGCGCCTGCAGGGTGGTCCTTGAGCCAGGGCGCCTTCCCTTCAAGGGTCATTCGGCTTATCCGGGAGGCGACATCTCTGGTGAAAGCATCATCGTCATGATTGATCGTCATAATGGCTGTCCTCTCAAGGTGCTACGGATTTGAGGCGCGGCGGCCATTCTTCCAATACTCTTTGACCTTGCCGTAGTCGGATACCACAGCGGGGCCATCCTCTCGATGCAACTGTCCGTCCTTGTAGAACTCCATGTGGGCATCGTCGCATTCAATGGCAGGAAGTTTTCCTCCGTCAAGGTAACCGTTCTTGAAACGTAGTATCGCGCCCGTGTCACCATCGATGGTGTCGTTGATAAAAGGTTTGCCATGCTCGTCGGTGAGCTGCTGTCCTGCAAGGTGTGTGAAACGGGCCGCGGTGCCCGATTTTTTGGTGAAGCTCATAGACTCTCCTTTCGGCGGGCCAGTGAATCGCAATCTGATACTCAAGGTGCCCTCAGAACGTACTTTAGAGAATTTCATTGCTGCCATTCAAGCCAAAACTATTGTACACTGAAATAAAGCAGAACGCAATAATAAACCATGAAGCTACGAATCCACCCAACTGCCAAGAGTGATCCAGTTTCCATGTTTATCGACGCATGTGGCGATGAAGCTGAGGGAACGGATTTCGTTTTCACCGAAGGACGAATCATCCCAGCCTATTACTACTACCCTGGAGAATGTAGAGGCTATGTTCTTCGAAGCGAGAGAAGGCAGAAGGATTTCCTGCCAAACATCGAAGGGGACTTCAAAATCCTTCTCTCGGTCCGCGGGGCGGAAGTGGCCCGGTTGAGGAAAGCCATTCGAGAGCTTCGAGAAAAGATAGGAGATCTTGAGCAGATTCCGCAAGCCTTCTGGTCCCAGCTTGGTATGCTCACTCCCTACAGAAGCTTTCGCCTCTACATGGTCAAGGAGCTCTACCTCCTGACGATTCAAAAGTATTCGCTATTGCAGGAGCTGAAGCCTCGTGAAGACATGCCATAGGTAGCTGTCACTGTAGGATCGATAACTCGTCTCATGGGCGACGATGCTATTGCGCTAGGCCTGTGAAAAGCGTCGAAAGGACGTAGTATGCGATTGCGAGACTTGCGGCGATGAGAATGAGTCTTCTAATGATTGCCGGCAAGTGCTGCTGGAATCGAGGACGGTGAAAAAACTGATTGGCCATTTGAACATCCTTACCTCAAGGAGATTGCGTCAGCATCCGCTTCAAGAGGAATGAGCGCGAAGGGAATCAACTTGCAGCGGTGCTCTTGGCGATGAGAAGGCTTTTAACCTCCTCGCAGAAGGAGTCAAAGCGAGCTTTGACCTCTGGGCTTGCCTCTCCAGTGAGCTCTGGTTTGAACGTGACCGAGCCATCCGGCGCCCTCTCAGCCGTCAGGATCAGGGTGAAAATGTGCTCAGGCTTTGCATTGGGCGCTGAATGTGCTCGCCTTTCCTTTGCCTTCTGCGCGGCCGCGCGAAAGTCACGTTTGCCGCCGCCGTTATCCATGGCTTCTTTGGCGGCTTTCACGCGATCTTTCTTGGGCAGGGCGGCTATGTCCCTCAGATGACCGGAGGGCAGTGAGCCCTTCACTCCATGCTGCTCAAGTATTGGGCTGAGTTCCTCACGAACATCGGCAGCGGCGATCACGTTGCTTACCCACTGCTTGCTCTTCTTGAGAAGCTCTGCGACCGCTTCCTGCGAGCCTTTGCTTTCGGCCAGAGCTGTGACCGCAATCTCAAGATCCGCGGGTGAGAGATCTTCTCGTTGGATGTTTTCAATCAACTGGATTTCAGCAAGCATTTCAGGTGAAGGCCTCACAAGGGCAGGGATGGTTTCGCGCTCCAGAAGCCTGAATGCGAGCACACGCCGATGGCCGGCCTGGATACCGTAGCGTGTTCCCATTTCGCTCAAGATCACAGGCTGTAGGAGTCCTCTCTTTTCGATAGAAGCGGCAAGCTGCTTGATGCCATCTTCATCGTAGCAGCTTCGGACGTTCTCAATTTCATCAATGAGGACGAGCGGAATCTCATGCACCTGGCTCTTTTCCAGATCTGAGATTCTCTCTTTGTAGGCCTGCTCTTTGTCGATTCCAATGTTCGAACCTATTTGAAGCTTTCCTTTTGGCGGCATGCATCTGCCTCGCTCACTCAAACCATTCCATGACTTCGTGTGCTAGGGCCTGAAGGGCGGGGAAGAGCACATTGAATCTGTACGCGTTCGTCGGTAGCTGGTGGTAGTCCACGGCGCGGCGGACCTGGGCAGTCTTTGGGAAGCGTGTGTTGAAAAACGCATTCCCATGGATAGCCTGGAACTGCTCCACGTACTGCTCACCGACCCCGTCAGCTTCAAAGAAGTTGTAAAGGACAAATAGACGCTCCGCGAGGTGCGGTGCATCTACGCTCAGCGCCTCTCGAACGAAGCGGCTTGCCTTTATCGAAAAGGAGTTCTTGAGCATCACGGGGAGAATAATGAGGTTCGAAGCTGTCATGCCGCTGATAACGATGTTGTCGTAGTTGGGTGGGGTATCGATGAGACAGAAGTCGTAATCGCCGCTGACCTTTGAAAGGCATGCCTTGATGGTCTGGGCGGACATGGTTCGCAGTTGGGTGAGCTTGAAGTCGCACTGAACGAGGAAGTGGCATGGGGCGAGTGAGATGGTCTGGCTTGCGATATTGTCTTCGATAATCGCCCGTACGATATGCCGTCCGTCGGGATCGCCATCAGGCAGAAGGCTGTAGGAAGTAGAGTTTTGGATGTCCAGGTCGATGGTGAGCACACGCTTGCCGATGCTTGCAAGGTAGCGGGAGAGGAGGATACAGAGGCTGGATTTGCCGTCTCCACCCTTGATCGTTCCAATGGTGATTGTTTTCATAGGCTTCCTCCAATATAAAGCAATTGCTTTATATTGTTGTAAGCCCAGGCGAACTAGAAGTCAAGTATGATCTTGGGCAGAGTCGGAGAGGAAAACCTGCCGGAATGCACGGCAAGCTCAGGGTCACAATCGTAGGCCGAGACGACACCGCAGAAAGGGTCGTCGGCCAGGAGCCACAAATGTTTCATCGAGGTATCACTTGAGCTCGAGCGCTTTGATCGGGAGGCATACTCCTCCTCAACTGAAACAGTTGCCTCCTCGTACCAGTGTTCGGTAGGGATAGCGCTTTTCAGTCTGTTAATGACCTTAAAGGATGGGTTACGTCGATAAACGACTTTTCCAGTCTTAGGATCCTTTAGGGGCTTGCCCTTGGAGTCGGTCTTTGGAGTTTTGAGCTGCCATAGATAGACGTAGGACAGCTTGTAGTTCTTTGAAAAGCTTAAGAGCTTGCGTGTTCTTGCAAGCTGATCAAGGAATGCAACTGCTTTTGTCACCGATTACCCTATCGACCGCATCGTATGTAAGCGTAAAGATCAACAAAAGGGGGTTTGCAGCCCATGCACAGCCCAGGCTGAACCATCCCAGGACACTTTTGTTGCCCGCCCTTGCTCTACGCCTATCATATCATGGGTAAAGGTCATCTGGAAGTAGAAGGGAATCGAGGATGATCTCCACCAGGTACTCGTCAGACTTGGTCAGTGCGCGCAAGACGACGTAGAGGATCACTGCAACGGCTATAAACCAGTATTGCCGTACGCCAAACACCATATAGACGGTGAGTGAGATGATGATGGCAAAGGTGACACGGGATACCCCTGCCACAAGATCCCGTCTCAACAGGGATCGGTGCACCTTCCAGGGGTAGTCAGTAACTTGCTCGCTTTCCATGTTCTTCCTCCAAAAGAAGGCCTGCCGCGCCTTTGTTCTGCACAATCGGGGCGAGCGGCAGGCCGTGGCGGGGCAGGACTATCCTTTGGGAGTCCAGATGAAATCCACAAGGCCTTGAACGCCTAAGAGGATGATTGCAGCAACGCCTATGATCATGAAACGCTTCTTCATCGCCTCGTTGTCCTTGTTGACGATGAGGCCGATGGCGCAGCCGCCCACCGCAACGATCAGTATGACCCGGATCAGTTTGCTTTTGAAGATATTGACGATATCGTCAAGCTTCGATCCCAGGCCAAGTGAGTCGGTGATGTCCGCAGCATAGGTCGTTGCTGCAGCAGCCAGGAAATAGAAGATACCAACCGAGAAAACACGCCGAACAAGACTCTTTTCGGGCATCTGATACCCCTCCTTCAGTAGGTTGTATATTGGAAATTGCCCCCGGCATCTAGGCCGGGCAACACTTCCGCCACTTCAACGACCCGCGGGCCGAAGTCCGGGATCTCTTTCAGGTATACGCACAGGCCTATGGCTTCGTAGATGATGTTCAAGGGCACCGTGGTGCTGAAGCATTCAAGAAGAAGATCTCGCATGCGCGGGAGCATCCGCTGAGCACTGTCCGCATGGAGGGTACACATTCCCCCGGGGTGTCCGGTTGCACTTGCCTTTAGCCATTCAAGTGCCACCTCACCGTAGCGCAGCTCGCCGAAGATGATGCGATCGGGCTTATACCTGAGAGCCGAACGAACCGCCCGTATCGACTCATTGGGGGGTACAACGAGGGAGACAAAGTTGGGGGCCTTGCAGTTGATCTCTGGGGTGTCCTCTACTATGTAAAGGCGATCCGCGGGGCGCAGGCGGGCTATCTCGCCGATGATGGCGTTAAGGAGGGTGGTCTTCCCGGTACCTGTGCCCCCGCCGATGAGAACGTTTTTGCGGTCTTTGACCGCCTGTACGATGATCGCTTGGTGGGCGAGGCTCAGTCTTTCAGCCCTGACATAGTCGGCAAGGGAGAGCGTTAGGAGCGTAGGCTTGCGCAGGCAGAATGTGGGCGAGGTGACGGTCGGCTCGATGAAAGCCTCGATCCTTGCGTTGTACTTGGGTATGACCCCGCTCAAGTTCCAATCGTTTTTGGTAACCTTTTTGTCGATCAAGGCGGCGGTGGACATGATGATCCGCAGTATTGCTTCTCGCTCGATGATCCTGGCGCTGAAAGTAGTAGTCTCGCCGAACCTTTTTACCCATAGCTCGCCTCCGGGATTCACCATGATGTCGGTCACGCGCTCATCAAGAAGTTCCGCCATGATGGGCTTGAGGTCTTCGTCCAGGTTGGCGAGTTGTCGCCGGTAGAGGGTAGAACTCTCAGCCATGACTTTCGCTCTGCTCTTCAATCAGGTCTGCGGCTAGCCTGGATAGCAGGCCTATGGAAGATTTCTTGGTTTTGTCGATGAAGTTTTCTATGAAAGCCTCGTACTGATTTTTGGCGGGGATCGCAATGGCTGCGAGCTTCTTCTTGTCATCCAGGGGGAGGGGAGCGCTGCTCATGAAAAAGGCGAAAATGAACTCTCCAAAAAGTTCCATGAACGTCGAAAGCTTGTCATCCAGTACGCGAATGTCCTTTGATATCTTCTTTAGCGCTATAGCCTGGAGCTCTGAATCTTCAAAATCTTTGACAAGCTTCTCGCGAAGCGCTGCACCAAGAAATTGAGATCGATCTTTGTAGTTCCCGTTCGACCTAACGACATCATCGATTCGCGTGAGAAGCCCATCTTCAATTCGTACACCGACTACGGTGGTAGGAGAACGTCGCTTCATAGTTCTCCCCTGTGGATCGGTCCAAAGGGGGAGTCGACCAGCTCGGGATCACTCTCACCGCCGGAGGCTTCCCCTGCAAATGGATCCGGGGGAAAGTACTGCTCGGGGTGCAGCATCACCTCGGGACTTACCTCAAGGGCACCCGTGGTGCTACCAGTAGCGCCTTCCTGCATTCTGAGGGGAATACGCTCTGGCGCCACCTTCAAGAGTTTCAGTGATTGCATAATCCTCGTCTGCAAGGTTGCTCCAAGCGTTACGTGAAGAAGTTGCTGGTGGAAGCTCGCTGAGGATATCGTCTCGCGTCTCGGGGGTAGGGAGGTTAACGAAGCGTTTGAAGCGGGAGTCAAGGTAGTAGATGATCTTCTTACCACGGTAGGGTGGCATACCGTGTGCGAAAACGAGCAGATCTGTTGGCGGGAGTCGCATGATCTCATCGGGATTGATGAGGTTGCGCTCGACCTCATTGCCGCTTAGGTTCAGATGCGATAGGCCAACGGCAAACTTGCTGCCGCTTGTTGAAACGCTCTCCTTCCATATCGACTCCTTGCCGGTCACCTCGGAAAAGGTTTTGGCGCTATTGAGGTCCCCAGGCGCATAGGTGATCCAAGTCTTGCAGTGCTCCAGGAAAGAGTTGTTCGGCCCGTAAAGCTTGATGATCTGCTGGAGGCTTTGGCAGATGATAAGAAAAGACATTCCATAGCCGGTGAGCAATCCCATGGTCTTTTCCAGGAAGGGAAAGCTGCCAAGAATGGGAAACTCATCCAGAAGGAAAAGAATACGATTCTTTAGCTTCACTTCGCCGTAGCGCGTTTCACCTTCTGCGAAACGTCGAATGATAAAGGATATGAGTAGCCTCAGAAGTGAGGAAAGGCGGTCGATGTCCGAATAGGGCACGGTCAGGTACAATGAGATGGGGCTTGCTGAATTTGCGAAGTCCTCGAGAGTGAAATCGCTCTCCGATGTGTTTCTGCGGATGAGAGGATCCTTGAAGGTCTGAACTGCTCGGACCGCGGTAGAAAAAACGCTCGAGCGCTCGCGATCCGCCCGCGCAAGCTGTTGATTGCCGATGCTCTGGATAACGGCGTGCAAATCACCAAGGTGTTCGCCGAATATCATTTGTTTGCAGATGCCGGCACCGAAGTCCTCTTTGCCATCGGCATTCAAAGCAGAGGATGAGAGAAAATCCAGCACCCCGCCGAGTGTTTTGTTCCTGATTTCAGGTGAGGCAAGCACGTGCAATATCGCACCCGTGAGCAGGTTCTTCGCCGTGTCGATGAAGTGCTGTTGGTTCTCACCCTTGGCCGCACTTTCATCCTGGGGAGCGGTGAGGATGTCGGCGATGATCTCAGCATCGCGAACCGCGTTCTCACCAGGCCTTACCTCGGAGAGGATGTTGAAGTGCACTGAATCCTTGAGCACGGGGCTGAAGCGGAGGGTGTGAGAGAAGGCGCGGCGGAACCCCGCGGTAATGTGCCAGTTTTCAGCTTTTGGATCAAAAACGATGACGCTGCCTGGCCATGAGAGAAGGGAGGGGATCACCGTGCTCACGCCTTTGCCTGATCTGCTTGGGGCGACCATGAGAGTGGAGGTCTCACCTGCATGGCTGATAATCCTGGCAGAACGATGGAGGCGATACTTCGTGGTGCCGGTCTTGGCGTCAGCCCGAAGAACGGCTTTGGCGGTCTGGCCGCAAATTACGCCCTTGCCGAAGAGTAGGCCGTTACGGCGCAGGTCGCGAACGGTTGCCCAACGGGCCGTACCGTAGAGGTTGTCGGTATTGGAACTGAGGCCGCGAAAGAAGCTCAAGACCAAATAGGTCACCAGCGCTATTGCTGAGAAGACCAGAAGGTAAAGGCTGGCCTGGTAGAGGTATTCATGCACCGGCTTCCAGCTTGCGAACTTGTAGGCCCAGGCGAGCAGCATCCACGGGCGATAGACAGGCGTAGGACCGTAGCGAAACCAGCAAGGGCCAAGGACGGATGAATAGTTGCACATTCCAGCGAAGGCCTGAGTGGAGACCCAAAGGCCTGCAAAGATGAGCGCCAAGGGAATGGCCTTATGAAAGACAGCGAAGGTCTGGTTCACATTTGAGTTGGGCTTCGGCTTTTTGCGGATGTTGCTTTGCATTCCAGACCTATTCAGGTGCCTTGTTTGCGAATTATATACATCTGCTTTATATTGTGCAACAAAAAAACACCGAGACTAAAGCCTTTGAAAAGTATCGCCGGCGATACTTTTTTAAAGCCCAGCGCGGCGCTACCAGTAGGTTGTCATAGCTGAAGCCCGAAGCCGCTTCGTTTCTCCCCAACTCGTGTAAGCTCGCTCTTGAGTTTCTCATCGGGCAGTTTTGCATAGCGTACATCCAGAAGGCTCATGTAGGTTGAAGCTGTAGATGGTCGGCCGCTTGGTGATGACCGATGTTTTCCGCGCGCGGTGGAGCCGGCTTCAAGTGATTTCATCATTGCGATTGAATCCCCGACCGAGATTCCCTGCGGCCTTCGCAAAAGTGGCACATAGAACGCTCGTCCGTCGATGGACTCAAGAAGGATGTAGTTATTGTTGGAAAGCTCATCGATCCGTCCTATGGCGCTGACCCGCCCTACAATACGGCCATCCTTTTCAGGAGAATAGAGACGCAAAAGGCTGGGCGGTGTGAACTTCAGTTGCTTGGCTGCCCCAAGATAGCTCGCGAACCGACGCGAGACCTCAAGCGAATCTTGCCAGTTGGCTGCAAGGTGATAATCGCGACCTTCGCGGTGCACAAGCCCCACCTCTTCAAGGAACTTGAGTCGGGCGACGGCCGCATCAGCTTTTGCGGGCATAGTGACTACTCGCAATGCCTTCACCGATAGCCTGCCAGCCCTGGCAGCCATCTGGATTGCTTCATCGAGGCTTGTGAAGCGATTAGCCTTGATCTCTTTCTTTACGCGCTCCTCTTCGGGGATGGGCCGACGTTCCCCGAGGGCTTCGGTAAGGATGTTACGGGTGTGCTCGCGCATTTGCGAGGATATGTACTTGCGGCTGAATGAAACCTCAAGGCCGTTCTTGTCTTGGCCGCCGATCACAAGGTGAATATGGGCGTGCTCGGTATTCTCATGAATGGCCGCGACCCAGGAGAGACGAGTATCCTGTATCATACTCGATGCGATGGATGAGCTTCTTTGCAAGCACCTGTAGAGGCAAGTCCTCGGCGTTCTCAGGGGAGATCACAAGGCGGTAGTGACGCAGATTACCCACCTCGCCAGAGGTCAGCTCGGACTTCTCTGAGCTGCCGAATAGTTCGGGTTTCTCTCCATCCTTCCCCGAGCCCTTCCGTTGGATGTATGAGAGGTGCGCTCGCAAAGAGCCTGCACCGAGACTATATCTTACCTTGACGATGCACCGCTGCCGCCGGTCGCTGTCCGATTTGGATGAACCTGAGGCGCCGCCGGAGTGACGTCCGAAGCCTCTGTTGATCTGCCTGAACAGTCGGTACAGACTCGCCCCAGAATCTTTTCTCGGGCGACGCACCGCTGGCAGTGAGGGTTCGAAGGAATCGGCTGTCCTGAAAGAGAAGTGTCTCATACGAATAGAGAGATCACGTAGAAAGCTAAATATCAAGCAATTGACAATAAATAATTGTTGGGGGACAAGTCTATTTTATGGAGGAGGAACCTGCGTTGATCAGCGGGTTGTTGATCGGCTGATCTCAATCGTAGTAGATTGACCTCCCATGGAAGACGAAAGCCAAAAACGAGTTACAGCCATCGAGCAAGACAGTGCAGTGCGCGGCTACCATTGGTTCAACTGCTACGCCGGGAGTTGGAAAGAAATCGAAAAGGACTCACAGGATGCCAAGACCAAGTGTCGTTTAATCCCCAATAGCATTGTTCTCCTGCCAGGACACGCTGGAACCCGGTTGTCCGATGCCGATAACCCAATGCTTTTTGGAATCATAAGAGGGCCGAGCAAGGAAGACTTGAAAACAATTCGAGACATGCTCATTCAAGATTATGGATACATCGGAGATTAGTTGCTGTCTCCATGGAACATGTAGCGCATTCCGAACTCAAGCATGCTCTACAAGGCGAGTGTACGCACATTCCGTTTATGCTGGAGTTTGACTTCGAGCCCCTTGTCGCTCATTGTGGTCGCGACTGCCTCGGCAACTTTCCGCTGGGTCGCTGAGAATCATCACGCGAGAATTTTAGGGCCGTTTTCGATTCCCCACTCGCATACTCCGATGTACCCAAATCTACTATTCATATAGACTTGCCGTAACAGAGTATTTAAGGTTATGTCAAAAAAGATAGGGAAACGGGTAGTTCTTCTCAGAAATCATCTCATTTTTCCAAGAAAAGGGGAGCAAGAATGGCAGTCAGCTGTATATTCGGAAGTCCGGATGGAAAGCATAAGTTTGTTGCTGCTGTTCAACCGATCAAGCTTCAGTGCACTTGTTCGGAATGGCAGAGAATCCATTTCTGTGATTGGGCACTCGAAAAGATCGGTATTGTGGCGAATCTTCCGGCTCTCCTCCGGAGATGTGATAGGCGGGGTAGTCGCCACGATGGCCAATCGGTACACAGATCTCATCAACGACATTCGGGATCTCTATCGAGACTGGCAGGACGGGAATCTCGGCGGAAAGGATTTCGAAGCTCGAAAAACCTCAATCGGGAATCGCATACTCGGGCGGCGATTGTGTGAGGAGTAGGATACTGGCAATGAAAGTGAAAGAAGGCTACCAGTTTCTTGGCTTTGAAGTCCGCGGCGAATGTATCGACAAGCTTCACGCTCAACACGCCCATCTTGTGAAGATCTCGCCCCCGCCTATTGGCTCGGGAAGACTCCTCAGCAAGAAACAGATTACAGATCTCATCGTCACGGCTTTCTGGGCTGGCCTGAGTTTTGATGAAGGGCGGCCGACCCGTTCTCTGTCGCGGTCGCGGATCCCGGGAAAGTGCTTGGTGCAATAGCCTTTGGTCAGATGGTGCCGTACGATGCGGCGCAAATCGAAAGGCTTGCCCCAGCCGCCCCTCCAGGAGGCTGCCTGCTCGTTGATGGATCGCTTGAAGAACTAAGGATTTGGGGATTCGGCAGACGCGGGGGCATGCAGACGGACGGCGTCCTTCTCGAGGTGCCCGATCCTGGAACAGTGCGCGTTGGACTTGGCCCCTACAAGACGTTCGCAGTTTTCAAACGAGATTCAATGTCAATAGTCGAAGGAACGGGTATCGACCTACAAGTGATACTGCTGAATCTTCTAAAGAAGCAGTTTCCCCCTGATAACATGCTTGAAACTCAGGCAGTAGGCCAAGAAAGCCACACCCTTGCAGAGCTTGGAAGGCTGATCCTCGGCGATGGGCACGGCGGGACCGTCCTGATCGTTCCTGGGGAAGCTGACGCGTGGTCGGAGTCCTTAAATCCATTTGTTCATCGATTCGCAACACCTGATCTGTCGCTACACGACGCAATTAGGCAGAACCTTACGCGACAATTTTCTGGCGGAAAGATGCTCGAAGAATTGAAAAAAGCGGGGATCACCGACGAAGCAAGAATATTCTTCTCGAGTGCGCTCACCGTTGATGCTTGGAACTTGCCGACAGAAATCCGTCGCGTTGCATCACTGGCACGGGTAGATGGCGCTCTTGTGATTACTAAGGATTTAGGAGTCTTGGGCTTTGGAGCGAAAATAGCCACTGAAGCGGACGTTGCGAAAAGCGTTTGCATCTTTCGTTCGCTTCCTGCCGAACAGAATGCGGAGCTGAGTCCGATATCTGAGGTTGGCGGGACACGGCACCAGTCAGCCGCTCGGTTCGTCGCTCAGAACCGGGATTGTGTCGCATTGGTCATTTCTCAGGATAGGCACATGAAAGTCATGCATTGGTGGGCGCAGGGCGATCATGTGGCCGTAATTCAAGACGCGGAATGGTTAGTCTGAGCTATCGTTCCCGCTGAGCACGCCAGGATCCCCGCCTCCAGCCCCGCGCTGACCAGCTCATCCTATGACACACGACCCGTGCGGGGGCGCCGGTCCGCCGCGGGCCCTAGGAAAATTCCCGCAGATAGCGCTCCGTCACGCTGACACTGGAAATGCCCGAGACGGTCTCGTAGCCATATCAGGCCGCGCCTCGGCGTTTTGCTTTGCGAAGGCGTGCCGCTGGACGACGGGGCTTTTCCCTTGTACCAAACTCTCACCGGGTATAGGGTGTGCTCGTCGGGGACGAATTCGTTCGAAAGAAGAAAAATGATTCGACCCCTCTGAACTGGAGCCGTCTGCCTTATTTCAGTGTGGATCACAATAAGTTGGAGCGGAGAGCAAGCTATGAACGACCTTCACAAGGATCCCAAGAACACAGACGCTAAGATCGTTCCGAATGACAACCCAATTCGGCGGCTCCAGGATGATGCGCTGGGCAGAGCTCATTCTGCCCGGCGATTCGCTCGCCAAATCGCTTCCATGGATGCAAATGAGGGTGCAGTGGTCGGAGTGCTTGGCAGTTGGGGGTCCGGAAAACCTCTTTCATCAACTTGGCCCGCATTGAGCTGGACGCTTCTGGGATACTTGTTCTCGATTTCAATCCGTGGATGTTCAGCGGCACGGAACAGCTTATGGATTCATTCTTCAACGAGCTCACGACCCAACTCCGGCTGCGTCCCGGCTTCAAGGCGATCGCTCGGGAAATTGCGGAATACGGCGAGATCTTCACAGGTGTTGAGGCGCTCTCGCCTGCCGGTCCGTGGACCGGCATCCTCGGAGCCTTGGTGAAGTTGGCAAGCAAGATCTTCGGACGGATGACGACTGGCGTCGCAAACCAAAGAACGAGACTTGAGAAGAAGCCTGCTCAAGCTCAACCGTCCGATTGTCGTCGTTCTGGATGATATCGACCGTTTGTCTACCTCTGAGCTCCGAGACATCTTTAGGCTGATCAGGTTGACCGCAAACTTTCCGAACGTTATCTACATCGTTGCCTTTGATCGGAAGCGGGTTGAGATCGCGCTCACCGAAGAAGGAGTCCCAGGCCGTGACTATCTGGAGAAAATACTGCAGCTATCGCTTGACCTTCCCGCTATTCCGCCGGCAGTCCTGCAGCGCCAGACTCTCGCGGCGATAGACAACGCACTTTCGGGTCAAAAAATGGAGCCATTTAACGAAGCGCTCTGGCCGGACATCTTCACGGAGATAGTGCAACCGCTCATAAGGAATATGCGCGACGTTCGAAAGTATGCTGCGGCGGTCAAGGGCGCGGTGGTGGCCCTCGAAGGGCAAATCGAGCTCGCTGACGTAATGGCTCTTGAGGCGATCCGTCTTTTCTTGCCGGACGTGTTCGGACTGCTTCATGCGACAACGGAAGCTCTCACAACGACTTGGGGGGGATACGGAGACATGTCTGATCCAAAGCACCTAAAGACGTCTATCAACTACCTCATCGAGAAAGCTGGGGATAAGGGATACGTCGTTCGTTCGCTGATCCATCGAGTATTCCTTGCTGCGGACCGGCATATCGGAGCGATCCACTACGGTGGCGAGTTCCGCGCCCGGTGGCTCCAATCGCGCAGAGTCGCAAACGAAGAAATCTTCGGACTCTACATTGAACGGATTCCTGGCGAATCCCTCTTGTCTTTCTATGATTCCGGCAAGGCATTTGGCACGATGGCTGACAAGGGCCGCATTCGATAAATATTTGCGCTCGCTCGACCCCGGAGCGCCTGCAGGATGTGATCGCGTCTTTGGAGACCTTCCAGGACAACTTTCGACTCGAGCACGTTGAACCCGGAGCGATTGCTCTCTTGAACATCATCCCTGCCATCCCGCAGCGTCCCCTTGGAATGTTCGAGTTCGATTCTCGTTTTATTGTTGGGCGAGTAGTCTATCGACTCGTGCGGTCCGGCCGGAGCTGCTGAAGCAATTGAAGCCTCGGTTCGGAAGATACTGCCAGAGGTCGCGGCTTTATCCGGGAAACTGGACCTGATCGGCATGGTGGGCCACCGTGACGGGACGGGGCACAAGCTCATATCCGAAGCAGCTGCACTGGACCTCGAGCGCGGCCTCCGCGCAGAGATTCGAGGCGCAACCGCCGAGGCTCTGGCGGCGGAATGGGATCTCTTCCGCTTGCTGCATTTTGCGCGAGAAGGGTCTGAAGGTAGCCAGCCTCCATTCGAGATTCCAGATTCGCCGCAACTCACTCTCGCCATCTTGCGATCGGCGGTCAGCGAAACTCGGAGTCAGGGGGCCAACAGCCGGACTATCCGCGCTCGCAAACAGCTCCAGTGGGATCCCATGATCGCTCCTGTTCGGCAGTTTGGAAAATTTCAGATGTAGACTGGATCGCCTCAAGGCCATCAGCCAGCCGAACGATACTACACTCCTTGCTTTGGTGGATAAGTATCTGGAAGGCTGGCGACCCGACAACGGTCGGAATTGAAGCGGCCCTGGCTACATCTTCCCCGTGTCCACGTTCAACACGTTCCGCAGATAGCGCTCCGTCACGCTCACGCTGGAGTGCCCGAGCCGGTCCCGCAGCCACACCAGGCCGCGGCCGGCGTTCCGCTCGGCGAACGCATGGCGAAGGTCGTGCCATGAGTAGACCGCGGAGATCTTCCCTCTCGTCATGGAGCTGCGCGCAGAGCCGCGCGAGCCGCGTCTTCAGCCACGCGATGAGGAGCTCGCTCCGGGCTGCCCTTTGTCTCTCCGTCCACCCGTCCAGGTCCTCGCGGGAAGCTCTCCGGGTCAAACGGCCGGCGGGGATCCAGCCGCGCGACTCTAAAGGCGCTGCAGACGTCTGCAGAGAGCGGCTCCGCGGACTGAAGGCGGTGCGCCTTCGAGACAGTGTGCCAGGTCCCGTCCTCCCGTACGTTGAGCCCCGGGAGGCCTCCGACGCGGAGCCCCGTTTCGATGGCCACCGCCAGGGCCGCGGCGAGGGCGGGCTCCGCCTGCCAGGACCTCAGCTCCGGGCGGTCGGGATCACCGCCTCGGTCCATGTCGACGCGGCCGAGCTCGGGATCCCGGAAGGGATTGCGGATCTCATCGAAGCGGCGCTCGAGGAATGTGAAGAAGAGCTGCAGGCCGACACGACCAGGCGCGTGCTGTCCGCGTCCTTCCACTCATTGCGCGCATGTCCCGGATGAAATCGTCGGCCAGGCGCGGTGTGAGGTTCGCCGCCGGGAGGTTGTGCAGCTCGAGCCATGTGCCGAGGTGATCCAGGGCCCGCCGTAGGCCTCCGGCGTGTGCGTGCTCTTGGCATCGCTGAGGAACGCTTCCCGCTCCGCCTGCCAGTCAACACGCTCGGCGACGATCGCCCGCCGCATCTCGGCCTTCAGCTCGTCCACGACGACGCCCTGTGCGATCTTGTCGACCTGGCCGGCGTGAGGTCCGCAATCTCGGGCATCTCCCGGCGAGCTGGGCGACGCGGCGCTCGAGGTGAGTCTCGCGCGGAGGCCCTGCCGGCACGTTGCTCCGTCATCCTGGCCACCCTCCTGTCAACCCGTCGGTTTACGACTGTTGCACAACTTATGATTATGAAACACGCGGGTCCGCTTGTCGGAGGGCCGTTGCGGGCCGATCACCTAACTCCTTCCGACTATGAGCAGGATGGAGTTTCCGTAAACGAGTATCGCCGGCGATACTTCGACCAGGCGGTGTTCCAACTTGAGCAAGAGCATCGATAGAGCGATGTGAAAGCGAGCGGACAACAAGAAAGCAAGTGTTAACAGCCAATTCATTATGATGTAAAGGTTTAGCGAAACTTTGTTAACACAAACAAAGTCTGCTAACAGTTCAATTCTATATATAGAAAGGAATTAGGAAAAATCGTTTACACCCTTTATCTTGTCCTACACGTCCCTCAGACCCGGACAAAAAGTATCGCCGGCGATACTTTTTGATCTTTGAAGGCGCCATAGGTGGCCGCAGGCGACTATCGGATTATGCAAGACTCGTCAGATTGCGTTCCCAAAAGGCCTAGCATTTACTTCTTGCGTTTCAGGATCTTCTTCTGCGGGGCCGTGGCCGTTTTTCCTTTCTTGGGGTTCGTAGTGGCTTCCTCTGGCGGCTGCTCACGCTTCTTCTGTCGCCAGTGCCAGGCTTGACGTGTAATGCCTTCGGCTATCCATGGTTGCGGACCAGGCGGTCGGCCCGACCGCTCATGCATGACTGCCTCAACCTGGGCGGCCTGCGCTTCCGTCATTGCATAGATGCTTCCGAGCTTTGGTATGCCGAGTTTCTGGCAGTACATCGCGACGGTTTTGCGCGACTTGCCGAGTCTATCGGCGAGTTGCGGACTGGTAATCATCATACAGTGCCCTCCGCACTGAAAGTGCGTATTGTGTTTCTCCATTTGACCGTCCGTCGAACGCCGTAGAAAAATCGGAAGGTTTTTCGAAGGTGCCGCGCGGAAGCAACCGACAAGAGCAGACGAGCTCTCAGTAGAAAGCGCAGAATACGGACTGCCAGGACAACGGCGATGATGAGAAGTAGTATCACGGTTGCCATACAGCGTCTCCTTTACAGAATAATAGACCGTGGTGCTGATTATGGCAATTGTTCTTTCGATTCGTCTGAACGCCTGGCCCGCAGTCGGGCAGCGGTATTGCAATAACTTAGGACGAGCTGTTGTGCGCGATTGTCGTCGAGATTTTCGAGCGCGACTGCCAGGGTCCGCATGGCGAGCTCGCCGACATCCTCGATCGGCCCGCGAGCTCGGGCTGGTTGTCCATCATGAGCGGTTTTCGCGAGGGTGCCCAAACACCCGAGCCGCGATTGTGGACAACCAGGGCCGAGCGGCAGCTCGCGCCCGGGCACGGAGGAGTTCTGTTTCGACTAAGCCTTGGTCAAGACGGGCGATGCCGAAGGAGGAATACGGAAAGCTCGGCGGCAAGGATTGACTGCACAAGTTCGGATAGTCGGCTCTGCTCGATGAACAAAAAGCCAATGTGCAATTCTTCGGGACGAAAGTGCTGTGTCAACCAAAGCTCGGCTCGTTCCGTCTGCGGCTCAACCATAGCGACCGCCTCACAGACGGTCGCTATAAAGTCCTCCTGTTTCTTCATTTCTCTGCGTCCTGCTTCGTGCGGGAGCGCAAGAGCCAGAAAACGCTACTGTCAACGGTGCCTTTCGGAACGCCCACTTCCTGCGCTATCTCCGCGTGAGTTGGGGCGGTCTTGGTTTTGGCAAGCCGTTCATTCGCCTTGTGCAGTCTGCGCCTTATCGCGTCGCGCTCCTTCGCCAGCCGCGCCTTTTTTTCGGGGTCAACTTCGTCGGCAATGCGGTAGTCAATCGCGAGAAGCCGTGCGAAAGCCTTGTCTCTGCGTGCGCGGAAACGATCTGCACGAGCGTAGTCCTTCGTGAGTGCGTCCGCATGGGACACTATCTCTTTGACCGGTACGCCAGACACCCGGGAAATCTCGGCGAGTTTGTCGCTGTCGATTTCAGGAAGTGACAGAGCAAGGTAGAACAGGCCACGCCGTTCCGTTGCGCCGGTCTTTTTCAAATCAATGCGGGGCTGGACGGCTTCGGCAATCTCGTGGGGCGGCGTGTTGTGCGACGCTTCTGCGGTGTCTGCAACGGCTATTTGATTCTGCCGCATAGCCGTCTCCGTGACAAAGCTATACCACTGCCATTTCAAAGTACGAAACAAGTACGAGCTAAAAGGGGCGCCCTTGTCGATGTAGCGGTCAAACATTCGGCGAATCATCGGCACCATGCGAAGGTAAAAGTCAGCCGCCTTGTCGGTGTCGCCGCGACTCTTGCGAAGGCCGTACTGGTAGGTCTGCAATCCAGCCTGCTCAAAAGTCATGCCGCACCGTTCTGTCTGTTCCCTTTCTTCGTTGTTCATTCTTGCATCCTCCGTGTCATAAATATAGACCACGGTCGGCAATATGTCAAGTAGGGAATTGTAAAAGTTGTGTTAATATTTTCTTCATGCCCGAAGGGCATCACCCGCCTCTTTCTCGGTCGTCGAACGTCGAACACCCGCGCATCGTCGGTCTTCCGCTCCGATGGGAGACCTCCGCGCGATCACCCCTTCACCCGCCCTCTTGGTCCTGGAGATCTCGCCCGGGGATCCCCCGAACCTGGTGAAGCCGGCTGGCCAGCTGTGATCGTGGATCCGGGATCCTCTTTTCCGTGGAGCACCCCTGCGAGGGGGCGGCGGGAGGGTGGTGGTGGGGGTGGATCCCAGCTGCGGAGCAAGAACGCGGAGCGCGCGGAGCCCTCGCGCGTCCACGCGGCGAATGTCTCCCCCGCGGAGGGGGAAGGGGGACGCTGGAGCGCCGATCGGGCGTTGTTTCGAAGAAACTCCTGCAGGGGACGCGCGTGGCGGGGCTGCAGCGCGTTTTCAGGGCCTCCCCCCTGTACAGCTACCCCCTGAAAACGTGGCCGCCTCGAGGCGAAGCCACCCGGGCGGCCGCTGTCAGGCCCGCTGCGCGAGTGTACCGATGGCCACCGCACGGACTGACCGAGGGTGCATAGAACACCCGCAGGGCAGGCCGTGCGGTCAGCGGGACGCGTTTCCCCTGCAGGGCAGCTGACCGGCTGCAGCCCGATCGGTGCGGTCTTGGTGTTGGGGAGGGCGCGGCCGATCGGGAGGGGACGGCCGCGCGAGGTCCTGGGGGCGCACCCCGAGCGTGGGGGGCAGCGGAGCGGTGGGCGGGGGTGCGTACTGTGTTCGCCCTGGCCCGATCGAGCGCGCCGACGTCCTCGATCGGCACGCGAGCTCGCGCCTGGCGGGAGAGCGGTGGGGTCAAGTCAAACGAACAGATACGCCGTACTAGTTCGCAGGGAGGATCCCGAAATGAAGGACGCTGTAAGTGCGCGCACGCGGATGCTGATCTCTGGAAGCGAGTCTCGCTCGAAGGTGAGGTCAGAGTACTCACCGGCGATTGAAGGCCTGCAAGAATGGCTGCGGCTGCAGCTGGCGACACCGGCCAGGATGAGCCGAGAGCGGCGGCGGTTTCGTGACGGACGCATTGTCGGATTGCGCGAAGCCGTAATTTGGCTCAAGAAGCTCGAGACCGCTGCGGTCGTTGAGCGGGAGAGACGGGCGCGAATGAACTAAGATTGTTGCCGCTCGAGCTCCCCACGTTCATTCCACCGGAGGCCCGGAGGAATGATATACTTGTTTGCGACAGGGGGAGTGTTATGTCGAGAAATGTCAGTGTGATAGCAGCGGCAGTGTTTGCCGTTCTTTTGCTTGGCGTTGTGCAGCTTGGCCGGGCGCAGTCGACGTCGACCGCGGCGGGCGACGTCCCGGCCGTAAAAGAGTTGTACGGAATGAAACTCGTGCGAGCGGATACGGCCGCGCGGGAAGTGTGGTCCAACTCAAACGGTTATTCTGTAACGGCCGTCTGGGATGTCCGAGGCAAGCATTTTGATGCGGCGTCGAATAAGACTGTTGAAACAAAAGGCCAGTTGCGGCAGGTGTTCAAGGCGAAAGAGCAGCGCGATGTGAGCTTCGGTGCTGAGTGTGTGGGGGCTGTTATCATCATGGCGTACAAGGATGAGAACGACCGGATGATTCAGGGAAATGCGGCGGCGGACTGGACGCCGCAGAGTCCGGACGTGCCGCAGTCGGAAGGCGGCATGCCATAGGTGGGGGAGGAATATGTATGGAAAATAGTCGCTGCGACACGTAGATTTGCTGTCTTGGCCGAGTGCTTCCCAAGTTTGTATGCAGACCAGCCCTTATGCATCCCAAGAAGTATCAAGGCGGTCAAGGACCTGTTCGGGGGCATGCCCAACACTGCAGAGCCCGAGATCGTACGTCTGCGGCCCGCCACGAGCAGGTTTGTTTGCATGCGAACTCTGCCCTGCAGCCTATTATCGTCCTCTGTGCCCAACCCCTCCCTCTTTAGGATTCATCGACAAAGCAGTAGAATCTAGGCAGAGTCACGGTCGCGCAGAGTAAAAGAGTGCAGAGCCGGATACATAAGTAGTTCGACCAAGCATAGTGGTATCTTGCCAAAATGATACTAATTAAGGGACAATATTGCAGAGGTAATGCCCTAGGGAAGGCACGAATGTGGTGCGAAATGGGTTAATAGCCAGAGATGATGATAAAAAAACTCAATCCACATGTTATGCGCCAAGAAGACTGCGTCGTCCCGTTGGGCGAAAACTGCTGTGCTGGAGGGATCCTATGGGCAAGGAAATGACCATATTCGTATTCCTTCTCGTGTCGTGTTCCCTAGGCTTTTCGCAAGATGTACAGACAGCAAACTTGGTCCGCGCAGTGTCCTACGATGCCTTCGACGCCAATGCCATAATAGTAGCCGTCGAGGCGGGCGGAGATGTCAACCACGTGGAAGCCGGAGGCAGCACCGGTGGCATGTCCGTCATCGGTTCACTTGTCCTGACGGCTTCTTACGAGCGCAACCTCGAACAGTACGCGGGAGAGGTGTCGGCGATCCAGTACCTGGCCAAGCATGGAGTCAAGCTTCAGGCGGTAGACTCAACGATTCTCTATTTCCCAATAGCGTCCAACAAACCCGACATCGTAGCTGCGCTGCTGGATCTCGGAGCCAGTGCCACCTCATGGCCGAATGCACTCATCGGGAACTCATTCAACATGAGCCCAATCCAACTGGCCACGGAGCGCGGAGCCGAAAAGATCATTACCCTACTCACACAGCATGGCGCGGTCGGAGTCTCCCAGAACGAATCTATGCGGCTTAGGCTGATCTATTATGCAGACCGAGCCGACGCGCCCAGGGTAGAACAGCTGCTGGAATTGGGTGTCCCGGTCAATTATGCAAATCCTGACGGAAAGACGCCTTTGATTGCGGTCCTAGATGTCCTGCAATTCACTGCGGATACCTCTCGAACGCTGCTAATGCTGATTCAACACGGAGCAAACCCAAACCTTCCCGGAATCAGCATGCTGTTGGGGTATACCACGCCCCTCCATCTGGCCGTATACGCAACCGCGCACGCATATCAAGCTATCCGTGGCACGGACTTCGCCACTGAAGTGTTGGTGGCGCTACTCCAGAATGGTGCGCTAGTCTCCGGAGTTGACGGCGCTGGGCGCACTCCACTGCATATAGCGGCAGACATGGAAAACCTTGCCGCCGCCAGACTACTCCTGCAGGCGGGCTGCAAGGTTCAGCCAAAAGACGCCACCGGGAAGACGCCGCTCGACTATGCCAAATCCGCTGTCATGATCGCACTTCTAAAGCGCTACGGGGCGACGGAGTAGGACCAACTTGGCGTATAACATTCTCCTCATTCATTTACTTCCCATTTTGCCGTCCACGTCCAACCACTCATCCGCCGCCTACTCTTGCTCAAACCAATATTTTGAATTCCGAATGCGATCAGCCTCCGCTTTTCCGATCAAGGCGCGTGCGATCCTGTAGAACTTTCCACTTAATGAGTCTCGATCGGCAAGCTCCGTGAATGTAATGACGACGACCATGTATCCTTGACTCTCCAGACCGCTTCGCTTTCGCGCATCCAGTTTGGCCTGTAAATCATTTCCATGGATGGACCCGTGCATGCCGTCGAGATAGATGCAGACTCCTTCGATCTGATCGTTCGGCGAATGGTAGTAGAAATCCGGTATTGTTGCTCCGAGGCCTCCTCCGAGCGTGATGGTCTTTTGGGCCTCCGGGTCTGGTAGGCCAGCCTTGATGAGTAACTTGCGAAGACGTGCTTCCGGATTGTTCAGAGGTTGGGCGCCGCCCTTGGCCTGAGGTATCTTCTGCGGGATATCCATCTCAAATTGAAGTTTTCCCGCTTGGAGCATTTCCCCTATTTGGTCAGCCGCCTTCTTCCTATCGAGGAACCTATGGTATTGGCTGTTTCGGTACGAATACAGACAATCGATACAAGCAGTCTCGCAACGGCTCGGGCATTCCTCTACGATCACAAGGGAAGCTCGCAGAACGAGTTCCCACTTTGCTATTATCTGGTTCAGCAGTCCTGAACCCCCAGGCATCGGATCGTAGAACATCATCGTATACTCGCCTCCTTGCGGTAAGGCAAGGAGCTGAAGATCATCTTCTTCCATATCAAGCACAACCGCGGCGCCCTTGCGAATGGCTTCTACCGTGCTATAGGCATCAAGGGGAGTTTTGAATCCCGGCCATAGAAGGACATCGGCCAAGCCCTCGATATGAAGTGCATAGGGAATGCCAGGCGGCTGTTGGCACTTCTGGAAGTGCCTCTCCCAGAAAGCTCTCTTCTCCGCGTCGGAAGAATATGGCGAAGTGCTGTAACCACAGGCACGACATATTGGGAAACCATAAATATCGGAGCCGTCAACCAGCATTCCCGGCCCGAGATTCACCAGGCGGAACTGGTAGTTTTTGAGTAGGTGTAATTGCCGGATACCCGAACGATACGAAGCGCCTCCTTCATGTGAATCCATCGACATTCCGAGTATTTCCGACGGCATAGAGAACCGGTAATCCTCTTCATCGCTGATTGTCGAGAAGTGAAGGATCTCCGTGTCCTGAAGCTCCAGGCTGTAGATCTGCCCGGCAACCTGTGCCGCAAAGGAATTGTCGGGTTGCCCCTCCTCCACGATTGCGGATGTCTCCGGGTCGTAATTGAAAGAGAGAGGCGGCTTATCACCGAGATGGTAACGCCTTGGGATGTACTTGCTTCCCAAAGCGTATAGCAGGTTACCTGGCGCAAATTCTCTGAGTGCGACTGCTGGACTTCGCCTGATGGATAACGCTCGGGAGAACCCTACGCCGCTAGAGGAGTACTCTCCAAGGATGGTGCCTGTGTCCAGGCCGTATCCAGGCAAGAATCCCTCAAGGGCAAGATAGGAAAGGGTATATGAATCCTCCGAGATGAAGTCGGTACTCTGATTTCTAGCGCCTGGTCGCAATTGAGCAAGGAATCGTTCCAGGCGGTACTTGATGACCTTATCGATGGGATCGAAGAGCGCGGTGTCTGTGAATGCGCTATTGATTCGATCCAATTCCCGCCTTGCCCAGGCAACTCGCTCCAGAAGCCTTCGAACCGTTTCGCTGAGCGCCTCAGCCATAGCATCAAGCACCGATTCAAGAACCCCTCCCGTGACGGATTCTGCATCCTCAGGCGGCCAGGTATCCGTAAATGTATGCTCGAGCATTCCGAGGAGCTGCGTCCGATGCTCAGCTATAAGGGTTGCCAGGGGGAAAAATCGCGGGGCGTCATGTCGATGTGATCATCCGTAAAGACATAGTCGCCAGTCCTCGAAGGAAATGATGTCACAAGGGTTTCTAGTACTGCGTGCTCGGCCATCAGCAGAAGTCTTTCGATCCTCAGCCGTCTTTCGGAACCATCCTATCACCGCTGAGTGAGCATGTTTCTCAATGAGCTTTTCGTTCCGTAGGTTAAAACTCGGCGGATCAATGGTCCCCATAAGCAACTTTAGGGGGTCCTTGAAGTAAGCTTGATCGAAGCTGGCAGGTCGGGCGTAGGTGATATCAACCGCAATCCTGTGACGTCTCCCGGCCCTTCCAGCGCGCTGCCAATAGTTTGCGGGCAAGGGCGGCATATTGCGCATCAGGATGCAATCAAGACTCCCAATATCAACGCCCATCTCCAGAGTCGGGGTGCAGACTAGGGTGTTCGGAATCTCGAGGCGCTCGTCCTTGAATTCCCGCTCAAGCTTCTCTCGCGCGCTGGCGGGAACCTGAGCGGAATGCTCTTCGGGGTGGAGAATTGCGACCTCCCGATCCAGCATCATCAGGTCAAAATCATCGGCGTCCGTCTCGCGAGGAATGAGCAATCCTTCGCAGTTCCATGCGACGCATCTCATTCCTGTCGACGCACGCGTATGAATCTGATGGCAGGTTGAGCAGCGGTACGCCTTTTCCCCATGCTCGAGAATCGAGCGATTCCCCATTAATCTGGTAGCCTGAGGCCCCCGGGATCGGTGTGCCCCTTCTGCCTTCGACATCGGTTTGAACAAGGATACCCTTCGAAATGAGTAGACCAAAGAAGCTCTCAGTGAAGTCACTGAAATGCGCGGATGGCACGCCCCACTTCTTCGCCATCTGTGAGAACGAGCTCTGACCGCGCTGGGGAATCAACTGAATGGTGTAGTTCTTCTTGTCATTTGCCTCATGCCTCAGTTTCACAACTTTTGGCATCAAGTCCATGTTGGGGATATAGCCCCTCTGAACGAAGGGGTCGGCTCGCTCGATAAAGCGCGTGTAGAGCATCGTCGGCTTGTCAAAAACGCAGCGGTCGCTTCTCCTGAGCTTATCAAGAAAAAGCGAACAGTCGTTTATAAGCTCTTCAGGTGGAATGTGAAGAGCGAACGCCCAGTCACGCGTCCAAAGCTGATCCGTATCGAGGCCCTTATACCGCACACAAAGTCGCCCCCAAGCCTCCAGGCCCTGAGCATCGCGCGCGGGACGAGTCAACTCACGAAGGAGCTGCAATCGAATATAGGTGCTTCTCTCCTTCCGGTGATTGTTGGGTGAGTCATTGAAAGGAGCATATTCCCATACCTCGCGAAGTAGCGAGAATGAGAGTTTCTTGTCCCGATCAAAAAGATTATCCAAATCATGGACGATATCGCCAAGGGCCGCATGCCCCTTTTTCAGCTCAGCTTGGGTGAGGTTGAGGAAACGATAGCGACGTGAATGATCTTTCATCCACCCCGCCTGGAAGGCGGCGTCCTGCCTATTATCAGCAAATACGAGCAGCCGTCGCCGTTCGAGATTCTGGATCATGCTCTGGGCGAGGATGTGTATATCCGGCGCGGTGATCGCCTTGATTTCCCTCACCGGCTCTCTGTACCGTCCTGAGAGGGAGTTGCCCCGTTTCCCGCAGCAGACGCAGCGATGGAAGCTTCCCCGACTGTTATCCTTTTGAAGAACCGCGTTTACTCGGGCGAAACATCCCGAACGGGCACAGCTCGGACAAGTATCTGGTTCATGATCAGAGAGGAGACCACACTCCGAACATACGTACAGCGGAACCGACCTGATTGTGGTGCCATGGCTTCTGCTTTCTTCTTCTTCCTCATCGGATTCGGCCTCACTTTCCCCCCGAATCCGGTCGAACAGGTACAGCACCGTGCCCTCTTCTTTTGGAACATGCTCCCAATGCTGGCCATGAGCAGTCTGGTTGCCCCCGCCGAATCCAGCCGGGAGCGGCTCAAGACCAGCAATCCAGTGCTTGAAGTAGTGCTGCCCGCAGGTTGTGCAGACAACTACGGGGAAAGGGAAACGGGTATCGCCGGCGTTTGTCCGATCCTCGCCAGACAAAAACAACGTTGGTTTGCTTGTCGCTGGATCGAGGGTTACCTGAGCGCCTGCAATGCCGCGCACAAAGTTGTGAACAACTGGTCGGAACAGAGGGCGTCCCTGGTTTCGTGCGGCGGCTCCGAGTGCGAACCAGGAAAGGATCTCCTCTTCAGAAATAAGGTCTTTTCCGAATGGGCTTGAAGGAATCCCGCAAGGTTCGAATATCTAGGGGATACTTTACTTTCTCCGCGAGCTGATAGGGGACCCTGAATCGGACCATATCCCTATAGAGTTCTTCACGCCAGTTCTCCTTGTACGCAACAGAACGACCGAACAAGGCAGCGCAAGCGCTACCCAACGCCATCAAGGCGGTCGTCTCGTTTTCCTGCCCTTCAAGCACAGTGAGGGATTTAAGAATAGTTTTGAGTATTTCTTGGGAATCAGAGGGTGATGGCGTCTCGCTCAGGGTCTCCGACCATACCGCGTGTTCCGATTCATATCTCTTCTCCCACAAGCTCGACCAGATTTCGGCCCACCCCAAAGAAGCGTGCGGCAAAATCGCGCCCCGCCTCCGCGCCTTTCTCAGGGTCGGCGATTGTTGCGGAAGTCGCAATGCAAACTGTATCCTCAGGTCCTTTGCCGCAGAAAGTCTTGAGACGGCGAATAAGGGCCGCGGTCTCGGCACCCAGAGCGCCCGTAAAGGTATGGGCTTCGTCAAAGACAAGATACTCGAGTCTGGCATCAGTAAACATGGACGTATCTTTGCCGCGGGTAAGCAGGATCTCGAGTTGTTTGACGTTCGTGAGAAGGATGCGCGGAACCGTGACGGGATCGCGCATCTCGCTCCTCGATGTCCGCTCCTCGGCAGGATAAAGCAGCCCCTCCGGATTCTCTCGCCGCATTCTTTCAAGCTCAGCTATATAGACGGCCCTCGAGCTACCGGGAGGAAGGCGCTTGGAGGTGGCGACAGGATCCTCCGGCGTATGGCCCGTATACATGCCGAAGCTGACGCCCGTGCCAACGAGAAGCTCGCGAAGGCGAACTCTTTGATCTTCCGCAAGCGCGTTCATTGGGTACACAATGACCGAGACGATTCCCGGGGGGACGCCTTCATCCCGGAGCCTCATGCATCGACTGATGATGGGATAGAGAAAGCACTCCGTCTTTCCCGAGCCAGTACCCGTGGCTACGATTGTGTGTTTACCAGAAGTAATCGCGCGGATCGCCCTCTCTTGGTGAGCATACGTACGCGGGTAGGAGGATATAGTTGAAATACCAGGATGCAGAATTCCTCCCGCTGCGAGCTGGTCAAGCGTGGCTCCCTGTCGGAACACTCGCGACAGGCTTATATAGGGCCCTTTCAGGAGTGGCGACGCGCGAGTCTCGCTAAGGTTGAGAAGCTTCCTCATCTGGGCATAAAGGTCGGGGTCGGAGAAGCGGTAGGTAGAAAGCTGATACTTGAGAAAATCGGAGATGACTTCTTCTGTGAATGAGATGGGATTAATCAATTACGACTCCTCTTTGGACGTGATGGGCCGCTCAAGCCCGCTCCTCCATGACGATTTTTCCACATCATTCATCGTTCTTGATCATCTCAATGTAGTTGAGGGGCTTCGCCAACACCAGAACACCATCCGGCGTGCGGGCTACATCGAATACTGTTCTCCAGAAATCGTACGTGTTCTTGCCAGAAAACAAGGTGCTTGCCTTGCCCCTATCTTTCCACAGCGGAAGCAGAATTAAGGACTTGATGAAGTTTTCGATATTCTTCCAGAGCTGCTCAGGAAAGGGCTGCTGGAACAGGCGATTTGAATCGAACAGCTTTCCAATATTGGCAAAATAGCTTTCGATCACCTTCTTGAGGTATTGCAGCCAGTTGTACAGTATCTCTTCCTTGCTCACTCGGTACGCGACGAGATGATCGTCAGTTATTTCAGCATCCTTCTTGTCGATGATGCGCTGCTCGATGCGTGCGACACCGACGGCTGGATCGAATTTGTTGATGTAGATCACGTTCGCAACGATATTCATCAATTTCACGAGTTGGGTGATTTCAAGCTCGCGAGGATTGGCGCCCTCATCAGTTTTATAGGAGATATTTGTACTTAAGATAAGTTTCGGATCAATGAATGTAGTAAGAAAGGTCTTTTCAAAAGCGCTATAGGAGATAGGCAACTCCTTAGCTTTGCCCTCAAAATCAATGAAATCTTTAAGGTGGTTTTCTTTCGAATAGGTAATGGAATGCTTAAGGCTGTCAATGATGTATTTCTTGATATTGACGTTTTCGCCTTTAAAATACTCCACCAATTGGGATTCTGAAAAATCAAAAGTATCTTCGGAATGGCCATGATCCGTTTGGTACTTACGGATTCGCTCATAATAGAGCGTGTTATTCAATTGACGCATGATCGACTTATCGAATGCAATCTGTCTCAGCGTGCTTCCCGCGTTTGTATTGGTTTCGGTAAGTCTATTGAGTACCGGTGAAATAAATACTCGCAGCAGAAGTTCCATATTTCCAAGAATAATTTGGGCTACTGCTTTGTGCTGTCCATCGAAGACCTGAATCTGCCCGTCATTCATACGGGCAAGGGTGAGGTGAAGCTGTGGATTGCCCTTGTAAAACTCTTTCACAAGCAAAGATATCGAGCTGTTGATGCCGCGCGGATTGATAATAGAATCATGATGAATGTAGGCGAGTGGCACGTTTAGAAAGCATGTCTTTTCGTTGGAAATTTTGTCGATAACAGCAGTTGACCGAATGTCGGTATCCCCGATATCGCCGAAACTATAGATAAGTCTGTCCTCTTCGATCCGGTATTTGAACGCATATTTAGCGCCGCCAAAGGCGGCGAGCACGTCTTTCAAAGATGCCGAACGCCCCTCTTCTGCCTGTACGGTCTCCTGAATATCTTTTAGCCGGTGCAACACACGAGCAATGCGGAGATTTGCATCCTGCTTTGACTTATTGCAGGCATCGTGGGCAAGGGCGAAATTCTCTTCTGCATCCTTTCCTTTTGCGGCGAGGGGAACAATATGATCAATGTTCGTTTCATGTATAGCCAAATCAATGGCTTTCTGACAGATAAAGCAGGATCCTGCCTGAATCTCATGCAGCTTTTGCGTCAATTTCTTGTATTCGTCATCATTTAGCGAAGAAATGTAGCGCGATGCCATAAATCCTCCTGTCTCAAGTTATGGGTATCAAAACAACAGCCCCTGCCTCTTCTTGCAGGTAGATCCGGCGTTACCTTCGTTGCCTTCGGAACCGTCGGTACCAAATCTCTCAGCCCGAATCCCCTGATCCTGGCGATGAGCTTCCGATGCGCAAGGACAAGTTCACGCTCTTTGGAAGCGTCCGCGGCCATGCTGTTGTGCCGCTTCACCGAAGTCTCCATATGTGTATCTTCTTTGATCGCCTCGAAGGTTCTGAGCGTCCGTACTGTATGACGCTCTTCTGGCCGCAGCTCTTTGTCCACACGCCAGAAGCCACGTGGGTCGAGTCCACGAGCAAAAGCCTTCTGACTTAGGCTGTCCGCCGGGTGCTCGCAGTCTGAGAGAATGTAGGAGAGGTCATCTTCATCAAGGCCGTAAAGGAGTGCTACCCGAGCGTCGAGCTCAGCGCGAGCCTGCGCCCGGGATTCGGATCTGTGAGCCAGGCAGAGGGAGGAGTCTCGCTCCAAGATGCAAAGGCTATATGGGTTGCACTTAGCTTTTGCGAAAGCTCGCCAATGCTTTTTGCCATATCCATCTTGATTACGGGAATTTCATCAAGTAAGAACCGGCTCTACATTCGTGCCAGTAAATGGATTCTTAGTAGTGAGTCGAATACAAGAGAAGAAAGCATGCCTGAGAACGCGAACGGATTCCCGTATTGCACTGTATATCGTGATAGCGAATGCCCAAATGGCAAGTCCGGTGATTGAGCAAGCAATCATGGTTCTTTCATTTGTGGCATTCGATATCGCCCTAAAAACAACCTTGACTTGACCGAAGTTGTATTCATTCATCCTCATTCCAATAAGGAACTGAGGGCGGATGAGTCGTTGACCCGTGCCTGCTCGGCCCACTGGGCGCGGTTGCCAGCGCCGGATACGTAGGACTTCACCGCGAAGTCGAAATGGTTGATCATGACGCCTTGGTAGAGGGGCAACGCCACGTCTTCGAGGCTATTCAGGTTGAGGATGTGTCTTCTATCCTGTGAGAGGACAGTCCCTGCTTCGCGTTGAGAAGGGTCAGAGGGTCTTCCCAAATTGTCGTCAGGACCCGTATAAGCTTGCCAATCGCCCTTGAGCCAGTGTCCATACTCATCGCTGCGATAGCTTTTCTCCTCCCACTTGGCGATAGGCGGAAAAGCTTGGCGTCATTCGTCATGTGGTATTCTGTGCCATACTTTAGTCCCCATCCTTGGTCCGCCTCCTCGCCCAGAAGAACTACGTTAGGATTGCCGTATATCTTCTCCAAAATCGCGAGGTCGCGCTTCCCACGGATTCCAAGAAGGATCCCGACTTTGGAGAAAATGCTTTTACCTGGGCCACGGTCATGGATCTGATGCCCCAGTGTCCCAAGCTTCGAGGGCGCGGTTCATGAAAGAGACGCGAACGGATTCGGTTGTCTCCCCTTTGCCCGTTATGAAAGCACAGAACTTGAAGCGACGATGAATGTCGGAAGATCTTGTCGCGATTCTCGAAACCGAAGAGCCAGTCCCAATATCCGCGCTTGAGAAGCATCTCCCGCAGCTCGTCCGACCCTGAGTCTGCGTATATGCCCGCCTGGGGGTGATGTAACCCATTCGTCCGCCAGATCGCAGGTGAAGGAAGGCGTGCTCAACGAACAGCTTGTAGCTGTTCACATCGCCGCCTCCCTGCCGAGAGAAGAGTGGCGCTGGATCAACGTAGCCAACAGCCCGCCTTCGAGCGGAACGCCATATTTCATGTTTGAGCTCGCTGTTCACCGTCGACTTTGTTAGCGATAGCTTTCCTTTGTCAGATACATTCGGATCGCCGAAGGGATTGCGGACAAGAGAAGTCCAGTTCGAGATGGCTTTGAAGCGGTCACGATAGCCGTCCCACTCCGCCTTTCTCGCGGCGGAGGATGCGAAATATTCTTTCTGCTTCGCCTCCGCAGCGGTCTTTCCGTAGCTCCGGTACAGAGGATCGATGTTGGAGAAGAACTCTTTCGAATTCGGCTTCCAAACGTCCCAAGGCGGATTCCCCAGGATCGCGTCGAATCCAGGTATGCCTTACCCGTCTGCGTTCCCCGTGAACACATCAGGGAACTCAAGCTCCCAGTGGAAAAAAGCGCTCCTTCGCGGGCAAGCTCACGCACAATCTCCAGAGCCTCTAGCCGAAGGACGCGCCAGGTCGCCCGCAAATGGGGCTGCGCCCAACTTCTCAGGTGGCCAAAACCACAGGGCGCACCATAGATCGAGTTGGTCTTTGAGCGAGCGGACTGCAACGTTTGCCACTATCTTTTCGTGGTATACTCTTCCGTCGCTCATCCGCCTGCCATACGGGCAGGGCATGAAGCTCGGCAAAGGCAGCCATGCCCTCCGTGTGGACCTTGCTCCGCAGGGCCGTGTACTCCTGAAACATGAGAATCTGTCCCTGCTCTGCCTCGAGCCAGGTACAGATCGACGGCTTCACGCTCCCGTTCAAAAGCTCTTTGTACGCCTTTGTCCAAGGGTGTTCTTTATCAGGGCCTTCTCTGCTCCACGCATTGAGCGGATAATGCCCAAGCCACGAGAAGCGACAGCCGACGAGACTGTTCCCGACCTTGAGCTTGTGGTCCAGAAAGGTGAAGGGAAGCTCGTAGTCCATTGTCTCTACCCAGAGAGCAAGGCGGGCGAGTTCCACCGCAAGGGGATCGATATCAACACCATAGATGCAGCGTTCAGCAATATGGCGCTTGAGCCTGCCGCGAAGGCGATCTTCAAAGGCGTCATGGCTCTGGGGGAGAGGGATAATGTCATCCATGATTCCCGCATCGCCGCCGTCCGCAAGGCGGCAGATTGTACCGTCCTCGCGCGAGGATAGTCGCCGGTGAATGATAGAGGCTTTCAAGAAGAGCATCCGCTATCTCCCGAAGAGCCCCGACGAGAAAAGAGCCTGAACCCATTGCGATGTCCGCGACCTTGAGGGAAAGGATGGCTTCGGGTATCTTCGGCCGTTTCGCCTTGCCACTCACTTCATAGAGAATGGGCTCGAGTGTCCGTCGCACTGTCGGCGCTACGAGGCCCGGAGGCGTGTAGAAAGTACCGGAGCCTTTCCGCGTCCCGCCCCAGCGCACGAGATACCACTCGCCAGGTAGGACATCACGGATACTCACGGATCGCGTCGCTCGCTCTATCCGCTCCTGAAAGCTTGCGTCGGATTCAGTCTTGCGCTTCTTTAGGCTCCAGCGCAAAAGCAGCACGAAGCTTCCAGCCCCTAATCCGATCGGCCGCGAGGTCTTCGGCGGACCGCTCATCAATTGGAGCTTCATCGTCCTCATCCTCAACCGGTTCCGGGACTTCTTCGTCATTCCCTCCCGCGGCTTCGACCTCGGCGCCCTCTTCATCCTCCGAAGTGTCCGCGTCCGCGGAAGGATCTTCTTCCTCGATGTCTTCTCCAACCTTTTCTTTTTTTGCAGCCTTCACCAGCTCCTTGAAGAGCGCTTCTATCTCCTTATCCGACATTCCCTCAAGACGGGAAAGTGGGAGGGCTGGCTGATCGCCGGCATTTAGGAATACCACAGCATCGGCTGCTTCAGCTCGTCTGAGCTCAAAATCGAGGAGGCCCTCGTACAGTATGCCAATGTACTCGCTTGACAAGTCGGAGAAGTCTACGGGCGCCTTGACCGAGATGGAGCCGCGGCCCTGACGCGTGCGATAGGTGGCAAAACAAAGGAGGTCAAGGAGTTGCGCCATGTCCGCGTCTGCGAGAGGTCGCGCAACATCCTCAAAAGCCGCCAAAGCCCGAGAGGTGGCATCTTCGGCCTCAGCCCTTCCCGGCTCAAAAAGTCCCCCGCCGTAAGCTGTCATCGGAAGTGCCGCGTGTCGGCTTCCCGAATAGACCAAGCGGAAGAGCGACAGTACTCGCGGCCAGGCGCTCCGCCCACTCCGAAGGCTTCCATCCTTCCGACCCAGCCTCCTATGTAACTGGTCACGAAGACCTTCTAGGCTATAGCTCCTTGCATAAACCGGGTTGTCCCGAGGGAGGAGCCCTCGAGCTTCCGAGAAAAGGATGACGATGAGCCGCATAACGATTCTGACTGACGCGAGGTAGACGGCCCGACGTCCGTCATCATCCTTCGCGAAATCCTCGAAGCGTTCTCCGGATGACCCGACAAGGAGTTCCACACCCCGTCTGATCCGTTCTCCCAGGTCCCGGGAGAGTTCGCCCTGGCCTGCCTTGGCATTCGCTGCCAGCTCGTAAAGCCGCGGGAGATCGGCGAAGAGGACACGGAAGGCGTCGATCTGGGCTCCGGCCTGCCCTTTCTCGAACCAAAGGCTTTCATCCCATTCGGTGAACGACTCATAGTCGGGTCCGGCGTGGATAAAACGCCACTGGGCCCCATTTGTCGCGATGGCGAAGCGCAGGCCCTTTTTTCTTTGCCACTCGAGGACCCTGGCGATAAAACGTCGATTTCGTGAAAGAGGCTTCCCCGATCCACGTTCGGTCTTGTCCGTTAGGAATACTGGCAGGATCAGTCCGTCCTTGCCGTACACACGCCACGGCTTTACGATACGCCCGGTTACTGATTCGATTGACCAACCTGCATCTGGCGCGTTAATCCAACCATCGGATCCCTTTCTAAGGATAACGTTCCAGAGCGCCTCAAGCACAATGGCAGGCGGACTTGTCCAGTCGTCCCTTTGGGCGAGACTGGCGTTCTTGAGCTTCGTATATGCGTAGTCGGAAAGTGGCGGAAGACTATCGACTTCCTCGTCTAGATTCCTTACTTGCGCGGGGGATAGAACAAGCCCCCCGTGATTTAGCGAGTTCCACCAAATCTGGTCGGTATGGTTGTGGTCAGTCATTGCGAGACCTCTGAAAGGATGATCTCAATTCCCACGGGAAATGCCTGTACGCCTCCTGAAAGGGCAAAGCGGCGAGGCAGAACCTCTTTGATAAGGCGTTCCCGTTCGTTTTTGAGATACTCGCGCAGCTCGCGATAACGACGCTTCCTGAGTTCGAGTTCTTCCTCAAGCCGCCGTTTGCGTTCCGCCTCGTCCCTCGTTATCTCCTCAAAGAGCCAAGTCTCTCCGTCCGCCACAAGTTGTTCGAGCTCTTTCGCGATCGCCTCTACTTTTGCATCTCGCATCGCGATATCGATCTCAGCGATCCGTGCGTCAAGCCTTTGCTTTTCCTTTCCAACTTCCTCTTTAGTAGCCTCGGCAAGGAGCGGTTTGAGTGCGGAATCAAGTCTGTCGCGGATCGAGGCGAACGCCTTGGCAATATCATCCTCGATGTCCATAAATATGTCCCGCGCCCTTAATAAGGTTCTCGTGGAACCCCCGGCGAGGAAGCGTCGCATCCATTCCATCCTGCGTCGTGATAGAGGATGCGGCGTCCCAACATTCGCAGATCGCCCATCGGCGCCGGCCACTATTGGGCATTCCCAGATGCGTACCCAATGATGGAATGCTTCCCGAAGCTCATTCACGGCAAGTTCTTCTACGGTAATCCGATCATTGCTCGGGTCCCCGGCAGGCAACTTCCCACGATGAACTGTCCATGGCCCAGCGCCGCCGCTGCGGTCTACCCAGGCCTCGTATCGACGTCGAGACCAGACGGCCAAGGCCTCCCGGACGAGGGGATGCCCTAGATGTAGGAGTCTTGCGTCCGCAGGCACTTTGAAGAGAGGTCTTCCATGTATCTGCTCCACGCATGCCATCCCATCGAATATTAAAGCCGGGATTGCCCTGCTTTCTAGGATCGGCTATCTCATCCTCTATGAGACGTTTCCAGTCGACCGGCAGAGGAAGCTTGAGGCGATACTTCCTGAGCTTTCAGGCCCTGTCAGACGCGGATGGCGGAGCGCTCTTCCCGGACATGGCCCGATCGATGAACGCTTGAATGCTTCTGGGGTGAAGCCCAGAGCGGAACGGTATCGTGCGATATCGCCATCTACCGAGCATTAGCTTCCCACAGGCACATTGTTTCGGCCTTACGGCGCTGGATGTCGAGGCTCCAGATCGCTAACTACAGTCTGGACTTCCTCTCCGTCCAGGAGGCGACGCTGAAATGCCCTGATCAAAGACTTCCCCCATTGATCCAGATCTTCGCGAATCTGCTGAACCTTGACGACGATTCCGGCAAGGAAGGTCAGGTCCAGGTTCTGTTCGCAGGTGAAGTGATAGACGACTACATTGCGAGCCTGGCCGTGACGATCGAGGCGGCCATTCCGCTGCTCGAGGCCGCGAAGGGTTCCAGGGAATCGAAGTGGAAGACTCTATGGGCTGTCGCTTGGAGGTTGAGGCCTTCGCTTGCGGTGTCCGTGGCCAAAAGTATACGGACAGGATCGCGGGGTCGTTGAAGCGGCGCTTGATTTCGTCTCGCCGCTTAGCATTCATGCTCGGATCACTTCCTCCGTAGAGAAGCGCTATACGCTTTGGATCCTCGGGGTAGCGCTTCCACAGCTTCGCATTGCAGATAGTCCAAAGTAGTCTTGTACTCAGTGAATACAATCATCCTCTCATCGTCTCGCCAGGAGTCGCCCTCACGGAGTTCGCTTTCAATCGTCTCAATGAGCCTTTCGATCCTGCTGTCCTCGGGCGCCTCGATTGGGTCGGCGGAATCAATATTAATGCCGCGATCGCTGCGCCAATCTCATCGATCTCGCTTTTAAGCTGCGAGGCCCAGGGCTTTAGCCAGGCGCCCACGGTCGCGCTCGCAAAGCCTTCTCGGGAGGTCTTCTCTTGATCGTCCTCGGTTTCAGTATCCAGGTCTCGCTTCGCTCTATTGACCGCCTCGTCTGTAACGACCGAGATTCACCAATGTCCGTTTCAACATGAAGATTCCGCACCATCCGGAACCAAGAATCAGCAAAGGCGAATGGGCAGGAAGAAGGCGCTTCGCCAGTATCTCTACAGCGAAGGCACCTACCCGGTTCTTTTCGACTCCCGCGGATCTCACGAGCCTCTTCATGGACGAGCGGAAAGCATCAAAGGCTGCGTAGAGTCTGTTCTCCGCTGGGCTCAAGTATACAGGAGCCGGCGAGACGCTCCGATCTACAAATCGTTGTGGGCGCTTTGCGGCGCGATCTTGAGCGTTGATCTCACGCTTGAGCCTCCGAACGACTACGTTCTTGACGAGCGAACGCTCTGTTTCAGAAAGCTCGCTTTTCTGTACGAAGCGAACGGGATCAAGGAGCTCGAGAAGACCGGTAAAGCTTCTAGTGTGGCCATTGTGCGGTGTTGCGGTAAGGAAGAGCTTATGTTCGAAGTAGGGTCCAATCTCCCGAAGCATCTTCGTGAGGTCCGACTCCTCACCAAAGGGAACTGGCATGAGGTTGTGAGCCTCATCCACTATGAGGAGATCCCAGGGAAGCCTACCGCTTTCTCCGCCAGGTCTTATTGCGTCGCGGCAGGTGGATAGGAATTGCTCGAGGACGTCCGGTCGACGGAGATAGTAGTAACTCGCAATAATTCGAGGAAGAAGCCGCCATGGATTTGCATCGAGTCCCTGGCTTCGACGGAAGCGGGCAGTTTCGTCGCGGTCCATGACATCGAAGACAAGGCTAAAGCGCTCCTTCATTTCCTCCTTCCACTGCGACTTGAGGCTCGCGGGAGTCAGGATGAGGACGCGCCGGATCTTCCTCCTCAACAACAGCTCAGTCACAATAAGCCCCGTCTCGATCGTCTTCCCTATGCCCACATCGTCCGCAAGGAGGAGCGATATGCGCTCCATGGACAGCGCTTGAAGGAGCGGAACCATTTGGTAGTCCTCGCTCTGCACCGCGCCAAAGAGGGGACTGGAAGCGAGATTCCTCGCACGCTCATTCGGGGAGAAAGGGGACAAGAAGGGCGTGAGAGCGTTCCACCGCGCCGCGGAAATCATGGCCGCATGATCCTCAGGATCCATTGGTTTGGTGCCCGAGAGGTCTCCAATCCTGCTGATCTCGAGGACTCGTGCGTCGCCTTCCCGTTCCCAGACGACCATGTCCTCTCCGCCACCGTCAGATGCTCCGTACTCTATGGTAACGACGTGGAGAATCCCCTCGGGTCCTCGTGTATCGAAGGGCTCAACGTTGGTAATTATCCCCCAACGCGAACGGAGATAGGCGTTAAGGCCGATCCGGGGCAGGTTCGAGGCCGCGACGGCGGGCATAGATCCTCCAACAATTATGGTGACTTCTTTATAGCATATTGACGTCAATTTCGCAGCTAGTCTTTGCTTGATCGGAGTGACGGGTGCGAACATGGCCCTCAACGATTCTTGTCGCCTCGGTCGTGTATGTTGATGACGACCGGCCCGTCGCATATGTCTATTGAAGCAAAAACCCGGCTCACCGAGAATCAAAGGTTCTGCGATGTCCTGCAAGGTCGAACTCCTCTGATTCGCTTCATGGTGACAGGGGGCGAGCCGGCTCTTGCAGACTCATTGCGGGGGTTCCATCCTCGCTTTGTTTAGACCGTTCCACCCCTTGGGCTTGCTTACGATTTAGGTGACACGGCTCATCCGCGCATGCCAGTCAAGTCCGGCGGCGAAGGCACGCCTACTTCGGTTAACACTGAAGAGAGGTTCGGTCCAGATACCGAAGGTGCCGGCCGTTGGCGATAACGGGCAGATTGTGATGCGGCGGGGCGCCTAATTCGAGGGAAGCACTTTTTGAATGAGCAGTTTGCGGTTCCGAACTTCATCTGATAGCTCTAGCGCTTTGCTATCTTGAAGCCCGGTCAAAAAAGACCGAATAGATCTACCGTGACCTCTCATCCTCAAGATTACGCTGTAACTCTAGACGAATCTTGCGCTTCGAAGTGCTTATACTTTTAACTACCACATCTAAACCTTGGCCAACTACGACGGTCTTTTCGAAGTCCGTGTACTCGAATCTGGCTCTCAACATTGATGACCGCGGCAGCAATCCAACCTCGCCTCCAGGCATCCTGACCTGCACCGCAGTATAGTCAACGCCGATCACTCTGCCGCGGAAAGTTGTGCCCGGAGGGTATCGTGCGACAATAGCCGGCCATGGACTTTACCGTAGTTCTGGTTGCGCTTGCAATTATCAATCGTGATTCGGCGTCGTGCGATATGACCTCAGCAAGCCGGCTGCTGCCGACGATACCTGCCAATTCGGCTTCTGGCAAATTTTGCCAATCAATCTCTCCCCAGGGATGAACACTTCCAAAAGGTTTTCGGTAAGTGCGCGACATCCATGTGGCGCGGCGTAGTAAATCTCGACTTGGATCCGTTGCCCTACCCCAGGAGGCTGCGTAGCCCTCCACGGGTCTGACTCTTCGGTTCTGCCGGTTAGCAACAGTTGACACCTACCGGTGTCATTCTGGCGATGACGAACTCCTTTTCAGTTTCCTCTTCGAAGATGGCAGAGCAGTCTGTAACCTGGCTCCACGAGCAATTGCGCCGCAAGAGCATCCCGTTCAAGCCGAGTACATCGACGAGTACGTGGTCCTTGGCGGCCTGCAAAACCTTGCCACGGACGCGACTCCCGACTGTAAGCCCTAATGAAGTGGCTTTGTCAAGGAATGACTGGTCAACAAACATAGGGACTCGCCTAAACAGCGCGATGCGCCTGGGCGTATGCTGTCCGTCGGTGGTTGCAGCAACGGTCGAATCGGCTACAAGGTTGACACGGGCGTCCCCTTGAATGGCGGTAAGCAGCTTGCCGTAGAATTGGAATGCTTGGGAGTACGCAATGACGTAAATCGAGTCGAACCCGGCCCGTAATGTATCGATCTAGCCGATTGAGGTAGGGCCTTACCCCTTCGAGTTGTGCTTTCCAACTTTTCGCGAGCAGTATCATGCCAACCTTGAAGGCGCGCGAGGAATAGCCAAGTCGAATCTCCTCACCGGGTCCCCTCCTGGCTTCCTCCAACAAGTACTCAATAAAACTCACCACCTCGTCGGTTCTGTTCGTTTGGTCGCCATTGGCAACTGCAAGCTCGGAGAGTTGATTCATCTCTTCAAGAAGCACCGCCACAAAGGTTCCGGAGTTGTCAACTTCTGCCAGCTTGCCGAAAAGCTCACGAACCCTATCGTCGGTCTCTACGAGCGGTCCGAGGAAGTACCTTGCGAAGGTCGGGTATGCGTACTTGCCCAGCGCAAGCGACAGCTTGCGAAGAATAGTGAGTATCTATGGACGCAACGGCATACTTGTCTACTTGAGGGCGAAGCCCCGGGAAGATCACATGCGGTAGCGTTGCCTGGGTTGCCGCAATGATGTTTCGCGTTTGGTCATCGGTCTCGCGAAGGCAAATGAGCAGAGAACCGTCACTCTTAAGGATAGGGTCAGTATCTGAGGTTACCCACCGTATCTTAACGCGGATGTTCGGAATGGATTTCAGCACTTTGCGCAGATTTTCCTGAAGAAAGCTAGTCGCTGCGTAGGCGACCGTTGCGGCGATATACTGCCTTGTCCCCACTTTAAACAATCGAAATAACGGAAAAAGAACGACTTCCTTGAGCTTCTCTATTCGCTCCGGTCTTCGCGATAAGCAGGAGAATCCCAATGATCGGAATGACGCCCCAGCCATACTTTAGGACGAATAGAACATAGCCAAGTATTTCATCCATCTCTTTGCTTTGCCCCCGCCACAACAAGACAGTCGCCATTCGAGCAGACAACAACGGGTGCACCGCCCTCGATCCGCACTGCCCCGATATCGTCCCAGCGAACGGTACTCCCGCATATCTTGCATCTGGCAAGGCCGGACTCAATCCGCTCGTGGAGGTCGGTACCGAGCAGGAATTTCCGAAGGTCGGACTCCCGTATGGCGTTCACCTCTACGTCCATTGACATGACCCCCTTGCTCTCCGCCGTGCAACGGCCTCCGACGTCAACAGCGTCGATTTTGCTTCAGCATGACATGTCGTTATATGCTTTTATCGATAAATCCTTCAATTGGCTTGTTAGATTTGCACCATTTCAGCTGCACTAATGCTGGCCAGGAGCTTATCCAACTCCCTTCGGGCGTACTTAAGGATGTTACCTATTGCCTTCCGATCAGAAGGCAGCGGGATCATGTATTCCACATAGGACATGCAGGCAGACAGTACGATGCGAGATGTGAAATAGAACTGATTAACGTGCGGCTCGCTCCTGTGATCCTTGGGGTAGAATTCGCCGTTCCTCATCCCAACGTAGTGATAGATTAGGCTCGGCCAAGATCCATGAACGTGATGGGAGCCGATTCTCTGCCCTGCAAGATAGAACATGTCGTGGAACCCGAGTTTCCGAATGATGGAAGCTTCATCGGGCATCTTTGGGATGGTTCGGACCTCATCCTCGCTAATTCCAACTTCGGTGAAGTATCTTGCGATCGAGGCGAGTGTGGTCTGGTCCATGCGTGTAGTCTTGCCACCTTGATCCGTAATATGGTCTTCAACCATCTGCTTGTAGAGAAGCTGCGTCTTTAGGCCGTCCGCTACAAACCGTCTGAACGCATCCTCTGTGCCAATCGCGCACAGCCACATTGTCTTCACGGCGGACTCAAATATGCAGCGATCGAGAATAGAGGTTGTTTCGCCATAGTAACCTTCTTGCGATAACTTGAGGCAAGACAGCATTAGTCGAGAGCACCTGTTTAGGAGGCCCACGAGGACTGCGTAATGCAGTGAAGGGACACTTCGGAATGCCGGGGAGTCTCTCTCAATGGAGACGACAAAGCGGCAGATCTTGGCAGACATACTTATACCACTTGTAGAAGACTGGCATGGGATCCCGCATAGACTGCAGCCCTTCGATCTCCGCTTCAGTGAACTCAGGAAATTTCGGAATGCTTGCATCTTGTTGGATGGATGAGTCCCCCACGATAGTTCCTTCTCAGTAAACGCTACCACTTACCCCAATCCTACGCAACGTGATGCTCACGAACGCTCTGAGCAAAAATAGCATAGAGCTAAGCAGACACGCCGAACCAACAACCAAGTCAACAGTTCGCCCGGATTGCGCTCCATCGGCTATCTGGCGTCTTCGCGAAATGCTTCAGCGATTTGCTAGATGGCGCGTAGATCATGACACCTTGTCGGCCCGCTTCTCAATGGGAAAGATGGAGTGAAACCCGTTGTGGAGGTTAGCGCCGATCCTTGCGATGAGTTCAGCAAGTTTGTTTGAGGATTCCTGCGTCTCTCGGAGAGCCTGTTTTAGCTTCACGGAAGTGTCTCCACTCTCGGCGATGTACTTTTCGTCTGCTTCGCCACCGTTGTGCTCGTACACATGACGACGCATGAACATGCGAGACCCAAAGGCCTGATCGTCAACCGAAATACCCTTGAGGATATCTATATCGAATGCGATCTTTAGCTCCTCAGCCCGCTGCAGCAGGTTATGGAACAGCTTCCGTTCCCACTCAGACCTGCGACGAGGCGTCATGGGGATTCGGAGACATAGTTGTCTTGATCTGCCGTGCATAGCTGTCAAATTCGGAGACAATGCGCTTCAGGCATGCGATGTAATCCGCCGGAGAGGCGATGGTAGCCCTAACCTGGCCCACCACCTTGATGAGTTCGTTGAGGCCGTTGTGCATGCCACAATTGCAGCAGTAGCCATAGCGGCCTAGAATATCGGTCTTGGAACCACATCCGTGACACTTGAAGTTGTTCTGTTGGCTTCGCTCCGAATAGTAAAGAGGCGGCTTGGCCGCCTCCTTACCTATCGCATCCGCGACGTCATCCATGTCGATTACGGACTCGCCGTTTTTGTCACTATCAAGCGCTTTCAGGACCAATTCGCTGCAAGCCTGAATGTACCGCCGCTGGTCTGCCGTTAAAAAGACATGGGTTGATGACTTGAAGGCGCAGTAGGCGCATGTCATGGGCCAGCGTTCGGGAGAAGCGCTTGAACGCCAGTAGCCTTTGCACACGGGACACTGACGGCCGAACATCTGCCTGGCATCAGCACCGATGAAAACCGGGAAGGCGTCGGAAGATGGCGACCTTGGTTCGCCGAAAAGGTCATAAGTACCTATCGGAATCCCCTGCGGGAGAACGTAAATCCCGAAGTACGCTGCGGGAGTAGGACGTGAGTGTCGCACGCCAAATGCGGCCTGCCTGTGGCCGTCATGGGCTGTGCGCACGTCGACGTAAAACTTCCCGCCGCAGTGTGCGATCTCCTGGAACTCGTCTGACGGTTCACTCACTGTCACTTCCACCCACAGAATTTGCGCCTTCTAACATGGAGTTGACCTCCTGCCCCGAATCAGAAACCAAGTTGCCAGTTCCTGCGAACCAAATTGACACCCAAATAAGGCGTTAAGGCGGAGAGGTCCAAACGATAGATGCAAGTTGCGGCCCCTAAAGGCGATCGTCAACTATCTGTCCCGGGGGCGCAATACCAAGCAACTCGAAGCAAGCCCGCTTTGCGCTATCCAGGTCGAAGAACGTGCCGACGGCCTCGTGCACGAACTTCCCGTCTTCAACTGTGATCTTGGTAACGGCAAACGGCTTTACCGGGTCCTCGTTACCTGACCTCACTAGTACACTGAGCAGTTCGTTGCCAAGTTCGGCCACTACTACTGAAGTTTCTTTATACGCATCGCGTGTGAAGACAGAACCCGAACTTAGGTTCTGCAAGTACTCCGCTAGCGGGTGCGGCCCGAGTGCGCTGGGGCAACTTGGAAAGGCCGTCGGCGTCTTCCATCGGCGTTGCAGGGCGAGAGGAGTGAAATGATTCTCTGTCCGGCACTGTCTTTGGAATAGGAGGGCTTGGCTGGCGAATGCCATACACCCTGCTGACCAGAGCCTCGCCTTTGGGGCGTCCATCGGATTCCGCCCACTCTTGGAGTTTCCGCCGACTGCCTTCGGCCTCCTCCTTCGAAACAGAATGCAGCCATTCTATGCCTCGGTCGAGCCCGGTGGCCGCACTGGGGTCCTCAAAGAATTTCTCCAAGAGATCCGTAGGCGAGGATGATCGCCTTGCGCGTGCTTGGGTGACGTAGCACGTTTTCCAGCCGGGTTGCCCAACGCAAGTTCTCAGGACGGTTGTTGCTGCCATTCGTGTCAATGTGATCTACAACATGCTTGTCGGAAGGAGGGCGACCGAGAAAGGCAAAGGCGACAATACGGTGAACGAACTGAGTCCCAATGTGCATATATCCCGTCACCTTGTCTCGTCTTCCAAATGTCCAGGTTTCGTCGAAGCGGCTCCTCCGACGACCCGGCCTGAGCCAGCGGTACACCGCACCGTTGTCACGCACCAAATACCTGTCGCCGCCCAACTCAACTTCAGATTCGCGGTTGTATTGATCAAACGGTTCTGGACCCATTCTCACGCTCCAATGCGCCAACGCCTACTGCCGCCAAAATGGTCCGCACGGGTTCTTGCTTTACAAGATAGAGTTATCTGTGCAAAGAATCATCCAACATAGAAGAGAGTTCTTCTTGATGTGAGTATCAGCCTCCTTCAGAGATGGCGCTGAGGGAGCGACTTCCGAATATACTCATTGAATGAATCCGCAAGAAGTACTCGTCGGGCTCTCCAGAAAAGCTCGGCTTGGTTGATCCTCCATAGGCGATCGTCTACGGGTATGCACTGGCTTCTCAGAATTGGCGCCTTGATGGATTTTAGGTACACCTTGGGCCCGGTCAATCCTATTGATTTGTTAACCGCGCCAGTAATAAATGCGATATTTGCAACGTTGTCTGCAAAGGAGCGCTTCGTGTTTGGAAACTGTGCACGCGGGAGAATATGGTGCTGATCGACATTTCCTTGAAGCAGGATTTTGCCGCCGGTATAGAAATCGCGCAAGCCCCGATTCATGCAAGCCACATAAAGTGCAAGTATACCACCTCGGTCTCCAAGCGCGCCAGAAAAGTCTTTTGGCTGCGCTATGAGCGAGCGAATGATCCTTAAATTGGTGAGGAGCGAACCAACGGGGTCCGAGCTGCGACATGCGCGCAAGTCCTGCTCAAGTGCGTACTCGCTTGCGCCGCTGTATCGATGGCAAAGAGCGGCAAGCGACAGCCAACCGGCGAGTTCCCTAGACTCAAGGTCGCGCGGCGACATGGTAGCGCAAGTCGCTATCAAAGGAACAATTAACGCGCCGGACCAGAGGATATTCATGTCCACAAGACCTAGCCCGCATTTCTCACACCTGAATTGAAAATGGCCTTTCGTTCCGGTATAAATGTTTTGCCACAAACAAAATACCGAGAAACAGAAAGGCCAAACGATGCGGACACACTGTATTTCAAAGCAGTTCTCATTTCAAGATATGGAGAAGCAGGAAGGTCATCTCGGCATTCGATGGCGGCCACATCACATCCGACGCCGGGGGGCTGCTCTTGCGGGAAATCGAATTTGGTCAGCAGTTCATCTCGCGGTTTGCATCATGCTTCATCGACTTGCGAAAGCCTCGCTTCGTCGAACACAGTGTGGCGGAACTGGTCGCGCAGCGCACCTATGGGTTGTGCTTTGGAAACGAGGACCTCAACGATCATGACCTGCTGCGTGCCGACCCCCTTCTGGCACTGTTGTGCGGCAAGCAGGATGTGGAGGGCAAGAATAGACGGGATGCACGCGATCGCGGCAAGGCTCTTGCTGGAAAGAGTACCCTCAATCGGCTGGAGACTGCTGGCAGCCTTCTGAGCAAGCGACCCCGATACAAGAAGATCATCGCCGAGATGGAAGAACTGGAAGAGTTCTTCGTGAATACCTTCGTTCGTATCACCAAGAAGCCGCCTGAAATGTTGGTTCTGGACTTTGACGCTACCGACGACCCGCTTCACGGCAATCAGGAGGGGCGGTTCTTCCATGGATACTACGACTGCTATTGCTATCTGCCCCTGTATGTCTTTTGCGGGGACCACCTTTTGTGGGCGCAGTTGAGGAAAGCCGACATCGACGCCAGCGCGGGATCCGTGCAGGTGCTGGAAAGGCTAGTAAAGGTTATCCGTCACAAGTGGCCGCTGGTGAAGATCCTGCTCAGAGGTGACAGCGGCTTCTGCCGAGAGGCGCTGATGGAATGGTGCGAGACGCATGGAGTGAAATACCTGCTGGGACTGGCGAAAAACAAGCGCCTCCTGAAGAAGCTCACCCGCCCGATGAAGAAAGCCAAGCGAGATTGGGCCACCACGGGTAGGGCATCCCGACGGTTCATCCAGTTCTCCTACCGCACGCGCAGTAGCTGGACTCGAAGCCGAAGGGTGGTGGGCAAAGCGGAGTACATGGACAAGGGAGAGAACCCTCGCTTCGTCGTTACCAACCTCAGCTCTGAGGAATACCAGGCTCAGGAGCTCTACGAAAAGATCTACTGCGCGCGTGGAGAAATGGAAAACCGAATCAAGGAACAGCAATTGTATCTGTTTGCCGACAGAACAAGCTCGGCCACGATGAGAGCGAATCAAATACGCTTGTGGTTCTCCTCTCTGGCCTACGTGATCATGAACGAACTGCGCAGTGTTGGCCTTCGGGGAACTCGAATGGCAGAAGCCACCTGCCAAACCATGCGGCTTAAGCTACTGAAGATCGGAGCGCAGGTTCGCCTGAGCGTGCGGCGAGTTTCGATCAGCATGGCCAGCGGCTATCCCGATCAGATCCTGTTTGGAACAATTCTTGAAAACCTTCAGCGGGCGTATCGCTTGCAGTGTTGAAGTAATCCCACTTGGCGCGCATTGAAAAGGTCGCTTTCAGGGAGAGGTATGCCCAAAACCAACTACAAAGCCAGTTGGGGCTATGCATACACTAACGACGTCTTAATTCCGTTCTCTCAATCAGCCACCGATGGTCCTCGGAACAGCCCTATTGCGCACCAATAACGAAGAATCTCTCGATCAGGCCAGTCAAACAGCATCTGCAAGATAATAGGTGTGAGAAATGCGGGCTAGCTCGCTCCTGACAAGTCCGATCGCCTTCTCAGTTGCTATTTCCGTCTTCTTCCACGCTGAGAGCACTTCTTGCTTCTTCATTTCGTGGAGCGGCGTTCGATTGCGACCGTCAGGCGTAGCTACAAAGGCGCAGGCACGAAAAAGGTGCATGATGTTCAATCTTCGAAATCCTTGCTGGTGCAGCTTATGAAGGAAGGGTGCGACTTCATCGGCAACAAATCCCGAATGGCGCGCTGCAATTTTGGCACTTTCGATATCCTCTGCCTTTAATCGAACGCCTAAAGTATTGATTCGAGTAAAAGCGTTCACCGCGTTATCGAAGCTATGGTCTACCATGCGGACCAGGGGTATAGCGTAGTCCAGAATTTTCCGGACGTTGTCAAATTTTTCTTCTATCTTGGCACTGTCAACTCTACCGTCTATGTTGTGCCTGACCTTGCGGTAAATGCTGTCATCCCAAAGCTCCGAGACCCGGAACCAGCTTGGATCTTTGCGCGTGACTGCATTCGCAAGTCGAAATTCGTCGTGCTCCGGATGAAGAACAACGTCGATTCCCTCATCTCCATTCAACGCTCGCGAAAGAGTTATTATCCTTTGCTGACCGTCAATTAGCCAGTTTATCAAAGGCGATCGTTGAGGTCGCGGATATGCCCTACGAGCTCTTGTTTCTTCGTTGCTTTGCCATAGCAGTAAAGAGGAAATCGGAAATCCTCGGTAAAGGGAATCAATCAACTTAGCAGCCTTGCCCGGTCGCCAAACGTACTCTCGTTGGAACTCTGGGATTACTATGCGACCAGTTCTGTAGTCCTCAACTAGCTGCTTGATTGGCAACGTCTGGTGTTCAAGATGCGGTTCGCTCGGCATCTATTCCTTCCTTATAAAAACCACTTTATCAAGTACAGGATCATTTGATAGTGACGGTCTACTCCTTGTCAACCTATCATGGAGGGGTCTGTCATGGAGGGGTCGACGAGCACGGTGGGCATCGCCCAAGAGAAGAACCTCTCCTTTTTTTATGCGTAAGCAAGGCACGCAGGAAGACCTGAGGGGACACGACAGCAATTGCGCTGATTCCAATCATCACACCTCGGACCGGGCGTGGCCAACAAAGTGATGGGAGAATGGATGACCGATGCTTTCGTGAAAGCCTTGGGGCACATGCGTGACTTCGCGAATGCCGTAACGTTTGCAGTGCAGCGAGACAAGCCGTTCGCACAGGCTCTAAGATGCCGCTCGTTGACTATAACTGGGAAACTGATATGGCGGTCTCAGCAAATACGTTTTGCCGTTCCCGAGCGTGGCTCTTTTGAAAAAGGGCGTAAGGAGATGTGCAGATCTCGCTAGAAAGCGATCTGGGCACCCGTGCTGTTCGAAACTCGACAAGTCAGCACAGATAGTCTGCACTCGCTATAGAATTGCATTTGACAAATATAAAGCAATCGGATATAATATATTCTGCATGGCAAGTTTGGCGAAGATGCACTTCATGCTTGCTGTCCGACAAGAGAAACCCGCGGAAAAGGTTAGGATACCAGGAGGGTTCGAAGATGGAGCTCTCGGTCATGAACGAAACGGAAAAGAATCACGCTGAACTGGACGAACTATCTGTGAAACCCCGGGAACCCGCTGATGGCGTATTGCCGCCCCCTGCCAAAGCTGATGGGCAAGCGACTCTACGTCACTTTGGCCCAGGTGGTGGGAACTCCGTGGCGATGAGTCGCCATTCTGCCTACAAACGAGCCGGGAAGAATCACCATCCAGAATCCCTACACTGGACCAACTTGGGGCCACTTGCTCGGACGGATCTTCCTTGGCCTGATAGAGATCCTGATCCCGCTCGCTTTCATCGTTGGAATGACGTACTGGCGAGCGCCATGGTTGTTCTGGGCCGTGGTGCATTTCCTTAAAGGCGAACCGATCCTCAACTTTTGACGGGCAGTACCGGATGATCTTTCATCGAACTCCGGCGGAAGAACTGTCTGCTCCCACCCCCGAAGCGGAAACGGCTGAAGATTGGACAGGAATAGCCATGAACATAGGCGGCTGTGAGGCTGGCACGGTGATTCCACATGGCGAGCAGTTCGGAGCCCTTGTTACATACCCGAACGGCCGCGGCGTCGTGCTGTACGACGGCGGACTGAGGTGGGGCGAGATTGTGGAATCACGAACTGGTGTAAAGATTCTGTTTTTGGACGATGCAGGCCCAGACCATAAGATCCGGTATCTTGATGAGTCGGGCAGTGTCTTTTCAAATTGGCTGGATGCCGAAAGAAAAGCTCGTCGCAGATGGCCCCTTCGAAGTACCAAGCATTCATCATTCCCGTTCGATCAGTTGCCGCTCAAGGTGTTTCTAAGCCGGATTCTCGCATAGGGGACGATGTTGGTGTACCTCTATGATGCACTCGAGACACTGCTTCGGTTCAATGCCAGCTCGGAACTCGAGAAGGACGCGGACGACTGCTATCGGGAATACAAATGCTACGAAAAGAAGGGGCTGGAAGACGCCCTAACGACTCTTCACAAGCTGGCGGGCAAGGGCTGCAATCACGCCTTCATCTGTCAGACTTTGAAGCAACGGTATTTTCGTTGGTTGGATTCCAATCCTTGGGGGGATCCTGTGAAGTTCAAGAAGGGAATGGCGTTTTCCATCGGGTACTACAAGCTACTCCACGAGCTTGAGAAGATGGGCTCTTCCTAAAGGGGGCACGACTATGGAGTTCCAGAACGCCTTGGCTGAGGTAGAACGCAAAGTCGCTGAAGGGAGGAAACTTTGGGAGGGCCAGGCGCATATGCAAGCGTTGTACGACGCCCAGAAGAAAGGCCTTGAACAGGCAAGAGTGGATGCGGGGAAGGCCGTCCGTCTAGGAACGGATGTCGTTCAGTTCATGCGAAATCAGCTTCAAATGATGGAAAGCTCACAGGCATGGTCAATGCCGCAGTCGAAGTTTGAGCAAGCAGTATCCATGCGGGTTGGCTATAAGGCCGCAGTTGACGCGGTCCAGAAGCAGCTCGTGCAGGAACCCCTTCGCGCAAAGGATGCCAGCCGCACTGGATCGGATCGATCGGCCATCGAAAGGTAACTCTCATAGGATTTGCCATTACCCTGGAGAGGGGTTGCTCATGAAAGGGGAGGGGCTTGCTCCTCCATCCTCTTTGATGCCGCGCCACTCTTTATTGGTTGACCTCGCCTCTTATTGGGTTACCACTGCAATGGAGTAGACGTTGCCGCCGATGTCGCAGGGGACCCAGGCGGGATTACTACTGCCGACCGTGCCATACCAGTACCCTGAGGCTCCCGACGCGTTCATGCCGCATACGTAGACCGTTGTGCCCGAGACTGCAATCGAGTTGGCACTGCCGCTGCTGCTCTCGCAGGTGACCCAAGTGGGAGTGGTGCTGCCTGTTGCGCCATGCCAGTACCCTGAGGCTCCCGATGCGTTCACGCCGCTTACGTAGACCGTTGTGCCCGAGACTGCAATCGAGCTGGCACTGCCGCTGCTGCTCTCGTAGGTGACCCATGATGGGCTGCCTGCTGCACCATACCAGTACCCAGCGGGATACCCTGCGTTCCCGCCTCCTGCGTAGACTGTGGTGCCTGAAATCGCAATCGAGCTGACGCCGCCGCTGCTTGCGCAAGTGACCCAGTTTGAGCCGCCGCCGGCTGGGCCATACCAGTACCCGATGCCCCAATTTAGCCTATAGCCGCCTGCGTAGAGTGTGCTGCCCGAGAGTGCAATCGAATTGACGTAGCCGTTGCTGAGGCCGACGACGATGACGCTTGCGCAGTTAACCCAGGTGGGATTACTACTGCCGACCGTGCCATACCAGTACCCCGCGGCATACGCTGAGTTCACCCCTCCTACGTAGACCGTTGTGCCCGAGACTGCAATCGAACTGGCACTGCCGCTGCTATCGCAGGGGACCCAGGTGGGAGTGGCGCTGCCTATTGCGCCATACCAGTAGCCGACGGCTCCCGATGCGCCAGTGCCACATGTGTAGACTGTCGTGCCTGAGACTACAATCGAGTTGACGCTTCGGCCGACGCCGCTGGCATCGCAGGTGACCCAGTTAGGGTCACTGCTGCCGACGGCACCATGCCAGAATCCTGCGGCTCCCGATGAGTTAACGCCGCCTACGTAGACCGTTGTGTTCGGCTGTGTCGTCGTTGTCGTCGTTGTCGTCTTCTCTCTCCCCCTGGCGAGGAGCAGCCGACAAAGCTGAAAATGATTGCAACGAGCACGGCGCAAGAAAGGAGCGTCTTCTTCATTGTGATTTCTCCTTTCACATTGTTCGGAATGCAAACGCTTGCGGCTGTTACTGCGGAGAATAGCACTGTACTCGGTCAGTGCATAGACAAAGGCAAGCGGGTACCGTCCATGCGTGGGAAATGCCCCCCTCTCCCTCAACTTCTGGCTATCGCACGAGGCCGCCCTCTCGGGCTACTCGGAGGCGGCAACTTTTTCGACCGTGCCCCGGACAACCTTTTTTCCTCTGCATCATTCGTCTCAGCTGCCACTACCGGAAAATGGAGAAGTTTCCCAAATACGTCGGTCGCGGCTTTCTCCACTTCGTGAAAGACCTGTTCGTTGCTGTGGTCTGCATAGGCATCGAAGACAGCTCCGTCGGAATGACCTGTGGCGAGCATGACCTTTCTCTTGTCGAGGTGGTCCGCCATGCGTGCTGCGAAGTAGTGACGCCAGGAATGAAACACGACAAGACGGCGCTTCCAGTACTCCTTCGCGGCCTTGACCTTTGGCTTATCTTTCATTTCGCTCTCGCTTACCTTCAGGCGCAGCAGAGCTGCACGGAGGCCGTCGATAAGGCGATCAGGCTCCATGGGCCGCTCAGGGTTGGAGACAGACCAAAAGATGAAGGTGCTCGGACCTGCCTCGTTGGGATTACCCCGTGCAAGGTCGAGGAGGGAAGTCTTGATTGACGGAATGATCGGCACTGTCCGTTCCTTGTCCGTCTTGGTGCCCTTCAACGCATCCCATTTGTTCCACGTATGGCGGACGTAGAGGCGATCATCTCCAATGTCTCGAACTTGCAGCGCGAGTATTTCCCCGGCTCGGAGCCCCGTGCTCATTGCCAGCATGTTGGCAATCTTTGAATGCTTGTCGGGCCAAGCAAGCGCGAAGAGCTGCTCGACCTCTGAATCAGTGAGGACGCCCCGCTTCACATGTTTGCCCGAGAAGCCCATGAGTCCCTCAGCTGGGTTCCTTGAGATGACCTCGTTTCTTGCCGCCCAGCGGAGGGGAACCGTCCCCGCCGAAAGGACATTGTTCACAGTGGTACCCATAAGCCCCTTGTCTTGCTTCAGCCATAGGGAGAAGGTGTTGATGTCAGACTTGCGGACTTCCGAAAGTGCCTTGTCTTTCCCGAAGTACGGCTTCCAGTAGCACTCAAGCCGGATGCTCGCCTCGCGGCAATGGCGGCGGCTGATTCGCTGGCCATGAGCAACTCTCTCTCGCACATATGGCGACTGTTCATAGTCCCAGAAACGCTCAAGAAAGGTGATCAGGGGTTCCGACACAGGGCCGGTACCTACCGTTGCGTCTCGTATCAAGTCGCGATCCTTCAAAGCCTGAACTATCCTGCCGGCGTCATCAACGGTGAGCGGTGCGCTTCGGATGATGGAAATTGCCAAGTCGAGGTCCAGCAGCTCCCGCAGCCGCCGGGCGCCGCGGGATGAATCGGGCACCCCGTCTCGTGTCCAAGCTGCGACCTTCAGAAGGGCAGCGTTCCGGTTGGACTCTGCGGTGGAGCGCGCCGTAAGATATCGGTGCGTGTGTGGATTGTAGAATTGCACATACCAAATTCCGCCGCGGCGATGCAAAGAGAACTGATCGTGGCGCATCCCACTCCCTTCCGATGGATTTATCTCACAATCCATCTCATAGTGAGTTGAGAACGCGCCCGTTTTCGGGTGGCGATCTGGAGTAACTCCTTTTATAATAAGGAGTTACGTTTGCCCCAGGGATGACTCGAACATCTGACCTACGGTTTAGGAAACCGTCGCTCTATCCAGCTGAGCTACTGGGGCGGAATGACGCGTGATTCTACCGGCGGCACATCCTGCTGTCAATCGGGATGCTGATCCGGCGGGCCCGGGGTGAGCTCGGGGAACCGGTACAGCTCGTGTCCGCGTGGGATGTCATAGTCGGCCACGGCGTTGCCCGTCCGCACGCATTCGCTGATTCCGGCGCGCGCGTGCTCCAGCGGAACGTTCAGCTCAATGGCGACTTCTGCGATGGTGAGGACGCCTCCGTGCGCGCGCGCGAGCTTGAGGATCCGTACCGGCAGCAACGGATCGATCTGTGGGCCGGGTCCGCGAAGGCGGGAACGGCGCGTTGAAAAGCGCGTATCACGGGCGGTGCGAAGCCCTCTGCGGACCGTGCCGCGCAGCTCCTTACCGGCAAGCATCCATGCACCGGCGATGAACAGGAGCCCGCCGGCGATCAGGGGCTCGATGACGGCATGGAAGAGGGGGCTCGCGCCGACGAACACGCTCACCGCGCCCAGACCGACAAGACTCCATCCGATTGTGCGCTGAAGGCTTTTCATCTCGTGTACGCCGTTGCGGTCATGATAGCTGTGCTGCGGCGCCTGTGCAATCCATGCGCGGGTCGACGCGTCTACGGGACGGCGGGGGCGGCGCTTTCCTGCGCGATCCGGGCCGACTCCACCTTCTCTTTTTTCACGAGGTACTGCGCGAATCCGAGCGTCTCCAGTTTTTTGCGCGCGTCGGGAAGATCCTTGGCGGCCACTCCGCGGACAAGCACGCGCGCGATCCCGAACGCGGTCTTTTCCATGGAAGTGAAGAATCCCGCCGCCTCCAGCGCCGCCCGGGCCTTCTCGGCGTTCTTTTCCAGCCCGTAGGCGCCGACCTGGATAGCGTACAGCTCCTTGTCAGAGGCGAAGCCCACGATCTCCAGGGAGACGTGCGCGACGCCGATGCCGACCATGCCCAGAGCATCGGCGGCGGCGCGCGAGAGATCGATGATCCGGCCCTCCACGAAGGGCCCCCGGTCGTTGATCCTGACGATCGCCGTCGCCCCATTGTCCAGGTTCGTGACCTTCACCATGGTGCCGAACGGCAGGGACTTGTGCGCAGCGGTCATGGTATTGGTGTCGAAAATCTCGCCGCTGGACGTGAGACGACCGTGGAACTTGCCCCCGTACCACGAGGCGAGCCCCTGCATGTCAGGATCGGCCATCGCCGCTGCTGCGGCGAGGAAGAAGAGGAGCACGACCGCTTTTTTCACCGATTTGAGTATCGGCACAAGGGGCCATAAATGCCCGCAATCGCCGTGGCGCATGGAGGATGAGCACTATAGGAGAAAGCTCCTCCCGCGGCAAGGGGCCGCGATGCCTCAGAGAGAGGTCAGCATGAGGGCGCTCACGTCGTCGGCGAGGGGAAGAAAGGCGCTCGTGCGCCGCACCTCGGCCAAGAGGTCCTCCAGGGGCGCCGTGCCGGCGTAGTGTGAGAAGAAGGCCTCGATGCCCGCGATGCCGAACTGCTTCCCGTCACGGCACGGGGATTCGAGCATGCCGTCGGATGACAGGAGCAGGAACTCCCGTGGGGCGAGCTGGAAGCCCAGACCGGCATAGCGGGCCGCCTCCACCATGCCCAACATGGGGGAATGCACCCCCAGCCGGTCCCGCAGGCGATAGCCGCCCGCCGCCGGCGCGAAAAGCAGCCCCTGGGGATGACCCGCCGCGGCGTATCGCCCTTGCCGGGCGCCGGCATCGAAGCTCACGAGGCAAGCCCCAACATAGAAGCCGTCCACGCCTGCCGTCTCGAGAAAGCCGCGGTTGACGCTCTCAAGGACCGCGCCGGGCTCCCGGGATTGTGCAAAGGAGGAGTGCATGAGCGTCTTGTACACCATGGTGAAAAGGGAGGCGGAGATGCCGTGCCCCGTGGCGTCCGCCACCGTGGCAATCAGGGTGGATTCGTCGAGAAAGAATGCCTCCAGGAAATCCCCGCCGATTTCTTCCATTGCCGCGTACATCGTGTCGACCCTGATTCCGTTGCGGGTGAACCCGTGCGACGTGATGGTGCGCTTCTGGATCTCCACGGCGAGCTTCCGCTGCTGGTATTCCTCCCGCATGCCGCGGAAAAGGGCGATCGCCCCGACCGCGCGCCCGTCCTGCGCCTGGAGGGGACCGACGCTGAGGGAGATGGGAAGCGGTCTGCCGCTGGCCGTGCTCATCAGGATCAGGTGCGGCACCGTGCCCCCCGCGTTCGTCCGCATGCAGCGCAGGAGGGGACAGTTCTCCCCGGAGCACAGGCTTTCGCCGCTCATCGTGCGGTGGTTCACGAGCTCCGCGTCGCCGCAGGTCCGCCCGACGACCTCGGCGGCGGGGAAGCCGGTGAGCTCCGCGGCGGCCTTGTTCCAGAACACGATGCGCCTCTCCGTGTCGACGACGTAGAGGCCGTCCTGCACCTGGTCGAGGAATTCGGGAAAGGAGATGAGGGAAAGGATGGAAGGCGTCTCCACTGTATGCGTGCTCCGTTTCATAGTATAAGGTGCTGGCAGGGCAATGCAACGGAAAGGCGGCACATGGGCGATCTGAGTGACGTGAAAAGGCTGCTGGGCACGCAGGCCGTTGACCGTTTCGTCACGGAAGGCATGCGATTGGGGCTGGGGACAGGATCCACCGCCATCTGGGCGGCGCGCAGGCTCGCGGAGCGCATGGCGGCCGGCGCGTTGCGCGGGATTCACGTGGTGGCGACCAGCCTCCAGACCGAGCTGGAGGCTCGCGGGCTGGGCATTCCGCTCGCCACGTTGAACGACAGCGCGCTCTCCGCGGGACTCGACCTCGTCATCGACGGTGCCGACGAGGTTGACCCGGACCGCAACCTCATCAAGGGCGGGGGAGGGGCCCTCCTTCGGGAGAAGGTCACCGCGTATGCCTCGCGGCGCCTTGTCATCATTGTGGACCACACGAAGCTGAGCGAGCGGCTATGCGAGCGTTTCGCGATACCGATGGAGATCGTCGTGGACGCCCTTGCGACGGTGAGCGCGCGCGTCGCCGAGATGGGCGGCGAGGCGACCCTCCGCATGGCTCTGCGCAAGGCCGGGCCCGTGGTCACTGACCTCGGAAACCTTCTCCTGGACGTGACGTTCCGTGAGGCCTTCGACGCGCGCAGGATGGAAGAGGAGCTGAAGCTGATCCCCGGGGTGCTGGAAAACGGCCTCTTTACGAAGAAGAAACCCGAGCTTCTCATCGGCCACGCCGATGGGAGCATCGAATACCGGGCGCTGTAGTCGCTGCGGTACTCCGCGGCATTTTGTCGCTGCGGTACTCCGCGGCATTTTGTCGCTGCGGTACTCCGCGGCATTTTGTCGCTGCGGTACTCCGCGGCATTTTGCCGCTGCGGCGCGCGGCATCTATTCCAGCGGGACTTTCTTTCCCGTGCGCGCATCGCGCACGGAGCATTCCTGGTTCTGGGTGACGTAGGTTTTCACGTAGTCAAGGTCGTCCGTCTCCACCAGTATTTCGCCGTCTTTGTAGATGAGATAGATCACGTCTGTTCCCCTCGTTTCCAGTATCGGCAGAGAGTAGCATGGGACCGAGGGGTGGGAAAAGCGGCCCGGCCGACGCAAAATGCGATTTCCTCCTTGACAGGAGCCTTCCGGGCATTAGACTTTGGTACAGGTGATTCACGCGGAGGTGAAAGAATGGTTTTTCTAGTCTCCCAGTTCCTTTTCATACTGTTCGTGCTCATCGGGATCATGATCTGGGCATCCTCCGACAAGCCCCTGGCGCTGCGCGAGATCGCCATCAATTCACGCCGGGACCACGACGAGGGGAGCCCCTACACCATGCTGAGGGTGCTTTCTGTCTGTCTGAAGATAATGGCCGTCATCTTCTGGGTCATGGGTCTTGCCGCGTTGATCGGCATCAACGTTGCCGGGAACGCCGTCGGGAGCCTGCTCCAGGCATCCCCCCCTCTCTGAACCTCCGTGCCCCCGACGGGGGCGGCCCGGTGAAGCTCTGCACCTTCCCGGGCCCTCGCGCTGCTCAAATGAAAAGGGGCGCCATCGGCGCCCCCCAGTTGTCTTTCCGCCCTTACTTGCGGATCGAGTAGAATGCGTCGCGGCCCGCGTAGGTGGCCACGCCTTCCATGAGATCCTCGATCCTCATGAGCTGGTTGTACTTGGCAAGCCGGTCCGACCGCGAGAGCGAACCGGTCTTGATCTGGCCCGTCTCCAGCGCGACCACAAGGTCCGCGATGAAGCTGTCCTCCGTTTCGCCGCTGCGGTGGGATACGACCGCGGTGTAGGCCGCCTTCTTCGCCATCTCCACCGCTTCATAGGTCTCGGTGAGGGTGCCGATCTGGTTCACCTTGATGAGGATGGAGTTGGCGATGCCCCGCTTGATCCCTTCTTTGAAGATCTTGGTGTTGGTGACGAAGATATCATCACCAACGAGCTGGATTTTCTTTCCCAGCTTGTCCGTGAGGAGCTTCCATCCGTCCCAGTCCTGTTCCGCCATCGCATCTTCCATCGAGATGATGGGGTACTTGTTCGCCCAGTTGACCCAGAAGTCGACCATCTCCTGCGATGAGAGCTCGCGCTTGTCGGATTTCTTGAACACGTATTTCTTCTTGGCCGTGTCGTAGAACTCGGAGGCCGCCGGATCGATGGCGAGCATCACGTTGTCGCCGGGCTTGTAACCGGCCTTCTCGATGGCCTGGAGGATCACCTCGATGGCCTCGTCGTTGCTCTTGAGGCTGGGGGCGTAGCCGCCCTCGTCCCCGACGCCGGTGTTGTAGCCCTTTGCCTTCAGCACGCCCTTGAGGGTGTGGAAGATCTCCGACATCATCCTCACCGCCTCCCGGATGGAGGGGGCGCCGACGGGCATGATCATGAATTCCTGGAAGTCCACGGAGCTATCCGCATGGGCGCCGCCGTTGATGATGTTCGCCATGGGGACCGGCATGAGCGATGCGTGATAGCTGCCCAGGTACTTGAACAGGGGCACACCGAGGAAATCAGCCGCGGCGCGGGCAGTTGCCATGGAAACGCCGAGGATGGCGTTGGCGCCGAGCTTTGCCTTGTTGTCCGTTCCGTCCAGCTCGATCATGGTGTGGTCGATGTCCACCTGCTCCAGCGCGTCCAGCCCGACAACTTCGGCGGCAATCACGTTGTTCACGTTCTGGACTGCCTTCTGCACGCCCTTGCCGAGGAAGCGTGTCTTGTCGCCGTCCCGAAGCTCGACGGCCTCGTGCTCGCCCGTTGATGCGCCTGACGGCACTGACGCCCGACCCATGGAGCCGTCCTCAAGGACGACGTCGACCTCGACCGTCGGGTTGCCTCTTGAATCCAGTATCTCTCTCGCTTCGACGTACTCGATGATGCTCATGGTTCCTCCGTAGCCAAGGATGGCGAGCCCAGCCGAGCGCATGGATGCGCGGAAGGCTGGGCTTCACATGCCTCAGTATGCCGACGGGGGCGGGATGGTGTCAATGCGTGGCCCCGCTGCAAATGCCACTTCACCGAACGGGGTGCCGTGCGAGGTACAGTGGCCCCCGGAATGCCGCCCGCGACGGTGGCCGGGTTGCGCCGCCGGCGGGCATGCCCTACAATGGGCCATATGAACTTCGAGCTCACGCCGCAGATGGTGGACAAGATCGCCTTTGCCATGGAGGACCAGAAGCAGAGATTCGCCGTGAATATTGACTCCGGCGAGCTCGTTCCCTGGCAGGGCCCTCCCGCGGAGGGCGTGGATGAAGGGCGCGTGCCGCTTCCCCGCTGGGGTTCCGCGGAGGGCTTTCACCTTATGGAGAGCTTCGTGACGTCCCTGGACAACCCTGCCTACCGCGAGCAGCTCTCCCACGCCCTCACCATGGGCAAGGGTGTGTTTCGCGCCTTCAAGGATGCCTTGAAGCAGAACAAGGAGATGGAAAAGCTCTGGTTCGCCTACAAGGAGAGGCGCCTGCAGGGCATCATCGTGAGCTGGTACAATGCAAACCGCGAGGCACGCGGTCTGGCGAAGCTTCCGGTGGAGTTGGAGGAGACCGATGAGCTCGTGATGAGCGATTTCTCCTTCTCCTGGGGCATCGGGGCACAGGCGCAAGCGGTGCGACAGCTCGACCGGGACGCCTTCTTCGAGCAGTTCCCCACCGAGTCCCCGGCAAGGCTGGAGGAGCGCTACGCCGAGCGAAGGGACGGACTTCCCGCGGCAGGGGAGGAGAATGCTCCCGTTCTCATCGCGGAGACCCCGGCCGCGGATCTCGCAGGTTTTGCCTGGGGGGTGATCGAACAGCACGCGGTCCACATCGTGCAGCTTGCGGTGACGCCCGCCCTGCGGGGCACGGGGCTTGGGGAGAGCCTCCTGCGTCAATTCCTGACGAGTATGCGGGGCCGCGGCATGCAGCTCCTGACGCTGGAGCTCGCGGGAAAATCGCTGCGCTTCTCCGACTTCTTCCAGTCGGTGGGTTTCGAGCCGGTGACGCAGATCATGGAGTGCAGTCTCAGCAACCTGCCGTTCTGAGCGCGCCCCGTGCCTCGATGAAAAGGGCCGCGGCGGCACAGAATCCAGCAGCGCCGTCCTGCTCCGCGATATACTCGGGCAGGTGCGTCAGGCGACCGAGAAACCGGCGTATGTTGCCGACGGCGATGGTGTGCGGGAAGCCCGCAAAGAGCGGCTCGTCGTTCGGCGAATCCCCGATGAACACGGCGCTGTCCATCATCGCTTCCGGGTCCGCCCCCTCCTCCGCGAAAAAGCAGCGCACGCCGCCCATCTTGTCGAAGTCGCCCTTCCAGAAGTTCACGTGGATGCTGGAGACGCGGAAATGCACCCCTTCCTCATCCAGGATGCGGCAGATCGCGTCCGCTTGGGAAAGGGGAAGGGGCGGCACGTCTTCGCTGTAATCGATGGCGAAGTCTGCGACGCGGAAGGGCTGGTCCGCCGCGACGGCAGTGCCGGGCACCTCGCGCAGCACGCGCGCGGCAATCGCGGCGAGCGCCGCCCGCTCATCGGGCGAACCGACCTCGGGGGAGGCGTAGAGCCTTCGCATGCGGCGGGACTTTCGGTCGTAGCGGTACACGAACGCGCCGTTTTCGCCGATCACGCCCGCCACCGGCCACATGCGCGCGATGTGATCGCACCAGCCCGCCGGCCTTCCCGTCACCGCGACGATCCGGATCCCCGCCGCGGCAAGGTCCCAGAGCGCGCCATAGGAGGAGGCGGGAAGCATGCCGTCCGTCGTGAGGGTGTCGTCGATGTCGGTGAAAAGGTGCGCGACACCCTGCCGGATCGCGGGTGGAAGCTCGCGGAGCGGAGCGGGTCGCGCGGAGGCCGCAAGCGGCGGATTCATTCAGCCGGCAGGGCCGCCGGTGCCCGGCCCTTCCGTCGCAAGATGGGCCCCGCCCGCCCGCGCCCGGACGCGCAGCTCCTCCAGGAGACGCTGGCGGGCGGTCTCCGTGCGGTCGTGCACCTTCCGCAGCGCGGCCATGACGGAGTCCGCCACGTGCTGCTTGGGATCGGCGTCGCGCGGGGAGGACTTCAGCGCCCGGCGGCGGAAGTCGGAGCACTTTTGCACGCCCTGGACGGTGTAGATCATCACGTCCCGTGTCGGGAAGTCCTCGTCCATGCCGCCGTGCGGATTGGGCTTGAGCGTGTTGCCGTTGATCGCCACGAGCACCATGTGGGAATAGAACTTGAGATAGGTGTCGATCTCTTTCAGGCCCTGGGCGGTGGAAGGGTCCCACGGGCGGTAGCGCGTCCCGGACGGGAACAGGAGGATGAGCCTCCCTTCCTTGCGCAGGGACATGAGCCTCTTCATGGCGGCAATGTTCAGCCGCGCCCGCCTCTTTTCGGCGTCCCGGCGCGTCTTGGGGTCGGCGATGGATTCCAGGCCGCGCGACGGGTAGAGCACCACGCGCGTAAAGACCTCGGTGAAGGCGAGGACGAGCTTGCTCTCCTCATTGAGCTTGACCCCGGCGATGGAGACGATCGCCTCTGCCGCCTGCCGGTAGCCCTCTCCGCACCTTTCCAGCAGCTCGTAGAAGCAGGGGATGTCGAAGTTGCTGTAGTGCTCCATGAGGATCAGGCAGGGCTTCTTCTTTTTGGCCAGACGGTGAAGCTCGATGAGGTTTTCCTTGCCGATGATGCGGCTGCCCGGCAGGAGCAAATCCTTGATGATCTCGTGCACGAGCGGCTTGTTTGCCGGTCTGCCCGGCTGGAAAACGTTCTCTTCGGTCACTATCGGCGCGCCGGTAGAGTTGGCGATCATCTGCTCGATGAGCGGCTCGTATCGGCTTTGATTCAAGACATCTTCGTCGGTCATATCAGTCGTCGATTCTGTTCAGAATGGCATTCTGCTGTCAATCCGGGCATCCATAAGGCTTGAAGAAACAGCAAAACGTAGCGCCGACTCTGTTCCGGCTCAAATGAGGTCGCGCTGGTAGAGACGGTGCACTTTGTAGATCTTTCCGCCGAGCGTCCCAAGGTCGGACAGCATCAGCTCGGTCGTTTCGGCGATCTGCACGGCGTCCACGTAGAGAAATCTCTTCTGCTTTGCGATCTTTTCCAGCATGTAATAGAGAAGCGCGTTGCCGCCAAGCCTCTGGTACTGGGGGAGGATGCCCGCCCCGTTGACCACCAACCATCGCGTGCGGCGATACTCCAGGAGAAGGTCGATGATGCCCCAGGGCGTGATCCGCCCGTGGGACCGCTGGAGCGCGGCGGAAAGGTCGGGGAAGCCGAAGAGAAAGCCCGCGATCTCACCCTTGCAGACGAGCAGCTTCACGAGCGACGGGTCGGCGACGGCAAGCAGGTCCGCAGTGATCTGCCGGATCTCACCGCTGCTGAACGGGTAGAACTCATCGCCGTGGGACTGGAAGGAATCGTTGTAGACCCTGGCGAGGGCCGTGGCGCGGCGCGCGAGCGCGCGCTTCGTGCGGAAGTCCGGCACCTCGAAGCTGCCCCGTTTCAGCGCGATCTCCGCCACGCGGCGGACCTTGTCCGGCAGCGTGAAGGCCCCCGCATCGATGAACGCGGAGTACTGGTCGCGCAGCTTCGAGAACCCCTCCGCCTCCAGCGCCGGGCCGTACCAGGGGTGGTTGTAGCCCATCATCGTCATGACGGCGCGGTGCTCGAAGCCGTCCACGAGCGCGCCCATGCCCGTGAAGCCGAATCCGTAGGGGCCGACGACGCGGGTGAGGCCCCGGCCGCGCAGCCAGCCGAAGACCGCCTCCAGGAGCGCATGGGAGACGGCGCGGTCGTCGATGCAGTCGAAGTAGTAGAAGTGCCCCTGCCGTGTCTTGTGGTAGGCGTTGTACGCCGCGTTGTCGATGGCGGCGATGGTCCCCACGGTCTGCCCGTCCCGGCGCGCGATGAAGAAGCACGCCGCGACGTGCGCGAAGGAAGGGTGCCGCCGATCGAGTGCCATGCGGATGTCGCGCCGGAACTGCGGCACCCACTGCGCACAGCCCCGGTAGAGGCGGTGCGGGAAATCGACGAACTCCTTTCCAGCCCTCGTCCGGGAAGACTCCACGACCTCGACAGAGACCTTTTCCTGCATCCGGCTCCTCCGCATGGGTTGTACCCGATGGACCTCCCTTGGTCAAACATTCATGATTCGCTATACTTTACGCCGCGCAGAACGGCGGCCTCCAATGCCGCGTGAAACGAACAAGGAGCACCGTGGTGAAGTCTGTTTTTGCCGAAACGCTCTACACCGGCGATGAGGTGGTCCGCAATGTCCACCTGCTGTTCGAGGGAAACGCGGTGAAGGGCATCTCCATGGAGCCGAAGGGGGATTTCGTCGGCAAATACCCCGTCGTCACGCCGGCGTTCATCGACGCCCACTGCCACATCGGCATGGAGCGGGCGGGCGAGCCGGGGAGCGAGGGGGAGTCCAACGAGCACATGGAGTCCCTCCTGTTCCTCGCGGACGCTCTGGATTCCGTGCAGATGGACGACGCGGCGTTCCGCGACTCCGTGGAGCTTGGCGTCCTGTATTCCTGCGTGCTGCCGGGGAGCGGGAACATCGTCGGCGGACGGACCGCCGTGATCCGCAACTACGCCCGGACCACCACCGAGGCCCTGATCGCGCGATCGGGCATCAAGGCCGCCTTCGGCTACAACCCGATGTCGACGCGGGATTGGAAGGGGAACAGGCCCTACACCCGCATGGGCGCGATCTCCCTGCTGCGGGCGCGCTTTGCCGCCGTGCAGCGGAAGCTGGAAAAGGCGAGACGCGGCAAGGCAACCGCCGATTCCGCGCTGAGCGCCGAAGACGAAGTGATCCGCGATATCCTCCAGCGCAGACAGATCCTCCGCGTCCACGTGCACAAGATCGACGACATCGCGAGCCTGCTCCGCGTGCAGGAGGAGTTCGGTATCGGCGTCACCGTCGAGCATGCCTGCGACGTGAACGACGGGCACATCTACGCCGCCCTGAAAGAGCGGGGCATCCCGGTCGTGTTCGGACCGATGGATTCCTTCGCCTACAAGGTGGAGCTGCGCCACGAAAACTGGCGTAATGTGCGCCACCTCCTCCAGAGCGGCGTCGAGTTCGGCCTCATGACGGACCACCCCGTCATCCCCCAGCGCAACCTCCTGCTCGGGCTTCGCTGGTTCATGCGCTGCGGTCTCAACCGCAAGGAGGCCATCGAGATCATCACGCGGCGCAACGCGCAGATACTCGGCATCGATGCCACCCTGGGCACGCTGGGCAAGGGGAAGTGGGCCTCCTTCTCGTGCTGGAACGGGGACCCGTTCGACGTGACCCGCTACCCGGTGAAGGTGTTCGCGGAGGGGGAAGTTGTCTTCGAGGAGGGGCGGGAGAGCCCGGGAGAACCATGAGTCGCTTCCACGTCGTGATTGCGGACGACCGCTACTCTGCCTACGATGAGGAGAGAGCGGTGTTTGCGCCTCTCGATGCACGCGTCGAGATATTTCCTTCATCGTCGACCGCGGAGGCGCGCCGGGTTTTTGCGGATGCGGACGCCCTCCTGGTGAATCTCTTCCCGATGACGGCCGACGTCATTGACGGCCTGGGAAAATGCCGCGTCATTTCCCGCTACGGCGTCGGCTATGACAATGTCGATGTGCCCGCCGCGACGAGTCGGGGCATCTGGGTGGCCTGCGTTCCCGACTACTGCTATGAGGACGTCGCCGACCACGCCCTGAGCCTGCTCCTTGGCTGCATCCGCGGAATCGCCTTCAAGGACCGGATGATCCGGCAGGGCAAATGGAACCTGCACGCGGGTCATGTCGTCCATCGCATCGCCGGGCGGACGCTGGGCATACTCGGTTATGGCAAGACCGGTCGTTGCCTGCACCGCAAGTGCTCCGGCCTGGGCTTCTCCCGGATCCTTGCCTACGATCCCCTTCTTCCGCCTTCCGTTGTCGCATCAGAGGGTGCCACGCCCGTGGACCTTGCGACGCTTCTTTCTGAATCCGACTGCGTTTCGGTTCACGTGCCTCTTTCGCCTCAGACCCGGCACATGATCGGGAAGGCCGAGTTTGCGGCCATGAAGCCGCGGGCGATCCTCGTGAACACGTCGCGCGGACCGGTGCTCGACGAAGCGGCGCTCATCGAGGCCCTGCGGGACGGGCGCATGGGCGGCGCCGGGCTGGATGTGTTCGAAACCGAGCCGCTCGCGGCGGAAAGCCCGCTGCGCACATTCGACAATGTCATCCTTACCGATCACGCGGGCTGGTACAGCGAGGAATCCCTCACGGAGCTGAAGACCAAAGCCGCGAAGAACGCGGCGGCCGTGCTGGAAGGCGGCCCGCCCCTGTACCCCGTCAACAAACCCCTGCGGCCGTAGGCTGCTTTGCGGCGCGAGCCGCCGGCTCGCGCGCCCCGGGTGCGACACCGCGGGGAAGGGAGGGACAGAGATGCACGACGTGCTTTTCCGGCTTGGTGAGATCGGCATCGTTCCCGTCGTGAAGATCGACAAGGCATCCGACGCGGCGGCGCTGGGGCGTGCGCTCGTTGCGGGCGACCTGCCGGTCGCGGAGATCACGTTCCGTACGGCAGCGGCGGAAGAGGCCATCCGGTCATTGGCCCGCGAGGTGCCGGACATACTCGTGGGCGCCGGCACGGTGCTCACCACGGACCAGGCCGACCGGGCAATGGCCGCGGGGGCGCGCTTCATCGTGGCGCCCGGTTTCAATCCCAAGGTCGTCGACCACTGCATCGCGAAGGGCTATCCGGTGGCCCCGGGCATCAGCTCGCCGTCCGAGATCGAGATGGGCCTGGAGCGCGGCCTGTCGGTGCTGAAGTTCTTTCCCGCGGGCGCGTCCGGCGGGCTGGAATACCTCAAGGCGATCGCCGCTCCGTTCGCCGGCGTGCAGTTCATGCCCACCGGTGGCATCGAGGCGGGCAATCTCCGCGACTACCTGTCCTACGACCGCGTGCACGCGGTGGGCGGGACGTGGATCGCAAAGGAATCGATGATCGCCGCAGGGAAATTCGACGACATCACGCGTCTTGCCCGCGAGGCCGTCCAGATCTCACTGGGCTTCGAGCTTGCCCACCTGGGCGTCAACGAGAGCGCGGCGGAGACGGCGCTGGCGGGGGCTGAGACCATGGCGCGCCTTTTCTTTTTCCCGGTGAAGGTCGGGAACAGCTCCACATTCGCGGGCTCGGGCTTCGAGTTCATGAAGAGCCCTTATCTCGGCTCCCGCGGCCACATTGCAATTGCGACGAACAATATCACGCGCGCCATCGCCTGGATGACGCGCAAGGGCGTGGGCATCAGGAAGGAAACCGCCAAGGAAAAGGACGGCAAGATGATCGCCGTCTACCTCGACCTCGAGGTCTCGGGTTTCGCCCTGCATCTCTTGCAGAAATAGGAGCGCCACCATGCCGCGATTCGTCACGTTCGGTGAGATCATGCTGCGCCTGAAGCCGCCGGGGGCGGAGCGTTTCTTCCAGAGCCCCGTTCTGGAGGCCACATTCGGCGGCGGGGAAGCGAATGTCGCGACGGCGCTGGCCCGTTTCGGCTGCCCGACCTCCTACGTCTCCGTCATCCCCGCAAATGCCATTGGAGACGCGTGCGTCGGGGAGCTGCGCCGCCACGGCATCGACACGACTCCCATCGTGCGCAAGGGCGCGCGGCTGGGCATCTACTTCCTGGAGGCGGGCGCAAACCATCGACCGTCCGTCGTCATCTACGACCGCGCCGGGGCAGCCATCGCGGAGGCCCGCCCGGGGGACATCGATTGGAACGCGGCGTTCGCCGGGGCGGAGTGGTTCCACATCACCGGTATCACGCCTGCGATCTCTCAATCCGCCGCGGACCTCGCCCTGGAGTCCGTGCGCGTCGCGAAGCAGAAGGGGCTCACCGTCTCCTGTGACCTGAACTTTCGCAAGAATCTCTGGAAGTACGGCCGGAGCGCACCCGAGGTGATGGGGGAGCTCGTGAAGTTCGTGGACGTCGCCATCGCGAACGAGGAAGACTGCCAGAAGGCGCTGGGGGTGTCGGTGCCCGTGGACGTCGAGTCGGGGAACCTGGAGCCCGCGCAGTACCGCGCTCTTGCCGAAAAGGTGCTTGCGGCGCACGGCAGCATCAAGACCATCGCTATCACGCTGCGGGAGAGCAGGTCCGCCGACGAGAACGGCTGGTCGGGCGTCCTCCATACGGGGAAGGAGTTCCTCGTCTCGCGGCACTACGAGATACGCGACATCATCGATCGGGTGGGCACGGGGGACAGCTTCGCGGCAGGGCTCATCTACGGCCTGACGCACCTGCCGTCGGCCCAGGAGGCGCTTGATTTCGCCGTTGCCGCCTCATGCCTGAAGCATTCGATACCCGGCGACCTTCCGCTCCTGTCCGTGGCTGAGGTGAAGGCCTTGATGGCGGGGTCGGGCTCGGGGAGGGTGCAGAGGTAAGGGCTCCCGCGGGCCCGGGCGCATATGCCGCGTACCGTCCGCCTCTTGAAAAAAAACGGTCTGCACCGGAACCCGGGAGACCGTTTTTCTATTGGATAAGGCGGTCAATAAACTGAGATGATCAGAATGTGCAGGCGAACCGTTAAGGCAGTCTTAGCTTTGTGTTATTTTCCAGCGAAACAGGCAGTCCAAGCCCCGGCCGGGGGGCGCGGGGCTTGGGCATTTCCTTCTTATTCTGGCGCGGCCTGCGCGTAGGGGGTGCCGGATGCAGCTCGAGCCAGCTGGACGACGAAACCGATGGTCGTTCCGGCCATTCCGACAATGAGCAAGGCTCTGCACAGGGTATTCAGCCATGCTCCGGCAACGTGGGAAAAATCGAGCGGGAAAACGAGGTAGAACACCAGAACTGAAACGAATCCCAGGCCGGCGTAGATGGCCTGCATGAGGGAATAGAAACGAGCGGGCCGGTATAACGCAAGCAGGATATTTCCCACGATCTGGACGATCAGGGAAAGGTTTGCCGCCCACAGGATGTCGACCCAGCTCTCCAGCACGACGCCGTTCGTATATTGACGCCAGAGCAGGACCGTGTTGACGATGGCAATGGCGATGAGATTTCCCACCACGGAACCGACAAGCTCAGAGGTCCTCTTTTCCTTCATCTTGATGACTCCTTCTTCTGAAACCCCGACCGGTCCTCATTTTGTCACCTCCGATATGGTTGGGGCCGCGCCGCTTCCGTCTTCTACTGAGGCTGGAACGAAATTTCCACCGATTTGAATATGTCGAGGGCGGTCGTGATTCCGTCGAGCCCCGGGGTGATGTCGCCGTTGGAGCCATCGAGGGAGCCCGTGCCGAACGGAACGAGAACGGCATCCGACTGTCCGTCGCCGATGCTGAGCTCCCCGCGGTAGATAACCGACGGCTGCCCGTTGACGCCGGCGGTGGACCGGGTGTAGCGCGCGTTGTAATCGTAGCTGCCGTTGATCTCCACCTTGACGACGTAGCGGCCGGGTTTCAGGCTGCCTGCCAGCAGGGCCTCGCGATGCACGCTCCCTTGCGGCGTCGCGCCGGTGACGGAATCAACCGCAAGAACCTGCTGATTCCGCGCGTGCGTCCAGACGGGAAGGGCCTCCGGCCTTCCGGCGGACGGGGCCCCGTACCACGACTTCTTCGCCACCTTGCTGGTGACGTAGATCGTGTCCACGTACGCGCCGTCCGGCGTCTCGACCCAGCAGGCAACCTGCGGGTACAGGGGGATCTTGAATAGCAGGAATCGCGCGGTCTGATGGTACGCGGGTCCCGGTACGAGATCGAGCACCCAGTGCGGCGCACCGCTTACCACCGGCGCGGCGGCCGGGCGGGCAGGGGAACAGGAAGCGAGGAGCACCAGGATGCCAAGTGTCATCGCCGGGGCCGCGTTCCGCCGCGCGACGGCGAGTTTCAAGTTTGCTTTCAATCGAGCTTCTCCTTTGGCAAATGATATCAGAGCGGGCCTGTCCGCGCCGGCGGGCGGCCGATCCTATGTCCCCGCGAGCTCCTTCAGTTTCTGTTTCAGGCTCGTGTAGGGATCCCCGCCGGCGGCGATCTCACGCACGAGCGCGCTTCCCACGATGACGCCGTGCACGTGCGGCTCAAGGGCGCGAACCTGCGCGCGGCTGGCGATGCCGAAACCCGCCATGATCTTTGCCGGCCGCGCCGCGCGCGCCTCTGCCAGGGACCGCAGAAAGCCCCGTGTCGCATCGTCCACGGTCGAGCGTGGCCCGGTAGTTCCCGCGCGCAGCGTTGCGTAGACGTACTCCGTGCCCAGCGCCGCCGCGCGGCAGAGCCTGTCGGCGGAAATCGATGGCGACAGGACGGGCATTGCCGCGAGCCCTCGCGCCCGCGCCTCCGCGTAGAGCCCTTCGTCGGTGTCGGGCGGCAGATCGGGCACGATGACGCCGTGCGCGCCCGCGCCGCGGCAGTCATCGAGGAACCGGCCGATGCCGCGCGTGAAGAGTAGGTTCGCATAGCTCATGACGAAGACCGGTACGTGCACCGCGGCGCAGATTTCTGCCAGGAGCGCGAAACCATCCTTGACCGTGAATCCCGCCTCCAACGCCCGGGCGCAGGCCGCCTGGATGTCGGGTCCATCCGCCGTGGGATCGGAGAAGGGGAACTGCACCTCCAGCCACGTGCATCCGCCGTCGGTAAGGCCGCGCGCCGCCTGGAGGGAGCCGGCCCGGTCGGGATAATACGCCACGAGATGCGCCATGATCCGTGAAGGCAGGCTCATCGGGCTGCCTCCTCGCGCAGGAAATCCGCCCAGGGCTCCGCGTCCATCGCGCGCGCGAGGATGAAGAGGTCCTTGTCGCCGCGGCCCGACATGTTCACGACCAGCGACGATTCCGCGGGGTAGTCGCGGGCGATCCTCATCACCGCCGCCGCGGCGTGGGCGGACTCCAGCGCGAATATCATGCCCTCCGTACGGGCAAAGAACTTCACCGCCTCCAGCGCCTCGGCGTCGGAGGCCGTGAGGAATCGGACGCGTCCCGTGCTTCCCAGATGCGCGAGCTGGGGTCCGATGCCGGGGTAATCCAGCCCTGCCGATATCGAGTGCGTGGAGAGGACCTGACCGTCGGCGTCCGTGAGGAAGAGCGACTTGTAGCCCTGGACGATGCCGGGCTGTCCGCGGCCGTTCATGCGCGCAGCGTGCTCTCCCACGCCCGCGCCCCGTCCCCCCGCCTCCACGCCGATAAGCTCGGGGGTCGCCGTTTCAAGAAAGGGGGAAAAGAAGCCGATTGCGTTCGAGCCTCCCCCGACGCAGGCAACAAGCGCCGCGCAGTCAAGGCTTTTCTCCCTGATCTGGCCGCGCAGCTCCTGGCCGATGACGGACTGGAACTCGCGCACCATGTCGGGATACGGCGAGGGGCCGAGGGCGGAGCCCAGCAGGTAGTGCGTCTCCTGGAAGCTCCCCGCCCAGTCGCGCAGGGCCTCGTTCACGGCGTCCTTCAGCGTGGCAGATCCGCCCGTCACCGCCACCACCTCCGCGCCGTAGCGCTCCATCCAGAACACGTTCGGTTTCTGGCGCCGCATGTCCACGGCGCCCATGTAGACGCGGCACGGTATGCCCAGGCGCGCGCAGATCGCCGCAGTGGCAACGCCGTGCTGACCGGCGCCCGTCTCGGCGATGATACGCGTCTTTCCCATGCGCTTTGCGAGCAGCGCCTGGCCGACGGCGTTGTTGATCTTGTGCGCGCCGGTGTGCGCGAGCCCTTCCAGCTTGATGTGGATGCGGGCGCCCCCCAGCTCCCGGGTGGCGTTCTCCGCGAAGAGGAGCGGCGTGGGCCTTCCGGCAAAGTCCCGCAGGGTGAGGGCAAGCAGGTCGCGGAAGGCTGCGTCGTCCAAAGCTTCGAGGAATGCCGCTTCCAGCTCGTCCAGGGGCGCGCGGAGCATCTCCGCGACGTAGCGGCCGCCGAACTGCCCGAAGAAGTCGTTAAACCTTTTCATGTCGTTCTATCTCCTCGAAAAACTTTTCAAGCTTCCCCATGTCCTTCCTCCCCGGTGCTTCCTCCAGGCCGCTGGACGAATCGATGAGCTCGGGGCAAAGGTCATCCAGGATGCTTCCGACGTTGTCGGGACCGATGCCGCCGGCAAGCCACAAGGGCCGGTCGGTGGCGAGCTGGCGCGCGAGCTCCGCGGGAATCCGGCGGCCGGTGCCACCGGCCGCATCGGGTGAATACGCATCGGCGAGCACCCGGGGACAGTGGAAGCGCGCCATCGAATCACCATCCTCCGCGTTTCGCACCCGGATGGCCTTGTAATAGGGGAACGCGAGCCTTGCGCAGTCCTCGGGAAGCTCGGCGCCGTGGAGCTGCACGGCATCGACGAGACCTTCGGAGAGGAGCGCTTCGACGTCGGGGTCGAGGCGCGCCGCGCCTGCATCGTTCACCACGACTGCGACTTTGAGCGCGGGCAGGTCGCGCAGGTCCCGCACCAGCCCCGGGTCGGCGCGGCGCTTGGAAGGGGCGAATACGAAACCGAGCACGTCCGCGCCAAACGCCTGCGCCTTTTCGGCATCCGCTGACCGCGCGATGCCGCAGACCTTCACGAGTGGCCTACCCGGCCTCCGCCGCGCGGAGAGGCGCGGCCAGAAGTCGCGCGTTGCGGGCACGAAGCCGGCGAGCAGGCCGGGGATGCTCTGCGGTTCGCGCATGACCGCTTCGCCGACCAGGACGCCGTCGAAGCCCGCGCCGCGCGCAAGGAGGATGTCTTCAGCCGCGCGGATGCCCGACTCGTAGACGCGGCGCGTATTCCAGTCGATCTTCGCGGCCAGGGCCACGGGATGCAGGGGATCGACCGTGAATGTTGCAAGGTCTCGGGCGTTCACACCCGTGAGCGGGGGCGCCAGGGCGCGGCAGGCTGCAACGTCCGCATCGTCATGCAGCTCGACCAGCGCCTCCATGCCCAGCGCCAGGGCGCGCCGGTGCATGGCGGCAAGGATCTGCGGCTCCAGCATCGAGGCGATCAGGAGCACGGCATCCGCGCCGGCGCGCCACGATACCTCGATGTCTTCAAGGTCGAAGAGAAAGTCCTTTCGCAGCAGGGAGACCTCGGGCAGCGCGGCCTTGATGCGCATCAGGTCGTCGAGCGATCCGCCGAAGCTCTCCGTCTCCGTGAGCACGGAGATGCTGCGCACCCCCTGGGACGCGTACACCCGCGCCTGCCCCGCCGCGTCGATGTCCGGGGCGATGTCCCCTTTCGACGGGGAGCGGCGCTTCACTTCGCAGATCAGGAAGGGCGCCGTGCCGAAAGGCACCGGGGGATGGACGCGCCGCGCGGGCAGGACGGCGCCCAGCGCGTGGCCTCGCGCGCGCACGAGCTCCCGCCGCCGCGCGATGATGCCGTCCCGGACATTCATGCTGCCGCCGCGGTCCGACCCGCGTGGGCGCGCACCTGTTCGAGCTTCGCCCGCGCGCGGCCCGATGAGAGCGATTCGCGCGCGGCCAGGTACCCGTCGCCGATGTTGCGCGCCATGCCGCTGATATAGAGAGCCGCACCCGCATTGAGAAGCACCGCCTCGCGCATGGCCGCGGGTCCCGCGCCCGACAGGATCTCCCGGGCCGTGCGCGCATTGTCCGCAGGCGTCCCGCCGCGAAGCTGCTCCACCGGGAAGCGCGAGATGCCGAACTCTTCCGGCGCCAGGGTGTAGTCGCGCCGTGCCCCGGACTCGTCGATTTCCACCACGCGCGTGCGCGCGCTCACGGATATTTCGTCAAGCCCGTCCTCACCATGCACCGTCATGACGCGGCGCACCCCCAGGAGTCGGGCCGCCTCGGCGACCGGACCGCAGAGCTCGGGGTCGTAGACCCCGATGATCTGGTAGGCGGCATCGGCGGGATTGGAAAGCGGCCCGACGAGATTCATTGCGCTGCGGATGCCCAGCTCGGCGCGCGCGCGCACCGCATGGCGCATGGCGCCGTGATAGAGCGGCGCGAAAAGGAAGCAGAAGCCTGTCTCCCGCAGGAGCTTTTCGCTGGCCGCCGCCGGCGCATCGACGGGCACGCCGAGCTCGCGGAAGAACTCCGCGCTGCCACTGGGCGAGCTCACGCCCCTATTGCCGTGCTTCGCCACCAGCGCGCCGCATGCGGAGGCCACTATTGCCGCAAGGGAGGAAATGTTGAATGTCGCAAGCCCGTCACCGCCCGTGCCGCAGGTGTCCAGCACGGGGCGGTTGCTTGTGAAGGGCTCCTTCTTGCGGCGCAGCACCGAGGCGAATCCCGCAAGCACTTCCGGCCCGATGAGCGGACCGGACAGCGCCGCGAGGATGCCGGCGATCTGGGAATCGGTGAGCCTGCCATCCGTCATCTCGTCCATGAATGCCTCCGCCTCCCCGCGCGTCATGGCCTGCTTGTTCTGCAGACCCGCGAGGATGGAAGAGAGGGGAAAGGGCTCGCGCCTGTAGGTGATGAAGTTCTGCAGGCAGCGCTTCCCGTGCTCCGATGCGATCGATTCGGGATGGAACTGTATCCCCTCGACTAGGAGATCGCGGTGCCGCACGCCCATGATCTCCCCGTCCGCGGAGCGCGCCGTGACCTCGAGCTCCGGCGGCAGGCTTTCTTCCTCGATGGCAAGCGAATGGTAGCGGGTGAACTTCGCCGTGCGCGGCAGGCCGCGGAAGAGCCCCCTGCCGTCGAGGCTGATGTCATCCGTCTTGCCGTGCACGACCCGTCGGGCGGGGACGATCTTGCCGCCGTACGCGCAGCCGATGGCCTGGTGGCCGAGGCAGACGCCGAGCAGGGGAATGGAGCCCGCGAAACGCCGGATCACGTCGACGCTGATGCCCGCCTCCTCGGGTCGGCCTGGTCCCGGGGAGATGACGATGCCGGACGGCTCCATGGCGGCCAGCTCGTCCACGGTGATGCGGTCGTTGCGGAAGACTTCCACCGGCGCGCCGCTCAGCTCGCAGAGATACTGGTAGAGATTGTGCGTGAAGGAATCGTAGTTGTCGATGATGACGTACACGGCTATGCCCCCATTCCCAGCGCGCGCGCGAGCGCCGCCAGCTTTGCCTCGGTTTCCTCATACTCCCGATCCGGCACCGAGTCGTAGACGATGCCGGCGCCTGCCTGGAGCGTCACGACGTCGCCCTGCTTCACCGCGCTCCTGATGGTGATGCAGGAATCCAGCGATCCGTCGGATTCCACGTGGACCACGACGCCGGCGTAGAATCCCCGCGCGGTGCTTTCCAGCGCATCGATCACCTCGATGGCCCTGATCTTCGGCGCGCCCGAAACGGTGCCGGCCGGGAACGTCGCGCGCAGCGCCTCACGGCCCGTCATTCCCTCCGCGAGCTTCCCTTCCACGGTGGAGACGATGTGCATGACGTGGGAATAGCGCTCGACCTCCATGAGCTCGCTCACCTCGACGCTCCCCGGGGCGCACACCCTCCCGAGGTCATTCCGCGCGAGATCGACGAGCATGAGGTGCTCGGCGCGCTCCTTCGGATCGGCGAGAAGGTCCTTTTCCAGCGCTGCATCCTCTGCGGCGTTTGCCCCGCGGCGCCGCGTGCCGGCGAGCGGCCGGATCACGGCCCGACCGTCCCGTGCCTTCACGTGCACCTCGGGTGAGGCGCCGAAGAGCTGGAAATCGCCAAAATCGAGGAAGAACATGTACGGGGAGGGATTGAGCGACCGCAGCGATCGGTATGCCTCGATTGCCCGGCATGTCCGTGCGCACCTGCACACGGCGGGAAAGCACGCCCTGGAGGAGATTGCCCTTGCGGATCTCCTCCCGCACCGCCTCGACGCCGCGCAGGTACTCCGCCCGGTCGTCGGGCTGTTCCATCCTTTCGACTTTCCAGTCGGTGCGCGCCGCTGCCATGAAGTTGAAGTCCATGTCGTTGATCCGATGCTCGGTCTCGTCGATCTCCCTCTGCCCGTCGATCTCCTTTTCGCGATAGCTCACCGCGACGATGGAGATCGTGTCCGTGTAGTGATCGAAGACGAGGAAGACGCTGCCGAAGAGGAAAAGCGCATCGGGCAACCCCATCGGGTCCTTGCGGTCGCGGAGCCGGATCGTGTCGAATCGCGCGCAGTATCCGTACGAAAGATAGCCGATGCCCCCGGTGGGCAGCGGGAAGGGCGCCGCGTGCCCGTCGTGCTGCCGGCTGAAATGCGCCAGCACGTCGAGGATGTCCCGGGCCTGGGTCTTCACCGACAGGGTGACGCCGTCGCGCGTCATGAAGAAATCGTCCCCTTTCTGGAAGATGCGGAACGCCTCCTTCAGGAGCAGGAAGGAATAGCGCTCGCGCCCCCGCTGGAAGGAGGCGCTCTCCAGGAGCACGCGCGCGCCCAGCTTTTTCGCGAGGGCGAGCGGGGTGAAGCGCTCCCCGTTGATCGTCCTGATCGTCACGTCTGCCTTTTCCATCACCGTTGCCACGGAAACCTCCTTGCATGCCCGGAAAATGAAAAAGCCGCGGAACCTGTTGTACAGGCGCCACGGCTTTTCCACAAAGTCGCAGGGCCTGGCGATTGTCGCCAGAACCTGCGTGTCGGTCCGCGCTACGCGGACCTGGTCCTGGCTACATCCAGAACCACCACCACGCGCATGAGATCGAGTTTGCTGTGCGGGTATTTCCCATCACCATGTCGGGGAAGTTAACGATTTGTGGCGGGCGCGTCAAGCTGTCCGACAAAAAAAGACTCACCCGTCCGGCAACGCCGGCGGGTGAGTCGAAAGGAGGAGCAAAACTCTTTGTTATTCCTTGTCCAGGAAGAGCGCGACTCTCCTGTTCTGCCATTGGTCGCGGTAGTCGCTGTCGGGCACGAGCTGGTCGGAGGCGCCGACCCCTTCCGTGCTGAATCGTGCGGCGTCGAGACCGCGCTGCACGAGCGCCTGCATGACCGCGTCCGCGCGCGCCTTCGACAGCGGGATGAGGATCTGTTCCTGCTCCGCCTTGCCGCGCACGGGATCGTTCCAGTTGATCATCACGGCATGGCCGACGATCCTGATCTTGTACCCGGGGAACTTCGCAAGCTTCGCTGCAAGAGCGTCGAGCCTGTCGGCGTTCTGCTTTGCTAGAGAAGCGGCCACGTCCGCGTAGTCCGCCGTGTATGCCTTGAACCAGATGCGGGACGCCAGAATCCGGTAGCCTGTCGCCGTCTTCTCCACGAGTATGTCGATGGGCACGGTCGTCTTCAGGACCCCGGCATTGCCGAACTGGTCAACGACCGTTGCAACGACGGGGTAGTCCTCCGCCGACTGCACCATCTCTCCCGCGGCACCTTTTCCATCCCAGATCACCGTGTTCGACGGCCACTTTCCCTTGAAAGTCCTGAACAGGTTTCCCGCCGGGTCATTGATGTCCAAAGACCAGCTCGCAATGCCCGCAGTCGGCGAGCGCGCGTCGACGGTGAGCGTCATGGTGTCCGTCGGGGCGATCGGTGAGAAGAGGGCGGTCGACAGCGCGAGGGACCCGTCGGGCGGGGTCCTGTCGAGGATGAATGCCGCGCTCGTGACGGAAGCCGGGGCAAACGCGTTGCCATAGTCGGTGGCAAGGGTGGCCGTGTACGAGCCTTCGGGGGCTGGATCGCCCGTGTCGGTCGCCCCGTCCCAGCTCACGCTGGCGGGCAGGGAGGTTGCATCACCTGACCATGTCCTCTGTACGCCGTGCGATGCATGGGCGAGGGTGAGACGCCATGACTTCAGGGAATCCTTGTTGGCGACGGCGAGCGACAGGCCCAGGGTGCGCGGCATGGTCTGGCTGAGCGGTGAGAAGCCGGCCGCAAGCGGCGTCACGGCGCTTGCACCGGGCCGCAGCGGGACGACCGGCACCGGCGGAGCGACGGGCGGGGCTGCGGCGGCCACGATCGCCGCCGTCACGGGAACCTGTGCTTTCACGATCGCCGAATTGCCGAACTCGTCCCGCACCGTGGCGACGGCCGTATAGGTGAGCGTCGGCACGACGAATGAGCCGCTGGACGACGTGCCGTCCCATGCGACGGAGGAATCCGGCCAGGTGCCGTTCCAGCTCCGGAGACGCGCGCCTGCCGTGTCATAGATGTCGAGTGACCACGTCTTTATCTGCGCCAGTGAGGAGGTCGCGGAAAGCTTCACCTGCACGGGCGCCTGCACACCGCTGCCGGTGACGGTGAACTGGGGCGGATCGAGGGCGATGCTTCCCGTCGGCGGGGTGACGTCGAGTATGAAGCTTTTGCTTTCCACCGACTGCGGCTCATAGGTTTTTGCGTATGTGATGGAAAGGGAGGCGACATAGCTCCCTTCGGGTGCAGCGGTACCCGCGTCCGTCGTGCCGTCCCACGTGAGGCTCGACGGAAGATACTTCGCGTCGCCCGACCAGCTCTTCTGCGGCGTCCCGCCCGTGCCGAGGGCCACTTTCCAGGATGCAACAGTCTCCGGGTTGCCGAATTGCAGGGCAAGCTGTATCGAATCGTGGTCCGGGCCCCCCTTGGGAGAGAAGCCGGCCGATCCGGCTTCGATCGAGCTGGGCGCGGGAGTGACCAGTGCGGGCTTTGCCGTCTGGCAGCCAAGGAGCAGCACGACAAGCGCCGCGGCTCCGGCGGCGAGCTGTGTTTTTTTCATGGACACCTCCCTCCGGGGACCCGTCACGCGGGATCGAATGTGCGCATTTCCCCGATGCTGCCAACGTACGAGCGCGCGGGCCAGGGGGGCTGTCCGCGAAACGCGGGCCGCGGTGTCGAAGATCGATGACAGGGCATGGCCGCCGGTCATATGCCGAAACCGCGGCCTGCCTTGTCCCGCATCGGCGGGCCAAGCTACGATGGTGCATGCAGGGTCTCATCGACGGTATTCTCGCCGGCTATGGAATCGCGGTGCCCGTGGGTGCCGTGTCGATTCTCATCGTCACCACCGGCATGGTGTCGGGTTTCCGCAAGGGCTTCGCCGCCGGCGCGGGAGCCGCGACCGCGGATCTCATCTATGCCACGGCGGCGAGCGTCGCAGGGACGGCGCTTGTCGTTCTCCTTGCGCCGGTCTCGGTGTACGTCCGCGTCGTCGGGGGAGCGGTCCTGCTCGGGCTCGCCGCCTTCGGCATCATACGGGGCATCCGGCAAAAGCCCGCGGAGGACACCGGCAGCCCCGTGCGCGCGGGCGGAGCCCTTTCGACCTACGTCCAGTTTCTGGGCATCACGCTGGTGAATCCCCTGACGGTCGTCTATTTCGCGGCGCTCATCCTGGGCCGGCAGAAGGGCGCCGGCACTCTTCTCCTCGACAGGCTTGCATTCGTGCTCGGCGCGGCGGCAGCGTCGCTCTCGTGGCAGACGCTCATCGCCGGCTTCGGCAGCCTCTTCCACGGCAGGCTGTCCGCCCGGTTCCGCCGGGGGGCCGTCATCGTCGGAAACCTCATCGTGGCGGGCCTCGGGGTGCGCATCCTCGTGCTCGCGCTGCGGCCGTCTCTGTAAGGGGAAGGTGCGGGCGAGGGCCCGCGCTCTTACCTGATCGCTCCCATCCGCGAAAAGGGCCAGGCCCTGAAGACGGCCCAGCCTTCTATGAACCGTTTCTCCAACGGAAAAGGATCAAGCATGGACGGGTAAAGGATGGAAGAAGGGTCTGCGGAATCCAGCGGTCGGAGTCGTGTTGTTTCTGAGAACCGGAAATCCAGTGAGTTGTAGCGATTGTCACCCATCGCAAAATACTGGTCGGGTCCAAGGAATGCGCCGCCCGCCGGGAACTCCGGAAAGTTCCGCATGTCGTAATAGCGCACCAGGTACACGTCGAGCTCTTGTGCCTCCCGGAGGAGGCGGCTCCTCTCCGCGTCTGCCGCGATCGTCTCAGATGAAGCGCCGCCTCCGACGAGCGCGAGATCCCGGTCGATGCGATCGAGCAGATTCATCTTGACGAGGAGGTTGAGGTTGTGCGAGCCGCGCTCGTAGAGGGTAGGGCCGATTGTGCCGGATTGACCCGCCAGAGCGTACTCCTTCAGGGCGGCGAGCGTGGTCGGAGAGCGCGCGATGGCAAGGGCAAGGCCCAGGTCCTCCGTCTCCGCCCCTGTCCGCGAGATGGGATTCGATGCGCCGGCGGGAGCAAACTGCAGCGCCGCGTCGCGGAGCGCCGCAATGGCCGGGTTCACGCGGGGAAGCTGTCCCTGTTCGAAAGCGGCAAGCGCCGCGACGGGCATGGCTGCCGCGCGGGAGGAAACCCGCACCCAGTCTTCTCGGAGCCGGCTGGCCAGGGTGCCGGGATCCCCGCTGTTCTTCGCCGCGTCCCATTTCGCCAGCACCGCCCTCGTCTGCCCGCTCAGGGGAACGGTCTGCACTTTGTCGCGGACGTCGGGGGGGAGCTTCCAGAGGTCGATCTGCGCGAAACGCTCGACGTCCACGGTGACGGGACGGTAGGCGGGCTGCGCCGCCGTCCGCGCATACAGGACGTCGTCCACCATCATGAGCTTTTCACCCGGGACCCCGACGATGCGTTTCACGAGTGGATCCGCCTTGGGCGTTCCGTCCGCGGTGGTCCTGTCGATGTTCACCAGGGTGAGCGTGGCCATGAAAACCATCTGGGAGAAATACTTCTTGAGATTCGTCCCGGAGTTTTCGGGATAGCGGGGATTGGCGATCGTCACCACGTCGCCGCGCGCCGGCTGCCGGAGGAAGGGCAGCCGCCATTCCGTCAGGGGCAGGCGGGGTCCGAAGACGAGCTTCACGGTGAACGGACGGTCCCCGGCGAGAAAGAGGGGAGCCATGGATTCAGTCGGCACCTGGTAGAGCTGGAAGATGAATGTCTCGATGAGCACGACGGCAATGACGGCAGACGCGATCGCGTCCACCCACTCGAGAACGATGGCGACGATGCCGCGTCTTTTTGTCCTGGCGTCTTTTTCCCGCCGGGGATACGACGGGTCCCGCGCCATCAGCACGACGAAGGCGACGCCCGCGGCCGTGCAAAGAAGCGTGAGCGCGTACAGGAACGCCGCGCGGCCGTCCGTGATGAGTCCCGCGTTCTGCCATCCCACCCGGGGAAGCGCATGCCCGATATACAGCGCAACGACGGAATAGCCGGTGAGCTTCCGAAGCCCCGGTGCGGTCGCGCTCTTTCCTTTGCGGTAGACGGCATTCATCAACGGCAGACCCGCAGCGACGATCGCCAGAGACACCGATAGGTATGCGACGTAGAAACCGGAGAAGCGAGGGCAGCCCGTCAGGATGACGGTGAGGAGGATGCAGCCAAGCCAGACGAGCCCCGCAATCGGCGCGCTCTGCGGCGGATGCTTTATCGGGGTCGTTGTGCCGTTCATGGGTTCGTTCGCCATACGCTGATCTCAGCCGATCGGCGCTCCCCAGGTGCGCAGGCGCGACTCGATGAAGTCCAGGCACTGCTCGTGCTCGGTCTTGCCGCGCCCGGAGACCGACAGGGGCTCGCCGAACTCGATGTGGATCTGCCTGTCGCGGCGAATCGGCCCGAAACCGCGGAAGATGCCGCTGGAGCCCCAGTAGTCGGTCTTCACCGCAATGGGAACGAGCAGGGCGCCCGCCCTTGCCGCGAGCTTTGCGCCGAGGCTGTTGAGCTCGGACCGCACGAAGACGTCCTTCCGCGTGCCTTGCGGAAATATGATGACGGAAATGCCGGCTGCCAGTCGGGCAGCGCCCTCTCTCAGGACGATTTCCAGGTCCGCGCGCGGATCGGCGCGGGACACGGGGATGGGGTCGCGGGAACGCATGATCGGACCCCAGAAGAAGCCGTGCAGGAGCTTCTCCTTCACGACGTAGGTCACGGGTTTCATCGGAACGATCAGGCCCGGCAGGGCGAGGGTCTCCAGCGTGCTCATGTGGTTGGACACGAACACCATAGGGCCGTCCGTTCCCCGCACCCGGTTCATGCCCTCGATCCGCAGGCGGGCCCTGCAACGCTCCAGGTTGGTGATGACCTCCCGCGAGCTGCGCGCCCATGCCTCATCGTCATACAGGCCGGCCAGGGCACGCGCGCGGCTTCGGAGTATCGTCGCGAAGAAATGGCAGTAGACGCTCCAGCGTGAACCGAGGAGGACGTATTCGCTCCTGGCGCGCGGCACGTTCTCCGGGGTGGCGTATACATCGCCCGGGAAATAATCGGTCGTCACGCGCACACCGTAAGCCTGCCCTCACGCGCCGTCAAGGGCGAGGGAGCGTTGCCAGAGCGCGCCAGAGGCATTAGGATGCCTCATTCGGAGGAATGGCAATGAGAAAGGTAATGGACGCTCCGGTCGTAAGCTGCATCCGTGACGCCTTGTTCTTCATGGTTTTCTTCAGCCTGATCACCGGGTTCATCGAAGCCACCTACACGTTCGGACTCCTGGGCACTGATATACCACCGGAAATCATCTACATCCTTTTCCTGCTTTCCCCCTTCCTCCTCCTGCTCTTTCCGCGAGGCATGGACAGTCGGGTCTTCGCCACGGCGGCAGCCGCGCTTGCCCTTGTGGCGTGGGCAGTCAGCCTGCCGCTTGCCACCCGGTGGCGCATGCTCGCCGCGGGGGTGGGGTGCGGCGCAGCCCTCATTTTCCTTGTCTGCCACGTGCGGCAGTCGGCGGACGAGCCGCCGCTGAAGGGCGCGGCGCTGGGATTCGGGGTGCTCCTGTCGATCCTTCTGCGCAGCCTGCAAGCGGGAAGCCTGCTCTTCGTCGAAGGCTGGTCCATCATCCTGGCCGCGGCGCTTGCCGGCATCTGTCTGGTTCTTTTCCTGGGCCGGCTCTTCGCGGGGACGTCGGGCGAATTGCGTCCCGAAGTCCCCCAGGCCGACCCGGGCGCAGCGCGTATGGGCGGCGCGAAAACATTTGGCCTCAGCGTCGGCCTTTGTGCCGTCCTCATCATGCTGTACTTCGGATTCACGAGCCCGACCGTGATCGCCCGATGGGGCGAGGTGAGCGACACGGCGGTGGTCGCCGTGCAGGCGGGCGCCCTTGCGCTTTTCCTCGGGTCCTGGCTCGGCGTGCCGGGGTTCCGCCGCGTCCTTTCGCCCGTCGTGCTCCTCTGCGTGAACCTTCTCTTTATCGTCTCACTGGCCCTTGCGTTGCTGCTCCGCCAGCCGCATTTCACCGCGACGACCCTGTATCCGCTCTATGCCGCCGCGCCGGACGCCGCGGCTCGGATTGCGTTCTGGGCGATGCTCGTGCTCCACCCGGTGCTCTATGCCGACTTCGCGCTCATGGCGGACGCTCTGTTTTCCGGCCGGCCCTCGCCGCGGAAGATCGCCACGGGCTTCGGTCTTGGCGCCGTGCTCCTGCTCCTCCTGTCTTTCGCACAGATATTCACCACGGTCTACGACTACATTCCCGTCGTCGGTCCCCTTTTCCGCAACCAGTTCTGGCTCGTCACGATCATCCCCGCCGTGCTCGCGGCGCTCGCGCTGCTCCTGGTCGCGCGGCCGACCGCTGCGGGCGTCGCGTCCGATGGCCGGCCGGGATGGCTCATCGCAGCGCTCGTCGTTGCCGGTGCGTCTGTCCTCCTTGCGGGGCTTTCTTCCGCGCGGCCGACACCGGCGCCCCTGAAGAGCAGCCTGCGCATCCTCACGTACAATATCCAGCAGGGCTACAGTGCGACCGGCCAGGAGAGCTTCCTGGCCCAGCGCGAGGTGATCCGTCGCCTCGATCCCGACATCGTCGGCCTGGAGGAGTCGGATACGGCCCGGATTGCGGGGGGCAACGCGGACGTCGTCCGCTTCTTCGCCGACGGGCTTGGCATGTACTCCTACTACGGTCCTTTGCCCGAAAGCGGCACCTTCGGGGTGGCGCTTCTCTCACGGCACCCCATTCGCAACGCCCGCACCTTTTTCATGCCGTCCCGCGGCGAGCAGACCGCCTGCATCGAGGCTGACGTCGACGCGGGGGGAAGGCTCCTGCGCGTCCTTGTCACGCATCTCGACAACGACGGCGCCCTGCCCCAGCAGCGGCTCGTGATCGACGCTGCCACGCGGGGGGCCGCCGGCGTGCCGCTCGCCATTTCGTTGGGCGACTTCAATTTTGATCCGACGACCGAGCAGTACCGGCAGACCGCGGCCGTCCTGGACGACGCGTGGGTCACGGCGCAGGAGCGGACGGTGGAACCCGGTGCGTCGGATCCGGCCGCCAGCATCGACCATATATTCGTCACGCGCGCCGCGCGCGTCCTTCACGCCCGCTACGTCCCCGAGGGTCCGTCGGATCACCCGGGCATGTTTGCGGAGGTTGCCTGGTAGCGGCGCGAGCGAGTCGTCCGCGCGCCCACGGAGCGACGCCGACCGCCGCGTGACACGCCGCCCGTGCCGGAAGCGGTCATTGGAAAACCCTGCCTCCGCCGGCTACACTATCATTGTGCCCGCTCAACTCCAGAACAACCAGTGGTGGCTGCACGAGGTGAACGGGGAGCCCGCCGTGCTTTTCTACATCGACAAGGTCGACAAGGACGGCGCCGGGCTTTCCTGGATCACCTACACGCGCTACATGGCGGGCAGACCGCCGCAGACCTCCCGTCTCAAAGAGAGCGAGCTTGGCATCATCACGAAGAAGACCCGGCACGTCGTGGACACGGATCAGATCTCGAAGCTGCTCATGCTCTGGGGCAATTTCGGCTGATCTCAGCCCGGTAGCGCAGGGCTGCGGCCTTCAGCCTGCCGCCGCGAGCTTCTTTTCCACAAACACTCCTGCAAGTGCGGCGCCTATCCAGGCGAGCGCCGTGCAGATCAGCATGACGACGTGGAATGCATCCACAAATGCAAGGCGGATGGCGGTCTGTACCGCGCCGATCTGATCCGCGGCCACCTGCGAGGGAACGGCCGCTGCACCCAGCCGCGTGGCCTCCGCGGACAGGGCCGCGCGCGCCTCGCCGCTTATCTGGATCGACGCGGTGCGCGTCTGCATGGCGTGTGAAAACACGATGAGGGCCACCGCGCCGACCACCGCGATGGCAAGGACGCCCGCCGTCCGGGAGACCGCGTTGTTGATCCCCGACGCCGTGCCGGCGAAATGCGATGCCACCGAGCTCATGACCGAGGTGGTGAGCGGCGCCACCGTGATGCCCATGCCGATGCCAAGGAGCACAATGCCGGGGAAGAATGTCGTCCAGTAATGCGACGGCCCGTCGGAGAGACCGCTGAAGGCCATGAAAAGGAATGCCCCACCCGCGATGGCCGGCCCGACCATGAGGGGCAACCGGGGACCGCCCCTGTCGACAAGGCCGCCTGCCCAGCGCGACAGGGCGGTGAGGATGAGGGCGAAGGGCGTGAAGGCGAATCCGGCAACGGCCATGTTGTAGCTCTGCGCCTGCACCATGTTGAGCGAAAGGAAGAAGGTGCCCACGCTCAGGGCGCCGTACAACCCGAATGTCAGGAGATTCACGCCGCTGAATGTGCGGGAGGAGAAAAGCCCGAGGGGTATCATCGGGTGTCTGCTCCGCGCCTCCACCACCACGAACGCGGCAAGCGCCGCCACGCCCGCGGCCAGAGTCCCGAAGACGCGCGGATCGCCGAACCCGAGATCGGGCGCGGAGAGCAGACCGTAGGTGGGGCCCGCGAGCCCAAGGGCGAGCAGCGCCGCTCCCCAGTAGTCGATGCGCCCGGATGATTTTTCGTCCCTGCTCTCGGGCACCTTCAGGAAGAGGACCAGCAACGCCAGGACGCCGAGCGGGAAGTTGATGAGAAAGACACCGCGCCAGAATCCGGCGTTCGAGAGGACTCCCCCGAGAATCGGCCCGGCAATGGTGACGATGGTCGTGAAGGCGGACCACGTGCCGATCGCCCTTCCCCGGCTCTCACGACCGAAATACGCGGTGATGATGGCGAGGCTTCCCGGTATCATGAGCGAGCTTCCCACGCCTTGCACGAGCCGTGCGCCAATGAGGAAGCCGATGGTCGGTGCCACGCCGCAGACCAGGGAGGCGAGCATGAAAAGGACGATGCCAACGGCGAAGATCTTCTTGCGGCCCAGCACGTCACCGAGGGATCCGCCGATCGGGATCAGTGCGGCGAGCATGAGCAGGTAGGCATTCGCGACCCAGAGGAGCTGTTCCCCGCTCGCGTGCAGGGAGCTCTGCAGCGCCGGCAAGGCCACGTTCAGGGCCGTTCCATCGATGAAGGCCATGCTGGATGCGAGGATCGTCGCCGTGAGCACCCAGGGGCCGGATCCGGTTCGCGCCGTTTCAGCCATGGTGTGGAAGATACCGTCGGCGGGATTTTGCCGGCAAACGGAATCGCGCGGGCTTGCGGCGTCCTGCCGCCGGGGGCTACTCCACCGTGACGCTCTTGGCGAGATTGCGCGGCCTGTCCACGTTCCGCTCGAGCTCCACGGCGATGTAGTACGCTAATAGCTGCAGGGGGATCACGGTGAGGAGCGGGGAGAGTGCCTCCCGCGTCTCCGGCACACGAATGACATCCTCGGCGATGCGGGTGATCCGGGGATCGTCCACATTGGTCACGGCGATCACCCTGCCCTTGCGCGCCCGTATCTCCTCCATGCCGCCGATGGTCCTCTCCAGCGTGTCGCCCTTGACGGCGATCATGACGACGGGTGTCTCCTCGCTCACGAGGGCAATTGGCCCGTGCTTCACGTCCCCCGCCGACATGCCCTCCGAGAAGACGTAGGCGATCTCCTTCAGCTTCAGCGCCCCTTCCAGCGCGATGGGATAGCTCGGCCCGCGGCCGAGGTAGAGGAATGTCTTTGCGCCGCTGTATTTGCGCGCGACCCGTCGCACCTCCTCCGCCTGCGCGAGCATGCGCCGCATGAGGTCCGGGGATCTGCGCCATCTCCGCCACGAGCGACCTTCCCTTCTGCGAGGGAAAGGTCGCGCATCCGCGCAAAGAGCAGCGCGATGAGGACGAAGCTCATCACCTGGCTCGTGAATGCCTTCGTGCTCGCCACGGCCATCTCGGGTCCCGCGTGCACGTACACGCCGCCGTCGGATTCCCGCGCCATGGTGGAGCCGACGGCGTTGATGATGCCCATCACCCGGCCGCCCTTGCTGCGTATCTCGCGCAGCGCCATGAGCGTATCCGCCGTCTCCCCCGACTGGCTCACGGCGAAGTACAGCGTCTCCTTTTCGACGATGGGATTGCGGCAGCGCAGCTCGCTGGCGATCTCGGCGCGCGCGGGTATGCGGGCGATGGTTTCCAGAAGATGCGCGCCGATCATCGCGGCGTGGTAGGCGGTGCCCATGGCGATGATCACCACGCGGCGGATGTCGAAGAAATCCCGGCGTTCCAGGTTCAGCCCCCCGAGCTTCGTCGTGCCGAACTCCGGCACGAGCCTGCCGCCCTCCCCGAAGGCGCGCGCCACCGATTCCGGCTGCTCGAAGATCTCCTTCAGCATGTAGTCCTGGTAGCCGTTCTTGTCGGTGTCGGCGGCCACCCACTCGATGGTTTCCACGCGCTTGTCCACAACGGCGGCGCGCAGGTCCTTCGTGCTGAACTCCTCCGGCGTGAGCACCACCGTCTCCCCGTCGTCCAGGTAGACCACCTTTGGCGTGTGGCGCACGATGGCGTTGGCGTCCGATGCCACGAACATCTCCCCTTCGCCGACGCCCAGCACCAGGGGGCTGCCATTGCGCGCACCGATGATGAGCCCCGGGTGATCCGCGAACAGGAAGACGAGGCCGTACGTCCCATGGATGAGCCCCAGCGTTTCCCGCACGGCGCTCTCGGGGTCATCGCCTGCCTCCAGGAACTTCGCGGCAAGCTGCGCGATGACTTCGGTGTCCGTGTCGCTCGTGAATGAAACGCCCTGCGCGATCAGCCTTTTCTTCAGGGCGTCGTAGTTGTCGATGATCCCGTTGTGGACGACTGCCACCTTGCCGCCTGCTCCGGTCTGGGGGTGGGCGTTCGCGTCATTCACGCCGCCGTGCGTCGCCCACCGCGTGTGGCCGATGCCCGTCGTGGAGGAGAGCCCTTCCGGCAGGATCGCCTCGAGATTCGCCAGGTGCCCCTCCTTTTTCACCACCTTCAGCTTCCCCCGCACCACGCAGCCGATGCCGGCAGAATCGTATCCGCGATATTCCAGCCGCTTCAGGCCCTCCATAAGGATGGGAACGGCATTCCGCGACCCCACGTACCCGACGATTCCGCACATGTGTTTCTCCTATCCGTAGATGATGCGTCGTATCATTCGTTCCGAAAGCCCGGTCACGCCGAAGCGGCGCGCCGTGGCTTCCTCCTTGATGAGCCGGTAGATTTCCGGATTTTTCTTTCCCGCCATCTGGAGCTCTGCATGGCGCTGGAGAACGTACTCTTCCAACGTCCGGCCGAAGTAGGAGAGAAACTCCTCGTGGAGACGCTCAAAGTCACTTTCGGCGATCCCATAATTCGAAGTGATGTGGCGTCTGAACTCATCCAGGTTCATCGAAGATTCATTATATCGATTTTTATCTGCTTTTCAATTATTTTGCCCGAATTCGGGCAAGAATTTCCACAGAAAGCCCTTCAGAAGCACCCAATTCCCGATGATTGGCCTCGCGGCGTGCGCCCGGCGGGACGCCGAGATCTCCCCCTGTACCGCCGTCATCTTTCCAGCGCCTTATTTGCTTCCCCATGCCGCCCCGTGGCGCTTTTCATCCTGCCTGTTGTTGACCATGTCCGGATAATTCGATAACATAATTTATATCGATGATATCGATGTAATTAATATGGAGAGGCCAATGGAATGACATCCGATAGCGCCCTCACGCGTGCCGTTGTCGAGCGTGTCCGAGAGCTGCTGCACGAGCTTCTTCGCGCCTCAGCTCCCTCCTGGCTCGATCTGAAGCTCACGCTGCCTCAATTGAGGACCTTGTTCATCACCGCTCATGAGAAGACGTCCTCCGTCAATCAGATCGCGCGGCACCTTGGGATCGGCCAGCCCACGGCAAGCCATTTGATCGACAGGCTGGCGCGGGCGGGTCTGGTCGACCGCAGCGAAGATCCCACGGATCGCCGTCGCGCCGTCGTCCGACTCTCACCGGCGGGGGAGAAGCTCATTGAAAGGCTCCTTGGCTGGGAGGAGCTGCTCGGAGGATGGCTTCTGCGGATTCCCGCGAAGGACATGTCCCATTTCAAGCGCGGATTGGACGCGGTCGTCGAAGGGATTCGGGGCGGACGGCCGCCCGAAACGACCGGCAAAAGGCGGGGAACGGAGACCAGGAGGCGTCAACACCATGACCATGATCTTCACGTATGATCCCAGCTATCTTTGGCTGCCACTCGTCGGCATCGTCATCGGTCTTCTGGTCACCATATTCGGCGGCGGCGGCGGCTTTTTCTACGTTCCGATCCTGACCCTGCTGTTTCACGTGCCCACGCAGCTGGCGGCTGCCACCTCACTGGCCGCGACAATCCCTACCGTCATTGTGGGTTCGATCGAGCATTACCGGAAGGGCAACATCGACCTGCGCGTGGGTCTCATTTTCGGCGTCTCAGGCCTCGTGGGAGCAATCGGCGGCTCCTTCGTATCGAATTGCGTCTCGTCAGCGCTGTTGCAGAAACTCTTCGGAGCCTATGCGATAGCCTTGACCGTTCCGATGGTGCTCACGAGCAGGAGCAGGCTCAAGAATCGTGGCGATGAAAAGAAAACGCCGCCGGCATTGACCGGCTCAAGGATTGCCCTGTGCCTGGTTTTCGGGACCCTGTCGGGAATCATGGCGGGTCTTTTTGGCACCAGCGGGACGGCATCCATCGTGGCCGGGCTGTACATTCTGGGTTTGCCCGTGACGGTTGTCGTCGGGACGTCTGTGCTGGTGGTGCTGTTCAACGCCGTTTCCGGCTTTGTCGGTCATCTGGTGGTCGGCCAGTTCAATCTGGTCCTGCTGCTGTTCCTGGGCGGCGGTTCCGTCATCGGCGGTTTCCTCGGCCCCCGGATACTGGCGAAGATCAATGTGCAGACCTTGGAAAAGGTCTATGGCATCCTTTTCATCCTGCTGGTCATCACCTTCGGTGCAATCATGTTTTTCAAGTGAATGCTGCGTCGGGCACTGGATAGTGATCGGTTCTCATTCGTCCAGGAGACCATACGCGGGAGCCTCATTGCCGGACAGGAGGGAGATCGCCTCGATATGGGCATAGAAGGGGAATTGCAGGCACAGCCTGTACTCGAGGATCGACTTCGCACGCCCGTGCCGTCCACTCATCGCGACATCCACGAGTGAACGCATGTGGGCAAGTTTCCCCGACAGAAGATTTCGAGCGAATACGCGATCGCAGTGAGCCTTGAGCCCGAGACCCTTCGCTGAGTCAAGCGCGTTCACGATGTTCTTGATTTCCCGCTCGTCTTCCTTCATCTGTTTGCTCAAGTCCATGGAACACCTCGCTTTCGGGAAAAAGGTCTCTTGCTGCACATATTATCGGAAGTAATCGCCCACTGGTTGAGCGGAGACGTCGATTGGGCGACTTGAGAATGATTGATTATCTTTTTGAATGAAGAATTATCAGAAAAAAAGAAGCATGAAGCGTGTCTTTGCCCCTTCGGGCCTGCTGCTTGCCGCCATGAGCGTCATGCTCCTCTTCGTCACCCACGCATTTGCCGCGGAAGCGGTGGATCCGCTCACCCGTTGGGTCACCGTGAATGGCCTTCGCATCCATTACCTGGAGGCGGGCAGGGGCAAGGCCGGGGACCCGGTGATCCTCATGGTGCACGGGTACCTGGCGACGTCAAACGACTTCCGGTCCCTCATGCTGTCGCTGCCGCTGCAGTATCATTCAATTGCAGTAGACCTGCCTGGCTTCGGGCTTTCGGCAAAGCCGAATGCGGCGTACGACACGCCCTACTTCGTGGCCTTTCTGCGATCCTTTGCAATCGCCAAGAAGCTTTCCCGCTTCGATCTCATCGGTCATTCCCTTGGCGGCAAGATATCCACGCAATTCGCCTTTCGGTGGTCGGGCTACGTCAATCGGCTGATTCTCATCGACTCTTTTGGGCTGACCGTTGAAGAAGAACCCTGGGCAGGCCTCGCCCAGCTTGGCGACAGCATTGACGCGGGATTCCTGAGGAATGCCCCGAAGACCGTGAATCAGGAGAAATCCCGCGCCACGGCGAGGATTACCAGAAACATGATTGGCCAGGATCCTATTGACCGCGTCCTGCCCCGCATCAGGCAGAGAACGCTCCTGCTCTGGGGAGACGACGACCCCATACTTCCGTCCCATTGGTCGGAGACCTTCCGGTCACTTCTGCCCGATGTCCGGTTTTACATGATTGCCGGCGCGGGTCACGTTCCAATGGCGGACAAGCCAGACATCGTCAGACAACTGGTCGTGTCGTTCCTTACGCCGTGAGCCGGCGCTGCCGCCCTACGCGCGGAAGGCTACGGTCGGCCTTTCGCACATCCTGTGCTCGGCCTCGCGGCTCTCAGCGCTTGCTCCGCAAGCGCTTGCCGCCCTCCGCGCGGGGTACCGCGCTATGCATCCATGGAGACAGGCTCCCGCTGTCCGCTGCGCGGCCAGAATGTCGCCAGCAGCGACCGCGCTGCCGCCCTACGCGCGGAAGGCTACGGTCGGCCTTTCGCACATCCTGTGCTCGGCCGACTTCGCCATCCCTGGGGGACGGGCTCCCGCTGTCCGCTGCGCGGCCAGAATGTCGCCAGCAGCGACCGCGCTGCCGCCCCACGCGCGGGGTACCGCGCTAGGCGTGTATCGCCCAGCCCTCCACCGTGCGCATCGCTTCCATGACGGCCTCCGACAGGGTCGGGTGGGCGTGGATCATCGTGGCGATATCCTCCGGCAGGAGCTCCGCCGTGCGGGCCAGGAGCAGCTCGTGGATGAGCTCGGTGGCCTCGGCACCCACAATATGCGCGCCAAGTATTTCCTTCGTCTTGGGATCGTAGATCACCTTCACGAATCCATCGGACTGTTCGATGGCAACGGACTTGCCGGCGCCGCGGTACGGGAAGCTCGCCTTGGCAAAGGGGATGCCTTTTTCCTTGGCCTTCCATTCGGTCAGCCCGAAGCTCGCCACTTGCGGCTCGCAATAGGTGGCGCCGGGGATGGAGAGCGGATCCAGGCGCGGATGTGGCTTCTTTCCCGCGATGTACTCCGTCACCATCTCGGCTTCCTTGAAGGCGACGTGCGCCAGAAGGGGAGTGGAGACCACGTCGCCCACGGCAAAGATGCCGGGCACCTTCGTCTGGTTGTAGTCTCCGACCGGAATGAATCCCTTCTCCAGCGTGATGCCGAGCTTCTCCAGCCCGATGCCGTCCGTGTTGATGGTGCGGCCGACCACGACGAGGATCAGGTCCGCGTCCAGGGTCTTCTGTGCGCCTGCCTTGTCTTCGATCACGACGCTCACGCCGGCGGCGCTTTTCTTCATCGACACGGCTTTTGTACCGGTGTACATCTGGATCCCGCGTTTCTGGAATGCGCGCGCCACCACCTGCACGGCCTCCGCGTCCTCCAGCGGCAGGATACGCTCCATCATTTCCACCAGGTGCACTTCCACCCCGAACGAGCTCCACACGTGGCTGAACTCCACGCCGATGGCGCCGGCACCGAGGATGATGGCCTTCTTCGGCAGCTTCTGGAGCATGAGGGCGCCCGTGGAAGAGAGGACCTTGTCCTCGTCGAACTCGAAGCCAGGGATGATGCGCGGCCGGGATCCGGTGGCAATCACGAGGTTTTTGCCGGTGATCTTCCTTCCATCTTTTAATGTCACTTCATTCTTGCCGGTAATCACCGCATCGCCCGTGATGAGCTCCGCTTTGTTCTTTTTCAGGAGGAACTGCACGCCCTTTGACAGCGTCTCCGCTGCCTTGCGCGACTTGTCGAAAACGGGCTTGTAGTCGAAGCCTTTCAGGTCAACGGCGATTCCCATCTCTTTCAGCGCCGGCAGGGAGCGAAAGAGCTCGGCCTGGTGGATGAGGGCCTTGGAAGGGATGCAGCCGATGTTCAGGCACACCCCGCCGGGACGGTCCCGCTCGATGACGCCGGCCTTGAGGCCGAGCTGCGATGCCCGGATAGCCGCGACGTAGCCGCCGGGGCCGGAACCGATGATGAGCACGTCGTAATCAAAGCCAGCCATGTGATGCCTCCGTTGTCTGTCGAAAAGGTCAGGCGAGCGCGAGAAGCGGACTTTCCAGCATGTCCGCGAGCTCCCGAAGAAAAGCCGCGCCCACCGCGCCGTCGATCACGCGATGGTCGCAGGAGAGGGTCATGCGCATGCGCTGCCGCACGACGATGGCGCCGTCGTCCGCCACGACGGGCTCCTTGCGGACAGCGCCCACCGCGAGAATGGCGGAGCCCGGCGGGTTGATGATCGCGGTGAACTCGTCGATGCCCGCCATGCCTAGATTGCTGATCGTGAAGGTGGCGCCGGCGTATTCCTCGGGCGCGAGCTTTCCCGTTCGCGCGCGCTCGATGCGGTCGGCCAGCTCCGCGTCGATGGCGGCGATTCCCTTGCCGCCGCAGTCCTTCACCACGGGCGTGATGAGACCGTCCGGCATGGCGACCGCCAGACCGACGTCCGCGGTGGCGTGGTGCAGGAGCGCGTCCCCGTTCCAGCTCGTGTTGACGCGCGGGTGCCGTGCAAGCGCCTTGCCGGCGATGGCCATGAGAAAGGCGTTGATTGAAATCTTTTTCGCGCGGCCGGCGTTCAGGCGCACGCGCGCCTCCAGCAGATCGTCCATGCCCACCGCGACGGTGAGGTAATAGTGGGGCGAGGTGTACATGGAGTCGGAGAGACGCTTCGCGATGATCTGGCGCATGCGGGACAGCGGCATCACCTCGTCACCGGGACCCGGCTGCAGGACGGCAGCCGGCGCGCGCGCGGCGGTAACGGCGGCACCCGCGGGGCCGTCCAGGTCGCGCTTCACGATGCGGCCTTCCGGCCCGGAGCCGCGGACCGCGCGCAAATCGAGGCCCTTGTCGGACGCGATCCTGCGCGCAAGGGGGGATGCCTTGATGCGGCCCGTGGCAACGGCGGTGCCGGCATGTGCGGGCGCTGCGGAAGGCGCGGTCGGTGTCGCCCTGGCGGCCGCGGAGGGCGCAGGTTTCGCCGCAGTCCCTGCTGTCGGCTGGCCCTTGTCCGCGAGCAGGGCCGAGATGTCCTCACCCGGTTTTCCCACGATGGCAATGGCCTCTCCGACCTTCGCCTGTCCGCCTTCGGGAAGGAGTATTTTCAGGAGCGTGCCTTCCGCGGTCGACTCATAGTCCATCGTCGCCTTGTCCGTCTCCACCTCGCAGAGAACGTCGCCGCTTGCAACGACGTCCCCCTCCTTCTTGCGCCAGCGGGCGAGCGTTCCCGTCTCCATGGTCGGAGACAGCGCGATCATGAGGATTTTTTCAGGCATAGAGCGCCCTTTTCACTGCGTCCACGATTTTTGCAACCGAAGGCTGTGCGGCGAGCTCCAGGGCATGGTTGTACGGCATCGGCACATCTTCACCCGACACGAGCTCCACCGGTGCGTCCAGGTCGTCGAAGCACGTCCGGGAGACGAGCCACGCAAGATGCGAGCCGACGCTGGCAAATGGCATCGACTCATCCACGACGATGCAGCGGTTGGTCCGGCGCACCGAGTCGTAGACCGTCTCCTCGTCAAGGGGCCGGATCGTGCGGAGGTCCACCACCTCCACGTCGATTCCTTCGCCGGCCAGCGCCTCCGCGGCATCCAGCACCATGCGCACGGGCTTGGAGTAGGTGACGATGGTCGCATCCCTCCCGGGTCTCTTGACGTCGGCCTTGCCGAGCGGGACCAGGTATTCATCGTCGGGCACCTCGCCCTTCACCCCATACATCATCTCCGATTCGAGAAAGAGAACGGGGTTGTCGTCGCGGATGCAGGATTTCAGGAGACCCTTGCCGTCGGCCGGCGTCGAAGGGGCGACCACCTTGAGGCCGGGGAAATGCGCGTAGAGGGACTGCAGCGCCTGCGAGTGCTGCGCCCCCAGGAACTCCGCCGGTCCGTTGGGACCCCGAAAGACGATGGGGACGGTGAACTGGCCGCCCGACATGTAGCGCATCTTCGCGGCATTGCTCACGATCTGGTCCACGGCCTGGAGGGAGAAGTTCAGCGTCATCCACTCCACGATGGGACGCAGGCCCGCCATGGCGGCACCGATGCCGATGCCCGTGAAGCCTTCCTCTGAAATCGGCGTGTCCATGACCCGGTCCGGCCCGTACTTTTCCAGCAGCCCCTGGCTCACCTTGTAGGCACCGTTGTACTGCCCGACCTCTTCACCGAGGAGGATGACCGCGTCGTCGCGGGCCATCTCCTCATCCATGGCCGCGCGCAGCGCCTCGCGGAACGTGATGAGACTCATGCGAGGATGTCCTCATAGAGGGCGCCGGGTTCCGGCTCGGGGCTTTCTTCCGCGAAGCGCACCGCCTCATCGCAGGCGGACTTGGACGCGGCGTCCATGGCGGCGTACTGCTCCTCCGTGAGGAGGCCTGACTCCTCCATATGGCTTCTTCAGTATCAGGATGGGGTCCTGCTTCTTGTACGATTCGAGCTCTTCGGGCGTGCGGTACTTCGCCGGGTCGCTCATGGAGTGGCCGCGGTACCGGTAGGTTTTCACCTCGAGGAAGACGGGCGTGGATTCGCGCGCGGGCCTGGGCTGCCGCTTCGCGCGACGTCGCGGTACACGTCCATGACGTCCATGCCGTTGACCTGCCGACCGGGAATGCCGTAGGAAGCCCCCATGACGACGAAGTCCGTCACCGAGGAAACCCGGCGGAAATCGGTGCCCATGCCGTACTGGTTGTTTTCGCAGATGTAGATGATGGGGAGATTCCAGATCTTCGCCATGTTGAGGCTTTCGTGGAACGAGCCCTGGTGGATGGCGCCGTCGCCGAACCAGCACAGGACCACGCCGCCGTCCTTGCGGTAGCGGCATTTCAGGGCCACGCCCGTTGCCACCGGGATCTGTGCGCCCACGATGCCATTGCCGCCGAACATGTGTCGGGCGGCGTCGAAAAAGTGCATCGATCCGCCCTTGCCTTTTGACACGCCCGTCGCCTTGCCGAAGAGCTCCGCCATGAGGCCCCGCGGCTCCATGCCGCAGGCAAGGGCGTACCCGTGGTCGCGGTAGGCGCCCACCGTGTAGTCGCGGGCAAGGTCGATGGCGGCGATGGCGCCGACCGCCGCGGCCTCCTGCCCGATGTAGAGATGACAGAAGCCGCCGATCTTCTTCAGGCCGTACATTTGCGCGGCCTTCTCCTCGAAGCGGCGGATGAGGAGCATCTTTGACAGCAATTCGGTTTCCAGGCGCGCGTCGACGCGCTCTGTGGTGATATTTCCCATGGGCGGGCGTGTCTCCTTCAGAAACGAACGACGTCCTTCCTGCCGTCCATGGGCAGGAACCGCGTCGCCTCCTCGACGACTGTTTCCAGCACGACGAGGTCACGGGCGTCGTGCGCGAGCTTCCAGAATGTCTGCAGGCGCTGCCCGAGCACCTCGAGCACTTCCGCGCGGAGGGAGGGATTCTCCACCGCGTTGATCGTCCCGCGGACGCTGATCACCTCGTCGAGCGACGGCGTCTGGAACATCCACTCCACGCGGGCATGCGCGCGGACCTGGGCCACCTTGGAGAATCGCGGCGCGGTGATGGCGTAGAGGGCCCCCGGTCTCTCCCGGAGCATCGTCGGGGTGAGCCAGCGGACGTGCGGGTTGCCGTCCTCGTCCACCGTGGCGAGCACGCCGGTCCCGTGGGCCTCGATGATGGCCCCGACCCTGTTCATCACCTCGCGGCTGTCCATGAAATGAAGATAGAATAATCCCGGGCCGCTTTCAAGCGAGCACTGCCGTTGGCCGGGAGGCCCGTCGTCGGTATACTCTCAAGGCATGCGCGCGCCGTCTTTCATCTGGGAAACCCACGGCATCCACGTCGGCACGGGCGCCGATCACGTCAAACACGGCATCGACGACCTGGAGTCCGTCGTTGACCGCGCCGTGTCCCTGGGCTTCCCCTCGGTGACGTTCGTCATCCACACGCCGCGCCTGACCCGTTTCCGCTACGCGAGCGAGCGCGCCACGGACGTGAAGTTCATCCGGGGGGACGCCTCCTATTTCGATTTTCCCGACCGCATCCGAAGGCTCCGGGAGCACGTGGGCAGCCGCATCGAGGTGCGCTGCGGCGTGGAGCTGGAGTGGCGGGGCACCGGGCTGGGCGAGCAATGGAATCGCGCGAAGCTCTTCCAGGCCCACGGCGTGGACTTCGTGGTCTGCTCCGTGCATTTTGCGCCGAACGGCATCCCCTACGACGGCTCCGCGGAGGACACGAAGAGGCTCATCGACGCGCGCGGCGGCGTGGAGCCGTTCTGGGCGGCATACTTCGACGAGCTCATCGAAATGGTGGACGCCAGTTGGCAGACCATCAGTGTCGTGGGTCACATCGACCTGCCCAAGCTCTACGCGCCGCTTCCCGCCTGCCTTTCCGACCTGGACGGCGCCGACAGCGGAACGGCCCGCCGGCTCTTCACGCTGTTGGAGATGATCGCGGAGCGCAACCTCGCGCTGGACGTGAACCTGTCCGGCCTGCGCAAGGGCGTCGGCATCTACCCCCATCCCGAGATACTCCGCCGCGCGCGGGCGCTCGGCATCCCCGTTGCCCTCGGCACCGATACACACGCGCTCGACGACCTGGGCCGCGATTACGCGGCGGGGCTGGGGGCGGTGCAGGCGGCCGGCTATCGCTACTACGTCTCCTTCTCCCGCGGCATCCCGGAAAAAAGGCCGCTCAGATCCCGCGATGAATCGTCGTTTCGCATTCTGAATCTCGGCATGGAGATCCTCAATCATCGCTTCGCCCAAGAGAAGAGGCTGGAGATTCCCCACATATCCTTTGGCGGCGGATTCCGCAGCCTTGCAAAGGAGTTTCCCGAGTCGTCATCCCTGGGCTCTTTTCACGCCCTGCGCGTGCGCAAGGAGGAGCGCTCCGTCACCATCTCCGACCGCATGCCGGCCTACGACGGCGGAGAGATCGTCTGCCTCTTCTCCCATCACCAGGACACGCCCGGGACTCTTGCCATCCTCCTCAACACCCTTGCATCGGAGGAGATCAATGTCGAAACGGCGTGGCTCGCCTCCCTGCAGGACGGCACGGCGACGGCGTATCTCACGTTGGAAGGACCGCGCGAGCGCATCCGCGAGGCCGTGGAGTTCGTGCGGGGAACTGCGGCGGACCGATTCATGGACATCAAGCCCGAGATCCGCATGCGGCTGCCGCCGTTGAAGCGGGCGCCCGCCTACCTCCTGGAGGTGGACGGCGTGTGGCTTCCCATCCCCATCTCGCGGCACATGATCGTGGCGGTGCATGCCAACAGGCCGGGCGTCGTCCTCGTGCTCCTGTCGGCGCTTGCCTCGCGCGGGGTGAATGTGGTGGACTTCCAGCTCGGCGCGCGCGGGGACAAGAACTTCGCCGCGCTGGGCGTCGAGGGGGACGAGCGCGACGTGGCCGAGGTGCTGCGGCGTCTCGGGCCGTCGTATTTCGAGGCATCGCAGGTCGTTGCAGGGAGCGTGCGCGGATGAAACGGAAAGTCACGGGCAAGCAGCAGAACTCGAAGATGTGCTTCGTGTGCGGGTTGAAAAACCCCGCCGGACTCCACGCCGCGTTCTACGAAGTGGAAGGCGGGGAGCTCATGGCGATCTTCACCGCGCGCGACGAGCATCAGAGCTATCCCGGCCGGCTGCACGGCGGGATCAGCGCCACCATCCTCGACGAGACCATCGGACGGGCCATCATGATCCGCTCCCAGGGCGAGGTCTGGGGCGTCACCGTGGAGTTCACGATGCGTTTCAAGAAGCCGGTGCCAACGGACCGGCCCGTGCGCGTCATCGGCAGGATCGTGAAGGAGGCATCGCGCTTCTTCGAAGGCACGGGTGAGATCCTGCTGGAGGATGGCACCGTGGCCGTGGAGGGGCAGGGCCGGTACATCAAGATGCCCATTGAGAAAATCGCCGACTTCGATCGCGACGCCCAGGAATGGAAGGTGGTCGCGTCGGCGGACGACCCCGCGGAGGTCGAGATCGATGCGGTGGTCCGACCTTGACGTGTGCGCGGGGACCGCGGCAACCAGAGCCTGATGGGAGGAGCGCGTGCGCAGATTCATCATTCTCATCTCTTTCGCCTTCGCGGCGGTGATGCCGGGCATGGCCCAGACGCAGAAGCTGGCGGACGGGCTGTACGCGGAGATCAAGACGGACCGCGGCACGATCCTGTGCCAGCTGGAGTTCGAGAAGGTGCCGATGACCGTGTCCAACTTCGTGGGGCTCGCGGAAGGCACGCTGAAGGCGAACGGCCAGACAGGCCGCCGGTTCTACGACGGGCTCACCTTCCACCGCGTCGTGGCGGGCTTCGTGGTCCAGGGCGGCGACCCCAAGGGTGACGGGTCCGGCGGCCCCGGCTACGAGATCCCGAACGAGACGCGGCCCGACCTGAAGCACGATGCCGCCGGCGTCATGGCCATGGCGAACGCGGGGCCGGACACGAACGGGAGCCAGTTCTACATCACGATGGGTCCCGCGGCATGGCTGGACGGCGGGTACAGCGTCTTCGGTCACGTCGTCCAGGGACAGGACGTGGTGAACGCCATCAAGGAAGGCGACCACATGACGAGCGTTCGCATCATCCGGGTCGGCGCAGCGGCCGGGGCCTTCACGGTGACGCAGAAGAGCTTCGATGGAATGGTCGCCAGCGCCTGGGAGGGGGTCGCCGAACGCAAGAAGAGCCAGCGCGCCGACGCGCTGGCGCTCATCCACACGCAGTGGCCGAAGCTCGTCACGACCAAGAGCGGTCTCATGTACGAGGTGCTGAAGCAGGGATCGGGCGGGAGCCCCGGGGCAACTGCCGCGGTGAGCATCACGTACAAGGGCATGCTCCTGAGCGGGAAGGTCTTTGCCGATTCCTCGGCGTCGGGGTCTGCCGTTGCCGTGCAGATGGACAAGCTGTCCATCAAGGGCTGGACGGAGGCGCTTCTCACGATGAAACGGGGAGAGACGCGGCGCCTCGTGATCCCGCCCGAGCTTGCCTTCGGCAGCCACGGCTACTCCAACATCGTCCCGCCGGACGCATTCGTGCTCTTCGAGCTGGAGCTCGTGGATTTCTGAAAAATGGTGTTGACACGCGCGTCAGGATCGGTATAAATATGCACATCATGAGTTTTGACGGCATGACGCGCGCAGCCAGCGTTCCGCAGAATTGGTGGGGGTGGAGCCGGGGGAGGAAACCGCGGTCCACCTGACCTGAGTCAGGACATTACAGACCGCAGGCGGTTTCCCTCCCCGAGTGAGAGAGAAACCGCCCGCGGTTTTTTTATGCGCGAGACCCCGGGCACAAGGCCCGGGGTTTTTTATTTTCCGCCCCGTGCGGGCGGCCAAGACGAGAAAGGAGACGTTCCATGACCGACAACCGCATTTTCCAGCTTCCCACACGGGAAATACCGAAGAAATGGCTGAACATCCAGCCGTCCCTCCCCGAGCCCATTCCGCCGATGCTCAACCCCGCGGACGGAAAGCCGGTTCCGCTGGAGGCCTTCACGCCGCTGTTCCCCATGGGGCTTCTCGAGCAGGAGGTCTCCCAGGAAAGGGAGATCGCCATACCCGACGAGGTGCTGAAGGTTTATTCACTTTTCCGCCCGACCCCTCTCATCCGCGCAAAGTTCCTGGAGGAGGCGCTGGGAACTCCCGCGATGATCTTTTTCAAGAATGAGAGCGTCACGCCGACCGGCAGCCACAAACCCAACACCGCAATCCCGCAGGCGTACTACAACCAGCGGGAAGGCGTGAAGAAGCTCGTGACGGAGACCGGCGCCGGCCAGTGGGGAAGCGCGCTGTCCTTCGCCGGTGCGCACTTCAATCTCGACATCAACGTCTTCATGGTCCGCGCCTCCTATGACCAGAAGCCGTATCGCAAGATCATGATGGAAAGCTACGGCGCCAAGGTGCATCCCAGCCCCTCCAAGGAGACGAAGATCGGGGCGGCCATGCTCCAGGACGCGCGCAACTATCCCGGCTCTCTCGGCATCGCCATCTCGGAAGCCGTGGAGATCGCCGCCACGTCCAACGGCGCCGTGAAATACTCGCTGGGCTCGGTGCTCAACCACGTGCTCCTGCATCAGACCGTCATCGGCCAGGAGGCGCGCGCGGTGCTCGAGGAGCTCGGGCTCATGCCGGACATCGTCATCGGCTGCCACGGCGGCGGCAGCAACTTCGGTGGCATTTGCCTCCCGTTCATGGAGGACAAGATCTCGGGAAAGCGGAAGATCGAATTCATCGCCTCAGAGCCGCTCGCCTGCCCGTCGCTCTCCAAGGGCCTGTACGCGTACGACTTCGGCGACGCGGGCAAGCTCATCCCGCTCGCCAAGATGTACACCCTGGGCCACGGATTTATCCCCCCGTCGGTGCACGCGGGTGGGCTGCGCTATCACGGCGCCGCGCCTATCGTGTCGCTGCTCAATCACCGGGGGCTCATCCGCGCCGAGGCCCTGCGGCAGAAAGAGACGTTCGAGGCGGCGGTGCTTTTCGCGCGCACGGAAGGCATCATCCCGGCGCCCGAGTCCGCGCACGCCATCGCGTCGACGATACGCGCGGCGAAGAGATGCAAGGAAACGGGTGAGAAGAAGGTGATCCTCTTCAATCTCTCCGGTCACGGGCATTTCGACATGCAGGCATACGAGCAGTACTTCGCGGGGAAGCTGGAAGACTACGAGTACCCCGAGCAGGAGATCCAGAAGGCCGAGAAGGAGCTGCCGAAGGTCGGCTGAGCTCTTATCCGCGGAAGGCTGCCCGGGAAACCGGGCGGCCCCCGCCGTTACGCCTGCCCGCCGAGCCGGTCGCGGGTCTGCTCGAACCAGGCGTAGACATTCTCGAAAAGGTCCAGGTAGTCCTTGTACTTCAGCTGCTCGTGGATGTGCGAAAGGAGCGCCTTCGCGTCCATCGGTCTGCCATGGATGATGAGGGGGTTCTCCTTGTGGACCTTGCGGCCGAACTGCCGGTATTCCTCCCGCAGCGCGGCATCGACCCCCTGCTCCTCCAGCGTCTCCAGGAATATCGCATCCAGGTCGATGAGCCAGAGATAGACGATGGCAAGCCCGTGGATGACGCGGAACTCCTTGTCCGTGAAGATGATGTAGGGCAGCTCGTTGTCGACGATCCTCATCTCGCGGAAATCGAAGAGCCCGTCGGGAAACACCTCGTGGGAGGCCGCAGCGGGAGCCGGTGTCACGGGATCTGCCGCCTCCGCGGCCTCAGCCTCCGTGACCAGCGTGTCGGCAGCGGACTTGACCACCTTGTACAGCTCCTTCTGGTCGCCGTCGCCCGTCGGCGGGTAGGGGAAGCGCGCGAAGAACGGCGACTCGCGGCTGCCGTCGAACATCTCGATGAGGGCCGCAACGGTCGCCTTTGCCCGCCGGGAATGGTGGGAGAACGGCTTGCCGAAGCACCGTTCATTCACGAGCGGGATGACGATCTTGTAGAAGTTTTTCACCAGACGGGTCATCTCGAAGGAGTCGTCGCGCTCGCGGATGCCGTTCCAGATCTCCAGGGACTGCACGCCTTCGATTGTCTGGATGTCGAAGAACAGGCCGCGCACGAACTGCGCAAGCCGGGTGTCCATGTTTTTTTCTCCTGTGCCTTTATGCAAAGCGGATATCGCCGGCTTCCCTTTCCGTGCCCATGGCGTCGCGTGTCACGATGAAGTGCGTCTGCGCTCCCCGGATCCAGGCCGCGGGTGTCGCCGGGTCTCCCTGGCGGGCGCGTCGGAGCGCCGGCGCCCTGTCGCTGCCGGCCACCAGGAACACGACATGCCGTGAAGTTCTAAGGAAATCAGGGCAGAGGGTCAACCGCCAGCCGCGGGACGGCGGACCTTCCACGGCGGCGGCAAGCGCGGTCATGCGCGGCGCCACGGCGATGCGCCTGCCATCCGGCAGGAGCGCGGTGGCGCCGGGAAAGAGCGAGGCGGTGTGGCCGTCGGCACCCATGCCGAGGATGACGAGATCGGGGCCGCCCGCGCCGCGCGCCCGCGCCTCCTCGATGCGCGCCGCGTAGCGCGCCGCCTTTTCCACGGGATCGCCCTCGCCGGCGTTCCACGAGGCAATCGTCGCCTCGGGCGCGCGGATGGGGCCCAGCAGGCTTTCCCGCGCCATGCCTTCGTTCGACTGCGGGTCGATCCGCGGCACCCATCGCTCGTCGCCGATCAGCCAGGATATTTTTCCGATCGGCACGGCGCGGTCCCGCAGCCCCAGCGCCAGCCGCGCGTAGGCGGGCCCGGGGGTCGTGCCGCCGGCAAGGATGACCCATGCCTCGCCGCGGGCGCCAATTGCCTCCTCGATCACGGCAAGCAGGAGCTCTCCCGCCTGCTCGGCAAGGTGCTCCCGATCCTCCGTCACGATGGTGCGCAGCTCTCCGGTCTCCGCGGGTGCCCCGTCATGCATGGACGAGCACCTCCTGGAAAATCGCGTCCCGCGCGAAGTCATCCACCTCCGCCATGAGAATCTCCCCGTCCACGGGGGCCCGGAAACCCGCCTTTTCCTCGCCGCGTGAGAGGCAGCCGCCCTTCGTGCAGCCGATATCCACCGCGGGGCTTCCATCGAGTGAGAAGGTCACCTTGAAACCTTCGCCGAGAGGGCCGGCGAACGCGTGGTCCACCTCCACCTTGCGCCCCAGCCGCGCGCGCAGCCACGCAAAGAAGAGCTGGGCCTCGGCGGGCGATCCCCCGTAGAGCTGCACGCTGCGCACGGCCGCGAGACGGGGCCGCATCTCCACCGGGTCGAATGCGCGCGCGGACTGTTCGCGGAGCACCTGCCCACGGCGCCAGGAGAAGTCCGAAACGTTGAAGGCGTCGGCAACCGCATCGCGGAGCCGGCCCAGTCCCCGCAGCGCATTCTCTGCGCGTGCGGCCTCGGGGGCCGCGCGGGATGAATCCACCACCAGCTTGTCCACGATGCCGCCGGCCTGCCGGAGCGTGGGTTCCCAGAGCGCCATTTCCTCGTCGATGCCGTCCGGCATCCAGGCAAAGACCGGCAGGTCACGGATGGCAAGCGGCGCCCACGCGCCCGGATCCGCGCCCAGCCCGTCATCGCCGCATTCGATGCGGACCTCCTCGAAGCACACTCCGCGGTTCCGCCGGTCGGGGTAGCAGCGACCGCTCACCAGTGCTTCGGTTTTCTCCGCCTCCGCCCGCGTGAGCGTGATGATCCGGGCCGGCCTCTTGCCCAGGAGGTATGCAAGAGTCGATTCCACGGGATCGGCCGCCCCGGGGGCAGGGCCCGCATCCGCGCGGAAGATCAGGAGCGTGAAGAGGTTCGTCTTTGTCCCGGCAGAGAATGGCGTTGATTCCTTTTCCCTGATCCGCGCGATCTCCTCCTCGATCGTGCGGGGGTCGAGCGCGCTGCTCACAGCTTCCTCCAGCGTCTCTCCGCCGCGCCGAGAAGCGCGGCAGCGGAGTCCGGCCCCGCGCCGCCCGCCCGGTAGCGATCCAGGCCGGGGAGTCCCGTCGCCTCCCATCCGTGCAGGATCTGGGTGATGAAGCCCCAGGCGGAGTCGACCTCGTCCTTGCGCATGTACAGGGTGGAGTCGCCGAGCATCGCGTCCAGGAGGAGACGCTCGTAGGCTTCCGGCAGCTCCTCCCCGAATGCCGAGCCGTAGGAGAAATCCATGTTCACGGTCCGCATCTGTGTGCTGGGACCGGGTATCTTCGAGTTGAAGCTCATGGTGATCCCTTCCTGCGGCTGGATGCGGAAGGTGAGCACGTTCGGCGGCGTGGAAACGGGCTGCTTCTCCGCGAAGAGGAGCAGTGGCGGCCTCTTGAAATGGATGGAGATCTCGGTGGTGCGCCGGGAAAGCCGCTTGCCCGTGCGCAGGAGAAAGGGCACCCCTGCCCATCGCCAGGAGTCCAGGTACACGCGCAGCGCCGCGTAGGTCTCAACCTTCGAATCCGGATCGACGCCGTCCTCCTCGCGGTATCCGCGCGTCTCGTCACCTTCGACGATGCCCCTTTCGTATTGCGCGCGCACGGTTTCCGTCGCCACGAGCCCCGCGCTGATGGGTGTGATGGATTTGAGAACCTTCACCTTCTCATCGTGGATGCTGTCGGCATCGAGGTCCACGGGCGGCTCCATCGCCACGAGCGACAGGAGCTGGAGCATATGGTTCTGCATCATGTCGCGGAGCGCGCCCGCGCTTTCGTAGTAACGGCCCCGCGTGCCCACGCCAAGGGTCTCCGCCATGGTGATCTGGACGTGGTCGACGTAGCGGTTGTTCCACACCGGCTCGAAAAAGCCATTGCCGAAGCGCATGACCATGATGTTCTGCACCGTCTCCTTGCCCAGGTAGTGATCGATGCGGTAGATCTGGTCCTCGGGAAAGGCGCGCGAGATGCTGTCGTTGAGGCTGCGCGCCGTGGCGAGGTCACGGCCGAGCGGCTTTTCTACTATAATACGGGAGAAGCCGCGGGACTGGTCGGCAAGACCGGCGCTCCCGATCCGCTCGACGATCGTCTGGTAGGCGTCCGGCGGGGTCGCCAGGTAGAACAGCCTGTTGGCGGGCTCCCGATGCGCGCGCTGCAGCTCCGCGTATCCTTCCCCGGATTCGAATGAGGCCCGAACGAAACCTATGGACTCGATGAACGCGTCCTTGAGCTCCGCGTTCGCCTCCGGGGCGTCATCGCCGTCCAGCCATCCGCGCACGAGCGTGCGGAATGCCGGGGTGTCCCACTCCCGGCGCGCGAACCCCACGACCCGGACGCCGGGGATGCTTCCCTTGAGAAAGAGCGAGAAGAGCGCGGGAACGAGCTTCCGCCGCGTCAGGTCGCCGCTTGCCCCGAAGATGACGAGCGTGAGGGGCCGCGGCTCCCGCGGAAGACCGAGTCCGACGGCGAGCGGGTTCTCCAGCATGCAAAAAATGGTACATAATCGATGCGATGGAGACAAGCGACCGCGGCTTTCATTTTGCGTTTCGCGACCGCGTCGACAACCCGTGGCCGGGCGCCGTGGTCGTCACGCGGGAGAGCACGTCCTCCACGATGGACGACGCCCGGGAGCTTGCGCGCACCGGCTGCGCGTCGGGAAGCGTGGTGTACGCCCGATTCCAGGAGCGCGGCCGGGGACGCGTGCCGGGAAGGACGTGGATCTCCCTGCCCGGGGAAAGCCTTCTTGCCACGGTCGTGCTGATGAAGCGGGACGTCGATTTTCCGCCGCATGAGCTTCCCCTGCGGGCGGGTGTCGCCGCGGCGCGCGCCGTCGAGGATGTGTCAGGCGCGCCCGTCAAGATCAAATGGCCGAACGACCTTGTCGCGGGCAGCCGCAAGCTTGCCGGCATTCTCTGCGAATCTGCGGGAGACGTCCTCCTGGTGGGCGTCGGGATCAATCTGCTGCAGACGTCGTTCCCGGCGGAGATCGAATCCATTGCCTGCTCGCTTTTCCAGGTCTCCGGGCAAAAGGTGAGCGCCTCTCTCATGCTGTCGCGGCTCCTGGCGCGTCTGCGCCAGGCTCTTCGCGATGATGCGTGGCGCCAGGGACTGCGGGAGCGCCTCGCCTCAATGGGGCAGCGGATTCGGGTCGATCTCCTGGGCTCGGGAAAAACGATGGAAGGTACGATCGAGGGGGTTGACGACAGGGGACGTTTGATGCTCCGTCAGGGCGACGGCACCGCCGTCCTCATCGAGCAGGGCGAGATCGTTCCAGGTCCATGATCGGCCAGCCCCGGTCCCGCGCGATGCGCCGAAGGCGTATGTCGGGATTCACGGCCACCGGTCTTCCCACCGATTCGAGCAGCGGCAGGTCGTAGATGCTGTCGGAATAGAATGCGCAGTCCGCGGGGAGCGCGTTCCGCGCGGAGGCGAAGGCGAGCACGCGCTCCTTCTTCTCCCGGCGGAACATCGGCACCCCGTCCAGGCGTCCCGTGCAGATGCCGTCCTTGAACTCCAGGGCCGTTGCAAGCACGCCGTCCACGCCGAGATGATCGGCAAGCGGCGCGACGATGAAGTCAAGGGACGACGTGGCAAGCACGACGGCGCGGCCCTGCCCCCGCAGTTGCCGCACGAGCGCGACCGCCTGGGGGAAAAGGTCGTTCTTCAGGGTGGATTCGAAGCTTTCCCGCGCGAGGCTCTCCAGCGTCGAGCGGGAAAGCCCGCTCAGGTAAGGAAATCCCCCGTCGTACGCGCGCAGCCGGAAGATGCCCAGCTTGTAGGTGAGCGAATACCACGGAAGCACGATAAGGAGCCGGCGCGGCACGACACCCCGCCGCATTGCAAGCGCCACGTAGCGGCCGCCGGACGAACGGCGCGTCAGCGTGTGATCGACGTCGAAGAACTCGATGCCCGCCATGCTCAGGCCTCTTCCAGGCCGAGGAGGAGCGTCAGCGACTCCCGCCTCCCGCGGAGCTCGGCGCCCGAGACAGGGGCGAAGCTGCCGAACGGATTCACCTCCAGCGTCGAGCCTGCCCGTGTGCGCACGACGCGGAAAAAGGGCACGCCCCAGCGCCGCCCCGCGGGCGACGAATGGCGGAGCACGATCCACCCGCCGTCGCTGCGCTGGATCCGGTGGGCTGCCCCGGGCATGAGGACCCAATCGGCCCCTTCACCGAGCGACACCGTGGCGCGGCTTTCATCCGGCGCGGTGGACTCCACGGTCACGGTCTCTCTTCTTCCCAGGTCGCGCAGCGCGATGGAAAGCGGGACGTATTCCTCGATGCGCGTCAGGCTGCCGAAATCGGGGAGCCGAAGCTCCGCGGCGATCCAGAGCGACGGAGAGTCGTCGCGAAAGGAGTATTCGATGCAGACCACCGCGCCGTCGCGGCCGTCGATGCCGAGCTCCTCCCGCAGGCCTGTCCCCGCGTCACTTTCGAAGGAGAAAGAGCTGAGCGTCCGCAGACAGGAAGCGGTCCCGCGAATGCGGAGGTAGGACTGCGCCGGCCGCCGCGGCAGGAGCTCTTTGCCCCGGCGCACCGCGCCGGCGAATCTGCCGCCCGAAAGCCGCACGTCGAATGCGCTGCCGGCGAGCGTCACCTCCCCCGGCATGACGGCGACCAGACGCTGCCGGCGCGAGGAATTGTCAGATGCGGCGCCGGCCGATCCGGGAGGCCCGTCCTGCGGCCCCGCCGTCGGGGTGATGTGCTGGAGGAGGTCGCGGTATTCCTCCGATTTCTTTCTCTTCTTCCGCGCCATGCCGGCGACCGCGCCGAGCTCCGCGTGAAGGCGCGGAATGGGAAACAGTGTCCAGTCCAGGCGCCAGCCCGACGGCGCGGGAGCGGAAGACGGCAGGTCTCCCATTTCCGGCAGGAGCGTAAGGCCGGATTCCGGGGCGAGTATCGTTGCCGAAAGCTCGTCCAGCACGCGGGCGAAACGGGTCTGATCCCGGACCCCCGTAAGATCGAGCACGATAAAGGAGGCCTCTGCGGCGGTGAAAAGCTTCCGCATCCTTTTCCATTCAGGCGTGCCCGGCGCCACGGAGCCGACGTCCACCCTGCTGTAAAAGAAGCAACCCGGCGGGTCGCCTGCCGGACGGACGGCGCTTTCCGGGCAGATTCCGATGAGGCGGAAACCGAGCTGCCGGTAGAGCTCCCAGGCTCCGGGCCGCAGGAGATCAGGCACCGGCGGCGCAAGGATGGACGGCCTGCTTTCAAGAACGTCTGCCGTACCCGTGAGCCATGGGTTCTTGACCCCCCAGGAAATCTCGCGCTCCAGCTCGTCCAGATTGAGGAGGGGATGGCAGGCGCCGGCAAAACCGCGCGCGATCACCCGGTCGGTGCCCGCGGACACGCGGGAGAGGAGGGATCGCACCAGGGGTGTCGGCTTGCGCGAGGTCTCGGCCGGGAATGACGGCAATATCCAGTGGACCGGATGGGCCCCGAGACGCGCGAAAAGGGGGTCGGACAGCGATCCGACGAGGTCCCAGCAATCGGCATTCCACTGGAAACCCAGGCCGACGCGCCTGCCGTTTCGCCTCTTCATCCTCTCTTTTGTACCAGATGGCGTTTGAAAGTCAAGGGATTTGGCGCGCGCGGCCCGTTTTTGCCCCATTTCTTGCAGAAACCTCTTGATGATTTCAGGCTCTTTTTGTACATTAACAACAAAAGCGACCACACGCTCAAACTCGAATCGCGTGAAGGAAATTTAACTCTAGGGGAAGGAAAGGGGAGAGAAATGGCCAAGCAACTCCGTTTCGACGAGGATGCACGTCAAAAGCTGCTTCGTGGCGTCGAGAAAATGTCCACAGCAGTCAAAGTGACCCTGGGCCCGAAAGGCCGCAACGTGGTCCTGGACAAGAAGTTCGGCGCACCCACGGTGACGAATGACGGCGTGACCATTGCCAAGGAAATCGAGCTGGAAGATCCATTTGAGAACATGGGTGCGCAGCTTCTCAAGGAAGTGGCCACGAAGACCAACGACGTCGCGGGCGATGGAACGACAACGGCAACGGTCCTCGCCTACTCCATGATCAAGGAAGGCCTGAAGTCGGTCGCGGCCGGCATCAATCCCATGGACATCAAGCGCGGCATCGCGCAGGCGGTGGCCATCGCCGTGGAGGACATCAAGAAGACGGCGAAGGACATCAAGGAGAAGGACGAGATCTCCCAGGTGGCGGCCATCTCGGCGAACAACGATCACGAGATCGGGGATCTCATCGCCAACGCCATGGAAAAGGTCGGCAAGGACGGGGTCATCACGGTGGAGGAGTCCAAGAGCATGGACACCAACCTCGAGGTGGTGGAAGGCATGCAGTTCGACCGCGGCTTCATCTCCGCCTACTTCGTCACCAACCGCGACACGCAGGTCGCGGTGATGGAGAACCCTTATATCCTCATCCACGACAAGAAGATCTCCGGCATGAAGGACATGCTCCCCCTGCTGGAGAAGATCGCCCAGAGCGGCAAGCCGATGCTCATCATCGCCGAAGAGGTGGAGGGTGAGGCACTTGCCACGCTCGTCGTGAACAATCTCCGCGGGACGCTCGTTGCCTGCGCGGTGAAGGCCCCCGGTTTCGGCGATCGCCGCAAGGCGATGCTGGAAGACATCGCCATCCTCACCGGCGGACAGGTGATTGCGGAAGAGCTCGGCCTGAAGCTGGAGAACGTGGAGATCAACCAGCTCGGACGCGCGAAGCAGGTGAAGGTCGACAAGGAAAACACCACCATCATCGAAGGGGCCGGCAAGCAGAAGGACATCAAGGATCGTATCGCGCAGATCAAGGTCCAGATCGACGAGACGACCTCCGACTACGACCGTGAGAAGCTGCAGGAGAGGCTGGCGAAGCTCGCCGGCGGCGTCGCGGTCATCAACGTCGGCGCGCCGACCGAGGTGGAGCTGAAGGAAAAGAAGCACCGCGTGGAAGACGCCCTGTCCGCCACGCGCGCGGCGATAGAGGAAGGGATCGTGCCGGGCGGCGGCGTCACCCTCGTGCAGGCTGCCAAGGCGCTGGAAAAGACGGACACCTCGGCTTTCACCCAGGAGGTGAAGGTCGGGTTCATGATCGTGAAGCGCGCGCTGGAGGAGCCCCTCCGCCAGATCGCCCAGAACGCCGGCATGGACGGCTCCATCGTGGTGGATCGCGCGAAGAACGAAAAGAAGGGCATCGGCTTCGATGCGCAGGCCATGGAGTGGACCGACCTCGTGAAGGCGGGCATCATCGACCCGGCCAAGGTCACGCGCTCCGCGCTGCAGAACGCAGCCTCCATCGCGGGGATGCTCCTCACGACGGAGTGCATCGTCACCGACATCCCCGAAAAGAAAGAGGCCCCGATGCCTCCGGGAGGCGGCGGCGGCATGGGCGGAATGGGCGGCATGGGCGATTACTAGGACAACGTTCCTGCAAATCAGGGGCCGCCCGCGTGGGCGGCCTTTTTTTGCGATTCGTCATACCTTGCACAACGATGCCCGATCTGTCAGGATTGCCGCATGCGCAGGGAGGATTTCGTCTTCTGCATCGGCTTCGAAGGAAGCACGGCGATCATCGACGGCAAGAATATGCGCCGGCATCGCGGCAGCTCGACACGCCAGCTCGCCGAGGCAGGGATGTTCAAGCAGGCGGTGAGCTCCGCGGTGTACAGCGGTGCGCCCCAGGAGCTGGAAGAGGTCCTCGTGCTCTACAATAAAAAGACAACCGCTCCCGTGGGTTCCGTGGAGGATCTGAAGAGGATCTTCGGTGTCTCCGTCGTTCCCGAGGGAGTGAAGAAAATCACGGTCGTCTGACGGGGGTCTCGTGGAGCTGACCCGTGACGAGCTGCTCCAGCGTCTCAGGATCACCCCGCGGGAGCTGGAGGAATGGACCGACAATGACCTGATCGCCCCGCTGCCGGGGGCGACCGACGTGTTCCCTGAATCCGCCGTGGAGGAAGGGGAGCTGATCCGCAAGTTCTCCTCCCTTGGTTATGCCCTCCCGGAAATCCAGAAGATCAAGCGGAGCGTCGGGCTGCCCGTCAAGGACGAGAAGGGACGCTACGTCTCCCGCAGCGATTTTCTCACCATTGGAGAGCTCGCGGAGAGGAGCGGCATCAATGTACGCACGATCAAGTTCTGGGAGGAAAAGGGCCTGATCGCTCCCCACCGCCGCACCGAGGGGGGCTTCCGTCTCTACCGGCCCGGCGACGTGACCCATCTCTCCTTCATCAAGGACCTGCAGGCATTCAACTACACCCTTGCCGAGATCGGCGATATCCTCCGCCTGGCCGGGCCCGATCTCGGCGCGACCGACGCCGACCTCACCGACATGCCGCTCGCGGACATGGAAAAGACAGGGGCCGCCCTGGAGTACCTCGTGGAGCGCATGCGCGAGGTGCGGGATGCCTCCACGCGCGTGGAGGCGGTGTTCACACGGCGGCTGCGGGCCGTTTCGAGGATGATCCGTGCCCGCAAACGCGGCTGACCCGCGGGGGTGCCCGCCGCGCTTCACCGCATGCGCATCTGCGCGGCTTTGCATGGCAAAGAAAACGCACCGAGTACAGTGCATGCCGTGTTGACGCTCACTCCGGCTTTATGGTATGTTTGCGCGGTTATTCATCTTCATCCTTTAAGGATACCATATGACAGGCATATCTAGTTTTCTCCCGCTGCTCCTGGGCGGAACGGAAGCATCGGGAACGGGCGGGGCCACGGGCGGCGGCGGCACGCAACTGGTCACCATGCTGGTCACCTTCGGGTTGATCATCGTGGTCTTCTACTTCCTGGTGATCCGGCCTCAGAACCGCAAGCAGAAAGACGCGAAGAAGATGCTGTCGAGCATCCGCCGCGGGGACCGCGTGGTCACCATCGGCGGCGAGCATGGATTTGTCGACTCAGTGAAGGACGACGTCGTCATCATCAAGGTCGATGAGAACGTGAAGATCAAGTTCTCCAAGAGCGCCGTCTCCCAGGTTCTCGAGCGCAAGGAAGAACCGGGATCGGGAGATTTCAAGGAGTAACAGCTTTCATGAAAAAGCGCTACCGGTTCCTCATTGTCATCGCGGTGCTCGCGGTGGGCTACTATTTTGTCCAGCCTTCCATCCAGTGGTATTTTCAGACGCCACAGGCCGAGAAGGACATGGCGGAAAGCTCCCGGACGCAGATCAAGGTCTATGCGCAGGAGGAGGCTTCCCAGGCAGTCTCCCAGTTGGAGAAGCTTGTCGCCACGAACGCGAACGATCCCCTGCCCGCGGAGTACTCCTTCCTCATCGACAAGGCGAAGCTGCGCTACCAGAGCGCCGGTCGGACCGTCCCTGCCACCTGGACGATCCAGAGCGTCCTGCAGGCGTACAGCAGCCGGGATGACATCACCTCGGACGCCGAGGGCTGGTATCGCGACAAGATCATCGCCCTGAAGAACCTTAAGAACCAGACCATGCAGCTCGGTCTCGACCTGCGCGGCGGCATGTACGTCACCGTGCAGCTGGATTATGCCACCTGGGAGCAGGTGAACAAGAAGGGCCTCAGCGCCGCCGACCGCAAGGACAAGATGGCGCAGACCCTGGAAGTTTTGAGGAACAAGGTGGACCAGTTCGGCCTCACCGACCCCTCCATCACCTCCCAGGGCGATGATCGGATCGTCATCGAGATCCCCGGTACCTCGGACCCCGAGAACGTGCGCCGGTTCATCCAGGGCAAAGGCTCGCTCACCTTCCACATCGTGGACGAGGACGGGCTGGCGGCCGTGAAGGCCTACGAAGCGCAGCATCCCGGCGTGCTCATCGACGCCGCGGGCGACGTGCAGGACCAGGCGGTGCTCGCCGTCGTCCCCAAGGGCGACGTGCTCCGCGGCTTCTTCCAGAAGGACTCCTACGGCCTGGACGAGCTGAAAGGCTACACGGTGCTGAAGGAAGAGGTCGGGCTGAACGGCGCGGAGATCACGAGCGCCCAGGTGGTGCGGGATCCGCTCACGGGACAGCCCGAGGTCAACTTCCTGCTCACGAACGCGGGCGGTGAGACATTCTACAACCTCACGAGCGCGAACAAGGGCAAGCGCCTTGCCGTCGCGCTGGACAACAAGGTGAAGGCGCAGGCGACGATCGAAGACGCGATCCGCTCGTCGGTCGCCGTGCACGGATTCGGCGCCTCGGAGGCGACCGATCTCGCGCTGACGTTGCGCACGGGCTCCTTCCCGGTGCCGCTGGAGATCACCAGCCAGCAGGCAGTCGGCGCGTCGCTGGGGCAGGACGCGATCACGCAGGGCATCAAGGCGAGTGTCATCGGGATCGGCCTCGTCATGCTCTTCATGCTCCTCTACTACCGGCGCGCGGGCCTCAACGCGGTGATCGCGCAGCTCCTCCATCTCTACATCAACGTCGCCGTGCTCTCCGTCTTCGGCTTCACGCTCACCCTCGCCTCCATCGCGGGTCTCGTGCTCACGATCGGTATGGCCGTGGACGCGAACGTGCTGATCTTCGAGAGGATGAAGGAGGAGACGCGGCTGGGCAAGACGACGCAGGCCATCGTGAGTCACGGGTTCTCACGCGCCTTCAGTGCAATCCTCGACTCGAACGTGACGACCATCATCGCGGCCCTCGTCCTGACGCAGCTCGGCAAGGGCAGCATCCAGGGCTTCGCCTGGACGCTCCTGATCGGCAACGTCGCCACGCTGTTCGCCGCGGTGTTCGTCTCCCGGCTCATCTTCGACTTCGAGCTCGACGTGCTCCACACGAAGCGGATCCGGCTCACCTGGAGAAAGATCGCATGAAGCGAGTCATACGGTTTTCACGTGCACGCTACTATTTCTTCGCCTTCTCGGCGCTCCTGATCCTCATCGGGATCAGCGGGTACATCATCAATCACGGCCTCAATCTCGGCGTCGATTTCAAGGCGGGTATCGCGTTCCAGTTCCAGGTCGCCCCCGCGAGCTTCACGGTCCTGTACACCGGTCCCGACAAGGTGGAGATATCGATCCCGGCGGGCGAGCAGGCCATCACCTCCCCCGGCGACATCATCTTCAAGGTGACCAATGCAACGAACGGGAACGTCACCAGTTTCCCCTTCGTCTACAAGAACTTTGCCACCGTGAAAGACCTCACGGACGCCATCCAGAAGCAGGTAAAAGGAATAAGCGTAGTCCTGAAGGGCGATGCCACCATCGCGCCGACGGAGCTGCTTCCTCTCCCGCGCCCCGCGGTGATCACGGGAACGCCGTATACGATCAACAGGACGCCGGGCGCCGGCCGCGGCGTCGAGACGGACATCTCCGCCATCCGGGCCCTTCTTGCCACCATGGGAGAGAACAATCTCCAGGCGGTCGGCGTGCCTGCCAACCAGGAGTTCATCGCGCGATTCCCCGTGCAGGCGGGGACCTCGGAGCAGACCTTCCAGACGGATACCCAGAACGCGCTCCTGGCCGCCCTGGAAGGCCGATATGGAACGGGCCAGGTCATCATCAAGAGCACCGAGTTCGTCGGTCCGCGCATGGCACAGTCGCTGGCATCGCAGACGATATGGCTGGTCCTGATCGCGGTCGCCCTCATCCTGCTCTACATGTCATTCAGGTTCCACCCGTGGATCTACGCCGCCGCGGCAGTCCTCGGCATCCTGCACGACGCGCTGGTCATGCTGTCCTTCGACGCGGTGTTCCGCATCGAAATCGACGCCGGCACCATCGCGGCCATCCTCACGATACTCGGCTACTCGATCAATGACACCATCGTCAACTTCGACCGCGCGCGGGAGAACAACTCCCTCATGCGCGGTGAATCGCTGCGGACGATCCTCGATACGAGCGTCACGCAGACGCTGAGCCGGACATTCATCACGTCGGGGGCGACGCTCCTCACGGTGATCGCGCTGGCCATCCTCACCACGGGGACCATCAAGAACTTCGCGATCAACATGATCGTCGGTATCGTGGAAGGAACCTACTCGACATTCATCTCGGCCTTCATCGTCATCGAGTGGACGAAGAGCCGCGACAAGAGGCGCAAGGCCAGCGAGCTTTCGAAGTACGGAATCGCGCCCACGGAGAAGGCACTCGCCGTGGAAAGGGCGCCGGAATCGGCGGACGAGGGAGAGGCGGAAGCGGAGGAAGCCGACGAGGGATTCGTTCCGACGGAACCCGTCGCGGAGCCTGCCGCGGGCGTCGGCGCGCTTGCCACGGAGGCGGCCGCGCAGCCTGCATCGGCACCGGCGAACGTCGTGGCTTTCCCCGGGAACACCGGCTCCCGGAAGCACAAGAAGCATCGAAGGCGGCACCACTAGACGGACATGAAGCTCCTCTGCCTTTCTGACATTCATGGGGAGGCCGCGGGGCTGGAGTCGGTCCTGGCCCGGAATCCCGGGGTGGACGTCGTGGTCATCGTCGGGGACATCACCCATCTAGGCGACTACGCGGAGGCGGAGGCCGTTCTTGGCCCCCTGGTGGGCGCGGGCGTTCGCATGGTCGCCGTCGGCGGGAATATGGACCGGGAAGGCGTACGTCGCTATCTCGGCGACAAGGGAATCGACATTCACGCACGGGGAGTCGTCATAGACGGCGTCGGTTTCATGGGGCTGGGCGGCGGCACCCCGTCGCCATTCCGCACGCCGTGGGAGCTCCCGCCGGAAGAGGCCGCGCGCTGTCTCGCGGAAGGATGGGCGCAGATTTCTGACGCCCCCTGCAAGGTTCTCGTATCCCACGCACCACCCCACGCCACGGAAATCGACAAGAGCTTCACCCGCATGCACGTGGGCTCCGTACCGGTGCGGGAGTTTCTGCTGAGCGGCCCTCGGAATGCCGCCCTTCCGCGGCCCGCCGCGGAGTTGAGCGGCTCCCGGAATGCCGCCAGGAGCGGCCGGGTGAATCTCTGCATCTGCGGGCATATCCACGAAGCAGCGGGCGAGGATTCTCTCGGCGGGGTGACCTGCGTCAACGTCGGCCCCTACAAGAACGGGCGCTACGCCCTGATCGACATCACGGAAGAACGAACGGAAATTACATGGAGGACGAGATGAACTCTGCGGCTTTGACGGCGGTTGCAAACAGCGTCAGATCGCTTGCGATCGACGCGGTGGAGAAGGCGAAATCGGGACATCCCGGTCTTCCCATGGGATGCGCGGAGCTCGGGGCGCTCGTCTACGGCGAGCTGCTCCATCATTGGCCGCAGGATCCGGGCTGGATCAATCGGGACAGGTTCGTGTTGTCAGCGGGCCACGGCTGCATGCTGCTCTATGCCCTCCTCCACCTCTCGGGGTACGACCTCAGCCTCGACGACATCAAGGGTTTCCGCCAGCTTGGCTCGCGGACGCCCGGTCATCCCGAGTGGGGCGTGACCCCCGGCGTGGAAGCCACGGGTGGACCGCTCGGACAGGGCATCTCCAATGCGGTGGGCATGGCCATCGCGGAGCGGATCCTCGCCGCGCGCTTCAACACGCCGACGCGCGCCATCATCGACCACTGGACCTACGTCCTGGCGAGCGACGGCGATATGATGGAAGGAGTGGCCTCCGAGGCATCGTCGCTCGCCGGGCACCTCGGCCTGGGAAAGCTCATCGTCTTCTACGATTCGAACCGCATCACGATCGAAGGCTCCACCGATCTTGCCTTTTCCGAAAACGTCATGAAGCGCTACGAGGGCTACGGCTGGCGCACAATGTCCGGCAGCATGTACGACCTGGAAGGCATCATGGGGATGGTGCAGACCGCGAAGGCCGCCGCGGATCGCCCGACGTTCATCCTCCTGCAATCCGTGATCGGCAAGGGCGCCCCCACGCGCGCCGGCACGGCAAAGGCACATGGCGAGCCCCTCGGGGCGGAGGAAGCCGCAGGCGCGAAAAAGGCCATCGGCGTTCCCGACGGAAGCCAGTTCTACGTCTTCCCCGATGCCCCCGCCTATTTCAAGGCGAAGCAGCCGGAATGGAAGACCCATTACGATGAGTGGAAGAAGAGCTTCGCCGCCTGGCGTGCGGAAAACCCCGACAAGGTGAAGGAATGGGATCTCTGCTTTGCCCGCGGGGCGGACCTCTCCAAAGCCACCATGCCGGTCTTCAAGCTCGGGGACAATCTTGCCACCCGGGCTGCAGGCGGGCAGGTGCTCAACGCCATCGCAAAGGTGGTGCCGAACCTGGTCGGCGGCTCGGCCGACCTCGCCCCGTCGAATAGTACGAATCTCAAGGACATGGGCGATTTCAGCAAGGCCAATCCGCTCGGGCGCAATTTTCATTTCGGCATCCGCGAGCACGGCATGGCGGCTGTCTGCAATGGCATCGCCTACCACGGAGGGCTGCGGCCGTTCTGCGCGACGTTCATGGTTTTCAGCGACTACATGCGCCCGGCGGTGCGGGTCGCGGCCATCGCGAAGCTGCCCGTGATCTACGTGCTCACCCATGATTCGGTCTTCGTCGGCGAGGACGGCCCGACGCACGAGCCCGTGGAGCACCTTGCGGCGCTCCGTGCCATCCCCAACCTCATGCTCCTGCGCCCGGGTGATGCAGAAGAGACGGAAATGGCGTGGCGCATTGCGATGGGGCGGACGGACGGGCCGAGCGCGCTGGCACTCACGCGCCAGGGCATCGCCGTGTATCCCAAGGCGGACCCCGACTGGCGCACGACGATTGCGCGCGGCGCCTATATTGCGAAGAGCTGCGACGGCAAGCCCGATGTCGTGATCGTCGCGACAGGTTCCGAAGTTTCCGTGGCGCTGCAGGCCGCGGCTGCCCTGACCGATATGAAGGTGCGCGTGGTGTCCGTGCTCTCCCGCGAGCTGCTCGCCAAGCAGCCGGCCGATTTCCGCGCATCACTCGTTCCTCCCGCTGCGAAGCTCGTCATTTTCGAGGCGGGTGTCTCCTTCGGCTGGAAGGGCCCCTTTGATACCACGACGCTGGTGGTAGGCATCGACCGGTTCGGCGAATCAGGGCCGTACCAGAAGATCGCCGAGCACCTCGGGATCACCGCGGCATCGTTGGAGAAGCGCATCCGGGACTGGAAGTAGACGCGGATTACCGCGTCGCGTCGAATGACGCGGATTACCGCGTCGCGTCGAATGACGCGGATTACCGCGTCGCGTCAGCGCGCCTTTCCACCTTTGCGACGGGCCGCGGGCTTGGCGGCGCCTGCGGAAGGCCGCTTGATGATTTTTGGTGCCGGTTGCTTTGCCGCGTGGCGCACATTCGGGCGCTTCCCGGCGGTGACGCGGGCATCTGCGCGGCGCTTCTGCCGTTCAGCCTGGGACGCATCGAACCGGCGCGACAACGCCTCGCCCTCCGCGAGCACGGCCTCCCGAAGCCGTCGAATCGCATCCGCCATCGGCCTCTTCTTCACCACGCGATCCTGGCTCACGAGGCCGTAGAGGAACTCGCAGATTCTCCGGTGCCCCTGAACGGAGCTTCAGCGCACGGATGTTCGCCTGGTATTCCTTGATCACCGACGGGTGCGATGCCAGCCGGGCCAGCAGCGCGGTGAGGTGCGTCGGCGTGCGGGTGAGCCAGCCCACCTTGTTCTCGACGACCCACGTCGAGGTTTCCCTCTCATTCGCAAGGTAGCTGGAGATGATAAGGGGCCTGTTCTGCAGCAGCGTCTCGAAGACCTGGTTGGGCCCCGACTTGCCCACCACGACGTCCGCGGCGGCCACGTATTCGGAGACATTCGTCACGTAGCCGCGGACGTGGAGTGTGAGAGGCCCGGTGAGCTCCCGGGCGAGCGTGTCCAGCTCCGCCTTCAGCTTCTCGTTCTTGCCGCAGATCACCACGACCTGGGCGGCAAGATCGTTCTCGACCATGGCGTTGATATGCTTGCGGACCGGGCCGACGCCCTCGGCGCCGAAAAAGAAAAGCACCGTGAATGGCTTCGGCGCGACCCCGATGCGGCGCCGCAGGACCGCCTTCGATTCCGTCCGCCTGGTATAGCTCGGCTTGATCGGAAAGTGGAACTCGCGGACCTTTGCCGCGGGAAGGCCCTTGGCGATGATCTCCTCGTAGGACTTGTGGGAGAAGACCATGCTCCATTCGAAGGCCTGGGAGAACCAGATATAGTGCGAATCGAATGGCTCGGGATTGAGCACGACCGCCACGGCATCCATCTGCCCGACGCGCTTGAGAAACTCGACGAAGTGCGTGAAGGTGAAATAGGTGGATACGATCAGGTCGGGCTTTTCCTTTTCCAGGTATCGCACGAAACGCGGCAGGATTGGGATGCTCAGGAGACGGTCGACGATCTTCATGATGAACGGGTTGTCCGCCCCGCGGTAGAATGCGTTGATGAGGGGCGGGTAGCGCAGCGCCTTGTCCCAGTAGAGCTTGTAGATGAAGCGCATGAACGTGGCCGGCAGGACGATGCCGAGGTTCACGACGCGCACCTCGAGGTCCTCGTATCCCATGATGTCGAATTGCTGTTTCAGCGCCTGGGCGGGGGCGATATGGCCGCCGCCGATGTCGATCGTGTAGATGTCGATGCGTTTCATCGAAGGGTGAGTGTAGTGCCGGCCCGGGGAGGTGTCAACGCGGCCACGCCGGCCACGGTACTCCGTGGCATTCGTACGCCATGGCATTCGGCGGCCAGGGTACGCCATGGCATTCGGCGGCCACTTGACATCGGCGGCGGATTTTCCGGATACTCCGGGCAAAGCTGTGACGGAGACGAGTAGGCGGCCGGTCCGGGAACCGCATGGCGGACACGCACCACAGTCGGCCTGAGAGAGGGCGCCCGAAGCGCGCGGTCGCGCGCGGGAGCTGCAAGGCGCCTGGACGACACCCGCTGAAAACCCCTCCCGAGCTGCGGCTCCAAAGATCGCTCGCGCGGTCGAGTAAGAGCCTGCCGGTCGTCCCCCGTCAGTGGGCAGAGAGAGCGCGCGCGTCCCCCGGCCACGGTCCTCCGTGGCAATCGGTCGGGGCGGGCGTGAAACAAGGTGGAACCGCGGAAAGCCCCTGTCGGCTTTTCGTCCTTGGCGCCGGGGCAGTTTGCCCGCGGCAACGATGAGGACGAGCCCAGCCGAAAGGGGCTTTGTCATCTGGAGCGACTGATGCCAGCCTTCCGCGTATTCCCGCGGCGGGCATGGCGGGGGAGGCCCGTGATGGACGATCCGCGGAAGGACGCGCTCTACGCGATCCGACATTCCTTTTCTCACGTCATGGCGGAAGCCGTGGTGCAGATGTTTCCGGGCGCGAAGCTTGCTATCGGGCCCGCCATCGACGACGGCTTCTACTACGATTTCGATCTCCCGCGCGCCGTGACGAGCGAGGACCTTGCGGAGATCGAAAAGCGCATGCGCGACATCGTCGCCGGCAACCACGCCTTCTCGCGCGCCGTGGTGAGCAGGGAGGCTGCGCAGCACCTGTTCAAGGACCAGCCATACAAGCTGGAGCTGATTGCAGACTTTCCCGAAGGCGAGCAAATCTCCACGTACACGCAGGACACCTTCACCGATCTTTGCCGCGGCCCCCATGTCGCCGACACGAGCGCCTTGAAGCCCGATGCCTTCAAGCTCACCTCCATTGCGGGGGCATACTGGCGCGGCGATGAAAAGAACAAGATGCTCCAGCGCATCTATGGAACCGCCTGGCAGTCCCGCGCCGAGCTCGACGCGCACCTGAAAAAGCTGGAGGAGATCGAGAAGCGCGACCACCGCAGGCTGGGCAGGGAGCTCGACCTGTATTCCATCCACGAGGAAGCCGGCGCCGGGCTCATCTACTGGCACCCCAAGGGCGCCCGCGTGCGCCTTGCCATCGAGGACTTCTGGCGCTCCGAGCATTTGAAGAACGGCTACGAGCTTCTCTACACCCCGCACATCGGCAAGGGGTGGCTGTGGGAGACCTCCGGCCACCTCGGCTTCTACAAGCAGAACATGTACGCGCCCCTGTCCATCGACGACGTGGATTACTACCTCAAGCCGATGAACTGCCCCTTCCACCTCATGATCTACAAGAACCAGCAGCGCTCCTACCGGGACCTGCCCCTGCGCTGGGCGGAGCTGGGCACCGTGTATCGCTACGAAAAGTCCGGCGTCCTCCACGGCCTCCTGCGCGTGCGCGGCTTCACGCAGGACGATGCGCATATTATCTGCACGCCCGAGCAGATCGACGACGAGATCCTCGAGGTGCTGCGCTTCTCCCTGAAGATCTGGAAGGCATTCGGATTCACGGACATCAAGGCGTACCTCGCCACGAAGCCCGCCGGCGGCATCGGCGACGACGCGACATGGGAGAAGGCCATCGCGTCGCTGCGGCGCGCGGCAGAGACGGAAAAGCTGGACGTCGTGATGGACGAGGGTGGAGGGGCATTCTACGGCCCAAAGATCGACCTGAAGATCAAGGACGCCCTCGGCCGGGAATGGCAGATGACGACGATACAGTTCGACTGGAACGAGCCCGAGCGTTTCGGCATCACCTATGTCGCCTCCGACAACACGCAAAAAAGGCCGTTCATGGTGCATCGCGCGCTCCTGGGCTCGATGGAGAGATTCTTCGGCGTGCTCGTGGAGCATTACGGCGGCGCCTTCCCCGCGTGGCTTGCACCCGTGCAGGCGGTGGCGATACCCGTTGCGCCGGCCTTCGTCGGCTATGCCGAAGAGGTGGTGAAGGCGCTGCGGGGGCGCGGCGTGCGCGCGCAGATCGACAGCGGCGACGACCGCATGAATGCGAAGATCCGCAACGCCCAGAACCAGAAGGTGCCCTTCATGCTGATCCTCGGTGAGAAGGAGCAGAACGGCCGCAGCGTGTCCGTGCGCACGCGCGCGGGGGAGCAGAAGAACCTCATTCCCCTTGCCGATTTCCTTTCCCAGATCGAAACGGAGGTTCGGCCGCGGACGCTGGATTGAGCCCGGAGGCGCGGAGGACGCCGTGAGCGACATGATCATCAAGCGGGACGGCCGCGCGGTGCCCTTCCGCCGGGACAAGATCTCCTCCGCCGTTTTCCGCGCGGCCGTCGCCTGCGGCGGGAGGGACAGCGAGGAAGCCGAGCGGGTGACCGATGAAGTCATCGCCCTGCTCTCCGCGCGCCAGCGGCGCGCCTCCTGGCCCACGGTGGAGGAGATCCAGGACCTGGTGGAGAAGGCGCTGATCGAGCGCGGCCACGCGCGCGTCGCAAAAGCCTACATCGTCTACCGCTACGAGCATGCCCTGAAGCGCGCGGGCAGGGAGAGCCTCACGTACTCGGAGGAGAATATCCCGTACCGCAAGCTCTGGGAGGCTCTCTCCTGGGCGACGGACCATGGCTGCGTGACGCTCGAGCAGCTGGCCAATCAGGTCGCAATCGGAAAGCTCGCGGACCTTGTTGAAGCATCGGACGCATTTTACGAGCGGGAGATGGAAGCGGCAGTAGAGAAGATTCTTTCCCGCCGCGACGAGCTGCGCGTCGTGATCGTGGCCGGGCCTTCATCGTCGGGAAAGTCGACCACCACCCTGAAGGTCCGCGAGCGCCTTGCCACGGAAGGCATCCCGACGGCCTCCATTGCGGTGGACAACTACTTCTTCGACCTGGAGATGCATCCCCGGGTCGGCGAGGACGACTACGACTTCGAGACCCCCCAGGCCCTCGACCTCTCCCTCCTGAGCGAGCATCTGCAGAAGCTGATCGACGGCAGGAGCGTGCAGATTCCCCGCTATGACTTCAAGACGGGAAAGCGGGAGCCGGAAACCGATGAGCTTTCCATCGGAAAGAACACGGTCATCCTCATCGATTCGCTGCACGGCCTCTTTCCCGACATGACGCGCAACATCCCGGAAGAGATGAAGTTCCGCCTGTACATCGAGACGCTGTCCCAGATCAAGGGCGCCGACGGCCGCTACATACGCTGGGCGGACATCCGCATGCTCCGCCGGATCGTGCGCGACATGCAGTTCCGCAACTATGCTCCCCGGTCCACGATCAGGCATTGGCACCTCGTGCGCCGGGCGGAGCTGCGTTACATCGTGCCGGAGCTGCGCCACGCGCATGTCATCGTCAACAGCTTTCTGCCCTACGAGCTTCCGATCATGAAGGCGAGGGTGGAGAAGCATCTCGCTCCCGTGATCGAGGAGTGCGCGGGGGTGGCCGACAGGCAGGATGCATACGAGCGCGCCGTGCGCGTGCGGACGCTTTTCGACCAGATACCCGCCGTGCAAGACGAGGGCATCGTGCCCGCGCGTTCCCTGCTGCGGGAGTTCATCGGCGGGAGCGCGTACCGCTACTGACGGCGGTCACGGTACGCCGTGACATTCTGGCGGTCACGGTACGCCGTGACATTTGCGCGGTCCGGCGCGCGGGCCGCGCCCCGGGAGGAGAAAAATGAGTGGAGTGCCGGTGATCGATCCGCTGATGTCCAGCCCGCTCGTCTGGGTCGTGTGTGCAGGTCTTTTCGTCGGTGCAGCGGCCAGTCGCGCCTCGATGCGCGTCCGCCACAAGCCGGACACCGACAGGGCACGGACGTGGAAATGGGTCGGCGCGTGCATCTATCTTTCGATCGCCGTGATCCTCGGGCTCCTGGCGGTCTTCATTCCCGGCGCCGGCAAGATTCGCGATCCGCGCATGCTCTGGGCCGCGCTCATTGCCGCCGTCATCGCCTTCGCCGCCCTGCGATTCAAGAAATCGCTCGGCATCCCGATCGTCGTGCTCCTCCTGGCAGCGGTCCTCTCCTTCGGTCTTTTCCTCCAGAGCATCCGCGCCTTCACGGGTGAAACGGAAATCGCCGAGGTGAAGGTGCTTTCTTCCACCGCTTCCTCCATGCACTTGGAGCTCGTGCCCAAGGGCGACGCGCCGGTGCTCCTGACGATGAACGGCACGTATTTCGCGCCGATCGTCAAGGTGGTCATCTTCAGCGATCTGTTCGTCTTTCTCGGCGCCCGCACGTGGTACCGATTCGAGGGCATGACGTCCTTCAACGATGCCTATCGCCAGCAGGACACCGATTTCCGCTTTGCCCATCCCCTGGGCATCTCCGAGCGGCTCTGGTCCCTGTTCGAGCGCAACGAGACGCGCATCCCCGGCGTGAAAGCCGTGCAGGTGGAAATGACGTTGAAGAGGGCGCAGGAGTTCGACTCGTTCGGGATCATGGTGCAGAACGACGGCGGGGTGCAGATCGTCGCGAAATCAGGCTGACGTGCCCGCGTGGCGGGCCCGCCTTCTCCGGGGGACCTCGGCGAATCGCCGCGCGAGGAAGATCGCCTTGTCGACGACGGACACCGCGACGATGACCGCGACAAGGTATTCGACGACGGTCACGACCCGCTCGTCGCCGATCCAGGGAACGTCGAAGAGGTGCGCGATCTCCATCGCGTACAGCACCATGAGCGAGAATATCGACATCTTGCCGATGAACGTGGCCAGTGGATTGGCCTTGCCCTCGCGGAGGGTGAGCCAGATCATGCCGAGGGCGAACAACACGAGCCTGCCCATGACGAGCAGGAAAAACCACAGCGGGATGAGCGCGTAGGAGAACAGGACGATGGAGACCGCGACGATCATGAGATAGTCGCTGGAGGAATCCATGTACCGGCCGACGAACGTGATCTCCTTGCGCCGGCGCGCCACCATGCCGTCGGCGAAATCCGTTGCGAACACGATGCAGATGAACGGCAGGATGACGGGCAGGATGGAATAGGTGGATGCCTTGACGATCAGGTACGTGATGGTCGGTATGGAGCTGAGCCTGCCGAACGTCAGCGTATTGGAGAGATTCACGCGCGGGAGCGGAGCGTCGGCCCCTTCCACGCGAAAATCCGCCCGGCGCACCACCAGGAGAACGGTGAGGCCCGCGTGGTAGGCGGCGGAGATGATCATGAACAGCCCGAATCGCTGCCACCCCATGCGATAGCCGATCGTGACCGCCAGAAGCACCGCGGTCTGGCCGAGAAAAAAGAGCACGCCGTGGAGGGCAATGCTTCTGGTGAGTGACTTGTCCGCGGGCATCACGGCGAATCTATGGTGCCTTCATCCCGCTGTCAAGGCGGGTTGTCCGGTGGGCGCGCCTCCCGCCCATCGATGCATCCCCGATTGACGAACCTTGCGGGAACACTACTATGCTCGCATGACCCTCCCGATGATGCTGACCGTGGGAAGAATCGTTCTGGCCCCCGCATTCTTTCTGCTCTACCAGCTTGCCGACAAAGGCTCGCCTTTCCTGCTCATCGGGGTCTGGGTCGTATTCGGCCTCATCGAGATTTCAGATCTCCTGGACGGCTACTTCGCGCGTAAATTGGGCCAGGAGAGCGAGCTGGGAAAGGTCCTGGATCCCTTTGCCGATTCCATCAGCAGGCTGACTTACTTCCTTGCTTTTGTCGGTTCCGGGCTTGTCCCGCTCTGGATTTTCCTGATCCTGGTCTATCGGGACGTCGCGGTGGCATACATCAGGGTGATGATGTCACATGCCAGGGTGCTCATGCCGGCGCGGACGAGCGGGAAACTGAAAGCCTGGGTATATGCCTTTGCGGGAATCGGCGGTCTTCTGGCCTTTTCCATGAACAAGCTTGGCTGGCCCGCCGGAGGCGCGGGGCCTTCCGCGGAGGTGGCATTCTGGCTTTTCGTGGTGGCGGCGGCCGTTGCGCTCTGGTCGCTGGCCGATTACGGCTACTATTTCGCAAGAAATTTCAGGAAAACTAGTTGACACTGGTGATTGCAAGCGGCTATATTCTCAATTGCCGCAAGTGAAGTGCTAACCTCTGATCAAAAAGGTTGGGGGAAAGTGCCGTCTCTGGGGCAAAATGCATGAAGGGTTCGCGAGGGCCTTTTAAGCGACCTCTGGGGTGAACCTTAGAGGGAATGATCCTTGACAGCAAAGGGAAGGGGAGAAAGAGAAGAGCGGGTCCGTCGGCCCATGGGTAACCGTGGGAAGGCGAAACGCGCCGTAAGCAGTCGCAAAGTCAGCGAGGCTGTGGAGGCGCGGTAACGAAGTATAAAACCTGGCCGCAAGGTCAGGTTCTATATCATGGAGAGTTTGATCCTGGCTCAGAACGAACGCTGGCGGCGCGTTTTAAGCATGCAAGTCGGACGGCAAGGCGGGTAGCAATACCAGCCCTAGAGTGGCGAACGGGTGAGTAACACGTAGGTGATCTACCTCTGGATGGGGGATAGCCCGTGGAAACACGGGGTAATACCGCATGAGGCCTTGAGGGTAAAGCCTTGAGGTGAAAGGTGCAATTGCACCGTCTGGGGATGAGCCTGCGGTCCATTAGTTAGTTGGCGGGGTAACGGCCCACCAAGACGACGATGGATAGCCGGCCTGAGAGGGTGTACGGCCACACTGGAACTGAGACACGGTCCAGACTCCTACGGGAGGCAGCAGCTAAGAATCTTCCGCAATGGGGGAAACCCTGACGGAGCGACGCCGCGTGGATGATGAAGGCCGTAAGGTTGTAAAATCCTTTTGTCGGTGAAGAATAAGGGAGGGAGTGGAAAGCCCTTCTGATGACGTTAGCCGACGAATAAGCCCCGGCTAATTACGTGCCAGCAGCCGCGGTAATACGTATGGGGCAAGCGTTGTTCGGATTTATTGGGCGTAAAGGGCGTGTAGGCGGCTCATCAAGTCTGGTGTGAAATCGCAGGGCTCAACCCTGCATATGCGCTGGAAACTGGTGGGCTTGAGTTCTTGAGGGGAAGCTGGAATTCCAGGTGTAGGGGTGAAATCTGTAGATATCTGGAAGAACACCGGTGGCGAAGGCGAGCTTCTATCAGAGGACTGACGCTGAGGCGCGAAAGCGTGGGGAGCAAACAGGATTAGATACCCTGGTAGTCCACGCTGTAAACGATGTGCACTAGGCGTGGGGCACGTACGTGTTCTGTGCCGTAGTTAACGTGTTAAGTGCACCGCCTGGGGAGTATGCTCGCAAGGGTGAAACTCAAAGGAATTGACGGGGGCCCGCACAAGCGGTGGAGCATGTGGTTTAATTCGATGGTACACGAGGAACCTTACCAGGGCTTGACATGTGCGTGAATGTTCACGAGAGTGGGCAGCTCCGCAAGGAGCGCGCACACAGGTGCTGCATGGCTGTCGTCAGCTCGTGTCGTGAGATGTTGGGTTAAGTCCCGCAACGAGCGCAACCCTTACCGTCTGTTGCAAACAGGTTAAGCTGAGCACTCGGACGGAACTGCCGGTGACAAACCGGAGGAAGGTGGGGATGACGTCAAGTCATCATGGCCCTTATGTCCTGGGCTACACACGTGCTACAATGGCAGGTACAAAGCGAAGCGAAACGGCGACGTGAAGCAAATCGCAGAAAGCCTGTCTCAGTGCGGATTGGAGTCTGAAACCCGACTCCATGAAGTTGGAATCGCTAGTAATCGCGCATCAGCATGGCGCGGTGAATACGTTCCCGGGCCTTGTACACACCGCCCGTCACACCACCCGAGTTGGGGGTACCCGAAGTCAGTTGCCTAACCGCAAGGGGGGCGCTGCCGAAGGTATGCCTGGTGAGGGGGGTGAAGTCGTAACAAGGTAGCCGTACCGGAAGGTGCGGCTGGATCACCTCCTTTCTAAGAGAACTGTCGTGCGCTTCGGCGCACGACAAACTGCACCGAGCGGCAGCCGGCCCAGCGACCCCGAAGGGGGCGCGAAGGACGGCGAGAGTGAGGTGCAGATAGCTCGCTCTCTCTCCAACTCCTCTCCCTTTCTGTATATTCCGTCTACGCACGCGCATGGAATGCCACCAGGAGTGGCCGGTGGAATGCCACCAGGAGTGGCCGGTGGAATGCCACCAGGAGTGGCCGGTGGAATGCCACCAGGAGTGGCCGGTGGAATGCCACCAGGAGTGGCCGGTGGAATGCCACCAGGAGTGGCCGGTAAGCGCGGTCAGCGGTGACCGTTCGGTTCCGTGCGGGAGGCCGCTGTAGAACCTGAATGCCACGAAACCGCACGGGGTACCGTGCGAGGATCGTGGCCACGGGGGTATAGCTCAGTGGCTAGAGCGGTGGCTTTGCAAGCCATAGGTCTGGGGTTCAAGTCCCCATACCTCCAGTAGACGAAAGCCGCGAACAGTCGCGGCGGTGTTTCGTAGAATACTACGATTGTTCTTGCCGCCGACATGGTGGCAGTAATGGCATGGAGCGTCGCGGCAGCACGTGCCGTGGGGCACCGTGACGTGTCACCGAATGCGGTGGCCACCGTGGTCGCAAATGTCACGGAATACCGTGGCGGTGATGGTCTTTGACAACTCGAGGGAAGGGGAAAAGCCGCTTGAAGCGCGCGGGAATACGAAGGCGCGTTGCAAGTGGTGGAAGTGAAGAGAAGCGCAACTGCCAGTCCATTGGCACCGGAAGGACGGAGCGCGAGCGACCGTGGGGCATGAATGTCACGGATTACCCCGTGACAGTCCTGAGCGTGGCACCCGCGGTTGAAAGGGAAAATATGGTCAAGCGAGAAAGGGTTCATGGTGGATGCCTAGGAGCTACTGTACGAAGAAGGCCGTGGTAAGCTGCGAGAAGCCGCGGGGAGGAGCACACATCCCGAGATCCGCGGATGGCCGAATGGGGTAACCCGACGCGTTAGACGACGCGCCATCCATGAGTGAATACATAGCGCATGGAAGGGAGACCCAGGGAACTGAACCATCTCAGTACCTGGAGGAAAAGAAAACAAACGTGATTCCCCAAGTAGCGGCGAGCGAACGGGGAAGAGCCTAAACCAGACACACGTGATAGGCGTGAACCGTTGTGTGGCTGGGGTTGCAGGGCCTTTCTGGGTCTCATTCACGTGAGGCCGCGAAGTCAAAAACCTTTTTCATAGCCGAACATCACTGGGAAGGGTGACCAGAGGGGGTGAAAGTCCCGTAGGCGAAATGGAAGAGGCTTCGTGGGATAGGTACCTGAGTACCGTGGGGCTCGAGAAACCCTGCGGGAATCTGGGAGGACCACCTTCCAAGGCTAAATACGCAAGTAGCTACCGATAGTGCAGAAGTACCGTGAGGGAAAGGTGAAAAGGACCCCGAGAGGGGAGTGAAAGAGAATCTGAAACCGTGAACCTACAAGCGATCAGAGGGGGTGAGCAATCACCTCTCATGGTGTGCCTATTGCATAATGAACCGGCGAGTTACTATGTGCAGCGAGGTTAAGGCATTGAAATGCCGGAGCCGCAGGGAAACCGAGTCTGAAATGGGCGATTCAGTTGCATGTAGTAGACCCGAAGCTGAGTGATCTATCCATGGCCAGGCTGAAGCGCTGGTAACACAGCGTGGAGGGCCGAACGGTAGTCCGTTGAAAAGGGCACTGATGAGCTGTGGATAGGAGTGAAAGGCTAAACAAACTCAGAGATAGCTGGTACTCCCCGAAATAGCTTTAGGGTTAGCCTCGTGTTAGTTGAGCGGAGGTAGAGCACTGGATGGACTAGGGGTCTTTACGGGCTACCAAACCCAACCAAACTCCGAATGCCGCTCAATGATGCACGGGAGTGAGACTGCGGGCGATAAAGTTCGTGGTCGAGAGGGGAACAGCCCAGACCGTTGGCTAAGGTCTCAGAAGTCGAGCTAAGTGGAAAAGGAAGTGCGACGGCCCAGACAGCCAGGAGGTTGGCTTAGAAGCAGCCATGCCTTGAAAGAGTGCGTAACAGCTCACTGGTCGAGTCGTCGTGCGCTGATAATACACCGAGGCTTAAGCTCGAAACCGAAGCCACGGCTTCACACCCGCAAGAGAGTGAGGGGTAGGGGAGCATTCCGTATGCCGAAGAAGGCGCAGGCGTGAGCGGCGCTGGAGGTGGCGGAAGGGAGGATGCCGGTATGAGTAACGAAAAGACAGGTGAAAAACCTGTCCGCCGAAAGCCTAAGGTTTCCTGGGTAAAGGTAATCTGCCCAGGGTTAGTCGGCCCCTAAGGCGAGGCCGAAAGGCGTAGTCGATGGGAAACGGGTTCATATTCCCGTACCTCTGACGATTTCGAGGGGATGACGCGTGAGGCAATACCCGGCGGGAGAATGGTAGTTCCCGTCCAAGGAGCGAGCCGTTGAGGGCGACAGGGAAATCCGTCGCCTGAGGTAAGGCTTCTAAGGCGAGCGTAGCGGGAGCGAGGCGAAGCGGGTGGCGTCAAGGCGCTGAAAAACAATCTCTAAGGTGTGATCGTTGGGGACCGTACTGGAAACCGACACAGGTGGGCGAGAAGAATATTCTCAGGCGCTCGAGTGATTCCGCATCAAGGAACTCGGCAATCTAGACACGTAACTTCGGGAGAAGTGTCGCCCTCAAGGGGTACGCAAGTGCTTCGAGGGGGTTGCAGTGAAAGGGCCCAAACGACTGTTTAACAAAAACACAGGTCTCTGCGAATCTCCAAAGAGATGTATAGGGACTGACACCTGCCCGGTGCTGGAAGGTTAAGAGGAGGGGTTAGCCGCAAGGCGAAGCTCTGAATTGAAGCCCCAGTAAACGGCGGCCGTAACTATAACGGTCCTAAGGTAGCGAAATTCCTTGTCGGGTAAGTTCCGACCTGCACGAAAGGTGTAACGAGTTGGGCGCTGTCTCGATGTGGAGCTCGGTGAAATTGTAGTATCGGGGAAGGTGCCGATTACCCATGGTTAGACGGAAAGACCCTGTGAACCTTTACTGTAACCTGGCATGGGGACTTGATTTCTCATGTGTAGGATAGGTGGGAGGCTGTGAGGGCGGGGCGTCAGCTTCGCCGGAGCCGTTGGTGAAATACCACCCTTGATAGATTAGGTTTCTAACTCCACTGGTGAAACCCGGTGGTGGACAGTGTCAGGCGGGCGGTTTGACTGGGGCGGTCGCCTCCTAAAAGGTAACGGAGGTGCGCGAAGGTTTCCTCACGCTGGTTGGAAATCAGCGTACGAGTGTAAAGGCATAAGGGAGCCTGACTGTGAGACGTACATGTCGAGCAGGCGCGAAAGCGGGTCTTAGTGATCTGGCGGTGGTGAGTGGAAGCGCCGTCACTTAACGGATAAAAGGTACTCCGGGGATAACAGGCTGATCTTGCCCAAGAGTTCACATCGACGGCAAGGTTTGGCACCTCGATGTCGGCTCATCGCATCCTGGGGCTGGAGCAGGTCCCAAGGGTTTGGCTGTTCGCCAATTAAAGCGGTACGTGAGCTGGGTTCAGAACGTCGCGAGACAGTTCGGTCCCTATCTGCCATGGGCGTTGGTTGCTTGAGAGGAGCTGTTCCTAGTACGAGAGGACCGGAATGGACGAACCTCTGGTGTGCCAGTTATCCTGCCAAGGGTAGGCGCTGGGTAGCCAAGTTCGGAAGGGATAACCGCTGAAAGCATCTAAGTGGGAAACCCGCCTCAAGATGAGGCAACCCTGGGGATTTAATCCCCCTGAAGGTACCTGGGAGAGAACCAGGTCGATAGGCTGGAAGTATACGTGCGGTAACGCATTCAGCTGACCAGTACTAATTTACCGTGAGGCTTGACCATATTTTCCCCCACACTACCGCCCAACGGTAGCGTGGAACGGCGAGGCGCGGCAGCCCCCGCACGGAATACCGTGCTCGGGCGGGAGCGACGCACCGCTAATGCGCTCTGATTCTTTCACTTCTTCCCCTGAGCCGCGGCCCCTGCTGGGCGCGACAATTTCCCTCGTGTCTATATTGCCTGGTGACTATGGCGCAGGGGTTCCACCCGTTCCCATCCCGAACACGGAAGTTAAGCCCTGCCGCGCCGATGGTACTGCCGCTTGACGGTGGGAGAGTAGGTCGTTGCCAGGCTTTTTTTATGCCCAAAATCCGAAAATCTGCTTTCAGTCCCGCCAGTCCAAAGGGTCGGAAAGCGTCAGGTCCGCGAAGACCTGAAATCCATCTTTGTCGCTGGTCACGATCTCCTTGATGCCGGTGGTGACGCAGGTGGCCGCAAGAAGGGTGTCGTGAATACGTCGTCGGCCCAGCCGAAGCCCTTTCATCCACTCAAGGAAGAGGGCGACAGCCTCCGCTGAGGGAAGCACCTGCTGAACCTCGGATGCCCGCCACCAAAAGTCCGCCTTGTCGAGGGCTTCCGTCATGGAAAGCGGCCGCTCGAACCTGCGTGGATCCGTGCACACGTGGATGAACTCCTCGAGCACCTGAGGCACAAGACCCAGTTGATGCCCGTCGCCGAGCAGGCGTTGCTGCAGGAATAGATGCGCCTTTTCATGCCCTTCGCTTTCGCGGACCTCGAGCTGAATCAGGAATGTGGTGTCAATCGCTTTGACCACGAGAAAGTTCCTCCAGCAAGTCCTCGGATCCCTTGAATGGCTGCAGCACCTTTCCTACCGAGACCGGGCGGATGTCCTTCAAGCTGGTTGGCTGACGAATCTTGCGGGATCTGAAATCCTCCATTGCTTCCCGGATGATCTCAGAGGCCGCGCGGTCATGCTGTCGGGCATACTCGCGGAAGTCGCGATAAACCGGCTCACTTACATTTATGGTTATGGTCTTCATACATGGAAGCTACCATGTGATTAATGGTCCGTCAACAAGCTTTTGCCCCGTTGCGCGACCCCCAGCAGGGTGGCGCGCGGGGCCTCAGGAGAGCGCACTGATCCCGGCGATGCCCGGCCGTTCATCGAAGCCGCCATTGAACCGATCACTCGATTCCCTCTACGCCAGCCCCCAGATCGATGATCTCCTGTTCCACCCCGATGCCGGTCCGGACGATCTCGCTCGCAAGCTCGCGAAGCTCCTGAGGTGCGGTATCGGCCAGGAGCGAAAGCCGCGCTGTCTGCGTGCTGTCGAGTGCATAGCCGTACGCGGCGTACTGTCGATGAAGCTCGACGCTCATGTTCCAGGGCACCACGGGCACGGCAAGAATTGAGGCAATCTCCTGCGCGATCAGGATCCCGTCCGGATCCAGGTCGCCGTAGTGGAAGATGCGGGCGCCGGCCTTCACGCAGAGGCGCAGGAGCATCTTGACCGCGTCATTCGGATGCCCTGCAGAGTAGATCATGCCCGCGATTCCCGGCGGCAATGCAGAAGGCAGTCGCTCCGCCAGCACATGAAACGTCTCTTTGTTCTCCACCGAAAGGATGACCGCGGGTCCCGGCGTTGTATTCCTCGGGTGAATCTCCAGCGTATCAATGCGGGAGAGGGTTGCAGCGGGAAGCGTGATGATCTCTCCCGCGCACGTCCAGGGGCTGGCGCGTCCGACCAGGGAGATGCGACCCCATAGGGCGAAGCCGACTTCGGGATAGGATCGTCCAAGCCCGAGCGTCGCGGAGATCGGCTCAATTCCCATGGCGCGGCAGAGGCGATCCGCGATCGGAATGAGCCTCTCCAGGCGTTTGCTGTCCGCATAGAGCCTCACGCTGAGAGCCCGGATGGGGCTTGATGCGGTTTCTTCGGACGAAAGCAGAAAGAGCCTGCCAAGGTCTTCCAACTCGGCGGCATCGCGCACGGGAACCGGATGCCCTGCTTCCAGTCGAGGCGCCAGATACTCCGCCACTCCCCGCAGCCGCGGGCTCGTTCCACATTCGGTGAGTCAAGCACCATGCCTCATGCCGTCTGCTGTGGACTCGGGTGATGGCATTCCCAATGCGGCGAAAAGAGACTGCGGGTCTTCAAGGTACAGGGCTTCCAGATCGTCACCTTCCCGGAAGCGCTTCCATTTCGCCGTGAGAATCCCCGCGTCCACCAACTCCTCCACGGCTTCAAGGAAATCGTTCTTTGCCGATACGTCCGTCCTGATGCGGGGAAACAGCTCGTGCCATCCCGACTTTCGCAGCTTCCGCCCGCCTTTGTAGGACGCGCTGGTCGGGTAGGACTCCGCAAAGACGGTGAGTATCCTGCGAGCGAGCTCCGTCATGGCGCGGTCTGGTTGAGAATGGCGTAGTCGCGGACGAATGCCTGGTAGTTGCGTCGTATCACGAGATTTGTCCGGTCCACAAAGGGGGCGATTGATTCGATTTTCTCCGTCGGCACGGCGGTCACCACCTGCATTGCCAGCTTGCGGAAGAAAGCCACCATGTTGCCGATACGCTCGTCGTCCATCTTGTTGAATGCCTCGTCAAAGAGCACGAGGCGGATCGCGTCGGGTGAGTCCTTGTAGAAGCGAAAGAAGCTCGCCGCAATGGCGACGTAGTACGGTGTCTGGGTCTCTCCGCCGGATTTCTCTCGCAGGACCCGGGAGAGGTACGATTCGAGAGCCTTGCCGGTCTTGTCGTCCAGGACGTCCGTATGGCGGATGCGGATGTCATAGAGGAAATACTGTCGGTAATCGCAGATCTCGCGCACGGCGGGGTCGTCCAGCTCGTGGTCAAGCACGTTCTGGAAGAGCCGTTCGATGCTCTCCCGCTCATCGTCGCTCTTCAGGGAGGCAAAAAGTGTGCCGTCCAGCTCACTGATCTCAGCCGCGGATGAAATGGCGGACAGGAGCTTCTGCTTTTCGGGATTGCGGGTGATGGAGAAGTGATATTGATCCTTGCCGAAGCGGATGGTTTCCAGGATGTGGTTGATCTCCCGAAAGCTCTCCTCCGCATCCACGAGGTACTCGTTCAGGCGTGAGACAAAGTGCTCGCGAAACTGGCGCTCCGCTTCCACCCGCGCACGGCTGATGCGGTCCCGGTACTCGGGAAGCTCGGTTTCCCGGTAGCGGACAAGTCGTTCGCGGTGTTCGCGCGATTCGTCGTCCTCCTGCACCAGGACCTCGTTCCAATCGTGATTGTAGCGCTGTTTTGACAGGCGGAGGTCCGTGCGGGCCTTCTCCAGCCGTGTGGCAAGACCCGTGTTGGATGATTCGTAGCGGCGGATCATATCCGCGAAGTCGACGCTTCCGCCTGTCTGTCGGCGCTCGCTCTTCATGCGCTCGTCAAAATAGGCGGCGAGCTCAGCCTCCTTGTCGATGTATTCGCCGACGAATCCCGCAAGCGCGGCTTCGCGTCTTCCTCGCTCCGTCTCCTCACCCTCCACCCTGACGCCAAGTGACGTCTCCCTTTCCCGCGCGGACCCGATACGTCCCTGAAGCTTGCCGATCTCCAGCTCGCATGCGCGTATGCTGTCGGCCAATCCGGCTATTTGTATCTTCAAGGCTTCGAACGAGCTTGTATCGATGGATGCGATCTGGCGTTCCACCTCCTCGTACTGAACGCGGGCGGACTCAAAACGCGCTTCCGCGGAGGCAAGCTCAACAATAGTAGGGATCTGTCGCAGCACGCGAGACAGAACGTCGATCCGCTCCTGGATGGAGCGCTTGGCCTTCAGGAGTGACTCCACACCGAGCCCGCCGCGTTCGATTTCATCGCGGACGGCCTGCAGGCGGCGCTCCCGCGCCTCCTTTCCGATGTACCAGCGCTCAAAGACCTCCTTGCGGATTCGTGTCGCCGTGTGGGAGGAATAGCGCATGCATTCCGTCGTTATGGAGCGATCAAATCGCTTCAGGTTGAGGATATCCGTGCGTATGACGTCACCCATGAGGAAGGCGGCGTACCTGCGGGCGGCCGGGGTCCGTGCCTCGACGACCTCGGCCAATGACCCTGGATGGACATCCGCTTCCGACACGGAGGCGAGATTCGGCAGTCCGACACCCGCCGTTTTTGCCGGCAGGCCGTTATAGATCTCCAGGGCTCTCTGAAAATCCGATTCCGGAACAAGGACATTGAAACGCTGTGTGTTGAGCCATCCCTCCACGGCGTTGTGCCACTCCTCCTGTGTCACCTCCAGGAGGTCGGCAAAGACCGCGGCGGGAATGCCGGCCCTTTCAACGGCCTGTTTCAGCTCCGTTGTGGGCTCCGGGTAACGCAGTATTCCCTCGGACAGCTCCTTCTCCTCCGCATGCAGAGCTCCGAGCTCTGTTTTGAGTCTGGCGATCTCGACATCGCCCTCCACGTCCTTGCGAATCACATCCTGCTGCTCCGCCGAAAGGGAGCTCGTCTCCGCCTCCAGATCAGCTCCCAGCTTTCTTCCCAGGAGCACGCCGCACTGCTGCACCAGCAGCGCGCGGCGCTCCATGCGTTCCTTCTCATCCGCCATGCGCCGACCGAGCTCCTCGCGATCCCGCCGCAAGCGTTCGTATGCGCGGTGCTGCTCGTCGGAGGCCAGCGCGAACTGGAGCTCCTGTCGAACCGAGTCCAGTCGCTCCTTGCGCTCCTGTTCGGCGGACAGCGTCTCCGTGGCGTTGGAGATCAACAAACGCGTCTGTTGCAGCTCTCCGCGCGTGGCTCCGAGCCGGGCCAGCTGATCCTCCACGTGGAGCCTGAGCCGCAGGTAGTCCTGCCGCAGGATCTGGCGTCTTGCCTGGGCCACGGCTTCCGTCAGCTCCCCGATTGCGGCCAGCTGGAGTATTCTGCGCTCGACCTCCAGCGCTTCCCGTTCGGCGGCTCTATAATTCTGGAGGTTCTCCTTCATTGCGCTTACGTCGACGTTGTGCTCTTCCAGGATATAGTTGCAGACGAAATCGTGGACGGAGGTGAACGGCGTGAAGCTCACCGACCGCACCACCGCGTCCAGGTACGGATTGAAGTCCACGCCACGGCGGTGCACGCCGAGGAGGTGGGTCAGGCGATTGTTGTACTCGCGTTTCGTGGCGCACAGGTACCCGCCGAGCTGTTTGACGGAATCGCGGAAAACCCGGGGGCTCCGAAACTGGCCGCCGTCGAAGATTGCGACATCTTCGATCTTTCCTCCCTCAAGGAGCCATTCGTGCTCCCGGGCGTCTCCCTCCGTGAAAGCCTCCACCATAATTCCAGCGCAGAAACGGCTCTCCCCGTTCCCGAACTCAAGTATGACGTGACTGATGCAGTCTCCCCGGACGTAGTCGCGGGAGTCCGCGCCGATGCGGCACCGGCAATAGCTTTCGATGGTGCGTGTCGTGCGGCGATCGCTTGCTGCGGCGTTGAAGCGGATCCGGCTGACCTGAGCAACCAGGGCGTACTGGATAGCGTCGATGATGGTGGATTTGCCGCTGCCATTGTCTCCCCCAAGAAGCGTCACGGGCCCCATCTCGATCAGTGAGTCCGTGAAGTAGTGCCAGTTCACCAACCGCACGCGTCTGAGAATCAGCATCATTCCTCCGCCTGCTCCGATTCCTGGTCCCTCTCCACGCTTTCATCCGGCGCTGCCGTTGTCGCTTCTTGGATCCGCGCGTCGATCTCATTCACCGCCATCCCGTCCAGGGCAAAAGGGATGCTCGGGTGGAGGACGACCGTCACCTCAGGGTCAGCTTCGTCCCCCAGGATGCGAATCAGTCTCAAGACCTGGAAACGACGCAGCATGGAAAGATAGCGCGTCTTCTTCCAGGTAGCTTCGGCCACCGCGCGGTATTTCTCCACGATGTCCTGCTGCCTCACTGTCCGCTCCCCATGGAGCGTGATTTCTCCGGCCTTTTCTTCATAGAGCAGACGCAGGATGAGCAGGAGAAGGCTTTCATCCTTGGTCAAGCTGAGCCGCGCGGAAGGCGGCCCCTGAAAAGCCACAACGCCGAGCAACTCGTCCCGCTTCAATCCCCATCCGGCAACGGACAAGTACCCCTCCACGAGTTCGAAATTGGCCGTCACAAAGCGGTAGGAGGCGACATGCGGTTCAAAGCCGCGGATGAGGAAGCTCTCCGTGAAGAGCGTGTTCAAAGCGATCCTCAGTCGATCACGCTCGGGATCCGTGAGCGCGTCAATCTCGACCATCATGCACGCCTCCTCGTAAATCGGTGAGATCGAAAACGGAAATTGCCCGCGGTGACGATTTCGTCTCCCCACTCCACCGTGAAAGGAAATGTCTCTTGCCTTGCCTCGGCATAGTTGGCCGCGTAGATCAGACGGACAAGGCTGTCCACGCCGTCGACAATGTCCTCCGCCCTTCTTGTCGCGCCGGCATTCGGACAGTAGCCCGAGAGGAAGTCGGCGATCTTCACGGGGTTGAGCTGATTGGCGATGCGCAGGCGCAGCTCGGCCGCGGCAATCTCAGCGTCGGATTCGTCCGGCGAAAGCCGCGCGAGTCCGTCTGCCATGACTCCCCGGTTCTTCCGCGTGTAGAGAGACTCGCGCGCCAGGTGCCGCAGACGGAAGAGCCGATGCGCGAGGTCTCCCGGGTTCGCTCTGGGATCCCCGTGAGCCATGGCCTTTGCGATCCGCACGATCCTGCCCTGGAGTGATGAGTCGGCGTGCAGCTTTGTGCGAATACGCTCGGTGGAGGCACGAGAATAGCGCCGATTCCTGTCATCGATACTCTCCAATATCGGATCGATCCCCAGGAGCTCGTCGCGGATCTCCACGAGCATCTCCCGCAATCTCTCGCGGCCGGAAGCCACCGTGGTGCGTTGTATTGCCGACAGCTTCTGCGCGGTTCGTGCCATCCATTGCTCGTTGCGAAGGAACCCGTTGATTGCCCGGGACACCTTGGGCCGGTACCGCGAAAGGTTGTCGGACGTCTTCAGACGCGTATAGGCACGGTCCACGACTTCATGCATGTACAGGTCATAGTGAGCGTGGAGGATTTCGGGGATAGTCCCGTTCAGCGCGAACATCTCCTGGACATAGGTCTTGATGTTCTGCTCCAGAACCTTCAGGGATTCCACCAGAAGTCGCGTGTGCCAGTGTGCGTTGAGAACTGCGTGCTCACCGTTGTCTTTTGCCGCGTCTCCACAGAGGGAGGAGTAGACGGCGAGGATATGGCTCTCGTATTCCACCGAAGTGCCCCGCTCCGTTGCACCGAGTGCTTCAAAAAAGGGGCGTGCGTGGACGCAGAGATTCAAGACACGCGTGAAGTCACGTTCCTGCTCTTCCGCGATCCACCCGTGGATCACAAGCTTGCGGAGAAACAAATTCGCGAGCACCCGGGGTTCCGCGCGGGACGGCCCCTGTGCCGCCCTCGCCTCCAGCGCTTGTCGTGCGTCGGACTCCGGCTCCTCTTCTTCCGCGATCTGTTCGGAGGCATCCAGTGCCGTGAAGTACTCTGTAAACCGGGCAACCACGAGCTCTCTCTCCACGCTCGATCTGTATTCGACGAACAGTCGATAGTACTCAAGCAACAACGCGGCATAGTGATGACGGTTGGGGGACGCCAGAGGGACGAAGAAGTTCTCGGGCAATCGAAGGAAAACTGACGCCATGGCACTGCTCCCCTGTGTATATCACAGACTAACAGAGACAACAAAAACGGCTTGATGCTTGGCGTTGGATTCAGGCCACCGCCCATTCCTCCGACAGGACGGCAGCCTGTTCCAGCACCGTCTCTGTTGCCTTCTCCTGCTTGTCGGGCGGATAGCCGTACTTACGCAGGATCCGCTTTACTTGCACGCGCAGCTGCGCCCGAACGTTCTCGCGCACGGTCCAGTCGATGGAGACGTTCTTGCGAACGTTCACGACAAGCTCTCGAGCGATCTTCTTCAGCGTCGGCTCGCCCAGCACCTTGACCGCACTGTCATTCGTCTCCAGGGCGTCGTAGAAAGCCAGCTCGTCGTCCGTGAGCCCAAGCTTCTCGCCACGTGCACTGGCTGCATTCATCTCCCTGGCAAGCGCGATGAGCTCTTCGATGACCTGCGCGGTCTGGATCGCACGGCTCTGGTACTTTTTCAGCGCCGTCTGGAGCATCTCCGCGAAGGATCGCGCGACAACGACGTTCTTGCGGAAACGGGTCTTGATTTCGCCCGCCAGAAGCTTTTGCAGCAGCTCTACCGCGAGGTTCTTCTGCGGCATGCCCTTCACTTCCGAAAGGAACTTTTCCGAGAGGATCGAAATGTCGGGCTTCTTCAGGCCGGCAAGGGCGAAGATGTCCATCACACTGTCAGACGCTACTGCGTTCGAGATGATCTGACGAATGGCGTGGTCGAGCTCTTCGTCGCTGCGGTGCTCTTCGGCAACCCCTTTTGCCAGCGCCGAGCGCACGGCCTGAAAGAATCCCACGTCATCGCGGATGCGAAGGGCCTCGTCGTGCGGCACGGCGAGGGCGAACGCCTGAGACAACTCCATGACCGCCGTCATGAGCCTCTTTTTTCCATCGTCCTGCGCGAGGATATGTTCCTGGGCCCCACGTATCATCGCGAGCTGCTCCGTAGCTCTGCCCGATGCCCAAAGCGACCAATCGTAGCCGTGGAAGAGACCAAGGCAAATCTCGTACTTCTCCAGCATGATCGACACGGCTTCCGCCTGGTCCACAGCGGTCGTGCCGGTTCCGCCGCTCTCCGTGTAGGTGGCCATGGCATGCTTCAGCTCCTCGGCAAGGCCGATGTAATCGACGATCAGTCCGCCCGGCTTGTCGCGGAAGACCCGGTTCACGCGCGCAATTGCCTGCATGAGACCGTGCCCGCGCATGGGCTTGTCGACATACATCGTGTGGAGGCTCGGCGCGTCGAACCCGGTGAGCCACATGTCGCGAACGATAACGATCCGAAAAGGGTCCTTTGCATCACGGAACCGCTTCGCCAGCGCCTCCCGTCGGGGCTTGTTTCGGATGTGGCCCTGCCAGTCCACGGGGTCCGAGGCGGAGCCGGTCATGACGACCTTCATCGCGCCTTCTTCGTCAGAATCGCTTCTCCATTGCGGTCGCAGGGCAGCGATCTCATTGTAGAGGTCGATGCAGATACGCCGGCTCATGCAGACGACCATTGCCTTGCCGTCCAGGGCCGCGTTGCGCTCTTCGAAGTGCCTCACCAGATCCCGGGCGATGAGCTTGATGCGCTTTTCCGCCCCGACAAGAGCTTCGAGCCGCGACCACTGGCTCTTGAGCTTTTCCTTGCGCTCGATCTCCTCGCCCTCGGTGACTTCCTCGAACCGCGGGTCGATGCGGGGCTTCTCCGCTTCCTTCAGCTCGATCTTTGCCAGACGGCCCTCGTAATAGATGGGAACCGTTGCCCCGTCCTCTACTGCCTTGCGTATGTCGTAGACCGATATGTAGTCGCCGAATACCTGGCGGGTGTTCGCGTCGACCTTCTCGATCGGCGTTCCCGTGAAGCCGATGAATGAAGCGTTTGGGAGCGCATCGTGCAGGTGACGGGCAAAACCGTCGATGAAGTCATACTGGCTGCGATGCGCCTCGTCGGCAATGACGACGATGTTCCGCCGGTCCGAAAGCACGGGATTCTTGTCGCCGCCTTCTTCCGGCACGAACTTCTGGATGGTTGTGAACACGACGCCACCGCCGCTGACGCGGAGCAGCTCCCGCAGGCCGGCCCGGTTTTGCGCCTGGTCCGGTTCCTGCCGGAGGATATCGTGGCAGCGGGCGAACGTGCCGAAAAGCTGGTCGTCCAGGTCGTTGCGATCCGTCAGAACAACGATGGTCGGGTTCTCCATGTCGGGATGGAGGATCGCTCTCCCCGCGTAGAAGACCATGGTCAGGCTCTTACCCGACCCCTGCGTGTGCCAGACCACGCCGATACGCCGGTCGCCCCTGGTTGAGCGCACGCCCTTCCCGGATGCCGCGGGGCTCGACGCGCGCAACGTCTCCTCGATGGCAGCGTTCACCGCATGGAATTGATGGTATCCCGCCATCTTCTTGGACAGCGCACCGCCGCCCATATCCTCGAACACGATGAAGGAGCGGATGAGGTCGAGGAGCCTCTGCTTTTGAAGCACGCCCTCGAGAACGACCAGGAGCTCCGGCAGCTCAGGGGTGGCAGCTTCGTCGCCCGAAATCGTCCGCCACGGCTTGAACCATTCCTTGCCGGCCCCCACTGCACCGATGCGCGCCATGCCGCCGTCAGAGGCGATGAGCGCGACGTTGTACGTAAACAGCGACGGGATCTGCGCCTGGTAGGTCTGCAGCTGCTGGTACGCCGTCCAGATCGTGGCGTTCTCATCGGCGAGGTTCTTCAGCTCGATGACGATTATAGGAAGACCATTCAGGAAGACGACTACATCCGGACGCCGTTCGATCTTCCCCTCGACAATGGTGAACTGGTTCACGGCGAGCCAGTCGTTTTCGTACGGATCGTCGAAGTCGATGACGCGCGCCTGCGCGCCGGCGATGGATCCGTCAGCGCGTCGATACTCGACCGGCACGCCGTCCACGAGCATACGGTGCAGCGCACGGTTGCGTTCCAGGAGAGAAGGGGAGTCGATTCGCGTAAGCTTGCGATAGGCATCTTCGACCGCCTCGGCGGGGAGGGCAGGATTGAGCTGTGCGAGTGCGGACTGCAACCTGCGCTCGAGAACCACGTCGCGATAGCCCGGATCGCTTCTCTCCGCCCCGTCCGCGCCCGCGGCGATATCGGGACCGTGGAGTACTGCGTAGCCCAGGCCTTCAAACCATTCCAGAGCGGCGTCTTCGACGACTGATTCGGTGAAGGTGCTGGGCATCTGCTATCCTCCATCCGCGAACCGCTCCGCGTCCTTGATGCGGATCTCGCCTGAGATGAGCTTGGGGAGAAGTGTGTCACGGAGAGAGGCAAGGGTGCGGGATTCCTGGAGATTCTGTTCCTGTTTCAGAAGGCAAGTACTTGCGCGTGCTTCGAATAGGGCGATCAATCTGCTCGGTGGAAGTATTGCTGGCAAGCTATGAATATGATTTCGATTTAGTGTTGGCACGGCTGACCCTGTGCTGACCACCGAAAAGTCAAGTGCACGAAGAAAGTAGTAGGCGTAGGCCGGTGTTGAGTGAAGGAATTCTTTCACCCACAGAGACGTATTGTGAGGCCAATAATCCCCATGGATAAAAAAAACACCACCAATCAGGCCGCTTCGTCCCGTGGTAACGCCCGGGCCATGTGCCATGAAGGAGTCATGTGTTCCGGTGGGACCACTTGCGGTAACGACAGGATAAGGCCCCGGGCGCCGTTCTCTTTCTGGCAAGTCAAAACCACGCTGCAACTGGAATAGGTCACCAACAGAGCCAATTTCCCATCCTTGCGGGATATGTCCTAAAGAAGAGCTCTGAAACCTATCCGGAAAACAGGCCGCCGCGTCGGATGGAAGCCGCAGTCGCAGTCCTTTAACTTTTGCCCTCACAGGATCGAATTCAACGAACCAGGACTTGAATAGTGCCCTTGCTATAACATCGAGCTTCTCGTTCATTCGATGGCTTAAATCTATCTTGTCGTCGAGCGTTCCTAGGATTTTGGCAATAGCGCTTTGTTCTGCGAGCGGAGGGACGGGAATTTCAATCGTTCGCAAATAGGTAACAGGTTGAGCTATTGATGGGACGCCTACAGATGAAGTGTTTGCAAGTAGTAGTTGCCTGCCATGCCGCGACCGGAAAAAGTACGTAACGAACTCAGGAATGATACGCTCCGCTTTGCAGCGTAGATAGAATTGCCGTTGTGAGATGACGTATTTCTTGAACCTTGAGTTTGTCGGGATATACGCTACCTGTCCGATATTTCCAGCGTGCGTAAAGATTACGTCCCCTCGCTCCACATTGGCGCTTTTTAGTTTGGCCGCGTGTTCTGGCGTAACGAAATTGAACTCGGCCGTTTCATCGAGCCTGAACCCACGCAAATGCTGACCGCTAATAATGGGAACTCCATCCGGAGAAAAAGTCTCCACTTTGATCGATGAGCCAAATGGGCCCATCGCGACTTTTTCGGCCACTTCAGCAATTGTTGCGACCGGCCAATCCACTCCGCATACCCCAGCTCCTTCAGGTTGCGGGCGATGGCGGCGTCTAGCTTTTTGCCCTCTGCTTGTTGCTCCTTCAGGGTCGCGGTGAGCCTCTTCATCTTCTCGTCGAACGGCTCGTCATCCTCCTCCGCGGCCTCGGCACCGACATACCGGCCCGGGGTGAGGATGTAGTCGTGTTTCTTGACGTCATCGAGCTTCACGGCGGCGCAGAATCCGGGGACGTCCTTGTACTTCTCCTTGATCCCCTTGTCGCCGCGCCACGCATGGTATGTGCCGGCGATCTTTGCGGTGTCCTCGTCGGTGAGCTCGCGGTGAACGCGGTCGATCATCGTCCCCATCTTGCGCGCATCGATGAAGAGGATTTCACCCCGTCGATCGCGGAATCGGCCGTTCTTCTTGTCGCGCGCCAGGAACCAGAGGCACACGGGGATCTGCGTCGAATAGAAGAGCTGACCGGGAAGGGCAACCATGCAATCGACAAGGTCTGCCTCGATCATGTTCTTGCGAATCTCCCCTTCGCCCGACTGGTTTGAGGACATCGAGCCGTTGGCCAGCACGAAGCCCGCGATCCCTGTCGGCGAGAGGTGATGGATGAAATGCTGCACCCACGCGAAGTTGGCGTTCCCCGCGGGCGGAATACCGTACTTCCATCGCTTGTCATCCTTGAGCTGGTCGCCGCGCCAGTCGCTATCGTTGAACGGCGGGTTGGCCAGAACGAAATCGGCCTTCAGGTCAGGGTGCTGGTCGTTGTGGAAGCTGTCCCCATGGGCAATCTGGGCGTCGATGCCGCGAATGGCGAGGTTCATCTTGGCCAGGCGCCAGGTCGTATAGTTCGACTCCTGCCCATAGATGGCGATGTCGCCGATGCGACCGGCGTGCGCCTCGATGAACTTCTCGCTGCTGACGAACATTCCACCAGAACCGCAGCAGGGGTCATAGACACGGCCCTTGTAGGGGGCGAGCATCTCAACCAGAACACGAACGACACGCGATGGCGTATAGAATTGTCCGCCCTTCTTCCCTTCGGCGGTGGCGAACTGCGACAGGAAGTACTCGTAGACGCGGCCGAGTATGTCCTTGGAACGGTCCGCGGGGCTGCCCAGCCCGATGTCGCTCACCATGTTGATAATCTGTCCCAGCCGGACCTTGTCCAGACCGGGACGAGCGTACTCTTTGGGGAGGACCCCTTTCAGCGTTGGGTTGTCTCGCTCGATGGCGGTCATCGCATCGTCGACAAGCTTTCCGATTGTTGGCTGCGGAGCCTTCGCCTTGAGGATGGACCAGCGGGCTTCCTTCGGCACCCAGAAGATGTTGACGGCTCGATACTCATCGGGGTCCTCGGGGTCCGCGCCGTCGGCTTTGGCGGCCACGAGCCTGTCATGCTGCGCTTCGAAGGCATCGCTGATGTACTTGAGGAAGATCAGGCCGAGCAGCACGTGCTTGTACTCGGCCGCATCCATGTTGTTCCGCAGAGCATCGGCGGAAGCCCAGAGCTTCGCTTCCAACCCTACGGTTGCCGAGTCTTCATTCCTTGTAGCTTTTTTTGCCATCCCGTCCCTAACTTGGCTGCATTATTGTCTAGTTACGATATCTAGTTTATTCCTTTGCCGCAAGGCGACTTAGCTAAGCGGCGGCTGATTCATGCCACGGAATCGAAGCGAAAAGCTAAGGCGACATGTCCATAGCTGTGGAGACGACATTTACCCGGATGCGATTGCGGACATTTTGGTGGACATTTAATGGCACATAATCTATACTAGATTCTATTAGATTTTATTATAAGGAGTTACGGGACAGTTGCCAGACGCTGAGAGGACATTCAACAGGACGCATCCTTGGCTCCGCTTCACTTTAGACCTCCAAAGGGCTCCGCACACACTATGGATGGCATTAGGGGAGATCCGCTCCAAATGCGAGTACATCGCAGGAGCGCCGCTGGACAAGGAAACCGCAGACAAACTCTATCAGCTCTATCTGACGCGTGGCGTTCAGGCGACCACTGCAATCGAAGGAAATACGCTCTCGGAGGATGAAGTAAGGCGACAGATAAATGGAACGCTGGAGCTTCCTCCATCAATGGCATATCAGGGGCGCGAGATCGACAATGTTGTTTCCGCCTGCAATAGCATCCTGCGGCGCATCGCAACGGGCCAACCCAATTCCCTTACAGCGGATACGGTGAAAGATCTCAACAGGCAGGTGCTATCATCCCTTCCGCTACCCGACGATGTACAACCAGGGATGGTGCGAAAGAAGGCGGTTACCGTTGGATCGTATCGAGGCGCGCCAGCGGAAGACTGCGATTACCTTCTCGAGAGGATGTGCACGTTCATCACTTCTCTGCCGACGCGCGCGGTCGAGCTCGATGCGATCTCGCGTGCGGTCCTCCTCGCTGTATGGGCCCATATTTATCTTGCCTGGATACATCCTTTCGGCGACGGAAATGGCCGCACCGCACGACTCGTCGAGTTCATGTTGCTACTCGAGGGGGGCGTGCCGGCGCCTGCCGCGCACATTCTGAGCAATCACTACAACAAGACTCGACAGACGTACTATCTTGAGCTCGACAAGGCCAGCCGTTCTGGAGGCGATATTGTTCCCTTTTTTTCCTACGCCCTCGCTGGCCTTGTGGACGGGCTTCGCATGCAACTTGACGAAATAAGGCGCCTGCAACATCAGGTGATCTGGCGGGACTACGTTCGAGAGGTGCTAAGCACGGGAGGTGTTCGGGAATCGGCCCAGGTGCGAACAAGACGACTTGATCTGGTCATCGCGCTTTCTGATCAGGAGAGTGTGGCTGTGGCAAAGCTGCAATTATTGACACCCGCTATCGCGCGAGCCTACGCGCAAAAGACGCCCAAGACCCTGACGCGCGATCTGAACGCTCTCAAGGAATTGGGCTTGATTGAGGCTGGCGCGAATGGAGTGCGAGCTCGGGTTGAGATCATCAGGGCATTTTTGCCTCCTAAAAGAACGACCGACATAGGCTCAAACCCGCAAGCGGCTACCGGATCTTGAGCGTGAGCGGGCGGAGGCCGACGCGCGACCGATGAGGGAGCGCGTATTCCGAAAGCGGTCCGAGCCTGAAGGGCGAGGACGGCAGCGGCCTCGACTTGTCCATGGTTTCTCATCCCTCGCACGGAGAATCGCAAAGACGCGCCGAATATCGGCCCGGTCCCCCGCGATCGCGCCTGTGTCGGATCGACGGGATGCTATGTCGCGGCGAGACAGAAGGACAGGAGGGCGGCCGTAATCTCCTGGATGATTTTTTGCATCTCGGGGTACGGGGGATGGAAAGGCGTCGGGTTGCTCGGGCTCCCCCATTCAATTGTGAACGAGGAAATCTTCGCCATGCCCGGATTGGTGATATGGCGGCTGAAAGCGTAATCGCAGGACGTACCCGCGGTCGGGTAGAGACCGACCGACTGCTTGACGGCGTAGGAGCGACCGCGCGCCAATCTGATTGCATCCTGCATGGTTTTCGCAAGTTGGAGAGCGGTTTGAGAATCTTTGACGGTGATGTATTCCTTGTAAACGGTGTCGCCGGTTATCCCGCGTTTGCCGTTATACGCAGGGTTCTGGAAATTCATGGAAGGCGTGGCGCCTTGATCGTCGTCATCTCCCCATTCATAGAGGATCGATTCAGAATAGCTGTGGAGATCGACCATATAGCGGATATCCGGATGGTTTTCCATCATCCAGACCGCGTTTTTCGTCTCCGGTTCGGAGACGGCGCCCGGCCCAATGTATATCTCGTCGCAGGGATTGGTGGAATTGCACACCGGCGCCGAGGGAGCGAAGTATGTGGGATAGTTCCAGAGGAAATCATAGTTTCTATTGATGTCGACTCCCCCGCACGTCGAGTGGGGAGGCGCCGGCCGCCGGTTCTTGCGCCACATGGCATCCTGGGTCATGCTGAAATTCCGCCCGTCAGGGTTGGCCTGGGGAAAGAGGTAGAGACTTTTCTTTTCGATGAGCGTCCTGATCTGATCGGCGGTGAATGTATTCCCGCCGATGGTGATGGCGGAATTGTTGCGATAAGACCCGATAAGCTGCACCAAAAGGCTTACGAGTATGTCCGGACTGCCCCATTCGCGCGCGTGGACGCCTCCGAGAAGATAAATGCCCGGGCGATCGAGGGCGGCGCCTTTCCCCACCCGGACAGCATGGCATTGTCGATTTTCCCAGGTCTTGTTGGGCAGCGGGATGAGGGAGATGAAGGCGGCATTGGTTGGGGAAGCCGCGAGTGCGAGCGCCCGTTCCACGTCGCTGACGCTCAAATAGCGCGGAAAAACCGTGGCCGTCAGCTCTTCATCCGTTATCGTCGCCTTCGCTGCGGCTCCGCCGTATTCTGTCTGCCGCGCCTGGCCGGCCTCATCGGCGTTTTCGATCTCTTCCACCCGGTAGCCGGCGGCTTTGAGGATCTCGATGACGCCGCTTCCGGCGTGCGCGTACACGCGATATCCATCAGGAGTCTCCTCAGCGGTATGCCGGGCAACGGTCACCTTGTGCCGGCGCACCAGATCCGCCAATGCCTCACGGTTCGGTGCGGTAATTCTGACATGATAGTTTGGCATGGTACCTCACTTTGTGAATGACCTTCATTCTTCCTTCGGCGAACGTTCGATGGACGTCACTTGAAAATCCTTTTTGACGTTCACCTTGACGATATCCGCGGTGTATGTAGAGGCGCGCAACATGGAGACAAGGAGCGCCACCGGCGTTCCATCCGGCCGGTGTTTCACTTCGACCTGTACCCGGTAATAGGGTTCCCCGCTCTCCGGCAGGAGTCTTTCCCTTATCATTCGCTCGATCTTTTCTTTGTCTGCTCCGGAATAGGCTTTGCCGGTCTCATCCGGTAGAAGCACGATTTCGACTTCATCGTTCGGATTTTTTCCCGTCATCTGATTTCCTCCGTGAGAGAAAGCCGCCGGCAAAGTCTCTCATGCAGGGCTCGGCGGCTCACGTTGCCGGGAGAGCGGAGGGATCGCCGCCCGCGGCTAGCATGCCGGAATGGGCAGGAACTTGCCAAGATCGCCGCTGATGCCATGGGCATTGGCAACGGGATACTTCTCCTTCTCGCATTCCTTCAGGCTGATTCCCATCATTGCAAGGTCCTTCAGAATCTTCGTCCAGAAGCACTTGAAAACTTCCTCGGAGGAACCGATCAGCAGGTTGACCTTGCCGCCCACGAAGGTCCTCGCGCCGGACTTCATGATGGCGGGCTGCAGGGGCGGGTTGAATGTCTGGCAGGAGTTGAAGTAGACGACTTCGGGACAGAGCGCTTTGGCAGGCAGGCCGGAGTACCAACTCGCCGTCAGGTTGCCGTCCGCGAGGACGATGCCCCCGGTGTAGCCGTGGCCGATGTTGCCGAAGCCCTTCAAGTGGCCGCTCAGGTATTTCTTGTAGTTCGCCAGGTTGGCGTCCGGGCCGAGGAGCTCGACGCATTTGTATCCAGCGCTCATCGCCATCTTGTAGGCGTAATCTACTCCGGCCTTTGCCGTGGGAATGCTCGGGACTGGAGTTCCGAACACCATGTCCACGGCTCCCGCAGCGATGGGCTGTGCTTCAACCCTGGCGGCCGCGAACTCGGTTTCCTCTACTTCCGTGTATGACGGGTGAACGGCCGTGACGCCGTACGCCGCGTCGACATCCAGCATCGCGATATCGACGGTATAGGTGTGGGCGCGGAGCAGGTAGGCGATGATGGAGCGCGGTCGGCCATCGGGATGGTGCTTCACGACGGCGTGGACCTCGTGATAGGGCTCCATGCTGGTGAGCAACAGGCTGTCCATGACCGCTTTTTCGATCTGTTGGCTCTCATCGGCGCTGTAGGCGGCCCTGGCGGTTGTTCCCAACACGACGATCTTGACGTTTTCGTTCACGTTTTCCCCTGGCATGTTTTGTCTCCTTCCCTTTTTTCATGGTTTTTTGCATATGGGTCCATGCATTTGTATGCATTCTTTTCGGATTGTCCGGATCATCGGGAAGCACTGCCATTGCGGAGGAATACGTTCCGAGACTCACATTCATTTATGGGTTGGAGCATAACACGAAGAAAGAAAAATGCAAGACCTATATTCAGACTACGGCCTGAGCGCCGCCTGACGGCTCGGCAGGCCGCGCTCCGAAGGGAACGCACCAAAAACCGAGGGGCCTTTCGGCCCCCCATCGTTGTCGATTCTTCCTAGAAACGGCGCATGGGAACGACCAGGAACTCGTTGTTTGGATTGCCCCATGCCTGGCTCGATTACAGTGAGCATGAGCTACCGGGCTTTCGTGCCGTACACCCGCTTTACGCCCATTTTGCATGAATTTTACACCGTCTTCACCATTCACAACGATTGAAGCGCTACAGTGGGGTCGAGACGCGAAAAGATGAAGAGCTCAGGAGCCGACATCGAGCCAGCCCATTCGAATGCCGTCGGCTACCAAAATGGTCGGAGGAGCGGCGCCGAGCGTGCCAGGAAACCGTTTGGACAAGAAGAAGCGGAGAAACGTGACGAGGCGTCCTGGGTCCCCCGCAACCCCGCCCCGTCACGTTATCCGTTTACATATTCATCGTACGTTTCGACACATCGGCGTCGGCCATCAGCCTGGACTTTTCCAAGCTGAGATAGCCCCGGGGGCAGCGGCTTTTCAACACATGCAGCGCAGTCCGTCGTGCTTTACATCGGTTTCATCATGCAGCGCGACTGAACCGCTATACCGAAATCAAGAATGCGAAGGAGGTGGATCTTGAAACTTGGGGACCGACATCGTGCGTCTGACCGCGATGGCGCGCTGAAGGCTGTGATACTTGTCGTTGACGATGAAAAGAATGTGCGGACCCTCGTCACACAAATTCTTCGGGCGGATGGCTATGCGGCTCTTTCCGCTTGCGACGCGAAAGAAGCTCTGGGAGTCCTTCGTGATTGTCCGAGCAAGATCTCGCTCGTCATCACGGATGTAGACTTGCCGGGACTCAACGGCATCGATCTCTGTGCGGAACTCAACAAGCGGCAGCCTGGTATGAAACTCATCACCATGTCGGGGCAACCGCGTGAGATCCCGGTCAGCATGCCATTCATGGAAAAACCCTTTTCTATAGCGACGCTACTGGAAAAAGTCCACGCCGTCCTGTCAACGTCTTTGCCACCGGATTCCGCCAGACTCGCAGACACGTAGTAGTCGTCTTGAGACTTGTCTCCGTCCCAAGCTCACCGCGCCTTTACCTCTGCTTTACGGCCTTTTTACATGACTTTTACGCCGGCTTCATCATTCGCCGCGATAGGACCGCTACACTAAGGCACGGAATAGCAAGGAGGCGGATCTTGGAGCTTGAGAATGGTCATCGCGCGTCCAGCGGGACGATGCTCGTGGTCGAACCTCGACGCACCGAGAGAGGGTCACGAGTCTCTTCGTCAGCGATTCGCCTCCCCTTTTCGCAGCCCTCCCCGCTCAAGGCAGGCGGCTGCATGGCGAAACCATTCCATATCGTGGTACGTGATCCTCATGCGGTGCTTGAAGCCGGCCCGCCCGGATCTCGTCGGCTCCACCGGCGGTTGCCGATGGCCGCGACAGCAAAGGGGACGCGACGAGGAGTCATGTCGCTGTCAGTCCTATGCATAGCGGCGCTCTGCTCCTGTGCATCGCAACCTGGTGGCCCAGGGGGAAGGGGGGAAGCCCCCACGGTAGACCGGATCGTACGCGAACTTTCGCTGTTTCTTCCTGAGGAGCTGGCCGACGGGCTCACGGGTCAGGGCGTTGCGTCCTCCATGCCCGCGCCGGGGTACGGCGCTCCGAAAAGGGGCAATGAGTTTTCACGCGACGAGGCGCTCTACCTGAGGGGAGACCAGATTACTCGGATCATCCCAATCCTGGGAACGCTGAAGCATCGCCAGACTGTATCAGGATCGGGGGTCTGGAGGGCGCATTGGGGTGTTGACGCAGTACTCACCGGCGATCAGAAAGCCGAGTACGAGCGGTATGCCTCGGCGGTTGAGGAGCCATCGCAAGCGGGGGTGCAGTCATCGCGGCCTTGGGGGGGTGGGGGGCCCCGCGCGGGTCCTGGTTTCGGCGAAGGCTCCGGGCCGGGCGGCGGACCGGGTTTTGGTGCGGGAGCGCCTCCCGGTGGGCCGGGAGGTGGCAGTGAGCAGGCATCACGTCCACCCAAGGATGAGCTGACGAACAGGTCCGAGCAATTGGAGCGTCAGGTCCGGGAGTTGGACGCCTTCATCGCGGCTCTCCAGAGCCGCCTCAAAGAGATGGCCTCGGTACCGCCGTCCAAGGCGAGCTCGTGAAACCAGGATCTTCGCCGACCCTGCACTGCCGGAAGGACGAAAAGCTCTGGAGCCGACATCATGCGTGAGGCGAAACGAAGCTCCTGACCGGGGTAGAAGCCGGGGCGAATACGAGCGAGGGTCGCGATTCTCCTCAGGGGAGGACACAATGGACAGCACGGGCAATCGTGAGGGGGCCTCCACGATGTCGGTCCCGACAAGGCGAAAGATCCTCATCTTCACGATGAGCATCGGCGACGGCCACCGGGTACCGGCGGTATCCGTGCAAGCGGCGCTCGCGGCCGCCCATCCCTGCATTGACACGAAGATCGTCGATTGTGCCGTCGATCTCGGAATGCCCTCTTACGAAAAGAGCCTTGTGCGGTTCTGGCATTTCTTCCTCGTGCATCCTTTTCTCTTCAAAGTCCTCTACGCGGCGACCCGAAGGAGATTCCGCCTCGTTCGGATCGTCGACGCCCTCAGCTCGCAGTGGATGGCGCCGCGGCTGGCCGAATACCTTGAGCGCAAGAAGCCCGACCTCGTGTTTTGCACCCACTGCACTGCGGCAAACATCATCGGACGGCTGAAGAGGAAGAATGCCTGCCCTATTCCGACGTTCATGCTCGTCACCGACGCCTTCCAGGCGCATGCCATCTGGACGGCGGGACCGGTTGACTGTTACCTCCTCTACGACAGCGACCATGTGGACGATCTTCTGGCGGCGGGGATCCGAAGCGACCAGATCAAAATCATGGACTTCCCCTTACGTCCCACATTCGAACGTACGGCTCTTGAGGGAGGCGAATCCGGGGGCAAGGATCAGGCGGTGGACCGGCGCCTCTCCGTCACGCTTCTCTCGGGGGGTGAGGGCCTCGGTCGCGTGGAAAAGCAGGTACGGGCATTCATGGACGCCGATCTCGATATAGACCTTGAAGTGATCTGCGGGAAAAACGACGATCTGCGCGCGCGGCTGACGCGCCTGGCTGAAAATCACGCGGGTGGCAAAATGAGGCTCATGCCCCACGGCTACGTCGAACGGATGCACGAGCACCTTGCCTTCGCGGACATGACCATGGGAAAGTCGGGGATCTCCTTCACCTTCGAGACGCTTTTTTTTGGCAAGCCCTTTCTCATCACGCAGACAATGGCGAACGAATCGGGCTGCCGCGATTTTGTGCTTCGCCACCGGTTGGGCTGGTACGCGCCGTGCATCCCCGAGCAGGTTCAGATCGTGCGACGCATCGTGCAGGATCGCTCGATTCTCGATGAGTACGTTGAAAACTGTCGAGCCCTCCACATCACCAACGGCGCGCCGGTGATCGCGAATTTCCTTGCGGCAAGCGTCGCTTCGCGGCCGCCGAGACATTCCTGAAGATGGGCGCCACCGCGAGAATGGCCCATCGCCCGGCAGTCGAGCGCCGGCGGATGGCTTCCCGCCCGGCCGGCGGCGACTCGTGGAGAGGGAGGCCGCCTGGGCGAGCCCTCGGGACATGATGGGTGGACCGGAATATCGGCTCTGCGGGAAGGTGCGTGAGGAAAGCCGATCGGGAATGAATTTCGGTGAAAAGGGAGTCGCGTGGAATGGAGCATGACGTTGTCGTCGTCGGCGCCGGTTTTTCCGGAGCGACGCTCGCGGAGCGGTTCGCGACGGTGCTCGGGAAAAAGGTCCTCGTGCTCGAGAAGCGCGACCATATCGGCGGCAACTGCTATGACTACCTGAACGAGGAGGGGGTGCTTGTCGCGCGCTATGGCGCACACATTTTCCATACCGTCGACGAGCGGGTGTGGAGGTACGTGAACGGATTTTCGGGATTCATCACCTACGTGCACAAGGTGCTGAGCTGCGTACAAGGCTCGCTCGTGCCCGTGCCGGTCAACATCACCACGGTGAACGCCCTTTTCGGGCTCTCCTTGAGCACGCCGGAGCAAATGAGGGAATGGCTTGCGGCGAACGTCGTGGTGAAGAAGGAGATCCGCAACAGCCAGGACGCCGCGCTGGCACGCGTCGGACCACGGCTGTATGAATTGATGTTCCGCAACTACACGCGCAAGCAATGGGATCGAAGCCCGGCGGACCTCGACCGTTCCGTGCTGGATCGCATCCCCGTGCGCGAAAACTTCGACGACCGCTACTTCACCGATTCTTGGCAGGGAATGCCCGAGAAGGGGTATACGGAGCTCTTCCGCCGCATGCTCGACCACCCGCTCATCACCGTCGAGTGCGGAACGAATTATTTCGACGTGCGTGAGCGCATTGGAGCGCCGCGCGCCCTGTTCTTCAGCGGGAAGATGGACGAGTTCTTCCGCTACCAGGAGGGAGAGCGGCTGGAGTATCGCTCCCTGCGGTTTGAGTTCGAGACCCTGCCGCAGGAGCTCTTCCAGAAGGCACCGGTTGTCAACTATCCCGGGGAGGAGCACGGCTTCACGCGGATCGTCGAGTTCAAGCAGATGACCGGGCAGAAGATTCCTTGCACGACGATCGCTCGCGAGTATCCCACCTGGAATGGCGAGCCCTACTACCCGGTGCCATCACTGCGCAACCAGGATCTGTATGCGCGTTACCAGCGAAAGGCGGCAATGCTGGAAAAGGACAAGGTATATTTCGTGGGACGCCTTGCAAACTACAGATATTTCAACATGGACCAGGCCATTGGCAACGCACTCTCCTTGTTCGAACGGGTTACGCGCGCCACCTCCTAATGCTCAAACATGTGCCTGCCGCTTCTCCCCGTATGCCCTGAAGCCGGGGGTCGCTAGCATCTCTACTCGCGACGGCAGCCTGCGCCCGTTAATTCCATTGGTCGAATACCTTTGCAATGGCTCTTGGGGGTTTTTAATCTCGTGCGGCACAAGATGCGCGCAATCTGTTCGTCGGAGAACTCCGCGGCAAGGGTGGTCGGCGCCTTCCCCCGTGCCGGCAGATTCCTACGGTGTGGCCGTCACCCGGTTGCGTCCTGCCTGCTTCGAGGCGTAGAGGCACTCGTCCGCCCGCTCGACGATGGTGTGCGCGTCCGAACGTGCCTCGGACCAGGCTGCCGCGCCGGCGCTGAAAGTGACGTTGACGATGGTCTCCATCGAGCCGAATCGTCTCTCCGCGAGTCCCTTGCGCACGGCTTCCAGGGCAACCGCGGCCTTGTCGAGCGGCGTCGCCGGGAGCACGAGGAGGAACTCCTCGCCTCCGAAGCGCGACACGATGTCCGACTTGCGCATCCTTCCCTGCAGGTACTCCGCCATCTGGCGGAGTATCGCGTCGCCCATGGCGTGCCCGTAGGTGTCGTTCACCTTCTTGAAGAAGTCGATGTCGATCATGGCCACGGAGAACCCCTGGGCATAGCGGCGCGCCGCCTCGCAAAGACGGTCGAGCTCCGCCTGAACGTGTCGCCTGTTGTACAGGCCGGTGAGCGGGTCGCGCACCGAGCTCTCGTGGAGCTTGAGCCCGAACTCCCGGACCCGCAGCGCCAGACGGAGACGGGCAAAGAGCTCGAGCTGATCGGGCGGCTTGCGGATGAAGTCCGTGGCGCCCGCGTCGAGGGAATCGCGCAGGTGTACGGCGTCCTGGTAGCTGGTCACGATAAGAAGGGGCACGAGATCGTACTCCGGCGACGTGTGCCACTGCCGACAGAGCTCGGGTCCCGTCGTGTCATCGAGCTCCCAGTCGACGAGCACCGCGTCGACGTCGTGCAGCTGCATCAGCTCGGTCGCCTCGGCGCCCGATGACGCGATCACGGTGTCATACCCTTCCCGTGCCACCATGTCCCGCAGCATGGCGCGCTGGGTTGTCGAATCCTCCACGATGAGGACCTTTCGCTGGCTCATTCCACGTCTCCTCTTTGACCGCTGGTCGTGGAAGCACACCGCGGTTCCGGCCTTTCTCAGCGAGCGAGTAGGAGAGTCATTCAGAGTCGAGCGGCAGGCTCTCATGCCCCGGCAGTCACGGCGAGCCGTGCTCTACAGCCCCATAGTACGGCATATCTGCCGCGCGCGCAATTGCGGGATTCCGGTTCGGCTGCCGCTCTCAGGAGCGGCAGGCCCTACGGCACCTTGGTGAGCGCGTACATGCCCGCCCCATCCGAGCTTCGCAAGGTCGTTCCCGCCGCGCCGATTTTGCAATCTGCTTAAAAATAAGCAAATCAATCTTGACAGCCGCCCGGACATGTGCTTAGAGTTAAGCACCAATCGGAGGTGCCTGCGTGCCGCATTCGGGGCTGAGCCGCCGGGAGCGGGAAATCATGGAGATCGTCTACCGCACGTCCCATGCGTCGGTGGAAGAGATACGAGCGGCCATCTCGCCGCCCGCCAGTTACTCGGCCGTGCGCGTCATCGTCAACGTGCTCGAACGCAAAGGCCGTCTCCGGCATACGAAGCAGGGCAGGAAGTACATCTACTGGCCCCGCACGCCGCGCTCCAGCGCGGTCAAGGGCGCCCTCAAACACCTGTTGCGGACGTACTTCGGTGACTCTCTCCCCAAGGCCGTGGCGGCGATGGTCCAGCTTCATGCCCGGGACCTCACGGACGAGGATATTCGCCAGCTCGTTCAGACCATTGAACAATCGAGAAAGGAGCGCGCCCCGTGACGGAATCCATCGTCCCTCCCCCGGCCCTTGTCTGCCTCTCGATGCGGCTTCTTCCGGTTCTTTTCTCTGTCCTGATCAAGACGTCGCTGCTGCTGGCGCTCGCATTCATCCTCCAGTGGACGATGAAGCGCGCCTCCGCGAGACTGCGGCACGCGTTGTGGCTGTTTTCCATGCTCGGCAGCCTGCTGATTCTGGCCTTGGCCCTGCGGGGGCCCTTGTTTCAACTCACAAGCCGCCCGACGGAGGCCGCCGGCCCGGTTGCGGCGCTCTCCTCCGCGCTCATGCCCTCATCCGGCTTTGCCAGCCAGGGTAAGCTGCCGCCCACCGCGGCCATCGTCTGGGAACAAACGTCGACCCGCGGAATCTGGCCCAGCCTGTGGCCGCCGCTGGTGCTGTTCCTCCTGGTTGCGGGAGCGTTGTGGGGGTGGTTGAGGATGCTCGCGGGCCGGGTGATGCTTGCGGGCATCGGGCGGCATGGGAAAGGAAGCGCTGCCCCGGTGCCGGACCGAACCGTTCGAGAGCTTGCCCGCCTGGTGGGTATCCGGCGGAAGATCCGCGTCTACGAGTCCGGATCCGCGGTCACGCCGATGACGAGAGGGATTCTCCACCCGGTTATCGCCGTGCCGCCTGCCATGACGGGCTGGTCGGCCGCCCGCATGCGCAGCGTGCTTCTTCACGAGCTGTATCACATCAAGCGGGCAGACTCGTTCTGCCTGGCAGTAGCGTACGGAATATGCTCGCTGCTCTGGTTTGTCCCGCTCATCTGGCCGGCCTACGCACACTTCTACATGGAACAGGAGAAGGAATGCGATGCGGCGGTGATCGACTGCGGGGTCCGGCGCCAGTCGTATGCATCGTGCGTTCTGGACGCGGCACAACTCTGCCGCGAGCCGGTGCTGTTCGCGGGACTCAGCTTATCGGGGCGCAGAAAGAAGCTCCTGAAGGACAGGATCCAGGCAATCGTCAGAGGAGGAAAAAAAATGAGAAAGGGTGTGGCGGTATTCGGCCTGGGAGTATTCCTCCTGGCGTCGACTGTTTTCCTGAGTGCGGCCGGCGCCGAGGGAAAAGGGAAAGTGCTGATGGTGCTCCGCGACGGAAGCGCGGACGCGGCGGATTTCATGCTCTCCCAGGAAGCGGCGGTCATGAAGCTGACCCTGGAGGACGCCGGCTATCAGGTGGTGGTGGCAACCGTCACGGGCGAGCCCGCCAAGGGGGCCTCTTTCACTCTCAAGGCGGACCTCAAGATGGCCGACGCGCAATTGGCAGATTACAAGGGCCTCATCGTGCCCTGCATGGCGGGGGGTGATTCGCCCATTCCACCGGAATCGGTCGCCATCGTACGCAAGGCCGTTGCGGCGAACAAGCCCATTGCCGCGCAGAACAGCGCAGTCCTGATTCTCACCCAGGCGGGGGGGACACGCGGCAAGCGCTTTGCGATCGAGGCCGACATGGCGACCGCGGTGAAGGACGGGCAGTACAGCGGAATTGGCGTGGTCCAGGATGGGAAGCTCGTGACGTCCGGTACCTGTCCGGTCATGGCCGAGCAAACCGCGCGCCGGACGGCACGTCCGAGCTCACCCGGGATCTCATCGCGCTGATGAACTGACGCCCGCCGGAACCGCGTTTCGAGGAAACGAATGGTGATTGGCGAGGAGCTCCGAGAGGAGCTCCTCGCCAGGCTGGTTCACCTTTCACCCTTAATACCGAATCGGCGTGCACTTCCACCGGCCCGACGGCTCCCGCAAAGCGCTCCGTCTACGCGCCGATGAGGGACATGGCGATGGCGAGCGAGCTGACGGCGGACAGGTTCGTCCCGATTCCGAACAGGGCCAGGTGCACGGTCGCCACGTCGGCGAGCACGTGCGCGACGCCCGGCTCCCTCACGAGCATCTCCTTGAGCGCGACATCGCGCACCACCAGAGGCGCCTGCACGATGCGGTAGCTTCCGGAGAGCTTCTCCGCGAGCTTCTGGGCGAGCCCGAACCCATCGATGGCAACCACGCTGACGGACAGGAAAATGTTTTGACAACAGGAACCGGTCGTGCTACAAGGAACGTTGGCTGCTCCAGGAAAAGTTGGATGGAGAGACGTAGCATGAAGAGAGTTGTGATCGTTCTCGCTGTCCTGTCGTATCTGGGATTGCTTCTTGCATGCCCCAATCCCAATGCCTCGACATACACCGTGATCTACAATTACAACGGAGCGACTGGCGGAAGCGTTCCGGCGGACACCAACCGCTATCAACCAGGTGCCACGGTCATCGCCATGGGCAACGCCAACAGCCTCAGCAGAACAGGATATTCTTTTACCGGCTGGAACACCAAGCCAGACCAGAGCGGCACCAGCTATTCAGCCGGGGCGACTTTCTCGATGGGAACCGCCGACATGATCCTGTATGCCGAATGGACCGCGAACTCCTGTACCGTTACATTCGACTCCCTGGGGGGCAGCGCGGTAAGCCCCCAGAATGTGGATTATGGCTCCAAAGTAACGGCGCCGGCTTCGCCGACGAGGACGGGATACGCTTTCAGCGGCTGGTACAAGGAATCGGGATGCACGAATGCGTGGAGCTTCGCAAGCGATACGGTGACAGCGGATGTAACCCTGTATGCAAAATGGATCGCGAACGCCCACACTGTAACATTCAATTCCCAGGGCGGCAGCTCTGTCAGTCCCCAGATAGTCAACGATAGCGGTCTGGCAGCGGCGCCGATCTTGCCGACGTGGGCAGGCCATACATTTGGTGGCTGGTATAAGGAATCGGGATGCACGAATGCGTGGAGTTTCGCGAGCGACACGGTAACGGCGGATGTGACCCTGTATGCAAAATGGACAGTGATTTCCTGTACTGTAACATTCGATTCCCAGGGAGGCAGCTCGGTAAGTGCCCAGGCCGTTGACTATGGCAGCAAGGTATCAGCACCAACACCACCCACGCGTTCCGGCTGCACTTTCAGCGGCTGGTACAAGGAATCTGGATGCACGAACTCCTGGAGTTTCGCAAGCGACACGGTGACGGCGGACATGACCTTGTACGCCAAGTGGGTGAATAGCTTCAGGCGAACTCCGATCATAGATGGTTCCATAGACGCAGGTTGGAATGCGGCAGCCACCTACTCTGGAGCTCACTCCTGGGACTCCGTATCTTCTCCGAATAGCCTTCATGCTCTATATCTGGCATATGATGATTCCAATTTGTACGTTGCGATCAGCGGCACCGTTACATCTCCAAATGCGATTGTCGTCTATATTGACACCAACTACGATGCGAGTCACACAGGTGGTGTCATGATTTCCAGCTTTACCGATAATACAGGATTGCTGGACAATGCAGTCAGCGCAAACCCTGTCACGCAGCCAGACTCATTTTCGGCGGCCTGGGCGGTGGGAACGGTGGGTATGGCAAGCGTGTCCAACTCCACGAGCGATACGGCTGGATGGCGCGAGACCGGTCCTTATCCGTCAAACTTTCATTGGGTGACTGGCGACCTTGCCTGTGGAGTGGGTTGTTTTGAATCGCGGGTTCCTCTCGCAAGCCTGTTCCATGGCTCTCCGCCGAGCCAATGCTCCATTGCCTTCGTCGTGCGGATAGTCGACGGTACCGGTCAATACTTTGCATCTGATGCGATTCCGGAGGAAGCGTCCTCAGATCACATCTCAAGCGTATATCAGTTTTTGTTCACAATGCCGTAGCTGTCTTGCCGGCTTGCCGTCTCGTCCCTGACTCGTGACGTGCCAAACCCGCATCGGCCGGCGGGACTCCCGGGGTCCGTGCTTTCTCGATGAGAACAGCGCGCAGGCCAGGCAGGGAGGCCTTCCACGCGGCCGCTGTGCCCGCGCAGTCTGCACACAGGCGGTCGGGAAGCGAAGGCGGGTCGGACGCGCAGCCAGGCGCGCGTCGCATCAGGCCCGATTGAATGTGTGCTCGGTGAGCTCTGAGATCACCGCGAGCCTGCGGTTCACCATGGGGTGGAAGCAGTTGGGAAGGTGGTCCTGGTGGCCGCGATGGATGACCACGCAATCCACGCAGTTCCCATGGTGGGGACAATTCTCCGTGCAGGAGCAGTGGTCCTCACCTGAGGCGTGCAATTCCGCGAGAAACTGCTTCTGAAGCTCCTGACTCCTTTCCCGGTCGCCCCTGCGGAATGCTTCCAGCTCCTGTTTCTCCAGCTCGTTGTTGTCGATGATCATGGTCACCTCTGACCGTGCAGGGTACCGCCAAGCCACGCAATGTGCAACGGCACGGGCACATCGAGACGCTGACGTCCCCGCTTCACCTGTCGCACGGCGCGGCGGCTCGCCTCAAGGAGCTGCGCGATACGGGAGCCGGCGGCCTCCACGGCGGCCGACCGTTCCTTTGCCTGGCGATTGGCGGTGGAATCCTTCCTCGACGCACGATAGGATCGATGCATGCGCATCGCGACCTTCCCCGCCAGGCACCTGGCAGGCCGGACCCTTGTTGGCCTCTATCGAAGACTCATGCCCCGGCTGCTCCTCGTGGCGGCCGCGACCCTGCTGGCTGCCTGCACGACGGCTCCCCTGTTGCCGTCCAACGCTGATCTCGATGCGGCCAACCATTTCTTCGCTTCCGCAAATTACCGAAGCGAGGAGACAACGAGGACACTCCTGATCGTCACCGGCATCCCCGAGGGTCCGAACAGGCTCGCGAACTCGACGGGTGCCACGCTCGATGAGTTCTTCCGTCAGCAGGACCGCGAGACGGCGTGCGGGCAGGTCTATGCGCCGACGCCCTCCGGAAGCTGGGCGGGATACCGCCGATACCTGGAGCATGCACTCCTGGCCTCGCACGCGCCCGTGGATCTGGTGGTCTATTCCGCCGGCGCGATGGGCCTGATGGATCTGCCGAGGGAGTCGTGGCGCCGGATACGATCGCTCACTTTCGCTTCCCCCATGCTGGGTGGAAACGTGCTCCCGAAAGGTTTTCGCGCCGCCGTGGCCGGGATTCTCTTCCCCTCCACGGACCGCTACATGCGCGCGGTCGACGGGCTGCTCGATTTTCTCCTGGCAGAAGGCGCGCCGGTGAGAGTTTCGCTGGGCGGTCGGGATACGGTCCTGGACAACGCCCGGATTATCGCTCGCTTTAAGATGTACGACCCCGGCAGCACAAGGATCCGTTTGGAGACAGTCGACCGGCCGCACGGCATGACCGCCCTGGATGTCCAGCAGCTTTTCCTTTCGACGAAGCCATGAGCCTGCCGGCCTCGTTGCACTGACAACCCGTGGCGCCGTGCCGTTCTTTGCACGCCGCCGCTGGCACGGATATATTCTCGTCATGCGAGTACTTATCACCGGGGCAACCTCAGGGATCGGGCGCGCGTGCGCGGAGCATCTGGCGGCTCGGGGGCACACCGTCATCGCAACGGGGCGGAACAGTGCTGCCCTTGCCGAGCTCGATGACCTGGCGCGCGAAAAGTGCTGGGCCTTGCACGCCCTGCACCTCGATGTCACCGATCAGTCCGAGGTTGCATCTGTTGCGGACGAAGTGAGGCGTCGGTTTGGCGGCATCGATGCCGTGATGAACAATGCCGGCTATGGCCAGGCGGGTTTTTTTGTTGATGTCACCACCAAACAGGTCAGGGAGCAGTTCGCGGCGAGCTTCTTCGGGCTGCTCGACGTAACCCGCGCGTTTCTCCCGCAGCTTATTGAAAGCCGGGGCGTCGTGGTCAACGTCGGTTCGATCATGGGGCGCATGACGGCGCCGTGGATGGGCACATATGGAGCCGTAAAGGCAGCAGTCGGCTCCCTCACAGAGACCATGCGAGTGGAGCTTGCGGTCCTGGGTGTGCGCGTGGTGCTTCTGGAGCCGGGCTCGGTGGAATCGTCCTTTCACGCCAGGGCAGTAGACGAGCGCCGGGAGGCCCCGCCCCTTGCCTCACCATTCGCCGCGGCCAATCGCTGGTTACGCGACAACGGGTACAGCCCGCTGTTTCTGATGCGCTCCGTGCCGGCGTTGGCGGTGGCGCGGCTCGTTCGCCGCATCATCGAGTCGCCACGGCCTCGGCCGCGGTACGTGACGCCGCTGGCAGCCCGGTTCCTGCTGCTCTTCATGGCCATCATGCCCCGCCGGCTGATGGATCCTCTCAAAAGGCGAATCTTTCACGTGACGGCGGCGCTCGGCCGCGACGGCGAGGGCGCACGATCTCCGCGGACGAGTCATGTTTCGGATTGACTTCTCTCCAACGGCTGCCCTATACTTTTCCGCGAGCACGGACGTGGCCCACTACCAACGCACAAGGAGTCCTTCGTGGTTTTTCCGGCCCCTCGAGCGCTTCCGTTCTTTCTGGTGCTCTTCCACTTCAGCATTGTCGTAAACGCAGCGCCTCTGATCGGATTTCCGGCGCAGGATCCCCCGTTATTCGAGCGCGCCGTCACCACCACGACTGCCCAAAACAGCGGGGCGATCATCCAGGATCGCGATGGTTTTCTCTGGATCGGGACGATCGGTCAGGGTCTCATCCGTTTCGACGGGTACGATCAGAAAATCTACAAGGCGGGGGGTGAGAACCCATTTCCCGACTCCGGCATATACGCTCTGTACGAGGATCGCGACGGGTTGATCTGGATACAGACCGCTTCCAGCGGCTTGGTGCGCTACGACAAGGGGACGGATTCCTTCACAAGATTCACCAATGATCCCAACAACCCGAAAAGCATCAGCAGCGATAAAGGCACTTCCTATGCAACCGGAACAATCGCCGAAGGCGACAATGGCCTGCTCTGGATCGGCACCCAGGATGGGTTGAACGCACTGGACAGGAGGACGGGCACCTTCACGCGCTATCTGCACGATCCCGCCGATCCGATGAGCCTTGCGGGCAACGATGTCCACGCCGTCATGGTGGATCATGCGGGCAACGTCTGGATCGGCACAAATGGCAGCGGCCTGGACGTGCGCGCGAAAGCCACCGGTGTTTTCACCCATTTTCGCCATGATCCACAAGAACCGGGAAGCCTTGCGAGCAACGTGGTGTACACGCTGCTGGAGGATCGGGATGGCGTCGTATGGGTGGGCACGGACAAAGGCCTGCTGAAATTCAGCGCCACTGACGGGACATTCACGAGGTACGCGCACGATCCCGCCAATCCCAACAGCCTGACAAGCAACCGGGTCATGAGCCTGACACAGGACGCGAATGGAACGATCTGGATCAGCCACCTGGATCACCGGGCCGGCCTGACTGCCTTCGATCCCCATGCCGGCACTTTCCTGAATTTCCTGAGCGATCCCGCCGATAAGTCCAGTCCAAGCTCGAATTACATCATCAGAACCATGGAAGACCGTTCGGGGATACTCTGGCTGGTCAATGTGGCAGGACCTGTGGACAAGCTGGATCCCCACTCGTCCCGGTTCCTCTCATACCCGCTTGACGCCCTTCCGAATGCAATCATTGCGAACCTCCTTCTCGATGGCAATCAGAACCTCTGGATCAGCTCATTTCCCACCGGTTTGACCCTCTATGACAGAGCCACCGGAAAGTTTCGCGGCTATTTCACGGATTCCTATTGCACGGCTCTGCTGGAAGACCGTGCGAGGAACATCTGGCTGGGCACGACCCTGCCGACCGCCCTGCATCTGCTCGACCGGAACACGGGCAGGTTCACGAGGACTCTTTCCCGCGATCCCGCCGGCATATCCGCTCGCGCGACACAGATCAGCGCGATTATCGAGGACAATTTCAATCCTGATTTTCTCTGGCTTGCAACGCTCGGCGCCGGCATCGAGCGCTACGATAAAAAGACCGGGCAATTCGCCCATTTTCCCCACGATCCTCACACGACCGACAGCGTGAGCAATGACAACGTGCAGATGATATGCCGGGATACCGAAGGGATTCTCTGGCTGCCCACCATGGGCGGAGGTCTCGACAGGCTGGATCCGCGCACGGAGCGCTACATCCATTACACCTCCCGCGCCGACGATTTTTCCACGATCGATTCGAATTTGGTCAACACCGTCTTCGAGGATTCTGCCGGCCGTATATGGGTCGGAACCGTCACCGGGTTCGACATGCTCGACCGGGCATCGGGGAGGTTCACCCGCTACACTCTGGCAACGGGCTACCCGGTGAGCGGGGTCATGTCCATCCTGGAAGACAATGACGGGGATCTCTGGATGGGATCGAGCAACGGCAGCGGGTTGATCCGGTTCGATCCCCGGACGCGAATCGTCAGGGCTTTCCGCATGAGCGACGGCCTGCCAAGCGATCTTTTCATCCGAGGCGCCGTGCGAGACGCATCGGGCAAGCTGTGGTTCGGCTCATCCAGGGGATTGGTGAGCTTTCGACCGGAGGAGGTGGGAATGAACACCTTCGTCCCGCCCGTGAAGATAACAGCCTTGAGTCAAAGTGGCGATCCCATGGTGCTGGGAAAAGCGCCCGAACGGGTGAATGCGCTCTCGCTCGACTGGAGGCACAACTACTTCGAGTTCGAATATGCCTCCCTGAACTTCACGAATCCATCGAGAAACCAGTACAAGTACATGCTGGTCGGGCTCGACAAGGACTGGTACGAGGCCGGCAATCGGCGTTACGGGAGGTACAGCGGCCTGCGCGGCGGCGCCTACACCCTGCGGATCACCGGTTCGAACAACGACGGGGTCTGGAACGAAGAGGGTGTTTCCCTTCGCGTCTTTGTCACCTCACCGTGGTGGGAGGCCTGGTGGTTCTATGCGCTGGCGGCGACGCTTGTCGTGGGCGTGGCGCTTCTCGCGTTCCTGTACAGAAGCCGTCAGCTGCGGATGGTTCGAGTCGTGGCCGACGCTCTCCGCGAAAGTAAGGAACGGTATCGGTCCCTGGTTGAGAACCTCGGGGAAGGGATCATGATCGTCGATCCCCAGGAGAGGATTGTTTTCGCAAATCCCATGGCGGAGACAATCCTCGAAGGTTCCGCGATCGATGTCACCGGCAGGAACCTTCGCGAATACTTGAGCCGGGAAAATTTCGCCGCAATCCTGCAAGAGACCGAAAAACGGAGGCGGGGGGAGACCAGCCGCTACGAGACCGAGATCTGCCGACCTGATGGTACGATGAGGCGCATTCAAGTGACGGCCACTCCGCAGCTGGCCGGCGACGGATCTTTCGCCGGCACCTTCGGTCTGATGCTCGACCTGACGGAAATGCGGAAAACAGAAGAGGCCTTGAGAAGGGCCGAGGAACAGCTCCGGCAGGCGCAAAAGCTGGAGGCGGTGGGGAGGCTCGCAGGGGGAATCGCCCATGATTTCAACAATGTTCTCACCATTATCGAGGGATACGCGGATCTGACGGAAGACGGTCTCCCGGAGAACGACCCTGTGCGAAAGAATGTGGAGGAGATGAGAGCCGCCGCGGGCCGGGCGGGGAGGCTCACTGCCCAGCTGCTCGCCTTCAGCCGCAAGCAGGTGCTCCAGCCCCGCATCATCAGCGTGAATGAGGTGGTGCGAGGCGCGGAGAGCATGCTTGCGCGGCTCGTCGGCGAGGATGTCCTGCTGAAGACCTTCCTTCCTCCCGAGGTAGGGAATATCAAGGCCGACCCGGTCCAGATCGAGCAGGTCATGATGAATCTGGCCGCGAACGCGCGAGACGCCATGCCCAATGGCGGCAAGCTCACGATGGAAACCGCCAACCGCGTGCTCGACGACACCGATGTGCGTGAGCACCCCGAGATGGCGGCGGGCGAGTACGTGATGCTTGCCGTGAGCGATACGGGAGAAGGAATGGACCGCGAGACCCTCTCTCGGGTTTTCGAGCCGTTTTTCACGACGAAGGAAATGGGGAAGGGCACCGGCCTAGGCCTGGCGACCGTCTATGGCATTGTCAAGCAAAGCGGGGGCTACATCTTCTGCTCCAGCGAAAAGGGAGCGGGAGCGAGTTTCCGTGTGTACTTTCCCCGCGTCTCTCAGCGTACGACCGTGGAAACGCCGCGGGCCGAAAAGTCAAAGCCATTCCTTGGCACGGAGAACATCCTGCTTGTGGAGGACGAAAAAGCCATCCGCAGCTTCGTGGGCATTGCCCTGCGCAATGCTGGGTACACGGTGAGGGAGGCGCAGGACGGTCTCGAAGCCATCACGGACGTATCTTCAGACCATCGTCCGATTCACCTGCTCCTCACGGACGTGGCGATGCCGGGAATGAACGGCCCGGAGCTCGCGCGTCACATTCGTGAGCTTCATCCCGCCGCGCGCATCCTCTACATGTCGGGGTACACGGCGAACTCGATCGTGCACAAGGGGATACTCGATGCGGATGTCGACATCATCCAGAAACCGTTCAACGCCGACCGGCTGCTCGAGAAGGTCCGCGAGGTGCTGGATCGGTAGAGGGCCGCCCTGGCCAGGCGAGCGGTGGAGTCCCCAGAAGCCCGGCCGGGAACGACGCTGGCTTACGCGAATATGTCTCTGATGTCCTCTGGCTTCGGCAACGGCCATTGCGCGATGGGGAAGTGGCAATCGGCGAAATGCCCGGGACCGAAGGCGCGGTGGCCGGGATATTCCGAGGCGCAGATTTCCTGCGCGCGCGGGCAGCGCGGATGGAAGCGGCACGCCGAGGGCGGGTTGATGGGGCTGGGCACGTCGCCTTCCAGGACGATGGGCTTGCGGAGGCGCGCCAACCTCGGACTGGGAACCGGCACCGCGGAGAGCAGGGATGCCGTATAGGGATGCCGGGGGTGACGGTACAGGTCCTCCACCGGGCCGGCCTCGACAACCTTTCCCAGGTACATCACCAGAACGCGGTTGGCGACGTGCCGCACGACGTCCAGGTTGTGGGTGATGAACACGTAGCTGAGGCCGAACTCCTGCTGCAGATCGGCCAGGAGGTTGAGAATCTGCGACTGCACCGAGACGTCCAGCGCGGAGACCGGCTCGTCGCAGACGATCAGCTTCGGCTTCAAGGCCAGGGCGCGGGCAATGCCGATGCGCTGGCGCTGTCCGCCGGAAAACTCGTGGGGCAGGCGATTGTAATGTTCGGGGCTCAGCCCCACCCGCGTCAGGAGCTGCTGGACCCGCTCCTTGATTTGGCCCTGTGTCCCCCAGCCGTGGACTTCCAGCGGCTCGGAGACGATCCAGCCGACGCGCTTGCGCGGATTGAGCGACCCATAGGGGTCCTGGAAGACCATCATCATCTCGCGCCGCAGCGGGTGCATCAGGCTCCGGCTCGAAGCTGCTGATGTCGGTGCCGTCGAAGATGATGCGGCCGGAGGTCGGCTCGACCAGCCTCATGATGCAACGCGCCAGCGTTGATTTGCCGCAGCCGGACTCTCCCACGATCCCCAGCGTCTGCCCGGCCTGGAGAGTGAAGGAAACGTCGTCCACCGCCCGGACACGCGAAACCTCACGACCCAGCAGCAACTCGCGCTTGACGTAATGCTTGACCAGGGCGTTGACCTCCAGGATCTCGCTCATCCCGCGGCCCCCGCTCCCGGCTCGCCGAAGAGCCGGTTCGATTCCTTGAGGCGGAACGCCGGCTCCAGGTGGCAGGCGGTGAAGTGCGGGCCGAAACCGGATTCGACCTGCTCCAATACGGGGCGCGCGTGACCGCAGATGGGCATCGCGTAAGGGCAGCGCGGATGAAAACTGCAGCCGGGGGGGGGCTGGAGCAGTGACGGAGGGCTGCCCGGAATGCTGCGAAGCCGACTGGCTCCGAAGTTGAGGCGGGGCAGGCAGCCCATGAGGCCCCAGGTGTACGGGTGGGAGGGACGATCGAAGATGGAGTCCACTGGTCCTTGTTCGGCCACCTGGCCGGCATACATCACCAGGACGTTGTCGCACGTCTCCGCGACAACGCCGAGGTCGTGGGTGATGAGAATGATCGCCGAGTCGAACTCTGTCCGCAGACGCTTGATCAGGGACAGGATCTGCGCCTGGGTCGTGACGTCGAGTGCCGTCGTTGGCTCATCTGCCACCAGAAGGTCAGGATTGTTCAAGAGGCCCATGGCAATCATGACCCTCTGGCGCATGCCGCCGGACAGCTCGAAAGGATAGCTCGTCAGGCGCTCAGCCGGGTTCGGGATGCCAACGTCGGCCAGCATGTCACGGCATCGGTCCCCGGCCGAGCCGGTGAGGCATTTTTCGATGGAGCTGGATGGCCTCGATCAACTGTGCCCCGACGGTCAGGACCGGGTTCAAAGAGGTCATCGGGTCCTGGAAGATCATGGCGATGTCGCGGCCGCGGATCTGCCGCAGCTCGCGGGGTTTCATTTGCAGCAGATCGCGCCCCTTGAAGAGTGCCTGACCGGAGACGTGCGTGCTCCGCTTCGGGATCAGCCCCACCATGGTCAGGCAGGTCACGGATTTGCCGGATCCAGACTCGCCGACGATGCCAAGGACTTTGCCGCGCTCGATGGAGAACGAGACGCCATCCACCGCGCGGACGACGCCGTCTTCCGTCGCGAATGAGGTGCGGAGGTTGAGGACTTCAAGGAGCGCCATCACGTTGCCTCGTGACCATCGCCGGACTGGTGTCCGGCGATGGTGTGAATACAAAACGGATCATGATGCGGCGTGCTCACTTGACCGTCATGGTCGTCAGATCGGCCCCGTACACGGGATGATACACGTAGCCGCTCACGCGCTGCGAGATCAGGTCCACCTGCGTCGGGTTGAGGAGTGGAGCCCAGGGCGCGAAGTCCCGGATGATTTCCACGTCCAGGTCGTTGTAGCGCGCATAGCGCTGCGCTCCGGTGACCCCCGCAAGGGCGGCGATTTTCTTGCTGATAGCGGCATTGTTGAATGACGCGATATTCTGGTTGTTGGTGTCGGTGATGCGCGTCCCATCCAGCAGCACGTCGATGAAATCGTCAGGGTCCGGATAGTCCTGGTACCAGGCGTTGACTCCCATTGGCACGTGGCTGGCCCGGGTCTGGATGACTCCCGTGTTGACGGAATCTATTGCCGACTCGATCTTGGCGTTGATTCCCACCGCCTTGAGCTGCTCCTGGACAGCCTGCGCCACCTCAACGAAGCCGGGCGCATCGTTGCGCACCCGCATCGTCGTCTCGATGGGCAGTTTCACGCCGGAATCGGCCAGCAGCTGTTTTGCCTTTGCCACGTCGCCTCCCATCGGGTAGATGTTGACATCTTTCCAGCCCGGCATTGTTGGCGGCAGGACCTGGTCCGTGGGCATGCCCTGGCTCGGCCCGCCCCACACGCGCAGGATGGCGTTGCGGTTGATGGCATAGTTGACCGCCTGGCGGACCTTCACATTGTCGAAAGGCGGCACGTCGTTGTTCATGAAGAGGTAGAGGATGGCTGCCTGCGGGTTCTTGAAGACCCGGTTCTTGAGGGTGGCATCGTTCAGAGCCTGTGCAGCGTCCGTTGAAGCGATGCGATCCAGGAACATGTCGAGCTGGTTGGCCCGGACCATCAAGCCGGCCTGGGCAGGGTCGATGTTCATGTCGATGACGATCCTGTCCATGTTCCCGCGCTGGCCCATCACGTCCACCGGATAGTTGGGGTTGCGCACGAGGACGAGCTTGCGGTTCACCTCGTACGACTCGACCTTGTAGGGCCCGGTGGTAAGAAGCTCGCCGTTGTCCATCACCTTGGTCGACGTGCTTTTCGGGACGATGGAGGTGAACGGCAGGGTCATGCGGACGAGGAAGGAGCCGACCGGTCCCGTCAGCTTGAAGATGACCTTGTTGCCGTTGACCGTGATGCCGGAAACGGACTTGGCTTTTCCCGCGGCGAAGTCGTCGGAACCGGCAATGACGTTGAAGAATCCCGCCGCGGGGGAGGCGAGGTCAGGCGCGAAAAGGCGCTCGAAGGTGGCTTTCACGTCGTCGCCCGTGATGGGTGTGCCATCGGCGAACTTGATGCCTTTCTTCAGCGTAAAAGTATACGTCGTGCCATCCGCGGACACCTCGGGCAATTCAGCCAGGCCTCCGACGATCTGCTTCCCTTGCTCCCCTTCGGCATCCTTGAAGGTGACGAGGGGCGTCGCGGTGACGAAGACGATGCGCATCGAGGCGTTCGTGTACGCGAGAGCAGGGTCGAGGTGATCGATGGCGCCTGAAGGCAGTCCAAAGTAACCCTCGCGTGGAGCCGCGCTCAGGCTGAGAGCGACCGACAAGACGACCAAGACAAGGAACAAGCGCTTCATGGTATTCCTCCTATTACAGGATGAGCTTTTTGCACAACGCCACCCGCTTCTCCGCGCGAGCGGTACGGGGCGGGCCGAAGAGCGGAATCTGCGCGGTGATCACCTCCTTTCCCTACCTGCGCGCGCGAGGATCGAGGAATGCCTGGATCATGTCGGCGATGGTATTCAGGATCACGGCCATGAGCGCCGCGAACGTGATGGTCCCCATCGTCAACGGATAATCCAGCGACTGAATCGAGCTGTAGGCGACATAGCCGAGGCCGGGCAGGCCGAATGCCTGCTCCACGAACAACGCGCCGCCCATCATCGCTCCCACGTCGAGCCCGAGCATCGTGATGATCGATGGGCCCACAATGCGGCCCACGTGGTGCCTCAGGATCCTGCTTTCGGAGGCGCCTTTCGCCCGTGCAACCAGGACGTAGTTCTCAGACAGCTGCTCGCTCACAAGGGCGCGCACGAAGCGCGCATAGAGCGCGGCATATCCCACGGCGAACGCCAGCCAGGGGAGGAGCAGGTGGCGCGTCCATTCCCCCAGCGAGCTGCCGAGCTTGACGTAACCTTGAATGGGCAGCCACTGGATCGGCTTTGCCAGGTGGATGCCGAGAAACAAGCCCTGGCTTGGCTGGTATGCCAGCAGAAAGGAGAACATGGGTGCCACCCAGAAGACGGGCGCAGAGATCGCGATCTGGACCAGGATGGCGAGGAAGCGGTCGGAAAAGCTGCGGGGCCGCAGTGCACCCACGAGGCCGACGGGGATGGCCATCAGGAGCCAGAGCACGACGGCACCCGCCAGCAGGGACAGGGTCACCGTCACCGCGGGGAAAATGATGTCGCTCACGGGACGCCGCTGCATGAACGAGTAGCCGAGGTCGGCGCGAACCAGTTTGCCGAGGAAGTGCGCGTACTGCTCGTACCAGGGCAGGTCGGTCCCCAGCGTGTGGGCCACTTCCGCCACGCGTTCGGGCGTTGCGGCCCGGCCTGCCACGCGGCGCGCCGGATCGGCGCCGGTTGCACTGGCCACCACGTAGAACAGGAGGTAGGCGATGAGCGTGACAAGAAAAAGCTGAAGGCAGGCTGCCGCAAGGCGACGGGCAAGATACTTGATCACGTTCCCGCCTTTGGCGCGAACGCGTCGCGCAGCCCATCTCCAAGTTGGTTGAACGCCAGTGTCGTCAAGGCCAGGGTGACGCCGGGGACGACGGCCAGCCACGGCTGCACCCGGTAGAGACCGTTGGCAACTCCATCGGACAACATCTGCCCCCAGCTCGGCACCGGTTGAGGCACGCCCAGCCCCAGGAAAGACAATCCTGCCTCCAGCAGGATGTTCGTGGCGATGATCCCCGTGGAATAGACGATGATGGGGGCCGTGAGCTGCGGCAGCAGGTGCTTGAAAAGGATCCGCCCGTCGCCGGCGCCGACCGAGACGGCTGCTTCGACAAATTGCTCGGAACGGAGAGACTTGACGATGCCACGCACGATGCGGGCGGGATAGTACCAGGAGAATATGGCGATGACGATGATCACGTTCGCCAGTCCGGGGCCAAGGACGGCCGCCAGACCGATGGCGAAGAGCATGGAGGGAAAGGCCAACGCCGTGTCGACGGCACGCGAGATCACGGCGTCCAGAATGCCGCCGAAATATCCCGCCAGCAGTCCGAGAGGAACTCCCACCAACAGGGCAACCCCGGTGGCGGCAAATGCCACGAAAAGCGATATTCTGGCGCCGTAGAGGAGCCGCACAAGCATGTCGCGTCCCAGCCTGTCGGTTCCCAGGACGAAGAGCTCCCCTTTGGGGTTTGGAGTCAATCCATCGTCGAGGAACTCGTGCTGAAGCGGACGCAATGGAATACCGTTGGCATCGAGCCCATTGAAGAACTGCTGGGCAGGTCTGTGTCCGGTAATCCTGGCGGCCAGAGGGGCCCCGAGAAAAGCGAAAAGACTCAACAGGATGAGAAACCCCGCCCCCGCCAGAGCCAACCGGTCTCGGCGCAAGCGACGCCAGAACTCCTGCCCCTCACCTCGCGCCGCGATGGCCTGGGAGATGTTCGCTTGGGCTGGTTGCGCTTGCGAGCTCATTACTTGCGCCTCTCTCAGGAATCAGAATTATTCGATGTATCCAAACGTTTGTCTTTTACATTTATCATGACTGCAAACGTTTGTCAACTAAAAATTATTCTTTTAAAAATACCCAATTGACAAACGTTTGTATCTATGATATAAGAACGACACCGTGCAAACGTTTGTACGGACCGGTGAATGCAAGAGGTTCAAATGGCCGTATCAATAAAGGACATTGCCAAAGTTGCCCGGGTTTCGTACAGCACCGTCTCGCGCGCGCTTGCCGACAGCCCCCGAGTGAATCCGGAGACCCGGGCGAGAATCAAACATCTCGCCGCGGACATGAAGTATTCGCCGAGCGCACTTGCCAGGAGCCTCGTCACCCAACGCACGCGGACCATAGGGTTGGTTGCGACGACAATCACCGATCTCTTTCAGGCAGAGGTGATCCAGGTCATCGAGGAAACGGCGCTGCATCACGGCTACAGCGTCATCCTCACTCATTCCGGCAGCGAGTCGGAAAGGGAATTGGATGAGCTGCACATGCTGCAGGAAAGACGGGTGGATGGGATAATCCTCATCTCGGTGCGCGCCGACGGCAACTATGAGGCCGTGCTCCGCGGGATGAGCCTGCCCATCGTCTTCATCAACAGCGAACATGCGCGCTCCGTGCGAGTTGACAATTTTGGCGGTGCGGTGCAGGCCATGCAGCATTTGCTCGACCTGGGCCATCAGCGTATCGCCTATATCGCCGGCCCCAGCCTGGAATGGGATAACGTGGAGCGGCGAAAGGGGTATGAACAGGCTTTGTTGGCGCGCGGGCTCTCGGTGAACCCGGCGCTGATCGCAGCGGGTGACAGTCGGCCCGGAGGAGGAACCCAGGCCATGCGCGAGCTCCTGGGGCTGGCGTCTCGTCCCACCGCGGTGTTCTGCTACAACGATGCAACGGCGCTGGGCGCGCTGCGGGCTGCCCACATGGCCGGCCTGCGCATTCCGCAGGATCTCTCGGTTATTGGCTTTGATGACATCGACCTGGCCGCTCATTTCGAGCCTCCCCTGACAACGTTCGCGCAGCCCAAGCGGGACATGGGGAAAATGGCGGTGCGGATGATCCTGGCCGCATTGGGCGGAGAGTTGATGACCGAGAGCGGTGAGCTGCCCGGCCAGCTGATCGTTCGTGAGTCGACCACGCCCCCGCAGGGGGCGTGAGCAATGGGCTTCGAGGAGAATTTGTAATGAGAGAACGCCAATTCGAGCACCTGCGCCCGGCGGAGATCGTCGCGGAAATGCAGCAGCGGCCGCTCATCTTCCTGCCCGTGGGACCGCTGGAGTGGCATGGACCTCACCTGCCTCTGGGGACGGACCCTTTGGTTGCCCATAGGGTCGCCCTGCGGGTGGCCGCCAGGGTCGGCGGGGTGGTCCTGCCGCCTTTCTTTTGCGGCACCGAGCGCGAGCGCTCTCCCGAGCTCCTGCGCAACATCGGCTTCAAGGGTGATGAGTGGATCGTGGGCATGGATTTCCCGGCCAACATCCTCAAGAGCCTGTATTACCGTGAAGAGTACCTGGCTCTCCTGCTGCGGGAAACGCTCGACCTGCTGGTGCAGCAGGGCTACCGGTTGATCGTGATCCTCAACGGTCACGGCGCGGCCAATCACGTTGCGACAATCGAACGCCTGCGCGCGGAGTTCACCGCCAGGGGGCCGGCGAGAGTGATCTCTGTTTCCGCTTGGGACAAGGCACGTCAGGACTCGACAGACCCGGGCCATGCGGGTGGAGACGAAACGTCGCAGGTAATGGCTCTTTTCCCCGAATCGGTCGACCTCTCCACCTTGCCACCGCTGCCGGAGCCTCTCTACAACGTTCGCTGGGCGATCGTGGACGGACCTACCTTTGACGGTCGGCCTGCGGCCGATTTTACGGCGCGGGACGATCCCCGTCGGAGCGCGTCGGCGAGGAGGGGCGAGGAAAGCCTGCAGGAGTCCGTTGCTTTCATTGCGGCGAAGGTGGCGTCGAACCTGACCGAAATGGGATATGCCCCGGAGTGACACCTGACGACCTGCAGCGTCTGCCGGTGGCCGGGACCGGCAATCCGGGCTCCGTCCATTGCCGTGGTCGGCGCTGTCCGCTACCATGCGCGCATGACTGAGCACGGCGGGGTGCGAAGGCTTGGCGCACTCGGGGAGCTCGAGATCCGGGAGCTCGGAGAGGTCCTCACGGATTGAGGGGCATGGCTGGGTCCGATGCTGACTCCTGAAAAATAAAGCTTGCGTCCCGAGATGATCAATGCTACATTTTGGGACCGCTACCAATATGACGAATCGATCCGGACGTAAAAAGACAAAAAGCACGCCCGAAAAGCGTCCGACGGGACGCGCCACGATCGAGGATGTCGCCCGTTCAACGGGGTTTTCGCGCGCCACGGTCTCGCGGGTGATCAACAACGACGGCAACGTCAAACCCGCCACCGCGACGAGCGTGAGAAGCGCAATCGGAAAGCTGGGCTATATCCCCAATGCCGCGGCCAGCGCGCTGTCGGGGGGGAAGATGCGCGCGGTGGCGGTGCTTCTGCCCGACATCTCCAGCCCCTACTATTCGGATCTGCTGGAAGGGGCCGATCGGGTCGCCCAAGACAAGGGATACCACGTCATTCTCAAGACGAGGCAGAGCGCGCGCTCGGTTGCGAGCCTCGTCGAATCCGCAATGGCCGACGGATACATCATCCGCCACTCGCGCGACCCCGAGCACGACCGTGCCCTCCTGGGCCGGCTTCGTCGAAACGGGGTCCCCTTCATCTTCATCGGGACGCCGGAGGAGAAGGACGCGCGCGCGATCATGGTCGACAACGTCGGCGGGGCGCGGGAGATGGCGCACCACTTCGTGGATCATTCCTTCAAACGGATACTCTTCATTGCGGGGGCGCCCAACAACCTCGATTCAAACGACAGGGCCTATGGGTTCAAGCTTGGACTGAGCGAGAAAGGCTACGACCTTGCATCTCTTTCCTCGGCCCAGGGGGATTTTTCTCGGGACTGCGCCTATCGGATCGCCGAGGAGAGGCTTGCCCACGCGAATGTCGACGCGGTCTTTGCCGCAAACGACCACATGGCGCTCGGGGTTCTGCATTACTTGAACGAGCGCGGGATCCGCGTCCCTCAGGACATCGCGCTTGCCGGATTCGACGACACCTTTTTCGCCGAGTACCTCGGCCCGCCCCTCACCACGGTGCGGCAGCCGATGCACGAGATCGGGGCCGTCGCGATGGAGAACATGGTGATGGCCATCGAGGGGGCAACGATCAGCGCCTCGCGCATCATCCTTCCCACCCGGCTCGTGATCAGGCAATCCTGCGGGTGCCCACCGGCGTTGCCGGGAATGCACCCCGAGGAAAAGTATCTTTTTGAGAAAGGGGAGTAAGGAAATGAAGAAACTTCTCTGCGTGCTTTTCGTGGCTGTCCTTGCCCTGCCGCTCTTCGCCGCGGGTCAGACGAGTGAAGGCAAGGTGATCATCTACGCGGCGTTGGATACAAAGACGGCCAATGACCTTGCCGCGGCGTTCAAGCAGCAGACCGGAATCGACGCGCAGATCGCGCTGCAGATCGAGGAGGCGGGAACCGTGTCGGCGCGCGTGAAGGCCGAGGCGGCCAACGCGCGGGCGGATGTCGTCATCGGCGGCAACTCGAACTTCCACTCTGACCTGGCCGCCGGCGGCTATCTGCAGCCCTACGTCTCTCCCGTGATCAAGGCGGCAGGCATCGACCCGAAGTTCGAGGATCCCGCCGGCTACTGGTCCGGCTGGTACTTCGGCGCGCTGTGCATCCTCTACAACAACAAGCGCTTTGCCGATGAGGTCGCCTCCAAGGGGATCAAGCCGCCCACCACCTGGGATGACCTTCTGAACCCGGCCTACAAGGGCGAGGTGCTTGTGGCGAATCCCGTCACCGCGGGCGGGGGCTACCTCTTCCTGGCGGCGCAGATCTTCCGGCTCGGCGGTGAGCAGGCGGGCTTCGACTACGTGAAGAAGCTCGACGCCAACGTCGCCCAGTACACCAACGGCGCCAATGGCTCGATTGCGCTTGTCGCGCAGGGGCAGTCGATCATCGGCGTTGCATGGGGTCACGACACGATCAAGCAAAAGCTCCAGGGCAATCTCCCGGTCACGGTCGTGTTCCCGAAAGACGACGCGTTCGAGATCGGCGGCGCCTCGATTCTCAAGGGTGCGGCGCACCCGAACGCGGCACGACAGTTCATCGATTTTCTTCTGTCGGCTGCCGCGGAGAAGATCAATGTCGAGAACGGCTTCCGCTATCCCGTGCGCGGGGACGTGGCCCTTCCCTCGGCGATGCCCCCCTTCTCCTCGATCACGCTTGCGCCATGGGACCTGAAAGCCGCGGCCACCAGCGTGGATCCCTGGAAGAAGCAGTGGAGCGCGGTCACCGGGAAGTAGAAGGAGATGCGCCGCCGGGCAAGGCATCCGCGCCCGCCCGGCGGGGCTGATTTCAGCACCCACGCACGATTCCATGAAACCGCCGCACGCCTGCACCATGCGGCGTGCGGCACGCTCTCGAGGGAGGAGACATGAAGAGGATCTGGCGCGAGCCCGTGCTTCTTGCAACGATTGCGATCATCGTCATCTCGCTCCTTCTCTTCGTCATCTATCCCATCATTCGCGTCTTCGCATTCCCGGCGCCTCGTGATTTCCTCACCCTGTTCCTCGATCGGCGCTACATGCGCGCGATGGTCCACAGCCTTGTCATGGTCCTCCTGTCGACGGCCAGCTGCACCCTCTTCGGCTTTCTCTTCGCCTACAGCGTCACGAAAACCGACCTTCCGCTGCGGCAGCTTTTCAAGGGGATCTCGATCCTGCCCCTCTTCTCGCCCCCCTTCATGGTGGCCTTCAGCTACCTGATGATGTTCGGCCGCAACGGGCTCATCACGACGGGCATCTTCGGCGTGCGCACCAACATCATGGGCTGGCATGGGCTGTGGCTTTCGGAGACGATCTCCTTCTTCCCCGTCGCCGCGATGACGATGGAGGGGGTCCTGCGCTCCATTCCGCCGAGCCTCGAGTACGCAGGCAGAAACCTCGGGGCAACGGGCTTCAAGCTCTTCCGCACGGTCACCCTTCCCCTCGCGCGCCCGGGGGTCGCGGGAGCCGCGCTTCTGGTGGCGATCCTCGTGCTGGCGGACTTCGGCAACCCGATCATGATCTCAGGGGACTATTCGGTCCTCGCCACGGAGGCGTGGCTCCGAGTCGTCGGGTGGGCGGACATCAAGGGAGCGGCCGCGCTCTCTTCGGTTCTTCTCGTGCCGTCCGTGATCATCTTCGTCGTGCAGCGATTCTGGGTGAGCCGCCGCTCCTACGTGACGATCACGGGCAAGATCGCCTCGATCGAACCGGAGCCGGTCGCCCCATGGGTGAAGGTGCTTCTCTTCGTCTTCTGCGCCCTCGTCTCCCTGATGATCGTCCTCGTCTACGTGGCGCTTGTCGTCGGAGCCTTTGTGAACGGATGGGGCTTTGACTGGACGCCGACGCTGAAGTGGGTGAGCGGGGTGCTCACGCAGTCGCCGGAGCTCCTGCGCAGCCTGGCGTTCTCCGTGATCGCCGGCGGGGCTGCCGCGCTCTTCTCCCTGATCGCCGCGTACGTGGTCAGCCGCGCGCGCTTCTCCCTGCGCGGTTTCGTCGACTTCGCCTGCATTCTGCCCGCGGCGCTGCCGGGCATCTTCCTTGGAATCGGCTATGCGATCTCCTTTACCAGCAGGCCAATGGATCTGTATGGCACGGCCGCGATCATCATCCTGAGCATGCTCTTCTGGAACATCTCGACCGGCTACCAGACCGGGATCAGCTCCCTGAAGCAGATCTCCCCCTCGCTCGGCGAGGCTGCCTCGAACCTGGGGGCACGCAGCATGCAGATCTTCCGCCAGATCGAGGCGCCGCTCCTGCGGGGGCCCTTCTTGTCCGCCTTCATCATGTCCTTCATCCGCTCGATCACCACCTTGAGCGTCATCGTTTTCATCGCCACCGCGTCGAACTCGGTTGCAACCTTTTCAATCATGAACTTCGTCAACGACGGCTTCTACGGCAGGGCCGCGGCGCTCACCACCGTGCTCCTGGTGGTTTCCTTTGCGGTCCTCGGGATTGCGAAGCTCCTGGTCGGCAAGCGGCTTGACCTCTTCAGCGGAACGGAGGTCCGCACATGAGCGCGGCTCACCTCACCATCAGTCACGTCTCCAAGCGCTTCGGACCGGTGGAGGTTCTCAAGGACATCTGCCTTGAAATTCCGAAAGGCTGTCTCATGACCCTGCTGGGGCCGAGCGGCTGCGGCAAGACAACGATGCTTCGAACCATTGCGGGCTTCTACGCGGCGGATCGCGGGGAGATCCGCATTGGAGATCGCGTGATCAACGACGTTCCGTCGCACCAGCGCAACGCCATCATGGTCTTCCAGGATTACGCGCTTTTTCCGCACATGACGGTTGGTGAGAACATCGGCTACGGGCTTCGGCTGAAGAAGCTGCCCGCCGACGAGATCCGGCGTCGACTGGATCGAACCTCGGCGTATCTTGGCATCGGCGGTCTTGAAAAGCGCGCCCCCGGCCAGATCTCCGGCGGGCAGCAGCAGCGGGTCGCCCTTGCCCGGGCGCTCGTCATGGAGCCGGAGGTCCTGCTCCTCGATGAGCCGCTCTCCAACCTCGATGCGAAGCTGCGGATGAACATACGCGCCGAGCTGCGCCAGCTCCAGCAGAACCTCGGCATCACGACGATCTACGTGACGCACGATCAGAGCGAGGCGCTTGCGCTCTCCGACTTCATCACCGTGATGAACGACGGCAGGGTGGTGCAGGTGGGGAGCCCGCGGGATATCTACTACCGGCCGCGCACCGCGTTCGTGGCCGATTTCGTCGGCACAGCGAACATGATTCCCGGGAGCGTGAGCGCCATCGCGGGACGCAACCTCACCGTGCAGGCCGGCGGCGCGGTCCTCCGCGTGGAGAACGACGAGCTCGCGGGGGCATCCGTGCGGGTCGGCGGCCCCGTGACCCTCTGCTGCAGGCCCGAGGCGATCGAGATTCTCTCCGCGCCTCCCGCCATCGACGACAACCTGCTCGTCGGCGAGATCGTCAACTCGATCTTCGAGGGGTCACACGCCCGCTACTGGATCAGGGTGGACGAGCGGACCATGGTGGCCGACGACCCCGGGGTGATGGAGAAGGGAATGCTTCGCGGCACGATCTACCTTCGCCTCGATCCGCGAAGGCTTCATGCCCTTGTCGAAGAGGCCACGCCATGATGGTCTCCCTCACGATCCTCGGTTCAGGGACGATCCTTCCGTCGAAAGGCCACGGATGCGCGGGGTACCTTCTGCAGACCGACCAGGGGCCGGCGCTCATCGACTGCGGGCCGGGCACTCTGTACCGGCTCACGGAGATCGATGTCGCCGTGACCAGCGTCGATCCAATCCTCATCACCCATTTTCACCTGGACCACGTCTCCGATCTCGGTCCCCTGCTGGTTTCCCGATGGCTTGCAACCCTGGACGGGGGCGACCGAAGCCTGACCCTCGTCGGCCCGACCGAGCTTCGCCAGCACGTCAAATGGCTCGGCAGGCGCGTGGATGAGATTGCCGACCTGCAACTCGACATCCAGGCGATGGAGCCGGGGAAGCCTCTCACGCTTGAACGCTCCGCAGCGGGCGCGGTGGCAAGGTTCGACGCGCGGCCGGCCGGCCGCTTTCTCAGAATCGAGGCGGGTCTCACCGGCCACACCGCGGGCAGCGTCTGTTATCGGATCACCGACGAGCGCGGCGTGGCGCTCTTCTACAGCGGAGACACCGACTACAACGAGGAGCTGCTCCCGCTCATGCGGGGGGCCGATTGCGCCCTGCTGGAATGCTCGATGCCGGATGAGCGCAAGGTGGAAGGACACCTGACCCCGCGACTTGCGGGAAGGCTTGCGCGAATGGCGGGTGTGAAGCGCCTCGTGTTGACCCACTTCTACCGGGAAGTCATGAACGAGCCGATCGTCGCGCGCGTCCGCGAGGAGTACGCGGGGCCTGTCGAGCTGGCTGAGGATTTGAAGAGCTTCCCCATCGATGCGCGGATGCCGCCGGAAGCTTGACAAAGGTGCGCCCTAAGAGTTTCCCGGGCGCGGCCTTGCCGGGCGCCTGCCATTCGGGTATCCTTTTGGCAATCACCATCAAGTTGCATTCTCCGTCTCAAAGCTGAGAGAAAGAGGTTCGTATGCGCTATCGTGCTCTTGGACGCACAGGGATCGAGGTGTCCGTGCTTGGTTTCGGCTGCATGAGATTGCCGACCGCGGGCTCCCCCGACAAGATCGATGAGGCGGCGACAACGCGCCTCCTTCACGAGGCGATCGACAAGGGCGTCAATTACGTGGACACGGCCTGGTTCTACCATGCCACTTCCTTCGGGCAGCAGGGGCAGAGCGAGCCTGTCGTCGGCCGCGCCCTCGCGGGGGGCTGGCGTGACCGCGTCCTGCTTGCCACGAAGCTCCCGCAACAGATCATCAAGACGTCGGACGAGATGGAAAGCTACCTCACGCGGCAGCTCGAGCGCCTTCAGACCGACCACATCGACTTTTACCTCGTCCATGGCCTCGATGGAGAAGCATGGGACCGCATGTGCGGCCTGGGCGTGCGCGAGTTCCTCGACGCGGAGCGCCGGCGCGGCCGCATCCGTCATGCCGCCTTCTCCTTTCACGGCCAGAAGGACGAGTTCCCCCGGATCATCGACCAGTACGACGGGTGGGCCATGGCGCAGCTGCAGCACAACTACATGGACGGCGATTACCAGGCAGGGGTCGACGGGCTTCGCTACGCGGCGGGCAAGGGAATCGGCGTCGTCGTCATGGAGCCGCTGAAGGGCGGACGACTGGCGCGGAATTTGCCGACGGAGATGAAAGCGATCTTCGATCGGCGGCCCGAGGGGTGGAGCCCCGCGGAGTGGGCGCTGCGCTACGTATGGAACGAGCCCGGCGTCAGTCTCCTGCTTTCCGGCATGAACGACGCGGCGCAGGTGGCGGAGAATCTCCGCGTCGCCGACCACGCCTCGGCGAACGCGCTCTCACCCGAGCAGATCACGGTCTACGGGGCGGCGCGGGCAGCCCTTCGTTCACGGATCAAGGCCGACTGCACGGCCTGCCGCTATTGCCAGCCCTGTCCCGAGGGGGTGCAGATTCCCGAGGTGCTGGCAGCCCTCAACGCTGCCTCCATGTGGAGCACCCGGGATACGTGGCTCACGGGCTACACCCGCATTACCGGCAAGCCGGACGCCTGCGTCGAGTGCGGCAAGTGTGAAGAGATCTGCCCGCAGGGTCTTCCCATCCGCGATTTGCTGAAGGAAACCGCCCGGACCTTTACCCGATAGGAGTCGGGTTCACCCGCGGGCTACTTCAGCAGATACGCGCACAAGGCATCGACGGTCGCGTCGATTATGCGCCGCCGGTCGATGGTTTGCGGCTCAAAGACAATTGCGTCGACAAGGCTGCTGATGGTCTTCCAGACCACCACGGTCGCGGCATCCAGATCGATGGGCTGCAGGGCCTCCCGATTGGCCGCCAGGTAGCTCCGAACGACCTCCTGGATCCTCGCGGCCTGCCGCTCTCTTCCGGGCAGCGATAGCGGGGTCTGAGAAGGAGAGCATCATGATTTCCCGATTGAGCTCCCGGGAGGCCTCGTGCTCCTCCAGGAGCGCCATCATGACGGCGCGGACGACGTCCGCATGGGAGCGCGGCGTGCCGTTCACGGGCTCCAATGACTGCACGCGCAGCGCGTCGAACTCGGCGTCGTATCGGTCCAGGATCACCGTGAAGAGGTCGTTCTTGTCCGCGAAATACGAGTAGAGGCAGCCGATGGAAACGCCTGCCCGCCGGGCGATCTCGATCGTCGTGGTCTTGTAGAAGCCCTTCGCGCAGAAAACCTCATATGCCGCGTCGATGATCTTCTTTTTCTTGTCGATGCTGCGTCGCTGTTGGGGCAAGCGCGTCTTTTTCATTTCTGCCATGACTTCTCAATCATGATAGTCGCCGGCTTCTTATCTGTCAATAGAAATAAATATTCTTATTCGTATTGATTTCTTCTTGCGATTGGTATATGAATACGAATAGTTATTCTTATTAATAGGAGAGGCAGATGAGTCTTACAAAAGAGAAATCAGGAATGGCAACCGTCCTGACGGTGGCCTTGGGCACGTTCATGTGCAGCTTCGATGCGAATGCAGTGAACATGGCGCTCCCTCTGATGCAGCGCACTTTCAATTCCACGATCGCGGCAGTGGAGTGGGTGGCGGTCGCGTACCTTCTCGCCTTGAGCGCGTCTCTGCTCGCATTCGGGCGACTGGCCGACATGGTGGGCCATAGGAGGCTGTACGTCGCGGGCTTCATCGGGTTCACCGCGAGCTCGCTGTTTTCCGCGCTTTCGCCATCGATCGAATGGCTGATCGTGTCCCGGATCCTGCAGGGGCTCAGCGCGTCACTTATGATGGCATCGGCGAATGCCCTTATCGTTGGCGCTGTTCCCCCCGCGCGGCGGGGACGGGCCCTCGGCATGACCGCCATCGCCGTTGCGCTTGCCTCCTGCGCGGGGCCTGCGCTGGGAGGTCTGCTTGCCACGGCCTACGGCTGGAAAAGCATCTTCCTTGTGAACCTGCCGATCGGGGTCATCGGCACGCTGCTGTCCCTCCGCACGATCGGCCGTGACCGCGAGCGGGCGCCCGGCAGGTTCGATCCTCTTGGTGCCGTCCTGATCGTCGGCGCGCTCGTCTCGCTGCTCCTGTCGCTGGACATGTTCAGCGACGGAGACGCCGGCTCCGCGGTCGTCTGGATGCTGCTCCTGGCGGGAATCGTCCTTGGCGTGCTCTTCGTTCTTGCCGAGCGGCGGGCCGCGAGCCCCCTTCTGCCCCTGCGGCTGTTCCGGAACCGCGTTTTTGCCGCCGGCAACCTCGCCGCCGCTCTTTTCTACCTGTCGTTGTTCATCATGGTTTTTCTGGGGCCCTACTTCCTGCAGGGGCTGCGCGGGCTTGCGCCGAGCGCCTCGGGCCTCATGATGCTGCCGATGTCCGCGGCCCTCATGATCGCCGCGCCGGTGAGCGGCGCCCTGTCCGATAGGTTCGACAGCCGATGGCTGAGTTGCGGCGGGATGATCATCGTGGCGCTCGGTGAATGTCTCTTCGGCACCTTCACCGCCGCCACGCCCACGTGGCTCGTCCTGGGTGCCTTTGCCCTGACCGGGATCGGACTGGGCGCATTTCAGACCCCGAACAACAGCGCCGTGATGGGCAATGTGCCAGCCGATGCGCGGGGCGTGGGCGGCGCGGCACTTGCCACGACGCGCAATCTCGGCATGGCGCTCGGTGAGGCAGCCTCCGCGGCGCTTCTGGCAACCTGCATGGCGTCCCGCGGCTTCACTCTGTCCCTTTCCGCGGCAGCCCGCGGCGCGGGGTGGGACCGGGCTTTCTCCTACGCGATTCGCGTGACGTGCATGGTTGCCGCGGCCGCCGCGCTCGGCGCGGGTCTCCTCAGCCTGGCGCGCAGCCCGCGAGCGACGGCAAAGGAAAGCAGCAAGCGAACGGCCCAGGCGTGACTTGGGTTCTGGCGAGCCCCCTCCACTTACTTATGCCCGACGTAGATGTCTCCCCCGACGGCGCACGCAGCGAGGAGGCTCCCGTCAGAGGAGAATGCCAGGGAGCTCCAATACTTCTTGCCGCCGACCGTTTGGTCGTACCAGGTTGCCCCGCCATCCGCGGAGGTATATACGTCGGCCGAAGCGCCGCATGCGGCGATGTGGCTGCCGTCGGCTGAGATCGTGATGAAATAGGGATCGCAGGTCTGCGGAACCGATCGTGACACCCAGGTTGTACCTCCATCGGCGGAGGTGTAAACGCTATTGCTTGTGGAGGCCGCGAGACGGCTTCCATCCGGTGACGAGGCAACGGAATGCCAAGTCGTTACGCTGATTGTCGTTTGGGCAGTCCAGGTGGCTCCCCCGTCCGTCGATATGACGATGAGCGCATTGTTCGCACCGGAGATCAGGTGGCTGCCATCAACGGAGCAGGCGATCGATGTCCAGGCTGCCGATCCCACGGTTGAACGATCGAACCATGTCGTTCCCCCGTCGGGAGATGTAAAGATGTCTCCTCCGTTGACGCACGCGGCGATGTGGCTGCCGTCCGATGAAGAGGCGATACTTGACCACGGCTTGACGCCGAGCGCGCTTGTGCTGTCCGCCCACGAGCCGCCGCCATTTGAGGAAGTCCAGATGTCACCACCGTTGACGGCGGCTGCGATGTGGCTGCCGTCGGAAGAGGTAGTGATCGCAGCCCATGCCTGAAAGCCCGTTGTCGATTCATCTGTCCACGTGCCTCCGCCATCCGCCGACGTGAAGATGTCGCTCCAGTACGCGCATGCAGCGATATGGCTGCCGTCAGATGAGAAAGCCATCGAATTCCACGAGTTCGCTCCTGCAATCTCGTAGAGAGTCCAGTTCTGACCCCAGTCGCTCGACAAAAAGATATCCCCGCCATAGACGCAGCCCGCCAGATGACTGCCGTCGGAGGATGACGCGAGCGACGCCCAGTTCCGGGGATTCGCCACGCCTTGATCTTGCCATGTCCCACTGCCGCTGGTCGAATGCCAGACGTCGCCTCCATAGACGCTTGCGGCGAGATGGCTGCCGTCGGGAGACACGGCGACGCAGCTCCACTGCCAGTTTCCAGAGCCGGCCTGATCGGTCCACGTGCCCGGTGCATAAGTCCAGATGTCCCTGTTCCACGCGCATGCGGCCAGTACGCTGCCACTCGCAGAGTAGGAAACGCACGTCCAACTCCCGATTCCCGGCGCCGCCTGGGCCGTCCAGCTCGATCCACCGTCTGCGGAAAGGTAGATATACCCGGGGCCTCCGTCACACGCGGCAAGATGGCTGCCATCGGAGGATGAAGCGATCCCGGTCCAATAATGTGATCCCGCGCCTGTCTGATCGGTCCAGGTGGCGCCTCCGTCAGCCGAGATGTAAATGTCTCCATTCTGCACACACGCTGCGATATGACTTCCGTCGGCCGAACAGGCGATGTCATTCCATTCTCGCGTCCCTGAGGCCGTTTGACCGGTCCATGTGGCGCCGGCGTCGCTCGATGTGTATATGCTTCCTCCGCTGTAGCAGGCGGCCAGATGGGTGCCGTCGGAGGAGCTGGAAATCCGCGCGGGTGCTGTCAACTGATTCAACCCGAATGGATTACGCTCCGTCCAATTGGAACCGCCATCGGCTGACGTAAAGACATTCAAGTAGTCGGTGCATGCTGCCAGATGGGAGCCATCAGCCGAGGACGCGATTCCTCCCCATGACCGCGCCCCAGTCACGAGGTGCGAATCCCACAGGAGCATGGCGCTTTTTGGATCGTAAGGGTTGTTGAGCGGTCCCCACATCTGCGTGCAGGTCGATGAGAGGAGGCACGTTACAATGAGCAGGGCCCCCACTTTCAGTTTTTGCGCATTCATTGCGCCGGCCCCCGCGCCTGAAAGCGCCCCGATCTCTTCGTCCAGCTTCTCGATGCTGGCCTTTATCGAGCTCTGCGTGGGCACCAGCAATGCAAGAAGGCCGCCCCCGCCGATGCCCAGCCCCCCGACGATGACGCTGCTCAGGAAGAGATAGGAGTACAATTCGGTACTAGAGCGATACGACGCGGCGTCCGCGCTGCTGCTCGCGGCTATATAGAGAGCATACTGGTGTTGTCCGAGGAAGAAGCTGGCCACCGCCCCAAGAGCCCCGACTCCGCCGACTGATAGGGTGATCCATCCGGTCGTGCGCAAGGCCGGCGCCGTCTTAAGGGTGGCCGCTGCTTGCGCGCGGGCCTTCTGATAGCCGGCAAGAAGAAACGCATCCGGCTTTTGGATCGTCGCTGTCTGCCCCGGGTCCACGACGACAGTACTTGAGAAAACACCGGCGTTGGGGACGGTCACGGAGACGGCGTAGCTCCGGGGAACCAGGTTGGCGATCAAGTATTCGTCGCCCGGGATGATGGGTGACGTGAGCTTCTTTCCGTCCAGGTTCACCACCGAACCCTTGGGCAACCAATGCAGAGAAATCCTCCCGCTGGAACCGGGGGCTGCGGGGGTGGAAGGCGGGGTCGAAGGGAGAGTGCCGGCGGTTGCCGGTGATTGCGCTACCGCGTTTGACGCCACCGGCGCGGCCTTCGCGGGCTCTGACGCCGCTGCCGTCGGAGCGGGCTTTGCGGGTCTGACACCGTTGCCGTCGGAGCAGGCTTCACTCCCGTCGCCGGAGGGACGCCTGCAACACGGCTGTCTGGGAAGGTGCCGATGTCGGCGAAACGGCTGCGTTGGTCGGGCCAGAGGGCTGGGACGGAGGCGCCGCGGATGGGCTTGCCGTGGCAGGCGATTGAACGGCCCCCGCGGGGCCCGTCCGGGCCGGGTAAGGGGGAGAGGCCGACGGCGGCGGGACCACGTAGCTGAAGCTCGCCGCCGCGGTCTTGTCTCGCTCCACGGTAAGCGTTTGTCGATCGATGTGACCGTCGGCATACCGCACCTCAACGCTCCGACTGCCCACCTCCATTCCTGAGATCGTGCCGACCGCTCCCGGGCCCAGCTCTCCTTTGCCCACGCCGTCGACGAATACTTTGGCCCCGGTCTTCACCTCCACCTGGATCGATCCAAAGGCCTTCTGGACGCTCATCGCGCTGACGGGCGCGCTCGACGGCGGCGCAGAGGCGACCTCACTGGCAGCCGCGTGCGCGAACTGGAAGGTGCCAAAGTACGACGAGAGGAGCCATGGCACCTGCCTGCCGCCTGTCGCGCCTTGCACCTCCTGACCCACCTTGTCGAACATCTGCTTCATGTCCAGGCCCGGCGTCTCGATGTTCTTCAGGAGCGCCGACGTGAAGGTCCCGTTTCTGCCGAGCCCATCCTCCGCGACGGACCCCGGGCTGGTGGAGTAGACGACGATCGAGCCTCGGGGAGCCGAGATGATCGCCAATCCGCGCGTCGCGGTCCTGAAGGCGGCGAAGGGGTTGTCGCGGCATGCATCCAGGACGATGATGTTCAGCTTGCACCCGGCATTGCTCATGTAGTCCAGGACGAAATCAGCCTGCACCGTCTTGTACTTGAGGTCCATCTCTGCCTTGACGTCGGCGTCAACGGGAATGAGGTAATTGATCCCTGCGGATTGGACCCCATGGCCGGAATAATAGAACAGCCCCACGTCGCTTCCCGCGAGCTCTTCTCCGAACTCTCGAACGCCGGCCTCCATGGCCTGCTGGGTCGCATCGGTGACCTTGATGACTTCAAATCCAAGGGAGGCAAGCTTGCCCGCCATGTCGATGGCGTCGTTTACGGAGTTTTTCAAGGCAGGCAGCGACTTGTAGGCAGCGTTGCCGATGACCAGGGCAACGCGCTTCTCCTGCGCGCCCGCGCCTGCCGCTGAAGCTGTCCCGAAAAGGATAAAGGCAAACAGACCGGCCAGCAGGGGATGCCGCCGCGCAATCCAGGAGGCCCGAGACGATTGCTGGCTTCGCCGGATTCCCGTTGCAAAGCGCCGTATTCTCATTGCACGACTCCCCTGCAAAGGAGACGGTTGCCTCGACACTGATGTGGAACTGTACGCATTATAGCTCCGCCGTCACCCTGTCCGCAAGAGCGGCGGCGATGCCTCATCCCCGGCGAATCATCCCCCGAATCATCCCTTCGGCCGAGGTTGGGCCGCCCGTTCCCCGCTATGGTATGCGGGAAAGGAGCGGACATGAGCGCGTTCTTGCAGGTTCAGCATCTAAGGAAATCGTTCGGCGCGACACAGGCGGTGGCGGACATCTTTTTCGACGTGCGCGAGGGAGAGATATTCTGTCTCCTGGGTCCGAACGGTGCGGGAAAGAGCACGACGATCGCCATGATCACCTCCGTGCTCCCGCCGGATGGCGGCACCGTCAGTTTCCGCGGTCAGGAGGTGGGACGCCGATCCCCCGGCTACCTGCGCCAGCTTGGCGTGGTGCCGCAGGACGTCGCCCTCTACGGCGTCCTCAGCGCGCGCGACAATATCGACTTCTTCGCGTCCCTGTACGGACTGCGGGATGGCGAGAAGAGACGGCGGATCGACGAGGCGCTGACCTTTGCCGGGCTCGAGGACAGGGCCGCGGACAAGGTGGACACCTTCTCCGGCGGCATGAAGCGTCGGCTGAACATCGCCTGTGCGATCTGCCATCGGCCATCCCTTCTCATCATGGACGAGCCGACCGTCGGCATCGATCCCCAGTCGCGCAATCATATGCTGGAGTCCATCAAGAGCCTGCGCGATTCCGGCACGACCATCATCTACACGAGCCACTACATGGAGGAGGTGGAGGCGATCGGCGACAGGATCCTCATCATGGACCATGGCGTGTCGGTTGCCGAGGGCACCACCGAATCGCTCAAGGAGAGCCTCGGCGACGTGCGTCGCTACCGCATCGAGCTGGACGGCGAGGAGCCGTTCCCTGCAGCGCCGCTGTACAAGGTGCCCGGCGTGAAGACCTGCCGGCAGACGGGAAACATCCTCGACGTGGAGACCGTCCGGGGCGTGGAGAATCTGGACGCCGTGATCCGGGTCGTCGTGGCGGCGCGGCGGAAGCTCATTGGCGTGACGAGCGTGGAGCCCAGCCTCGAGCAGGTCTTCCTACGGCTCACCGGCCGCAGCCTTCGCGACTAGGAGGATGCCATGCACGCACTGACACTCATCGTGAGGAGAGACATCCTCAACCTGCTGCGCAAGAGATCGTTCGTTTTCAGCGCGCTCCTGTTCCCCCTCGTCCTCATCGGCCTCCTGGGCCTTCTGAACGAAGGGCTTTTCGGAGGGGCAATGACGGGGTGGGACGTGTGCGCGGTCAACATCATGATATACATGGCTGTCTACTCATCCATGATCGCCACGAACAGCTTCATGGAGAAAACCCTGAAGCCGACGAATCTCCGGGTCCTCTTCACCCCGGTTCCCCTCGCGGCGCTCTACCTGGGCAAGATCCTCGCCACGACGATCTTCTGCGGGGCGGGGTACGTGGTGGACATGATCGTCCTCTCCCTGGCGGGCGTCCGTCTCGGGCCGGCCCTGGGTATGGGTCTTGCGCCCCTCGTCCTGGCCGTCACCTTTGCCTCCACGAGCGTCGGGGTCTTCCTCTGTTGCCTGGTCAAGGACGAGCCCACGGCCAACCGGCTCCTCAGCCTCGTCATGAATGTCGCCGCCGCCGTGGGAGGGGTGTTCTTCAGCATGGAGAGTCTGGGCCGAACGGCGGCCACCGTGGCCTTTTTCTCTCCCTTCACGTGGATCCGGGAGGCGGCATTCCGATACGTCTGGGACGGACGGGCCGGCGGCGCAGTGAAAGCGACCCTCATCGCCGTGCTCGTCGCGGCAGCCGCGATCCTTGCCTGCCGCGCATCGTTCAAGTCGGAGGACTACGTATGAGCGTCTTCGGCGCGATCCTGAAAAATCTCTTTTGGAGAGCCTGGGCTGCCCGCGGCGAATACGCGGTGTGCGCCATGCTGCTCGTCGTCGTGGCGCAGATCGCGCTATTCGTGACTCTGCCCAGCGAAGGCAGCCTGCGCGTGGCAGTCGTTGGCCCGGGCGCCGCATCCTCGCACCTCCTCGCCGGTGTTCCCCGCGTCACGGTGACGTACCCCCGCCGGGAGCCCGATCTTTCCGACCTGGCGCTGGGCAGGCTCGATGCCGTGGTGAGAGTCGCCGCGGACGGCTCAGCGGTTGTGGAGCGTGCGCGGTCCCGGAGCGTTGAAACGACGATCGCGACTCTTCTCGGCGCCGGCGCCCCGGGGGCGGTCACCCCGCCGCCGACGGCCCCCGGGGCGGTCCCACGCGGCATGCCGAGCTCGCTCATGGGCATTTGGCTCATGTTCCTCCTCCTGGTCGGCGTGATGTGCGGAAGGTTCTACGCACAGGACAAGGAGCGGCGAATGCTCCATCGCCTGGGCCAGGCTCCTGTCCGCGCCGGCACCTATCTTGCGGCGCAGGGCATCTTCACGTTCCTTCTCTGCTTTGTGCCTGCCCTGCTCACCGTGCTCGTGGAGGGCGCGCTCATGGGCAATGGGCTGGGGCTGAGCCTGCCGGCCTGGCTGCTCGTCCTGGGGTGCACGGCGGCCCTCGCATCGACCTTTGCGCTCCTGATCGAAACGCTCATGCCCGACGAGGACCAGGCCGTCTCGGTTGCGAGCATGGCCACCCTGTTCACGACTCTGCTCTCCGGCTCCTTCATCGCCCCCGCGGCGCAGGGCGGGCTCCTTCGCGCCGTGTCGACGATCATGCCGCAGCGCGCTATCATGGAGCTCACCGGGAAGCTGGAGGCGGGAGACGCGCGCATCGGCGCCTCCGTGGCGATCGTCGTCGCGGTCATCGCGGCCTTCGGTCTCACCGCGTATCTCGTCACGGCGTCGCGTCTGCGGCGCGGGAAGTGGTAGGAAATCGTTGGCGGCGAACAAGACGGCCCGGGTCCTCCTGCGTACGAAGCTCTCGCCGCCCCGCGCCGACGACGCAGTGGAAAGGCCGCGCCTGCTCGCGGCGGCAACGAGCCCCGCGCGCCGGGTGACCCTCCTCACGGCGGGCCCCGGCATGGGGAAGACATGGCTCGCCGCGTCCATCGTCCGCGCGGCGGCGCGCTGCGCGTGGGTGAGCTTCGAGCCGACCGATGCCGAGGGCTTTGCCGCGTGGAGCTACATCGTGGAGGCCCTGGCACCCTTCCTCGGCGAGGCGGCGGGCCAGGTGAAGGAGCTTCTTGCCGCGAGCTACGAGCGGGGCGCCGTCGAGCGCCTCGCTGCCTGCATCTCGAACGCGCTGGCGGATGCTGCCGACACCGTGATCGTCCTGGACGACGCACATGCCCTTTTCGGAACCGAGGCATGGCTGACGATCCTCGAATGGATTCGTGGCGCGCCGGAGTCGCTGCGCTTCATCGTCACCTCCCGCGAGGAGCCCACGGAATATCTGGGCGATCTTGCGCTCCACGGCGAGCTCACCCACGTCGATCACGAAGGCTTCCGCCTGACCGAGGCAGAGGCGCGCGCCGTGTTGGGATCTTTCGAGGGGCTCGCGCTGATGCCGGAGGTGGAGGAGCGCCTCATCTCGAGTGCCGACGGCTGGGTGGGCGCGCTGCAGATGCTCGCCGTCGCGGAGCGCCTGTTACCGGGAGCCGGCGCCGGCCGCACGCCCGCGGCAACAGCGTATCTCTGGCAGTTCCTTGCCCGGGAAATCGTGGGCAGCCTCGGCGAGATGGAGCGGGACATCCTGATCGTGGCCGCCGTCCTTCCGGACTTCGAGGCTGCGATCCTCCAGGCCTGCTTTCCCGGGTCGGACATGCCGTCGCTCCTTGCAAGCCTCCAGCGGCGCATCCCGTTCCTCGGCACGCTGCGGTCGGGCGAGGAGACGCGGCGGATCCACCCCCTTCTGGCCGCTTTTCTCCGCGAGCGCTATACGGCGAGCCCTGAGCGCTGGGCGCCGGCTCTCGGCCGCGCCGGGGCAGCCTACGAGGCGGACGGACAGCCGGCAGCGGCCCTTGAGATTGCCCTCCTCCTCGGCGACGAGCAGGCCATCCTGCGCCTCACCCGCATCGTCTCCTCCTCCGCCCTGGGCGCACACTATCTGCTGCGCATCCCGCGCGGGTGCGCGATCGCCGATCCCGAGATCGCCATGCAGCGGGCCTTTATCCACTTCGCGCGCAATGAGCTTGCGGAATGTCGCTACCTGATCGAGCACTTTCCCGCGGACGCGCCGGCTGAGCTTGCCCAGACTGCCCATTTCCTCTCATTCATGTTCCCGCCGCCGACATCTGATCCGGTGGTCTTCGTGCCCCGGTTCACGACGCCGGCGGACAGGCGCGCGCCGCGGGCGTCGGTGGCCGGGGCGACCCGGATCATCATGCTGCTCCGTCACGCCATGGAGCTCAACGGCCAATGCCGCCCGGGCCCGGCGCGGGAGGCCATCGAACGGCTCCGGTCGATCGACGGCTGGGATGGGCCGGGGGGGATGAAATTCTTCGCGCTCATCGCGGAGGCGCAGATCCGGGAGGAGTGCGGGGAGCTGGATCGATGCCTGCGACTCTACGATGAGATGATGACATGGCTCGTGGCAAATCCCGATCATGCCCATCTTGCCGCGTACGTCCACCTGGGGCGCGCCGGCATCTTCATGAAGCGCTTTCTTCTCGACGAGGCTGCCGCGCTGCTCGAGCAAGGTCGTCCCATGGTGGACGGCCAGCCGCGCACGTTGGATGCAGGCTTCGAGATCAACGAGGTGGAGCTCCTGATCTGTCGCGGCGAGCAGGAGAAGGCACGGAATCTCCTGCGTCCCCTTTGCGCGGCGCCGCGGCTTCACCTCGTCTACGCCCACTACCTCCTGGACCTGGATCGACTGGGCGGGGCGGACGCCGACATGAAGGCCGCCTATCAGGCGCTCTGTGACCAGGAAGACCCTGACGGGCTCACGTCGGAAGAGCTCATGCTGGAGAGCCGACTGTCTCCGGACGATCCCCGGTCAGCGGACCGGCTGGATGACGCGCTTGCCCGCATGCGGGCCGACACCGACGTTTCGGGTCTGGTCGACGGCCTCCTCCTCAAGGCGGCCCGGTCGGGCGACGACCGCGACACTGCACTCGACGCGATCCGGGAAGCCCTTCACTACGCCGTTCCCGAGGATTTCATCATGCCCTTCGTCGTGGAGAACGAGCTCCCTGCTTCCCTGTTCCGCGACGCGCTTGCCGACGAGAGTCGGTCGCTGGGGCCGCGGGAGCGGGCCTTCCTCACGCGCGCCATCCACCTGCGATTGCTCCGTTCGTCGCCGGCCGTGTCGGTCCCGGCGGCGCCGCGCGGTGAGGCGATCCTCAGCGAGCGCGAGGCCGAGGTCCTCCTCCACATGGCACGCGGCGAGACGAATGCCAAGATCGCGGCCGCTCTGTTCGTCTCCCTGCCCACGGTGAAGACACACGTCGCCAGCATCCTCTCGAAGCTCGGCGCCGCGCGGCGCACGGAGGCAATAGAGTTGGCACGCAAGCGGGGGCTCCTTACCGTCCCGGACGCGTAGGCTCGTTCCGGTCCCCTTCGGGCTTTGTGACATTCCCTATCTGGCGGGCCAGGTTCAAGCCATTTCCATCCATTGGGCGGACACCGCCGTGTCGTTGCACATTGCCGACAGCGTCGGCCAGATCTTCACGTACGCCGTCCCTCCGACGCGCAACAATGTGATATCCGCCAGCTACGGAGCCTGGGGTGCATGCTTTGGATTCGTGCCGATGTAGCCTCCGTCAGTCGGAGGCGTTTGCACGCTGAGTGGGCGGGGCCGGGCGCTCCGCTCGATATGCCGCGCCTCAGAGCCAGGTGGGCTTTGCAAAGTACTGCGGGACGTACGCCTTCTGGGCCGCGAGATAGTCGTCGAAGAGCATGCGGGCGACCCGGGGATCGTCAATCATGGGGTCGATTGTCAATGCCTGCAGACCCAGGTCGTAGTCTCCGGTGACCCCCGATGCAACGGCCATTTCAGCCAGGGTGATCTGGCGCCGGCACAGCTCGGCGGCGGGCTCAGGCAATCGGCCGACCCCGATCCCGTGTATGCCGGTCGCACTGACTTCCGCCGGCACCTCGACGATGGCGCCGTGCGGCAGGTTCTCAATGTAGCCCTTGTTGGGAAGATTCACGGCGAGCTCATAGAAGTGCGTGTTCGCACGCATTGAGGCGATGAGGATCTCGGCTCTCTCGGTATGCACCTCCCGCAGGTGATCGATCGGCTTTTCGCCTTTTGCCATCGCCTCGATGTCCTCCCACATCTCATCGCGCGCGGCGGACGCCTTTCCCAGCGGGTACATCTGGATGTCGTAGGCACCCCAGGTGTTGGAGGCCATGTTGTGCGTGTACGGCAGGTACTCCACCATGTGACAGTCGCCCGGCACGGGGCAGATCTTGAAGAGGCGGAAGAGCTCCCGCGTGAGCGGCTCGAAATGAGCATAGCCGTCCAGGTAGCGCTCGCGGAAGAGCGGGTAGAGATCGCGGCCGCTTCCCTTTTCCCGAATGCCGAGCATCCACGTGAAGTGATTGATGCCCGCCGCCAGGATGTCCAGCTTCTTTTCCGCCGCCTCGTGGAGGCGCATGATGTGCGATTCGCTCACCGGGTCGTGCCAGCGGAACTTCAGGTCCGGGGGCACGTCGACGCCCATCTCCTTTGCCAGCACGTTGGCGACGATGAAGTAGCCAAAAAAGATCTGATGGCAGATCCCCACCATCTTCACGTTCGTGTAGCGCGCGGCGGCGATGCAGATTCGGGGCACCGGGTTCGTGAAGTTCAGCACCCAGGCGTCCGGGCAGAGCCGCTCGACGTCGCGCAGGATGGGCATGATGAGGGCGATGTTACGCGCGCCGTGCATGAGCGCGCCGGGCCCGCCGTTCTCCGCGTAATGCATGATGCCGTGGCGACGTGCAAGGTCGTGGTCCATGCCCCAGCATTTCTCGCGATCGACGGCGACGGAGAGGATGACGAAGTTGGCGCCGGCGAGCACGCGGGCGCGATCCGCGCTCGCGGTGATCGTGAAACCCGCCTTCCATCGCTCGTTCATCCGTTCCGCCAGGCGGCTCACCCACCGCAGCCCCGCCTGGTTCGTGTCCACGAGGCATAGCTCGCTGCCGCGCAGCTCCGCCGTCCGCAGGAGCGCCCCGAGGTTCGTGAGGCCGAAGGAGGCGCTGCCCGCCCCGATGACCACGATTTTTGTCCGCTCCATGAATCCCCCTCTTATTCTTTCAGGGCGCCCATGGTGATGCCCTGGATCACCTGGCGCTGGAAGATGAGATAGAAGACGATGACCGGCGCGGCCGAGATCATTGTCGCCGGCCGCGATCAGAGGCACATTGGAGGTGTAGCGCTGCTGGTAGCTCAGGAGACCGAATGGCAGCGTCCGCAGCTCGTCCCGGGACACGAGGATCGACGGCACGAGGAAGTCGTTCCACGTGGCCAGGAAGAAGAACACGGCAAGAGCCGCGACCGCGGGCTGGAGCATTGGAGCGATGACCCGCCGCAGGAGCGTGAAGTTCCCGCAGCCGTCGAGCTGCGCGCAGTCAATCAGGTCATGCGGGATGCTCCGCAGGGCGGGTTGGAGGAAGAACGCGCCGAAGGCGATGCTCATCGCCGTCTGCGGCAGGATGAGCGCCCAGTAGGTGTTGTACAGCCCCAGGGCGCGCAGGTTGAAATACGAAGGGATGATGATGGACGCCTCAGGGAAGATGATGCCGATGAGAAACAGGAACGACCACAGCCGGCGCAGGGGCACCCGGAGCGTGACGAGGCTGAACGCACAGAGCACCGCGAAACCGATGCCGAGGATGACGACCGCCAGCGTGACGATGACGGTGTTCAGGAAATAGATGCCCAGGTGCCCTTTCTGCCAGGCCTGCGCGTAGTTCACCCACTGGAACACGCGGGGGAGCGCAAAGCCGCCGGCCTGGATCAGCTCCATGTCCTTCTTGAAGGATGCAAGGACGAGGGTAAGAACGGGCAACAGGGTGATGACGACCAGCATGACAAGGAGCGCGTAGAGGATGACGCGCGCCACCGCGGCGCGCGCCGCGGGCCAGGCCGACAGGCCGACGTGTCCGGCGCGCATGCTCACCCTTCCCTCTCGCGCACGAGATAGATGCTGGCGGAGATCACGATGGTGACGACGACCAGCGAGTTGATGATGGCCGAGCCGTAGCCGACATTGTTCTGGAACCCGAAGACACGGAACCCGTACAGCGCGGGCACCATTGTCGAGTAGCCGGGGCCGCCATTGGTGGCCGCGGCGATCATGGGATAGGTGTTCAGCGCGTTGATGAGCATCAGGATGATGATGATGGTGAACTCGTTCCGCAGGGCCGGCACCGTGATACTGAAAAGCTGCCGCGCCGCGCCCGCCCCGTCAAGGGCGGCCGCCTCGTAGAGGCTCTCCGATATCCTCTGCATCCCCGCGAAGAAGATCACCATCACGTAGCCGTACATGTACCAGACCGTCATGAGGCCGACGGCGTGGATCGCCGTCGCCGGATCCCCCAGCCACGGCCGCCGCCATGCGTTGAGCCCCAGCCAGCCAAGCGCGGAATTGACGATGCCATAGTCGGGATGCGCGATCCACCGGAAGAGGATCCCCACTGCCGTGAGATTGAAGACCTGCGGCAGGTAGAAGATGCTGCGGAACGCCAGCAGACCCCTGACCCGTGCGCGGGAGAGGACCGCCGCGCAGAGCAGGCCGAGCACGACCGGCACGGTGGCGTACACCACCATGAAATACAGGACGTTCCGGATCGCCTCCCTCAGGGTGTCGTCGGTGAACATCCGCGAGAAGTTCGCAAACCCCACGAATGCGCCCCTGCGATACCCCTCCCAGCTGAAGAGACTGAAGAGGAACCCCTGGGCCGTGGGCACCAGGAAGAAGGCAAGATAGAGAAGGAGACCGGGGAAGAGGAAGACCAGCATCTCTCGCGCGCGTATCGCCGGGGTTTTTCTGAGCATGGAGCCTCCCTCCTCTCCGGGGGACGGCACGGCGCGCGCGCCGTGCCGTCAGTGCGAGCTATTTCCGCGTCGCAATGTACGCCTGGAGATCCTTGTCGATTGCCTTTGCAAAGTCCTCCGGGGTGATCTGCATTCCCATCAGCTTCTGGCAGTTGGCCGTCATTGTGTCATACATGCTTGGCGTCGGCCAGTCATAATAGTAGCCCAGACCGTCCTCCGCGCTCACCTGGTTGATGGCGGCGATCATGTTCTTGTACTGCGGGGAGAGATCGACCGTCTTGTCCTTGAGAAGCGCCGGCAGGTTGAGGGGGAGGAAGTTCCATTTCAGGTGATGCGCGTAGTCCATGACCAGCGCGTTGATGAGGTCCGCCGCCACGTCGGGATACTTGCAGGTTGTCTCGATCCCGATGCCGGTGGAATTGGCTCCGAAGACCATTTTCGAAGGCAGCTTGAACACGTCCCAGTTGACGGGGGTGTCCTTGGCGTAGTTGGTGAAATCCTGCGCCGCCCAGGTGCCGCTCATGAACATCGCGCCCTTGCCCGCCACGAACATCTTCTCCGAGTCGTCCCATCCCACGCCGGTGAAGCCGTCATTGTAGTATCCCTTCTTCACCCAGTCCTGGATGTTCTTCGCGCCCTTGATGACCTCGGGCAGATTGAACGACGCGCCCTTTGTCGCGAAGATGTACGCGTTCACCTGCGCGCGGCTCATGAACCGCTCCGTCTGGACCTGTACCTGGTGCAGCGCGCACCAGCCGGAGTCGCCGGTGATGCCCGTGACGATGGGTGTGATGCCGGCCTTCTTGAGCGTGGCGAGGTCCTTCTCCCAGTCGTCCCAGGTGGCAGGCGGCTTTGCGATGCCGGCCTTTGCAAAGAGGTCCTTGTTGTAGTAGCCGACCGCGCACTCGATGGCGCTGCCGATGGTGTAGGGAACGCCGACGCCCAGCATGTGGGTATTCGTGTCCCAGTAGTTCGGCTTGAGGAAGGAGGCACCGATCGTCTTGTCCCAGCCGTACTTCTTGTAGTACGGGGCCAGGGAGATGACGAGGCCCTGGTTTGCGAACACGCCCATCTCGCTCGCGCTCTGGTTCACGTACAGGAGGTCAGGACCCGTGCCGCTCTGCATGGCGAGCTGCTGCTCCTGCTTGTAGTCCCCGTGCTTCTGCGTGATGACCACGTTCACATCCGGGTGGGCAGCCTGCCAGTCGGCGACGATCTCCTGGCCTTCCTTGTCGTTCTCATCGATCCAGATCGACAGCTGCTTCTGGTCGGCGCCCCAGGCGAAGCCCACGGCAAGGACGAAGCAGAAAAGACAGAGAAGCGTTTTGTTCATACCCGATGCTCCTTTCTCTTCGGAAGACTTAGCCGGACCGCTCATGGCGGCCCGGATTGCTCGCGTGTCGCCGCTGTCGAGGCGCGCTCCACAAGGCGGACGGGGACCGTCACCGGCTCGTAGCCGCAGCGAAGGCTGCTCGATCAGCGTCAGGAGCTGTTGGCCTGCCAGCTCTCCCATGCGCGCGTAGGAGAGGGCAACGGTGGAAAGCGGCGGGGTGAGCAGGGAGACGGTGGGGATGTCGTCGAAACCGATCAGCGCGATGTCCTCCGGCACCCGCAGGCCGCGGTCACGCGCCTGACGCAGCGCGCCAATTGCAAGAAGGTCGCCCGTTGCGGCAATCGCCGTCGGCGCTTCCGGCAGATCGAGCATCTCCCCGGTGGACCGATACCCATCCTCCATGGAGGAGGACCCGTCGCCCCGTATCCACTCCTCGCGCAGGGGAATGCGATGCTCGGCCAGGACCTTCTTGAAGGTCTCAAGCCGCCGGCGGTCGCACCACGACCTGATCTCCCCCTGCAGGAAACCGATGCGCGTGTGACCGCGCGCGATGAGGTGCCCGGTGGTGAGTCGTATGCCCGCCTCGTCGTCCATATTCACGACGGCCGATCCTTCGCACGGCGCGGAGGCCTGGTCGTAGACGACGAAGGGAAGACCCGTCCGCGCCACGAGCTCAATGATCGGGTCCTCCTCCAATGAATGGTCAATGACAAGGCCATCCACGCGATAGCTCTTCAGGAACGTCATGAGCTCGCGCTTGTGGATCTCGCCCTCGGGAACCGGATAGGTAAGATGGTAGTACCCGTGCGGGAGGAGGTAGTCCAGGAGCGCCGATGTCTTTCCCGCAAGGCAGGGATCGGCCGTGGTGAGAGTCGGCTTATGATGGAGGACGAGCTGCGCGATGACATGGGTCTTTTTGCTCCTGAGGCCGCGCGCCATGGCGCTGGGCACGTATTGCAGCTCGTCGATGGCGCTGAACACCCGCGCGCGAGTTCCCTGGGGGATGGAGCCGGGCACCTTGTTGATGATGTTGGAGACGAGCGTCGTGGAGACGCCGGCAAGGGTGGCTACGTCCTTGAGTGTCGCCCTTTTTCCTGAACCTTTTCTGCTTTCCATATGCCTTATTAATCGATTTAGTGAAACGATTCACCAAACTCAATCTCACCGTATCACGGAGATTCAGAAATGTCAAACCCAAAAAAAGCGCGTTTTCTCCCGACTACCGGGTGCGCCCATGTGCTTCGCAGTCGATCTCCCGTCCTACGCCAGGAGCTCCTCGCGTGAGAGCCGGGAGGCTGCGTACCGGCGGCCCATGACCCGAACCACCGCGAGGCAGGCGACGATGCCGGCCAGCGCCGGCCAGAATGCAAACGGGTGCGGGTAGACGAGGATCACGAGAAGGTAGAGGGGGAGGAGGATGAGCATGCCGGCCAACGTCTGCAGGAGCATCGCTCCGCCTTGCTGGCCCGCGGCGGCTTCGATGGAAAAGGGTCGCTGCGGGAAGAAAAAAAGCATGACGTCCGTCTCGATCACGACTAGGCAGGCGATCAGGATGAAATGCTGCAGCGTATGCCAGAGGGCGCCGGTGAAAAGCGCATACGCCGCTCCCAGGACGAGCAAGTACGGCGCAATGAAGAAAACCAGGATGAAGCGCCGCGCGGCGCGCAGGAGCAGGAGCGGGTCGGCAGGGGAGGCGAAAAAGACCCAGCCCACGCTTGCATCGTTCGTGAAGGTGAGCGCGCCTTTCACAAGGGCGGGGTAGACGCCGATCCCTATGTAGAGCATGAGGGTGGCAGCAAATGTCGCGCGGCCCTGCGGCGTGAAGGGATCCAGCAAGGGCGTCCTGTTGACGAGCAGGATGACGCCGATGTAGGCCACGGTGATCGGGATGATCGTGAGAATGCTGGTGCGAAACCGGGAATCGCGGCGGAAGAGCCTTCCGATCAAGAGCGCCATCGCGCGCTCTTCCGGGCCCCTCCACAACCATGCCGCGCCGCCGCTCGCCGGGGCGCGCCGAATGGGCGCGGCGATTGCGGCCTCTGCCATGGCTCCCGCATAGGAGCGGGACAGCATCCCGCGGACCGCGAGGAACAGGAGGATCGGCACCGCAAGGGATAGGGCAAGCCCGATTGCCGGCAGGGCACCTTCTCCCCAGCGTACCAGCGATGCCGGCCAGGCGCTTGGCGCCAGGAGCAGGAGCGGCGAGAGCTCCAGCCGGGACCCCTGCGGCTTTGCGGCAAGCGCGCGTTGGAACAGGGTGAAGCCGCCGTAGACCGCCATGATGATCAGCATCTGGACCCAGGATGCGGCATCGCGGAGACGGGCATGGGGCACCCGTCGGACCACGAAGCCCAGGATGGTCGCGATTCCAAGCGCGGAGAGGAGCGCTCCGTCCAGGAGCGCGTACAGGTACGGCGCCAGGAGCCACACCGGTCCGCGCGCGGCGGGCACGATGATGAGGGCGGGAAACGCGAAGGCAAGCGCAAAAACGAGCACGAAGAGGCACGTGACGCCGACCTTTGCGTCGACGTAGGCGCGCGGCTCGACAGGCAGCGGCAGGTAGAAGGCGAGGTCGTCGGGCCCCGTCACGAGCGTGGCGAACTCGAACACCACGAAGATCGCCACGAGCAGCATGCACGCGGTGACGGCAAAAAGACCGACGGCGAGAGGGTCCGCGCCGCGGGCCAGGCTTCCTGCCACGAGGAGCCCGACGAAGAAATAGGTGAACAGGGTGGCAAAGATCCACACGCGCTTGCCGCGCGCGCCCGTGCCGCCCGAGGGAAGCTCCTGGCGGAGCGTTGCGCGCGCAATCTCGCGCGTCTGCGCCCACTCCCTCCCGCGCGCCGCGGACCTCATGCGCCCGCGCTCCCGTCCCCGGACAGGGCCGCAAGGATCTCCGATGCCTCGCTCTCCACGTCCGTCTCACCCGTGAGCGAGATGAATGCCTGCTCGAGGGTGGAGGCGCCGCTGCGCGCCATGATGGAGGCGACGCTTCCCTGGGCGCGGATGCACCCGGCCGCGACGATCGCGATCTCGTCGCACAGGCGCTCCACCACGTCCAGCATGTGGGAGCAGAAGACCACGGTCTTGCCTGCATCCGCGAGGCCGCGGAGAAGCTTTTTCAGCACGGCGGCGGATGCGGCGTCGAGGCCGTTCAGCGCTTCATCCAGGATCAGCACCTGAGGGTTGGGAAGCAGCGCCGCCGCGATGGCGACCTTCTGCCCCATGCCCTTGGAATAGGATTGGACCTGCTCGTCCGCCTTGCCGCGCAGCCCCAGCGCGCCGAGGAGCTCGTTGATGCGGCCGGGAAGCGACTCTTCCGCCATCCGGTGCAGCCTTCCGACGAGCGTGAGGATCTCCCGGCCGGTGAGCGCCTTGAAGAGAACGGGGTTCTCCGGCACGTAGCCCAGCATGGCCTTCACGTCCATCGGCTTTTCCACCACGTCGATGCCGTTCACCCGCACCTTCCCGCTGGTGGGCCGCAGCAGGCCGGCGATGCATTTCACGGTGGTTGTCTTTCCCGCCCCATTGGGCCCCAGCAGGCCGAAGATGACACCGGCGGGAATCTCCAGGCGCATCCGGTCCACGGCGACAAATCTGCCGTAGGCGCGCGTGAGGTCGACTATTTGAATCATGGCGCCACTATATGAAACCTGTCGCGGAAGTGCAAAGGCAAAGCACAAAGGACCCGCGCGTCCGCGGAAGCGATCGCAGACGATCGCAGACGGTCGTTGACTCCACCTTCCCGTGCGGATAGCATCAAAGGGAGGAGACCCCCATCCTATGCGACCCTCCAACCGTTTTCTTGTTCTCTCCGTTGCCTGCTTTATTTGCGTGCTCGCGCCGTCGGCAGCGCCCGCAAGGGAGATCGACGACGATTCGACCAGACCCGTGTTCAAGGAGATATGGGCATATCTCATGCAGGGCGAGGAAAAGGAGCTGACGGGCACGGAGCCGATCACGGACCTCTGCTATTTCGGGGTCGGCCTCAGCAAGGATGGAAGACTTGCAAGCGCGCTCGCCCGGCCCGCCGTCGTGTTCAAGAACGGGATAAAGCCCCGGGTTGACGTCGTGGTTGCCGAGCTTTCAAACAGCTCTCTCATGCACTTTTCGCTGGATCCGGAATACGGGGTGCGCCCCCTTCTCGTCGACGACATCTGTCGGCTCTCGGCGGATTACGACGGCGTGCAGATCGACTTCGAGGCGGTGTCCGCAGACGACGCCTCCTACTTTTTCGGCTTCCTGAGCGACCTGCGGCAGAAGCTGCCGGCCGGGAAGATGCTGAGCGTTGCCGTGCCGGCGCGCGTCGCGCAGATCTCCGACGCTTACGACTATGCGCAGATTGCCCCCCACGTGGACCGCATGGTCATCATGGCCTACGACGAGCACTGGAGCACGAGCGAACCGGGTCCCGTCGCGTCGCTTGCGTGGTGCGCAAAGGTGGCGGCGTATGCCCGGGCAACGGTCAGCGGCGACAAGCTGATCATGGGCCTTCCCCTCTACGGCCGCTCGTGGCAGGACAAGAGGCTTGCGCGCACCCTGCGCTTCAGCAACGTGCAGGACATCGTCGCGGAAAAGAAGAGCACGCCCAACTATGCCTCCGAGCTGGGCGCCTGGTTCGAGTATTCTGAGAGCGTCGTCGTGAAGGTCTTTTATGACGACACGCGCACGATCCTGGAAAAGCTCAAGCTGTATCAGGCGAAGAATGTCGCCTCCGTATCCTTCTGGCGTATTGGACAGGGCCCGCCGGAATTGTGGAGCGCGATCGGCGTCGATTCCACGATTGCCCCCGGGATCGGCGACGGCGTGGCGGTCTCCTCCGCCGAAGGCCCGCCCGATTCACACCTGTAGATGGAAAAGCGCCTTCGTGCCCGGCGGCACCATGGTTTCGCCGTGGCCTCCTGCATGATCACGTGATGGCCGATGCCGCCTTCAAGGCCCGTTCAAGGATGTTCTCCGCCCTCATCTGCGCCGCAAGCCGGGCAGCCTCCGGCTTCGGTCCCTTCCATCGAAGTGCTTCAACGGAATCGAAGAGGCTGGCGTCGGTCCTGAGCGTTGCCAGCTTGAGAAAAAGGAGAGCAAGCTCCCAGTTGGTCCGCAGGCTCACGGCAAGCCGTCCCTCCTGCTCGTTGACCGGGATATCCGCCAGGTGAATGTAGCGTGAGAGCGCCGCCGCGGCCGACTTTGCTCCCCAGCCCGGGATGCCGGGATAGCCGTCCGCGCTGTCTCCCACGAGTGCCAGGTAATCGGGTATGGACCGCGGCATCACGCCGAACTTCTCCACGACCCCTGCCTCGTTCCTGATGTGACCGCCGCGCCGGTCGACCTGCACGACCCTGTCACCCGCCACGCACTGGGCCAAGTCCTTGTCGGGTGTCCAGATGCAGACCTTCTGCACCTGCGGGGCGCGCGCCGCGGCAGCGGCAGCGGAAGCCAGCGCGTCGTCTGCCTCGAGCTCCACCATCGGCCATACGACGAATCCGAATGCCGCGAGCGCTTCTTCAAGCGGATGGAACTGGGCGCGCAAAGTCGGATCGATGCCGTCGCCGGTCTTGTACCCCGGCCAGAGGGCATTGCGAAAGGATTCGATGACATGGTCCGTGGCGACGCCGAGGTGGGTGGCCCCTTCCTCCACCATGCCGAGCAGGGTCTGCAGGACGAGTCGGATCGCACCCCTGCCATCGTCCGGCCGCGTGGAACGCTTGTTGCCGTAGAAGCAGCGGAAGAGCTCGTAGGTGCCGTCGATCAGGTGAACGATCATGTGCGGCCGCCGCGCATGACGCTCACCGTAACACGGCGGGCGTCGACGTGCCTACGCGCGGCTGTCGTCAGGCGTGCCGCCCCTATTTGCCCGCGAAATATTTCTTCATGGGCGTGAAGTAGTAGTCGATCCAGCCTTTCTTGTATTCCGCCGAGCTGCCGGCCGGCAGCTCGCTGTGCGTCAAGGTGACCTTCGTGCCGCCCTTGGCCACGGCGAGCGTGACCTCCAGCCGGGAGTCGGCCGCGTCCGCGGGGAAATCGGTGGAGCGCCAGGACTGCACGATGCGCTTTCCGGGCTCCATCTCCAGCGTCTTTCCCGAGATATAGCCATCCCAGGCCGTGTACTTCCCCCCGACCCTGGCAACGACGGTGGCTCCACTGCCGGTCATTTCGCCATGCTCCTTGCCGCTCAGCCATGCCTTGTAGATGACGTTGGGGTCTGCAGGAATCACTGCGGACATCACGATGGTTTCTGCTTTCATGGTGACATAATACACCGACATGTTCCTTGAGCGTGAGAGGCAAAACCGCCAACTGTGAGAGGGGAAAGCGCCAGGGATCCCCGCCCGCATGAAGGCACCGGCGTCTTCAGACTTGACGCGACCCCTTTGCCAGTCATAAATTTCTGCCGCACGAGGATGACCGGTTCAGGCGGGATGAGGGGCTGCGGCCATCTCGCCGGCAGGAGCCGGAAAGCCTGGCAAGGGGGAGCACATGCGCTGCAAGAGTTGCGGCCGGACAAACGACGCATATGCCACCGTCTGCGTTTCCTGCGGGCGGCCCCTTGCGCTTGCGCAGCCGGCTTTGCAAAAAGGCGCGGTTGACCCGGGTTATTCGACAGTCGAACAGGGCAGGGGGAGCACGATCCTCTTTTTCGGCATCCTCAGCATCATTCTCGCGGGACTCTTCATCGGCATACCGGCCTGGGTCATGGGGAGCCGCGATCTGAAAAAGATAAGGTCCGGCAGAATGTCGCCGGCTGAAAAACGAGCGACCCTGACCGGCATGGTTTTTGGAATCATCGGGATCTTTCTCAATCCTGTTCTGTGGGCCCTTTCACTGAAGTTATTCCTCGGAGCAGTCCCGCAGTCCTAACGCCGCAGAACGGCTGTCCGTCACGAGGGCGGAATATCGTTCCCATTGTCCTCCGACGGGATCGCGCGGTGCGTCCTCTCCTCCCGGGCGAGCATCGTCCGAAAAAGGGATTGCTCCCACGTGATGCCGGGCGATTGCGCGGTGCAGGCTCCGGCCGCCATCGACCAGGTGATCAGCGCGTCGAGATCGAAACCGAATCGCGCGTAGGCACAGGCAAGACCGGCGACGAACGCGTCCCCCGCTCCGACGGAGCTCACCGCGGAGCGCGCGGGGGATTTCGCCTCGATGCGCCTCCCCTCCGTGAAGAATACCGCCCCGTCGCCGCCGAGGGTGAGCGCGACGAGCCGGATCGAGAGCGACAGCGCGCGAAGACGTTCTTCCAACGCGTCAGAGTCGGCGCTTCCGAATGCCTCGCGCGCCTCCGCGAGGTTCGGTTTCGCCATGAGGGGGGAATGCGCAAGCGACTGCAGAAGGGGCGCCCCGCTCGTGTCGAGGATGGCGGGAATCCCCTTCGCCTTTGCGGCATCGATGAGTGTTCCATAATAATCCGGCGGAATGCCCGGAGGGAGCGAGCCGCAGAGCAGGACGATGGTGATGGGGTATTTCTCCAACAGCCCGCGGTAATGGGTGAGAAAAGCTTCCGCGGCGGATGAAAGGTCGGCGCCGGCCGGCACGATCTTCGTGTCCCGACCGCTGCCCTCGCTGAGAAAGGCGAGCGTGATCCGCGTCGGGCTCGCGACATGGAGAAAATCGGTGACGATCCCCTCCTCGCCGAGCTTCTTCTCGATGAACGCGCCGGTGAAGCCCCCGACAATGCCGCTTGCAATCGTTTCATGCCCGAGTATCCGGCAGATCCTCGCCGCGTTGTTGCCTTTTCCGCCGGGTCCGGGGGGATGTCCCTTCCCCGATTCGTCTGGTAAGGCTGGAACGCGCCGCCGTAGACGGTGTAGTCCACGGCGGGATTGAGCGTCACGGCGAGGATCACAGGTCGAGCAGCTTGCCGAGTATCTGGCACCGGCACTCCGACTCGATCCGGTCCACGATGTCGAAGCAGGCATTCATGTCGCGGCCGGCCGCCACGATCCCGTGTCGCGGCAGGATCACCATCAATGCGGATTGCCGGAGGAGCTCCCGCTTCGTCGCGAAGTGCGCGATCACCTTTTCCGCAAGCTCCTTCGAGTATCCACGCGTCTCTTCAATGCATTCGATTGTGCCGAACTTCTGCGTCGTCTCCAGCGTCGGGACGATCGGCCGCGCCTTTGCCACGAACACATTCGTCCAGTAGGGGTGGGCGTGGATGACGGCGTGTGCCTCGTCGAAAGCCCGATAGATTCCCAGATGGAGAAGCCCTTCGCGCGTGATCTCCGCCGGTCCCTCCCGTACCTCGCCGGAGAGCGTGGTGAGGGCAAGGTCCTGTTCCGTGATGTGCCAGCGCAGCCGGTAGCCCATCAGCTTCGGGGTGATGCAGACCGTGTCCCCCTCGCGCACGCTGATGTTTCCTCCGGCAGCGTCCGACAGTCTCCTCTCCCAGACCAGCGCCGCGATTTCCAGGACGGTCCGTTTCAGCTCTTCGTGCATCGCGTCACCTCCTTGCTCAGGGAAACAACAGGGAACGCATGAGCCGGCTCGATGCAATGGCATCCTTCTTGCCGAGCGTCTCCTGAATCACGCGCAGATCGGCCCGGCCGATCACACCTTGCAGCTTCCGCATCCACGCGATGCTCTCCGCCACGGCGTCCCTCCCGTCTTCGCGGTAGGGGAACTGGTCCACGGTGATCCAGCCCGCGTAGCCGGTCTTGCGCAGCCAGTAGAAGAACTCGAGGAACTCGAGCGTATGCACCGTGCCCACGATCATGTCGTCGTCCCAGGAGCGATAGTTGTCGTTGATGTGGACGTGGTGGAGTCGATTGCCGTATCGAAAGAGCAGGGCCACCGACTCCGCCGGGTTTTCATAGGCGTCCAGCGCGTGGCCGTAGTCGAGCACGGCGGCGCAGTTCTTCTCCCCCACCTCCTGGATGATCAGGAGCGCCATTGCGGTCGTGCTGAGATAGCACCGCGTGCGCGGCTCCTTGATCTTGTACTCCAGCCCGATGGTGAGGGCAGGATCGTGCCGGCAGATTTCCTTGATGGAAGCGCAGAAGAGGTCCCGCTCCGCGATGTAATCGGCCTGGAATATGTAGTCGTAGCCGTCCTGTCCCGGCCACAGGACCACCGTATCGCAGCCGATCTCCCGCGCCAGGGCCATGGTTCGGAAGGCGAGGTCCATGGCCTTTTTTCTCGTGGACGGTGAAATCGAGGAAAGGGAGCCCTGCTGGTAGGCGGGATCGGAGAAGAGGTCGACGTTGAGGGACGCCACCTTCAGACCGGACTTTTTCACGCAGCCCTTCATGCGGTTCTTGTCGTCGATGAGCTCGTCGTTCACCACCAGATCGACGCCGGTGATGCCTTCGATCGACGCAACGCGATCGAAAAGCTCCTCCGGAGTGTACGGCCTGCCATAGGCCTTGCAGAACCTGTCGGAACAGCTTCCCACGTTGCCCAGAAATACAGAATACTTTTCCATCACGTCCTTCCCCCTTCTGAATCAGGCGCCATCGTTCGGGCCCGAGCTTTTCTCCATTGCAACGGTGATCGCGACGCGTCCCCGGGCTTTCAGGGGAATCGACCAGACGCCATCGCCCCTGTCGCGCGCATCCGTCGGGGTCTCGCCGACCATGACGCCGTGCGGCTGCCGGGGGAGGCTGAACAGCAGCTCTCCCTCGACGCGCCTTCCGAGGTCCTTCACGATCACGCGCATCGTTGCCTTTTCAACGCAGAGCGATTCGATCTCTCCCCCCTGGGTGATATGGAGCGTGCTTCCCACGATCCGCGGCTGACCGGTGACCGCGGTGAGGCGCAGAAGCCGGCACCCGTGGGGCGGCACCTGTCCGAGATCGATCGGCCCCTCTGCCACCGAATGAGTGTTGCTCCAGAAATCGTGGACATGCAGGCGCGCGCCCGCCGGAAATCCGAGCCGAACGGGTGAGATTGTTTTTTTCCTTTTATGGTCACTCCAGTTGAACGCGGCGGCGACGTGCCATTCTCCCCATGCCGCGCTCATGGGCAGATCGTAGATTTCCGCCATTTCCCGCTCTAGAAGATCGAGCGGCCTTCCGCCGCGACTCAGCACCGGGCAGAGCAAAGCCACGAGGCGTTGACGTTCCGGGGAGAGGCGCGTCAGGTCGTCACTGTTGATCACGAGGCCGCCCATGAGACCGATGAGGGACACGTTGCTCAGGATCTCATCGTCGCTCAGCTTCGTGTCGTAGTCCCTGACCATGAGGCAGTCGGGATCGCTCCACCACCATCGGCGATGCACGATGCTCATGTTGAGCGTCTGGCGGATGTTGTTGCGCAGCGCGCCAATGCCCGTTTCGCCCTTGATGAAGGGGGTGGCAAACTTCATGTTGAACAGGTAGGGGTTCCAGTTCGGCGCCGTGTCCGGGCCGATGCGCATGGCATCGACAAGGCCGATGGACGGTCCGTACGGAGAGCCGCATCCGAGGAGAAATGCATTTTCCCCGATCCCCTCCCGGATCGCCTCCATCCCCTTGCGGTAGGCCTGCGCGCGCGTCAGCTTCGGGTCGTACCGCACGCCGGGAAGCGCTCCGGCGTAGGTGAAGTCGGTCTTCACGAACGTGAAGCCCCACGTGTTCACCACCGTCGCCATGAGCTCGCGGAGCCAGTCGAGCACCTGCGGGTTGGACGAATCGAGTGAATGCCCGTAGAAGCTCCAGAAGTAGCCGCTGACGATGGGCTTCCCCTTTTCATCCTTCACGAGCCAGTCGGGATGCGCGGCTGCCAGCTTCGATTTCGGATCGGCGACGAATGGGGCAAGCCAGAGGCCGGGAGTAAAGCCCTTGTCGCGTATCTGCGTCGAGAGCGAAAGAAGTCCCGAGGGGAACTTGTCGTTGCACGCGTACCAATCGCCCCAGGCAGACTGGTAGCCGTCGTCGAGCTGGACGGTCTTGAACGGGATGACGTCGCGGATGCCGTCGATGACCGTGAGATTGTCCAGGAAGAGCTTCTCGCTGATGTTGTGGAAATAGTGGTACCAGTGGGTCCACTTGACGGGCACCGTCTGCGGCACGCGCGCCCGCATCTCCCGCGCGACTGCTTCGACGTATTCCCGCGCCGGTTCGGGGTCGGGAAGGGCGACGATCTGGATGAAGCCGGGCTCGGACATGAAGGATTCGCCCGGCTCGAGCGGGATCCCGTCCGCCGCGGCGACCAGGGAGAAACCGAGCCTCCCCCCTCTGCAGTCGGCGTAGACCTGGCCGAACTGTTCTGATTGCGACGCGAGGCCTGCAACCAGCGCCGCCTTCGCGCCGGCGAGTATTGCCCAGCCCTCACTCCAGAACCTTCCTTTTTGACGGGGTATCGGCGTGGAGGGGTTGAAATACATCTTTCCGACAAAGCTCTTGATGCGCGTGCCGACGTCCCTTTGATCGGCCGATCGAAGGCCGCTGTAACACCAGTCATGCCACCCGACCTTGAAAAACGACGCGCTTTCTCCGGGCGTCCCAAGCTCGACGGCGCTGCCCTGCGCGGGATTGGCGTCGAGGAGGCGGATCAGGTCGAGCCGTACGTCATGCGCGCCGCGGTTCTCAATCCCGCACCGGAACAGCAAAAAGGGACGATCGTCGTACATCCGCACGGCAAGGGAAACCGCGAGGTCGTCCCGTGTCGTGCCGCGCGCCGACAGCTCCTTTCCCGTCCCGTGGGCGTCGTTGAAATCCGACGTGCCGTATGACCGTGCAACGTCGGCAAGGTCGATGATGCTTCTCCGGCCGTCGATCCGGCACTCGATCCGCGCCGCCGCGGCCGACACGGAAATCGGAAGGACGGCCGAGCGGATTTCGAACCGGGCATTCGTCGTGTCAAAGGCGAACGAGTGCACGCCGTTCTCCGCGGCCAGCATGTTGCCGTGCGTCGCGATTCTTATTTCGCCCATCCCGATTTCTCCTTCCCCGCTGGCTTTCTGTCGTGAAAGACGAGCGTCGTGTTGAGCGTGACGATCCGGTGCCGGCCTGATCTGCGTCCCGATGCCCGATCGAGTATCAGTCGCGCCGCCTCCACGCCGATTTCGACGACCGGCTGCGAAACGGTGATGCGCGCCAGCCGGAGAGCCGCGGAGGAGCTCATCTCGTCGAAATTGACGATGTCGAACGCCTCTTCGTAGATGAGGCCGCTCTCCACGAGGTACCGTGCCGCTCCGACGTACATGTAGTGGTTTGCGATGAAAAGGCTGCGGACCGGTCGGTCGAGCTCACAGAGCTCCTTCATGAGCGCGTAGCCGCTGTCGGCGTGAAAGTCGCCAAACTTGATGATCTCCTTTTCCAGCGGGATTCCCCGTTCGCGCAATGCCTGCTCGTAGCCGCGATAGCGCTCCTGCGCCGTGGAGAATGTCATTTCGCCGCCGATGAATCCGAGCCTCGCGATGCTCTGGTCGGAAAGGCAGGAAAGGGCGCCGCGGGTGGCCTCGAAGTTGTCCACCACGACGGCGTCCGCGGCGAAGCCTTTCACGAGCCTGTCGACCAGGACGCAGGGGACGCCGCGGGCCTTCACGGTCTTCAAGTGGGTGCCGCTGCCCGTGCTGGGGATGACGATGATGCCGTCGACGCGCTTCTGCAGCAGCAGCTCGAGGCATTCCCTCTCCCTTTCGACCGACTCCTGCGCGTTGCAGATGAGCATCTGGTAGCCGCTGTTTCTCAATTCGTCTTCGATCCCGTGCGCGACTTTCATGAAGAACTCTTCCGCGAGCTGCGGCACGACGAGGCCGATCGTCCGGGTCCTGTTCGTCTTCAGGCTCCGGGCGATGTCATTCATGCGGTAGCCGGTCTTTTTGACGAGCGCGCGCACCTTTTCCTTGGTCGGGGGGGATATTCTCGGGTCATCGCTCAGCGCCCGGGAGACGGTCGCGCTGGAAATCTCGAGCGCCGAAGCGATGTCCTTGATCCGTACCATGTGTCCCCTTTTGTGCAATCGATTGCATAATAGTGGAAGGAGGCGTCGTTGTCAAGATGAAAGCGCGGGGGGCCCAGCGGACCGCATCGGCCTTTGGGCCCGAAAGAAGGGGACCGGTCGCGGTCCTTTCCCGTGGGATGGTGAATCGTCTCATATTCAAAAATCGTGTAGGATTTTGGCAACGCGTGAGGCGAAAGGAGAACGGGCAATGGTGAAGCTCGGTTTCGTGAGCGCGATTCTCCCGGAGCTCAGCTTCGAGGAGGTTGTGGCATTTGCCGCGCAGGAGGGCTTCGGGTGCGTGGAGCTCATGTGCTGGCCGCGGGGAAAGGCGGAGCGCCGCTACGCCGGCGTGACACACGTGGACGTGGATGCGCTGTCCTCCGCGGACGTCGCGAAGATGAAGAAGCTCCTGGCGGAAAAGAGTGTCGGCATCTCGGGCCTCGGTTATTATGCCAACGCATTGGACCCGGATGAAAAAAGCGCGGCGTTCCATCGCGCGCACATCCGCAAGGTGATCGAGGCCGCCGCGGCCCTCGGGGTCGGCGTCGTCAACACGTTCATCGGACGGGACCCCGGCAGGGGCGTCGATGATAATTTCAGGAAGTTTGCCGCGGTCTGGCCTGACATCGTGGCATTCGCAGAGGCAAAGGGCGTGAAGATCGGCATTGAAAACTGTCCCATGCTTTTCACGATGGACGAATGGCCCGGGGGGAAGAATCTCGCCACCAGCCCCGCGATCTGGCGGCGCATGTTCGCGGAGATACCGTCGAAGAGCTTCGGTCTGAATCTCGACCCCTCGCACCTGGTCTGGCAGCAGATCGATTACGTGCGGGCCGTGTATGAGTTCCCGGACCGGCTGTTCCACGTCCACATCAAGGACCTGAAGGTCCGGCGGGACAGGCTCGACGAGGTGGGCATCCTCGCCACGCCCCTGGAGTTTTCCGCGCCCAAGCTGCCCGGTCTGGGCGACGTACAGTGGGGGCGCTTCGTGTCTGCCCTCACCGACGTCGGCTATGACGGTCCGGCCTGCATCGAGGTCGAGGACCGCGCATTCGAGGACAGCCTGGAGAGCAGGAAGGCGGCCCTCGTCCAGAGCCGTCGCTATATGCAGCAGTTTCTCACGTAGCCCATGTTCTCCCATTGGACTGCCACCGACGGCGATCCCCGGTTCCTCATCCAGGTTCACGGGGGAGCCTGGAATATTCCGGAGGCTCTGAAGACGGCGCACGTTGCGGGGGTGAGGAACGCCTACCGGACCGCGCTTGCCGCGCTTCGCAAAGGGGCCTCTCCACTCGACGCGGTCGTCGATTCGCTTGCGGCGCTGGAGGACGACCCGGCATTCGACGCCGGCACGGGAAGCTTCCTCAACGAGGACGGGAAGGCGGAGCTGGACGCGGCAGTGATGGAGGGCGCGGGCCTCCGGGCGGGTGCGGTCGCGGCGGTCGGCAGGTTCAAGAACCCCTCCGTGATCGCCCGCGCCGTCATGGAGAAGACCGAGCATGTGCTGCTCATCGGCGAGGGTGCGGAGAGCTTTGCGCTGTCCCAGGGATTCCCGGCCGTCGACCCTGCCACACTCGTCAGTCAACGTGAGCGCGAAGGCTACGAGGCCTGGGTGCGCGCGGGAAGACCCGATGCGCGCGTGTTCTTCGACGAAGAAGGAAAAACGGGAGGCGGCACCGGCGAGACGGAGCACGGGAAGAGAGGCACCGTCGGCATCGTCGTCGGCGTGCGCAAGACGGGCGGCCGGCGATGGGCGGTATTTGCCGGGGCGAGCACGGGAGGCACGCGCGGGAAGAAGCGGGGACGGGTGGGGGACGTGCCGCTCGTCGGCTGCGGCATCTACGCGGACGACGAAGGGGCCGGCGTCTGCTGCACGGGATGGGGTGAGGCATTCATCCGTGCCGCGGCCGCGAAGGCTGTCTCCGACCGGTGCGCCGCCGGCGCGCATCCCCAGAAGGCGGTGGAGGAGGTGCTTCGCGCCATCCATCGTCGCACCGGCGGCCGCGGCGGCATCATGGCCGTCGACTGCCGCGGCCGTCTGGGGGCGGCATTTACAACGCCGGACATGGGCTATGCCGGTCCGCGCTGCCGGCACCTGGTCGTCTGAGCCGGGGTTGCCTGCCGCCTGATCTTTCCCGATATTGGAAAATGAAAGAATGCAGCAGGAGGCCGGAATGTCGTTTGTGCAGAAATATGGACCGTGGGGGCTCGTCGCCGGAGGCTCGGAGGGGTTGGGGGAGGCATTTGCCCGTGAGCTTGCGGCACGCGGGCTGAACCTCGTGCTTGTTGCCCGCAGGAAGGATGCGCTGGAGCGTGCCGCGGCAGGGCTGCGCACGGATCACGGCGTCGAGGTGCGGACGATCGTGCAGGATCTCGCGGACAAGGACGCGGCGGATTCTCTCCTGCGCGGGACGGACGGCCTTGAAATCGGGACGCTCGTCTGCGACGCTGCCGTGACCTACACCGGGCCGTTTCTCGCGCCGGTCATGGCGGACTACCGGCGCATGCTCGACGTCAACTGCGCCTCCGTCCTCGGGCTGGTGCATGGCTACGGCCGGCTGATGGCGGCCCGCGGCCGCGGCGGCATCATCGTGATGTCGAGCATGGCGGCATTCCAGGGATCGCCGGTCGTCTCGGTCTATGGCGCCACGAAGTCTTTTCTCCTCACGCTGGTGGAGGGAGCGGGCGACGAGCTCGCGGCGGTGGGGGTGGACACCCTGGTCTGCTGCCCGGCGGTCGTGCGGACGCCGCACTTCCTCTCCGACGGCCATCCGGCGGACAAGAAAGTTCCGCTCTCCCTGGAGCCAAAGGTTGTCGCGTGCCTCGCCGTGCAGGGGCTCGGCAGGAAGAGGGTGCTCGTGCCGGGACTCATGAGCCGCATGGCGCACGCGATGATGAGCAGGCTGATGCCGCGCGCGGCAACCGTCTCCATGATGGGCCGCAGCACGCGCGCGCTGTACGGGCAGGCTCCCTGAGCGCCCGGTTCACGCGTTCGGCGGGAGTGGACCTTCGCGAAGCCAGACAACCGCGGGCTCCATCTCGCGGAAGACCCGCACCGAATATCCGCGGTTGGACGTGACCGTCTCGATGAAGTCCGTATCCTTTGCCGTCGGGGCGAAAAGAAGGGCGATGCGCGCGCTGCGCGGCATGCCGGCCTTTTCATAGTATGCGGGTCGGTCATAGAGATCGAGCAGGCCGAGCTGGAGATCAGCCTTGCGATAGTCGACGAGGAAGCGATAGCAGGAATGGAGCGCCGCCTCCTTGATCGACGACGGCAGCTGCTTCTCCCACTGCCGTCGGTCGACGAGACCGCTCACGGTGACATGGATGATGTGCGTGTCGGGGACGTAGACGTTTTTCCATGACATAGGCGTGCCGCTCCAAAATCGTAGGGGCTTGTCAACGCGCTGTCAAGGCGCGACGCAACGCGATGAGACCCCGGCCCCGCGCGTGGAGGCGCGGCCTGCCCTTGCCGTGGCCTTGAGCATCCTCCCGTACTCAGGTATGACATCCGTGGATTGCATCCGATTTTCACAAAGGAGCCCCGATGCGCAACAGGCAGTTCATCGATGGAAAGTGGATCGAATCCACCGCGTCGCGGTCTTTTGAGCAGCGCAATCCCGCCGCCCTCGACGAGATCACAGGGGTGTGGCCGCAGGGCGGACGGGAAGACGCCCGCGCCGCGATCGAGGCCGCGCAGGCCGCTTTTCCCTCGTGGCGCGCATTGCGGCCTGCCCGACGGGCCGAGCTTTTCACAAAGCTGCTCGCCGCCCTCCTGCGCCGCGCCGAGGAGATCGCGCGCATCCTCACGCAGGAGAACGGGAAGACCCTCCGGGAATCGCGCGGCGAGGTCCAGTCGGCGTTTCGAGAAATGGAGTACCAGGTCCAGGAAGGCGCGCGCACCGAAGGGAGGATGCCCCCGACAATGAAGGAAGGGGTCCTGGCCTATGAAAGACGCGAGCCGCTCGGGGTCGTCGCGGTGATCAGCCCGTGGAATTTCCCCTTCAACGTTCCCTGCCGCAAGGTGACGCCCGCCCTCATGGCGGGCAACACGTGCGTCTTCAAGCCTTCCAGCCTGACACCCGGCGTGGGCCGCATTTTTACGGCCCTGTTCGAGGAGGCGGGCTTCCCGCCCGGTGTGATCAACATGGTGGTGGGAGGGGGCTCCACGCTCGGCCAGGAGCTCACGAGCGCGGTCGAGGTGCGCGCCATTTCCTTCACGGGATCGACCGAGGTCGGCCGCCGCATCCACCGCGTCGCCGCGGAAGCGATGATCAGGACACAGCTCGAGATGGGCGGAAAGAACCCCCTCGTGGTGCTTGCCGACGCGGACATCGAGCAGGCCGCGGCCGCCGCCGTCGAGGCAGCATACGCCTGCGCGGGCCAGTGGTGCACGTCGACCAGCCGCCTCATCGTCGAGCGATCGGTCGCGGAGGATCTTCTCCATCGCGTGCAGACGCGCGTCGCCGCGATGACGCTGGGCAACGGATTGGACGAAGGGGTGGCCATGGGACCGGTCTGCGGCACCGAGCAGCTCGACAACGTTCTGCGCTATATCGAGGTGGGGAAGAAGGAAGGGGCCCGTCTGTGCGTCGGGGGAGCGCGCGCGACGGAAGGGCAGCTTGCGCGCGGCTGCTTCGTGGCACCGACGGTCTTTGCCGGCGTCACCCCCGGCATGCGCATTGCGCGCGAGGAGATATTCGGACCGGTCCTGAGCGTCATGGAGATCGCGTCCTTCGATGAGGCCGTTGCGCTGGCCAACGAGGTTGACTTCGGGCTGTCCGCCTCCGTCTACACGCGCGATATAGAGAAGGGCCTCGCATTCGTGGACCGGGTTTCCGCGGGGCTCATGCACGTCAACATGCCTACTGCCTACAAGGAGCCTGCATTCGCCTTCGGCGGTGTGAAGGCGTCGGGCTACGGCCTGCCGGAGGCGGGGGAGAGCGGCATCCAGTTCTTCACCGAGCACAAGACGGTCTACGTGAGATACGGCTGAGCGCGCCGGCGCGGGGTGCCTCTGAGAGCCGTTCGCGCTATATTGGTGCGTGATGCGGCGCATGGACCTCGCCGGCGCAGACCGGCAATATCGCTACTTCGACCTTGTCATGGCGGCATTCGTCACGGTGCTCATCGTGAGCAATGTCGCCTCCTCCGCGAAGATCGTCGACTGGGGCGTGTCCCTGTTCGGCGTGCGCCTGGCATTCGACGGCGGCACGATCCTTTTCCCCGTGAGCTACATATTCGGCGACATCCTCACGGAGGTCTACGGCTATCGACGATCGCGGCGGGTGATCTGGACGGGTTTCGCGTGCCTTGCCGTGAGCGCCGGCGTGCTGTGGCTCGTGCGCATCATGCCCGGCGAGGCTACCTGGAAGGCGGCGGGCGGCCAGGCGGCGTTCGAACAGGCCTTGGGCGGCATGAGTACGGGCGGTATCGTGCTCGCAAGCCTCGCGGCGTACTGGGCGGGCGAGTTCAGCAATTCCTTCGTGCTCGCCCGCATGAAGGTGCTCACGAACGGCCGATGGCTCTGGACGCGCACGGTCGGGAGCACGCTCGTGGGAGAAGCCGTCGACAGCGCCGCGTTCATCTCCATCGCGAGCGTCACGGGGGTTTTCCCCTGGTCGCTCTTCCTCACCCTCGTGCTTACCAACTACATTTTCAAGGTCGCCATCGAGGTGGTGATGACCCCCGTCACGTACCGCATCGTCGCATTCCTGAAGGGCGCCGAGCACGAGGACTGGTACGATCGAAAGACCAACTTCAACCCTTTTGCCCGGCAGGGATGAGATGACGGGGCGATCGCTCTCCGCCGCGTCGGCCGCTTCCTGCCCGGGGATGCCGTGCAGCGGCGTCGCCCTTGACGGATGGCCGATGATTCGCCCTACACTCTCCTGATGGCTGGCGAGCAGGACGACGAGCTGATCCGGCGCGTCGCGGGAGGAGACGCCGCGGCGATGCGCGAGCTCTACCGCCGACATGGACGCATCGTCTACGGCATTGCGCTGGGCATCTGCCGCGACTCTCTCACGGCGGAAGAAGTCACTCAGGACGTCTTCCTGCGGGTGTGGAACCGGGCCGACACCTATCGTCCCGAAAAGGCCAAAGTCGCCACGTGGATCGCGCGCATCGCACGCAACGGATCGATCGATGCGTTGCGCCGGGCATCGGCGCGGCCCGGGCAGGCGCAGGACACCGACGCGCTTCTGGAGAGCCTGCGGGACCCGCATGCCGCGGATCCTGGTGACACGGCGCAGGTCGCTGCCCTGCGCCTGCGCGTCCGCGCCGCCGTCGCGACGCTGCCCCCCGCGCTCCTGCGCGTGCTCGCGCTGGGTTTTTTCCAGGGGCTCACGCACCAGGAGATTGCCGAGCGGCTCGGCGACCCTCTGGGCACGGTGAAAACGAGGATGCGCGACGCGCTGCGGAGGCTGCGCGACATGCTTGCGGAGGAGAACACGTGACAATCCCTTTGCCGCGGCCGTGCGTATATGTGTATGGGCGGGGAAGACCCCTGATACAAAGCAGATGAGCGACAATCATCCCGACCGCGACACACTTCAGGATTTCGCCTTCGGCTGTCTCGACGACAGGGAAGCTGGACGCGTGCGCTCCCACCTCGCCTCGTGTGCCGCCTGCAGCGGGCAGCTGGAAGAGCTGGAGCGGATGCTCGGCAGTCTCGCGCTTGCTCTTCCGGCCGTGGAACCTCCCGCGGACCTGGAAGAGAAGCTGATGCGCCGCGTGCAAAGCGCGGCAGCGGGAAGCGCCCGTGAGCCGCTCACGGTGACCGGCCGCTCGACCCAGACAAACGCCACGGAAGCGCAAGATGCGCGTGGCCGCGCATCGTCGTGGTGGCGCCGATCGGGGAATCGCCTGCTCGGGGCGCTCGCAGCGGGTGTCGTGCTCGTGCTTGGCGCGGGCAATATCATCCAGTGGCAGCATGCCGCCGCCGTGGGCCGGACGGCATCCGTCCCCGGTCTCACCCAGATCGTCCTGGTCGGTGTGAACGCCGGGACGGGCGCCTTTGGCACCATCGTGCTCGATCCGCAGGACAATGGGGGTGTGCTCGCCGTGCGCGGTCTGCGATCGACTGGATGCGTCGCAGACCTACCAGCTCTGGTTGTACAGGAAAGAGGACCAGCGCAGCGGCGGAATATTCGGCGTAAGCACCGACGGCTATGGCAACCTGCTCCTGGACGTGCCGAAGGATTTCAAGGAATTCACATCCATCGGGATCACGATCGAGCCTGCCGGCGGGAGCCTGAAACCGTCCGGGACGCTCGTGGCAAAGAGCGCCCCCTGAACGATCCGTTGCGTGCTATCTCTGCGACGTCGTGCGCGGCATGAGCGCGAATCGCCCGGGACCCAGGAGGGCGATGGCCACCGAGCCCAGGAGATAGAACGCTTCAAGCTCGATCCCCCAGCCCCCCCCGCGATTGATCGTGAGGATGAATCGTCCAGCATCGAGCGTCAGGGCCATGATCATGTTGAAGGCCATGAAGAGGGCGCCGATGCGAGTAAGCACGCCCGCGGCGACGAAGAGAGGGGCGACGACCTCCCCGATAAAGACGCCGTAGGCGACAAAAAAGGGCAGGTGCAGGGCCTTGAGGGGTCCCTGCATCCACCCGATACCGTGCAGGATCTTGTCGATCCCGTGAAACAGGATAAGTCCCGCCACCATCAGCCGCACCACGAGCCGGCCGATGTCGTCCGCCAGAGGATGCGTGACGGGTGCCGCTCCCATGACGGTCAGCCCTTGTTCACGAACAGCGCGATCTGGTCCAGGAGCTCGCCGGCGTTCTTGGTGCCCGCCTTCTCCAGAATGATGTACTGCTGCACGGCCTTTGCGAGATTGCCCTGCTGGAGATAGGCCTCACCGTAGTACTCGCGCGCCTCGGGGAAATTCGGCTTCAGCCGCAGCGCCGTGTCATAGTAGGTCATGGCCTGCGGGACATTGCCCAGCTTGCGCGTGCAGAACCCGAGCATGTTGTACGCCTCGGCGTAGTCGGACTTCAGCGCGATGGCCTTGTTGAAGTCCGTGACCCCTTCCTGGTAACGCTGCGACTGGGCGGCGTCATAGCCCATGTTGTACCAGTCCAGGGCCGTCTTCGGGGAGCCGGCGCTCATCGAGGCGCCACTGCTTGTCCCGCTGGTTCCGGTGGAGCCGCCGCTTGAGCCCGACGCAAAGACGAGCGCGGCGGAGAAGAGTCCGAGAAGTATGATCATCGATTTTCGCACTGTGTATTCCTCCTGGGGTTTGCACTCCCCGTCTTTCCATACGGGCGCAGGAGGGTTTTGGATTTCCCGTCGCTCTTCAGGAAGGGACGTTGGCCGCCTTCACGTCGTAGTGACTCCACACCTGTGCCGGCTTTCCGTCGCGCATGAGGATGAGCTGCGGCGATTCGTGCACGACGCCGTAGGTCTCTGCGACCCAGTTGGACAGCTCACGCTGCTCGCGCACGTTGATCCACATGACGGGGAGGGTCGTCGTGAGACCGCGGACCTCCTCCGCGGCGGACGCGGAAATCGGACAGGTGGTGGAATGCTTGAAGACCAGGCAGTTTTCCGGCAAAGATTTTTCCTTCAAAGGGACGATCGTGCTCATGGGGTTTCCTCACACAAACGTTAATCCCCATGCTCCCGGCAGTCAAGCGCGACAGGCCGCAGCCGGCAGCACGGCGACCGCGCACCGCGGATCGGCGTGCCGCCCGTCAACGCCGGCATTGACGCGCGGCATCCTTTGCTCTATCCTCACCCCGGAACAGTATGAAGCAAGTCACCATCCGCCTCGAGCTTCGCGTCTCTGAGGAGATGAACGAGTTCCTCCAGCTGGAAGCACAATCGCGCAAGCTGAGCTTCGAAGGGCTGCTCCTGATGTACATCGAGGAGCGCATGAAAAAAGACCGCCAGGACAGGCAGCACACCGCACCCCGCCGCATCTGACCCCCGTCTTTCGCGCGCTTCTCCCATCGATGAAGAAGAATCCGGGCGCCTGCGGCCGGACTGCTCGCGCGCGCCCTGGGTTTCCTGCTATACTTGCATGACCGGGGGAATGCGATGGAAGGAACTGCGGGTGAGAGGCTTCGGGAAGAGCTCTGCATCGGCTGTGGGAAGGCGCGTCCGGTCAGGGCGCCGCGCGGCACGGAGCTGCACTGCAAGGGCTGGCACCAGGAGGCGGCCCTGCGGATGCTTTGCAACAACCTCGACCCGGAAAACGCGGAGAACCCCGATGCGCTGATCGTCTACGGCGGGACGGGACGCGCGGCGCGCTCCTGGGCCTGCTTCGACGCCATCGTGGACACGCTCCTCTCTCTTGCCGACGACGAGACGCTGCTCGTGCAGTCGGGTAAACCGGTCGGCGTCCTGCGCACGCACCGAATGTCACCACGGGTCATGATCGCCAATTCCAATCTCGTGCCGAAGTGGGCGACCTGGGAGCACTTCCGGGACCTGGAGGCGCGCGGTCTCATGATGTACGGCCAGATGACGGCCGGCTCCTGGATCTACATCGGCACGCAGGGAATACTCCAGGGAACGTTCGAGACCTTCGCCGCGCTCGCCGAGCGGCACTTCGGCGGATCGCTCGCCGGGCGCATCGCGGTGAGCGCGGGTCTGGGCGGGATGGGCGGCGCGCAGCCGTTGGCCGTGACGATGAACGACGGCGTGATGGTCTGCGTGGACGTGGACCCGCGCCGCATCCGCCGCCGGCTCGACACGGGCTATCTCGACGCGGTGGCAGGGGACCTCGCCGCGGCCATCGCGATGGCGCGCGAGGCGGCGCAAAGGAAGCAGCCGCTCTCCATCGGTCTTCTTGGCAATGCGGCCGACGTCCTGCCCCGCATGGTGGAGCTGGGCTTCATCCCCGACGTCGTCACCGATCAGACCAGCGCGCACGACGAGCTGGGCGGCTACGTGCCCGCGGGCATGCGTCTCGATGCGGCCCTCGCGCTGCGCGCCGCCGACCCCGGCCGCTACACGGCGGCGTCCCTGGATTCCATGGCCCGGCACTGCCGCGCCATCCTTGCCATGCAGGCGCACGGCTCCATTGCCTTCGACTACGGCAACAACCTGCGCGGCCAGGCGCAGCGCGCAGGCGTCGCCGACGCATTCGCCTACCCGGGCTTCGTGCCCGCGTACATCCGACCCCTCTTCTGCGACGGCGAAGGCCCCTTCCGTTGGGCGGCGCTTTCCGGCGACCCCCGCGACATCGAGGCCACCGATGAGGCGCTCCTGGCATGCTTCCCGCACAAGCAGCGCATGACCCGCTGGCTGCGCATGGCGGGGCAGCGGGTGAAGCATATGGGTCTGCCCGCCCGCATCTGCTGGCTGGGCTATGGCGAGCGGGACAAGGCGGGGAAGCTCTTCAACGATCTCGTCCGCACGGGCCGGGTCCGCGCTCCGCTGGTCATCGGCCGCGACCATCTCGATGCCGGCTCGGTCGCCTCCCCCCACCGGGAGACCGAGGCGATGCGCGACGGCAGCGACGCGGTGGCCGACTGGCCCCTGCTCAACCTCATGGTGAACGTGGCCTCGGGCGCGAGCTGGACCTCATTCCACCACGGAGGCGGCGTGGGCATCGGCTACTCCCTGCACGCCGGGCAGGTGACGCTCGCGGACGGCACCGACGAGGGGGAGCTGCGCGTGACCACCGTGCTGCGGAATGACCCGGCCATGGGCATCATCCGGCACGCCGATGCCGGCTATGAACGCGCCATCGAGGCGGCGCGGGAGAGGGGCGTGAAGACGCCGCTGGTCGGCACGGGCGCGATACGCGCGGACGCGCGGTCGTGAACAGGCAGCTGGTCGAATGCGTCCCCAATTACAGCGAGGGCCGGCGGCAGGAGGTCATCGCCGCGCTGGTTGCCCCGTTTCAGGGCGCACCGGGCGTCTACCTGCTGGATCGCCGCGCCGATCCCGACCACAACAGGCTGGTCGTGAGTCTCGTCGGTGAGCCGGAGCCGCTCCAGGCCGCGTTGATCGCATCGGCAAAGGTCGCCGTCGCGGCCATCGACCTGCGCACGCACACCGGGGAGCACCCCCGGATGGGCGCGGTGGACGTGATCCCCTTCGTGCCCGTGCGCGGCATTTCCATGGAGGCGTGCGTCGAGCTTGCACGCACGTTCGCCGACTCTTTCGTGAAGGCAACGGGCGTGCCGGTCTACTTCTACGAGGCCGCCGCGCGCCGGCCCGACCGGTGGAAGCTTGAAGACGTGAGACGGGGCCAGTTCGAGGCACTGCTGCGGGAATGCGAAGATCCTGGGAGGGAGCCCGACGTGGGCGGTCCCCGCATTCATCCGAGCGCCGGGGCGACAGCCATCGGAGCGCGCCGTTTTCTCGTTGCCTTCAACGTCAATCTTGAAAGCAGCGACCTGGCGATCGCGCGCTCCATCGCGCGGGCGATACGCGCCTCTGGCGGCGGGCTCCCCGGCGTGAAAGCCGTAGGCATTGCCTTGAAGGAGAAGGGCATCGTCCAGGTGAGCATCAACGTCACCGATTTCGCCGCATCCCCGCTGCACGTCGTGCTCCAGGCGGTGCGTGAGAAAGCGCACGAGCAGGGTGTGAAGGTGCGGGAGACCGAGGTGTACGGGATGGTTCCCGCCGCCGCGCTTCTTGCATCCGCCACGCATTGCCTCCAGATCGCGGGATTCGACGACGCGCAGGTGCTCGACCTGCGCCTCCTGGACATGCAGGGCTAGCGCCATGGGTCTCAGGCTCTTCCGCAATGCGAGGATCTACACGCCCGGGGACCCTGGCAAAGCCGCGGCAGGCCGTGCACAGGCGGAGGTGGCCGCGTACATCCCGGGGGCCCTCCTGTGCCGGGACGGGCGCATTGTCACCGTGGGCGATGAGGGGGCAGTGCTCGGCGCGCTCGGCGACCCCGGCCGGCGCACGCTGGAGTCGGAGACCGATTGCCGCGGCTTGTGCATGGTTCCCGGCTTTGTCGATCCGCACACCCATCTCTGCTTCACCCGGCCGCGGGAATCGGAGTTCAGCCAGAGGCTGGAAGGGGCGGACTACCTCGATATATTGAGGAAGGGAGGGGGCATACTCTCCTCCGTGGCAGCGGTGCGCGCCGCCGCGCCTGCGGAGCTGTACGCGGCAACGCGCCGACGGGCGCTGTCGGCGCTTTCCCTCGGCACGACCACCATCGAAATTAAAACCGGCTATGGCCTGGACGTGGACAACGAGCTGAAACAGCTCGCCGCGATCCGCAGGCTGGGAGAGGAAACGGCCCTTTCAGTCATCCCGACGTTCATGGCGGCGCACGCGGTGCCTCCCGAGTTCGAGGGCAGGCCCGATGACTACGTTGAGGCGGTGATCGCCATGCTTCCCGAAGCCCGCCGCGCGGGGGCCCTTTTCTGCGACGTCTTCTGCGAGCAGGGGGTCTTCAGTCCGGAGCAGTCGCGGAAGATCCTGGAGGCCGCGGCGTCAGCGGGCATGGGTGTGAAGATGCATGCCGACGAGCTCCACGAGACATGGGGGCGCGCTGCTGGCCGCATCGCTTTGCGCGGCATCGGCGGACCATCTCCTGGCCGCCTCCGACGAGGGTATTCGCGCCCTGGCAACAGCGGGTTCCGTCGCGGTGCTCCTGCCGGTGACCGCATTCAGCATGCGGCGGCCGTTTGCCCGCGCGCGCAGGATGATCGAAACCGGGCTGCCCGTGGCGATCGCCACGGACTGCAACCCTGGCTCGTCCTGCGTCGAGTCGATGCCCTTTGCGTTCGGGCTTTCCGTGATGATGATGGGCCTTTCGGTGAACGAGGCGCTCGCTGCCTCCACCTTGAATGCAGCATATGCCGTCGGGAGGGGGCGCGAGGCGGGGAGTCTCACCCCCGGGAAGGCGGCCGATTTTCTCCTCCTCGACGGGGAATCGCCCGCGGTCCTTGCATTCCGCGCGGGAATCTCACCGGTCGTCGATGTCTACAAGGGCGGCGCGCTGGCCGCGCGCGGCGGCCGGGCTTTGGATGAAAGGGAAGGAACGTGAAGCTCTCAGCAATGTCGATGGAAGATTTTCTCGCGGAGCTCGGCTCCGACTCTCCGGCGCCGGGAGGCGGCAGCGTCGCGGCGCTCTCCGGGGCGCTTGCGGCGTCGCTCTGCGCCATGGTGTGCCGGATCACGCTGGGAAAGGAGAGCCGTGCCTCATCCTGGATGGAATTGCGGGATGCGCTGAACGCCGCAGAGAAGCACGGCGACCGGCTGCGCTGCCTCGTGCAGGAGGATTGCGACGCATTCACCGCCGTGATGGAGGCGCGCCGTCTGCCGCACGCGACGGAGCCCGCGCGCACGGCGCGCAAGGCTGCGCTCCAGGCGGCCCTGATCCACTGCGCCGAGGTGCCTTTGGAGACGCTGGAAACCCTGGGCGTCCTGGCGACCGTCGTCGAGGAGGTTTTCCTCCGCGGCGACCCTTCCTGCGTGACGGATGCCGCCTCTGCCGCGGCCATGGTGCGCGCGGGCGCCCGGGCCGCGGCATACAACGTGCGCATCAATCTCCCCGGCATTCTCGACGCGTCCGTCCGCAGGGGGCTCGATGAGCAGGCGGCGCGCACCCTCGAATCGGTGCTTTCCGTCACCGGGCACATTGACAGGGAAATCGGCAGGCATCTTTCGGAGGGGACGCTATGAGCGTCAAGGCCCGGCCGCAGACGGCGGCCGTGACAATGGGCGACGGCCCTCTTTCGATTGAGGATCTGGTCGCCGTGGCGCGGCACGGCGCGCGCGTGCAGATCGCCGACGAGGCCATGAGCCGGGTCCGCGCGGCGCGCGCTCTCGTGGAGAAATGGGTCGCCGAGCGGCGCGCCGTCTACGGCGTCACAACGGGTTTCGGCGCGCTGTGCGACGTGGCGATACCGCCCGCGCAGACGCGCGCGCTTCAGGAGAACATCCTCATGAGCCATGCCGCGGGCGTCGGTGATCCGCTCGCGGAGGAGGTCGTGCGGGCCACCATGGCGGTGCGCGTGCAGGACCTCGCCCACGGCCGCGCGGGGCTGCGCGGGGAGACGCTGGAGGCGCTGCGGGACCTTCTGAACGCCGGCGTCGCGCCTGTCGTGCCGGAGAAAGGGTCCGTCGGGGCAAGCGGAGACCTTGCTCCCATGGCGCATCTCGCGCTGGTGCTCATCGGCAAAGGCGATGCCTGTTTCAAGGGACGGCGCATGACCGGCGCGGAGGCGCTTGCGGCAGCGGGGCTGCGCCCCATCGTGCTGGACGCGGGGGAGGGTCTTGCCCTCATCAACGGTACGCAGGTGATGGCCGGGATCGCGGCCATTGCCGTGCACGACGCGGAAAGGCTCATGCGCACCGCGGACATCGCCTCCTCCATCAGCCTGGAGGTGCTCATGGGCACCAACGTGGAGTTCGACCCGCGCATCCACGCCGCGCGCCCGCACCCCGGCCAGATCGCGGCAGCGGACAACATGTACCGCATCACGCGGGACAGCGCGATCATGTCGTCCCACAAGGACTGCGGCAGGATACAGGACGCCTACACGCTGCGCTGCTCCCCGCAGGTGCACGGGGCAAGCCGCGACGCTGTCGCGCATGTCCGCAGGGTGGTCGAGATCGAGCTGGATTCCGCCACCACGAATCCTCTCATCTTCCCCGAGACCGGTGAGTTCCTGCTCGGCGGGAACTTCCACGGCCAGCCGCTCGCGCTCGCCGCCGACTATCTCTGCATGGCCGCGGCGGAGCTCGCCGACATTTCCGAGCGCCGGATCGAGAGGCTCGTGAACCCGCAGCTCAGCGGGCTGCCGGCTTTCCTCGTGAACGATTCCGGCGTGAACTCGGGTTTCATGATCGCGCAGTACACCGCCGCCGCGCTCGTCTCGGAGAACAAGGTGCTCTGCCACCCGGCCTCGGTCGATTCCATCCCCACCTCCGCGAACAAGGAAGACCACGTGAGCATGGGCACGATCGCGGCGCGCAAGTGCAGGACCGTCATCGCGAACGCCGAGGCGGTCCTTGCCATCGAGCTTCTCTGCGGATGCCAGGCGGTGGACCTGCTCACGAAGGGAAGACCGGGGCGCGGCACCGAGGCTGCATACAGGACGTGCCGGGAGAAGATACCCGTCCTCGACCGGGACCGGGAGCTCTCGCGCGACATCGAGGCAATGCTCGCGCTCTTGAAGGCCGGCACCATCATCGACCGGGTGAACGAGGCGGTCGGGCCGCTGCGGTAGTCGGGCGACCGTCCGCGCTCACGGCTCCTGCGCCGGCGGCCGAAGGAACTCCTGGTAGACGGCGCGTATCCTCGTGAACCTGTCAGAGAGCGCGGCGAGGAGCTGGTCGCCCGTGGCAGTGCTGCCGAGCATGAGCCGGGCCAGCGCCCGCAGCTGTGCAGGGTCTTGCGGAAGGCTGTGCGTCTGGCGATCCTCGGTAGATCTGCAGGAAATGCTCGACCCGTCGCAGGAAGATGTAATCCCGCGTGAGCTGGTCCGCGGTATCGGACGGCAGGATTCCTGCCTTTGCCAGGGCTTCCAGCGCGGGAAGCGTGCCGCCGCACAGGAGCTCGGGCCGGGCGTGGGCATTGACGAGCTGCAGGCCCTGGACCAGGAACTCGACGTCGCGCAGCCCGCCGAGACCCGTCTTGATGTCCAGCGTGGCGAGGATGCTGCGGGCAAGGCTGCGCACCGCCTCCCGGCGGAGACGGTCGATCGTGAGGCTCACCTGGACGGGGTCGTGCCGGGCGGCGAGCATTGGCCGCACGGATTCGAGAAATGCCGCACCGACGTCAAGGTCGCCCGCAACGGGGCGCGCTTTGAGCAGGGCCTGCAGCTCCCACAGCGCCGCGTTCGTCGTGTAGTATTCCAGGAGGCCCGGGAGCGTGAAGACGAGCTGTCCCGAGCTGCCGTAAGGACGCAAGCGCAGGTCCACCCGGTAGGCGTACCCTTCAACCGTGTGGGAGGAGAGGTCCGCGCGCAGGTCCGCCATGAGCCGGGTGGCCGCCTCTTCGGGATCGGACGTGCCGTCCGCGGTGCACAGCGCGAGCAGGTCGATGTCCGAGCTGTAATTCAGCTCCCGCGCGCCGAGCTTTCCGAACGCGACGATGCAGAAGCCCTTGATTCCACCGGACTCCCCGCGCGCCGACGCCCGGAGCCGAACGAGCGCCGCCTCGATGACGCCGTTGGCAAGATCGGAGAGCTCTTCCATGATCTTCTGCGTAGCGACGCCAAGGCAGATATCGCGCGCGCCGATGCGGAGAATTTCGCGGCGCCGGTAGCGACGCAGCGCGTCGCGCCACTGCTCCCGGTCGGCGCAGCGCGCGGAAATCGCGGCAAGCTCCGCGGCCACCGCCGCGCTCGCGCGGGGCGCGTGGAGGGCTTCCGCGCTGCCGATGAAATCAAGCAGGGCCGGTTCCCGCACAAGCGTGTCGGCGAGGAACTGGCTCGCGGAGAAGATGCTGAGCAGGATTTCCAGCCGCATCGGCTGCGACAGCATCTCCTGCAGGTGCGCCTGCGGATCGGGCAGCGCGTGAAGAAAGCGCTCCCAGTTGTTGAGCGCCATGTCGGGGTCGGGGCGATGCGACAGCATGTCGCAGGCGAGTATCGCAAGCCGCGCGAAAAGCGTGCGCCCTTCGCCGCGGATGTGCCGGAGGTTGAGCAGCGCGCGGGCAGGCTCGCGGAAACCCCGCTCCTCCAGCGTGCGCGCGCAAAGGGCCGGGGAAATCGCATCGGAGAGGATCAGGTCCGCCACCGTCACCACGGGCGCGCCGGGCAGGCTGTCCCTGCCGAAGTGGCGCTCCACGAAGGCGCGCACCCCCGCCGTGCTCGTCTCGAAGTCCAGGTGCAGCTTCTGCGCGGGGGTGAGGGCCGGCGCGCCAGCATAGCCCATGCGGCGCGCCAGATGGAGGTACTCGTCGGAATCGAGAACGGGGATCACCAGGTCGCGCGCGGAGCCGCGGAGCATGCGCAGGCCGTTGATGAGCCGGCGGAAGAAGCGGTACGCGGCCACCAGCTCGATCGCTTCCGTCTTTTCAACGACGCCGATGGAGGCAAGGGCGTCCAGCGCCTCGTGGATGCGCGGCGTGCGCAGCCGGCGCTCCGTTGCGCCATGGATCACCTGGAGGATCTGCACGGCGTATTCCAGGTCGACGAGCGCGCCGGGGCTGAACTTCGCGTTGAGCCGGCCGGGTTCCGTCTTTTCCTGCACCTGCCGCGCCCGCAGCGCCCGCAGCGCGGTGAGGTCGATGCTCTCCGCCGAGTAGACCATCTCGTCGCGCAGGCGCTCGATCTGGCTGCCGAATGTCCGGTCGCCGCCGATGGCGCGCAGGCGCACGAGGGAAAGCCTTTCGTAGGAGTGCGCCGGGCCGCCCCGCGCGTAGTACGTGCAGAAGCTTTCCAGGCTGCATCCCAGCGGACCCGCTGCCCCATAGGGGCGCAGCCGCAGGTCGATGTGGAATATCCCTTCGCGCTTGGCATGCACGAGACGGAGCAGCTCGCGGACCATCATGTCGAAAAACTCGCGGTTCTCGATCTTCTCCGGACCCGCGGTGGACCCATTGTCGCTGTAGACCACGAGGCATTCGATGTCGGAGGCATACCCGAGGGCGGCGCCGCCCATCTTGCCCAGACCGAGTATCGCGTAGCGCACGGGTAGCGCGGCGACGGTCCGCGGCTCACCGTATCGCTCGGCGAGCACGCGGAATGCGTGGGCCGCGGCGGCATCCACGACGGCTTCCGCAAGAGCGGTCAGGCGTCGGCTCAGGAGGAGGAAGTCCGATTCAAATGACGCGGCAGGGGCCGCGGCGTCCCCGGTGGATGATTCCGCTGCCCGCCGGGTGGTGAGGATGTGGTCCAGGTCGTAGAGATAGATCTCCCTGTCCTTGAACTCGTTCAGGCGGCGCTCAAAATCGGCGCTGTCTGCCGCGCCAGCGAGCGCCGCGCGCAGCCGCCCGGGCGTCTCCTCCAGGGGCTCGGAAAAGCGCGCGCCGCCCAGGTGGGGCGCGAGCATGGGGAGAAGCTCTTCGTACTGGAGGCGAACGAAGTCCTCCCAGAGGAACGTGCTCGCGCCGAGGAGCTGGGCGAGATCGCGCAGCACGCTCTGGTCGGAGAGCAGCTCCACCCACCGTCCCTGCTGGGGTCGGGCGAGCACGTCCTTCACGAGCTGCTCGAACCGGGTGAGCGCGGCGAGAGGATCGGGGGCGCTCTCCAGGAACGACGAGAACTGCTTCGTAAGGAGCACGGAAAGCTTGATGCGGTCGATGCGATCCGGCTCCTCGATGGGTCTGCCCTGCGCGTCGACGAACTCGAACTCGTCCTCGATGCGCCCCCCGTCGGTGCGGATGGTGACGTGCTCGATCGACACCTCCTGGAGGGTGAGGGCGGTGGAAAACGTGAAGAGGAAGAAGGGGGTGTCCTGCGAGAGGACCCGCATGCGCGTGCGGCCGCCCGCGTTGCCCACCTCGATCTGCACGGGATAGAGCGTGCGGGCCGCGGTGGCGCCCTGGCCCAGGGCGCGTGCGGCCATTTCATTCACGATCTGGCGCGCGCGCGCCGCGGCGTCCCCGCCTGCCTCCAGGAGTCCGAACACCTCGCGGAGCCTCTCCTCCGCGCGCGCGGGCCAGGACGAGTCCCACTGGTCGGGAGCAACGCGGCCGCTCAACCGGTCAACGATGCGGCGGCGCCGCAGGCCGGGATCCTTCGGCGCGCTCCGTGACGGCGGCTGCCACGTGAAGATGTCTCCTGCATGAATGTCGAAGCCCAACGAGGAGAGGATGCCGGCGATCGCGGAGAATGCCCCGGGGTGGTCGAAGGCGACGACCGTGCAGGCGAGCTCCTGCGCGTCCTCGTGGGCGGACAGCGGCTCCACGATGAGCGCGACGGGCCGCGCGGGACCCAGCGACGTCATGGCCTCGACGTGGCGGTCGATTTCCGGCTGCGTGAAGCGCACGAAATACCGCGCGTCCATGCGCGCGCGATGCTCGTCGGGGAGCGTTCGGTCTTTTTCGGAGCCGGCGATCGAAGCAGAGACTGTCATTGCGCCGGCATTGTAGCAGAAACGCCGGTCCGCGCCCACGTGGGGCACGCACCTCGCGCCCGATGAGTTGACAAGGGAGCACACTCGGGCGCCCAATCGTCTCATGGCAAAAGACACCATGAGCCCCCGGGAGAGATGGCTCGCGGTCCTCAATCGGAAAAGGCCCGACAGGGTTCCGATGGACTACTGGGCGACGGATGAAGCAACCGCGCGGCTCATGAAGCATCTCGGCTGCGCCACCGTGGAGCAGATGTACGACCGCCTGCACATCGACAAGCCGTTCCTTGCCCAGCCGCGCTATGCCGGGCCGGCCCTTCCACCGGACACCGATGCGTTCGGCTGCCGCTACCGCAGCGTCTCCTATGGCACGGGCTCCTACCGCGAGTGTATTCATCATCCGCTGGCGGGTTTCGAAACCCTTGCGGATATCAAGGCGGGCTATCGCTGGCCGAGCCCCGACTGGATGGACTACTCCTGCATCGCCGCGGAAGTGGCGGCGCACGGGCGGTTTCCCGTGAGGGGAGGCGGCTCGGAGCCTTTCCTCATCTACAAGGACCTTCGGGGCGACGAGCAGGCATTCGTGGACCTGATCGAAAAGCCCGACATCGCGCATTGGTGCCTCGACCGGCTCTTCGATCTCGCCTATGCCGACACCCAGGCGATATTCGACGCAATCCCCGGCAAGGTGACCTTCTCCTACGTCGCCGAGGACATGGGGGCGCAGGACGATCTCATGCTGTCGCCGGCGCAGATCCGCGAGTTCCTCATCCCCCGCATGAAGCGCATCATTCGACGTGGTCCACCAGGCGGGCGCCTTCGTGTTCCATCACAACGACGGCGGCATCCGGCGCATCATCCCCGACATGATCGAGGCGGGCATCGACGTGCTCAACCCCATCCAGTGGCGCTGCGGCGGCATGGAGCGGGAAGGGCTGAAGCGCGACTTCGGCGGACGTCTGGTCTTCCACGGCGGCGTGGACAACCAGAGGACGCTGCCGTTCGGCAGCGTCGATGACGTGCGCCGGGAGGTGGAGGACAACCTGCGCATCCTCGGGGAGGGCGGCGGCTACATCCTCGCTCCCTGCCACAATATCCAGGCGGTGAGCCCGCCGGAGAATATCGTCGCGCTCTACGAGACGGGCCACGCGTCGGGCTGAGACGGACATGAGCGCTGCCATCACCTTCCTCGGGGAGCCGCTTTTTGCCGCCGCTGCGACCGGAAAATCCCCGCCGCGGATCGCGACGGCATTTCCCCGCCACGATCTCCTGGTAACGCTTCCGGGCATCCACGTGATGCAGCGCAACGCATTCGTCGACTGGTATGCCGCGGAGCGGCGCCGCGCGGGGCTTGCCGATCTCAGCCCGCCCGAGATGGATCTCGAATGGCAGGCCGCGGTCGATCTGATCGTCGCGCGCGACGCGGTCCTGATCCGACCCGATCCGCTTGCAATGCCGCTGGCGTTCCAGGCCGACGAGATGCTCCAGCGGCTCCTGCCGAAGCACAGGATCCATTTCCTCGGGGTTCTCAACGCGCGGGTGCGTGATGCCATCCGGGAGCGGGGCGAATTGTGGCGCGTCACGCCCCTGCCCAAGACACCGGATGAGATGCGCGCGCTGATCGAATCCGCGCGGATCGGCATTGGCGGCCGCGAGATCTACTACTACGGGCTTGCAACGGGCGTGCGCTATCTCACCTGCCAGGGCTTCGAGGAGCTGGGTCTCCTGGACGACGCGTCCCTGCGCGCGCAGCTCTTGGAGATCGTCGATTTTGCCGGCAGGCGGAATGCCGCCGGTTATCCCGAGCTCGCATTCTTTCCACCGGGAACGGGGATTCCACGCGCCGATCTCGCGCGGCCGGACTGGGGCTCCCTCGATCCCGCCGGGCTGCGTCGGGCGTGGGAGGACCTGGCCGCGCTGTTCGTCTCCCGCGTGAAACCCGAGCTGCGCCGCGATGATCCCGATGCAATAGAATGGCGGAACCGCATGGCAAGCGCGCTCCTGGGCCGCGAGGACGAGCAGGCCGCGGAGGAGCCGCTGCTCGGCCTGAGCCCCGAGTTCTTCCTCCAGATCGAATGGCTTCCCGGGGGCCGCTTCGAGCAGGGGGAGATCATCTTCGATCCCGTCATGGAGCAGGCGACCGGAAGCGCCGACCCCGAGCTTGCCCGGCTTTCGGATGAGAAACCGCGGAAGCTCATCTTCAATTTTGTGCGCGAGTACGGGGACCTGGAGCACGTGAATATCGGTCGGGTGGTGAGCTCACTGTCCCGCAGACCGGCCATGGGGGGGCGGCGTGACGTGTATGTTGCGGTGCTGAAACAGCGGCAGAGTCCCGAAGAGATCGTGTCCATCATCCGCATGCAGAAGCAGGGGGTGCGGGAATACCTCGAGCGGGGCGACGGTCTCCTGGATGCAATGATCAGGGCGGAGGAGTACACGGAATACATCCTGGACCGGCGCCTTGGCTGCCGGCAGCTCGGCGTGAACCTTCCTGCCCGCATCGCGGCCCGGCGGATCAGCGAGCGCTATGAAACGCGCGAGGGCGGCGCCTTCCCGATCTGGACGCCGTACTTCGAGCGCGCCTACATCCGCGGCACGGCAACCGACAAGCTCCCACCCCGCAGATTCGAATCGGAGGTTTTCGCCCGGGAGTTCGCGCGGCTGCTGGGGAGCGCGGCTGCGCCGAATATCGTCGTCGGCCGCTGCGACGCGCGGGGCAGTCCTCTCTTTGACGACGGTGACGAGGTGATGGTGTTCGATGAGGCGGGAATGCCCGCCGACATCGTGCTCGCCGACCATACGGGGGCTTTCAACGACTACGCAAGCCCCCTGGAGGAGTTCGCCCCGTCCTACGCGCTCCCCGTGCGCCGGAGGGCGGACTTCCTGCCGGACGTCGCGGGCTTCACCAGCGTCTACCTCGGTACCCTGGAGGAGAGGCTGCGGCGTCTCCAGGAAGACTACGTGCGCCGTCGCAAGGCATTCGACACGCTGTTCGCGCACCTTCCCGACCAGGAGCAGGGGAGCTTCGCCTATCGCTGGAAAAGGGTGTTGTCACGGCTGGCGGAAAGCGACCCTGCCGGGCTCGTCTCCCTCATCCGGGGGAATCTTTCGCGATGAGCGGAGTCTGCCCTTCCACTCTGTCCGCGGAGTTGGGCGGCCGCTAAACGCCGTCGCGAACGGTCGCTTCGGCGGCGTAGCGGGTGAAGAGCATGAATGCAGCCTCCAGCTCGCTCCATGGATCATCGTGCGCGGGACGCCATTCCTGGCCCCAGAGACCGGTATAGCCCGCACGGACGACCTCTTTCACGATGCGCAGGTAGTCGATCTCCTGCCGTGTTCCCGGGAAGTCCCGGCGGGGGCTGCCGGCAATGTGGAGGTGTCCGATGAGCGGGAGATTTCCCAGGATGTCCGCCGTCACGTCTTCACCCATGCGATGCATGTGGTAGATGTCATAGAGGACCTTGAAGCGGGGGGAGCCCACGGCGCGCGCAAGGTCGAAACCGAAACGCGAGCTGTCGGCGGCGTAGTCCGGGTGATCGGTCCCGTTCAGCATCTCGATGATGAGGGTGAGGCCGAGCCGTTCGGCGTCCCGGGCGAGGGGCCGCATTGCCGCGACGCAATGCGAAAAGCACTCCTCGCCGGGCCGGCCTTCGCGGTTGCCGCTGAAGACGATCACCTGCGGGATGCCGTGCGCCGCCGCCTTTTCCATGCACGCCCGAATCTGCGGCAGGAGCGCCGCATGGTGCGCGGCGACGCCCAGCCCTTCCTCCATCCCGGGGGCGGCCACCGCGACGATGGGGAGCCCGGCCGCGTCCGCCGCCTCCCATCGAACGGGATCGACGAGCTCTGCACCCGCATACCCGATGGCCTTCAGACGCGCGTAATAGGTGCGGGCGTCCATGCCGGGCTTGAAGAAGCACCAGTCGGGAGCACTCTGCGGCAAAGCCTTCACAGCTGGTCATTCTATCACAAGGTGCGGGAAAAAAGACGGCCCCCCGAGAGGGGGGGCCAAGGAGGAAGGAATCGGACTATCAGATATCGAAATAGAGCATGTATTCCCAGGGATGCGGTCGGAGATCCAGCGCCGTCACTTCGTTCTTCATCTTGTAGTCGATCCAGGTCTCGATGACATCCGTCGTGAACACGTCCCCCTTCAGGAGGTAGGCGTGATCCGCCTGCAGCGACCGGAGCACCTCGCGGAGCGATCCCGGAGTCTTCGGCACCGCGGCGAGCTCCTCGGGCGGGAGGTCGTAGATGTCCTTGTCCAGGGGCTGTCCCGGGTCGATCTTGTTCTGGATGCCGTCCACCGCCGCCATGAGCATTGCGGAGAAGGTGAGGTAGGGGTTGCAGCTCGGATCCGGGCAGCGGAACTCCAGCCTCTTCGCCTTGGGCGACGGCGAGTACATCGGGATGCGGATGGATGCGCTCCTGTTCCGGCGCGAATAGGCGAGGTTCACCGGCGCCTCGAAGCCCGGCACCAGGCGCTTGAAGCTGTTCGTCGTCGGCGTGGCGAACGCGAGGAGGGACGGCGCGTGCTTCAGGAGCCCGCCGATGGCGTGGAGCGCCATCTGGGAGAGCCCCGCGTACCCGTCGCCGGCGAACAGGTTCTTGCCGTCCTTCCAGAAGGACATGTGGACGTGCATGCCGCTGCCGTTGTCGCCGAACAGCGGTTTGGGCATGAAGGTGACGACCTTGTTGTGCTTCTTGGCCGTGTTCTTCACGATGTACTTGTATTTCAAAACGTTGTCGGCCATCGTGATCAGGTTGTTGAAGCGCATGTCGATCTCGCACTGGCCGCCGGTGGCCACCTCGTGGTGCTGTGCCTCGATGGGGATGCCGATGGACTCCAGCGTGAGCATCATCTCGGATCGGATGTCCTGCAGCGTGTCGTTCGGCGGGACGGGGAAGTAGCCTTCCTTGTAGCGGATCTTGTAGCCGAGGTTGGGGTCCTCTTTGCGCCCCGTGTTCCAGCGGCCTTCCACGGAGTCGATGTGGTAGTAGCCCTCGTGCTCGTTCTGGTCGTAGCGGATGTCGTCGAACACGAAGAACTCGCATTCGGGGCCGAAGTAGGGGATGTCGGCAAGCCCCGTGCCCTTGAGGAAGGCCTCCGCCTTGCGGGAAATGTTCCGCGGGTCGCGCGTGTAGTCTTCACCGGTGAGAGGGTCGCAGATATTGCAGATCACGACGAGGGTCTTCGCCGCGAGGAACGGATCGATGAATGCCGTGTCCGCCACCGGCTTCACGAGCATGTCGGACTCGTTGATCGCCTGCCAGCCCCTGATGCTCGATCCATCGAAGCCGAGACCCTTTTCGAAGACCTCCTCGGTGAGCTCGCGCGCGGGGACGGAGAAATGCTGCCAGAGCCCGGGGAAGTCCATGAAGCGCAGGTCGACGACCTCCACTTTCTGCGTCGAGATGAAGGAGACGATCTCCTTCGGAGTCTTGCCGATTGCCATGTTTTTCCTCCTTGCTTTGATGATCCCCCCCGGGCCTCGGCCGAGGGCCACTGTCACGCCATTCGCTTTTTGTCGCGATTGGAGCAACTCGGGAGGGAACGGGGAAATACCCGCCACGGGCGCAGGATATTACTCCCCATGGTGATTATGCAACTTTCATGCCAGGAAGCATTATGTCGATAATTCATTCCTTGTAAAGGAGTTGCTCACAGTATCGGAAAAGCGGTGCCAGCGGGCGACATACACGATGGTAGGAATCCGCGCCGATAAGCTACAGAATTGTAGCTCGTCTGCCGGGGGCCGGAGGGTCATTGAGCGGCGCGCCGTCGGGGTGGTAGACTGCACGACGCCGGGGGAGGGGGAATTGGGGATTCTGCTTGGTGTGGATATCGGCGGGACGAAAACCGCCGTGGTCGTGGGCCGCGCGGCGCGCGACGGCATGTCGATACTCGGCCGTGCCGCGTTCCCCACGGAACCGCATGCGCGGTCCTGGCGCGGCGTCGTGCAGGCAGTCGCCGCGGAGGCGCGGCGGCTCGCGCGCGCGTATGCGGACGGCGAGCACTTTTCCTCCGTCGGCGTGAGCTGCGGCGGACCGCTGGACAGCCGCGCGGGTCTCATCCAGGGACCTCCCAATCTCCCGGGCTGGGACGACGTGCCGATAACCCGCGAGCTCGGCCAGGCGCTGGACTGCCCCGCATACCTCCAGAATGACGCGAATGCGTGCGCCCTTGCCGAATGGCGTTTCGGCGCGGGTCGCGGAACGCGCAACATGGTCTTCCTCACTTTTGGCACCGGCATGGGCGCGGGGCTCATCCTCGACGGAAGGCTCTACGAGGGCACGAACGATCTCGCCGGTGAGGTTGGACACATGCGGCTCAGCGAGGAGGGCCCCGAGGGCTACGCCAAGCAGGGCTCTTTCGAGGGATTCTGCAGCGGCGGGGGCATCGCGAAGCTCGCCCGCACGGCCGCGGAGCGGGCTTTCGAGACCGGCCGCGCGCCGCTTTTCTGTCCCGACAGGCACGCGCTCGCCGGGATCACCGCCCGTCACGTAGGCGAGGCCGCCGCGAGGGGTGACGCCCTGGCGATAGAGATCCTCGCCGAATGCGGGCGGCAGCTGGGCCGCGGCCTGGCGCTGATCATCGACATCCTCAACCCCCAGCGCATCGTGATCGGCAGCATCTTCACGCGCTGCGAGCAGTTTCTCCGGCCGGCGATGGAAACGGAGATCAGGCGGGAAGCCCTTGCCGGCGCAGCGCGCGTCTGCGCGGTATTGCCCGCCGCGCTGGGAGAGGGCATCGGGGACTATGCGTGCCTCTCCGTCGCGATGGACGGTCGCGCGCGCGAAGGGGAACCGGGACGCGGGGAGTCGGAAACATGACACAGCTCACCGAGCTCATCCAGCGCTACCCGGTCCTGGCAGAGTGCCAGGACCGGATACGGGCCGCGGCGGAAGCGCTGATCGCCTGTTTTGCCGCGGGCGGAAAGCTTCTGGTGTGCGGCAACGGAGGAAGCGCCGCGGACGCCGATCACATCGTGGGGGAGCTGATGAAGGGATACCTGAAGCCCCGACCCCTCGCGCGGGACACGCAGGCTCTCCTGCGCGCGGCAGACCCCGCGCTCGGTCCGCAGCTTGCCTCCCAACTCCAGACCGGTCTTCCCGCCATGAATCTCGCGGCCCACACCGCCCTTTCCACGGCCTTCGGCAACGACGTGAATGCCGCGTTTTCTTACGCGCAGGCGGCGCTGGGCTACGGGAACAAAGGCGACGTGCTGCTGGGCATCAGCACGTCGGGCAACGCCGCGAACGTGCGCGCGGCGCTCGTCGTCGCGCGGGCCGTCGGCATGACGACCGTCGGGCTCACGGGAAGGGGGGGCGGGGAGATGGCCTCCCTCTGCGACATCCTCATCAGTGTGCCCGCGCGGAGGACCTTCGAGATCCAGGAGCTGCACCTGCCAGTCTACCATTGTCTGTGCGCGGCGGTGGAGGAGCATTTCTTCGCGTGAAAACGCTTTCGATCGTCAAGCTCGTCGCCGGCGGAGAGGGTCTTGCATTCCTGGACGGCAAGGCGGTCTTCGTCCCCGGCGTGCTTCCCGGCGAGCTGGTCGACGTCACGATCGACGAGCATCGCCGCGATTTCGACAGGGCGGCGCTCGGGGCGGTCTGCAAGCCGTCATCCCATCGCGTAAGCCCGGGCTGCCGCTACGCGGGGACCTGCGGGGGATGCGATTGGCTGCACATCAGCTACGACGAGCAGCTGCGGCAGAAAGCGTCGATCGTCCGCGAGGCGCTGCGGCGCACGGGTCGCATCGATCGGGAGGACATCGACATCGTGCCGTCGCCGCCATTCGCCTCGCGCAACCGCGCGCAGATCCATCGGGCGGAAGCGGGGCTGGGCTACATGGGCGCGGGCTCGCGTCGGCTCGTCACCGTCGGGCACTGCCCCATCGTCGCGCCCGCCGTCGACCTCCTTTTCTCGGGAGCGGTGCCGGCGCCCCCGGGCCGTGATCGTTTCACCGCGTTCGCCGCCGGGGAGCTGCTCGCCGTGGAGGGCAGGGACGACGACCGCGATCTCTGCGTCACCGTCGCCGGCCGCGAGATCCTCTTTTCCGTCGGCTGCTTCTTCCAGTCGAATCTTGCCGTGCTGCCGGCGCTCATCTCCTGGGCGCTGGAGGGCCTCCGCGGTGACGCGGCGGCGGACCTGTACGCCGGCGTCGGGCTGTTCGGCGCCTTCCTTGCGGCGGATTTTTCCCGCGTCATCTGCGTGGAGTCGAGCACCACGAGCCTTGCCTATGCCCGCCGCAATGTGACGGGCGACGTGAACGAGTTCTACCCCGTCAGTGTCGAGGACTGGATCACCGCCGCGGGGGGGCGGCTGGATGCCGTGGTGGTCGACCCGCCCCGCGTGGGGCTCGGCCCCGCCGTGCGCGCGTGGCTGCGGGAGGCGGCGCCGCGACGGCTCGTCTACGTCTCCTGCAACCCCGTCACGCTCGCGCGCGACCTGGGCGAGCTCGTGACCGGCGGCTTCGTCCTGGACGATCTGCGTCTTTTCGATTTTTATCCCCAGACCTCCCACGTGGAGGCGGTCGCGAAGCTGCGAGGCCCGGCGTGAGGAAGCCGGAGCTCCTTGCACCGGGCGGGAGCTTCCTGTCGGCACTCGCCGCCTTCGATGCCGGCGCCGACGGCGTCTATCTCGGCATGAAGGACTTCTCCGCGCGTCGGGCCGCGCAGAACTTCACTTTCGAGCAGCTCCGCCGCATCCGGCAGCTCGCGGCGGACAAGGGCAGACGCGTCTACGTCACCGTGAACACCGTCGTCCGCGAGTCGGAGATGGACGCGCTGGCGGAGTCACTCGGGCTGCTCCAGGCGCTCGCGGTGGATGGCGTCATCGTCCAGGACCTGGGGGTCTGCGATCTTCTGGCGCAGAGCTTTCCCCGTCTGCCCATCCACGCCTCGACGCAAATGGCCCTCCACAACGAGGCCGGTCTGCGCGTGGCAAAAGAGCTGGGGATCCGACGCGTCATCCTCTCCCGCGAGCTTCCCCTCACGCGGATCCGTGAGCTGCGTGACGCGGTCCCGGACATCGAGCTGGAGGTCTTCATCCATGGCGCCCTTTGCTACAGCTTTTCCGGCCTCTGTCTTGCCTCCTGGGCGCTCACGGGAAGGTCCGGCAACAGGGGCGACTGCGCGCAGATATGCCGCAGCCTCTACCACGGAGAGTCCGATGCCGAGCAAAGCCTCGAAGGCTACCTCTTTTCCTGCCGAGATCTTTTCCTGGGCAGGGACGTTCTCGCGCTCGCGGCGGCCGGCATCGATTCACTGAAGATCGAGGGCCGCATGAAATCGCCCGAATACGTTTTCAACGTGACACGGCTGTACAGGAGCATCCTCGACAAAGGGGAGGGGTTGTCCGAGGAGGAATACCAGGCCCTCAGGCGGAAAGCCGAGCTCGGTTTTGCGCGGGAAAAGACCACGGGCTGGCTCCATTCTCCCCACGGATCAGCGCTCCTCCAGAAGGATTTTCCGGGCACCGGGGCGCGCTCCTCGGCACCGTCTCCTCCCTGCAGGGGAGGGACTTCACGGTACGGCTGGAAGGCGATCTCTCGCTGCACGACGGCATCGCCTACTTCGTCGAAGGCCGGCGCGAACCGGTGACATTCGCGGCGACCCTCATCCGCAGGGCGGGCCGCGAGGTCTCCTTTGCCCGCGCGGGAGAGACGGTGGCGGTCGGGGTCCCCGTCGACGCAGGACCGGACTTGCCGCGCAAGGGCCAGCAGATCCGGCACCTGTCGTCGCGCTTCCTCGATCTGCCGGAGCCGCGGGAGGCGGGCTTTCCCCTCTACAAGGTGGCGATCGACTTGGATGTGCGCCTGGCATCGGACGGGACGCTGGACATCCAGGCGGCAGGCGCGTCGCACTTTCAGACCACGGTGACGGTCGACAAGGCGGCGCGGCCGCGGCCCTTTGCCCCGATTCTTTCCGCGCTGCTCGAAGAATCAGGGGATTCGCTCTTCAGGCCGGGCAGGATCACTTTCTCGAACGACACTGGTCTCGATGACAACGGCATCTTTGTTCCGCCTTCTGAGCTGAAGAAGGCGAAAAACGATTATTACGATTTTCTCCAAACGGAGCGTCCGGGCGTCGGCCTCGGCAGGACGGACGCCCCGCTGCCGCCGCGGGATAATCCCATTGCGTCGCCGCTTCAACCCGAGGAACTCGTGAGGCTGGCGCATCGCGAGCTTCTGGTCCCTGAGGGGGTGTCCCCGGTCCCGTTTGTCGGCAACGATCCGGGCGCGCTTTCCATCGACCGGCTTCCTGAGCTGGCCGGTTTCCGATGGCTCCCCATCCCTCCGGTCATCACGGCAGATGGGGTATGGAGTGCCGCCCTGCGGCGCTTGGCGGAAGGGCACCCCGAAACGCGGCTCGCGTTCGGCTTGAACAACCTGTCGCACATCGAGCTCGCGCGGCAGCTTCAGACGCAGCCGAACGCATGGTTTTTCGCGGATTTCTTTCTCTATATGGCGAACCGCCGCGCGCTCGATCTGGTGACCAGGATCGTGCCGCGGCTGCTCTTCGCCTACGAATGGCTGGAGGAGGGCGCCGCGCGCCCGGCCGCCCCCGCCGCAGACCCAGTCCCCGGCGCTGTGCCCCTGGTACGGATCTCCGCCGATTTCACGCCACCCTTGTTCTACGGCTTCGGCTGTTTTGCGCGGCACGTCCTCAACAACGGGCAGTGCGACGACACCTGCCCCAAGGATTTTATCCGTGAGCTGCGCCAGGGCAAAAGCCGTTTCCAGGTGGTCGTCCGCGACTGCATCACCTATCTGTTCGCCGCCGCGAAGTGACCTCCCCGTCCGCCTCCTTGGCGCGATGCCGCACGGGGGCTATCATCCATAATCCATGAGGATCGTCGTCATCGGGGCCACCGGACACATCGGCACGTACCTGGTTCCGCGCCTGGTCGGGGACGGGCACCACGTGGTTGCCTTGAGCCGCGGCGCGCGCGCGCCGTATCACGATGCGGGCATCTGGCGTTCCGTGGAAAGGATCACCATCGATCGGGCAAAGGAGGAGGCGGAGGGAACATTCGGGGAGCGTGTTGCCCGTCTTTCGCCGGACGTCGTCATCGACCTGATCTGCTTCACCCAGGAGAGCACGGCGCAGGTCGTCGAGCCGCTGCGCGGGCGAGTGGGGCACTACCTCTGCTGCGGAACGATCTGGGTCCACGGACACAGCGAGGTCGTTCCGACCACCGAGGCCATGTCCCGTGCGCCCTTCGGAGACTACGGCGTGAACAAGGCGAAGATGGAGGCCTGGCTTCTTGATACCGCCCATCGCAGCGGGTTTCCCGCGACGCTGGTCCACCCCGGGCACATCGTGGGGCCCGGATGGGTCCCCCTGAATCCCGCGGGACACTTCAATATCGAGACCTGGAAGTCCATCGCGGAGGGGAAGAAGCTCGCGCTTCCCAACCTCGGCATGGAGACAGTCCACCACGTGCATGCCGACGACGTCGCGCAGCTTTTCTGCGCGGCACTCGCCAACCGGAGCACGGCGGTCGGTGAGAGCTTCCACGCCGTCTCACCCGCCGCCATGACGCTGCGGGGATACGCGGAGCGGATGTTCGCGTGGTTCGGCCACGAGCCTTCACTCGCGTTTCTTCCATGGGACGAATGGAAGTCCACCGTGTCCGAGCGCGACGCGGCGGCAACCTGGGACCACATCGCCCACAGCCCGTGCTGCAGCATCGAGAAGGCGGCGCGTCTCCTCGGCTACCACCCGCGCTACAGCTCCTTCCAGGGAGTCTCTGAGTCCGTCGCATGGCTTGCCGCCCACGAGTGGCGGGCGTGAGCTCGCCGCGCGCGTGACACTCAAGGACTACTTTTCCCGTCTTCCGCTCACCGACCGCATCACCTATGCGACCGATCTGCGGTCGTCGGTCTTCTACGGGATATTCGCCGGTATCGCCATCCCCCTGATTCCCATTGTCGCCCGCCGGATCGGCATGAGCCCGGAGGCGATCACCATCATGCTGACGTCCCAGTTCGCTGGCGCGCTCCTGGGAGTCTTTGTCGGTCGACTCGCCGACCGGGGCAAAAAGATGCCCTGGGCCGTCTGGCCGAACGTCCTGTGCCGCGGGCTCATCGGGCTCCTTGCCGTCGCCTCGTCACCGCTGTCGTATCTCGTCGTCGCCTCGGGCTTCTACATTCTCCTCAACCTGAGCGGGCCCGCGTACGGCAGCATCATGCGGACGAACTACAGCGACGCGTACCGCGGGCGACTCATGGGCAATGTGCGCATCCTCGTGGTCATTGTCTCCGCGTCCTTCTCATCGGTCGCGGGTATCGTCCTCGCCGCCGACGAGGCGATCGTGCGATGGCTCTTTCTCGTCGCCGCGTTCTTCGGTGTGCTTGCAAGCTTCACCTTCGGCAGGATCAAGGTGCGCAAGGGACCGCTCCTTGCCGCCGCGCAGGCGCCCCGGCCGGCGCGCGCCACGCTCGGCATGCTGCGGCGGAACCGGCTCTTTCTCTCGTTCCTGGCGCTCATGTTCCTCTGCGCTTTTCCCGACAAGTTCTCCGTCTCCCTGGAGCCGGTCTGGATGGTCGATGTCCTCCACTTGAGCTATGGGGAGGCCAGTTTCTACCTTGGCACCATCGTGTCCCTGGCGAGCATCGTCGGCTACTGGTTCTGGGCCCGGGCGCTCAAAAGAACGAACCCCTTCCGCGTTCTGGCGCTCGTCGTCATGCTGTTCGCGGGGCGCTATTTCTCCATGGCCCTCACGCGCACGGCTCCGCAGCTCCTGGCCATGAGCATCCTCTCGGGGATTACGAATGCCGGCTGGGACCTCGTGCCTCTCTTCTGCATGATCGCGCTGTCCGACATGGGCAATTTCTCCCTCTATTTCGGCCTGAACACGACGCTGTACGGCGTGCGCGGCCTGGTGGGACCCGCCATCGGGACCTGGCTGTACGCAACGGGCACGCTGCCGCTCCACGGCATCTTCTGGCTGATCGGCGGACTGCTGTCAGTCGGCGCCGTGTCGCTGTTCTTCTTCTCCCGGAAGCCCGCGGTGCGCGCCGCCCTCACCCCGGCCGCACGGGAGGCGTTGCGGCGCTAGCCCCAAATGCCGCGGGATACCGCGGCCGCGCTAGCCCCAAATGCCGCGGGATACCGCGGCCGCGCTAGTCCCAAATGCCGCGGAACTGCACAGAGTACCGTGCAAGCTACCGCGGCCGCGCTGAGCCCCCGGGCTGTGCCTGTCCGCCTTCAGGACGGTCGGCGGTCGGTTGACCGGCGTGCACCGCGGGTTTAGCATCGGCGCATGAGCTCGTCATACGCAGAAGAGATCCGCACGCTCGTCCAGGCTGAAGGTGCGCGCCTGCGAGGCATCTCCGCGACGGGGACCGCGGCGCCGCGCGCCCCGGGGAAGTGGAGCCGCCGGGAGGTCGTCGGCCATCTCATCGACTCGGCCGTGAACAATCACCAGCGCTTCGTGCGCGCGCAGCTTGCGGACACGCTGGATTTCCCGGGATACACGCAGAATGAATGGGTGAGCTGCCAGGGCTACGTGGAAGAGGATTGGGCCGAGCTTGTCGCGCTCTGGATCGCCGTCAATCGGCACATCGCGCACGTCGTGGAGCGGATTCCGCAGGCGAAGCTGTCCGTGCCGTGCCGCATCGGCGCGGGGGAACCCCTGGCGCTCGACGCGCTCGTGGCCGATTACCTGCGCCACGTCCGCCACCACCTGGAACAGGTTTAGCCGCTATTTCTGCGTTTCCGCCTGGGCTTCCAGCGCGGCCGCCCGCGCCGCGAGCGCGGCATTGTCGGGTGAAAGCTCGGCGGCGTGCCGCGCGTAGCCGGCTGCCTTGCGGAAGTCCTGCTGGGACACAAGAAGATCGGAAAGTGCCACGAGCGCCTCGGCGTTATCGGGATCGATCTGCAAGCTGTGCCGCAGATCGCTTGCCGGGTCCGCCGAGCCTGCCGCGGCGCGGATGGCGTACAGCTCGGAACGCAGCGCGGCGTCCGCCTGCGGCAGCGCCGCATCGACAACACCCAACGCCTTCGCTGTCTGGCCCGATGCGATGAGGGACCGGGCTTCCAGGGCCATCGCTGCCGCGCCCGCGCCGCGCGATTCCAGGTCACGAGCGAAACCCGCCGCGCGCGCATGGTCGCCCATGCCGGTTGCCATGCGCCACGCGAGGCGCAGATCGTCCGGAGAGCGCGCCGATTCGGGTATGCGGTCGAGGTATGACGATGCCTCGTTCCAGCTTCCGGCCTGCACTGCCTGGCGCAGGAGAAGGGTCAGCGTCGTGTGCCGCGCCGGCTCGATTGCGAGCGCCTGCGTGAGCGCCGCGACGCCGTCCGCGGCCCTTCCCGTCTCCAGGAGTATCCTCCCTTGCAATTCAGGAAACCCGGGGTCCGCGGGATACCGGGTCCGTGCATCCTGCAGGATCTGCAGCGCCTGGGCGGCGTTCTTTTCGCGCTCGTAGATGATACGCGCCTTTACAAGGATCGCAGCAGGCTGGTCCGGCGCAAACTGGAGGAGGGCGTCGAGGATGCGCGTGGCCTCGTACCAGTTGCCCTGCGCGTCGATCGCTTCCGCCCGGAGAAGGGCGAAATGGGGATCGTCCGGTGCGGCGAGCAGGCCTTGGGCGGCCGCATCGGCGGCCCGGTCTGGCTTTCCGGTCTCGAGATAAGCGCGCGCAAGAACGTCGAAGCGCTGAGGGGAAGGAAGTGCCGCGGCCAGCTTCTGGAGCAGGGCGAGCTCGGTCGACGCGGTGCCATTGGCAAGAATGAGCGCGGAGATCTCCGCGGCAGCAGGATAGAAGCCCTGTGCCCTGCTCCATGATGTTTCGAAGAGCTCGCGAGCCCTGACCGGCTTGCCGCGAAGAAGCATCATGCGGCCGCGCAGGTAGGGCACAAGCGCCGAGCCGCCGAAGAAGCCTTCCGTCTGCGCAAGGGAATCGTCCAGGGCGGCAAGCGTCGCTTCATCCGCTGGTGCCGGCAGCTCAAGAGCGCGCACCGCCGTGCCGAGGGTGCCCAGGAAGGGAAAGGCTGCCACCGCATCATCTTCCGATGCGGGCGCGGCGCCGGCAAAGGGGTTGTCCAGCGCGGGCAGGAGCTTTGCCCAGAGGCCGGCCCCGAAGTCGGCGATGCCGGCAGCCCGCGGGTCGCGCGCGATTCCCTGCTGGCCCAGGATCCGTGCGGCGTCGTCCAGGCTCTGCGGCGAGCCGATTCCAACAAGCAGCGCGGCCGCCGTCACCTCTGAGTCGACGCGTGCTTTTCCATCGTCAGCCGTCCGCGGGGCAGGAGTGGCGCAACCCGTGAGCACCAGGGCCGCCACCATCAGTGCCGCCGCGCCCGATCTCACCGCAGCGCCTCCGGGCCCTTGGCAGCCGTGATGATGGGTCCCAGCGGGACGGTGACCATGTAGTAGTCGTTGGAGGCATTCCACATCGTGAATCCCGACCCTGCCCCTTCCAGGCTTCCATTGACCTGGTTCAGGAGATAGGTGGAATACACGGCGGGCGTGAAGCTTGTCTCCGCGCCCAGGCGGAATGCCTGGACGTAGGGTCGGATCACGCTGCGTCCCTCCACGATGTAGGCGGAGCGCTTCGTGCCTTCCTGGTAGATGTATTTCGCGCGGGGAAGGTACTCCATCGTGCCCAGGAAATCGCGGGGGAAATGGGAGGGATAGAACATCGGCTGGATGACGTCGACGTAGCGCGAATACATCTCGATGTTCTGCGCGACCCAGTTGGAGATGCGCGCCCAGCCGCAGTAGCCGTACACGTCGGTGGAGATGGGAATGGTGAGGCTTTCCCGCGCCTTGGCAAGGAAGGATTCCAGCGCCTCCATCTTGCCCATGCCCGGCTTGCGATAACGCCACGTGATGCTGCCGATATCGCCGTCCGAGGGGAAGCGGATGTAGTCGAATTGCACCTCGTCGACGCCCTTGTCCTGGAGCTCCCGTGCGATGGCGATGTTGTAGTCCCAGACGTGCTCGGAGTACGGGTCGACCCAGTATTCTCCCTGGTAGGAGGTTTCCTCACCGGTGTCCGCGTCGACCGACGTCTTCACGTAGCGCCACGGCCCCTTGATGCCCGCGTTCCACGCGGCCCAGACGAACCTGTCCGAGTTGTAGAGCTGTTTGTCGCGGAAGACGACGATGCGCCCGATCACGTACAGCCCATTGTCGTGCGCCGTCTTGACCAGGTCTTCGATGGAGAATCGCTTCTGTATCGCCCCAATGCGTTTGGGCTCGGGAAGAGCGGTGTCGTAGGTGAGGAAGCCGTTGTCGTCCTTGAAATCAACCACGAAAGCGTTGAGACCCTGCGCCTTCAGGAAGTCGAGGTGGGATTGCAGCTTCTTGCCCGACGCGAAGAAGGAGGAGACGTAGATGCCGTACTTGTTGGCGGCCTTTGCCAGCCGCGCGGCCTTGTCGTCCGGGAGGGCCGTCTGGCTCTGAAAGGTGTCCACCATCTTCCAGTCGCCGCCGGACGGGCATTCCCAGCGCGCCGTGTCCGTGCGCGCGGTGAGCATCCAGCCGTCCGTGGGTGATTCCCTGCTGAAACCGATGTCCCGCACGGGGGTCGCGTACGGGCTGGACGGCAGGTCGTTGCGGTCCACGGTCTTTCCGCCCTTGCGGTAGACGAACACCCCCTTGCCGAAACCGAGGCTGAACCAGATGCGCGTGATGTCCGTGGGGTCGTACGCAATGGAGGCGATCTCTTCATACGTGCCGCCGCCGAGCTTCAGCGGCGCAAGCGGCTCGGAGAGGGACGTCCACGACTTGCCCCTGTTCAAACTCTCGAAGAATCCGTGGAACGACGTGCCGACGCTGAAGACGTCGGGGTTTCCGGGCGCCAGGGCGATGCAGGTGAGCTGGTCGTTCGATCTGATGGGATCCTTCAGCTCCACCTTCTCCCACGAGAGACCCCCGTCGCCCGAGAGGAAGACGGTGTCCAGCGTGGAGATGCCGACGCGGTCGTTGTTCAGGGGATCGACGGCGAAGCCCGTGATGATCGGCGGCATGTCGTGGAGGAAGGGATAGACCGCACGCGTGGGAAGACCTTCCACGCGCGAGCCCCACGTCGCCCCGCCGTCGATGGACACGAGGATGCCTTCGTCGTGGGAGATGCGCCAGATGGCCCCGCTTTCCGTCCGATAGATCCGGTCCGGGGCGAATCGCGTCTCCAGCGGCACGGGCGCCTTCTTCGGTGCCGCCGCGGGGGCGCCTTCCTGGGCGCTCAGGAAAGTGACGATGCCCGCGGAGGACAGGAACATCACCGCCACGGCGATGATGAGGATGCGCCGCTTGTTCATACCTTACTACTCGGCCGCCGGGCGCTGAAAAATGAAACGACCAGGGCGATCCCGAGTATCAGCGGGATGACCGGCCACCATTGCCGCACGAATGCGGCGAAGCCCCCACCGGTGCGGTGGAGGCTGAAGGGGAGGAAGACCAGCGCAAGGAAAGAGATGAAGAGCGCCGGTATGATGATCGCGATCCGTGCGGATCCGCGTTTGCGGTAGGCGTAGGGCACGAGCGACACTCCTGTGACGAGCATGAATGCGGGCCAGATGCGTTCGAGGCTCTGGGCGCTCAAGACGGTGTTCATGAGGAGGAAGACGATTCCCCCGAGCGTGAGGATCATGCCCGGGATGATCCAGTGGTCGGATCGGCCGCGCGGCCACGCCATGTAGAGGAAGAAAAGGCCGACGATGATGACGGGTACGGGCCAGAGGCGTCCCGGCTGCGGCAGGTAGCCGAGGTTCCAGAGGAGGAGGACCCCGCCGGCAACGAAGACCGCGACGCCGCCGACGAGAAGCTTGTTCGGATAGCGAGGCGGCCGCGCCTTGCGTGCAGGCAACGGGGGCGTTTTTCGACGCGGCGTTCGGGGAGATCTCTGGGGGGGTCGATTCACCATAGGAATGCGGGCTCATACTATCAGATGGCGCCCGCCTTGCCAACGGCATCGCTTCCTGCTACTATCCCGCAACGGCAATGGCAAGACGCCTTTTCGTGCTCATCGCGCTCGTTGCCGCGCTCGCGGGATGCGCCGTGTCGGACACGCGCTACTACCTGGGCGCATTCGAGCAGAACAAGGAACTCCGGGAGCTCTTCAACCTTTTCGCTAAGGCAAAGGATCAGGAGAACAGGTTCGTCCTCATCACCCAGATCGCCGCGGGGCTGGCAAACGAGGGGCTCATCGACAGGGAAATCCTCTTCCTCACGACGCACGTGGAGAAGAATCCGGATGACGTCTTCAACGGCTACTACTTGCTCCTGGTGGCTGACGCCTACAAGGACATGCGCGCGTCGCCGATCGCGGTGCATTACTATCGTAGGATTCTCTCCAACTACGGGGACCTCCTGGTGAAGGGCACCTCCATCCACCTGCAGTGCCTCCAGGAGCTGCTGACGCTGGAGAGCGATCCCGATGCGAAGATCGCCGACTATAAGGAGTTGTTCTCGCGCTTTCCCGATCAGAGCCCCGGCATCAACTGGTACTACATGGCGAAGAGCTACGAGGAGGTGGGGGAGTGGGAGCAGTCGATCCAGGCGTATCAGAAATACGTCGGCTCGATCGACGCCGACATTTCCGCCGACACCCTGAAGCTGCGGGAAGCCTCCGAGAAGGTCAACTTTTACAACGCGGAAAACAAGACCTGGCTGCTGCCCGACCTCGATGACCTGGTCGCGGCGGTGCGGGATGCCATCGTCACGAAGAACATCGCCAAGCTCCGCAAGTACCAGGCCGCCGTGAACTTCTTCCAGGAGCCGTGGGACCAGACGCAGGTCATCGTAGACGAGACGGTGAACTACAACATCGTCAATTACCTGCCCACCTCCAACGTCTCCATCGACAGTCAGCTCGACATCGCGGCCAACGGCCGCGAGGCGACACTCCGCACGACGGGTTGGAACTTCCGGCCCGGCACCTGGTACCTGTATTTCCGCCAGGTGGATTTTCCGGCAAATCCGGACGTCAACGGCCAGTGGGAATGGGCCGGTATCTACTTCGGCGAAAAGCTCTAGCGGCGCTCGTCGCGTTTTTGGCGCTCGCCCCGTCGCTCTGGGGCGAGGAGGCGCCCGTGCGCGCTGCGGTGCCCGACGAGCCCCTGCCCCCGGTCCAGGGCCACGAGGGGACGGAGGTATACTCCATCCCCATACCTGACGAAGATGTCATTGGCAGCTTCGTGCAGGGCTACCTTGCCAGGCAGGGGACCTGGCTGCAGGCCGTCCTGGACACCAGCGCGCGCTACCGGCCCATGATCGCCGCGGAGCTGGCGGCCCGGGGGCTGCCCCGCGAGCTGCAGTTCCTGCCCGCGGTGGAGTCGGGCTTCCAGGCGCGCGCCGTCTCCCCGCAGGGTGCCACGGGTCTCTGGCAGCTCATGCGGAATACCGCCTCTCCGTACGGCCTGCGGATGGACCTCTGGCTGGACGAGCGGCGGGACGCGTGGAAGGCGACCGGGGCGTCGATTTCCAAGCTCGCGGAAAACCGCGCGTATTTCGGCGACTGGTACCTCGCGCTTGCGGCATACAACTGCGGCGTCGGGCAGCTGTCGGCGATCATGCGGCGCAACCCCGGTGCCGATTACTGGGCCCTGAGGAGGAAAGGCGTGCTCCCGCGCGAGACTGCTTCATTCGTGCCCGAGTTTCTCGCCCTCAGCATGATCTTCAGCCACCCGGGGCGCTACGGTCTTGTCGTGGGGTGGGACCCCCCGCCGCCGGAGCCCCGCATGGTGGCGCTGGACAGGTGCGTGGACTTGCGCCTGCTTGCCCACGCGTCAGGTGTTCCCCTGGCGGATCTCGTTGCGGCGAACCCCGAGCTGAATTTCCTCGTGACGCCACCCGCCTCCTATTCATACTCACTGAAGGTTCCTGAGGCCGATGCCGATGCGGTGGAACAGGCGCTCGCCGGCACGTCCATGCCCCTCCTGGAATTCCGCGTCCACGTCGTGGCCAAGGGGGACACACTCTACGGCCTGTCCCGCCTCTACGGCGTGAGCGTCGAGATGATCGGCGAGTTCAACCCGCGCATCGATCCCCGTTTCCTCCAGATCGGCGCGAGGCTTCTTATCCCCGTTCTTCCCGTCCGGAGCACGCAATGAAAAAACACCTCCCGGCCTTCTTCATCGCCCTGGCAGTCGTGCTGCCCGTCGCGGCGGGCGCTGCCCCGCTCATTGACGAGCCGGGTTTCACCGTCACGAGCAGCGTCGACTGGGTCGCGGGAAACATCACGGTTGAGGCGCGGCGGACTCTTGACCCCGCCGTCCCTTCACCGGTCCGTGCGAAGGGGGACGCGGAGGCATTCCTGGATGCCCGCATGCCGGACCTCCTCACCCGCGTCATCTCGCCCCTCCGCGTCGACTCCACCCATCTGTACGCGGACATGCTCTCCGCCGACCCGGCGCTCTTTGCCCGGGTGAACGACACGGCGCTAGCCGTCCGGCCCTCGGAGCTTTTCCTCACGACGGACCTCACGGTGCTCGTCGCCCGCTACACGCTGCCGCTTTTCGGCGCCCAGGGCATTGCCGTTCCCCTCGTTCCCGCGGCCGCGACGCCCATCCGACGCTGGCTGGGGGACGTGACGACGAGGAAATACACGGGCCTTCTCATCTTCGCAAAAGGAATGCTGCCCGAGGCCGGCACCACCCGCATGCTCGCCGCCCGTCCCGCGCTCTTCCCCCGGATCTGGGACGAGCAGATGGATCTCGTGCTGGACAGGTCGATGTGCGATCCCGACGCGCTTTCCCGGTGGGGAGAAGTGGGCTACTCCGAGGACGTCGATGACCCGGCCTTCGACCTGCGCGTCGGCGCACTTCCGCTGCGGCTTGCCGCGCGCGGCGTCCGCGGCGAGGCGAGCACGGACATCATCATCTCGACCGATGGCGCGCACCAGCTCCTGGCGCTGCCGGAGAATATCGAGCTCCTCCGGCAGGGCAAAATCTGCATCGTCTATGAAAGCCTGAAGTAGCGGGCGGGCGAAATGTCGCGCAAGCCGAGAGGAAACGGGCCTGATCCCGCGACGATCCAGGTCTTCGGGGCGCATGATGAGAATGCCAGGACGGAAGCCCCCCCGGCTGCCCGCAATCCCTTCCCGGGCGTCGTCGTTCTGATCGAGAATGACCGTCGTATCCTATTGGCGCGGAGGGCAGAAGGGAGATTCCGGGGAGGAGCATGGTGCCTTCCCGGCGGCTTCATCGAGTTCGAAGAGGACTTTCTGACCGCAGGGCTGCGCGAGGTGAGGGAGGAGACGGGTCTGGACATCTGCATCGATTCGATCCTGAGCGTCGTGTCCAATTTCCTCACGCCGCGGCTCCACAGCCTGGTCGTCGTTCTCCTGGCGCATCCCGTCTCCCCCGGCATTGCTGCCCGCCCGGGCGACGACGTGGACGCGTGCGCCTGGATTCCGCTCGAAGGACCGCTTCCTGAGATGGCATTCGAAGCGGATTCCCACATTATTGGCCGGTATGCCGCCACGCGTTTCAGGGGCGTTCCCGTGGACGCGCGCTTTGCGACGCGGAGCACCTGAGCGGATCCGGTCCGTGGCGCACGCCCGGACAAGCCCACCCTATTATGGCGCGAGCATCATGACGGCCATGACAAGAGCATCGCCGATGAGATTGTCGATGAGGCAGTACTCGTTGGGCTGGTGCGCCGTCTCGGCGATCCTGCCCCAGACAACGGTGGGGATGCCCTCCTTGCGGAGGAACGCACCCACGGTGCCGCCGCCGATGCCGATGGTCTTTCCCTCCACGCCATAGACGCTCTTCACCGCGCCCTTCAGCGTGGCAACGAACGGCGCATTCGCCGGCGTGGGGGGGGAAGAGGCGCGCTGCACTTCCTGGATGTCGATCGACACGCCGAAATCGGTCTGCACCTGGTCGCAGATGCCGCGGATCGTCCTCATGACCTCGTCGAGATTCTCCCGCGGCAGAACGCGGCAATCGAGGTAGAACACGTCTTCACCGGGAAGCGTGTTCACGTTGGGGACATTCGCTTCCTTCTTTGTCGGCGTGAACGTGGACACGGGCGGGTCGAAGAGCCCGTCATGCGCCGCGTAGCGCTCCCGCAGCACGCCCAGGCGCGCCACGAGATGCGACCCTGCCTCGAAGGCATTGATGCCCTTCTGCGGGGTGGAGGCATGGCACTGCCGGCCTTTGATGCGGAATTTCAGCCACAGGATGCTCTTCTCGGCGATCTCGATCTCCGTGCCGTCTGCCGAGCCGCCGTCCGGAACCAGCGCAACGTCCCGCGGCCCGAAGAGATCGGTCTCTGCCACGAGATACTGGACGCCCTTCTCCGAGCCGGTCTCCTCATCGGCGACGAAGAGCAGACGGACCGTCCTGTCGGGCGTGAGCCCCGCTTCCTTCAGACACACCGCCGCGAACACCGAGGAGACGAGGCCCTGCTGGTTGTCTTCCACGCCCCGCCCGATGAGACGGTCGCCCTTGACCACGAGGGTGTAGGGGTCCGATTCCCAGAGCGACGCCTCTCCGGGCGGCACGACATCCAGGTGCGACATGATCCAGAAGCTGGCATCCGTCCGTCGCCCCGGAATGGTGACGACGAGGTTGGGCCTGTTCCCGCGCGGGACACGATCGTCGGGGGCGGCATGCGTCTCCACCGGTCCCAGGCCGAGGCGGTCGAGCCATTTCGTGAGAACGGCGGCCTTCTCCCATTCGCCCGTGCCGCCGCTCTGCGGGGCGAGGGCGGGAACCGCCGTGAGGTCCCGCTGCAGCTCGATCATCTGGGTCTTCTTTTCCGCCAAACGCGCGCGCAGGTCCTCAAGGGCATCCATCGGCATTTCTCCTTTGTTGTGGTGTATACGTTTTTTTCCCTCCCGGGGCAAGTGAGCACGGCGCCGGCGGGCGGCCCCACTTGCAAAAATCGCCCCGCCGCAACAGTATTGCCACCATGCTGCGCAAGATCCTCGTCGGCTCGCTTCTGTTGTCCGGCGCGCTGCTCCTGGGCTCTTGTGGAAGCCGCGCCGTCGGCTATGGCGTCGTGCTCTGGGGGGAGCTCACGGGAGAGCCGCAGACAGGGGTCGTCGTCGCCGTGCGGCAATCGTCCGCAATCGACTCCACGCTTCTCATCTCCGTCGCCGGGGAGTCAAAGCCGCGCGAATACCCCGCGGGCAGGATCCGGGTCTTCAAGAGCCGGGGCGAGGCGGCAGCTTTCGCGTCCCGCTATGCCGCGGACCGGGGCACGTGGGCGGTCGTCGTCAAGGAGGACAGCCCCCCGCTTCCCATACGCGACGCGGCGGCCCCGGAAGGAAAGACCATCTACAAGCTCCAGTACCGGCAGCTCGTGAAGGTGATCGGCAGGTCCGCCGAGCAGGCGACGGTGAAGCCGTACACCGACTACTGGTACGAGGTGAGCACGGAGGATGGCTTCACGGGCTTCTGCTTCGGGCATTTCCTGAAGGTATTCACGGCGGCCGGCGATCCCACGCCGCAGATGAACGCCATCTTGAGCCAGGATGAGACGCTCGCGCGCATCATGGGAACGACGTGGCGGCCCGCGTGGTTCCTGGACATGATCGGAAGCGGCGCGATCGATCTCACGATGCTGCGGGAGGATGTCGGCCTCTTCCCCAGCCCCGCGGACAGGGTCATGAAGCTCGTGCTCCCGCTCTCCACCTTCGAGTTCCACTACACCGGCGAGCCGCAGAAGGTGGGCGCCGCCTCCTACCTCTTCACCGGCACCGACCTGCGCATCGACGTGCTGGACGACCAGCGCATCAATGTCACGTGGCGCTACAAGGACCAGCCGAAGACGGACACCTACGTGTCCATGAAGGACGACATCGCCGAGATCGTGGCAAACGAGCAGCAGCGCCGCGTCGATATCTACGCCTCCCTCACGAAGGCGGGGGCCACCCTCACGAGCAATGCGTACGGCACGATCGTCCTCCAGCCCGACATGCGGTTCACCTGGACGGGATACGCGGCGCTTGTGCCTGCCTACATCGAGCCCGGCGTGAAGGGGAAGGGCAGCCTGGATTTCACGCTGCGGGTCGGCAAGCAGATCGCCTCCGACTACGACGGGGCGCTTACCTTCAATTTTGACGACGCAACGAAAGGCGGCGTGAGCTTCCTCTACAAAGCGGCCGGTGGCGGCCTGCGCTTCACCACCCTCGCGAAGGACAGCGTGCAGGACCTCACGGTCACGCATCCCGGATCGTCGCCCTCTGTGATCTTCTTCAGCCAGTCCCCGTAGCAGCCGATGCCACTCGTCAGCCTCTCCGGCGTAAGCGTCGCCTTCGGGGAACGGCGGCTCCTGGACGCCGTGAACCTCACGATCGCCACCGGCTCCCGCACCGCGCTTGTCGGGCCCAATGGCAGCGGCAAGACCACGCTCATGAGGATCATGGCCGGCCAGTCCCTTCCCGACACGGGCGCCGTCGTGCCGGAAAAGGACACCCGCGTGAGCTACGTGCCGCAGTCGGGTGTCGTCCCGGCGGGCTGCTCCCTGCGGGAAGAGGCGGAAAAGGCATTCGGCCGGGGACGCGCAATCGTGGAGGAGCTCGCACAAGTGGAAGACAGGCTGGGCGGCCTGTCACCCGGCTCATCGGAGGAGGCCGGTCTTCTCTTCCGGCACAGCACCCTCCAGGAGCGGCTGGAGGCAAGCGGCTACTACGCGCGCGAGGAGGCGATGGACCGGGTGCTCGCGGGGCTGGGTTTTTCCCGGGCGGACTTTGCAAAGCCGTGCACGGCTTTTTCCGCCGGCTGGCAGATGCGCATCGCCCTTGCCCGTTCCATCCTCGAGTCGCCCGACATCCTCCTCCTCGACGAGCCGACGAACTACCTGGACATCGAGGCCCGCACGTGGCTGGAGCAGTACCTTGCGGAATACCCGGGGGGCCTCCTGCTCGTGTCCCACGACCGCTATTTCCTCGACGTGGTCGTGAGCTCCGTGGCGGAAATCTACATGGCGCACGTGTCGGTCTACACCGGCAACTACACCCGCTACGAGGAGATGCGCACCCGGGAGCTCGCGGCGATCATGGAGAGGTGGCGCGCGCAGCAGGAAGAGATCGCCCACGTCGAGGCGTTCATCCGACGGTTCCGCTACAATGCCTCCAAGGCGCGCCTGGTCCAGAGCAGGATCACCGCGCTGGAGAAGATCGAGCGCATCGAGGTGCCGCCGGTCGTGAAGTCGATACACTTCCGCTTTCCGGCGCCGCCGGCGTGCGGAAGGGTCGTGCTCTCGGCGACGGGCCTCGCGAAATCCTACAACGGCATGCGCGTCTTCGAGGGGGTGGGCGTCGAGGTTTCCAAGGGCGACAAGCTCGTGGTGGTCGGCGTGAACGGCGCGGGGAAATCGACGCTCCTGCGCCTCATCGGCGGCCGCGAGCCCCCGGACGCCGGCGCGCTGAAGTGGGGAACGGGCGTGACACCCGCTTTCTACTCGCAGGAGAACGCCGATGCGTGGCACAGCGACCGGCAGGTGATCGAGGAAATGGAGGCAGCGGCGCCGACCGCTCTCATGCCCGAGCTGCGGACGCTGCTCGGGGCATTTCTCTTCCGCGGCGACGATGTCTTCAAGCCCGTCTCCGTCCTGAGCGGAGGTGAAAAGAGCAGGCTGGCGATGCTCCTGCTCCTCCTGCGCCCGGCGAATCTCCTCATCCTCGACGAGCCGACGAATCACCTCGACATCGCCTCCAAGGACGTGCTCCTGGATGCGCTGCACGGCTTCCCCGGCACGGTGATCTTCGTGTCGCACGACCGGCATTTCATCTCCCATCTGGCCACCGCGGTATTGGAAGTGAAAAACGGCGGGGCGCGCTACCTGCCCGGCGACTACGAGTATTACATTCGAAAGCTCGCGCTGGAGGAGGCGGAGTCGGCGGCCTTTCCGCGTGCTCCCCGCGCCGCCGCGCGCGACGAGCCGAAGACCTCGACGCAGCGGGAGCGGGAAGAGGAAAAGAAGCTCAAGAGCGAGCTGCGCTCCCTTGAAAAGCAGGAGGCCGAGCTCATGGGCGAGGTGGAGCGGCTGGAGGCGGCTCGCAAGTCGATCGAGGAGTCGATGGCCCTTCCCGAGGTCTACGCCAACGGCGGGCGGATGCGGGACCTGCGCCGGCAGCACGCGGAGAACCACGCACGGCACGACGCGGCAATGACGGCATGGGAGGAAATGGACGGGCGCATCCGGGCCCTTCGGGATCGGCTGGCGGGGCTCAGGATCGATACAGGCGCTCGATGACCCCGCCGTAAAGAGCGGAAATCACCTCGCGTCGCTTCGTGAGCGTCCGCGTGAGCTCGCGTCCGATCTCGAAATCGGCAGGAAGGAGCGCGATGCGCGGGGCCCCGCCGCCGGGGAACGAGATGCCATTGTTCACGAGCTGCGTCTGCACCTCACCCTGGTAGAATCTGTGAATGGCGGGATTTCCCACCATCTCATTGGCATCCGTCCACGGTATTCTCCGGGAATCGGCGAGCTTGCGCAGCATGTCACGGTTGGGCACGATGAGCAGCCCGGGCGATTCCCGGTTCTCCCCGACGACGACCGCTTCCTGCACGTAGGGAGACTCCTGGACGACCGCCTCGATGGGCTCGGGCTCCACGCGCTCGCCCGAGCGCAGGACGATGGCATTCTTCATCCTGCCGGTGATGACAAGGTTTCCGTCCACGGTGAATATCCCGCTGTCCCCGGTGGAAAGCCAGCCGTCGTCGGCAAGGAGCTGGCGCGTGGCGGCCGGGTCCTTGTAGTACCCGAGCATCACCTGCGGCCCTTTCACCTGCACGTGGCCCTTGCGGCCCGGGGGAAGGCTTTCACCTGCGTCCCCGACGATGCGCACCTCCGTGGAGGCGAGTGGTCTTCCCACCGTGCCCAGGACGGGCGATTTTTCCGCGCGCATGCTCACGATGGGTGACGCCTCGGTGAGGCCGTACCCTTCCAGGACGTTCACGCCGATGGCGGCGAAGTACCGGTCGAGATAGGCGGGGAGCGCGCCGCCGCCGCAGACGATCGCCCGCAGCTTTCCCCCCAGCATGCCGTGCACGCGATTGCGGAGGAAGAGCTGGGAAACGAGCTTGACAGGCGAAAGGAGCACGAGCGGCAGCACGGCGGCGAATATCTCCAGCACGCGCTCTTCCCGCCGGAACCGCGGATACCGGCCCATGATGAATCCCGAAAAGACCTGGTAGAACTTCTCGAAGCGCGTGAGGAAGCCGCCGAACCACCCGAGCCGGCGGCCGATGCTTTTCTCAATCGCCTCCAGCAGGGTCGGCACGACGACGAGGTATTCGGGTGAAAGGCTCTTGAGGTCTTCGAGTATCTTCCACTCCGTCGGCCGGGAGTAGGCGATGGTGCTGCCGAAAGAGATGCTGCAGTACTCCACCGTGCGCTCGAAGGAGTGCCAGACGGGAAGCACGGAGAGCCAGGTCGCCCCGGGCGCGGGGTTCATGGACGCGTGCACGCTGTTCACGTTGTGCATGATGCCGCCGTGGGAAAGCATGACCCCCTTCGGCCTTCCCGTCGTGCCGGAGGTGTAGACGAGCGTCGCGGTGTCCGCGGGCGTCACGCTCGCGCCCCGCAGCTCGAATTGCCTGCTGCCCCGCGCGATGCGGGCTCGCCCCTTTTTCAGCACCTCGTCCCAGCTGTAGATGAGGACCCGCTCTTCGCCCGCGCCCGCATCGGGCTTTGGGCCGACGAAATCCATCACGATGATCTTCTTCAGGCGCCGCAGCCTGCGCCGGATCGCGAGCAGCCGATGGAGAAGGGCGGTGTCCTCCACGACTGCCGCCTCGCAGTCGGCGTGGGTCATCACCTGCTCCAGCTCGCGGTCGCTCACGCGGGAGCTGAAAGGCACGTCGACCGCCGCAATGCCCAGAATGGCGAGGTCCGCCACGAGCCAGCGGGGGTTGTTCTCCGAAAGAAGGGCGACATGCGTGCCCGGGGGCAGGCCGGTGGAGATGAGACCCGTTCCGAGCTCCTTGACGGCATTGTACAGCTCGGCATAGGTGAGTGTCTGGAATTCGCCGGAAGGGCCGCGGTATTTGAGGGCCGCCAAAGAAGCGAACTTGATGACGGATTCCTGCAAGAGTCCGATGAGGGTCGGTCCCATCTCTCCCTTCCCTGTTCTGGGTTCTTTGCGCGGCGACACGCCCGGGTCAAGGTACAAACAGTGCACCCCCATGTCAACCCAACGCGGTACCCCGCGTATTTCGCTCTGCACCGTACGCGGTGCAGAGCGAATGCACCGCGTACGGTGCAGAGCATCTATCCATCGGCAGGCGCTCGTGCTATGACAGCGACATGGGTGTGTTCAAGACGTACGACGTCAGGGGTGTCTGGGGACAGGGCGTGGATGACGCTCTGGCCTATCGGCTGGGCCGTGCTCTTCCGCGGCATCTGCATGCCGCGGCTTTCATGATCGGCTACGACGCGCGCGTGCACTCTGCCGAGCTCTACCGGGCGCTCGCCGCCGGCCTCATGGACGAAGGCGTGACGGTGACGGGCGTCGGCCTCGTGAGCACTCCTCTCCTTCATTTCACGCAGATGGACCGCAAGGCCCCTGCGGCGGTCATGGTGACCGCGTCGCACAATCCCCCCGAATATCACGGCTTCAAAGTGTTCGACGCAACGGGCGGCTCGATCAGCTACGACAAGGGCCTTTCGGACATCGAGACCATCGTTGCAAAGATTCCGGCACCCGCGGTCGTCCCTGTCCGCGACTTCCCCGAGGTGGACGGCCTGGACACCTACGCGCGCTTCGTCGCCGCGGCGGCAGCCGGGGCGCGGTTCACGCAGCCCATTGTCATCGACGTCTCCAACGGGTCGGCCGGGCAGGGGCTTCCGCCGCGTCACGGAGCTGCTCTCGGTCGATGCCGTCATCCTGAATGAGAATCCCGACGGGACATTCCCGCACCATGATCCCAATCCGTTGAAGGAGGAGTCCAAGATTCAGGCGGCGAAAGCCGTCGTGGAACGAGGCGCGGCATTCGGGGTCATCCTCGACGGCGATGGAGACCGCATCCTCTTCGTGGATGAAAAAGGCGTCGCCATCGAGAATTACTTCCTCTCCTGCCTCGTGGCGGAGGCGCTTCTCTCCCGTACGCCGGGCGCCTCCATTGTCTACGATCTCATTTCCTCCCGCGTGCTTCCCGAGCGCATCAAGGAGGCGGGCGGGACGCCCATCGTTTCCCGGGTCGGCTACACGTATCTCTACGACCGCATGGTCTCCTCCCGCGCGATATTTGGCGCGGAAACCTCGGGGCACGTCTATTTCAAGGTGAGCGATACCTATTATACCGAGTCCGCGTCGTATGCGCTGGCGGTGCTCCTCCGCCTGCTCTCGACCCGGAATCGGCCCCTCTCCGAGCTGGTCGCTCCGCTGCGCGGCCGTTACGCGCAGTCGCCCGAGATCAATGTCGAGGTTGCCGACAAGGACAAGGCCATGGCGGCCATCCGGACCAAATTCGCGGCGGGCAGGATCGACACGATGGACGGCATCTCCATCACCTTCGACGATTTCTGGTTCAATGTACGGCCGAGCAACACCGAGCCCCTGCTCCGTCTGCGGCTGGAGGCACGGGACGCTGCCACGGCGCAGAAGCGGGCCGAGGAGATCAAGGGCATCCTGGGCGCCTGAGGCCGCGCGTCCTCACGCGCCAGGAGTGACGTCGTTGATCGGCCCCTTCATTTTTGTTACCCTGAGCATGTGATCGACAAGCTGGAAAAAAGCAGGAAACGCTACGAGGAGCTGGAAAGCCTCATTTCCGATCCTGACGTGATCAGGGACCAGAAGCGCTACCGGGAGCTGCGCCAGGAGCACGCATCCCTTTCGACGCTGATGGAGGAGTTCGCACGGCTGCGGGCCGTGGAGGCGGAGATCGCCTCCAACCGTGAGCTCGCGGAGTCCGTCGGCGACAAGGAGCTCGCGGAAATGGCGCGCGAAGAGCTCGCGGGCCTGGAGAAACGCCGCGCGGAGTCGGAGGAGCGGCTGAAGGTGCTCCTGGTGCCGCGCGATCCCCTTGACGACAAGAACGTCATCGTGGAGATACGCGCCGGCACGGGGGGGGACGAGGCGGCGCTCTTTGCCGCGGACCTCTTCCGCATGTACTCCTACTATGCCGATTCCCGCAAATGGAAGCTGGAGATCATGTCCTCCAGCCCCACGGGCATCGGCGGCTTCAAGGAGATCATCTCTTCCATCACCGGAAAAGAGGTCTACGCGCGCCTGCGCTACGAAAGCGGCGTCCACCGCGTCCAGCGCGTGCCCGTCACGGAGGCCGGCGGCCGCATCCACACCTCCACGGCGTCGGTTGCCGTCCTTCCCGAGGTGGAAGAGACGGAGATCGACATCAACCCGAACGACCTGCGCATCGATGTCATGCGGTCGGGCGGCCCGGGCGGCCAGAGCGTGAACACCACCGACTCGGCGGTCCGCATCACGCATCTCCCGTCGGGCATCGTCGTGCACTGCCAGGATGAGAAGAGCCAGCACAAGAACAAGGCAAAGGCGCTGCGCATCCTCCGCGCGCGGCTCTACGAGGCCGAAGAAGAGCGCAAGCACGCGGAGCGCGCCCAGGCGCGCAAGAGCCAGATCGGTTCCGGGGACCGCGCGGAGAAGATCCGCACGTACAACTTCCCGCAGAACCGGGCGACTGACCATCGCATCAATCTCACCCTCTACAAGCTGGACGCGGTGATGAAGGGGGAGATCGACGAGTTCTCCAGTGCCCTTCGACTCCACGCGCAGGAAACGGCCCTGAGCTCGGAGAGCCCCGCGCGGTCGGAGGCCGCGCATCGGCCGGCGAAGCCGGCCGATGATGAGACATGACGGTCCGTTCCCTGCTCGCGGAGGGCTATGACACCTTGTTCTTTGCCGAGGTGGACTCCCCGCTGCTCGACGCGCTCGTCCTCCTTGCGCACGCCCTGGACGTCACGAAAGAGAAGCTGCTCGCCGCGCTGCCCGACGAGGTGGAGCCATCCATCGAGGAGCGATTCCGCGGGCTCGTGGACCGCCGCTGCGCCGGGACACCGGTGTCATACATCCGGCGGGCGAAGGAGTTCTACGGCCTTGACTTCTACGTGGACGAGCGCGTGCTCGTGCCGCGCCCCGACACCGAGGTGCTCGTGGAGAAGGTGCTCCAGCTCGTGCGGAGCGATCCCAAGCTGCGCCGCGTCCACGACGCCTGCACCGGCTCGGGATGCGTCGGCATCAGCGTGAAGCGCGCCGTGCCTGACCTGGAGGTGAGCGCGTCGGACATCTCCACGGATGCGCTTGCGGTCGCGACGATGAACGCGCGGCGCCTCCTCGGCACGGAGCTTGCCACCTATCGCGCCGACCTGCTCGATGGCGTCCCCGGTCCCTTCGACGTCATCGTGGGCAATCCCCCGTACCTGAAGGACGCAGAGGTGAGGGAGATGCAGGCGCTAGGCTGGCCCGAGCCCGAGCTCGCGCTGAGGGGCGGCGTCGATGGCACCGCGCTTGCCGCGCGGCTCATCCGCTCGGCCCCCCGGCTGCTCTCGCCCGGCGGATGGCTCCTCCTGGAGGCCGCGCCCCTGCAGTTCAATCGTCTGTACGCGCTCATGGACCAGGCAGGCTTCCACACCATCGACGTGGAAAAGGACCTCGGCGGCGCCGACCGCGTGATTGCCGGGCGCCTGGCTCCTGCCGCGGCCGAACCGCCGACTGCCCTGCGGGAGAGAAGCGCCGGCGAAATGCTACCGGGAGCGGCCGGCGAAATGCCACAACCGCGCCAGGAGCGCGAGGGAGTGGCCGGCGATGGCTGAGCTGGGAGTGCCGGCGGGACTCGCCCCAAAGGAGCCGGATCCTGCCGACCGCGCGGCCATGGATGCGAGGGTCGCCGCGCACGCCAGCGCCGAGGTTGCGGAGCTTCTCACCTACTTCGAGGAAAAGCTCGCCGCCTACACCGACGAGGAAAAAGACAAGATACACTCCGCGGCGGACTGGGCGCGCCGGCTCCACGGCGAGCAGAAGCGCGCATCGGGCGATCCCTTCTTCATCCATCCGCTCTCTGTCGCTTCCATCCTCGTCGACATCCACATGGACGCGGAAGGCGTCATTGCCGCGCTCCTCCACGACGTGCTGGAGGACACCGAGACGAGCAAGGCAGCGCTGCGCAAGGAGTTCGGCAAGGAGGTGGAGCAGCTCGTCCAGGGCGTCACGAAGATCTCCGTTCTCCGCGGCCGCTCGTCCCGCACGATCCAGCACGCCGAGACGATCCGCAAGATGCTCTTCGCCATGGTGAAGGACGTGCGGGTGATCCTCATCAAGCTTGCCGACAAGCTGCACAACATGCGCACGCTGGGCTTCCTGGAGGAGGAGGCGCGCAAGCGCATCGCGATGGAGACGCTCGACATCTACGCACCCCTGGCGGGAAGGCTCGGCATCTCGCGCATCAAGGACGAGCTGGAGGACCTGAGCCTCAAGCATCTGCAGCCGGCCGTCTACGACCAGATCCGCCAGTACGTGGCCGATCGGCGGAGCGAGCGCGCGAGCTACCTCGACCGGGTGAAGGAGGCCATCACCCGGGAAGCGCGCGAGGCCGGCATCGCAATAGAGATCGAAACCCGCGCGAAGCACTTCTATTCGATTTACCAGAAGATGCGGCGGCGCGGCAAACCGCTGGAGGAGATCTACGACCTCCTGGGTCTGCGGGTGCAGTGTGACACGACCAGCCAGTGCTACGAGCTCCTGGGGCTCGTCCACAAGCTCTGGATGCCAATGGAGGGGCGTTTCAAGGACTACATTGCCATGCCGAAGTCCAACCGCTACCAGAGCCTCCACACGACGGTCATGGGGTACGAGGGCAAGATCATCGAGATCCAGATCCGCACCCACGCCATGCACCAGACGGCGGAGAACGGCATCGCCGCGCACTGGCTGTACAAGAGCGGCGTGCGCAAGGAAGAGGAGAAGACCAAGGAGCTCTCCCTCATCAACAAGCTGCGGGAGTGGCAGGGCGGGGCGCATTCGGGCGATTTCCTCGACGAGATCAAGCGCGAGCTTCTGCGGGATTCCATCTATGTCTTCACGCCCAAGGGCGACGTCGTGGAGTTGCCCTACGGATCCACCGCAATCGATTTTGCCTACCATATCCACACCGACATCGGCGACAGCTGCACGGGGGCCAAGGCGGACGGGGTCATCATCCCGCTGAAGGAGCCGCTGAAGAACACGCAGGTCGTGGAGATCATGACGTCGAAGACGGCGCATCCCCACCTCGACTGGCTGCGCTACGTGAAGACATCCAAGGCCAGGTCCAAGATCAAGCACTGGCTCGGCCAGAACGAGCCCGGCCTGATCTTCGACCGCAACATCGTCGCGCGGAAGAAGGAAGAGCCGGCCCCTCCGCTCGTGTTCCAGAAGCCCGGCAAACCGGCGCCCGGGTCTCCCGTCGAGCCGGTGGAGCCTGAGACGCAGCTTCGCGACGCGTCGAAGGTATCGATCCGCATCGGCGAAGAGCGCAACATCATGATCCGTCTGGCGCAATGCTGCACGCCATCCACCGGTGACGCGATCGTCGGCTACGTCTCGCGCGGCCGCGGCATCACCGTGCACAAGATCGGCTGCCCGAGCATCGCCTCCATCAAGGACTTCGCCGAGCGCAGCATCGACGTGGAATGGGAAATGGTGTCGCCGAAATCCACGCGGCGCTTCCTCGTCACCGCGCGCCTGGCGTCGAACCTGTTCTCCGAGATCGAGGGGGCACTGAAGAAGGTGGGCGGCCATCTCATCGAGGGCAAGCTGGAAGAAAGCGGCAACGAGCTCCTGCGCGGCGCCTTCACCGTGGAGCTGGACAACCGCGAGGATTTCGGCCGGGTCTTGAAGAGCCTGCGCACCATCCCGTCGGTGGTGAACATCCAGCCCGGGGGCACGCCGTGAGCACGGGCGGGCAGGCGGGTCGGCGCGCACCGTCCCTGATCGTGAAGCAGGGCACGCATGCGCGCGGGGTGTTTGCCGGGGAGCCCATCCCTGCCGCGGCATGGATCCTCCGCTTCTCCGGACCCTTTCTGCGTTACGCGGAAACCTCGGCGACGACGTACGCCCTGCAGATCGGCCCCGATCTCTACATCGGCGCAGACGGCGGCCCCGACGACTTCGTCAACCATTCCTGCGAGCCGAACGCGGGCGTGGTCATCGACGGCACGACGGTGGATCTTGTCGCCATACGCGACATCGCGGCAGGGGAGGAGATTTTATTCGATTACTCCACGACGCTCGATGAGAACGATTTCGTCATGGACTGCCACTGCGGCGCGCCATCCTGCCGGCGCAGGATCGGTGACGGCCGCGACCTTCCCGAGCCCGTGTGGAAGAGATACGTGGAGCTGGGCATCATCCCCGCCTACGTGCAGAAGAGCAGGGCAGGGCGAAGGTGACCCGGGATTTCCCTACTTGTACATCTGCATGAGCTGGACGAAGTTGTAGATCTTCTTGTAGACGGCCGCGACAACCACCCGCAGGTCCTTGTCGGAGGCGGGCTTCAGCTCTTTCCAGTTCACCAGGAAAGCGGGATTCGCCTTGCCGATGTCCTCGTGCGCGAGCTTCAGCACCCGTGCGATGGCGACGAAGTGCTGGATCGAGTCGCCGATCAACGTGCGCGCTTCATCGTTCACCTGCTGGAGGGCCATGCGGAGCTGGACCACTGCCTTGCGGTCCCTTTCCGTGCGCAGCGCAATGGTCTTGAGGCGGCGCCCGAGCTCGCCGTCCTCCGCGAGGTCCGTGTCGAATCGCCCGATCTTTTCGCTCACCGCCAGGAGCTGGTGGAACGCCTCCGACATCTGCTGGGAGGGCTGGTTGTTTGCCCACTTGCCCTTGATGATGAGGAGGTCCACGACCTCGCGGATGCTCTTCGGCAGGTACTCCACGAGGAAGGCGCGCAGGTAGTTCAGCGCGGAGACGTAGAGGAAGCCGCCGAGCATCTTCTGGGCGTATTCGGGGTTGGAGGCCTCCGAATAGTGGGAGAGCTTTTCCACGGAGCCCGAGCCGAAGACCGCGCGCGCGAGCTCCTCCAGCTTTTCGCTGTGCCGGCCGTGGGCCACCTTCTTCGCCGTCGTCTCCGCCTCCGCCTTGAGCTTCGACAGGTAGGGCTCGACGATATGGTCGCGGTGCGTGCGGACGAGCGGCTTCCACGACGGGTTCTGCATCGCGTGCCGGACGATGAGGGGCATGAGGCCGCTCTTCTGCACGTCGCGGATGAGCTGGATGGCTTTGCGCAGCGCCTCCCGGGAGACGACGTTGATGCCGCGGTGCTCCTTCAGAGCGGCGAGCATGCGGTCCCAATCCGCGTCGGGGTCGACGTTCGGCAGGATTTCCAGGAAGTCCTGCAGCTCGCCAAGGACGCTGGTCGCTTCCACCGCCTCAAAGCGCGGATTGTAGGAGAAGTCCCGCTCGGGCAGTCCGGGATCGAACTTCTTGAGGAGGAAGAAATAGTCGAAGCCGATGAGATCCAAGAGCACGAGGAGCCTGTTGAACAGCGCGTCCAGATCGTTCATCCAGTTCGTGTCGATCCCTTCCAGCAGGGTCTTCACGTCCCGTTTCACTTCCGCTTCCAGCGCGGCGGGATCGATGCCCTTGCGGGCGCGCTCGTCGATGGATTTCTCCGACAACCTTTCCTTGAGAAGGGCCTGCTCCTCCGACAAGGAGGAGTCCACGAGCGTCATTTTCAGCGCCCCGGAAACCTCGGCCCCTTTGACAAGCACCTGCGCCGCGGCAACGGCCTTGTAGATCTCCCAGAGGAAACGGGCCAGGCCCGGCTCCACGGTCGCCTTCTGGGGATTGTAGAAGTGCAGGCGGCTGCGTCGGAGATCGTTCGCGATGTCCCGCAGCTGCCGCTGCTTCTGGCGTTCCGGGTCGTCGCTTGCGAACAGGGCGACCAGCCGGTCCAGAAAACCGGCCGGCTTCGCGGGGAATGCGGACTTCTGCTGCGGGGGCGTCTTGGAGGCCTGAGGGCCCATAATCTCTTAGCGTAGGGAAAAAGGTACCTGCTGTCAATGATTTCTGCCGATTCTGGTTGATCCCGGGCCCATATTCAGATATTCTTCCGCGTAATCACGAGAGAGGAGCGGCCATGGACAAGTGGGTATGCACCGTGTGCGGGTACATTTATGATCCCGCGAAAGGCGATCCCGAGGCCGGTATCGCAGCGGGGACTCCCTTCGAAAAGCTCCCCGCAGACTGGGTGTGTCCGGTATGCGGCGCGAGCAAGGAAGACTTCGAGAAGAGCACGGACTGACCGGCGGCATCCCGCGCGGCACGGTGGAATCATACGCCCGGGAAGCGGGCTTCCACCGCGCCGCCTTTGTCGACCCTTCCCGTCTTCCGCTGTTGTCGCTGCGCGCGCAGAAAATCCTGCGGCCTGAGGTGCGGGAGCAGGATCACCTGAAGGGCATGGAGTGGGACTGGCTCCTGGAGTCCGACCGGTGGAGCGGATCCCATTCGATACTCGTTTGCTGCCTGTCCTGTCACCGGGACGATTCTGTCGATGCAGCCCTTTCGGGCGATCCGCACGGCCTGATCGCGCCTTTTGCCCGCGCCCACTATTACAGGACGGCCGTGCGGCTGCTGCGGACCGTCTGTCTTCGCCTCGAGCGCGAGCTCGGCATCCCGCGTTCGTCGATACGCCTGTTCTCCAATTCACGCATCCCGGAAAAGCCCCTGCTCGCCGCATCGGGCATCGGGGCATACGGCAAAAATGGCCTCCTGCTGGTGCCCGGGCTTGGCTCGCATTTCGTCATCGCGGGGGTCCTGCTGCCCGTGGTCGTCGCGCCGGAAAAAACCGATGCCGCCACCACGGCCCCTTTCAACGGCGACCCCTGCGCCAGCTGCCGTCGCTGCGCCGCTGCCTGCCCGGCGGGCGCGCTGTCCGAGCCTTACGTCGTGGACCAGACACGGTGCCTGCAGTCGCTTGCAGGCTCGACGCGACCCTTTCCCGACTTTGCCGGGGAGGCGTGGGGCATGCGCCTCTACGGCTGCCAGGACTGCCAGGATGCCTGTCCGCACAATGCGGCGCTCAGAATCCCCGCGCCCGTCGCGGAGGGCGAGATAGGGGCCGGTATCTCCCTTCGGCGTTTCCTGGGCATGAGCCCCGTGGCGCGCGCCTCCTTCCTGAAAGGAACGGCGCTGGGCGTATCGTGGCTTCCCGTCGAGGCGCTTCTGCGCAATGCGCTGGTCGCCGCGGGCAATAGCGGCGAGCCTTCACTCGCCGCCGTCATAGAAAGCTACTGCTCAGATGAATCGCGGCTTTTGCGCGAAACGGCACGATGGGCGGCCGCCAGGCTCGCCCGCGCAGCGACCGCTACCTGCGGTTGTCGGTCGTGAAAAAGGCGAGTATCACGAAGACCGGAACGATCACGTAGAGGAAGAGTGTTCCCAGCTTGGGAAGACCCGATGCCAGGCGATGGTCGTAAGCCTTGGGAATATATTGTGCGAAGAGCACGATCAGGAACCAGAAGATGCCGGTCAGGGAAAGAAAGACGTTGCGCTGGCGCGCAAGGTTCCAGATTCCGATCAGGCCCACAATGATCGCAATGATGAGAAAGACCGTGCGCCAGCCCATGAATGACTCCTTCGCGTTTTGCTCCCGCCCGTAGTGCCATAGAACAGCCCACGGGTCAAGCCGGCCACGGTAGTCCGTGGCATTCAGGTCGGTCGCGGTACTCCGCGGCATGCGGCACCGGGGCTGCCCGTGTGGGGCGGCGTTATTGCGGCAACGATTCTCGAAGGCCGTCGACGATTTCGGCGAACGGGTCGTCTGTCGGCATCGCCACGGGCGGAAACACGAGCGGGAAGGGGACCGGCACCGGCGGCGCGCCCGTCGAGGCGCTCGCGCTTTGCCATACATCGGCGGCGCGCACATCTACTGAGGCAAGCGCCCGGGCAGCATCACGGACCGCCGACGCCAGCATATCTGCTTCGCCGGCCTCGATTGCAGTGTCCAGGGGAATCCACAGCATGTCGTCTTGCGCGATTTTCCGCAGCAGCGGCTCAAGAGGCGCGAGCGCGGGGAATCTCGCGACAGCATCCGAAATCGGCATGCCCGTGCTCACGAGCGCAAAGATGCCGTCCCCCACGGAGAGCAGTCTTGCATCGAGACCCCGCGAGGCTGCAAGTGAAGCAGCAAGGAGCGCCCAGTCCTTCCGATCGGCGGAAAGACCGCGCAGGATCGCGCGGACCGATTGCGGGCCGATGCCACCTGTCGCCACGGCGTGGTCTGACGCCGCGGGCTGGACCTGTTGCGCACGAACTATCGAGACAGCTTCGTACGTCGACGCGAAGCTTCTGAAGCGGTCCGCATCGGCGGAACCGCTGACGCCCGTCATGTCATCGGAGACAGCGTCCAGGAGCGGGTCGCCCGCAAGGACCCTGCAGCCCAGCTCGGACGCAGCGCCTGCGGCCTTGGCGGCTGCCATTTGCACGGGAAGGGAGAATGCGGCGGATATTCCCTCTGTGCCGCGGTCGTAGGTGACAAAGACCGACGCCGCCGTGTCTGTGAAGTCGATCGCGCCTTCCGTCTCGCCGAGGGCGACATCGAGGTCTTCGGCCGCGCCGGGGGCAAGCTCGTCCACGGCGGCAAGCGCGGGCGCCGGCTGGAGCGACGGGAGCGCAAGGTGGAGCCGGACGCGCATCAGCGGCGCCGCCGCGGTGTTGGCCACGTGAAGGTGGAGCACGAGCGTCTCCGCGCAGCCGCCGTTTCGCTGGAGCTGGGCGGTCGCGGAGTCAATGCGCAGATCGGAAGCGCGGGCAAGGGCGGAGCGCACGTCCAGCCTGCGCGCCACCACCGACTGCACAAGCCGCGGAGCGTCAGGATCGACGGGAGATTCCGCGGCGAGCTCGCGCGAGGCCTCACCGGCCCGCAGGTAGGCGATGTCGGCCCGCGAATAGAGCAGGTCGCGCGCCAGCGCATCGGCATACTGGGCGTACAGCATCGCTTTCTCCCGCAGCACGGCGATGTGGGCGGCCGCCCTCTCACTCTCGGGGCCGCCCAGCCGGGCGATCTGGTCGCCCAGCTGCCACGCCATGAGGGAAAGGCCGTCATCTTGCGCGGCGTCCGCGGCTGCCTGTAGATCGGCCTGCCGGCGGCCGTCCAGCCGGCCCAGGAGCGCGGGCAGCCCCGCGGCGGTGGGGCCCGCGGAAAAGGCGATGAGCCGCCGCGACTGCTCGTCGAGTATCGTGAAATCACCGGTCGTGCCGTTTGCTGCGACGAAAAAAGAGGCGGGGAGCTGCTCCCCCGGCCTGCCGGGGATGCGCGTGAGGCGCCAGACCGGGATGCCGGTGTTTTCAAATCGCCAGATCTCACCCGAGCCGGCCAGGAGGAAGCTCCCGTCATCCAGCACGGCGAGCTGCTGCGGAAGCTGCATCGTGGACGCCGGGAGGAGCGGCTTGATGGAGAAGACCTCCGTGCCGGCAGGGGTGAGCACCCTGATGCGCCGCTCCACGGCGTCCCAGGCCCAGATATTTCCCTCCCTGTCGCGGGAGAATGCCGAGACGTACGTGCCGGCAACGGCGCGCCAGCTCGTCGCCGGGCCGGAAAGTGACGAGAGGAGCAGCCGCGGTGAGTTTTCATCGCCCGAGAGTGCGACGAGCGTGCCGTCGTCCAGGAGCAGGCCGGGGAGCGCGGAAAGCCCCGGCGCATCGATGAGCTGGCGCGTGCCCCGGCGCGGGTTTTCGCGGACGAGCTTTCCGCTCGCCTGGGAGAAGAGGACGAGCCGGTCCCCGGTGCCGACGGCAAGACCGGAAAGCTGAAGCTGTTCGCGGCCGCCGCTCAGCGCGTGCAGGTCGCGGATGCTCTGCGGGACGATGCGGAAACCAGGTCCGAGCGTGAGCCAGGAGTGGGGGAAACAGACGGTGATGTTCTCCCCTGAAGAGGCAAGACCGATGGGCTCCAGGTCCTCGGGGTTCCAGCCCGTGAGCTCGCCGAGCGAGTCGGTCGACAACAGTCCCGTCAGGCCGGGAGCCGGGGCGAGAGGAAGCGTGGAGAAGCCGCGCGACGCGAAAAGCAGGAAAGCGAGGTCCCCTGCCATCGTCGACAGGAGACTGGCCGGCGCGCCGCGCGGCACGGTGGACGAGAGTGACCGAGTTGCTCCCGCGCCGCCCATATCAGTGTCGATGCGGATTGCCCCCGCGTCGATCCCGATGGAGATGGCTGCCGTCCAATCCCCCGGTTGCGGGGCCGCCCCGGACGCGAACGACAGCTCCGCAAATCTCCCGAACTCGCGACCGAAGAGCAGCGAGAGCCCCTTCTGAAGACCGTCGGCGTTCGCGACCGCACCGGCAGCCTCGGTAGCCACGGAGATCGTCACGTGGAGAGTGTCGGCGGGCGCGCAGGCGGGAGGGGTGAAGAGCAGCAGCGCGACGAGCGCCGCGATCATGCCCCGTAACCCTGCGCACGGAGGGCAGCCTCCGCCTCGACGCGCTCGTCCCATTCCATCGATCCCCCCGGCCCGATGATGCTGCTCTCGTGACCCTTGCCGAGGAGGAGCACGGCATCGCCTGGCTTCGCCAGGGAGAAGGCGAATCGTATCGCCTCCGGCCTGTCGGGGATGAGGAAGAGGTCCTCCCCGCGCTTTTTTCCCGCGCAGCCCGCCGCCACGTGCTCGATGATCTGCATCCTGTCCTCGCCGCGGGGGTCCTCGTCCGTGATGACGACAATGTCACAGTGGTCAGCCGCCGCTTTTCCCTGCAGGGGGCGCTTCGCGCTGTCGCGCTCGCCGGCGGACCCGAACACGACGATGATCCGGCCGCGCGTGTGGGCGCGCACCCAGGGAAAGAGCTTCAGAAACGCCCCCGGGGTGTGGGCATAGTCGACGATCACCGCAAAGGGCTGGCCCCGGTCCACGTAATCCATCCGGCCCAGGACCCCGCGCAGGCGCGGCAGATGCGCGGCAAGGCTCAGCGGTGGAACCTCGACGGCGTGGGCCACCGCGAGGCAGGCGGCAAGAGCATTCTCCACCCAGAAAATGCCCGGGATCGCGATGCGTGTCTCCATGCTGCCGCCGGCGTCCGCCATCACGAAGCTCGTTCCCGTGATATCCATGCGCAGATCGCGGGCCGTGAGGTCCGCTTTTGCCGATCGCGCGTAGGAGTAGACCGGCACGCGTGATGCCGCCGTGAAGTATCCCGCGCTTGGATCGTCGGCGTTCACGACGGCGAAGCGCGGGCAGCTCACCTCCTTCGGCGCATCGGGAGAAAGGGAACGGAAGAGATTGGCCTTGTCCGACCTGTACTGCTCGAAGGAGCCGTGGAACTCCAGGTGCTCATGGGTGACATTCGTCATCACCGCGGCGTCGAACTGGACGTCGCCGAGCCTGTTCATCCGGCGGGAGAGGCCGTGCGACGTGGCCTCGACGATCGCATATTCCTTTCCCTGCCTCACCATCTCCCGCAGCATGCCCTGGATCTCGCTCGCCTCCGGCGTCGACTGCCGGAACGGGTTCTTCACGATCTCCTCGGCCGTCTGGAATGACACGGTGGAGAGGAACCCCGCCTTGCGGCCGAGTGAACCGAGGAGCTGGGTGATGAACCAGACGGTCGAGCTTTTCCCGTCGGTCCCCGTCACCCCGATCGTGCGGATGGACCGTGACGGCCAGCCGTAGAACGCCGCGGCAAGCGGGGAAAGAGCCGTGCGCGGGTTCTCCACGCGGATGCAGGCCGTTGCGCCGCCGTCGGCCGGAAGGGAGCGCGCGTGCAGGATCGCCACGGCGCCGCGTCTACGGGCGTCATCCACGTACGCGTGACCGTCGGTGTGAACGCCGTCCATGGCGACGAACAGGTAACCGGGCTTGACGTCGCGCGAGTCGTAGGCGATCCCCTTCACGACGGTGCGCGTGTCACCGCGGACCTCCAGGACGGGAAGCCATTCAACCAGGTCGCTCACGTGCATATCGGGCATCGAGGAATGCTAACCGCCGCGTGCCTGTCGATCAAGCGGCGCGAAACCTCGCCGCGGATTTGCTTTCAGGCGGTGAAATACATATGCTCTTTTCTGGGAGCCCAGGACATGTACACGGTGCGCATCGAAGACGGTTTTTCCGCCGCCCACTTTCTCACGCGCTACCACGGAAAGTGCGAACGGCTTCACGGCCACAACTACAAGGTTTTTGTCACGGCATCGGGCCGGGCGCTCGATGACGGCGGCATGCTTCTGGACTTCGGCATCCTCAAGGGGGCCTTGCGCAAGGTCACCCTGGAGCTCGATCACTCCAGCCTCAACGATCATCCCGCCTTCAGCGACGGCTGCCCCAGCGCGGAGCGCATTGCCCTTTTCGTTTACGAGAGAATGCACGCGGAGATGCCGAAGGCGCAGCTCACGCTTGTCGAGGTCTTCGAGACCGACAGGAACAGGGCGACCTATTCTCCGGACTAGGTCCCGATGGACCTCGCTCATCCCTACCTGACCGGGCAGCTCATCGCCTATATCGGCAACAAGCGGGCCCTCCTCCCTTTTCTCCACGGCGTGCTCTCCGGTCTTGTCGATGACCCCTCCCGTCGCGCATTCCTCGATCCATTCGCCGGGTCGGGCGCCGTGTCGCGTCTGGCGCGGATGATGGGCTTCGAGGTGCATGCGAACGACTGGGAGCCCTATTCATTCGTCATCAACTCCTGCCATCTCGGCGTCGCACCGGGCGATCTGTCGAGACTCTTTGCCGACAAGGGGGGTCTTCCCGCGCTTCTGGATGAGCTCAACTCCCTCTCCGCGGAGCCACGTGAAGAGTACATCAGCAGGCACTATGCGCCCCGGGTCACGGCTGCGGCGGACTGGCGCACCGAGCGCCTCTTCTACACCCGGGAAAACGCGCTTGCCATCGACCTGCTGCGGGAGCGCATCGAGGCGCTGTACCCGTCAGGGCCCGCCACCCCGGAGGCGCGCGCGGAAAAATGCATCCTTCTTGCCTCGCTTCTCTACGAGGCGGCGACGCATACCAATACCTCCGGCGTCTTCAAGGCCTGCCACAGGGGCTTCGGCGGCCACGGGCAGGATGCCCTGAGCCGCATCCTCGCCCCGATACGACTGAGGATGCCGGTGCTCGTCGATGCGCCGCATGATTCCACCATGGATTGCATGGACGCGGCTGCCTATCTCCGCGGCAGGTCCGCCGACGTCTGCTACCTCGATCCGCCCTACGCCGGCCACCAGTACGGCAGCAACTATTTCATGCTCAACACCATCGCCTTGTGGGACAAGCCGCCGGTGAGCGCCGAGCGCGGACCGGACGGCCGTCTCCGGCAGAAGGCGGGGATACGGCCGGACTGGACCAGGACGCGCTCGGCATTCTGCTATCGCACCTCGGCGCTCCCGGCGCTGAAGGAGACCCTGGACGCCGCCGACTGCCGGTGGGTCGTCGTGAGCTACAGCAACGAAGGGGTGATAGGCCTGGAGGAGCTCTGCGACCTGTTGGCCTCTTCGGGAAGCCTCACCCTCCATTCCACAGGCTATGTAAAGTATCCCGGCGGCAAGCAGAGCCTCTCGAGGGCGACGCGCAACCTCGAGCTCGCGCTGGTGGTGGACCGGCGCGGCAAGCGGCAGACAAGCGGCGCGGCGCACTCCCTTGAAAACCTGCGCTTCGCGCAGCTCCTGGCCTGTTCCTTCGATCCCGAACGCGTGCGCGCGGCCTTCGAGACAGAAGGGGATTCCATCGTCGCCTCGGCGCGTGACGGCAGGCTCGCCCTCCCGATGCGCCATTTCTGGCGTTTCGCGCCCGAGGCCCTGCAGGCGCGTCTTCCGACCGGGCCCGCGGCGCGGGAGCTCGTGACCGCGCTCGGCGCGTGCGCGGTGCGCGACGCGCAGGAAGAGATCGAGGTGGTGGCACGGATTGCGCGCGCCGTCACGAATGAGGGCGAGCAGGCACGCCTGCTGCGTGAGGCGATGCGGCTCCTGAACAGGCTCGCGCACAGGAAGAACGAAACGGCCTTCCGCGCGTCGCTCGCTCTCCTGCGGGCCTGCCGCGTCCCGGCAGCGTTCGCGGCGCGCTATTGCGACGGCCTCGCGGCGGTGGAGGAAAAGGCCCGGCGCAGATCGGCGCCGTCCCGCCTCATCGCGCCGTGATGGCGGCTGCGTCGCGGCTGGAACACGCGCGACGGCTGCGCTACTCTCCGAACAAAGGAGCATACCATGTACCAGACCTCCAACCTGTCCCACAGCGACGCGCAGGCCATGATCGACGTCGTGCGGAAGAGCGCTGAAGCGGCGGGCAAGGCGATCTGCGTCGCGGTGGCGGATGCGCACGGCGAGCTGATTGCATTTCTCCGCATGGACGGCTGCCAGTTGCCGTCGGTGTATATCGCACAGAACAAGGCCTTTACGGCTGCCCGGGAGCGAAAGGAATCGGCGGACATCGGTGAGCGCATGAAGGAGACGGGTTTTCCGATGACGAATTACGGAAGCCTGCGCTACACGGGATGGGGCGGAGGGCTGCCGATCCTGCACGAGGGGAAAGTGATTGGGGGTATCGGGGTGAGCGGTTTGAGCAGCGAGGAGGATGTCGAGCTGGCCCGCGCGGCGGCAAGCCTGCCAAGAAAATGAGGGCCGCGCGGAGCGCGGCCCTTTGAAACGCTATCTTCCTCTCTTGTTATAGAGATACTTGTAGAAATCGGAATCCGTCGTGAGCGTCTTGTTGAACTTCGGCAGGATGGTCTGGTATTCCTGCAGCGCCATCCAGTAGTCGGCAAACTCCGGGTCCTGGCTGTAGGCCTTGTTACGGATGGCAAGTGCTTCCGCATCTGCCTTGGCCTTGATCTCCTTTGCCTGCCGCTCCGCTTCCGACTGGATCTGCTTCAGCTTGTTTTCCGTCTGGCCGAGCAGGTTCGCCTTCTCACCCTCGCCGTCCGAGCGGAAGGCCTGCGCGATCTGGTTGCGCTCCTTGATCATGCGGTCGTAGACGCTCTGCGTGAGGTCATCCGAGTACTTGATCTGCCGGATGACCACGTCGATGAGCTCCATGCCGAACTGGGGCATGATCGTGCGCGCCTCGTCGCGCATCTGGATGGACAGGGCGCGTCGTCCGTCGATGACATTGTCGAACTGATTCTCCGACAGCGCCGAGATGGTGCTGAGTGCTCCGGTTTCGGAGGACCCCGCGACGCTTGCAAGCGATGTGTTCCGCTTGATCGTGCTGATGACGTTGGAGTCGCGCACCGCCTCGCGGAGCGGGTTCTTGGAGATGATCTTGCGCACCTCGGAATCGATCACGTCGTCCATGCGGCCCTGTGCCTGGCTCATGGACCCGACCGACTCGTAGAACTTCTTGGGATCGGAGATGCGCCAGCGCGCCGTGGTATCCACCCAGATGAACTGGTTCTCCGACGTGGGGATGCGCTGGGCGTCCCCGTCCCAGGACTGCACCTTCTTGGAGAACTTCACGACGTTCTCCACGAAGGGCACCTTGTATTTCACGCCTGCCGCGGTGTCCACCCGGACGATCTTTCCGAACTGCACGACGACTGCCTGCTCCCCTTCGGTGAGGATGTAGTACGGCCCGAGGAGGGAAACCACGAGGAGAACGACCCCGATGATGACGAGGATGATGATTGTCCTTTTCATTGCGTGGCCCCCTGCGACTGGTCGCTGGCCGCCGGCGCGGCCGCTGCCGGCGCGGACGGCGTTGGCGCCGGTGCCTCTGCCGGCGCCGTCGGCGTCGCTGCCGGCGTGCCACCGGCTCCCACGCTCTTCAGCGGCAGGAAGTTCTTCAGGTTCTTGTCGATGAGGTCCGTCCCTTCCGCGTTGCCGAAGACCGTGTCGTACATTTCGTAGTACAGCCGCGTGCGCACGACGTCGGGCGCCTGTCGGTATTCACCGAGCACGGCGAGGAATCGGGCGACGTCGCCCTTTGCCTGGTTCACGCGCTCCGTGGCATAACCTTCGGCTTCCTGGATGGTCTGTTCGGCCTGGCCGCTCGCCTTGGGGATCGCCTGGTTGTAGGCTTCCTTGCCCTCGTTGATGAGCCTGCTCCTGTCCTGGATGGCCTTGTTCACGTCCTCGAAGGCGTCCTGCACCGAGCCCTTGGGAGGCACGATGTTCTGCAGCTTCACCGTCGTGACGCGCACGCCCAGGCCGTAGGACTTGTACAGCTCGTTCATCAGGTCCTGTCCCTGCACCTCGATGGCGGCCCGCTCTGCGCCGATGACGTCGAAGATCGTGCGGTCGCCGACGAGCATGTTGATCACCGACTGGGAGATATCGCGGATGGTCTTCTCCTGGTTGTCCACGCCGAAAAGCCACGCGCGGGCGTCGGTGATCTGGTACTGGATGATCCATTCGACGTCGACGATGTTGAGGTCCCCCGTGAGCATGATCGACTCCGATGAATAGTCCGCATTCGAATATTCCGATACAACGCCGGGGTTGATCGTGCGGAATCCGAACTCCTCCTTCAGGATCCGCTGCGTCGGCACGTTGTAGTTCTTCTCCACTCCGAATGGAATCTTGAAATGCAGCCCGGGCCCGACCTGGCGTGAGAACTTGCCCAGGTTCAGGACCACGGCCTCTTCCTTCTGGTCCACGACAAAGAAGCTCGAGAACAAGAGGATGAGGCCGAGAACCACGCAGATGGCGATCCAGACGATCGCCGGCGTGATCTTGCGGATTACCTTCCGCGGCGTGACATCTGTCATAGCGCCTCCTCAGCCGAGTCTACGGCAGCGCAGGGGCGTGGTCAAGGAAGCGTAGCCCCGCCGCCGCCTACGGCGTGTGGTTGATGGAGACCAGCAGCGCGACGACACCATTCGTCCTGCCGCGGGCCTGGAACGCCATGCGATCCTTCTGGTAGTCGACATGATCGAATGGCACGAGGGCATCGCCCAGGGCCGATTTCAGACGCGCCGCGAGATCGCCCGCTCCTTTCTGGAGCGCGCTTTCCACCTTGCCCAGGTCGATCTCCCGCAGGGAATAGAGGACGACGATCCTCTCCTCGCCGGGATTCTGATCGGTCTGGATGAAAAGGTCCTCGCCGGGCAGGGCGACACGATTGCTTTTGTAGGTGAGCGCCGGGCTCATCGTGTCGTCGCTCGGGAACAGGCGGTACGTGCTCCACGCGGTATCCACGCCCACCATGTAGACAAAGGCAGGCTCGTTGTTGTCGAGGTAGAGGCGGAAGCGCGTGCCGCTGGGGAAGTCCTCCTGCACCGCGTACGCGGACCCATTCCAGAGGACCGCGGGGCTGTGCGCGTCGCTTTCCTGTATCGTCAGGGCCCCGGAAAGCTGCGCGCCTTCCGGGTGCACCATCGCGGGATTTTCCAGGAGCTCATAGGCCTCCGACATATAGTCGCGGAAGTCCGTGTACCTCATCCAGAAAAAGCCGTCGTTCCCCCACTTCCTGCTCCAGCTGTTCTGCAGCTCGAAGGAACCTCCGCCATAGGCGTCGTCATAGGACACGACGGTCATTGCATGACCCATGGTCGGCTTCACGCTGCGGTCCGGCACCCAAATGAAATCCCGCGTCAGGGTTGCGAAGGGGCCCTTGCCGGGCGCATCGTCGATCATCATTCCCACGACGACGGGTTTGTTTTCCGAGATGGTCTTTTTCACCTTCTCCACGATTGCCGCCTTGCTGTCTTCCGGGGCGCCGATGCGCGTGAAGCCGAGGATGGAAAAGGGCCGCGCCTTGCTGAACGAGTCCACGGGTATCGTGCTGGGACAGAGAGCGTCGAGATCGGAGAACAGTGGTACGCCGTTCTTCTGGATCGACTGCAGGATGTACGGGAGGGCCTGGCCGTTGTCACAGCCGACAAAGTCGCTCGGAAAGCTCGCCCGGAAGGCGAAGCCGGGTGAGAACGCGCTGCGCGTGATGGCACTCCGATCCGTGATCCCGTTGAGCTTGGCATAAATGATCGTGGTCGCCGAATATGCGGACGCCCACGCCGTGCACGTGCCGAAATCTCCCTGGTCTCCGCTGTAGGGCGCGAACTGCTTCACGGAGGCGCGGGCCGGCAGGAAGGAAAGGCCGCGGACGAGGTTCGATTTGTAGGGGACCTGTCCGTAGGCGGTCGCGTTGAATATCGCGCCGGTCTTTCTCCCCTGAGCATGGACGTCCCCGGGAAGCACGGCGAACAGAAGAACAATCGCGGCAAGAATCGCGGGCAGCAGCCTTTTCATTGCACAATCCTTTTTGTGGGGATGGACCCGACTTACCGCATTTTCGGCTGCGCCATTCCCGCTGTCAAGCGACGGGAAGTGCGTGCACGGAAGTCTTCCATTCTTGACCCCCTCCAAACCCTTCGGGTACAGTGGCGGCACCTATGGAAAGACGTCTGATCACATCCGCGCTGCCGTACGTGAACAACATCCCGCACCTGGGGAACCTCATCCAGGTGCTTTCCGCCGACGTGTTCGCGCGCTATTGCCGCCTGGCCGGCTACGAGACGCTCTACATCTGCGGCACCGATGAATACGGGACCGCGACAGAGACCCGCGCCCTGGAGGAGGGCGTCACGCCGCGCGAGCTCTGCGACCGCTACCACGCGATCCATCGCGACATCTACCAGTGGTTCACGATCTCCTTCGACAAGTTCGGCCGCACCTCGGTCCCGTGCACACCGAGATCACGCAGCACATCTTCACGAAGCTGAATGACAACGGCTATATCAACGAGCGCACGCTGAACCAGCTCTATTGCGAGAAAGACCAGCGCTTCCTGGCGGACCGCTACGTGCGGGGCACCTGCCCCCACTGCAACTACACCGACGCCCGCGGCGACCAGTGTGAGAACTGCGGCAAGCTGCTGGACCCGACGGAGCTCATCGAACCGCGGTGCAGCGTCTGCTCCACGACGCCGGTGATCCGGGAAACGAAGCACCTGTTCATCGACCTTGTGGCAATACTCCCGAAGCTGCGCGCGTGGATGGAGACCGCCTCCGACAAGGGTTTCTGGTCGCGCAATGCGATCCAGATGACAAATGCCTGGATGCGCGACGGCCTGAAGGAGCGCTGTATCACGCGCGACCTGAAGTGGGGCATCCCGGTTCCGCTGGACGGATTCCGCAACAAGGTCTTCTACGTCTGGTTCGACGCGTGCATCGGCTACATCTCCATTACGGCAGACCTCACGTCGGAATGGAAAAGCTGGTGGTACGCGCCGCGCGACGTGAAGCTCTTCCAGTTCATCGGCAAGGACAACATCCCCTTTCACACGGTGATCTTCCCGTCCAGCCTCCTGGGGACCGGTGAGGACTGGACCACGCTCCATCACATGTCCTCCACCGAGTACCTGAACTACGAGGGCGGGAAGTTCTCCAAGAGCAAGGGGATCGGCGTTTTCGGCACGGACGCGAAAGAGACAGGCATCCCCGCGGACGTCTGGCGTTTCTACGTCTATTACAACAGGCCCGAGAGGTCGGACACCCTTTTCACGTGGAGCGATTTCCAGGAGAAGGTGAATGCCGAGCTGATCGGCAATCTTGGGAACCTCGTCAATCGGACCCTGCAGTTCGTCTCGCGATTTTATGGAGGGAAGCTGCCTGACGGCGCGCCTGACGAGCCCTTCTGGAAAGAGGTGAAAGCGGCCGAGGCGGAAATCGCCGGGCTTCTGGAAAAGGTGGAGCTGCGGGAAGCCTTCCACAAGGTTTTTGCCCTCTCCTCGATCGGAAACAAGAAGTTCCAGGATGGCGCCCCCTGGAAGGGCGTGAAGGAGACGCCGGAGGCAACCGCCAGCCTGATCTGGAATCTCACGTATCTCGTGCGCGACCTGGCCATCCTCTGCGCTCCTTACATCCCAATTGTCGCGGACCGCATCGCAAAAATGCTCGGCACAGGTCCCATCGCGTGGGCCCAGCTGGGAACATTTGCTGGCATCGGCAATGTCGAGAAGCCCGAGCTCCTGTTCGCGCGGCTGGAAGACAAGCAGATCGACGCTCTTCGTGACAGATTTTCCGGCACGCAGAAGGAGCGCAAAGAGGCGGCCGAAGGCGCGGCGCCGGTCCCCGCGCTCAGCCCCACCGAGATCGCGGCGCGCTTCCGCACGACCGTGGACCTGCGCGCGGCGAAAATCGTCGAGATCAACCGGCACCCCGACGCGGAAAAGCTGTACATAGAAAAGGTGGACGTGGGCGGCAGCACGCGGACCATCGTCTCGGGGCTCGTGCCGCACTACAAGCCCGAGGAGCTGCTCGGACATACGGTTGTCCTGGTGGCGAATCTCAAGCCTGCCATCCTGCGCGGCGTGGAGAGCCAGGGCATGCTCCTTGCCGGCTCGGAAGGCAAGGTCGTGGAGGTGCTTTTCGTCGACCACGCCGCACCGGGTGACCGTGTCACGCTCTCCGGCACGACAGGCCCCGCGCCCGCGGAACAGATCGATGTCGACACGTTCTTCACGATGCCGATCGCCGTCGAGGCCTCCAAAGTCGTCGTCGGCGATGCGGCGCTCGAGTGCGCCGGAAAGCCGGTGGTCACCGCGAAGGTCGCGAAGGGCAGGGTGAAGTAATCGATCGGGGCGATGCAGGCGGTGCGCCCGCCGCTGAGGTGATCGTTCGCCCGGTTGCCCTTTCCGCACTCGACGCGAACGACGAGCTCCTGCAGACCGGCTTCTGGGGGCAATTCAAGTCAGCGCACGGCTGGTCGCCGGCCGCCTTCAGCGTCGAACCGGGCAACCCGCGCGAGGGCGCGGGGTCATCGTTCGGCCTGCTCGTTCTTCTGCGGCGTCTCTCCAGATTTTTCACGCTGGCCTATGTGCCGTTCGGTCCCTCGTTCGATCCCGGCGAAGGGCGCGGGGCATTTCTTTCCGCGCTCGCCCGCGGCCTCCGACCCCTGCTCCCGCGGAACACCCTTTTTCTCCGCTATGACCTGCCGTGGCGCAAGACGGGGGAGGCGCCGAAAGCGACGCGCGCGCCGCGCGTGCGCAAAGCGGGCAGCGACATGCAGCCCGCAAGCACCGTCATCGTCGACATCGCGCCCGATCTCGATGGGATCCTCGCTTCCATGAAGCACAAGACGCGCTACAACATCCGGCTGGCGGAAAAGAAGGGCGTCGTGGTCGGAGAGGCGGCACCGGAAGAGCTTGGCACCTGGTATGCGATCTACGAGGAGACCGCGCGAAGGGACAGGATCGCCATCCATTCATGCGCCTACTACCAGGGGCTCCTGCGCGCGTCGATGGAGTACGCCGGTGAACGGCCCGTTGTGAAGCTGTTCCTGGCCCGGCACGACGGTACGCTCCTGGCGGGGAATATCGTGGTCTTCTGGAAGAAGCGGGCCGCCTATCTCTACGGCGCCTCCTCCGGCGAGAAGCGAAACATCATGCCGACCTACGCCCTGCAGTGGGAGGCGATCAAGATGGCGCGCGCCGCCGGCTGCGTCACCTACGACCTCTACGGCGTGCCTCCCCATCCCGATCCCGACCACCCGATGTTCGGGCTGTACCAGTTCAAGACCGGCTTTTCCGAAAACGTCTTTGAGCGATGGGGCACATGGGACGCCCTCTACCGGCCCGTGCTCTGTTTCCTGTACCGGCGCGCAGAGGCTGCGCGCATGTTCTACTACCGCTCATTCAAGAAACGCGCGCGCGCCAAAAGCCGGGGCGTCGATTCCTGAGTCAGGGCTGGGCGCGTTCGTCTGCCTAGTCGGCGACCGCATACCCTGCATCTTCGATTGCAGCCGTGATGGACCGGATACTGGCCTTCCCCGGGTCGAAGGCAACCGTGACGAGATTCTTCTCCAGGCTCACTTCGACTGTATCCACGCCGGCGACTCCGGACACCGAGCTCTTCACTGCCTGCACGCAATGCTTGCAGGTCATGCCCTGGACTTTCAAATTGCTGGTTTCTGTTGGCACGGATGCCTCCTTCTGCAAAGAATATACTATCGCGATCAGGCGCCCGATGTATCTCCCGCGGCAGCGGCCGTCAGGGGCGCGGATGCGGCGCCCGCCACCGTCCTCCCTCCGTGTCACCCCGTCCTTGCCGGATCCGGCCTTCGGGTTTAGACTTCACGCCGTTCGATCCCCGGCGCGCGGCATATGACAGAAAGAAAAAAAGCCTTCCCACCGCCATTCCTCCGCAATCTCGATCTCGCCATTCTTCCTTTTCTCCTTTTCCTGCTCGGGTGCGGCATCAGCTACTGGTTCTCCTCGTTCCAGTACCGATTCGAGGTCGATCGCGTGCGGGAACGCCTTGGCGCGGAGCTCGACACGATCCGCGGCAATCTGAGCCGCGAGCTGTACGCCGGGATCTATCTCACCGAGGGGATTCCCAGCCTCGTGAAGATCGAGGGAGACATCAGCGAGCAGCGGTTCCAGGCCATGGCCGCCGAGCTATTGAGCCACAACCCCCTGATCCGCAACATCGCGCTCGCCCCGCACAATGTCGTACGAAATGTTTTTCCCCGGGAAGGCAACGAAGGAATCATCGGCCTGCGCTACGATGATGCGCCGGACCAGCGGGACGCGGTGGTACGCGCGATCGTGGAAAGGAGGATGGTGGTGGCCGGGCCGGTCGATCTCGTGCAGGGCGGGATCGGCATCATCAGCCGCACGCCCATATTCCTGACCGGACCGGTCGGCAGGGAAACGGAGCAGAGGTACTGGGGGCTTTTTTCCACCGTCATCGACTTTCCGGGCCTGATTCACGCAAGCGGGCTGGATTCTGTTCCCGCGGACCTGAGTGTCTCGCTCCGGGGAAGGGATGGAACGGGCGGCCAGGGCGATTCTTTCTGGGGACGGAATTCGGTTTTTGACGGCAAGCCTATCGTCATGGACGTCCCGCTTCCCTCGGGGAGCTGGCAGATTGCGGCGATTCCCGCTCATGGATGGCCGGTCTTCCGGCCGCTTGCAACGGCATACTTCCCCGTGGGCTGCGGCCTTATGCTCCTCTTGTGCTTCTTTCTCTTCCAAGCCCTCCGCACCGGAAGGGCGCGCACCCGGGAGGTCCAGCGGCGGATTCGAACGGAAGCGGAGCTGCGGCAGTCCAACCGGGCGCTGCGCCTCCTGACGCTCTGCAACAGCCTGGTCGTGCAGGCAAAAGAGGAAGGGAAGCTTCTGACGGAGCTGTGCAGGATCGCGGTGGAGTCGGCGGGGTATCGGATGGCGTGGATCGGAAAAGCGGAGCGCGACCTCGCCTGCACCGTCGCGCCGATCACCTTTGCCGGGCCGGGAGAGGACTTCCTTAATCGCATCCACGTGAGCTGGGCGGACAACGAGTACGGCCAGGGCACCGCGGGGCTTGCGATCCGCAACGGCGCCCCCACGATCTCGCGCGACCTCCTGCACAATCCCGCCTTCGCCGTGTGGCGCGATGTGCTCGCCACCCGGGACTTCGCCTCTGCCATCGCCGTTCCCCTCATCGTGGAAGGCGACGTCTTCGGCGTCATGATCATCTATGCCGCCGAGCCCGACGCTTTCGACACGACGGAGGTCGCGCTGCTGGGAAAGCTCGGCGAAAACATCGCGTATGGCATCGAGGCCCTTCGCGCGCAGAAGGAGCGCGCGCGCATCATGGACGCGGTGGAGAAGTCGCGGCAGGAGCTGGAGGAAAAGGTCGGCGATCGCACGCGCGAGCTGCTGGCCGCAAAGGAGGCCGCGGAATCCGCCGACCGGCTGAAGTCCGCGTTCCTCGCCACCATGTCCCACGAGCTGCGCACACCGCTGAACTCCATCATCGGTTTCACGGGCATCCTGCTGCAGGGTCTTGCCGGGCCGCTCGCGGCCGAGCAGAGGAAGCAGCTGGGCATGGTGCAGGCGAGCGCGCATCATCTCCTCGACCTGATCAACGACGTGCTGGACATCTCCAAGATCGAGGCAGGGGAGGTGCACCTGCACCTTCTGCCCTTCGACCTGTCGCGCTCGCTGGAAAAGGTGACGCAGGCCGTCAGGCCGATGCTGGAAAAGAAGGGCCTTGCGCTTTCCCTCGAGATCGATCCCCGGGTGCGCGTTCTCCGCGGAGACGAGCGGCGCGTGGAACAGGTACTGATGAACCTCCTCGGCAATGCCGTGAAGTTTACGGAACACGGCGGCGTGAAGGTCCGGGCGCGGGCGGGCGATCGGGATCTCCGCATCGAGGTGAGTGACACGGGGATCGGGATCGCCCGACAGGACCTGCCGACCCTGTTCCAGCCCTTCCGGCAGATCGACACCGGGTTGACCCGGACGCACGAGGGTACCGGCCTGGGACTGTCCATCTGCAAGCGACTGCTCGATCTCATGGGCGGCTCCATTGAGGTGGGGAGCGAGCCCGGGGTGGGCAGCACGTTCTCGGTCACGCTGCCGCGGGAGGGGCCATGACGGATCCAACGGTCCTCATCATCGAGGACAATGAGCAGAACCTCTACCTCATGCGCTTCCTGCTGGAGAAGAACGGGTTCACCGTCGTCTCTGCGCGCGACGGACAGGACGGCATTCAATCCGCCTGCCGCATTCTGCCCGACATGATCCTCCTCGACATCCAGCTTCCCTTCATGGACGGGTATGACGTCGCCCGCGCGCTGCGCGCGCAGGAAGCGCTGAGGAAAACCCCCATCGTGGCGGTCACCTCGTACGCCATGGCGGGCGACCGTGAGCGCGCCCTCGCGGCCGGGGCGACCGCCTACATCGAGAAGCCGATCAATCCGGAAACCTTTGTGCAGCAGCTCAAGGATCATCTCAGCGGTTGCGGGGACCCGTGATGGGGAGAGGAGGGAATGAATGCCGATGGTGTTGATCGTTGACGACAAGAGCGAGAGCGTCTACCTCCTTCAGACCCTGCTGCATGCGCACGGCTTCGAGGTGATGACGGCCGCCAATGGCAGGGAGGCCCTCGAGAGCGCCCGGCGCCGCCCGCCGGACCTGATCATCTCGGACATCCTGATGCCCGTCATGGATGGCTTCAGCCTTTGCCGGGAGTGGAAAAAGGACGAGACTCTTCGCTCGATCCTCTTCATCTTCTACACCGCCACGTACACGGATTCCCGGGACGAGGAGTTTGCCTTGAGCCTGGGTGCCGACCTGTTCATCAGGAAGCCGATTGATCCCGGGATCCTGCTGCGGCTCATCCTCGATACGGTGGAAAAACACCGGACGCCCGCGGGCGCTCCCCCGGTTGACGCCAGTCCGGAAGAGATCGTGTATCTGAAGGAATACAACCAGACCCTGATCCGCAGGCTGGAGTCGAAGGTGCTGGAGCTTGAAGAAGCCAACAAGGCCCTGGCGGTGAAGGATTTTGCCATCGCCTCGGCGATCAGTGGCATCCTTCTCATCGACTTCGCGGGCAGGCTCACTTACGTGAACGCCACGTGCGCGGAGATGTGGGGATACGCGGGCGACGAGCTTCTGGGAAGGGACGTGAGGACGCTGATCGCGGATGAAGCGGAGGTTGCCCGCCTGGTCGACGTGATGAGACGGGAAGGAAACTGGGTGGGCGAGACGGACGCGCGTCGGAAGGACGGAACGGCCTTCACTGTCCACCTGGCCGCCCACCGGGTACGCAATCCAGGGGGCGCAACGCTCTGCATCATGGCGTCCTGCATCGACGTCACGGAGCAAAAGCGCATGCGCGAGGAGCTGCAGAGATCGCAGCGATTCGAATCCTTGAGCCTCTTTGCCGCCGGCATCGCCCATGATTTCAACAATCTCCTGACGGGATTGTTCGTCGGGCTGGAGCTCCTGAAGGACGATCTGCCCCCCCGGAGCCCGACGCGGGATCATTTCCCCATCGTGATGTCAGTCTTCACGCGCGCACGGGACCTGACGCAGCGCCTTCTCGCTTTTTCCAAGGGCGGGTCCCCTGTCCGCAAGAAGCTCAAGGTGTCCGACGTCGTGCGGGAGAGCTGTGCGCTTTCGCTGAGCGGCTCCCACGTTCGCCACACGGTCGAGGAGGACGATGGGGTGCCCCTGGTCGAAGCCGACGCGAACCAATTGTCCCAGGTCTTCAACAACATCATCATCAACTCCCGACAGGCCATGGGCGATCACGGAACCCTCGCCATCACCCTCCGCAATTGCCCGCTCACCGAGGAAAGCGTCGGCACGCTGCCTTCGGGCAGCTACGTTGCCATCCGGTTCGACGATACCGGTCCGGGAATCCCGGAGGCGATCATCGGCCGGATCTTCGACCCCTTCTTCACCACGAAGAAGGAGGGCTCGGGGCTGGGGCTCGCCACGAGCTACGCGATCGTAAAGAATCACGGCGGTCATATCGCGGCGGCGTCGAATCCGGGCGGCGGGGCATCCTTCACCGTGTGGCTTCCCGCGCTGCGCGAGGGAAAGGTGGAAGTCGAGGCGCAGCCACCCGGCCCGGCCGTCTCCGGCGTCGGCCGCATCCTTCTCATGGACGATGAGAGAGCGATTCTCACCCTGACGAAGCATACCCTCGTCAACGCCGGCTACGAGGTGTCGACGGCGTGCAACGGCGAGGAGGCAGTCGCCCTCTTCCGGCAGGGTGTTGCGGATCGACGGCCGTACGACCTGTGCATCCTCGACCTGACGATCCGGGGCGGCATGGGGGGGGTTGAAACTCTGACGGCGCTTCGGGCGATCGCCCCGGAGACGGCAGCGCTCGCATCCAGCGGGTACGCCGATGCCGGTATGGTCAGCCAGATCAGGAAGAACGGGTTCCTGGGCCTCTTGCCGAAGCCCTATCTCGCACACGAGCTCCTCAGCACCGTCACGGCGGCCATTGGCAGAAAGCCGATGGCGCCCCCGTGACGTGGAAGGTCGGTCTCAGTCCAGCGCCTGCAGCAGGTCCTCTTTCAGGTCCTCGGCGTCCTCGATACCCACCGACAGACGCACGAGACCTTCCGTGATGCCGATCCTTTCGCGCTCCGCCGGGGGGATCGCACCGTGGGTCATCGTCGAAGGGTGACAGGCGAGTGACTCGACGCCGCCGAGACTTTCGGCAAAGGTGAAGACGCGCAGCTTCTTCACGAACCGCTCCACGGCCGGCCTTCCGCCGGCGAGCGTCATGGAAACCATGCCGGGGAATCCCCGCATCTGGCGCAGCGCCGTCGCGTGGCCGGGATGCGAGGCGAGCCCGGGGAAGTGCAACGCCGCCAGTGCCTTGTGACCGGCAAGCGCTTCCGCCACCGCAAAGGCATTTGCCTGGTGGCGTTCCATGCGCACCGCGAGAGTCTTCAGCCCCCGCTGCACGAGGAAGCTGTCGAAGGGGGAGGGCACGCCGCCGGCGGCGTTCTGGTAGAACTTGCACGCGTCGTGGAGATCGCGCCGATTCGTGACGAGCGCGCCGCCGATCACGTCGCTGTGGCCGCCGATGTACTTCGTGGTGCTGTGCACGACCACGTCCGCGCCGAGGTCCAGCGGTGTCTGGAACCAGGGGCTTGCGAAGGTGTTGTCCACTGCGACGATCGTCATGCGCGCCTTTCAAGCGCCGCGACCGCCGCGATGTCGATGATGTTGAGAAGCGGATTGGTGGGGCTTTCCAGCCAGATGAGCCGCGTGCGGGGCGAGATCTTCTTCCTGAAATCGTCCACCGAATGCCCGTCGAGGAATTTCGAGACGATGCCGTACTTCTCATAGACGCGCCGCAGCAGCCTGTAGGTGCCGCCGTAGACGTCGATCGTCGACAGCACCTCGTCACCCGGCTTCAGGAGATCCAGCACCGCCGCCGTTGCCGCCGAACCGGAAGAGAAGCACAGCCCGTACGCGCCATTCTCCGCCGCGGCGATCGCGCCTTCCAGCGACTTCCTGCTGGGATTGCCCGTCCGGCCGTACTCCCAGCCTCCGCGCGGCTTGTCCACATCGTCCTGCTCGAATGTCGAGGTCATGGTGATCGGCACCGTCACCGCGCCGGTGACGGGGTCCGGCTCCTGCTGCTCGTGGATGTAGCGGGTGGCGGGTCTCATGCGGTCCTCCGTGTGTAGTAGTCGATCAGGTCGATGCGCGTGAGCACGGACCGGGGAACGCCGTTCTCCGCGGCGATGACGGCGTTCACGCCGGCCAGGAGCAGGCGGTAAGCTTCGCCGATGTCCGCGCCGAAGTCCAGGGTGGGCAGGGGCTTCCCCATGACCGCGCCGACGGGCTGATTACCGGGGTTCACCCCGTCGAAAACCGTTGCAAGCAGCGTCGATTCCTGGAGGCTGCCGACCGAGGTATTGCCGTCCAGCACGGGAAGCTGCGAGATGTTGTACGTATGGAAAAGCTCGATTGCTTTCTGCAGCGTATCCTGCGGCGACACGGAGATGATCGCCGGCAGGCTTTTGCGCGCCCCGAGCACGGAGCCCACGGTGATTCGCTCCTTCACCGACGATTCCCAGAACCCGTTCTCCTGCATCCAGCGATCGGAAAAGATCTTCGACAGGTAGTTCCTGCCGGTGTCGGGCAGGAGAACGACAATTGTCTTGTGCTCCGTGAGCCTCTGCGCGTAGCGCAGCGCCGCGGCCAGCGCGGTTCCCGCCGAGCCCCCGACGAGCAGCGCTTCCTCGCGCGCCAGGCGTCGGGCGGCGTTGAACGAATCGCGGTCGCTCACCCGTATCATCTCGTCCACCACCTGGCGGTCGAATGTGCGGGGGATGAAGTCCTCCCCGATCCCTTCCACCTTGAAGGGACGGGGCGTGTCGCCGGACAGTATCGACCCCTCGGGGTCCGCGCCCACGACGACGAGGCGCGGGTTCTTTTCCTTCAGGAAGCGTCCCGTGCCCGAAATGGTCCCTCCCGTGCCCATGCCGGCAACGAAGACGTCGACCTTTCCGCCTGCATCCTCCCAGATCTCCGGGCCCGTCGTGCGGTAGTGCGTCAAAGGGTTCTGGGGATTGGCGAACTGGTTCGGCCTGAAGGCGCCCGGTATCTCGCGGCTCAGCCGGTCCGCCACTCCGTTGTAGCTTTCGGGTGAATCGGGGGCCACGGACGTGGGGGTGATCACGACCTCGGCCCCGTAGGCGCGCAGGAGGCTGATTTTGTCCTCGCTCATCTTGTCGGGAAGCACGAAGATGCAGCGATAGCCGCGCGTCGCGGCCACGAGCGCAAGCCCCACGCCCGTGTTGCCCGCCGTCGCCTCGATGATCGTGCCGCCGGGCTTCAGGAGGCCTTCCCTTTCAGCCACGTCGATCATCTGCAGGGCCACCCTGTCCTTCACGCTTCCGCCCGGGTTCAGGTATTCGACCTTTGCGAGCAGGGTCGCGTTCACGCCCTTGCCCACATTGTTGAGTCGAACGAGCGGCGTGCCTCCGATCGCTTCAAGGACATTGTTCTTTATGCCCGCCATTCTCCCTCCGTTCACCTTGTCACGAAGCCATTTCTTTGCCTGAGAAAAAGTAATACTACCTAATCTATAGGAATAGTAAAATTGTCTCTTGACAAGATTTTTGGGCTTTGCTAATATCAATAGTATTACTATCGAAATGGTAGTAAATGCTGAGCGAGAGAGGAGCACCGAATGAGCGACGAGAAGAAGCTGAGGCTGGAAACCTTGGCAGTACACGGGGGTCAGACCGTTGACCCGACCACAACGGCGCGGGGTGTGCCCGTGCACCGTACCAGCTCGTACGTATTCCCGAGCACGGAAAGGGCGGCCAACCTTTTCGCCCTGAAGGAGCTGGGGAACATCTACACCCGCATCATGAACCCGACCCAGGACGTGCTGGAGCAGAGAATAACCTTGCTGGAAGGCGGCGCAGCCTCGGTCGCCGTGGCATCGGGAACCGCTGCCATTCACTACGCGATCATCACCCTTGCAAAGCAGGGGGACGAGATCGTGTCGGCGAACAACCTCTACGGCGGGACCTACACCATGTTCGATGCCATTTTCCCGCAGTTCGGCATCACCACGAGGTTCGTGAAGCACGACGACCTTGCCGGCTATGAAAAGGCCATCACCCCGAAGACGCGTGCGATCTTCGTGGAGACCATCGGCAACCCTGCCCTGGACTTCGTCGACATCCCCGCGGTGGCGAAAATCGCGCACGCGCACGGCCTGCCGCTCATCGTGGACGCGACATTCACGACGCCCGTTCTTTTCCGCGCCATCGAGCACGGCGCCGACATCGTGGTCAACTCGCTGACAAAGTGGATCGGCGGGCACGGCACGGCAATAGGCGGCATCGTCACCGACGCGGGGAAGTTCGACTGGAAGGACAAGAAGTTCTCCCTGTTCAACGATCCCGATCCCAACTACCACGGCTTGAAGTGGGCGCATGACCTTCCGGCCGCGCTTGCACCCATCGCCTTCGCGCTGCGTCTGCGCACCGTGCCCCTGCGCAACCTCGGATCTGCCATCTCTCCCGACAACGCATGGATCTTCATCCAGGGCGTGGAGAGCCTTCCCGTGCGCATGGCGCGGCATTCCAGCAATGCCCTGGAGATCGCGCAGTGGCTGAAGAAGCACCCGAAGGTCTCCTGGGTCCGCTACCCCGGTCTGCCCGATGACCCGACCTACAAGGTGGCCAGCAAGTACCTGAAAAACGGGTTCGGCGGCATGGTCGTGTTCGGCACGAAGGGCGGCAAGGCGGCGGGGGAGAAGTTCATCAACTCCCTGAAGCTCCTGTCGCACCTGGCGAATGTCGGTGACGCGAAGAGCCTCGCCCTGCACCCCGCGAGCACGTCGCATTCCCAGCTCTCGGAGGAGCAGCAGCGCGAAGGCGGCTTGAGCCCCGAGCTCGTGCGTCTTTCCATCGGTATTGAACATGTGGACGACATCAAGGACGATATCGATCAGGCTTTGAAACAGACCTGAGGAGAATGCGGAAAATGAATATCAAATCGAATATTCTTGAGCTCATCGGCAACACGCCCCTCGTGCGCCTGAACAAGGTAACCGACGGGGCGAAGGCCGAGGTCGTGGCGAAGCTCGAATCGCGCAACCCCCTGTCGAGCGTGAAGGACAGGATCGCCCTGGCGATGGTGGAGGACGCGGAGAAGCGCGGTCTCCTGAAAAAGGGCAGCGTCATCGTCGAGCCGACGAGCGGCAACACGGGGATCGGGCTCGCCTACGTGGCGGCTGTCAAGGGCTACCGCTGCATCATCGCGATGCCGGAGAGCTTCAGCATCGAGCGCCGGAAGCTGTTGAAGGCGCTAGGCGCCGAGCTCGTGCTCACGCCGGCGCCGCAGGGCATGAAGGGCGCCATCGAGAAGGTGAAGGAGATCCTGGAACAGACACCGAACTCCTACATGCCGCAGCAGTTCGAGAACCCCGCCAACCCCGAGATGCACCGCAAGACGACGGCGGAGGAGATCTGGAAGGACACCGACGGCAAGATCGATATCTTCGTGGGTGGCGTCGGGACAGGCGGGACCATCACGGGCGTCGCGGAGCTTCTCAAGAAGAAGAAGCCCGGCGTGAAGATCATCGCCGTCGAGCCGTTCAAGTCGCCTCTGCTCACCGGGGACGGCCCGCACTCGCCGCATAAGATCCAGGGCATCAGCGCGGGGTTCATTCCGGCAGTGCTCCGGCGCGAGCTGATCGACGAGGTCGTGAAGATCGAGGAGGAGGACGCGGGAAAGACCGCCCGGCGCCTGGCGCGCGAGGAAGGACTCCTCGTGGGCATCTCCTCGGGGGCCGCGGCCTGGGGAGCGATCCAGGTGGCCAAGCGCCCCGAGAACGCGGGCAAGCTGATCGTCGTCGTTCTCCCCGACACCGGCGAGCGGTACCTCAGCACCTGGCTCTTCGAGGATCTCTGAGGCATGTCCCTGCAGATGTCGACCCGCAGCCGCTATGGCGTGAGGCTCATGGTGGCGCTGGCGTTGCGCTACGGGGATGGCATCAGCCTCCTGCGGGAGATCTCCCGGCAGGAGGGCATATCGGAAAAGTACCTCGGTCAGATCATCATCCCGCTGAAGGCGGCGGGGCTCGTTCTTTCCCAGCGCGGCGCGCACGGGGGCTATTCCCTCGCGCGCCCGCCGGGGGATATAACGGTGCGCGACGTGGTGGAGGCAATCGAGGGGAGCATCGCCCCGGTGCCGTGCGTGGATCCGGCGGCGGGCGCGAGCGTCGGGGAGTGCGGGGAGAACCCCGCCGGCTGCGAACGGGCCACGATGTGCGTGGCCACCCGTGTCTGGCAGAAGCTCCGCGACGACATCGTACGCTCCCTCTCCTCCTTCACGCTGGCCGCCCTCGCGCAGGACGCGCGGGAGCTGGGCGAGCCGACGGGGAACTACGTGATCTGAGGAGGACCGCGCGGTGAAGAAGCGCGTTGTCGTGGGCATGAGCGGCGGCGTCGACTCGTCCGTCGCCGCCCTTCTCTTGCGCGACGCCGGGCACGACGTGCGCGGCGTCACGATGAGCATCTACTCGGGCAAGGCCGCCGACGGTCCCGTGCCAGATTCCTGCTACGGCCCCGGCGAACAGGGGGACATCGACGAGGCGGCGCGGGTCTGCGCAGCGCTCGGCATCCCGCATTCGATCGTGGACCTGCGCGAGGACTACAAATCGCTCGTCCTCGATTATACCCGCGATGAATACCTGGCGGGCCGCACCCCCAACCCCTGCGTGCTCTGCAACCAGCGCGTGAAGTTCGGCATGCTCCTCCAGAAGCTGCCGTCCAGCCTCGGCATCGACTTCGACTTCTTTGCCACGGGTCACTACGCCCGCATCGTCCGCATGGAAGAAGCGGGACGCTACGCGATCCGCGTCGCGGCGGATCCCTCCAAGGACCAGTCCTACTTCCTCTGCATGCTCGACCAGACCCAGCTTTCGCGGGTCGTCTTTCCCCTCGGAGAGCTCGGCAAGCCGTACGTGAGGAGCCTCGCGCGGGAGGCGGGTCTTGCCAATCACGACCGTCCCGAGAGCCAGGACTTTGCCGCGGGCGGCTACCGGGCGGTGGTGAATGCCCCGGAGAAGGATGGCGACATCACCGACCTTGAAGGCCGGGTCATCGGCGCGCACAAGGGGATCTGGGGATATACCGTCGGGCAGCGCCGGGGGCTGGGCGTCGGCGGCGGGGAACCGCTTTACGTGACCCGGCTTGATGCCGCAACGAACACCGTTGTTGCGGGACCCGACGCAAGCCTGTACAGCCGTGAGCTCACGGCGGCGCGAATGAACTGGGCTGCCGTTGCGGAACCCGCCGCGCCGCTGCGTCTGGAGGTGAAGATACGCTCCAAGGGCCCCGCGGCGCGCGCGGAGGTCACCGCGCTGCCGGGCGGCCGGGCGCGCGTCCTGTTCGATGAGCCGCAGCGCGCCATTGCCCGCGGCCAGTGGGCGGTCTTCTATGACGACGACATCCTTGTCGCCGGCGGGGTCATCGCCGGGTAGATCGGCGCGGAGCGCAGGGCGTGGCGGCCGCCGTTTTTCTCATCCGGCATTCCTCCCTTGGATGCGCCGGCGCGCCTCGCTCCGCGCCGAGATGAAGATGCCGGCAAGGATGAGCGCGCCGCCGCCGACGCGCAGCGGCGTGGGTACCTGACCGAGAATCGGTATCGCGAGAAGCGTCGCCCCGATGGGCTCCGCCAGGAGCGTGATGGTGACGAGGGTGGCCGTGACGTACTTCAGGGCCCAGTTGTACGACGTGTGACCGAGGAGCTGGGGCCCGAGCGCGAGGAGCGCCACCCACAGGTAGCCTTGCGGCGGATAGCCTGCCAGGCCGGCGCGCGTGACGGCGACGGCGGCCATGAGCGCCAGGGCGGCGGTCGTGTAGGCGATCCCGACGTAGAGCGTCAGGGAGACGCGCCGGCGCACGCTGCGCCCAAGGAGCAGGTAGCCCGACGCCGCAATCGCGCCCGCCAGGGACAGGAGGTCTCCGCGCAGCGATCCGTGCCCTGCCTGGCTTACGTCCGCAAGCCCGACGACCGCGCCCCCCGCCACCGCCACGACGATGCCGATCGCCGTGGCGCGCCCGATCTTTTCCTTCAGGAGCAGGACGGAGGCAAGTGCCACGAAGAGCGGGTTCGTGCTCACGAAGACCACCGAGCTCATCACCGAGGTGTAATCGAAGGAGCTGATCCAGAACGCAAAGTGCAGCGCGAGCAGGATGCCCGCGCAGACGATCTTCACCACGTCGCCCGCGGCGAGCGACCGCACTTCCCGTCGGCAGCGCACGACCGCGACGGGCAGGAAGACAAGGGCCGCGAGGCCCATCCGCAGCGCGGCGATGGAAAGCGCGGGCACGCCCTGTGCGCGGGCGAGCGAGATGAGGATCGCCGCCGATGAGACGACCGCCATGCTCACGCCGAGCGCGGCATACGGTCGGACCATGGAAGGGGCCATGGCAGAGAGAGAAGGAGGCTCGGGGTCGGGAATCTCTGCGCTGAAACGCTTCATGTGTCTGTTGGCGGCGAGAAGAAAGCGCGGCGCCAGTCTATCATGCTTCTCCCCTTCCCGCCATCACGGAGTGGACATGCCGCGCGACGCTGGCTACACTCGTGCAGGGAGGATTTCATGCCCGACAAGCTGCTTCCTTTCACGCGCAGCAGGCTGGAAGAGATTGTCCGCGCGCACCCAACGCCATTTCACATCTACGATGAGAAGGGCATCCGGGCGAACGCGCGTGCCTTGAAGGCCGCCTTCTCATGGGCGGAAGGTTTCCGCGAGCACTTTGCCGTCAAGGCCTGCCCGAACCCGCATATCGTGCGCATCATGATGGAGGAGGGCTTCGGCGCGGATTGCAGCTCGATGCCCGAGCTGGTCTTGTGCGAAAAGCTCGGTCTCACGGGCGAAAGAATCATGTTCACCTCCAACGACACCCCTTCGGCCGAGTACGTGAAGGCGAAGAAGCTCGGCGCGATCATCAACCTCGACGACATCACCCACATCGACTTTCTGCAGAAGCACGCGGGTCTGCCGGACCTCCTTTCCTTCCGCTACAACCCCGGCCCGCTGCGGGAAGGCAACGCCATCATCGGCGCGCCCGAGCAGGCGAAATACGGCTTCACCCGCGATCAGCTCATGACTGGCTACGCCATTGCGCGCGACAGGGGTGTGAAGCGGTTCGGCCTCCACGCCATGATCGCTTCCAACGAGCTCTCACTCGACTACCACCTGGAAACGGCGCGCCTGCTCTTCGATCTGGTCGCCGAGATCACGCGGGAGGTCGGGATACGCATCGAGTTCGTGAATCTGGGCGGCGGTTTCGGCATCCCATACAAGCCCGAGCAGACAGCGATCGACTGGCAGGCGCTCGGCAAGGGCGTGCAGGCAGTCTATGATGAAATGATCCGGGGTCGGGGGCTCCATCCCCTTCGCCTGTGCATGGAGAGCGGACGCGCGATCATGGGTCCCTACGGGTGGCTGGTGACGCGGGTGCTCCATCTGAAGCACACGTACAAGGATTTCGTCGGCGTGGACGCGTGCATGGCCAATCTCATGCGGCCCGCGATCTACGGCGCCTACCATCACATCACGGTGGTCGGCAAGGACAAGGCCTCGGCGGACCACACGTACGACGTGACGGGCTCCCTCTGCGAGAACAACGACAAGTTCGCCATCGATCGGATGCTGCCCCGGATCGAAGAGGGCGATCTGGTCGTGATCCACGACACCGGTGCGCATGGGCACGCGATGGGTTTCAACTACAACGGCAAGCTGCGATCCGCCGAGCTTCTCCTTGCGCCCGACGGCTCGGTGAGACAGATTCGACGCGCGGAAACCATTGACGATTACTTCGCCACTGTCGAGTTTCCCGGCGCGTGAGGCATGAGCGGCAGGCCGTTCATCCCGGGGCTTGCCCTTGGGAGAATGCTCTACGATGAGGCGGCCCGCCCGGTCATAGAAGGCATCGTCCCATCCGCTTCCTACGCGGCCGCGCTCATCGGGTACGGCTCCGATGTCCTGGGCTACGACTCGGAGCGATCGACGGATCACAACTGGGGACCGCGCTTCCAGGTATTCCTCTCCGCTGACATCGCCGCTGCCTGCGCCGGCCCGCTCGACGAGGCGCTCCGCAACGGTCTGCCGCACGTCTTCCACGGGTACGCGGCAGGCTTCTCGGAACCAGACCCACTCGACAACGGAACGCAGATGCCCGACCCCGGTGGGGCATCGCACCTCATCGAGATTACAACGATCGACGACTACCTTCGCCGCTACCTGGGCAGGGACCTCCGCACGCCGCTTGCGCCGACGGACTGGCTCGTGCTCCCCGATGAGAGGCTGCTGGAGCTCACGGCAGGCGCCGTCTTCCATGACCCGCGCGGGGAGCTCGCCGCCTTCCGCGCGGCACTCGGCGACTGCCCCCGCGACGTCTGGGTCTACAAGCTCGCCTGCCAGTGGCGCAGGATCGCGCAGCAGGAATCATTCGTCGGCCGGTGCGCGGAGGCGGGTGACGCCATCGGCATGCGCCTCGTGACGGCGCGCATCGTGCGGGACTGTATGAAGCTCTGCTTCCTGCTGGAAAAGACGTATGCGCCGTACGAAAAGTGGCTGGGCAGCGCGTTCGCCCGGCTCCGCGGCAGCAGCGCGCTTTCACCCCTTCTCTCACGGGCGCTCCAGGCAAAGGATTACGGGGAGATCGAGGAAAGCCTGTCAGCGGCGTATCGGACGCTTGCGGAAATGCAGAATGAGCGGGGAATCACGGGTCCCATTGATCCCGCGCCGCGTCAGTTCTTCGCCCGCCCCTACCAGGTGATCCAGGCGGATCGTTTCGCCAATGCGCTGCTTTCCTCCATCTCGTCAGAGGAGCTTCGCGCGATCTCCATCCGCATCGGGGCCATCGACCAGTTCATCGACAGCCCCGACTACATCGAGAACGTCGCGATGTACGAGAAGACGCAGGGTCTGTTCCGGTAGGGGAGCCCGTTCTACAGGCCGGCGGCGACCATGTCGCCGATCTGGCTCGTGGAGTATCCCATCTTGCCCGCCGCCTGGCTTTTCATCCTGCCGATCACGGCGACGGTCGACTTCTCCACGGCCTCCGCGGCCGCGGCGTGGCCGAGCTGCTCCAGCATCATGGCGCCGGCAAGGATGGACGCCACCGGGTTGATGACGTCCTGGCCCGTGTACTTCGGCGCCGATCCGCCGATGGGCTCGAACATGGAGACGCCCTGCGGGTTGAGATTTCCTCCCGCGGCCACGCCCATGCCGCCCTGGATGATGGCGCCGAGGTCGGTGATGATGTCGCCGAACATGTTTTCCGTGACGATCACGTCGAACCATTCGGGGTTCTTCACCATCCACATGGTGGTGGCGTCGATGTGCGCGTAGTCGGTCGTCACGTCGGGATACTCTTTCGCGAGCTCCATGAAGGTGCGGTACCACAGATCTTGCACGTAGGTGAGGACATTGGTTTTTCCCGCCATGGTGAGCTTCTTCCGCCTGTTGCGTTTCCGCGTGAACTCGAAGGCGAAGCGCAGGCAGCGCTCCACGCCCTTGCGCGTGTAGACCATCTCCTGGATCGCCACCTCGTCCGGCGTGCCCTTTTTCAGGAAGCCGCCGGCGCCGGTGTAGAGACCTTCGACGTTCTCCCGCACGATGACGAAATCGATGTCCTTCGGGCCCTTGCCGGCAAGCGGCGTTTCCACGTTCGGGTACAGGCGGACGGGCCGCAGGTTGATGTACTGGTCGAGCTCGAAACGCAGCCGCAGCAGGATGCCCTGCTCGAGGATGCCGGGCTTCACGTCGGGGTGTCCGATGGCGCCGAGGTAGATCGCATCGTATCCGCGGAGGGTCTGCACGGCGCCATCGGGAAGAGTCTCGCCGGTCTTCAGGTAACGCGCTCCGCCCCAATCGAACGTCGTGAAGGCGAGGGGGAGGGAGAACTTCTTCGATGCCGCCGTGAGGACCTTCATGCCCTCCCGCACGACCTCGGGTCCGGTCCCGTCACCGGGGATGACCGCAATCCTACTCATGCGCGGACAGTATCGGTTGCCCCCCGCGATGTCAAGAAACCCACGATGGCGTCCACACCGGGCGCCCCTTCCGCGCCGGCAAGCGTCTGGTGCGTCGCCTGCGGGAGCACGACGCGTCGGACCGTCCGGGAGCCGATGCGCCGTTCGACGAAATCCGCGACGGACGCGGGCACCGTCTGGTCCTTTCCCCCGACGACGACGAGCGTATCGGCTTTCACGCCGCGGAGCGCGCGGACGGCCATGCGCTGGAGACGAAGGAAGGAGCGCAGCCGGCCGGGGAATCTCCAGGCCCAGTATTCGCGGGCGAGCACCGCGGTGTCGGGATCCGTCACGCTGCGCGTCGTCGTGACCGGCCAACGCACCTTGCGGACAAAGAGCCCGAGAATCGGGGTGATTGCGAGGAGCGGATTCGACGCGCGCAGGGCGGGAGCGACAAGCACAAGCCTCCCGACGGGAAAATGCGACGCGAGCAGCACGGCGAGTATCCCGCCCATCGAATGGCCGATGAGGTGCACCGTGTCGCAGCGCCCCTTCATGTCGGCCCATGCATCGACGGCGGCGCGCAGCCAGTCGCGCGAGCCCGTCTGGAGGAAGTCGTCGCCGCGCGTGCCGTGCCCGGGGAGGCGCGGGACGCTCACCGTGAGCCCGGCCGCGTGGAGGCGCTGCGCAAGCCCCGCGACCTCCATGGGCGAGCCGGTGAAACCGTGGATGAGGAGGGCGCCCTCCCGCCCGCCGGGGAGCAGGAGCGGCAGCGTGGAATCAAGGGCCGCGGTGTCGCGGGGAATTCTTCTGAGCTTCATGATCGCGGCCCTCGGGTCTCTGCGCCCGACCGCCTACATGCCCATGAGCTTCCGCGTCACCATCTGGTCCAGCCGCGCGATCTGGATGCCCGTGCCGTTGACCTTGTCGTAGTCCGGCGCGGTCTTGAGGATCTCCGCGGTATCGCCGTGGGCCAGGGCCTTCGCGATGACGGGCTCTTTCTCCCAGAGCGCCGCCATCAGCTTGGACAACTCGGGATCCGCGCCGATCTCGTGCGCCTTCTTCTCCGCCATGCGGTAGTTCTCCACGTTCTGGCGGATGAAGTCCATGCGGATGCGGGTGGCGTTCTCCTTGCCGGGTGCGGTGTCGCTGCGCACGATGTGGTTGTCGTATTCGATGTGCCCCTGCCAGTTCATGCGATCCAGAAGCCACAGCACGGCGACCATCTCCTTCACGCCGTCCATCCCCACGAGGAAGGGCAGGTCATTGTCGAACTGGCCCGGCTTCTGGTTGCCGACGTGGAGGAAAAAGAGCTTCTGCGCGTGCACCGCCATCGCCACGGCCACCTCGGCGGTGAGACCGGTCATGCCCTCGTGCTGGAGAACCTCGGGATTCACGCCCCAGAACGACGGGTCATTCAGCATGGCGATCAGGCCCAGCGCGTGTCCCGTCGTGGGGATGTACATCTCCCCGCGCGGCTCGTTCGGCTTCGGTTCGATGGTGCCGTGCCGGAGCGTGCCGTTCAGCTCCTTCGCGTAGCGCTCGGCAAGATTGAGGCCTTCGATCAGGTACTTGTAAGTGCGCTCCCAGGGAACCGAGAACTGGCACTCGAAGCCGTCCCGCGCGACCCAGTAGGTGAGGTAGTCGGCGCCGAAGAAGTTGCCGATCCGGATGGTCCGCATGACCTTGCGCGCGGCGAGCAGGCGGATCTCGGGATTGGGGTTCGTGAGACCGCCGTTCCTGAAGACCACGTTGTTGTGGAGGCTGCAGGTCACCATGGCCATCTTCAGCTCGGCGGCGTCCATCTTCTCCTTGATGGTGCGCAGCGTCTGGGACGCGGGGCTCGAGGGATCCAGGTCGTCCTCCAGGTGGTGCGGGTCCCAGGCGACGAGGTCATCGTCATGGGCGGAGGTGAAGTCGATGAGCTTCTCGCCCCGCGCCTTGCAGAGAAGGTCGCAGATTTCCACGGACGACATGCGGTCCATGACCGCCGGGCCGAACGGATCTCCCACGGGGTTTGCAACGCACCAGAACGGCATGGACAGTTTGCGGTTCTTCGTCATGAGGGCACTCCTTCTTTTCCCCGAGACTCGCAGGCCTCGCAGGTATTCGAATCATGGTTGAGAACGCGCGTGAGCGGCAGCAACGTCCCGCAGCGGACGCAGTGCAGCCGGTAGGGCAGGATGAGCTTTCTCTGCCAGACCATGATCGTCACCGCCAGCGCCGCGACGCCGATCAGGTAGATGTCGTCGATCCCCTTCGTGGAGAAGAGCCAGGAGGCGAGCCAGCCTCCGATCACAATCACCGTCAGGGAAAGGGTGGCGATCCTTTTCCGCACCGCCGCGTCCTTGAAGCGCCGCTGGTAGAGATGAAAGGCCCAGAGCGCAATCATGGGCACCAGAAGAATCTTCAACAGCAATGTGGAAATGGCGGTGTTGTGCAAGGGTTCTCCGACGAATCGGCAGTGTACTGGGGCCGGGCCGCCGGTCAACTGGCCATGGCGATGGACGCGCAAGGGCGTCTGGCTCCCGCAAACCAGGGGTGGCCGCGAATGCCACCAACTCCGCCAGGAGCGGAAGGAGTGGCCGCGAATGCCACCAACTCCGCCAGGAGCGGAAGGAGTGGCCGCGAATGCCACCAACTCCGCCAGGAGCGGAAGGAGTGGCCGCGTTGACCACGATCCGGGAGCCGGCTATCTTCATGCCATGCCCGACGCCGAAGAAACGGCACGCATCGTCGTGAATGACGGCGAGCGCGTCATCAACGCCCCCCGCGGGCGCCCCCTTCTCTTCAACCTCATGGCGGAGCGCATTTTCATGCCTTCGGCCTGCGGGGGCCGGGCGAGCTGTGGACAGTGCAGGGTCCGCATCACCTCCGGCGCGGATGCCCATGCCGCGGAAGAGCACGTCATCCTGTCCGCCGAAGAGATGGCACGCGGCGTGCACCTTGCCTGCCAGACGAAGGGATACCGGGAGCTGCACGTGCAGCTCCCGGCCGGCTACCTCCACGCGCGCCAGTACCCCTGTCGCGTGAGGGCGATCCGCGATCCGGCCCCCGGCCTCCGCGAGGTGGACCTCGATCTCGACGACGCGGCGGGAATGCCGTTCGTCGCCGGCCAGTACGTCCAGTTCATTCTTCCCGGAACGGAGCGCAATGCGCAGCCCGTCTATCGGGCCTATTCCGTCGCCTCCGCACCCTCGTGCCCGCAGCGGTTGATGCTGCTCGTCGCGCTTGTTGCGGGCGGCGCGTGCACGCCCTACGTCTTCGAGCGGCTGGCGACGGGTGATGCCGTCACCATCAACGGCCCGTTCGGCGGCTTTATCGTTCGTCCGGGCAGCCGTGCGCTGCTTTTCGTCGCCGGCGGCTCCGGCATCGCCCCCGTGCGCGCGATGCTCCTGGATCTCGCCGAACGGGGCGTCGAAAGGCCGGTGACATTCTTCTACTCCGCGCGCACGGCCGCGGACCTTGTCTACCGCGCCGACATGGAGCAGCTTGCGGCCCGGCTGCCCGGATTCCGATTCATTCCCATCCTCTCCCATCCGAAGCCCGCCGATGCGTGGACCGGAGAGATCGGAGGCATGCCCGCGGCCCTGGCCCGACTCCTGCCGATCCTCGATCACTACGAAGCCTATCTCTGCGGAGGCCCCGGCCTGATCGATGCTTCAATCGGCGCGCTGGTCTCGCGCGGTCTGGACAGGGAGCTTGTTTTCTTCGACAAGTTTTCCTGACGCTGCCGCCTCCTCCAGCCGCATTCTCATTGCTTTCAGCACCAAGCCGCGGTATTATCGGTCCGGGAGGTACATATGGCAGTCCATCTGTATCTATCGACGATTCCCGAGGCGCTGATTGCATCGATGCTGACACCGCTGGACTTCGGGGCCTACTATGCCGTCGGCATGGAGAAGAAGTCCCGTGGGCAGGCGCAGTTCTTCAACGTCGACCGCGGCTTCTCCAGCGACTACTTCCCGATGTCCGAGATCGACACCCGCTGCGTCCCCCATGCCAACGGTGAGCCGAAGCACTCCGTCTATCTCTCCGTGTACCGCGTGCTGGAGCACGTGCCGCTGAGTGCAATCGGCAATCTCTACCTCTCCACGCGCGACGGCCGCGTTCTGGAGATTGCCCCCTCGAAGGAGCTTCCGAAATTCCCCCATGGCTTCCGCCTCTACCAGGAGATCTGCCCCGTCGCGCCGCGCGTCGTGAGCAGCCTCGATCCACATGCCTTCTGCGCGTTCATGACCGACAGCAAGCGCAGCATCCACGTACCGAAGATCCTTTTCACGGGGCTGCGGCTCGGCGAGCTCGCGGAGAACCCTGAGACGGGCAGCGTGCGCGACCTGCCGTACCAGAACATCGAGCACCTGAGATCCTGCATCACGGAGTTGAAGAAAGACCCCCACAAGGGTACGAAGACCGTGGACCGCATGGCGCCGATCGACTTCCCCTACCGCCTGGTGGAGGACGGTTTCTTCCTTGGTGATGCCAAGGGCATGCTGTACTACCCGATGCCGTCGGAGCGGGAGCTGCAGACCACCCATTACGTGTGGTGGAGATCAGCTTCGGGCTGAAAAAAACATGACAGGGCCGACCGCGCGTCGGCCCTTCTTGTTTTGGGGCGCCAGGCTTGAGACAAACGCCCCGACAACGGGCGCCTTTCGTGCATTGCGGCCACTGTACCCGGCCGCATTTGCGTGCACGCGGCGCCCCTCGACATCCAACGTCGCCCACTCCGCCGGGAGCGGAAGGGAGCGACAGGTCTACGGAGGTGACCATGCGCAGCGAGCTGGCCCTCCATGGCGGGGAGAAGACGGCGCGCGAGCCGTTCCCCCCATGGCCCTTGTTCTCCGAACGGACGCTCCACGACATCCTGGAGCCGCTGAAGACGGGCCGGGTCGCGTCATGGTCGGGCCCGCGCTGCGCGGAGCTGGAAACCCGCTGGGCAGAATGGATCGGCGCCCCCTTTGCCGTTTCCTGCTCCAGCTGCACGGCCGCGCTGCACATGGCGCTGCTCGCGCTGGACGTCGGCCCGGGCGACGAGGTGATCCTCCCGTCGCACACCTTCGCCTCCACGGCGCTCGCCGTCCTGCACGCCGGGGCCGTACCGGTCTTCTGCGACGTCGCCTCCGACCAGACGCTCGACCCGCGCGCCATTGAGCCGCTCGTCACCCCGCGCAGCCGCGCGCTGATCGCCGTGCACCTCTACGGCATCGTCTGCGACATGGAAAAGATCGTGGCGGCGGCGCGCCGCCTCGGGCTTTCTGTCGTGGAGGATTGCGCGCAGTGCGTCGGCGGGGAGCTCGGCGGAAGGAAGGCCGGGACCCTGGCCGACGCCGGATGCTTCAGCTTCTCCCAGGGCAAGCACGTGACGGCGGGCGGCGAAGGAGGCATGGTGGTGACGGGCGACGAGAAGGTCGCCCGCGCGTGCCGCACCCTGCGCGACTACGGCCGCGAGCAGGAGGGGCAGGGCAGGGCGGCGCACGTGCGCGTGGGATTCAACTACCGCCTTACCGAGATGCAGGCGATCATCGCAACGAACGAGCTCGCGCGGCTGGACGCGTGGAACCTCCAGAGGCGGCGCGGCTACGCGAAGCTCTACGACCATGCCTTCGGGCAGCTCCCCGGCGTCGTTGCATTGCCGCTCAACACTCCCGAGCGGCGCAACGCCTACTGGAAATATCCCCTGCAGCTCGATCGGGAGAAACTGTCATGCGACGTCGAGGAGATACGGCAGGCTCTTGCCGCGGAAGGCATCCCCGAGTGCGGCACCCCCTGGCCTGAGTGTTACGACGAGCCGGTCTTCCGGGAGCGCGCGGCGTGCCGGTGCCGCAACGCGGAAGCGGTCCGCGCAAGGACCGTGGTGCTCCCATTGCACCCGACGTGGGAGAAGTCGCATGCTGAGGTCTGCGTCGCGGCGGTGAGGAAAGTGCTTCGCGCGTATCGCCGCTGAATCGTCGGCGCAGGAAGGGGGCAGCAGGTGAACGTCCGTGGCGTCGAGATAGAGGCAAAGCACTGCGCGCCGGCTGAGGCGGGCGCGGCGGCATTCGTCCGGGAGGACGCGGCCTCGCACCCGAAGCGCATCCAGCCGGACGAGTCGTCGGTGCGCGCCGCCTGCGCCGCGGCCATTGCGGAGGCGCAGGGGAGGGGCGCCGCATCCATCGCGCTGCCTGCCTTCGGCGTCCAGGGCGGCATGTCGGCCGTCACCGCCGGCAAGATCGCCGTGCAGGAAGCGATCCGTGTCGCGCGCGCCGGCACCTCCCGCACCCGGCGGATCGTGCTGTGCTGCGAGACGGCTGATGCATGGGAGCCATTCTCCCGGACAGTGAACGGCTACCTGCGGCACCTCCTGGACGTGCTGATCTGGGGACCCTTCGTGACCGTGGACGCCATCATCGAGCTCCCGCACGGAATCGTTGTCGTGAAGAGGAGCAACCCGCCGCTGGGCTTCGCCCTGCCGGGCGGATTCGTTGACTATGGCGAAAGCCTCGAGCACGCGGTGTGCCGCGAGGCGAGAGAGGAAACGGGACTCGCGCTGCAGGATCTGCGGCAGTTCCATACCTATTCCGATCCGTCGCGGGACCCGCGTTTCCAAACCATCACGACGGTCTTCTCCGCCCGCGCGCAGGGGACTCCGAAGGCAGGAGACGACGCGGCAGACGTGCGCGTCATTTCTCTCGACGAGATCGACCAGCTCGCTTTCGCTTTCGACCACAAGCAGGTGCTCCAGGAGTGGCGCGCGGCGCGGCAATCCCGTTGAGGAAGGTCGATCGCGGCTGGATATCTACGCGGGGTCGAAGATTTTTCCCGGATTGAGGATGCCGTTCGGATCCATCGCCGTCTTGATTTTCCGCAAAAGGTCGATCTGCCCGGCCGCCATCACAAGGGGGAGGAATTGCCGCCGCTTGCTGCCGATGCCGTGCTCGCCGCTGATGGTGCCGCCGAGGGCGGCGGTTTCCCGGTAGAGCTCCGCGAGGAGCCGGGGGATCAGCTCGTGCCAATGCGCCTCGGTCGACTCGGGGTCCTTCAGAGGCGTGGCGTGGAGGTTTCCGTCTCCCGCGTGGCCGAACACGGGGATCCTCAGGGCGTATTCCTTCTCCAGCTCGATGATCCTTTCGATTATCGCGGGGATCTCGCTGACGGGCACCACGATGTCTTCCACGGAGCTGTGCGTGGCGAGCGCCTTCAGGGTCCACGGCACCTGTTTGCGGATCTTCCAGTAGCGGTTCGATTCCGCTTCCGTCTCCGCCACAAGGACCTCGATCGGCTTTTTCGCGCGGCAGACGGACTCCATCAGCGCCGACTCCTCCCCGACCTGCGTCTCGTAGGAGCCGTCGCACTCCAACAGCATCGCCGCGCCGGCGCTCTGGTAGGGGAGGCTCTCCTTGAGGCTCCGGCACGCCTCCTGGAAGCTGATGCGGTCCATGAACTCGATCGATGCGGGGACCATGCGCCCGCCGATGGCGATCGCCGGCACGGTCTCGATGGCCGGGCGCACGCCGTCGAACAGGACGAGCAGCGACCGGCGGTACCGGGGTCGGGGCAGCAAGCGGATCGTTATCCGCGTGAAAACCCCCAGCGTGCCTTCCGATCCCACCAGCAGACCGATCAAGTCGTAGCCGGTGACGTCCTTGACCCGCTTGCCGCCCAGGGTGAGGATCTCTCCCGTTGCGGTCACTACTTCGAGCCCGGTGATGTAGCGCTTCGTCACTCCGTACTTGATGGCCCTGCCGCCGCCCGCATTGTGCGCGACGTTCCCGCCGATCGTGCAGATCTCCTCGCTCATGGGGTAACCGGCAAAGAAAAGCCCCAGCGGTTTGAGGGCTTCATCGAGTCTGTTTGTCACGACGCCCGGTTCCACCACGGCAAAGAGGTTCGCGGTGTCCACCTCGAGGATGCGGTTCATTCTCTCCATCGAAAGACATATCCCGCCCCGGACGGGAATTGCCCCACCCGACAGCCCGCTGCCGGCGCCGCGCGGCGTGACGGAAATCAGCTCGCGGTTTGCCAACCGGACGATCGCCTGGACCTCGGCCGTGCTGCCGGGCATCACCACGACGTCGGGTGAAACGTGGAAGTGCCTCTCCGCCACCTGGTCGCGGGAATAACGGCTCAGTTGGGCCGCGTCGCCGTGAATCACATTAGCCTCGCCGCAGATCGTGCAGAGCTCCTGGACAATCGAATCGGTCACCGGCGCGAATCGTCCGTCCGTCATGGGGACTCCTCTCGACCTCAATGTCGCCACGCGCGGGCACGCGCGGCCACCGCGCGGGGATTTTGTATATTGTAGGCCAGGAGGACGTTGATGAGTGAAAAGCAAGTCGCCATCGTCACGGGCGCGACGAGCGGCATCGGCAAGGTGACGGCGCACGCGCTTGCGGCGGCGGAAATGACGGTGATCGTCGCGGTCCGGGATCTGGACCGGGGCGAGACGACCGTGGAGGAGATCAAGGCGCGGTCCGGCGCGACATCGGTCGTCTCCATGAAGCTCGACCTGTCGTCCCAGGAATCGATCCGTGGGTTCACGGATGCGTTCAAGAAGACCTACACGCGCCTCGACGTCCTTGTGAACAACGCCGGCGCGCTCAACTGGAAACGCGGGACGACCGTGGACGGGCTGGAGACGACCTTTGCCACCAATCACCTCGGTCCCTTTCTCCTCACCAACCTGCTGCTCGACGTGCTGAAAGCAAGTTCTCCCTCCCGCATCGTCAACGTCGCATCGATGGCCGCGCGCGGCGGCGTCATCAACTTCGACGACCTGCAGGGTGAGCATGCCTATGCCGGCATGCGGGCGTACTCCCAGTCCAAGCTGGCGAATATCCTTTTCACGGCGGGATTGTCCCGGCGCCTGCAGGGGACCGGCGTGACGGCGAACGCGCTGCATCCTGGATTCGTCGCCACGGGGTTCGGCATGAATAACGGCCGATTCTTCGGAGTCTTGCTGCGCATCATCCAGCGATTGTCCTTCGCGCTCCCGCCGGAGAAAGGCGCGGAAACCGAGATCTATCTTGCCACCTCTCCCGAGGTCGCCGGCGTGACCGGGAAATACTTTGACAGGAAGAAGCCCATCGAGCCGCCCCCGGCCGCGAAGGACGACGCGGTTGTGGAGCGGCTCTGGACGGTGAGCGAGCAGCTCACCCGGCTCGGCGGCGCCGCGTCGCGCGCAAGGGTGAACCCGGTCGGGCCCATGGCGCGAGGTGAAGAGCGGGGGCTCAGCGCCTGGCTCGTCGTGGACGGGGCGCCCCGGCCCGACCTCTATAATGGGGTCATGCAGCCGGGGAGCGGCCATTAGGGGCTGTCGACCTCGACGAAGCGCTTCAGCCGATGGAGGGCCGCCTCCCCCAGCGCCGCGATCTGGTCGAGATAATCGCGCGCGCCCGGATGGTTGCGGTCTTCCGCGGGCCGCGGCGCCTGTTCAGGCGCGCTCCGCCTCCTCCAGGTTCGCGACGATTTTGCCGAGGGATTTTTCGAACGCCACGATTTCCGCCCTTCCGAAGCCCTTGTAGAAGAGGGCGACCATCCGCGCGGAGACGGCCGCGTAGCGCGCTTCCATTTCGTCCCCTGCCTTCGTGCACGAGATGACGAGGGCCCTGCGGTCACCCGCTGAAGGGGTCCGCCTGACCAGGCCAGTCGCCTCCAGCCTGTCGATCATGCTCGTGAGCGTCGAGGGCTCCAGGGCCGTCTCCCGCGACAGCGCGGTGGCGCTCATACCGCCCCTTTTCCACAGGGCGAAGAGGATGCGGCCCTGGGCCGGGTTTATCGCTTTCCCGTCCTCCTCCTTGAGAAGCCGGGCGAAGACCCTGCCGCCGATCTGGTGCGCCTTGGCGACAAGATAGCCTCCGGCAGAGGAGGGCACGGACCTTTCCGGCGAATGGCTCACAACGGGAGGTCGAAGGCCGCCGCGGCGTTCCAGCCGCGCGCGCGGATCGGATCGACCCTCAGCACGGAGAAGTCAGGATCATCCCTGCCGGCCGGATAGTACATTTCCCAGCCGTCGACCCAGAGCGCCGCACGGGCCGCGGCGTCAGGGACCGCGCGGCCGCTGAGGCAGATGCCCTTGAACTCGGCGGAAATCATGTAGTAGACGCTGACCCAGGGGGCCGCCTCCACTTCGTGCATCTTGAGGGAGGACGTGTTCGTGCCGAGGTAGACCGAAAGACCCTTGTCCGCCTGCCACGCCGCAAGAGCCGGGAAGCGCTTCGCGTCGCGCAGGTTGAAGAGGGCCCGGACGTGGGGATAGGGATCACCGCCCGCCGTGGCGAGCGTCAGCATGTCGGCCCTGCCCATGATGTCGAGGGCGAGCGCCGCGAGGGCTTCTTTTTCCATCGTTCGAGCCTCCGAATGGTTTGATAGAGTAAATTACTATATCGAAGTAAAATGTCAAGCCCCCCGGGAGGAGTCGGCGCGGACGTTCACCCGCGCGCGAGGAGGCGGCGGATGTCGTCGTCCGTGCAGGCGGGGTTGATGCCCAGGCGCGTGAGGGCGAAATCGTAGCGCACGGGGTCCCGGGGGCTCACGACCGCGAACCCGGCGGTGACCTCCAACGCCGTTATCAGATTCGGCTGCTTGCGCCGGGTCAGTCCGAGCGCGCGGGCAAGACGGAACATGTGCGTATCCAGCGGAACCACGAGCAGGGACCGCGAGACCGTCGTCCAGGGACCGGGATCCACCGCGTCGCGGCGCACCATCCAGCGGAGATACAGGTTCAGCCGTTTGCACGCGCTGCCGTCCCCGGGGGAGGAGAGGAGACTTGCGCAGGCATCCGCGCCGCCCGCGTAGCCCCTCAGCAGCGACACGAATCGTGAGAGCGCGGGCACGGTCGTGCCGTCGTCCGGCGCGATGCCGGCCCGAAAGAGCGCCTCCAGGCTGCCGTGCGCGCGGATCGCCCGGCGCATGCCGATGAGGAGCGCGGCCATTTCGTCGCCCGTCGTGAAGCGATGCCGGAAGCCCGCGAAACGCCTGCGGAGGACGGCATCCGATGCGGCGAGCAATGTCGCGCGCGGCGTGACGGCGGCGGCGCCACGATCCGGCCCGGCAAGCGCGCTGAGCGCGCGGCGGACGCTCGCCAGTATCTGGGCCACCCTTCCGTACGCGAGGCACGCGGAGACCAGCCCCACGATCTCCTGGTCGCACGGATCCTCGTGCTCGCGGACGATCTCCAACGGGTCGGGGTGGATGAAGGAGGCGCGGTTGTACCGGCGGTACAGGGCGGCGAGGCCGGCCGCGAGCTCGCCCTGGCGCGGGACGCTCAATTCCCCAGCATGCGGAGGTAGCCGTCGATCTTGTCGATCAGCCGTGCGATCTCCTCCAGCTTCTCCCGCTCCCGGTCGACGACCTCCTTCGGCGCCCGCTCGACGAATGATGCGTTGGACAGCTTCTCCTTGATGCGGCGGATGTCGCCGGCAGCCTTCTCCTTGTCCCGCGTGAGCCGGGCGGATTCCTTCTCCGCGTCGATGGCTTCCCGGATGAACACGAACGCCTCGAACCCCTTGCCCGCCGCCGACAGGGCCCCCGGAGCCGTCGGCCGCTGCTCCTGGAAAAGCAGGGTGCGCGTTCCCGCCAGGTGCGCGATGAGCGCGGCGCCTCCCTCGAAGATCGTCTTCGCCGCTGCGCCTGGCTCCGTGACAACCGTCACGTCGATGCGCCGGTCGGGCGGCACGGTGAACTCCGCCCGGATCGTCCGCACGGCGCGCACGAGATCCTGCAGGGTGGCGAACCGGGCGGCCGCCGCAGGGTCGTTGCGCAGCGGGTCCACGACGGGGTAGGGCTGGACCATGATGGACGCGGGCTTGTCTGCCGCCCGCTCCGTGCGGGCGGGGAGCTTCTGGAATATCTCTTCCGTGATCAGGGGAAGGAAGGGATGAGCGAGCTTCAGCGACTCTCCCAGGAAGGAGAGCAGGAGCGTGACGATCCGGTCTTTCTCCGCGTCATCCGCGTTGAGGGAGAGCTTTGCCGCCTCGATGTACCAGTCGCAAAAATCGCTCCAGATGAACTCATAAACGGCCTGCGCGGCCTCGTTGAACCGGTAGCCTTCCAGGGCGGCGCGCGCCACGCCGGCAGCGGCGTTCAGGCGATGGCCCAGCCAGCGGTCGATGTCCGTCCGCGCGATGGCCGCGGGATCCAGGAGTGTCCTTCCCTCGAGGTTCATGAGGAGGTAGCGCGAGGCGTTCCATATCTTGTTCGCGAAACGCGAGCCGAGCTTCATCGCCTCCTTGTCGAACAGCACGTCCTGCCCCTGCGCGGCGAGGAACGCCATGGTGAACTTCAGCGCGTCGGCTCCGTATTCGTCGATGATGTCCAGCGGGTCCACCCCGTTGCCGAGGCTCTTGGACATCTTGCGGCCCTGCTTGTCGCGCACGAGACCGGTGATGTAGATGTCGCGGAAGGGCACCTCGCCCATGAACTCCAGGCCCATCATGATCATGCGGGCCACCCAGAAGAAGATGATCTCGTACGCGGTGATGAGGGTGGTCGTGGGATAGAACCGCGCGAGGTCAGCCGTCTTTTCCGGCCAGCCCAGCGTGGAAAAGGGCCAGAGGCCGGAGGAGAACCACGTGTCCAGCACGTCGGGGTCCTGCTCGATCTTGGCGCTGCCGCATTTCGCGCACACCGTGGGGTCCTCCCGGCTCACGGTCATCTCGCCGCAGTCGGCGCAGTACCAGACGGGGATGCGGTGGCCCCACCAGAGCTGGCGCGAGATGCACCAGTCGCGGATATTCCGCAGCCAGCTCGAATAGGTGTTCTCCCAGCGCTGGGGATAGAAGCGTATCTTTCCGTCCTCCCATGCCTTCAGGGCCTTGTCCGCGAGCGGCCGCATCTTCACGAACCACTGGTCCGAGAGGAATGGCTCGATGATGGTATTGCAGCGGTAGCAGTGCCCCACCTGGTGGGAATGATCCTCTTCCTTGATGAAGAGTCCCGCGGCGGTGATGTCCGCTATGACCGCCGCGCGCGCCTTGGCCACGGACAGCCCCCGGTATTTCTGCGGCACGTTGTCGTTCATGGTGCCGTCGGGCGTGAGGATGTTGATCTGCGCCAGTTTGTGCCGGCGGCCGATCTCGTTGTCCACCGGGTCGTGCGCGGGTGTGACCTTCACGGCGCCCGTGCCGAACTCACGGTCGATCTGCGCATCCGCAATGATCGGGATCTGCCGTTCCGTGAGGGGGAGCGCGACCATTTTTCCCACGAGGCCGGCATAGCGCGGGTCCTCGGGATGCACGGCCACTGCGGTGTCGCCGAGCATGGTTTCCGGCCGCGTCGTGGCGACGGTCACGAAGCCCGAGCCGTCCGCGAGCGGGTAACGGTAGTGATAGAGCTTCCCGCGCGTCTCGGTATGCTCCACCTCGTCGTCGGAGATCGCGGTGCGGCACGACGGGCACCAGTTCACGAGGTAGTTCCCGCGGTAGATCAGCCCCTTTTCATAGAGGGAAACGAAAACCTCCCGCACGGCGCGGGAAAGCCCTTCGTCGAAGGTGAAGCGCTCCCGCCCCCAGTCGCAGGAGGAACCGAGCCTCTTCAACTGGCGGACGATGATGTCGTGGTGCCGGTGGGTGACTTTCCAGGTTTCTTCGATGAACTTTTCACGGCCGATCTGCGTGCGGCTCGTGCCGCGCTTCTTCAGCTCCTTCTCCACGACGTGCTGCGTGGCGATGCCCGCGTGGTCGCACCCGGGCACCCAGAGCGTGTCGTTGCCGATCATGCGGTGGTAGCGGATGACGATGTCTTGCAGGGAGTTGTTCAGGCCGTGACCCATGTGGAGGACGCCCGTCACGTTGGGGGGCGGGATGACGATCACGAACTTCTGCGCGCCATCCCGCGGAACCGCGGCGGGGGCAAAGAGGTCCTGGGAAAGCCAGGCGGCATACACGCGGTCCTCGTAGCTCTTCGGATCGAAGGCCTTGCTCAACTCAATCGCTTTCATGTGGGACGGATCATAGCAAATGGAACAGCACTGTTCAATTCACGTGTGGAACCCGGCCCACGTTTCATGAGAGTCTCGCGTTGAATTGACACCCTCCCCGGCCCACCTTTACACTCAACGACCATGCCCGCAAGGGTTTTTGTCTTTGGCAGCATCAATACGGATCTCGTCGTGTACGTGACGCGCCTTCCCCTCCCGGGGGAGACGGTCGGCGGCGGCACCTTCGGCGCTTATCCCGGAGGCAAAGGGGCGAACCAGGCCGTGGCCGCCGCCCGGGCGGGCGCCGTGGTGCAGCTCTACGGTTGCCTGGGCGATGATGCATTCGGCCGGGAGCGTATTGCGAGCCTCGAAAGGACGGGCGTTTTCACCGGTGGCGTGCGCATCGTTGCAGAGGCCGCGTCCGGCATCGCGCAGATCACCGTGGATACGGTGGGTGAGAATACCATTGCGGTCGCCCCGGGGGCAAACAACCTGTTCAGCGCCGACAATGTGAGCCTCCCGCGGGCGGCGTCGGGGGAGACCTGCATCGCGCTTTTCCAGAACGAAGTGCCGCAGGAGACGACCGAAACCCTGATCCGCCGCGCGGATGCGGCAGGGCATTGCGTGCTGTGGAACCTCGCACCGACCGTGAGCAGGCGCCCCGATGCCGACGTGCTGCGCGCCGTGCGCTTTCTCATCTGCAATCGCAACGAGCTTTCGGCGCTGGTGGATGAGCAGGCACCGCCGGACCCCGAAGGCGGGCAGCTCGCCCGGCTTGCGCGACTGCCCCTGGGCTGGGGCGTCGGGAATGTCATCGTGACGTTGGGCGGCAAGGGAAGCCTGTGGGTGTCGGCGGATGGGGTCTTTCCCATCGCGCCCTTTCCGGTGGAAGCGGTCGATACGGTGGGGGCGGGGGACTGCTACTGCGGCGTGCTCGCCGCGTCGCTGGCGGCCGGCCTGCCCGGTGAGGGAGTCGCTGCGCAGGGCCTCTGCCGCGGCCGCCCTTTCCACGACGCGTCGAGGCGCGCAGCATTCCATGCCGAGCGTCGCGGAGATCGACGCGCTCCTCACGACACGGGGAGCGTGATCCTGAAAATCGCCCCCGACGCACTCTTGCGGTTCGCCGCGGTCAGGGTGCCGCCGTGCAGGTCCACGATTTTTCGCGCAATGGCCAGCCCGAGCCCGGCGCCGTGCGGCTTGCCGCTCGTGTAGAAAGGCTCGAAGATGCGTCTCACCGGGTCCGCGGTGATGCCCGCTCCCGTGTCGGCAAAGGCGATCGTCACCTTGCCCTTGTCCGCCGGCAGGACGGAGACGGCGAAGGTTCCGCCCGCGGGCATCGCGTCGCGCGCGTTGCGGAAAATGTTTTCCATGACCGCGAGGAGGAGCTCCTCATCGGCGGGAACCGTGCACTCTCCCTTCATTTCCAGTGTGAAGGCGATGCCGGAGGTGCGGCAGTCCACCCAGACACGGGATTCGAGCTCCTTGAGAATCTCGCGGAGGTCCATGGGTCGGATGACGGGTGCAAAGGTGTTCGTGAGATAGCGGGTCACGTCCTGGCCGTGCGCGATCAGCTTTCCGATTTCCCGATCCACGTAGGACTGGTACTTCAGCACCCGCTCGTCTTCCGACACCTCGCCCAGCCGCGCCGCGTAGCCCTTGAGCGGGATGAGCGACTTCTCCATCTCGTGGAGGAAGGAATCGGCGACGAGCGATCCGGCGTGGGCTTTCTGCGCCTCCGGCACCGCGGTGGCGCGCACGGCAAGGTCATCCTGCGCCTGGGCAAGGGCGATGGCCAGCCGCGTGTTCTCGATGGCGATGGCGGCCTGTGCGCTGAACATCTCCAGCAGGAACTGGTCGGCCTCCGAAAAGCCGCGCGCTGCCTGGCCCGTCCGCCCGTTCTTGTTGATCGCCTCGACGGCGCCGAGTCTCCGGTCGCGGACCGTGAGCGGCACGCAGAGGATCTGCCGGCTCGTGTAGCCGCTCGCTGCATCGATGGCGGCGTAGAAGCGCGCGTCGGCGGACGTGTCGTTGCAGATCACGGGCCTGCCGTTTTCGAACACCCAGCCGACGATGCCTTTGTCCTTCGGCACCTCACGGTCGCGCACGGCCTCCGCGCCGGGACCGGTGGGCATGACGATCACCAGCGTGTCCCGCCCGTGATCGTGGATCGTGAGACTGGCGCTCTCCGCGTCCACGAGCTGCGCGGCGAGCACGAGCACCTGGTTGAGCAGGTCGATGAGATTGTAGGAGGAGTTCATCCGCACGATGATGCGGTTGAGCGCATCCAGCTTGCTCAAGGGGGTGGTATCGAGGGGGGCGGCCTTCTGGATTTCCAGGGCTTCCTGGAGCCTGTTCTCCGGCAGGAGCTTCAGCTGCGTGAGGATCTTTCCAAGGTAGAACCTGTCGCGATTGTTGTATTTCGTGCGGGCCACGTCGAGGATGAAATCAGTGGCGCTGCTCAGCGGCTCGTCCCCGAATACCTGGCGCATCTGGTACGTCAGGGCCCTGCCGAGATCTTTGCTGCTGAGATAGCCTTTTTCGATCAGGATGTCGCCTAGATATTTTTTCATATCCCCTCGGCGACAAGTATATCCCTGCGGTGCCGAAGAGGAAAGCGCGGTAGCGCACGGATGCGCGGCTTTTGTGCAAGGGGACCGACGCGGCCTGCCATCGGGAGACGTTTCCTCCCGTCGTGCCGCGCGGTGGCGCCGTCGACCCCGCCGCCGCTACCGGGCCGGTGGCGATGGCGGAGCGGCGAGAGCTTGCGGGGGGGGCAGAAGATCTGAAGAAAGCCGGTCGATTTTGTCGATCAACCAGTCGCCCCCGGTGAGCTTCAGGGATACCCTGTCGACGACGTGGTGTCCTTCGGAGGCCGGAGCGGCCTCCAGGGAGGGCGCTTTGCCGGTATCGGGGGGGCTGGCAGGGTTCCACATGTCGTATTTCACCAGGAAGACGGGGTGGGGCTCGTCCTGCTCCTGGGTCATGGAAAGGCCGGTCACGCCGAAGACCGTCTGAGGGCTCGTGAGCGCGGGTCTGCCGGCTCTGTCCCATTCCGCCGCGGACACGATATTCGACTTGCCTTCGTAGCCCTGTGTCACGCGCGAGGTGACGTAGAGCGTGGTCGTCTCATTGATCTCGGCCTGCCCGGCCTTCCCGGTGACGCAGGCGTCCATCAAGGTCTGGTCCAGCGAGTTCATGCCAGAATAGAAGCCGTTCACGACCTGGCGGGGCGTGAATCCGTGCGTGACCCGGGGGGCGAGCGCGTGGCTCAGGATGCTTCCCAGGACCGCGCCCACGATGATGACGCCCGCGGCCACCACCGCCGCGAGCTTCCAGTTCTTCTCCCAGAACATCCGTCGGCGGAAGCTTTTTGTCGAGCCGATCTCCCGGGCCTGGGCCTCATCGAGCGCCCGCGCGTTCTCCTCCGCGGAAAGGGGTCGGAAGATCTCCCGCGACTGCCATTCCACGAGCTTCGTCGCCCATTCGGCAAGCGTCACGGTTCCGCGTCGACCCCGACCGAGGCCCGCCAGAATGAGCTCCGATACCTCGGCGGCCAAGCCCGGGACCTGGCTGGCCGGCGGGGTGACGGCGAGCTTCCGCGCCTGCTCATGGATCTCTTCAGACGTCGGCCCGGTGAAGGGAAAATGCCCGACGATCACGCGGTAGAGGATCGCCGCGATGCCGAAGGAGGCTTGCGCCTCCCCCTTCATGTCGGGATGGTTGATGCATTCGAATGCATCGCGGTTGCTTTCAAAGGTGCGCATGTCCCGGATCTCGCGATGGATCGCGGGCGGAAGGAAAAGGACCGCCTCCTCTGTGAAAAGCACGGCATCCGCCTCCAGCGCGTACCATCCCTTGCCCTTCTCTGCAAGGAGGGACAGCGCCGGGGCAAGCCGTGCAAGGGAGGGCAGGGCGCCTGCGAGCTGCGCCGTGAATATGTCGGAAAGGGGGATGCCGGAGACGTGCGGCCCATAGAGGTAGAGCGTGCCGTCCTGCTCCCGCACCCCTTCATAGCGCCATTCCTCCACGTCGTTCTGACGCACGATCCATCCCGGGGAGGTCTTCAGCGCAAGGATGCGTGTGAGGGCCGTGCCCTGCGCCGCAGGGCCGACGGCGACCGCCAGATGTCGGATCCCCTTGTCCATGAGCTCCATATTCGCGATCCCTCAGGCCTGCATCTCGTGAAAGACGACGGCGGAAAAAACCGAAAGATGCGCGTCAGGCGACTTCCACGCGTCGCCCGGCAATCCCGCCTTGTAACAAATATGCGTGAGAAAGGTGGCTTTGTCCCATCCCTGCTCGGTCGCCACCTGGGGGAGAAGGAGCCCGGAACGCGAGCCCTTGCGGATCATGATGCCGTGCTCTCCGACGCGGATCTGTGCCGCGTCGCTGATCGGCTCGAAGGCTGAGAGGACCGATATCTCGATGCACACGGCATCCCATTCGTCGGGTCGCAGCGGGGGAAAGCGCGGGTCCTCGAACGCGCTGGCAAGCGCGGCGTCCCTCACGGTCTCCACGAGCGGTGCGGTGGCTCCGATGTGCCCGATGCACCCACGGAGCTCTCCGCGCGCCTTCAGCGTCACGAATGCCCCCCGCGGCTCCCGCAGAATGCCCCGGGCCGGCGGGAAGACCGGCGCCCTTTTGGCAAGGCGCGCGGCAATCGCTTCACGTGCGGTCTGGAGGAGGACGAGCTTTTCCTGTTCGTTGAGCGTCATGCTCATGCAGGGGAGGCGGGGTCGATGCCCACCGCCGCATAGTGCACGACCCGGGAGGGATCCTCCTGGTCCTGCGATCGGGCGCGCGCGAGGATTTCCACGCGACATCCGCTCCCGGCAAGAGCGAGCACGGCGGCGATTCCGGCGGGCGCGCAGGCGCTCACGAGCCGGCGCTCCGCGGCCGCCACGACGCCTTTCGCGTCTGCGCGGAGCAGGAGCTCCTCCATCGCCGCGGACTCCGCGTCGGGGTCTTTTCCCGTCATGTAGGAGGATATGTTGGCAGTGACGATGTAGACAGTATAGGCGGCGCTGTCGGCGAAGGTCAATTGAAGGGCGCGCTGGAGCGCGGCGGCCACGGCGTAACGGCCGCTTCCCACCAGCATCGGCACGATCGGGACGTCGGGGAAAAGACGCGCAAGAAAGGGAATCTGCAGCTCCAGGCAATGCTCTTCCAGGTGCGGAATGTCGTCGCGGCGGAAAAGGGGGCCGCAGGAGAGGAGCGCATCGACTGCCTTCGTATCCACGGGTGTCTGCCCCAGCGGGGTGCTGAAAGCGTCAGACTCGGGCAGAAAAATGCCTTCCACCGGGTCCCGATGTACCGGGCCGATGAGGACGGCCCGCCGCACGGGGCGTTCCGAGATGCTGCGGAAAGCTGCGGCCATGACGGCGCCGGCGTGCTCGTATCCGGCGTGCGGCGAAATGACGGCAAAACGCGCCGCGCGGGCAACGGGAGAATGTGCAAGCAGATCGTCGATCTGGGCGGCAAGAGCATCCCGTCGCGCCGGATAGAACAGACCGTCGACAAGCGGGGGGCGGATGGTCGCCCTGAGCGGTGTAGCGCTCATACCACCAAAAAGTATCGTGGAATGCCGGTGCGTTTGCAAGGTCGGCGTTGCGACGGTTTTCTGTGGCAGACGGATTGTGACTCCACGAATGCTCCGCGCAACAGTATTATTGACTTTCGTCGGCCTTCACCCTATGGTCGATGAGGCGCCGCGGCGCCGCCTTCCATCTCTCGTGCGGCAAATGCCGCGGGAATACCGCGGCCGGGAAAGGAGAGCAAAGAGGTGAGATTCGTTCCCCGCAAGTTATTCCTGACCCGAGGGGTGGGAATCAATAAAGAAAAGCTCAACAGCTTCGAAATGGCGCTGCGGAATGCCGGCATCGCGCACCTGAACATCGTCCGCGTCTCCTCCATCTTTCCGCCCGGTTGCAAGATCGCGAGCCCCGAGGAGGGCCTGGCGGCGCTGGAGGCGGGCGAGGTGACATTCGTCGTGCTGGCGGAAATGGCGACGAATGAGCCGGGCCGGCGCATCGCGTCGTCCATCGGCATCGCCATACCGGCCGACCAGAAAATGTACGGCTACCTCTCGGAGCATCACGTGTACGGGCAGACGGAAAAAGAGGCGGGCGATTATGCCGAGGACCTCGCTGCCTCGATGCTCGCGACGCTCCTGGGTGTGCCATTCGACCTGGACAAGGACTACAACGAGCGGCGGGAACAGTACCGCATGGGCGGCCATATCGTCGACAGCACGAGCATCACGCAGACAGCCGAAGGGGCTTCAGGAGGCGTCTGGACAACCGTGGTGTCCGCCGCGGTCCTGCTCTGATGCAGGGACGGAAGCTCGACCCCCGGCCCCTCACGCCCGGGATCGGCGTCGACGCGCTCGTCGACGATTTCTTCCTTTCATACAACGCGGGGCGTCTGCGTGACGCCTGCAAGATCTACGCGGACAAGATGTTGGAGCCCGACGTCACTGTCGGTCTCACCATCAGCGGCGCGCTCACGCCCACGGGGCTGGGCTTCGCGGCCTTTGTGCCCCTGGTGGAAGCGGGGTTCGTGGACTGGATCGTCTCCACCGGCGCGAATGTCTACCACGACATGCACCGATCGCTGGGCTTCTCGCTGTATGGCATCTCCCCGATCGTGGACGATGTCGCCCTGCGCCGGGACGGCATCATCCGCATCTACGACATCATCTTTGACGCCGACGTGCTCTTCAAGACGGACGACTTCATCGCCGAGGTCCTGAAAGCGCCCGAGTTCCAGCGGCGCATGTCCACCGCGGAGCTGCACGGCAGGCTGGGCCGGTACGTACGCGAAAGAGAGAAACTGCTGCGCACCCCGTACCGCTCGCTCATCGGGGCGGCCGCGGAGGCGGGTGTGCCGATCTATACCTCCAGTCCCGGGGACTCGAGCCTCGGCATGGGTCTGGCTTCGCTGCGCCTCCAGGGCTACGAGGTGGGCTTCGATCCCGAGCTGGACGTGAATGAGACAGCCGCCATCGTCTACGACGCGAAGAGGTCCGGCGGCAAGAGCGGGGTGCTGATTCTCGGCGGGGGGAGCCCCAAGAATTTTGCGCTGCAGACCGAGCCCCAGATACAGGAGATCTACAAGCTGGCCGAAAAGGGGCACGACTACTTCATCCAGATCACCGACGCCCGGGTGGACACCGGCGGTCTGTCCGGTGCCACGTCGCAGGAAGCCGTCACGTGGGGCAAGGTGGACCCGTCGCAGCTTCCGGACACCGTGGTCTGCTACACGGATTCGACGATCGCGCTTCCCATCATGGCAGCCTATGCCCTGACAAAACGGAAGCCGCGGCCGCTGCGCAGGCTGTACGACAGGCGTGAAGAGATGCTCGCCCGGCTCTCCGCCGACTTCGCGAAGAAAATGCAGGAGTGATGGCCGCGGCGCGCGCCGCGGACCTCGGCGTTATTCCCGCGGCGGCGCGTCGCCGGGCTCGGCTTCCGGCAGGTCCCCTGATTTCAGGCGTTCGATCCGTGCGGCGTCGATCTTCACGTGGAGATTCTTCTCCTGCGTCGGAAGGACCGTGCCCTTCTTCGCGCCCTTGGCGCGCCGCAGGTACTTCACCATGGTGTAGTACACGTCGCCCTGGCCCGAGGATTTTCCCCGGGAAAAATGCAGGGCGAGCGTCGCCGCGTCGAGCATCGTCGCGAGCGGCAGGCTCTTGCCGGGCTGCGCCTTGACGAACACATATGCGCCGGGCCAGTCGCGGGCGTGAAACCACCAGTCGTTGCCGCGCACCTTCCTTCGCAGGAGCTCGTCGTTTTCCGCGGCGGTGCGCCCAACGATGATCCGGTACGGCGGGGACAGGAACACGAGGCCCGGCATGCTCTGTTCCCGCAAGGGCGCGCGGGCGCGCACGGCCTTTTCCGCCACCCGGCCGAGCGCCGCGGGATCGGGCGTCTCTGACAGCGCCGCACGCTGCGCCCGTATCCTTTTGAGGGTCCGGGTGAGATGCGCGATCTCTTCCTCCACCTTGCCCTTGCCAAGCCGCGCCTTCCTGTGACGGTCGTAATAGGCTTCCGCGTTCTGCGCCGGGGTGAGCTCCGGGGCGAGCTCGATGTCCACCGGCGCGTCCAAATGGAAGAAATCCACCGCGTGCAGCCACCTGTCGCCCTTGCCGATCGCGTGGATGTTGCTGGTGACGATGTCGCCCAGCTCCCGGAAGCGCTCGACGCCGGCGTATTCGGCAATCCTCCGTGTGAGCTTTTCCAGGTTGGCGAGCACCTTGTTCTCAGAGATCTCGAGCTCCCCGTCGGCCTGCACGGTGGCTTTTTCCACGTCACCGCGGTTCTCGGCCTCGTTGAGGCACGCCTCCAGCCTCTCATTGAACGTTCCCGGTCCGGGAAGATCGCGGACGGAGAACTCCTTCTGCGGCTCCGCACCCGCGGCGCGCGCGCGCGCCGGTGGAAGAGGATCGAAGGGCGAACCGGATACCTCCCCCTTTTTCGGCCGTCGATAGAATGCGTCGAGTATCACGTTGTCCGTGTCGGTGAGGAGGGCATTCGCGGCCGCTCCCCACAGGCGCACCCAGAGCACCTTTTTCTCCCCGCCGCGCAGGATGACGATCTTCACGATGCGCTCGCCGGGAAGCGGCGTGTCAGCCGCGGCTCCCGCGCCGTCCCGCCGCACCTGCTCCGCGCTCTCTATCCTTCCGCCGCGGATATGCGCCCGCAGGAATGAAGCGAAGCGATAAGGCTTCTCCGGGTTGGCGAGCTTGTTCACGATCATGTGCATGCGCGGAAGCCGCGCGGAAAGGGACACGAACAGCATGGACGACGCGCCCGCGCGGAAGAGGGTGAGCACGAATCTGTCGTGCCGGGGTTGATGCACCTCCTGGATGAGGCTGCCGGGCAGGGTCATCTCGGAGAGGACGAGGTCGATCTCCTTCCAGTTCAGCGACGTGGGAAGGGGTCGAGGGGCAGGGGCAGCGTCGCTCATTCGTGGAGGCCGGAGTTGCGGAGAAAGACCGCTTCATCCGCGCCGGAGTAGAACACGAGCATCACGGTGCGCGGCAGCTCGTTCGCCGCGAGCCACGCGGAGATCGCATCCGCGGCGATGCGCGCGGCTCCTTCACGCGGGTAGCCGTAGACGCCGGTGGATATCGCGGGGAATGCGACGCTCTGCGCGCCCCGCCGCGCCGCAAGCTCCAGGCAGCTCCTGTAGCAACGCGCGAGCGTGCCAGGCTCACCGGCGCTTCCCCCGTGCCAGATCGGGCCAACGGTATGAATGACCCAGCGCGCGGGCAGCAACCCCGCCGTGGTCTCCACCGCATCACCCGCGGGAAGGCCGTCGGGAAACCGCGCCGCGCGCATGCGGCGGCATTCCTCCAGAATGGAAGGTCCTCCGGCCCGATGGATGGCGCCATCCACGCCGCCGCCGCCCAGGAGGGAGGAGTTCGCCGCGTTCACGATGGCGTCCGCGTGGACGCGCGTGATGTCGCCGGTCGTCACCGACAGGCGTCCGCCGATGAAAAGGCCGCTCACAGGAGCTTTCGTACCTCCGCTACCATGTAGAAGGAGCCGGTCACCAGGATGGGCATCCGACCGCCGGAAATCTTTCGCGCAAGCCCCAGGGCCTGCCGCGGATCCTTTTCCAACCGGGTGGCAGGATTGCGCGCGCTGAAAATCTCCGCCACCTCCTGCGGGTTGCTCTCCTTGAACGTGCCCGGCGTGGAGATGATGACGTGCATGAAGGCCCGCGCAAGGATGTCGGCCATTTCCTTCGGCTTCTTGCCGGAGACCGAGCCGAAAATGAGGATCGAGTCGCCGGGACAAATCTTGCGAAACGATTCGAGGAGCCGGGTGACGGCAAGCGGGGTGTGCGCGCCGTCCAGCACGATCACCGGCGCGCCGCCTCGCACTTCCATGCGCCCCGGAAGCGTGGCGGCGAGGAAGCCGTCACGGTAATGGGCCGGAAGGATCTCGGGGCGCGTGCGGCGCAGGGTGAGATACGCCAGGGCTGCGTTCTCCGCCTGGAACTCACCGACCAGGGAGAGCCTGAAATCGACGGGCGGCTCGCCCCGCAGACGCAGGGTGAACGTGGTGCCGCGCGCGTCCACTCGCGCATCGATGCCCTGCATCTCGTCGTCCAGGAATGAGCCGGGCGCGCTCCTCTCCTCGCTCACCTTCCGAAAAACCTCGCGCGCGGCGGGGGTTTGAAGCCCGATGAAAACCGGCGCCCCGGCCTTGATGATGCCCGCCTTCTCGAAAGCGATCTGCTCCAGCGTGTCGCCGAGGACGTCGGTGTGCTCGAGGTCCAGCGGCGTGATGACGCAGGCGGACGGGGCGACGACATTCGTCGCGTCGAGCCTGCCGCCGATGCCGACCTCGATCACCGCATCCGTGCAGCCCGCGTCGCGGAAATAGAGGAACGCGAGCAGCGTAAGGAGCTCGAAGGTGGTCGGCGCGAAGTGCCCGGGCATGCCTTCGGCGGGGAGCGTGTCGACCGCCTCCTTGATCGCCCGGCCGAGCGCGACGATCAGGTCGTCCCGCGGCGGCTCGCCCTGCAGGCTGATGCGCTCGGTCGCCGAATGAACGTGCGGCGAGGTGTACAGGCCCGTGCGGACCCCCGCGGCATGGAGCACGGAGGCGATCATGACCGCCGTGGAGCCCTTGCCCTTGGTGCCGGCGACGTGGATGATGCGCAGCGCGTCGTGTGGGTTTCCGAAAAGCGCGAGCAGGCTCCGCATCCTCTCCAGCCGGAAGTTCCGCTTGTCGGCGGGAAGCGCGTTCTTCTCCAGATTCGTGAAGGATTCCGCCCATGAGTAGACGCCCTCCGGCGTGTCGAGCCCCCCTGTCATCGACGAAGCACCGAGGTCTCCCTTTCCATCGTGCCGGTCTGGAGTATCTCGTGGATCTTGTAGGTGCCGTACTTGCGCGCCTTCAGGAAGCCGTTCCATGCCGCGTCCGCCAGTCTTCCCGCGATGAGCCAGTCCGAGAGCCACTGGTGCGTGTATTGGGGATCCTGTTGCGGGAAACCGGCCTGTATCTCCAGAAGCCATGCCTGGTTGAAATCCTCCTGCGAGCCGATGTGCGGCGCCATGATGATGGGGATGCCCAGGCCGCAGTAGAAGGAGAGCTCGCTCGGCTTTGTCCAGAGCAGGTCCGTGGTGCGCATGCACTCGGTGAAACCGGCGAAGTATTCCGGCAGCGTCTTTCCGCCCACGATGGTGATCTGGGGAAGAGCGAGATCCTTCTTGATGCTCTCCAGGTACGATGCCACCTCGGAGCGGATGCCCGCGAGGATGTTGTATTTCACCTCGCCCTTGGCGATCTTGTCGCGGAGGCTGCGGGCCACCTTGTAGGCGATGTCGGTCTGGGCACCGGCCCCGCCGACGGCGAAGGTGAGCGTGAGCGCGCGCTGCTTGGCGAACTTGCAATTCTTCGGGCCCAGGAAATGCTGGACGTTCAGGCCGTGCAGCGGCCAGAAGCGCTCCTGCGGGTCGAGGTAGCGCAGGCGCTGGCCGAAATCCCACTTCAGCACGGACAGGTTCTTGTCGCCGATCAGCTCCAGCGGAATGGGGAATCCCGTGAGCCAGATGCGCTCGTTGGGCACGCCATATTCGTTCAGCCGGCGCACGGCGCGGCCGCACGGCGCGAGATAGGTGATCTTGCTTTCCCGCGGGTTCTCGGCGACCCACGCCCGGTTGATCTCCGCGTCGCAGATCACGCAGTAGACCAGACCATAGCCGGCCATGTCCGCCGCAATGGCGGGAGCGTAGAATGTCGTGACCAGGGGAAGGGGCTTCTTCTTCATCTGTTCCAGAAGGCCCGAGCACATGCCGCTCTGGATCAAGCCTTTGAGCCAGCGGACCTGGAAGGAGGCATTGGACAGGTCGCGGATCGGATAGAAGGGGGGGATGTTCTGAAGCCGGTCCAGGAGGCCGAAGACCGCGTTGCCGATCACCGGCCAGCTTTTCGTCCGGGAAAGGAACTCGTAGCTTTTGCGAAGGCGCTCCCAGGTCTTGTGCTCGGCGGCGGAGGTGTTCTCCGCCCGGCCCAGCGTGATGAGGCCGCCCTCCGCGATGTCGCGCAGGGGATAGGCGGCGCGCTGGTGGCCCAATCCCATGTCCGCGGTCGCCACCCACGCGACCGGGCGTGCTTCAGCACGGGGGCTGTTCGCCGTGGCCGCCTTGCCCGCGGTTCGCGCCGCCGGATCCTCTTCTGCTGTGCGGCTTTCGTTGTCGTTTTAGGGCTCATTCTTTCTCCTTTCCCTCAATGCCTTGGCGTGCGCGGGGAAACCCTCGTAGTCGGCAAGGGTGATGGCCGCGTCGCGAAGCGCTTCGTGCCCCGGGGCGGTCAGGCACGCGATGGACGTGTATTTCATGAAATCCCGGACCGAAAGCGGCGAGCAGGTCTTCGCCTTGCCACCGGTCGGCAGAACGGCGTTGGCGCCGACGGCGTAGTTGGCAAGGGAAAAAGGCGTGTGCTGTCCCAGCAGCACCTCTCCCGCGTTTCTGATGAGAGAGAGCGTGGCAAGCGGATCCTTTGTGGCGATCTGCAGGTGCTCGGGTGCCACGTCGTTGGCAACCTCCGCCGCTTCGTTCATGTCGCGCGTGAGAATCACCCCGCCGTAGACTTCCATCACTCTTGTCACGTAGCCGCGGCGGGGCTCCGGCAGCTCCCCGACGAGCTTCGGCAGCAGGGCGGCGACTGCTTCCGCGCAGCGTGTGTCGGGCGTTACGAGGAGGGCCTGCGAATCGGGACCGTGCTCCGCCTCGATCATGAGGTCCAGGGCCAGAAGCCGGGCATCGGCGCTCTCATCGGCGACGATCATCGATTCGGACGGCCCGGCAGGAAGCCCCACGTCGACGACGCCGACGAGCAGCCGTTTGGCTGCCGTCACGTACTGGTTGCCCGGGCCGAGCAGCTTGTCCACCGCGCGGATGCTCTGCGTCCCATAGGCGAGCGCCGCGACGGCCTGGACGCCGCCGACCCGGTAGCATTCGTGCACGCCGCAGAGGCTCGCGGCGTAAAGGGTCGCCGGATCGCACTTGCCTTCCGCGTCCGGCGGGGTGACCAACACCACCCGGGGAACGCCTGCAACCTGGGCAGGCACGGCCATCATGTACGTGGAGGAGGGGAAGCTCCCTTTGCCGCGCGGGGCATAGAGGGCGACCGACGGGATGGGCGTCGCCCGCTCTCCCGCATAGACGCCGGGCATCACCTCCCCGAGGGTCATGGGCCCGGGGAGCTGCTTTTCGTGGTAGGAGCGCACGTTCGCCGCGCAGAAGCGTATGGCGTCCTTGACGGCATCCGGGAGACCGCGCTCTGCATCCTCGATTTCCGCCCCGCTCACGCGGAGGGGCATGCCCTGCAGGTCGGCGCCGTTGAACTCGCGCGTGTAGCGGACCAGGGCGGCGTCTCCGTCGGCCCGGACCGCATCGATGATCTGGCGGACCTTCGGGGTGACATCGGCAATGTCCTGCTCCGAGCGCGACAGTATCTTCTTTTTTTCCTGCTCGGGTAGTTTGCTCCAGGTGATGACGCGCGCGTGCATTCCGCTACTCTAATAGTCGGCACCTTCGCCGTCAACGCCAGCGATGCAGATTTTGCCCCCTTTTCCTGCGCAAGGGCGTCTTCCTTCACTGGACGGCCTGGTTGATCATGGTCCACGCGGCGTAATGCCAGGGGCTGCCGGTCGGGCCGCGGCTGTTGGCGATCCGCAGCTGCGTAACGCCGCAGTTTTCCGAGGCAGGGAGAAGCGGCATCCATGCCGCTCCCCCGATGGTCGACCGCATGATCCACTGGAGGAAGCCTGAGTGGGTGACACATAGGACGCGCCGCGTGCCATGGGCGACGAGGGTGCAGAGCTTTTCCCAAAGCAATTCTGCGCGACCCAGCAGGCTCTCGATTCGCTCAGCGTCGGGCACCCCCTCCCAGCTTTCGCGCTGGAAGGAATCCCATTCCCCGGGGTGCATGTCACGGGCCTCCGCGAAGCTTCGACCGCTGAACACGCCGGTGTCGATCTCCATGAGCTCCTCGGCGATTTCAACCCGCGGGATTCCCGCCTCCCGGCCCAGGATCCGCGCCGTCTCGGAGGCGCGCGCCAGCGGGGAGGTGAGGATCAGTTCGATGGATTTGTCTCTGAACCATTCTCCCGCCGTGCGCGCCTGCTCCCGGCCGGTTTCCGTCAGGTGGGAGTGGTTACGCCCCTGGATGACGCCGTCCTGGTTGCCCTGGCTCTCCCCGTGGCGGAGGAAATACAGGTCGGCCGTGCCGTCGAAAAGCCTGAGATTCACCATTGCACCCTCCCCGCATGCCTGCCGGCCCCCGCGCGCTCTGGCCTCGCTCGCCGACGCCCTCGCCGTCCCTGGCCGGGCCCTCGCCGTCCGCTACGCGGCCGGCTGCCGCCTCTCGGGCGGAATACGGCGCTCCGGGCTCGCTCTCGGCCGTCCCTGGCCTCGCTCGCCCTCGGCATCCATGCCTACGCTTGACTTCCGACCCTTCTCTATTTACATTTTTTTTAGTTGAATGTCTCTCGCATCCTCATGACAGGAAACGGATGATGGGTTTAACCGGGTAGCATAACAGCGGGAGAGCCGCGCGCCCGGACCAAGCCACGGAGTACCGTGGCGGCGGGAGAGCAGGTTCACAAAGGAGCAACAGTATGGGACGTGTCATCGGAATCGACCTCGGGACATCGAACTCCGCCGCTGCCGTCATGGAAGGCGGCCGGCCGGTCATCATTCCATCGGCGGAAGGCGCGGGCGTTTCTTCGGGCAAAGCCTTCCCTTCTTTCGTCGCCTTCACCAAGGACGCGGACAGGCTGGTGGGAGAGCCGGCGCGACGTCAGGCGGCCATCAACCCTGACGGAACCATCTACGCCGCCAAGCGCAAGATGGGAACGGACTACAAGTTCAAGGTGTTCGCAAAGGAATACAGCCCGCAGCAGATCTCGGCCTTCATTCTCCAGAAGATCAAGCAGGACGCGGAGGCGTATCTCGGGGACACCGTGGAGGAGGTGGTCATCACCTGCCCCGCGTATTTCGACGACAACCAGCGCACGGCGACAAAGGATGCCGGCGAGATCGCCGGTCTGAAGGTCCTGCGCATCATCAACGAGCCCACCGCCGCGTGTCTCGCCTACGGCCTGGAGAAGGCCGGCAAGGAGCTGAAGATACTCGTGTTCGACTTCGGCGGGGGCACGCTGGACGTCACGATCATGGAGATGTGGAAGGAAGGCGGCTTCAAGGTCGTGTCCACGAGCGGCGACACGCAGCTGGGTGGCACCGACATGGACAACACCTTCGTGGAGTACATCGAAAAAGAGTTCATGCGCCAGACCGGCATCGAGCTGAAAAAGGATACGATGGCGACCCAGCGCGTGCGGGAAGCCGCGGAGAAGGCGAAGGTGGAGCTTTCCAGCACGCTCACCACGGACATCAACCTCCCGTTCATCACGGCGGATGCCACGGGTCCCAAGCACCTCACCATGACGGTGAATCGCGCGAAGCTGGAAGAGTTGATCGGGCCCATCGTCCAGCGCTGTCGCGGGCCTCTGGAAACGGCGTTGAAAGACGCGAAAGGCGCGTTCGCCAAGGACGGCGTGCAGTTCAGCGACAACGGGGCGGAAATCGACAAGATCATCATGGTCGGCGGCCCCACGCGGATGCCGATCGTGCAGAAGTTCGTGGAGGATTTCTTCGGCAAGAAGATCGAGCGCGGCGTCGACCCGATGGAGTGCGTCGCAATGGGCGCCGCCATCCAGGCGGCCATTATCAAGGGAGAAGTGAAGGACGTCCTCCTGCTCGACGTGACGCCCCTTTCCCTCGGCATCGAGACGCTGGGCGGCGTCAGCACGAAGCTCATCGAGCGCAATACGACCATCCCGACGCGCAAGAGCGAGATATTCTCCACCGCGGCCGACAACCAGACCGAGGTCACCATCCGCGTGCTCCAGGGTGAGCGGCCCATGGCAAACGACAACGTGGAGCTGGGCAGGTTCAACCTGGTGGGCATCCCGCCGGCGCCGCGCGGCGTCCCGCAGGTGGAGGTCTCCTTCGACATTGACGCAAACGGCATCGTGAGCGTGGCGGCAAAGGACCTGGGCACGAACAAGACCCAGTCGATAAAGATCACCGCGCCCAAGAAGCTCTCAAAGGAAGAAATTGAGAAGATGGTGCGCCAGGCGGAGCAGTTCGCCGCCGACGATGCCAAGAAGAAGGAAGAGGTCGAGGCGGTCAACCAGGCAGACACGCTGGCATATTCCGTGGAGAAGTCGCTCAAGGACTACGGCGACAAGGTGAGCCAGGCGGAAAGGGCCGACATCGAGGCGAAGCTCAACGACCTGCGCTCGGCGATCAAGGACAAGAACGTGGACCGGATCAAGAAGGCCACTGATGAGCTCACGAAATCCTCCCACAAGCTGGCCGAGGAGGTCTACAAGCAGTCGGCGGGCGGCGCGCAGGGGCAGGGTCCCGGGTCCGGGCCGGGAGCGGGCCCCGGGCCGCAGGCCGGTCCCGCGGGTGACGGCGACCCCGGCAAGAAGAAGGACGATGACGTCATCGACGCGGAGTTCCGCGAAGAGAAGAAGTAGGAAGCGTAGCCATGGAAGGCGAGGTGGGCCGAGGCCAGGGATGGCCGAAAGGCCCACAGGGAAAGAAAGCGAATGGCCCCGATGTGCATCGGGGCCTTTTTCTAAGGAAGAAGCATGTCGTCCAAACGTGATTACTACGAAATACTCGGTGTCAAGAAAAACGCCACGCATGAAGAGCTGAAGAAGGCCTACCGGGAGCTTGCGCTCCGCCATCATCCCGATCGCGTGCCCGTGGAAAGGAAGAAGGAGGCGGAGGCCACCTTCAAGGAAATCTCGGAGGCCTATGCCGTGCTCTCGGATTCCCAGAAGCGCGCCCTCTACGACCAGTACGGCCACGCCGGTGTCGACCAGAAGTTTGCGCGGGAGGACATTTTCCGCGGCACCGACTTCGGGAGCGTCTTTGAAGGGCTTCGCGACTCGGGTTTCGGCGGCGGGTTTTTCGAAAACCTTTTCGGTGATGCCGGATTCGATCTCTTCGGGAGCCGACGGCGCAAGGCCTCCCGGTCCGCGCAGGCCGGCGCGGCGCGAGGCCAGGACCTTGAAGTCGCCGTATCGGTGACGCTGGAAGAAGCGTACAAGGGCACGGAGAAGCAGATCACGGTCCCCCGCTACGATTCGTGCCCCACCTGCGCGGGCTCCGGCGCCGCGCCGGGAACCAGCCGCACCACCTGCCCCGAATGCGGCGGCTCGGGACAGAGGAATGTCTCCAGCGGCATATTCCAGATGGCGCAGACCTGCGCGCGCTGCGGCGGGTCCGGCACGATCGTGGGCACACCGTGCGACACCTGCAAGGGCGAGGGCCGCGTGCGCGTGACGCGCACCCTCACGGTGACCGTGCCCCCTGGCGTGCAGACGGGGTCCCGCCTTCGCATGAAGGGGGAAGGGGAGTGGGGGACGGGCGGCAAGGGCGATCTGTTTCTCGTCGTCGAGGTGGCCCCCCATGCCGTGTTCCAGCGCCAGGGCTCCGACCTCGCCGCCGAGCTTTCAATCGGTCTCACCCGCGCCATACTCGGTACTGAGCTGTCGGTGCCGACGATGGAAGGAAACGTCGTCATGACCATCCCCCCGGGGACGCAGAGCGGCCGGGTCTTCCGTCTCAAGGGCAGGGGAATGCCCGAGCTTCGCGGCAAAGGCGTGGGCGACGAGCTGGTAAAAGTGAACGTGGAGATTCCCCGTCGACTCACCCCGCGGCAGCGCGAGCTGATCGAGGAGCTTTCGCACACGCTCGAAGGCTGACAGGGACCGGCGGTTCTGATAGATTCACCTCCCCGGAAGGAGCCTCCATGATAGAATTGCGTGCCGTCTGCAAGAGCTTCGGCCAGCTGCGCGCCGTCGACAAGATCTCTTTCGCGACCCGGGAAGGCGAGATATTCGGGCTGCTCGGTCCCAACGGGGCGGGCAAGTCGACGACGATCAAAATGATCATGAACATCCTCGCCCCCGATTCCGGCACCATCCTTTTCAACGGGGAAACCATCCGCGAATCGGATAAGGACCGCATCGGCTACCTGCCCGAGGAGCGCGGCCTCTACCGCAAGGTGAAGATCAACGAGATGCTCCTCTACTTCGCGAGCCTCAAGAACGCGGATCACGCCGCGGCGGAAAAGAGGCTGGACGAATGGTTCGAGCGTTTCGACCTCACGGAGTGGAAGACGCGGACGCCCGAGACGCTGTCAAAAGGCATGGCGCAGAAGGTCCAGTTCATCTCCTCCATCCTCCATGATCCCGAGTTCCTCTTCCTCGACGAGCCGTTCTCCGGGCTCGACCCGGTGAGCACCGACGTCCTGCGGGAAGCGGTGCTGGAGCTGGGAAGCCAGGGCAAGACCATCCTCTTCTCCACGCACAACATGGAGGTCGCGGAAAAGATCTGCTCGCGCATCCTCATTGTCGACCACGGGAGGGAGGTGATCTCGGGCTCGCTCGCCGATATCAAGTCGCGCTACGGGCACAACGTCGTCGTCGCCGAGTTCGACGGGACGATCGATTTTGCCTCCCTCTCCGGGATGGTGCGTGACGTCACCCGCTACCCCCGCTGGGTGGAGATCGAGCTTGCCGAGGGCGCGAGCCCCCAGACGCTCCTTTCGATACTCGTGAGCCAGGTGTCCGTGCGGCGTTTCGAGGTCGTCTCACCGTCTCTGCACAAGATATTCGTCGAGATCGTGGGCAAGGGAGCGAAGACCGATTCGGAAAGGATGAGTGAGTGATGGGCAAGCTCCTGAAGATCATCCGCATGGAGTTCCGTCTCACCGCGGCGAACAAGGTGTTCATCGTCCTCACCATCCTCGGCCCGTTCCTCATCGCGGCGGTGACGATCCTCCCCAGCCTCCTCACGATGTCGGGCGGGGCCATGGGCGCCCCGATCACGAAGATCGCCCTGCTGGGCGCCGACCCCCGATTCGTCCAGGAGATCTCCCCCGCCTTCACGCAGTCGCGGATCGAGGTCAGTGCCGCGGAGGGGACACCGGACCAGATGGATGCGGAGGTGCTCGCCGGTGCATACGACGGCTACCTCATCGTGCCGACCGGGCTCTCCGACGTCACACGCCTTGAATACGTGTCCAAGAACGCCGCGGACTTCCGTGTCGTGGGGATCCTCCAGGGGGTGATCGGACAAGCAATCGTCGCGCAGAGGCTGGTGAAGGCGGGAATTCCCGCGTCGCAAGTCTCCACGCTCACGCAATCGCCTGCCTTCCAGACGCGGCAGCTCACGCAGAGCGGTGAGAAGAAAAACTCCGATTTCCTCACCGTCCTCATGACGGGTCTGATGCTCGCCATGCTGCTCTATATGACCGTGCTCCTCTACGGCCAGGTCATCGGACGTTCGGTGCTCACGGAAAAGACGAACAAGACCGTGGAGATCATGCTGTCATCCGTGCGGCCGATGCAGCTCCTGTTCGGCAAAATCCTCGGAAAGGCGCTGGCGAGCCTGCTGCAATACGGCATCTGGGTGGGCATCAGCGCGGTGGTCCTGAAGCTGATCGGGCCGCGCCTGGGCGTCTCGATCGGTTTCGGGTTGTCGATCGGCACCCTTGGCTATCTCGTCGTTTTCTTTCTCCTTGCCTTCTTCCTCTACTGCTCCCTCTATGCCGCCCTGGGCGCCGCCTCCGAGGACGAGCAGCATCTGGGGCAGCTCGCGTGGCCCGTGATCATTTTCCTCGTCATTCCCGTCGTGATGATCTCGCCGATCATCTCCAACCCGCAGGCGCCCTTCATCGTCGGGCTCTCCCTCTTCCCGCTCACCGCCCCGATCGTCATGTTCCTTCGCATCGTGGTCGGCGCCGCCAAGCCCGTGGAGATCCTGGTCTCCGTCGGCCTGATCCTCCTGACGACAGCGGGGGTGATCTGGCTCTCCGCGAAGATATTCCGCGTGGGCATCCTCATGACGGGAAAGCGTTTCAAGTTCGGCGAGGTCCTGAGGCTGGCGCGCTACAAGTAGCGATTTTGGGCATATACTCTCCACAGGGGTGTTGAATTCTCAAGAGGAGCGGAGAATGAAAAGCAATCGCGTGCACGTCGCCCCGACGATTCCCGTTTTCCTGGCCTTTGTCGCCCTGTCGATGACTGCCGCACTCTCCGCATGGGCGGATCCGCCGGCGCAGGTCGGCAGGCTGAGCTACATGAGCGGCACCGTGTCGTTTCGCCCGGGAAGCCTCGATGAGTGGACGCCGGCCACGTTGAACTATCCCCTGACCGCGGGAGATCATCTCTGGACGGACGCGGACGCCCGCGCGGAGGTGCAGGTGCTCTCCGCGGCATTCCGGCTGAACAACGCCACCGAGCTCTCCTTCGTGAACCTGGATGACCAGACGGTCCAGGTCGCCGTCTCCAGTGGATCGATCGCTGTCAGCCTGAGCAGTCTCGATGAAAACACGTCATTCGAGATCGATACGCCGAATGCAACCGTGTCGCTCGTCTCCGCGGGCAGCTACCGGGTGGACGTCGAGCCGACAGGAGAAACGAGCGTCACGACGTGGAATGGCGATGCACAGGTGACGGCAGCGGGGGACGCATTCGACGTGTCCACCGGCCAGAGCTCGGTCATCACGGGGGTCGATTCCATCATTTATTACGTCACCGCCGCCCCGCAGGCGGATGAATGGGATGCGTGGAGCGCGGACAGGGATCGTCGGGGAGCACGGGTCGCCTCGAATCCCTATGTCCCACCGGAAATGATCGGCGCGGAGGACCTCATCGACAGCGGGACGTGGATGACGACCGCGGGGTATGGAACGGTCTGGGCTCCTTCGAATGTGCCGGCCGGCTGGGCGCCGTATCGTGACGGGCATTGGACATGGGTTGAGCCGTGGGGATGGACGTGGATCGACGATATGCCGTGGGGTTTTGCGCCGTTCCACTACGGTCGCTGGGCTTATGTGAATACGCAGTGGGTATGGGTTCCCGGAGCGTTCGTGGCCCGTCCGGTCTACGCTCCCGCCCTTGTCGTATTCGTCGGCGGAGAGGGGTGGACACCTTCCGCCGGACAGGGAATCGGCTGGTTCCCGCTGGGACCCGGCGAGGTCTATGTGCCGCCCTACCAGGCGAGCACCGCATACGTGCAGCGCATTAACGTCATGTCCGTGCCGAATATCAATGTGCAGGTCATCCAGCGCTACGACCCCGCCGCGGTCGTCTATGTCAATCGCGCCGCCCCGCGGGCGATGACCTATGTGCCGCGCGATGTTTTTGCCCAATCGCGTCCCGCGGGCGGCGCAGCGCTTCTGGTGTCTTCCGCAGAGGCGGCGCGCGCTCCCGTCATGGGAATGACCGCGAATGTCGCTCCCCAGCGGGAAAGCATCATCTCAAGGCCGCAGGCCGCGCGGAACCCCGTTCCCCAGCCGCCCCAGGACGTGCAGGGACGGCGTGTCTTCTCCCGGATCGCCCCGCCGCCCGCGCCGGTTCCCTTTGACGAGCAGCAGAAGATACTGTCGGCAAATCCCGGCCGTCCGCTCGACCCGGACGCGCTTGCGCGGCTGCAAGGCAATCAACGCCCGACTCCTTTCGTTGTCGGTCCGGGAAATCCGGCGGCTTCGGGCGCTCCGCGGCCTGCCCCTGACAACACACGGCCCACCCCCGACAACACGCGGCCCACCCCCGACAACGGCGCGCCACCTCCTCCCGCGAATGGAGGGCCCGTTTTCAGCGGTGAAAACAACGCGGTACCCAACCGTGGCGGACCCGTCAGGGGCGCGCCTGACACTGGTCCGGCGAATGGCGCGGCGCCGAACAAGGCCGGCGCAAACCAGGGCGCGCCTGACAGCACGACCCCGCGCGGTGTGGTGAACGGCGGCGCGCCCGGCCGGGGCGTCCCCGCCACCGGCGCGAACGGCACGCCGGGCAACTCCAGCGCTGCCTCCGTCATTGCCATGCTCAAGACGCAGATGCTGCCGCAGGCGGATCGGCAGCTCGCGGCCGCGCGGAACGTCGCCGGCATACGCCTGGACTTGAACGCCGTGTCGCGTCAGATCGAGGCAGCACGGGCTTCCCTGGCGGGCGCAGAGAGACTGCTTGCAGATGGAAACCAGGACCAGGCACTGCAGGCCGCGCTGGCAGTACAGAATCAGATCGACGATATCCTGAGACAGCTGTCGGATGCGACGCAGGCCCCGGGGCAGAAAGCCCCGCGGCAGTAGCGCGATCTTTACGTCATCGGCGGCTACGTGCCGCCGATGATTCCTTCGTAGATGACATTCTCCTCGCCGTGCACGGTCACGGTGAATCCATCCTCCAACTGCGTCATGGCTCCCGGTACGCTCCCGACGGCCGCCACGTCCGGTGTCATGCTGAGGATCTGCTCGGGGCTCAGGTAGGAGGATTCTTCGAGGATGATGCCGCCCAGACCCTTGAGAAGGGGCAGGAAGTCGGGTGTCAGGAATCGCGCGACCAGTATCTCGGTGCCGTCGTGCTTCAGGCGCAACTCGGCGTCCAGCGAATCCAGCACGCGCACGATCCTGCCCGATCGGTAGCCGCCGAAACCCCGCTCGCCCTTGGCGAGCACGGTGCCGACGAAATGCACCTTGATGGTGTTGAGCATGGCGGGGGAGTGCAGCGGAACGCCGGCGAGGATCACCACCTTCTCATGCTTTTTCACGAGGCCGCGCGCGAGCGCCGCGGCGAGCGCGTTGTTCTGCATCATGTCGGAGTTGTCGGCAAGGTCGCAGAGAAGCGGCTGCACCCCCCAGTAGAGGAGGAGCCTCCGTACGACGGATTCCGACGGCGTCACCGCGATGATGGGCTGCGAGGGGCGGTACTTGCTGATCATGCGCGGTGTGTTGCCGTGCAGGGTGGGCGCGATGATCGCCGATGCGCGGATCTCCCGCGCCACGAGGAAGGCGCTGCGCGTGACGGCCTGCGCCGTGTCCTCGCCGATGTCGTCCAGGCGGAAGAAGCGCCGCACGCGCGATTCGTATTCCGGGGAGCCCTCCACCGTCCCGGCGATGGACGCCATGACCTGCACCGCCTCCAGCGGGTATTTCCCGCTCGCCGTCTCCCCCGACAGCATGACGGCGTTGGAGCCGTCGAAGATGGCATTCGCGACGTCGGTTGTCTCGGCGCGCGTGGGGCGCGGGTTGTGGATCATGGAATCGAGCATCTGGGTGGCGGTGATGACGGCCTTGTTCTGGTCGTGGCACTTGAGGATGATCCGCTTCTGTACGAGCGGGACCTCCTCCGTGGCGATCTGCACCCCGAGGTCGCCCCGCGCGATCATCACGCCGTCGGAGACGCGGATGATGCCGTCGATGTTCGCGACGCCCTCCTGGTCCTCGATCTTCGCGATGATGTGCATGCGCGAGCCGGCGGCGCGCAGGATCTGCCGTATCTCCAGGACGTCCGCCGGCTTGCGCACAAAGGAGGCGGCGACGAAGTCCATGTCTTCCCGCACCGCGAAGTGCAGGTTCTCGATGTCCTTCTCCGTCACCGCGGGCAGACGGCTCTTGATGCCGATGATGTTCACGTTCTTGTGCGATCCCATGGACCCGCCGGCCCGTACCGCGCAGATCACGGCTTTGCCTTCCACGCGCAGGACCTCCAGATCGATGAGGCCGTCGGCGATGAGGATGTGCTGGCCGGCAACGGCCTGGTCAGGCAGGTCGCGATAGCTGATGCTGAGCCTCTGCGCGGTGCAGGGGGAGTCGTCGACGACCACGCTCACCTCGGCGCCCGTGGGAACGTCGATCGAATCCGCGCCGACCACGTTGCCCGTGCGGATCTCGGGCCCCTTGATATCGATGAGCAGGGCAACCGGCGTTCCCGTCGTGGTGCTTGCTTCGCGGACCTTCCTGATCATTTCCGAATGGTAGTCGTACGTCCCGTGGGCCATGTTGAACCGGGCGACATTCATGCCCGCCCCGATCAGCTGTGCAAGCACTCCGACGTCCTCGCTGGCAGGCCCGAGCGTGCACACGATCTTCGTTTTGCGCATGGCGGCCATAGTAGGGTCAGCGCCGCGTGCGGTCAAGGCGGCCACGGTAGTCCGTGGCATTTTCGTAGCAACGCGAAGCGGCGCGGAGGGCGGCAGCCGGCTGCGAAGCAGATGGCGAGAGCCGCGGCCACGTAGCCCGTGGCATTTTCGTAGCAACGCGAAGCGGCGCGGAGGGCGGCAGCCGGCTGCGAAGCAGACGGCGAGAGCCGCGGCCACGCCGGCCAGGGTACTCCATGGCATTTGCAGTCCGTGGCATTTGTACTCCGTGCGGAGGGCGGCAGCCGCGCTGGCGCGGCGAGAGCCGCGGCCACGCCGGCCACGGTAGTCCGTGGCATTCGTGCTCCCTGGCCGGTCTGGCTGACTTGATCGGCAGGCGCGGGGCCCGTACAGTCTCCCCATGCCGGTAGAACACAGGAAGTGGGATTTCATCTCCTGCTATTTCAGGGAGCGGACCGATGCCGAGGACACGCCGCGGATCGACGACCGGACCTGGAACGACCTGGACATGGACGATGTCTTCCTGAAGCTCGATCGCACGAAGTCCACCGTGGGCCAGGCCGTCCTGTACGACATGCTGCGCCGTCCGCTTTTCGATGAAGAGACGCGCGCGGGACGGGCCGCACGGATTGCGGGGCTCCTTGCCCAACCCGCGCATTGCCGCAGGCTGCGGCGCGCGCTCACGCGTCTTGGCGCGCAACGATCCGGCGAGATCTACCAGTTTCTGGCGGTGCGGCGCGCGGGCATCCCCGACCGCCGGCGCTACCTGTACCTGGCGCTCAGCACCATCGCGGTGCTCTCGATCGCCGCGCCGTTCCTGCTGGGTATCCCCGGTTTCCTGATCCTCGCCGCAATCGGCATCACGAACCTCGTCATCCACTACAAGTTCAAAGCGACGGTGATCGTCGAGTCTCCCTCCTACGAATACCTGCACCGTCTGCTCGCGGCGGGCAACAGGATCTCCCGCATGCCCATTTCGGAGATCGAAACGGAGCTCCGCGAGCTCGCGGAGCTTTCAAACAGTCTGCGGAAGCTGCGCAGCCGCACCGCGCTCCTCATGACCCCGTCGGGATTTTCCGGGGACATCCTCGCGATGTTCGTCGAATACATCCGGCAGTTCTTTCTCCAAGAGGTGACGACCTATTTCTTCGTCCACAATGAGATCGTCAAGCGCATGGATGACATCTCGCGCGTCTATGGCCTCGTGGGCGGCGTGGACGCCTTGCAGGCAGCGGCGGCGATGCGCGAAGACTTTCCGGGCCTCTCCACGCCGGAGACGGCGGAAGCCTTCGAGGCGGACGCGCTCGTCCATCCCCTGCTTGCCGAGCCCGTGCCCAACTCCCTGCGCATGGACAGGCAAGGCGTGGTGGTCACCGGCTCCAACATGTCGGGAAAATCAACATTCCTGCGGACGCTCGGCGTGAACCAGATTCTTGCGGGCACGCTCTGCATGGCATTCGCGCGCCGCATGCGCGGTCCCGCGTTCTTCACGATCACGTCGATCACCAACCGCGACAACATCCTCGCGTCGGAAAGCCACTACCTGGTGGAGGCGCGGCGCCTCCTGGACATCCTGAGCGCGGCGCGCGGCCGCCATCCCGCGCTTGTCATCATCGACGAGATACTCTCCGGCACCAACTCGGAGGAGCGCATCGCCGCCTCCATCAGCATCTTGAGATACCTTGCGCGGTTGAATTGCCGCGTGGTGGCCGCCACCCATGACCGCGCCATTGCCGCGGACCTCGAGGGGGTTTACAACAACGTCCATTTCACGCACCGCGTGGAGGAGGAAGGACTGCAGTTCGACTACGTGCTCCACGACGGGATCGTGGAGGCGGGGAATGCCATCAAGCTCCTCCGGCTGCTGGGCTACCCGTCAGAGGTGCTCGAAGGACTGGGATAGCAGCGGCCCCATCGGGCCGATGCGGAATATCGGTCAATCGGTGCGGGAGCGCCGCCATCCCGGAAGCGCGGGTCGCGCCTCCTCCACGAGTGCGATGCATCTTTCGGCGGCGGGCCCTTCGGCTCCTTTTCCCCAGAGCCCCTGCAACAAGGCGCGCGGCGCGGCGTCGCTTCTCGCCGATTCGCGCGCGAACTCGACCGCTGCGGCGGCCGCGAGGGCGACCCGGCGCGGCTCGATGCCATGCTCCAGGGCGAGGCGCATCGTGCCGAAAAGACGGTCATTCCACCCGAGCTTCCTTCGCGGGTCGCGGATGATGCGCTCCACCCGGTCGAGAAGCCACGGGTTGATGATGCGTCCCAGGAGATCGTCCGCGTAGGACGTGTAGCCGGCCTCGGTGAAAAGCGGGTCGCCGGTGCCGCCATGCTTCGCGCGCAGGGCCGCACCCGACTCGTGGAGAAGCTCGTCGCGGCCGAAGCCGAGGAGCTCCGGGTCGGCGCCGATCCTGCTCATGACGTCGTGGCCGCGCAGCCACGCGAGGTAGCCGAGCACCGCGTGCACGGCGTTGTGCCCGAAGAGCTTCGCTTCCTCGAAAGGAAGCAGGTCGTTCTTCTCTTCGAAGACGCGGATTCCGCGGGAGAAGCCGGGCAGTCTGATGCGCGTGATGAGGATGCGATTGAACTCCTCCACGAGGACACATTTCTCGAAACCGCGCACGAGCGGCGCCAAGCCGAGTCTCTTCATCTCCGCCGCCGATGAGACCGCGCCGCTCATCTTGCCGACGACGGTGTTGAGGATCTGCAGGTCTTCGAAGCCTCTCCCGGGAGCGCATTTCAGCACCGCCTCGTGGAGGATCTCGGCGGCGAAATTGTTGTTCTCCGCGGTGTAGACAATGCGCTGTCGCCCGTCGGAGGCCCCGGCGGCGATCATTGCGGGCAATGGAGGACTCTCCCCCGGCGATATAGAAATCAACGCTGGGTATTGCCGTGGCGAGCTCCGTGGCGTCACTGATTGCCGCGACGATCGCCTTCCTGTCCCCGGCGTCGCGGGGGTTGTAGAGCTCGAGCCCGGGCAGAGCAGCCACGTTGATGCCGGCGCGGCCGGCGATGTTGATCGATACTGCGCCGTCTGCCGCGCGCACGGCGTCGACGAGACCCTGGTCCACTTCCGCGACGACAAAACGATCGAAGCTGCCCGAAGCGATCGCCTCATAGAGCATCAGTCCCGTCTGGATGGGGCCGAAGCCAAACCCGACGAATGTTGCGCCCATGCCCGCCTCCGCGCGCACCGTAGCACGTCCGTCGGGGGAGTGGAAACCCCAACGGCGCGGAGGCGGCGGCGCCGGGCGGTCCTGCCGGTTACCAGCCGAGGGAAAGCCCGGCCGTCAGCGTCACCTGGATTGTGCCCAGGGGGTAGACGGGGATATTCGTCACGGGTATCTCAATGTTGTACGGCGTCCAGTTCACCTTGGCGGAAATGAGGAGCCCGTCGAGGTTCAGCCCGAGACCGACGGCGGCAAACGGGAAAAGGGAAAGCATGAGCTGGTCGTTGAAGTCGGGGGCGCTCATGCCCTGCAGGAAGACGCGGCCCGCGCAGCCGAACCCGACCTGGATGAACGGATCCAGGAAATGATTGGCGCCCACGGGGTGCAGGCTGAGGTACAGGGCCGGTGCGTACCAGTCCAGCCACCACGCCGCCGCGGCGTCCTTGTGAAAGTCCACCTCGTAGTCGCCGCCGAATCCCATGCGGCCGAGGATCGCTTCCCATCCGAATCCACCGAGCGCGGGCTGGCTGCCGTCGGTGAATGTGGATATGATCTGTTGCGCGGACGCGCCCGTCGCGAAGTCCGCGGTAAGGTCGGCGGTCACGTGCACGGCGCTCGCAAAGCAAGGTGCCCCGAGGGCCGCGATGACCAGAGTGAGAATGAGGATCTTCGCTTTCATCGGAAAGTCTCCTTCGTGTCGTTTCACGCCCCGTGGAACACCGTGAGAACAGCGGAGTGTCACTTCGGCACGGTTTCCGTGTTATAGTTTGAGATGAGCGGGAGAATCTGGTGGCGCTCGACGTCGATGCCCTCTACAGGAAATACGGACCCATGGTGCTCCGTCGGTGCCGGCGGCTGCTCGTCGATGAAGAGCAGGCGCAGGACGCGATGCAGGAGACGTTTGTGAAGCTTCTGCGCTACCAGGACAGCCTGAATGACCGGGCGCCGTCCAGCATGCTCTATACCATCGCAACCAATGTCTGCATCAACATGATCCGCACGAGCCACCGTCGCCCGCAGACCACCGGTGAGGAAACTCTGGAGCGCATCGCCTCCGCGGAGGACGTGGAGACGCGCGCGCTTGACCGCACGACAATCGATGGAATTTTCAGCCGCGAGAGGGTCTCCACCCGCACCATGGCGGTGTTGCACTATGTGGACGGCATGACACTGGAAGAGGTGGCCGGCCAGGTGGGGCTCTCCGTGTCGGGGGTGCGAAAACGCCTCCGACAGCTCCGGGAGCGCACCCGTTCCCTGGAGGAGGCATGAACATGGAGCAAAAAAGGACGATATCCGACCTGATGCTCGAACAGTATGCGCTCGGCGAGCTTCCGGCCGATGCGGAGCGCACCGTGCGCGCGATGCTCGCCGTGGACGCCAATTTAAGGACGAGGCTTGCCGCTCTGCGGGACTCCGATGCGGAAATCCTGGCCTCTTATCCGCCGGAGCAGCTCGTTCCCCGCATCCGCGAAAGGATGCTGCGGGAAGGGGCGGGTAGGGCGCGGCCGCGCCGCCGGGTCGGGCCCCTCTGGGCGTTGCCCATCGCGGCCACCATCCTCATCGCGCTCACGCTTTCCGTGACCATGCTGCGGCCGGATGAAACGCGCCTCAAGGGATTCTCCACTCACCTCACCGTTTTCCGCAAGACGGCCGGGGGGGTTTCTGAGGAGCTCAGGCCCGGTTCCGTTGCCCGACGCGGCGACCTCCTGCAGGTGAGCTACGCGGCCGGCGACGCGAAGTACGGCGTGATCTTCTCCATTGATGGACGCGGCACGCTCACCTGGCACCTGCCCGCGGGGTATGCAGGCGGCGCCCGCACGGCGCCGGCGCTGGACAGTCGCGGCCTCGTGATCCTTCCCGCGGCCTATGAGTTGGACGATGCCCCCCGATTCGAGCGCTTCTTCCTCGTCTACGGTGCCTCTCCTTTCGACGTCACGGTCATCGAGCGGAACGCACGCGCGCTGGCGGCACAGGGGTCGACCGCCGACCGCGCCACGCTCTCCCTTCCCCCCGGTCTGGGACAGTACTCATTCGTCCTGGGCAAGCAAGGATAACGTCATGAAAATGCGGAAACTTTTGGTTCTTGTCCTCCTGGGTGCTATCGCGTGGACTGCCGCGGCGGACACGCCGGTGCCCCTGCGGCGTTTTGCCTTCGTCACGGGCTCCAATGACGGGGGGACGCTCTCGTGAAGCTCCGCTACGCGGAGAGCGACGCGCGCGCCTTTGCCGCGGTCATGCAGGATCTCGGAGGCGTGCGGCCGCAGGACCTCGTGCTCGTCTCCAGCCCGACACTCGAGCGCTTCGAGGACGCCCTCCAGCGCATCCGCCAGATGATTGGCTCGCCGCGGGAGCTGGATGAACGACGCGAGCTCGTTTTCTACTATTCCGGTCATTCGGACGACGACGGGCTCATCCTCGGCAAGGACCGGGTCGCGTGGGATGACCTGCGCAACCAGATCAATGACATCCCGGCGGACGTGAAGATCGCCATCCTCGACTCCTGCTCTTCCGGCTCGCTCACTCGGGCGAAGGGCGGGGTCGCGCGGCCGGCATTCCTCTTCGACGCGTCCGCGGACATGACCGGTCACGCATTCCTCACCTCTGCCTCCGCGGAGGAGGCGGCGCAGGAATCGGATCGCATCGGCTCGTCGTATTTCACCCATTTCCTCATCTCCGCCATGCGCGGCGCCGCCGACACGGCGGGGGACGGCATCGTGACCCTCAACGAAGCCTACACCTACGCCTTCCAGGAGACGCTTGCTTCCACGGAGAAAACCCAGTACGGGCCGCAGCATCCCGCCTATGACATCAATCTCTCGGGGTCAGGCGACCTGGTGCTCACCGACCTGCGGCAGTCCGGCGCGCGGCTTGTCGTGGCGGAGGACGTCGCGGGAAGGCTCTACCTGCGCGATTCGGACGGGAATCTCGCCGTGGAGCTGAACAAGCAGTACGGCCAGAGCATCGATCTCGGGCTGGAGCCGGGCACGTATTCCGCCGTGCTCGACACCAAGAGCGCGCGGCTTGCCGCCGATCTGCACGTGACCGGCCGGCAGCCTGCCACGCTGACGCTTGCGGGCATGCACCCGGTGTCGCTTGACCCGGCTGTTGCGCGCGGCGACGGCAACGACCAGGCGCCGGGCGGCTCCCCGACCGGGCAGGTTGCAAGCGCACCGGACGCCGCCACCGTGATCGGCGCCGCAGTCGGCGCCGCGGTGGGCTCTGCATTCGGCAAGGCAGGCCAGGCAGTCGGCAATGCCGTGAGCGCGGCCATCACCGCGGCCGCGGCCGCCGCGGCGGCGCCTGTCGCGCCGGCACCGAAGAAGACCGCCGCGCCGGCGACGCCCACCGGTGATCAGGAAGCGGAGGCGGCCCCCCGCGTGCAGGCTTTCCACCTGTCGCTGATCCCTGACTTCCTCCTGGGGCCTGACGCGCGCGCGGATCGCATTGTCTCGATCAACCTTCTCATTGGAACGTCTGGTTCCCTCCACGGCTTCGAGGTCGGCGGATTCGGCAATATCGAGTCCGGCGACGTCTCCGGTTTCCAGGCCGCGAGTCTCTTCAATGTCGTGCAAGGCTCGCTCTCCGGTTTCCAGGCGGCCGGCATGGTCAATTACCTGGGCGGCGAGGCGCGCTTCTTCCAGTCGGCGGGTCTCGTGAATATCAGCGGCGGCGTGTCCGGCGCACAGGCGGGCGGTCTTGCCAACATTTCTCTGGGCCCGGTGACCGGGGCACAACTGGCGGGCATCGTCAATTGGACCAGCGGCGACGTGAAAGGCGCGCAGGCGGCCGGCATCCTCAACTGGACGACGGGCAGCGTGCAGGGCGCGCAGGTGGCGGGCATCTTCAATCTGGGGGCCGTCGGCGTACAGGGCGCGCAAGTGGCGGGCATCGGCAACGTGGGCGGCGCGATCGCGGGGCCGCAGATCAGCCTCATCAATGTCGCCGACAGCGCGAGCGTCCAGGTCGGTCTGGTAAATATCGCCCGTCACATCACCGGCACGCAGGTGGGGCTGGTGAATCTCTCCGATCAGATCGACGGCATCCCCATCGGGCTGATCTCCATTGAAGGCCGCGGCCGGCACGACCTTGACATGTGGATCGACATGAACGGGCTGTCGATCGTCGGTTTCTCACTGGGCACGAAGCACTTGTACACGACGTTCACCGCGGGATGGCAGCCCGGGACCACGGACTGGAACATCGGCCTGGGCGTCGGCGGAAGCTCCACCATCGGTCCATTCTATCTCGATTACGATCTTTCCATCGTCCAGGATCGCACCGGCGCCGCGGATACGAGCACGGCATTCTCCGGCGATGTCTACCCGCGCCTGCACGCCGTTGCAGGGCTTCCGCTCTTCGGCGGTCTCTCCGTGAACGCGGGTGTGTCCATGCCGATCCTCACACCGTGGCTTTCCTCCGGCATCGCGGGGTACAGCGATTCCCAGTTGGTTTTCAAGCCCCAGTTCATTGTAGGAGTTCGAATATGAAAAGCGCGCGGCTCTTGCTTGCGGTCCTTCTTCTTGTCGCCGTTCCCGCGTGCGTCGCCGTTGCCGGCGGCGCCGGTGGCGTGAGCTATGGCTTCCAGTACTACGATCCCCAACTTTCCAACCAGAATCTGGGGCTGAGCTACATCACCGGTTACGGTTATGGCGTGAACCGATGGGGCAACCGCATTGGCGGATTCGGCATGGCGCTTTTATCGGGCATCGGAGCCGCGGACGGCGGCGTCGGGGGCATGCTTTTCGGCCAGGAGTTCAGGGCAGGACCGATCATGGCGGCCGTCACCTGCCTGGGCGGCGTCGGCGGCGCGAGCTACTCTCGCCACGGCTACATGCTCATTTTCGGCGAGGCCGATCTCGAGCTTGGCCTGCGGGTGCTGCCGTGGATGCAGGTCGTGGCCTACGCGGGCTACCAGGCGTGGGGCAACACGATCCCCGGCATCCCCTTCTCCAATGCATTCGTCTACACCCCGACCCTTGGGGTGAGGATCGGCTGGGGAGGGCTGTACTAATTCCAGGGGGTACCATAGGCAGGATGCCGAGGGCCGAGGAGTGCCTTCCGCTGCTGGCGGAGTTGGATGCACGTCACGAGGCCCGTGGCTGCCCTAACAAATAATTATTACCCGCTGCGTGCGCTGGAGAGTATTTTAGCGTGTGCATCCTGAGCGCAGCAGCGGGGTTCCCCCGCAGGAGCCTCCTTCGGACTGGCAGCTTTTTCGTGCATGGCTCGTCCGCACGTATCGCCGTCACCGGGCGCCCGCACTTGTCGCGGGACAAGTCGCCCTGATCGCAACGGGCATCCTGGTCTACCACTTCCTGATGCCCCCGCCGCAGCGTCTCACCCAGCGTGACATCGACAAGGCGGTGGACAGGACCCTGCAGAACACCCCGACGCCTCCGTCATTCGAGTCGGTCGCATACGCAGCGATACGCCCCTCGATTGTGTTGGTGACTGCAAAAGCCTTGGAGAAGGGCAAGCCGACTTCCTCCCTCGGGACCGGCGTGGTCATCTCCGACAAGGGGATCATCCTCACCTGCCTCCACGTCGTCGGCGACGCGCCGCAAGTGAGCGTGATTTTCGCGGACGGCACGCAGTCCGACGCGCTGGTCACGGTTCGGGAGCCGGAGAAGGACCTCGCGGTCCTGAGCGCGATGAACGTGCCGGATGAGCTGCAGCCGGCCACGCTCGCGAGCTCTTCCTCGTTGAATGTCGGAGACGAGGTGATCGCCGTGGGCAACCCCTTTGCCGTGCTCGATTCTGCAACGTCGGGCATCGTCTCGGGGCTGGGACGGGAATACACATCCAAGGAAACGGGCGCGACCCTGAAGAATCTCATCCAGTTCGACGCTGCCGTGAACCCGGGCAACTCCGGTGGGCCCCTGGTCAATCGGCAGGGCGAAGTGGTCGGAATCGTCGCCTCGCTGCTGAATCCCACAAACCAGGACGTATTCATCGGGATCGGATTCGCCGTGCCAATCGACGACACCGGAGGGGCGCTGGGCATACCGCCGGTTGAGGCCGGCGAGAGGGGACGATGATGGACGGCAGTGATGCGGTGAAGGACGGACAGCTTGCAGAGCAGGCGCGCACGATGGAGCGGATCCTCTACGAGGTGAAGAAAGTCATCGTGGGCCAGGACCACCTCCTGGAGCGCGTGCTGGTCGCGCTGCTCTCCGACGGGCACCTCCTCGTGGAAGGGGTGCCGGGGCTTGCGAAGACATTGACGGTCAAGACGCTCGCCGCGGCGACGCAGGGAGTTTTCAAGCGCATCCAGTTCACGCCGGACCTTGTCCCCGCGGACCTGGTAGGGACGCGGATCTACAACCAGAGGACGGGCGAGTTCAGCACGTCGCTGGGCCCGGTATTCGCGAACCTGCTCCTTGCCGATGAGATCAACCGCGCCCCTGCCAAGGTGCAGAGCGCGCTCCTGGAGGTGATGCAGGAGCGGCAGGTCACCATTGGCGGAGAGACCTTCCCCGTGCCGGCGCCCTTTCTCGTGATGGCGACGCAGAACCCGATCGAGACGGACGGCACCTATCCGCTGCCCGAGGCCCAGGTCGACCGGTTCATGATGAAGGTGCTCGTCGATTACCCCAGCGAACCCGAGGAGTTCGTCATCGTGCAGCGCGCGGCCGGCGCGGCGGCGCGCGTGGCCGCGGTGGTGAGCACGGGGCAGATCCTGGAGCTCCGCGCCGCCTGCGAAAGGGTGTTCATCGACCCGCTTCTCATGCAGCACGCGGTGCGGCTCGCCGCGGCCACGCGCGACCCGGCGAAGCACGGCCTGCCCGACCTGGGCCGCTACATCGTCTTCGGCGCGAGCCCGCGCGCCTCGATCAACCTCGTGATCGCCGCGCGGGCCCTCGCGTTCGTCCGCGGCCGCTCCTACGTCATACCACAGGATCTTACGGATCTCGCCCACGACGTCATGCGCCACCGCATCATCCCGTCCTACGAGGCGCTCGCCGACGGCGTGAGCACGGATGCGATCCTCCAGAAGGTGATGCAGGCCGTTCCCGCCCCTGCCCAGCCCCTCCAGAGCCATGCCGCGGCAAGCGTCGGAGCCTGAGCGCGTCCTCCAGCGCCTGGACTGGACCATCATCCGGAGGCTGGACGGCCTCCTCCAGGGAGACTACCGCACCGTGTTCCGCGGATTCGGCATGGAGCTTGCCGAGTTGCGTGAATACCAGCTCTCCGACGACGTCCGCATGATCGACTGGAACGTGACCGCCCGGATGCAGACCCCGTACGTGCGCCAGCACATCGAGGACCGCGAGGTGACCGCGTGGTTCCTGCTCGACATGAGCCCTTCGGTGGACTTCGGTACCGCCGAGGTGCAGAAGAGGAGCCTGCTCATCGACTTCGTCGGCGTCATTGCGCGTCTGTTCACCCGGCATGGCAACCGGGTGGGTGCGCTCCTTTTCACCGGTGGGACGGAGCGCGTGATTCCCGCGCAGGGCGGCAGGATGCACGTCCTGCGTCTCATCCAGGAGCTGCGGAGCCAGCCCCGGCTCCGCCGGGCGCCGCGCACCGACCTCGGCGTCCTGCTGGACGACGCGCTGCGGATGATCCGCCGCAGGGGGCTTCTCTTCCTCGTATCTGATTTCATGAGCGTCCCCGGTTGGGGTCGCCCCCTCACACTGGCGACCCATCGGCACGAGGTGATCGCGGTGAAGCTTTCCGACCCTCGGGAGGTGCAATTGCCCGACCTCGGGCCGCTCGTGCTGGAAGACGCCGAGACCGGCGAGCAGATCTTCGTCGACACGCATGATCGCGGTTTCCGCCGGCGTTTCGCCGAGGTGACGCGCCGACGGGACGCGGAGCTTGCCGGCTCGCTTGCGCGCGCCGGCGTCGACCAGCTCTCCCTCTCCACGGAGGGGATCTCGCGCGGGAAATCGTCCGTTTTGCCGCGATGCGCAGGGAGAAGCGGAAGGCCGCCTCCTCGCGCGCGCTTGTCCGTTCCGGTAGGGCGTGAGGAGGGCAGATGTCGTTCCAATGGCCCGGTCTTCTGTGGCTGCTCTTGCTCGTCCCGCTCCTGGTCGGCATCTACATCCTCATGCAGCGCCGCCGTCGGCGCTATGCGGCGCGCTACGCGAGCCTCATCGCGGTCAAGGACGCGCTGGGCCGGGGACCGGGATTCCGCCGCCACATACCTGCCATCCTTTTCATCGTCGGGCTGGCGGTGGGCATCTTCGCCCTTGCCCGGCCGCAGGCCACCGTCATGCTGCCGTCCAGCCGCGGCACTATCATCCTTGCCCTGGACATGTCCGGAAGCATGCGCGCCCGCGACGTGGCCCCTAGCCGTTTCGAGGCTGCCAAGGCCGCGGCGCGGGCCTTCATCGCGAAGCAGCCGCACAACGTGCGCGTCGGGATCGTTGCGTTCAGCGGCTCGGCGGCGCTGGTCCAGGCACCGACGACCTCACGGGACGATCTGAACGCCGCGATGGATCGTCTCCACCTCCAGCGCGGCACGGCCATCGGCAGTGGAATCCTCGTCGCGCTGGACGCCATCTTCGAGGACGCAAAGACCGCGCAGGACCAGACCGGCGACCAGCAGGGCGCGCAGGATCAGCAGCTTCTCCCGGGTGCGCCGGCGCAGCAGGACCCCAATGCTCCGCTTGGCACAGCGCCCGATCCCACGGCTCCCCCCGCGGTGGAGCCCGGCTCCTACACCGCCGCGGCGATCGTTCTGCTCACCGACGGGCAGAACAACACGGGACCCGACCCGCTGGATGCCGCGCAGCAGGCGGCCGACCGGGGGGTGCGGGTCTTCACCGTCGGCGTCGGCACGAACCGAGGCGACACAGTTGGCGCGGAGGGCAGGTTCTTCCGTGTGCAGCTCGACGAGCCGTCACTCAAGAAGATCGCCCAGAACACCGCCGCCAGCTACTACAAGGCCGACAACGAAGGCGATCTCGTGCGGATCTACCAGGCGCTCAGCGTCCGACTCACCATGGGCCGCGACGAGACCGAGGTGACGGCCATCTTCACCGGTATTGCCATGGCGGTCCTCCTCCTCGGCGCGACGCTGTCTCTCGCCTGGTTCAGCAGAATGACGTAGCCCTGCCGCGAGCTTCAAAAAAAGGCCGCCCCTGGAGCGATGCCCCGGGGCGGCCCTCGATTTCCGCGGTGCGCGCCGCTATTCCCTGTTGATGCTGATGCTGCCGCTCACGGTCCCCACGTCGAGGTTGGCCGTGCCGCTTCCGATGCTGCCGCTCAATCTGTTGTGCTTCTGCTCGGTGATGGTGATCGGGAAGCCGCAGGCGACGCTCCCGCTCACCGAGTGGAGGTTCACCATCGCGTCAAGTTGGGGGAATGCGTTAAGCGTGACCGATCCCGACACGCTGCCGAGCGTCGCGGAGCCGCTTTTCGCGAGCGTATCCAGCGTCCCGTCGATGGAGCCCGAGACGGTGTGCACCTTCACGTCGTTTCCCGCCGAGGCGAACTCGACGTGGCCGCTCGTGGAGGATGCGTCGAGGTTGCGCGCCGCGTTGGTGGCCACGGAGCCCGAGATGGTGGAGAGGATTTCGTCCACGGTCCGGTCCACGCCGCGAACGGTGACGCTTCCGCTGACGGAGTGGGCCTCGAGGACCTTCACGGTCCGGGGAACGACGATCTGAAACGAAACGGTTCCCGTCTGGAACGCGAAACCCGGCTCGTGCTTTTCTTCCAGGATCAGCCGGCTGCCGATCCTGCTGATGTCGACGCTGACCCGTTCCAGCGCGGCCTGCGTCATCGCCGTCTTCACGGAATGCACCGCGAGCGTTGCGCCCGCCGTATCGCCGCTGATGTCGATCGACCCTGCGATGTTGCGCACCTCCAGCTCTGTGACGTCAGACGGGACCTGCTCGTCCTTCTCCTCGCGGACCGCGCCGCCGTAGGAGAATGCCTGGCCGTTCCAGAAGCCGCGACCGGAGGGAATCTCCCACCGGAAGGCGAACATTTTTCCCTGGGCGATCGTCACGATGCTCCCGATCACGATGAGGATCGCCAGAACGCCGAGAGAGATGCCCAGGATATCGATCGCGCTAAACTTTGTGCGTCTCATCCATCTTCTCCATCTCGCGCTTGGCAAGGCGCTCCACGAGGCTTCCCGACTGGTAGAGGAACGCGGAAAGGAAATGGGAGACGACGCCGATGCCCCAGCCGAATGCCACCCAGAGCCACCACTGGTAGCCGCCCCAGGTGAGGTTGTTGACGAGCGCCAAGCCGAGCAGCACCACGAGATAGGTGACCGCGTGGCGAATAAAAGCGATTTTGCGCCGCGCGATGTTGCGCGCGAGCGCGAGCTTCTCGTTGAGATCCGACATGAGTACCTCCTGTTTTATCGTTCATAGATGCAACACCCCGGGGACCCGATTCTGCCCCCGCGGAAAAAACGGCGCGCCGCCGTTGAGAGCGACAGCGCGGCGTCCCGACGACGGGAGGCTATTTTTCCTTCTGGGGCGTTTCGCCGGTGCTTTTTTCCTCTTCCCCCTCCCTGCGGACGACCTGCAGGGTGAAGTTCGATGCGAGCGCCGCCAGGGCGCCGACCGCGGCAAGCACGGGAAGGAAAAGCGCACCGACGACGCCGACGGTGAGGGGGATCTCGACGTAGGTTTCGCCCTTGTCATCCTTGATGATGATCCTGCGGACATTTCCCTCGTGGACGATCTCCTTGATCTTGCGCAGCATCTCTTCGCCCTTGACCTTGAACTCATTGCCCTGATCCGGTTCCATTCTGGCCTCCCGGGGGCAGGATATCTTCGAGTGGGCCCGGGGTCAAGGAAAGGCGGGCGGTTTTCGTCGGCGACTTCCCCAGGCGCTCACCGTCGGATATAACTGTGGCAACGGCGCGGTCCGCATCCTGCGGGGAGCTGCGCCCCCACACGCGCACAGGGAGGCAGACATGGGTTCCGACGGCTACCTGCTCGGATTCGATCTCGGCAGCTCTTCGATCAAGGCCTCGCTCGTCGACGTCTCGACGGGGGGGTTGGTGGGAAGCGCCACGAGCCCGAAGACGGAGCTCGCCATCGATGCCCCCCATCCCGGCTGGGCCGAGCAGCACCCTTCCATCTGGTGGGACAACGTTGTCGCAGCAGCGGCCGAGCTCAAGGCGGCAACGGGCAAGGCCTTCGAGTCGGTGAAAGCCATCGGCATCGCCTACCACATGCATGGGCTGGTGCTCGTGGACTCCTCAGGCGCGGTGCTGCGGCCGTCCATCATCTGGTGCGACAGCAGGGCGGTGCAGATCGGGGAGAAGGCATTCCGCGGCATCGGGGAAACGACGTGCCTCGCGCGCCTGCTCAACTCACCGGGAAACTTCACGGCGTCGAAGCTCGCGTGGGTGAAGGAGAACGAGCCGAAGGTGTTCGCGCGCGCGCACAGGATGCTCCTTCCTGGCGACTGGCTGGCCTATCGCCTGACGGGGGAAATGGTCACCACGGCGTCGGGCCTGTCTGAAGGGATACTCTGGGACTTCAGCACGGGCGGCCGCGCGGACATCGTCCTGGACTGGTTCGGCATCCCCCACGAGCTGGTCCCTCCGACGGTGGAGACCTTCTCCGCGCAGGGCGGGCTCACCTCTGCCGCGGCAGCGGCGCTCGGCCTGGCAAAGGGAACGCCTGTCTGCTACCGCGCGGGCGACCAGCCCAATAATGCCTTCTCCCTCAACGTGCTGAACCCCGGCGAGGCTGCCACCACGGCCGGCACGTCGGGGGTCGTGTATGGCATCATCGATGCGCCGCGATCCGATCCCGAATCCCGGGTCAATGCATTCGTCCACGTGAATCATTCACCCGGGAGCCCCCGCTATGGCGTGCTCATGTGCGTCAACGGCGCCGGCATTCTCTATAGCTGGCTCAGGAAGCTTTTGGTCGGCGAATCGGGCAGGGTGCCCTACGAGGAGCTGAACCGGGTGGCAGGACAGGCCCCGGTGGGAGCCGACGGCCTGGTCGTGCTTCCTTACGGCAATGGCGCCGAGAGGACGCTGGGCAATCGCAACCCCGGCGCGTCCGTGCTCGGGCTGGACTTCAACAGGCACGGCATTCCCCATCTCCTCCGCGCCGGCCAGGAGGGAGTCGTCTTCGCGCTCACGCACGGCCTTGCCATCATGAAGGGCACCGGGCTCACGGCGGACACGGTCCGCGCCGGTCACGCCAACATGTTCCTCAGCCCCCTTTTCCAGGAGGCTTTCGCCACGACGACCGGGGCGCGCGTGGAAATGTTTGAAACCGACGGGGCACAGGGAGCGGCGCGCGGTGCGGGCATCGGGTCGGGCGTGTACCGCGGCACGAAGGAGGCATTCGCCTCTCTGCGCCCCGTCCGAACGGTGGAACCCGACGCCGGGAAGTCCGCTGCCCACGCGGATGCATTCGGCCGCTGGGGCGAAGCCCTCACCCGCAGCCTGGCCTGATGGGTCAGGGGAGGGGAACCCCGGCGGAAAGCGGGTGTTCCTTCCGGCCCGAGCCGATGATCTTTTTCCCGTTCACGAACACGTAGTCGATGCCGGTTGGCGCGGCGTCGGGCTCCGCGCCGGTGGAGTTGTCGGCGACCGTGCTCCAATCGAAGACCACGACGTCCGCCGCGTTCCCCTCCTTGAGGAGCCCCCGTTCGGCCAGACCGAAACGATCCGCCGTTGCGCCGGTCATCTTGTGGACCGCCTCCTCGAGGGACAGGACGCGGCGGTCCCGGGCGATCTGGAGCAGCCGGGGAAACGCCCCGTAGGCGGAGGGGTTCTGCGCGCCCCGCGGCTCCACGCGCGCGTTGGTCATGAAAATGCTTGCCGGGTGCCGCATGAGCGACTCCACGATATGATTCGTGCTCGCGCGGTGGCAGAGAACGCGCGCGCGGCCTCCGCTCCTGCGCGCGATCTCGATCAGCGTATCGACCGTGCTCGTCCGCCGCAGCCGCGCGATCTCGTTGAGGAATCTCCCGTTGCAATCGGCGAGCTCCGTGTCGAGCGCATCGACGAGCTGGACGTCGGCCGGGCCGAAACCGAGCCGTCTCTCCACCGCGCGCGTTTCCCGGCCCAGCCTCCGCAGCGACGACTGGTCGGTGTAGGCGTCCGCTCCGCGCGCGACGAACCAGGGAGGCAGGAGAAGACCGATCGTGGTCGCGGCGCAGGGATGGGGTGAGAGGTCGAATCGCACGTCGACGCCGTCGGTGATTGCCTCGTCGATCAGCGCGGCTGCCCTGTCGGCGGTGCGCCAGGTGCGCGACCCGACGAACTGGAGGTGGGACACCTGGAGGCGCGCGCCGGTCGCGCGGGCAAGATCGAGCGCTTCACGCAGGGCGATCAGGTTGTGCGGTTCGCCGAAGCTGCGGATGCGGTAGCCCGGGGCGAGCGCGGAATACGCGCGCAGGTGGACCGCGAGGATCCTGTTCTTGCGCTTGACCAGGCGCGCCACTTCGCGCAGCTCTTCCACGTGGGCGTACATGCCCGGCTCGTCCTGCAGACCGAGCGAGACGCCGCGCGCCCCCTGGTCCATCGCGGCTTCCAGAAGGTAGAGCAGCTCCTTGGATTCGTAGGGATGGAGGGGCGAGGTCTCCAGCCCCCGGATGGATGCGCGCGTGCTCCCGTGTCCCGCCAGGATCGCGATATTGTGGCTTGCGCCCGACGAGGCGAGCCTGTCGTAGTATTCCTCCACCGTGTCCCACTGCATCTGCAAGAGGCCGGCGCCGGCGGGGCGTTCCGCGATCAGCTTCTTCCACGCGCTGCCCGGGCGGATGCCCGCCGCGGCGATTCCGCAATTGCCCGCGACGACGGTCGTGATGCCTTGCGCGAGAAAGGGGTATCGGAGCTCGTCGTGCCCCTTGAGCGGAATATGCCAGTCGAGGTGGGAATGTGCGTCGATGAAACCGGGCGCGACGACGCGGCCCGCGCAGTCGATGACGGTCCCCGTGGTGCGCACGGGCTTCGTCGTGATGCGGCCGATCCTGCCGGCCCGGATCAGGACGTTCGCCGTGTAGGGGGCCCCGCCGGTTCCGTCAACGATCAGCCCTGCCTTGAGAACGACGTCCTGACCTTGCTTTGAGCCTTCGTGTGCCATGGGAAGGCTTCATTGATACCACAGTGCGCGGAGAATTGACAGGGCGTCGGTGGAGGGGGCATGGTGGATTCATGATCCAGGTGGTGGGGGCGGTCGGCATCGACCTGATCGCGATGCGGGAGGTTTTTCTCGACGGCACCTCAAATCCGTCGGACATCCGCATGGGGCTGGGCGGGGTCGGCTACCGCATATTCAGCAATCTGGAGGGACCGAAGCGCTTCATCACGGCCCTCGCGGCCGACCCCATTTCGCGGTGGGCGCGGGAGGCGCTGGAAGCGGACGGCAGCGTCATCATCCAGTCCGTGACGGACAAGGAGGCGCGTCCGCCGCTGTATCTCGCTCTCATGGAGAGCGGGAGCCTCAAGGTCGCCGCGTCCGACTTCCGCATCATCGAGCAGGCTCTGTCCGCGGACTTCGTTCGAGCGCTCTCTTGGCGCGCCGGCGCCTGCGGACTTCCTCATCCTGGACGCAAATCTCTCCGCGGCGCTTCTCGCGCGGCTTGTGGACAGCTACGCGGGGGCCACGCGCCTCGTCGTCGAACCTGTCTCCGTTGAGAAAGCGGCGCGTCACGCCGCGTCGCTCCACGACCTTTTCCTCCTGACGCCCACGGAGGAGGAGATGGACGTCCTGGGCATTCGCGACATCCCCCGGTTCATGGCGGACCGGCGCATCAAGACGATCGTCGTGACGCGCGGGGAGAACGGGCTCAGCCTGTACCACGCCGGGGCGCGCGAGGACTGGAGCCCCGGCCGGCGCGTGGACGCGCGCGACACCACGGGCGCCGGTGACCTGCTTCTTGCCGCCCTCATCTCCGAGCTGCACAAGGGCGTGGAGATGCGCGCCGCGGTCCGCAATGCAATGAGCGTTGTGGAAGACCGTCTTGCAAAGGAGACGACGTGAACGAGTTCCTGCACCTGACCCCGGAGGTCGCCAACGCGCTGGCCGCCGGCGCACCCGTCATCGCTTTCGAATCGACGATCATCAGTCACGGCATGCCCTACCCGCGCAACCTGGAAACCGCCCGTGCGGCCGAGGCTCTGGCGCGCGGCAAGGGTGCGATACCCGCCACCGTTGCGGTGCTGGACGGCAGGATATTCATCGGACTGGGCGCGGCAGAGCTGGATCGTCTTGCAACGGAAAAGGGCGTGCTCAAGGTCTCGCGGCGTGACCTCGCGTGGGCCCTGGCAAATCGCAAGACCGGTGCGACGACCGTGAGCGCCACCATGTGGGCGGCGCGTCTGGCGGGCATCGACGTGTTCGCCACGGGCGGCATCGGCGGGGTGCATCGCGGCGCAGAGGGCACATTCGACGTTTCAGCGGACATGACGGAGCTTGCCGCCACGTCCGTCTGTGTCGTCTCCGCGGGGGCAAAGGCGATACTCGACTTGCCGAAGACGCTGGAGGTTCTGGAAACGCTCGGCGTTCCCGTGCTCGGCTTCCAGACGGCCGAGTTCCCCGCCTTCTACTCGCGCGCGAGCGGTCTGCCCGTGCCGCTGAAAGTCGAATCTGCCGCCGAGATCGCGCGAGTGCTCCGCGCGCAGCGCTCCCTGGGCGCGCCGCAGGGTATCCTCGTCGCCAACCCCGTGCCGTCGGAATCAGAGATCCCGCGCGAGACCATGAGCGGCTGGATCGAGACGGCGCTGCGGGATCTCGATGCGCGCAATATCCACGGAAAGGCCGTGACGCCGTTCCTGCTCTCGCGCATCGTCGAGCTCTCTGGCGGCGGCGCGCTGGAGACGAACGTGCGGCTTTTCCTCAACAACGTCGATCTCGGCTGCGCCATCGCCGCCGCGCTGGCGGCGTCACCGCACGGCGCGGCATGACCGGCGTCGAGGAGTTTGCCGCCGCGCTCGTGAAAAACGTCGAGCGCGTGGTGTATGGCAAGCGCGCCGTGATTGAAAGGATCGTCGTGGCCCTGCTCTGCAACGGGCACGTCCTGCTGGAAGACGTGCCGGGCGTCGGCAAGACGATCCTCGCGCGGGCGCTGTCCGCTTCCCTGGGGGGAAATTCCGCCGCATCCAGTGCACGCCTGACCTGCTTCCCGCGGACGTCCTGGGCGTGTCCGTCTACAACCCCCGCAGCACCCGTTTCGAGCTGCGCGAAGGGCCCGTCATGACGAATGTGCTGCTCGTCGACGAGATAAACCGGGCGACCCCGCGCACGCAGTCGGCGCTCCTGGAGGCCATGGCGGACGGGCAGGTGAGCCTGGAAGGACGGACCATTCCTCTGCCCCGGCCCTTCCTCCTCATTGCCACGGAGAATCCCGTGGAGTTCGACGGCACGTTTCCGCTTCCCGAGGCCCAGAAGGACAGGTTCTTCCTCAGCCTCCGCATGGGATACCCGCCTCCCGAGGCGGAGGAAGAGATCATGACGGCGCAGAGCAGCCTCGCGCATCCCGTGACGCTCCTCACCGCGATCACGGACCCCGCGGCACTCGTTGCCCTGCAGGCAAGGGTGCTCTCCGTGCCGGTGCCCGACCCTGTCTCCTCTTATATCCTCGCGCTCGTGGAGGAAACCCGGCGCGAGCCCCGGCTTTCGCGGGGAGCATCGCCCCGCGCGTCCATGGCACTCTATAAGGGAAGCCAGGCGATGGCCCTGCTCCAGGGCAGGCAGGCCGCGGCGGCCGCCGACGTGCGTGCGCTCGCTCCCGCCGTGCTCCTGAAGCGCATCAGCGTGAAACCGGAGCATCTGCTGCGGGGATGCACGGAAGAGAATGTCATCGATGAAATCCTCCTGCGGATCCCCGCCGCGCCGTCCGGCGCGTCGCAGGCGTCTTCGTGAGACCGCTCGCCCGGGGAGACATCGCGCTCATCATCCTTTTTCTGCTCTGCTTTGCCTTTGCCCCATTCCGCGAGGTGCGGCTGCTCGGAATCTTTCTTTCTCTGATGGTGGGGATGCCCGCGACCGCGCGTTGGCTGCTTCCCGGCGCCGTGTCGGTGTCACGCCGGGATCCCGTGCTGCGGGTCAACAGGACGCAGAAGGTCGTCGTCAGCCTCGAGGTGCGGAACCGCTGGCCCCTGCCCCTGCGCTCCGTGCTGATTGTCGACGCACCCGGCGGTCTGTTCCCCGACGCCCCGCCGGTGTTCCGCGTCGATCTCGCGCCGCGCGGGACGACGATCCTGAGCTGGGAGGCGGAAACGCGGGAAAGGGGCGAGTTCCGGATCGGCCCGGCGCAGGTTTCAGGACCCGGGCCGTTTGCGCTTCGGCCGTGGGGCAAGGCGTATGAATCGACGACGACGCTCATCGTGTACCCCGCGGTTTTTCCCGTGTCGCTGGAGCACAGGCGCGGGCTGCCCGCGGGCTCGCTTGTCGTTGCCAACCGGCTCTACGAGGACGTGAGCAGGTACCGTTCGCTGCGGGAATACGTCCCCGGCGACGAGCTTCGCCGCATCAACTGGAAGGTGTCGGCGCGGCTGGGGAAGCTCCACACCATGGAGTACGTGCCCTCGCTCTATTTTCCCGTGCTCGTGCTCCTGAACCTCTCCGCGTCGGATTACCCCCTCGACGGCAGGCACCATCACATGGAGAGGGCCATCGAGCTCGCGGCGTCGCTTGTCGTGTATTTCATCGGCATGAAACAGGAGGTTGGCCTGGCGGCGCTCGCCAGTCGAATGGCGGGCGCGGGCGACGGTCCGATCGCGGTGCCCATTCGCGCGGGCACGGGCCACGCGGTGAGGATGCTCGAAGAGCTGGCCCGCGCGGCGCCCGACCGCGGCGGCGGCGATTTCACGCGGCTGGCCGGCGGCGCGGGGGTCGCCGTCCGCACGGGGACGCGGATCATCGCCGTGACCCCGCCGCTTCCGCCCGAGCGCCGCGCCGGGCTGCATGCCCTTGCCCGCAAAGGCTGGGAGCTGGAGGTCTTTTTCGTCACCTCCGCGGCGACGGCGAGGGCGGACACGGAAATGACCGGCATCCGCTCCCACGTCCATTCCTCCGATGGAAAGCCGGGCGTCGATGCGTGAATCGCGCCTGTCGATGCTGCGCTCGTCTCTTCATCCCCTGGTCTCCGTCCTCCTGCCCTTCTCATTCGTCCAGGCGCTCGACGCCCTGGTCCGCGGCGGCATTCTCCCGGGTACGATTCCTGCACCCCCGCCCGCGTTTCTCCTCGTCGTGCTCGTGACCGGCGTCAGCCGCACCGTGGTGTCCAACGCGCTGGGGACGCGGCGCGTCACCGGCTTTTTCCCCCGCATCCGGGAGGCCCTCCTCACCTTTGTCTGTGTCGCCGCGCTCCTGCTGCTCCTGGGCGGAGGGCCCTTCCGCGGCGACTGGAATCCCCTTGGGCCGGCGCTCGTCTGGCCGCTCGTCCTCTGCGGCCTCCAGTGGCTCCTCACCCTGCGGATCCAGGATGCCCTTCGGCCTCGCGAGCTGTTTCTCTCTCTCCTGGGCGGCGCCACCGGCCACGCGCTCGTCCGCGCCGCCCGCGATGCAAGTGGGGAAGCGACTGAATCCCAGCAAGCCCTTCGGAGGCTGCGCGGCACGACCCTGATGCTCGAAGCATTCATCCTTGTGCCCTTTGTGCTCCTCATGGCGGCGCGTGTGGTGGTCTCCGCTCCCGCCCTTTCCGCGTGGGATACCGTGCGGATCTTCATCCACGTCATCTGCGGCTGCGCCGCGATCGTCCTCTTCGGTCTTTTCTCCTATGACCAGCTCGAAAGCGGTGCGGGAGTGGATCATGGCCCGGGCCGCGATCTGCGGCGGATCGGCGGCTCCCTCGCGGGCATTGGTGTCATCCTCATCGCGAGCCTGTTCCTCTCCGCTCCCCCGGCTGTCGGGTCGCTTGCCGCGCTTGGGCGCTTTTTCCTCTGGCTGCTCAGCCTCCTTCCCGTACCCCGATCGCTTCCCGCGGCGTCCCCGGGAAACGGGGAGCAGCCGGAGATACCCCGCGGTCCCCTCTTGCCGCCGACCGGTCTTTCACGTTTGACTGAGTCCGATCTTCTCGTGCGGATCTTCCATGTCGCACGCATTGGCATTGCGATTGCGGCGGGAATCGCGCTCCTCTACTTCGTGATCCGGCCGCTCCTGCTGCGCGATACCCGCGCGTCGGCCGGGCAGATGCACCCGCTCAAGACCCTTCTGCGGTGCCTCAGCTCCCTTGGTCGTTTCCTGCTCCAGCTGCCCCACGCCATCTCTCAATGGATGCGGGCATCGGGCAGGGGCCTCGCGTCCGTCCCGCGGGCCATCGTCGGCTCCTTGCGCGCGCCTGCCGCGGGCGCGAAGGCTCGGCCGGGGACCGCGGGGAGCCGCGCCCGACACCGGGCCGCGCAGAGGGCCGTGCGCGACTACCAGCGCCTGGCGCGCTGGGGAAGGAAGGCCGGTGTCGCCTTCACGGCGGCCGAAGGACCGGCGGAGTACGCGCGGCGTCTCGAGCGTGCCATCCCTTCCAAGGGGTCCGTTCTGCGGGAAGCAGCGCTCCTTTTCGAGCAGCTCATCTACGCGGAAGCGCCGGCGGCGCACGCGGAGCAGGCATTTTCAAGAATGGTGGATGGGATCGTCAAATGAGCGATGTCAGCGCGTGGGCACAGTCTTTCATTGCATCGGTGCGGGGGGTCTTCCAGGGCAGCGAGGACCCGGTGGAGAAGATATGCGTCGCGCTTCTCTGCCGGGGCCACGTTCTCATCGAGGACGTGCCGGGTGTCGGCAAGACGGTGCTTGCGCGCGCGGTTGCGGCGAGCATCGGGGGGAAATACAGCCAGATCCCGTGCACCCCGGATCTCCTGCCTGCCGACGTCCTGGGCGTCTCCATTTTCAACCAGGCCAGCGGGGATTTCGAGTTCCGCGAGGGGCCGATCATGACAAATGTGCTGCTCGTTGACGAGATCAGCCGCGCCACACCGCGGACGCAGTCGGCGCTCCTGGAGGCCATGGCGGAAGGCCAGGTGAGCGTGGAAGGCAGGAGCCTGCCGCTGCCGGATCCGTTCCTCCTCATTGCCACCGAAAGCCCCGTCGAATCCGAGGGGACATTTCCCTTGCCGGAGGTCCAGAAGGACAGGTTCTTTCTCTCCCTGCGCCTGGGCTATCCTGACAGGGAGGCCGAGCGCGCCATCATGCTCCAGCAGCGCCGAGTGGGAAACCCGCTCTCAGCGGTGCACGCCGTGGCCACGCTCGAAGGCCTGGTGGAAATGCAGCGGCAGGTGCTCGGCGTGCACGTGAGCCCGCTTCTCCGCCGTTACATCCTGGACCTCGTGACGGCGACGCGCGCGGATCCCCGTCTCGTGCTCGGGGTGTCGCCGCGCGGCTCTCTTGCCGTGTACAAGGGCGCGCAGGCCCTTGCGGCGATGAGAGGGAGGAATTATGCCGTGCCGGAGGACGTGCGCGATATCGTCGTGCCCGTGCTCAACAAAAGGATGATCCTCAGGGAGGAGGGAGCCGCGCGGGCGGTGTCGTCGGAGGCCATCCTCGCCGAGCTGCTCAAAGCCATACCCGTTCCGCCACTCCAGGACGCGGCGCCTTGAGCAGGTGGCCCCCGGCGCTGTGGCGGCCGGCGGCTCAGTGTGCGTGCCGGTTCAGCCACTCAATGATCGAATCGATCACCTCATCCTTGCGCAGCTCGTTGTGTAGCTCGTGTGACAGTCCCTCCCAGATCTTCAGGGTCACGTCGCCCGAGAGACTCCGCGCGAAGTCGATGGTCATGGACGAGTTGACATACAGGTCGTCCGTTCCCTGTTCGACGAGCAGGGGGAGGGGGAAGCTCGTGTGGGTCCGGATCCATTCGCTTGCGCGGAGCATGACGATCGCGGAGCGGACGGAAACGACGTTCTGGAGCAGCGGATCCTTGAGGCTGGACTCCACGAATGCGGCATCGTGGGAAAGCGAGCGGGGAGGAACGCCCATGGGGATGGTGCGCTTCGGCACGATGGCCGAAAGAATCTTCGCGCCGGCGACTTTGACGGCGGACTGGCGGATGCCGAATCCCAGAAGCGGGCTGGAGGCGATCACGCCGCTGACGCGAGGCTTCCTGTCGAGCCCGTAAGAGAGCAGCTGCTCCCCGCCGAAGCTATGGCCGTACAGGAAGAGGGGCACGCCGGGGAACCGCGCGCGCGTCTGCTCGATCAGGGTGTCGATGTCCTTCATGAGGGCTTCCATCGACGGCGTGAAGGCGCGCGGCCCCTCCGAGCGGCCATGCCCCCGGCTGTCGCTTGCATTCACCGCGATGCCGCCGGCGACAAGCCGCTCCACCAGCCGCACATAGCGGCCCGAATGATCGCCCTGGCCGTGCACGAGCGCAAGGACCGCGCGCGGGGAAGAGTCCGGCCCCCACGACTGGGCAAACATCGAAAGACCATCGAACGACTTCCAGGAGTATTCCTCGTGCTTCACCCGGCAATAGTACTCCCTGGCTGCCCGGATGGCAAACCTATTGCGCCGTGAACCTCATGAAGTCGTCCTTCTTCACGCTCTGGAGCAGGGCCGGGTCTCCCAGGACGATCCAGAGCGTCGGATTGCCGATCAGGTACTTTTTCGTCACCCGCACGACGTCATCCGCGGTGACCGCGTTGATGCGATCGATGATCAGGAGATAGTCGCGGTAGTCGCCGTCATAGATGATGGACGATGCGATCTGCGCCGCGATCGACATGTTCGTCTCCTGGCCTGAATAGAACTGGGAGAGGAAGCTCGCCTTGTAGAAGGGAAGGGCGTCCGCGACGGGAACGAAGCTCGCGGCCTTCGCCTCTTCCGCGCTGCCGATTCCGCCCTTGCCGGCAGCTGATGCCGTCACGTTGCCTCCCATGCTGCGTCCCGACGCGAGGACCGCGATCGCCTGGTCGATGAGCGGTTTCACCGTGCCCGGCGTGGCCGTCTTGTAGACCGTGATGTCGCCGTAGCTCGCCGTGAAGCCGTGCACCGTGGAGTTGACGCTGTATGCCGCGCCGTTTCGCGTCCGTACGATCTCGAAGAGCAGGTCGTCCAGCAGGCTGAAGGTGAGGAGCGAGGGGGCGAAGTCCGGACTGTCCTGGCCGGGCATGGCGAAGTTGCCGCGCACGTACGCCAACCCCTCCGACTGCGGATATGTCTCCACGATCAGGTCCGGTTTCACCGCTCCCGTGAAGGCGGGAACGGGCGGACGGACGTAGGAGGAGTGGGGCAGGAGACCGAATGTCGCGTTGAGCTTCGTGATGAGCGCGGCACGATCGAAGTTCCCCACGGCGACGATGAAGATGCGGCCCGACGCCACGTTCTTGTCGTAGTAGGACATCACGTCGTCGAGCGTGATCCCCTCCAGCGAGTATCCCTCGCCCTGGAAATACGCCTCGTAGGGATGACCCGCGAAGAAACTGTCGCGGAGCAGCTGATTCATGAGGCCGTAGGGGTCGTTCTCCTCCTGCTGCTTCGCGCGCTTGAAGTCATTGATCACCCGGGGAAACTCTTCCGCATTCCATTTCGGGTGGAGGAAGGCGTCGGCAAAGACGGGGAAGAGCTCGTTGAAATAGGTGTCGATGGTGACGAGATCCAGCGAGCTGCTGTCGAAAGAGCCCGCGTTGGCGGCGATGCTCGACGACGTCTCGAAAAGCATCTTCTGGACGTCGGCATAGGTGTAGTGCGCCGAGCCCCGTGTAAGCATGCGGAGCATCACCGCTTCCAGCCCCGCCTTCTGGACCGGGGTGAAGGAGACATGGCCCATGAGCACCACCTTCAGCGACATGATGCGGTTCGTCGGCGACCTCTTCACGATCACGGGGATGCCGTTGGCAAGGGACGTGACCGAGAAGGTGGGGATGTTCTCCTTTGCGAACGGGTTGATCTTGCCCGCCTCGACGGCTGCCTGCTCCCGCATGAGCTGGGGCGCCTGCGGGAATGCCGCGAGCGGAAGGAGCAGGGCGGCAAGGGCCGCACCGAGAAGCGCGCGTCGTGCGATCATTGCGACACCCCCTTGGCCTGGTCGGCCCACCAGTATGCGTTGTCCTTGCTGATCACGACCCACCCCTGGTCCTGGGCCTGTGCTTTTTCGGCCTCGAAATCCTTCGGGTTCATGCGGATCGACATCACGCTCGGCTTGGAAATGATGTAGGTCAAGATGAACTTCGCGATGTCCGGCTGCGTGACCTGGCGGAGCGCGTCCGAGTAGCCCATGTAGTACGACGTGGACGCGGACGACCACCAGAAGGACAGGGAGCTCACGAAACCGTTCACCGTCTCCCGTTCCCAGATCCGGTCATCCGTGAGCTGTCGCTTCATGACGCTGAAGTTGTCGTCCGTGAAATAGGACGGGTTGGAGGCGATGACGCCCATCTCCGCGGCGAATGCCGTCTTCAGCGAGGCGAGCCGGGCGAATGTATCCTTCTGGGGGGAGACCAGCATGAGCGTGCCGAAGCCGATCAGGCCGCCGTCACGCATCGTCGAATAGGCTTCGCTGATGCTCTCTTTGCGATACTGGCCCGGGACGCTGTTGAAGATGTCGGTCTTGAACTTCCCATTGGGGTCGTCCAGGAGATTGCCCAGCGCGTCGGCGGCATAGGTCGCCGACGGGTCGGCCAGGACGTCGGGTCCCCGGAACTGGAGGCCCACCGAAACGATCCCCGGATACATCTGGTCGTCCGGGAACACCAGCAGGGCGTCCTTCTGCGGCGCCGGGTGGGCGGGCGGCGGGGACGACCACGGATCATTCGTCCTCTTCCAGTCGCCGAAATACGTCTGGATCGCCGCCCGCACGGCGGCGGGATCCACGTCCCCACCGATGAAAAGGGCGGCATTGTTGGGCACGTACCACGTCGCCTGCATGTCCTTGAGCACCGGTATCGTGGCTGCCCTCACCAGGGCCTCCGAGCCTCCCACGTCCTTTCGCCACGGGTATTTCCAGAACATGGCCTTGTCCAGGGCGGAGCTGTAGATATTGTCCGGGTCGCTGAAGTAACCGCGGATCTCATTCACGACAACGTTCTTTTCCGTGTCCAGCTCCGCGGGATCGAAGAGCGGGTAGCGCACGGCGTCGGCCCAGAACTGGATGCCCTTGCTCACCTTGTCCGCAGGCACGGTGAAATAGTAGGACACGTCCTCCACGGATGTGCCCCCGTTCCAGTCTCCCACGCCGAGGTCTTTCAGCGCCCCCTGGAGGGCGGTCTGATTCGGATAGGCCCTGTTGCCCTTGAACAGCATGTGCTCATAGAGGTGGAAAAGTCCCGCCGTCTGGGGCGTCTGGCTGATGGCGCCGGTGCGGAACGTGATCTGTATGCGCGCAAGGGGAACATTGTGATTTTCCAGGACGAAGACCTCCAGACCGTTGTCCAGCGTGTACGTCTGCAAACCCGTCACGTCCGCGGCGGCCGCAAGGCTCAACGGCGCGGACGCAAGCAGGAGCGCGGCGAAAAGCAGGAAGCGTTTTTTCATGCGCGGGTCTCCTTTTCCTTTGACAGCCGCCTCGCACGGGGGGCTTCGATAAATATACCGTGAATGGCCGTTCCATGCATCGGCGTTTCCCCTTGCCGTCTTGAAATACGGAATTCAGAAGGTTATAGTGCGGGAAGTCCGAAACAACAAGGAGAAACCAGCATGGCAGAGCTCAATCCATTCAAAATCGCGCAGAAGCAGCTCGACACCGCGGCGGCCACCCTGGGGCTCGACGAGGCGACGCACCAGCTTCTCCGCTGGCCGCAGCGCGAGCTGCAGGTAACCTTTCCCGTGCACATGGACGATGGCAGCATCCGCATATTCCACGGCTATCGCGTGCACTACAATGGCGCGCGCGGCCCGACAAAGGGCGGCCTGCGCTGGCATCCGGATGAGACGATCGACACCGTGCGTGCGCTGTCCGCGTGGATGACGTGGAAGACCGCGGTCGTCGACCTTCCCCTGGGCGGCGCAAAGGGCGGTGTCACGTGCAACCCGAAGGAGCTCTCGCAGGGAGAGAAGGAGCGCCTTGCGCGCGCCTACATCCGCGCCGTCGGCCGCTTCCTCTCCGAAACCGGCGACGTGCCGGCGCCCGACGTCTACACGACACCCGAGATCATGGCGTGGATGATGGACGAGTACGAGACGATCATCGGCCAGCACAGCCCCGGCGTGATCACGGGCAAGCCCATCGCGCTGGGCGGCTCGGCGGGACGCGGCGACGCCACCGCGCGGGGCGGCATCTTCGTGACGCGCGAGGCCGCGGCAAAGCTCGGCATGGACCTGAAGGGCAAGCCCATGGCGATCCAGGGATTCGGAAACGCCGGTCAGTTCGCCGCGGTGCTCGGCGCGGAGCTGCTGGGCATGAAGCTCGTCGCCGCTTCCGACTCGCAGGGCGGCGTGTACAGCGCGAAGGGCATCGACGTCAAGGCGCTGATCGACTACAAGCGGAAGAAGGGCAGCCTCGCCGGCTTCCCGGGCGCGGAGAGCATCACGAACGAAAAGCTCCTGGAGCTGGATGTCGCGGTCCTCTTTCCGGCGGCGCTGGAGAACATGATCACGGACGCGAACGCCGCGCGCATCAAGGCGAAGATCGTCTGCGAGCTCGCCAATGGTCCCACGACGCCGGAGGCGGACGCCATCCTCTACAAGAACGGCGTGTTCGTCATCCCCGACTTCCTTGCGAATGCCGGCGGCGTGACGGTGAGCTACTTCGAGCAGGTCCAGAACGCGTACAACTACTACTGGAACCTCGACCTGGTCTATAGCAGGCTCGATGAAAAGATGACGAAGGCCTTCGGCGACGTCTACGCGATGCACGATCGCCACAAGGTGAACATGCGGGAGGCCGCCTACCTCGTCTCGGTGAGCAGGGTCGCCGAGGCGTGCAAGCTGCGCGGGTGGGTGTGAGCCTTCCCGACTCCCTTGTCAGCCGGACGACGCTGAAGGGCTATCGGCTCTTCCGCCTCATCGCGCGCTTCCCCGAGCTCCAGGCGCAGATGCGCTCCACCTTCCTCGACGTGCTGGTGGAGCGCGGCGTCCTGGTCCGGGAGGACCTTGCGGGCATGGTGAGCCGCGCGATGGCGGCGGACGGGGCCCCCGACACGGATGTCATCCGCGCGGATTACACCGACTGCCTCATCGATCTTCTCTTCGCCAACTCCCTCGGCGAGGAGGAGGTGGAGAACTGGGTGAACCTCGTGCGCAAGCGCGACCGCTGCCACGAGCTGGGCCGGGTCGTCTCCGGCGAGCACAACGATCCGGCCGCGATCTGGCGGGCGCTGCGCGAGTTCTGCGACATCCCCAAGGGCGAGCTGTACATCTCGCGGGAGGAGGCGGAGGGCATCCGCGTCTCCCTCCTTTCCTACTACATCTCCAGCCAGCTTCCCTTCATCGGGATCGCCAAGAACCACGTCACCATCCGCGACATCGACACGGTGCTCGGGCATACCATCGGGCATGTTGCCTATCCCGGGAAGCTCGGCGGCAAGGCGGCCGGCATGATCGTCGCGCAGAAGATCCTGCTGCCCATCCTCCAGGACCGCGACGCCGATTTCGAAAAGTACATCTCGGTTCCCGACACGTGGTACATCAGCTCGGGGGTGATGTCGGATTTCATCGATCGGAATCACTTCTACGTCTTCCATACCCACAAGTACCGCGACCGCGACGCCATCGACGAGGAGTACAAGAGCATCGGCGGGATGTTCGAAAAAGCCTCCTTCCCCGACGATGTGGTGGCGGAGTTCCGCACCCTGATCCGGCAGATCGGCGAGCACCCCATCATCGTCCGCTCCTCCAGCTACCTGGAGGACAGCTTCGGGCTGGCGTTCTCGGGCAAGTACCAATCCATCTTCCTCGCCAACCTGGGCACCGAGGACGAGCGGCTGCTCGCGTTCATCCGCGGCGTGAAGACCGTGATGGCCAGCATGTACGGGCCCGACCCCATCATCTATCGGCGCGATCACGGCCTGCTGGATTTCAACGAGCGTATGGCGATGATCGTGCAGAAGGTGGTGGGCCGCAGATTCGGCGACTGGTTCCTCCCCTTTGCCGCGGGCGTCATGTATTCCTCCAACGCGTGGGTATGGAACCCGAAGATCAAGAAGAGCGATGGCCTTGTACGGCTGGTATTCGGTCTGGGGACCCGGGCGGTCGACAGGGTGGGCGGGGACTATCCCCGCATGATACCGCTTTCCCATCCCTCCCTGCGTCCCGAGGTGACCCCCGAGCAGATCTACAAGTATTCCCAGAAGATGGTCGATGCGATCAATCTCCGCACGCGGACATTTGAAACGATCGACTTCCGCACCCTGGCCGCTGAAAGCGGCCATCCCGACCTCTTCCTTGCCGGCTCGCTCATGGCGGACGGTGAGATGCGGGCGCCGCTTTTCAGGACGCAGGAGCTCCCGCCGGCGTCTCTCTGCCTCACGTTCGACAACTTCCTCAAGCAGTCGGCGTTCGTGTCCCTGGCGCGGAAGGTGCTCTCCACGGTGCAGGCGGCCTACGGCCGTCCCGTGGACATCGAGTTCGCCTGGGATGAGAACAAGCTGTACATCCTGCAGTGCCGCTCACTTTCCATGCGCCGTGAGGCGGACCGGGTTCCGCTGCCGGCCAACGTGCCGGCGGAGGATACGCTTTTCCTCACCGGGTCCGGCATCACGAATGCCCGCATCACCAACATCGAATACGTCGTCTACGTGGATCCGCGCGCGTATGACCGGCTGGACACCGTGGAGAAGAAGAACAAGGTGGGACGGACGGTGGGAAAGCTGAATCTCCGCCTTGCCGGAAAACCCTATGCCCTCATGGGCCCCGGCCGGTGGGGCAGCAATGACATCAATCTCGGCGTGCGCGTCACCTATGCCGACATCAACAGCACGCGGCTTCTCGTGGAGATCGCTTTTGCCCGGGACGGCTACACCCCCGAGGTCTCCTACGGCACGCATTTCTTCCAGGACCTCGTGGAGGCCGACATCGCGATCATGCCGCTGTACCCCGATACCACGGGCAGCATGCTGAAGGAGGACTTCCTCCTTGGCTCTCACAACCTGCTTGCAGAGCTGGAGCCGGCCGCGGCGGATTTGTCGGAGGTGGTCCACGTGCTGCACATCCCGTCCCTGAAAGACGGCAAGCTCCTGCACGTGCTCCTGGACGGAGAGTCGCAGCGCGGCATGGGCATGTTCGGCCCGGCGGCGCCGCAGAAATAGCCCCCCGGCGCGGGCGCGCCGGGGGTGGATCCTCTTACTTCTTGTCCGGGAGGGAGATCATCCCGTCCCAGGTATTGACGACCTTGCCTTCGCGCGCTTCCTTCTCCGAGAACCAGTGGGCGGTGACGGTCTTCAGCTCGGTAAAGAAACGCACACCGTCGGTCCCCATGGTGTGCAGGTCACCGAAGAACGAGTTCTTGTGCCCGGTGAACCCGAACATGCCCAGCGGGACGGGGATGCCGACATTGACGCCCACCATGCCGCCGTGGGTGTGCCGTGCGAACTCCCGCGCGTAGTAGCCGCTCTGCGTAAAGATCACCGATCCGTTTGCAAACTCGCTCCTGTTCATGAGCGCGATGCCTTCCTCGAAGTTCTTCACGCGCTTCACGCAGAGCACGGGTCCGAAGACCTCACGGTCGCCGATGGTCATGCCCGGCGTCACGTGGTCGAAAAGCGTCGGGCCGAGGTAGAAGCCCTTCTCATATCCCTTGACGGTGGCGCAGCGACCGTCCACCACGAGCTTTGCCCCTTCGTCGACGCCCTTCTGGATCCAGTTGACCACCGACTGTCGGTGCTCCGCATTGACCAGGGGGCCGAGCTGGCTGGACTTCTCATAGGCAGGCCCGATTTTCAGCTCCTTCATGAACCGGGCAAGCAGCTCGACCAGCGCGTCCGCGATGGGCTCTTCCACCACGACCGCGGGCAGCGCCATGCAGCGCTCCCCGGCGCAGCCGCACGAGGAAGCAACGATGCTGCGGGCCGAGCGCTCCAGGGCGGCGTCCTTGAGAACCAGGGCGTGGTTCTTGGCCTCCGTCAGGGCCTGCACCCTCTTGCCGTTGGCGGCAGCGGTGGCATAGATGTGTTTCCCGATGGAGGTGGAGCCGACAAAGGTGACGCCCTTCACGTCGGGATGCTTCAGGAGCACCTCGGCTTCATTGCGGGAGCAGGTGACCAGATTGATGACGCCCTTGGGCAGGCCCGCCTCTTCCCAGAGCTCCATGATCCTGATGGCTGACTGGGGAACGAAGCTGGCGAGCTTCAGCACGAGCGTGTTGCCGGTGGCGATGCACAGGGGCGCGATCCAGCCCATGGGGAGCATGGCGGGGAAGTTCCACGGCACGATGCCGGCGAACACGCCCAGCGGCTCCAGGTACTGCGTGGTGTCATACCCCGGCGTGAGATTCATCAGAGCGTGACCCTTCAACATGTGGGGAATGCCGCAGGCGAACTCGATGAGCTCGGTCACCTTGATGGCATCGCCCAGCGCTTCGTCGAGCACTTTTCCATTTTCCCGGGCGACCAGCGTTACGATCTCGTCCAGGTGCGTGTCCATGAGGGTCTTCATCTTGAACAACACCTGGACGCGCTTGCTGGGCGTCGTATCGGACCAGGCGGGAAACGCCGCCGCGGCCGCGGCGACTGCCTCGTTCACCTCGTCGGCGGTGCACTGTGGCGCGAGGGCGATCACGTCGCCCGTCGACGGGTCGAAGCAATCCATGTATTTTGCCGTCCGGGATTCTTTCCAACCGGCCGCGTAGTAACGCAGTTTTTTGATGGTTGTCGTCATGGTGTTCCTCCTGTGCTGCGGTATCAGCACCCAGGACCAGTATTTCCCGGGCGCCGCAAAAAAAGCAAGCCCACCGCGGAGACCGCGACGGGCTTGCGAAATCCGTGGTGAAAGTCGGCGTCAGGTGGCGAGTTTGGGCTCCGCCCGTCCGGCCATGAGGATCCACTGGACCAAGAACGAAACCGCGAATCCGACGAACCAGGCGTAATCGAAGAGGAAGTGCAGAGGCTTCACGATTGTGCCGATGAGGGCAACAACGACACCCGCGGCCAGCGCGATGATCGCCCGGATGTTGAACCCCCGCGTGAACCCGTAGACGCCGCCCTTTTCCGTGTAGAGGTCTTCAAGATTCAGGTTCGTATGGCGGATGACCCAGTAGTCGGCGATGAGCACGCCCGCGATGGGGCCCAGGAAGCCCGAGTAGGTGCCGAGCCAGCCGAAGATGTATCCGCTGGGATCCGCGAGCAGTCTCCAGGGCATGATCAGGATGCCAATTATGCCCGTGATCACGCCGCCCATCTTGAAGCTGATGTGCTTGGGAACGGTGTTCGAGAAGTCATTCGCCGGCGATACCGTGTTGGCGGCAATATTCACCGACAGGGACGCCACGACGAGACCGATCAAGGCCAGGACCAGCGTGATCGGGTTGTTGAACTTGCTGAGGAGCGTTGCCGGGTCCCAGATGGCCTCGCCGAACACGATGGCGGACGCCGACGTAATGATGACGCCAAAGGCGGAGAAGACGAGCATCGTCGGGGGGAGACCGATGGCCTGCCCGATCATCTGCTCCTTCTGACCCTTGCCGAACCGGGTGAAGTCGGGAATGTTCAGGGACAAGGTGGCCCAGAACCCGACCATGCCCGTCAGGGACGGAATGAAGATCTTGAAGAACTCGGCGCCGCTCTTGAACTTGCTGGGCTGGGAAAGAAGCGGGCCGAATCCCTTGGCTGCCGTGATCATCCAGATGACCAGGGCAAGGCCAAGCAGGATGACGAAGGGGGCTGCCCAGTTCTCGAATATCCGCACCGCGTCCATGCCGCGCATGATGATATAGATCTGGAAGGCCCAGAAGACCAGGAATGCGATGGCGCCGTGGACGGTCAATCCGAAGGCGAAGGTCAATGAACCGCCGATGCCGCTCCACCCGGGAACGAGCTTGCCCAGGAAGATGTCGATTGCCAGGGAGCCGATATAGGTGTTGATCCCGAACCATCCGCAGGCAACGATGGCGCGCAGAAGGGCGGGAATGTTGGCCCCGAAAACCCCGAACGAGGCCCGGGCAAAGACAGGGAACGGAATGCCGTACTTGGTGCCAGGATGCGCGTTCAGCAGCATGGGAACGAGGACGATCAGGTTTCCCAACGTGATCGTGAACAAGGCCTGCTTCCAATCCATGCCAAGGGCGATCAGACCGCCAGCCAGTGCATAGGTGGGAACGCAGTGCGCCATGCCGATCCAAAGGGCAGCGAAATTGTACGTCCCCCACTTGCGCTGCTTGATCGCCGTCGGCGCGAGGTCCTTGTTGTAGAGTCGGTGATTCTGTGTGACATCACGCTTCAGCTCGTACATCTGTTCGGGCATGACAACGCTCCTTTTGGGAAAATATTGGCTCACCACTGGGTGAGAATGCCCGGTAACAGGAGTAGAGAGCGCGGCCATCGGGAACGGCCGATCTCGATTGCCGCTTGCCTTGCCAATTTATTAAGTATGGATAGTTGCACGCTGAATTCTCGTTGTCAAGAAAAAAATGCATATCTCTTCACACGGCGCATATTTTTAAGCGATAGTGTGCGGACAAGGTGGCGACGGGAGTGACGATTACCGACGACGGCATGATCGCAATCGGGCTGGTCGTGATGCTTCTTCCGCTCTTCGTGAAGAAGGTGGGCGAGCAGCTGGAGATATTCCTTTTCATCATTGGGGCCCTGGCGGTCACGGTGACATCGCAGTGGAGCATCCACCTCGTGCTGGATGCACTGGTCGAGCCGCTGAAGATCACGGGCGCTGTGCTCGTGGCAGGTCTCCTTTTCCATTTCCTGCGCCCGTCCCTTCACAAGGGAATCGGGCGGCTGCGGATATTCATGGGGCTGCGGATCATGGCAGTGGGCCTGGTCATCCTTGTCGGCCTCGCCTCCAGCTTCATCACGGCAATTATCGCCGCGCTCGTGCTCGTGGAGATCGTGCGGTCAATGCACCTCCCGCGGAGGACGGAAATCCGTCTGGTCGTGCTCGCGTGCTTCTCCATCGGCCTGGGTGCGGCGCTCACGCCTTTTGGCGAACCCCTGGCAACCATCGCCATCTCCAAGCTCTCCGGAGAGCCTTACCACGCGGATTTCTGGTTCTTGCTGAGAAAGCTCTGGATGTACGTCATCCCCGGCATTGCCCTCTGCGGCCTGGCGGCAATCTTCATCATGCGCGCGGGGCTGGAAAAGGCGGAGGATGAACCGGAAGAGGGCCCCGAGAAGCTCGGCGAGGTCTTCATCCGTACCGGCAAGGTCTATGTTTTCGTCTACGGTCTCGTGCTGCTTGGGACCGGTTTCACCCCGATCATCGACCGGTTCGCCGGCTCCGTGTCGCACCTCGCCCTGTTCTGGGCAAATATCGTCTCCGCGATCCTCGACAACGCGACGTTGACGGCCGCCGAGATCGTGCCGGCGCTGCAGCTCAACCAGATCGTCGCCGCGCTGATGGGCCTCCTGATCGCCGGCGGCATGCTCGTGCCCGGCAACATCCCCAACATCATCGCGGCAGGCCGCCTGAAGATCGGCGCGCAGGAATGGGCAAAGATCGGCGTGCCCGTCGGCATGGTGCTCATGACGAGCTGCTTCGTCGTGCTCCTGTTTGTCAGGTAGGAGGGCGATGGAGGGTCGGCTGCCGCCCTCCGCGCGGCGTACCGCGCGACGCTTCCAACGCCGCAAGCTCGCGGCGGGGCTGCGCTGCGCCTTCCGTCCATCCATGGACTCGGCGCAGCTCGACATCCATGTCTACGGCCGCTGCTCCCCGATTTCCGCGTACAGCTCGGGTCTGCGGTCGCGGAAGAACTGCCAGCCGTCGCGAACCTCGCGGATCTGGTCCAGGTCAAGGTCGGCAACGACGACCTCGTCCTTGTCCTCCGAGCCCCTGACCAATATCTTGCCGCGGGGGTCCACGAAATAGCTGCAGCCGTAGAACTTCCCGAACTCCCACGGCTTCTCCAGCCCCACACGGTTGTTTGCGCCGATGAAGACCCCGTTCGCCACGGCCTGTGCCGGCTGCTCCAGCTCCCAGAGGTAGCGTGACTTGCCCTCTGTCGTCGCCGAGGGGTTGAAAAGGATTTCGGCCCCCTTCAGCGCGAGGATGCGCGCGCACTCGGGGAAATGCCGGTCATAGCAGATGTAGATTCCGATCTTCGCGTAGGCGGTCTGGAAAACGGGGAAGCCCAGCGTGCCCGGCTTGAAATAGAACTTCTCCCAGAACGCGGGGTAGGTGTGCGGGATGTGCACTTTTCGCATCTTGCCAAGATAGGAGCCATCTGCATCGATCACCGCGGCAGTGTTGAAGTAGACGCCCTCCTGTTCCATCTCGTAGACGGGAACGATCATCACCATCTTGTTCTTGCGCGCGATCGGCGCCAGGCGCTCCGTGATGGGTCCGGGAACGGGCTCCGCCGTCTTGTACCACTTGATGTCCTGCTCGGCCGCGAAGTAGGGGCCGTGGAAGAGCTCCTGCAGGCAGAGGATCTGGACCCCTTTCCTGCCCGCCTCATCGATGAGGGGCAGGTGCTTTCGGATCATGGCCTCCTTGATCTCGGCGAGCGAGCCTTCGTGCAGGGGATTGGATGCCTGGATCAATCCGCAGCGGATGGTGCGTGGCATTGGTGCGCTCCTTTCAGGCGATGAGGATGCGACGGATTATAGGTGATGGCAAGACAGCTCGTCAAAGGGAATTTGTCCATCGCATAGATTTTTATTTACAAATGCCCTGACGGGTCCTATACTGCTTTCGTCCGCGCCGGTCCGGATCGAACGAGCCGGCGCGCCATCATTCACACACTGAGAAGCACCGTTCCCGGATTGATGAGGCAGGCATTTTCCCGCGTGCTTCCCTCGCCGCGGGTGATTTTTTTCCACAGGAGGCTCTTCATGAGCAATGCCGGGCTCTCCCCGCTGATGGAAAAGGGCTTCGATATCGCCCAAGCCGTCGCCGAGGCGGATCGCTGCCTTCTCTGCCATGATCCCCCCTGCTCGCGCGGTTGCCCCGCGGAGACCGACCCGGGCGCATTCATCCGCAAGCTGCGCCTCCACAACGTCACCGGCGCCATTCGCACGGTGAAGATGAACAACATCCTCGGCGGCGCCTGCGGTGTCCTCTGCCCGACCGCCCGGCTCTGTGAGGCGGAATGCAGCGCGACGGGCATCGGAAGGCCCGTGGAGATAGGCAAAATCCAACGCGCTCTTGTGGAACACGCGTGGAAGATCGGTTTCCAGCCACTGCCCAAACCCGCCCTGACCCGGGGGAAGGTCGCGGTGGTCGGGTCCGGCCCCGCCGGACTCTCCTGCGCCGCGGAGCTCGCTCTGGGCGGATACGCCGTGACCGTGTTCGAGGAGCGCGGCCAACCGGGCGGCGTGATCCGCTACGGCGTGCCGGCCTACAGGTTCGACCATGATTTTCTCCTGCACGAGCTGGCGGACCTCGAGCATCTGGGCGTGAAGTTCGTCTGTCACGCACGCATCGATGGTGCTGCCGGCGCGCAAAAGCTTCTGGCAGAAGGGTTCAAGGCGGTCTTCCTGGCCCCGGGGCTCTGGGCGGCCGACCGCATCCCGGGAGGCGAAAGGGCCACGGGCGTTATCACGTCGGTGGAATTCCTGGCAGCCTTGCGTGATGACGGGAAGCAGGCAGCGATGGCCCGTCTCGTGGAGGGCAAGGTGGTTGCCGTCATCGGCGGCGGCAGCGTCGCCATGGACTGCATAGAGTCGGCAGCAAAGCTCGGGGCGCGGGACGCATACCTCGTCTATCGCCGATCCTTTGCCCAGATGCCGGCGGAGGAGGACGAGCGGCTGGCCGCGCTGCGCCTCGGCGCCCATTTCCTCATGTTGAACCAGCCGGTCGGCTACGCGGTGAGCGCCGCGGGGGAGGTCACGGGCGTGAAGCTCGTCCGCACCCAGCTCGGCGACCCGGACAGCTCGGGGCGCAGGAAGCCGCAGGAGATCAAGGGCTCCGACTGGACCCTGGATGCCCAGGTCGTGATCGAGGCGATCGGCAACAGGCCGGATGCCGCGGAGTGGCGGGGCATCGTGAAGGTGGACCAGGCGGGCCTGATCGTCACGGACAGGACGACGGGGGCCACCTCGGCCCGGACGATCTTTGCGGGCGGCGACATCGCGCGCGGTCCGGGGCTGGTCGTGGAAGCGGTACAGGACGGCAAGCTTGCGGCCCGGGCCATCCGGGCGTCGCTGGAATAGGAGGCGCACCATGTCCAATACTCACCTCGATATGTCCGTGAGCTTCTGCGGGGTTCGATTTCCCAACCCCTTCATCCTCTCCTCCTCACCGGTGTCGAACAGCGCGGAGATGGTGGAGAAGGCGTACGCGGAAGGCTGGGGAGGGGTCTGCTACAAGACGCTGAACTCGGACCGCATTCCCATCATCCATCCGTCGCCGCGGATGAACGCGTATCATTACGAGGCCAAGAGGCTCATCGGCCTGCAGAACGTGGAGCAGATCTCCGACAGGCCCCTGAAGGACAACCTCGCGGATTTCCTGTACCTGAAAAAGCGGTATCCCGATCACCCGATCATCGCGAGCATCATGGGCTTCTCCAACGATGAATGGGCATACCTTGCAAAGGCGGCGGCGGACCATGGCGCCGACATGCTGGAGCTCAACTTCTCCTGCCCGCACATGACCGTGGAGGGCTCGGGTCACAAGGTGGGGCAGGCGTTCCACCTGCTGGAGAAGTTCACCGCCACGGTGAAAAAGGCGGTGAAGGTTCCCGTCATGGCGAAGATGACGCCGAACATCACCGACATGACGGAGCCCGCGCTTTTTGCAAAGAAGGGCGGGGCCGATGCGATCTCCGCGGTGAATACGCTCCGCGGCATCTCGGAGATCGGGCTGGACGATTGGGTGGCAAAGCCGAACGTCTTCGGCGTGGGCGCCATGAGCGGGTACTCGGGCGCGGCCATAAAGCCCATCGCGCTGCACTTCATTGCGGAGATGGCGCAATGCGCCGAGCTCGGCCTTCCGCTGTCCGGCATGGGCGGCGTGGAGACGTGGATCGACGCGCTGGAGTATCTCCTGGTCGGCGCATCCATCGTGCAGGTCACCACGGGCGTCATCAAGTACGGCTATCGCATCGTGCGCGACATCCTGGAGGGGTTGTCGGATTACATGGTCTCCCGTGGGATCACGCGTGTGGAGGACCTGATCGGCAAGGCGCTGCCCAAGCTGCAGACCACCGATCATTTCGACCTGAAACGCCAGGGAATTGCCGCCTACGACATGGACCGCTGCGTGGGCTGCGGCCAGTGCTTCATCGTCTGCCGTGACGCCGGCGGCCAGGCGTTGGAATGGGACGCGGAGAGGCGCCGGCCGAAGCTGGTGGAGGACAAGTGTCTGAGCTGCATGATCTGCAGCTTCATCTGTCCCGTGCCGGGTCTCATCACGCACAAGGAGATGCCGGCGGGCTGGACACGCCGGCCCACGGCCGTCATGGACAAGGGGATGGAGAGGCAGGTGAAGCTGTCGCCCATGGCGACCGCGTGAGTATTCCAGCGAAAAGCGAAAGGGGACGAGTATGAGCGTGCTGTTGAAGAACGGGTGCATCGTGACGGCCAGCGGGTCCTACGTCGCGGACGTGTTCGTGGAAGGGGACGCCATCAAGACCATCGGCGCGGGTCTCACCGTGAAGGCGGATGAAACCGTGGATGCCACGGGCAAGTACATCCTGCCCGGCGCCATCGACCCGCATACGCACATCGCCATGCCCTTCATGGGGACCACGTCTTCCGACGACTGGAAGACGGGCTCCATCGCGGCTGCCTGCGGCGGAACGACCTGCATCGTGGACTTCAACCTCCAGAACAAGGGGGAGAGCCTGCAGGATGCGGTGGACCGGCAGAAAGGCAAGGCCGACGGGAAGACCGTGGTGGACTACAGCATCCATCCCGGGGTCACCGATGCGCGCCCCGACGTCTTCGACGAGGTGAAGAAGGCCATCAACGATTATGGCACGCCCAGCTTCAAGATTTTCCTCTTCTATGATTTCCGGGTCGACGACTATGCAATGATCCGGCTCCTCGAAGAGACGAAGAAGTACGGTGGACTGGTGCAGGTGCACGCGGAGAGCTTCGACATGATCCGCCGTCTGAACGAGCAGTTCGCCGCGGAAGGAAAGCTTTCACCGATCTATCATGCGAAGGCCCACGCCATCATGGCGGAGGAGGAAGCCGTTGACCGCGCCACGAAGGCCGTGGAGTTCACCGGCAGCAGGATCTACATCGTGCACCTCTCCTCGGGCCAGGGGATGTGGAAGGTCAAGAAGGCGCGCGATCGCGGCCTGCGGGTCTACGCGGAGACCTGCCCCCAGTACCTCACCTTCACGGAGGACAGGTACAACGAACCGGACTGGAACGGCGCGAAATACGTCATGTCCCCGCCGCTGCGGCCGCAGGAAAGCCTGGACGAGCTGTGGCTCGGGCTGCGGGACGGCGACGTGCAGACCGTCGGCACGGATCACTGCCCGTTCAACTTCAAGGGCCAGAAGGACATGAACGGCAAGAACGACTACAAGGTGATTCCCAACGGCGCACCCGGCATCGAAACCATGTTGATGCTCCTGCACACGGAAGGCGTCGTGAAGGGCCGCATCACGAAGGAGCGCATGGTGGACGTGCTGTCCACGGGCACCGCCCGGATGTTCGGTCTGACGAACAAGGGCGCCATCGCCCCGGGCAAGGATGCCGATATCGTCGTCTTCGACCCGAAGAGGGAGTTCACGATCACCCAGAAGAAGCTGCACCAGAACGTGGATTACACCCCCTGGGAAGGCTGGAAGATGACCGGCATGCCCCAGATCGTCTACTCCCGCGGCAGGAAGGTGGCGGAGTGGTCGGGCGACCAGATAAAGTTCGTCGGCGAGGTCGGGAAAGGCAGGTTCGTGAAGCGCGACCCCATCGCCCTTTTCTAGCCGAATTAATCCGGCCGGGAGGAGAACCCATGGATACAGCGAAGCTGCGGATCGATGCCGGCCGCCTGCGACGAAGCCTCGAAGAGATGGCGAAGATCGGGGCGACACCGGCGGGGGGCGTGCAGAGGCTCACCCTCTCGGATGAGGACAAGCGCGCCCGCGACCTTTTCGTTCAATGGCTGAAAGAGATCGACCTTACCGTCACCATCGACGAGATGGGCAACATATTCGGCAGGAGAAAGGGCCGCAACGACAGCCTGCCGCCGGTCATGAGCGGATCGCACGTGGACTCGCAGCCCCGGGGCGGGAGATTCGACGGGATCCTCGGGGTCATGGGCACCCTGGAAGTCATGCGCACGCTGCACGACAACCACGTGGAGACGGAGCGGCCCCTCATCATCGTGGACTGGACGAATGAGGAAGGCTCGCGCTTCGCACCGGCCATGGTTGCCTCGGGGGTGTGGGCAGGCGCGCTGGAGCGCGACTGGGTCTACGCCCGCACGGATAGGGACGGGAAGAAGCTGGGAGACGAGCTGGTGCGCATCGGTTACAAGGGAAGCGCGCCGGCAAAAAAGTGGCCCACGCACGCCTACTACGAGTTTCACATCGAGCAGGGCCCGCTGCTGGAGCGGCAGGGAAAGACCATCGGGGTGCCCAAGGGCATCCTGTGCCTGCACTGGTACGACGTGTATCTGGAAGGGGAGGCGAACCAGGTCGGGCCGACGCCGATGGAGGGCCGTCACGACGCGCTGTGCTCCGCGGCGGAGATGATCCTGGCGGTCAACACGCTGCCCGGGAGGATGAAAGGCGACAAATCCACGGCGTACCGTGGCGACATGGTGGCCACCGTCGGCGAGATACAGAACGGGCCAAACTCGCGCAACATCATCCCCGACAAGGTGCATTTCACGGTGGACATACGGTCCTGGGATGACGAGCATGCCGTGAAGGCATGGGAGCTTCTGAAAAAGGATTTCGCCGCCATCGCGGCGCGGCGTGGCACCCCCCTGCGAATCGAGGAAACATGGCGCTGCCCGCATGCGCCCTTCAGCGAAAAGCTCGTGCAAAGGGTGCTGGACACCGCGAAGGAATTGGGATATTCCCACCTGCACATGGTGAGCGGCGCCGGTCACGACGCAAGCTACATGAATCAGGTCTGCCCCACGGCCATGGTGTTCGTGCCGAGCATTGGCGGACGCAGCCACGTGGAAGTGGAAAACACCACGTGGGAGGATTGCGCGGCCGGCGCAAATGTCCTGCTGCACTGCCTGATTGCAACCGCGAACGAGAAATAGGACGCCGCACGCGCCCCGAAGGGTGACAGGAGAGACAATGAAGACTGACGAACTGCAGAAGCTCGACCGCGAGCACGTGATCTACAGCTGGAAGGCGCAAGGCGGGTGGAAGCCGACCGTGATCGATCACGCGGAAGGCATCTATATGTACGACAACGACGGCCGCGCGATCATCGACGGCTGCTCGGGCCTGCTCAACATCAACCTGGGCCACGGCAACCGGCACGTGCTGGACGCGATGAAGGCGCAGATGGAGAAGCTGTGCTTCGTGTCGCCAGGATTCGGCACCGAGCCCAAGGCGAAGCTCGCCTCCATGGTTGCCGAGGTCACCCCGGGAGACCTCGACTACGTGCTGTTCACAAACGGCGGCGCCGAAGCGAATGAGAACGCCATCAAGTCCGCCCGCTGGTTCACCGGCCGGCACAAGATCTACGCCGCCTGGAAGAGCTACCACGGCGCCACCGCCGGTGCCATCACCCTGTCGGGCGACCCGCGCCGCTGGCCCGCGGAACCCGGCATCCCCGGCGTCGAGCATTTCTTCGGCCCCTATCCGTACCGCTGCCCCTTCGGGTCGCGCGATGCGGAGGAATGCGGGCAGAAGACGCTCGCGGTGCTGAAAGAGCAGCTCATGTACGACAACCCCAAGTCGGTGGCGGCCATCATCATCGAGCCCATCGTCGGCACGAACGGGATCATCGTCCCTCCCGTGAGCTACATGAAGGGCCTGCGCCAGCTCTGCGACGAGAACGGCATCCTCCTGATCTCCGACGAGGTCATGGCGGGGTGGGGCCGCTCGGGGGCGTGGTTCGGCATCCAGCACTTCGACGTCGTGCCGGACATCATCTCCACGGCAAAGGGCATCACGTCCGGGTACGTGCAGCTGGGCGCGACCATCTGGAGCAAGAAGATCTGGGACTACTTCCAGGAGCGGAAGTTCACCTCGGGTCTCACCTACTGCGGCCACGCGCTCGCCTGCGCGTGCGGCATCGCGAACATCGAGGTCTACAAGAAGGACAACCTCATCGAGAAATCGGCGAAAGACGGAGAGTACCTGGCAGGCAAGTTGAAGGCGCTGGAAGCAAAGCACCCCTCGGTGGGCGACACGCGCTGCAAAGGGCTGTGGGCGTGCATCGAGCTGGTCTCCGACAAGAAGACAAAGGCGCCCCTGGCGGGCTTCAACGATTCCATCCGCAACGTCTCGGGGCAGCTGGGCAAGATCTTCATGGACAACGGGTTGTACCTCTATAGCAACTGGGACTACATCTTCATCTCCCCGCCGCTCATCATCACCCGGCCGCAGATCGACGAGATGGTCGCCACCATAGAAAAGGGCCTGGCCTGGACCGACACGCTCGTCAGGAAGTCTTAAGCCGCCCGTTTTCGCGCGCGGGAGCTCCCGCGCGCGCTTCTTTTCCTCCCGCCATTCTCCTCCGTATATTGAAGCCAACGAACGCGCGCAAGGAGAAGGGAATGGCAGTCAACCTGGCAATGTGGAAAAGGGCGTCGACCCAGCTCGTGCGGATGGAAAAGAAGCAGGAGTGGGACGCGCTGGACGTGATCTCCAAGTGGCTGATCGCCACCCGATCCGGCGTCACGACGGTGACGCTGTGCTCCTGCGTCATCGCGGGGCTTTTTGCCCTCCGCGACGGCGTCTTCTCGCCCCTGCCGTGGCTCGTCATGACACTGGGTCTCTTCCTTGCGCACGGGGCCAACAACCTGCTCAACGACTACACGGATTACCGACGCGGCGTCGACACCGACAACTACTTCCGCACCCAGTACGGGGTGCACCCTCTCGCGCAGGGCTTCTGGAGCAAGCCGGTACAGGTGCGGTGGTTCGTCATCACGGGCATCCTGGGGCTGGCCTCCGCGGTCTTCGCGCTTTTCTACACCAAGTTCGATCCGGTCGTCGTCGGCCTGTTCGCCTATGGCGCCCTCATGCTCCTCCTGTACACCTATCCGCTGAAGCACGTGGCGGTGGGCGAGCTCACGATCTTCATCATCTGGGGTCCCGTGATGATCGGCGGGGTGTTTCTCGTGCTCGCCCACCACTGGAGCTGGGCCGTGGCAGTCGCGGGCATTCCCTTCGGCCTGAGCACGGCGAGCATCAATCTCGGCAAGCACATCGATAAGTCAGGGCAGGACAGGCAGAAGGGAATCCACACGCTTCCCGTCCTGATCGGCGAAACGGCGGCGCGCGTCGCGACGATTGCGGCGATCGCGCTCGCCTATGCCGTCACGCTGTACGCGGTGGCCGTCTCGCGATTCTTCACACCTGTCATGCTCGTGGTTTTTATCGCAGCGCCGCAGGCATGGAAGGCCGTCACGAAGCTTGCAAAGCCCCGGCCGACGGAGGCGCCGCCCGGCTATCCCGTCTGGCCGCGATGGTTCTCCACCGTGTGCTTCGTGCACAACAGGAGGTTCGGGAACCTCTTCATCCTCGGGGTCGCGGCGGATACCGCGCTTCGGCTTCTCCTGCCGTCTTTCTGGCAGATGCGCTAGGGCGGGTCGAAGGAAAGGGCGCGGCGCCGCGCCTGCGGGGGCCGCGCCGCCTAGTCAGATCTCCACCGATCCGACGCCGGTCTCGACGTCGATCTCCACCTTGTTCTTCGCTGAATCGTAGTCCGCCGACGCATAGGAGCCGCCCGAGCGGTGGAAGCGCGACGAGTCGACGCGGATGCCGGCAAGGGCGCTCCTCACCCGTATCGTGGCGGCGACGGACGAGGGAACCCGCAACCGCACGGATGCCGCCCCGGATTCCACGATGACGCGCGTGAAGCCCGCGGCAGCCGGCAGGTCGATGGTCGTCGAGCTCGCGCCGGTCTTCAGGTGCAGCTCGCGGACCTGCAGATCGGTGAGCGACAGGTGGCTTTCGCTCGCGCCGGTCTCCAGGCGCAGGGAAAGCGGCAGCGACGGGTTGAGATCGAAATCCCAATCGAGCGCTCCCGCCCAGCCCCTGTGCCAGGGGCCGAAGATGTAATGGGAAACGGTGCGGTCCCGCACCCTCATGTCGACGGAGAGCCTGCCGGCATCCACGCGGCGCGAGGCGTCCAGACCGCCGCCGAAGCTGCCGGAGAGGAGCTGGTCCGCCGGCGCCCCGGCGCCGATCGTGAGCCTTCCCGCGCCGTGATGCACGGTGACGGAGCCTGTCTGCGCCCCTTCCAGGGGGACCGATGATTGTTCGCGCGGAAGGGCGGAAAAGCCGGCGCGCGTGAACCCCATGATGATCCACACTCCCACGGCAATGAGAACGAGCGGCCAGAAGACCCACCAGATGCGGAAGACGATGCCGATGGCGTCCAGGGCGACCTGAAGGAGGGAGAAGACGCCGAGGATGATGAGGATGCCACCGACGATGAAGCTCCACCTGCGCATTCAGTCCCCCTTTCCTTTCCTTACCAGGGGCCGCAGGATGACGAGCGCCCCGATTGCGATCAGCACGATTGCCCACCACGGCCCGGTCCAGGGCAGGCCGCCGAGGAAGGAGCCGAATATGAAGAACAGGAGGAGGCTGATGAGGATGGGCCACCCGCCCTCCAGCAGGGCGCGCAGCGGCCGGCCTTCCAGGAGCTCGTTGAGCGCCACGCCGACGCCGACGAAGCCGGGGATGAGGGCCCACATGTACGACCATCGCCACCATTCACCGGTGAGATTCATCCAGAAGAGGATCCCGCCGATGCCGCCGATGATGCAGGCAGGCACCGCGAGCCCGGGCGTCCAGGTGATCAGGGCGATCAGCATGAACACCACGCCGATGCCGATCACGATGTACGGCCAGGACAGGACCTGGAAGAAGCTGGGGACGAAGCGCGTGACGAGGAAGAACACACCCAGGACGATGAGGACCGTCCCGGTCACGACGGCGGACTTCGAGCGATTGTCCATGCGAGCCTCCTGTCGGTGATCGAAGCAAGTATAGGGCCCCCCACGGGGCCTGTCGAGTGATGCAACCCCGCGGGGGCAGGGGCGTGTTACTTTTTCACCTCGACGGCGAGCGACAGGCGGCTCACCCCCACCGACTTCGCGATCTCCAGGACCCGCACCACCAGGTCGTAGCGCACGTCCTTGTCGCCCATGATGATGACGGGGGCGCCGGGCCGGCTTGCGAGGGTCGCGGTGAGATTCTGGGCAAGGTCGGCGACGGCCAGGCGCGCGCCGTCGAGATAGACATTGCCCGCCGCATCGATGGTGATCACGAGACTCTTTTCCGCCGCGGCCTCCGCCGTGGCCGTGCGCGGGAGATTCACCTTGATCTCCGAGCGGATGAGCAGGGGTGTGGCGATCATGAAGATGACCAGCAGGACGAGCACCACGTCCGTGAGGGGCGTGATGTTGATACCGGCAATCAGCCCGCCGCGGGAGCGCCGTGCGCCGCGCATGCTAGCGCCCGATCAGGTCGGAGACTTCGGAGGCGGCGAGCTGCATGTCGCCCTCGAACCTCTCGATGCGCCGGCTGAACCAGTTGTAGAGAATCACCGACGGCACCGCCACCGCGAGACCCGTGGCGGTGGTGATGAGCGCCTCCGCGACGCCGCCGATCACGACGTCCATGCCGCCGGTTCCCGCCGCCGAGATGTCGCGGAAGGCGCGGATGATGCCGAGCACCGTGCCGAAAAGCCCGACGTAAACCGCGATGTTTCCGATCGTCGCGACGATGCTCGTGAGACGCTCCAGCTTGTCGACTTCAATGGCGATCTGCCTCTCCATGACCGTGCCGACGACCTTTTCTGCGCGGCCGGCCTTCTCCAAGCCCGCAAGCACCACCTTGGCGAACGGGGTCTCCGTCTCCCGGCAGATCTCCATGGCGCGCGCAAAATCCTTTTTTTTCAGCTCATCCTTTATTCTTTCCATGAACGCCGGCCGCGCGACGCGCGATTTCTTCCAGTAGCTCGCGACGCGATCGATGATGACGCCCAGGGAAAGCACCGAACAGAGGAGCAGGACGTACATCGTGAACCCGCCCATGGAAAGAATCTGGAATATGGTTTTGCCTGCAAACACTGTCGTCTCCTTGTTGTTCCGGATGAACGCAAATCAATCATACACGCGCGGCCGGAGCAATTCAAGGAAAACGGCCTCCCGCGCGGCAGCTTGCGCCCCACGCGCTCGTCCGGCTAAGATGAGCCGCTTTTGCAAAGAGACTGAATGAGGAAGAAGACAGACATCGCGCAGCGCCTCCTGTCTATCCTGATCGGCGGTGCGCGTTCAATCAAGGATCCCGACCTGTTCCAGAAGCTCTCTCTTGCCGCGCTGCTTGCATGGGTGGGTCTGGGCTCGGACGGTCTCACCTCCTCGTCGTACGGACCCGAGGAGGCCTTCCTCGCCCTCGGGGCGCGCATCCCGCTCGGGGTGTTCGTGGCGGCGGCCACCGCGCTCACCATCTTCATCATCGCCGCAAGCTATTCCCAGATCGTCGAGGTCTTTCCCAGCGGTGGCGGCGGCTACCTCGTGGCGAGCAAGCTCCTTTCGCCGACCCTCGGCATGGCGTCGGGATGCGCGCTGCTGGTGGATTACGTGCTTACCATATCGCTTTCCATTGCGAGCGGCACCGACGCGCTGTTCAGCTCGCTGCCGTCAAGCTGGCAGCCGATGAAGCTCCTGGTCGCCTGTGGGGGGCTCGGGCTCCTCATCCTCCTGAACATGCGCGGTGTGCGGGAGTCGGTCATGACCCTGACGCCGATCTTCCTCCTTTTCATCCTCACGCATATCGTCGCGGTCCTCTACCCGATCTTCGCCCATCTGCCGGATTTTCCCGCGCTCGCCGCGCGCACGGGAGACGAGGTGCGGCAGACCACGTCCCAGATCGGCACGTTCGGCCTCGTCTTCATCATCCTGCGCGCCTACAGCATGGGGGCAGGCACCTACACGGGCATCGAGGCGGTGAGCAATGCGATGCCCATCCTGCGGGAGCCGCGCGTGCAGACCGCGAAGCGCACGATGCGCTACATGGCGGCCTCCCTTGCATTCCTCGCCGCCGGCCTCATGGTCGGCTACCTCCTCTTCGACGTCCGGCACCAGGTCGGAAAGACCTTGAACGCCACCCTTTTCTCCCGCATCACCGAGGGGTGGGGCCCCCTGGGACCGGTCTTCGTCACCGTGACGCTCCTGTCCGAGGCGGCCCTCCTTTTCGCCGCCGCCCAGACGGGGTTCCTGAGCGCGCCGCGGGTGCTCTCCTACATGTCCATGGACCGCTGGTTCCCCCAGCAGTTCAGCCTCCTGAGCGAGCGTTTCGTCATCAAGAACGGCATCCTCCTCACCGGCGCCGCCGCATTCGTGCTCCTCCTCCTCACGCGCGGCTCGGTGGCCTTCATGGTGGTGCTCTACAGCATCAATGTCTTCATTACCTTCTCCCTCTCCCAGCTCGGCATGGTGCGCCATTGGTGGCGCGACCGCAGCCGCGCGCCGCACTGGAAGAAGAAGATCCTCATCAACGGCGTCGGCCTCGTGCTCACCGTGTTCATCCTTCTCTCCATGATCGTCATCAAGTTCGGCGAAGGCGGTTGGATCACGATATTCGTCACCGGTTCCCTCATGCTCGTGGCGGTCTCCATCAAGCGCTTCTATAAAAGAACGCAGCGGCAGCTCTCCCACCTGGACACGCTCGTGCGGGTGGTGGAAGCCAGCCAGTCCGAGGACCATCGCGGCACGGATCGGCGGCGCCGCGCGCCCCGCTACAATCCCCGGTCGCGCACGGCCGTGATCCTCGTCGGGGGATTCAACGGCATGGGCCTCCACACGCTCTTCAACGTCGTGCGCCTGTTCGGCAAGGGCGTGCGCAACTTCTTCTTCATCCAGGCGGGCATCATCGACGCGGAGCGCTTCAAGGGAAAGGACGAGATCGCCCAGCTGGAGGCGCACGTGGCGGAAAGCCTCGACAGGTACGTCACCTACGTCCGCCGGCAGGGATTCTTCGCGCGCGGTTACCCGCTGATCGGCACCGACGTCGTGGACGAGATTTGCACGCTCGCGGAGAAGCTGTTCTCCGAGTTTCCCAACAGCATCTTCTTCGGCGGCCGCATCGTCTTCCGCGAGGAGTCGGTCCTCACGCGCGTGCTGTACAACTACGTGACCTTTGCGGTGCAGAGGCGTCTCCACCAGCTTGGCATCCCGTTCGTCATCGTGCCGGTGCCGGTGAGCAAGGCGCAAGTGCCGCGCACCGGGGCTTCCCTCGCGGGGGCGGCGGGTGTATCGCGCGAGGCCGCAGGCGCGGCGGCGGTTGCGACGGGGCACCACGCGGGAAGCGCCGGGCGCGGGGCCGGGGTGTGACCGTCGTCAGGCCGAAATGCGTCGAATGTGCGGAAAAAAAGAAATTGCCGCGCGGGGCCGCTTGACACTCCCCACGGTGATCGCGTAGCGTAAGCTGGTTTCAGATCGCCGATCTTTCGTGTCGGTGCGAAACCGCGGGTCTGCCGGCCGTCGGCGCGGCGTCTCCCGAAAGTTTCGAGCACTTTCTCTTACCCCGTTGCCGAGCCTTGAAGGAGTCTCCGGGCACCGACCTGCCGACGAACGAGAGACGCCCGCCCCCTGGCTGCCGTTGCGGGGCCGATCGGAGGATTCGTATGTCACATCTGGCCAATGCCTCGATGTTCGAGACGGTCGCCCTGTGGGTCGTGCTCGGCGTCGCCGTCCTGGGGCTGTTGTACGCCCTCCTGCTTCGCGGGCAAGTCCTGCGGCACGACAAAGGCACGTCGGAGATGAAGGTCGTCTGGGACGCCATCCGCGAGGGTGCGGATGCATACCTCGGCCGCCAGCTGAAGACCATCATCCCGCTCATCGCCATCCTCACGGTGGTGTTGTTCTTCTCCGTCTACGTCGTTGCGCCCAGCGCGGCGGCGACGTCCCGGTTCCCCACCGCGACGGATGCCCAGGTGAGACTGTACGTCGGCCTCGCCCGCGCAATCGCATTCGTCATGGGCGCAATCTTCTCCCTGCTCGTCGGCCAGTTCGGCATGCGTATGGCCGTCCAGGGCAACGTGCGCGTGGCGGCGGCCGCGCGAACGAGCTTCGCGGAGGCGCTGAAGATCGCCTACCGGTCGGGCACCATCACCGGGATGCTCACCGACGGTTTGGGCCTGCTTGGCGGCACCGCGATATTCCTCTACATGGGCATGGATGCCCCGGACGCGCTGCTCGGGTTCGGCTTCGGCGGCACGCTCCTCGCCCTCTTCATGAGGGTCGGCGGCGGCATCTACACGAAGGCGGCGGATGTCGGCGCGGACCTCGTCGGTAAGGTGGAAGCGGGCATGCCGGAGGACGACCCGCGCAACGCGGCGGTGATCGCGGACCTCGTCGGTGACAACGTTGGCGACTGCGCCGGTATGGCGGCCGACATCTTCGAGTCGTACGAGGTGACGATCGTCTCAGGGCTGATCCTCGGCGTGGCGCTCGTCATGGCGACGAACAACCTGAAGTGGATCATTTTCCCGCTCCTCGTGCGCGGCATCGGGGTGCTCTCTTCCATCATCGGGACGTACCTTGTCCGCGGCAGGAAGGATGGCGGCAACGAAAACGCCCTCGGCTCGATCAACCGCGGATTCTACTCCAGCGCGGCCATCTCCCTGGTGGCGTTCCTCTTCCTTGCCGTGTTCTACATGCACGAATGGCGCGCCTTCGCGTCGGTGGCGGTCGGCATCGGTCTTGCCATCGCGCTGGACGAGCTCACGAAATACTTCACCGACACGAAGACCAAGCCCGTGAAGGACATCGCCGCGGCGACCCGCACGGGTCCTGCAACGGTCATCCTCCGCGGTCTGGTCGTCGGGTTCGAGGCGACATTCTGGCAGGCAATCGTCATCGGGCTGACCATCCTCGCCGCGGTCCTCATCTACTGGGGCCAGGACGTCACCTACGTCCTCTACGGCGTAGCGATGACGGGCATCGGGATGCTCACGCTTACCGGCAACAACGTCGCCATGGATTCCTTCGGACCGATATCGGACAACGCGAACGGAATCGGGGAAATGGCAGGGCTGGACCAGAAGGCACGCCAGATCATGGCAGACCTCGATGCCGTGGGAAATACCACAAAGGCAATCACAAAAGGCGTGGCCATTGGCTCCGCGGTCATCGCGGCGGTTTCGCTCTTCGGCTCCTTCCTGACGGACGTCTCCCTGGTCCAGAACGCCATGGGCGTTGCCAGGGAGGCGTGGCTGTCCGTGACGGGCATCCGCATCTCCGTGCCGAAGGTCTTCATCGGGCTGCTCATCGGTGGCACCATCCCGTGGCTGTTCTCGTCGCTCACGGTGAACTCGGTGGCGCGCGCGGCGGGTCTGATCGTCGAAGAGGTGCGGCGGCAGTTCAAGATCCCCGGCCTCCTGGAAGGCAAGGTGAAGCCCGACTATGGCCAGACGGTGGGCCTCTGCACCACCGCCGCCCAGCGCGAGCTGATTCCGCTGGCCCTCATTGCGGTCCTGTCCCCCATCGCCATCGGCCTGCTGCTCGGCGTCGAAGCGCTCGGCGGGTTCCTCGGCGGGGTCATCCTCTCGGGTCAGCTCCTCGCGGTCTTCATGGCCACCTCGGGTGGCGCGTGGGACAATGCCAAGAAAACGGTCGAAGACGGCTTGTACGGCGGCAAGGGCTCCGAAGCCCACAAAGCGGCGGTCATCGGCGACACGGTCGGCGATCCCCTGAAGGACACATCGGGTCCCGCCCTCAACCCCATGATCAAGGTCATCAACCTCGTGTCCCTGATCGCGGCACCGGTGCTCATCGGCCTCACCCTGAATCTCTGGGTGGCCATCGCGGGCGGTGCCTGTATCGTCTTGATCCTCGGCTCCGTGTGGTATTCCAAGCGCGGAGGGTTCGGCAAGAGGATAACGTCGGAAGCGAACTTCTGATCCCGGGCCGGTCGCGCGGGACGCGAACCGGCAAGAAGGACGGACGTGCGCCCGCGCAGGGCGCACGGAACAGGCGCCTGTCGGCGGGAGCACCCTGACGACAGGCGCTTTCCTGTTTGAGGGCCGTCCTGGTGATACAGTCTGTGCGGAGGCGAGCGGTGGGGATAACCGAATCGATCGCGGCATTCGGCACGCACATCATCGGCAGCATCGGCTACGGGGGCGTCTTTCTCCTGATGGTCGCGGAGAGCATGGTGCTTCCCATGCCCAGCGAGGCGGTGATGCCCTTCGCGGGCTTCACGGTGGCGGAAGGCACCCTCACGTGGGCGGGCGTCATCGCCGTGGCGACGCTGGGAAGCATCGTGGGGTCATACATCGGCTACGCCATCGGAAGGTTCGGCGGACGGCCCTTCCTCACCCGCTTCGGCAAATACCTCCTGCTCGACGAGTCGGACCTCGCGATGACGGACAGGTTCTTCCAGCGTCGGGGGATTCTCACCATTTTCATCTCGCGGTTCATCCCCGTGGTACGGCACCTCATCTCGATCCCCGCCGGCATCAGCAGGATGAGCCTTCTGCCGTTCACCATTTTCACCGTGATCGGTGCAGGCCTCTGGAACTCGTTCCTCACCTGGGTGGGCTTCGTCCTCAAGAAGAACTGGTCCACCGTGCTCCGCTACAGCCACCTCATCGACATCGTGGTGCTGGTGATCCTTGCCGGACTCGTCGTCCTTTATGTTCTTCGCCACCTGCTGAAGAGGAGGCGGGCCGCATAATGAATCCGCGCGGCGCGCCGCCATCGATCCGCGCGGCGTGGGCCGTCCGCGGTGCGCGGACCGATGTGGGTGAGATGGTGCCAGATCGGCCAAGGAGAATTTCATGCCCGCCAAGATCAGCGCGATTTTCTTGTTGGTTTCCTGCATCCTGCTGTCATGCACCTCAACGACGCCGGGCTCTCCCGTGCATGCTCCGTTGATGTCGGATGCTATGAAATCCGCGCTCCAGGACGGCAGGGCATCAGATGTCATGGCTCTCATCACGAACAAAGCCGACGCGAACGCGGCCGATGAAAACGGCGCGACGGTGCTTCACGGGGCGGTCCTGGACCGCGACGTCGATCTGGTCACCTGGCTGATTTCGCATGGCGCAAACGTCAATGCGAAGGACGGCAGCGGCCAGACGCCATTGATGGTGGGTGCTGAGAAAGGCGCATCGAAGATCGTCGATGTCCTGCTCCAGCATGGCGCCGATATCAAAGCGAAAGACAACGCCGGCCTGACCCCTCTCCATCATGCCGTGCAGGGGGGCCAGTCGGACGTGGTGGAAAAGCTGCTGCAGGATGGAGCGGATGCGAATCTGAAAAACGGCAACGGCGGCACCATCCTGAACACGGCAATCGAGGCCGACGACGTGGAAATCGCGGACGTGCTGCTGCGCCACGGCGCGGCAGTGAGCGCGCAGGATCCGGACATCCGGCGGCTCTACCTGTGGGAGGTGCAGGTGGGAAGCCAGGACATGGTCGAATTGCTCCTGAAGAGCGGCGTCGACGTCAATGTGAAGGACGGTGACGGAAATTCGGCACTCTATTGGGTGTTTCGCAACGACGAGAGAAGCAGCCTCGGGACCCTTTTCAAGGCCGGTATCGATGTCAACGCGAAAAACAACGACGGCGAGACGGTGCTGTATTGGGCGGTCAAGAATGACAAGACGGACGTCGTCGAGCTGTTGATGGCGCGCGGCGCAGACGTGAATGTGAAGGACAAGGACGGCACGTCGGTCCTGTGCTGGTCGGTCCGCAATGGCCGCCGGGGGAGCGCGGAATCCCTGCTGCGCCATGGCGCCGACGTGAACGCAGCGGACGGAAATGGCGATGCCCTCCTGCACGTCGCCGCCCGTGAAGGACGCCTTGACGTTGAGGATTTCCTGCTGGGAAATGGCGCGGACGTCAACGCGAAAGACGCAAATGGCCGGACCTCTTTGTTCGTGGCATTGCAGAACGACCACATGGACATTGCTGCCCTGCTTTTGAAGCACGGCGCCGACGTCAACGCGGCGGATCAGGACGGTGCGACCGCGCTTCAGTGGGCCGCTCACAACAACCGCTATGGGAGCGTCAACGTGCTGCTGGAGAATGGCGCCGATGTCAACGCGCGGGACAAGGACGGCCGGACTGCGCTGTCCTGGGCCGGTCAAGACGGGAACATGGGGATCGCGGAGCTTCTGCTGGATCGCGGTGCCGAATCGAACGGGAGTCTCCCCCGCGGCACCCCCCTGTGGGCCCGAACGGTCTCCGCGAAAACCTCCTCCATTCTCATGGAGCCCGCGGCGTTCTCCTCTGTCGCGGTGGACGCCGCGGGCAATATCTATGCCGCGGGGTACATCTCGGCCGAGGCGCGCTACACCTTCGAGGAGGGGGTCGTCGTTCAAGGAGCAGCAGGGAACGGGGGTGCCCTGCTGGTGAAATACGATCGCACGGGCACGGCGCTCTGGGCGCGGACCGTGAGCACGGGGTCGGGAGGCTCGGCATTTCTGTCGGTGGCGGTAGACGGAAGCGGGAACATCCTTGCGGCGGGATGGATCGGCAACGGGACATACGCCTTCGCGCCGGGCGTCACGGCGGTGGGAACCGATCGAGACTACGTCAACATCGCGCGCAATGTCGTGCTGGTCAAGTACAACGCGAACGGCACGGCTTTGTGGGCCAGGTCCGCGAGCACTGCCCCCTCACCTTCCGGCTATGATTCCGTTGCCGTCGATGCCGAAGGGAATGTCTATGCGGCGGGGGCGATCGACGGGATGAACGTGCCGGTGGACGTGAACGCATTCACGTTCGGAGCCGGCGTCAAGATAAAGGCGGCCAGTGACACCAGCGCCGTGCTGGTCACCTACAGCGCCGCGGGTGCGGTCCGGTGGGCGCGCGCGGTCGCGGGAGGCAGATCGCAATTCACCGCGGTGGCGGTGGACGCAAAAGGCGATATCTACGCCGCGGGAAACATGGACGACCGGTCGACGTACACCTTCTCGCCGGGTGTGACGGCAAAGGGACCAGGTGCCGGGATCAACCTCGTGCTGGCGCGGTACAATTCCTCCGGCGCGGCGCAGTGGGCCCGGACCGTCTCCGCGGGGGCCTCCAACTCGGAGCTCAAATCGGTGGCAGTCGACGGCAACGGCGATGTATATGCGGCGGGAAGCTTGGATGGCACAGGGGCGTACACCTTCGCGCCCGGCGTTTCGGTGACGGGAACCGCCGCCGGCGCAAACGTGCTGCTCGCCAAGTATGACCCTTCCGGCCAGGCACAGTGGGCCCGCACGATCGACGCGGGCCCGGCAAGCTCCGCGTTCAATGCCGTGGCCGTGAGCGCAAACGCCGACGTCTATGCGGCGGGATACATTAACGGGACGGGAACGTACGCCTTTGGTCCCCGCACCACGGCCGCGGGAGCCTACAGCTACAAGAATCAGGATCGCGAGCAGGGAGCCAACCTCGTGCTCGTCACGTACGACTCCTCGGGCGAGGCACAAAAGGCACAGACCGTGACGCACGGCACGTCCAACTCGCTGTTCGCCTCGGTCGCCGTGGACGCAGGCGGGTATGTCTATGCGGGGGGACAGATCGGCGGAACAGGGGTGTTTGACGACAGGATCGATTCTTCGCGGTCTTACGCCTTCGGCCCCGGAGTCGCTGCGGATCGGGGAAGCGACGACAGCGTCCTGCTCGTGAAATATACCCGGTAGCAGAAGCGGGAACGCCGCTTTTCCGGTCAGCCCAGGCACTCCCGAAGCGCGGCCACCAGCGCATCCGCCGCCTCCGCCACGGCAGGGGTCAGGCTCTCCCCGAAATCGAGCGACCGCGGCTGAATGCCGACCAGAATCACCGTGCAGCCGGTCTCCGCGGAAAGATACCCCGCGAGTACGCCGAGCGGTAGTCCGTGCGTGGCAAATGACGCGCCTCCCGCGGCCCCAGGATCGATGAGCCGCGTCGTGCCCGGCTCCGCGCCCATGTCAGCAGCATCGATGATGATGACGTGCGAAGGGTTGATCCTGCGGATGGCGGCGGTGGAGTTCTCCGGCGCAGGACCCGCGGCGATGCAGTGGACACCGGGAATCGGGGGACGTGCGGCCCGGCGCGCCACGAGGAGTCCGACCGCGTCGTCGGAACGCAGCTCCGAGCCCACGCCCAGGAGGACGACTTTCGCGTCAGGCCGGCGGCTCTCCAGCGCCTTTTTCAGGCCCTGGAGCAGGGGCAGGTTGCGGCGCGGGCGCGGCAGGGGCGGGCGATGCATGGTAGGTTACCTTGAGGTTCTGCTTGTCGATCTGGGCAAGCTCGAAGTCGGGCGTCATCGTGATCACCTTCCGGGGGCATGTCTCCGCGCACTGGCCGCAGAAGACGCACTTGCCCAGATCCACGGTCTGGTCGAATCGCTTCTCCCCGACCTTCGTGATCGTTATCGCCTGAGAGGGGCAGTCGCGGGAGCAGAGCTTGCATCCGATGCACTTGTCCGACTCCCACTTCGGGGGTCCCCGGAACCGGTCCGGCATCTTGAACGGGGCATAAGGGTAGCGGATGGTTGCCGGCTTGCGGAACAGTGAGCCCAGCACGGAGGAAACCATCTCACCCAGGTGATGGCGGGGTGCGCGCATTACAGGAACTCCTTCATAACGAGGTCGATGATGACCTGCAGGAACGCGATCGGCGCGACGTAGCGCCAGCAGAAGTTGATCATCTGGTCCATGCGCAAGCGCGCGAAGACGGTGCGCAGGAGCGCGAGCACGAAGAGGATGCCCGCGAGCTTTGCAAGATAGACGATGATGCCCAGCCACAAAGGCAGCCCGAGGCCGAAAGGCAGGAAGACGGCGGCCACCAGCGACGAGGAGACGATGGCTTCCGCATCGATGGCCAGGCGGAAGAAGGCAAGATGCCTCCCGCTGTACTCCGTGAAGCTACCGGCGACGATCTCCGTCTCCGCCTCGGGTGCATCGAAGGGCACGCGCTCCAGCTTGCCCAGGAGCGTGACCAGCGCGACGCCGAGACCGATCAGGTTGAAAAGCCAGTACCACGGGTGAGCCTGGTAGTAGGCCGTCATGCCGGAGATCGACCACGTGTCGGCAAGCAGGGCGGGGGACATCAGCGCGATGAGGAGCGGGATCTCGTAGGCGAAAAGCTGCGTGATGGAGCGCACGGCGCCCAGCGTCGCGAATACTGAGCGTGAATACCACCCCCCGAGGAAAAAGGTGAGCGTCGGGATGAGAAGGAGATAGAGCACGACCACGAGGTCCCCGTAGAAGGAGAAAAGAGGCTTCGTGCTCCAGAGCGGAATGTAAAGGTAGGCGGCCACAACGGCGGCAAGGGCGAAAACGGGCGCCATCACGAACATGCGCCGATCGGCCTCTTCGGGGATGACCGATTCCTTGCCCAGGAGCTTGAAGAAATCCGCCACGGGCTGGTACCAGGGAGGGCCGACGCGGGCCTGCAGCCGCGCGTACAACTTGCGGTCCACGAACTGGCCGGCAAGCCCCAGCACGAGCAGGAAGAACATGCCCGGGAAGATGAGGATATTCACGCCCGCGACGACCCAGCTCATGCCTCGATGCCTCCGGGGATGCGCAGCGTTGAGAAGTCCAGACCGCGCGCCTTGTGCCACTCCACGCCGTACCGGGAGACCTCTTCCCAGCTCATGGTCTTCTTGTCCGCAGCGTCGCCCTCCCGCACGCCCACCATCCGGTCGGTGCAGCTGAAGCAGGGGTCGATGGCGGCCACGACGATGGGCAGGTCCGCGAGGTAGCCGTCTTCCAGCATCTTGCCCACCGAGGCGGTGTTCGCGAGCGTGGGCGCGCGCACTTTCACCCTTTCCGGCTTCTCCGTGCCATTGCCGCGCACGTAATGGACGTCTTCGCCCCGGGGGGCCTCATAGCGGCTCACCGCCTCGCCTTCGGGAATGCGCCGCGGCGCCTTCACCGTGATGGGGCCGTCGGGGATCTTCTTTATGAGCTGGCGCAGGATGGAGTAGGTCTGCATGAGCTCTCCCAAACGCACGATGGTGCGGCCGTAGACGTCGCAGTGATCGTCGATGACGACCTTGAACTCCACGTCCGGGTAGGCAAGATAAGGATCGTCGCGCCGGGCGTCGCGGTCTACCCCGGAAGCGCGCGCCGTCGGACCCACGGTGCCGAGGAACAAAGCGTCCTCCTTGGAGAGCTTGCCGACACCGGAGAGCCGTTGGATCAGGGTCTGCTCGCGCATGGCGAGCTCGATGTAGTGCTTTGTCCGCTCTTCCAGCGAGTCCACCACCTTCAAGATCTCCGGCATCATCTCGGGTGCAATATCGCGGCGCACGCCGCCGTAGGTGTTGATGCCGTAGTTCACGCGATTGCCCGTCAGGCGCGCCAGCAGGATCATGACCTGCTCCCGGTCCTTCCACGTGTACATCAGGAGCGTGTCGAAGCCGATCTCGTGCCCCGCCACCCCGAGCCAGAGCAAGTGGCTGTGTATCCTCTCCAGCTCGCCGATGATGGTGCGGATGTATTTTGCGCGGACAGGCACCTCGAGCCCCGCGATCTCCTCCACGGCATGGATGAAGGCCGTGGAATGGGAGAACGAGCAGATGCCGCAGACGCGCTCCACGAGATACAGGTCCTGCGTGTAGGACCGCGTTCTCGCAGCCCTTTTCGATGCCCCGGTGGTTGTAGCCGAACCGGATGCGCACGGCGTCGATCTTTTCGCCGCGCAGGTCCACCATGAAGCTCTCCGGCTCCTTGAGGGCCGGGTGTTGCGGCCCGATGGGGACCGTGACGACCCTGTCGATGTCGCTCATGCGGGTGCGCTTCCTTTCTCCGTCGGGGCGGTCCGCGGGGGCGTTGCCGCGGGTGCCGCCGGCGCGCTCACGGCCGGGGCTGCCCCGGCCGTCGTCGCACTCTTCGGCGCCCAGTCCTTGAGCAGCGGGTGTTCGCCCTCCGGCCAGTCCTCCGGCAGCGGGTAGCGCGGGCCCGGCCCCAGACCCTCGACGCGTGCGCCCAGCAGGTCCACGAGCTCGCGCTCGTACAGGTCGGCGCAGGGGAAGTAGGGCGTGACGGATTTCACGGTGGAGCCCTTGGGGCTGCGCGTCTTCACGTTCACCATGATCCCGCAATCGTGCGCGAGGTGGTAGATGTAGCCGAGGTCGGCGCCCAGATCCAGGCCCGTGATCGTGCAGAGGATGTTGAACCCCATGCCTTTCACGACGTGATCGAAAAGGGCGGGAAAACCCGCCATGTCCACGTCCACCCAGAGCCGCCTGGCCCGCTGCACCTTCAACGCCCCCTCGGGGAGCGAGAAACGCGTCTGCAGCTCCGCGCTGATTGCCTGCACGTCCATCACTTCTTCTCCTCGAGGCTTTTGATGACCTTCACGAAGCCGTCGATGATCGCCTGCGGGCTCACGGGGCAGCCGGGGATGTAGGCGGTGACCGGGATGGCCTTGTCGATGCCCCCCTCCACATTGTACAGCCCGTTGAAGACGCCGCCGCTCGTGGCGCAGGTGCCCACGGCGACGATGATCTTCGGCTCGGGGATCTGCTCGTAGATGCGGATGAGCCGGTCCTTGATCTGCTTCGTCACGGGACCCGAGCAGGCCATGATGTCGCAGTGCCGGGGCGTGCCTTTCAGCTGCACGCCCAGCCTCTCCAGGTCGAAACGCGGCGTGAGGGCGGCGATGATCTCGATATCGCACGCGTTGCACGCACCGGTATTGAAGTGGAGAATCCAGGGGGACTTGCGCTGCCCCCATCGCACGATTCTATTGAAAACGCCCATGCGTCATTACCTCCGGAAAAGGATGAAAAGCCCCAGCAGCGCGCCCAGGACATAGATGCCGCCGATTGCGAGGCTCTCGAGTGAATGCCCGGGCGAGGTGGCGACGATGAGGGTCACCACGTGGAGTATCGTGAAGAAGAACGCAAAAGGAAAGAACTGGCCATAGTCGACCTGCACCCGGTGCTTTGCGATGTTTTCGCCGCCGGCATATGGCTTGTCCAGCGCGCCGCGCTCGCCCTTGCGCTTGAACGAAAGGGCGCCGGTTGCGCGGGAGAACGCCCAGACGACAAGGACGAGTATCGTGAGCGCGATGGGCGGGACGAGGATGAGGGCCGACATGGGCTATCCTTTCAGGCTCCGCGCGTTGCGCACGTTGAGCGTATCGGTCTTGCGGAAGAAGCCGAGGATGATGCCCGCCGCGGCGACGACGATCACCACCTCGATGACGATCACCGTGATCACCATCGCCTGGGCCAGCGCCATGCGGCCGCTCAGGTATCCCGCGACGATCAGGAAGAATGTCACCGACTTCATGAGGATCTCCAAGCCGATGAGCATGCGGAGGAGATTGAACGTGGCGAGCATGCACCACAGGCCGTCGATCATGAGCAGGACGAAGAAGATGACGTAGTACCAGAACGCCTGGGGTATCTCAATTGTCATTTGGTGTCCCTCTTGAAGAATACCATGACCCCGAAGACGCCCGCCAGGAGGATCAGGATCTGGCCGAAAAGATCGAGCTGGCGCATGTTCCAGAGCACGGTGCGCACGTCCCCGTCACCGCCGGGAAGCGGAAGCGCGAGCTGCACGGGCGTGTGGACGAAGGAAAGCGCGATGCCCGCGCCGAGCATGACCAGCGGCAGGGGCCAGAACCTGGCCAGGCGCCCCTTGCGGTGCTGGAGGATGTCCTTGAAGGTTTTTGTCTGGGTGAGGCTGATGACGCTCACGAAGACCACGGAGATGAGCCCCGCGCAGACGGAAAGCTCCAGGACGGCGGCAAGAGTGGCCCCGAGGCTGAACATCACGACGGCGAGCATCGCGCTGGCCAAAGCCAGGCCGATGGTGGCGCGCAGGAGCAGCGTCGTCATGGATGCCCACAGGGCTGCAAGGACCATGAGCACGAGCACGATCGTCATGATGGTCATACGCCGCCTCCCAGAAGGATCGGCAGGAGTACCGGGAATCCCAGTCCTACGGCGACCGTGATGAATGCCAGGGCGATTGTCGGCACAAGGAGCGCCGCTCCCGCCTCGCGCACGGCGTCCCATTCGGCGGCGAGGGTCCCGAAGAAGATCCGTCGCTGCAGGGAGAGGAAGTAGGCGAGCGTCACGAGGCTCGTGAGGATGGCGATGATCGCAAAGGTGTGCTGGCCCGCGGTCCACAACGCGATCACGATGAGGAGCTTGCTCCAGAAGCCCGCAAGGGGCGGCATCCCCGCGATGGACAGCGTGGCGACGGCGGATGTGCCCGCCGTCACCGGCATGCGCGCTCCCAGGCCGCCCATGCGGTCCATGTCGCGCGTGCCCAGCCGCGTCTCCAGCGCCGCCGCGTTGGCGAAGAGCTGCGCCTTGGACACCGTGTGGTTGAAGAAGTGCACGGCCGCCGCGGCGAGGGCGAGCTTCGCGTCGCCGCCGAGCGCCATGACGATGTATCCCATCTGGCTCACGCTGGAGTAGGCGAGCATCCTCTTCATGTCCGACTGCGTGAGGGAGAGGAATGCGCCGCCGATCGCCGTGACCGCGCCCGCCACCAGGATGATCTCGCGGACCGGCCCCGCGGCTTCCATCATCGCCGGGGCCAGGCGCATCAGGGCGAAGATGCCGGTTGCCTTTGTCACGATGCCCGCAAGGAAAACGGAGACGGCCGGCGGGGCCTCGGCGTAGGCATCGGCGAGCCACCCGTGGAAGGGGATCATTGCCGACTTCACGAAGAGCCCGCTCAGGAAGAGCGTGACGGCGATCCACGCCATGGGTGTGCCGGAGGCAAGCGCCGTGGCGAGGTCGGCAAACGCGACGCCCCCCGTGCCCAGGAGGAAAAGCGCGATGGACGTGAGCATGAGGACGGTGGCCACGGCCGAAAGAAGCAGGTACTTCCACGCGCCTTCGTAGGCTTCCTTCCCGTCGCGAAGCGCCACGAGGATGAATGCCGAGATGGACGTCACCTCGATGAAGACGTAGAGGGAGAAAAGGTCGCGGACCATCGCGATGCCGTTCATGCCGATGAGGGCGATGAGGAGCAGGTTGGCGAACGTGAACTGCGCCCGCTCCGTGTCGTGCGTCGCCCTTCCCACCAGGAGGGCGGTCATGCCCGCGATCCCGGCGGTGATGAAGAGCATGATCGAGAGGGGGTCCACCACGAGCATGAACCCGAGCGCCTTCTCCAGCGGCTGGAGCGCGAACCAGTCCACGGTCACGAAGGGCTGCACGCATGCGCCGACGGTCTGGAGCGCGAAAAGGACAAGGCAGACGATCCATGCGCCCGTGCGCGCGCTCCGCGGCAGGAGATTGATGACGATCAGGGCGAGGAATGGAAGGAGCAGGAGGAAGTCGCTCATCTGCCGCCTCCCATCACCGCGAGCGCGGTGAGCACGATGGCGGCGGCCCCCGCGATGGACCAGAAGATGTAGCGGTTGACGCTTCCGTTGTGCAGGCGGCGCGCCACCTGGGAGACGCCCTGCGCGACCTTCACCGCGGCAAAATCGTACAGCCAGTCGAAGGCGCGGTCGATGCCGTAGAGCGCCGCCGCCACTCCTTTCATGACCCAACGGCCGATGGCGTACGGGTCGATCCTTCCCGCCTCCGCCACGGCGTACACCGGTGCGAGCACCGGCGCATGGTGGATGTGATCCACGGCGCCCAGGCCGCGACCCGTGCGTCGCACGCCGAACATGTGGTTCAGAACGGCGAGAAGGAGGGCTCCGGCGGTGAGTGACACGAGCAAAGCGCTCGTGGGGAAGCCGGCAAAGGATTGGCCGTGCGTGACCGCGACACCGACGGCGGGCTGGATGAGGCCGCCAAGGGGAAGGCCGTTGTCCAGCCCGAAGAGGATGCAGAGCGCCGCAAGCACGATCATCGGAATGAGCATGGGCAAGGGCGCCTCTTTTACGATCCGGCTCTCGTCGGCGCGCTTCCCGAAGAACGCGGCGTGGCCGAGCTTCAGGAAGGAGGCAGCCGTGAAGAACGAGCCCAGGAGCGCCACCGCGTAGTAGACCCAGCCGCTCTCAAGGGCGGCATGGTAGACCATCTCCTTGGAGAAGAAGCCGTTGAAGGGCGGCACGCCGGAGATGGAGGCGGCTGCCACGATGAAGCAGACCACTGTCACCGGCATGGAGCGGGCAAGACCGCCCAGCTTTTCGAGGTCCGTCGTTCCCGCCTGTTTCTCCACGGCACCGCCGGTGAGGAAGAGGCAGGACTTGTACATCGCGTGATTGATCATGTGGAAGAGCCCGCCCACGATGCCGATGGGAAGCGCGGTCCCGATGCCCAGGATCATGTACCCCACCTGGCTGATGGCGTGATAGGACAGCAGGCGTTTGTAGTTCTTCTGCACCAGGGCCATCATGACCGCGAGGATGATTGTTGCCGCGCCCACGATCATGAGCACGGTTGAAACCCACGTGCCGGGCCTGAGGGCAAAGAGGTCCAGGGAGATGCGCGCGAGGAAGTAGATGCCCAGGAGCTTCTCGATGCTTGCCGGAAGAATGGCCATGAACGGCAGGGGCGCATCGAGCGCCGCGTCGGGAATCCAGCTGTGGAACGGCATCGCGCCCGCTTTGCCCATGGCGCCGATCATGAGCAGGATGAATGCCACGCCGCCCAGGCCGTCCACCGGCAGATGGATGGCCGAGAGCGAAAGGGTCCCCGCCAGATGGCCCGTGAGCATGACGCCGAGCATCATGCAGAGATCCGTGACCCCGACGATGACCAGGGCCTTGATCGCCGTTCCGTAGGGATGTCGGGCGCCCGTGGAGATCATGCCGAAGAGCGTCAGGAGCAGCCCTTCCCAGAAGACGACCAGCAGCACGAGGTTGTCGGCAAGGACCGCGCCGCTTGCCAGGGCGACGCTGAGGAGCATCCACGCGTGGAAGGACCGGGTGGACGGGGCGCCTGCCATCGAGGAGCTGGCGTATAGCGAGACGAGGAAGGAGAAGCCCGCAATGCCCAGCAGGATGAATGCGCTCATGCGCGAAAGCTTCAGGGAGAGCTCGATGCCGAATCCCAGCCAGGGAATGGTGAGGGACTGGTCCGTCGGGAAAAGAATGACCGCGAGCGCGACCTGGACGGCAGAGGCCGTCACGGCAACGAGGGACGTGATCCAGCGCGCCCTTTTCCCCGGGAGGAGCAGGGCGAGGATGCCCGCAACGGCGGGCACCGCGATGGGCAGGAGCAGGCTATAGGTGTTCACTGTGTCACCCCCGGCATCATGCGGACGGCGGCCTGCGCGAACGCCGCGGGCCAGCCCACGAGCAGCCCGCCCGCGAGCGACAGCGCGGCGAGTATCGCCACGCTGGACACCATGAGGGGGGATTTTTCAGCCGCGGGCGCGCCCCCTCGGGACTCCCCGAGAAAGACGCGGGAGAACAGTCGCATGAGATAGAGGATCGTGAGGAGCGCCCCTGCCATGAAGATGACAGCCATGACCGTGTTGCCCGCGTTCATCGCGGAAGAGATCACCATGTACTTGCTGAAGAAACCACCCAGCGGGGGGATGCCCATGACGGAGAAGGCGCAGAAGAGGAACGATACCGCCGTCACCGGCATGGTCTTCAGGAGGCCGCCGAGCTTGCGGATGTCCTTGGTATGCGCGTTCTGCTCCACGACGCCGGCGGACAGGAAAAGGCCCGCCTTTGCCAGCCCGTGCATGAGGATGTACAGGAGCGCGCCTGCCGCGCCGATGGCGTTCCCCGACGCGAGCCCCAGGAAGATGAAGGCGATCTGGCTCACGGTGGAGTAGGCGATGATGCGCTTGATGTCGGTTTCCACGAGCGCCGCTCCTGCGCTCACGAGCGCGCTCGCCGCGGCAATAATGATGACGACCGTCCGCATGTCGGCATCGAGTGTAAAGGTGATGAGAAAGAGTCGGGCGAAAACGTAGACGCCGATCTTCACCAGCACCGCGGCGTGGAGGAGCGCGGTGACGGGGGACGGCGCGACGCCCGCGTCCGGCAGCCACGTGTGGAAGGGGAGCGTGGCGGACTTGGAGAGCATGCCGATGAGGAGAAGGCCGGCCGCCGTCCACGGCAGGGTCGTGCCTTTTATGGCTGCCAGGTCGAACGTGCCCGTTTGGCCGTACACCATCAGGATGCCCACGAGCATGAGGAGCGCTCCCAGACCCGTCACCAGGAATGCCTTGTCGGCGCGCAGGACGTCGCCCGGTCCACGATAGAAGCCGATCAGGCGCCAGCTCGCGATGCTCGTGATCTCCCAGAACACAAAAAGGAAGATCAGGTTTGCAGAGAACACGAGCCCCATCATGGCGCCCAGGAAGAGAGTGGCCATCAGGTAGTACTCGTCCTGGTGCGGATAGTGACTGATGTAGTCGAAGGAGAAGAGCATGATCACGGCGCCCACGAGGGAGGAGACGACCGCCATGAACACGGCCAGGGCATCAGCGTTCAGGCTGAACGAGATTCCCAGGGGGGCGGCCCAGCTGAAGCCGATCTCCCGTCCCGCCAGCGCGTCCGGCACGAAGAGGAGGGAGCATACGAGCGACGTGAGGACGAGCCCGAGCGCAACGAAATTGCGCAGGCGCGCTGCCACCCGGCCCAGCAGGGGCAGAAGGAAAGCACCTGCGAGCGGAACCATGACGCAGACGAGCAAAATGGCTGCTCTGCCCATACCCTCTCCATGAGTGTGTTCGTCGGATTCTGAATTGCGGCTTAAGGTGTCAAAAGATTATATATCTGCCGGGGTTTCTTGCCTACCCCGCGGAGGGAATTCGCTACTGTTTTTCGACGACCACGATGTCGACGCGCCGGTTGTACGAGCGTCCTTCGGCCGTATCATTGGACTGCACGGGTCGCGTACTGCCGTAGGCCGAAGAGGAAAGCCGTTCCGAGGGTATTCCGTAGTCTTCCAACGTCTGCAGGACGGCGATTCCCCGCTCCGCGGAAAGCTGCCAGTTTCCGCCGGGCCACTTCACGGCGTCGGGGGGGATATTGTCGGTGTACCCCTCCACCACGACCGAGTTGGGGATCTGGCCGAGGAAATCCGACACCTGCTGGAGGACGGGCATCGCATCGGGATTGAGCACCGCCGAGGCGGAGCCGAAATAGAGGTCGGAAACCATGGAGATGGCAAAGCCGTTCTCCGTGGGGATGATCTTGATCTGCCTCGATTTGACAAGGTTCTGCAGCGACGAGACGGCCTGGTTGCGTATTGTCGATGCCCCGCCGGTCCCCGCGTTCTTGCCGCCCTTGTTGCTCTGCACCTGCTGTCCCGGGGTGAGCCCGGAGAGAATGCCGGCTCCGCCGACGCTGCGCGTCTCGAAGATGCTGAAAGGACCGCCGTTGAAGGCGCTGGCGAAGGCCTGCGAAAGCTCTTCGAACTTGGTCGGGCTCACCGAGCTGATGGAATAGAGGATGATGAAGAACACCATGAGCAGGGTGATCATGTCCGCATAGGTGAGAAGCCAGCGCATGCCGCCCGAGGCGTCTGATTTTTTTTCTTCGTAAGCCTTTGCCTTCTTGCGTGCCATTCCCTATTCCGTCCTGTTCGCGTCCAGTTCCTTCTTCTCCGCCTCCTCCAGGAAGCCCTCGATCTTTTCCTTCACGAGCGCCGGGCTTTCTCCCTGCTGGATGGAGCGAACGCCGACGATAATGAGCTGTTTTTCGAGCTTCATTGCCTTGACCTGGCTCCTCAGCTTGCTCGCGATGGGCAGCCAGATGAGGTTGGCAAAGCCGATGCCGTACAGCGTGGCGATGAAGGCCGAGGCGACCGCGTGGCCCAGCTCGAGCGTGTCGCCGCCCAGCCGGCCCAGAACCAGGACGAGTCCCATGACCGTTCCGATGATCCCCATCGTGGGGGAGTAGCCTCCTGCTGCTTCGAAGACCTCCACGGGCTCCATCTGGCGCTGTTCCATGATCGCCAGGTCGCTTTCCAGCACCTCAACGAGTATCTCCGATTCTGTGCCGTCGACGACGAGTCGGAGCCCCTTACGGAGCATCTCGTCTTCAAGGTCCTCCACCGTGTCTTCCAGGCTCAATATGCCATCACGCCGCGCCTTTTCGGCAAACTCCAGGAGCTGCTGCGCAAGTTGGGGCGACGGCCCCGGCACGCGTCTCATCGACTTGGCGATTCCCGAGGGTATGGCAAGAACGTGCTTGAGGCTGAAGGAGACGGTTACTGCCCCCAGTGTGCCCGCGAGGATGACGATGAGCGGCGGGATCCTCACCAGATTGCCAGGATTTCCCTGGTCGAGGATGAAGCCGGTGAGCAGGCCGCCGAAGCCGATAATCAGCCCTACTACCGTCGATGTGTCTGAACCTCTCCGGGCCATCCATTACTCCTTCTGATTCCGCGCCCGCCAGTATAGCGATTCGCGGTCGGCAGAGCCATATCGGCGGGCCCTTTCCCCGTTGCGGGGCCGCCGCGCATGGTGTTCTCCCTCTTCAATATCGGCATAATTCGCGATCTCTTGCCTGCGATCCGCCGGGGACGTATCATGCATCCAAGGGGGACTTCATGGACGAATCCGGCTGGAAGAGCGTTGCGCGCGAAGCCGATCTCGTGGAGGGATCGCCCGTCGTCGTCGAGGATGGCATGGACAAGGTGCTTCTTGTCCGCGTCGAGGGGAAGATCTACGCCGTCGGACACGAATGTCCCCACTACCAGGAGAAGCTCGAAAAGGGCGTGCTTTTCGGCACGCAGGTGGTCTGCAAAAGCCACTTTGCGCGCATCGACGTCACGACGGGCCGCATGGTCTCGCCGCCGGCGCTGAACGACCTGCCGGTGTATCCGGTGAAGGTGGAGGGGGGCGAGGTCTTCATCGGCGCGGCGGTGAAGCCGAAATTCCCCAAGCCCGCCGCGGCCATGGGATCCGATCCGCGCGTTTTCCTCATCATCGGTGCGGGCGCCGCCGGCAACATGGCCGCGGAGACGCTCCGCCGCGGAGGCTTTGCCGGGCGCATCCTCATGCTCACGGAGGAGGACGAGCGGCCGTATGACCGGCCCAACCTGTCCAAGGACTTCATCACCGGCAAGGCGGGCGAGGAATGGCTTCCTCTGCGCGGACCCAAGTTCTATCCGGCGCAATCCATCGAGCTCCTCACGGGAAAGAAGGTCGTGGCGCTCGACGCGGCGAAGAAGAGCGTCCGCCTGGCCGACGGGGAGGAGATTCGTTTCGACAAGGCCCTTATCGCCACGGGCGGCTCTCCCCGCCTGCTTTCCATCCCCGGCGGCACCGGGGACGGCTGCCTTGCCCTGCGCACCACCGCCGATGCGCGCGCGGTACTCGCCGTGGCGGCCCCGGCGAAAAAGGTCGCCATCGTCGGTGCGGGCTTCATCGGCCTCGAGCTGGCCACCAGCCTGCGGGATCGCGGCCTGGAGGTGACAGTGATCGCCCCGGAGGCGCTGCCGCTGGCGCGCGTGTTCGGCGACAGGATCGGCGCGAAAATCAAGGCAATGCACGAATCCCGCGGCGTGCGGATGCTGATGGGCACGGCGGTGCAGGGTATCAGCGGCGGCGTGGGCGCGAAGGTCATCACGACGCCGGGCGCGAAGGTGGAGGCGGACTTTGTCGTCGTCGGCCTGGGCATCCAGCCCAATACGGGCTTCCTCGACGGCGCAGGCATCACGGAGAACGGCGTCGTTCCCGTGAATGAACGGATGGAGACGCGCGTGCCCGGCATCTACGCCGCCGGCGACATCGCCGCGCTCCCCGACGCCGACGCCGGACGGCGCAGGGTCGAGCACTGGGTGGCGGCGGAGAGGCAGGGACAGCGCGCGGCGCGCTGCATGATGGACGCCGACCCGGGAGTGATGGAAGTGGACGTGTTCTGGACGAAGCAGGCCGGCGCGTCTCTGAAGTACGTCGGTCATGCCGCGGATTACGACCAGGTCGCCTACCGGGGCGTCGTGGAAGACGGCACTTTCCTGGCCGGTTACTATCGCAAGGGCGCGTTGAAGGCCGCGGCAACCATCGGCATGCCGCTGGATCTCGTGGCCATCGAAAGGCTTCTGAAATACGGGGCAGCCCCGACCGCGGCGCAATTCGAGAACGAGAGCTTCGATCTGATCTCCGCGGCGCGCGGGGTGCCGGCAAAGGAATAGCCGGCGCGCGGGCGCCCCGGGGGGCGGTGGGAAAGGCCTTATTCTATCCTGATCAGGTTGTCGAACTTGATCATTTTCAGGAGCTGCAGCATCTGCGGGCCGCAGTTGCGAACGACCAACCGGCGGCCCAGCTCGTCGCAGGCCTTCTTGAAGTGCAGGATCTTTCCGATGGCGGACGAGCTCATGGTTGTCACGCCTTCCAGGTTGAGCACGATCACCCGCTGCCCGCTCTGCAGGGCGCGATCCAGCCACGACTGAAAGTCGGTCATGTCCTCACGGGAGAGATGACCTTCGGGAGATACCTCCACCTCCTCGGCGGAGATCTCCCGCACGTGACTCTTTTCTTCTTCCAGCCTGTCGTTCCTATTCACTGCGTCCAATCTGTGTCCCAGTATAAGGTATCGGCAACCGCGGTGCAACGGCCGTTTGTCTCATTCGGTCCTTTCAGAGGGTTTTCAGCAGATCGGCGAAGTAGGGCAGGACTTGCTTTTTGCGGGAGAGCACGTCCTTCATCTCGAAGAGGTTTTTCTCCACTTCCGGATACGCGATGGCCGCCAGGACGCGCGCCTCGCCGCGGCAGAGGAGGAGGCTCGTCTCCCGGGTGATGTCCGTGATCATGAGACAGGCAAAGGAGCATTTTTCCGTTTCCAGGATCCGCTCCAGCTCCGATGCGAGCCCGTCCTTCATCGCCATGAGCGGACCGAAGCCCACGGTCTCCACCTGGCTCAGGGAGAAGCGGCGCTCCGCCTCGGTATAGATCTTCTGGTCGCGGCCGATGATCTTGCGCGGGTCCATGCCCTCCAGCGACGCGCCGGCGGCGAACATCTCTTCGCCGTACTTTTCGATCTCCACGCCGCTCAGGCCGGCGAGCCAGCCTGCGATGTCCCGGTCGAGATTCGTCGTGGTGGGGGAGCGCAGGACGAGGGTGTCGGACAGCATCGCGGAAAGCATCAGGCCGGCCACGTGCGCGGTCGGCGCGGCGCCCGCGGTGCGGTACAGGTCCGCGACGATGGTGCAGGTGGAGCCGACCACCCGGTTGATGAAGGTGATGGGGAGAGTGGTCATGCGCGCGCCCAGCCGGTGATGGTCGATGATCTCCACCACGTCCGCCTCTTCGATGCCGTCCACCGCCTGGCCGATCTCGTTGTGGTCCACCATGGCGACCTTCAGGCGATGGTCGGAGATGAAGTCGATGCGGGTGATCACGCCCTGGAGCTTTCCCGCCTCGTCCACGATGATGAAGCCGCCTTCGTTGCTGCGGCTGATCTCCCGCAGCACGTCCCGCACGATGTCGTCCGCGCGGAACGTCTTGTGGTCGCGGTCGACAAGCGCGCTCACCGTTCCCGAGAGCAGGTCCTTGTCCGCGCGGTCGATGGGCTCGTCGTCGTGGCAGCCGGCGGCCACGCGACGCAGCACCCCGACCAGGCGCAGCGCGGTGAGCTTGCCGATGCAGCCGTCGCGCGCGTCGACGACGGGCAGGAAGGAGAAGTGGTTCTCCGTGAGAAGGTCGCAGGCGCGCTCCAGGGTGTCCTTCTCCCGCAGCGTGATGAGGTCTTCCCGCGGGATCATGATGTCTTCGATGCGGGAGCGCACGTCGGTGGCCAGCGCGGGGGCTTCCGTCTCGAAGCGCTGGAGCACGAACTGGGTCTGCGGGTTGACATTGCCCGCGCGGCGCGGGCTTGCCTCTTCCTTCAGGATCTCGGTCTTGTAGCGCGCATACGCGATGGCCGAGCAGACGGAATCGGTGTCAGGATTTTTGTGACCGATCACCATGAGTGGCTTCTTATGTCGCGGCATTGCGCCTCCCGTTGTTATGCTTCGCCGCTGTCGGTCCGGCAAAAGGCTACTTTTTCGCCCCCGGGTACGCGGCAAGAGCGCGGTCGAGGATATGAACGGACTCCACGATCTTTGACGACTCCAGGACATAGGCGATGCGCACCTCGTCGCGCCCCCTGTCCGGCGTGGAATAGAAGCCGGCCCCGGGGTGAGCATCACGGTTTTGCCCCCGAGGGAGTAGTCGGCAAGCAGGAACCGGCAGAAATCCTCCGCATTGTCCACCGGCAGGCGCGCCATCAGGTAGAAGGCGCCCTCCGGCACGTGGAACTTGATTCCCGGGATTCTGCGCAGCCCGTCCACCAGCGTATCGCGCCGCTTGCGGTATTCTTCCTTGATGGGGGCGAAATACGACGGATCCATGCGATAGGCGGCATCCGCGGCAAGCTGTCCGACGGTGGGCGGGCACAGGCGTGCCTGCGCGAATTTGTCCACGAGGTCCATCACGCCGTGGTTGTACGTCACGATGCAGCCGATGCGCGCGCCGCAGGAGGAGAAGCGTTTGGACACTGAATCCACGAGGATGGCGTGCTGCTCGAAGCCCGGCAGGTCGAGCACCGACGTGAAGCGGACGTGGTTGTCGTAGATGAACTCGCGGTAGACCTCGTCAGAGATGAGGTACAGGCCGTAGCGCTCGCACAGATCGCGCAGGCTGTCCATCTCCTGCCGGTCATAGACGATGCCGGTGGGGTTCTCCGGGGAGATGTAGAGGATCACCTTCGTGCGCGGCGTGATGAAGCGCGCGATCTCCTCCCGGGAGGGCAGCGCGTAGCCGTTGTCGATGGAGGAGGGGATGGGCACGACCTTCGCGGAGATCATGGCGGCGAAAGAGATGTAGTTGGCGTAGAACGGCTCGCGGACGAGTATCTCGTCCCCGGGATCGCAGACGGCGGAGAGGGCGAAGAAGATCGCCTCCGACCCGCCCACCGTCACCGCGACGTCCCGCGGCTCCAGGGGCTGACCGTAGCGGCGATGGTAGCCGGCAATGGATTCGCGCAGCGACGGGATGCCCAGCGAGGGGCTGTACGCGAGCACCTCGGCGTCAAAGGTGCGGTAGGCATCGATCACCGGCTGGGGGGTGCGGATGTCCGGCTGCCCGATGTTCAGGTGGTGGACCTGGATGCCGCGCTTTTTCGCGTCGTCGGCAAGAGGCGTGAGCTTGCGGATCGGCGAGAAGGGGACCTCCCCGCCCCGCAGGGACAACGTGAGACGTCTCTGTTCCATCCGGTCCCTTACCCTTCCCTCACATCATCGACCGATCGCACCACGGCGGCGAGCGCGGACACGAGCTTCTCCTTCGGCACGCCGTCCACCTTGAGCGTGCAACGGCCGCTGCCCGGGTCATCGCCGAGGAACGTTCCCAGCGCAATGATGTTGCCGCCCGCCCCTGCAACCACCGCGGCGATCTTCGCAAGCTCCCCCGTTTCATTGGGCATGGTGAGGGAAATGCGCACGCCCCTCTGCCGGGCGCCGAACAGCTCGATGAAGATGCGGAAGAGGTCGCTCTCCGTGATCATGCCGACGAGGGTCGGGCCGCGCATGATGGGCAATCCGCCGATGCGCCTGTCCGCCATGATGCGTGCCGCCTCCTCCAGGGGGACGTCCTCCGTGATCGTCACGACGTTCCGGGTCATCACCTTGTCGACGTGGAGCTTCGCCAGGAGCGACGTCATCTCGTAGACGCTGAGCGTCGTCGCCACCGAGGGAGACGCGTAGAGGAGATCCTTCTCCGTCACGATGCCGACGAGCTTTTCATCCTTGTCGAGCACCGGCAGGTGGTGGATCTTCTCCCTCTTCATCATTGCCTGCGCTTCCGAGACACCGGGTATCCGGCGTGATGGAAAGCGGGTTGCGCGTCATGCGCTCCTTGACCAGCATTGCATCCTCCGTCAGGGCACGCGGCCCTCGCGCGGTACCTTCAAACCGCCGTGCTTCAATAGTAGAAGGCCGCGCGGCTTTGGTCAACGCGAGCGCGGGGCGCTCTATCCCGCGGGCTCCTCCGTCTCGGGCTTCTGCCGCCGTCTCCGCCGTCGGGTCTTTCCGAGAAGGATCGCGATGTGCGCGGTGGAGGGAATCCTCTCCATGATGATCTTCAGCGTCGCGGTGACCGGCACCCCGAGCACGACGCCCGCCGGGCCCCACATCCATCCCCAGAAGAAAAGGGCGATGAAGATCACGAAGAAGGAGAGGTCGAGGCGCTCCCCCAGGAAACGGGGCTCGAGAAAGCTCGTGATCGTCAGGTGGAGGAGCGTGAGGATGAGGACGATGGCGACGGGAACGACGAAGCCCGGGTACTGGATGATGGCGATCAGCGTGGGAAGGGAGACCGCCGTGATGGGTCCGAGGGCGGGGATGAAGTTGAGGATGATGGTGAGGAAACCCCACGTAACGGCGAACTCCACCCTGAAGGCAAGGAGGATGAGCGCCGTCCCGATGCCGATGGCAAGGCTTGCCAGCGCCTTGATGCCGAGATACGCCCGCATGTGCCGGTCGATGTGCTTCAGCAGGTGCGGCACGAGGCTGCTGCGGCGGGGAAAGACGGTGAGAACGGTCCGGATGACGCGGTACTTGCCGACGAGGAGGATGATGGCGAGGAAGAAGATCAGCGTGAACTCGGAGATGACGCGCAGGCTGGACCGGCCGAGATTCATGAGGAGCGGACGGAGGGGGAGCGAGCGCAGCTCCTCGAACGGGTCGAAGACGAGGGTCACGCCAAGGCTTTTTTCCAGGCTTTCCACGATGCCCTGCGCGCGGGCGAGTATGGCCTCCTGGAAGCGCGGAAAGGTCCGGGTGAAGTGCGGAAGGTCGAGGAAGATGAGGACGCCAAGCCCGCCGAATACAGCGGCGAAAAAGACCACGGAGATCGCCACGGCGAGGATGAGCGGCATCCGCAGCCGGCCGTGCAGGAGCACGACGAGGGGATCGATGAGGTAGACCAGGAGGATCGTGAGGAGGAGCGCGATCACGACCGGCGCGGCGAGCTTCAGGGCAGCGCCCGCAAGGAAGATCACGATGATCGTGAGGAGGTGGTTCGTCTTCCTCTCCGGCGACGTCTCTGGCATTCTTCCAATCGATCAGAACGGGCCGCGGCTGTCAAGGGGAAGCGCTCCCTGGCTCAAGAATGGGGGGGGCCGTCCGCCGCCGCTTTTGCGCCCCGCGCCGGCATGGGTTATACTGCGGGCCGGACGGAGAAGAGGTGCAGCCGTGAGTGAAAAGAAGGTCGCCGTCGTGGCCATCGGCGGAAACTCCCTGATCCGCGATCCCGGGCACCAGACGGTGGAGGACCAGGAGGAGGCGCTCCGCGACACGGCGCATCACCTGGCCGACATGATCGAGGCGGGGTGGGATCTGGCCATCGGGCACGGCAACGGGCCCCAGGTGGGCTTTGTCCTGCGCCGATCGGAGATCGCCCACCGCACGGAAGGCATGCACGAGGTGCCGCTGGACGTCTGCGGCGCCGATACGCAGGGCGCCATCGGTTACGAGCTGCAGCAGGCGCTGCAGAACGAGCTGTACCACCGCGGCATCCACAAGAATGTGGCGACGATCGTCACGCAGGTGCTCGTGGACAAGGCCGACCCGGCATTCGCCGCGCCCTCCAAGCCCATTGGCGGCTTCATGGACGCGGCGGAGGCCGAGCGCCGGCGCACGGACATGGGCTGGTCCGTCGTGGAGGACGCGGGCCGCGGCTGGCGTCGTGTCGTCCCCTCACCCCTGCCGAAGGAGATCGTGGAGCTTGATTCCATCAAGGCCGTGCTTGCCGACGGCATCGAGGCGATCGCCGTCGGCGGCGGAGGAATACCCGTGATCGACACGGGGGAGGGGGAATATCGCGGCGTCGCCGCGGTGATCGACAAGGACTTTGCCTGCAGCCTCCTCGCGCGCGAGATCAAGGCGGACCTCTTCCTCATCGCCACGGCGGTGGAAAAGGTCGCGGTGAACTACGGCACCCCCGCGCAGCGCTGGGTGGACCGCATGAGTCTCGACGAGGCGCGCGCGCTGCTCGCGGAGGGCACGCATTTCGCGCGCGGCTCCATGGCGCCGAAAATGCAGGCCATCATCTGGTACCTGGAGGCGGGGGGCAGCGCCGCGCTGATCACGGACCCGCGGAACATCGGCCGTGCGCTGCGCGGGGAGACGGGAACGTGGATCACGCGGGACGGGAGGATCGCATGAGCGCACGGGAAGCCACGCGCGATCGTTTCGAGACGCGCCGTCACAAGGAGCGGGTTGCTTTTCTCGTGGTGAAATTCCTGCGTGTGCACGCCGCTTTCGCCCGTATCGCGGAAGAGTTCCATGCGCGGGAGAATGGGACGGCTGAGGCACTGGCGGGGAGCGGGCTTTTCGAGAAGGTGCGCGAGCTCACCGGCAGCATCGCCTTCGACCTGAAAGAGATGGCCCATACCCTCTTCCGTGCGGACCCGCTCCCGGGCGAGCCGCGCGCCCGGCGTGGAAAGCGCCAGATCGCGGCCGGGCGCAAGGACAGCATCGAGCGGCTGTCGTTGGACTCCTACATCGGCACCGGCTACCACCTGCTCCTGATCCTCCAGGAATCTCTCTACCAGCTCGAACGCTATGCGCCGGAGCTGGAGCACGAGAAAAGCGAGATGAGCCAGCTTCTCGGCCGGGGCGGCGCGAAGGAAGCGGCACCCGGCGACGGAGAGAAGGGGGACCTGGAGCAGCTGCGCGCGCTGGAGGAAATCAGCGCGACGCTCGCGGTGGAGTCGCTCGAAATGGCGCGCCAGGTGTTGAAACGCTGCGAAACGCTCCTGGCGGGCACGGCCTCGGTGATCCGCCGCTTCCTCGCCACCGCGCGCGACAACGAGATCCTCATCCTCAATCTCCTCCAGAACGTGGCCCTGATTGAAGGGGTCTACGGAGCCGGCGCCGCGGAGGAGATGTTCTCCGAGCTGTGCGCGCCAACGGGCGCGGATGCGGGGACGGGAACCGAGCGCGCCCTGCGCTTCGTGCGGGAGCACTGCGGCAATGTCAGCGCGCTGCCGGGCAGGCACAGTCTCTTGACCAGGAGCGTGGCATAGGAGCCGCGGGGAAGGAAAAATCGCAGACCGACTTTGAGCCTCGCCGGGTACAGATCGTCCTGCTCCGCCGGCGCCACCGTCATGTCTTCGGGAAGTATCGCCGCGGCCCGCGGCACGCCGCCGACGTGAATGCGGCGCATCTGGCGCACCCGCAGGTCGGAAAGGGAGATGCCCTCGTTGCCCAGCACGGCATCGAGGATGCGCCGCACCTCGGCGTCACCGCACACCGTGTCGTAGCCGGGGACCGGCAGCCGTGTCGCGCGGAGGGCTGCGGCCGCGCCGTCGGGAAGCGTGCGTGGAAACAGGAAGGCCCCGCGCGAATAGCGCAGCGGGTCGAGCGCGCAGCCGCTGCGGGCCGCGAAGCCCTCCAGCCATCGACTGAGGATCTCGTTGAACAGGTAGGATTGGTAGGCGTTCAGGACGAATACCAGGAATCTCTTTTCGATCATCTCCAGGGCCTGGTGATACGCGCTGCGGTGGGAGGCGAGGTACGCGAGTATCCTGCCGTACGCGCCGAAACCCATGCCCGCGCATTTCTCCCACCGGCCCCAGTTCTCAATGATGCATCTCTTGAGCTTGCGCGTCTTCTGGTCGTCGTGCTTTGACGGCGTGAAGTAGAGCCGCAACGCCTTCTCACGATGGCCGAGGAATATCTCCTTTCCCATGAAGCCTTCGCCGTGCCGGGCCGAGCCGAAACGCTGCTCGTCGAAATAGTTGGGAATGCCGTCGCGAGCCACCGTCGGTGCATTGGCGGCGACGATCTCCGCCTCGCGCGGGGAGAGGTCGCGCAGCGTGATGGCAAAACTGTTGCCGCGGATGTCGCGCGCCGTGAGGGGGCCGTCCGCCCATCCCGCAAAGGCGAGGTTGAAGTTCTTGTCCTCCATGGAAGCGGGCGTGCCGGAAAGACCCCGGACCGAGATGAGCTGCTCGGTGCTGCCGTAGCGATCCTTCACGCCGCCGACGCCGATGTCTTCCCCGTGGACGCCCCAGCGGCGCGCGAGGAGATCGATGAGATCGAAGGTGTCCCAGGAGCTTTTCAGGAGCCGAAAGACGGCGTAGTCCGTGCGCCGGGATGAAAGGGTGAGGCTGGATTCCTCCCGGACCACGAAATCGGCGGGTGTGGCCTTGAGCTTCACGACGGCACGGCGCGGATCGGCCGCCCCCCTTTCAGCGCGTCGTCATGGCACCGCGCTACGCGCGGATTTGTGCACCGCGCTACGCGCGGATTTGTGCATCGCGCTACGCGCGGATCAATCGACAAATGTCTTCTTGAGATACGCGAGGCTGATCTTGAGCGATTCGAACGGGTCGCCCCCTTCCCAGTCGGAATCCTGCTCCACGATGTACCAGCGGCAGCCGGCGCGCTTGGCGGCGGGGATGATCCTGTCCCACGACAGGTTGCCCTGGCCGATCTCTTCGAATGTCGCCTTGCCCTTGTGGTCGACCCCGTAATCCTTCAGGTGAATGAGGGAGGCGCGGCCTTTCACGCGGGAAAGCCATTCCACCGGATCTCCGCCGCCGGCCTGGATCCAGTACGTGTCCAGCTCCGCTTCCAGCGATTCCGGATCCGTTTCCGCCATGATCCATTCGAGCACTGTCTTGCCGTTGATCCGGTGCAGCTCCAGACCGTGGTTATGGTAGGAAAAGCCTATGCCCGCTTTTTTCAGGAGCTTTCCCGTCCGGGAAAGAGCCTTGCCCAGCCTCTTCACACCTTCAATCGTGGAAAAATCCTGGTTTCCAGGATACGGATAGGCAGTTGCCGTGCAGCCGAGCACGTTCAGGCGCTCGATGACGGATTCCGGGTCCGTGAGCAGCTCTTCCGAGTCTTCATGGGTCGAGCAGCACGTAAGACCCTCGCCGTCAAGGACCTTCACGAGCTCGTGAGGAGGCAGAGGGCCGAGACTGCTGAGCTGAACTGCTTTATAGCCGATTGCGCGCACCTTTTTCAAAGTCTCCGCTATTTCGCGCGCGTCGTTGCAGTAGTCACGGACGCTGTAGAGCTGGGCGGCAATCTTTTCCTTTTTCATGCGCGCGAGCGTAGCACGTAATGCCGATGCCCATCAAGACGGCCGAGGTATCGCCGGACGGCGTAACGTCGATCGAGGGCTCGCATTACGAGGCCGGCACGCCGGCATTCCAGATTGCCTTGCGCGTTCTGCGCATGTTACAATGATATAAGGACGAACTTGACGGCCCCGAAAGATCGGCGGCACAGGGTTTCGCCAACAAGGAGCACAGCATGGAGCTTCTCGAAGACCTTCCCAAGGAGATACTCTCCTGGCAATTGAAGGGCTCTGGCCTGGACAACCTCGGCAGCAAGGGCCGCCCGGACACCGTCCCGTTCCCGCGTTACACGGAAGACGACCTGATCGCCCGCATCGACGCCTGCGGCCTGTGCTTCTCCGACATCAAGCTCATCTCCGCGGGCAACACGCATCCGCGCATCGAAGGGCGGAACCTCGCGAAATCCCCGACCGTGCCCGGCCACGAGGTGGCGATGACAATCGTCGGCGTCGGGGACAAGTGGAAGGGGAAATTTTCACTCGGCAGCCGATTCATCATCCAGGCCGACGTGTTCTACAAGGGGAAAGGCATAGCCTTCGGCTACGCGATCCCCGGCGGTTTGTCGCAGTACGTCGTCATCGGCACCGAGATTCTTGAAGGCGATGAGGGCTGCTACCTCCTGCCCGTGCGCAAGGAGACCGGCGAGGCGGAAGCGGCGCTCGTCGAGCCCTGGACGTGCGTCATCGCTTCCTACCAGATCCGCGCGCGCACGAGCGTCCGGGAAGGCGGGCATCTGCACTTCGCCGGTTTTGCGCGCGGGCAGGTGCCGCTTGACCTCGCGGGGCTCGAGGCGGCGCGGCCCGCGCGCATCTCCCACGCGGGACTGACCGCCGACAACGCGCGCGCGGTGGAGGCGCTTGCGGCGCGCATCGGCGTCTCGCTTGTGCCGCCGCTTCCGCCCGGCCAGCCCGGCATGAGCGACGCCGTCCTTGCCGGCACACCGGACCGCGATTCCTTCGCGCGGTTGTCGCAGGACATCGACCCGGACTCTGTCGTCGGCATCCACACCAGCGAGCCCGACGTCGACCTGCCGGTGGACGTGGGCAAAGTGCATTACAAGCGGATGGAGCTGGTGGGGTCGCTCACCGGCAAGGTGGGGGAAAGCTACCGCGCGAACACGCGGGAGAAGATCGTGCCCGGCGGTCGCGCCTGGTTCGTGGGCGGCGCCGGCCCGATGGGGCAGATGCACGTCATCAAGGCGGTCATGGACCCGGCGGGCCCGACGGACATCCTTGTCACGGATCTTTCCGACGAGCGCCTGGATTCGCTGAAGCATCTTCTCTCCATCGTGGCCGGCAAAAACGCGCGGAAGGTGAACCTCACGTTCCAGAACCCGAAAGACCTGCCCGCGGAGGAGCTCGACACCTTCCTCACCGAGAAGTATCCTGGCGGCTTCGACGACGCGGTGGTGCTCGTCCCCGTTTCCGCCATCATCACGCAGGCGTCGCATTACCTGGCCCCCAATGGGCTTCTCAACATCTTTGCCGGCGTGAAGGTCGGCACCATCACCGACCTGCCTTTTGGACCGATCGTCCGCGGCCACGTGCGCGTGGTCGGCTCGTCGGGCTCCCCCCTTTCCGCCATGCGCGACACACTTGCGCTCACGGAGTCCGGCGGCCTTTCCACGTCATATTCCCTCGCCGCCGTCGGCGACATGGGCTCCGCGGCCAAGGGCATGAAGGCGCTGATGGACAACACCTTCACCGGCAAGGTGGTCATCTTCCCGTTCGCCCACGGCATCGGCCTGCGGACCATCAAGGAGCTCGCACGCGAGCTGCCCGAGATCGCCCCGCATCTCCTCGACGGCCAGTACTGGACAAGGGAAGCCGAAGCGGTATTCTTGAAGTCGAAGCTTTTTGCCTAGTCTGCGCGCCGCAAAGGAGAACACCATGGCGAACACCTCCGGCATGAGAACCCTGCCCCCGGCCTATCGGCTCTCCGGCAGCCTTCCGAAGATCGGGATCCGTCCCGTCATCGACGGGCGGCGCCGCGGCATCCGCGAATCGCTGGAGGGAAAGACCATGGCGATGGCCCGGGCCGTGGCCGACCTGATCGGGAAGAATCTTCGTCACCCCTGCGGCCTGCCGGTGGAGTGCGTGATCGCCGACACGTGCATCGGCGGCGTGGCGGAATCCGCGCGCACGGCGGAGAAGTTCGCGCGCAGCGGCGTCGGCGTCTCCCTCAGCGTGACGCCGTGCTGGTGCTACGGCGCGGAGACCATGGACATGGATCCCCTCACGCCGAAGGCCGTCTGGGGCTTCAACGGGACGGAGCGACCGGGCGCCGTGTACCTTGCATCGGTGCTCGCCGCCTACGCGCAGAAGGGCCTGCCCGCATTCGGCATCTACGGGCGCGACGTGCAGGACAGCGACGATGCCGCCGTGCCCCGCGACGTGCAGGCAAAGATCCTCCAGTTCGCGCGTGCGGGCCTCGCGGCGGCCGAGATGCGCGGCAAGTCCTACCTCGCCATGGGCGGCATGTCGATGGGCATCGCGGGGTCCATCGTCGACCCGCGTTTCCTGGAGAGCTGGCTGGGCATGCGCTTTGAGATGGTGGACATGTCCGAGCTCTCGCGCCGTGTGCAGGAAAAGATCTACGACCCGGAGGAATACACCCGCGCACTGGCCTGGGTGAAGCAGAACTGCGCGGAGGGCCCTGACCGGAACGCGGCGAAGAACCAGAGGACGCGCGCGCAGAAGGACGCGGACTGGGAGTTCGTGGTGAAGATGGTCCTCATCGGCAGGGACCTCATGGTGGGAAACCCCCGCCTGGCCGCGCATGGCTTCGAGGAGGAGGCGCTGGGCCATAACGCCATCGCGTCCGGCTTCCAGGGCCAGCGGCAGTGGACCGACTTCATGCCCAACGGGGATTTCATGGAGACGATCCTGAACACCTCCTTCGACTGGAACGGGATCCGCGAGGCGTACGTCTGCGCCACGGAGAATGACTACCTCAACGCCATCTCCATGCTCTTCGGCCACCTCCTGACCGGCACGGCGCAGATCTTCTCCGATGTGCGCACCTACTGGAGCCCGGACGCCGTGAAGCGGGTGACGGGCAGGAAGCTCACGGGCCCCGGGGAGGCCGGCTTCATCCATCTCATCAATTCCGGCTCCACGACCCTGGACGGCACCGGCCGCCAGTCGCGCGACGGAAAGCCCGTCATGAAGCAGTACTGGGACATCACGCCGCAGGAAGCCGCGGCATGCCTGGAGGCCACGCATTTCTGCCCGGCGAGCGTCGAGTACTTCCGGGGGGGCGGATACTCCAGCGAGTTCGAGACCCGTGGCGGCATGCCCATGACCATGACGCGCCTCAACATGGTCGCCGGCATCGGGCCGGTGCTCCAGGTCGCGGAAGGCGCCACCGTGGAGCTTCCCGCCGACGTCGGCCGCACTCTGATGGATCGCACCGATCCTTCCTGGCCCACGACGTGGTTCGTCCCGCGGGTGACGGGCGCGGGGGCCTTCCGCGACGTCTACTCGGTGATGAACAATTGGGGCGCCAATCACGGCGCGATAAGCTACGGCCACGTGGGCGCGGACATCCTTGCGCTCGCCGCGATCCTCCGCATTCCTGTTGCCATGCACAATGTCCCGGCGGAAACGGTCTTCCGCCCGAAGTATTGGGCCTCCTTCGGCGACGCCGAATCCGAATCAGCCGACTACCGTGCCTGTGCGGCGCTCGGGCCGCTGTACGGCATGTAGGGGTCGGGGAGGGTGAGCGGCAAGGCGGGATGGATTCAGACCCTGGATGAAGCACTCACGGCGCCGCTCACCCTGCGCCCGCGGCGCGGCGCCGCACAGGCCATCGCGCTGGGGCTCGCGCATTCGGGGGACATCTACGTCTGGGCGGCCCTGCTTGTCGCGGCGTGGCTCCTGGGTGACAACGCATGGAAGGCGCGCGCGCTGGTCACCGCAGGCGGGCTCGCGCTCGCCGAGATTGTCGTCGTGATCGTCAAGAATATCTTTCGCCGGAAGAGACCCCCGGGCACGTCGGGTGCGATCTACCGAAAGGCCGATCCCTTTTCATTTCCCTCAGGTCACGCCGCCCGCGCGGCGATGCTCTGTCTCCTGTCTTCGCAGTTGGGGCCGGTCGCGGCTTTCATCTCCATCGCGATCTGGAGCCCTTTCATGGTCGTCTCCCGCATCGCCATTGGCATACACTACGTCCTGGACGTCCTGGCAGGCATCGCCCTTGGCTGCGTGCTCACGCTCGTCGTGAACGCCGCCGCGCCCTTTATTATCGCCCGGTTGTAAGCGCGATCAGTCGCGCGGGTCGGGTGAGCCGATCAGTGTCCCTTTCCAGCGTGACACCGCACCGAAATCCACCACGCGCGTGTAGCCCAAGGCCCGAAGTGCCGCGGCAGCCTTCGACGAACGGCTGCCGGAGGCGCAGTAGACGACGATCAGCGCGGACCGGTCGGCAGTCGGGGGAGTGTCGGCGATCTGATCCCAGGGAATGTTGACCGCCGTGGGGATGTGTGAGGCGGTATACTCATCGCCAGAACGCACGTCCACGAGGTTGTAGGGTTCCAGTTGCCCCGAGATCAGCACGGCGAGCTGCTCAGGGTCCGCGTAGTCGCGCGTGGGCGCGGTGTCCTGCGCCTTCACGATTCCCGCTGCCAGGGGCATGAGCGTCAGGGCAAGGAGCGCCAGTCGGCATCTCATGATGATTCCTCCGTGAGCCGCAGCTTCGCAACCGCGTCGGGCGGCTCTACATCTTCATCTTTTCGACGATCACCGCCACTTCCCGTGCGTCCTCGGCGGACAGGTCGAGGTGTGTCACGAATCTCACCTGGTCGACGCCCAAATCCCAGCAAAGGATGCCCTGGCGCGCGAGCGACTTCACGACGTCGGCTGCCTTGCGGTCACGCGTGCGGAAGTACAGGATGTTCGTCACCACGTCGTTCGGATCGAGCTCCGCCCACGATGTTGCCGCCAGCGCGCGCGCGATCAGGCGCGCATTCTGGTGGTCCTCCGCCAGCCGCTCGATATTGTGCTCCAGCGCGTAGATGCCTGCCGCCGCGATGATGCCCGCCTGGCGGGTGCCGCCGCCCAGCATCTTGCGCACGCGCCGCGCCTCCGCAATGAACGCGCGCGTGCCGCAGAGGAGCGAGCCCACGGGCGCTCCGAGGCCTTTTGACAGGCAGAACGTCACCGTGTCGGCTTCGCGGCAAATGGCGGGCGCATCGACGCCGGACGCCGTGACCGCGTTGAAAAGGCGCGCGCCGTCGATGTGGACCGCGAGGTTCCGCTTCCGCGCGAATGCGCCGATCTCCCGCAGAGCCGCAAGCGGGTACACCGTGCCGCCGGCCGCGTTATGCGTGTTCTCCAGGACGATCATCCGGGTGCGCGCGTGATCGTAGGCGTCCGGCTGTATCCAGGGCAGGAGGAGCTCCGGCGTAAGGATCCCATGGGGCGCCGCGATCATGATGGGAAGGCTGCCGGCAAGCGCCGACACGCCGGCCAGCTCGTGCTGCACGCTGTGTCCGCGTGCCTCGATGAGCAGCTCATTGCCCGCGCCGCAGTTGAGGTAGATCGGGATGAGATTTCCCATCGATCCCGTTGAGACGTAGAGCGCCGCCTCCTTGCCCGTGAGCTTCGCCGCCATTTCCTGCAGACGATTCACCGTCGGGTCTTCCCCGTACACGTCGTCGCCGACCTCCGCCTCTGCCATTGCCTTTCGCATGCCCGGGCTGGGTTTTGTCACGGTGTCGCTGCGCAGGTCGTAGATTTTCATGGGAAGAGCTCCTTTTCGATCAGGGAGAATGCCTCCCCGGCAGGGAGGGGAATGTGAAGGGTCGTCACGGAACCGGTGAACTCCGACGCGTCCGGGTTTATCTCGATGATCTTTGCACCCGCCTCCGCGGCCCATCGCGGAACCATTGCCGCGGGGTAGACCTCGCCGGTAGAGCCCACGACGAGCATGACGTCGCTCTGCCGGGCCGCGTCGTGCGCGCGCGCGCGGGCGTCCGGTGTGATTCCCTCACCGAAGAAGATGAAGTCGGGCTTGTAGATGCCCCCGCAATCGCAACGGGGCGGCAGACTCCGCAGCAGGGCAGGGGTAACCGCTACGCGCGCGCCGCAGGAGAGGCAGAGGAGCTTCGCGGAGTTGCCATGGAACTCGATGACGTCCCTGCTCCCGGCCAGTACATGCAGGTTGTCGATGTTCTGCGTAATGAGGGCCTTCAGTCGGCCGCGGTTGGGATCGTCACCGGTGAGGTGCCGCGACTGCCGCTGTCGTCAGGGGCACCCACGCCGCCTTTCCCACGCACCCACCCCTCGACTTCAAGCCGCGCGAGCACGATGTGGGCAGGGTTTGGTTTCGCCTTGCCGAAGTTGTCGTAGAATATCTCTTTGATCGTGGGCCACGCCCTTGCGGGATTTGCCAGGAAATAGCTCAGCTCCAGCGTGCGCGGATCGTACTTGCCCCAGAGCCCGCCGGGACCACGGAAGGGCGGGATGCCGCTTTCGACCGATATGCCCGCGCCTGTGAAGGCAGTGAGGTACCGCGCCGCCCGGATGATGGAAGCGGCTTCCATTACGAGGTCCTGCGTATCTGAAGCGTCAGGGCGCATCGACATGAATGGGCAATAATGCGTTGCGGCGGGCGCGCCCGTCAATGGGCGTGCCAGATTGAAAAGCCTGAAAATCGCTTGACAAATCATTATATACTTGATATACATATCAAGTATATATGAGGCAAGCATTCCTGGCCCTGCTGTCCAAGCAACCCGCCCACGGCTACGAGCTGAAACAGGCTCTGGAGACCACTTTCGGGCCGGGCTGGCCCTCGATCAATTTCGGCCAGATCTACACCACGCTTGCGCGCCTGGAGCGCGATGGCTTCGTGCAGAGCAAGGATGTGCCTCAAGAGAGGCGTCCCGACAAGCGAGTCTACGAGCTGACGCCGCAGGGTCGACAGTACCTGCAGGAGTGGGTCGAGGAGTCGACGGTCGGGCCCCGGCTGAAAGACGAGTTTTTCATGAAAATGGTGCTCGCCCGTCTTTCCGGTATCGCCGATCACAACGCCCTGATCGAGCGTCAACGCCGGGAATACCTGCAGGCTCTCAAAGACCTGGATGGCCTGGCTGTCGACCGGTCACCCGATGGAGACCCGGCCGCGGCGTTGCTCGTGGAGGGCGCCATTCTTCATCTGCAGGCCGATCTGAAATGGCTCGACGCGTGCGAGGAGCGCTTTGCGATGCAAAAGGGAGGGGGGAAATGACGGAGGTTGTCATGAAAACGGTGGTGGAGACGAGATCGCTTGGAAAGACGTACCGCAGCAACGGCGAGGCGGTGCAGGCCCTCCACGGCGTGGACATGCAGGTGGCGGCGGGAGAGCTCGTGGCCGTCATGGGGCCCAGCGGATGCGGCAAGTCCACCCTCCTGCACCTCCTGGGCGGGCTGGATCGGCCGACGGAGGGGGAAGTACACCTGAACGGCAGGCGCGTGGATGCCTTGAGCGAAGCGGCGTGGGCCGTCTTGCGCCGCACGCAGATCGGATTCGTGTTCCAGTTCTTCAACCTCATTGGAAACCTGGACGTCGCGGACAATATCGAGCTTCCCGCACTCATGGCCGGCATTCACCCCGCGGAGGCCCGGCGCCGGCGGGAGGCGCTCCTGGCGGAATTGGGCCTTCCGGGGAAAGCCCGCGCCGTTCCCGCCCAGCTCTCCGGCGGACAGCAGCAGCGTGTCGCGCTTGCGCGGGCTCTGGTCAACCAGCCTGCCGTCCTCCTTGCCGACGAGCCGACCGGCAACCTGGACAGCCGGAGCACCGCTGAAGTGCTCGCCCTGCTGCGGCGCATGAATGCCGGGGGCCAGACCATGCTCCTCGTGACCCACGATCCGCGCGTGGCGAGCATTGCCGACCGGGTGATCGCCATGCGGGACGGCCAGATAAGGAATGAGACCCGGCTTGAAAAAGGTCGCGACGCGCAGGCGACGATCTCCCGGCTCGTGCAGCTGGAGGCGTGACATGATGCACGCACTCCTGCGCAAGGCGTTGGCCGATCTGCGAAGCCGGCTTTTCCAGACCGCCCTGATCATGCTCATCCTGGTGCTCGCCGCCGCCGTCCTCACGGTGTCCGTGGACCTCCTGAAAAGCGACACCACGAGCAATCCCTGGGAGCGTATCTTTGCCGAGACCAATGGGGCGCACCTGTGGTTTACCAGCAGCGGCGCGAACGTGGACCTTGCCCCCATCGCCCGGCTGGAGGGCGTGACGGGATCGGTCGGCCCGCTTCCCTATGTCGAAGGGCCATTCCTGATGCGAAGCAGCGATAAGTACAGCATTGGCCTGTACGGCATGCAGCCCGAGCTTCCGCGCGTCGGCCGTCCCTCCGTTGCAGACGGCAGCTGGCTGACCGCCGGCGGAGAAAATGACGTCGTGCTGGATCGCGGCCTGGCCGGCTCTTTGAAGATCGCGGTCGGCGACACCGTGGACATCCTGACTTCCACCGGGAAATCCCGCCTTCTTGTCGTCGGTCTTGCGGTGAACCCCGGTCAGGGACCCTTCCCCAGCGTGCAGCCCGGTCTGGGCTATGTCCTGCCGTCCACGCTCGCGCGACTCGAGCCGGACAGACAGTATTGGCAATCGAAGCTGGGGGTCCGTCTGGCGGATCCGAAGACGCTCCCGGATTTTTCCAGGAGAGCCGACGCCTTGTTCCCTGCCGGAGCGATTGCCGACACGAATGACTGGAGCCAGGCGCGGTATCTGTGGCTGAACAACGCCTCCAACCAGTCGTTCAATCTCTGGCTGGTTTTCGTCGGTGTGTTTCTCCTTGTGGCGGTCGGCTTCGTCATCGCCAACGTGATCGGCGGCGTCGTGCTGAGCCAGTACCGTGAAATCGGCCTGCTGAAGGCAGTCGGAGCCACACCCGGGGAGGTGGCGTTTCTGTTCCTGCTCGAGTACCTCGGAATGGGTCTCGCGGCAGGGGTGATCGGTCTGGGTCTGGGAGCGGCGCTCGCACCGTATTTTCTACGGCCTGTCGCCGAGCTGCTCAACGTCCCGGCCGCCCCCGCCTTCGATCCCTTGTCGTCCCTCCTGATCCTGCTGGGAGTGGAGATCGTCGTGGCCCTCTTCACGCTCCTTCCGGCCCGGCGGGGCGGGCGCATCAGCACCGTCCAGGCCATCACCACGGGGCTTGGACGCGTGCATCATCGCGCCTCCGGTCTTGGACGACTGGCTGCCCGGTTGCGCCTGCCTCCCTTCATGACCCTTGGCCTCAAGGATACCTTTGCCCGCCCGGCGCGCGCCTGGCTGACCATCGGGGCACTTGTCTTGACGGTGGTCATCATGGTCGTCGCTGTCGCCGGCACGTACACGATCAAGAACCTCATCGCGTGGGCCACGCCATACGACATGATCGTCCAGAGAGGTTTTTCCCCGGCCACCGCGACGAAGAAGATGCTGGAAGAACGGCCGGAGATCGATGCCTTCTACTCTGAAGCGCGTGTCGGCACAAAGGCGGCCGGACAGGCAACAAGCTTCCAGTCGCTGGCCCTGGGAGGAGCGTATGCGCAATTTGTCCATCTCACGGCCGGACGTCTGTTTGCCGGTCGCGACGAGGCAGTGGTCACGCAGGCGTTGCTGGACCGGCTGGGCTTGCGCCTCGGGGACGAGCTTCACCTCACGATGAAGGGCCTGCCTCTCGACTTGCGCGTCGTGGGCTGCTACTACGACATAGGCGTCGGCGACGACGATCGCATTGCCGTGTTCAGCCAGGAAGCCCTGAATCGCGTGGACCCGGGGGCCCAGCCTGCGAACTACTATCTCAAGCTTGCAGACGGCGTCGACGCGAAAGCCCTGGCAGACACCCTCACGCGTCTTTCGAACGACCAGTTCAGGACAACGGTCATCGATCGGGACGCCATGCTGTCACAGGGAGGGAGCACGTGGACGGTCCTCGACGGGCTGAACGTGATCCTCGTGGCCATCGGCGTCGTCTCCCTGCTGATCACGACGCTCCTGGGAGTGCGCGAGCGGCGGCGTGACTTTGGCGTTTTCAAAACCATCGGCCTGACGCCCGGACAGGTCGTCGCAAGCGTGATCGCGGGTGTGACCCCGCTCGCGCTCCTGGCCGTCACAATCGCGATTCCCGTGGGGGTGTGGATCACCGGCGTGATGTCCGATTATTTCGGCAAGCTCGGCGGGACCGGCATCGGCATGGCGGCGCTTCCCCCCTGGTGGTATTTTGTCCTGGCATACCCCGCGGCGCTGCTGCTGGCCGTCATTGGGGGTTTCATCCCTGCACGGCGCGCCGCGGCGGTTAAGGTGGTGGAAGTCCTGCGCTATGAGTGATCCCTTTTATGGCAGTCGGGATCGCATGATGACCGCCATCAGCCGGCGCCGCGCGTTCGGAAGCGAACAGTTGACGGCACCCGTTCGCGGGTATATCCCGGGTGTATGAGGAAGAAACCAGGAAGCTCCATCAACCGCTTGCAGCAGGACCCTGCTGAGAAGTGGGAGATTCCCTACACGGAGAAGGAAGGCGGCTCTTTCTACAAAGGCATAAGCAGCTACCCCACCGTTCCCCACGGCATCGAAGAGATTCCGTCGGGCGCCCGCGACGCTCTCTGGGACGCCTGTGGCGTCGCACGGCTGGGCCAGGTCTTCCTCATCCCGTGGGCCGTGCGTCCGACCGGCATCCGAAACCAGCGTGTGATCACTCCCGACAGTGTCCTCGTGATCGGGTCGAAAGCGGTGGGCCTCTGGACCGACAAACCGGAACCGGGCGTCAGGGCCTTGCTGCGGATGGAGGATCTCGCCGCGATAGAAGACGTAACGATCCTCCTGTATGGAAGGCTCAGCTTCCTGTCGTCGACGGATAGGTTGAGCATCCGCTACAACACGGTCGTCAGGGAGAGACTCGATCCCGCCCTCTTCGAGCTGCGAAAAAGACTGGCAGGTCCTGCCCGGCAGGTGCCGCGGGATGCCCCCGGCATGCCGCCGCTTCCCTTCAAGTGGGACCTCCTGTCGCACAGCGTCCGGGCCAGGCTCGCCGAGGGCTCATCGGCGACGTGCCGGTTTGTCACCGTGCCGGGCATGCGGCGACAAGCGGCGCTGCGCGGCCAGCTCCTTGTGCTGAATCCGCACGAGCTCGTCTACATGCGGGACCCGCCCAAAGCGCCGGGCACCTTTGGAGAGGATTCATTCATCGTGTCCCGCGCGCGCGTCGCGGGTGTCCGCATCGAGGACGACAGCCTGGTCGTCTCGGCCAATGGGGTCGATGTCCCCCTGCCAATGGCGCCCGCGCTCCGCGAGGAAGCGGTTCGCTGGCTGGCGTGATGGGCCGCGCGCGGCAGGAGCAGCCGTCGGGCGCCATTTGATCTTGCGGCGCGGCGCTGCCCCTGCCGGTCAGGCTGGGTTTGTCCGCCCCCGCGGGTTCTTCGTATATTTTCGCCTACAAATGGAAGCAAGACGCGTATCTGAAGCTCCGAGTGCCTCCCTCCATGCCGGCACTCTTATGGGCACGGTGGCCCTCACGGTCGCGAATCTCGATCGCCAGATCGCCTTCTACACGGACCTGCTTGGATTCCGCCTCCATTGGCGGGAGGGGGCGCGCGCGGGGCTGGGCGCGGGACGGGACGATCTCCTGCAGCTCCACGAGCTGCCGGGCGCGCGGCGCGCGCCCCACACGACGGGGCTCTATCACTTTGCCGTCCTCCTTCCCAATCGGCGGGAGCTCGCGCGGGCAGTGGCGCGCCTCTTTGCCCGCGAGTACGTGAACCATCCCACCGATCACGTCATCACCAAGACTACCTATCTGAAGGATCCCGAGGGACAGGAGATCGAGCTGTACGCCGAGTCTCCTGAAGACGGCGAAATGGGAATTGCCGAAGGGTTGCCTTTTGCGCGGCGGCGCGATGGACGCCCGAGCGACGGGAGGGACCCCCTGGACCTCGATGCCCTCTTCCGCGAGCTTGAGCCCGGCGACAGCCTTCGCCAGGAGCTGCCGGCCGCGGCGCGCATCGGGCACGTCCACCTCTATGTCCGCAACGTGGCGGAAGCCATCAGGTTTTACTGCGGCGCCATCGGTTTCGGCGACATGGGTTTCGCGCCCGCCTTCCAGATGGGCATGGTGTCGGCCGGCGGGTACCATCACCACGTCGGCCTGAACGCCTGGATGGGCGAGGGTGCGCCGCCTGCCCCGGACGGCTCCCTGGGCATGCGTCATTTCACCGTTCTCCTGCACGACGCGGGGGAGCTGGATCGCGTCGTGGCCCGGCTCCGTGCAGCGGAAGCCCCGCTGGAGCAGGGGGAGAAAGGCTGGATCGCCCGCGACCCCTCGGCAAACTCCATCCTCCTGGTTGCCCCTCAGGGATAGGCAATACTACCTATCGACGAATTCGATCAATGTCCGATTCCGCCCTTGGAATGGCCGGGATAATCTGTGTGAAAGCCCGCCGCGGCGCCCGCGTCCGGTGCGTGTGAATACTCGAGAGGGGCTAACGACACATTGCAGCGACGTGATCGATGACGATACACAACCCGGTGCTGCGGGGCTTCAACCCCGATCCATCCATCATACGCGTGGAGGACGACTTCTTTATCGCCACATCCACGTTCGAATGGTTTCCGGGCGTTTGCATCCACCATTCGCGGGACCTCGCGCACTGGCACCTCGCGGCGCGTCCCTTGGACAGGCTGGACCTGCTGGATATGCGCGGCGATCCCGACTCCGGGGGCGTATGGGCCCCTTGCCTCAGCTGGAGCGACGGCCTTTTCTATCTGGTCTACTCGGACGTGAAGCGATGGGACGGGCAGGTCAAGGACTGCCACAACTGGCTCACCACGGCCCCGGCGTTGGAAGGCCCGTGGTCGGCGCCCCTCTACCTCAACAGCGTCGGATTCGATGCGTCGCTCTTCCACGATCGGGACGGCAGGAAGTGGCTCCTGAACATGCTCTGGGATTATCGCCCGGGTCACAACAACTTCGGCGGCATTTTCCTGCAAGAGTACTGCGCGAAAAAGGGCTGTCTGATCGGTGAATCCACCCCCATCTTCCCGGGGACCGCCCTGGGGTTGGTGGAGGGTCCCCACCTCTACCGCCGGGAGGGCTACTACTACCTGCTCACGGCGGAAGGCGGCACGTTCGCCACGCATGCAGTGACCGTGGCGCGCTCGTCCATGCTCCAGGGGCCTTATGAGCCGATGCCGGGCAATCCCATGCTCACCTCGGCGAACGATCCGTCCCTGACGCTGCAGTCCGCGGGGCACGGGAGCTTGGTGGAAACAAAGGCAGGGGAGTGGTACCTCGCGCACCTGGCCCGGCGGCAGGGCGCGCGCGGCCGGTCCCTCCTGGGACGGGAGACGTGTCTCCAGCGTGTGGAGTGGACCCCGGAGGGATGGCCGCGCCTGGCGCACGGCGACAGAGCGCCACGGGAGACGCTGGAGGCTCCGGATCTGCCCGTCGCGCCGTGGGCCGCCGAGCCCGCGCGTGACGACTTCCAGTCTCCGGTGCTCGGGTCGCATTACCACTCGCTGCGCGTGCCGCTGGATGCGTCGCTCATGAGCCTGGAAGAGCGCCCGGGGTACCTGCGGCTGAAAGGGCGCGAAAGCATCCTCTCCCATTTCCGCCAGTCCCTCGTGGCGCGGCGCCTCACCTCTTTCCGCTCATCGGCAACGACATGCGTCGAGTTCGAGCCGCGCTCATTCCTGCAGCTTGCGGGGCTCGCGGCCTTCTACAACACCGACGCCTTCTACTACCTCTACCTCTCCCGCGCGGAGCACGCGGCAAAGTGCGTGAGCATCATGCGCTGCGAACGCGGCGTTATTTCGTACCCGGTGGAAAAAGAGATCCCCGTGGTGGGATGGACCCGGGTGTTTCTCGGGATCGACGTCGATCACGACCGCATCTCCTTCCGCTATTCGCGGGACGGGAAGCAGTGGACCCGCGTTGGATGGGAGATGGATGCTTCCATCCTTGCCGACGAGCACGTGCGTCCCTGCGGCTTCACCGGCACCTTTTTCGCGCTCTGCTGCCAGGACCTCTCGGGTGCCGGAACCCACGCGGATTTCGATTTCCTGGAGTGCACGGAAGCCCCGGATTAGCCTGCGCCGTGCCCCTTCCGTCCCGCCGCGGACCTCTGCTATGCTCTTACCGTCAGCATGAGCGTGAAGGTTCTCCTTGACACCGACATCGGCAGCGACATCGATGATGCCGTTGCACTGGCGTGGCTCCTGGCCCATCCCGATTGCGAGCTTCTTGGCATCACCACGGTGAGCGGCGAAGCGACCCAGCGGGCGCGTCTTGCAAGCGTGCTCTGCCGCGCGGCCGGAAAGGACGTGCCGATTTTTCCGGGCGCGGAGCTGCCGCTCCTTGCCGCGCAGAAGCAGACGCACGCACCCCAGGCGGCGGCGCTTGCCAACTGGCCGCACGACGAGACATTCCCGGAAGGCCGCGCCGTGGGCTTCCTTCGCGACACGATCCACGCGCATCCCGGTGAAGTGGTCCTCCTCACCATCGGGCCCCTCACGAACGTCGCGCTGCTCTTTTCGCTCGACCCTTCCATCCCCGGTCTCCTGAAGGCGCTCGTCATGATGTGCGGCGTCTTTTCCAATCGGGCCGTCGGTTTCGGACCGCGGGAATGGAACGCGCTTCTGGATCCCCCCGCCACCGCGATCGTGTACCGCCACGCCGTGGCCGTGCACCGGAGCATCGGGCTGGACGTCACCACCAGAGTCACCCTCGACGCGGCCGCGGTGAGGCAAAGGTTTCAGGGCCCGCTCCTGCGGCCGGTGCTGGACTTCTGGCGGTACGGGACACGGCATGACGGCGCCATCATCTTCCACGATCCGCTTGCAGCAGTCTCCCTCTTTGAGCCCGTCTGCACGTATGAGAAAGGCACGGTCGAGGTGGAGCTTGCCAGCTCCCGTCTTGCCGGCGCCACGTTGTGGACTCCCGATGCCGCGGGCAGGCACGAGGTGGCATTCGGCGTCAACCCTGAGCTCTTCTTCGACCGCTATTTCTCGGTCTTCAGATAGAAGGCGTCACAGGACGCTCTGATTCCTCTCCTTCATCTCCTGCGAAAGGCTCTTCAGCTCCTGGAGCGCGGCGATGATTGATTTCGACAGGCTGTCCGCTTCGTGCAGGGACGCCGCTGCCCCGGTCCTGTCCCCCGTTTTCACGCGCTGGATGACTGTTCCCCCCTTCTGGTGGAGGGCGTGATGATGCACCCCGACCTTCAGCCAGATCTCTTCCGCTTCCGGGGCGGTGGGCTTCACCGAATGATAGAAGTGCCCGAAGCCGCAGCGGCGATCGTCGAGCTGGAGGGGTTTCACCTGCATGGTCTCGACGATGGAGCGCAGATCGGCCATCCATTTCCCGTGCGCCGTGACGGCAGCGTCGACCGCGGCGATCAGGTCGTCGTTGGACAGGTGGAAGATGCGGTCCGCCGCGACCTCTCCGCCCTGGCCGGCGAGCGCGGCGGCGTCATCCTCGATCTTCTGCATCGAGCCGGCGATGTCCTGGATGACGGCGCTCTCCACGCTCGTGGAGCGCCCCAGCTCGTCCAGGCCCTTCGTCTCGTGGAAGATCGTCGTCACGGTGGCCGTCATTTCCTCCAGAGCGGCGCTCAGCTCCTCGTTGCGCGCGGAGATGGTCGCGAGGTCGTCGGCGATCCGGTCGATCGCGTTTGCATTCTCTGCAGAACGCCGTCGTGACGGATTCGAGGACCTTATTGATGCCTTGGGCCGACTCGACCGTCTCCCGCGCGCTCGCGGAGCTTTTTGCCGCCGCGGCACGGAGCTGGTCGAGCGATTTTGTGATCGTCTGCACCTGGTTCCGCGTCGTCTCGGACAGTCTCCTGATCTGGTCGGCGACGACGGAGAAGCCGCGGCCCGCATCACCCGCACGCGCCGCTTCGATCGATGCGTTGAGGGCAAGCATGTTGGTCTGGTCGGAAATGTCGACGATGCCGTCCACGACGCTCCCGACCCCGTCGAGGACGCGCGCAAGGTCGTCAAAATCCGCCTGCATCGAACGGGAGACGTCCTGGAGCCGGGCGTTGTCGACGATGGCCGCCTCCAGACCGGACTGGCTCTTGCGCGTGTTTTCACTCAGGGTGCGGGATTCCGCGGAGATGTTGTTGAGCGCGGCCGCAAGGTCATTGTTGGATGAGGCGATTTCATTGATTGCGCCGCTCGTCTCTCCCATGGATGTGTTGATTGAGGCGGTCCGGGACGCAAGCTCCCCGGAGGTCCTGCTCATCTCTTCGCTCGCCGCCCGCAGGCGCAGGTCGAAGGCGCTCACCTGCGTGCCCAGGGAAAAGACCTGGCGCACGAACGCGCTTACCTTTTCGCGCTGGCCGCGGAGCCGTACAATGAGCCCCCGCAATCCCTCAAACGAATGGCCGCGGGTAGCCTTGAGATCGACTTCCGCCGAGTCGAGGTCTCCCCCGGTGACGCGGACCAACGCCCTTTCGAGTCTCGCAGCGCTGCTCATCATCAGCACCTCCTTATACCTGACTTATCTGATAAGGAATCATTATCCGTGCCAAGAGGCATCAGGTGCCAAAAAGCGGCTTTCCGGCGCAAAAATGCGGGGATTTTGACCGAATTTCGCAACACTGCTCTGTTCGTCAGTAAAGCATGGTGTATCGCCGTTCCACTATCTGTTCCCAATTGGAACAGAAGGGCCGTGCGACTGTTCCCCTGTCATCGTGACCTTTCCATTACTTTCAGCACTCGCCCGCACAGGGGGGTCTGGGGGCATATTTGTGCCAGCTCAGGAGGAATGAGATGGCACTCGTTGAGATCATGGATTTGCGGAAACAGTTCGGGAGCCTCACGGCCGTCGACGGCGTGAGCTTTGAGATACAGGAAGGGGAGGTCTTCAGCCTGCTCGGACCCAATGGCGCCGGCAAGAGCACCACCATCGGCATGCTCTCCGCGCTCGTGGAGCCCAGCGGCGGGGACGCGCGCATCGACGGCATTTCCGTGCGCGGACGCAGCGCGGCGCTGCGCCGGCTGTTCGGCGTCGTCCCGCAGGAGATCGCCCTCTACGAGGAGCTTTCGGCGATGGACAACCTGCTCTTCTGGGGGCGCCTCTACGGGCTGCACGGCGCCGACCTGCGCCGCCGCATCGAGGCGATCATGGACAAGGTCGATCTTGCCGACCGGGCGCGCAGCACGGTGAAGACGCTCTCCGGCGGCATGAAGAGGCGCCTGAATATCGCCGCCGGCCTGCTGCACGCGCCACGCCTGGTGTTCATGGACGAGCCCACCGTGGGCATCGATCCGCAGAGCAGGCGATCCGTGCTCGACCTCATCCTGGCAGCTCAGGCATGAAGGCACGACCATTCTCTACACGACGCACTACATGGCCGAGGCGGAGGAGCTCTCCGACCGGGTCGGCATCATCGATCACGGGAAGCTCCTTGCCGTGGGCACCTGCCGGGAGCTGGCGGCGAGCGTCGGCGGCAGCGAAAGGCTCCGCGTGGCGCTCGCGGGCAAGGAGGAGGGGGATCGGCTGTCGGCGTCGCTGCGCACCGTGCCGGGCCTTTCGGTGGAGAATGACGGGGCGCACGTCACCGTGACGGCACCGCGCGTCCGCCAGCTTCTGCCGCGGATCGTGGAGGCCGCCGCCACCGTCCGCGCCACGCTACGCGACATCGAGATACGGGAGCCGAACCTCGAGACGGTCTTCCTTGCCTACACCGGGCGCGAGCTGGTCGCGCAGGGAGGCGAGTGATGGCGCTCTTCATCATTGCCTGGCAGGATCTGAAGAGGGCGCTGCGCGATCCGGTGGGTCTGCTCATGACGCTCGTCGTGCCGATCGTCCTGATCGTCGCGATCGGACTGGTGGCGGGGCATACCCCGTTCCAGACGGCGCCCGCGGGCGGCTTCGACGCGCTGTCGTACATCGCTCCGGGCATGGCCCTTTTCTTCATGATGCTCACCGTCCGGCAGTCCGCGAAGACAATCGCGGAGGACACCGACCGCGGGGTGCGCGACCGCCTGCGCTCCGCGCCGATCGCCGACATCTCCATCACGGCGGGCAGCACGGCATCGCACATCGTGCTGCTTTTCCTCCAGCTCCTGGTGCTCATCGGGATCTCCAGCCTGCTCTACGGGCTGTCCTGGGGGCCCGTGGGAGTCATTCTCCTGGTCTGTCTCGTGCTCGCCGTCTGCGCGAGCGGGTGGATCGCGCTCCTGATCTCTCTGGGCCGCACCCCAAGCCGCATCAATGCTTTGGGCATGGCGCTCACGCTGGTATTCGGCATCATGAGCAGGAGCTTTGCGGCGGTCATCCCCACGACACCCTGGATTGATACCCTTGCACGCATCACCCCGAACTACTGGGGTCAGCACGCCTTTTTTTCTCTTGCGCTGGGCGGCGGCCCCGCGAGCGTCCTGCGCGACCTGGGCGCGCTGGGAATCATGACCGCGGTGCTGTGGATCGCCTCTGCGCTCCGCGCCCGCACACCGTCGGTGACAAGGAGATAGTCATGCGCGCATTCATCGCGATCATCATCAAGGACCTGCGCGTCAGGTTCTCCTCACCCCTGGAGCTCGTGTTTTTCATCCTGCTGCCGGTGGTTTTCACGGTGGTCCTCGCCGGCGCGTCGATGACCGGCAGCGGCAAGGCCGCCGCGGCGCCTCTCGTGCTTCTCCAAGACACGGTGGAATCCCCCGCTAGCCGCGCATTCACGGCGATGCTGGGACAGATGCCCGGTATCCGCCTGCGCGAGGTGACCGATCCCACGGCGCTCATCAGCACATCCGACCCCGACCTGCTTCTCAGTCTCACAACCGGGGGCTCATCCGGGAGCGCGCTGCCGTTTACGCTCACGTTCAAGCTTTCCCCATGGCGCGGGTCTGCCGGCGCCACGGCACGGCAGGTGGGAGACTGGCTTTCTGCCGCGCAGGCCAGGGTCGCAGCAGGGCTTGCGCGCGCCAGCAACGGCAACACCTGCCGCCGCGCCGGCAGCCCGCGGACCCTCGCTCACGAGCGGCACCCTCGAAGCGCCGTCCGCCGCCGCCACCGGGAATGCCGGCCAGATCATCACGTGGGCGCTCGTGCCGCTGCTCGGCCTGGGCGCGGGATTCATCACGGAACGGAGGCGGGGAACGATGCGGAGGGTGAGGACGACCCCGGCGCCGCGCGGCATCGTCACCGCGGCAAGCGTGGTTTCGGAAATGCTCGGGGCCCTCGCGCAGATAGCGCTCCTGATCGGGTTCGGCGCGCTCGTGTTCGGTCTCTCTTGGTTCTCCCACCCCGCGGCGCTTCTGGGCCTGAGCGTCTCCTTCTGCCTGGCAGGCGCGGCGATGGGAGCCCTGCTGGGCGCCGTCTGTCGGACCTCCCGGCAGGCGGGATCGCTCGGGCTGGCACTCGCCATGGTCCTCGCCGTGTTCGGCGGGTGCTGGTATCCCTCCGCCTTCTTCCCCGCGTCGCTGCGGACCGTGACGAAGATCGATCCGGCGGGCTGGGCGATGGATGGCTTCCTCGCCGTCCTCTCCCCGTCAGCGACGACGGGGCCCGCGGTGCACAGCATGCTGCTTCTGCTCGCTTTCGGCGCGGCGGTTTTCGTCCTGGCGGCTTTCGCCTCCTGGCGGCGCCGGGCGTCCATCGCGTGACGTGGTATACTGACGGCATGCCGCTTGATGACTTTCTGGCCGTCGAAAAGCTCCGCATGAGGAAGCGACACCGCTATGCGATCCTGCACGTGGCGGGATACCTCACCGTGGCGGGCGTGGCCGTTGCCCAGCTCCTGGAGATCCCCGTGGGATCGCGCTTCTGGCTGGTCGCGGGGCTCCTGGCGGCGTTCGCGGCGTGCCTCTCATTCGTCTTTTACACCGAGCATCATGGGGGGAAAGGGCGCTTTCTTGTATCGGCGCTCGCGGCGTCGGTGATCGTCGTCGCCATCATGGTGTGGGGTACCGTGCCGATATACGGCGCGATCCTCTTCTTCGTGATCTGCACGATCGTCGGCATGCGCATGCCGGTCGGCATATCCATTGCGTGGGTGGCGGGCGCGTCCGTGGCACTTCTTGTCTGCCTTATAGTCACCGGCGACCGGTACTGGCTGTCCTCGATGCTCAGCTACGGCGCGGGCTTTTTCGCCTTCATCGCCTTCGCCGTTGCATTCCGCCGCTCCCTGCAGGCGCAGGCGGAAAGCGAGCAGCTCCTTGCCGAGCTCACGAGGGCCCAGGGACGCCTGCGCGACATGGCCGTCATGGACGAGCGGCAGCGCCTGGCGCGGGAAATGCACGATGCCGTGGGCCACAAGCTGACGGCGGCGGCGGTGATCCTCGAGGGCGCCGCGCGCCTGATTCCGACCGAGCCCGAGCGGGCGGCGCGCATGGTGGAAACCTCCCGGACACAGGTCCGCCAGGGCCTCGACGAGCTGCGGGCGGCCGTGAGCGCGCTGCGGACGGATCTGCCGGGCGCGCAGACGCTGCCCGAAGTGCTCGCCGCGCTGGTGGACGTCTTCGCGCAGGGAGCGGAGGCGGCGGTGACTCTCGACCTTCCGCCCGGTCTTCCCGAGCCCGAGCCCGAACGCAAGCAGGTGATCGTCCGCACCGCGCAGGAGGCGCTCACGAACGTGCAGAAGCATGCCGCTGCCACCCGCATCACGCTCAGTCTGCGCGAAGAGGGGAACGCCTACGTCCTTACCTGCCGGGACAACGGCCGGGGACTGCCCGCGCCGGGCGCGCCGGCTCCCGCGTTCGGCGGAAGCGGCTTTGGCCTGGGCAACCTGCGCGCACGCGCGGCGGCGTTCGGCGGCCGGGTGGACCTGGAGGCGGCAGCCGACGGCGGCGCCGAGCTTCGTCTCGTCCTGCCGTCCGCGACGGGTGTCGCCCATGGCTGAGCCGAAACCCGCGACGCTGCGCGTGCTGCTCGTGGACGACCAGCAGCTCATGCGTGAAGGGCTGCGCACGCTTCTGGAGATGGAAAAGGACATCGCAATCGCCGGCGAGGCCGTCGACGGCGTGGCGGCCGTGGAGGCATTCGAAAAGCTCGCGCCCGATGTCGTGCTTATGGACATCCGCATGCCGCGCATGGACGGCGTGGAGGCGACGCGTCGGATCCGGGGGCGCGCGCCCGGCGCGAAGATCCTGGTGCTCACGACATTCGACGAAGACGAGCTTGTCTTCGAGGCAGTGCGCGCCGGTGCCTGCGGCTACCTTCTGAAAGACGTGTCGGGCGCGGACCTGGCGGCCGCCGTGCGCACCATCGCGGGCGGAGGAGCGGCGCTCCAGCCCACGGTGGCGCGGAAGGTCATGGACGCCTTTGCGCGCCTGTCACGGCCCACCACCGCGGCCCAGAAGCACCTCGTGGAGCCCCTCTCCGGCCGGGAGCGCGCCGTGCTCGGCCTGCTTGCCCGCGGGCTCAGCAACAAGGAGATCGCGGAGAAGCTCTTCCTCGCCGAAGGCACGGTGAAAAATCACGTGAGCACGATCCTCGCCAAGATCGACGCCCGCGACAGGACGCAGGCCGCCCTCAAGGCCCGGGAGCTGGGCTTCCTGGAGGAATGACCCCTCTGCCCACTCTGCCATCGGCAAGAGTATCTTAGACGGATGAAGCAACCCGAGTCCGGCAACGTCGACAAGCGGGTGGTCCTGCTCGTCGCGGCGATGGCGTCATTTCTCACGCCCTTCATGGCAACCTCCATCAACATCGCGCTCCCGACGATCGGCAAGGAGTACGGGGCGGATGCGATCACGCTGAGCTGGATCACCACGGCGTACCTGCTCGCCGCGGCGGTCTTCCTGGTCCCCATGGGACGGCTGGCGGACATCCGCGGCCGCCGGAAAGTCTTTCTCACCGGCATGATCGGCTACACCGTGGTGTCCTTTCTCTGCACGCTGGCGACGTCGGAGGCGATGCTCATCGCGCTGCGCGCGCTCCAGGGCTTCACCGACGCGATGATGTTCGGCACGTCCACGGCAATCGTCACCTCGGTCTATCCTCCCGAACAGCGCGGTCGGGCCCTCGGCGTCACGGTCGCCACCGTCTATTCAGGCACCGCGCTCGGACCTTTCGTGGGCGGCTTCCTCACCCAGGCATTCGGATGGCGGAGCATCTTCTGGCTCACGACGCTCCTGGGCCTCATCGTGGTGGCGATGACCCTGTGGAAGATGCGGGGGGAATGGGCCGATGCGCGCGGCCAGAAGATGGACCTGATCGGATCGCTGCTCTACGGCGTGGCGCTCCTGGGCGTCATGTACGGCTTCCGCCTCCTTCCCTCCCTGTACGGCGGCGTGCTCCTGGTGGGCGGCGCGGCCGTTTTTGCCGGCTTCATTTTCCGCGAGGGAAGGACGGCGTCCCCGGTCATGGAGGTGAGCCTCTTCCGTCGGAACACCGTCTTTGCCTTTTCCAGCCTCGCCGCCCTGGTCAACTACGCGGCCACGTACGCCATTTCTTTCCTGGTGAGCCTCTACCTCCAGTACGTCAAAGGCATGAGCCCCTGGACCGCGGGGCTCGTCCTGCTATCGCAACCGGTGATGATGGCGGTCTTTTCTCCGCTTGCGGGGCGGCTTTCCGACAGGATCGAGCCGCGCGTGCTTGCCTCCCTCGGCATGGCGATGAGCGCGACGGGTCTTCTCCTCACGGCATTCCTGGGCGCCGCGACGCCGCTTGTCGCCATCGTGCTCATCCTTGTTCTCTGCGGTCTGGGTTTCGCCTTCTTCTCCTCCCCGAACACGAGCGCGATCATGGGGTCCGTGGAGCGGCGGCAGTACGGCGTCGCCTCGGCCACGACCGCCGTCATGCGGCTGATCGGCCAGATGCTGAGCATGGGCGTCGCGGCGCTCATCATCGCACTCTACGTCGGGCAGGTGGAGATCACCCCCGACCAGTACGGGGCCTTCCTCCGCGCCTTCCGCGTCGGATTCCTTGTTTTCGCCGCACTGTGCGTGATGGGCATCGCCGCGTCGCTCGCCCGGGGCGCGATGCGCGGTGTTGCCGCGACGGCCGTCGAACCGGCCGGTCCGCCGCGGGAGGACCGCTGATGCACGATCGTTTCTGGCTGCAGGGCGAGGAGCCCGGCCGCGAAGCCTTGAAGCACATCACGTGGCCGCTCCTGAAGCGCGTGGCAGCCTACGCGCGACCCTACGTGGGCCGCAGCGTGCTGCTGCTCGTCGTCATCCTTGCCGGCACGGCCCTCTCCCTCGTCTCGCCGCTGCTCTTCCGCGAGCTCATCGACCGCGCCATTCCACGCGCGGACGTGCGGGAGCTGGACCTGCTCGCCCTCGGGCTGCTTGCCATACCGGTTGCCGGCGGCGTGTTCAGCGTCATCGAGAGCTGGCTCACCACGCGCATCGGCTCGGGCGTGATCTATGACCTCCGCCTCGCCCTCTATTCCCACCTCCAGCGCATGTCGCTGCGCTTTTTCACGCACAACAAGACCGGCGAGCTGATGAGCCGCATGAACAACGACGTGATGGGGGCGCAGACGGCCATCAGCTCGACCATCGTCGACATCGTGACGAATCTCGTGACCGTGGTCGCCACGCTCCTCGTGATGCTCGCGCTCGACTGGCGGCTCACGCTTCTTGGCCTCGTCGTGCTTCCGCTCTTCACGCTCGTCGCGCGGCGCCTGGGCCGGCGCCTGCGCGAGATCGCCCGCACGCAGATGGAAGAGTCGGCACGGATGAACGCGCTCATGCAGGAGACGCTCAATATCAGCGGCATGCTGCTCGTGAAGCTCTTCGGACGGCACGCGGCGGAGGTGGACAGGTTCAGGACGCGCGCGGGGGCGCTGCGCGGAATCAGCGTCCGGCAGTCCACCGCCGCGAGCAGGTTCTTCGCGCTCATGGGAATGGTCGGCGCGGTGGGCACGGCTCTGGTCTACCTGGCCGGCGGACACCTTGTCATCAGTGGCGTGTTCACCATCGGGACGATCGTGGCCTTCAGCTCGTACCTCGGCCAGCTCTACGGGCCGCTCAGGTCCCTTGCGGGCGCGCCGGTGGCCTTCGCGCAGTCGATGGTGAGCTTCGAGCGCGTCTTCGAGGTGATCGATCTCCCCCTCGACATCCGCGAAAGGCAGAGCCCCGTCGTGCTTCCGTCGGTGAGCGGCGAGCTTGCCTTCGAGCGCGTCGGCTTTTCGTATGCGGCATCGGCCGACGACGTGCTCCTCAGCCACGTGAAGCGGGTGGGCCGGGCCGACATGATCGGCGGCATCATCTCGGGGACGCCGCGGGAGCCCGATGCCGCGGATCGGCCGGCGAGACCCAGTCAGGCCCGGTCCCAGGCGCTCGTCGATGTGAGCTTTACCGCCTCCCCCGGGCAGCTCGTCGCCGTCGTCGGCCCGAGCGGCGCCGGCAAGACCACGATGAGCTACCTCATACCGCGCCTCTACGACCCCACCGCGGGCCGGGTGCTTCTGGACGGTGTCGACATCCGCGACCTGGCGCTGGAGACGCTGTCCGCCGCCGTCGGAATGGTGATGCAGGAGACCTATCTCTTCCACGATACCATTCGCGCGAATCTTCTGTTTGCAAAGCCCGATGCCTCGATGGACGAGCTGGAGGCTGCCTGCGATGCGGCGAATATCTCGCACTTCATCCACGAGCTTCCCGACGGGTACGACACGCTGGTGGGCGAGCGCGGCTACAGGCTCTCCGGCGGGGAGAAGCAGCGCGTGGCGATCGCACGGGTGGTGCTCAAGGACCCGCGCATCCTGGTCCTTGACGAGGCGACCAGCCACCTCGACAGCACCTCGGAGGAGCTCATCCAGGAGGCGCTCACGCGCGTCATGAGGGGCCGCACCTCCATCGTCATCGCGCACCGGCTCAGCACGGTGCTCGCGGCGGATGTCATCCTCGTCATGGACAGGGGCGTCATCGTGGAGCGCGGCACCCACGGGGAGCTTGCCCGCAGCGGAGGCCTCTACGCCCAACTCTACGAATCGCAGCTCAGGCGCGGCGCCTCCCCGGTGGCAGGGGAGGCCTCGACGGGTGTTGCATGAAATGGGTCATCGGAGAAGGAGACAAACATGTTCTGGCCTTTTGGTCATTTCGGTCACTGGATTCCATTCCTCGGCATTTTCGGCTTCCTCTTCAGGGCCGCCTTCATCGTCGCGATCGTTGCGGTTGTCGTGGTCGCCCTGCGGCACACCTCCCGCATTCGCGGAAACGACCGCTCACGTGAGGGGTATCGCCCCGATTCGGCGGCGGAGATCCTGAAGCAGCGCTACGCGCGAGGCGAGATTTCCAAGGAAGAGCTCGATCAGAAGTTGAGGGACATCAGCTGACCATGCCTTGATCCGCCTGCGGCATACCCGCTCGGCAGGCGCACCGGCCCGGCCACGGCACCCGCGGCATTCAACGCCCCATTGACTGCTTAGCCTATTGCGTGCTATTTTTCATTTGAACGCTTGTTCAATTGAGAGAGGGTATCGCAATGCAGGGATGCACGACGCGTGTCATCCACCCTCAAGCGGTCGAAGCGGGGCGTGCTCACCTTCCCCAGTCCGACCAGCTTGCAGTCATGGAAGGCTTCTTCAAGGCCCTGGGCGAATCGACAAGGCTTCGGATCCTTCACGCCCTTCTTGCGGGGGAGCTCTGCGTCTGTGACTTGAGTGAAACGCTCGCCATGAGCGTGTCTGCCATCAGCCACCAGCTCGCCGTGCTCAAGGCGGCCCGACTGGTCACCCATCGGCGCGACGGCAAGATCATCTATTACTCACTGAGCGACGACCACGTGAGCGCGGTGCTGGAATCCATGCGGGTCCATCTCGCGGAAAGCGAGCGGACGGCATGAGCAGCGCCAGAACCCCCGCCCCCAAATCCATCGTCACCCGGGAGCTCCTCCTTCTGCTTCTCGGCAGCGCGCTTCTTGGCGTGGGCGTCATCTTTGCCCCCGCGATTGCCGCGTCGCGCTATCCCTGGATGAGCGGGGTCGTCTTCGGCGCAGCGTACCTGGTCGTGGGCGGCAATGTCCTTGCCGCGGCTTTTCGCGGCATCGTGCGCGGCCGGGTGTTCAACGAGAACCTCCTGATGACCATCGCCACGGTGGGCGCCTTCATCATTCACCAGCGCTCCGAGGCCGTGGCGGTCATGGTGTTCTACAAGGTAGGTGAGCTCCTCCAGCATCTCTCCGTGGAGCGCAGCAGGCGGTCGATAGGCGCCCTGCTTTCTCTGCGGCCCAGTTCCGCGCGCGTCATGCGGGACGGGCATCACGTCGAGGTGAGACCGGAGGACGTGCGGGTCGGCGAACAGATCATGGTGCGTCCCGGCGAGCGCATCCCGCTGGATGGAGTCGTCACCGCGGGCGCCGGCTTTGTCGACACCTCCGCGCTGACCGGTGAGAGCGTCCCGCGGCGGGTCGTTGCCGGCCGCGAGATGCTCGCCGGCTTCATCAGCACCGACGGCTCCATTGAGATGAACGTGTCGCGCGCGGCCGCGAATTCCGGCGCCGCGCGGATCGCAAAGATGGTGGAGGGCGCCGCGGGTCAGAAGGCGCGCACGGAGCGCTTCATTGCGCGGTTCGCCCGTCGCTATACGCCGGCCGTGGTCGTCGCCGCTGCCCTCGTGGCATTCCTGCCGCCTCTCTTCCTCCCGGGCGCGATGCTGTCCACCTGGGTCTATCGTGCCCTCACGATGCTCGTGATCGCGTGCCCCTGCGCGCTGGTCATCAGCATCCCGCTTGGATACTTCGGCGGCGTGGGCGGCGCGTCACGCCACGGCATCCTGGTGAAGGGCGCGGCCTATCTCGATGCGCTCTCGAACGTGCGCACAATGGTTTTCGACAAGACCGGCACCCTCACCCAGGGAAGCTTCCGCGTCACGTCCATGCAGCCGCGCAACGGTGTTTCCGGGCCCGACCTGCTGCGGTACGCCGCGCTGGCCGAAGCACACTCCAACCATCCCATCGCCGCTTCCATTCGTCTGGCCTATGGGAAAGCGGTGGACGGAAACCTGTCCGCCGTTTATCGAGAGCTCGGCGGGGAAGGCGTGATGGCGACCGTGGATGGAAGGTCGATACTCGCGGGCAACGACAGGCTCATGCATGCCAACAGCGTCGTTCATGACACGTGCACCGTGGAGGGGACCGCCGTCCACTGCGCGGTGGACGGGCGTTATGCCGGCTATCTCGTGATCGGTGACGAGCTGCGCCCCGGCGCAAAGGAGGCGATACGCGGCCTGCGCGCGCTCGGGGTGACGCACACGGCCCTTCTCACGGGGGACGATGGCGCCGTGGCGCGGAGAACCGCCGACGAGCTGGGCATCGACGAGCTGTACGGCGACCTGCTGCCGGGAGAGAAGGTCACGCGGCTGGAAGGGATCATGCGGGCACGACCGGGACGGACCGCCTTCGTCGGCGACGGCATCAACGACGCGCCGGTGCTCGCGCGCGCGGACGTCGGCATTGCGCTGGGAAAATCCGCGTCCGACGCCGCGGTGGAAACGGCCGACGTCGTTCTCATGTCTGACAACCCCGCCAAGGTGCTGGAGGCCATCACCCGCGCGCGCGCCACGCGGGCCATCATCATCCAGAACATCGTTTTCGCCCTCGGCGTGAAGGGGATATTTCTCGGGCTGGGAGCCTTCGGCGTGGCGACGATGTGGGAAGCGGTGATTGCCGACATGGGCGTGGCGCTGGTGGCGATCCTGAATGCCACGCGCGCGATGCGCTGAGCCCGGCCACCAGGGAGGGGCTATTCGCCGTCCCTCTCCCGGATCTCCACCCTGCGTATCTTGCCGCTGATCGTCTTGGGAAGCTCCGTGACGAACTCGATGATGCGGGGATACTTGTAGGGCGCCGTGATTTTTTTCACGTGCTCCTGGAGCTCCGTGGAAAGCTCGGCGCTCGCCGTGTAGCCCTTGGCCAGCACGACGGTGGCCTTCACCACGGCGCCGCGGTCGGGATCGGGGACGCCGGTGACGGCGCATTCCAGGACAGCGGGATGCTCGATGAGGGCGCTCTCCACCTCGAAAGGGCCGATCCTGTAGCCCGAGCTCTTGATCACGTCGTCCGTGCGCCCGACGAACCAGTAGTAGCCGTCCTCGTCGCGCCACGCGACGTCACCGGTGCGGTACATGCCGTCGTGCCATGAGCGCGCCGTGAGCTCGGGATCGCGATAGTAGCCGTGGAACATGCCCACGGGCATGCGCGCGTCCGTTCGCACGACGATCTGGCCCTTCTCCCCGACCTCGCAGACCTTGCCATTGTCGTCGACGAGGTCGATGTCATAGCCGGGTGAGGGCAGCCCCATGGAGCCGGGCTTCGGCTCCACCCATGGGGAGACGGCCACCGCCACGGTCATCTCGGTCTGGCCGTAGCCTTCCCGCAGCTTCAGGCCCGTGATGTCCAGAAAGCGCTCGTAGACCTCGGGGTTGAGCGGCTCGCCCGCGACCGTGCACCAGGAGAGAGCCGAAAAATCGTATTTCGAAAGGTCTTCCTTGATGAAGAAACGGTAGATCGTGGGCGGCGCGCAGAACGTCGTCACCTTGTGCCGCGAAACGACGTCGAGCATCGCCCCCGGCACGAACCTTTCGTAGTCATAGACGAAGACCGCCGAGCCGCAGAGCCACTGGCCGTAAATCTTGCCCCAGGCCGCCTTGGCCCATCCCGTGTCGGCCACCGTGAGGTGGAGTCCGCCGTCCTGCACGTTCTGCCAGTACTTCGCCGTGAGGATGTGGCCCAGCGGATAGGTGAAATCGTGCTGCACCATCTTCGGCATGCCGGTCGTGCCCGATGTAAAATAGAGAAGGCTCGTGTCGGCGTTCTCCGTGGGCATGCGTCCAAGCCGGGGATCGGCCCGCTCCATTTCCTTTGCAAGCTCGTGCCAGCCGGGCCTCTGCACGCCGAGGCAGACGCGAACCTTCAATGCGGGGGATTCCGGGGCAGCCGCATCGACATTATCCAGCACCTTCTGCTCCCCGACGCAGATGATCGCCTTCACACCGGCCGCGTTGTTGCGGTAAACGATGTCCTTCTTCGTCAGGAGATGCGTGGCGGGAATGGCGACTGCCCCGATCTTGTGCAGCGCCAGGAGGCAGAACCAGTACTCGTAGCGGCGCTTCAGGATGAGCATGACCGGGTCCCCCGGCCGATGCCCAGGGAGAGCAGGAACGTGGCGGCCCTGTTGGAGAGCTCCGCCATCTCGCCGAAGGTGAAGCTCGCCTCCGCGCCCTTCTCGTCGCACCAGACCAGCGCGCTCCGGCGGGGCTCCCGTGCGGCGATGTCGTCCACCACGTCCCAGGCGAAGTTGAACCGGTCGGGGACGTTGACCTTGAAATCGCGGGAGAACTCGGCATAGGAGGAGAATTCCGATTTCGCGAGGTACTTCTCGAGCATTGCTGTGCCTTTCTTCCTACAGGATCACGGCCACGAATCGGGCGGGCGCGCCGCCGATTGCCTTCATCCCATGGCCGTGGCGCGAGTCAAAATAGATCGAATCCCCCGGGGAGAGGAGGATTTCGTGATTGTCCACCACGGCCATGACCGAGCCTTCCAGGATATAGTTGAACTCCTGGCCGGGGTGGGCATTCAAGGGCACGGGCTCGGCTTCCGGACGCGGCTCGACGGTGATGAGGAAGGGCTGCATCTTCTTGTCGATGAAGTTGAACGCGAGGCTCTGGTAGCCGTAGTCGCGCCGCCGCGCGACCTTCACGCCGCCGCCGGCGCGCGTCACCGCGTACACGTGCAGGCGCGGCTCCTCGCCCGTGAGGAGCGACGACATTTCCACGTGGAATTTGCCCGCCACCTGGTAGAGGAAGCTCGCCGGAATGTCCGCCTCGCCGCTCTCATACCGCCGATACGTCTCGACGGGGATGCCGAGGTCCTGGGAACAGGTCTCCACCGACAGCTGGGCGATATCCCGCAGGCCGCGGATACGGTCCGCGATCTGCCTGATCTGCTCGTTCATCGTGACCTCCAGATAGGGGGAAAGGACGCGTCATTCTACAACAGTCAGGGAAAAAGAACGAGCCACCCCCCCGGTATCCCGGAGGAGTGGCCCTTTTCAAAGGAGGTTCTATGAAGATTCATATTGTAAACAACGGACCGTAAAAAAGGTTACGTCGCGGCCACGCCGGCCACCGTACTCGGTGGCATTTGTACCCCATGGCGGGGCCAGCGGCCTTGCGTCTCCCGCCTCTGCCGGTCTATACTCCTCCCGGGGATATTCTGATGGCAGAACGAATAGGCGATTACCTGGTGAGAACCGGGGCCTTGCAGCCGCCGCAGGTGGAAGCAGTCATGGCCGCGCAGAAGGCCGGTGACAAGCGGACATTCGGCGAGATTGCGATCGGTCTCGGTTTCTGCGGCAAGGCGGCGGTCGACGCCTACAAGCCCGGTTGACCCGCCGGCAGACACACCCGTACATGCACGAAAGGCAGCTATCGCAGTGACTCGTTCCCTTTTTTTCACCACGGACGACGCGGGCGCTCTGGCGCTTGCAACTTCGATGGAGCACGCCATCATCGAGGTGCTTGCAATCCCTGAGGATTACGCCGACGATGCCGTCCAGCAGATCACGGAAAGCGTCCACAAGGCGGGGATCCTCGATGTGCGCGCCCGTGTCGGGACCCGCGGGGGTCCGGTGCGTATCACGTGGGCGGCCCTGATAGAGAAGGGGATCGCGGCCGGCGTCCTCGAGCAGATCGACGGTTGACAACGGCGCGCGTCTCCCGGACCATCGGGCGGGCGCGCTTATCCATCGGGAGAAAGGAGGCAGGCGTTTTTTTCCGTTTCTTTTAAAATGTCTTTTTGAACAATGTGAAAGTGAGGTCCCCATGCCGCGTGCCTCCACATCCAAGGATCCCTGCGCATCGACGGTCATCATATGCATCCCGACCGAAATCGTCGGGGCCTTTCGCGCCGTCCCGGGCATCGCGCAGACGGCCCCGAAAGCAACCGCCGATCCCCTCATCCGCCTCCTGGCGAACGGCGCCATTTGATCTGGCCCCCGAGTCTACGGGTCCGGGGCATGCACGGGTGAAGGAGCGCGACTCGTTCTTCACGTCGTTCTCATCCAAAGGGAAATCCCGGCACTGATTGAGGCCGGACTTTGGCCGGGACCGGGCGCGCGCGCGGTCCCCCCGGGAGGTGACGGGAATGCTGATCTCAGCGTATCGAACGGGCGGATTTGCCGGGTTGCGAGAGCTGGTTGCTCACGCTGACACGGACAGGCTGGACGACGAGCAACGCGCCGCCGCGATGAGTCTGATCGATGGCATGCGCTTCTTCGCCATGCCGCCCAGCGGCAACAGGGAGGTCGGCGCCGGGCTTCCTGCCTTCGAGCTGACGGTCACCGACGGGGCAAAAAGCAGGACGGTCACATTCTCCGCGACCAAGACACCGGAAAATGAGAGGCTGCATTCGCTGCTCGATCTCCTTGCCAGAAGCGCGCCGCAGTAACGCGCCCCCGCGCTTTTCGCTCCAGGCGCGGCGGTCTCACCCCACGGCACACCGATTGGAGCCTGCCTCGAGGATGGTCGGATCGACGTCGGGGAAGAGACCCGTCTGGTTGTGCGCGATGATGGCCGCATAGTTCGCCGGAGTCTGGGGTGTTCCGGCCGCGATCGCCTCGACAAATTCCTTTTCATCGAGACGGAGCATGCGGTTCCCGCGTCGCAGCACGTCGAGATGCGCGCCGATCAGCACCCCATCGAAAGGGATGGGATCCGGCGTATGGGACGGAAGCACCATCGGATCGCCCGGCGTGCGCAACAGACGCTGCAGGGATCCGTGGAGCTGTCGGCCGCGCGATGCCGCTTCCGTCGCGCCTCCCTCCAGGTCGGGCCTACCGACCCCCTTCAGGAAAAGCGTGTCGCCCGAGAAAAGCACCGAATCCCCCAGCAGGTAGCAGGTGCTCTCCGCGGTGTGCCCGGGCGTGCGCAACGCGGAGAGAAGCCGTGGATTGCCGCCCAGCGCGATGGAATCGCCGTCCTGAACCGGCACGTACGGGTAGGAGACGCGCTTCTGCGCGGGCAGGTGGATCGTCGCGCCCAGCGCATCGGCGATCGCGCGCGACCGCGAAAGGTGGTCCGCATGCACGTGTGTTTCCACCAGCGCCGCGATGCGCCAGCCCCGGCGCGCCGCGATGTCCCGATATACCGCGGGATCCACCGACGCGTCGATCACCGCCGCCTCCCCGCCTGCTGCGACCATGTAGGACAGGCAGCCTTTTCCCGTGCGCCGCACCTGGATCACCGTCACGCCGCGGCCGGGCAGGGACAGCTCCGCGCTGTTCCACGCAAGACTCCAGGCGCGCATGCCGCCCGCGAGCGAACGCGCATCGATGCCGCGCGCCCGCAGCGCCTCCGCGGCCAGCAGGCTCGTGCGGCCCGCGGCGCACACCGCGACGACGGGCGCGGCCGCGGTCGTGCTCACGGCGTCCAGCGCGCCGGGGATGCGCGCGCGCAAGGCGTCGGAGGCGTCGATATGGAGGCTGCCGGGAATGTGCCATTCCGCGCGCTGCGCCGCGGGTCGCACGTCGACGATGGTGACCGGCGTGCCGAACTCCAGCCACTGTCGGAGCGTTTCCACCTCGACGGTCGGGACGACCTGCGCTGCAGGAAAGGGATCGGCGGAAACGCCGCCGGCTTCGACGTCTGTCATGCGCAAAAGTTACAGGGGCACCCGGGGGGCGGCAAATGAAAACGAATGCGCGAAGCCGGATTCATCGTTCGCATATCCGGTGACTTTCGTGGTTTTCTTCCCGCCCGGCGGCTACCCTTGCGTTGCGGCGGTGTGTTTCCGCGAAAAATGCCGCCGCGCGGCATGGCAGGCTTGACAGGAAGCGCAGCCCGCCTCCTTTCGGAGAATCCGGGGCATGACAAACTCCGCGCCAATCCTGTACGATTGTTTCCGGCCATGATCAGACGCCTGCCGACTCTGTTCAGGACTCCTGCTGCTGCCCGCCCTTGTCTTCGCGCAGACCGCCGCGGGACCCATCCTCGCCGATGCGCGGGCCCTGGACCCCTTTCCGCCGGGCAAGTCCCTGCATTTCCTCGGCGGCTTGATGCTTGGCCTGGCAGCAGCCGGCGTCGTTGACCTTGCGGCCGACCCCCCGGTCGGCGCGACGCATCCATGGGCCCTGCCGCTCACGGCCATTGCCGCGGCGGCAGCAGGCGGAACGGCGAAAGAGATTCTTGATTTGACCGGCTTCGGCGATCCGCGCTTCACGGACATCCTCATCACGACGACCGGCGGTCTTGCCGCCGCGCTTGCGGCTGGCTACGCGGAGTGGCTGTATCCATCGACATCATCCGGCCGTATGGACGCGGCCTCGTTCCTCGTTTCCATGGCGCTCGCGGCCGCCATCCCCGTGACGATCGGCTTCATCGGAGAAATCAGGAAGAACCTGGACAAGCGCGCGAAGGAGCGGCAATGAAGTACGCCTATATGCATCCGCGGGAGCAGCTGGTCACGATCATGCATCGCGTCTACGGCTATGGCATGACCACGACGTCGGGGGGGAACCTCTCGATCCTCGACGAGACCGGCGACATCTGGATCACGCCGGGCGGCACCGACAAGGGCGCCCTTGCCGAACCGGACATCGTGCGCATGCGGGGGGACGACGTTGTGGAGGGCACGCATCCTCCGTCGTCGGAGTACCCGTTCCACCGCGCCATCTACGCGCGCCGGCCCGACGTCAAGGCCGTGCTCCACGCGCACCCCGCGGCGCTCGTCGCCTTCAGCCTTGTGCGGCGCATACCCGACACGGGCATCATACCGCAGGCGCGCGCCTTGTGCGGCGTGGTCGGTTTTGCCCCGTACGCGATACCCGGCTCGGAGGAGCTCGGCCGCAACATCGCGGAGGCATTTGGCAAGGGATTCGACACGGTGCTCCTGGAGAATCACGGCGTGGCAACGGGCGGCCGCGACCTGCTGGAGGCGTTCCAGCGCTTCGAGACGCTCGATTTCTGCGCGCGGACGCTCATCAACGCAAGCACCCTGGGTCCCGTGCGAAGCCTCCGGCCAGAAGAGATCGCGATGGCCGACCATGGCAAGAACCTGGACCTGCCCGAGTTCGACCCGGGATTCCGCAGCTCGCCGGAGCGCAGCCTGCGCCGCGAGATGCGCGAGCTCGTGCACCGCGCCTACCGGCAGCGGCTCATGACCAGCACGGAAGGCACCGTCTCCGCGCGCGTGGACGGGGACAGCTTCCTCATCAGCCCGTACGGGGTCGACCGCAGCTACATCGACGAATCGGATTTCGTGCTCGTGCAGGGCGGCAGGCGGGAGCGCGGCGCGCTTCCCAGCCGGGCCATCGTCCTCCACCGGGAGATCTATGCCGCCAATCCCGCCATTGGCGCGATTGCAAGCGCGCAGTCTCCCGCCATCACCGCCTTCTCCGTCACCGGCACGACGCTGGACAGCGCGATCATCCCGGAGAGCTACATCGTGCTGCGGAACATCCCGCTGATCGCCTACGGACGACCCTTCTCCGACGAGCGCGCCCTTGCGCGGGAGGTCTCTCCCCGCGCGCCGGTGGCGCTCCTGCAGAATGACGCGGTGCTCGCCACCGGCGCCACCCTCACGCAGGCCTTCGATCGCATGGAGGTGGCCGAGTTCAGCGCTCGGGCGGTCATCGACGCCCAGAAGCTTGGGCCCCTCGCGCACATCGACCGCGCGGCGTTGGAGGCCATTGAGGAAAAGTTCGGCCTGGTCTAAGAGACTTCTCCCGACTGACCACCGTGACGGTTCCGGCTCTCCGTCGTATGAGAATGGTCGAAAGCGCTCATTCCACGTCGAGCGGCAGCTGTTCGCAAACCGCACGCGCAGCTTGCGCCGGCGAATGAGGCGCTATATAGTCAGCATGGGGATATCCCAAAGGCGCGTGCGGCGGCGAATCGAGCGGTCTCATGGGCGCCGGTGTGGGTTTTTTCGCCGTCGGGACTGCCGGTTCGTCGAGAATAACCTTCGGACCTGGTGACCAGATGAAGAGGAGACGCCGTGCCCGGCGACATTCTTCCTCGAAATAGCATCCAAAACAGGTGGATCCTCCTCGTTGGGATCGTTGAGGTTGTCCTGCTGGTGAGTGGATGCGCCAAGACGCCCAAGGTGTATCGAGTAGGCGTTCTCATCGGCGCAGCGACAATGGCGACAATTGCCGACGACTTCAAGGCGCGGATGACTGAGCTAGGCTATGTCGAGGGCACGAACATCGCCTACGACGTGCAGCAGATAAAAGTTGACCCGGCTGAGGCGAAGCTCATCGCCGGCAAATTCGTGACCGAGAAGGTTGACTTGGTGTTTGCGTTTCCCGGTCGAGCCGGCCGTCGCGGTGAAGGCCGTCGTTCAAGGGACCGATATCCCCATTGTATTTGCCAACGCCGTCATCGAGGGGACTGGTCTGGTCGACAGCGTGCGCAGCCCGGGCGGAAACATCACCGGCGTTCGCTTGCCAAGCCCTGAATTGACGCTCAAGAGTTTCGAGTCGTTGCTCGAGCTGACCCCAAGGGCAAAACGAGTCATGGTCTTCTATGAGCCGAATTATCCTACAGACCCATCTGTGTTGGAGGCATTGCGTTCGGCGGCATTGTCCTCCAACGTGACGTTGCAGGAAGTTCGCATCCTCAATGTCCCGGATATTCCGGCCATTTTGCAGGCGCTGGAGAAATCCGGCGATACCCGCATCAATGCCATCCTGCTTTTTCCAGATCTGATCCCTCAATCGTCGGAAGCTGCCAGCTCGGTCCTGAAGTTCGCGGATGCTCATCAGGTTCCCGTTGCCGGCGGCCAGCCAACCCTGGTACGAAGTGGGGCCGTTCTTACCGCTTCGACCGACCAGCATGAACAAGGGAGGCTCGCCGCATCCCTTGCCGATAAAATCCTCAAAGGTGCCCCGGCCGGCACCATTCCGGTCGTGACGACCGAACCGCATTTGTTCATCAACTACAAAAAGGCTCTCGAACTGGGGCTGACGGTGCCGCAAGGTCTGTTGAAGCAGGCGAGCGAAATCATTCACTGATTCAGCAAAGGCACACGGATAGAACGAGAAGGATGATGAGGATCCTGACCAAGAAACCCCACGCCGTGTTGAGCCTGACCGCCACGTTGACCATTGCTTTCTTGACCTTTGGCGTGCTCATGCTCTCTCTTTCCGGCGGCTTGCAGTTGTTTTCCAGTATCCAAACCCAGAAGACAGTCATCTCGAGTGATCAACAACTCATTGCGCAGGATGCAGCGAGAAGCGTCAGCAGTTTCATCCAAGACAAATTCAGTATCCTGGAGACAACGATCTGGCTGACCAATCCATACGCGGAATCCCTCGAACAACAGAAACTGATGCTGGACAGCTTGTTGGGTCTCCAGCCGGCTTTTTTCAAATTGGCTTTGTTGGATGCCCAGGACCAGGTCGTGGTCCAGGCCACCCGCCTCCCACTGACCGCGGCGTGGCGACTCGAGGACCAGTTGAACGGGAATGTGCGGGCGGAGATTCGACAGAAGGAAAGGTACATCAGCACTGTGTATATCGATTCCTCGACGCGTGAACCCATGGTCGTCATGGCGGTTCCCGTGACCGACGTCTTTGGGACGTATCGAGGGCTCCTGGCGGTTGAAGTTGACCTCAAGTTTATGTGGGATCTGGTGACTCACCTCAAGGTACGCGAGACGGGGTACGCCTATGTGGTCGATAGACAAGGCACTTTGATCGCCTTCGGCGACACGGCCCGCGTCTTGAAGGGCGAAAACGTGGGTCATCTCAAGACCGTCAGCGACTTCATCCACAGTCCCGCCTCCGCCCCCGCGCCGAAAGTGACAACGTATCCGGGAATCATGGGGGCAAAGGTGGTGGGAACCTATGTTCGGCTGGAGACGCCGGATTGGGCGGTCGTGACCGAGTTGCCGTGGGAAGAGGCCTACGGGGAGGTCATACGTCAGGCCGTGGAGTCCATCGTGATCACTTTGGTCATGGCGGTCTTGGCCGGTGTTCTGGGCGTGTACTTGGCGCGCCGGCTGTCGGTGCCCCTGGTGAGCCTGATGGAAACCGCGACCCATATCGCTGAAGGCAGGAGAGAACTGCAGGCAATGGTCGGCGGGCCTCGAGAGGTCGCCCGTCTGGCGGTGGCTTTCAACAGCATGACCGCGCAACTGCGGCAAAGCCTCGAGAGCCTGGAGCGGCAAGTCGTGGAGGTTAAACAGGCCGAACAGTCCCTTCGACAGTCAAACGAAACCCTGCAAGCCTTGTTTGACTACTCTCCTCTGGCCATTATCATGTTCGATCTTGACGGTGATGTCTTGCTCTGGAATAGTGCCGCGGAAAAGATGTTTGGATGGACGGCTCGAGAAGTCCTCGGAAGACCCTTGCCCATCGTCCTCGAAGAAAAAGGCGAAGGACATCGCACGCTGCGCGAGCGCGTTACGCAAGGGGAAATTCTTACAAACCTCGAATTGGAGCAGAGACAGAAAGACGGATCCAGGATTCTGATCGGTGTCTCCATCGCCCCGTTGAGAGATTCGTCGGGGAACGTGTATGCCCAAATGAGCATCTCCACTGACATCACCGAGCGCAAAGAGGCGGAAGAAGCACTGCAGAAGAGCGAGGAGCGATTCCGCTCTCTGGTTGAAACAACCAGTGATTGGGTATGGGAAGTAGATCGGAATGGCGCCTACACCTACGCAAGTCCACGAGTCACGGACGTGCTGGGATACCGACCTGAAGAGATCCTCGGCACAACCCCTTTTGACCTGATGTCGGCGGAGGAAGCCGCGCCCATCAAGGCCGAATTCCAGAGAATCGTCGCATCCGGCAGGCCATTTGAAAGACTGGAAAACAGAAACCGCCACAAGGACGGACGGATGATCGTGATGGAAACAAGCGGGGTGCCGGTGTTCGGCGAGAACGGAATGCTCGTAGGGTATCGTGGAATAGATCGTGACATCACGGAGTTCAAGAAGTCGCAGGAGGAACAGAGCAGGCTCCAGGAAAAGCTCCAGCAGGCAATGAAAATGGAGGCAGTCGGGCGGTTGGCAGGAGGGATCGCGCACGATTTCAACAATCTTCTGACTGCGATAATCGGCAACATCGATCTGGCGCGGATGAGCCTTGATTCTTCCAGCTCTGCAATGAGATACCTTGATGAAATCGGCGCGGCCGCGCAGGGTGCCGCGTCGTTGACCCGCGAGCTCCTCGCTTTTGCACGCCGACAGATCATCCAGCCCAAGGTTTTCAATCTGAATGGTCTCGTCGACAGGTTCCAGAATATGTTGACCCGTCTTCTTGGAGAGGACGTCGCGCTGGAAACCGTTCTCGACAGGGAGCTTGGAAACGTCCGCGTCGATCCCGGGCAGATAGAACAGATTCTGTTGAACCTGGCGACAAACGCACGCGCCGCGATGCCCAGCGGCGGCAAACTCATCATCGAGACATCAAACGTCGAATTCGACGAGGAATACTGCGTGCATCATCCCGAGACACATCCCGGCAGGTATGTGCTTTTTGCCATGAGCGACTCGGGGCACGGAATGAGCGAGGAGGTGAAAGCACATCTGTTCGAGCCATTCTACACAACGAAACCCGTGGGGCAGGGGACGGGGCTCGGTCTGGCAACAGTCTTCGGCATTGTGAAACAGTCGGGAGGAGCGATTGAGGTATATTCAGAAGAAGGGCGGGGGACGCAATTTCGGATTTACCTTCCAAGAATCGAAGAGAAGTCAGAGGAGCTCGTCAGAGAGAGCATTCACCGTGAATTGCCGACAGGAAACCAGACGATTCTGGTTGTCGAGGACAATGACAGCGTGCGCATGTTTGCCGTGAAGGCACTGACAAGCCTCCACTACAAGGTACTGTCCCCTTCCACCGTCCCTGAGGTCCTCGATTTCGCCGCGAAATACAGGGATCGCATCGACCTCCTCATGACCGACGTGGTGATGCCGGGCATGACCGGACCCGAGCTGGCCGATCGCCTTCACGCCTTGCATCCGGAAATGAAGATCCTGTTCACGTCGGGATATACGCGCAATGTGATCGCTCATCATGGAATTGTCGACGACAATTTGGAATTCATTGCAAAGCCGTACACCATCCAGGCACTTGCCGCCAAGATAAGGGAAGTCCTGAAATCGGAATGAGGAGCCGCGTCTATCGCGCGAGCAGGAGCGACTGCATCTCGTAAAGCTCGCGGTACAGGCCGTCGCGGGCGGCAAGCTCCTCGTGTCTGCCCTCCTGCACGATCTCGCCGTGGTGGAGCACGAGGATGCGGTCCACGGTGCGGATGGTTGAGAGCCGGTGGGCGATGATGATTGCGGTGCGGCCCTCCAGGAGCCGGTGGATGCCGTCCTCGATCAGGTGCTCGGTCTCCGAATCGATGTTGGACGTCGCCTCGTCCAGGATGACAACCGACGGGTCGCGGGCAAACGCGCGCGCCAGACCCAGGAGCTGGCGTTGGCCCTCGGAGAGGCGACGCCCCTCCTCGCGGACCTCTTCGGCAAAACCATTGGGCAGGTTGGCGATGAACCGGTCCGCATGCACTTCGCGTGACGCATGCTCGATGGTGGGCGCGTCCACGTCCGGCTGATAGAGGGAGATGTTGTCCGCCACGGTTCCCGTGAACAGGAAGACATCCTGGGGCACCGTGGCCACCGCGCGGCGCAGCTCCTGCAGCGGCATCCCCCGCAGATCGGTGCCGTCCAGCGTGATGCGCCCCGCCACCACGTCGTACAGCCGGGCGAGAAGGCTGATGAGCGTGGTCTTGCCGCTTCCCGTCGGCCCGACGATTGCGACCTTCTCCCCCGGTGCGATCCGGATGGAAATGTCGCGGAGTATCGGCGTGCCTTCCGAATAGTGGAAGCTCACGCGATCGAAGACCACTTCCGACGCGCGCCGCGTCCGCACGCCCTCGCGCGCGCCGTCGGCAGCAGGCTCCCACGGTGCCGGTGAGACAATCGTCACCTTTTCGTCCAGGAGCACGAAGATGCGCTCCGTTGCCGCGACCGCGGCCTGGAAGAGGTTGAATCTCTCCGCAAGCTGGCGCAGCGGCCAGAAGAACATGTTCACGTACGCGAAGAACGCGAAGATCTCGCCGACGTGCAGCGACATGCCGATGGCGAAGTGGGCGAACAGGAGGATGAGGATCATGGCCGTATTGACAATGACCTCGATGGCGGGGAAGAAAAGGGCGTAGGCGTTCACGATGCCCAGGTACGCCTTGAGGTAGTGCGTGTTGCTCCGGTCAAAGGCCTCCCGACTCTCCTTCTCCCCGGTGAACTGGTGAATCTCGCGGATACCCGAGATGGTCTCCGACAGCGCGACGTTGATTTCGCCGTTTGCGGTGCGCACCTCCCGGTAGCCAGCGCGGATGCTCGTGCGGAAGGCGAGGGTGGCGCCGACGAAGAGCGGGATGGTGATGAACGTGATGAGGGCAAGACGCGGGTTGATGACGACCATGGCGGCGAGGATGAAAGCGACCTTCAATAGATCGCCGGCGATGCTCACGACACCTTCGGCGATGAACTCCCGCAGGGCCTCCACGTCGTTGGAAAGGTTGGTGAGGGTCTTGCCCACCGGCGTGCGGTCGAAATAGTCGTTGGAGAGGCCGAGCACCTTGCGGTAAAGGTCCATGCGGATGTCGAAGACAAGCCGCTGTCCCAGGTACTGGATGCCGATGCCGAAGAGCACCTGCACCGCGAAACCGCCCGCCAGCACGATGCCCAGCAGCAGCACGGTGCGGCCGAGCCCCGCAAGGTCGCGCGCGGCGACGTTCGTGTCGATGGCGACTTTCACGAGGTACGGCTGGACGACAGATAAAAGGTCCATCACGATCAGCGCAATCAGCCCGGCGACGGCGAGCCATGCGTGGCGGCGGACGTACGGAATGAGGCGCCGGATGCCGGCGACGCGGGAGCGCTTTGCCTCTGCCATCAGCCCACCGCCTCTTCTTCCTCGGGGTCCGCGAGCTTCTTCTCGAGCTGCTGGAGACGCACGAGCCGCGAATACAGCCCCGTGCCATCCGCCAGCGCGGCGTGTGTGCCTACCTCCGCGATCGCCCCGTCGTCCAGCACGTAGATCCTGTCTGCCGCCTTCAGCGGGGAGATGCGGTGCGAGATGACGATGAGCGTCCTGTTCGCGCGGAGCGTGAGGAGATTGTCGATGATCGCGGCCTCCGTGCGCGCATCGACGCTGGAAAGCGAATCGTCGAGGATCACGACCGACCCGCGCCGCAGGAGCGCCCGCGCGATGGCCGTCCTTTGCTTCTGCCCGCCCGAGAGCGTGATGCCCCTTTCGCCGATGAGCTGGCCGTATCCTTCTGCAAAAGAGGCAACGTCGTGGCTGAGCCCCGCCAGCGTCGCCGCTTCCCGCACTGCGTCATCGCTTCCTTTTCCGTCCGCCCCCAGTGCGATGTTCGCCGCGAGGCTGCGCGAGAACAGGAAGGGCGACTGCGACACGATCCCCATGCGCGCGAACAATTCTGCGGGTTCGACGTCGCGGATGTCGATGCCGTTGACGAACACCGCGCCGCGCGGCGGTCGCAGGAGGCCGGTCAGCAGGTTGATCAGCGTGCTTTTGCCGCTGCCGATCGTCCCCGTGATGCCGATGAACTCGCCCGGGCGAATCGTGAGGCTCACGTCGCGCAGGGCGGGCTTCGTCTGCTTGGGGTAGGTGAACGAGAGCCCCTTCACCTCGAAAGAAAGGTGCGCCGCGCCCGGGCTCTGCCAGTCCTGCCGGATCTCGTCGGGCCCGTGCAGGATTGTATTGATCCTCCCCATGGCGCTGATTCCCTGCTGGAGGAGCGACATGATCCAGCCCAATGAGAGGACGGGAAAGGTGAGCGCAGTGATCATGACGTTGAACTGGAGGAGCTGCCCCAGGGTCATGGCCCCGCGGATGACGAAGCTCCCGCCGACAAAGATGATCACGAGCTGCGTAAGGGCAAAGACGAAACCGAAGAGCGGCCAGAGAAACTCCTGGACCCTGACGGTTGCCATGTTGCGCTTCAGGAAATCGCGGTTCAGCTCCCGGAAGCGCTCCTCCTCCCGGTCTTCCATGGTGTGGAGCTTCACCGTTCCGATGCCGGACACCACCTGCCATACGCGGCTGTTGATCGTCCCCGTGGCTTCCTGGATGCGCCGATAGAGCGGCGCCGAGCCGGGGCAGGATCACGAAGATCAGCGCGATCACCAGCACGAGCACGCCCGAGACCACGAGCATCAGCGGGCCGTTCAGACGGAAAAGCACGGGGAAGAAGAAGATGAACATGCTGAGGCTGTTGGGGATGTACATGACGCCGGGTCCCAGGAGGGTGCGGACATTGTCGAGGTCATTTGTCGTCCTCGAGACGAGGTCACCAGTCTCGTGCGCCTGGAAGAACGCGTAGTCCAGCTCCAGGAGCCGGCCGTGGATGCGGCGGCGCAGGCTGTATTCGATGGTGCGCGACGCCCCGATGATGAGCCGCCGCATGCCATAGAGTGATACAACGGTGATCCCCGCCCAGAGGCAGGCCATGCCGATGAGGTGCCAGACGACCGGCGCGCGATTGGCGCCGGTCACCTCATCCAGGATCTTCTGGAAATAGGTGGGCACCATCATCGCCCCGTAATTCTGCACGAGCATGAAGGCAAAGCCCGATGAAAGGATCACCCATCGCTCTTTGAGATAGGGCAGCAGTGTCTTCAGGCCCCGGAGGCCTGTGTGCTCTGATTTCCGCTTCACAAGTTGAGATTCAAGATAGCTATGACCCGGCGGGAAGTCCACGAGATCGTCGGACTGGCTCGGCGCGGGGTCGCGTGGGTATTATGGAAGCATGACGGAGCAACCGCCGGGCGGGGCGTGGCCCGCCACCGACGCGGAGGGGCGACCCGTCGCCTTCACGCACCGCGAAAGCAGACCGCGACCGGACGAATATGCTCCCGTTCTCGAGGGGGCCACCGTGCGCCTCGAGCCGATGCAGCGGGGGCACCTCGATGCCCTTTGCGCCGCGGGGGGCGACGCGGAAATTTTTCACTTCATGCCGGGACGCTTCGCCGGGCGGGCCGACATGGAACGCTACGTACAGGATGCCCTGTCTTCCCGCGCGAACGGGACGGCGATTCCATTCGTCACCGTGCTGCGGGGAAAAGGAAGCCCCGATACGGTGGTCGGCGCCACCCGGTTCGGGAACATCGACGCGAAGAACCGGCGCATGGAAATAGGCTGGACGTGGATCGGGCGGGAATGGCAGCGCACGGGCGTGAACACGGAGGCGAAGTACCTGATGCTCCGCCACGCCTTCGAGACGCTGGACGTCCTGCGCATCGAGCTGAAGACGGATTCTCTGAACGAGCGCTCCCGGCACGCCATCCTCCGCATCGGCGCCGTGCAGGAAGGGGTATTCCGCAATCACGTCATCACGCATGACGGCCGCGTCCGTCACTCGGTCTTCTTCAGCATCACCGCGGAGGACTGGCCGACGGTGAAGGCGAGGGTGGAGAGCCTTCTGAACCGCTGAAAGTCTCCTCCGGGCACCGCGGGAAGCAGACGGTGAATGTCGTTCCTTCGCCCGGCGCGCTCGCGCATTGAACGAAACCGCCGCACTGTTTGACGATCCCGTTGACTGTCGCAAGGCCCAGCCCGGTGCCCTTGCCTTTCTCCTTTGTCGTGAAAAATGGCTCGAAGATATGCTCCAGGATCGACCGGCTCATTCCGACGCCGGTGTCGCGCACGGTAAGCACGACGTATTCGCCGTCCGGCACACCGGGGAGCGCCGCGGGATGCACGCGGTCGACGACGGCAGCGTCCGTTGCGATCATGAGCGCCCCGCCGTGCGGCATGGCGTCCCGCGCGTTCACGGCGAGATTCATGATGACCTGCTCGATCCTCACCGGATCGGCGCGGATGAGCCATACGTCCCGGCCGACGTGGATGCGCAGATCGATGTCTTCCCCGATCAGCCTTTGGAGCATGTTGCGCATGGCCGCCGTCAAGAGCCCGAGGGAGACCAGGCGCGCCTGGGGAACCTCCTTCCTGCTGAACGCGAGGAGCTGGGACGCGAGGGCTGTCGCCCGTTCCGTGGCGCGGAGCACCTCCCGCATATCCTCCCGGACGTCGTCCGCCACGCGCTGGACGATCATTTCGCAGTAGCCCTTGATCACGGTGAGGATGTTGTTGAAGTCATGGGCGATTCCTCCTGCCAGGCGGCCGAGCGGCTCCATCTTCTGCGCCTGGTGAAAGCGCTCTTCGCTCTCCCGGAGCACCTCTTCCAGCTGCTTGCGCGCCGTGAGGTCGAACGCCGTCAGGACGGTTCCGACACGCGCCCCAACCTCGTCCAACAGGGATGACGCGCTCAACTGGCTGAGGAAGGCTCTTCCTCTCCTGTCGCGGACGAGGGCTTCGCGGCCATGGACGCCGCCGCTCAGCTCGCCCGGACCGCGCACGAATCCGACCCGCCCTTCCTGCGGCGTGAGAAGCTCGTCGAGGCTCCGTGCCAGGATTTCCTCCTCCGTCCAGCCGAAAAGCTCGCTTGCCGCCCTGTTCCAGTAGATGATCCTGCCGTCGAGATCGACGGCGACCACCGCCTGACCGACCTCCTGAAGGAGACGGGCATAGAAGCGCGCGGAGTGCCCGGCCGGCGCCCCATTGGAAATGTCGCGCATGCGCATCCCCTCCCGCGCCGCGTCGTACGTCGCGCGAAAAAGCCTTGCGCCGTCTTCGATGCCGGGCTCCAGGCCCACGGCCGCATCCGGGTCTCGCGCCATAAGGACGTCTCTCTTTCAGTCCTGCAACAGGACGGGGAGGATCTCCCGGCGCGGCCGCACCTGCGACCCCATCAAGGCTTGCCTCCTCCCCCGTCATTTTCTAGGCGGCGCCCACCGTCAGGCGCGAGCGCCATGCGAAACGAGCTCGAGCGCCGGCTTCCCGTTCTTGGAGCCGTTTCCGTTGCCGTTGCCCGCGCCATGTCCGCCTCCTGCCGCTGCCGCCAGTCCCGGCGACTCGGCGTCGGCGATGGACTCGCCGTCGATCTTGAACTGCTCCGTCATGTGCTGGAGCTCCTGCGCCATGCCGGACAGCTCCTCGGTGGAGGAGGACATTTCTTCCGTCGACGAGGCGGCCGCCTGCGTGAGCTCGTTGACGCTTTCGACGGCCTTGGACACCTGCTTCGCGTTTGCGCTCTGCTGCTCGGTGGCCGCGGAGATGCTCTGGCTCATCTCGCTCACGTTTTCCAGGGCCGCCGCCAGGTCCTTGACCGCCGTCACCTGCTGCTGCATCGAATCGGTCAGCCCCGCGATCATGTCCTTTACCTTCTGCGAGGCATTGCGGATCTGCTCCATCGCTCCCTGGGAGCCGTTGGCGATCTCCACCCCCCGCGTGACGTTCTTCACGCTTTCCTTGATCAGGCCCTCGATCTCCTTGGTGGAGGAGGAGCTGCGATCGGCCAGCTTGCTCACCTCGTCGGCCACGACGGCGAATCCGCGTCCATGCTCGCCCGCGCGCGCCGCTTCGATGGAGGCGTTGAGCGCAAGCAGGTTCGTCTGGTCGGCGATTTCCGAGATGACCGTGACGATGCCCCCGATCTTTTCGGAACTGTCCGCGATCCGTGAGATGCCGTCCACGACCTGCGAAACCGCCCGGGTGCCTTCCTGCGCATTGTCGACGGACTTGGCCGCGAGCCCCGATATCTCCGAAAGGCTTCGCGAAATCTCGTCGATGGATTTCTGCACCTGCGCCATCGACGTGGCTCCCTGCTGCACGGCGGCGGCCTGGCCCTGCGCGTGCTCGCTCACCTGCTCCACGGAGGCCGTGAGCTCTTCCATGGAGGCCGATGTCTCCTCCAGGGTCGATGCCTGGCTCTGGGCGCCGCCGGCGAGCGACTGCGATGTCGCGGAAAGCTCCTCGCTGGAGGCGGCGACCTGCTGGGCGCTCGTCTTGATCGTCGCCACCATGTCGCGCAGCTTCACCGACATGTCGTTGAGCGCGTGCGACAGGACGCCGATCTCGTCGCGCTGGTGGATGTTCAGGTTCTGCGTGAAGTCCCCCGAGGATACCAGCTCGGCGAACTTGACGCTCTTCACCAGCGGCCTCGTGATGGACAGGGCGAGGATGATTCCCAGGAGGATCGCGATGAGCGGCCCGGCGACGATTCCCGCGATGGCGATGATGCGCACGCGTGTGGCGGTGGCCTCCGCGGCCGCCACGCCGTCCGCTGCCTCCTTTTTCTGCAGCTGGATAAGCGGGGTGACGATTTTTTCCAGCGCGTTGAAGGAGGCCATGCTCGTATCGAGCCCCCACTGGGTGAGCTTGCCGTAGTTCTGGTCGGTGGGGGCGCTTTCGTACCCTTTGACAAGGGCCACCAGAGTCTCGTGATCCTTCCACCATGCCTCCCACGCCGGCGTGAACTGCTTCCAGAGGGTGGCTTCATCGCCGCTCATGGAAAGGGAGGTGTAGGTCTTTATCGCGTCGTCCGCGTCCTTCTTTGCCGCGTCGAAGGCCGCAAAAGCGCTCTGCTGGAGATCGCCTGAAAGGCCCTTCACCATGAGGGCGTTCTCCGAATCGTCCACCGTCATCATCGCCTTGTCGATGACCATGAGATTCTCCAGGGACGGCATGGAGCCTTCCCCGATGTCGTGGACGCCGCCGCTCAATTCCGCGGAGCCCGTCAGGCCGAAATAGCCGACAGCCAGCACGATGAGCGCCACCAGGCTGAAGCTTAAGAGCAGCTTCACGATCATTTTCATGTTCTTCATTTCCGACTCCTCTCCTTGCTCCGATGTGTTACTGCACGATCTCGTGCATTGCGTCCCTTGATTCGCCGTCGCCCGTGGAACCTGACCCGGCGTCCATGTCGGCAAGCTCGTCCGCGCTGAGGAGACCGTCCATGTCCAGAAGCACGACCAGTCGATCGTCGACGCGCGCGACGCCGGACACGAACGTGCGCGTGAGCCAGTCGCGCCAGACCGGTTCGGAATCGATCTCGTCGAGCGCGATCCGCATGACGTGACTCACGCCGTCGACCAGCAGGCCGACGGATTTTTCCCCTATCTCCGCGACGATCAAGCGCGTTGTCTCGCTGTTCGCCCGCGGCGGCAGCCCGAAGCGCTCCCCCAGGTCGATGACAGGGATGATCTCCCCGCGGAGATTGATGACCCCCTTGAGGAAGACCGGGGCCCGGGGCATGCGCGTAATTGCGCCGACACGAATAACCTCCTTGACCCGCAGCAGCTCCATGCCGTATTCCACCTCGCCCACGGTGAAGCTGATGAGCTGCTTCACCTGGTCCACCTTTGCATCGTTCATCATCGAACCGATCATCAGCGCCTCCTCTCTTCCGATTTCCGCAGACCATGACTTGCAAGTCGCATGCCACGGGTTGCAACATCATGCAACTCTTTTCTGCGGAATGAGTTACGCAATGCGCTTCAAGCGCCGGGAGATTGCTCGAAAGGAATGTTTTCTTTGCTTTCAGCGGCCGCCAACATGCCTAAAGGCTTGTCTCGTCGGCACTTGGCGTGACGAAAAGAAATCTTTCGCCGTGGTTGGAAAGTTGCCCTAGCTCAGCGTTCTTCGCTTCAGACGTTGCCCGAGCGCCTGCGGGGTGATTCCGAGGATGCGGGCCGCGGCCTTCATGTTGCCGTTGCAGCTTTTCATTGCTTCTTCGACGAGCCGGTCCACGGTCTCCTTGATCGTCAGCTTCGGGCCAGCATGCCCGTCTGGACCGTCGGCGCCCGGCTGCCTGCTCCGTTGCGCGAGACCCGTCTCGAAGAGCTCGACGGACAGGTCGCCCGAAACATGCCGGCTCATGGCGTCGAAGACCATCGACTTCAGCTCGCGGACGTTTCCGGGAAATGAATGGGAAAGAAGGAGGGGAATGAGCGGGGGAGACGGCTCCGGAGGCTTTCTGCCCAGCTCCCGGGCGGATGCAGAGATGAAATGCCGGAGCAGCAAAGGAATGTCCAGGGGGCGTTCCCGAAGAGGCGGGATGTTGATGTGGTGCGTCTTGATCCTGTAGTAGAGGTCCTTGCGGAAGTTTTCCGCATGGAAGCCCTCTGCGACGTTCACGTTCGTCGCAACGATGATGCGCGCATTGGAGGTGTGCACGATATCGGATCCCAGGGGATAGTACTCCCCGCTCTCCAGGAGCCGGAGAAGCTTGATCTGGCTCCCCAGCGCGAGGTCCCCTATCTCGTCGAGAAACAGCGTGCCCCCGGATGCCTTTTCAATGAGACCGGAGAGGCGCGCCGAGGCGCCGGTGAAGGCGCCCATGCGGTGCCCGAACAGTGTGTCGGCAAACATGGATTCATCCAGCCCGGCGACGTTCACGGTAACGTACGCGCCGGCCCGGCCGCTGATCCCGTGGATGGCGCGTGCCATCAGCTCCTTGCCGACGCCCGTCTCACCGGTGATAAGGACCACGTGCCGCGTGGCGGCAACGGTCTCGGCGTAGCCGAAGAGACGTCGCATCTTTGCATCCGCCGTGACAAGCTCGGAGAACGCCTCGGGATGGCGGAGGTCCGCGGAGAGGTATGTCTGCCCCAGGGCGGCATTTTCGCGGCGAAGCTCCTGGATCTCCACGAAACGCCGGACGGTGGCGATGAGCTTCGCGGGCTCGAAGGGCTTCGTGAGGTAATCATCCACCCCTGCCTTCATGCACGCCACGGCCTTGTCCACCTCGTGGTTTGCCGTGATGACGATGATCGGGATGCCCGGATGATCCTGTTTGAGAAGGGGTATCAGCTCCTCGCCCGAGAGGCCAGGCATCGCGAGGTCCATGAGCACCATGCCGATATCCCTTTGTCCGACGACCTCCAGCAGGGTCGACGACTCCTGAACGACGACGGTGTTCGTGATGCCCGCGGCGTGCAAGACCCCGGTCACGGCGTCCAGGATGCTCCGGTCGTCGTCGACAACCGCAACCGCGAAGGCAGGCTGGGGCGGGCTTTTCATCGTCGTTGTGTCGCGGGCGTCGAGAAGGACGGAAGCGAAAGACGGCAGCCCCAGCCGTGCGGAAGCACGCATTCGACGTCGATGCGGGCGCCGATTGGATCCGCGAGGGCCTGCAGCCTTGGCAGGGCATCCCGCGCATCCGAGGGAGTCTCTCCGGCGCTCGCTTCCTGCCGCAGCGGCCGAAGAACGAGCACCGCGCGTTCCTCGATGTCGGTATCGGAGGACGCCCGCGGCGGCCGGGCCTGGCGCCTCGTCTCCACGTCCAATCTGTCGTTGCCCCGCAGCCCTTCGCAGACGAGACGGGCGAGCCCAAGGACAACCTGCTCCAGGGAAGCAGGATCGGCCAGGACGATGCCCGCCAGAGGATCGGTAGCGAGTGATAGGGAGCGAGGGCTCCCCGTAATGCCGCGTATTTTCTCGCCCATTGCGCAGATGAAGACGCTCAGATCGAGCAATCGAAGCTGCCCCGCGGGCATATGGCACATGGCGGAGAGCTGCCCGCTGAGACTGATGGCGCGTCTGACTTCACCCCTCACCGCGTCGATTTCCTTTGCGAGCGGGCCTTGCAAGCCTGGGTCGGAGAGAAGCAGCTCGACGTGGCAGATGATGGTCGTGAGGATGTTGTTGAACTCATGGACGGTGCCCCGTGTTTGATTGCGAATCGCCTCGATCCTTCTCATCTGGATTCGCAGGGCCTCCAGGGCCCTCCATCTGCGTATCGTAAGGTCGACGGCCGGCGAGTCCACCTCATCCTGCGGGCACTGGCCGAGGTCCGTGCGCGCGAGCGGAATACTGGCGTCGAGCTTCAGGCTTGCATTGCCGAATCCCTTGCTTTCTTGGAACATCCTTTCCAGCTCATCCAGGAATTCCGGCGATTCGTTCGCAGAGGGGCAGGGCGGCATTCGCCCGCGTACCTGTTTTTTCCTGCCGACCAAACTTTCCGTTCCCCGTAATTTCACAGACATATGGGTACTCCATTGATGACCCGCTTGCCTTTACGTTGAATTGCGCTCAACTGTTGTCATCGCTGATAATTAATATCATGGATTTATTTTAGATATTTTATATTTTGTATGTGTTTTTTGATAATGAATCAGGTATGTTTCATGTATCGCGTGCCTTGGTGCCATTTTCAAAGGTTTGCAAATACCCCCCAAGATTGAGGCCCTTGTTCAGCAACCCGAGCTTACGACGGATATGGTTCCTGTGGGTCTGCACGCTCTGCGACGTGATTGAAAGCCGGGCAGCGATTTCTTTCGATGACAGCCCACTGCGGATCATGTGGCAGATTTCCAGCTCCCGGCGTGTGAGCATGGCAAGCGATGAATGGGGCTGCTGTCCTGATTGGAAGGAGAAGGTCTTCAGCGCTTCTTCCAAGAGATCGAAATCCTGCCGATCGCCCTTTGCATGCTTTTTCAGCTGGTGGAGGAGTGGAATCAACGACCAGTTGATGACCGCGCGCACCCTCGTGTCTGTCGCCTGCTCCGCCTCTTGAAGCCGTGCCAGGAGCTCCGTCAGCTTCAGGTTCTTTTCCGCCAGCTCTTGGTTCTGGCGCAGCATGCGGGCATCCCTTTCACGGAGTCTTTTTTCGAACGTCCTTCGCTCCGTGATGTCCTGGAGGGAGCCAAAGAGCCTGGATGGTCTTCCGGCGGAATCCAGGCTTGCATTGATGATGCCGTGAAACCATCGTCGCTCTCCGTCCGCGGCGGCCTGGGAAAACTCGCGCTCGATCTTCTCCCCGCTTGTCCGCGCCCGGCGGACGATCTCCTCGAGATCCTTCTCGTCGAATCCGAACAGTCCAAGCGCGTCGTGGAGCCCGGGCGGGCCCAGGGATTTGTCGCGCCCCAGGAGCCGATACATCTCGTCCGACCACAGCAGGAGGCCGGTCTGGAGATCGAGCTCCCAGGATCCAAGCCCGCCCTGGATCTCGGCCTGGCGCAGGAGAAGGTCCGTGCGGCGGAATTGCTCCATGGCGCTCACGTGCGCGGTCACGTCCCAGGCGAGGAGCAGGATTTCCCGCGGATTGCCGGCGGCATCCTGCCGGGCGCGCGCGCGGAAGATTATCATGACCGGCCGGCCGAAAGGCGTCGAGAGGTGAAACGCGGATTCCGACCGGGCATCCGAATGGCCTAGCAGCGGGAAATCGCGCTCGAAGCGGATGCGGCTTTCCTGATCCAGGAGCCTCGCGAACGGCACCCCGCGTATCGCACGGAGGCTGTGGCCGAACGACTCCCGCCATTGGCGGTTGATGTCGCGAATGCGGCCGCGACGGTCCAAGACGACGTATGGAAGAGGCGCCTCCTCGAAAAAGCGGCGATTCTTTGCGTCCGCCTGCACGGCAGGGCGGGGGCGGCCCCGGCGGGGGGGCTCGCGCATCTCCATTGAGAGCAGGACGATGAAGGCAGGGGCTCCCACGGAATCGGGCAGCGGGTACAGGACCGAGGCGGTGGCGAACGCGCGGCCGCCGCGTGCGGCGTGAACCAGCGTGTCGGCGGCGACCGTCTGTCCTTCGGCAACGAGCGCGCGCAGCCGGTTCCACTCCTGCTGGCTGTCTGCGGCCAGGAAGCTCGAAAGGGCGCGGCCGATGCAGTCCTCGCGCTCGCAGCCGTGCCGGGCTGCGAAAAAGGGGTTGGCGTACAGCAGCCGGCCGGCGAGATTCGTCACGCAGATCGGGCAGCTCGCCTTTTCCGCCACGGCGCGCAGGTCGATGCCGGACCGCATGTCGAGCTTCCACCGGCGCAATTCCTCGCGCAAACGGTGCAACTCGTCAAAGAGTTGGGATATCTCCTCGTCTCCTCGCCACATGCCGCTTTGTGCTTTCTCCTTTCCGCGGCTTCGCGCTGAGTGACCCGAGGTTGGATGCGGTGTCGGAAATTGGCGATCGGGCCGTCGCGGCGGCGGAATGGACGCGGGCGCTCGATGATTGTCCCCCCGCGGGGTCAGTCGGTCATGAGAGGACCGTCGAACGCGCGTGCGCTCCCTATGACTATAGCCTCGTCACGATCCGCGCCTCTCTGGAGCTGAATTATCTCTCTCCGCGTCTTCCGCCCTCTGCGCGATCTCCCGGGAAAGCCGGCGGAGCACCTCGCGGAACTCCACCGGCTCCTGCACGATAAAGGGAATGCCCCGCGCCACGAGGTAGCGCGCTCCGTAGTCCAGGTCATCGATTGGCCAGTGGAAAAGCACGCCGTGCGGTGTCTCGGTGAAGGTGCCCAGGGACGGCGAAACGCGCTCGCGCACCTTTGCCATGGACGCTTTGAACGTCACCCGCAGATGGAAGTTGACGGGGTAGTTGTCGAGCTGTCTGATTGCATAAGCGCGAAAGTCGAAGTCGTCATTCTTCGTGAAGCGTTCCGGGGCGGGCGCGATCTCCAGGATGCGGTCCAGACGGAACGTCCTGTAGTCTACGCGCAGCCGGCACCACCCGACCAGGTACCACTTGCCCGAGCGGCCCACCAGTCCGTAGGGCTCCACCGTCCTGTGCGTGATCTCATCGCGCTCGGACTTGTAGGCAAGGCGCACGCACTGGAGCGACTGGATTGCCTCGCTCAGGAGCATGAGGAGCGATGCGTCGGGGCGTTGGTCCTCCCGGGCCGGCGAGAGGAACGTGACGGCAGACATCGCGAGGACCCGGTCCCGCGCCGCCTGCGGCAGCACCCGGGTGATCTTGGAAAGCGCGCCCTCCACGGCCGCCTGCGACTGTCCGACCTCCAGCCACGTGTTGCCCAGCAGGCCCAGGACGATTGCCGCCGCCTCGTGCTCGCTGAAGATGAGCGGCGGCAGCTTGTAGCCCGGCCGCAGCCTGTAGCCGCCGTATCGTCCCGCGCTCGCCTCCACCGGGATGCCGACGTCCTTCAGCTTCGCCACGTAGCGCCGCACCGTGCGAACGTCAGTCTCCAGCCGTGAAGCGAGCTCGGGGCCCGTCAGTCCCGGTCGGGACTGGAGCAGCTCCAGCACCGTCAGCACCCGGCCTGTCGGGTGGTACATCGCGCAATCCTCCCATTTCGAAAAATCTTTCGATTTTTTTAATGAGGACTGATTACGTCCTCATTAGTATCTTATGTTGATGAAGCGGAATGATCAAGCGGCCATGAATGAAAGGAGCCGATATGTTTCGGAACTGGCTGGAGATTCAGGTATTCGTCCTGGAAAGACAAAAAGAAATTCTGCGGGAAGCGGAGCAGTGGAGGCGGGCTCATCCACAGGGGAAAAGCAACGGCCGGAGGGGTCTCCGGCCGCGCGGAGTGATCACGAAGCTGCGGTCTTGGCTACTTCCTTTTGCACCTGCACAGGACGGAACTGCTTGGCGGGATTGAGGGCGCGGACCGTCTTCAGCGCGGTGCCCCAGGCGACGAGCTGATCCAGCATCGTATTCAAGGATGTCTCGTGCATCGGGTTTGGCTTGAAAGTGGTCCAGTTCTCAAAGTCGGTCATCAGGGAGAGCAGGACCTGGGCGCGCACGTCGGCTATCTGCAGCTCACCCATGATCAGGCGCAGATGCTCCACGGCGCGCGCGCCGTTGGCGCTCCCGTAGCTCACGAAGCCGGCCGCCTTGTTGTTCCACTCGGCATAGATGAAATCGATGGCATTCTTCAGCGCCGCCGAGGGTGCATGATTGTACTCCGGCGTCACGAATACGAATGCGTCGTAAGAGGCGATTTTCTCCGCCCACGCCTTCGTGTGAGGCTTGCTGTATTGACCCATCGAGGGCGGCATTGGCTCGTCCAGAAGCGGGAGGTTGTAGTCCTTCAGGTCGACGATCTCGAACTCCGCGTCCGTTCTCTTTTTCGCATGTTCCAGCACCCATTTCGCCACTGCGTCGGCGTGGCGTCCCGGCCTGGTGCTCCCTATTATGATGGCAGCTTTTATCATGTTCTGTCTCCTTCTTGTCAGTGTTTGAAGCCGGCACGCTTGTCTGCTTCAACAGAACAGAAGATAGACAATTAACTTACAAAAGACAAGTAAGTTATAAAATAATATGTAATTGCCTAATATTAGTATCTATACTATATTGGAGAAATGAACAAAATGGTAGCTAAGATAGAAACCGGCAGTCCCATCACCGCATTCTGCCCCCTTTATGCAGAGCTCATGGACCTCCTGAGCCGACGCTGGATGGGCGTCATCCTGCGCGTCCTCATCAATGGTCCGCATAGATTCAGCAGCATCATCGCGTCAATCCCCGGCCTCTCAGATCCGCTCCTGTCGCAAAGGCTTCGTGAGCTGGAGGTAAAAAAGCTCGTTGTGCGCCACGTTCTGCCGACCTCCCCGGTCAGGGTGGAGTATGAGCTGACGGAGGCGGGCAGGGACCTGGAAAGCGCCGTGCGAACCCTCTCGGACTGGGCATCACGGTGGTGGGGCACGAGCGAGTCGCGCTGACTCTCACCGCTTGACGTTACCGGCTTCATTAACATCGCCGCCGCCTTTTTTTGATTTCCGCTTGACAAGTTATTTTTAAACTGTATATTAATCACTGTTTGAATCATTGATTTAAGCAATCCTTTGGAGGCGAAATGGCACCAGAAGATCTCACAACCCGGAAAAAGATCCTGGATTCTGCCGTCAAGCTCATATTCTCGGTCACGCGAGAGGAGCTCACGACGCGCAGGATCGCCGAGGCGGCGGGGGTGAATATCGCGGCGATCAACTACCACTTCCGCAGCAAGGACGAGCTGATCGACAAGGCCGGGGAAGCCGCGACCGCGGAGGCATTTGCAAAGGGATTGACGCACCTGTTCGCGCCGGGCCGGGAACCGAAAGCGCGCCTCAGGGATTTCCTGACCGGCTACGCGTACGGCCTCATGAAATTTCCCGGCCTCACGAGGACCTCCTTTCTCAGCCTTTTTTTCAAGGAAAGCGGCGACACCTACTACGGCCGCTACATGAAAGAGATGCTGGACAAGGTTGGACAGGTCATCGCGGAAGCAGGCGGCGCGGGAGCCACGCAGCCGGGCGATGCGGCCCTCATGGCGCTCTCCTGCGTGGTATTCCCCTTCCTCGTGGCGAACACCGTGAAAGATGCAAGCGGGCTCGACTATGCCGACGATGACGCCCGCGCCCTTTACATCGAGTGCATGCTGAACAGGCTGTTCGCGTAAATCAAAGGAGCATATATGGCAAGGAAAATCGTGATCATCGGCGGGGGGATCGCCGGGCTCTCCGCGGGCTGCTACGGCCGCATGAACGGGTATGAGACGGAGATCTTCGAGATGCACACGGCGCCCGGCGGCGTCTGCACGGGGTGGACGCGCAAGGGCTTCACCTTCGACGGATGCCTGCATTTCCTCGTGGGCACGGGTTCCGCGGGCCCGATCCGCCGCATGTGGGACGAGCTGGGGGCCCTGGACGGCAGGCGGATCTACAACCATGAAGTGTTCTGCGACATGGTGCTCCCCAGCGGGAAGAGGCTCACGCAGTACAGCGACGTCAACCGGCTCGTGGCGCATTTGAAGGAGGCGGTCGCGCCTTCCGCGCGGGACGCCAGAAGGCTGGACGTGCTTGCATCGGACGTGCGGCTCTGGACAGGTTTCGGCAGCCGCATGGGGTCGGCAAAGGCGCCCGCGCAGGAGCCCGGCATCCGCGGTTTCCTTGCCCGCATGCGCGGCATGTGGAAAATCCGAAGGTATCTTCCGATGTTCCGCCGGTACGGCGTGACCATCGAGCAGTACGCGGCGGGCTACCGGCACCCCGACCTGCGCGCATTTTTCGAGCTCGCGCTGCCCATCGAGGGAATGCCGGCCATGAACCTTCTCATGATCGCGTCGATTCAGAACGAAAAGGCGGGAGGTTGGCCGGAGGGTGGCTCGCTCGGTCTTGCCCGCGCGATCTGGAGGCGGTACACGGACCTTGGCGGGGTGATTCATTTCGGCGCGAAAGTGGAAGAGATCGTCGTGCGCGACGGGAGAGCGGTGGGCATACGTCTCGCGGACGGCGCGGTCCACGAAGCCGACGAGGTGATCAGCGCCGCTGACGGCCGCACCACGCTGTTTGGCATGTTGAAGGGCCGGTACATGACCGCGGGGCTCCGGGAGGCGTACAGCACGCTTCCGTTGTACCTGCCATTCGTGCAGGTCTCCTACGGGCTGCGTCGCCTCATTCCCCTCACCGAGCTTCCACGCCTGCGGACCATCAGACCCTCTGCCCCGGTGGAAATCGGGGGCGAGCGGCCGCCTTTCCTGATGCTGAACAACTACTCCTTCGACCCCACAATGGCGCCTGCGGGCAAGACCGCGCTCACCGTGCTTTACCAGAGTCCCTGGGAAGGCTGGGAGAAGCTGCAGGCCGACAAGACCGCCTATGCGGCCCGCAAGGCCCGCGTGCTCTCCGATACCACCGCGTGGCTGGAGACGATGTTCCCCGGCATTGCCGCCGACATCGAGGCCACGGACGTCGCCACGCCGCTCACCACCGTGCATTTTACCGGCAATCACAAGGGCTCCTACGAGGGATGGAGACCGACGGTGGCGACGATGCGCCGGGAGATCGAACGGCGCATCCCGTCGCTTGCCCATTTCGCCATGATCGGGCAATGGACCCGGCCCGCTGCGGGTCTGCCGACCGCGGCACAGGACGGCCGGCGCATCATCCAGGAGCTCTGCGAGCAGGAGGGAAAGCCTTTCGTGGCCGGAACACCCGCGGCGCGGAAGGACCAGGGCGCCGCCTGACGCCCTTCCGTACCGGAGACGAAAATCCCCCGGCCATGTACACTGCGCCGGGGGAGAGGCATGAAAAACAAACACCAGGTCCCGGCACAACAGGAATCATCGCAGCAGCCTGCGCTCCCGCGCGGGCTGCAGGGCTTCCTCTACGTCACCGCCTGCATCGCGGGGGCGGCGGTCATGATCGTGGAGATACTCGGGGCAAAGATGCTCGCGCCGTATTTCGGCACGTCGCACTTCGTGTGGACGGCGCAGATCGCCGTGACGATGGCGGCGCTCGCGCTCGGCTACTACGCGGGTGGGCGCCTCGTGACCCGGTCCGCACGGCTGGGAAGGCTGTACGTCGCCATCCTGATCGCCGCCATCGCCCTGGTGGCCACGGTTGCCGTGCGGGAATGGCTGGCCTACCAGCTCCTCTCCCTGCCGCTGCCGGTCGGGTCGCTGCTTTCCGCGGTCTGTCTCTTCTTCATCCCCCTTTTCCTGCTCGCCATGACGGGTCCCTTCCTCGTGCGCGTGGTGGCGCAGACTCTTGCCGGCGTGGGCGGCACGGTCGGGCGCGTGTCCTTTGTCAGCACGCTCGGGAGCTTTCTCGGCACGGCCATCATCGGCTACCTCCTGATTCCGCTCCTGCCCAATTCCACGACGATGTACGGGACTGCCGCGGCGCTCGCGGTGCTCGTGGCATGCTACTTCCTCATCTGGGGACGGCGCACCGGCGCGACGGTCGCGGTGGCCGTCTGCATCGTCGCCGGGGCCGGTCTTGGCTGGTACGGGCTCACCGTCGACGGGCCGCGGCTTCCCGCCGGCGAAGAGCTGTACCGCGGGAATTCGAGCTTCGGCATGATCCAGGTCCTGCAGTCACCGCAGCTTCCCTATCGCTATTACCTCACCGACTACCTCATCCAGAACGTCTACGACACGAGCCGGCAATCCAGCACCGTCATGTTCACGTGGATGCTGGAGGATCTCGCGCGCGCCTACACGCCCCGTCTTGACGACGTGCTGTGCATCGGGCTGGGCATCGGCATCGTGCCGCGCGATCTCGCCGCCGACGGCGCGCGCGTGGACGTGGTGGAGATCAACCCGGCCGTCGTGGACGTCGCCCGCTCCTGGTTCGGGCTGGATACCAGCGCGATCGCCCTTACCATCGGAGACGGCCGGTGGTTCCTCAATACGACCGGGAAGAAGTACGACGCGGTGATCCTCGATGCCTTTGTCGGCGACGGCAGCCCGTCGCACCTGATGAGCCGGGAAGCCTTCGAGGCCGTGCGCAAGGTCCTGAAGCCGGACGGCACTCTGGTGATGAACACATTCGTGGAATTCAATGCGGCCGGCGACTACATGGGGGCGTCGCTGTACAAGACGCTGCGGGAGGTCTTTCCCAGCGTGGTCGTGCATGGCGTGAAGACCGCGAACACGCTTTTCGTCGCGTCGCTGCGTTCCCCGCTCACGATGCTGCGGACCCCCGACTACAGCCGCGTTCATCCCCAGGCGCTTGACGACGTGAAGGCTGCCTTTGCCCGGACGTGGCAGCCCGATCTCACCCGCGGCATCGTGCTCACGGATGACTACAACCCCGTGGAGTACTATGACGCCGCAAATCGCGAGAGGCTGCGAAGGCTTCTGGCCATGAGCATGAGACACGCGTAAGGAGGCAGCGCATGGAACGGGAAACGGTCATTACCCTGGAGCGCGGTTTCTTCGGGGAGAAGGAGAGGACGATCGTTGAAAGCGGCGAGCTCTCGGCGAGCCTCTTCCGCTACGAATCGGGCGTCGAGGCGGTGAGGGTGAAAAACGCGCGCGGCGAGATGGTCGTCCTGCCCTGGCAGGGCCAGCAGATCTGGGACGCGCGCTTCGACGGCAGGGTCCTCACCATGAAATCGATGTTCCGCCAGCCGCGCGCCACGCGCGACTACCTTGCCACGTACGGGGCATTCCTCCTGCACTGCGGCGCCACGGCCATGGGCGTGCCCGCGGCCGGCGACACCCACCCCTTGCACGGCGAGCTTCCCAACGCACCGTACGACAGTGCCTTCATCTCCCTGGGCGTGGACGAACGCGGCCCCTTCATGAGCGTGGGCGGCGCGTATCGACATACCGTGGCTTTTGCCTGCGACTATTCGGCCCTGCCGCGCGCGTCCCTGCACGCGGGATCGGCGACCGTCTCGGTTGCCATGGAGATCGCCAACCACAAGAAGACGGGCATGGAGCTCATGTTCATGAACCACGTGAACTTTCGCCCGATCGACAACGGCAGGCTGGTCTACAGCGCGCCCTGCTCGCGCGACACCGTGCGGGTGCGCACGGTCCTGCCGTCGCATATCAAGCCGCCGGCGGGTCACCGCGAATTCCTGGCCGAGCTTGCCGCCGACCCCGGCCGGCACAACGTCCTTGTCCCGGGGCTCGCCTTCGATCCGGAGGTGGTCCTCTATCTCAGCTACCGCGCCGATGCAAAGGGATGGGCGCATACCATGATGGTCCATCCCGACGGGTACGCGAGTTGGATCTCCCACAAGCCGCGGCAGCTCGACCATGGCGTGCGCTGGATCAGCCGCACCGCGGACCAGGATTGCCTGGGCATGGTGCTGCCGGCCACCGCGGAGTCTGAGGGCTACAGCGCCGAAAAGGCGAAGGGAAACGTCAAGAGCCTGGCAGGCGGCGCGAATATCCGTTTCGAGCTGGAGGCGGGTCTCCTCACCCCGACGGAAGCGGCGACAATGGAGAAGCGCATCGCGGAGATACTTCGCGCAGAGGAGACCGTCGAACGCTAGGGAGCCGTGTCCGCGGCTTTGGCGGGCGCCCGGCCGTACAGCGCCGTGAGCTCGCCAAGCCGCCCTCCCGCCGCGTCATTGAGAATGCAGTCCGGCGCCCGCCACGACCAGTTCAGCGCGCTGCTGGTGCCCGGCGTGTTCATGCGCGCCTCGGTTCCCAGGCCCAGGATATCTTGGAGGGGCGTCAGGGCAAAAACGCAGACGGAAGAGAGCGCCATGCGGATGAGGCGCCATTCGATCTCGGGGTCGGTGGCCGGGGCGTAGCGATCCAGGTAGGCCTTCTCCCGCGGGCTTCGCCCCGCGTACCAGCCGCGGGTCGTGTCGTTGTCGTGCGTCCCGGTATAGACGATGGAATCGCGCGCGTGATTGTGCGGAAGGAAGCGGTTGCCCGCGTCCAGCGCGCCCGCCTCGTCGCTGTCGAATGCAAACTGGAGGATTCTCATGCCGGGGAATCCCCTCCGCTCCCGCAGCGCGCTCACCGCGGGCGTGATGACGCCCAGGTCCTCCGCGATGATCGCGAGGCTCCCCAGCTCCCTTTCAAGAGCTGCAAAGAGCTCTTCACCCGGCACCTTCACCCATTGGCCCCGTTGGGCCGTCGATTCTCCGGCCGGCACCGTCCAGCACGCCTCGAAGCCCCGGAAGTGATCGATGCGCACGTAGTCGAAAAGCCTGAATGCCGCGCCGATGCGCTCGATCCAGAATCGGTATCCCTCGCGCCGCAGCGCCTCCCAGTCGTAGAGGGGGTTGCCCCAGAGCTGGCCCGTGGCGGCGAAATAGTCCGGCGGGACCCCTGAAACAGAGGTCGGCTGCCCGTCGCCATCGAGGAGAAAGAGCGCGCGGTTGGCCCACACGTCGGCGCTATCCGGCGCGCTGAATATGGGAAGGTCGCCGATGATGCGGATCCCCTTCCTTGCCGCCGCCGCGCGCAGGGACTCCCACTGGGAGAAGAAGAAAAACTGTATCGCCTGCTCCACGGCGATGTCCGCCGCGCACTGCCGGCGGGCGCGCGCCAGCGCCGCGCGATCGCGCAGGGCGAGATCCTTCTCCCAGTCGCGGTTCCACGCGCCGACGCACGCGCGTTTGATGGCCGTAAAGAGGCCGTAGTCGTCCAGCCACCACGATTCCCGCTCGCAGAAGGAGTCGAAGCTGTCGCGGGCTTCACCTTTTGCGCCTTTCAGAAAGCGGGCTGCCGCTGCGCGCAGGAGAGGAGCTTTCCAGGCAATCACGGCGCCGTAATCCACCCGGCCGGCGGGGAAGGCGGGTATGGCGCTCAGGTCCTCCGTTCTCACGGCGCCCCATTCCCGCAGGGCCTCGAGGCTCACAAGGAGCGGATTGCCCGCAAAAGAGGAGAAGCACGCGTACGGGGAGTCGCCGTAGCCCGTCGGCCCCAGCGGGAGCACCTGCCAGAGGGACTGATGCGCCGCGGCGAGCTGATCCAGGAAGCGGTGCGCCGATGCCCCAAGGTCGCCGATCCCATGCGGCCCGGGAAGACTGGTCGGATGCAGGAGGATCCCGCTCGCGCGGCTGGCGAAACGATCTGCAGCGGGCGCCGCGCGCCCCGCGGTCCTTTTCACGGGCGTCGTCTTGCCGCGGGTGCAGCCGTGGATCCGCGCACGACGAGCTCGGGCTGGAGCACGACCCGCTCGCCTGCGCGGATGCCGGTGCGTATTTCCTCCAGCAGGAGATTCGCCGCGTTGCGCGCGAGCTGATCGTGGCGCTGCCACATGGTGGTGAGGGAGAGATACTCCGCAAAAGGGATGTTGTCGTAGCCGACGACGGAAAGCTGGCCCGGCACCTTTATCCTCATCTCCTGGGCAGCCAGCAGGACGCCCGCCGCCTGCGCGTCGGAGGTGGCGAATATCGCGGTGGGAGGATGCGCGTCCGCGAGCAGCGCGCGGGCGCTCGCCTGGGCATCCGCGCTGGTCCACTCGCCGCTCTGGATATAGCGTTCCTGGACCGGGATGCCTGCCATGGCGAGCGCCATGCGGTAGCCCTTCAGACGGTCCTTGCCGATGGGGGAATACAGCCGGGTTTCAGGCTTCCCTCCAATGATGGCGATGTCGCGGTGTCCGAGCTCCACGAGGTGGGAGACAGCCTTCAGCGCCCCGATCTGGTGGTCGTAGTCCACCGAGCTGTAGGCGGGATGCCGTGCCTCCACGAGGACGACGGGAATGCCCATGCGGGAGATGAGCATCTCCTCCTCCAGGAGGATGGGCGTGCTCGCGACGATGAGGGCGCGCAGCTTCTCCTCGGCCACGATGCGGTGGATCACCTCGCGCCGGTGCGCGGGGGTTTGCGCATTGTAGAGGATCAGGTCGTAGTCCTTGAGCTGCCGGTGGAGGCTCTCGAATATCTTCAGGAAAAAGTCCCCGATGAAGAAGGGGGAGAGGATGCCGATCTCCTGCGTGCTCTTCTTCCGCAGACCCGAGGCGGCGGGGGAGGGGTAGTACCGCTCCTTCTGCATGACGGCCATCACCTTTTCGCGGGTCGCGCGCGAGATGCCATTCCTGCTGTTGATGACGCGGGAGACGGTGGCGGCGGTGACACCGGCCTTCTGCGCCACGTCGTAGATCGTCACCCGCTTTTTGCGCTCCATCCGCCCGCCCTCCTGGAGATTTTTCGCTTGACAACCGCCCCCGGCCTGTTATAATCGTGCAACCGGTTGCATGATGTTACACGAGTTCGTGGAAATGTGCAACCCCGATCGCGTGTCCGCACGTGAGCATGGAATGGCGGCCCGGACGGCCGTCGCGTAGGAGAATCCCCCCGTGGGGGGGACATATTCCGAGGAGGTGTGACCATGAAGAGAGTCCTCGTCCTTTTGATCCTCGCCGTCGTTCTCGCGGGAACGGTGTCGGCGCAGAGCCTGGAAATGTACTACTACAAGCAGGAGATCCAGGCCGGTTTGAAGACCCTGACGGATGCCTTCACGCAGGAGAACCCGGGCATCACCATCAGCCTGCTGATCGTCCCCAACGACGCGGACGCCACGATGTCGGCGCGCGCGGCAGCGGGCACGCTGTCGGAGATCCTGGAGATGCAGTCCTACAGCCGCGTATTCGAATATGCCCAGAAGGGCTACCTCGTGGATCTTTCAAAGGCGCCGGTCATGGCGAAGGTCATCGATTCGGCGAAACCGGCGGTCACCTGGAACGGCAAGCAGTGGGCGGTCCCCATGGATTTCGCGGGGATCGGCATCGTGTACAACAAGGACATCTTTGCAAAGTACAAACTGCAGCCCCCGACCACCTATCGTGACCTGGAGCGGGTCGTGAAGACCCTTTCCGACAATGGCGTGACTCCATTCGCCGGTCTTCTGAAGGAAAACTGGTCCATCGGCCACTTCATCACGATGGTGCATACGACCCTGCTCGCGGAGAAGAAGATCGCCGCGCCCCAGTTCGTGGCAGACATGAACGCGGGAAAGACCACCTTCGGCGTGGTGGACACGAGCCGGCTGTTCTCCATCATTGATTTCTACAAGAGCAATATGGACACGAACGCGCAGGAGATGGCGTATTCCGAGCAGGCATCCGCATTCGCGGCCGGCAAGGAAGCGATGATGGTGCAGGGGCTCTGGTCCTATGGCGCCGCTTTGGACGCGAACCCCAATCTGAACGCGGGATTCATTCCGTTCCCCGTGTCCAACACCGCGTCGGTGAACAAGTTCTACGCGGACGTGGATTCCACGTTCGGCCTCTCCTCCCAGGCGTCGGCCGACAAGCAGGCCGCCGCGCGCAAGTTCATCGAATGGCTTGCAACCCCTGCGGCGGTGAAGATCTGGACCCGCGACTGCAAGCTCACCTCCGACTTCAAGGGAGCCGACCAGTCGGCGCTGAAGTCCCCCTTCGGCGACCTCATGAGCAACGTCGGCAAGAACGGCGCCTATCCGTGGGCCTTCTCCATGTACCCCACGAACGTGTTCGAGGACGGCGCGAAGAACGGGGCCCTTGCCTACGTGTTCGGCAAGAAGACCGCAGCGGACGTCATCGCGGACATGGACCGCATGTGGGCGGAATCGCTCAAGAAGTAGTACCCTGACCACCTGAGCAATCCAGTCCCGGGGAGGCGCCGCCTCCCCGGGACACTCAAGGAGAGCGCATCATGGTGCAGCCGAGATTCAAGGTCGTCGTCCTGTTCGCCGTCTTTGTCCTGCCCGCGCTCCTCCTGTATTCCGTTTTCTTCCTCTACCCCTTTGTCCAAGGCATCCGGATCTCATTCACCAACTGGGACGGCCTGACGCCCCGCACTCCCATCAGCATGCCGAAGGAGGAATTCGAGTCGACGATTCTCGCCCGCATCTCCTCGGCCGCTGATCGCGACTTCCTTCTCGCGACCTATCACCTCGACGCGTCGGACAACCAGTACAAGCGTCTCTATGTCACGGGGCTCGCGCGCTACCGACTGCAGCGGATTCTCCGGCGGATCGGCTACCAGCCGCAGAGCTACCGGGTGATCGGTTTTGCCAACTATGCGCAGATCTTCGCCGGCAAGGTGGAGCAGCGCTTCTACCCGCACATGTTCACGAAGACCAATTTCAACGAGGATTCTGACCTGCCCAAGAGCATTCCGCGGACCGAGTTCGAGCGGAAATTCCTCCCCCACCTCACGGGAGCCGACGATCGCGCCCTGGCCGCCCGCTACTACGCGCCGGCCCAGGACACCTACGCGCTGCAGCCTCAATTCAATGAGTTCACGCTGGAGGACAGGATCTGGCTCCTTCCCGAGGTGGCGACGGCAAAAAGCGTCTCTTCGGACGCCGTCGATGCCTTCATCTCGTCGGTGAAGACGGCCGGCTTGAAAAGGGATGACGCGGCCCTGGGGGGCCTCGTGAGCGCATTCCTTCGGGACAACAAATTCAGCGCCGCAAACGCCGCAGAGGTGAGCGCCGCCGCGAAAGAGATCTACGGCCTCGGTGCGCTGAAGAGGCTGCTCGCCGACAACTGGGTCGACCGGGAGTTCGAGATGGGCGTCGTCGGTTTCACGATCTTCTTCACCTTCTTCAACGTCCTCCTGAGCAACCTGATCGCTTTCTTCCTCGCGCTCGCGCTCGACAGCGGCATCAAGAGCCAGAAGGTCCTGCGGTCGGTGTTTTTCCTGCCGAACGTTCTTTCGATGATCATCGTGGCGCTCGTGTGGTCGTTCGTGTTCTACAACCTGCTGCCGAAGCTCACGGGCATCGACCTCTGGATGGGGGATGCCGCAAAAACGCCGTGGCTCATCGTCCTCGTCCAGGTCTGGCAGCAGGCGGGCTACCTCATGGTGATCTACCTCGCGGGCATGTCGAACGTGCCCACGGACGTGCTGGAAGCGTCCAGCATCGACGGGGCCACATTCGGCAAGAGGCTGCGGCACATCACGCTGCCGCTCCTCGTGCCGGCCTTCACGATCTGCCTCTTCCTGAGCCTCTCCAACTCGCTGAAGAGCTTCGACCTTGTCTACGCGATGCAGGGGCCTTCGGGGTACGCCACCGGCACGGTCCCCTTCGTCATGGACATCTTTTTCGACGCCTTTGCGAAGAAGCAGGCGGGCCTGGGCACGGCAAAGGCCATATTGCTCTTTCTCCTGATCGCGCTCGTGACCGGCATCCAGCTCTCCATCAGCAAGCGACGGGAGGTGCAGCTGTGAGCGCCCCGGGTTCGAAAAAACGCTCTCTCATCGTGCTGGAAGCCATCATGATCCTCCTGGCGCTTCTCTGGATCTATCCGGCGCTTTTCGTGCTCAACAATGCCGTGAAGCCGGAAGCGGACATCAAGCTGCATCCCATCAGCCTGCCGACCACCCTGACCATCGCCAATTTCATCAAGGCGTGGACGGAGATGAGATTCCCCCGCGCCTTGCTCAACACGGCCATCATCACCGTCGGCGGCGTCGCCGGCATCATCCTCGTGAGCTCCATGGCGGCATGGAAGCTCGCGCGAAGCTTCGGCCGCATCTCCTGGGTGCTCTACCTGCTCTTTGCATTCGCCATGGTGATCCCCTTCCAGATCATCATGGTGCCCATCGTGGGGCTTTCCACCGACCTGAAGCTTGCCAGCGTCTGGGGCATCATCCCGATGTACTGGGGTCTGGGAGCGCCGCTTGCCGTCTTCATGTACCACGGATTCGTGAAAGGCGTGCCCCGCGAGCTGGAAGAAGCGGCGTCCATCGACGGCGCGGGTCAGTTCTTCGTCTTCTTCCGCGTCGTCTTCCCGCTCATGATTCCCATCACGGCGACCATCATGATCCTGGACGCCCTGTGGTTGTGGAACGACTTTCTCCTGCCCCTCATCGTCGTGAAGGCAGGCACCCTGCAGCTCGAGCAGCTCCACTTCTACGGCATGTTCCTACGAGAATACGGACCCTCGGCCGCCAGCCTGATCCTTTCGGCCACGCCTATCATCATCTTCTATCTCGCGTTGCAGAAGTACATCATCAAGGGCATCGCGGCCGGCGCGGTGAAGGGATAGCGCCGCCGTTCGGCGGTTCTTTCAGGCCACCTTTGACCCGCGCCCGGCACTCAGCAGCGCGTACCATTCCTCGCGCGTGAGCTCCACGTCGTCGGCCCGGCACGATTCGCGGATACGGTCCGGCTGCGTCGTGCCGAGCACGGGTTGTATGCCCGCGGGGTGACGCAGGAGCCACGCGAGCAGAACCGCGTCCACGCTCACGCCCTTCTTCTTCGCCAGTGAAGCGGCAAGCTCGCCCGCGCCGCGCAGTCGTGCATCCCCCTGGCCAGCCAGCGCCTTTGCGATCCTGCCGTGCGCGACGGGGCTCCACGCCTGGATGGTGATGTCGTGCAGACGGCAATACTCCAGCGTTCCCTCTCCGTGCGTCGGCAGGGTCGGTGAATCCTGGTTGACCGACACACCGGCGTTCACGAGCTGGTTGTGCACGACGTTCAGCTCCACCTGGTTGACCACGAGCGGGTGGGTGAGGGAGCGTTTCAGGAGCTCGATCTGCCACGCCGAGTGGTTGCTCACGCCGAAGTAGCGTACCTTGCCTGCGACAAAGAGCTTTTCGAATGCTGCCGCCACCTCGTCCGGTTCCACCAGGGCGTCCGGGCGATGGAGGAGCAGGATGTCGATGTAGTCGGTCTGGAGCCGGCGCAGGCTTCCTTCGACGGAGGCCAGAATATGCTCCTGGCTGAAGTCGTAACGCTGGGGGGAGCCGTGCGCGGGGTCATTCTCGAAACAGATGCCGCACTTTGTCTGGACGACGATGCGGCTGCGCAGGCCGGGCACTTCCTTCCAGATGCCGGAAAATGCCTCTTCACCTCTGCCACGGCTGTAGATGTCGGCATGATCGAAGAAATTGATGCCGACGTCGAGTGCCGCCTTGATGCTTGCAAGGGCGGCGCCGCGGACCTGCTCGGTGAGCGGTCCCGGGTCCCACCCGCCGCCGATGCCCATGCAGCCATAGGCGATGCGCGTGACTTCGAACGGCGTCTGTGCGATGCGGTACGTTTTCATGGATGGCACCTCCGGTTTATGCGTGACAGCCAGAAGATACTGAGATCGATGCGGGCACGGCCATGCCCAGCAGTTCTGATATGATGTGCCCCCGTCAAGCTCTAAAAGCCTCCTTTTTTCTTTAGAACTCCTTCTGAACATCGAGGCCAACCCGAAGAGATGGAGAAGGGCATAACCGACGATCGACCAGTCTGATATGCGTGGATTGGTTACCGCAGGCCAATGTGATCGTCAGGAGCTTGCCTCCGTCTCATTACCAGGATCAGACCATAGTCTGCCTGCAGAACCGCTCGAGGATTCTCCGTTCGCCACGAACCTTCCCCATCCGTCCCGGTTGCCTCGATTGCATACGCAGCCTCCTCAAGCCACCCGATCAACCATCGCGCCCCACAGGAACCCCGAGAGCTCTCGCGCCACCGCCGTCACCACGGTCTGAGAAGCTTTGCCGCGAAAAAGCAGACGCAGAAATTTCTTGTTTAGCCGCCTGCACGCACGGTTGGCATAGCTGACCAAGGATGGAGAAAGACCCTCGCGTCGTTTCATCAACCGAGTGCTACTGGGATGGTAGCTGCGGTATTGCCAGGCGGCCTCCACCAGAAGTTTGCGCAGGTGGGAATTACCCGCCTTTGTGATTCCTCCCAAGCGCCTCTTGTTTCCGCTGGATCGCTCGGAGGGCACCAACCCCAAAAACGCCATGAATTGATCCGCACCTGCAAAGCGCCGAAAGTCCCCGATCTCCGAAACAAGCGACAAGGCGATCAGCGTCTCCACGCCCTTGAACGCCTTCAGCTTGGCTACAGGTTCGGCATAGCTTTTACGTGCCGCGATCTCTTCGATGCCCGCCTTGATCCGCCGACACTTCTCCTCCAGCTCGTCGACTTGGCAGCGGTACTCGGTGAGAGTCAACTGCTCCAGCGGATCCTCCAACTCAAGAGCCTGCAACCATGCTCGATGCGGCTGCGTCCATGTGGCTCCTTGTTCATAACGTATCCGCCTCCGCAGAAGAAAACCCAGCACGCGCTGCTTGGCCTTGCGCAGATCGGACTTCATGTCCTCCAGCATTCGTAGATAGTCGCGAACCGCTTCGTCTTCCCGCGTGGGTACATGAACGGCACTCACATCCCCGCTCCGAAGTGCGCGAGCAAGCATCACAGCGTCCCTTCTATCGGTCTTTATGCGATCTCCCGGACGATGTGGAATCTGAGACGGAGCCAGCACCGCACACGGCACACCCAGTTCCGTCAATTGTCGATACAGGGAATACCCTAGACATCCCGCCTCGTAGCATGTCACCAGGTCCCCCGCGGACTGGAGCTTCTTGAAATAGGCCTGGATTACGCTCTTTTCATTGCGAATCACCGTCTCGGCCCTCGGCTTCTGATCGCGCCCGCTCAGGATCGCTATGGCGATCTTTTCTTTGTCGACGTCCATGCCAACGTAATGTACAATACCCATGACTGCCCCCTTGTGCGTTGTTTGTGGCGTGCCGCATCGAGACGCCAATCTCATGATACGGCCGATCCACGTTGTAGCAACCACCTGGGGGCACTTCATATTGTCTCATTTTGGACCTTCCTGAGCTTTGGAAGAGGTATGCACACCCTGAAAACGGCCTTTTAGCATGGGACAAAATGAGAACTGCATCATTCAGTCACCATACTGAGAATTGCTGGGCCATGCCGCACCCGACTTGACCATTCCGGCGGGTGTTGCTTTATTGAAGGCATGCAGGAAACCCCACAGGAATATACGAAACGCGTCCTCGGGTACATCGAGGGCATGGTCCCTCTGGACGTCCTTTCCACCACGCCGCGGAAAGTCGCCGCGCTGATCAAGGGCGTCCCCCGCAAGACGCTCGGCAGGAGGCCCAAACCCGAGAGCTGGTCCGTGACGGAGATCCTCGCGCACCTGGCCGACGTCGAGCTGGTGCAGGGCTACCGGCTCCGCCTGGTCCTCGGCGCGAACGGCATCGCCATCCAGGGATTCGACCAGGACATCTGGGCCCGGTACTCTGACTACGCAAAGCATGACCCCGCCTTCTCCATGGAAGGCTGGAAAGCGATCCGCGCGCGCAATCTGCATCTCTTGAAGAGTATTCCCCGGGAGATGTGGAACAACTACGGCATGCATTCCGAGCGGGGGAAGGAAACAGTCACGCGCATCACCGAGATGATGGCGGGACACGACATCAATCACCTGAACCAGATCCGGCGCATCCTGAAGGGGGAATGACCCCCTACTCCGCGGGATCCGGCGGATCGTCTTCGAGGCTCATGGCAATATCCTCAGAGCTCCTTCGAATGAGGAGAAGGACTGCCTCCACGCCGCTTGCAAACCGATTGGGCATCTCGACGAAGCCCCATCCCTGCTGGAATTGCCAGAGTCCGCCATATGCGCGGTCCTGATAGGAGCCGATAAAATGGGGCACGCCGTCCTGGCTCAATATATCGCCCAGGATCGAGGCCTCCACCACGTTCACCAAGGGCAGCCTGATCCTCTTTTCCGCCATCGCGAAATCCTTCGGCAAGGATACTAACACCCCCCGGCAGCGGGGTCAACGCGGCCAGCATCCCTGCGTGTCCCTTCGAGCGCCGGTGCCATCACGGTCCGCACGGCTTCCAGCTCGTCCTCGTTCACCATGTGCCCCATATTCGCGTAGAGGCGGGTGGAGACGTGCGCGCCGAGGCGCTCGAAGACCTCCGCCGAAAGGAGAACGCGGGCCTTCGGGATGTGCGGATCGACGTCGCTGCAACCCAGGAGCACGGGCGTCCCCGCCATGCTGCCGGTGTAATTGCGCGGCGTCCCGTCCGGGCCGATGAGCCCGCCGCTCAGACCGAAGACACCGCCGAATCGGCGGGCATTGCGCGCCGCATATTCCAGGATGAGGCAGGCGCCTTGAGAAAACCCGAGGAGGAAGACCGCTTCCGGGGGAATGCCGGCATCGCGCACCCGGCCCTCGATGGTCGCAAGAAGCGCGAGGCCGGACGTGATCCCTGGCTCATTGCTTTCGATCGGTGAGAGGAAGCTCTGCGGGTACCAGACGCGGCCGGCCGCCTGCGGCGCGAGGAAGGCCACTGTCGACGCCGGGAGCTCCTCCGCGAGCCCGAGTATGTCCTCTGCGCTCGCGCCGCGGCCATGCACCATGATCATGGCGGCTTTCGCTTCCGCGAGCGGCGCACCCCACGACAGGACCGGCTGCCCGGCGTGCGGATCCCGCATCGCACCCACCGCGTTCATGCCTCGGCCTTCTGCGTGCGCTGCGCGGCGGGAACCATGAGGGGAGGCAGGTGCCTTTCGATCCGGGCCCTCTGCTCCTCCAGCCACGGCGGCAGCATCAGGTGCGTTCCCAACGCATCCATCGTCTCATCGGTGGCAAAACCCGGCGGGTCCGTGGCAATTTCAAAAAGCACTCCGCCCGGCTCGCGGAAGTAAATCGAATGGAAGTAGCTCCGGTCGAGGACCTGCGTCGGCGAGCTCCTTGCCGCGATGAGCGCGGCACGCCAGGAAAGCTGTTCCGTGTCGTCTTTCGCCCGCCAGGCGATGTGGTGCACCGAGCCCGCCGATTGGCGCCCGACCGGCGCGTGGGCATCCACGAGCACGTCGGCATGCGCGCGGCTTCCCTCGGGACCAGTGAGGAAACGGTAGCGATCGACCTCAGCGCCTGCCGCCACGAATCCCATCACGCCCGTGAGAAATGCCCCGGTGCGGTCCAGGTCGCGCTGGAGAAACGTGACGCCGTGGAAGCGTCTGATCGCAGGGGCAGGATCGACCGCGCCCCCTTCCCACCCGGGGATGCCGTCAACATCGGCATCCTCGACGAGCTCCACCACCATGCCGTCCGGGTCTTCGAAGGCGACCAGGCTCTGCCCGAAACGCGTGTGCGGTCCGTCGAATGCCGTGCCCTGCCGTGACAGGCGCTCGATCCAGAAACCGAGCGCGCCGCGCGGGACGGAAAAAGCTACCGCTGTGATCTCGCCGACCCCTCTTCTGCCGCTCGCGGCATCGGGAAAGGGGAAGAATGTCATGATGGTGCCCGGCGCGCCCGCTTCGTCGCCGTAGTAGAGGTGGTAAACGTCCGGCGCGTCGAAGTTGACCGTCTTCTTGACCAGGCGCAACCCGAGGAATCCCCTGTAGAAATCGAGGTTTCTCTGGGGATCGCTTGCCAGCGCCGTGATGTGATGGATGCCCGCGTTCGTCATGACCTCTCACCTCCGGGGCGTTTTCCACGCCCGGCTAAAGGTACGAACACTGCGGACAGAGGTCAAAGCAGCGGAGAAGGGACCGTGAATCGTCGTCAGGGCCGAGGCGGGCCTACTTTGGCTGCGGCTCCTGCGCTTCAAGGGCGCGGTAGGCCACCTTGCCCACGAGGGTGAGGGGCAGGCGGTCGCGGAACTCGATGCCGCGGGGACAGGAGTGCGGCATCAGCTCTTTCCTGCAGTGCTCGATCAGCTCCTGCTCCAGGTCGGGATTCGCCTTCCATCCGTCGTTCAGGGTGACGAAACCCTTCGGCACCTGGAGCTTTGTCGGATGCGGGACGCCGATGACGCAGGAGAGACGGACCGCCGGATGCTTGTTCAGCACGTCCTCGATCTGGGAGGGATACACGCTGATGCCCGATGTCTTGATGATGCGCTTCACGCGCTGCTTGAAATAGAAAAACCCGTCCTCGTCCATCGTGCCGATGTCGCCCGTATGCAGCCAGAGCAGGCCGTCATCGTGCCGACGCAAGGTGACCGCCGTTTCATCCGGGTCGTCGAGATAGCCGAGCATGAGCGTGGGGCCGCTCACGCATATCTCCCCGTCCTCTCCCGGCGCCGCTTCTTCCATGGTGCCCGGCCGTACGACCTTGCCGAGCATGTCGGGGTACGGGATGCCCATGCTTCCCTCCCGATAGTGGTCCCGCGGCATCAGCATGTTCGCCGTTACGGATTCCGTCAGGCCGTAGCCCTCCCGCAGGGGCGTCGTGCAGCCGACGCGCTTCACCACCTCTTCGAATCGCTCCTTCGTCTGCCGGCTCAGGCTGTCGCCGCCGCAGAAGAGCCCCTTGAAGCTTCCGGCCGGCGCTTTCGCGAATCGCGGATTCGAGGCGAGTGCGTCGAAGAGCGTGGGGACGCCCGCCATGTAGGCGGGCCTGTACTTCTTCACGAGCGCCGCCAGTCCGTCGGCGGTGAATCGCGGCACGAGGACGCAGGTCCCGCCCTGGATCAATATCGCGTGGATGCCGACGGCAAGCCCGAAGCCGTGGAACATGGGCAGGATGGAGAGCATGGAGTCGCCGGGCAATATCGGGCCTCCGGCGGCGTTCGTCTGGACGGCCAGGACATTGCAATTGGTGCTGGAGAGCATGATGGCCTTGGATGCGGCCGTCGTGCCGCCGCTGAAAAGAAACAAGGCGAGCTCATCCGGCGAAAGGGGATCAGGCGCAGCCAGCTCGGGCGCCGTGCGGCCCTGCCTTTCCAATTCTTTCCATTTCAAGAGGCTCGGGTCCGAAGGTATGGGGGCGATCTTCCGTGCCTCCGTGAGCGCGAAACCCAGCTTCAGAAAGGGACCCATGCAGTCGTCGGCGCGGCAGATCACCATGTGGGCAAGCCTCGTCTGGCCGCGGATTTCCGCGAAACGCGGATAGAAGGCGTCCAGCGTGACCGCCCAGGTGCACGACGTCTGCGTCGCGTAGCCGCGTATTTCCGACGGAGCCGATAGTGGATGGATCATGGCGGGCACGGCTCCCAGGCGGTTGAGCGCATAGAAGACGATCACGGCCTGGGGGACGTTGGGAAGGCAGACCAGGACGTGGTCGCCGCGCTTCATGCCGGCGGCGCCCAGTGCGCGGCTCATGCCCTGGATGCGCCGGTCCAGCGCGGCGTGGCTGATGCGCGCGCCCATGTAGATCAGCGCCGTGGGCGCGGGAAGCTCCCGTGCCTTTTCGTGCAAGGCCCCCGACATGGTCATTGGTGGATAGGAGAGCGTGGGCGGCGTCGCCCCGTAGAATTTCAACCAGGGTTTTTTCTCGTACATCGGATCATCCCTTCAACATGAGCTCGGCCCGCAATTCGTCGCTCAGCTCGGGCGCTTTCTGGAGTTGGGCGGGGTCTTCGACGAATGAGCGGAAAAGGTCGATGGCGCGGCCGCAGTAGATGCCGTCCACGATACGGTCGTCGTAGGTGAATGTCACCTTGACACGGTCACGCAGCTCCACCGTCCCGCCCTCCACCGGCACCTTGTCCTTGCGGATCTTGCCCAGGGCGATGAAGAAACCGCAGGTGCCGATGTTGAAATTGTGATGAAAAGGCGCGTCGATGCCCACGCTTCCCACGTTGGTGAAGAAGATGCTCGCCCAGAACGGCATCGAGTTGATGAAGGACTCCGGCAGCATGTTGTGGTAGTCCAGGGAGCGGAGGACGAAGATGACGAGCCGTATCATCCAGCGCGGCAGCTTTGCAAGGAACGCGTTCGTGCTGTCGCTTTCGTTTGCTTCGCCGCTCTTTCCCTCCTTGCCCCGATCCACGAAGGCGTGCACCTTGGCGGGCAGCGTGTCGAGGGTTTCATCCGGCGCAAAGGGGATCGTGATGTTGATCTCCTCCCCCTTGTCGCTCAGCTCCTTCTTCGCGACGAAGTTGAAGACGATCTTGTTCCGCTGGTAGTAGTTGTACCCCGAGACGAAACGGTTCAGCTTCGGCCGCAGGGCTATTGTCCGCACGGCGCCGCAGAGGAAAACCTGAAAGAAGGTGAGCTTCTTTTCCCCGCCGTTGTGGGAGAGGTTCTTTTCCTTCACGTACCGCAGAGCCTCGGTGACGTCGAAATCCTGCTCGAAGAAGATTGTCGAGTCCGTCCTGCTTCCCATCAGGTAGGGCAGCAAACGGGTGAAGTGCGGCAGCGCCGCGAGATACGTGCCATCGGGCCGCGTCTTTTTCAGCATGAGACGCATTATACACAGATTTCGTTTCCTGGCGAGGCAAATCGTCGCCCGGGCGCCCATTCGATTTGATTCTTGAAGCCGACGGCCTTTTCGCGCATCCTCGTGACGTGAAGGAGAAAAGCATGGCGTCAGATGTTCCGCCGCTCATGAAAAGAGCCGCATGGAAAGCCCTGGAGACCCACTCCACCGAGATGCGGAAGGTGTCTCTCCGCACGTTGTTTGCAGGCGACCCGACCCGCGGAGAAAGGATGACGGCGGAAGCCGTCGGCATCTATTTCGACTACTCGAAGAACAGGATCGACGACACGACACTTTCACTCCTCCTCCAGCTCGCGGAGGAATCGGCTTTGAAAGCCCGCGTCGATGCCATGTTCAACGGGGAAAAGATCAACGTCACCGAGAATCGGTCCGTCCTGCACGTGGCTCTCCGCGCACCGAAAGGCCGATCCATGACCGTCGACGGCGTTGACGTCGTGCCGCAGGTGCACGCCGTGCTGGACAAGATGACGGACTTCTCCCGCCGGGTGCGCAGCGGCGCGTGGAAGGGCCATACCGGGAAGCGGATTCGCAACGTCGTCAATATCGGCATCGGCGGGTCGGACCTGGGGCCGGTGATGGCATACGAGGCCCTGCGGGACTACAGCCAGCGCGACCTCGCCTTCCGATTCGTCTCCAACATCGACGGCACCGACTTTTTCGAGGCCACCCGGGATCTGGACCCCGAAGAGACGCTCTTCATCATCTCCTCGAAGACTTTCACGACGCTCGAGACGATGACCAATGCGCGCACGGCCCGCGACTGGTGTCTTGCGGCGCTGAAGAATCCTGCGGCGGTCGCCCGTCATTTCGTCGCGGTGTCGACCAACGCGAAGGAGGTGGCCGCGTTCGGCATCGACACGGCGAACATGTTCGAGTTCTGGGATTGGGTCGGCGGCCGCTACTCGATGGACGCGGCGATCGGTCTCTCCACCATGATCGCCATCGGACCCGAGCATTTCCGCGCCCTGCTCGACGGTCTTCACCAGATGGACGAGCATTTCCGCAGCGCCCCGTTCGCGCGCAACCTGCCCGTGCTCCTTGGTCTCCTGGGTCTCTGGTACAACAACTTTTTCGGCGCCCAGACCGTGGCGGTCCTGCCGTACGAGCAGTACCTGAAGCGCTTCCCCGCGTACTTGCAGCAGCTGGCCATGGAGAGCAACGGCAAGCGCGTCACCCTGGATGGCGCCGAAATTCCTTTCCAGACGGGGCCCATCTATTGGGGTGAGCCGGGAACAAACGGTCAGCATTCCTTTTATCAGCTCATCCATCAGGGCACGAAGCTGATTCCGTGCGACTTTATCGCTTTTTCACGGCCGCTCCACGCGCTCGGTCGTCACCATGAATTGCTGCTGGCCAATGTTTTCGCCCAGGCCGAAGCCCTGGCTTTCGGCAAGACTCCGCAGGAGGTGCTGGCCGAGAACACGCCCGCCTGGCTGGTGCCGCACCGCACCTTCGAGGGCAACCGCCCGTCAAACATGATCCTGCTGGAGAAGCTCACGCCGGAGTCGCTGGGCAAGCTCGTCGCGCTCTACGAGCACAGCGTGTTCACGCAGGGGGCGATCTGGCAGATCGATTCCTTCGACCAGTGGGGCGTGGAGCTCGGCAAGGTGCTCGCCGGGCGCATCATTCCCGAGCTGGAAGCGTCGTCTCAGACCCCGCTCATGCACGACAACTCGACGAACACCCTCATCCGGCGCTTCCGCGCATCCCGCGCGCCGTCGTAAGGCGGGCGCGCCTACGCGGCAAAGTGCGCGCGAACTTTCGCCGCGATCTGGTTATCGGACATCTTGTCGACCGTTTCAACGCCGACGATGCGCGCGCCGAGGTTGTCCTTTTTCAATCGCTTTTCCAGTTCGCCTTTTGCCTCGCCCGGGCCGAATATCAGGATGGATTCCGCCCCGCGGATGCTCGCAATCACCGCGTCGTAGTAGATATTCAGGTGTCCGGCAAATGCGCGCTGCCGCATGTCATCCGCCGGCACATGCTGCGGCTCAAAGGGACCGGAGCTGCGTGCGGCCGACGATCGACGCGCCTGTCTCTCTATGGCGGAGATGACCAGTTTGAGCACCTCCCCTTTTTCGGTCATCGTGACGATCAACGCTTTGCGGTGGTCTATCCAGAGGCCCACTTTTGTTCTCATCGAGCTCTCCTTCGTGCAATCTGCTCTACTCTAATATACTGCAATCGGACGGCGGGACGCCGATCGTCCTGTCGCCCCGTCGCGGGAGCGACACCGTCATAACGGGCCGGCCTCACGGCAGTTGCGTTGCCGCGGACGAGTGATTACACTCGGGGTCCGTCATGAAGAAGAAGGCAGCCGCTGCACCCCTCCCGCATCCTGCGCCGGGCGGTTTTACCATCACGATCAACGGCGTTTCCGTTCCCGTGGCCGACATTGCGCCCACCACCACTCTTCTTGATTTCCTTCGCACGCACGGCTACACCGGCGGGAAGCAGGGCTGCGCCGAGGGGGATTGCGGCGCCTGCACGGTGGCGCTTGTCGACCGCACCGCCGACGGAAAGCCGACCTACCGCGCCGTCAACAGCTGCATCGCGCTCCTGCCGATGTTCGCGGGCCGGGAGATCGTCACCGTGGAAGGGCTCGCGGCAGGCGGGGAGCTGCACCCGGTGCAGGCGCACATGGTCCGGCAGTATGGGTCGCAGTGCGGCTACTGCACCCCTGGTTTCGTCATGTCCCTCTTCGAAGCCTGGTACCGGGAAGATTGCCGGGAGTCGTGGCAGCTCAGCGACCAGCTCAGCGGAAATCTCTGCCGGTGCACCGGCTATCGCCCCATCCGCGACGCCGCGCTGGGGGCGCTGGCAGAGCGGGCATCATCGACCGCGGAAGACCGCTTTCGCGCACGCCTGGAGGCGCCCTTTTCACCGCTGCCCGCGCTGGACTACGCGGCGCACGGTGAAAGATTCTTTCGTCCGACCACTCTCGCCGGGCTCTTCCGGCTCATGCGGGAATATCCCGCTGCGCGCCTTGTCGCGGGGGCGACCGAGATCGGCGTGGAGATCAACAAGAAGCTCGCCTCCTGCCCGCTCCTGATCTCCACGGAGGGCGTTCCCGATCTCACGCGCATCGAGCAAACGCCGACGGAATGGCGGGTCGGCGGGGCGGCATCATTCACCGCGATCGAAGAGTCCATGGCAGCGGAATATCCGTCGCTGGCCCGGATGCTGCGGGTCTTTGCCTCGCGCGGAATCCGCAACCGCGCAACGATGGGAGGAAACATCGCCACGGCGTCGCCCATCGGCGACAGCGCGCCGGTGCTCCTGACCCTCGATGCGTCGCTCGTTCTCGCATCGGAGAACGGCGAAAGGACCATACCGCTTTCAGATTTCTTCCTGGCCTATCGGAAAACCGCGCTGCGGCCGGGGGAGATCATCCGTGCCATTATTGTGCCGCGTCTTCGACCCGTCGCGGGACAGACACGACAGATGGATTTCCTGAAGGTCTCCAAGAGACGCGAGCTGGACATCAGCATTGTCGCAGGCGCCTTCCGGCTGGACCTCGACGCCGATGGTGTCGTGCAGCTCGCGCGCATCGCCTACGGCGGGGTCGCGGTCACGTCGTCACGGGCGCGGAAGGCGGAACAGGCGCTCACCGGCCGCCGCGTGGCCGATGCGCGCGAGGCGGTTTCAGAAGCCCTCCGCGGCGAGTTCCAGCCCATCGACGACGTGCGCGGGAGCGCGGCATACCGACGCGGCCTCATCGTGAGCCTGTGGGAGAAGTTCGCGCGCGGCGAAAAGAGCGTTGCCCAGGATGGCAATCTGGACTTTGCGATGGGGGAGGCGTTTCCCGACGTCGACCCGTCGCGCGCGCTGTCGCACGAGAGCGGCGCGGGGCACGTCACGGGCGGCGCGCTGTACGTCGACGATACCGCGCAGCGCCGGCCGATGCTGGAAGCGTGGCCCGTCTGCTCGCCCTATGCCCACGCGCGCATCACCTCCCGAAACGCGGACAAGGCGCGGCGCGCGCACTGGCGTGGCTGCCGTGCTCATGGCAGAGGACATACCGGGGGAGAACAATGTCGGCACGGCGCGCCACGACGAGCCTCTGTTCGCCACGGACGAGGTGCTCTATCACGGACAGCTCGTGGCGCTCGTCGTCGGCGACACGATCAAGGAATGCCGGCGGGCAGCCGCGCTCGTCGAGGTGAGCTACGAGCCGCTGCCGCCGATCCTGGGCATCGCAGATGCCATCGCGCGCGAAAGCTACCTCACCGAGCCGCACGTCCTGACGCGGGGAGATTGCGGCCAGGCGCTCTCGGCCGCGCCGCTGCGCCTGGACGGTGAGTTCGAGTCAGGGGGCCAGGAGCATTTCTACCTTGAAACCCACGCCGCCTGGGCGGAGCCGCGGGAATACGGCGCGATGTTCGTGAGCTCGTCCACGCAGCACCCATCGGAAATCCAGACCATCGTCGCGGAAGTCCTGGGCGTGCCGCGGAACAGGATCGTGGTGGAGGCCCCGCGCATGGGCGGGGCTTTCGGTGGCAAGGAGGTGCAGGGCAACACGTTCGCCGCCCTGGTCGCAGTCGCCGTCAACCGGACGGGCCGACCGGTCCGCCTGCAGCTCGACCGGGATCTCGATATGACCATCACGGGCAAGCGCCATCCCTTCCATTCGAAGTTCTCGGTGGGTTATGACCGGTCGGGCATGATCCTCGCCGCGGCCGTGGACCTGGTCTCAGACGGCGGCTGGTCGCTGGACCTCTCGCAGCCCATCATGGATCGCGCCCTTTTCCACCTGGACAATGTCTACTACATCCCCGCGGTGCGTTTCAGCGGCCGCGTTGCGCGGACGAACACGACCTCCCATACCGCCTTCCGCGGCTTCGGCGGACCGCAGGCCATGCTTGTGATGGAAGAGATCATGGACCGCGTTGCCCGCCGGCTCGGCCTTCCCCCCGAGCAGGTGCGAACGGCCAACCTCTACCACGGCGCCGGAGAGACCAACACGACGCCGTATGGCATGGAGATCGGCGACAACAGGCTGAATGTAATGTGGGAACAGGCGCAGGCCCAGGCAGGCTTCGCGGCGCGCCGACGCGAGATCGATCTCTGGAACCGGGAGCACGCGGGGGTGAAGCGGGGTCTCGCGGTGACGGGGGAGAAGTTCGGCATCTCCTTCACGCGCGCGGCATTCAACCAGGCGGGCGCGCTGGTCATGATCTACCAGGACGGCAGCGTGCAGGTGAATCACGGCGGCACGGAAATGGGCCAGGGCCTGCACACAAAGGTGCTGGGCGTTGCGATGCGGGAGCTGGGTCTTCCCGCCGACCGCATCCGCATGATGCCCACCAGCACGGACAAGGTGCCGAACACTTCGGCCACCGCGGCTTCGTCAGGTTCCGACATGAACGGGTGGGCGGTGAAGAATGCCTGCGTGAGCCTGCGGGAGCGCCTGGCGCCGGTCGCGGCGGAGCTGCTGAGCAGGAAAACCGGCGCCGCGGTCGCCGCTCGCGACGTGGTTTTCGCCGGAGGCTTTGCCGGCCGCGCAGGAGGGGAGGATCCGCGCGTTGCCTTTGTCGACGTGTGCCAGGAGGCCTACCTGCAGCGCATCAGCCTGTCGGCCACCGGCTACTATGCGACGCCGGGCATCCAGTGGGACTGGGACACGGCGACGGGGCACCCCTTCTACTATTTCGTGAGCGGGGCAGCCGTGAGCGAGGTGGAGGTGGATGGATACACCGGCATGCACCGCGTGCTGCGCGTCGACATCGTGCAGGACGTGGGGCAATCGCTGAACCCCGGCGTGGATCGCGGCCAGATCGAGGGAGGCTTCGTCCAGGGCATGGGGTGGCTCACACGGGAGGAGCTTCGCTGGGACACGGAGGGCCGGCTGCAGACGCACAGCGCAAGCACCTACCAGATCCCCGCCATCAGCGATGCGCCCCTGGAGCTCCACGTCACGATGCTGCCGCATGCCGCGCAGGAGGGCACCATCCACGGCAGCAAGGCAATTGGAGAGCCGCCGCTGATGTTGTCCATCTCCGTTCGCGAGGCACTACGCGACGCCGTTGCCGCTTTCGGCTCCCCCGGCGGTGAAGTGCGCCTCGATGCCCCGGCAACTTCAGAAGCGATCTATCGGGCGGTGCAGGAACGGCTCTTGACCGGGCAGGGAGGAAGGGCATGAGCGTGGAGGTCATCAAGGCAATGGCCGAAAGCGGCGAGGCAGCCTCACTGGTCACCGTGATCGCCACGAAGGGCTCCGTGCCGCGGCATGCAGGATCGAAGATGCTCGTGCGCCGAACGGGAGCGATCGTCGGCACCGTGGGCGGCGGCAGGGGTGAGGCGCTGGCGATTGACGCGGCCCTGCGCAGCATCGAAGAGAAGCGCTCGCGGATCGTGACCGTGGAGATGCAGGGCGTCGAGGCCGAAAGCGAAACGCTCCTGTGCGGGGGAGAAGACACGTTGCTCGTGGAGTACGTGCCAGACGGCAGATCCTTCCAGGAAGCATGCAAGGCGCTGGATGCCGGGCGTCGGACCGTTTTCGTGAAGAGGCTGGAAGGGATGAAGGCAGGCGCGGCGGGGACCGTGTCCATGGCCCTTCTCCAGGAGGCGGGCCCGGCGCCGCGCGGCTTCGCGCTTGACCGGGATGCCGCGGCTCTCTGCATGGCGAGCGGGACGCCAGTCTACGACGAAGAGAAAAGCCTCCTGTACGACCCCGTCCTGCCGCGCGAAAAGCTCCTCATCCTCGGCGGCGGGCACGTCGGGCAGGCCCTTGCGGGCATCGCCGCGGCACTCGATTTCGACGTGACCGTGGTGGACGACCGAAAGGATTTCGCGGCCGCGGGACGTTTTCCGCCCGCGGTGAAGACCTTCTGCGCCGGTTATGCCGATGCCATTGCGGCGTTCCCCTTCGATTCCGCGACCTACGTCGTCATCCTCACCCGGGGGCACCTTTTCGACCTTGCGTGCGTCCGCGCGGTACTGGGAAAGACCTATCGCTACGCGGGCTTCATCGGCAGCGCGCGCAAGGCGGGCATCCTCCGCGCCCAGGTGGCGAGCGACGGCTTTGACAAGGCGCGCGTGGACGCGCTCCATGCGCCCATCGGGCTCGAGATTGCCGCGGAAACGCCCGCTGAAATCGCCATCTCGATACTTGCGGAAATCGTCGCGGTACGGCGCAACGCGGACCCCGCTGCCGTTGCGGCGACGGCGAAGAAGCGACAATAGGGACGCCGGCACCCGGCCGCCGCGGCCTTTCGCGGTGCGACCCTTTCTGTTATCGTTTGTCCATGAAAGCTCTTTTCATCGGTGGCACGGGCCTCATCAGCTCGGCGGTCTCCCGTCTCGCGGTCGAGCGGGGCATCGAGCTTGTCCTCCTGAACCGCGGCCAGAAGGCGGAGTTCTTCCCGAAAGGCGCGCGCCAGATCGTCGCCGACAACGGCGACGTGAAGGCGGTCGCAGACGCCCTCCGCGGGGAGAGCTTCGACGTGGTCGCGGACTGGATCGCTTTCACGCCGGATCAAGCCGCCCGCGACATCGAGCTTTTCTCCGGACGCACCCGCCAGTTCTTCTTCATCAGCTCGGCGAGCGCGTACCAGAAGCCGCCGACGCGCCACGTGATCACCGAGTCGACGCCGCTTGCCAACCCCTTCTGGCAGTACAGCCGGGACAAGATCGCCTGTGAGGATCTCTTCATGGCCGCCTACCGGCAGCAGGGCTTCCCCGTGACGATTGTACGACCAAGCCACACCTACGGCGTCACCCAGATTCCGGCCGCCGTGAGCAGCTGGATGCACCCGTGGTCGCTGGTCGACCGGATGCGGCGGGGTCGGCCGATCATCGTTCCCGGCGACGGTACGTCGCTGTGGACAATGACGCACAACTCCGACCTCGCCAAGGGATTCGTCGGCCTCATGGGGAATATCCAGGCGATCGGTCATGCCTTCCACATCACCTCCGACGAGGTGCTCACCTGGGACCAGATCCACGGGCTCATCGGTGCCGCGGCCGGCGTGGAGCCCGAGATCATCCATGTCGCATCGGATTTCATCTCTGCATTCGACCCTGAGGAGCGCGGGGGCCTCCTGGGCGACAAGGCGCGCTGCGCGGTCTTCGACAACTCGAAGATCAAGAGCTTCGTGCCGGGCTTCGTCGCGACGGTCCCTTTCGCGGTGGGTGTGCGGGAATCGGTCCAGTGGTTTGAGAAGCATCCCGATCGGTGCACGATCAACGAAAGGTTCAACAGCCTCTGCGACCGGATCATCTCCGCGCAGCACGCGGCGCTCGCGCCCGCCGGAGCCTGACGTCGTCCGGTCTCGACTGTTTTTCCGTGATGTCCCGCCCCGCCGCAGCACCGCGGGGCGCAGACTCGTTCAAAGGAATCCGTTAGGATGGCCTATCTTTCGCCGCACGCAGGCAAGTCAGGACGCAACGTGACCCATAGAGATGCTTCGAACCCCGCGATCCGCAACATCGCGATCATTGCGCATGTCGACCACGGCAAGACCACGCTCGTGGATGCCATGTTCAAGCAATCCGGCGTCTTCCGCGAGGGCCAGGAGACGCAGGAGCGTCTCATGGACAGCATGGACATCGAGCGGGAGCGGGGGATCACCATCGCCGCGAAGAACTGCGCGGTGGTCTGGAAAGGCGTGAAGATCAACATCCTGGACACCCCGGGACACGCCGATTTCGGCGGCGAGGTCGAGCGGGCCCTTTCCATGGTGGACGGCGCGGTGCTCCTGGTCGATGCGTCGGAAGGCCCCCTGCCGCAGACGCGCTTCGTGCTCGGCAAGGCCCTTGCCGGACACCTGGCGATCATCGTGCTCATCAACAAGATCGACCGGCCCGATGCGCGGCCCGCCGAGGTGCTCAACCAGATCTACGACCTGTTTATCGACCTGGGCGTCACCGAGGAGCAGCTGGAGTTCCCGCTCCTGTACGCCATCGGCAAGGCGGGCATCGCGCGGGACACGCTGGACGGCGACAGCACGAACCTTCACCCCCTCCTGGACGCCATCGTCCGGGAAATCCCCGCGCCCCGCTACACGACGGATGAGCCGTTCCAGATGCTCGTCTCCGATCTTGCCTATTCCGACTATTTCGGCCGGCAGGCAATCGGCAAGGTGATCAACGGGCGGGCGCATTCCAAGGACGGCCTCGTCTGCATCGGTGAGGGCGGCGTGCGGGAAGACCTCAGCGTGACAAAGCTGTACACCTACGCGGGTGCGAAGCTCGTGGAGGCGGACAGCGCGGAGCCGGGCGACATCGTCGTCCTGTCCGGAATCGAGAACGTGCACATCGGCGACACGATCTGCAACCGGGAGTTCCCGAAGGCGCTCAAACGCATCATCATCGACGAGCCCACTGTCTCCATGCACTTCTACGTGAACACCTCGCCGCTTTCCGGCCTTGAGGGAAGGAACGTGCAGTCCGGGAGGCTCTTCGAGCGCCTCCGCAAGGAGACGCTCAACAATGTCTCCATCCAGGTTGAGGAGGTGAAAGGCGGCGGCGGGTACATCGTGAAGGGCAGGGGGGAGTTCCAGCTCGTCATCCTCATCGAAATGCTGCGGCGGGAGGATTTCGAGGTCTGCGTGAGCCGGCCCGAGGTCATCTTCAAGTTCGAGAACGGAAAGAAGCTCGAGCCCGTCGAGCACCTGTTCGTTGACTGCAACGAGGCCTTCGTCGGCGTCGTCACGGAAAAGCTGTCCGCGCGCAAGGGCCGCATGCTCGCCTACACCATCCACGAAGGGGCGCGCGCCCACCTGGAGTTCTCGGTCCCCTCGCGCGCGCTCATCGGCTATCGCGATCTTTTCCTCACCGACACGAAGGGGACCGGCATCATGAACTCGTACCTGTCGGGCTACGAGGAATACCGCGGCGATTTCATCGATCGCTTCACCGGCTCCATGGTGTCCGACCGCAGCGGGAATGCCGTCATCTACGGTCTCTATCACCTGGAGCCGCGCGGCCGTCTCTTCGTCGTTCCCGGCGACCGCGTGTATGAAGGCATGATCGTCGGCGAGCACAACCTCGACTCGGAGATGAACGTGAATCCCTGCAAGGAGAAGAAGCTCTCCAACATGCGCTCGGTCAACAAGGACGAAGCACTCACTCTTACCCCGATACAGCCGTTGACCCTCGAGCGGGCGATACAATACATCCGAGACGACGAGATGGTGGAGGTCACGCCCAAGTCCATACGGCTTCGCAAGACGATCCTGCTCGCACAGGATCGCATCTACAGTCGGCGTGAGAACCAGACACCCGGCAGGTAGTCGGGCAGCTACGCGGGCCCGCGGGAGGCCCTTCTGCCTCTTGCCTGCCGTATCGCGACATCGAGGGGAAGCTGGAGAAAGTCCCCATACCGCCCGGCAGCTTTGAATAGTGCCTTCTCTTCATCCGTCGAGAGCGGTGCGAAGAGTTGCAGGTCCAGACTGATTGCGCGGCCCTTCTCAATTCTTTTCCAGACGCCGCGGATGACGCCATTCACGATGATGGCATGGTTGAAAAGAATGTTGTTGCGTTCGTCCACCTTCCGCACGATCGATGCGTCGATGGCGGCGCTGCGATCCGCATAGGCGATGATGTACTCGTCGTAGTTCGGCAGGAGATGTACGGAATGTCGACGGGCGCGGGGCGCGACGGAAGCCGGGGCGAGCCAGAACACCTGCGCGCCCATGCTGTCGCTTGCAAGGGCGGATTTCGCGTCTTCGAGCGCCGCCGCCGCATCCATCGCCGACAGGCCCGACCACCAGGCGAAATCCTTGAGCGTCGCCGGGCCGCGGCTGCTGAAGTAGCGGCGGGCAAGCTCGGCGCGCGATTCTTCGCGCCGCGTGACGGTTTCCGGGGGCGCCCGGTCGTCCAGCAGCGCGTAGGTCTGCTGCTTGCCGCGCGGCGCACCGCTGCAGATCACGGCATCCAGCTCCGCTCTGAGCAGGATGTGCGCAAGGCGCACGGGAGAACCGACCGCGACCCCGCCCCTTTGGAGAACGGCGGCAATCTCTGCTCGCGTGATCTGGGCGCCGCCGCGCAGCGCCCGGGCAAGAATGCGGTCGGTTCTTTGCCAGCAGCGCATCGTCCAGCTCGAGGTTGCGGTGATAGGGGCGGGTGAGCCTGTTGATGCGGCTGGACGTCAGCCGCAGCATCCAGCGTATGTCCGCCGGGGTCACGAAATGCCAGGTGGGCCGTAGAACGTGCGTGCGCAACAGGTCGCCCCGGCCGAATGCGCGGTCGACGTCGGCGCCGGTGGCGTGGGTGGCACGCTGGGCGACGGCCCATTTTGCCGCAGGGAAATCCTGTGCCTGGACCGCGCCCAGGAGGCGCACCACGTCGCATGGCGCCTCGATCGGCGTGCCCTCGAGGAGTTGATTGCGCAGTCTCCGGCGCGCGATATCCGCGGGCGTCATCGGCGATAGGAGAGCGCGCACCGGTCAGGCCGCATCGGGTGCTTTCGCGGGCTTTTTTCTCCTGGTTGCCAGGATCGAGCCGCCCAGGACCAGCGCGAATCCGATTCCCATCCCGAGTGTGAATGATTCGTGCAGGATGGAAACGCCGACGACTGCCGCCACCGCGGGGTTGATGTACGTGATCACGGTGGCGCGCACGGGACCGATTCTTTCTATCAGCGCAAAGAAGAGCAGGAATGCCACGGCCGTGCAAACGACGGCCAGCACGCCGACGGACAGGAGCACATCGGCGGTGGGCACGGCATGGGGCCAGTGTGTTGCCGCAAACGGCGCATAGGCGATCGCGCACGCGGCCAGTGAAATCGCGTTCACGGTCATCGACGGCACACCGGAGAGGTAGCGCCTCACGATGGCGGGTCCAAAGGCATAGCCGATGACGACAAGGGCCATCTCGACGAGCGCCGTGACATCGGAGGCATGAAAATCGAGGCCGACGATTGCCGCCACCCCGATCAATCCCAGCACCAGCCCGCCAATTCCCACGGGGCCGATCTCCTCGCGGTTGCCGAAAAGCGGCGCGATCGCGATCCCGATCAGCGGGACGCAGGAAACGAGAAGGCCCGCCAGGGAGCTGGAGATGTGCTGCTCAGCGTTGGACAGGCAGATCCAGGGTATGCCGATTTCCGCCACCGCGAACGCGAGTATCGGAAGCAGCTTCCTGCCGATCCCTCGGAGCCCGCCGCGGGCCACGACGACGGGCATCAGGATCAGTGCTCCTATCGCGGTGCGGGCAAAGACGAGCATGGCGGGCGAGATCTCGCCCACGGCGATGCGGATCAGGAAGTACGGGATCCCCCAGATCACGCACATGGAGATGAAGAGCACGATGCTGCTGCCACCCATGGCCCTAAAATAACGAAGATTGGGCTTTTCGTCGTCCTGCAGCGGCGTTCTCTCTGTCCTGACTCCGCGGTCGGTCGTGGCCGCGATCGCCCTGGGCTATCCCGTCGTGGTGCATCCGTCGGCGCACTTGTCCTGACCCTGCACGCGGCCTATGCTCCCGGTGTCCAGTCATGAAGATCGACCGTCTCTTGTCCATCGTCGTTCATCTCCTGAGCCGCGACCTCGTGAGCGCGTCGGACCTCGCCGACCGATTCGGCGTGGCCGTGCGGACGATCCAGCGCGACGTGGATGCGATCAATGCAGCGGGCATCCCCGTGACCGCGCTCCATGGACCTTCGGGAGGTTACAAGATCCTCGATACCTTCCGCCTGGACCGACAGTTCCTGACATTCGACGATCTTTTCTTCATCACCACCGCATTGCAGGGAATCTCCGATTCGCTGGAGAACCCCGGCGTGGAAAAAACGGCCGACAAGATCCGCAGCCTCGGTGCGCGTCACCCTCCCCATGAACTTCAAAGCCGGGCGGAGCGGTTGTACATCGATTTCCGCTCACTGGGCTATTCGGCGCATCGAAGGAGCCACATGGCGCTGATCCAGCGCGCGCTTGAGACAAACCGCTGCGTCTCTTTCACCTACACCAATTCCCGGCTCGAGGAGTCCCGGCGGGTCGTGGAGCCTTGCACGCTCGCATTCAAGTGGTACTCCTGGTATCTGCTCGCCTGGTGCCGCGCGCGCAAGGACTTCAGGCTTTTCCGCCTGTCGCGCATCAGGGATCCCCAGCTCTGCCCCGAGGTGTTTCGGCGCCGACCGCTGGACGTGCAGGAATACCTGGACGGCATGATGGCGCGCATGCCCACCGGAGAGCCCGCTGTCCTGCGCTTCCAGCCGGAGCTGCGCGTTCTGGTGGAAGACTACTTCACGCTCGGAGAGATCGTGGTGGGTGAGGACGGCTGGATCACGGTCACGATCGATTTTCCCGAGGACAACTGGCTCTACGGAATGATCCTCAGCTACGGTGACGGGGTGGAGGTGGTCTCTCCGGATCGCCTGCGACGCAAGATCGCGGACATCTGCGAAAAAAATCTGCAACTCTACCGGTAATTACGACAGGGGGCTGTCGTATACCTCCTGCAATGCTGGGTGCATGGAGGATCAAATGGAAATCAAGACACGACAGGAGCAACCGACTGCGAGCATTCGGCTCAGGACGCCTCAGTCCAAGCTCAAGGAGGAACTGGGCCCGGCGTTCGGAGAGGTTGCGGTGCTCCTGGGAAAGCAGGGAAGCCGCCCGGCGGGATCGCCATTCGCGGTCTACTACAACATGGACATGAACGACCTGGACGTAGAGATCGGGTTTCCCGTAGCGGGTCCCGTCCGCGCCGACGGCCGGATGAAACCGAGTGCGCTCCCGGGCGGGCGAACCGCCATGGCAACGCACAAGGGCCCCTATGAGACGTTCGAAGCGACCTATGGCGCCCTGACGGCATTCATGCAGAAGAGCAAGGTGCAGCCGCAGGGCATGTGCTACGAGATCTACCTGAACGACCCGGCGTCCGTGAAGCCCGAGGACCTGGTGACGGAGATCTATTTCCCGCTAAAGGATTGACGGGCGACCGCCACGACGCCCGATTCCCGCGGCCGCCTCGGTGCGGCCGCATCCCTTCACCCCTTTACTGCGCCTGCCGTCAGGCTGGAGATGAACTGCTTTGCCATGGACAGGTAGAGGATGAGGACCGGCACGCAACTCAGGGAAAGCACGGCGAGTATCTTCGCCCAGTCCGTGTAGTACTGGCCCCAGAGGCGCGTGACGCCGAGCATGAGGGTCCTCTGCGTGTCCTCACGGATGAAGATGAGGGGGAACCAGAGGTCGTTCCAGACGGGCACGAGGTTGAATATCGCCACGGTGGCAAGCGCGGGGCGTACGAGGTGAAGGATGATCGAGCTGAATATCCTCCAGGACCCGGCGCCGTCCATGACGGCTGCTTCCGTGAGCTCCGGCGGGATGCTCCGGATAAACTCGAAAAGAATGAGGAGTGCAATGGGCATTCCCGCGGCGACGTAGACCGGGATCACGCTCCAGTACGTATCGAGCAGGTGGAGGTTTCTCATCATCAGGAGAAGATTGATGCTTCCAATCTTGATGGGCACCGTGAGCCCCGCGATGAAAAACAGGTAGATCCAGCGGGAAACCCGCACCCGCCACCGGACGCAGCCATATGCGGCGAGCGAGCCCAGGAGCATGATCAGGGCCAGGGAAATCACGGTGACAATCAGGCTGTTGAGGAAATACAGCGGGAACGGGCTGTCCTTGAAAACGGCGAGATAGCCGCCGTAGTTGACGCGATGGGGCAGCCAGAAGGGATCGAGGATGATGTCGTTCTTGAACTTGAAAGAGTTCACCACCATGGTCCACAGGGGGAACAGCACGATGACCGCCCACAGGGACAGGACCACGTGCTCGACGCCGAATCCGCGCTTCTGCATCGACAGGCTTTTCATGGCCGCACGATCCTTCTGCCTGAAAGCGATTCGTCCCGCGCCTGGGTGAGCCGTCCGGCGACGAGTATCCCCACGATCAGCACGATGAAGGTGAGCGTGGCGACCGCGGCGCCCAGACCCATATCGGGGATGCCGGCGGGGTGCTGCCCCGCGATGCCTGTTCTGTAGAAGAATGTGCCCATCACGTCGGTGGAATACAGGGGCTGCCCGTCGGCGCCCTCCAGGGCATAGATGCCGTCAAATGCGTTGAAGTTGCCGACAAAGGTGAGGATGGAAACGATGCCGATGATCGGCAGGATGAGCGGCAGCTTGATAAGGCGGACGAGCTGCCAGTGCGTGGCGCCGTCTATCTCCGCCGCTTCGAAGAGCTCGCGCGAGATGCGGTCCAGACCCGCGAGGAAAATCATCGTGGGCAGGCCCACCCACTGCCAGGAGGAGACGAGGGAGACGACCGGGAGCGCGGTATTGGTATTGCCCAACCAGGGCAGCGCGAGGGACCCCAGCCCGATTGCCGTGAGAAACTTGTTCAGGGCCCCCCAGTTGGGATTGAGGATGAGCTGCCAGACGTAGCCCGTGACCAGGGGGGAGAGCGTGGCAGGGATGAAGATGATCGTGCGGAACATGCTGCGGCCGCGGAAGATGCGCCCCGAAAGGAGCAGCGCGAAGAGGAGCCCCAGAGTATTCTGGACCAGCATATGGATGGCAAAAAATATCCCGGTATTCTTCAAGGCGTTGAGGAAACGGATCGAAGCCTCGGACCCGTTGAACAATTTCACGAAATTATCGAAGCCGACGTAGTTGGTGAGCAGGTAGCCGGAGCCCGTATAGAAGCTCAGGCGCATGGAATTGAGGACCGGGTAAACCATGAACGCGACGTAGACGAGGAGCGCCGGCAGAATGTAGAGCATCCACCCCAGCTGAGGTACTCCGCGGATTGCGCCGTACGATCGGAATCGACCCGCTGGTGCGCTCTGCATGACCGGCTTCCTCTTTCTTCTGCCCGGAATGGGTAGGGGAGCAATGCCCCCCTACCGCGTTGTGAATCGACGAGTTGCCTTACTTCATCTGGGGCGGGTAGTACACGGCAAGACCGGTCTGGACGGAGTCAGCGGCCTCCTTGGGGGTCATCTTTCCCGTCATGACAGAAATCGTCGCCTGGTCGAACAGGTTGTAGCCGGTGATGTCGCCGGACGGGGAGGTCATGAGCTTCGGCCACGTGAGGCGCACGTCCGTTCCGCGGCCCACGTTCATCTGGAGGAACGCGTTGGCGTGGACCTCGTTGATCTTGGAGGCGTTCTTCGCCATCGGGAAGAAGCCGGTGGGCAGGCCGTTGGCGATGGTGCTCGCGGCCGCGTCCGAATAGATCCACTGGAGGAATGTCCGTGCCTCGGTGGGGTATTTCGTCTTTGTGCTCATCGCGAGGCCGGCGTCGATGTGGAAGCAGACGTAGGGCTTCATTCCCTGGGGCGGAGGAGGCGCAAAAACGCTCCATGCGAACGGCACGTCCTTGTAGTTCGTGATGGACCACGACCCGTCGAAGTACATCGCTGCCTGTCCCGTGGCGAATATGGAGCTGGAGTCGTTATAGGTGAGAGCTTCGAAGCCCTTCGGGCAGTACTGCGCGCAGTCCTTCATGGCCTGGAAGAGCGCGACGATCTGTGCATCGTTGAACTTCCGCGTCCCATTTTCATAGGCCTTGCGTCCGTCCGGCCCGCCGATGAAGTTCGGCGCGATGCTCATGAGGAATACCTCGTTGACGTCCCACTGGTCCTTGAGCGAGTTCGCGATCGGGGTGACCCCGGCGCTCTGGAGCTTCTTGCACACCGCGAGGAACTGCTCCCACGTGGTCGGGACGGCAATGTTGTATTTCTTGAAAATGTCCACGTTGTAGTACACGCCGTGGGACACCGCGGCGAGCGGCACGGCGAACGACTTTCCATTTTCGTCCGCCCAGGGGGCCCGCGCGTTTGCGTCGTACTGGGTCTTCAGGCCGGGCAGATCCGAGACGTCGGCAAAATAGCCGTCCTTGAACATGCTGATGCCCGTGTCGTAGGTGCGGGCAAAAGCGAGGTCGGGGGCGATGCCGGCCTCGAACTGCTGCCGCAGGGTGGCATTGTAGTCGGGCGGATTGGTCGGGTCGAACTTGATGGAGATGGTGGGGTATTTCTGGCTGAACGCGGCGAGGATGGTGTTCCAGTTCGCCACGTCATCCGTGCGCCAGGACCCCAGGGTGAGCTGGACCTTTGCCTGTGCCGATGCCACCGAGGAAATCGCCACGGCCGCGAGCAGGACCAGGACCATGATCTTGGCTCGTTTGGCAAGAATCATAAGGAACCTCCTTGACGATAGGCTGCGGGAAGCCTACGGCGCGCCGTGACCGGGCACAATGGACGCAAGGCGGTACATTTGTCACGATTTCGTACTGTCGCTTTTCAGGCCGTCGCGAACCATCCGCATGGCATGGAGCCGGTCCGGGACCCCCATCTTGTCGTAGATGATGCTGATGTGGTTTCGCACGGTCTGCTCCGCGATGTGGAGCTCGGAGGCGATCTCCTTGTTCGACATCCCGGCCGCCACCTTTTCCAGGATCTCCCGCTCGCGCCGCGAAAGCTGGCTCATCCACTCCGGCTCGGGCGTTCGCTGCCCCTGGACGTGGAAGGCCCTGTTGATCAGGGTCTTTGCGACCTGGGGGGCAATCAGGAAGGCCCCGCCATAGACTGCGTGGATGGCCGAGACGAGGTCCGCGGGCGGGATGTCCTTCAGGAGATATCCCATGGCGCCCAGCTCGAGAGCCTGCTTCACGTACTCGTCATCGCCGAACGTCGTGAGCATCATGATGCGGACGGCGGGGTTGCGGGAGAGTATCCTCGAGGTCGCCTGCACGCCGTCCATGACCGGCATGCGGACGTCCATGATGACGACGTCGGGTGCGTGTTTCTCCACCTCGGCCACCGCCTCTTCCCCGTTGTGCGCAACGCCCACCACCTCGATGTCCTTCGCGGATTGCTCGATGACCGTGCGGAGGCTTTCCACGAAAAGCACCTGGTCATCAGCCAGGAGCACGCGGATCCTGCTCATACGGCGTTCTCCTTTTCACGCGCTTCCGCGGGGAGACGCACGCGCACGAGAAAACCGTCCGGCGCGTTGCTTGCAAAGAGCTCCCCGCCGAGGGTGGAGACGCGTTCCCGCATGCCTTTCAGCCCGATGCCCTCTTCGATGTTCGGCGCGCCCACCCCGTCGTCCTGTATCGTCACGCTGATCCAGTTGTCCTCCTCCCAGAAATGGACGGACACGTTCCGGGCCTTGCCGTGGCGGAGCGCATTGATGAGGCTTTCCTGGATCAGGCGATGGAGCGTGAGGCGCGTATGCTCGTCGAAGCTGTTCCTGATGTTGGTGAACTCCATCGAGACGTGGACTCCCGTCACGCGCTCGAAGGTGGTGGCCACCTTCTGCAGCAGGTTGAGGTCCTGTATCGCCCTCTCGCCGATCGATCGCAGCGCATAGAGGGTCTTCCGCGTCTCCTGGAGCCCCTCCGCGACGCCCTCCTTTGCCATGAGGAGCAGCTCCGTGAGTCGACCGGGGCTGCCACCCGCGAGGAGAAGGGAGGCCTCGATCATCATCTGCTGGTTGGTGAGCGTGTAGCCGACGATGTCGTGTATCTCGCGCGTAATCCTCTTTCGCTCCAGGGCGCTCGATTGCGATTCCATCGACGCCAGGGCATCCTGGAAAGAGGCATTGACGTTCACGATCCGATCGATGGCATCGTCCAGGTGCGTAATCTCCCGCACCGCCTCTCGCTGGCGCGAGCTCGCGCGCCGCAGGAGAAGGGCCGTGACGAGGATCACGGAGAGCATGGTGCCCAGGAGGACAAGGTCTCCCAGGCTTTTCCCTCCGGTCTGCTGCCCCCAGAGAAGGCTTGGCCGGCGCATGAAGGTGAGAAGACAGACGACAAACACCCCCGCCAGGGCATGGGCCGGAGCCGGCAGGATCGAGGCGATCTCCAGTACCAGAACGGCACCGAGCAGGATTTCGATGCTCGTCGGGGAGGGGGAGGGGCTCGCGATCAGGAGGAGGCAGGCGAGCTGGGCGACGAGCGCGAGGTACGCGTATCTCTTGCGCGCGGCCAGGCAGACAGCGACGGAGACCGCGAAGGACGCGCCGGCAAGGGAAAGAAACTGCCACGTCCACTGCGGGGGGAGCCCGAGGGAAGGTGCTGCGAGGAAAAACTCCAGAACGGCGAATCCATGGCAGACGACCGAGACGCCGAGGATGGCGAGCTCCGGGGTGAATCCCAGCATCGTGTGATTCTCAGGTCCGCTCGCTCACCTTGTCAAGGTGAAGGACGAGCGTTCAACAACGGTCACGCAACCGGCGAAGAAGCGGCAGGCAGCCCGCTAGCGCCTTTCTTTCACTTCGTTTCCCACGGAGAAGGCATTGCCAAGCCTGGCGCCGATGCCGTAGTAGGCCATGCTGCCGAATGAGCCCCACAGAATCGGCCGCACCTTCTCGATGTCGGGAAGCCCGCTTGGATTGAGAACCTCGCCATCGGCAACCAATCCGACGATTTCTCCCACGAACATCGTATGCGTGCCGAGCTCGACGCGCCGGAACAGTTTGCATTCAAGAGAATAGGGAAACTCTTTGACGATGGGGGCATCCACCAATGCGCTCCGTTGCGGCGTGAGGTGGGTCTCTTTGAATTTGTCGCATTGCCGTCCCGACGACCATGCCCACGAAATCCGCCTCCCGGAGATATTTCTCGGAGGGAATATTCACCGTGAATGCCTCGGTCTGCGTGATGTTGTGATGGCTCAGCGTCGCCTCCCGAAGAGAGACGCTGATGCAGGGCGGAGCGCTTGATGCGATTCCACCCCAGGCCGCGTTCATCATATTCGGCCTGCCATCGGCGCCATACGTACCAATGATGAGCACGGGGGAGGGAAGCAGGATCGTTTGCGCGGGAAGCGACAGTTTCATCGTCATCTCCTTGTTGAGGCGCGGGCAGCCGCCGGCGGGAATGCTCCCACCGGCGGACTCGCGCCGCGGTCATGCGTGAACAGGAGCGGGACTCTTGTAGAGAAGCCCGCCTACCAGGCGAAGGGTGTCGAGCTCCGAGACGTCCTTGTTTAGCAGCGGCAGCCGGGCCCGCGTGAGATTCCCGAACCGGGCTTCGATCTGCTCGAGGTACCGTGCCTGCACCTCCGCGCGGGAAGCCAGGAATCGGTTACCCTCGATGACGTCGGGTTGGATGCATTGGTTGACAATCAGCGCCTGCACGGGGATGCCCAGCCGGGCAAGACCGGCAATCGCGCTGTGTGTCTCCTCGATGGGCAGCTTTTCCGGTATGAGGACAAGACTGAAGACAGTCGTCGCCTCGCTGCGGAGCACGGAAAGGGCATGCTCGTAGCGCAGCCTGTCCTTGTCGAGATTCGCCAGGGAATCCTCGCCCATGCGCATCAGCTCTGCCATCTTTTTTCCGTCCCGCACCTGCTTCTGCAGAAAGCCCGCCCAATCGAATGGCATGGCCAGCTCTCGCAAGCTCTTGCCGGTTGGCGCCGTATCGAAGACGATCACGTCCGCGTCCGGCTCGTCCAGGAACGTGACGAACTGGTCGAACGTGGCCATCTCCTCCGCGCACGGGGTGGCGATCACGCCGTCGCCGAATGTTTCGTTCATCTGGCCCGTGATGCTGTTCAGACGCGACTGGAAGACGCCGCGGGCGTCGTTGGGATTGATGTTCAATCCGCGCAGGTTGGCAACCCGGCTGATGGGTGTCCGTTCGCTGCCGCCGATCTGCTGTCCGAACATGACGGAGAGGCTGACCGTCGGATCCGTGGAGACGATGGTGGTCCTGTATCCCTGGTCGGCGAACCAGACCGCCGTGGCGGTCGCCATCGTGGTCTTGCCGACCCCGCCTTTGCCTCCGAAGAAGAGGTACCGTGTCGCGCCGTTCGGAGCCAGGAGCCTGTCGAATGTTTCCATGCGGCTGTCCCTACATCACCGCGGGCTTTGCAGCCGCCAGCTCGCGAAGGGCAGCGGTAATTCGCGCCGCATCCGGCATGCCATAGGACACGGCTTTCCCGTTGATCATTACGACGGGCATGCGCAGGCCGCCTGATTCGTTGTCGCTTTTGAGCTGCGCGACAACGTCCTTCGGTACGCCTCCGTAGAGCGCCGCCGACATGGGCTGAAGGCTCACCTGCACCTTCACGCCCGTTTCTGCTGCCGCGCGCTCGACCACCTGCCTGGCTTTTTCGTCCAGGCCGCCCATCGAGGGATTGCAGCACGCACCCGACAGGATGACGACCCCCGCGTGCACTGCCTCCCCTGAACCTTCTCCACGACCCTTGTGATCCATCTTTCCCTCCTATGATTCGTATATACAATATTTGTATATACGTAATAAAACCGAAAAAAAGAGAGTCACTCCCCGCAGCAGGTCCGCAGGGCTTTCTCACTCGCCGTATTCAGCTTCTGGAGGACTTCCAGCACCGTGCTCCTGTCCTCCACACGGATCTCCGCAAGGATGAGCCGCTGGATCTCCCGCCTGGCTTCCTTCAGGGAGCCCTGGAGCTTCCGTCCCTCCGCGGTGAGCGCAACGCGCACGATGCGGCGGTCCTGGTCGTCCTCCGCACGGCGCACGAGCCCCCTGCCAACAAGGTTTTCCACCATGCGGGTCATGGTGCTGTTGGCCAGGCCCAGAGTCCGGCTCAGCTCATTCATGCTCGCGCGGGATTCGTCGGAGAAAGCCAGCAGCGCCTCCCCCTGAGACGTTGTCACGCCGTATCGGCTCAAGAACTCCTGGTCGATGTGCTCCAGAACGCGCAGGAGTCGCCAAAGCTGCCCCTGCATGGCATCGACCGCTGAATCCGCCTCTCTCTGTCCCGTCGTCGTCATTCGTTCACCATGACAATATTTGTATATTACAAACAATCAGGCAATGTGTCAAGCGCTTTTTCAGACCGCGCGCGCTCTCCTTCCCGGAGGCCCCGTTCTATATTACTGTATGAGCATGGACATCTCGGAAGTGTTGAAGGCCCTGGCGGACACGAATCGGCTGCGCATTCTCAATCTGCTCCATGAGCAGACCCTCTGCGTGTGCGACCTTGAAAGCATCCTGAAGCTCAATCAATCCAACCTGAGCCGGCACCTTGCGACGCTCCGCCACGCGGGCATCGTGACGGCCGAAAAGAAGGCCCTTTTCACCTACTACTCCCGCGCACCACTGCCCAAGCCTTACGGACCGGTCGTGGATGCGCTGTGCAAGACGATCCACGCGGACCCCCAGTGGGAATCGGACCGCGCCCGGCTTGCAAAGAGGCTTGCCACCTCGCCCGGCTGCGACTAAGTTTCTTGACGCCGCAACGGTATTACTGTATACTCATAAAGTAATATAGCTGCAGGAGGTGCATCATGCAGAAGTTCAGCGCGGAAGAGATACGGACATCGGTCCGCGATCGTTATGGTGCGGTGGCGAACAAGCAAGGCAGCGAATGCGGATGCGGGTCGTCCTGCGGCACCTCCGCCCTTGGCTACACGGCCGAGGAAATGGCCGTCGCTCCTGAAGGCGCCAACCTGGGGCTGGGATGCGGAAACCCCCAGGCGATCGCTTCCCTGAAACCAGGTGAGACCGTTCTGGACCTGGGCAGCGGCGGCGGTTTCGATTGCTTCCTGGCCGCCCGATCGGTAGGGGAGAACAGGCAGGGTGATCGGCGTGGACATGACGCATGAAATGGTCTCCCTCGCCCGCGCAAACGCGGCGAAATCGATGTACCGAAATGTCGAGTTCCGCCTGGGTGAGATCGAGCACCTTCCCGTCGCGGATGCCTCCGTGGACGTCATTATTTCCAACTGCGTGATCAATCTCTCACCGGACAAGCCGCAGGTATTCCGCGAGGCATTTCGCGTGCTGAAAAGCGGCGGCCGTCTTGCTGTTTCAGACATGGTGGCGTCAGGCAGGCTCCCCGACGGGCTGCAGGGCGATCTCGCTTCCTATTCGGCGTGCGTTGCCGGAGCCTCACCCGTCGACGAGCTTGCCGCGATGATCGAGGCCGCGGGATTCACCGGAATCCGCATCGATCCCAAGGAAGAGAGCCGCAGCTTCGTGAAGGATTGGGTGCCGGGCAAAGGAATTGAGAACTACGTCCTGTCCGCGACGATCGAGGCCGTGAAACCGTGACCGGTCGACTTTCTTTCCTCGATCGCTTTCTCACGCTCTGGATATTCCTCGCGATGGCGGTGGGCGTGGTTCTGGGCTGGAGGATTCCCGGGGTGGCGTCGTTCATCAACCGCTTCCAGGTGGGAACGACGAATATCCCCATCGCCGTCGGCCTCATCCTCATGATGTATCCGCCGCTTGCCAAGGTTCGCTATGAAGAGCTCGGCGACGTCTTCAAAAACTGGAAGGTGCTGGGTCTCTCCCTCGTGCAGAACTGGATCATCGGTCCGATCCTCATGTTCGCACTGGCCATCATCTTCCTCCGGGGATATCCCGCCTACATGACGGGCCTGATCATGATCGGTCTCGCGCGGTGCATCGCAATGGTCATCGTCTGGAACGAGCTCGCGAAAGGCGACACGGAATACGCCGCCGGGTTGGTGGCGTTCAACAGCATTTTCCAGGTTCTCTTCTACAGCCTGTATGCATGGATTTTCATCACCGTGCTGCTGCCCGTATTCGGCCTCCAGGGCGCCACGGTCAATGTCTCCATCGCCCAGATCGCGAAAAGCGTGTTCATCTATCTTGGAATACCTTTCCTCGCGGGACTGCTGACGCGTCTCATCCTCGTGAGGGTCCGGGGGAGGGAGTGGTATCACGCCCGCTTCATTCCCCGGATCAGCCCGATCACCCTTGCGGCGCTGCTCTTCACGATCGTCGTCATGTTCAGCCTCAAGGGGAACCTGATCGTCCAGATCCCTCTGGATGTCCTGCGGATCGCCATTCCCCTACTGATCTATTTCACCGTCATGTTCTTCGTGAGCTTCTTCATGAGCCGGGCGATCGGGACAGGCTACGCGCGGACGGCCACCCTCTCCTTCACTGCGGGGAGCAACAACTTCGAGCTGGCGATTGCCGTTTCGGTGGCCGTGTTTGGCATCGGTTCCGGCGCGGCATTCGCGGCGGTGATCGGTCCCCTGGTGGAGGTGCCGGTCATGCTCGGACTGGTCAATGTGTCCCTGTGGTTGAAGAAGCGGCTGTTCGCGGAGCCGGCGGTCCGGTCGGGGGCGCGCACGTAATCGGAGGAAGGAATGCCCAGGGTATTGTTCATCTGCACACACAACTCCGCGCGGAGCCAGATGGCGGAGGCATATCTCAGGAAATTCGGCGGAAACAGGTTCGAGGCGGAAAGCGCCGGCCTGGAGCCCGGCACGTTGAACCCTTACGTCGTGCGTGCCCTGCGTGAAGACGGCATCGATATTTCCGGGAAGACTACCCAGGGGGTATTCGATCTCCTCAAGCTCGGCAGGTCCTACAACTTTGTGATTGCTGTCTGCTCGAAAGAGGCCGCGGATCGCTGCCCGATCTTCCCCGGTCAGGGCAAGCGCCTCGTGTGGGCCTATCCCGATCCCTCCACCTTTGTCGGATCGGATGAGGATATCATGAGGCAGGTGCGCGAAGTGCGGGATGCAATCAGGGAGAGGATCCGCCAGTTCTCCGAGGAAACGATCCCACTGATATAGGCGCAGGCCGGCGCCGCGGGGCACTCACGCTTTCATCGCCACGGCGTCGATGTAGCCCATTGGGCCGCCTGAATAGAACGTCTTGGGATCCGGCAGGGCAAGGCGTGCGTCGGTCCGAAGCTTCTCCACGAGATCGGGGTTTGCCGTGAATGCCCTTCCGAATGCCACGAGGTCGGCCACGCCGGTTTCCAGCGCCTCTTCGGCGGAATCGCGCGTGTAGCTTCCGCTGCTCGTTATCGTGCCGTGGAAATGCTCCCGCATGAGGCGGGCAGGGCTCAGGTCGGCAATCGGCTCTTCTATCACGTGAAGGTAGCTCACGCCCGCCCGGTCCAGGGCCGAAGCCAAAGCGGCGAAGGTCTCCAGGGGATTGTCGTCCCGGATGCCCTTGTGGCTTCCTCCCGGCGAAACGGTGAAACCGATCCTGGATTTGTCCCAGGAACCGGCAACGGCCTCAACCACCTCAAGAGCAAATCGCAGCCTGTTTTCAAGGCTGCCCCCGTAGCGGTCCGTCCTCTGGTTGGTCCCTGAATGCAGGAACTGGTCGATAAGAAAGCCGCTTGCCCCGTGAATCTCCACGCCGTCGAATCCTGCGTCCAATGCCAGCTCCGCCGCGCGCCCGAACTCGTCGACGATCTCCGCCACCTCTGCAGCAGAAGGCGCCCACGGCGTCTCGTACGGCTTGAGGCCCTTCGGCGTGCGGATGAAGCCCACGACTTGCAGTGCCGAGGGCGCGACGGGCGGGAGGCCGTGGAAATCCGAATGGGACAACCGTCCGACGTGGCAGAGCTGGACGAACATGCGGCCGCCTTCCCGGTGCACCGCATCGGTGACGGCGCGCCATGCGCGGACCTGCTCCTCGGTGTGCAGGCCGGGCGTGTCATGGTATCCCTGCCCGCGCACGGAGACTTGCGTCGCCTCGCTCACGATCAGCCCCGCGCCCGCTCGCGCCGCGTAGTGGATGACGGCCATCTCCCGGGGGATCGTGGCCGTCGCGCGGTTTCGCGTCATCGGCGCCATGACGATGCGGTTGGGCAGGGCAAGATCGCCAAGCGCGTAGGGCTCGAAAAGCTTCATGCCGGGGCGCGCTCGGGGACGGTCGCGGCAGGGGCGCCCTCCGTCGCCTTGCGCACCGCGGGGGCCACCTTTGTCCCGAACAGCTCGATGCAGTGCATCATCCTGTCGTGGGGTATGGTTCCCACGCTGAACTGGATGAGGAACCGGTCGTAGGCGAACATGCTGTGCTCGAAGAGCATCTTGTCGATGACTTCCTGCGGGCTTCCCAGCAGGAGGTGCCCGCGAAGCCCGCGGTCCGCCTCGAACTGCGCCCGGCTCATCGGGGGCCATCCGCGCTCGCGGCCGATCCGCGACATGAGCGCCTGCATGGCGGGATAGTGCTCGTCGGCAGCCTGCTGGGAGGTGTCGGCGATGTACCCGTGCGAGTTGATGCTGACCTTTGTCGTGGACGGGTCGTGCCCGGCTTCCTTCGCCACGTCACGGTAGAGTTGCACGAAGGGCTTGAAACGCTCCGGTTGCCCGCCGATGATTGCAAGCGCCATCGGCAGCCCGAGCTGGGCCGTGCGCGCCACCGAATCCGGGCTGCCCCCTACCGCCACCCAGACCGGCAGCGGCTGCTGGTGAGATCGAGGGTAGACCCCCAGGCCCTGCAGCGGCGGGCGGAACTTGCCCGACCACGTGACCTTCTCATTTTCCCGGACAGAGAGGAGCAGGTCCAGCTTTTCCTGAAAGAGCTCGTCGTAGTCGTCAAGGTCATAGCCGAAGAGGGGGAAGCTCTCGATGAACGATCCCCTGCCCGCCATGATCTCCGCCCGACCGCCCGACAGGAGGTCCAACGTCGCGAAGTCCTGGTACACGCGCACGGGGTCGTCCGAGCTCAGCACCGAAACCGCGCTGGTGAGGCGGATGCGCTTCGTGCGGGACGCCCCCGCTGCCAGCGCCACGGCGGGCGCCGAGCTGATGAAGTCGGGCCGGTGGTGCTCCCCCAGGCCGTAGACGTCCAGCCCGAGCTGGTCTGCCAGCTCGATCTCTTCCACGATGTCGCGCATGCGCCGGCTCGGGCTTATCATCTGGCCGGTGTGCGCATCCGGCGAAAGGTCGGCGAATGAGTAGATTCCTATTTCCATATGGATTCCAAATATACGTGAGATCGACGCGAGCGGCGAATGCGGGCTCCGGCCCTGGTGGTGCCGCCCCTAGTCTCCCAAGTCGAGGACGATATCAAACGTGCCGCTCGCGGCGCCCTCTCTCGGGAAGATCTCCGTCTGGATGGCCACGAAGCCGTCCGCGGCGATATTCATGTGAATGTGCGGAGGAGGGCCTCCCGGGGTGGCGGCCGGGAAAGGACTTTGAAACCGGTACCGACCATTACTGTCCGTCACCACCGTTCCTCGGAGCGCCTCGGTATCCCCTTGCGGGCCCGCCAACCAGAGCTCGACTGTCGCGCCGGAAAGCGGCCGGCAATCGTCATCGCCGATCACCGTGCCTGTCAGAACGAATCCAGACCCGACGCTCGCGCGCTTCGGCGCTGTCGGTGTGTAGCCTGGGTCCAGAATGGCACCGGGAGTTGGTTTGCATTGGGCAGCCACCGCGCCACCCGCCAGAACGATCAATATGACAGAAAGGAACAATGGACGCCGCATGCCGCTACCTCCCGACCCTGATCAAATATACTCAACGGGAATGCGGCGGACACCGCTGGCTCTTGCTTACACTCATACGGCAAGCGCCAGGAATTGACTGAGGATGCGTTCCGTGATGCCCCAGATCGGGCCCCGGGGAGAAGGGAAGGCAGGAAACTCCCGCGTCCCGTCTTTTGCCTCCCAGCGGACCGTCGCGGAGCGTCCGCTCTCCTTGAGCGCAGCGAGCGGCATCCAGAAGGCGTCCGCGACTTCTTCCGGCTGAAGAAGCGGGACCGCCCCCTGCGGAGCGACGGCGACGAATGGTGTCACGGTGATGGAAGGAATGCGGGCGCTCAGGGGACGAATCGTTGGCAGCCTGCCGAGCAGCCTGCCGCCTTGTCGCGCGTCGATTCCCACCTCTTCCGCGGCTTCGCGCATGGCGACGTCCAGCAGGGAGGCATCCGACTTTTCCGCCCGACCGCCGGGAAATGCCAAGTGCCCTGACCATGGATCTCCGGCCCGCTCCGCGCGCTTGATAAAAAGTATCTCGGCGGAATCGCCCGCCGGACGCAGGAGGAGGGTGACCGCCGCGTGGGTCACGCCTCCTTCCGCGGCCGGCACCCTATCGGTATCGACAGGGTCGAGCCGCGCCCCGATGCGTTGCAGGAATGCTTCGAATGGGGAATCGAAGGCCATGTGCCTACTATGCATGGAATCGGCGGCAAGTGGAAACACGGGAGGAACGGCGCGGCCGTCTGCCGCTTGCCTCCCGGGACGTCACCAGCCGCGGCGCGCTGCGAAAAGAGCGCGTCCTTGCGGACACACCCCGGCGCCGGCTATCATGTGACATGACAGAAACAGAACTGACGCGCCGCGGCTTGAGGAAGGATCTTGCAGAAAGCGTCATCCTGGTGGTGTTTTCGCTCCTCTTTTGTGCGATCTACGCCGTGTTTCTTTTGTCCTTCCGCGGCGAGTTTCTTATCGTTGTCCGAGGCATGTGGATCCTTCCAATCTTCCTGGCACTGCTTGTTGGAAGCGCGGCCGGCTCGCTGTGGTTGGCCGTGAAAGGCCTTTCTGCCGGCAGACCCGTGGGGATCCTTGCAGGAGGTTTTGGCAGCAAGGGGCAAGACACGTTCTGGATCGTAGGCTGGTCGGTCTGGAACCTCGCAGCCATCGTCCCGATCCTCCTCGTGGGGAAGGTGATGGCGTTGGGAGCGCTCGGCTCGGTCCCGATGTTCGTTGTTGCGGTCCTGGCGTTTCCCTTCGCGGGCTATGCCGTGCTTTTCGCGGCGGACAGCTTCACGCGCATTTTTGGTGCGGTCCGCCGCCGCACTCCGTCCATGATGAGGGCAACTGCGGCCACCGGCATGGCATTCCTCTTTGCCTTTCTCTGCTTTGGCATCGTGGCCGCGACGTGGCATCCCCGGTGGTCCCCCGGCGTGGAGCACACCGCGCTGTTCGTGCCGGGCGAGGAGCCCGGCCGCGGCTACCGCATCCCCTCCATGACAGTGCTGCCCGGCGACGTGGTGCTTGCCTTCGCCGAATCCCGCGTCGATGCGATGAGTGACCTCCTGGACATCAACATTGTGATGAAGCGCAGCACCGATGCCGGCAGAAGCTGGAGCCCGCTCGCGATCGTGCTGGACCAGGGCAGACACACGGTCCATAGTCCCACCGTTGTCTACGACAAGGCAACCGGCACGGTCTGGCTGGGCTACTGCATCGACTACAGCTCTTTCCACGTGATCTCCAGTCCCGACCGCGGGCAAACATGGTCGGCGCCGCGCAACCTCGGCCAGGAGCTGGGGCTGCCCGCCGGCACGTGGTGTCATAGCGGACCGGGAAGCGGGATCCAGCTTGCAAACGGCCGGCTGGTGATCCCGGCGACCCTGGGCGAGCCGCGCGCGGTCTTCAGCGACGATCACGGCCTGACCTGGAAGCTCGGCGCGCCCATTGGCGGCGCGACTGAAGAACCGCAGATGTTCGAGCGCACGGACGGCACCGTGGTGGCAAATCTCCGGGCAGGCCTGGGGAAGAACCGTATCGTGGCCACGAGCACAGACGGCGGTGCATCCTGGGCGCCCTGGCAGTACGCCCCCGGCTTGCCCGACTCCGACACGCAGGGCTCGATAATGCGGGTGTCCGCTGGCCAGATCGCATTCGCCAACCCGGGCGCCGGCTACCGCGCCGCCATGACGCTCAGGGTCTCAAGCGACGAAGGCGCCACGTGGCCCGTTTCCCGCCTGGTCTACGAGGGAGCGGCCGGCTATTCGCAGCTTGCAGTCCTGTCGGATGCGACCATCCTTCTGCTCTTCGAGACAGGAAGGTTCGATCTCCGCGAGTCGATCACGCTTGCCCGAGTCGGGCCGCGCTGGCCCGAGGGGGACGACGAGGAAATCCCGTAGCACGGGAGCTTCAGGAGCTTCGCTCTTTGTCGCTGTTGCCCGAGCATCGCCGACTGTGCTCTTCTACCAGTCGTTCACCACTGCCTCCGCGGAGCCGAACAGCCGGTCAGACTCGCTGATGGTGATCCATCGTCCGTCGTCCAGGCGCACCCGCCCGGTAAAGAAGCCGTACACCTTCAGCAGGCTCGTCTTGAGGATCACGTAGTTCGTGGAGCCGCGCTCGATGCACACCGGTCTGAGGCTGAGCTCGACCCGGTTCTCATTGTCCGTGAAGATCCACGGCTTCATCGGGTCCGCGCGGTCGAAGGTGTAGCGGGCCTCGTCCAAGTGATGGCCCACGCTGTCGCGAAAGATCATCGACTTGCTCGACTCGGTGCCGAACCCGTAGTCGATGTTCATGCCGAAGGGCACGCCGCCCACCGTCCCGGAGGCGATGCACCATCGCCACTCGGAGTGGTACGGGAATGCTGCCCTGCTCCAGTCCAGGCAGCCGAAGCTGTGGTTGTCCCGTGAGAAGGTGTAGGCATCGTTTCCCATCCTGACCCGGCCTTCCGGCATCATGCAGGTGATCTTCTGCGCATAGACGAACCTGGTCGCGTTTCGGAAAGGGATGGCGTTGACCATGGAGTCCCCGCGCGCCGGGGCCAGCTCCAACTCTCCGGAAATGCCTGTGCCGCCGCGGAAGTCCGGGAAGGAGAACTCGAAGGCGCGGGCCCCGTCAGCGCGGCGGCGGCATGCCCACTGAACGCCGCCGCGGTCAAAGACGACATCGCCGGTCTCCGAGCCGGGGGGCAGGCCCATGCCGCCGCGGGTGAACCAGAGTGTCGGGCCGTTCTCCTCAAAGGTTCCGGCCCGGAAGTCCATCCACTTCACTACCGCCCTGCCCTGGTAGCCGATGTCATAGACCAGCAGGACGATGCCGTAGTCGGGGTTGATGATCTCGTAGTAGTCCCACTCCTTGATCCGGAGCGCTCCGGCGGCAACCCTGCCGCGGTCGTAGCGCAGGAGAGGCTTCCGCGCCCAGCCACTCGCGACCAGCCTGCCGCGAGCATCCAGGAGATCGCCGGCAGACGTGATTTCTTTTTGCACATTTTCCCCCTTGCGCCGAACGGATTTTGTTTGCGGTCGACCCGATCGGATGATAGCATGCCCGATAAAAGGAGACAGTGTCGATGAAGCAACGTTACGAGAACTCCCGGCTGATCCATGCCAGCTTCGGCTCACGAGAGATGTTCTCACAGTGGTTCACCTCTGCCTTCGGCCTGTACACGTTCTTCTACTATGAGAGCGTCATCGGGCTCCCGTCGGGGCTCGCGTTAGTGGCGTTTCTCGTCTTTTCTACCTGGAACGTGATCAACGCACCTCTGGCGGGCTACCTGATGGAGAAGCTCAAGATGCCCTGGCAGAAGCGGACACACATGCACCGCTTCCCATGGATCCTGATCGGCGGCATCCCCTGGATCTTCTCCTACCTCCTCATCTTTCTCGTGCCGCTTGCCTGGCACGCGCCGCACGACACGTGGAAGATCTTCGCGTGGTATATCGGGGCGCTCTTGTTGTTCGACACCTTCTACACGCTCTACGACATCAACTCGGTATCGCTCTTCCCGGTTAAGTTCCGCACCCCCGAGGAACGGCGCGCCGTCCAGGGCTGGGGCACGCTCCTGGGCATACTCGGCCTCGTCCTTGCCTTCGTGATCACCGGGATGATCGTGAACCAGAACCATCCCGAGAGCTACCGGCTGGGGGCGCTTGTCTCCTTTGCCGGCGGGTTCCTGCTGTTCGCGCTCATTCTCCCCGGCGTCTATGAGAACAAGCGCATGCGTGCCGAGTACGCGCGCAACCAGGCCCGTGCGGGCGAAGCCAACCAGCCGTTCTTCACGGTTGCGCGCAAGGTACTGGCCAACCGGATCGTGCGGGTGAAGTACCTCTTCTTCTTCGGCTACCAGGCCGCCGTGGCACTGGTCAACGCATCTGCGCTCTACGTCATCACCTACATCCTGGACGACCCCACCAACCGGAGTCTCCCGCTCATCATGGGCTCGATGCTTGCCGGCGCACTGGTCTCCACCCCGCTGTGGGTGAGGATCTCGCAGAAGGTGAACGACAACAAGAAGATGAGCATCATCGCGGGCTTCCTGATGGTCGCCTCCTTCATCCCCATGGCGTTTGCCGTCACGCGGTGGGAGTGGATGGCGACGCTCGCCCTCTTTGGCGTAAGCCTTGGCGGACAGTGGTTCATGGATCCGCCCACCATGGGTGACGTCCTGGACGACGCGGCGGTGAGGACAGGCAAGCGCGAGCCGTCGATCTACTACGGCTTCCAGACTTTCATCGCGAGGTTCAGCGAGGCGCTCAAAGCGCTCGTGATCGCGCTGGCGCACATCGCAACGGGATTCGTGGTGGGACACCCCACGCTGGCTGGTCAGCAGGCCGCAAACCCGGGGGGCTGGCGTCTGATGATCGTCGGGATTCGGATACACACCGCCATCGTGCCCGCGCTCCTGGTGCTGTCGATGACCATTGTCTTCTGGCGCAGGTTCGATCTCACTCCCCAGAAGGCGGCGGAGAACAGGAAGAAGCTCGAAGAGATGGGGATATAGCCGATGGAAGTCAATCAGAAGCGGGTCGCGATCATCGGGTCGGGCATGGCGGGCCTGGTGGCGGGCGCCTACCTGGCCCGGGAGGGCCACAAGGTCACCGTCTACGAGCAGTATCCCCAGCCCGGCGGCGTGACAGCCACGATTACTCAGGACGGATTCTCGTGGGACCTCGGTCCGCTTCTCCTGGAGGGCTTTGGCCCTGATGAGATCGGGACGCGCATCCTCGAAGAAATCGGCGTGCCTGACGCGCGCGCCCGGGCCCTGGCCACGGAGCCGAGTGACCGAGGCATCGTTTTTCCGGACTTTGCGCTCTGGCGGCCGTCAGACTACCAGGGGGCGATGTGGCGGAAAGACCATCTGCGGCGCCTGTTCCCCGACGACGCGCGCGGTCTCGATCGGTACTACCGCTTCTACCGGAGGATGTACCGGCTTGTGACCCTCAACCGGCGCGCGGAGATTCGCGATGGGCACGCTGCCGCGCTGGACAAGCTCCGAATGGCCTTGAACTTCCTGCTCGTGAAGCAATTCGGCTCACAGTCCGCCGCCGATCTCATGGCGCATTTCTTCGAATCCCCCAAGCTGAGCGCCGTGTACACCGGTATCCTTGCCGACATGATGGTCACTCCGAGTGAGTTCCCGGCCCTGGGGGTGCCGCTGCTCAACCTGGAGTCGGCGTTCGACGCGCGCAACCCCGAACGCGGTGAGAGGCCCGGGCCGCGGGCCGTCTACCGGTACATCAAGGGCGGATGCGGCTCCCTGGTGAAGGCGGCGCTGGATGCCCTGGCGGCCGCCGGTGGCGCGGTGCGCACTTCAGCGGCGGTCACGCGGATCACCACAGAAGGGGGCAAGGCGACCGGTGTCGTGGTGGACGGGAAGAGCGAGCCCGCCGACCTCGTTGTCTCCACTGCCGGCGCGCGCGAGACATTCTACGACCTGCTGGGTGCGGACCAGCTTCCGGGCGATTATCGGGCAGTCGTGGACGGGCAGGTCCAGATGGAATCCGTCTTCATGGTGCATCTCGGGCTCGACCGTGAGCCGGCCCAGCCGTCGGCGCTCTGCTACTACTATGGCAGGTACGACGTGGAGCAGGGGGTCCGCGACATACGCGCGGGCCGCTACCACGACGGCGCGGACGGCTTTGTCCTCTACATCCCGTCCCGCCATTCCCCCGGGATGGCGCCGCCGGGATGCGCGGCGGTCACGATCTACACTGTCGCGCCGAATACGATCCAGGGCGCGGACTGGGAAGAAGGCAAGGAGCGATACGCGGACCACCTTGTCGCCTGTGCGGAGAAGCACGTGCCCGGCATCGCCGCCGCAACGAGCACCCGGGTCATCGTCACGCCCGCCGACTTCCGCCAACGTGTCCGTCAGAAGCATCACTCCTTCGGCGGCATCGCCCCCGTGATGAACCGGCCCAATCCGAGCTACAGAGACGCCCATCCCGAACCTGTGGTTCGCCGGGTCGCAAAGCCAGAGCAGCGGCGGCGTGCTGGGCGTGATGAAAGGCGCCCGCGCGATGGTGCAGGAGATGCGGGGAGGGTAGGCGGGCGGCCTACTTTGGCGCGGCGATATTCACCATCCAGGGGATGCCGAACTTGTCGACCAGCATGCCGAATGAGTCTCCCCACTGCGCCTTTGGCCAGGGGCATCGTGACCTTCCCGCCTGCACTGAGCTTGTTGAAATACCCCGTCAGCTCCTTTTCGTTGTCGCCGCCCAGCGACATGCTGATGCCGTTCGCGGGACGGTACTCCGCCGGGTTGACGGTGTCGGAGGCATAGAAGACTGATCCCGTTGTCGCCCTGCAGGTCGGCGTGCATGACGAGGTTGTCCTGGCTGGAATCCTTCGAAGCGTGAAACTCCTTGAATGTGCTGATCACCAGCTTGCCGCCGAAGACGGTATGGTAGAACTCCATCGCCTGTCGGGCGTTGTCCTTGAAACTCAGGTACGCGTTGAGCTCTTGAGGTTGCCATGAGGAAGTAATGTAGTGAAGATCGTGGGCGCGGAAAAGTTGAAAGCGCCGGGCGGGTGCGGGCTGCCCCGCCTGAGATGTCGGCCGGGCCCGTACGCTTGGTATGGCACTTTGCCCTTTACCCGTGGCTCTGAAATGATCTATACATTTATTTGAGGCTGTGTGCCGAACGCGGTGAGCTCCACGCCGCGGCCGTTGACGCGCCCAATTCGCGCACTCCATTCCTGTCGCGATCGGCGAGACGGCGGAACGGAACGGCTTCGTGTTCACCGACGTTCTGACAGCAGAAAGTAATGAGCGAGATTCTCCGGGGGTAACAACTATGGCTGAAAAGTTCCGCTTCCATGGGCTTGTCGTGATTTTTCTCTTTTTCATCGTGTGTGTAGCATCCCCGCAGGCATTTTCCTCTCCTGCGCAGCCGGGAGTCACGCTGGCCTACGCATCCGGGAGCGCCTCTCTTGCATGGGGTGCAGAGCCGTCAGCCGCCGGCTACAACGTTTACCGCGCCGTCGGTCACGGGGGCGAGCCTCTCAAGCTGAACGGCAGCCCTCTGCATGAGACGAGCTTTGTGGATACCGATCTTCCGGCCGATGCACCCTGCGAATATCGCGTGAGCTCCCTCGTGAATGGCAAGGAGACAATGATCGGTGGGCCCGCTACGGAAGCCGTATGGGCTCGATGCCTGGGGGGCCGTGCGTACTCCGCGGGGAGATTCATCTGTTCCCTCGACAACGGCGACGCAATCGCCGTCTGGATCACGTCCAGCGAGGATAGCAGTCGGCACGCCTTGCTGGCGGCGCGTCTTGGACCCGACGGAAATGCCATTTGGCAGGGGAGCTACCTCAGCGCAAGCTCCTGCGATGCATATTCCGTCGACCGCACGACTGACGGAGGGATTCTCATCCTTGGCGTCAGCCTGACCGTCGATTCCACGTTTGACGAACAGTGGGTCATGAAGATCGATTCCGCCGGGACGATGTCCTGGAAATCAACCATTTGCTTTTCACGTGACACTTCTTTGCGCGGCGCTATCCGTCAGACGCCGGATGGAGGCTCAATTCTATGCACGAGTGTGCAACCGGGGAACTCAACCGAATCCCTTTTCCTCTGGGTGGTGAAGCTGACGACAAATGGCGCCGTGGAATGGCAGGAGGCATTTCGTGATCAGGCCGGTGGGAGGAGGCTGACCACGGGGAGCTCCGTGGCCGTCTGTCCCGTTGAAGGCGGGTACCTTCTTGGCGGAAGCGCGGAGATTCCGGGAGCAGGAAGCGCCGACCTCTGGCTCCTCAAGCTGAAGGAGGGCGGCGTGATCGAATGGCAAGAGACGGTGGGTGGGCCAACGGATGAGGCCCTGGGTGGCGTCGCGTCGGCCCGGGGAGGAGGGGCAATCATAAGCGCCGGATTGCGAAAGACCGACAATGGCGAGGCGCCCCTCATCTTGTGGCTTCTGAAGATTTCCGCGAATGGCGCGATTTCGTGGCAACAGAAATACGACCTTCCCCTTCCTGGCTGGCAGGCATCACCGGTCCAGGAGACCACTGATGGCGGTTTTGTCCTCTCCACGGGAACCCCGGCCAGGGACGGAAGCGATGCCGCGATCCTCAAGCTCGATGCGAGCGGCGCCATACAATGGGAGAGGCGATATCGCGGTATTGCGCCGGAAGCCCCGTTCGACCCGATTCAGACTTCCGACGGTGGATTTGCGGTCTGCACGAGCACGAATTACTACTCCGCTGGCCAGACGTGTACGTGGGTGCTCAAGCTGCGGGGCGATGGATCGCTGCCAGGGGCCGACGACGCGTTCCTGGTCCAGGGCGACAAGGTGGCAACGGAGCCCACGGACGCCCTGCCGGCGGACATCCATTTCAGTTCACAACCGGTGGCCGCCCAGGACCTCGACCCGCGTCCGCCTCTGCCTCCAAAGCCGTCGCCGGAACAGAAACCACGAGACGTCGACCTCACGGTGCAGCGGGTATATCCATGATGAGATCACGAATCGCAACGCTTTTTCTCGTGCTGGTGTTTTCGCTCGTTTCGGCGAACGCGGGGGCCGCCAGCGGGGTCACGGGCGTCGCCCGACTGGATGAAATCACCGCCGTCGCGTGTCCGCCTGGCTTGAACAGAATCGCATGGGATCCTGTCAATGGCGCCGAAGGTTACTTTGTGTACCGCTCCGCGTCGCCCGAAGGCATTTTCAGCCGCCTGACGGCTGACCCCATCAAGGAGACATCTTTTGACGATCATGCGTCCGTCGGGGGGACTGGCTTCTGGTACAAGGTGGGGTGGATTGCCATGGGAAAGGAGAGCATATCCTCGCCGGCGCCGGCTCTGCCGTTTTGCATTCTTCGCTTCGCGGACAGGAATGGCGGGGCGTTCACGGCGGTTGCCCAGCGCGCGAAAGGCGGCTACGCCCTCATCGGGAGAGGCCCTGCCTTGGCGTCGGGTGCCAAGGGTCGTCCTTCCCTGATCTTGACCGATGAGTCGGGGAACATCACGTTGCAGAGTGCCCTCCCGGCTCTGGCAGAGCACGACATCACGTCGATCGTCCAGGCGGTGGATGGAGGATTCCTCCTCCTGGGTTCGGCGCCGTCTCTCGTGGGCCAGGGGAATCAGACCTGGCTGGGGAAGATCGATGCGCAGGGTCACTCGCTATGGGAACGGCGCTTCACTACCGTCTACGTGAACACACCGTGCAGTATCGTCTCGACGAGAGACGGCGGTGCCGTGATTTTCGGCGGAGGGCTCATCTCGTACGGCGGCGGGTCTGCCTACGTCGTCAAGGTCGACGGCAACGGCGCGCTGTTGTGGGCAAAGGAGTATTGCCTGGGGAGCAACATCCAGGTGAACGGTCTCGCGCAGACCACGGACAATGGCTATGCTCTTTGCGGCATCTTCTCTCCGCCGAACTCCGAATACTCGCAAGCGTTTGTCATGAGGCTAACGTCGAACGGTGACGTGATATGGCGGACGAACATTGAGAGCGTCGAGCCGATATCGGCGGTGCAGAGATGCTCGGCAGATGCCATCGTCCAGCTCTTGGATGGTGGGTTCGCAGTCGTCGGAACGACCTTCGCCGGCAAAAACGGATTATTGCTGCTCTGCAAAATTCAACCCGATGGAAAGCTCGCATGGCAGAAGATCTTTGACAACCCGCGAGGCGAAATGCGTCCCCGCGGGATGGTCCAGGATTCCGCGGGAGACCTCTTCGTCTGCGGCCCGGGAGCCATTCTGTCAGCGTCCGAATTCCAGGCATGGCTGGCTCGCTTTTCGCCCACCGGCGACATGAAGTGGCGGAGGGCGTACAACCAGGCCGACACCTATGGTGTGCCGGCATTGTCCGCCTTTGGCTTTCTTCAGCCGAATGGCGGCGGGGTTGTCATTTGTCGACATTTTCCCACCGCGCAGGGAGAGCTCGCGGAAATCCTTGCACTTCCGAAAACCGGCGTATTGCCAGGAGCCTCATTCACGCAGACTGCCTATCAGGCGGCAACCAGCGGGGGCCTTGTCGCAACGGTACGCAGCGCCGTTGCGATAGAGAACGAAGACCTGGGCGGAGCCTGGCAGCTCAGGGACACGGGGACCCCGCTGGCTTTCCCGGGGCCATCCACGATTGTCCGCACCTTCACCTTCGGCAATGATGCGACCCAGCTCGGGTACACTCCGCCGGCAGAGATGCAGGCACCCGTTCAGGTCGATGGGATGCTCGGGACCTCGGACGGAACGCTTCTTGTTCATGATCCGGCAAATGAGCGCGTCATTCAGCTCGATGAGGCATTGGTTCCGACCGTTTCGAAGCTTCCCCTGGGTGACATTTCGTTCGGCGACGCATTCGCGATGGACGGACGGATCATCCAGGGCGCGCAGGACGGTGACGGCAGCTTCACCGTGGTGGATCCCACGGGCGGCGTTGTTCTCTTTCACGGCGACGCGGCCGCCTATCCCTTTCCTTCGGACCCGTCACATCCGAAATACTATGCATATGGCGATGATCTTCTCATTGGCGAGCTCGATGTTTCCGCGCCCGCGCGGGCAAACTACAGGCCCGCCCACCAGTATTGGCTTTTCAGTCTTGAGGTTCCCTTGCGGCCCGGTGCGCGGGCAACGTACCGCAATCACGACGGCACTCTTGCCTTCATCCGTGCGCATGAAGTCGACAGGAGAGGCCTCTGGGTCAATCCCGAGGGAATGCTCATGGACGGGGAAAGAGTTTTCACGCGCAACCCCGATCTCCTGCTTCGCCTTTTCAAAGCACGCAACATTCACCTTTCAGGCCCTGCGTATACCGAGGGGGCAAGCCGTCTCATGGGGTTCGACAGGGACGGGAATTATTACCTTCTGCAATCGAATGTCGTGCGGGCCTTTTCTGGAAAAGGCGATGTCCTCGGCACTGTCCTGTTGAACGCCGGATCGTGCGGAGTCGCCGTGGACGCCGATGGGGTGGTTTTCGAGCTTGTCGCTTCCCCTGCGAGGGGACTCTACTCGCTGGTGCGCCACGAGCGAACCTGGGGATATCGCTCCGTCGCGGCAGTTGTCGCGCAAGATGGAGTCAAGTTGCGGAGGTTCCCTTTGGAATCATCCCCTTCCCTGGCAGACCTTCCGCGTGGCGCCGCGGTGACCGTTCAGGCTCGTTGGCGTGACAGGTCGGTCGCCGACTCTCCGGACAAAATCTGGTACAGGATAAAGCTGCCGGAGGGGCTTTGCGGTTGGGTAGTCGAATCCCTTCTCAACGTCTCAGCTACCGTCGACTGGGAGGCGTCGCCATGAAGACTGCCGTGATTGTGCTCGTCCTGGCGCTCGTCGGCACCAGTGCCCGCGCGATAGATACCCGTCTCATCGATGAGGCAGCGGGTGAATACGAGATGGGCACGGCAGAAGACGCCATCGGGACTCCCGTCGCCATTGCCGCAGACGCGGACGGCAATGTCTATATTGCCGACGCCAACAACCACCGAACGACGGAGATCAGGAAAGACGGGCGGATAGAATCGTTCTCTCCAGGGTTCGACATCTTCACGTGCTTCCTCGCCTTCGATGCGGGCCGGCTGATCGGATTCGGGCAACAGCCGCCGCGGACGCTCCAGGTCCTCGATCTTGCGACGCGACAGATGGTTTTCGACATACGCGCGGCCTGGGAAGACAGTGCGACAAAGCGGAGGATGGACGATGCTGTATTCTTTCCGACGCTGATCGCCGGTGACCTGATTTTGTCGGAAAATCCGGACAAGGGTGGCTATTCGAGCCTTCAATTCTTTCCTGGTCGTGCTCAAGAGCCTGTGTTTCGAGGCGCCGATGAAACGAAAAGCTTCCTTCAAGGCAAGGAAGCGCGAAGCAGGAAGCTCGTGTTCGACAAGAACGGCGTCCTGATTTCCGACGGCAAACCACTGGCTCGTATTTCGAAGCGCATTCTCGATTTCTGGAACAGCAACAGAAGGGATCGTCTTGCGGAAGATTCGATTCCGGACCTGTCATGGCCGCAGACCTGCTTTTTTGACCGGTTCGGCAACTTCTATTCGTGGGAAGATGGTTCTGTCCTTGGAATCCGAAACAAGAAGGGGGACCTCGTCCGCCTTTACGGTCTTCGATACGAGGATGACGCCAATCTCCAGCTCGTCGCCGCCGATCCGAACGCGACTGTTTACATCCTGGCATATTTTGGTGGCTCTCGGAACAAGTTCGTTCTCTACAGGATCCCCCGCGCGTGGTAGGGAGCACTCATATTTCGTCTGCCGTTGACAGCCCGGTGCGCCCCGCCGTACGATCATCGGCAAGGACACAGACATGAACTTTGGAAACATGCTTGGATCATTCCTCCAATCGGGTGTCAGCCAATCCTCCACGAACAGGATGGGAAACATGCTGAACCAGGCCGGTCGCATGATGGGCGGCAACCAGAACCTGGCCATCGGAGGCATAGGAGCGCTGGCCGGCGCGGTCATGGGGTCGGGCAGGGGGCTGGGAGGCGCCATCAGGGGCGGCATCGGCGGCGGAGCCGTGACGATGCTCGGCCTCATGGCGTGGCAGGCGCTCAAGAACAATGGCCACTTCCAGGGCCAGGATGCGCCGCCCGCCTACCGGGCGCCGCAGACCGACGCGGAAAGGGCAGAGCTGGAGCGGCACTCCGAGCTCGTCCTCAAGGCAATGATCAGCGCCGCCAAGGCGGATGGACATATCGACGAATCAGAGATGAGCCGCATCCTTGCCGCCATCCATGAATCCGGCGAGGAAAAGGCGGGCCTGGACTTTCTCAGGGCGGAAATGGCAAAGCCGCTGGACACCACGGAGCTTGTGGCGGCCGCCCGGGGCAACCCCGAGCTTGCCGCGAAGCTGTACGCGGCCTCCCTCCTTGCGATCGAGGTGGACACGCCCGCGGAGACGGACTACCTGGCGCAGCTCGCTGCCGCGCTGAACCTTTCCCCTGAGGTCACGGCGCACCTCGCGCAGACCGCGGGCATGCAGCCCCGCTAAGCCTGGTAGAGCCGGGCGTGCCCCGCCCGCGCCTATACAGGCATCATGTGTTCTTGAACAGGCCGTCGGTCATGATGCCCAGCAACTTTTTCGCCTGGGCCGCGCTGTCGGGTGATTTCTCCGCTGCCACCGTGATGGCATGGATGAGCTTCATGAGATCCATGGGCTCGAGTCCGCCGCGAACCGCCCCCGCCTTTTCCGCGGCAGCCAGCAGGGCGCCGACAGCTTCGTACAGGCGCGGCGCCCACTGCTGGTGCGATTTCGCGGCGCCTTCCCCTGCCGTGATGAGACAGGCCTTCAAGGCCTTGTAGTTCGTCATGTGGTCCGCCGCGGCGTCCAGGAACGAGAGCAGCGCCTCCCGGGGAGGCAAACTGTCACGCAGCTCGTAGGCTCGGGCAATCAAGGCCTCGATCTGCTCGGCGTACACCGACTGCAGGAGGTCTGTCCTGGTCGGGAAGTGGCGATAGAGCGTGCCGATGCCTACTTCCGCGACGCGTGCGATCTCTTCCAGTGACGCGTCCGGGCCCTTCTTCATGAAGACCCTGTTTGCCACGTCGATCAGGCGCGCATAATTTTTCTGGGCGTCGGCGCGAAGCGGACGATCGGCTTTTTCACTCATCGCTCTCATAATATACCAATCAACCTTTCGTGTTGACTATCGGAGGACCCCTCCGTATATTCCATTCGCTAAACGGAGATACACTCCGAATAACGGACTCATCACGGAGGTGAGACACACATGGAAATGAAAACATCGACCAGGGAGGCTCGGCAGGGCGTGATCCTCGGGATCATCGTGGCGAGCTATCTCATGATCGGCATCGATATGAGCATCGTCAATATTGCACTGCCGTCGATGCGGCAGGCACTGGGATTCTCCGCCGTCGGCCTGGCCTGGGTGGTCAACGCGTACATGCTCGCCTACGGCGGGCTCCTGTTCCTCGGGGGAAGGTCGGGCGACATCGTCGGGCGCAAGCGCAGCCTGCTCACCGGCCTGGTCCTGTTCACCGCGGCCTCGGCGCTGGGCGGCCTGGCACCGAACGCGTGGCTGCTCCTGGCGGCGCGCGTGCTCCAAGGCGTCGGCGCGGCGTTCGCCACTCCCAGCACGATGGCGCTCCTGGTGACGAGCTTCCCGGAAGGGCAGCCGCGCAATCGCGCCCTCAGCTTCTACTCGGCGGCGGCAAGCCTTGGGAGCATCATCGGCCTCACCATGGGAGGCGTGCTCACGGGGCTGCTCTCCTGGAGATGGGTGTTCTTTGTCAACGTGCCGGTGGGCATCGCGCTTGTCGTCCTCGTGCCGATCGTTCTCAAGGAAACCGAGCGGCGCGAGGGCAGGTTCGACCTGCCGGGGGCCGTCTCCTCCACCGTGGGAATGACGTCGCTCGTCTTCGGCCTGATACGCGCGGCATCGTCCGGCTGGGGCAACCCGCTCGCCCTGGCCGCGTTTGCGCTTGCCGTCGTGCTCCTGGGCTTCTTCATCCGGCACGAGCAGAGGACGGCCGAGCCCCTGCTGCCCCTCGGGCTGTTCTCCGACCGCAGGCGGGTCGGCGCCTACCTGGCGCTGCTCCTCGTCATCGCGGGCAACTTCGGGACCTTCTTCTTCTCCACGCAGTTCCTCCAGGGCGTGCTGCGGCTCAGCCCGCTGCAGGCGGGGCTGGCGTACCTGCCCCTGGCGGCAATGATCCTGGTCACCGTGCGCGTGGTGCCGCGCCTTCTCAAGAGGTGGGAACCGTGGCGTCTCATCCTGACGGGGACGTTCGTGCAAGCCGCCGGTCTTTTCTGGCTGACCTTCCTGTCCCCTGCAAGCACGTACATCGGCGGTCTGCTCGGTCCGCTGGCCCTCATCGGCCTTGCGTCGGGGCTTTGCATCATGCCCCTCAACGTGACGGCACTGTCGGGCGTGGAGCGCAAGGAGTCAGGCGCGGCGTCGGGTCTTGCGCAGACCATGATTTCCGTTGGAGGGTCCATCGGCCTGGCGATACTGGTCACGGTTTTCGGAGCAACGGCCCATGGAACGACCGGCTTTGGCGATGCATTCATGCGCGGGATCACCGTGGCGCTCCGAATGGCATCGGGTTTTGCCGCGGCGGGCTTTTTCGTCACGGCGTTCCTCATCAGGCCGATCCGCGCGCGACGCGCCGTTTCCCGGGTATCGGATCCCGAAATTAACAAGTCGGTGGTGCGTCGATACTTCGAGATGTGGAATACCGGCAACATCTCCCGCATCCACGACATCCTCCACCCGCACTGGGTGGATCATTCGAACGTGCTGATCCGTGGCGCGCAGGATGTGCCTGCCGAGCTCCTGAAGACGCGCGCGGAGTGCCCCGACTTCCACATCGGCGTGGAGACGATCCTCAGCGAAGGGGACAGGGTGGCGGTGCACAGCACGACCCGGGGAGCGTGCCCGGACATCGATAGTGAATCCCGTGTGATCTGGCTCATCAGGCTGGAGGGCGACAAGATGGCGGAGATGTGGAAAGCGCAGGAGCTTGCGGGGTAATCGCAACCGCGGAGGAGGGCAGGGGCCGGGGTGCCCGTCCCCCTCGAATGCGCCGCGCCGTGACGGGCGGATGGGCTTGAGGCGCCTGGCCGGGTCGCCCTCCGCCCGCACAGGCCGACACTGACCGTGACCCCGCCCGCGGGTCAACCCTTGCCGCGAAGCCGGCCGTGGGCCGCGGCGGGCGGGGTCGGGGCTACTTCACGCTCGAAGGGCCCGGCTTTTTCGTCGCGGTCTTCTTCGGCTTCTTCTTGTCTTTCTTCCTATCCTTGTTTCCCATCTGTATCTCCTCCCTGTTGCGTGTAGGATTATCCGTTCTGCCCTGGCATTTCAAGTGCCCCCGCACCATCGTCAACGACCAGGGCCTTCTGCCTGGAATGAGTGCGCACATACTGTCGTGGGGAACACCCCAGGACTCTCTTGAAGGCAGCGCTGAAGGCACTCTCCGACTCGTAGCCGAGAGACGGTGCAATCTCAGCGATTGGATCGTGGAAGTCCAGCAACCGTTCCGTTGCCTTGAACATCCGCCATCGGGTCACATATTCCATGGCCGAGGTACCAACCGTCGCTTTGAACCTCTGGGCGAAAAGAGAACGGGACATTCCCGCCATCGCGGCCAATTCCTGGAGTGTCCAGCGTCGGGCCGGGTCAGCGTGGATGGCGATCAGCGCGCGGCTGATCTTTTCATCGGAAAGAGCAAACAACCACCCGGAAATGCTCCGGGAGTCTTCAGACAGGTAGACCCGCAGGGCCTGGATCAGGATCAGGGAGGCGAGGTGCTGTTCCACGAGGCTGCTGCCGGGTCGGGAGGTCCGGAGCTCATGCATCAAGAGATCGAGGGACCAATGAAAATGAAGGATCGACCGACTCTTTGCGGATGTGAATGACGGGAGGAAGGAGATCGAGGAGGACATTAGCATGGTATCCGGAGAGAAGGAAGTGTCCTCCAAGGGTCAGGCAGTCTCCGCCCCCGTTGAGAGTCACAATGTCACCGTTATGCTGGATCATCGACTTGAAGACCGCAATATCGGTGGCGGGCAACGACGGGTCCGAAGTCAGGCGACACGTATGTCCACCGGTCAGCAGGACAAAGTCTCCTGCAGCAAGCCGGATCGCTTCCGATGTCCCTTCCACCAATAACCAGAGCTGACCCGAGACCAGTGCGTAGTACTTGACGCCTTCAAACCGGGGGAACTGCACCGAGTGCGCCCCACCGACATCAAAACCGCTGCAGGTGAAACTATTCGGCTTGAGGAGCGAAATGACATCGGAAAGTGGATCCACGAGTCCTCCTGGACTATCTCGACGATAGTTTGGACTTTGGAACATGGATCGTATGAAGTCAAGTCAGTACCTTGAACCCAAGGAGACAAGAAAATGCCAGCTTCCCATCCAGATCAATCGTTACCAATCGCAGAGGTCCAGCTGCCCCTGAGTTTCAATACACTTGCGATCTCGCACGAAGGAGATCCTGTGAGTCTTCAACGGAAGACTATTTCGTCCCTGGCCCCCGACGAGATTCTTGTTCGGGTGGACTATGCGTCGATCAACAAGATGGATCCGCTCATGGCGAGGAGAAATATCTTCCAGCTTCCCGACCCCTATGTTCTGGGGTTCGACTACAGCGGGGTCATTGTCAAGCGGGGTGGTGAGGGCCCTCGCGGGCTGCAGGTGGGCGATCCGGTTCTCGGCGGCATCAGCAAAGGAGGATGTTTCGCCGAGTACGCGGTGGTCAAAAGCCATTCCGACAGGATCGTACCCCGTGGCCGTGTTCCCGCGACCGAAGCCAGCACCTTCGGGATTGCTTTCCTGACAGCGTACGAGAGCCTGATCCTGTCCGGCGACATCCAGCGGCACCGCGGCAAGTGGATCTACATTGCCGGCGCGGGCGGCGGCCTCGGACACTTTGCGGTCCAGATGGCCAAGATCCATGGGCTCAAGGTCATCGGGTCTGCTGGCAAGGCAGCCACGATAGAGCTCCTGCATCGACTTCACGTCGATCACGTCATCGACTATTCCCGGCAGGACGTGGCGAAGGAAATCTTCAAGCTGACCGACGGGCGGGGCGTCGACGTGGTCTATGACTCCACCAACTCGCCATCGTCCTACCAGCAGTCTTCGGCGGTGATTGCCTCGGGTGGCGAATACATCCGCCTGGGAACCGCCCGGCAGTTGAAGCAATTCGGGTCGACAGACTTGTCCTCCGTCGTCGAGGCACGAGGGGGCAGGATGGTCATCGGCGACCTTGGAAGATATGCGACGGATCCCGAGTTCCAGAATCCACAAGCCCGAGCGAGTGTCATCCAGGGTCTCGAGCGGGCCGTTCAATGGACCGAGGAGGGGAAGCTCAAGGCCGAGATCACCAGGATAGTTCCTTTCGATCCCGTCTCCCTGCAGCAAGCCTTTGAGGCGTTTGCCCGGGGCGAGATCAACGTGGGCAAGGTCGTTGTCCAGTGCTCTGAATGAGGAGGCAGCTGCACCGAACCAGGGAGAGAATACTGTCGTGGGGCTTGTCCAGGCCCAGCTTCCTTAAATGTACATTTGGGGAAGTTGGAGGAAACCGAGGGTGATCAGAGAGATGAGCACGGTGGAATTGCGAGAGAGTTTTTCCGAAGCGATCAATCGCGCCGCTTTCGGCAAAGAGAGGGTGATCCTCACTCGCCGGGGCAAACGGGTCGCCGCGATCGTTCCTCTTGAGGACGTCAGGACGCTGGAAGCGATCGAGGACAAGAAGGATATCGAGGATGCAAAAAAGGCACTCAGAGAAGCAGCCCGAAAGGGTACGATCTCCGCTGCACAGCTCAGGAAAGAACTGGGGCTCTGAGGTTCCCGCGTAACTTATGGGGTAGTCGTTGCTCCGTCGGCGCGGAGGCAACTCAGGCGGCTTCCTCGTTCAGCACAAATAAGGATTCTCGACGCCATGGAAGCCTTGGGAACATATCCCCGGCCAAGGGGAGCTGTAAAACTGGAAGCCCGCCTTAACTTGTACCGCGTCCGTGTTGGCGACTATCGGATAATTTACCGCCTCAGTAACTCGTCGGTGCTTGTTCTCAAAATCGGGCATCGCAGGGATGTGTACAAAGACGGGATTTGACGGCTTTCAGGCATATGAGGAATGAGCCAAACTAGAGATAGAAGGGGCTCTCCCTTCTATACTGGGGAATTGGGCGTGCCCCGCCCGACGGCCGTTTCCTGACCGCGACGAGGCCCGTTTCGCGCGGCGGGCGGGTCGCGTGCTGCGGGGGTTCCGTTCTCGTGAATACGCGCTCCCTACTCGGTCGCACGTCGGGCTCGGACCGCCTTCGGAATGCGCGCTCCCTATTCGGTCGCGCGCCGGCCTGCGCCCGCTCACGCGGAGGTTACCGTAGTTCCGGCGAAGTCTCGTGTGACTTGCCGCACGGCTGCCATTCGCGCTACAAGAATCAAAGAGGTCGCAAAGTGCCGGAACTCGATATCCGTCTGGCCGTCTTCAGCTGGCTTCGCGAAAGAGGAGCTGCAAACGGCGGCATTCTTCCAGGTGCAGAGCTCAACGAAGGATTCATATATCAGGGTCGGCGAATCACGTTGAAGGGCGCGTCGGGTATCTGGTTTCCGCAAGGCTTTACAGTCCCTCTCTCCATCACCACTGCCCTCAACGGTCCCTACCGGCTGGATGACATCGCTGATGATGGACTCCTGACATACGCCTATCGGGGAATCGATCCAAATCACCGGGACAACCGTGGCCTTCGAGAGGCCTGCCGGACTCGAACGCCGTTGGTCTACTTCAGGGAGGTGCGGCAGCACAACTACCAGGCGATCTGGCCGGTCATTATCCTCGAAGACCAACCGGAGTCACTTCTCGTCAGAGCTGCAATGGATCCGGCCTACGCCGACCTTCGTCCAGACGCAGATCCCGCCGCGATTGACCTTTCTCCTCTGGATTTGCGTCGCTACGCGTGGACGCAGACACGGCAACGTCTTCACCAAGGCGCTTTCCGCGACATCGTCATCACCGCCTACAACTGCAGATGCACGGTCTGTCGGCTGGGCCACAATGAGCTCCTCGACGCCGCCCATATCATTGCGGACAACGATGTTCGAGGCACCCCGATCGTGCAGAACGGGCTCTCCCTCTGCAAAATTCATCATGCTGCATTTGATTCTGATATCATGGGAATCAGCCCGGACTACGAAGTACGTATCAGCAGGAAGATCCTGGAAGAACACGACGGTCCCATGCTCCGTCATGGCCTCCAGGAGCTGGATGGGACGCGGATCATCCTTCCCGCCAAGGCGGCGGATCGCCCGGATCCCGAACGACTTGCAAGCCGCTTCGATCGGTGGCAGCAGGCGAGCTGAGGGCCTGAGAACCGGCTTCGCAAACCCCTCAGCTCACATCGGTTCTGGCGGAATTCGGACAGGTATGAATCCTATGGTCGCGCCGCCAAGAACATCACGCGCCGGCAAATTCCATGCCTCTGCTCGCTACGCGTTTTCCAAGAAGCGCTCTTCTTGCAAAGCGCTCGACGACGCGCTGGGGATTAAATAGCCATCATTGGTCCAAGCGTGGATGCGAAAATCTTGACGTTCCTGGTAGGAATTCCTACTCTAGTGGTATGAAAACGACGATGTCGGAAAAGGGCCAGGTGACAATTCCGAAGGCGCTGCGGGACAAGCTGGGTCTGCGGCCCGGCACAGTGCTGGATTTCGACGCTGTGGAAGGACGACTGATCGGCGTAAAGAAGGAGCAGGATGACCGCATCGGCAAATGGCTTGGCAAGGGGCGCATTCCCGGCGGGCATTCGGTGGACGATTATCTGCAGCGGGTACGCGGATGATCACCGCGGTGGATAGCTCGGTGATCCTGGATATCCTGACGGGGGATCCAGGCAGCGCATCCGCAAGCCTGGCGGCACTTCGAAAAGCGTCGCGGGAGGGTCGGCTCATTGTCAGTGAGTGCGTGATTGCGGAAATCCGACCGGCGTTTGAATCCAATGAGATCTTCGATGAGTTTCTCGGAGACTGGGGACTGGAGTTCATGCCATCGACCCTCCGCAGCTCGATCCGGGCGGGCGAGATGCTCCGGCAGATGCTTGGGCGAAAAAAGCGGCAGGAGGGCAGGGTGCTGCCCGATTTCCTCATCGGCGCTCACGCGATCGAGCATGCCGACCGGTTGCTCGCCAGGGATCGGGGCTTTTTGCGAGACTACTTTTCCGAGCTGGCCGTCTGGGATCCATCGCGGCAGCCATCTTCGGTCGCGCCTGGCCTTAAGAGCCAATATGGCGCGAAGGGGCCGAAGGCCGTACACTAATACCATGCCTGATCTTGCGATTCGCACCGAGCACCTTTCGCGCTCCTTTGGAAGCGTCCGTGCCGTGGACGACCTGTCCCTGGAAGTGCCCGCCGGCACGGTGTTCGGATTCCTGGGACCGAACGGGGCAGGGAAGACAACCACCATCCACCTCCTGCTTGGCCTGCTGGAAGCAAATGTCGGCCAGGCAACAGTGCTTGGCTTCGACTGCCGCACGCACGCGGACCAGGTACGAGCCCGCACGGGGTCGCTCCTGGAGTTCAGCGGTCTCTACGAGCGGATGAGCGCGGAGGACAATCTCGACTTCTACGGCCGGATCTACCATCTGCCGGCGTCGGAGCGCCGCGCGCGAACGAAAGAGCTTATGATGCACCTGGACCTGTGGGATCGCCGCAGGGACCAGGTGGGGACCTGGAGCAGGGGAATGAAGCAGAAGCTGGCAGTGGCCCGCGCGCTGCTGCATCGCCCCAGGCTTGTCTTTCTCGATGAGCCGACATCCGGCCTGGATCCTGTCGCGGCCGCGGCGCTGCGGGATGACCTGGCGGCGCTGGTGAAGCATGAAGGGACGACGGTCTTCCTCAATACCCACAACCTGGCCGAGGCGGAGCGGCTCTGCGCGGTGGTGGGCGTTGTCCGGCAGGGGAAATTGCTGGCCCTTGGAAGTCCCGATGAATTGCGGCACAAGCAGGGGGCGCCGCGGGCGGAGATCACGGGGCGCGGCTTCACGGACGGCCTCATGGCCCTGCTGCGCCAGAGGCCGGACGTCGCAAGCGTCGAGCTTCGCGATGGGCACCTGGCCCTTGGCCTGCGCGGCAGCGGCGAGGTTGCCCCCCTGGTGACCTTGATCGTGCAGCAGGGAGGCCTGGTGGAAGAAGTGCGCAAGGGCGCGGCAAGCCTGGAGGATGTATTCCTCACGCTGATGGAGGAAGAGCACTCATGAGCGACATGTTCACGATCATGTGGAAGGAATGGAAAGACTCGCTCTTCCAGGGCGGCGTGCGGGCATGGATTCGCCCGGCCATTCTGATCGGCATCGTGGGGGTCGCCTGGCCGCTCGCGGGCAAAACTGCCTGGTTGAGCCTGAGCCCGATCCAAATGGTGGTGGTCCTCTGGGTCGCGTTTTTCGTCATCCTGTCCATCGTTGCCGACTCCTTCGCGGGCGAGCGCGAACGGCACACCCTGGAGACGCTGCTGGCGAGCCGCGTATCCGACCGCTCCATCCTGATGGGGAAGGTGGCGATCGTCGTGCTCTACGGCTGGGGCGTGCTGGTTGTCGGCCTTTTCGTGGGCGCGGCTGTCTGCAGCCTGGCGTATGGACAGGGGCACTTCCTGTTCTATCCAATCGATATGCTGGTATTGACGCTGCTGCTGGGCCTGCTCGTGGGCGCGTTCGGTGCCACCGCGGGCGTGCTGCTGTCGCTCCGCATGTCCACGGTGCGCCAGGTGCAGCAGGCACTCACCATCGGCACGGTCCTGCTGGGCGGCGCGCTGATCGGACTGCTCCAGCTGCTGCCAAAAGGGCTTTTCCATGCCTTCACGACCGACCAGGTGCTGCTGATGGTGGCCGGGGTCGTGGCCGTGGTGGACGTCGTGCTGCTTTCACTCACGCTCCTGCGCTTCCAGCGCACGAAGCTCATCGTGAGGTAGAGAAATCAGCGCTTGACCTCGGCCTTTTTCGCCGTCCTCGATGCGGATGACAAGAAAGGCGCGCCGTTACAGCACGCCGGCGTGGTCCTTGCGGTCTTTCACAAAAAAGAACCACATGGCGGCCATGTTGATGTCCGGCTTTCCTTCAATGATGTTCTGTATGTCCTTGATGCTGATGACCTTCTTTCCCTTGTCATCCTTGACGTCCTTGCCATCGAACTCCCCGACCTTCTTGCCGTGCGAGTCCCGAAGGTTCTTGCTCTCCACCTGGCCGAATAACGCGCCGTTGTAGGATCGTATGGTGTCCCTGTCGATCTCCGCGAGCTTCTGCCCCGAGCTTTTTTTTGCCAGCCGTCTCCCATCAAATGTGTAGTCCGCCATTTCAGCCTCCCTCTTGAAGTTCAGTACACCCAGCTTCTTTGTCAACAAGATGTCGATTTCAGCCGTCACCGAGCGACAAGAGAATGGCGGCCTGAGCAGGCGGGCCGCACGTGTTGCGGGCCTGTTTTCTTTCCGGCAAGGGTATCCGTATCATGGGCAATCGGCTGGGCGGGGCGGACCAGGCCGTCACCGTTCGCAGGCGAAACGGCAAGGTGACGGTGACGGATGGACCCTTTGCCGAGACCAAGGAGCAGATCGCCGGCTTCGACCTGATTGAATGCGCAAGCCGTGAAGAAGCGCTGGAAGTCGCGGCAAAGCATTCCATGGCCCGTTTCGGCAGGATCGAGGTCAGGCCTTTCTGGCAACCTGAGTGAAGCGCTGAGGATCTCGTCGAACAGGCGCCGGTCCGGGCGTCGCACGACAGCAACCGGAGGGCATCTTGACGGCGCAACGGGCTTGCGGAACTATGGGCGAATGATCCCAAGGCTGCCCTGGTTCCGGCGGAAAGACAGTCCCGGCGATTCCCCGGCAGCCGGGGCACTATCGTTTCGGCCGCTTGTCCTGAAATGGTTCACGTACGCCGCACTGGCAGTAGGCGTCGTAATGTCGGTCTATGCCCTCCTGAGTCATGGTTCCTTCCTTGCCTTTGCCCTGGCCGTGACATGCGCTGCCGCCCTCAGTGCCCTCATGATTTTTCTGAAAAAAGAACAGGCGGCTGCCATTCTTCTGGTGCTGATGCTCACCGTCCTGGTCGGCTACCGCGCCGTCCTCATCCGATCCACCCTGAACGCGAGCTTCCTGCCCCTGGTCCTGCTCGTCGCTGCTTTTCTGACAAGCCCGTTGTTCACGACAGTCCTGTTCGTGGTGCATCTCGGGTTCGTCGTCACATGCGCCTTTTTGGGAATCTTTTCATGGAGCCAGGCAATAGACCCGGCAACCGGCCTGTACTTTGCCAATACCGTGACGGTTTTGCTTCCCCTTCTGATTGTCACGTACCTGGTGGCTCTGGCAGTGTCTCAAGTGCTCATCGGCGCGATCAAGAAGGAGGCGCAGCAGGCTGAGATCCTGAAAAAGACCCAGGAACACCTCGTGGCAGAGGAGCGGCTTGCATCCGCCCGGATCCTGGCCGGGGGGATTGCCCATGATTTCAACAACATCCTGGTTTCCCTGATCGGCAATCTCGATCTCGTGAGGAGCGACCTTGGCGCGACCGATCCCGTCCAGCCCATGCTGGTGGACGCCCAGTCTGCCGCCGGGCGGGCCCGGGATCTGACTCGGCAGCTCTTGATGCTTTCCAAGGGCAGTCCCCAGGGCATGACACTGGTATCGGCGGCTGAATTGATCCGGGAGACCGCCGTCATGACCCTGCGGGGGAGCAAGTGCCGCGCAGAGCTCTGTCTGGCACCGGATCTCTGGCCCATCGAAGCCGATGCGAGCCAGATCGGCCAGATCATCCAGAACCTGGCGCTGAACGCCGCTGAGTCCATGCCCCGGGGGGGCGTGGTGACCCTGTCGGCGGCAAATAGAATGGGGGATGCCGAACCGCATCATGGCCTGGCCGCCGGTCCGTACGTGGAAATTTCCGTGCGCGACCAGGGAATCGGCATCGCTCCTGAGCACATCGACAAGATATTTGAGCCTTTTTTCTCCACCAAGCCGGGCGGGACCGGGCTGGGCCTGTCGATCTGTTATTCCGTTGTCAGGAATCATCACGGGAGCATCGACTGCCGCTCAGATCCCGGCAAGGGCACCACCTTCACCGTGTTTCTTCCGGCCCGCCCGGACCTCCGTCCGCAGCAACCGCACCCGGAAGTCGCAAAGAGCGGAACGACGCGCGCGGGGCGCGTCCTCGTCATGGATGACGATGACGGGGTGCAGCGCCTGCTGCGTCGCATGCTGGAGCACCTGGGCTATGTCGTGGACCTTGTTAACGATGGAGCAGAAGCCGAGCGCGCCTATGCCGCGGCTCTCAACAGCGGCGAGCCCTACAGCTTCGTCATCATGGACTTGACTATTCCCGGCGGAATCGGAGGCGAGGAGTGCCTTGGGCTTCTGCGTCGATTGGACCCGAACGTCAGGGCCATCGTATCGAGCGGCTATTCCACCGATCTGGCCCCTGGCACGTACCTGGCCAGGGGCTTCCGCGCACTCCTGCGCAAGCCCTACATATTGTCGGACGTCGCGCGCGCTGCCGATGAGGCCTGCCTGCCGTCTCCGCCCATCGTCAAGGGAAAACGAGGGGAATAAAAAGAAACGGCGGGAGGGTCGGCTACTCGACCTTCAGCACGTCCTTCACCATCTTCACGAGGCTTGCCTTGGGAACGGCCCCCGCGGCCATGCGGGGCTTTTCGTTCATCGGGATGAAGAGCAGGCTGGGGATGCTCTGGATGCCGAACGCCGAGGCGACGTCCGTTTCCTCGTCCACGTTGACCTTGTACACGTTCAGCTTTCCCGCATATTCCTTCGATATCTCTTCCAGCGCGGGGGAGATCATCTTGCAGGGGCCGCACCATTCCGCCCAAAAGTCGACGATGGCGGGAACCTCTCCCGCGAACTTCCATTCGCTGTTCTTCTCATAGTCGAAGACCTTCTCCGTGAAAGTCTCTTTTGTCAGATGTTCGCTCATTGCGTTCCTCCATTGTCCCGATATGTATCTTGATAGGACAATATATAAAAAATACTATATAGAAATATACAGGGAAGCTGCATCATCGTCAACCAGGGGAAACGCAACGGTGAGTTGGTCCTGCAAGGTCCTGCCCGCAGGCGGCGGACCTGAGCGCGACTCTTGAATCAAACGCGTTCCAACTCCCAGCTGCCACCCCAGTGCGTGAAGAAAGCCCAGTCTGCGCGCTGGCGGAACGCGGGTCTGCCCAGGTCCGATTGGATCACCCCGGCATAGGGATGGCCGGCAGCCAACAGCAGATCCGCAAGCTCCCCGCGCTTCAAGCGGCGCATCTCCGCAGTGGCGTGCTGGACCGCCTCCGGTGACGGCTTCCCTTCACCGAGCGCGCGCAGGAACAGGAGACAGAAAGTGACCCCTGCAATGCTCCGCACCGGTTGGGAAGGACCGACCACCGCGAATCCCCCGCTTGCCATCAAGGCGACGGGGATTCCCACCGGCTCGTTGACTGCATCCTGCATCACGGTTCCCGCGTTGCATGTGCTGAGGACGAGAAGGCTCCGGGGAGCGACGACGTTCCCTGCCAGGATCTGCTCAACGGTACAATCGAACCCGAGCTTGAGGAAGGAGGCGACCGGATCGAGACGGCGGAGCACCCCATGGCATGAGAACAGGGCGAGAGTTCGACCGGCCATCGCTACGCGAAGCTCGTCCATGCTGGCCGGACGATTCGGCTGCGGCTGCGCGCCGAGTGCCATGGGAAAAAGCGTCTCTCCGCCCTTGGTCGCTGCGTCCCCGGCATCGGATCTTCCCTCCACGTAGGCAGATCGAGCTTTTTCCTGTCTGCTGCTGTCCAGGGCTCCGCAGGCAAGGGCCAGGGAAGAGGCGACACGCACCGATACCATGTCCGCCAGAACACCGTTCTGCCATGGCAAGGCGCCCAGGGGAACGCAGACAAGCACACCGTGCGGCACCCAGATGATGCTTCCTGACGCGTTGCCCTGAAGCGCCTGGCGCAAGGAATCGGCGAACGGTTCTCCCGCCGCTTCCAGGAACGCGCCCAACTCGTCGTCGATCGTGTCGGCGCCCGGGTCCTCGGCAAGACCGCGCTTCAGGCAAATGGCCGCCTGGAGCACGAGCCTTTGCCGGTCCTCGGGAATTGGGACTTCAAAAATGCCGTTTCGCGATAGAGCCACCAGACGCATGTCGCGGTCGCCAAGAGTCACCGCGTAGACGACGGTGGGGGAGGCGGCACCCTGGCTTTTGAGACGCGCCATGACGTCCGCCGCGCGGGCGATGGGGCAGACCAGCTTCAGGCTGTCCGCCTTCACGCCGGACGCTACAAGTTGCCTGCGGCGGTCGTGGACATCGCTCATGAGCTCGGCCATCTCACCTGATTGACTTCCGACGCGCTGTCCGGACAACCGCGACGCGAGGCGCCGCCACGCGGCGATGTAAGCATTCCATTCATCCTGGTTGACGCTCGGCGGTGCGGGAGGGGCTGCGATCACCGTGCCGACAAGCCGGGCTCTCCCTTCTTCCGCGTATTCCAGCGCCTTCTCCGGCAGTCCCGCGTCGAGCGCTGAAAACGCGGCGCGGGCGAACATCTCGGGCCAGTTCGCCACGTGGTTCATCATGTACTGGATATTCGCCTGCCCCTGAAGAACCCGATCAAAAGCGCCCAGGCATTTATCGAACGCAGCCATGGCGGCGACGTGGTCTCCGGCCAGCTGCATGCATGTCCCCGCCGCGCCCCATGCCTCGTAGACGTATCGCGAGTAAGGATCCCGACGCTCCATGGCCACGGCACGTTTGCGTGCGTCCGCGCCCGCCTCCGCGTAGCGCTTCTGTTTGGCAAGATCGCTCGCTGTGTCGGGATTGGTCATCGTATCCCTCTATATGGTCTTGTCCCTTCCTGGGTCGCCGCGGTGGAGCAGGGCGCCGAGCTGCTCACGGATCGAGCGGATCACGTCCTTCATCGGGTCCGGCGTCATTTCCTCGAGCCTTGGCAGATCCACCGAAGCGACGAGATGGGCCGCTTCTTCATTTCTGCCGTCTCTCACCAGGGCGCCCGCCGATGTCACCAGGACGAGGCTGCGCGCGGGATCTTGCAGAGTGCTTGCCAACGATTTCAGCTCGTCCAGCCAGGCTGCAAGCCCCTCCTTTCCGTCAGGCCACAAGCTCACGAGCTGCTGCACCGCCGCGAGCCTCCGGGCCGGATCAATGGAGGCTGCGTGCTGGAGCGCGCACGTCAGGATGTCCGACGCACCTTCCCGGTCAGCGTTATCCCGATGAATGGAGGCATCCATGCAAGCGATCTGAAGCTGGCTGTCGACGTCCGTGAAACGTCCACGCACGTTGTCCAGGATATCCTCCGCCTCCGCCGTGTTGCCCTGACGCAGCTGGGCTTCCGCCCCCGCAAGGTGGAGTGGAAGCGCGATCTCTCCTGGCAGCTCCGACTCCAGGAGCTTGAGGATGATGCGTGTCAGTGGTTCATCGAGCTCACGGACCACGCCATAGCTCTTGGCGATGACCGAAAGGGCAAGGACGATTCGCGCCGCCTCCGCGAGGCATCGGTTGCTCTCAACCAGATTCCCTGCCACGCTTGTGGCAAGCGACAGGGAATCCACGGACACGGTCGACTTGAAAGCAAGCAGCAGCAGGTGTTTGATCGCCAGGATGTCGTCATCCGGGCTTGGTGTCTGTTTCGCCGCCTGGAGCGCCGTCATGAGGTCCTTTTCCGCGCGCCCGAAATCGTTTCTGCCAAACGCTTCCTCGGCCGATTGCAGGGCTCGGTTGAACATTTCCTCCAGACTCTGCGGCCGATCCTGCGCGCTCAAATTGAGAAGCCCGGGGATCTCCTGGAGGGGAACGGCGAGCGCCGCGACAATGAATGCCATCTGTCTCAGAAACGGGGAAACGTTCCCCAGGAACGCGCCGATTGTCCGGATATACTGGGCATAGCCGGGAATCGAGCTCCCCGCCAGGGCGAGCGCGTCCATGGGGTCGCGTTGGCCTCTCAGGATCGCGGCGGCGCAACCGGCGCACGCGTCGCTTGTCGGAGGGTTGCCCTGATGCGCCCTCACGAGCCCCATGGTTCCATAGAACATGAGGTCATCCGGATTGACCGTCGCGCCGTAGCCAACGCCGGGGGACGCCGCCGGAAATATCCCCATGGCTCCAAGAGCCGCGTTCACCGACTGTTCAGTCTCGCGTTGAGATTGGATTGAGCGCTGGAGGTTGGCTGCATACTGCCCGGTGTCCGGAGGAATGCACTGGGGATCCAATCGCGCAAAGAGGATTGCCGCGGCGGGATTCTGAGCCCACAACGCTCGCAGCTGCACCAGAGATGGCGAATCCGACATATGACCCCCTCATGTTTCGAGCCCGACCGTGAAGGCGTGCGGCCCGACGATCCAGCTTCGAGCCGCGCCACCCGGGAGAAGCTTCCTTCTGCGCCGCACCCACGACCGTACCTGCATGTGGAGGGACTTGGTGGTGTCGCGGACCATGAGCGTCTGAACCATTGTCAACGCCCTGTCGATCCGTTCGTCTCTTTCCACGAAGTCCCATCTCGCCCCGCAGCCGACCTGGCCGGCCATGATCTTGAGGACATCCAGTTTGAGCTTGAGCACGAAAGATACGCTGCTGTTGATTGCCGCTGACACCGAGGCGCCCTGGAGGGAAAGGCCCGGCACTGTCTGGGCTGCGCGGATCAGCTACGGATCCAGGCTGAAACTGCCGTCCGCCGCGACGCCGAGCTTCATGTCGGTCGCCCACCCACCGACTTCCAAGAACTCGCTGCGAGGCGCAAAATCAACCGGCACGAGACCCGCATCGAGATTGTCCACCTGGTAGCCCAGCCCCCACACGCGCGTGGGGGGGTATCCAAACTTGCTGAACGGAGTTACCTGGTGGATGAGCAGGAAAGGACATCGGGACGTGCCGACGGTCGCGGCAATCTGGGCCGGGACCGGCTGCGCGCACAGCTCACAGAGTTTGAGAAGGCTGATTGCGCGGGGTTGTGAGATTCCCATGTCGAATGGGCAGGTGTCCATGTCCCGTTCCGCCTCGATGCTCACTTGCTGAGTGGCGTCTCCCAGTGTCTTGTCCATTTCCCCTTCCCGCTGCAGCATCGAGTCCGCCTCGGACAAGCCGGCGTCTTCGACGTCTTCGAAAGCCTGTGGACGGAAAACCTGGTCGGCCATGGTTCATTCCTCCATCGCGCGCAAGGCGCTGCAATGGCTTTGCGGCAGGAGGCGAACATCGCCTGCCAGCCCGGAAAGTCCCGCCACGTCGACAAGCCATGCCCATACCGCACTCATGGGGGCCTCCTTGGTCTATTTGGGGAGGGATTGAAGGGAACACACACGATGTCTACACAACATTATGCCTTTCTGTTCGAACGCTTCCATAATAACACACCGCCGGAGCGCACGCAAGAAAGGGCCCCTCACGCCAGCAATTCGCATTATGGCCAAAGACGTTTGGTTGGCATGAGGGAATCTATGGCGTATATGCGCCCAGGTGGGAATCCGGGATTAGGACTTTGGTGGAGGAGAAAGTTTGAATGGAGGTCCGCCGGAGTTGTGAGGCGCGGAAGGGGACTTACAGCAAGCACCCGTCCAAGGTTGGCCACGCAGGAGGGAGGGTGGTTCTGTAGGGGTGTTATGAAGGCAGGCAGGATCGGTGAACTATCCGTCTGGGTCAGGCAGGTGCAGCCCATTCACCATGAACTGCATCAGAGCCACCCAACTGTCAAAGCACAGATACTGGGTCAGTGTGGCAACGTGTTGAAAAAAGGTATCCCGACGCGGCAGTGTCGAGCGAAGCAGGGCACAGCGGCTATCCATGAGCTGTAAAAGGGTGTGAAAAAGAAAGGCAATCACATTCAGCGATAGCAGTGTCTGCGACAGATACTGCTGGCCATGGCCGAAATTGTGCTCGAAGTGGTATCCCTTCGTCTTCAGTGTGTTGAAGTTCTCGTTCTCAACCTTCCAGCGGCATCGACCCGCGTTCACCACCTCCACCACCGTCTGTTCGCTGATGGGGTGGCTGGTGACCCAGCAGTTGCGATAAGTGACCTTGCCCTTGTCGTCGAGAATCTGCAATTCCACCCATGAGACCACCGGGCTATCCTTCTCGGCGGTCAGGCTGACATCGTTGATCCAGCGGTAGTGGTAGTGACGGTGATCCTTACCTGTCCAGGCGCTGCGTTGCAGGGTGTGCACCCCGCCCAGTTTCTCCAAGCCCTCAATCTCCTCAAACAAGTGCTTGTGCATGACCGGCTTGGCAACAAAGATGAAATCCAGCTCCTGCTGCACGGCGCGAGTGATGATGGGGGTTCGCGAATACAGGTCATCTCCCAGCAGCGTCACTCCTAAGGGGCTCAATCGCGCAGCGTAGCGCTCGATCCAGCGCAGGGCCGCTTGAAACTCGCAGTCCTGCCGATCATGGCCATCCTGGGGACTGAGAAACTCCGGCTGCAGCGCCACCACATGGGCCTGTTGGGGACTGACCACCGCGGGAAGCAGCACGGAGTGTGTGTAGGTGACTCGTCCGTCACGGTGATTGCTTACCATGCAGGAGGGACAGTGGATGGATTCCGACAGGAAATACCCTGTGCCGTCCAAGGCCACCAGAAGCGAGTTGGCAAAGGACCTCATCGGTTGCATAAGCCCGCGCTGCTGCATCAGATCAAAACACTTCTCGTAGACTGCATTCAACAGTGAGGGATCCACGGGGTCCAACAAGGCTCTGATCTGGTTGTCCGAGGGAATCTGCTGGACCCCAAAAAGGCTCCGTGCGTTGTTCTTACCCTGCTGTTGCTGCATCAACTCTTGGAAGGCCAGAAAGGAGGGACTCTGACAGAAGAACACTCCGAAAGCCCCGCGCGTCACATCTTCAAGGGAGAACTGCGTATTCTTGCCCGTTCGTCGATCTGGAAACCTCTCGACGCATCCCATGAGAAGGGACATCAGGGCCTCAAACGTCTCCCCTCCTGACATTCTGAGGGCAAGTGTACGGCATGCAACTCATAGCGAATACTAGACGGGCGTTCCCGGTAATCTACGGCATTGCGTCCCGTACAGACCCATAGTTAGAATTGCTGCCCTCACGCGTCACCCGCAAAGGATGCGCCGCCCGGGCAGGGGGCATATCGATGACGCCGCGGTGTTTGATAGTGTAATAGCCTGAGATGTCCATCCTGAGTAAACGCGGCACGAGGGGAAAAATGTCTGGCAAAACATACAATTGCGCGCTGATCACCGGTGCGAGCCTTGGGCTTGGCAGGGCCTTCGCTCGAGAGTGCGCCGCCCGCGGCATGGATCTTCTGCTCGTGGCGCTGCCGGGCAGTGGACTGCCCGAATTGAGCGATTCGATCGCTCGGGAACACGGCGTCTCGGTCGACTGGCTGGAGGCCGACCTGACGGACAGCGCCACACTCGATCGCCTCATCGAAATGATTCGATCGAAAGGGCTCGATATCGACCTCCTTGTCAACAACGCCGGCATCGGGGCGGTGGGGCCGTTCGCGGATTCCGCCATCGACTATGAAGAATCGGTCATGCAATTGAATACGATCGCCCTCGTCCGCCTGACGCGGTTCTTCGTTGCCGAATTCGAGGGCCTCGAGAGCGCTCATATCCTGAATGTCGGGAGTCTCGGCGCCTTCTTCCCGATGCCTTCCCTTTCCGTCTATTCGGCGACCAAGAGCTTCGTTCTCAATTTCAGCCTCGCCGTGCGGGAGGAGCTTTCCGGCAGAATCGGCGTGAGCGTTCTCTGTCCGAACGCCTTCAAGACGACCGCTGCCGTCGGAGACTACGTGGACAAGCTCGGCTTCCTGCCGCGCCTGTTCTGTCTGACTCCCGGGCATATCGCGCGCACCGCGTTGGAGGGCGTCACGCGCAACAAGGCGATCATTATCCCGGGTTTCTGCAACCGGGTGCTGGCCATGGTCGGCCGTCTGGTCCCGCGGGGCTTGGCCATGCGCGCGATTCACCGTCTCTGGGGCGGTTTCGGCGAGGCAGAGGCGGAAGCCACGTCGGATCTGCCCCGAAGGCGCGGGGTCTGAGGGATCGGGACCGATTGCATGGATGACACGCCTGCGCGCCGCAGCCGGATCTCTTTGCTCTACTATTCGGGGACCGGAGGGACGAGGCTCGTCGCGGAGCTTCTCGGGGAAATCCTGTCCGCGAAGAACGACGCCTGCGTGACCGGGGTCTACGATCCCCGCGCCCCCGAGCAGGCGGCGGATTCCGACTTCCTGGTGTTCTGCTATCCGACCTATTTCCTGAAGCCCGCGCCGTCGATGCAGGAATTCATCGAGAGGTTGGGTCCCTTCGATCCGCCTCGGGCCTCGTACATCGTGACGACCGATGAGCTTTACTCGGAGAATTCGATCCGCACGTGCGCGCTCAGCCTGAGGAAGCGGGGGATCATTGTCGCGGGCTCGAAGGTCGTCCGCGCGCCCGGAAGCGACGTGACGTGCGTCCTCCCCGGCCGTCTCGTGCCCTGGCTGTACCGTTTCGAGAAGCGGCTTCCTCAGAAACTGCGATCGATCGCCGAAGAGATCGGCGTGTGTGCCGCGACCCAGCCGCGCGGTCTTATCCCGGCGCTCAAGTGGTATACGCCATTCACATGGCTGCTGCAGGTCCTGATCCTCGATGGATTCAAGGGGTGGCGGGGAAAATTCCGCGTCCTGCCGGAGCGATGCACCTTCTGCGGCGCATGCGCGGCCGCGTGCAAGCGAGGCGCGTGGATCGCCTCGGGGGAGGTCCCCATCCACGTCCCGGAGCGCTGCGAGCTGTGCACGCGGTGCATCCATCATTGTCCGCAAAAGGCCATCGTCCTGATCGAATCCTTGAAGGACAATCAAAGACTGGATCAGCGGCTCTATGCATCTCTGAAAGAGGACGCGAGGATAAGACTATGAGGGACGTCGCGGTCGGCCTTTTCAACGACAGTTACGTGCCCATCATCGACGGGGTCACCATCGTCGTGCAGAACTACGCCTATTGGCTCAACAGGTTGCTGGGGCCCACCTGCGTCGTGGCGCCTTCCGTGCCTTTTCACTGCGACGAAGAAGCGTTTCCCGTCATCCGCTTCCTGTCGATTCCCACGTTCGTCCATCCCCCCTACCGCATCGGGCTCCCCGACATGGACCGCAGGCTGCGGACGCTGCTTACGCAGCGCGATTTCTCCATCGTCCACGCCCATTCGCCCTTCGGGGCCGGCCGCAAGGCGCTGAAGACCGCCCGCGAGATGGGCATCCCCATCGTGGCGACCTTCCATTCCAAGTTTCGCGACAACCTCCGGCTCGCCATCCCGATAGAACGTCTCGTCGACGAGCAGATGAAGCGCATCGTCGAGTTCTACTACTCGGTGGACCATGTTCGGATCCCCCAGGAATCCGTCGCCGCGACGCTGCGGGAATACGGGTATGGCGGGCCCTACGACGTCGTGGAGAACGGCATCGATTTTACCCCTCCGCATGACCTGTCACCGCTGCGGCAAAGGGGAGGGGAGCTCTTGGGAATGGGCGAAGAGGCCATCGTGGGATTGTTCGTCGGGCAGCACATCCGGGAGAAGAACCTGGAGTTCCTGGTGCGTTCGCTTCCCGGCATCATGTCCGCGCTCCCAGGCTTCCGGATGGTCTTTGTCGGCGATGGATGCGCAAAGCTACTGCTGCGCGCACTGGTTGGAAAGCTTGGAATACGCGACCGCGTCACGTTTTGCGGGTCGATCTTCGATCGCAGGAAGCTCGCGTCGATTTACGCCCGGAGCGACATTTTCCTCTTTCCTTCGCTCTTCGACAACGCGCCCTTGGTGGTGCGCGAGGCCGCGGCGTTCAGGACCCCATCGGTCCTGCTCCGCGGCTCCACGTCGGCCGAAGTGATACGCGACGATGAAAACGGATTCCTGGCGGATGAAGACGTGGAGGCCTTTGCCGCAAGGGTCGTCCAGATACTGTCGAACCCGCAGGAGCTGGAGCGTGCGGGCATGAACGCGCAGGCCACGCTTTGCCGAAGCTGGGAAAACGTCGTCCGCGAGGTGCGGGACCGGTACCTCGTCATACTCTCCCATCAGGCGGCGGCCGCAAGCTAAGCTCTGCTTGCCCTATTGGGCGATTTTTGTTGCATAATACTCATGCCTGTTGTATTATGCGCAACGATGACAGAGATTCAGTCACTTACGCGTGGCCTCAACATCCTCGACCTGCTCTCCCAGGCGCCGGAAGGCACCTCGGTGACCGCGCTGGCGGACGCCCTCGGCGTGGACAAGGCGAGCGCCTCGCGGCTTGCCTCAACGCTCGCGCATAACGGTTATGTCGAACGGGACGAGGCGACCCGGCGTTACCATCTTGGTCCGCGGGTGGTCACACTGAGCCGCAGCGTGCTTGCGCGGCTTCCGTGGCGGGAGGCGGCCAAGCCCTTCCTCCGGCAGCTCATGGAACGCACGGGGGAGTGTGCGCACCTTGCGTTGGAGTCGCGGGGCAAGGCGCTCTATATCGACCAGGTCGAATCTCCGGCAACGCTCCGGGTGAACGTACAGGTCGGGCAGACAGGGCCGCTTCATTGCACGGCGCTGGGCAAGGTGCTGCTTGCTTTCACGGACATCCCGATGCCCGAGACGCTGGAATCCTACACGGAACGCACCATCACGGATCCTGCCGCACTGGAGCGCGAGCTCGGGGAAGTGAGACGCCAGGGCTACGCCGTGGACGACGAGGAGTTCGACCTCGGCATCCGCTGTATTGCGGTGTCGGTGGTGGACTTCAGGGGAAGGGTCGTAGGCTCCATGGGCATCTCGGGTCCCGCCACGCGGATGACGCCGCAGCGCCTGCCTGAGTTGGCGGCCATCGCGGTGGAAGTCGGAAAGGCGCTCGGGGAGCGTCAGGCCTCCGGGCCGCGATAGGAGACGGCATGCACGATGCAGGAGCAGAACGACTGGCACGCGCGCGATCTCTGGCACAGGGTGGGACGCTGCCGGCACGGGTGGACGTCACCCTGTCCGAGGCGCTCGTGCTCGGCCTGCTCCGACTGGGAGTGAGGAAGTACTTCGCGGTCTTCGGGCATGGCTCCACGGAGATCGGCGAAGTCCTTCGGGTCTACCAGGAAGCAGGTCTGGCCAGGGTCTTCGCGGTCCGTAATGAAATCGAAGCCTCCCACGCCGCCATGGCCTTGCGGTGGGCAACGGGAGAGAAGGCCGCGGTTGTCACCTCCATCGGTCCCGGCGCGCTGCAGGCCCTGGCAGCTTCGATCGCCCCGGCATCGGACGGAGTTGGCGTCTGGTACCTCATGGGGGACGAAACCACGGAGGACGAAGGCTATAACATGCAGCAGGTCCCCCGGCCCGAGCAGGGACTTTTCCTGCGGCTGGCCGCGACAATGGGCAGGGCGTACAGCCTCCATACTCCTCTTGCCCTGTCCACTGCGCTTCAGCGAGGCGCGGCGGCCGTGGACCATCCGTATCGGCCCACTCCGTTCTACCTCCTTCTTCCCTTGAACACCCAGTCCACGCTGATCCGTGGGTTCAACACCGCCGAGCTTCCGGAGATTCCTTCCGCGACAGGCGCAACCGCCTTGGCCGCCGCCAACGGCGACTACGAGACGGCCGCGGGGTGGATCCGCGATGCCCAACGGGTGCTGGTCAAGGTGGGCGGAGGCGGCAGGACGGCGCGCGCCCAACTGGAGAAGCTGCTGGAGTTGTCGGGTGGAGTCCTGGTCTTCACGCCCATCGCCTCCGGCTGCATTCCCTATTCGCACCCGCAGTGCATGGGCGTGGGCGGCTCAAAGGGCTCCCTTTGCGGGAACCACGCCATGGAGAACGCGGACCTTCTGGTGGCCGTGGGCACGCGCGCCGTCTGCCAGTCAGACTGCTCCCGCACGGGCTATCCGAACGTGAAGCGCGTGATCAATATCAACGCGGATTTCGAGGACGCTACGCATTACCGCCACTCGCTCGCGCTCGTCGGGGACGCGGAGCGCACGCTGGGGAGGCTCAACCAGGCGCTTGGCGGAGGCTTTGCACGCGGGGGCTGGGCGGACTCCTGCGCACAGAAGAAGGCCGAATGGCAGGACTTCAAGAGACAGAGGTTCAGCAACCCCGTGCTGAAGGACGAGTACTGGGCCGGGCCCGTGCTCACCCAGCCTGCTGTCATCGGGATCGCGGCATCGTGGGCCCGGGAGCGTGGTGCCGTGTGTTTCTTCGACGCGGGGGACGTGCAGGCCAACGGCTTTCAGGTGGTGGAGGATGAAGAGCCCGGGCGTCACGCTGACGGAGGCCGGGGCATCCTACATGGGATTCGCCGTGTCCGCGCTTCTTGCAACCGCGGCGGCGGACAAGCCCTTCTCCGCTGTGGCTTTTACCGGTGACGGCTCCTTCACGATGAATCCCCAGGTCCTGATCGACGGCGCGGAGCATGGCGCGCGCGGCTGCATCGTCCTGCTGGACAACGGCAGGATGGGTGCCATCACCGGTCTGCAGAACGATCAGTACGGCAGGGGATTTGCGACCTGGAACACGCTGAAGGTGGACTACCTTGCCTGGGCACGGTCCGTTCCCGGCGTGCGCGCGGTGGACGGCGGCCGGACACCAGAAGCCCTTCGCGCGGCGCTGGTGGAAGCGGGCAGGCACCCGGGACTCTCGCTCGTCCACGTTCCCGTGTACTTCGGCGCAGACCCGCTGGGCGGCATGGGAGTCTGGGGGCGCTGGAATGTGGGTCCATGGTGCGACTCGGTCCAGGCGCTCCGGCATGAGATAGGACTCTAGCGAATGTCCCCGCGCGGAGAGGGAGAAAAGATGTGCGACCTTGACGAGATGGCCCGCCTGCTCAGGGTGGACAGTCTGCGCATGATCCATCGACGCGGCGCGGGGCATCCCGGGGGCGCCCTCTCCGCGGCGGAAATCCTTGCAGTCCTGTACTTCCGCGTCATGCGTCTGGATCCTGCGCTGCCTCTCTGGGAGGAGCGCGACAGGTTCATTCTCTCAAAGGGACACGCGTCGGCGGCGCTGTATGCGGCCCTCGCCCGGCGCGGATTCTTCGCTCCGTCATCCCTGAATGATTGGGGAGAGGTGGGCTGCCCGCACCAGAGCCATCCCGACAGGCTGAAGACACCGGGGGTGGACATGACGAGCGGCATCCTTGGACACGGTATCGCCGTGGGGGCAGGTCTGGCGCTCGCCGCTCGGTGGAAGGGAATGGACTATCGGACCTATGTCCTGATTGGCGACGGCGAGTCGCAGGCCGGCATCATCTGGGAAGGCGCCATGTCGGCGGCCAAGTTCAAGCTCTCCAACCTGACGGTGATCCTGGACAACAACGACGTGCAGCTCGACGGATTCGTGCATGACGTCATGCCCCTCGAGCCCCTTGCCGACAAGTGGGCCGCTTTCGGATGGAACGTCATTCCATGCAACGGACACGACACCGGTTCTCTCATCAGCGCGCTGGAAAGCGCCGCGAAAAAGGGGGACCGGCCCAGCATCGTCATTGCAAAGACCACCAAGGGAAAGGGAGTCTCCTTCATGGAGAACCAGAGCTCCTGGCACGGCAACGTTCCTTCGGACCACGAGTTGCGCCAGGCCCTGCGTGAATTGGGAGAGGAGCCGGACGATGCCTGAGCCTTCCATGCGCGAGTCATACGGGAAGGCGCTTGCCGAATACGCGGACGGCAACCCGAAGGTCGTGGCCCTGGACGTGGACACGTCGGCCTCGACGCTTTCGAAGTTCTTCGCGGTGCGCCACCCCGATCGATTTCTCAATATTGGGATCGCGGAGCCCTGCATGATCGACGTGGCGGCAGGCCTGGCGCTGGGGGGCTTCATTCCGTTCGCGAACGGATTTGCCTCCCTTCTTTCCCTTCGCGCGCTGGAGCAGGTGCGGACGTGCGTCTGCTATGCAAGGACCAACGTCAAGATCGCCGCAAGCTACGCCGGCATTTCCGATTTCAAGGACGGGGCAACGCACTATTCCATCACGGACCTGGCGAACATGCGGGCGCTGCCCAACATGACCGTCATCGTTCCCGCGGACGCGCAGGAAGCAGCGGCCTTTGTACCACTGGCCGCGGAACACGACGGTCCGGTCTACCTGCGGATCAGCCGCGCCCCCGCCTTGCCGGTCTACAGGCCGGGCACGCCGCTTCGAATCGGCGCGGGGCTCTGCCTGCGCGACGGCGGGGACGTCACCTTGATTGCCACGGGCGCCATGACCGGGCGCTGCCTCGCGGCGGCGGACCTGCTTGGCCGCGCGGGCATCCAGGCGCGCGTCCTGGAGCTGCACACGCTGAAGCCGCTGGACCAGGCGCTGATCATCCGTGCCGCGGAGGAAACGGGAGCGATCGTGACCGCGGAGGAGCATTCGATCATCGGCGGCCTGGGCGGCGCGGTGACGGAAGCGCTTGCCGCCTCCGTTCCCGTTCCGGTCGAACGGGTGGGAATCCAGGACGTCTTCTGCCCGACCGGGCGCAATCTGGACACGCTCATGGATGCCTGCGGCTTGTCCATTGAGCAGATCGCCGTTTCGGCGCGCCGCGCCATGGACAGGAGGAAGGGGAGCCGGTCATGAGAGTCGCCGTCATCAACGAAACGAGCGCTGCCGACAGGAACGCGGACATTGTGAAGGCGCTGGAAGGCCGGGGGCTGGAGGTCCTGAACCTTGGGAACACGCAGAGCGGCCAGTCGCCCGAGCTTCTCTATGTCCACACGGGCCTGATGTCCGCCCTGCTCCTGCATCTGGGCGCCGTGGACTTCGTGATCGGCGGCTGCGGAACCGGGATCGGCTATATGAACTCAGTCATGCAATACCCCGGCGTCTGCTGCGGCCATTTGCTCTCTCCCCTGGATGCGTGGCTTTTTTCCCGCATCAACGCGGGCAATTGCGTCTCTCTTGCCCTGAATCAGGGATATGGCTGGGCAGGCGACATCAACCTGAGGCTCATCTTCGACAACCTTTTCACGGCAGATGCCGGTGCGGGTTATCCCGCCGGCCGTGCAGAGCCGCAGCGCCGCGGCAGAGCATTGTTGAAGGAAGTCTCGGGAATCACCCACCGCGCCATGGCCGACATCGTGACGTCCCTTCCCGCGGAGGTCGTCCGTCCGGCGCTTACTTTCCCCGCTTTTTTTCCCGTGCTTCGCGCCTCTCTTGGCGCGGACCCGCGACTGGAGTCTTCAGTTCGATCCATTTCAAAGGAGTAGACCATGGCCACTGCAGTCAGAGTTTCCAGGCTTTCGACGCGAACCAAGCCACTGGGCGTTGCCATTGTCGGGTGTGGAAGGATCTCGGACCTGCATCGGCTCGGTTACCAGGGGAGGGAGGACGCGAAAATAATGGCGGTGTGCGACACGAGCCGGGCACATGCCGCGGAAAAGGCAAAGGCATGGGGCGTGGACAGGGTCTACACCGACTACGAACAGGTGCTGCGGGACCCGGAGGTGGACGTGGTGGAGCTGCTGACACCGCACCACCTGCACTGCTCCATGAGCGTGGCGGCCTGCCGGGCGGGCAAGCACGTCTCCGTGCAGAAGCCCATGGCGCTGTCCGCCGCGGAAGCGGATGAGATGATCGACGCGGCACGCAAGGCCGGAGTCGTGCTCCGGGTCTTCGAGACCTTCGCCTGCTACGCCCCCGCGGTCCGCGCAAAGGAGATGATCGACGCCGGGGAGATCGGAGAAGTCCGCGCCGTGCGGATGCACGTGAATACGGGAACGGAAAACACGGGATGGAAAGTGCCTCTCAGCGCATGGCTCTGGCGCTTCAACAAGAAGCAGTGCGGCGGCGGGCCGCTGGTGTTCGATCACGGCTACCACCTTTTCTCCGTGGGGTACTTCCTGGGAGGGCCCGTGGAAAAGGTCTTTGCCTGGATCGATGGAACCGCGGTCAAGGACACGGCCGGCACCGTGCGGATCGATGCGCCGGCCGCGATCATGTTCCAGTACAAGGCAGCGCGTCGCTATGGATTCCTGGACGTGGAGTACACGCCGAAGATGTGCATCAATTCCCAGTACTACACGGACGACGATCGCATCGAAGTGATCGGTGAAAAGGGCATCATCTTCATCAATCGCTACACGGCAAGGACCGTTGACCTTCCCGCGCTCATGCTGTTCAAGGGTGGAGAGACAAAGGCCATACCCGTTGAGGGAGAGGAATGGCACGATGGGTTCATTGCCGCGACCCACAATCTCATCGATGCGCTTCATGGCCGCGGGAAACCCAAGCTGGACGGCCCCGCAGGCAAGGCAGTCCTCCAGTTCACCCTGGCGGCTCTTCAGTCCGCGGCCACCGGGGAGGAGGTCAGGCCCGACGAGGTGGAGTAGACAGCAGGGCGCTGAACCGGCAGCCGCGCGAAGGCGGATCCGAATCTATTCTTTTTTCCTGCGAGGCAGCACGAATGAGAACGTCGTCCCTTTTCCCTCTTCGCTTTTCACTTGGAGGGTGGTTCTATGCGTCGATAGGAACTCCCAACAGAACTTGAGTCCGAGTCCAGTCCCCAGCTCGCCTTCGGTCCCCGGTCGCGACGCAAGCGAATCATTCTTGAGGAGGGAGGTGACGAGGGCGGGATGCATGCCTATACCCGTGTCGCCGACCATGATCCGAACGCTGTCATCAACGACATTCTCAGCGGAAATGGTGACTTCGCCACCGCGTCTGGAATACTTGATCGCGTTTTGCAGGAGATTGCGGACAACCGTGAGGATCATGATTGGATCAGCGAATACCTTTTCCTCGCTCGCGATGCGGTTCGTCACGGCGACCTCCTTTGCGGTTGCCGCGCTCTGCATGAGGAGGATCGATTCTTCAACGATGAATGCCAGCATGAACTCTTCCGGTTTCCATTCAATGGCGCCGCTCTGCACTTTGGCCCAATCCAGAAGCTCACGAAGGGATTTTGCCATTTGTCGGGCCGTTGCGTTCAGGGAAGTCAGGTGTCCCTTCCGCAAGGCGCCATCCATGCCGTCACCCATATCGAGCAGCAGCTCGGAAATGCCGATGAGCCCATGCAATGGGTTTTTCAAATCATGGGCAATGATGGAAAGGAGCCTGTCCTTGGCGGCGTTGGATGCGCGCAGGCCCTCGTTCTGGTGACGAATGGTATCCCGCGATTTCTTGAGCTCGAGGTGTGTAAAGACGCGCGCCAGAAGCTCGGCCGCGTTGAACGGTTTTGTGATGTAGTCGGCCGCGCCGGCGCGGAAACCGTCCAGAACATCCTGAGAATGGGCGCGCGCCGTGATGAAAATCACCGCGATGTCGGAGAGGCCGTCGGTCGTCTTGAACCTCCGCGCCACTTCGTAGCCGTCCATCTCGGGCATCGCCACGTCGAGGAGGACAAGGTCGGGATGGGTGACCTGGGCGCTCTCCAAGGCCTGGGCGCCGCTGGTCGCGAAGCTGAGATCGACTCCCTTCCCATCGAGGATGCCACCGATGATCTTGAGGTTGTCGGGCACGTCATCCACGATGAGGACGCGGAATTCCGTGGCGTGGGGGAAGACCTCTGTGGCGGCCTCGATCATGGCGTGAACTCCTCGAGGACGGCGTTGAATTCTCGAAGACACCCGACGATCTCGTTGATCTGATAACTGTCGGCGTACGATTCGAGCGTGCTGGCGAAATCCGCCAGAGCAGGGCATCCCCATGAGCCAGAGAGCTCTTGCAGCCGGAGGCACCATGCGCGGACGGCCTTGACCTCGAGGGTGATCTTCAGCCTCTTGTGCTCAGGAAGAATTTCCTCGCGCATGGCGGAACCGATGGCATCGCGGAGCGGACCGGCTTTCCTCGTCTGCTCGATGAAAAGGAGAATGAGGGGGGCAACGGAGGGAACAGGGATCGCGCTCTCAGGGGGGATTTGAGCGGGACCGCCGCCTCCCGCGCCGGGCTCGATTCCCACGGCCGCCTGTACCCCCGGAAGACGGACGCGGAACAGGGAGCCTCGACCGATCTCGCTCCGCACCGAGAGCGATCCACCCATCGCCGCCACGAGCCTGCGGCTGATCGCAAGCCCGAGACCCGTTCCGCCGAATCGGCGCTCTCCCTGGAACGCCTGGCGAAAAGGCTCGAAGATCGCCTCTTGGTCGGCGGCGGCGATGCCGATGCCCGTATCGATCACATCGATTTCCAGGTCGATGAGGTTGGCCGGTAAGACCTGACCCGTCATTGTGACGGCGACGCCGACCGAACCCTTGTCCGTGAATTTCATGGCATTCCCCAGCAGATTGAAGAGCACCTGGCGCAATCTCACCTCGTCGAGGCGGAGGACATCGGGTATCCCACGGGCGATTGTAAGGCGGAAATCGAGCTTCTTTCGTGCCGCCGCCACGGAGAAGATCCGCTCCACGTCGCGCAGCAGGCTCGGGAGGCTCACCGGCTCGAGCCGAATATCCAGGCGGCCCGCCTCGATCTTGGAGAGATCCAGGATGTCGTTGATGATGATCATGAGGCTTTTTCCCGCCGTTTTGATCCCGTCGATGTTGCTCTTGTCCTTGATGCCCGCCGAAGCCGATTCCCCCAAGAGCTCGGCAAAACCCAAGATCGCGTTCATGGGGGTCCTGATCTCGTGACTCATATTGGCCAGGAATTCGCTTTTCGCCCGATTCGCGGCATCGGCGACCTGTTTTGCCTCGACAAGGCCCGCTTCGGTGACGCGTCGCCGCACGATTTCCCGTTCCAGCATGACGAAGGCGAGTACAAGGAGCAGCAAAGCAAGGGCGCTGCCGCCGGATGAGACGGCAAGGGACAGATAAACGCTGTCCGACGAACGATTCTCCAGTTGCTGGAGCGTTGCTGCCTCAGCGTTCTGCATGATGCCTTCCGCGGCATCGATCTTGGTGAGAAGCGGTATGCTTCTGTCCACGAGGATGCTCGTCACCTCGCGCCCGATCCCATGAGCCCGCCGCATGGCGATCATCTCGTCAAGGGCGGCGAATTTTTCCTGAAAAAGGCTTCGTAATTCGTCGAGGTCCGACTGTTGAGGGGAAGCATCGTCGATCAGGGGGTCGATTTTTTCAACCTGCACCCGCGCATCCGCCTTTGCCTGTTCGTACGGCTGGAGATCCTGATCGTTCCCGCTGAGGATGAAGTTTCTTTCCGCGATCACGGCCGTGAGCACGATCGATTTAAGCTCCTGGATCGAAGTGAGTCGGGCGCGGCTCGCGACATAGAGCCTGTCGACGTCTATGTGACGCAGGGTAATCCGGGTGTTGATGAAAGTCGCCCCCGCCAACATTGCCAGCGCCGTAACGAAGACTGCAATGACCAGAGGCGATGATGTGTTGTGTTTCATCGGGGGCGCTTCACGGAATAGTGAATCGGAGGGAAGGGCCTGTCAAGCATTGTGAGCAGCTTCATCGCCACAAAGCTGGTGAGCCCCGAAAAAAAACGGCCCTTTGGAAGAAGGGCCGTTTTGATAGTCAGAAAGGAGTACGTTCTAGAAGGACATGTCGGCAGTAGCGAATACGCCGCCGCCATTGGCGCCATTAGCCGCCGGTGCGTTCAGGTCAGGATTTCCGAGTGTGTTCCCCGTCGCGGTCGTGTAGAGGTAGCCAACACGAATCTTGGCAGGGCCGAACGAGTACCAAACGGAAGCTTCGAAGGTATCGAACAGCGCCGCTGCGTTAGTAGCGAGGTTCAGCCATGCCGTGCCGATGACTCCGAAGTTCGGTGCGAAGGTAAGAATGACATCTCCCGTGCCTTCGATGATCCCGGCGGTGGCCCACTTGGGTTCGGTGGAAACCAAGGCAAAGTCAACCGTGTAGCTGCTCTTGTAGCTTGCCTGGAGGCCGCCTGCCCAGTTGGACACGCCGCCCGCGTTCAGATTGACAACGTAGCTGCCCATGGCTGCAAGACCGATGTCCCCCATCGCAAGATTTGCCTTGACGCCGATGGGAATGTAACCAGCTGTGGTTCCCTTTGCGGCCCACCCAGCTTCGAAGCTGACAGGTCCGACCGTGCCATAAACGCCAGCCAGAGCTTCGGGCGTTGCCGTTGTGAAAGCCGTTCCAGATGCTGCCAGGACGACGTTGAACATCCCCAGGATGCTGGTGTTCAAAGCAGCCAGGCCAAATCCATGTCCGATTTCACCACCGAACATGCCGTCCGCATTGCCGCTGTCGACGCCGAGTGCCGCGATGCCTTCAGGGCCGGACTGGGTCAGGTTGAAGTCAGGAAGATCGTAAACGCCATATCCCACCGAGAGGACCGGGTCGACAACCTTGGCGTCCAGACCGAGTATGCCGCCGATATTCGACTGCCAGTAGAAATCGTTGACAACAGGGATGCCCATGGTGGAGCCGTTCTCAGTGGCAGTCAGGGTGTTTGCGTAAAGCTGCAGCGATGCCATGTTGTTGGGATCGACAGTTGCGGTAAGAGTCATTTGCGCATTGCCGAAACCATCTGCTGCGGTCGTGCCGGTGCCGATGACGCCGTACGTCACTTCGCCCGCAACCCCGAGAGTCGATGGAGCTGCCATTGCGGGGAGCGCAACGGCGAGGAGAGCCAGAGCCATAAGCCCAAACAACAGAGTTCTTTTCATTCCCTTCCTCCCTTGTACTACGTCGAATCTGGAGCCAACGGCTCCTCATTCTAGACACGACAGCCACCGGCCGTCGTGTTGTGACCAAGTATTTGGCGAGCGCCGTCTTCATGTGGCTTTGACGACGATCCATGCCATGGCATATCAAGTGAGGGTCACGGATGGAGCTGCAGCGAGGGTGAATCCCGCGGCAACCTAATCACTCCAACGGAAAGGGAGGACGTGAATGAAGATACCCCGACCCCATGACCCTCGCTTGGAATGCCACTGCACGCGGACAATCAAGCCGCCTTTCCGTTAGTTGAGCAGCTTATATGAACGGTATGTTGGGCGCCATAAACGGGAGATTAACAATTCATTAATAAAGCATTATATAACAAGCCATATATAGCTTGTTATATAACAATAGTCTCCCCTATTTCGAGTAGGTCCACGTATTCCCGCCGTCGGTGGTGCGGTACACCACGTTCGCCTCGCCTTTCGGAAGATCGACCTCCACCGTCATCATGCCGGTCAGTTGTTGCGGGCCCGAAAAAACGGGCTTGCCCGGGGGATGTGCCCCAGACCCCTTCGGTCGTGACATCGGGCGGAAGGGGAAGATCGACACTCTTCCAGCTTTTGCCGCCGTCCGTCGTTTGGTAGAAAAGGATGCTCACCCCGGAGGGGTAGTCGACCGAAAGGAAGCCGTCTGTCGCGCTGCGGAACGTCCAATCGTGCACACCATCGCCGTGGGAGAGCACGCTGGGAGTCCACGTGACGCCGTTGTCGTCCGTGGCTATCGTCACCATCGTGGTGTGCATCATTCCCTCCGGCATTTCCGCCAGGAGGCAGGCGCGGCCAGGCCCGGGGAAGATATCGCGGTCGAACACGGCGTCGGTCTGCAGCGACAGCGCGTCCCGCCAGCTTGCCCCGCCGTCCGTGGTGCTCGCGATATGGAAAACCGAATCCTCGGTGGACCAGGCAACCCAGCCATGGTCGGGATCGGCGAAGTGCACGGAGACAGTGGTGAGACGGCCGCCTGACGCTGTTGCAAGGGCGCCCAGGTTTATCGGAGACGCCGTCGAGGTCGTCCTTGCTCCACGTCTTTCCATTGTTCTGGGTGCGCGCGATTGCGAACGAGCTGCCGGTCGTTCCCCACATGAAGCCGGTCCCGTTGTCGAAGATCGTTGACCCCGCTGCCTGCTGTATCAGGACGCTGTCTGGCGCGGCGGCCGCCATGACGGGATTGACGGCTATAACCACCCCGAAGAAAGCCGCCAGGGGTGCTGCGACGGAGAGCACCTGGGAGATGCGGCGGAATCGGCACATGATCAGCTCCATTTGGATATTCAACACGTTGCTGCGGGGCCGCCCTCCCGGCGGCCTCCTTACTTGCGCTTGGGTTTCACCTTGGAGAGGTTATATTCAACACCGGCACGGATGAGCGCCTTCAGAGCGCCTGCGTTGAGCTTGTCGCCCTCACTGATATCGATTGCCCGCAGTTTGTTGCCCCCAAACCCGTTGTTGAAGAGCTTTTTCGGGTCGTCGAGGCTCGCCCCTTCGTGAAGTGTCAGCTTCACCTTGTCTTTCAGGATGTTGATGTGGCAGACACTCCCGTTGTGCTCCCATACCGGCGTGCCGGGGCGGTTGGCAGTGACCCATTTCCATTCCTCGGTTATCTCGGGGTCGGCATCGTGGATGATTTTTCGAAGCTTGGAAAAAGTCTTGCCGCGCCAGTCCGGGGTTTTGGCAATAAGGTCATCGATGAGCTCGTTCGGGTTCGGCATGGTTCCTGTTTCCTCCGCCAAGTCTGCTTTCTATGGTCTGGCACAATTCCAGGCCTGTCAAGGTTTGCTTCATTTCGGGACGGCTCGCCGCGGCGGCGCTCAGTGGCGGGCGCAGCCCGCGCGCGCGACGTCGCGTGTCGCTCTACCAGGCGGGCCGGCTCAGGGAACAGTGAGCTTTCGCTCGTCGCCTCCAAACGGGCGATAGCGTATGACGATGGACCCGCCTGGCGTCTCAGAAATTCCGGTTATCTCGACGCCCACGTCCTGCGGGCCAGCGTAGATTGTCGTGTCGATGCCGGTCGCAGTCTGTACCTCGTGAATCTCATTCTCCCCGCCGCTGCAACCGTCGGGTGCAACATAGAAAAGGACTCCGTTGCCCTTCGCGGGAGTGAAGCCGTTTACGGTCTGGAAGGCGGCTTCCGGCTGCCCGCCACGGCCATATGATATCCAGTCGGTCGGCTCGCACGATCCTCCCGCGCCCAGATCGTAAGGCTCCGCAAAGAGGAGGACTGTCTGGCTGTTCGCAAGCCATCCGAAAAGGTGGTAGACACCTTCGGAGTTGCCCGTGAAGAACCCGTCGAAGTATGGCGTACCCGCCTGATCGCGGAGGTAGCTCACCTGGCCGTTCGGGCCAATAACGGCGACGATCGTGAAGGGAAACGGCTGGTCCTGGGACCGGTGGCACCCCACGAGCTCCACCGCAAGACTTTGTCCGTCGGGCGAGACGGAGGCGTTGAATGCCACGAGCGGCGTGGAGAACTTTTCCTGCGTCTGGGCGATCCATTGACCGACCGGCCTTGCCATTGAAGGTCTGGGATCCATCCGCCGCTCCCTGGATCTGGTTGTCCGACAAGCAGGCGGCGAGCTCGTTCTGTGACTCCACGATGTCCGGCACAACGGGCGCGTGGGCACCAGTCGGGGCCGGTACGGTCTGCCCGAAGGCCGTCACCGCAAAGCCGAGCATGAGAACGAGCGCGGCCCCGGCTCCTGCCGGCGCCGCAAAGGTAGAGGCCCTCTTCAAGGCCCCATGGATTCGAGAAACGTGCATACGCCCCCCCGACACGAGTGAATAGCAGGAAACGTGACGGCCGGCAAACGAGCATGGTGACCTGTTCATCGACTTCGATGCGCGGCGATTTGGAACCTACTGCCAACCGGGAGAAGGAGCAAGTGGATTCTTGAGACTCGAGCGGAACTGCCCAGTAGAAATTGCTTCCACGCAGCGAACGCGCGAAGCGCGCGTCCCTGCGCGCTTTTCGGCGCTGATCGCGCCGCGCTCGCTCGTTTCGAGTCCGGCCAGGGAAAAGAAAGGGCCCAGCCGGTGGCTGGACCCTTTCTTTCGCTCCCCCGGCCGGACTCGAACCAGCGACCTAGTGGTTAACAGCCACCCGCTCTACCGACTGAGCTACAGGGGAAAGTGAGCCTCACATAACCACGAAGCCCTGATTCTGTCAATACCGGACGAGTTGGTGGGCGGCCCACCTGGTCGTTCGTGCCCCTTCATAATGCAAAGTGTAGAGTTGCACTTGACAAAAAATCGTTTTTCGATTGGCATTCCGGCATGCACCCTCCTGCGAAAAAATGGCCCTCCGGCCTGAAGATGCGTGAGCTGATGAAGGCAACCGGGCTGCCGCGATCGACGCTTCTCCACTACGTCGACCAGGGGCTCCTGCCCGAGCCCGTGCGCACGGGGCGCAATGTCGCCGCTTACTCGCCAGAACTGCGTCGAGCGCGTGCAGCTGATACGGATGCTCCAGAAAAAGAAGCGGCTCACGCTGTCCGAGATAAAGGGGTATATGCAGTCCGCGGCTCGTCCCGAGGACATCAGGGCCCTGATGTCGCTGTCCGACACGGTTTTCGGGCTTGATGAGGGCACGCGATATACGCGGCAACAGGTCCAGCAAACAAGCGGGTTGAGCGCCGCGACGCTCCGCTCGCTCGTGGAGGCCGGACTCCTTGTCCCGCGAAACGACAGCAGTTTCGACGAGCAGGACGTGGCCATCGCATCGATGTTTGCCCAATCCCTCTCCTGGGGGCTTTCGGTCAGGGACTTCACCTTCTACGCGCGCTGCGCGCGGGATCTCGTGGAGCACGAGATGGGGATACGGGCGCGCCTGATCGGCGGGCTGGGAATCGAAGCGAACGCCGCCCTCACGGAAGAGATGACGCGGAGCGCGCGCGTGTACCGCGCGTATGTGTTCGAAAGGACCTTCCAGCAGAAGGCCGTGGCACGAGGATCGCTTGAAAAAGGGGACAGACCGTGAAAGAGGCAACGGTTGCGTACATAACGGGCACGGGGAACACGTGGAGGGCGGCGCATGGAATCGCAGGCGTTCTCGGCGGCAGGGGATGGCATGTGAGGCTCGTGGAGCTTCGACGGGGGGATAGGAGCCTTCGAGGCGATTTTACGGGCGACCTTTTTGTATTGGCCTTTCCCGTGCTCGGCTTCGGCATTCCCGCCCTCGTGCGCAGAATGCTCCGCGGCGTGCGGGGCAGAGGAAGGAATGCCGCGGCATTCGCGACGTGGGGCGGCGCTCCATTCGCGTCGCTCTGGCAGGCGCGCGGGCTCCTGAGACGGAAAGGCTTCCGCGTTGGCGCCGCGGCGGGTGTGTCCTACCCGTTTAACTGGACCCAGGTGGTGCCTTCACCGAGCGCAGACCTTGCCCTGTCGATGACGCGGGAAGGTGACGCGGAGGCCGCGCGATTCGCCGCGACGCTCGCCGATGGAGCGGGGGCTTCCGTGCCGGGACGTGCGCGCATCGGCACGCTCATGGCGGTCCTCTCGTGGCCCGTTTCGATGATCTATTCACTGATCGGACGTTACCTCCTCGGCGCCCTGTACGCCGCGGATGCCCGCTGCAACGCATGTGGCATTTGCGCCCGTGATTGCCCGGCATCGGCCATCGTCTTGGCGGGAAAAGGGGAGGCGCGCAGGCCCTTGTGGCGCGTGAGGTGCGAAGGGTGCAACCGCTGCATCAACCTGTGTCCCCGGGAATCGATCCAGATGTCCATCCCGCGCACGGTCGTCCACCTCACGGTCAACGTGGCGATAATTGTTGTCTCCGTAATCGGATTGAACAGGCTTTCCGCGCTCGTCGCGCTGCCCGGCTACCTGTCAGTGCCCGCGTGGATCGCTCTTTTCCTGGCACTTGCCGTTTATCTTTCACGGCTGCAGGCGGCGGTCCTGGAGCCTCTGCTGTTCCGGCTCGAGGGTTCGCGGGGCGTGCGGAAGCTACTGGGCAGATCGTGGACGGTGAGCTTCCCCCGCTACAAGGCGGAAGGATTCAAGCCAGGACGATAGGGCTTCGCGTGCCGCATTTCGCGCACGCGCCGTCACGTATTCCCTCCACCGTTACGGCGTAGCCCCGGCGCCGCACCAGCAGGCCGCCGCAGTGGGGGCAGGCGGTATCGGATTGCTCTCCGCCGAGGTTGCCCACGTAGACGAACTGCAGATGCTGCCGCGCCGCCTCGGCGAGCGTGCGGACCGTCTGCGGCGGTGTCGGGTCGACATCGTAGTTGAAATCGGGATGATACGCGGAAAGGTGCAGCGGGATGCCGGGATCGAGTGAAGCGATGAATCGCGCGATGCCTTCGATCTGCCGCGGGTCGTCGTTCTTGCCGGGGATCACGAGGGTCGTCACCTCGAGGTGGATGCAGCCCGCCGCCTGGCTGATGAAGCGCTGCACGTCCTCCAGCTTTCCGCCGGTCTCCTTGCGGTAGAAATCGGCGTCCCAGGCCTTCAAGTCGATATTCGCGGCGTCCATGACGGCGAGGATTTCATCGGCCGGCCCCGGGTTGATGAACCCATTGGAGACGAGCACATTCTTGAGGCCCGCGGCGCGCGCCAGCCGCGCGGCATCCAGGAGATACTCCGCGTGGATGAGCGGCTCGGAGTAGGTGTAGGCCAGCGCAAACGAACGCTCCGTGAGCGCCGCCTGGACCAGGTCCGCGGGCGACATGAAGCGCGTCTGCGCATCGGTTCCCTGGGAGATGTGCCAGTTCTGGCAGAACCCGCAGCGGAACGAGCACCCGACAAAACCCGCCGAAAGGATGCGCGCCCCGGGGTGGAAATGATAGAGCGGCTTTTTTTCGATGGGATCGACGGCGAGCGATGAGACGCGGCCGTAGAACGGGAGCGCCAACCGGCCTCCCTGGTTGAAGCGCACGCCGCAGACACCGTGCTTTCCTTCGGCGATGACGCAGGCATGCGGGCAGAGCAGGCAGGCCGCTTTCCCGTCAGGACGGGTTGCATACCAGAGCGCCTGCCCTGCCGCTGCTTCCATCAGCCCAGCCTTGCCTTCAAGGCCTCCACCTTGTCGGTCTTCTCCCAGGAGAAGCCTTCACGGCCGAAGTGGCCGTAGTTGGAGGTCTCGCGGTAGATCGGGCGCAGGAGGTCAAGCGTCGTGATGATGCCCTGCGGGGTAAGGTCGAATACCTCGGCGACCGCCTTTTCGATTTTCTCATCAGGCACCTTGCCCGTTTCGAACGTGGAGACGTAAAGGGAGACGGGCTTGGCGATGCCGATGGCGTAAGCCACCTGCACCTCGCAGCGCTCGCAGAGGCCCGCGGCCACGACGTTCTTTGCAACGTAGCGGGCCATGTATGATGCCGAACGGTCCACCTTGGACGGGTCCTTGCCGGAGAAGGCGCCGCCGCCATGGCGCGACATGCCGCCGTAGGTGTCGACGATGATCTTTCGTCCCGTGAGGCCCGAGTCGCCGTGCGGCCCGCCGATCACGAAGCGCCCCGTCGGATTGATGTGGTACACGGTCTTGCCGTTGAGGAGCGAGGCGGGGATGGACTTCTTGATCACCGTCTCGATGAGGGATTCTTCCAGCTCCTTGTGGCCGATCTCCTCAGAATGCTGGTGAGAGAGGACGACCGTCGTCACGTGCGCGGGCTTGCCGTCGATGTACTGCACCGTCACCTGGCACTTGCCGTCGGGCCGCAGGAAGGACAGCGTGCCGTTCTTGCGGGCAACCGACGCGGTGCGCATGATGCTGTGGGCGAGGCTGATCGGGGCCGGCATGAGGTTGGGCATCTCCGTGCAGGCGTAGCCGAACATCATACCCTGGTCGCCGGCGCCCATCTCGTGGTGGAGGCCCGTGCCGTTCACCCCCTGGGCGATGTCGGGGGACTGCCTCTGGATGGTGGAGATGACGGAGCAGGATTCGAAGTCGATTCCGTAGGACGGGTCCGTGTACCCGATACCCTTGAGCACGCCGCGCACGAGCACGGGAAGGTCGATGTAGCCGGTCGTGGTGATCTCCCCTCCGACAAGGACGAGGCCCGTCGTGGTGAAGCTCTCACAGGCGACGTGGGACGTGGGGTCCTGGCGCAGCGCCTCGTCGAGGACGGCATCCGAGATTTGGTCGCAGACCTTGTCCGGATGGCCCTCGCCGACGCTTTCGGACGTGAAGACATAATCTTTTCTCTGGCTCACTGAAAACACCCTCCTGGATGATGGAACGGTGTCTAAAAAACGCAGGCGGGCTTCTGGAAGCGGTCCTGGTTTTTTAGCACTTTTTTACGTGGTTGCAATAGGCCGCAAATCACTCCACGGGATGAACGATCCAAGGGGCATAGTAGCTGAGCGGGGCACGCCCGTCAAGCGACAGGATCAGCCGATGCGGTAGGGCTGGCCGGTCGATTCCAGCACGGAGAGCCACAGCGGATCGTCCGGGGAGAGCACATTGCGCCGGGAGGTGGCCAGGGCGATGGGCACGTGCGTGAACTTGCCGTTCCACTGGCCGATGATCGCCCCGGTCTTGCCCGCCATGCCGGCGTGGACGGCGTTCTGGGCGAGCTGGATGCAGAAGATGGAGTCATGCGCGTTGGCCGGCACGGAGCGCACCATGTAGCTGGGGTCGATGTACTTGATGTTCACGTACAGGTCCGTATGCTCCTTGAAGTACTTCTTGATGGAATCCTTCAGGTAGAGGCCGATGTCGCCGAGGACGGGGTTGCCCGATTCGTCCTTTTTCCCGGTCGTGTCCTTTGCAAGCTCCTGGCCGGCGCCTTCCGCCACGATGATGACGGCGTGGTCCCGCTGGCGCAGGCGCTGTTCCGTGAGGGCAAAAAGACCGAAACTGCCCTCCATGCCGAATGAGACTTCCGGGATCAGGCAGAAGTTCACTTCGTTCATGGCCAGGGCGGCGTTCGCGGCGATGTAGCCGGACATGCGCCCCATGACCTTGACGATCCCGATGCCGTTGGGTGCGCCGATTGCTTCCGTATGGGCGCTGCGGATGGATTCCGCGGCGATTGAGAACGCGGTCTCAAGACCGAAGGTCCTTTCCACGAACGCGATGTCATTGTCGATGGTTTTCGGGATCCCGATGACGGAGATGTGGAGGCCGCGCTTCCTGATCTCCTGGTAGATGGCGTGAGCTCCTCGAAGCGTCCCGTCACCGCCAATGGTGAAGAGAAGCGAAACGCCCTTGCGCTGGAGGAAGTCCACGATCTCTCCCGCGTCCTGCTCTCCGCGGGAGGAGGAGAGGGCGCTTCCCCCGCGCTCGTGGATGTCCTTCACGTCCTCGGGGCTCAGCGCAAGAGGCTCATACCCGTACTTGGGGATGAAGCCCCGGTAGCCGTAGCGGATGCCCAGCACGGAGCGCACGCCGTAGCGGTAGTACAGCTCGAAGACGAGCGTGCGGATCACGTTGTTGATGCCCGGGCAGAGGCCGCCGCAAGTGACGATTGCGGCTTTCACGCGGGTGGGATCGAAGAAGATGTTTCGCCGGGGACCCGCCAGCTCGAATGCTGGAATGTCCTTGCCTTCGCGGACCCGCGCGACGAGCGTTTGACGGTCGATGTCGTAGAGCACGGTGCGCTCGTCAGAGATGTAGTTGGCCGATTCTTCCGCGTCGGCTGCTCCCAGAGCCAGCGGGGAGGGGAATTTCGGCTCGCCGAGTGAATCGACCTTCAGGTCTTCCGGTCCGAAGCCCGTTTCTTCTTTCATGCTATTCCCTCTTCAGGCCCGTCTTCTCCCTGACCTCGGCCATTGTCCGCGCCGCGACCGCGCGGCATTTCTCCGCGTTGGCGTCCAGCCGCTCCACCGCCTCTTTCCGCCGGCTGCCCGAGAGCTCCGCGTGCTTCTCCCGTATCGGGTCGAGCACCTTCATGAGATTTGCCTGGAAACGCTTCTTGCAGTCGATGCACCCAATGCCCGCGGTCGTGCAGCCCTTGTGGATCTCGGCGCGCTCTGCCTCCGGGGTGACCAGCAGATGATACGACCAGATCGTGCACTTCTCCGGTGTGCCCGGATCCGTGCGCCGCACGCGCGCGGGATCGGTCTTCGCAGGCCCCACCTTTGCCCATATCTGCTCCGCCGTCTCCAGGATGCCGATGGTGTTGCCCTTGCTCTTGCTCATCTTGGAGTCGCCGTCCAGTCCGAGCACGCGCGGCGTGGCGGTGAGGAGGGCCTGGCATTCTGGGAACGTGTCCCCGAAGCGGCCGTTGAAATGGCGCGCCACCTCGCGCGTGAACTCCACGTGCTGCACCTGGTCCTCGCCGACGGGCACGACCTCACCCTTGTAGAGCAGGATGTCGGCAGCCTGCAGGACGGGATAGTCCAGGAGCCCGACATTCACCGACGCACGGAACTGCTCCCGCTTGTCCTTGAATTGCGTCATGCGCTCGAGCTCTCCCAGGGGCGTGATGGTGTTGAATATCCAGGTGAGCTCCGAATGCCCCGAGACCTCGGATTGCACGAACAAGACGGCCTTGTCCATCTCGATGCCGCAGGCGTAGAGCGTCAGGGCAAGATCCGTGACGCGGTGCGGCAGGTCCGCCGCCTCATAGGGGATGGTGAGCGCGTGCAGGTCCACCACGGAGATGTAGGTGGTGTACTCGTGCTGCATCCGCACCCAGTTGGCGATGGCGCCGAAGTAGTTGCCCAGGTGGATGTCGCCGGTCGGCTGGATGCCGGTAAACAGGACCTTCACGCGTTCCTCCTCAGGGCTTCACTATACCCACGCGGCCGGCAGTGTCAATTCAGGCTTCAACCCGAAAACCGGCTCGCTTGTTTTAGGCGGTGCCAATCTGTACATTGACTGCGGGAGCAACGATGAGCCAGAGGGTCCAGGCAGTGCAGGAGGGAAGGGCGTTCATCAGCGTGCGCAACCGGCGTACGGGTGAGCTTTCGACCGTCGGCGTCTGCCCGGGATGCTGGGGCTCCCGCAACCACCGCCCGGTTCTTCTCGCGGAGCTCGCTGAAAAGGGGCTCGCCGTCGTGCATGGCGCAGACGGGGCAACGGGGAGTTATGAGGGCGCTCGGGCGCACGTGCCGCGATGTCCGCGCAGCGCCGCGAAAGGATAACAGACATGAATCCCGATCAGCACAAGAAGACGCAGTTCTCGATATTCTACGTCGTCGCCGGACTGCTTCTCATCCTGGGCCTCCAGTGGTACCTGGGGGGAGGCTCGGTGCCGGACGTCGCGTACAGCGACTTCAAGAAGGCGCTGGAGGCGGGCAAGGTCGTCGACGTCTCCATTTCGCCCACGGACATCCAGGGCACGATGACAGGGGCCGGCGGCCAGCCCACGCAGTTCCATACGCTGCGCGTGGACGACCCGGACCTCGTGAAGCAGCTTGCCGACAAGAACGTGAAGTTCACGGGCAAGTCGCAGGGTAACCTCCTGGGCAGCATCATCGCGTGGGTCCTGCCGGTGGCGATCATGTTCGCGCTCTGGAACTTCTTCATGATGCGCATGGGCTCGGGCGGCCCCGGGGTGCTCAGCATCGGCAAGAGCAACGCAAAGCTCGTGGCGGATGCCGGGGCGAAGCGGGTGACGTTCAACGACGTCGCCGGCATCGATGAGGCGCGGGAGGAGCTGCAGGAGGTCGTGGATTTCCTGAAGACGCCCCAGCGTTTCGAGAATCTCGGCGGGAGGATACCGCGCGGCATCCTTCTTGTCGGCGCCCCCGGCACGGGAAAGACCCTGCTTGCAAAGGCCGTTGCAGGGGAGGCCGGTGTGCCGTTCTTCAGCATCTCCGGCTCCGAGTTCGTGGAGATGTTCGTCGGCGTCGGCGCGGCGCGCGTCCGCGACCTCTTTGCGCAGGCAGGGGCGAAAGCGCCCTGCATCATTTTCATTGACGAGCTGGATGCGCTGGGCAAGGCGCGCGGCTACAGTCCCATGGGCGGCTATGACGAGCGGGAGCAGACGCTGAACCAGCTCCTGACGGAGATGGATGGTTTCGATACCCGCAAGGGCGTGATCATCATGGGCGCAACCAACAGGCCGGAAATTCTCGACCCGGCGCTCCTGCGCCCCGGACGCTTCGACCGCCAGGTCGTCGTGGACCGGCCCGATCTTGTCGGCCGCGAGGCGATCCTGCGCGTGCACATCAAGGGCGTGAAGCTCGGGCCGGATGTGAATCTCAAGCAGATCGCACAGCGCACACCGGGCTTCGTCGGCGCGGACCTCGCCAACATCGTCAACGAAGCGGCCCTCCTTGCCGCGCGCAGATCGAAGACGGAAGTGACCTCTTCCGAGTTCTCCGAGGCCATCGACCGCATCGTTGCGGGCCTGGAGAAGAAGAAGCGCCTCATCAGTCCTCGGGAGAAGAAGATCGTGGCGTTCCATGAGTCGGGTCACGCGGTGGTGGGTCACGACGTGGGCAGCGCCGATGCGGTGCAGAAGATTTCAATCGTGCCGCGCGGCGTCGCGGCGCTGGGGTATACCATCCAGCTTCCCACCGAGGACCGTTACCTGATGACGAAGCGGGAGCTGGAACAGAAGCTTGCCTCGCTGCTGGGCGGCCGGGTGGCGGAGGAGATCTTCTTCAACGACGTTTCCACGGGCGCGCAGAACGACCTCTTCAAGGCAACGGACATCGCCCGTGCCATGGTGAAGGAATACGGCATGAGCACCCGAATGGGATTGAGCTCCTACGAGCGGCCGCACAACCCCTTCCTCCGGGGCGATTCCTACATGCCCAACGAAAAGGAATACTCGGAAAAGATCGCCGCGGAGATCGATGACGAGGTGAAGCTGATCCTCGAGACGGCGCACAAGACGGCGCAGGAGATCATCGAGCGCAAGCGCGCGATGGTGGAGGCCGTTGCCGCGCGCCTGTTGGAGAAGGAAGTGGTGGATCGGGACGAGTTCCTCCAGCTGATGGGAGAGCCGGCGGAAGCCGCCGGGGCATAATGCGCGCCCGCCCTGCCGCGGGGAGCCGCTCCTCAGGCCTTGCGGGCCGTCGCGCTCTTCAGCGCCCGCTCGGCGCGGGACTGGATGTATTTCAGCAGGGCGTGGTGCCCGCCTTCTTCGAATGAGAGGAACTGGAGACCCAGCTCCTCCCGGTTTCGTGTCACCTTGCAGCTCACACTGATGATCTGGTCCTCGAACTTCAGGGAGCAGTCCTTCAGCTCCGTGCCCACCGAAAGATCGGCCACGGCGGAGCTGTTGGACGGCAGGAAGCTCGATCCCTGGATGGAGATCTCGCGGATGCGCCCCATGACCAGGCAGAGACGCTTCGGATGGGTGAAGGCAATGCCCAGCTCGGTGGGCTCCTGCGGCACCAGCCGCGTGAAGCTACGCTTGTCCTGCACGGACCGGTAGCGGCGGACGATCTCCTCGATGCGGTAGAGCTCTTTCTTGTCAGCGAGATTTTCCTTGAGGATGGCGTTTGCCCCGAGGTGCGCGGCCTTCGCGGCGTCTTCCATCTCGAAGCCTTCCGGGGCGACCAGGAGGAAAATGAGGTCCTCCCGCGCCTTCTTCTCCCTCACGAGCTTGAGGAGGGGCTTCCAATGCCGCGGGAAGTCGGACGTGTTGAAGAGGATCGCCTGGGGATCCAGCTCGTCGATGTGCTCGATCACGTCGACGGGGTCCGTGCGATGCTCGAGTGTGAATCCCAGAGGCTTCAGGTGGTAGCCCAGCGCCGACACGTACGTGTCGTGGGCCGCCACGAGGATCATCTTCATCTACTCGGTACCCTGATTCCTGATCTCGTAGTCATAGATTATCCAGTAGCCGTCGCTCTTCTTCAAGAGGTACGTATAGTCCTTGAGCTCGGTGTAGTCGGGGTACTTGAATTTTTCCAGCACTTCCACGGTGGCCTGTGACTGGTCATATGTCGTTTTCTGCACCGCGAAAGAGGTCGGGATGACGCTGATCTCCTGGCGGATCTGCGTCTGGCGGAGCTGCGCGCGGAAACTGTCCAGCATCTTCATCTGCGCGTCTTCGGTGGCGTTGCGCCAGCTCCTGTCCGCGTCGGGATTCTTTCGCATCAGGGATTCGAGGTCGAGGTAGAGATAGAACTTCTCCCACTGGCTCTTCTGGCGCGCGTTGATCGTATAGCTCACCACTTCGTCCGGCGGGAGCGTCTGCCGCGCGATGAGCGCGCCCGTTTCCGCCTCCACCACCGCCTTCTCCTCCGCGGTGGCCACGGCGGGCTTCACGTTCAACGACAGGCGGTTGGATTTCATGCTGGCCGAATCGGGTCCCTGGAACAGGTCGGGGAAGAAGGAGGCCTGGAGGACGTACTGCCCGGCCGAGGCGACCTCGGCATACGCGGTGAGGTCCACGACGATGCCGTACTTCTCACCGGGCTCGAGGCTCATCTCACGGAAGAACACCGGTTGATCCGTGTTGCGCGCTATGGTAAATTGCTTCGCGTGCTGCAGGCCGATGTTCGTGGTCGTGCGCACGTCGAAGTCGAGGTTGTACACGCGGTTGTCGGACACCTTGAAGCGCAGCGTGTCGGTCCCGGTGTTGGTGATGACCGCCTCGACCTGGATCGGGTCGCCGAGGAAGTAGACCTTCTGATCGAAGAACCGGATGCTGAACGCTTGCGTATCCTGGCTCGCCGCCCAGACGGTGCATGAGACGAGCAAGAGGAACACGGTGATTGTCTTTCTCACGAAATATACTCCCCCGTATTATTTTCGGTAGAATCGATGGCAAACTTGTTCCGAAAACAGACCGACCGCCACTTCGCGAAGTCCGGTGCCCTCGCGGGCATCCTCGGCACGTTGGAGAAGGGTGCCGGCCCCGTGGAGGTGATCGGTCCCAAGGGCGCCTACCTCTCGCTCGTGCTCGCCACGCTCCACGAGCGGCTCTCCAAAGCGTGCCTCGTGGTAACGCCCACCGAGCGGGAAGCGGAGAACATCGTCCAGGACGCGGAGGCCTTTGAGGCCCGGCCTGCCTGGCTTTTCCCGTGGTGGGGCACCGCACCCTACGAAGGGGCGAGCCCGCTTGCCTCGATATTCGGCGACCGTGTGCAGATCCTTTCCCTGCTCATGGAAGGCGCGCCGATCCTCGTCGTGGCGCCGTTGCGCGCCCTCCTCACTCCCGTGCCGGACCCCGCCTACCTCGCGTCGCGCAGCTTCACCGTGACCAGAGGCGAGCGCCTCGATCCCCAGAAGACCGCGGACCGCCTCGCGCAGGCGGGCTATCTCAGGGTGCCCACCGTCACGGTCCACGGCGAGTTTGCCGTGCGCGGGGAAGTGATCGACGTGTTCGTGCCGGGCCAGGAGCAGGCGCTGCGCATCCTGCTGGATTTCGACGAGGTCACCGCGATACGCAGCTTCGATCCGCTGGACCAGGGCTCCACGGGCAGCAGGGATAGCGCGCGCATCGCCCCCTGCCGGGAGGTGGGCATCGGCCCGGACATGATTGAGGCCGTCCGGGCAGGGCTTTCCGCCCAGGGCTTCGGAGAAAAGGAAATTGAGCAGAAAACGGCGGCGCTGCTCGACGACCCCGAGCTGGGCGGCATCGAGCTTTTCTACCCGCTGTGTTTCAACCGCGCGTACTCCCTCCTGGACTACCTTTCCCCCGGCGCGGGCATCTTCCTGGTGGACGGTGACCGGCTGGAGTCGAATGCCGCCGCCCTGCGCAAGGAGCACCTGGAGCTTTTTCGCCGCGCCCGATCGAAGAAGCAGGTGGTGCCCGGACCGCAGAAGATCCTGCTCGATTTCAAGGAGCTTCGCGACCGGATGCCCGTGCGCGTGGAGTTTCCCACGCTGGCAAGTGTTGCCTCCGAGGCGCCGCATCCAGCGGCCGGGCCGGCCGTGCCCGCGCGGGAACCGGGGGGTGCCGCCCATTCCTACAGCCTGCCTTCCGACGGCCCGCGGTCGTTCTTCGGCAACTTCGCCTTCTTCCGCGAGGAGGTGGAGGCATCGCTTCGCAACGGGTACCAGGTCTTCATCTTCGCCGTCTACGACGTGCAGGCCGAGAGGCTGCGGCACATCCTCAAGGACCTTCCGGTCGCCATCCTGCCGCAGAGCATCTCGGCGGGCTTCTCGCTCCCTGCTGAAAAGATACTGGTGATCCAGGAGGCGGAGATATTCGGCCGCAAGCGCCGCATCCCGCGCTCGGTCGGCTCCGCGCGCAGCTCCGCCATCGAAAGTTTCGTCGAGCTCACGCCCGGCGACTTCGTCGTGCACGTGAACTACGGGATCGGGGTCTTTCTCGGCATCGAGCGGATATCGGCGGCGAGCAACGAGCGCGACTACATCACGCTGGAATACGCCGACGGGGAAAAGCTTTTCATCCCCATCGAGCAGGTCAACCTCATCCAGCGCTATATCGGGCAGGAGGGCAGGAAACCGGGCCTCGACAGCCTGGGCGGCAAGGGCTGGGCGAAGCGCAAGGAAAAGGCGAAAAAGGCCGTGGAGGAGCTCGCGCAGGGGCTCCTGGAGCTGTACTCGCGGCGCAAGTCGGAGCCGGGTTTCGCGTTCAGCGCCGACACCGACTGGCAGAGCGAGTTCGAGGCTGCCTTTCCCTACCAGGAAACGGAAGACCAGCTGCGCTGCATCGAAGAGGTGAAGCACGACATGGAGGAGCCGGTGCCGATGGACCGGCTTGTCTGCGGCGACGTGGGCTACGGCAAGACCGAGATCGCGTTGCGCGCCGCGTTCAAGTCCGTGATGAACGGCAAGCAGGTGGCGCTCCTGGCCCCGACGACCATCCTCGTCGAGCAGCACTATGAGACGTTCCGCGACCGGTTCGCGCGGTTTCCGGTGAAGATCGCCATGCTCTCCCGTTTCCGCTCGCCGAAGGAGATCAACGCGTCCATCGCGGCCATTGCCGGCGGCGAGGTGGACATCGCCATCGGCACGCATCGGCTCATCCAGAAGGACGTGAAGTTCAGGAATCTCGGGCTCCTGGTCGTCGACGAGGAGCAGCGTTTCGGCGTGAAGCACAAGGAGAGGCTGAAGCAGATCAAGACGACCGTGGACTGCCTCACCCTCACCGCGACGCCCATCCCGCGCACGCTCAACATGTCGCTCATGAAGGTCCGCGACATGTCCATCCTCAATACGGCGCCGCAGAACCGTCTGCCCATTGAAACGTTCGTGATGGAGTGGAGCGAGGACATGGTGGCGCGCGCCATCCGCCAGGAGATCGAGCGCGGCGGCCAGGTCTACTACCTGCACAACCGGGTGGAGACGATACAGGAGACCTACATCTTCCTGCAGAACCTCGTGCCGGAGGTCTCCATCGCCGTGGGTCACGGGCAGATGGAGGACGACGAGCTGGAAGAGGTGATGCGCAGCTTCGTGCACGGCGAGCGGCAGATGCTCCTGTCCACGACGATCATCGAGAACGGCCTGGACATCCCGAACGTGAACACCATCGTCATCGACCGTGCCGACATGCTCGGCGTCTCCCAGCTCTACCAGCTTCGCGGGCGGGTGGGGCGCGCGGGCGTTCCCGCGTACGCCTACCTCTTCTACCCCGACCGGCGCGCGCTCAGCGAGATCGCCATGAAGCGCCTCCGCATCATCTCCGACCACACGGAGCTGGGCTCGGGCTTCAAGATCGCCCTGAAGGACCTGGAGATCCGCGGCGCGGGCAATATCCTCGGCCGGGAGCAGCACGGCTACATCCTCTCCGTCGGCTACGACCTGTACCTCAAAATGCTCGACGAGGCGGTGGCCGCCCTTTCCAAGGAGAAACGCGACGAGGCGCCCGAGGTCTTCCTGGACCTGGATTACTCGGGCTTCATTCCCGACGCGTACATCCCCGATGCCATGGAAAAGATGGAGGTCTACAAGAAGATCGCCTCCGTCACCACCGACGAGGAGCTGGACCGGGTCTACAAGGAAGTGGAGGACAGGTTCGGCCCCCTACCGGACGAGGTGCAGAGCGTCCTTGCGCTGGCGGAAATCCGCATCCTCTGCCGCAAGCTCTTCATCACGTCCATCAAGGAAGAGAAGGGCACGCTCCGCGTGGAGTTCAGCCGACTGTCGCGCGTGTCGGTGGACCGGGTGGTGCGCATGGTGCGCGAAGGCGGCGGCAGGGTGTCGCTGGACCCGAAGATGCCCAATTTCCTGCTCCTGAAGACGGGCGCCATCGGCCTGCGGGAGAAGTCGGAGTTCCTGAAGGATCGACTGGCGCTCCTGGTGAGCTAGATCACGGTCCCGGGGGAGAGCACGGCATCCTTGGGAATGACGATGATGCCGTCGCGGATGGAGTAATTCTCCTTGTCCCCGTCCGGCCTTTCAAGGCTGTCGATGCCGATGCGGCAGTTCTCCCCGATGCGCGCGTTCTTGTCGATGATTGCCCGCTTGATGATGCAGACCCTGCCGATGCCGATATTGGGCCGGCCCAGCGCGGTATTCTGCTCGCGGTCCGACGCCGTCTCGTAGTAATCGGCTCCCATGCAGACCACGCCGTCCAGGTTCGCGCCGCTTTCGATGATGGTGCGGATGCCGACGATGGAGTTTGAGATGTTCGCGTTGGTGATGATGCTGCCTTCCGCCGCCAGGGACGTGGAGATCGTGCTGTAGTTGATCTTCGACGGCGCAAGGTCGCGCCGGTTGGAGAAGATGGGCGCGTTTTCCAGGTACAGGTTGAAGTCGGGATTGATCGACGCGAGCCCGATGTTCGCGTCGTAGAAATTATGGATGGTCCCGATGTCTTCCCAGTAGTCGTCGTAGACGAACGCGGAGACCTTCATGTCGTGGATGGACGCGGGGATGATCTCCGAGCCGAAATCCGTGAATGAGTTGTTCACTGCCGCGCGCATCGCCGCCGCGCTGAAGATGTAGATGCCCATGGATGCCAGCCACGCCTCCCCTTCGAAATCCAGCTCCTCCCGTGACTTGATGCGCGCGGGTATCGCGAGCGCCGAGATGTCCTGCTCGGGGGACGGCTTCTCGATGAAGCGCGTGACGCGGTAGCTGGGATTCACCTGGAGGATGCCCAGGCCGCTCGCCTTGTGCCTGCTCACGGGCTTGGATGCAATCGTGACGTCCGCGCCGGATGCCACGTGCGATTCGAACATCTCCATGAGATTCATGCGGTAGAGCTGGTCGCCGGAGAGGATGAGGTAGTGCGTGGGCGACTGGTCGGCGAAATGGACGAAGTTCTTGCGCACCGCGTCCGCCGTGCCCTGGTACCAGTCGCTCGATTCGAGGGTCTGCTCCGCGGCAAGCACCTCGACAAAGCCTTTGCTGAAGGTGTCGAACCGGTAGGTGTTGTTGATGTGCCGATGCAGCGAGGCGGAATTGAACTGGGTGAGGATGTAGATCTCGCGCAGCCCGGCGTGGATGCAGTTGGAGATGGGGATGTCCACCAGCCGGAACTTGCCCCCGAAGGGAACGGCGGGCTTGGCGCGCTTGGCGGTCAAGGGATACAGGCGCTGGCCCCTGCCGCCGCCCAGGATTATCGATACGATTTTTGCCACACGATGCCCCCTGAAATCATAAGCGGTCGGTTTCCAGCGGTCAAGGCGAGTTTCACCGGCACGGCGGCGCGCGGATTGTCGGCGCGGTCGCGGGCATGGTACTATCGCAGCAGGGGAGGGGGGGATGGCGACTGCAACCAGGGCGACGATCGCCAACATCATCGCATCGCTGCGCAACGACCCGGCGTTCAGCCAGCGCGTCACGCACTGGGAAGTGATGCCGGCGCGCGACGGAAAGTACGTCGATTTCCCGCCTGACATCGATGACCGCATCAAGGCCGCCCTGGCCTCCCGGGGCATCACCCGCATCTACAGCCATCAGCGTGCAACCTGGAATGAGGCGCGCGCGGGCAGAAGCGTTGTGCTCGTGAGCCCCACCGCGTCGGGAAAAACCCTTTCCTACAACATGCCCGTCCTCCAGAGCCTGCTGGAGGACCCGGACGCGCGCGCTCTCTACCTGTTCCCGACAAAGGCTTTGTCCCAGGACCAGCAGGCGGAGCTGAACGAGGTCGTCCTGGGCGGGGACATCCCGGTGAAGGTCTTCACCTATGACGGGGACACGCCGGGCTCCATCCGCATCTCGGCGCGGGACGAGGGCCGGATCATCATCACGAATCCCGACATGCTCCACACCGGCATCCTTCCCAATCACCCGAAGTGGATCAAGGCGCTGCGCCACCTCCGCTACGTCGTGATCGACGAGATGCATTCGTACCGCGGTGTTTTCGGCTCCCACATGACGAGCGTCATCAGGCGCCTGAAGCGCATCGCGAAGTTCTACGGCGCGGAGCCCGTGTTCATCTGCTGCTCGGCGACGATCGGAAACCCGCACGAGCTTGCAAGGAAGATATTGGAAATGGACGTCACCCTGGTGGATGACAACGGCGCCCCTTCCGGGGAGCGGCACTTCGTGCTGTACAATCCGCCGCTCGTGGACCGGGTGCAGGGGATACGCCGCAGCGTGGTGCTGGAATGCCAGGGCATCGCCACCCGGCTGTTGAAAATGGGCGTGAAAACGATTGTCTTTGCCCGGTCGCGCATCCGCACGGAGCTGATCGCCACGTACATCAGGGAATCGCTCAAGAGCTTCTTCACCGACAATCACGGCATCACGGTGCAGTCGTATCGGGGCGGCTACCTGCCGAACGAAAGGCGCGCCATAGAGAAGGGACTGCGGGACGGCAGCATCCAGGGCGTGGTCTCCACGAACGCGCTGGAGCTGGGCATCGACATCGGCGGGCTGGATGCCTCCATCCTTGCCGGCTTTCCGGGCACCATCGCCTCGTCCTGGCAGCAGGCAGGCAGGGCGGGCCGGCGCAACACGGTGTCGCTTTCCATCCTTGTCGCCTCCTCCTCCGCCACGGACCAGTTCGTCATCCAGCACCCCGAGTACTTCTTCTCGCGGTCGCCGGAAAACGGGTACATCGACCCGGGCAACATCTTCATACAGACGGATCAGCTCAAGTGCGCCGTCTTCGAGCTTCCCTTCGAGGAAGGGGAGACGTTCGGCAACGACACGGCGGACGTGCTGGGCTACCTGACGGAGAAGGGCGTCATCCGGCACGCGGGGGAGAAATGGTACTGGGCGGACCAATCCTACCCGGCGGAGAATGTCTCCCTGCGCACGACGACCCCGGAGAACGTCGTGATCGTCGACACGACGAAGGGCCGCGACGAGATCATCGGCGAGATGGACATGCCGTCGGCCAAGCTCCTGGTCTTCGACCACGCCATCTACATCCACCTGGGCGACCAGTACGCCGTGAAGCAGCTCGACCTGGAAAACAGGCGGTGCTTCGTGGAGGAGACGGACACCGACTACTGGACGGACAGCATCGTGAAGACCGACATCAAGGTGCTCACGGAGGACGAGGAGCAGAAGACCGCGGGCATCCGTGCCGTGCTGGGCGACATCCTCGTGCGCACGCAGGCGACGAAGTTCAAGAAGCTGAAGTACCACACGAATGAAAACGTCGGCTACGGCGACATCACGCTGCCTCCGGATGAGATGCACACGCGCTCCGCGGTGATCCTCTTCGACCAGCCGACCCCGGCAGGCAGGCGCTTCACCGCGCTGGGCGAGACGGAGCAGGGGGTGGTGATACAACGGCTGGGCGTGCTCCTGCGCACCGTGGCACCTGTTTTCCTGCTCTGCGACCCGCGGGACCTCGGCGTGGCCGAGCGCGTGCGCGATCCGCACTTCGAGTCCCCCTGCCTCTACGTCTACGACCAGTACCCCGGGGGCATCGGGCTTTCCGAAGGATTCCTCCGCAACCTGCCCGCCATCGTGCGGGGGGCGCAGGGAGTCGTGGAGGCCTGCCCGTGCGCGGACGGCTGCCCGTCGTGCATCGGCGCACCCGATGCGCCGCCCGCGCCGCAGAATGCCGTCCCCGACCGGACGCCCGCAGGGGCGGAGACGGTCGTCGTCCAGGCGAGCATGGTGAACGCGAAGCAGACGGTGCGCGCATTCCTCTCCGCCTGGGCGGCCGCCTTGGAGGGCTGATGCCGCAGGATCCGGCACGCCCCACCGACACCGGCGGGGGCATCACCCGCACGCGCAGGCGCCTTGATTTTCTCCGCCCGTCGGAGCCGGCACCCCAGGCGGCGCCCGCGCGGCAGGCATTCCCCGACAGCGATCCGCGCTTTCCCGGCTGGAAGAGGGAAGGAGAGTTCCTCTACCGTCGCCGCCAGTATTTCCAGGGCTACGGCGTTGAGGCATGGCGGGAGCCATTTTCCCCCGAGGCGGATTCCGGCGACCAGCTTGTCTTCTACGACACCGAGACCACCGGTCTCTCCGGTGGGGCGGGCAGCGTCATCTTCCTGTTCGGCGCTGCCTGGTGTGAAGGTCGCGACCTCGCGGTGGAGCAGCTCTTTCTCTCCGATTTCCCCGGGGAACCGGAGTTCCTGCTCGCCGTGCGGGATCTCCTTTCCCGTTACCGCGCCTTCGTCTCTTACAATGGAAAGACATTCGACAGCCATTTGCTTGCCACCCGGTTCCTCATGAACCGCATGACGTGGGAGCCCGGACCGCAGGTCGACCTGCTTCACCACGCCCGCCGCCTGTGGAAATCGATCACGGGGGACTGCAGCCTCAAGTCGATCGAGCGGACCGTGCTGGGCTTCAACCGCGAGCTGGACGTGGACGGCGCAGACATCCCGCTGATCTGGCTGGAGTTTCTCCGTTCAGGAAGGCCGGGGACGCTCCCGGTTGTTTTCGATCACAACGTGATGGACATCTCATCCCTTGCGCGTCTCTACGGCCTCATTGGCAGGCTCTTCGACGGCGACCTGTCGTCCACCCGGGTCGACGAGAAGGCTTTCGGGAGCTGGCTCCTGCGAAGCGGAGAGGAAACGGGCGTCGAAGTCCTTCGCAATTCGTTCGAGGCCGGCAACGACGAATCGGGCCTGGAGCTGGGCTTCCATCACAAGAGGCTGCGGGACTGGGATCGCGCGGCCGAGGTGTGGGAGGGAATCCTGTCGCGCACGCACAGCCTCACGGCCGCCGTGGAGCTTGCGAAATACCACGAGCACCGCGCGCGCCGGCCGGATGAGGCGCTGCGCATCGTGGATCGTCTCCTGTCGTGGAACCTGCCGCTGGACGGCCGCACCCGCCAGGAGATCAGGAAGCGCCGCGAGCGCCTGGTCCGCAAGGCTTCCGGCCCGACCGCGCGCCGCGATGAAGACCGGCGCTAAAGACCGTAGTAGCTGATGAGGTAGTCGTTCACGGGCGTGAAGCCAAGCCGCTCGTAGAGTGCAAGGGCGGGGCGGTTGTGCTTCTTCACGAAGAGGCATGCCTCTTTCTTTTCCGTGAAGACCGTCCGGAGAAGCTCCGCCACCACGAGGCCTCCCAGGCCCTTGCCGCGCTCCTCCGGCACGGTGTAGACGCCGCCGATCTGGTCCACGCCGTACCCGCGCGCGTTCGTCGCGGCTTTTGCCGTCATGGTGCCGTCCCGCTCCGCGACGAAGACGAGCTGCTCCTTGAGCGACGTCTTCAGGAGCTTCATGCATTGGGCGTCATTGAAGTGTGAAGAGGCGATGACGACCTCTTCCAGCTCGTATCCCTTCTGCAGGGGAAACATCTCCTCCGCGTCGAACGGATCGGCCCGGCGCACCGTGAGGCCGGGAAGGGCGGAGGGAAGGAGCGGCCGCAGGGAGCTGCGGGGAAGCGTCATCAGGAAGTATTCGATGCGGTTCGTCGGGGGAAGCGGGAGCGCCGCCTCGATGGCCCGCACTCCTTTGCCCACCCCCATGATGGAATGGACCATTGGCCGCAGATCCAGAAGGAGGCGGGAAAGCTCGCCGAGGTCCTCGTCCACCCCGTCGAGGGCCGGCAGGAGAAGACCCCCGTTCGTGAAGAGGAAGCATCCGTTCACCCCGCCCGTGCCGGCGCTGCGGCAGTACACGTCCCATCCCCGCGACCCGGACCGCAGCCGGGAGGTGAACGGAACGTATAGCGCTTCGTCCTGCATGAGGAAGTCGTGGATGCCGGGGAGATCCCTGCGCGCGGCGGGTCGCCAGCTCATGGCAATGCCCGGCAGGGTGAACCTGATCGGGAGGACGCCCGTGGCCACGTAGTCCCCCGCCAGCACGCCGAAACCCGCGCGGAACGAGTCATGACCCGTGCCGTACACCGCGACCGCCGTCTCCACCCAGGGCACGTCGGTGAGGTAGACCGGGCTGAGCGTGGAGATCACGATCACCTTGTGCGCCATCCCCATCAGGTCTTTCAGGACGTCGAGGCTGTTGTAGTTGGCGATGCAGAAGATGACCGTGTCGTAGCCCGCGGCGCGCGCGCGCACTTCCGCGCGGTCCTCGGGACGCGCGTTGTAGAAGGGGTCGTAGTTGAAAAGAAGGGTGTCCGCCGACGGGTAGCGCAGCTTCCCTTCGGCGAGGAACTCGCTGTACTGCCCGACCAGGAGGATGCGCGCGCGCGCCGCGGGCCGAAACGGGACGGCCTTGCCCGCGATCAGCGTGACCGCCCGCGCGGAAAGCTGCGCAAAGAAGTCGCTCGCGCCCGGGGCCGGCACCTTCTGGAGCACGACGGAGGGGTCGGGTGCGACCGGAACGTGCGCGGCGCGGAAGTAGCGCAGCTTCGTCTCCAGGATGCGTGCCACGGATTCCGTCACATCCTTGCGGAAGGCGGCATCCGCTCGCAGCGCGGCGTCCAGAGCCTTCCACGTTTCTTCCTGCACCTTCAGTGTGTGCGACACGAGCACCATGTCGTTTCCTGCCTCCAGCGCCTGCCGGCAGGCCTCGGCGGTATCGAGGCCATTGGCGAGCACGCCCTGCATTTCCATGTCGTCGGTGACGATCAATCCCTTGAATCCAAGCCGGTCGCGGAGCACCGTGCGCAGGAAGAAGGAGGAGAGGGACGCCGGCGTGTCGTCCCCGAGTATTTGAGGGAACGCGAGGTGCCCCGTCATGACGGCGGGGATGCCTTCCCGGATCAGCATGCGGTACGGGATGAGGTCCCGGTCCAGAAGCTGGTCCAGGCTCACGTCGATCTTTGGCAGGTGACCGTGGGAGTCCTGGTCGGCGGAGCCGTGCCCTGGGAAATGCTTGGCGACGCAGAGCACGCCGGCATCCTTCATGCCGCGCGCATAGGCCGCGGAGAGGAGGCCCGTTTCGGATGGGTCGGACCCGAACGAGCGCGGGCCGATGACGGTTGCCTCCGGATTGGCGTACACGTCGGCGGTGGGCGCAAAATCCATGTTGATGCCCAGGGCCGCAAGCTCTCCGCCCAGGTAATAGCCGGTCCGGTAGGCATCCCCGGGAGCTCCGGCCGCTCCCACGGCGAGATTCCCGGGGGAAACCGACGTCTCACCGCGTATCTGCCGCACCCAGCCGCCTTCCTGGTCCGTGGCGACAAAAAGCGGGATGCCGAAACGGTTCTTCGCCGCCAGCTTCTGCATCGAAGCGACGTCACGTGCAAGAGAGCTCAAGTCCGAGACATTACGCGGGAATATCTTGATGCCGCCGATGGCGCCCGTGCCGACCCAGTGCAGGATGTCGGGCGGGGTGCCCTTTCCCTGCCAGCCGAAGAAGAGCACCTGGCCCAGAAGCTCCTCGTTTGTCATGTCCGCGGTAATCCTGGCTGCCAGCGCGGCGGCGTCCCCTGTGTCGTTGAAGCCAAGCGCCGCGAGGGGAAACGCACCGAGGAGCAGGATGCAGCAGATGCAGGCCCGGAGCGGCGGTGAGGTTTTCAACGTGAAAGATTCCAATCCTCGCGGCTGTACTTTGCCGCGAGGATGCGGTCCGCGGCGGCGGATTCCGCGGGCAGAAGCGTCGAGTCCTTCGCTCCGATCTCTTCCCGAAATGCGCGGGCAAAAGCATCCCGAAGCTCTTCGAAGCTGACCGCGCGTCCTGCCTCCTCGTTGATGCACGTGGGCGGGTGCGCGTCATCCGGCTGCGCGACCCGCAGATAGCGGAACACTCTGAGCCCGGGGTTCTCCAGCGGTATCGAGCCATGCTGGAGCACCGCGCTGCGGGTCGTCATCTGCGCGCTGCCGATCAGCTTGCGGCCGGCCCTGCCCGCGATCTCGAACTCCCCCGCGGAGCCGAAGCAATCCGGGTTGTGGATGTCGCCCTGCTGCGCCGCGTTGATCGTGCCGGCGATCCCCAGGTTGGCCAGGCCGCGGACGAGAATCCGCGCGATGAACATGTAGACATCGCGCTTGCGCACGCCGCGCGCGAGCGCTCCGCTTTCAGCCTTCGGCAGCGCGACGGAGTAGGTAAGCTCCGCGTCGTGGAGCACCGCGTGCCCGCCCGTGGGGCGTCGAACCAGCGTGACCCCGTCCGCCAAAAGCCGCTCATCCGCCACGAGCCCCTTCACGCGCTGGAACCGGCCCAGGGAAAGCGTGGCCGGCGAGAAGCCGTACAGACGCACCACGGGCGGACTTTCGCCGTTGCCCACGGCCTCCGCAAGCGCCTCGTCCACGGCCATGTCCAAACGTCCTTCCATGCGCGGGTGAATGATGAGACGGAATTTCGCGTCGCGGCTGACAACCGCGTCGGGTTCTCTCCGTCCGGGACCGGAGACGGAGCTCAATTGTACTGTTCCCCCTTCAGCTCGTCGATGTACTGTCCGGCCGCGTGCGCCGCAATAGCGCCCTCCGCTGCCGCCACCACGAGCTGCCGGAAGGGGCTTGCGCGCACGTCGCCGACGGCGTAGAAGCCGGGCACGCCGGTCTCCATGCGCTGGTTGGTCTCGATGTAGCCGACGTCGTCGATCGTCACGCCCAGCGGCACCGCGAGGCTGCTCTTGGGGTCGGAGCCGATGAAGATGAACACCGCTGCCACGTCCTCCGCGCACCCCTTGTTCGTCGCGTTGTTGAAGAGTTGCACCCGGGAGACCTTGGGCGCCCCCTCGATCCTCTGCAGCTCGGTGTTGAAGCGCACCTCGATCTTGGGGTTGGCGAGCACCCGTGCGGCAAGCGATTTCTGCGCGCGGAACTTCTCCTTGCGGTGAATCATGAGGACGCCGGAGGCGAGGTGGGAGAGGTACATCGCCTCATCACAGGCCGCGTCCCCACCACCGACGACGAGCATGCGCTTTGCCTTGAAAAACGGGCCGTCGCAGGTGGCGCAGTAGGAGACCCCGTGACCGGCAAGCTCCGCCTCACCTGGCACGCCGAGGCTGCGATGCACGGCGCCCGTTGCAAGGATCACCGCCGTGGAGGTCAAGGGGCCCTTGTCCGTCTCCACGGTGAACACGTGACCGTTTGTCGTGAGGGAAAGAACAGCCGCATTTTCGAACTCGGCGCCGAAGCGCCGGGCCTGATCTTCCATTTTCTGGGTAAAATCGTAGCCGCTGATGGGCTCGGGAAATCCCGGGTAGTTCTCCAGCCCTTCGATGAGAAGCGCCTGGCCTCCCGATGCCAATTCGTCCAGCACGAGCGTGCGGAGGTTCCCCCGGGCCCCGTACTGCGCCGCAGACAGGCCCGCCCCGCCGGCTCCGATGATGATCAGGTCGCGATCCGTGGTCATAAATCCTCCGAACAGAAGATAGCAGATTGACGCTCTCATGGGAAGAAAAGTTCTACCGACATTGATGGAAGGAACGAAGAAGAGGAGCAGGGAAGATGGATGAGCCGACGAACGCCCTCGCGCGGACCCTGAAGGACCGCATGGACCGGGAGGCGGAGCTTTTTGCCGAGCTTTCGCGCGAGGTGGAGCACCTGCGGGAATCCTTCCACAAGAAGGACTGGGGCCCCAGCCTGGCGATCACGGAAAGCATCGGGCGTTTCGCACGGACCATCGAGGACGCGGATGCCGCGCGCGACGAGCAGTTCGCGTCGCTGCGGGAGTCGCTCGCCGTGCCGCAGGAAACGACGATGTCGGGCATCCTGCCTCACCTCGATGAGGACCTTCGCGCCGGGCTCGAAGAGAGCTGGCGGACCTTGAGGATGTCGGTGCTGCGCCTGAAGACCGCCACGGGACGGCTGCGCTATTCCGCGGAGACCCTTGCCGATGCCCTCAACAAGTACCTGGAAGAGGTTTTCCCCTACCGCAAGGGCAAGATCTATTCGCGCAAGGGCAGGCCGACGGGTGTGAGCGGGGCCGTCCTGGTCGACCGCAAGCTGTAGGAGGAAGTCGTGCAATCCACATTCGGCCCCATCGAGATGGGAAAGCGCGGGCTGATCGCCACCACGGAGGGGCTGCAGACCGTCGGCCACAACATGTCAAACGCGGGGGTGGAAGGCTACAGTCGGCAGCGCGTGGAAATGGCCGCCACGTCGCCCCTCTATGCCCCCGAGCTGAACCGGGAGGAGACCCCCGGCCAGATCGGCCAGGGCGTGGACGTGACGCGCATCGAGCGCGTCAAGGACATGCTCCTGGAGGGACGGATCGTCTCCGAGCAGAACGTGCAGGGCTACTGGGATTCCCGCGACAAGTACGTGCTCATGATGGAGCAGGTCTACAACGAGCCCACCGAGCATTCCGTCCGCACCCTGATGGACCAGTTCTGGAGCTCCTGGCAGGACCTTTCCCTGAACCCCACGGAGCTGGCCTCCCGCAACTCGGTCCTGGAAAAAGGAGGCGCCCTGGTGGATGGGATACGCGCCCGCTACCAGAGCCTGAGGTCGATACGCGACATGGTGGAAGGCGACGTGCAGGGCACGGTGAAGCAGGTCAACGACATCACGGGACAGATCGCGGACTTGAACAAGGAGATCGTGAAGTCGCAGGCGCTCGGGGACAACCCAAATGACCTGCTGGACCGTCGCGATCTCCTGGTGAGCCAGCTCTCCACGCTCGTGGATATCTCGGTCCGTTACAACGATCCCGCGGGTGAGTTCGTTATTGCCACCGGCGGCACCCACCTCGTGCAGGGCGGCCATCACGAAGAGATCGCGCTGCAGGCGGACAAGACGGATGAGGGCTACTCCATTCCCGTCTGGGACGATACGCGCCAGCCCGTGGGTGTCCGCGGCGGACGCCTTGCTTCCCTCCTGGAGCTTCGCGACGGGGATGCCCGGCAGGAGATACAGAGCCTCGACCTCCTGGCGGTGAACTTCACCGATCTGGTGAACGAGGTGCATCGCCAGGGCTACGGCCTGGACGGCCAGAAGGGCGGCGACTTTTTCGTGCAGAGGCCCTTCGTCACCAACGTGTCGGGCAACTACGATTCCAAGGGCGATGGCGTCATCGACTCCACCTGGGTGTTCCGGATCACGGGCAGCAACGTCCTGAAGGCGAAGGAGCAGATCGGGCTTGCCGGCACGATCACCCTTCCCGGTCAGCAGGGCGACGTGAAGGTGGATTATCGGCCCACCGACACCGTGGAAGACCTCATCACGCGCATCAACCTTTCCGGCGCCGAAGTGGTGGCCCGCCTGAACGCTGAGGGCAAGCTCTCCCTGAAGGCGACCCCGGCGGCCGACAAGGCGAATCCAGATTTCGTCATCCGAGGCCTGGAGGACTCCGGCCAGTTCCTGGTCGGCTACAGCGGCATCCTCAACGCGTCGGGCGCCGCCGGTGCCTATACCTGGCGGACGCCGAACGCCGTGCAGACCCTGCGGACCCCGGCAGGTGCGGATTTCGCCGTTGCGCCCCTGAATCACCCGGCGGGCTGGATCGAGGTGAACCCCGTGCTTCAGCAGAACCCGGGCTCCATCGCCGCGGCATCCGGCGCGGACGGCGTTTCCGACGGCGTGGGTGACGGGACCGCCGCGCTTGCCATCGCGCAGCTTCGCACGACACCCGTCATGGTCGGCGCAACCTCCACGTTCGACAGCTACTTCGCCGACCGGGTCGCCGGCATCGGTCTGAAGGGCGAGGAGGCCAACCGCAGCCTCGACACCACGAAGCTCGTGATGAAGGACCTCACGGACCTTCGCGAGTCCATTTCTGGCGTGAACGTGGACGAGGAGCTCACCACCATGCTCACGTACCAGAACGGCTATGCGGCCATCGCGCGCTTCGTCACGACGTTCAATGGGCTCCTCGACACCATCATCAACAGAATGGGCGTCTGAGGAGAGGAGAAGACATGAAAAGAATCAGCTCACAGCTGCCGACCTACGACAGCAACTACTATATGACGCTCCGGGAGTTCGACATGAACCAGATGTCGAACAAGATGGGGGCGCAGTCGAGGATCAAGGACCTCCGCGACGATCCGCTGGCTGCCGCGCGCTCCACGCGCTTCCAGTCGGAATCCGCGCGCATGCTCCGCTACGACAAGAACATCGAAAGCGTGCGCAACACACTTTCCAGCGCGGAAGGAAATCTCCGCAGCGGCATGGACATCCTCCAGCGCATCCGGGAGCTCGCCGTGCAGGGCGCCAATGGCACCCTCGACGCCACCCAGATGGGCTACATTGGAGACGAGGTGAATCAACTGCTCGACGAGCTTCTCACGATCGCCAATGCGAAGGACCAGAGCGGCAACTCGCTCTTTGCGGGAACGCTTGCAAAGACCACGCCATTCCGCACGACGGACGGAAGGGTGCCCGGCGGAAGCGGCGACATGGTTGTTTCGGTGGACTACCTTGGCAACATCGGCACGAGCGGCGCGGAGGTATCGGAAGGCTCGAAGGTGGGCGTGAACATTCCCGGCAACATCGCCTTCTGGGCCGAGCAGCAGCAGATCTACTCCACCGTGGATGCAAGCCAGTACCGCGTGCAGACCGCATCGGACATCCGGGTGGACGGCGCGGCGATACGCCTTTCGCCGGGCGACACGGTTTCTGCCATCGCGGCGAAGATCAATGATGCCAACGCGCCCCTCAAGGCGACCGTGGACACGGTCACCAACGCCCTCGTGCTCCAGACCACCATCCCGCACCAGATCTGGGCGGAGGACCTGGGCGGGGGCACCGTGCTGCAGGACCTCGGCATCATTGCCCCGGGCGCGAATCGACCGCCGCTCAATGTCTCCTCCAGCGCGCGCGTGTTCGGCGGATCGATGTTCGACATGGTGATCAGTCTCCGCAACGATCTCTACGAGGGATCGACGGAAAAGGTCGGCGGGGCGGGTCTCCGCGGCATCGACAATGCCCTCTCGAATCTCGCGGGCGTGATCGGCGCCATCGGCGCGCGCGACTCGCGCCTGGAGGCCGTGTCGCGGCGGTTGGAGTACCAGCAGCCCGAGATGGTGCGCTTCGATTCGCAGGAGCGGGACCTGGACATGGCGGACGCCATCACGCAGCTGCGGACGCTGGAGACGACGCACGAGGCGGCGCTGTCGGCCACCGCGCGCGTGCTGAACAGGCCGAAGCTTCTGGACTTCCTGAGGTAGGTATGAAAGTACGCACGAAACCCTATGGAGAGATCGAAATCGAGGACCGCCAGCGGATCGATTTCCCCCGCGGGCTGTTCGGATTCGAGAGCCTCCGCGATTTTGCGCTCCTGGACGCCGCCCAGCAGCCCTTCTACTGGCTGCAGTCGTTGGAGCGCGTCGAGGTGGCCTTTGTCCTCATCGACCCTCGCTTTTTCCGCCCGGACTATACCCCCGACGTGGATCCGGCGGAGCTGGAAGAGCTCGCCCTTGCCGCGCCGGACGATGCGCTTGTCTTCGCCATCGTCACCATTCCGGCGACCGCGCAGCGCATGACGGCGAATCTCCAGGGACCCCTCATCCTCAACCGCGCGACGCACGTCGGGCGGCAGTACATCAGCATCAACCCGCGCTGGGGCGTGCGCCACGTCATCCAGGATGAGCTCGCGGCGGCGCGCCAGGGAGCCGCATGCTGATTCTTGCCCGCCGCATCGGCGAAAGCATCATGATCGGCGACCAGGTGGAGATCTCCGTCGTCGACATCAAGGGCGACCAGGTGAAGATGGGGATCAAGGCGCCGCCGCAGGTCAAGGTGTATCGCAAGGAAGTCTACGTCGCGATCCAGGAGGAGAACCGCGCGGCTGCCGCGGCGGCACCCCAGGATATTCCCCGGCTTGAAGGCCTTCTCCCGCCGGCGGCCCCCGGCGCGCCGCCCGCTCCTGGCGGTTCTGGCGATTTGCCCCCGTCCCGGCCACGGTAGTCCATAGCCAGGGACGGCGAGCTCGGCCGAGGCAGGGACGCCCGAAAGGCCGAGCGTGGCATTACGCCGGCCACGGTAATCCGTGGCATTACGCTACTGCGCGTCCGCGAGATCGCTGAAAATAGCCTGGAAACTGTCCGATATGGCCAGGAATCGGTCGACCAGCGCAGCATCGAAATGCGTTCCTCGCTCCCCCGTCATGTTCTTCACCGCTGCTTCGTGCGTGTAAGGGTCCTTGTACGTGCGGCGCATACGCAGAGCGTCGTAGACGTCCGCGACCGCCACGATGCGCGCCGCAAGGGGAATGAGGTCCTGGCTGAGACCGTGCGGGTAGCCCGTCCCGTCCCAGCGCTCGTGGTGGCGCAGCGCGATTTCCCGGGCCATGGGGTTGGGATACGTGGAGAGGATGTAGGCACCGTTGGTCGTGTGCTGCTTCATCACGTCCCACTCCCATGCCTCGAGCTGGCCCGCCTTGTTGAGGATATCGTCCGGCGTCCCGATCTTGCCGACGTCGTGCAGGGCCGCCACCAGCCCGATGCTCTCCACGAACTCGCGGTCGACGCCCGGCATCCCCTGCGCGAGCAGGTCCTGCGCCAGCACGCGGGCGTAGCGGTTGACCCGCTCGATGTGGTTGCCGGTGTCGTTGTCCTTGAGCCTCGCCGCGCCCAGCAGGCTCGTGAACGTGCTCTGCAGGAGCTGGCGGTGCTCGTCGGTCATGTCGAGGCAGACGGCGCTGTAGGAGCGCGGCGGCGAGCCCGGAGGGACATTCATCGGCATGATCCAGACCTTGGAAACCGTGAGGAGCTGGTCCATGCCGATCTTTTCGACCTTGCCGCGCCATTCGTAGCCGGTCGCGGGCGAGAGGACGGCGCGGAAAAGCTCCGCGCTCTTCGCCTCATTGAATGACGGCGCGAAGAACTGGGTGAAGTAGACGCCGGCGACCTTGGGTTCGCAGCCGAACATATTGCAGAAGCTCGCGTTCGCCTCGAGGATGCGCAGGCTGCGGTCCAGGTAGAGGCCGGGAATCGTCTCGTTCAAATGGCAGCTCTTCCAGACGGCGAACTCTGCGAGGTCGTTCCGCTCCGCGGCGGCGGGCGCCTCCTGTTCGAGATCGAGCGTTTCCAGCTCCTGCAGATCGACGCCCGCCTCGACGACCTCTTCGGCTTCCTCGACCGGCTCCGCTCCGAGCGGCGTTGCGGGCGCCTCTTTGCCCTTGTCCTTCTGCGTGTCACTCATTTGTTTTTTCCGAACATCAGCTCTGCTTCACTCTTTCGCAGGTAGAGCGGCTGGAGAACTCCATCCCCCGCGCCCTTGACGCGGTACGCCTCCATGCCCAGGCGGAGGAGGCCGCGTGGATCGAGGAAGTCCACCGCAGGCATGGCCTGCCAGGCGGCCGGCAGGAGGGCGCGGATGCGCAGCGCGTCAGGACCGGCAAGCAGGGGGGCGCGTGCGCCGGCAATCACGGCACCGAGCTCTTCGGGCGAAATGTCGCGGTAGTCCCCTTCGCGGACCCCCGCCCGGTACAACGCCGTGTAGATGCGGCCCTTGCGCGCGTCGATCACGGGGAGGATGTCCCCGTCGCGCCCGGCCCATGGCAGGGCAATGGCGTCCAGCGTCGATACGCCGATGACCGGGATGGCCCGCGCCTCGCCGATTCCCATTGCCGTGGCCAATCCGATGCGTATGCCGGTAAAGGATCCCGGCCCGAGCGAGCAGACGATGAGCTGGAGGTCCGCGGCCGTCATGCCCAGGTGTCCCAGAAGGGCCTCCGCCTGCGGCAGGAGGGCAGGTGAATGCTGGAGACCCCGATTCACGCTGAGCGTCGCCCACGTCTCTCCGCGGAGCGCACTCAAAGCGAGCACCTCGGTTGCGGTGTCGATGGCCAGCACGTTCATGCCGAGACCTCTTCCGTGCGGATCTCGCGCTGATCGCTTGTCACCATCGACAACGTGACCCTGAGGTACGGCGTCGGGACGGGGAGCGTGGGCAGGAGCTTCTCCCCCCACTCCACGATCACGTAGCCGCCGCCGCTGAGGATGTCCTCCAGTCCGAGATTCTCCATCTGCTCGCGGCCCTCGATGCGGTAGAGATCGACGTGGTGGAGCGTGCCGGCACTGCCGCGGTACTCCGAGATGATGGTGTACGTGGGGCTGATGACGGGATCCTGGACGCCAAGGCCCTTCGCGATGCCCTTTGCCATCACCGTCTTGCCCGCGCCAAGCGGGCCGACGAGCAGCGCCGCGACGCCGTCGGGATACTCCTTTGCCATGAGCGCGCCCAGGCGCTCGCCGGCTTCCATGGTCTCTGCGGCGCTCGCGCTGTGAAACAGGTGCGGCCAGCCCCGCCCGGAACCTTGGGAGCAGCCGCTGCGCTCAGGGGCATTCACGCTCACGGGTGTCAGCGTAGTGCAAAGAATGGTGAGGGTCAACGCGGGGGCATGGGCGGGGCCTGCCGCCGCGTCACGAGCGGGTGGGGAAGCGCGACCCGCCCGTGGGCACGCTCCCGCGCCCGGGAATCGTGCGGTCCATCTGCTGCCGCGCCTGGGCGACGGTGGCGGGCCTGCTGAAGTCATAGACGAACTCGCTGATGCGGTTGAGGTACTGGCGCGTGACGCGCGTGAACATGACGTGCATGATGCCGCCCCGGCCTTTCTGGCGATGGATGTGCATGACCTTGCCGAACGCGCGGATGGGGGCCTTCCTGTCGATGTCGAACTCGACCATCACGAGCTTGCCCTTGTCGAACGGGCTCATCGCCTGGATGGCGCAGCCGCCCGCGGAAAGGTCCACGACGGTGCCCAGCGTGCGCATGTTCTGCTCCACCGATGCCTTGCGCTCCGCCTTTCTCCCCTGGCCGGTCTCAACGATCTTGATGGGGTAATAGAAGCAGGCGCGCATGATCTCCCGCCGCCTGCTGCGCCGCCGCTGTTCGCGCCGCAGCGTCTTGGAATGCTGAATCAGCACGCTGGAGACGCCCTTCACCGTGTCGTAGCCCAGCACCTTGGAGACGAAGGTATAGCCGGCGTCGTTGTCGCGCCAGAAATACACGGATACCTTCGTGCCGCGCGCCCACCGCGCGTCGACCCCCGTCGGCTGGGCGGGCGTGGAGACGGTGAGGAAATCCTTCATGTTGGAGATGACCTTGCTGGAGAACTGCCCGCCGGATTCCGGCTTCAGGGAGAGGAGCTGCCCGGGCTTCAGGAACGTCGTCGAGCGCAGGACCGCGCCGCGCCGCGCGTTGCGCTCGATGATCTGCTTGATCTGGAATATCAAGGCCTTGCGGTTCTCCCGCTGCTCTTCGGCGAGGTCGCGCTGGTTGTCCACCGAGTACAGCCCCTTCTTCAGGGTGTCGTCCAGGAGACTCGCGCTGGAAAAGATCAGCATCGGCTGCTTCACCTTGCAGATGCGGACGAGGTTTTCCAGGAGATCGATGTGCGGGTTGGAGAGGCCGAGGGCCTTGCCCGTGCGGCGGAAGACGGCGCTGGAGTACTTCTCCATGTCCGCGGCGGAGCGCGGCCGCGAGCGGCGGGAGATCATCGCCCCGACCACGAGGAAGATGGTGAGGGCGACGATGGCCACCCCGAAGGCAAGGAGCATCCGCGGGTCGGTGGTGCGGAGGACCATGCTGGTCTGCAGAAGGATCATGGGGAAGCCTCCAGGAGCGGGGCCAGTTTTTCCGCGCGCGGGGCGATCTCATATTCCAGGAGGTCGCCGATCAGCACGGTGTCCCGCGCGTCGAAGGCGGCCACGAGGTCGCGCAGGATGGGGGTGAGCTCCGCGATGAGGCGCGCGCGCCCGGGATCCGGCGGGCAGAAGGGCAGGACGTCGATCACCGCTTGGGCGACGTCGGTGAACCCGATCACGGCGTCCATCGCCGCCTTGTCCTTGCCCGTCTGGAGCAACACCGAGACGTCGCGCAGGGCCGCGACGGTCTCCCGCATCCGCGCCGCGCAGCGGGAAAGGGTCTCCGCGGAATGAGTGGCTTCCTCGATGCGCCGTTTGACCGCGGCGCGGAGCGCGCCGACCAGCGTGAGCGCCTCGGCGCGGCGCTCCGGAGAGAACGCGGCGGCGGGGTCCGCGAAGAGCGATTCGAATCGCTTCACGAGGTCGGAGCCCGGCGGCAGAAAGGGGTTCGCGCGGAAGCCCTCCAGCGTCCGGGGCAGATCGGAAAGCAGGTCCCGCATGACGATACCGTCGCCGTGCGTGACCCCCCTCGCTTCCGTCTCGATCATGGAGAGCCACGCATCGATTGTCCGCCAGTGGGCGAGCTTCATCTCTCCCGTGTGCGTCGCGCGTACGGAAAGCGTCTTCACGGCGGCGATTTCCTGCCGCGCCCAGGCGTCATCGCCGCCGGCAAGCAGGTCGCGTCCGTCCGCGCTCATGCCCGTCACGGAAAAGCCCGCCGTGGCGAGCCACGCCCGCACGCCGCGGACCGCCTCCCCGAGGGTCTTCTCCGTCTCCAGGGAGTAGCTCACCTCCTGATCGTTGATGCTCAGGTGCACGTCCCTCCTCCTACTGGCCGCTTGCGCTGTTCTGCTTGTTGAAGTTCTGGATCGAATTGGAGTTCTGCTGGAGTGAATCCAGGGCGCTTCCCATCTGCGCGTACTTTTTTTTCAGGTCGGCAAGGTCGGAATCGAGCTTTGCCTGGAGGCTCGTGATCTGCTTCTTGGAATCGGCGATCTGCTCGTCGAGCGTCGTCGCGCGCTGGGGAAGGATGCCCCCCGTCTCCACGTAGGGCCGCAGCAGCGCGTCGAGCCGGAAGGCCACGCCCGAATCCACGACCAGGTCGCCGGTCGTGTCGTTGCCGAAGAGCTGCTTGATGGCCTCCGCGTGCTGGTCGATTGCGTCGGTGAGCTTCGGCTCGTCCACGTCCAGGTACCCGCGCAGGCGCGTCTTGTCGATGCCCGCCGAGCCCGGCGCGCGCGTGTCGGTGGAGATGCCGATCTGGGCAAGCAGGGAGAGCTGGTTGCCCAGCGAGGTGGGATAGGGATTCATCATGACCTGCTGCATGGAGCTCTTCAGCTGCTGGAGGGAGAGGTCCCCCATGAAGAGGCCGAGATTCGCCGTGGCCTTTTTCTTTTCGTCATCGCTCATCCAGGTGGCGTCGGAGATGATGGTGTCATCCTTGCGCGTGAGTACGTCGATGTCCGTCACGATGCCGTCGTAGCTTCCCACGAGGTTTAATATCTGCTTTTTGATGCCCTCCGTGTCATGCTTGATGGAAAGCTGGACCGGCGAATCGCTGGGCGCTTTCAGGTTCAGCGTGACGCCGGGAATGAGGTCGTCGATCGCGTTCGTGCCGCGCGTGACGTCGACGCCGTCCATGGAGATGACGGCGTCACCCGACTGCGATAAGGGCTTTGCCGGCACGTAGTCGCCGCGCTGTGTCTTGTCGAAGACCGAGATGTCTTTGATGTCGATCGCGCGATACGTGTTCCGGTTGCGCACGTCGATGGAAGAAAGGGTCGCGGCGAGCGTGCCCACTGGGACCTGTATCTTCTGGAAGTCGGTGTTGTCCGGGACGTCCGGCAGCGGGACCACCTTGCCGTCCGCCTCCATGAAAAGGGCCTTCAGGTCATTCACGACTTCGGGCGGCTTCGGCGGGTTCCATTCCGGCAGGGGGGCGCGGGAGGTGCCGCTTTCGATATGGATGCCCTGGAAATCGATGCCGCCCGTGCCGGGGACCGTCGGTCCCGGTGGCGGCGTCGGCACTTCCACGGGCGTCTCGGGAAGCTTCTCCACCTTGACGGAGAGCTCCAGTACCATGTTCGGATTCAAGGACATGGCAGGATTCAGCGGTATCTTCAGCTCCTGGCCCGGGTTCACCACAAGGGTCCCGTTCTGCACCTGGAAGCCATTCGCCGCCAGGGGAGTCGTCCAGGCTGCCACGGCGCTCGGGTTGAGCGTCAGGCTGCGCGCCGCGGTGGCGGAGCGCTGAAGCATGCCCGCTTTCACCGCAAGATCGACTGACTTATCCAGAAAGGTGAGCCGGTTGGTGCCCCCGGTGAGCTTGCCCTCGACGAGGAGGACCTGCGTGCTGGTGGTGTCGTTGACGACGGAGGCGGCGAGAACGCCTGCTCCTCGCACCGTGAGCGCGTCCGCGAAGGCCTTGAGGGAGCCGCCCTTCCACGCAAGAGAGACTTCCTTGTCGCCGACGTGGAAGGTGTACTGGCCGGGGTCGACGGTGAAGTCGCGGGGGAGCGACGCGGAGAGAAACCGGTCGGCCGTGGCGACCTGTTTCACGAGGATGCTCTTGGTTTCCTCCACGGCCTGACGCGTCGCGGTCGCCGTGAGGGTCGACTCGGAGGCGGAGGAGGCAACCCTGTCGTTGAACGGGTTTTGGAAACCGAACAGCGTGCGCGCCATGTCGCGGAGGCCGGACAGCTGCCGCGTCACGTCCTGCCAGGCGGTCTTTTCCTGCTGCTGGGTGTCGAGGTCCTTCTGCACGCGCGTGAGCGGCTCTTTCTTCGCCGTCATCAGCGCATCGATGATTTTTTGGGTGTTGTACTTGTCGGTGACGCCCGGGATGGAAAGGTCAGACATGGCGCATGCCGATTTTTCCTCCCGAGTCGTCGATTTCAGATCTTTTCATCGACCAGAAGGCCAATCGTCTCCTTGATCCGGGCGATGAGATGCTGGATTTCCTCGGCAGGAATCTCCTTGATTACCTTATCGGTTTCCGCGTCGACCACCTTGATGATGACCTGGTTGATGGTGTCGTTGACAGAGAGCTCCACCCTCCGGTTGAACGCGAGAAACGTCTTTTCCAGGGCCTTTGCCTGGCTTTCGATCTCCTGCCGCGAGATCGTGCGCTGCTCCGCCTGCTCGGGTTGCCGCTGCCGATCGGGCAACACCCGCGCCTCCTTCAGGAGCACGTCCTGGACGGGGTTCGTCTTCAGAATCCCCGGTATTTCCATTGCCATGCCTCGTACCTCCGTGTACGTGCCTTCCCGGCGCGCCTGGAACGCGCAAGGCGTCCATGGATGGCGGCTCCGCCGCCATTCCCCAATGTATCTCACCGGCGGGCTTTCGCCCTTCGTATGTGAAGGGCCCGCCCGCGTCTTTTTGTCGGGGTACCGACTGGGCTCTCGCTGTTTGTTGCGCAAACAAACCCGCGCCAGCGCGGAAGCGCTGCCGCCGTCTTTTCGCCCGCAAACGGGCGAAAAGAAGGGGAGGGAGTGCGCGACCTCCCTTTGTCCCCGCCGCACAGCACAGAAGAAGCGACGTCCAGAAGCCTCTTCCGTCGGGAACGGTTCGAAACCTGATGGGTCGCCTACTGCAGAAGCGTCAGGACCGTCCTTGGTTTCTGGTTGGCCTGCGCCAGCATCGCAGTGCTTGACTGCATCAGGATTGCGTTTTTCGTATAGTCGACCATTTGTGCCGCCATGTCTGTATCGCGAATCAGCGACTCCGCGGCCTGCATGTTCTCGGCCGCGACCGAGACACCCTTGGCTGCCATCTCGAAACGGTTCTGGTAGGCGCCGAGATCGGCGCGCTGCTTGGAAACCGTCCTCAATGCGTTGTCCACGGTTCCGATGACCGCGTTCGCCTTGTCGGGCGTGGAGATCGAAATCCCCTTGAGCCCGAGTGCCGCCGCCGTCATGGTGCCGATGAACACCTGCTTGCGCTGATCCATGTTCGCCCCGACCTGGAAGAACATCTCTGCCGTCGCCGTGCCGCCCCCCGCGGGGTTCGCGAAGCGACCGGTGAGGATGTTCATGCCATTGAACTGGGCATGGGACGCGATCCTGTTGACCTCGTCGACGAGCTGCGAAACCTCGACCTGTATCTGCATCCGGTCTTCCTGCGTGTAGATGCCGTTCGCCGACTGGACAGCCAGCTCACGGACCCGGTGCATGATGTCCTGGGTCTCGCTCAGGTAGCCTTCGGTCGTCTGGATGAAGGACACCGCGTTCTCGATGTTCTGCTCCGCCTGGTTGAGCCCGCGGATCTGCGAGCGCATCTTTTCCGACACCGCCAAACCCGACGCGTCGTCGCCCGCGCTGTTGATCCGCATCCCGGTGGACAGCTTCTGGATGTCCTTGTTCAGGTCAATCTCGTTGAATTTGACCTGCCTGTTCGCGTACAGAGCGCTCATGTTGTGGTTGATGATCATGTGACCCTCCTTGCCTTCGTGGGAGGCATCCGTGCCTCCGGGCTTCACGTCGCTTCGTCGGCCCTGTGACGTGCCGTTTGACGACGCTTCTGCCCCGTGTGCTGTCGGGATTCTTCACGGAAGGGACTCGCGCGTCCCTTTCACCGTTCCCCTTTTCCCGAGCAACAAGGAAACCCGCATCCCCGGGCGACCATCCGCGGCCACTGTGACCAGTGGCATTTGCGGCCACCGTAACCGGTGGCATTTGCGGCCACCGTAACCGGTGGCATTTGCGGCGTCCCTTCGAGGTCCTGGTTTCCTTTTTCTTGGCACACGCACGAGCGGCCACTGTACCCAGTGGCACTTGCGGCCACCGTAACCGGTGGCATTTTTGACCGGCGCGCGGCGCGGGCATTCCGTGTGATTCCGCGGCACCGGCAGGAGGGTGCTTTTGTCAAAGAACCAAGTGCAAAACGCTCAGCCACGACACGCACGGATGCGCGCGTCAATGGCTGAGCCAGTCATCCAATGTACTCCACTACTGGAGCAGCTGCAACACCGTCCTGGTCTTCGTGTTCGCCTGGGCGAGCATGGCGGTGGCTGCCTGGGTGAGGATGGCGTTCTTCGTGTAGTCCACCATCTCGGTGGCCATGTCCGCGTCGCGGATCCTCGACTCGGCCGCCTGGAGGTTCTCCGCGCCGATGTCCAGGCCCTTCACCGCGTACTCCAGCCTGTTCTGGTAGGCGCCCAGATCCGCCCGCTGCTTGTTGATCGTCTTCAACGCCACGTCCAACTGTCCGATGGACCTGTTGGCCCCGTCGGGGGTGGACAGCGAGATGATCGCCTTGCTGCCGACGTTGCGGATGCCCAGCGCCTCGGAGGTCATCGTGCCGACGAACACGCGCGTGCGCTGGTCCATGTTGGCCCCGATCTGCAGCCACATGGAGGCGGTGACGACGTTCTGGCCGGCTTCGCGCGCGAAGCGTCCCGTGAGCATGTTCATGCCGTTGAACTGGGCATGAGAGGCGATGCGGTCCACCTCGTTGACCAGGGCGGAGACCTCGACCTGGATCTGCATGCGGTCCTCGTCGGTGTAGACGCCGTTGGCCGACTGCACGGACAGCTCGCGCAGCCTCTGGATGATGTCCTGCGACTCCTGGAGGTAGCCCTCCGTGGTCTGGATGAAGGAGATGCCGTTGGCGGCGTTCGCGCTGGCCTGGGTCAGGCCGCGGATCTGGGAACGCATCTTTTCCGAGACGGCCAGACCCGACGCATCGTCGCCCGCGCGCGTGATCCTGCTTCCCGACGAGAGCTTCTCCATGTTCTTGTCGAGAGCCTGATTGTTCAGCTTCAGCTGACGATCGGCGAAGATCGCGCTCATGTTGTGATTGATGATCATGTCATCCTCCCTGACGAATAGTGCCCTTCCCGGGCATCCATGCCCGGGATTCTCACCCGCCGTGCCACCGGCACGGCAACGGTGGTTGCGCCGATGCCCGGCGGTCCTTCTCCTCGTTTCCGATTTCCCTTGACCGACCTTCCAGGCAGGCCGATACACAGAGTAGCGGGAAGAGGGAGGGGCCGTGGCGAGCGGCCGGAGCTACCCCCAGTCATTTTTTCGACAGGGCGAAGTTGAGACTTGAGCGGTTTTTTCTATTCTTTTTTGCCGAGTTCCTGTATATAGCGGGCGGCAATGCGGTCCTCGGGCTCGATTTCAAGCACCGTGCGGAAGAAACCCAGCGCATCGTCACGATCGCCGGTTTTCAGGGACAGGATCCCGAGGTTGGAGATGACCTTCGTGTTTTCCGGCTCGAGGGCGAGGGCCTCTTCCAGGCGCGCGCGGCTCTGCGCAAGCTCTCCCAGCTCCATGAGACAGATGGCGAGCTCATTCAGGAGGTCCGCGTGCGGCGATCCCCGCTCCAGTGCCTTCAGGAACGCGTCGCGACCCTCCGCGTAGCGGCCGAGTCTGCGGTTGGCCCAGCCGAGCAGGAACCACGCGTTGGGAACCGTGGGACGGGTCGAGAGGAATCGCGTGATCTGGTCGATCCCCTCCTGCTCCTTTCCCATGCGGATGCTGTCGAACGCGCCCTGGAAGAGCCCGTCCATGAGCCCCTGGTCGTCGATCTCGCTGATGAGCCGTCGGGCCTCCCGGACGCGTCTTTCATCCGTGCCGGCGCGTGCGTACTCCTGCAGATGCTCGCGGGCCTTTTCGAACGAGCGCTGGTGCAGGTAGAAGTAGGCCAGATTGTAGTGGATGGTGGGCTCGGTCGGGTCGGCGGCGAGCGCGGCCTTGTACGCCTCGAATGCCTGGGCCTGCATCTCTTCCGCCTGCTCGTCCCGATCGAGCTTCTCGAGCTGCCGGCCTCTCTCCTCGTACGCCAGGGCGAGGTTCATCAAGGTCACCGGATCGTCCGGGAAAAGGCCCTCCATGGCCTTGAAGATCTCTATCGCCGCGTCCGCTTCGCCGTTGCGCGCCTTGAGGATGCCGGCGTGCGTGAACTCCTTGCGGATCTCCGGCTTCACGGCGAGCACGAACCGGCGGTAGTAGTCGGCGTGGGCATTGCCCGCGTCCCACGCGAGCACCTTGAGGGTGCCGGCAACGATCGCCTCCCAGCTCAGGTCCCCGGCCGGCAATGGACTCCGTGCCCGGCGGAAGCTCGACGGGCAGGAGGATGTCCGGGTCGAGCACGAAATCTCCGATCTGCCTCTGCCGGGTCTGGGCGATGGAGACGAATGCGACGTTCGCCAGTCGCGCCGAATCATCCATCCGGGGTTTTGTCACCCGCCGCGGGATCCGTCGTCTTCGCGCCTTCCGCAAGGGGCGCGGGAGCGCCCTCAGCGGCGGGAGCCGCGTCCTTTTTACCCGCCGGCGCGGCCGCCTGCTCGGCGGCCCTTTTCTGCGCGTCCTGTGACGCTTTCCGCGCCGATGCGATATACGAGTTGATGAGGAGCTTGTAGGTCATCGGGGATTCCCCGTCGTACTCGATGCTGACGGCCAGGATGTCCTTGCGGCCCCCGACCTCTTCCACACGGCGGATGGATCCCGGCAGGGTCATCTCACCGGCCTGTTCCCCGCGCGCAATGCGAAGGCTCGCCTTTTTTCCGTTGAACGCGGCGGGATTTCCCGAGGCCACCACCTTGGCGCCGCTGAACGAGAGGTCGCGCAGCACGCAGCGGATTGTCGCGCCGCCCAGGAGGAGAGCCGCCTCCCGCGTCTCCAGCCCCAGCTTCTTCATCGTCTCGGGGTTGATGATGATCCGCTCGTCCTTGCGGCGCTGCGCGTTCGCCGTCGCCTCCAGCAGCGTTCCGACGATCTGGATCAGGTCGTCCGGCGGGCGCTGCGTGAACTCCAGCGAGATGAAATGCACGTCGGGACCCTGGACGGCGTAGTGGGTGAATCCCGCGGGGTGGCAGGTGACGAAGAAGGTGATCGGCTCCACCTTGTCCGGTTGCTTGAAGCACCACCGCAGGGCGACGCGGTTGTTGTCTTTTGTCAGGCTCGCGATCATGGTCGCGCTCACGCTCGCGATGACGCGGGCGGAGGACATGGAGCTGGAAAACACGATGCACGGGATCTGGCGATCCTGAATCTTCAGGTAGACGCTGCGGCTCACGAGCCCCGTGGCAGCGATGACCTGCTTGTTGAACGTGACGTCCGTGCTCTTGAACTGCTCGTAGTAGCGTGCCAGCTGCTGGCTTGTGACGATGGACATGACGGCATCGCTTCCTTAGTATGGGAACTATACGTCGGCGCCGTCGCGCCTGTCAATTGAAGGCATTTGCGGCCACCGTAGGCGGTGGCATTTGCGGCCACCGTAGGCGGTGGCATTTGCGGCCACCGTAGGCGGTGGCATTTGCGGCCACCGTAGGCGGTGGCATTTGCGGCCACCGTAGGCGGTGGCATTTGCGGCCACCGTAGGCGGTGGCATTTCAGGAGGCGCCTCGGTGCATTCCGTGTACGCAGTGGAGAACCCCCTCATGGACGTGATCGCGCACGTGGATCATGCCTTCCTGACGCGATTCTCGAAGGTCCCCGGGACGATGCACCTGGTTGACTACGATGAGATCCTCGCGCTGCTTCGCGAGCTGGGCTCCATCCGCACGATGCCGGGAGGGAGCGCCGCGAACATGGCGCGCGGCATCGCGTGGCTTTCCGGCCCGGACGGCCGCGCTTTCCGCCGCGGAATCCTCGGCAACTCGCCGGGCGCGGACGGCGCGCTCGCCGCACCGGTGTTCAACGGCGCGGTCGGAGCCGACGACCGGGGAGACGAGTTCTCCTCCCTCATCGTCGAGGCCGGCGTCGCCGTCGCGCTCGTGCGCAAGGAGACCCCGACGGGGACATCGGTGATCCTCGTGACACCTGAAGGCGAGCGCACGATGAATACCTTTCTCGGCGCCTGTCGCGACTTCCAGTCGTCCGACCTGGACACGCGTCTTCTGGCCGCCTCGCGCATGCTCTATCTCACCGGGTATCTTTGGGACACGGAGAATCAGCGCCGGGCCGCGGAAAGCGCCGTCACGTTGGCGCGCGCGCGCGGCATCCCTGTCGCTTTCGACCTTGCCGATCCTTTCGCCGTCCGCCGCTACGGGGAGCAGTTCCGCGCGTGGATTCCCGGCAGGGTGGACCTCCTCTTCGGCAACCAGGACGAGCTCTCCCTGCTCACGGGCGGCTCCTGCGACGAGGACTGCGTCGGCGTCGCCGCGAAGATGTCGCCGATCGCGGTCATGAAGGTGGGCGGGAAGGGATGCATCGTCGCGCACGACGGCGCGGTCGATTTGGAGCCGGGCGTGCCGGCGAAAGTCGTCGACACGACCGGCGCCGGTGATTCCTTCGCCGCGGGCTTCCTCTACGGTCACCTTGCCGGCGCCGACGCGCGCTCCTGCGCCCGGCTTGCGAACGCGCTCGCCGCCCGCGTGGTGGGCAGGGAAGGCTGTCGATACGGGGATGACGGAAAGTAGCGGCTACCGCGGCAGGATGTCGTCGTCGAAAGGCGTGTGGTCGAGCAGCTCGTCGTCCATGCGATTGATGAGCCGCTCGGCGACGTTTTCGATCTCTTCGCCCTGTGAATCGGTGTCGCGGCCGTCGCGCGTCTTGAAAAGCTCATCCGCGATATTGAGCGCCGCAAGAACCGCGACGGTGAGCGGATCGGCAAAAGCGTAGCGACTCTTCACTTCCTCGATGCGGGCTTTGACGTAGGATGAAAGGCGGGCAAGCTGCTCCGGGCTTTCGCTCGACTGGATTGTGAACGAGGTTCCCAGGACTTCTATCCGGAGCTGCCGCTTCTCCATGAATGCCTAGAAGATATCCAGCTCTTCCTTTGTCGGCGCGGGTGGAGCCTCATGCGGGGCAGCGCCCGATGCGGGTCCTTGCACGCCGCCGACTCCGCCAGGAGCGGAAGGAGCGACCGCCGGAATGCCGCCGACTCCGCCAGGAGCGGAAGGAGCGACCGCCGGAATGCCGCCAGGAGCGGCCGCGACAGGCCGCGACAGGGTCGTGTTGCCGCGCGGCGCAGCAGCGGAAACTGCGTCAGTCGCCGCCGGGGAGCCTGCCTGCTCGCGTTCCTGGCGTTTCGCGATGCTGCTCTCTTCCAGCTCATCCAGCGTATGGAGCGTCCGCACGATGACCGATTCGATCTCCTTCTGGTCGGCCTTGAATCCATCCACGAGCGATTCCAGCTCCCTCATCCGTTTCTGCGCGGACTCCAGCCCCTTGCGGAGCGTGGAGTTCTCTTCCTTCAGGACGCGGATGAGCTCGATGGCTTTTGTGATCTTGCCTTCGAGGAGCTTGATCTGCTCGAGAGAAATCATTGCGTGACGGCGCCTGCCGCGAGCGTTTCCTTGGCCTTGGCGACGATTGCCTTGAAAGCAACCGGGTCCTCGATCGCCATGTTGGAAAGCGCCTTGCGGTTCAGCATCACTCCCGCCTCCGAGAGGCCGTGAATGAACTGCGAGTAGGTGATGCCCTCAGCGCGGACCGCGGCGGAAATACGCGCGATCCACAGCCTGCGGAACTCTCCCTTGCGCCGTCGGCGGTCCCGGTAGTTGGAAGCGAGCCCCTTCATCACCGCTTCTTTGGCGGTCTTGAAGAGACGGCTCCTGCCGCCCCAGTACCCCTTGGCGATCTTCATTATCTTGTGGCGGCGTTCCCGCCTCCGTGTGCCGTTTTTTGAGCGTGGCATGTCTCAGCTTCTCCTTCGCGGTCACGGTACCCCGTGACATTCTGATCGCGGTCACGGTACCCCGTGACATTCTGATCGCGGTCACGGTACCCCGTGACATTCTGCTCTCGTGCGTTGCGAAAGCGCGCGAGCCGGCTACCTGCCGGAGTACGGCAGCAGCTGCTTCACCCTCTTCGTCTCGACGGAGCTGAGGATGGCGGGCAGGCGCAGGCGCCTCTTTCTCTTTGCGTTCTTCTTCGTGAGGATATGGCGCAGGCCCTGCTTCTTGTAGCGCACCTTGCCCGTGCCGGTGACGCTGTAGCGCTTTGCCGCGGCCTTCTTGGTCTTCATCTTCGGCATGATCTATCCTTTCTTGGCCTTGCTTCCCTTGGGATTCAGCAGTATCGACATCGTCCGCCCTTCCATCTGGGCGGGCTTCTCCACGAGGAAGGAGTCTCCGAGCATCTCGAGGATCTTGTCGAGGACATCCTTGCCGAGCTCGGTGTGGGCAAGCTCGCGGCCCCGGAATCGCACCGTGACCTTGACCTTGTTTCCCTCGTCAAGGAACTCCTGGACGTGGCGCGTCTTGAAGTCCAGGTCGTGCCTGTCGATCTTCGGCTGCATCCGGATCTCCTTGATCTGGATCTGCTTCTGGTGCTTCTTTGCCTCGCGGGTTTTCTTCTCCAGCTCGAACTTGTACTTCCCGTAGTCGAGGATTTTGCACACCGGCGGCTGGGCCTGCGGCGCGACCTCCACGAGGTCCGCACCCGACTCCCTTGCCAACTGCAGCGCTTCGAATGTCGGCACGATGCCTTTCTGATTTCCGTCCGCGTCGATCAATCGCACCTCGCGGACCCGTATGCCCTCATTGATCCTGAGATCCTTCTCGGCCAATATACCTCCTTCCCGCATGATGGGGATTTCGCCGACTATAGCATCTGGCGGAGAAAAGGTCAAATGCCGCCGGCGGCCGTCAGCAATTCTCAGTATGGTGACTGAATGATGCAGTTCTCATTTTGTCCCTTGATAAAAGGCCGTTTTCAAAGTCCGCATACCTTTTCCAAACCTCAGGAAGGTCCAAAATGAGACAATATGAAGTGCCCCCAGGTGGTTGCTACAACGTGGATCGGCCGTATCATGAGATTGGCGTCTCGATGCGGCACGCCACAAACAACGCACAAGGGGGCAGTCATGGGTATTGTACATTACGTTGGCATGGACGTCGACAAAGAAAAGATCGCCATAGCGATCCTGAGCGGGCGCGATCAGAAGCCGAGGGCCGAGACGGTGATTCGCAATGAAAAGAGCGTAATCCAGGCCTATTTCAAGAAGCTCCAGTCCGCGGGGGACCTGGTGACATGCTACGAGGCGGGATGTCTAGGGTATTCCCTGTATCGACAATTGACGGAACTGGGTGTGCCGTGTGCGGTGCTGGCTCCGTCTCAGATTCCACATCGTCCGGGAGATCGCATAAAGACCGATAGAAGGGACGCTGTGATGCTTGCTCGCGCACTTCGGAGCGGGGATGTGAGTGCCGTTCATGTACCCACGCGGGAAGACGAAGCGGTTCGCGACTATCTACGAATGCTGGAGGACATGAAGTCCGATCTGCGCAAGGCCAAGCAGCGCGTGCTGGGTTTTCTTCTGCGGAGGCGGATACGTTATGAACAAGGAGCCACATGGACGCAGCCGCATCGAGCATGGTTGCAGGCTCTTGAGTTGGAGGATCCGCTGGAGCAGTTGACTCTCACCGAGTACCGCTGCCAAGTCGACGAGCTGGAGGAGAAGTGTCGGCGGATCAAGGCGGGCATCGAAGAGATCGCGGCAGGTAAAAGCTATGCCGAACCTGTAGCCAAGCTGAAGGCGTTCAAGGGCGTGGAGACGCTGATCGCCTTGTCGCTTGTTTCGGAGATCGGGGACTTTCGGCGCTTTGCAGGTGCGGATCAATTCATGGCGTTTTTGGGGTTGGTGCCCTCCGAGCGATCCAGCGGAAACAAGAGGCGCTTGGGAGGAATCACAAAGGCGGGTAATTCCCACCTGCGCAAACTTCTGGTGGAGGCCGCCTGGCAATACCGCAGCTACCATCCCAGTAGCACTCGGTTGATGAAACGACGCGAGGGTCTTTCTCCATCCTTGGTCAGCTATGCCAACCGTGCGTGCAGGCGGCTAAACAAGAAATTTCTGCGTCTGCTTTTTCGCGGCAAAGCTTCTCAGACCGTGGTGACGGCGGTGGCGCGAGAGCTCTCGGGGTTCCTGTGGGGCGCGATGGTTGATCGGGTGGCTTGAGGAGGCTGCGTATGCAATCGAGGCAACCGGGACGGATGGGGAAGGTTCGTGGCGAACGGAGAATCCTCGAGCGGTTCTGCAGGCAGACTATGGTCTGATCCTGGTAATGAGACGGAGGCAAGCTCCTGACGATCACATTGGCCTGCGGTAACCAATCCACGCATATCAGACTGGTCGATCGTCGGTTATGCCCTTCTCCATCTCTTCGGGTTGGCCTCGATGTTCAGAAGGAGTTCTAAAGAAAAAAGGAGGCTTTTAGAGCTTGACGGGGGCACATCATATCAGAACTGCTGGGCGGCCGCGGGTCACATGCCGCGGTTACCGCGGCCCCATGGCTGTCGACGGCCGACGGGTCCCGGGATGCCTCCGGGAGCCTCCCTACAGCTTCGCCATCAGCGCGTTCCACTTCTCCTGGAGGTATTTTTTGAACTCAAACTCATCGTGATAGTCGGAGGCAAGCTCCTCTATTGCGCGGGAGATCTCGGAGAAGATCTCCTTGATGAGCGCGGGAAGCGGTCCCGCGTCCCCCTTGCCGGAAGGGATCCTGGAAGCTGGGCACGAAGATCGATTCCTTCAGCCTCTGGAGCCCCGGCTCTTCCGCGCCGTCCATGAGCTTCGTCGTATCGGCGATCACCTCTTGCGGGGAGTAGGCCGTGATGAAGTCCTTGATTCCCTTCACCTCGATGTTGCCCAGCTGCGTGCAGCGCACGTAGTCCTTGATCTCCTGGTAGGTGGCATCCGTCAGCAGAATGTCGCCCGGCGGCGCCTTGCTCTGCATGCGCGAGGCGACGTTCACGACCTCGCCGAATATGTCCTTGCCTTTGCGGATCACCGAGCCCGTGTTGAGGCCGATCCGCGTCTGGAACTTCTCCTGGTCGATGCGCATCGCGCTGTAGTCCTTGATCTTCTTCTGGACCGTCAGGGCGGCAACGGTCGCGCCGACCGGTGACTTGAAGTACGCCAGGATCCCGTCTCCCATCTTTTTCACGATCCTGCCCTGACAGTCGTCCATGGTTTCCGAGACGATGTCTTCAAATGCCTTGATGAGCTTCATCAGATCCGTCGGCTTCATCGTCGTCGATTTTTCCGTGTACCCCGCGATGTCGATGAAGAACACCGTCAGGGTCTGTGTGCTTTCGCGGCGGAACTTGAACTCCAGCTTCGCCTGGCCGAGCGTGCTTTCCGTGCTCGCCGCCTGGCTGTCCTCCGCGGCGGCCTGCGGCTCGTTGCGGGAGCCCTCGCGCGGCACGATGGTGAGGATGGCGAGCAGCCCCTGGCGCAACTCTTCCGCGTAGCCGCCCTGGCTGAGCTCGGGAAGGAGCGCGCGCAGGGCCTTCTGGACGGGGAGGCTGTCCATGCGGATCATGTCGAGCGCGAGGGAGAAGGTGTCGCGCGCAAGCGGCTTGGAAAGACCGGCCAGGAGCTCGGACACCATCTCCGCGTCACCCGCCTGCACGTGGTCGCTCACGATCTGCGCGGCGTAGTCGTCCGCCATGACCAGGAGCGCGAGCAGAGCCTCGACGCGCACTCCGCGCTCCGCATCCTCCAGCAGGAGGTAGAGGCGGTTCGTCACGACGTCCGCCGGCGCCCCCGAGCCGCGCGCGGCAAGCGCCTTGATGATGCGGACGGCGACGGTGCGCGCCGTGGGCGACGCGTGCGACGTAAGGTCGAGCGCGAGATGGCCGAACGTCGCATCGGCATATTTCGCCAGCATGTCGCCGATGCGGAGCTTCAGCGCCTCCGCCGCATCGCGCAGGTCCAGCGCCTTGAAGAGCGGCAGGAGCTGGCGCTGCATGCCGGCGAGATTCATGCTTTCCAGGGTCTCCACGACGAGCGTGCGCGACTGGGGCGTGAGGCTGGGCAGCTGCGCGATGTGGACCAGCGGGCCGAGCATGATCTTGGCGGGGATGAAGCGCGCCCCGCGGATGTAGCCGTTGAGCGAACGGATGTTCCGGTTCGGTTCCTTGAAGTACTCCCGCGACTGCTCGATGATGGAACGGGTGAGGAGCTGGCAGAGCGTGACGACGCTCGTCTCTTCCAGGAAATGGATGCGCTCCGCGCGCGCAAAATCCAGTATCTCCTGTATCTTTTTTGCGGTTGTCTTGATTTCAAGCGCGCCGGCGACCCTGATGAGGCGATTGAGCCGGCGCAGGTAGAAGGGACGGTTCAGGTCCACCCGCGCAAGCTGCGTGAGCACCGCCAAACGGTCCTTTTTCTCCGTCTGCGCGAAGAGGGGAATGCAGGCCTCGAACCTGTTCTGGTCCTCCTTCGGCGTTCCGGCAAGGAGGGAACGGATCTGCGCCACGGGAGGCGTGCGGCCCGTATAGCCGTCTTCCTTGAAAAAGGCCGTCACGTCGGCAAGCACCGACGGGGTGGAATACTTCTCCATGATCGTGGCGAGCACGGTGGCAAGGAGCATCTCCTTGGTGATGCCGCGCAGGGAGATGTGGTTCTTGCGTGTCTTTGCGAAAACCGTGTCCAAGTGCGCCGACGTGATGACGGAGAACTCGCTGAGCAGATGCGGGGAGGTGTTTTTTACCTCCAGGACGATCTTCTTCAGGAAATCGCCGACAAGCGCCTCCGTCTCCGCGTCGAGGTACGGCGAGATGAGGAGGAGGCGGAAGACGCGCGTGGGGTAGCGCAGCCTGCCTTGAAACTGCGTGAGCGACGTGAGGAAGGCCAGGAACGTCTGCTTGTCGCCTTTCTGCAGCGATTCGATGACGTAATTGGCCTGCGGGTTCTTCGCCTTCAGGGTATAGACGCAGAGATAGCTTCCCCGGGCGGCGGGAGAAAGGGATTCCGTGGGAAGCTCCATGACCTCCTGGCTTCCGGTCTGCAGCATCTTGATGAATGCCGCCTGCTGGACGCTCGGCAGGGCGCGCGGGAGGGTGTCCTTCAGGAGCGCGTACTTCTCCATCTCCACGAGGGATTCCACCGCGATGCGCCGGACAGTCTCACTCTGTTTCGGATCGTTGTAGACGGCGGCGTTCAGCTCCTGGACCTGCGGGGCCGTGGGGGAGATGGTGTTGATGGCGCGCAGTATCTCCGCGCGCAGCTCTTCCTCGGGGAAGTGGGAGAAATACTTGATGAGCATTCCCGTGGAGGAGGGGGCGCGGATGGCCATGAGGGACTTGATCGCCGCGATGCGCTGCGGCTGCTTCCCACGCTCGACGATCTGGTAGAGGTGCTGGATCGCGATCTCGTTTCCCAGGGAGCCGGATGCCTGGATCGCCGCCTCGCTGATGCCGATATCCGCGTTGTAGATCTCCTTCACCAGGACCGTGAAGACTTCCTCGTCATAGAAGTTCTTGAGGAGGGTCAGGGAGGTGATCTTGGATTCTCTGCTCAGCGTTCCGACGATATTTCGTTGAACCGGATTTACTGCCATTTCGTATCGTCTATCTCGTTGTGATACTCGCGACAATCCTAATCCGTCCCGGTTCGCTTGTCAACCTTGCCGTTGTATCCGCAATTGATTCGTCCTATAGTCGGCCCATGAGACGCGCGTCCGTCGTCTTCCTCGCGATGCTCCTGCTGGCAGGCTGCGCGACCAGCCCCCAGAATCGCGCGCTGGCCGCGGAATACTACGACCTCGGGAATGCCTACATCGAGCTCGGACAGTACGACAAGGCGATCCTGCGATTCGAGCAGTCCATCCGCCTTGACCCCGGGCTGGCCAAGGCAGACTACAATCTCGCGATGGCCTACGCCCACATGAAGCGCACGGATGATGCCGTCGCCCTGTTCAAGCGTCTCCTGTCCACCGATCCGCAGAACACCCAGGTGATGTCCGGTCTTGCCTGGGCCCTCCACCTTGGCGGGCATGAGGAGGAAGCCCTCACGGAATACGACGCGCTCCTGGCTCTGGCCCCTGCGGACCTCGACGCCCTGTACAACAGCGGGATCATACTCTGGAAGCTGAAGCGGCCGTCTGATGCGCTGGAGCGGCTGCAGACCCTGCTCCTGAAATCGCCTGACGACCTGGACGCTCTCTACGCGGTGGGCTCGCTTCTCCTATCCCAGGGCGACGCGCCCGGCGCCTCCGATGCCCTGTCGCGGTACCTGGAAAAAAAGCCCGACGACGCGGAGGCACAGTATCTCGCCGCGGCCGCTGCCGAGCAGCAGAAGAAGTACTCGCGCGCCTTGGATCTCTACGACAAGATCGTCCGTGCGGATGCGAAGCAGGCCGATGCATGGTTTGGGGAGGCGCGGCTGCTCCTGACGGTGATCGAGGATCCCGACCGCGGCCTGGACTCCCTGGGCAAGGCGCTCGACGCGGGTTTCAAAGACGCGGAAGCCGTGAAGGCGCTCCTGAGCTCGCCAGGGCTCCTGGAGCGGGACAAGGTCGAGGCGGCTCTCACCACCCATTCGCTCATGCCGCTGTCGGTACCGGCTGGCGCGCCGGCGCCACCCGCGGATGCAGCGACAGGCTCCGCCCCTCCCGACCGGTGAAGAGCAGAGCTACTTCAGACCGGTGAGAGCCGCCTGGATCTGGCGATGCGTGTCTTCGGGCGACTTCGATGAATCGATGTCTCTCAGCAGTTTCCGACCCCGGTAGAACGCAATGAGCGGTTCCGTCTGCGTCCGGTAGACCTGGAGTCGGTTCGTGATCGATTCCAGGGAATCATCCGGCCTCGTGTAGAGCGGACCACCGCATTTGTCGCAGACACCCTTCACCTTCGATGGCATGTTCACGACGTGATAGATGGCGCCGCAGCTCTTGCAGATCTCGCGCCCGGAGAGCCTCTTCACGACCAGCTCGTCCGAGATGGCGAAGTTCACCACCGCGTCCAGCTTCTGGAACTTCTCCAGCTCTTCGGCCTGCGGGATGGTGCGGGGGAAACCGTCGAGGATGTACCCCCGGCCGGCATCGTCCTGGGAAAGCCTCTCGCGCACGAGGCTCACGGTGAGATCATCCGGCACAAGGTCACCCCTGCCGAGTATCTCCTTCACGCGCTTGCCCAGCGCCGTCTCCTTCTTGATCGCCTCGCGGAACATGTCCCCCGTGGAGATCTGCGGGATTCCGTGCTCCTTGCTCACAAGACCGGCGAGCGTTCCCTTGCCCGCGCCGGGGGGTCCGAGAAAGATCAGCTTCATTTCACACCTCTGTGACGACGGTCACCGGTTCCGGGCCGTATTTTCTGAGGATCTGGTAGCGTATCGTGCATTCCTTCGTGCAGTATTCGCCGTCGAAGCCCCCGCCCCGCGGGAATGCCTTTCCGCAGTTGGCGCACAGCGCATAGGCGCGTGTGCAGTCCTCCGAGCAATACCCGCGGTTCACGAGCGCGGAGGTGGCGACGTACTTCCCGCAGGTGCGGCATGACGCGTAGGATGTCACGTGCCGCTCGCGAAGTCCGTGAGATATGCCACTTGCTCGGGAGTGAGCGTGTCGATCTTCTTCCCCATCGTGGAAAGCTTCACCGTGGCAATCTCCTTGTCCTGGCTTCTGTCGATCGTGTAGACGCGCTTCTCCATCGACTTGCCTTCGCGCGCCAGCCTCAGGAGCGACATGAACTGGTTGGCGAACGACATGTCCATGACCTCAGAGGGATGGCCTTCCGCCGCCGCGAGGTTCACCAGCCGGCCTTTTGCGAGCAGGTAGATCCTGCGGCCGTCCTTCATCTGGTATTCCTCGTTGTTCGCTCTCACCTCGCGCACGGACTTCGCCAGCGCCGCGAGGTCGGGAATGCGGATCTCGCAATCGTAGTGCCCCGTGTTGCACACCACGGCCCCATCCTTCATGCGCTCGAAGTGCCGTTTCACGACGACGTCCTTGACCCCCGTGGCCGTGATGAAAACGTCGCCAATCGACGCTGCCTCATCCATCGGCATCGTGTCGAATCCATCCATTGTCGCGCGCAGCGCGAAGATCGGGTCCACTTCCGTGACGACGACCCGCGCGCCCATGCCCCGCGCGCGCATTGCCAACGCCGCGGCCGCAGTGGCCGTAGCCCGCAACGACCATCACCTTGCCGCCGAGGAGGATGGAGGTCGCGCGCAGGATTCCATCTATCGAAGACTGGCCCGTGCCATAGACATTGTCGAAATCCCATTTCGTTTCGGCATCGTTCACCGCGATGACCGGGTACAGGAGCTTGCCTGCCTCCCCCATTGCGCGGAGGCGATGAACGCCCGTTGTCGTTTCCTCGGTTCCTCCGAGTATCCCTTTTGCAAGGTCGGTGCGCGCGCTGTGCACGCGGAATATCAGGTCCGCCCCGTCGTCAAGCGTCAGGGTCGGAGCGAACTCAAGTGTCTTGTCGATCGCCCAGTAAAACTCCTCCCGGGTCTGGCCGTGCCAGGCATAGATCGACGTTCCCTCCGCGGCGAGCGCCGCCGCCACATCGTCCTGCGTGGAAAGCGGGTTGCATCCCGACCAGGAAACATCGGCCCCGGCGACTACGAGTGTCTTTACCAAGACAGCCGTTTCCTTCGTCACGTGGAGACAGCCGGCCACCTTCATGCCTTTCAGGCTCTTGCTTTTACCGTGCTTTTCGCGAAGCGCCATGAGAACCGGCATGCGTGATTCGGCCCATTCGATCCTGAGCTTGCCCGCTGCGGCGAGGCTGGGATCCTTGATCTTGCTCTTCTCCATTTTCTCTCCTTGCCGCTCATAGTACCGGGGTGCCGGTATGGCGTCAAGGATTCTCAGGAGCCGGATCTTTTGCGCTTTTTGAATCTTTTTTCTCATGCCGCGCTTGACACATCCCGTGAATGAGTATATAAACCGGCCTTGCCTCAAGTGATGCACTTGACTCTGGCCTCATCAGGAGGGGGAAAGTGCCGTCTCTGGGGCAAAATGCATGAAGGGTTCGCGAGGGCCTTTTGAGCGACCTCTGGGGTGAACCTTAGAGGGAATGATCCTTGACAGCAAAGGGAAGGGGAGAAAGAGAAGAGCGGGTCCGTCGGCCCATGGGTAACCGTGGGAAGGCGAAACGCGCCGTAAGCAGTCGCAAAGTCAGCGAGGCTGTGGAGGCGCGGTAACGAAGTATAAAACCTGGCCGCAAGGTCAGGTTCTATATCATGGAGAGTTTGATCCTGGCTCAGAACGAACGCTGGCGGCGCGTTTTAAGCATGCAAGTCGGACGGCAAGGCGGGTAGCAATACCAGCCCTAGAGTGGCGAACGGGTGAGTAACACGTAGGTGATCTACCTCTGGATGGGGGATAGCCCGTGGAAACACGGGGTAATACCGCATGAGGCCTTGAGGGTAAAGCCTTGAGGTGAAAGGTGCAATTGCACCGTCTGGGGATGAGCCTGCGGTCCATTAGTTAGTTGGCGGGGTAACGGCCCACCAAGACGACGATGGATAGCCGGCCTGAGAGGGTGTACGGCCACACTGGAACTGAGACACGGTCCAGACTCCTACGGGAGGCAGCAGCTAAGAATCTTCCGCAATGGGGGAAACCCTGACGGAGCGACGCCGCGTGGATGATGAAGGCCGTAAGGTTGTAAAATCCTTTTGTCGGTGAAGAATAAGGGAGGGAGTGGAAAGCCCTTCTGATGACGTTAGCCGACGAATAAGCCCCGGCTAATTACGTGCCAGCAGCCGCGGTAATACGTATGGGGCAAGCGTTGTTCGGATTTATTGGGCGTAAAGGGCGTGTAGGCGGCTCATCAAGTCTGGTGTGAAATCGCAGGGCTCAACCCTGCATATGCGCTGGAAACTGGTGGGCTTGAGTTCTTGAGGGGAAGCTGGAATTCCAGGTGTAGGGGTGAAATCTGTAGATATCTGGAAGAACACCGGTGGCGAAGGCGAGCTTCTATCAGAGGACTGACGCTGAGGCGCGAAAGCGTGGGGAGCAAACAGGATTAGATACCCTGGTAGTCCACGCTGTAAACGATGTGCACTAGGCGTGGGGCACGTACGTGTTCTGTGCCGTAGTTAACGTGTTAAGTGCACCGCCTGGGGAGTATGCTCGCAAGGGTGAAACTCAAAGGAATTGACGGGGGCCCGCACAAGCGGTGGAGCATGTGGTTTAATTCGATGGTACACGAGGAACCTTACCAGGGCTTGACATGTGCGTGAATGTTCACGAGAGTGGGCAGCTCCGCAAGGAGCGCGCACACAGGTGCTGCATGGCTGTCGTCAGCTCGTGTCGTGAGATGTTGGGTTAAGTCCCGCAACGAGCGCAACCCTTACCGTCTGTTGCAAACAGGTTAAGCTGAGCACTCGGACGGAACTGCCGGTGACAAACCGGAGGAAGGTGGGGATGACGTCAAGTCATCATGGCCCTTATGTCCTGGGCTACACACGTGCTACAATGGCAGGTACAAAGCGAAGCGAAACGGCGACGTGAAGCAAATCGCAGAAAGCCTGTCTCAGTGCGGATTGGAGTCTGAAACCCGACTCCATGAAGTTGGAATCGCTAGTAATCGCGCATCAGCATGGCGCGGTGAATACGTTCCCGGGCCTTGTACACACCGCCCGTCACACCACCCGAGTTGGGGGTACCCGAAGTCAGTTGCCTAACCGCAAGGGGGGCGCTGCCGAAGGTATGCCTGGTGAGGGGGGTGAAGTCGTAACAAGGTAGCCGTACCGGAAGGTGCGGCTGGATCACCTCCTTTCTAAGAGAACTGTCGTGCGCTTCGGCGCACGACAAACTGCACCGAGCGGCAGCCGGCCCAGCGACCCCGAAGGGGGCGCGAAGGACGGCGAGAGTGAGGTGCAGATAGCTCGCTCTCTCTCCAACTCCTCTCCCTTTCTGTATATATCACGCCGGGAAACCGCCGTGGTGCCAATCCGCGGAACGGGCGCGGGCAGCCGTGCCAGCCACCGCGGTGCGATGGTGTTCATCGCCTGGGCCTGTAGCTCAGATGGTTAGAGCGCACGCCTGATAAGCGTGAGGTGGTTAGTTCAACTCTAACCAGGCCCACGAGCGGCGCGTGTCGCCGCGACCGAACAATAGAAATGCCGCCGAAAACGGTGGCCGCAAATGCCACGGAATACCGAATGTCACCGAATGCGGTGGCCACCGTGGCCGCGAATGTCACGGAATACCGTGGCGGTGATGGTCTTTGACAACTCGAGGGAAGGGGAAGCCGCAGGAAGCGCTGGGCGCGAATAGCGAGGAGCGTTGAGGGCGGTGTGAAGTGAAGGAAGCGCAGACGTCTGTCCATTGGCACCGGAAGGACGGAGCGCGAGCGACCGTGGGGCATGAATGTCACGGATTACCCCGTGACAGTCCTGAGCGTGGCACCCGCGGTTGAAAGGGAAAATATGGTCAAGCGAGAAAGGGTTCATGGTGGATGCCTAGGAGCTACTGTACGAAGAAGGCCGTGGTAAGCTGCGAGAAGCCGCGGGGAGGAGCACACATCCCGAGATCCGCGGATGGCCGAATGGGGTAACCCGACGCGTTAGACGACGCGCCATCCATGAGTGAATACATAGCGCATGGAAGGGAGACCCAGGGAACTGAACCATCTCAGTACCTGGAGGAAAAGAAAACAAACGTGATTCCCCAAGTAGCGGCGAGCGAACGGGGAAGAGCCTAAACCAGACACACGTGATAGGCGTGAACCGTTGTGTGGCTGGGGTTGCAGGGCCTTTCTGGGTCTCATTCACGTGAGGCCGCGAAGTCAAAAACCTTTTTCATAGCCGAACATCACTGGGAAGGGTGACCAGAGGGGGTGAAAGTCCCGTAGGCGAAATGGAAGAGGCTTCGTGGGATAGGTACCTGAGTACCGTGGGGCTCGAGAAACCCTGCGGGAATCTGGGAGGACCACCTTCCAAGGCTAAATACGCAAGTAGCTACCGATAGTGCAGAAGTACCGTGAGGGAAAGGTGAAAAGGACCCCGAGAGGGGAGTGAAAGAGAATCTGAAACCGTGAACCTACAAGCGATCAGAGGGGGCAGCAATGCCTCTCATGGTGTGCCTATTGCATAATGAACCGGCGAGTTACTATGTGCAGCGAGGTTAAGGCATTGAAATGCCGGAGCCGCAGGGAAACCGAGTCTGAAATGGGCGATTCAGTTGCATGTAGTAGACCCGAAGCTGAGTGATCTATCCATGGCCAGGCTGAAGCGCTGGTAACACAGCGTGGAGGGCCGAACGGTAGTCCGTTGAAAAGGGCACTGATGAGCTGTGGATAGGAGTGAAAGGCTAAACAAACTCAGAGATAGCTGGTACTCCCCGAAATAGCTTTAGGGTTAGCCTCGTGTTAGTTGAGCGGAGGTAGAGCACTGGATGGACTAGGGGTCTTTACGGGCTACCAAACCCAACCAAACTCCGAATGCCGCTCAATGATGCACGGGAGTGAGACTGCGGGCGATAAAGTTCGTGGTCGAGAGGGGAACAGCCCAGACCGTTGGCTAAGGTCTCAGAAGTCGAGCTAAGTGGAAAAGGAAGTGCGACGGCCCAGACAGCCAGGAGGTTGGCTTAGAAGCAGCCATGCCTTGAAAGAGTGCGTAACAGCTCACTGGTCGAGTCGTCGTGCGCTGATAATACACCGAGGCTTAAGCTCGAAACCGAAGCCACGGCTTCACGCCCGCAAGGGAGTGAGGGGTAGGGGAGCATTCCGTATGCCGAAGAAGGCGCAGGCGTGAGCGGCGCTGGAGGTGGCGGAAGGGAGGATGCCGGTATGAGTAACGAAAAGACAGGTGAAAAACCTGTCCGCCGAAAGCCTAAGGTTTCCTGGGTAAAGGTAATCTGCCCAGGGTTAGTCGGCCCCTAAGGCGAGGCCGAAAGGCGTAGTCGATGGGAAACGGGTTCATATTCCCGTACCTCTGACGATTTCGAGGGGATGACGCGTGAGGCAATACCCGGCGGGAGAATGGTAGTTCCCGTCCAAGGAGCGAGCCGTTGAGGGTGGCAGGGAAATCCCTCGCCTGAGGTAAGGCTTCTAAGGCGAGCGTAGCGGGAGCGAGGCGAAGCGGGTGGCGTCAAGGCGCTGAAAAACAATCTCTAAGGTGTGATCGTTGGGGACCGTACTGGAAACCGACACAGGTGGGCGAGAAGAATATTCTCAGGCGCTCGAGTGATTCCGCATCAAGGAACTCGGCAATCTAGACACGTAACTTCGGGAGAAGTGTCGCCCTCAAGGGGTACGCAAGTGCTTCGAGGGGGTTGCAGTGAAAGGGCCCAAACGACTGTTTAACAAAAACACAGGTCTCTGCGAATCTCCAAAGAGATGTATAGGGACTGACACCTGCCCGGTGCTGGAAGGTTAAGAGGAGGGGTTAGCCGCAAGGCGAAGCTCTGAATTGAAGCCCCAGTAAACGGCGGCCGTAACTATAACGGTCCTAAGGTAGCGAAATTCCTTGTCGGGTAAGTTCCGACCTGCACGAAAGGTGTAACGAGTTGGGCGCTGTCTCGATGTGGAGCTCGGTGAAATTGTAGTATCGGGGAAGGTGCCGATTACCCATGGTTAGACGGAAAGACCCTGTGAACCTTTACTGTAACCTGGCATGGGGACTTGATTTCTCATGTGTAGGATAGGTGGGAGGCTGTGAGGGCGGGGCGTCAGCTTCGCCGGAGCCGTTGGTGAAATACCACCCTTGATAGATTAGGTTTCTAACTCCACTGGTGAAACCCGGTGGTGGACAGTGTCAGGCGGGCGGTTTGACTGGGGCGGTCGCCTCCTAAAAGGTAACGGAGGTGCGCGAAGGTTTCCTCACGCTGGTTGGAAATCAGCGTACGAGTGTAAAGGCATAAGGGAGCCTGACTGTGAGACGTACATGTCGAGCAGGCGCGAAAGCGGGTCTTAGTGATCTGGCGGTGGTGAGTGGAAGCGCCGTCACTTAACGGATAAAAGGTACTCCGGGGATAACAGGCTGATCTTGCCCAAGAGTTCACATCGACGGCAAGGTTTGGCACCTCGATGTCGGCTCATCGCATCCTGGGGCTGGAGCAGGTCCCAAGGGTTTGGCTGTTCGCCAATTAAAGCGGTACGTGAGCTGGGTTCAGAACGTCGCGAGACAGTTCGGTCCCTATCTGCCATGGGCGTTGGTTGCTTGAGAGGAGCTGTTCCTAGTACGAGAGGACCGGAATGGACGAACCTCTGGTGTGCCAGTTATCCTGCCAAGGGTAGGCGCTGGGTAGCCAAGTTCGGAAGGGATAACCGCTGAAAGCATCTAAGTGGGAAACCCGCCTCAAGATGAGGCAACCCTGGGGATTTAATCCCCCTGAAGGTACCTGGGAGAGAACCAGGTCGATAGGCTGGAAGTATACGTGCGGTAACGCATTCAGCTGACCAGTACTAATTTACCGTGAGGCTTGACCATATTTTCCCCCACACTACCGCCCAGCGGTAGCGTGGAACGGCGAGGCGCGGCAGCTGGCCCAGCGACCCGAGAGGGCGCGCAGGACGGCGAGAGCGCATTGCCGCAGACATCGCTCTGATTCGTTCACTTCTTCCCCCTGGGTCGCGGCGGTCGCATGACGCTGTGGCTCATTCCCTCGTGTCTATATTGCCTGGTGACTATGGCGCAGGGGATCCACCCGTTCCCATCCCGAACACGGAAGTTAAGCCCTGCCGCGCCGATGGTACTGCTGCTTGACAGTGGGAGAGTAGGTCGTTGCCAGGCTTTTTTTATTTGGCCACGTGCTTGCGCATGATGCGGCCCCAGGGCATGATGGGTACCATTCATGACGGCAAGAAAAGCTTCTCTTTCTCTCTTTCTGCTGATGCTCGTTGAAGGTTAAATGTAACCGCTAATTAAACCGCACCTACCGCCCGGCTCAAGCGGGGTAACCGTCAAAACAACCACACCCCTGTGTGCGTAGCCGCGAGGCGTCTTGCGGTAATGAACTCAGGCCAGACGTCCCGACTGGAAATCGAGCAAGGATTCTTTTGAAATATTCCAGGGCAGAAGGAATTGAAAGTCTGCAGGGTTGTTGCTGTCGGGCAATCTGGCGAGGATGTAACACAAGTACAGATAGGGCTCAACGCCGTTGCTCTTCGCGGTTTCGATGAGGCTGTACCATGCCGCGCTGGCTTCCGCTCCTGCGGGGCTTCCTGACAGCATCCAGTTCTTGCGTCCGATCACAAAGGGCCGAATGGCCCTCTCGCAGGCATTGTTGTCGGGAGCCAACAGCGGGCTGTCCAGGTAACGGATGAGCTTGGGCCACTGCCCGACGGTGTAGCCGATCGCCTTGCCCAGCGTCGTGGACGGAGGGACCTGACCCTCGCGCTCCTCCAGCCATACGCGCAGCTTCTCAAGTACAGGTTCAGTCTGCTCGCGACGGCGTTGTGTGAACTGATTGGGAGCAAGATCCTCGTCTCTGAGCGTCCGTTCGATCTTGAAAAGCTCATTGATGCTGGCCAAGGCGACATCGGCGCTGCCTTTGGTCTTGGAGACTTCCTTGGCCTCGAAGAACTTTCTCCGGGTATGTGCCCAGCATCCGACATGCACGATCCCCGGTTGGCTTCCCAGCTCTTGATAACCATCGTAGCCGTCTGTTTGGATGAAGCCTTCATACCCTCGTAGAGCGTCGAAAGGAATCTTGCCCGAGCGGGTAGGATGGTACTGATACTCTACGACAGGCTGACCGGGGCTTCCTCCCAGGAATACCCACATAAAGCTCTTTGAGGTGTTGGGCCGCCCGGGCTCCCCCATGACCTGCACCGTCGTCTCATCGATCTGCACCAGAGGGCCTCGACGGATCTGGCTACGCATCAACTCCCGAAGCGGCCGAAGCCTCTGAAACACCGCAATGCTCCAGTTGGCCATGTCCTGACGGCTGACCTCCACTCCGATGCGCGCAAACTGCTTCTCCTGGCGGTAGAACGGCAAGGAATCACAGAACTTGCCCACCATGATGTAAGCCACAAGGGCGGGAGAGGCGATGCTTTTGGGCAGAAGCTGTACGGGAGCAGGAGCAATACGAACTGCTGCTCGACTCTCGTCTCCCGAGCCTTCGCAGGCATGGCAGGCATACTTGGGCCGCACGTGACGGCGCACCCGAATGCGGGCAGGGATCACTTCAAGCTTTTCGCAGATCTCCTCCCCGATGCGGCCCATCTGTTGCCCGCAGGCGCATTGCTTCTCTTCTTCGCTGATGTCGTGAATTGTCTCGACTCGGGGAATCTCGGGCGGCAGGGGTTTGCGCCCGCTCTTTCGTCGGCTATGAGCACGAACCTCGACGGTTTGCTCCTCAGGCTGCCCGCTGCCTTGCGCCAGAATTTCCTCAGCCTCGTTGAACAGCAGAAGTTGACGCCGGTCTTCCTCGCTGAGCTTCTCCGCTCTGCGACCGAATATCCGTCGCCGCAGAAGCTGGATCTCCTCGAAATGCTTCAGAGCTTCGTGCTGGTATTCAATCTTCTCGGCACGTTCCTTCTCCAGGCTGGCCTCAAGCTGACGAATACGATCGTGCAACTCCTTCACACCGTCCGGTAGCGCTCCCAGTTTGTCGCTCACCCGGGCACTTTATCATGAGAGCCGGGATCCCCGGTAGTCCTATATGACGCTTCGATAGCTCAGCTTCTGATGCGCGTTCCAGAAGTCGATCCCGCTCAACAGCATGCGAAGCTGCTCAACGCTGATTTCGCGTGCCGCCTCCTGTGTGTGCGGCCAGGGAAACTTCTCCCGCTCCAGGCGCTTCTGCCACAGGCAAAAACCGCTATGATCCCAGTACAGCGCCTTCAGTAGATGCCGGTCCTTATTGCTGAACAGAAATAGGTTCCCGGACAGTGGATCCCCGGCCATCGCACTTTGCGCCATCGCTGCCAGACCGTTGATCTGTTTCCTCAGGTCTGTGCCACCGGGGCGCACAAACACCTTCACCCGATCCCACTCAAGAAACATCAGCCGCTTCCCGTGCGACACGTAACACTCCGCGAAGAAGCTCCTCGCTGAACTCCCCCTGAAGCTCCACATCGCCGCTTGCCAAGATGCGAAGGTGTATCGGGACGGACTTCGTTGAAACAGAAATGGACTTCTCAATCTGGACGAAGGCTACGGCTGCGTCTGCTCTTCGAAGTCGCTTCGTCCATCGACGTAGGGATTCCATGCCCACGCCGTTCTCGTGGCACCACATCTCGCGCGTCTTGCCGCTTTGCTTCCAAGCGCTTATCAGCTCGCGCCACTCCGCAGCCGAGCGATGCCGCTGTTTCATTTTCGCGGGGACTTGATCCATGCATCACCTCCTGAGCGCTCAAATCGTGGGCTCAGGATTGATTCCTCAAGGCCTCTTTACAAGGTGTGGTTGTTTTGACGGTTACGTCGTTGCCAGGCTTTTTTTATGCCCGTAAGCGCAGATCCGGACCAGGCTCGCACTCACCCCGAAATGCGCCAGGAAATGCCATGAGAGTTTCGCTCCTGCCTCCAGGAAAGCGCCGCCGCCGGATCCCGCGCGCGCCGAATTGCTAGAGAATCCGTGGTTGGAGCCCCCGGGAGCACCGACCTCACTGACTCTCCGTCCACTCGACGTTGCGGAGGGCGTCTGTGAAGGAGGCGGCCCTTGCCGTCTGGTCTCCCGTGCCCATGAAGGCGAGCTTGTCCGCCGAGGCGGGATCCTGTGCCTTGAGCGATGCGAGGTACTGGTTCGCAAGCGCAAGCTTACCCTCGCCGTAGCTTGCCCGTGTGATGCCTGCCAGCGCGGGGGCATTATCCGCCGCCTTCGACAGCGCCGTCTGGAAAAAGGTGGCGGCTCCTTCAAAGTCGCCCTTCAGCAGGGCGAGATTGCCCATATTGATGAGCGCGGGAACATAGGGCTCTTTCATGAGGACTTTCTGGAATGTCGCCTCCGCGTCATCCATTCTTCCATACCGGGCGTACAAGATGCCGAGCCTGTTGAGGAGCTTGCTGTCATACGAATCCCCCATTGCCAGGCGGAGGCGGTCCACCTGCGGGGCGAGCTCGCGATCCACGAATCGGGCGATCTCACCGCCGACCCGGGGTGCAAATGCCGTCCGATCGAGGTCCTGGATTTCACCGATGCCCGTTGGCGTCCCCGCGGTCGCATATACCTTCCACGCATCGTGCACGGGATAAAATCCTGCCGTGTCCTTGTTCGTATTCCATTCTTGGGCTCCCGCTTGCCACGCCTCCTGGAACGATTTGCCGACCATTGTGATCTCTACCGGCACCCACGCCTTCCCATTTTGAATCAACACCTCTTTGTCATTCGCGAACGACTTCATCGCATCCGCGGCCGTCATTTCCAGAGCGAAAGCCGCATAGATGTGTCCCGGCACCGTGATGAACGCCGTTTCAACTCCAACAGCTTCCAGGAGGGATGTGTAAAGAATGGAAAGGTCGTCGCAATCCCCACCTTTGAACTTGAGGGTCTGGTTGGGAAACTGGAGGAAATCGACAACGAGCGGATCCTTCGATGCCGACTCGTAGGCGGGCGTGTTCGGGTCCACGACGTAGCCGACGCCGTACTGGGAGAGCGCCTCGAATATACCCATTCCCTCGCGCAGGGGAAGGTCGATGCTGTCCGGCCCCGCCGCGCGCACCGTCTCGGCAACAGCCTTGCCGAAGCGCAGCACGTCGGGGTCCTTGGCACACACGAAGCTCGCGGCCTTTCGGTTGTCGTCCCACGTCGAGGCGTTTCGGTTGAGGACGCTCAGGCTTTCCGCCACGATTTTCCGTTGCTTGCCGCCGTTGAGCAGGTAGTCAATCGTGATGGTCGCGGCGACGTGACCGTCCTCCCGCACGTCCAGGATCCGGTCGGAGAAAAGCGCACGGAGGTCCACGGAGCGGGATTCGCCCGGCTTCATCTGCGGAATGGTCGCACAGACCCGGGGACCGTCCATGAGTCCCTTGACGAAATACGACACCTGCACGTTTTTCAGAGGGAATCGTTCGCCGTTGCGTATCGTCGCCGTCCCGATGGGAACGGATTGGTAATACTGCAGGAGTGAGGGGAAGACTCGCTGCATGCGCGGGTCAAGAAGATCCAGCTTTCTGCTGAGACCGCTGAAATGCAGGGAGCTTCCCGCCTGGACCCTGATCCCCTGCGAAAGTCCGATGTACTGGTAATACGTGCCGCTCAGGTCGACGCTGAAAACGGGCGTGAGGTAGAAAGATATGCCCACCCCTGCCTGGACGAAGGGGTCGAACCCCGATTGCGGGTCATAGGGAACACCCGTTGGATCCCTTATCGTTGAATTGAAAAGGCCAAAGAACCCTCCCGCACCCACGCGTGCCTGGAGAATGAGCTGCGGAGTCAGGTCGTAATTCAGCCCGGCCCCCAGGGCCACCGATATCATCGACATCGAGGCTTGGGCACGCACGGGTGCGTAGCTGTATCCCACGTCCGTCAGGACCGAGAGGAAAGGCAGACGACCAAACGGCACAGCCACGGAAATGCCGCCCATGCCGCCCAGCGGCTCGAAGAGTTGTTTTCCCACTTCCAGGGGAAGCTCGATGCCCGGCATGAGGGCAAGAGACGGCAGCTCGCCTGACGGCTTCCCCGTTGACGGTCCCTGCGCGGACTGCGCCGACGCGGCAAATGTGACGCAAAAAAGAAGCGCCAGCGGAACCGTTGGACGGACCATGCCCCGCCTCACGTCAATTGACTCATTTGCTCCAATAGTAGCACAGGCGCAACCCGTGTCAAGAAATTGCTCTCCACCGGAAATTGACAAGTGGCGATTCCGGGAGCATAATCGCCGGCATACACATGGACAGGCGTGTCGGAAAAGCGCTTCTCGCGGTGGCGATTCTGCCCTTTTTTGCCGGCTGCCCGCTGCCGTTGCGGACAACCCTCGAGCTGGCGGTGAAGGATTATCAGACGCCGAAGACCGTGCTCTCATTCCCCTCCGGCTCGGGCGTCGCGCCGACGACCCCCATCGTGGTCTCCTTTTCCGCGACCATCGACACGTCGACACTCGCGGTCGGCGGATCGATGGCACCCGAAAGCGACGGCGGGACCTGGTCCGTGACGACGCTGCCAAATGACACTTTGACTTTCCGCCCGAAGACGTCATGGTCGACAGGAAGCGGAAAGACACTGACGGTCGATTGCGCAAATGGGGAAGGCTATGCGGTCAAGCAGGTTGCGCTGACGTACGGAGTGCTGGATGGCGTTGTCTATGTTCATGGCACGAACGGAAATGACGACAATCCGGGGACGATTGACCTCCCGAAGAAAACGATTCAAAAGGCGATAGACACTGCCGGTGCCGTCTATTCCAGCGCGGCAGTTCATGTTGCTGCGGGAACATATCAGCCATCGAGCGTCATCATCTTGAAAGACGGAATATCGTTGTACGGAGGATACGACGCGACGGATTGGACGAAGAGGGAGGACCCGGACTGGGCGATAAATGGGTCTTCGTTGTATCCGACCGTGATCCAGGTTTCACCGAATGTCGAAACGATATTGCTGGACAACACTTCTCGCCCTCTCACGATCGATGGCTTTTCAATAAAGGGCGATTTCAGTGGAAACAACACGACAGGGATCTACTGCGCCAACTGCACAGGGGTGACGCTCCAGAGCAATTCCATCGATGGGGGAGGCGGGGACAATTCCTATGGGCTGACTTTGAATTTATCCTCAATTACCGTCCAGCGCAACGCCATCTCGGGAGGAAAAAACGGCAATACCGTTGCAATACTGTGCAATGGCGCCCATCCAAGCATTATGCACAACAAGATAAGCGGCGGGACCAGCGGAACCTACGACTATTCCGTCGGCATCTACGATATCGGGAGCGCTGCGACGGTCGCGTACAACACGATCTATGGAGGCGATGCATATTCAAGCAGCATGGGTATCAGTATGGAGTCTGGATGTCAGGCCTATATTTACAACAACATTATTCACGGAGGCCTGACAGACCAAGGTCCGGGCACCGCGGGAGTCCTTGTCGATGGATCATCTCCAACACTGCGAAATAACACGATTTGCGCGGGGTCAATTTTATTTGGCGCATCAACCGATGGGGATGAGGGCATCACAAATCTCAACGGCGCAAGTGCGACGATTGAAAACAACCTAATTTTCTCACTTGCTACGGGGCAGCAACGGAAATATGGTGTTACCGCAACGTCCGATTCTTTGCCTGCTTCTTTCAAGAACAACTACGTGTTCCAATGCCCAATGCGCCCTTTGCGAGCGTGAGTGGTTCCGTCTATACCCCAATAGACATGAACGGCTTTTCAGGTGCGAGCGGAAATGTTACCTCGGGCGCCCTGCTGACCGACATGTTCACCGACCCTACGAGCCAGGACTGGCACCTCAACAAGATCAACGCGCCCGTCGAAGCTCGACAGCAAGGCCTTGACGGCGTTGCGCAAAACTGGGGATTCGCCGACGATCTGGATGGAGTCACGCGGAACTCCGGGTCTTGGTCAATGGGCGGGTACCAGTTTATCGCGCCGTAATGGGACGGCGTCTCCACTAGGAATCCCACCCGCGGAATTCGGCAACCGAATGCGTGGAGAAGTTCGCTTCCAGCGGCAACGGCGCAGTCAATGGCACCCGGACCGCGGCGAGCAGAAGCCGTATGGCAGCCGATTTGCCCGCCAATGGAAAACGGACCGGGTTGCGCCGGTCCGTTTTTGGATTTGCCGCGAAAAAGCTACCTGACGGTGAGGTGTCTGGCCTGGGAGTAGCTAACCCATGCCACCCAGGAGCCATCACTGGCGGAGCTGAGTGTCTGGCTGCCGGCGTTATGGTTGGTCGTGGGAACGCCCTGGCTGAAGTTGGTTCCCGAATTCCAGGTATAGGGCGTACTGACATCGGTCAACCACGTAAAAGTAATGACCTTTCCTTTGGCATCGTCGAGGGTTTTGACGGTGCTCGGGAAGATCTGGTCCTTCGTCATGACGTCGCTGCTCTTGCTGCCATTTGTCGCCACGCCGCTTGTACTATAGGCTTCCCATTCGCTGGCAGTGGTGACCGTCGAAAGATCGGAAGCGATGGTTGCACTCATGGTATTTGTGTACTTCAATCCGTTCCATGCGGTCGAATTATCGGTACTTTCATAATTCCCGTCTTTTCCAGTCAAAACTTGCCAATAGCAGTTGCTCGAGCCGAGGATCATGGGATATGTTTCGGTCTTTGTGGAGCTCCAAGTACTGGTGGGCGTGACATAACTGCCGCCGACTCCCCCATTCCAAAACTGTGTATAGTTGAACGTCATCAACCGCGTGCTCGTGTCATACGAGTAGGTGGCCTGGGCGCCATCGCTTTGCCGCCATGACGAGCTCGGAGCATCCCAGGTTTTCCAGACATATTCGTACGTACCAGCGGCGGAGAATGTATCGGTCTCGATGCCGCTTCCGTCGTAATACGTGTACGTGACATCGCTTGTCATGTGCCCATTACTGTCGTAGGAAAGTTCCGCGTCACTGACCGATATGACCGGAGCCGAACAGGATGCCAGAAGTAACGCGACCGACGCCGTTGCTATCACGAGCAACACTGATCGTTTTCTCATATAGACTCCTTGCAAATAGACATTCGGAAATGACCCTCAACGGGGGAATAATAGGATCATAGCAGAGGGAATTTGAAAGATCAAGGTTCATTTTCGTACAACATGGCGGCGCCCGCCGCGGAGATCGGCCTGAAACCGCCGGGAATCCAGTCCCAGGTCTGCACAGGCTCGCGCTTGGCACCGTGTAGACCTGCAGCGCCTCCTCCTTGCCTTTCACGAACGAGCTGGGCCTTGCCCGCAGTTCGACGCCGTCGATTCCGCCCGCGCGCAGCAACGGAATGCGTGAGCGGGCGGAGGGGCGCGAAGCGGTCCGAGCCTTCCACGGTACTCCGTGGAGTTGCGAGGACGGAACCCCCGCAGCACGCGACCCGCCCGCCGTGGGGCTGGGCATCGCGGCTAAAGCCATGCCCTCGGGCGGGGCACGCCCAACACGGAAGTCAAACCCGTGCTCGCCGATGGTAGCGCCGCAAATCTCCACAACGGTTCGCACCGCGAACCGCCGCGGCGCGGGGTGGGAGAGTAGGTCGTTGCCAGGCTTTTTTTATGCCCAAGCCCTGCCGCGCCGATGGTGAGGCTTGCGCCCTCGTTACTTTTCGTCGCACATCGCGGGCTGTCCTTCTCCTGGTTGTCCCGTTGCCAATTAGAATGGTAGTATCAAAGAAACGTTCGACGCCGGCAGGAGCCTGTTATGAAAAAGGTCAAGGGTGTCCTTCAACTCTGTGCGCCGCTACTCCTTTTTTTGCTCATGAACCCGTGCACGGTCACCGCGCAAAACACCCCCCCAGGGGCCGTCGTCACGAGCACAATCGCCCAGATCCCTTCGCCTCTTTCCCTGGAGTTGATGCCGGCCTTCGATATTCCCATGGGAGACATCCAGAACCCAGGCAACCCCGCCACCACTTCCTTCGGCTTTGGCGTCACCGGAGACGTCGGGCTGAAGTACAGCTTCCCTCACTCGATCTTCGCGGTCCTGGGCGGCCTGCAGTACAAGTATGCGGCCGCGGCGTCGACTCAGGCCCCAAGTCTCTCTTTTGCCACGGCCCGCCTGGGTGTGGAGATCCAAATCCCGATTGGAGACATCTTCTCCCCCTTCGCCTTCGCGGAGGGCGGCTACTACGTGGCAACGTACAATGACTTCTCCGCGGCCGCTTGGGACCCCTACATCGCCGGTGGCTTTGGGGTCAGGTTTTCTCTCGCCTCGGGGTTAGGACTAAGCGTCGGTGCTCGGTATGCCTACTACGTGGGACTCTACCAGGGCCTGAACGTCATGGCGGGGATCGACGTCGCCCTGGGGAACCTCGGCGGGAGGGTCGATGTACAATCGATCAACCTGCAGCCCGCGTTCCCTCTCTTCTACAAGTACTACGACGATCACCCCTTGGGGACCCTTCAGATCAAGAGCAGCCTCAAGTCCCCCGCCACGAACCTGACCGCCCAGGTGTACATCCGTCAGTACATGGACGCACCAAAGACCGTCGCCATTCCCGGAACGCTTTCCCCGGGAGAGACAAAGGAAATATCCCTCTACGCACTTTTCACCGACAAGGTCCTTGAGATCACTGAGGGGACCAAGGTAGCCGCGGAGGTGGGCCTCACCTTCTCGGTTGAGGGGCAGAGCTACACGGACAAGCAAGTGGCCACGCTGACCCTCTATGGAAGAAACGCTATGACGTGGGACGACAACCGCAAGGCTGCCGCCTATGTCACGGCCAAGGAGCCCCAGGTCCTTAACTTCGCGCGAACGGTCACCAGCTACGTTCGTGCCAGGGAGAAACGCTCGATCAACAGCAGCCTCGTGGCGGCCGTCGCGCTGCACGAGGCCCTTGATCTCTACGGCCTGAACTACACCGCCAACCCGATCACCCCGTATTCGGAGGCCTCCAAGCAGAAGTATGCGGTGGACTTCCTCCAGTTCCCGCGGGAGACCTTCCAGTATCGGGCAGGAGACTGCAGCGACATTTCTATCCTGTACAGCTCGCTGCTCCAGGCGGTGGGCATCGATGCCGCCTTTATCACCATCCCGGGGCACATCTTCGTCGCGGTGGATACCAAGCTCACACCCGATCAGGCCGAGGACGCACTGATCAGCCGGGAGCAATACATTTCCCAGGGCGGGCACGTATGGATCCCGGTGGAGATCACGATAAGGCACCAGGGATTCATGAGGGCTTGGGAGCTCGGGGCCCAGGAGTGGAACGACAACAACGCCACCGGTCAGGCGGGGTTCTATCCCGTCCAGGAGGCGTGGAAAGCGTACCAGTCGGTGGGGCTTCCGGGGACGGGGACGACAATCGCCATCCCCGAGTCTGAGCAGGTCCTTCAGGCGTACCTTGCCGAGACGCAGAAATACGTCGATGGTGTGCTGGGCGACAGGGTGGCCCAACTCCAGGGCCAGACGCAGGGGGGCTCGAACCTCGCGGTCATGAACAAGATTGCAGTGCTCTACGCCAAGTGCGGCCAGGGGGACAAGGCCGAGGCGGTGCTCAGGCAGGTTCTCGCCCAGAAGGCCTATCTTCCCTCGCTTCTCAATCTGGGGAACCTCTACTTCCAGAAGGCGGACTGGCGGAACGCGCTGGGCTGCTACCAGCAGGCCAGCCAGCTGGATCCGCAGAGCGCGCACGCGCTGATCGCACTCATCCGGGTGGATCGACAACTGAAGGATCAGGCGGGGGCACAAAAAAGCTTCGACGAGCTGAAGGCCATCGATCCGACGCTTGCCTCGCAGTACACAGACCTCCAGGCGTCCAGGGTCGATGCGACGCGCGCGGCGGACAGCCAGAGCGAAGAGGCGGCCGTACTTTGGGAATCGGAATGAAGAAGGAAGGGTGGAAAATGGGCAGGATGGCGCGGTATCGAAAAGGGGTCCCGGCCTTTTCTTTGGCTCTCTCGGCGGCAGTCGTCATGCTTCTCTCCTGCAACCCCAATTCACTGCTGAACGACCTGCAGGAGCGGCTGCAGCAGACTGTGGCCACCCCCACGTTCACCCCGACCGCGGATGCGAGCGGGCAGTATGTCTCAACCGTAGACTTCACGGTGGGGCTGTCATGCTCCTTGGCGGGGGCTTCCATTTACTACACGACGGACGGCAGTACGCCAACGACATCCTCCACGCTCTACAGCGCACCGATCCTGGTGGCAAGCGATCGGACCGTAAAGACCATCAAGGCGATTGCGGCCGCGACAGGGATGAAGACCAGCGGGGTGGGAAGTGCAACCTACAAAATCAACTACATCCAGGTCTCCACACCGTCCATCTTTCCCGGCTCCGGCGTATATACCACCGATCAGTCTGTCACGATCAACGACACTACCGGGGGAGCGGTCATCCACTATACTACTGATGGCTCAACGCCTTCGGCTTCGTCACCCGTATTTCAGAGCTCCTTGCCGGTCCTGGTGAACGGGAAAGGGAGTTGGAAGACGATCAAGGCCTGCGCGGTGAAATCCGGGATGAGCGACTCATCCGTCGCTTCTGCAACCGTCCTGGTTAAAAACGACCCGGGAATGCTGGATACCTCCCTGGGTACGGCGAACAATTATGTATCTTCGATTGTCATACAGAGCGATGGCAAATTGATTTTCAGTGGGCTGCTTTACGGCTATACAGACAGTACCGGAACGCACCTTGGCAACGGTGTTGTTCGAGTGAACGCGGACGGCAGCTACGACACTTCGTTTGATTCTTCTTCCAATTGGCCGGATAAGATGCCATGGTTCGATTCATCTGCCGTCCAGGACGATGGCAAGATCCTTGTTGGTTGTCGTACCGGGAGTCCAGCTCTAGCGCGGCTGAACACCAATGGCAGCCCCGATGTCTCGTTCAACTCAGGCGGCACGGGACCTGGCAACAACGTGGAGACGATCGCCCTGCAGCCCGCGGACGGCAAGATCCTCCTCGGCGGTATTTTCACCGGCTACAACGACGGCACCGATCACACCGTCGGCCATCTGGCGCGGCTGAACGCCGACGGAAGCCTCGACACTTCCTTCAATTCCGGTGGCACGGGAGCCAATAGCACGGTCAATTCGATTCAAGTGCTGGGCAATGGCCAGATCCTCATAGGGGGTGCCTTCAGCAGCTATAACGACGGCACCGATCACACTGTCGGCTGGCTGGCGCGCCTGAATGCCGACGGCAGCCTCGACACTACCTTCAATTCTGGTGGCACCGGAGCCAACGCCACGGTCTACGTGATTGCCCTGCAGCCCAGCGATAGCAAGATCCTCCTGGGCGGATGGTTCACGACCTACAACGGGACGAGCTGTAGTGGCCGTATAGCACGATTGAACGCCAACGGCAGCCTCGACACCTCCTTCAACTCAGGCCACACGGGAGCAAATGACGTCGTCTATACGATCGCCGTGCAGCCAACGGACGGCAAGATCGTCATTGGCGGTGCTTTCACCGGCTACAGCGATGGTACCGACCATCCTGTCGGTCAAGCTGCGCGCCTGAATGCCAGCGGAAGCTTCGACGCCACGTTCAGCCCTGGCAGTGGGTTCAACTATGCCGGCCAGGCTACCAGTGTCTGGTCCAGTGCCGTTCAAAGTGACGGCAGGATCCTGTTGGGTGGGTTCTTCGACCAATACAACGATGGAACCACTCACAGCGCAGGCTTCGTGGCACGGATCTGGAACTAGTGTCACGACTCCGAGACAGCTTGAGGAGGTTGTCGGATCTTCTCGAGAATTGAATCCGCGTTCGCCTTCCTCTGGATCGGCTGTGGCAGTCGTCGTTGCTTGAGAATGTGATCAGTGATGAAGATAGCCCACGCGCTGTTTGAGCAAGACGGCGTGGAGCGACGCACCGCTAGTCCGCTCGAGGGGCACTCCCCTCATCCGTGACATTCATTCACTTCTTTCCCCAGCACTTTTGCCCGGCAAAAGTGCGCAGCCCGCCAGCTGGCCCAGCGACACCTTGCGACCCGAAAGGGGCGCAATTGCGTGGCGCGCAGGACAGCGAAAAGGCCCTATCCCTCGTGTGAATATTGCCTGGTGACATGGCGCAGGGGTTCCACCCCTTCCCATCCCGAACACGGAAGTTAAGCCCTGCCACGCCGATGGTGCTACTTGAGGTGGGAGAGTAGGTCGTTGCCAGGCTTTTTTATTTGGCCACGTGCTTGCGCCTGATGCCGGCCCCAAGGCACGACGGGTACCATTCATGACGGCAAGAAAAGCTTCTCCGCCGATGCTCGCTGAAGGCTTATAGAAATGACGCTTCAAATGCCATATCGGCGTTGGGGGCGGCGGCGAAATCCCGTCGACGCGCCGTTGCGCGAGCTCACGGAGACCGACATCCTCGCTTGAGCGCCAGACGCATGCGCACGGATATGTCGATGAGCCTGCCGAAGCAATCGCCCAAACGATCCTGGTTTTCTCCAAGACTGGGCGGGGAACAAGCACGACGCCGGCCAGACCCTGGAATCGACGCGGGACAAGCGCGCCGGCGAGGTATTGCCCCCCGGCGGGGCCCGGTCGCGCGGACGGCACCCGCCGCGATTGCGCGCTCCCGCGGCTTCCGCTATCATCCATCATAGTCAATGTTCTCAAGCAGCGACCGGCTCCTCATATCGTGGAATACGCGGCAGAAGGACGTCCCCCCGCGTCCACGCAACCCGTCCCAGTACCCGAAAACCGACGCGCGGCATTGGTACGACAAGGAGTACGCCGGGTGGGGCATCCAGAAGTGCGGCATTCCGGAATCCCTCGGAGATGGAGCCCGGGGCAAGCGGGTCACGTTCCTCCAGCCCGGTCTGCATCCCTATCATGTCGCCTTCGCGGAGGGCCTCACCCGCATCGCCGAACGGGCAGGCGTGGATCTCCGCACGTTGGCCGGGGCAATGACGATGGAGAGCCAGGACGAGCAGGTGCAGCGGGCCATCGCGGAGAAGACGGACCTCGTGATCCTCGTTCCCATCAGCTCCGGAGCCTGCACGCGCTGGGTTCAGCAGCTGCACGCGCGCGCCATCCCCGTCATCGTGAGCAATTTCATCCCCGACGAGGAGGCGTACCGATTCATCCTCGCCTGGTGCGGGCCCGACGACTGGGGGCAGTATCGGATGCTCGCGCGCAGCTTCGCGGAGAGGCTGCGCCACCAGGGCGGCTACGCCATCGTGCGCCACATGCCGGGCAGCTCGTGCTACGAGGCGCGCACGTGGTCGATCGTCACGGAGCTCGCCGCCGTGGCGCCCCGTATGCGCTGCCTCGCCATGGGTGAGGGCAGCCGGGAGGGGACATTCGATCCGGCCCTGGCGGCGCAGCTCGTGACGGGCTGGCTGCATCAGTTCGGCGCCGAGCTACGGGGCATCGTGGGGCCCGACGACGACATTGCCATGGGGGGGATCAATGAGGCCCTGCGCGCGGCCGGGCGCGAGGATATCGTGCGCGTCGGAGCGGGATCGACCCATACGGGCATGAGCCACGTGAAGGCCGGCCGCCTGCACGCCATCACGTTCCAACCCGCGCAGGCCGACGGCGCGCTGGCAATGAAGATCGCCGTCGACTGGTTCAGCGGCCTGGACGTGCAGCCCATCAACTACCTGCCCAAGCACATCATCACCCGTGAGAACGTGGACGACTTCATCTCCAAGAAACCCGTCTTTTCCACGGTCTCCATCGAGAGCCTGACGCGCGCCGTCGTGGCCGGCAGCGAGGAGGAGGTGGAGCGATTCTTCGAGGACTCCTACCAAAGCCTGCTTTCGGCCGAGCTCGTCACCCCCGAGTTCTTCAGCGGCTTTTCCATCGAGGTTCTCTCCGCGCTCATCCACGTGCTGAAGTTGAACGACCTGGACGAGCAGGCGCTCCTCAGCGACTACGAGAGCCTCTACAAGAACCTCTTCAACCAGAAGACGCCGCGGCGCGCGCTGGAGTGGATGATGAGCATGGCGAAGGAGGCCATTCGCGCCCTCGCGCGCGCGCGGCAGGCCGAGACGCCGATCGTGCGCATCATCCGCTACGTCACGCGCAACTACGCCGAGCCGCTGTCCCTGAAGATCCTCGCGGCGCAGTTCGGCATCTCCGCCCCCTACCTCGGACGGCAGTTCCACACGGCGGTGGGCAAGCCCTTTGCCACCTATCTCAACGAGCTGCGCATCCGCAAGGCGGAGGATCTCCTGCGCTACACGTCGCTCAAGGCGAGCGACATCGCGGCGCGCATCGGCTACACGAACGTGAATTACTTCTACACGCTGTTCAAGAAATACAAGGGCTACTATCCATCAGAATCGAAGGCGAAGGCCTGCCGCGATGACGAGCCCGTGCATTCTTTGAAGCAAAAGTGAAAGTTTTTGTTGTTGCGACGTCCGGCTGACGCGGCGTAGGATTGCTCCACCAATCCCCCGACCCCGGGGGCGCGGCGCGTCCGCGTCCCCTTCAAGGAGAGTGAGAGTGAGCGAATCGCCGTCCGGGCTGGCGCTCGAGATGAGACACGTGGGCAAGCGCTTCCCCGGCACCATCGCCGTCGACGACGTGAGCTTCGACGTTCGGGCCGGCGAGGTCCACGCCCTGGTCGGAGAGAACGGCGCGGGCAAGTCGACGCTGATGAAGATGCTCGCCGGCTCCTTCGATGACTACACGGGCGAGATCGCAATTGCAGGCAGGGTCGCCCTGCTCCACTCCCCGACGCTCGCCAAGCGCCACGGCATTGGCATGATCTACCAGGAGCTCAGTCTCGCGCGGCCCATCAGCATCGCGGAGAATCTCCTGGCGGGCCGGCTGCCGCGCCGGGGTCTCTTCCTCGACAAGGCCCGCGCCCGGGCCCAGGCCCGGGAGCTCCTGGCCTCCGTGGGTCTCGACCTCGACCCGAATCTTCCGATTGAGGATATCAGCCAGCACGAGGCCCAGCTCGTCGAGATCGCGAAGGTGCTCGGGAACAAGCCTTCCATCCTCGTGATGGACGAGCCGACGAGCGCCCTCTCCCGCGAGGAGGTGGACCGGCTCTTCGCCATCATCGGCGACCTGAAGCACCGCGGGATCGCGATCGTCTACATCTCCCACCATCTTCCCGAGATCTTCCAGATCGCGGACCGGGTCACGGTCATGCGGGACGGGAAAAAAATCGCGACCGTGCCCATCGGGGAAGCGAGCCACGAGGAGATCGTGCAGATGATGGTGGGCCGGTCGGTGAAGGAGTTCTACAAGCGAGAGGCGCGCCCCATCGGGGATGTGCGACTCCGCGTCAAGGGGCTGTCCCGGTTCGGGTTCTTCCACGAGGTCGGCTTCGAGGCGCGGCGCGGCGAGATCCTCGGCATCTGCGGGCTGTCGGGCGCCGGGCGCACCGAGCTTGCGAAAGTGCTTGCCGGGCTGGACCGCGCGGACGAGGGCTCGATCGAGCTCGACGGTGCGCGCGTGCGCGGGTCGAGCATGGCCGACTACCTCGCGCAGGGCATCTCCTACCTCACGGAGGACCGCAAGACGGAAGGTCTCGCCATCAGGCTCCCCGTTGACGACAATATCCTCTCGGCGATCGTCGACAGGCTTTCCCGTGCCGCGGTCTTCTCCAAGGCGCGCGGCAAGCCGGCGGTGGACCGGCTCATCGGCGAGCTCTCCATCTACCCGCCGGTTCCGTCGCGGCCGGTCGGCGAACCTCTCGGGGGGCAACCAGCAGAAGGTCCTCCTTGCCAAGTGGCTGGCGAGCGAGCCCAAGGTCCTCATCCTCGACGAGCCGACGCGGGGAGTGGATATCGGCGCCAAGATGACCATCCACGCCTCGATCGAGAAGCTCGCGCGTGAAGGCTGCACCGTCATCCTCATCTCCTCTGACCTGCCGGAGCTCGTCGGCCTCTCCGACCGGGTGATGATCATGCGCAAGGGCCACTTCATCCGCGAGGTGCTCTACAGCGAATGCAGCGAGGAGAGCCTCCTCCTTGCCGCCAATGGCGACACCAGTCGCGGGGCCTGCCGGTGAGCGACGCGCGCACCCTCCGGACGGGATCCCTTCTCGAGCCATCATGAACACGGCGGGCGTGTATGGCATCGCGCTTCTCTTCCTCATCCTGGGCGCGCTGCTCCAGGCCACCGGCGCCATTGGGAACTTCCTGTCCGCCAAGAACATGCTCAACATCGTCGATGCCGCGGCGCTCGTCGGCATCGTGGCCGTGGGCATGGCCTTCGTGACGTATTCGGGCAACTACGCCGACATGTCGGCGCCGACGACGATGGGTTTCACCGGTTACATCTGCATCGAGCTCCTCCGCTACGGCTTCGTGGTTGCCATCGTCGGTTCCCTGGCGGTCGGCCTGCTCATCGGCATCGTCAACGGTTTCGTGGTCGGCAAGTTCAAGGCCAACCCCATCATCTGGACCCTCGCGGTGAACTACGTGACGATGGGCGTCATCCGCCTGGTGTGGGTGAACAAGCAGATCTACCCCGACATGGTGGGCTCCGAGCAGCACGCGGTGGCCCTTTTCGACAGCATCTACCGTCTCCGCTTCTTCAACCTCATCGGCCTGCCGCTCGTCATCCTGCTCGTTCTGGTCGTGGTGGGTCAGTTCGTGCTGACGCGCACGTCGTTCGGCGTCAAGCTCAAGATGACGGGCTCGTCGATACGCGCCGCGAAGCTGTCCGGCATTGCCGTCGAGCGCGCCGTCATGATTTCGTTCGTTTTCGCCGCCTTCACGGCGACCATTGCCCGGTCTGGCGGTCACCTCCCTGGCGCGCGTGGGCGCCTGGTACAACGGCGCCGGCTACGATTTCAAGGCCGTCACGGCCATCGTCATCGGGGGCATGACCCTCGCCGGCGGACGGGGCACCATCCTGGGCGTGCTCGGCGGATCGCTCATCATCGCGATCCTGAACAACATCATGACGCTCATCGGCATCAATACCTTCTCCCAGGACATGGTCCGCGGCGCGATCTTCATCATCGTGGTCGGCGTCAACGCGCTGTCGCTCCGGCGGCTCGGGAGGGACGATGCGTAAGGCGGCACGAAACAACCTCCTCGCCCTGGGAGACAAGTACAGGATCTACATCCTCCTCGTCGTCGTTTTCGCCTTCATGTCCCTCCTGGCGCCGAAGTTCTTCACCGTCTCCAACTTCACCGCCATCCTCAACGCAATCGCGCTGAACGCGACGGCGGCCATTGGCTTCACCGTGGTGATGATCTGCGGCCAGCTCGACCTTTCCATCGGCAGCGTCGTCACATTCTCCGGCGCGCTCGCCCTCGGCCTCGAGCCTCTCCTCGGCTTTCCCGCAGCCATCGTGGTGGCCGTGCTCGGCGGCGCACTCGTCGGGCTTCTCAACGGTGTGCTCGTGGCCAAGGCAAAGATCAACTCCTTCATCGTGACGCTGGGGACCATGACGATCCTCCGCGGAACGGTCTACCAGTTCTCGGGCGGCAACTCGATCAGCGTCTCCAACGACCAGGCGTTCGCGATCTCGGATTTCCTCGGTAAAAACTTCCTGCCCCTCGTCACGCCGCGCATCGTCATCATGCTCGCGCTGGTGATCGTCATCGAGCTGATTCTCGTGCGCACGAGGGCGGGGCGTAATTTCTACATGGTGGGCGGCAACCGCACGACGGCCTGGCTCGCGGGCATCAATACGGACCGCTACCTGATTGCCGCTTTCGTGCTCTCGGGCGCGATGGCCGCGATCGGCGGGGTCGTCTCGGTCCTCGTCTCGACCTCCGCCACGCTGAACCTTGGCGACAACTCGCTCATGTACGTCATCTCGGCCACCATCATCGGCGGCACCGCAATGTCGGGGGGCAAGGGAGGCGTCCTGCGGAGCATCGTCGCCATCATGACCCTCGAGATGTTGTACACGGGAATCATCCTCTTCGGCCTCGGCAACGAGGTGAAGATCTTCTTCGCCGGCCTCATCCTGGCCTACGTCGTCCTCTACGAGGCGTATGCCGTCTACCGGCATGAAAAGAGCCTCGGGCAGCGGCCCGAGCTCATGAAAGAGCTTGCCGAGCGCGCGTCGGCGGCCCGCGGAAGGAAAGCCGCGGGCTCGTAAACCACCGGACCATTTCCGGGACGCCCAACGTCACGGAGTACCGTGACAGGGGGGCGAAAACCGGATGGAAATATGTAAGGAGGCAGTTTGATGAAAAGACTCCCGTTCCTTGTGGTCGTGCTCGCCCTTGTGGCGCTCGTCACGCCGGCTTTCGGCCAGACCCTGACGGCCGCCCAACAGGCGAACCTGAAGGCCTCGCTCGCCGTTGACACGAGGGTGCTGCAGTCCGCCGACGGTCAGCCGCTCGTCTCGTCCGCGCCCGCCCCCGCCGCGGTGCCGGCCCGGCCCGCGGACCCGAATGCGCTCCCCATGACCAATGTCATGCACTTCTATGACATGGAGTGGGCGGGCTGGAAGGTCACCCCGACGAACCTCCCGAAATCGCCCGGTGACGGCGCCATTGGCAAAACGGTCATCATGATCGTCCATGGCGATCATCCCTGGACCACGGCCTGCATCCTCGGCGCCAAGAAGGTGGCGGATGCATACAAATGGAATTTCAAGGCCCTCTCCCCGAACTGGGACCTGAACGTCCAGAACCAGCTCATCGATCAGGCCATCGCGGCGAAGCCGGACATGATCCTTCTCATCCCGCTCGACGCCAAGGCCGGCATCCAGCAGGCCCGCAAGATCAACGCGGCCGGCATCCCCCTGCACATGTTCAACACGCTGCCGGACAACGAGGCGCTCAATTACTCCCTCGGCTGGACCGGGCCGGACGATTTCGGACAGTTCCGCCTTCTCGCGCGCGCCTGGGCCGACCAGCTGCGCAAGCAGAACCCGGGCGCCAAGAGCATCGGCGTGTGTTACGTTCAGCATGCACCGGGCGGATCGCCTTACTTCGCGCGCTCCTACAATGCGGCGGCGGAGCTCACCACCTACGCCCCCGAGGTGAAGACCCTCGCCATGGCGTCACCCGCTCCCGCCACCTTCGATGCCAACGCTACGATGCAGATCGTATCCGACTGGCTCACGAAGTACGGGACGGACCTCAAGGGGATCTGCGCAGCGGATGACTCGGGACAGGCACTGGGCATCATGCAGGCCCTCGAAAAGGCCGGCCGCACGGATGTCGTTGTTGTGGCGGCAGGCAACTCGAAGCAGGGCATGGACCTGGTGAAGGCAGGCAAGCTCTACGGGATCACCTACCAGACCGCCGAAGGCGATGGCGCGCTCTCCGCACAGACCGCCGCGGATTGGTTTAACGGCAAGGGATTCGCGATCCGCAAGAACCTGGCCCAGCACGTCATCACCGCGGCCGACGTCGCCAAGTTCTATCCGCCCCAGTGGTAAGCAGGACCTCGTCCTGATTGAGGGCCGCCTTCCCCTCACGGTGCCGCCTTCGGGCGGCACGCGTGCCCGCGTATTCCGCGGCGTTCGGGAGGCGGCTGTTTCCGGCCCGCGGGAGGGAGGTCCCCATGATCCGGCACGGACAGCTTATCGGGATTCGACCCGAACATCTTGCCGCCTACAAACGGCACCACGCGAAGGTATGGCCGGACGTCCTGGCCACGATCACCGCGTGCAATATCCGCAACTATTCCATCTACCTGAAGGACGACCTGCTCTTCGCCTACTTCGAATACGTCGGATCCGACTACGACGCGGACATGGCGAAGATGGCCGCGGATCCCCGCACGCAGGAGTGGTGGGCGATCATGGAGCCGATGCAGAAGCCGCTGGACAACCGATCCCCCGGGGAGTGGTGGTCCGAGATGGAAGAAGTCTTCCATCTCGATTGATCGCGGAGAATGACATGACGCGAAGCGACAATTGCCTGCGGAAGATCGCGCGCATGGACGCCGCCCTGCATCACCGGGAGTCGGACAGGGTCCCTGTCAGCGACTTCTTCTGGGGCGGTTTCCTGGCGCGGTGGCGCGCCGAGCTCGGCCTGCCCGCTGATGCGGATATCTACCGCCACTATGACCTGGACTGGGAGGTCACGACTCCCAATATGGATCCGCACATCAAGCCCTTCGAGATCGTCCGGGAGAACCAGGAGGAAGTGGTGGTGCGGACCGGGTATGAGGCGATCATCCGCAAGAAGTTCGCCGACCCGATGCCGGACTATGTCGGCTTCGAGACTGATTCCCTGGAAAAGATGGAAGCCTTCCGGTTCGACGACCCCTGGGACGAGCGGCGTTTTCACGCGGCGGGTGACAACCAGATCGCCGGTGTCGGCGACGGGTTCACGCGCAACAGCCCGGCATGGATCGAGACGGTGAAGTCGCTCCACCCGGATTTCCCCGTGTACGGCAGCATCTGCGAGGGTCACGAGCAGCTTTGGCGCATCGTGGGGACAGAGAACGTCATGATGTGGATCGGCCTCTACCCCGACGAGCTGGGACGCTTCATCGAGCGCGTCGGTGAGTTTCTCATCGAGATGACAAAGGCGCAGATCAAGGCCGGCGCCGGGCTGCTGGACGGCATGGTGATCTGGGGCGACGTGGCCTACGTGAACGGGATGCTCTTTTCCCCCGACTTCTGGCGGCGGCATTTCCGTCCCATCGTCGCGGAGCAGATCCGCATCTGCCATGAGGCGGGCCTGCCGGTGATCTACCACGGGTGCGGGAATGCGACGCTGATCTATGACGATTTCATCGCCATGGGTCTGGACGCGTACAATCCCCTCGAGGCGAAATCAGGCCTGGACGTCGTGGATCTCCGCCGGAAATACGGTCACCGCATGGGATTCTGCGGCAACATGGACGTTCTTGCATGGGCCAATGCGCCGCTGCCGGAGCTGCGGCGTCAGGTGCTGCGCAAGCTGAACGCGGCACGCGGCGGCGGCTACATCTTCCAGTCGGATCATTCCGTGCCCACCAATGTGAGCGCGGAACGCTATGAGTACGTGGTGAACCTCGCGCGCACGCACGGCCGCTACCCGCTGTCACTGGAGGAGTGTGATGAGCCCGACGTGGGGAGCGCCCGCCCGTGACGTCGCGCGAGCGAGTGCTCACGGCATTTGCCCACCGCGAGCCCGACCGGGTGCCGGCCTGGTGCGGCGCGTCGCCGGCATTCTGGGACGCGGCAAAGGCGGAGCTCGGTCTGGACGATGAGGGACTGCGCGTCCGTCTTGGCGACGATTTCCGCCGGGTGAGCGCGCGCTACGCGGGCCCGGACCTCGGGCTGTCGCCCGGGGCCACGTGGAAGAGTCCCTTCGGGATCGAGCGGACGGGCATCGGTTACGGCCAGCCGCTGTCGCATCCGCTGGCGCACGCGTCGAGCCTGAAAGACATCCTCGATTACGCCTGGCCGGACCCTGACTGGATGGACGTGAGCCAGGCAAGGGCCGAGGCCGAGCAGTACGACGGCCGGTACGCAATCCTGGGCGGCGACTGGTCGCCGTTCTGGCACGATGCCATCGATTTCATGGGCCTGGACCGGCTGTATTTCCTCATGTACGACCATCCCGACGCCGCGGAGGCGCTGTTTCGGAAGATCACCGACTTCTACGCCGAGGTGAGCCGCCGCATGTTCGAAGCGGCAGGCTCGGCGATCGACATCTTCTTCATCGGCAACGATTTCGGGTCACAGACGGGCCGCTGCTCGGCCTCGATCTGTTCGAGCAGTTCGCGCTTCCCTCGCTGTCCCGTCTCATCGACCTGGGACACAGGTTCGGGAAGAAGGTCATGCTCCACTGCTGCGGCGGTTTCCGCCCGCTGATTCCCCCCATGATCAAGGCGGGTCTCGATGCCGTGCACGCGCTGCAGCCGTCCTGCGAGGGCATGGAGCCCCGCGCGTTGAAGCGCGATTTCGGCAGGCGCATCGTGCTCAACGGGGCCATCGACTCGCATCACGTGCTCATCACGGGAACGCCGGACTCGGTGCGCGCCGACACGCGGGCGATACTGGACATCATGGCGCCCGGCGGCGGCTACGTCGCCGGGGCGAGTCACGATTGGATTCTCCCTGAGACGCCCCTGGCAAATGTGCTCGCCATGTTCGATACCATCCGCGAGTACAGGAGCGCTTGAATGCTGCACGATCCCGGAAGCTATGCGCCGCCCCTCTCGATCCGTGAGATCCGGCTCTCCGCGTCCGAGCGCGAGACGCTGAAGCGCCTCGGCGCAGAGCTGGCCGCGGTCGCGGCGCTGCCGGTGCACCGGGAAAAAGCAGGACTCTGGCGACGCCTCAATGACCTTGAGAACATGCGGCCCATGGTCTGGATCAACGAGATCCCCTGGCACGAGATGAACGTGGACAACGAGCTCACCCTTCACTGCGCGGACCCCTGGGCGCGCGAGCTGGAGACGCGCCTCCGCCGCACCCTGTACCAGTGGAGGCACATGCCGTGCGACATGGTGGTGAGCGACTTCATCGAGTGCCCGATGGCCATCCACAGCACCGATTTCGGGATCCTGGAAGACGTGGAGGTGGCGCGCACCGACGCGGCAAACGACATCGTCTCCCGGCACTTCCACGTGCAGATCAGGACCGAGGCGGACATCGAGAAGATCCACATGCCCGGTGGTCACGCACGACGTGCAGACGACGGACGTGACTTTTGCCGCCATGGAGGATCTCTTCCGGGGCATCATGCCCGTCCGCAAGACGGCGCAGTCGCACATCTGGTTCACGCCGTGGGACTACCTCATCCGCTGGTGGGGCCTCGAGGAGGCGATGATCGACCTGGTGGAGCGGCCCGCGATGGTCAACGCGGCGGTGGAGCGCATGGTGGACGCGTGGATGGTGGAGCTCGACCAGTTCGAGCAGCAGAACCTCCTCGCGCTGGACTGCAATAACACCCGAATCGGGTCCGGCGGGTACGGATACACATGGGACCTGCCCGGCGCGGGATTCGACCCGTCCCGCGTGCTCCCGAAGAACATGTGGGGCTGCTCCAACGCGCAGATATTTTCCGAGGTGTCCCCGGAGATGCACTGGGAGTTCGCGCTGCGTCACGACCTGCGCTGGCTGTCCCGGTGGGGGCTGACGTACTATGGCTGCTGCGAGCCGCTGGACCGCAAGATCGCGCTCCTGCGCCGCATCCCGAACCTCCGCAAGATCTCCATGAGCCCGTGGTGCAACGCGGAGCGCATCCTCCGCGACGTGGCCGGGGACTACGTGCTCAGCTTCAAGCCGAGCCCCGCGATCTTCGTCGAGGAATCCTGGAACCCGGGCACGGCGCGCTCGGCGCTTACGGATGTCCTGGACCGGGCGAAAGACAGCCACATGGAGGTGATCATGAAGGACATCTCCACCGTGATGTACAAACCGGACCGACTCTGGGACTGGGCGCGCATTGCCATGGAGGTCGTGGAAGCCTGACGGCACGCGGAGGCGTCATGCCGTCAGCGCGACCGGGCTTGATCTGATCGACAGAGACAGTTTCTCGTTCCCATCATTGATGCCAGAAAAATCGCATGGTACAAAGAGCTGCGCTGAATCGATCGAAGTCAGGAGCAGGAGCCATGAAGAGGTTCATCGCTGCATCCTTCGTCTCCATTTGCTTTTGGGGAGCGGGACTATCGCTGGGAGCGCAGGAGGCCGTTGCGCCCAGCGAGATCACGGGGACGGCGGTCTACGTGCCCTTCCCGGTTTCCATCGTGCTGGATGGCTCCCTGGACGATTGGAAAGGCATCCCGGTCCAGACCGTCGACCGCGGCCCGATGAAGTCCCGGGACAGCGCCGAAGATGGCTCCTTCAGCTTCGCCGTGGCAGCAGACGAGACCAACTTCTATGTCCTGATGCTCGCGAAGGACAAGAACATCATCGCGGGCGCGCACAGGGCTGACACGTGGAACGAGGATTCCATGGAGTTCTACGTCAACCTCTCGGGAGACCTGGGCTCGAAAAAGTACCTCCGCGACATTGCGCAATACAGGGTGACGCCGTTGGACATTGGCAACACCGACCTGTCCAGGATCAACGTCTCGGGAAACAACTTCACCGTTCGTCCGCTCCGGGCCAGGGTTTTCAAGACCGCGGATGGCTGGGGTTTCGAAGGGGCGATAGCGTTGGGACCGAAAGACGCGCCCTCCCACGGCAAGGAGATCGGATTCCAGGCCCAACTGAACGGCGCCTCCACAAAGGACCGCAACGTCAAGCTGATCTGGTCCCTGGCCGACACGGGCGACAACTCGTGGCAGAATCCGAGCCTCTTCGGCCGTGCCCTCTTTTTCAAGGTCGGCAGCACGGACGTCCCGCAGCCGAGCCGGCTCGTGCTCCAGACTCAGAAGCCCGCGCCGGCTGCACCCGTGCAGCCGCTTGTTGCGATCAACCAGCTCGGCTACTTCCCGTACGGAAAAAAGGTCGCCTCCGTCCCTGTGTTGAGTCGGGAACCGCTGCCCTGGTCGCTCGTGGACGCCACGAGCGGCAAAGAGGTCGCCCGCGGGACCACTGAGCCGCGCCCCTTCGATCCCGTTTCGGGCGATGCTCCCCAGGCAGCGGACTTTTCCTCGTTCACGGTGAGCGGAAGCTATTACATCGTCATTGGAGATCGACAGAGCCCGACCTTCCGCATCGGGAATGACATGCTCTCGGGCCTCGAGAAGGACGCTCTCAAGTTTTTCTACCGAAGCCGCAGCGGCATTGCGATCACGCCTGAGTACGCGGGCGCGGCCTGGGCCCGGGAGGCCGGACATCTCACGGACGCGCAGGTCGCGGTCTTTGCCGGCAAGGACGCCCAGGGCAAGTCCTGGGACGCATACGGCTTCCTGGTAAACGGCCGGGGCGGCTGGTACGATGCCGGCGACTTCGGAAAGTACGTCGTCAACGGCGGCATCTCGGTCTGGACCCTGCAGAACGCGTACGAACGGGCTCCCGCCAGCTTCACGGACGGGCAGCTCGGCATTCCGGAAAGCGGGAATGGTGTGCCCGACATCCTCGACGAGGCCCGCTGGGAGCTCGAGTTCATGCTGAACATGCAGATTCCCGCCGGACAGAAGCTCGCGGGGATGTGCTTCCAGAAGCTCCATGACCGCACGTGGTCTGCCGTGCCGAGCGCTCTCATCTCGGAAATGGACAACAACATCACCGGGAAGGACGGATGGTCCTGGGGCCGCTTCGTCTACGAGCCGACGACCGCCGCCACGCTGAACCTCGCTGCCGTTGCCGCCCAGGCTGCTCGTCTCTGGGCCTCCCTGGATGCGCCTTTCGCGCAACGCTGCCTCACCGCGGCCCGCGCCGCGTGGAAGGCGGCCAGGGAGAACCCCGGCCTCCTGGCGGGGAACGTCCCCGGCGATGGGGGAGGCAACTACCTGGACGCGGACGTGTCGGACGAGTTCTTCTGGGCAGCGGCCGAGCTCCTCGCCACGACCGGGGAGCGCGACTATCTCGACTGGCTGTCGTCATCTCCGTATTGGAAGGCCGTCCCCGGGCTCGATGGGGGCAAGCCGCACGCCATGGATTGGAGCGATACGGCCGCCCTGGGCGCGATCTCGCTGATCTCCGCCCCCCAGGCCAAAATCGCCGCCTCGGACCGTGCGCTCCTGACGACGCAGATCGTCCGCGCTGCCGACCGCTATCTGGCGATTGCCGGCAAGAGCGCCTACGGAGCGCCCATCGACGCCGACGGCTACGTCTGGGGCTCGAACGGCAATATCCTCAACAACGCGATCGTGCTGGCGATCGCCTTCGACGTGACGAAAAAGCCCGTGTATCGCGACGGTGTGGTCCGTTCCATGGACTACCTGCTCGGCGACAACGCCCTGCGAAGGAGCTTCGTCACCGGCTACGGCGCCTATGCGGCCGCTCATCCGCATCACCGTCTCTGGGCCAATGATCCCGAGGCGGGATACCCCGCACCGCCTCCGGGCATCCTGACGGGAGGTCCTGACAAAAACATCGAGGACCCCGAGACGAGCGCTGCCGGCTTCTCAAGTACGCCCATCGCACAGCGCTATCTCGATGTCCTGGGCTCATTCTCGACGAACGAGGTGGCAATCAACTGGAACGCCCCGCTCGTATGGGTTGCGGATTGGCTGAATCGGACCGCCGGAGAGAGCGAGCCTCATGCGTAGATCGACGCGATCTCTTCGTAGCTGACCGGGTCCAGCATGCCGGCGAGCGATTTCAGCCGCCCGCGCAGCTCCTGTTCGAGCCTTTTCTCCCGGGTGAGTAGCATGGCGACGAAATCATCTTGCAGGAGCAGGCCCGCCAAAAAGCAGAGCGTCACGGCGTGGCGGAGGGCGTGCCCGACGGTCAGACCGCCGAGCAGCGACTTTGCCTGGATACGGCTGTTTTCAAGGGCGATGGAGAATGCCTTGCCATGGAGAATGATCGGCTGAAGCGGCTCGCGCACCTCCGCATGCGCCGGCGCCGGCACGCGGAGGCTCAGGATCTTCATGACCGTCCTGCCGAGATCCGCAAGGCACACCACGGCCTGCTGGATGTGCTGGCTCACCTCCATTTCCGTCCCGATTGCCTGGAGCCGTCCTTCCTTGATGCGGAGATAACGCGAAAGCGGGAAGCGGGAGTAGCGGAAAAGCTCCTGATCGAGCCTGTCCGCAATGGTCCTGAGCTTCGTGAAGTCCAGCGCGAAAAACGACGGGGAGAAAAGCTCGACGCGCCCCACCGATTCCACGACGCACTTCCCGTTCAGGAGTGAAGAGAAGACCTTGTCGAAGCTCCGCAGGAGACGCGAGACAAAGAGGACGAGATTCTCCTGGCCCTCGTCGAAGCCATCCGATTCGCGGCCCGTCCCCGCTTCGTAGAGCTCCTTCAGAGCCCCCGTGTCCGGCCTGCCCTGCGCGTCCACCGCGAGGTAGCTGCTGGTGAGGCGCGCCTCCTGGAGCTGGTCGTGGAGCACGTGCAGGGACTCCAGCGTGTCGTCGATGCGCTTCTCCACGCGTGCGCGAATGGAGGAATCGAAGTCGAACAACTCCACGTGGACCATCTCGCCCAGGTCCGCGCGCATGAGATTCCGCAGCGAGAGGTAGCGTCGATGCTTTCTCATGTTGAGACCCAGGATGCAGTTGGAGAGGGAAGGAACCGTGCAATCCTCGGTGAGGAGCTGGAGAATGAGCCCGAAGACACGCGTATTCTCGCTCTCGGGCTCGTGCTGCTTCTCGGAAAAGAATTGCAGCGCGTCGAATATGACCTGCAGCGTGTCGGCGTTGTAATGCAGCATCAGAAAGAGTGACTCGATTCCCCGGAGCCTCTCGATGGCCTTCCTGCTGGACAAGTCCAGGCGTGTGAAATCGAAATCGGACACGCGATCGGCCAGACGCTTCAGGAGCACGAGCAGGTTGTACTGTTTCGGCGTGAGGTGAAGCCATCCGTGCGCGATGACGCGCACCAGGCAGGCCGAGAGGTCGCGGCCCACCGATCGGATCGTGGTGGTGAGCAGCTCCTCCAGCCGTGGATCGACGCGCATCCGCGGGGGCAGGAGACGCACGTCCAGCACATACTTCCTCCTGCCGAACTTCTGCACCCGGGCGAAATCCGTGAACAGGAAGCCCAGGAGCGAGCGCGTGGCAATCTCATTCTTGATGACCTGGGCGATCCTCTGCGCGTGATTGTGCGCGATCTGCGCCGATGCGGCGCGCACGGCCTGCAGCACCCCTGCCGCATCGGTCTTTTCGTCGATGGTCGTGATGGCCTCGATCTTCTGCGCTATCGTGAGGGGGTGGGCGAGCACCCGCTGCACGGCGCTCCTCTTGGGCTCGTCTCGATCCTTGCGCAGCAGAAGCCCCAGCGTGACGGAATTGTCGGTTTCGCTCTGCCCTTCCGCCTGCATGTGCATCTCCACGATGGCGCTCTCCTTGCTCTGCAAAAATGCCAGGCCCCAGCGGGCAGAGCCTGGCGGACGCCGTTCTAGTCGCCCAGGTCCAGGACGATGGAAGCGCCGCTGCCGAGTCTTATCGTCACGCCATCGAGATAGCTCTCCACCTCGGGTCCGGCGGTCGCGAAGCCCGCGATGATGTCGATCCAGAGAATCGGCTCGCTCGTGTACGACGGAATGCCCTGGATATAGGACAGCGACTTTCCGACAAGACTTGAATCACCCGTCGTGCTCTCGCCGGCGAGCACCTGCTCGAAGCTCATCGAATCGGTCGTGTTGAGGTGCCACGCGATATCCGCATAGGACGGGGTGACGGCATTCAACCTGTGGCCGTACCACGCCGTGCCTCCCGACGGAGGCTCCGTATAGATCTTCAGTTGCCACGCCCCCGGTTTTGCCGCGTTCTGCTGCCGGGTGTAATAGGAAATGGAGGCAAGCTGCCCGAGTGTCACATGGTCCAGGCCGAGGACCGTCTGCGGGCGGATGCGCAGCGCCGTATAATACCGCGGCCCGTCGTGACCGTTGAGGCTGCCCTGGACATTGGAGAAATAGGAGCTGGATCCGAATTGGGGCGCTGCAACCCCCGGCCCGTTGTCCGGAGCATACTGGACGAGCCCGCTGTCTCCCCAGTCCCACCCCAGCCCGACGAGGTTGAAGTCGGCATAGGTGGAAGCGAGCAGCTCCCGATGCAGGAGGATCGTTGCCGGCGGCGCGTCTTTCCAGACGACCCTCCATGCACCGCCGTCCCAGGCGTACACGATGCCGATGGAGCTGTCGTAATAGGTTCCGTTCAGCGGCGGATCGACCGGACGACGCGGACACACACCGAGCCAGCTCACCGGTGTGCCCATGCTGCCGGAAAGGAGCGTCACCGGCTGCCATGCCGTGCCGGCCTTGCGAAATATGGTGCCCTCGCCGACATTCACGTACAGGTTTCCCGGTGCGCCGATGGAGGCGGACGGCGCCCCATGACCCGACGACCAGGGATAGTCGAGCGTCGCGTCGATCCTCCCGATGTCCTTCACCGACGAGTCCTGCACGGTCACGGTGACCGCGGCGTGCGTATACGTGTCATGCACGATCATCAGGCTGCATGTCGTCCCGACGGGGATACCGGCAATGGAAAATGAGCCGGCGGCATCGGTCATGCCGATGTACGACGTGCCGGCGGCAAACACCATCGTGCCGGCATTGTCGGTCTCTGAAGCGCTCACCAGGACCGTGCCGGAAATCCCTCCCGTCTCCGTGAGCGCAAGGTCGGCCGCGGTGACCGTTTTTCCCGCCGCCACCTCGACATTCGTCTCGACTGCCTTCTCCGTGCTGGTCGCGCTGCTCGCATAGAGCGTATAGGAGCCCTGGTCGAGATCGGAGAGTGCGTAGGTGCCGTCCGCGGCCGTGGTCGTTGAAAGGGTCACCTGCCGCGGGACGACTGCATGCGCCGCGAGGGACGCCCGCACGGTGGCGGTTTCGGCGGCCTGCAGCTTCTCGACGCTGATGAGGTACCCGGCAGAGCTCGTCCCGTTCGCGTACACTGCCCTGCCCGCGATGCCGCCCGTTGTTGCGCCGGGCGTTGGACTGCCGGGAGCCGTGCATGATGACAAAAGCGCGAGAGCCGTCAAGGCGCACGCGCACGCGACCGGCCGGAGATTTTTCATGGAATTTTCCTCCCGCGATGCGAACCGTGGAGCCAAGTATGGTCGGTTTGAACCCTCCGAGCTATTGGACCTTGGTCCAATGCCCGGTCAGGTCGATGCGGGGGAGTCGGGACGATGTGCCGGCAGGCCGAGCCGGCCTGCCATGCGGACGAGATCGGCAAGCGATGGGGCGTTCATCTTTGCCATGACCCGTCCGCGGTGGACCTTGATTGTCTTCTCAGTCGTCGCAAGGCGATCCGCGATCTGCTTGTTGAGCATACCGGTAATCACGAGGGAGAATACCTCGAGCTCGCGCGGCGTGAGCGTCTCTGCCCGGCGCTCGATTTCCGCAAGCTCCTGCCGCTGGCGGCGCTCGCGCGCGTCCTTTTCGAATGCCCGTTGCAGCGCCTCGAACAGCGGTTTTTCCTGCACGGGCTTGATGAGAAAGTCCACGGCTCCCGCCTTCATGGCGCGCACGCTCATGGGAATGTCCGCGTGCCCCGTCAGGAAGATGATGGGGAGAAGGCAGCCTGCCGCCGTCAGCCGCTCCTGGAGATCCAGCCCGTTGAGCCCCGGCATCTGCACGTCCAGGAGAAGACATCCCGCCATGCCGGCAGCGGCCTCTTGCAGAAATGACTCGGGGGAATTGTAGGCGCGCACGTCGTGGCCCACTGACCTGAGCAGCCTGCACAGGCCATCCAGGGCAAGGGGCTCGTCGTCAACGACATATATCACCACGGCGCCGGGCTGGCCCGGGCGTGCACCCGTGTGCGCTGGATTGATGTCGATGACGGGGACCACAACCAGAAGATACCAGCCCGGGGCGATCTCTTCCAATGTCGGGGGGGCCGGCCGTCCACAGGGGTGCGATTTTGGAGGGCGACCTTCCGACAATGAAAAAGGGCATCATGGCGAAACGGCTTCTTCTTGTTGCTGCGGCACTCCTGATTGCCGCTCCTTGGCTTCCGGCGGACGTATTTCGCTTCGCATACACGAAGGGGGAGAAGTACAGGATTCTCTCCCAGGTGCACGAATCGGTGTACGTCAACGGCCGGTTCGGCCACGATGTCGATATCCTGGACAAGATCGCCGTTGATGTGACCGATACCCGCGGCGACGCGGGATACAACGTTGTCGACTTCCAGACGTCGGAGAGAGCGTTCGGATCGACCAATACGTACGAGTGGTCAGAGCACTACTCCTCCGAATATTGGCGGGACGGCCACGGCGCCTATACGATCGATCCTTCCTATTTCATGCCGGTGGTGCGCAATGTGCCCTCTTTCCCCGACGGAGACGTTCCTGTCGGCGGGACATGGACCGCCCCCGCGACCGAGTTGCACGATTTCCGCGCGAGCTTCGGAATTCCGGATCCATTCCAGTTCCCCATTTCGGTCACGTACACCTACGTGAGCAATGTGACCAGGAACGGGATCCCCACCGCGCTGCTGACAATCGACTACGAGGTCTTCCACCCGGTGACCTCCTCCCCCGGCACCGCGCGCATGCACCCCACAAGGGTCGCCGGTTATTCCCACCAGAAATGCTGGTGGAGTCTCACGGAACGAAAGCCGGTTGCCTACGAGGAGTCATTCGATTTCCTCTTCTCTTTCAACACCGGCGACGATGTTGAGTTCAAGGGCGACTCCCACAGCGACCTCGTCGACGCGGCACCCCTGGATCGCGCCCAGGTGGCGGGCGATATCCAGAAGCAGCTCGACGCACAGGCGATTCCGGATGTGAACGTGCAGCCGACGGACCAGGGCGTGACCATCACGCTGGAAAATGTGAACTTTCCCCCGAACTCCGACCAGCTCCTCCCCGCCGAGCAGGACAAGCTGCGTCGTATTGCCGACATACTCAAGAATTACCCCGACCGGGACATCTCCGTCGCCGGGTTCACGGCCCTCGCACCGGGATACACCGAAAAGGACTACCAGGCATTGTCCGAGCAACGGGCAAAAGCGGCGGCGGATGTGCTCCTGTCCACGGGTGCGGTCACCGCGGAACGGCTGACGGCGCGCGGCATGGGAGCGAGCTCGCCGATCGGGGACAACTCCACGGAGGAAGGCATGCGGAAGAATCGAAGGGTCGAAATCACGATCCTTGAGAATTGAGCTCCCGCCCGATCGAGGTTTTCCTGTGTGGCACGTCATCCCCCATTCCTTTTGCCGGCCGGCAAGGCGCACACCTATATTGGTGAAGCGATGAGCGGGAGGGGACCGTGAGCACGATCGATCGTCTCATTCACAACAACAGGGACTGGGCTGCCCGGATCACGGCGCGTGACCCGGCGTTTTTCACGTCACTTTCCCGGCAGCAGAAACCGCGCTACCTCTGGATCGGCTGCTCGGACAGCCGGGTCCCGGCCAACGAGATCGTCGGGCTTCAATCGGGTGAGCTGTTCGTCCATCGCAATGTCGCCAATATCGTCGGGCATACGGACCTGAACTGCCTTTCGGTCATCCAGTACGCCGTGGACGTGCTGCAGGTGGAGCACGTCATCGTCTGCGGCCACTACGGATGTGGAGGCGTGACCGCGGCCCACGACAACCGCACGCTCGGGCTGATCGACAACTGGCTCCGGCACGCGCAGGACGTCATGCAGAAGCACCAGGCCGTTCTGGCAGCGCTCCCGGACACCGAAGCCCGGATCCGTCGCTTGTGCGAGCTGAACGTGATCGAGCAGGCGATCAATGTCGCGCAGACCACGATCGTCCAGCAGGCCTGGGAGCGCGGCCAGGGCCTGGCCGTCCATGGGTGGATCTACGGATTGAGCGACGGCCTTCTGCGGGACCTGAATGTGAGCATGACGGGACGGCAGGAGCTTTCTCCGGCCTACCAGAGGGCGCTGGCCGGCCTGGAAGACGCACACAGGTCCTGAAAGTTCGGCGCCGCTATCGAGCGCCGGCGCGCCATTCCCCTACTGGTCGAGAATGAAGATCTCCACGCGTCTGTTCCGGGCCATGTTCTCCTCGGTGTCGCTCGGAGCGACAGGCTCGGTACCGCCGCGTCCCTCGTAGAGGAAGCGCCCGGCACTGATCCCTTGCGATGCCATGAAAATCCACGACCGCCTTGGCCCTCTGCACGGAAAGGGTGTACTAACTCTCCTGCGTGCCGACATCGGCCGTATGGCCGACCACGAGAAAGCTCCTGCCGTCGATCAGTTTCAGCGCGGCTGCCAGGGCCTCCAGGCGCGGCGGCTCATCCGGCAGGAAGACAGCCTGCTCCGCGGCGAAATGGATATTGTTGACGGAAACCCGACGAATCTGCCGCTTTCATTGCGGCGGAAATCGGCCCGTTCGAGGTAGGTGAGCTTCCCGTCGACCGGCAGAAGAGCCTTCACGGGCTTGGCCGCCTCTTCTCCCCGGCATATCGCCGCAGAAAGAAGGGTGATGACGACGGACAGCGCCCTGTTTGCCCTCATTCCCATGACCGCAAGAATATACGCATTTTGAACGCCTGCCCCGCCGCCATATGGAGGATGTCGCTCCCCGCCGATCACCCCTTCACGGCGCCCTCGGTAAGGCCTCGAATCAGGAAGCGTTGAAAGATCAGGGCAAGGAGAACGGGGGGAGCGCTTGCGACGACACCGGCTGCCGCCATTTTCAAATAGTCGGTGCCGACCTTCGTCGTAAACTCCCCGATCAGGACGGGCAATGTCCGGGCGCGCATGGAGGTGTAGAGGAAAGCGTAGAAGTACTCATTCCAGGAGGCGATGAAGCAGAAGACACCGGCGCTCACGAGCCCCGGAACGGAGAGCGGCAGGATGATACGGAGCAGCGCCCCGAGACGCGAAGAGCCGTCGATTCGCGCCGCCTCCTCGAGCTCGAGCGGGATGCTCAGGAAGAAGCCGCGCATGATCCAGACCACGAGCGGCAGGATGAAGGTGATATCGACGAGCGCCAATCCGATCCTTGAATCCAGAAGGTGCAGGCTTTTGAGGATGATGTATCCGGGGATCACGATGGCGATGGGCGGCATCATGTAGCTGCCCATGAGCAGCATGAGGTAGAACTTCCTTCCCGGGAAGGTGAGGCGTGCCACGGCGTAGGCGGTAAACACGCCGAAAAACATGCAGATCCCCATGGAAGAGAATGTCACGATGAGGGAGTTCAGCATCGACCGGGAGAAGAAGCTCATCCCCTGGCTCAGCGCGCTCTGCCCGTCAGAGAAGAGGCCCCGATAGTTCTCCAGGGTCGGCCGGGAGGGGATCCACTTCAACGGCACGTTCAGAAGGTCGATCTTGGTGGAGAGCGATGAGATGATGAGCCACGCATACGGCGCCAGGACCCACACGGCAATGAAAAGCGCCGCGACGTAGAGGAAGACGCGAAAGGCGAAGCGTTTGAACACGAACCTCATCGGTCTCCCCTTTTCATTCGACCGTGGTCTTGTACGCGGACCGTATGTAGAAGACGGCGGGTATCAGAAGCGCAATGGCCGCCAGGTATGCCATCGCGGCACCGTACCCGAAGCGCAACCCCTTGAATGTCTGCCAGTAGATCCTCATCGGGATGATGTCGGTGGAGTTGAACGGCCCGCCACGCGTGATGACGTACACCAGCTCGAAGGTATGCAGCAGGCTCCATACCACCTGCAGAAGAGCGCAGATCATGACGATCTGCGCGATCATGGGCAGGACGACATGAATGAATCTCCGCACCGCCCCCGCGCCATCCATGACTGCTGCCTCGCGCAGATGCAGAGGGATTCCCTGCAGGGCTGCAAGGACCATGATGACGGTGAATGGGGTCTCCTTCCAGACATTGGTCAGGATGATCAGCACCATGGCCCATGAGGGGTCGGCGATCCACGGCCTGTAGGCGTGCAGGATCCCCAGCTGCGAGAGCAAGGCGTTGAGGGCGCCGTAGTTCGCATTGAGGATCCAGCTCCACATGGAGGCGTTCACGATCGAGGGGAGCGCCCAGGGGATGATGATGAGCGCGCGCAGAACGCCCCGGCCCTTGAAGTTCTGGTTCATCACCAGGGCGATCGCGACGCCCAGGATGATCTCGAGGATCACGGAGGAGAAGCTGAACACGAGCGTAACGACCACGGAGTTCAAGAAGTACGGATCCTGCGTCAGGCGGACGTAGTTCCCCAGGCCGATGAAGCCGTTGCCCTGGGGCCGGGCAAGATCGTAGTTCATGAGGCTCAGGACGAGGGAATAGAGAAAGGGGAATATCAGAAAACCGAAGACGATGACGAGCGACGGCAGCACCAGCGTGATCCCGAGCTTCCGCGGCTCATCCATTGTCAGCGGATTGAAGAGACGAATCGCCATATCTCACTCCGCGCGGACCCAGGACATCACGGTGGCGAGGTGGGGGCGGGCACGACGTGCCCGTCCCACCCCTGGAGATCGAGATCCGGCTACGGCTTGCCCGCGTAATCCTTGAGCAGACCCGCCATTTCGTTCAAGGCATCCTTCGGCGCGAGCTTCCCGGAAAGCATCTTCTGCGTCTCGGGAATGCAGACGTCCACGAAGTTATTGTACCACGTCAGCACGGCCAGGCCCTTGGCGCTGGCCATCTGCCTGGAGAAATCCGCCCAGTAGGGGTAGAGCTTCACCAGATCGGGGTCGGTATACAGGGCGCTCCAGATGGGCAGGATGCCGATCTCCTGCGCCAGCTTCTTGTTCGTCTCCTTGCTGGTCATGTACTCGATGAACTTCCAGGCATTGGCCTTGTTCGTCGAGCCCTTGGGGATGGCGTACGCCTCGGGGAGGGTGAGCGCCGCGCTCGTTCCCACCTTGCCGCCCGGCACGAGGCCGACCTTGACCTGGCCGATCACGTTGGAACGGGCCGGGTCCTGCGCGTAGGACATGATCCCCGGTATGCCCTGGCTGAGGAATGCGACATCGCCCTTGAGGAAGATATTGTTGACCGCTTCCTGGTCGTAAGTGAGGGAAGCGGGGTCCACCACCCCCTCCTTGAGCATCTTCACCATCTCCTGCGCCGCGGCCAGGGTGTTCGGGTCGGTGTTGAAGAGGATGTTGCCCTGCTTGTCGGCGATCTTGCCGCCGTAGGTGTACGCGAAGAAATGGAAGTCGTTCGCGAGCGCCCACTCGGCCTTCCAGAAGCCCGCCATTCCGTACTTGGCGATGCCCTTGCTCATGAGCGTTTTGCTCTGGGAAATGAGCTCGTCCCACGTACGCGGCGGGTTCGCGATGCCGGCCTTCTTCAGCATGCTGGCGTTGTAGAAAAAGAAGCGTGTATCGTTGTTCCAGACGATCCCGTACAGCTTCCCGTCCCCCCGGTGAATAGATCCACGAGCCCGGGGATCATGCCGTTGGTGTAGCCCTTCGGCATGTAGCTATCCAGCGGCTCCACCCATCCGGCGCCAAGCCAGGCTGCCACGTTGCCGTTGTCGAACTCGACGACGTCGTACGCGCTGCCGCCGCTGGCCATTTCGGCGGTCAGCTTGTTGTTGACGTCATCCCACCCCATCTGGATCAGGTTGACCGTTATCTTTGAGCTCGCTTCGAACTCCTTCACCCTCGAAGCGAAAGCGCCCGTCAGGTCCGCCTCATGCTTGGGGAAGATGACGGTGATGGATTCCTGCGCGAACAACGATGCGCAGGCAAGCAGGAAGACCATGAAAAACAGGAAACGGTGCTTCATACAACCCTCCTTCGCACGAAAATCGAGCTATACGTCGCGCTCAAGCGCCGAACGTCCTCATGGAAGGAGCTCCACCACGCGTGCGTGGCTGAGCTCCGCGCTCACTCCGCCCGTATAGGTGCAGCAGAGCGCCCCCGCCGCGCAGGCATACCGGATGGCATCCTCCGGCGGCAGGAGCCTTTCCTTGATCGCAAAAAGGAAACCAGCGGCGAAGCTGTCGCCTGCACCCGTCGTGTCCCTGACGGGCACGGAAAAGCCAGGGATGCGGCGGCCGATCGCGAACGCCCCCGAAGCGCCAAGAGTGATCAAAGGGCACGCCGTACGGCCAGCCAGATCCTTCCAGGCGTCATCGATTTTTGTGCGTCGCGTGATCGAAAGGGCCTCATCCGCATTCACGAACAGGTAGCTGAGGAGAGGCAGCCAGTCTTCGAGATGCTTCCATTCCTGCCGGGGGTCCCACTGCGTGGCGAGCGATGTCGTGACACCGGCAGCGCGCGCGGCCGCAAGGACTTCGGTGACCCGGGGAAGAAACGCTGCGAGCGGATACAGGCCTCCCAGGTGAAGATGCCCGCACCGCCCGACCTCCCGCAGCAGGGTGCCGCTCTCATCGACAATGGAGAGCGTGCCGGGATACGTGATCTGCGTCCTCGTGGAGGCGAATACGAGGTTCACCGTCACGCCGGTGGCGCAGTCGCTCGTGAATCGCAGCAGATCGAGCCCCACGCCCGCCCGACGCAACATCCGTTCGGTGAGCCTGCCGTTCTCATCGTCCCCCATGAGGCCGCAGAACTCTGCGTGCCCTCCGAGGCATGAGTAGGCTGCGGCGCAGATCGTCGAAGACCCACCGATCGAGGCGGTGAACTCGCTGCACATCACCTCCTTGTCCGTCTGGGGAAGGGAGGCGAGCCCCGTCATCTGGAAATCGATGTTCGCATCGCCGGCAACGAGGAGCTTCATGCAGGGACCTCCGCTTCCGTCACGAGCAGGCCTCACGTGGATGGATGCGGACTCCCTGGACCACCCTGTTGATGACGCCGGAAGGCGAGGGGTTGTCTGGCCGAAGCCCGGCGTTCAAGGAAAGAAAGACACCCAGAAGTTGTCCGGTCATCGCGACCAGCGGTGCCTGGACCTGGTCCGTCACGGAAGGAGCACGACCGTAGTCGAAATGCGCGTCCGTGAGCGCGGCGACCTCCCGTAGGTCAGACGCGTTTCCTCCTCCCGTCACGGCCACGCACTTTCTGCCGAGGCCTTTCTGGCGTATCTCTGCAAGGAGGTCCATCTCATAGAGGCGCCGGCAGCGATCCTGCGACAATGCAAGGACGATCAGGCTGTTCGCATCCACCGCGGCCATGAACCCGTGCCTGAAACCGAGGGTATCCTCCGCTTTCGCAATGACGGATCCACCGCTCAGCTCCTGCACCTTCAGTTGCGCTTCCATCACTCCTCCCAGGAAGGGGCGGGAACCGAGGAAGAACATGCGGCCGAACCCTTCGTGCGCAAGATCGCTCGCCAGGGTGGACCCTGTTGAAAGGAGAGATTCCGCCCCCCGTGACAGGCCTTCAACCGCGTCACGATACTTCTCAGGCGACCGGAGATACCCCAGCGCGTAGCCGGCGATCGTCAAAGAGCTGAACGATGCGGTCATTGCGAGACTCTTGTCGTTGGTTTCCTCCGGTAGGAGCAGCTTGAAGCCCCGCGAGTTGCGGGAATCCGCCAGATGGGCGAGCTCTCCGTCCTTGTTGCACGTGATGACCAGTTGCCTGACAAGTCCCGGCCGGAGCTTCTCTGCAAGCTCGAAGACGGCGTTGCCTTCGGGGCTATTGCCCGAACGCGCAAGGGAGACGAGGATGAACTCTCCCTCGGGGAATGACGAATCCGGGTCCATGAGGATCTCCGTGGACGGGATGGCCTCGACACATCCATAGGAGCGCCGAAGAAGAGGAACGATGCTGAGCGCCGCATAGTAGGAGCTGCCCGCCCCGGTGACCAGGAGCCGAGGGGACTTTGCGCAGAAGGCAGCGAGGGCGGGGAGGGCGCTCACCACGACCTTCATTGTCTTTCGCCACACGGCGGGCTGGCTGGCGATTTCCGTTGCGGTGTTTCCATAGCCGCGGGACTCCCGCTCAGCGGCGGGGCAATCTAGGAGGTTTTGTAAAGCATTCGTTGTCGTTGCCATCGCCACAGACTACTACACTAATCAATCAAATGTCAACATTTACTTGTACGATTTTGATCGTTTTTATATTTTAAATCGCTCATTTGAACATGCCCTTCACATAAGTGACCGTTTCGGGTATTATCGAGCGAAGAAATGGACAGGCGACATTGATCAAGGAAGAACGCTTCGAACGGATCAGGAGCGAGCTGGCTCGAAAAGGGAGCGTCGACGGCGATGAGCTGGCGGCTCTACTCAAGACCTCCCGGGCAACGATTCGGCGGGACCTCGATGCCATGCAGGGCAGGGGGATGCTGCGTCGCACCCATGGCGGGGCAACGACCAATGATTCTCGGGATGAGCTTCCATTCCAGTCGAAGCTCACCGCCTATCTCCAGGAGAAAAGGGCGATCGCCGTGCTCACCGCTTCCCTGCTTAAAGACGGCCAGGTGATTGGCTGCACGGGAGGGACCACGATCGCGCAGGTGATCAAGGCGCTCAAGGAGAAGAGGGTCACCGTGGTTACCAACGCCATCAATATCGCCATGGAGCTGGCAGCCGCCGAATCGATTGAGGTCATTGTCACCGGCGGCACCCTGCGTCCACGCTCCTACGAGCTCGTGGGGCATATCGCGGAAAGGACCATCCAGGACTTCCATCTCGACGTCGCCCTGATCGGCGTCGACGGCCTTGACTTTACGCACGGCCTGTCCACATTTACGGCTGCCGAGGCGCACGCGGCGGCTCTCTACATCGATCACGCCAGGGAGGTATGGGTGGTCGCAGATCACAGCAAGATCGGAAAGACCGCGCCGGCGCTCATTGCCCCTCTCTCTCGTGTGAGCCGGGTGATTACGGACTCAAACGTGCCCCGTGACTTCATCGAATCATTCGCGCAGGCAGGACTCGCCCTCACCGTCGCGCCGCTGTGATCGCGGCGGGCATCTTACCGTCCTCTCGCTGCTGTGAATCTCAGGCGGGGTTGCCCCCTGGAAGCATTTGCTCCATAAATTTCAAATCTGTATTAGCCTCTTTGATTCATTTACATTCAGTTTTGAGAAATCAGCATGTTATTTGCCGAAATTCGATGCCCTGACGCAAATAACATGCACAAGTTATTGATTAAATCATGTAAGATGATATACATAGATAAAGTACGTGAAAGGAAGAACCGTTACATGAAGTTCAATGCCAATAAAAGGCAAGGTCGCATTCTGATCGTCCAGCTTCCGCGAGATTTTGCAGTTCTTAAAGGGCTGGCTTCCAGCGTCCGAATCATGATCCTGGAGATACTCCGAAAGGGTGAGAAGAACGTCAACGAGCTCAGTGACGCGACGGGACTCCCGCAGTCCACCGTCGCCACGAACATCATGATTCTCGAAAAAGCCAAGCTTATCGAGACGCGCAGTATCAAGGCCGCAAAAGGGACGCAGAAGATCTGCGCCGCGCTCTACAGCGAGTTCGTCATCAATTTCTCCGAGCCCGCAACCGAGGTCAACGATGCGATAGAGGTCGAAATGCCGATCGGTCTGTTCATCGAATACTCCGTCTCCCCTCCCTGCGGGATGTGCTCGACCGAAAAAATCATAGGCTTTCTGGACACGCCAGCCTCGTTTCTGGAGCCCGAGCGGGTAAAAGCCGGCCTGCTCTGGTTCGAGAAGGGCTACGTTGTCTACCAGTTTCCCAACAATTCACTCTACCAGCAAAAGCCGGTGAGGCACCTGGAGGTCATCGCGGAGCTTTCCTCGGAAACTCCGGGGACAAATCCCCAGTGGAGGTCCGATATCACGATGTGGGTAAATGGCGTGGAGGTGGGCACCTGGATCTCCCCGGGGGACTTCGGCGACAAGCGCGGTACGTACACGCCCGGCTGGTGGAAACTCGAGGGGTCACAGTATGGCCTCAACAAGGTATGGTCGGTGACGGAGGAGGGGTCATATATTGACGGCGTTCCCGTCTCGCCCGTTACTATTGCGGACCTGAAGCTCGCGGAACATCATTCCGTCAAAGTAAAATTTGGCATCAAGGAAAACGCAGAGCACGTGGGAGGGCTCAACATTTTCGGCCGCGGATTCGGCAATTACGACCAGGACATTGTTTTGCGGATGTACCTGTAGAGCCTCTGCGGGCCCTTGAGGTGCGGGCGGGCATCAGCTTGCTGCCTTTAAGGGACAATTGGTATCAAAGATATTGATACACTCCCGATATACTGCGATATTTCTTGACAGAAGCTATTCTCAAGTCTATTCTGAGGCATTCAACCAGGGAATTATGGAAAATCGGCCCGCAACTCGGGCAGAGAGAAAGGAGGTGAACGAAACGCTTGGTGTGTCTTTGTAAGGGTTGGTACGAATCCATAATTTCAGAACGGTATTGAGATGAGCAGGTTCTCTTGGCCGAAGCTATCTGGGACAACCAAATGTGCAGGAGGAGGTGTCTTATGAAACGTATTTGGATCATTGGTGTCGTTTCCATTTTCGTGCTCATGGCAATGCCACTGCTTGCCGCCCCAGGTCCGGGCGGATATCCGGCGTATACCGGGGCGCCAGTGGAATTGTCAGAGTGGGCCTGGACCAGTAACGAGAACTTCTCCAACGATCTTTTCACAAAGGCATATCCGGACATCAAGATCAACTGGACGAACAATGGCGTCCCCTATGCCCAAGTCTTGACTGCAACGGCAGCCGGGAGCGGGCTTCCTGACGTGATCATGTCCGAATACACCTACGCGCCTCAGTTCATGTCGTATGGGAGCTTCCAGCCGATCAACAAGTGGGTATCACTCAGTACCTACCTGAAATATTATCCCGATGTCACGCTGAAATGGACCGCCATGGATGGGCAGATCTACGGGACGCCCCAGGACAGCGGCGCGAGCACCATGGTCTACAGGAAGGATATCTTCGACAAGTACAAATTGACCGTGCCCAAGACGTGGGCGGAGTTCGCCACGCAGGCCGCAAAGCTGCACGCCGCAAATCCCGGCATTTCGATGATCTCCTATCCGTCGAATTTCGTGCTCGTGACGATGGGATTGGTATGGCAGGCCGGCGGGAAGATGTTCGATTACTCGAACGGGGTATGGTATATCAATTTCACCAACCCGACCGCCTTGAAGGTATTCCAGTACTGGCAAAAACTCTTCAAGGACAAGTCAGTCACGGCCGAATCGTGGTGGAACGCGGACTGGTACAAGGGGCTTGCCGACGGCAAAGATGCCACCGTCGTGTGCGGCGGGTGGTACCCGGAATGGCTTCAGTTGAACTGCAAGACCCCGGACGGAACCTGGAGAGTCGCCCTGACACCGCAGTGGGACGCCGCAAATCCCACGAACGGCGAGATGGGGGGATCCGGTTTCTACGTGAGCAATCAGAGCAAGAATCCAGAAGCCGCAGCGCTCTTCGTCCTCTGGCTGAACTCGGCGAAGGAATCGCTCGTGCAGCTCCATGACAAGAGCCAGCTTCCCATCCTCTGGTCGTCCGTATTCAAGAATGAGCTGGCGCCGGATCTGGCCCAGCAGCCGTATCCGTATTTCGGCGGGCAGGCAATCACGCCCGTCAGCGTCCAGGGCATGGGTCAGGTCAATACCGCATTCACGGCGCTCCCGATCATGGACTTCGTTCTCATCAAGTCATGACCAGGAGAACTTGAAGTTCGTCAATGGACAGGAAGACGCCGCCACCTTCCTGACGAACTGGGAGGCCAACGTCGTCGCCTTCATGAAGAAGCAGGGGTTCAGCAACGTCGTTGTGGGGAAATTGCCCTAAGGAAGCAGAGCTGAATCGCACGGTCGGATCGTCACTGCAATCGTCGGGCTGCCCCGGGGCGAAACCCCTGAGGCAGCCCTCTTTCTGCCGCTGGTATGAATGTCCGCTTTGATACGATACAGCGGGGTTATATGATACCCCTGCGATATTCTGGCGAAGGAATGGAAAGACGGATATGAGGCGGGGTCAAGCGTTCAGGGCATTGCTGTTTCTCTCCCCCTTTCTGGCGTTTTTCATCATGGTGACCGCATATCCCGTCCTCTATGGCGGATACCTGTCCCTGTTCGGACAGCACGGGCCGAGAATGTGGTTCGTGGGGTTGAGCAATTACATTTCCGTCATCACGGACCCTTTGTTCTGGAAATCGTTCGTTTTTCCTCTTTTTCTGCTCCTCGTCCAGGTCCCCGGCATGATCGTGATCGCGATCTTCATCGGGCTTCTGTACGAGAGGGTCAGGCACTCCGCGGTGTACCGGCTCATCTTCTACCTTCCCTATGCGGTGCCCGGAGTCGTGGCCGGGATCCTCTGGTCCTACATGTTCTCCAAATCCATGTCCCCCCTTGTGGCAGTATGGAAGCTGTTCGGTGCGACCAACCCGAATTTCATCACCCTCTCGAGCGTGCGCTGGATCCTTCTCATCATCATCCTCTGGGAATGGACGGGATTCACCTCGCTCATCATCTATTCCACGCTGGTCTCCCTTCCCAAGGAGTATGCCGAGGCGGCGGAGATTGACGGGGCAACCTGGCTGAAGGTGGCGTACTACATCAAGGTGCCGCTTCTCAAGAACTCGGTCTTCGTGCTTTTCATCTTCAATTCGATCGGCGCCATGCAGGTCTTCAATGAACCCCGGATGATCAACATCCTCATGCCCCTTCCCCAGAACTTCTCGCCTGCGATGTACATCTACAACCAGGCGTTTGCCTACGGCGCTTTCACCTATTCGATCGCGATGTGCCTCGTTCTGGCCGCGGTCACATTCGTCGTCTCATTCTTTTTCATGAGGCAATCCATGAAGGAACTGGACGTCCATGCGTGAAATCCAACCCTTCGAGGAAGAAAGGCGGCGGACATGAAAGCGTCCTATCGCCCCCGGTTCGAAATCATCACGATACTCCTTTCACTTTTTTTTCTCCTTCCCTTCTATTGGCTCGTCCAGAGCTCGACAAAGGACATCGGGCAGCTCATGGAGGGCACATTTGCGCCCGGATTTCCCAACCATTTCATTGATAATCTCATTGGCGTTTTCTCATACAACCATGGCGTGTTCGTCCACTGGCTGATCAACTCCTTCCTCTATTCCGTTTCTGGCTCGCTCGTGGGCACCTTCGCCGCGGCCATGGCGGGATTCGCGTTCAGGCGGTACCGCTTCTTCGGCCGCAAGATCCTCTTCATCCTCATCCTTGGATTCGCGCTGGTCCCCGGATTCGCCACGACGCTTCCGCTCTTCATCGAGTTCAAGAACTTCCATTTCCTGAACACGGCGTGGGCCATCATCGTTCCCTCCGCGATGAACATATTCGGCGTCTACCTCATGGTCGTGTATTGGAACCAGGTTCCCGAAGAGATGTTCGATGCGGCCATGATGGACGGAACGAGGGAAGCGACCATCTTCCTGCGGATCGGTCTTCCCACCATCCTGCCGGGTGCCACAACCATCCTTCTCCTTTCATTTGTTGCCATCTGGAACAACTATTTCCTTGCGCTCATCATGTTGAACACTCATGAAGCATTCCCCCTGATACTGGGGATAACGACAATCAGTTCCTCTTCCGGGTTTCCGGTTTACAATCTCACCCTCATGGGCGCCTTCCTGACGGCTCTGCCTTTGCTCGTCATGTTCCTCACCCTGCAGAGATTCCTCGCCCCACAATTGACGGGGTTGATAAAATGAGGCAGCCCTCCGCGTCGGGCGCGGTCGCGGAGGCGGACGGTGTCATCGACAATCCAGCGCGTTCGGGAGAAGATATATGAAACTGCCTGCTTCGATCGTTGGCGGGTTCCTGCTTGTCTCCTTTGGATGCTGGGGTGCGCCCCGCACGATCGCGATCGATACGGGACGCGCCGGCGCGCCGATCTCTCCGTATGTCTACGGGCAGTTCATCGAGCACATAGGCCGCGGCGTCTATGGAGGGCTTTGGGCAGAGATGCTCGAGGACCGAAAGTTCTTCTTCATCATCAACGACAGGTACGCCCCCTGGGGTACCACCTCGGACCCCAACTGGGGCTCGGGACCGTACGACTACCTCAGGGCTTCACCCTGGAAGGTCATCGGGCCGGCGAAAGCCGTCTCCATGGACACCGACGCGCCTTTTACCGGAATCCATTCACCTTCCGTTCATCTGCCGAACGGCGGAACGGTGGCAGGGATTTCGCAGGATGGGCTCGCCCTCGTGAACGGGAGGGGGTATTCGGGAAGAATCGTGCTCGCTTCAGACCCCGGCGTTGCCGTGACTGTTCGAATGGTGGGAGATTCAGGAGCGTCCGCGGAGCTTGCTTCCATCACGCCCGGCCGTCAGTACGAGACCTATCCTTTCCGGTTCGTTTCCCCCTGGGCGAGCGACAGCGCGCGAATGGAGATCGTCGGCACAGGCAAAGGAAGTTTCCGCATCGGCGCGGTTTCCCTCATGCCGTCGGACAACATCGACGGATGGAGAAGTGACGTCGTTGCGCTCCTGAAGGAGCTCGGCTCCCCCATCTATCGTTGGCCAGGCGGAAATTTCGTAAGCGGATACAATTGGCGGGACGGCATCGGGGATCGGGACACGCGTCCGCCGCGGCAGAACCCTGCCTGGAAGGGCATCGAGCCGAATGACGTCGGCATCCACGAGTTCATGGACCTGATGGCGATCATCGGGGCGGAGCCCTATGTCTCCCTCAACACGGGACTGGGGACGGTGAAGGACGCGGTCGACGAAGTGGAATACTGCGTCGGATCGGCGGATACCCCGATGGGGAAGCTTCGCGCGGCAAACGGCCATCCGGATCCATTCCCGGTCACCTGGTGGGCGGTGGGCAACGAGATGTTCGGCCAGTGGCAACTGGGGTACATGCCACTCGCCACGTACGTCAAGAAGCATAACGACGTTGTGGACGCTATCCGGCGCGTCGATCCCGCCGCACATGTCGTTGCCGTGGGGTCAGTCGGCGCATGGGACGAGGGGATGCTCGCGGGGAGCGCGGACCACATGGACCTGATCAGCGAGCACATCTACCACAAGGAATTGGCGGACGTGGACGCCCATTCCCGGCAGCTCGCGGACGATATCGATCGTCTTGCGCTTGCCCACCGTGCCTACCGCGGCTCCATTCCCGCACTCAAAGGCACGAACATCCGCATCGCAATGGATGAGTGGAATTACTGGTATGGACCCTACGTCTACGGCGAGCTGGGGGTGCAGTACCACCTCAAAGATGCCCTGGGGATCGCCAGGGGACTGCACGCCTTCTTCAGGAACAGCGACATCTACTTCATGGCGAACTACGCGCAGACGGTGAACGTCATCGGCGCCATCAAGACGTCCCGCACGGATGCCGTCTTCGACACGACGGGACTGGTGCTGAAGCTCTATCGTCACTGCTTCGGGTCGGTCCCCGTCGCGGTCACGGGTGCGGGAGGGAAGCTCGACATTGCGGCGGCGCTGACGGAGGACGGCAAAGCCCTGACCATCGCCGTTGTGAACTCCGGGCAGGACGCGGACAGGCTCCTCTTCGATGTCCACCCCGCCGTGCCCGCCCGAAACGGCACGCGGTGGATCCTCACTGGCCCCGATCCCATGAGCGCCAATGTGCCCGGAGGGCCGCAGAATGTGGCGGTGACCGAGAGCTCCTTTTCAACGGACGCCGCGGGCCTTTCCGTCCCCGGCTATTCCGTCGCGATATTCCGCCTTGAACTGCCGTAAGCCATGCATCCGGCACGCACGTCGGATTGTGGAGGTTTCGCCGGGGAATGTCGCCTGAAGGTTTCCTGGTTGCAGGGAGGTTCGGATGATAGAAGCATCAATTTCATTCCAGGACGACGCCGTCCATGCCGCCGTGGACGACCGTCTCTTCAGCTCGTTCATAGAGCATGTCGGAAGGGCCGTCTACGGGGGAATCTACGAACCCTCTCACGCGAGCGCCGATGAAAGCGGCTTCCGTCGGGACGTGCTTGAGCTGGTGAGGGAGCTGGGCGTCTCGCTGGTGCGCTACCCCGGTGGAAATTTTGTTTCGGCGTACAATTGGGAAGACGGCGTCGGTCCCCTTGAGACGCGCCCGCGTCGACTGGACCTGGCGTGGCGCTCCCTTGAGCCCAATCGGGTAGGCATAAGGGAATTCAACGAGTGGTGCGCCAAGGCGGGAGCCCAGGTGATGCCGGCGCTCAACCTGGGCACGCGGGGCATAGACGAGGCGCGGAGCTTCATCGAATATTGCAACCACCCCGGAGGCACGCATTGGAGCGACATGCGCTGCGCGCATGGCGCCTTGACACCCTTCGGATTCAAGGTGTGGTGCCTGGGCAATGAAATGGACGGGAAGTGGCAGATCGGACGCAAGTCCGCCATGGAGTACGGCTCGCTGGCCCGCGAGGTGGCGAAGGCGCTGAAGACGGTCGACGGAACGATTGAGGTGGTGGCCTGCGGGAGTTCAAGCAGCCATATGCCAACCTTCCCCGAGTGGGACGCCACCGTGCTGGAGCAATGCTACGAGGACGTCGATTACCTCTCGCTCCATTACTACCTGGATAATGCCGCGAACGACCTGCCCGAGTTCCTTGCCCAGTCTCAAGACATGGCGGCCTTCATCCGAACCGTCGCCAGCACGGCGGACTACGTTAAGGCGAAGATGCGGAGCCGGAAGCTCATGAAGCTTTCCTTCGACGAATGGAACGTGTGGTACCATTCAAAATCGGCTGATGCCCTTGTTGAGCCCTGGACGGTGGGGCCGGCTCTCCTGGAGGATGTCTACACGCTTGAGGACGCTCTGGTGGTCGGATGCTGCCTCATCACGCTGCTGAAAAACGCGGATCGCGTTCGGATCGCGTGTCTCGCGCAGCTTGTGAACGCCATAGCGCCCATCATGACGAGCAATGCGGGACCGGCGTGGCGGCAGACGACGTATTACCCCTTTCTGCACGCATCCCGGTTCGGCAGGGGGAACGTGCTGAAGACCCTTGTCAGCAGCCCGACATACCGAAGCGAAAAGCACGGCGATGTCCCTTTCCTGGAAAGCGTCGCAACGCAAGACGCACGGGCGGGCACCGTCTCGGTTTTCTGCGTCAACCGCAGCCCGCACCACGAGCTGCTCCTGCGCGGATCGTTGAGCGGTTTCAAGACATGCACCGTCATTGAGCACCTTGTCCTTTCGGACGGGGACACAAAGGCCAGAAACACGTCGGCAGAACCCCAACGGGTGGCTCCGCGACGCACGGACGACACAACGCTGGACGATGGAGGTTTCAGGGCCATCCTTCCAAGCCTTTCATGGAACGTGATCCGGCTCCGGACCCGGCCCGAATAGACGCGCGCTGGCCTTCCTACACTTCTGGGGGACGAAAGATTGCGTCCATGCTGGCGCTCGTCTCATGGATCAGCCGTTCGCCGTGATAACGATACGCAGGGAGCACCTCCGCTGTAAGCCAGGAGTCGTAACCCGTTGCCGCCAGCGCTTCGCGCACCGCGGGCCAGTTCACGTCCCCGGCGAGCAGGGGGGCGGCGGCCACGGCGCCCCCGCCCAGAAGGCGGTTGTCCTTCACGTGGACGCGCCAGATCCGCGCGCCGAGCACCGGGATCCGATGTTCCGGGTAGCCATACCAGAGGGCGTTTCCGATGTCGAAACAGCCGCTCACCCATTCGCTGTCGATCTCGTCCAGGAATCGCGCAAACTCCAGCGGAGTGATCAGGAACTTGCCCGGGCAATTCTCAGCGGCAAGATGAACCCGGTGCTTCTCTCCTGCCGAAAGCGCCACGCGGCGCAGAACCTCCTGGGCGTTTCTATAGGCATCTGCATAGGGAACGATCTCCGGGTGTGGAGCAAGCACGCTGTTGTCCACCGCCCCCGGCATGACCAGCACCGTGTCCGCCCCCAGCGCCACCGCGGCCCGCGCAAGGCGCTCGATGATGAGCCCGCATCGGTCGCGCGTTTTCGGGTCCCGGCTGGACATGGGATAGTGCCACTGCTCCCGGTCGTAGACGGCGCTCACCTGCATGCCGCGCGCCTCGATGTCTTTGCGAAGCCACACCAGCTCGCTCTCATCGGTGTCCAGCGAGTACTCCTGCCACGGCTCCAGGTTCACCTCCACGGCTTCGAAGCCCGCGTCGCGCGCGATCTCCACGCGCCGCAGCGTCGCGAGCTCATCGGGGAACATGCGCAGGGTGATTGCTTTTTTCATGGAGGATCCTTCCCGGTCACTCCTTCTTCCAGAAGCCCATTTCACGCAAAAGCCTTTCTTCGATGGGCGTCATGGGGTGAGTCATGTTCTGCTGGTGAACCCGGTTCAGCGTGGGATAGCCTGCCTGCTGCTCGAGGCTCCACTCCTTTGCAAACGTCCCGTCCTTGATCCTGTTGATGATTCCGCGCAGGCGCGTCCGCTCCACCTCTTCCTCGGCGGTGGAGTGCCGCCCCGTCACCTGCTGCCCGTATTGGCTCGTGAGGCTGTGGAACGACACCTGCCCGAACAGGCCATGGGTCTGAATGACTTCCGCGACATCCGACAATTCGCCGGAGGCCCAGAACTCCAGCATCGCCGCCTCGGGGCTCGCGCCGGCTTCCACCAGCATCTCGTAGGCGCGCCGCCACGCGTACAGGCCGCCGCTCTGCTCGTTGAACAGATCGCACAGTGCTTCTTCGTCGCAGCTTGACTCGACCCCCGCGCACTTCAACGTGCCGATTGCCCGTGCCAGCGCGAGCATGACCTCCCGGGCGTGGCCGGTTGCGTCGTGGTGCACGCCGACGAGGCTGGCAAAGCCCTTGCCATTCAGGTAGGTCTTGCGCACCGCGGTGCCGATGGTGCGGGGAGCGATCATCAGCACGTCGACGTCGGCGGGGTAGCGCAGAAACCCGAAGGCTACATTGTAGCCGCTGGACACGACGATGGCCTGTCCGGGCTTCAAGGACGGACGGATATCCTTGTCGAACACCTGCGGCATGACCTCATCGGCGATGAGCAGGACGTGGAAGTCCGCCCGCCTGACCGCCTCGGGAATCTCGAACGCATCGAATTTGTCCGCCTTTGCCTTCTCAAGATACGCGTCGCGGGTATTTCCAATCACGACCTTGACGCCGCTGTCGCGCATGTTCTGTGCCTGGGCGCTGCCCTGGTTCCCATATCCCAGCACACTCACCGTCTTGCCTTTCAGCCACTTCAGGTCACCCGCATCCTCATGATAGATCGTCGCCATAGCTGCTCCTTTCGCGGCTTCCTTCGCGTGTCCCGACCGTGGGCGGTCGTGTGCTGAAGGGAAAAAGGGATAAAGATTGAGTCGAGTATAGGGCGATCCGAAAAAGCGGCAAATCCGGTGCGGTCGTGGACTCTTTAGAAATGTCCTTGAGGCCGCGAGGTCTTTGCCGGGGAGTGACGGCGCGCCTGTTCTTCCCTATAGTGGCGGCGTGCTCATGAATGGCGCGATCCCCAACCCGGACCTGACCCGCGAACGGATCCTGATCACCGGCGGCACGGGGTTTCTCGGCGCAAACATGGCCCGGCACCTCGTCGGCGAGGAGAATGTCCCCGAAGAATCGATCAGGGTCTTCTACCTGAAGGGAGGACCGACCTGGTCGTTGAGGGATTTGCCCGGCATCGAGCGTTGGCCCGGCGACATCCTTGAACCGGACCAGGTTGCGGATGCCTGCCGCGGATGCACACTCATTTTCCATACCGCGGGGATCACCAGCTTCGATCCCCGGCTGAAGCGGATCCAATGGCATGTCAACGTCGAGGGAACCCGCAACGTTCTCCGCGCCGCCGCTGAATCCGGGACCGTGAAGCGCGTCTGCCACACGAGCACGGTGAATATTCTCGGCTGCCCCACGCCGCCCGGGTCGCTCGGAACGGCATCCACGTGCAATCCTTACGCGAGCCGGCCTCGCCTCCATTCCTTTCACTCGACCCAGGAGACCCTTGCGTTCGCCGATGCCGTGCACGATGGTCGGGAATCGGGAGCCTGGGAACGCCGGATCGGAATCGGGTATTTGGATTCCAAGCTTGCCGCGCAGGAGATCGTCGACAGGGCAGTGCGGGAGGAGGGGATGGACGTCGTCTCTGTGCTGCCCGGCACCTTCTTCGGGCCGCTCGACACGCTCGTCGGCCCCTCCCTTTACATCGCGCTCGTTCGACGCAACGCGATACCCGCCGCATCGCGCGCCGGCTTTCCCCTGGCCCACGTGGAGGACGTGGTGCGCGGGCACGTTCTTGCGATGACGCGCGGTGTGCCGGGCAGCCGGTACATCGTCTCGGGCAAGCCTGAGGACAATCGGTATTTGGCCGACATGCTTCGGATCATCGCCGAAGTTGTGCGTGAAAAGGAGCCTCACCGCCGCGTGAGAAGGAGCTTCTGCGTGATGCCGGGTCCCGCAACCCGGATCGCGGCTTTCCTCGCCGAGAAGGCGGCGCTCCTGCGCGGAACCCCCTGTCTTCTCAGCCGCGCGGCCGCGCGGGCTGGATCATTTCCCAGCTTCTATTCGAACGAAGAGACAACGAAAGCGATAGGCTACGTTCCGCGAAGATCGTTCCAGGAAGCGATTTCGGACGCCTATGATTTCATGAGTCTCAACGGGCTGCTCGATCGAGCCACGCGGGAGCTGGATGCGTTCCTCCTGCATTAACCGACGCCGTTGCAGCCCGATTGTGGCGGCCCTGCCGCCGCCGCGCAGGGGCGGGGAGCGCCGCCGAAAGGGCCCTGCCGCCCCGTTCCGCGCTCAGCGTACCACGTCGAAGACCATGAGCGCGAACACGACGGGCAGGTAAAGCACCGAGGCGCGGAGGACCATCCGGGCGCTGCGCCTGGTGCGTCGTGCAAGCAGGAGAACCCCCGAAGCGGCGAATCCCGCGCCAGCCGCTGCCGCGCCCACGAGGTAGACGGTGCCGGAAAGCCCGGTGAGCCAGGGCAGCATGCTGGCGGCCAGAAGGAGCACGAGACTTGCCACGATGAGTGAGGCGGTGAGCCCGCCGCCCTTCGCATCCACCGCCGGCAGCACCTTGATGCCCGCGCGCGCGTAGTCCTCGCCGTACATCGTCGCAATTGCCAGGAAATGGGGGAACTGCCAGAAGAAGAGCATGGCGAAAAGGGCCCATGCCTCGAGGCTCAGCGCACCGCGCGCCGACGCCCACCCCAGGAGCGGGGGCATGGCGCCGGAGAGCGCGCCGAGAGTGGTGTGCCACGCGGTGCGCCGTTTGAGCGGCGTGTAGACAAGCACGTAGCTTGCGAATGTGAAGAGCGCGGCCGCCCCGGCGATCCACCCCAGCCGGAAGGTGATGAACGCGACCGCCGCGGTGGTGGCCGCCGTGCCGAACGCAAACGCCTCGCGCGGTGAGAGCCGGCCGCTGGGAACAGGCCGGCCAGCCGTACGCCGCATGAGGGCGTCCGAGCCACGCTCCCAGTGCCCGTTGAGCGCAAGGATGCCCGCGGCGAGCGTGGAGATCCCCACCGCAGCCGACACCAGCCTTCCCCAGTCCAGGGTGCGGGGGGAGGCGAGATAGAAGGAAGCGAGTGCCACGATCACCAACAGGACCAGGATGCGCGGCTTGGTGAGCTCGACATATGCCTTGAGGCGCTCCACGCCGGCCGCGCGGGGCGCGGAGAGCGGAGGAGCCGTGGATTCCGACTCCGGGGATTCTGTTCTGTGAGAACGCATTGGTGGCGTCAATGTACTTATGCAGCGTCGGGGCGGCCACGGCGTGATTGCAGGCGATCCAGCGCCGAGGACACGCCCGACGCGGAAGTCCTGCAGGCGCTACTCTGCGATCTCCCGCAGCAATCCCATGTCAGCTCCGGCGCCGTACGAGGCCGGTGCCGTGGACTTGATCGATGCGAGCGACGGGCTTTCATGCAGGGCGGAAAAGTGCAACGCGTCCCCGTCAACGTCCATGACGAGGGCCTTGAATCCTCCGTCCGCGGGGTCCCAAGGCTCCCAGGCGGGAAGCGAGGCGCCAGTTGCGTCGTTCGGATTGCCCGTCCGTGCAAAGGCTGCGAGATAGCGCATGGCCGCTTCGGTGAGAACCTTTCGGCCGGGCTCGTTGGCCGCGGTAAAGAACTGCCCCGTCATGAATGAGACGGAATTCCTGCCCGTGCCAAGGAAGAAAGGAATTTCCGTGGAGTGGAAGGCGCCCAACCGCCGTCCAAGGTCGCCCGGCAAGGGGCTTCGGCCGCGGGTGTCAGGGCTGCCCCAGTCGAAGCGATACGCATACACCGGCGGATGCCCCTCCTGCGCGGTTATCCCCTGCGCCACGGAGTCCACGCCCGCGTAGCGCCACAACGCGGTGCGGTAGGCTGCGATGGCGTCATAGAGTGCGGGGTCCTGCTGATACTGCTTGCCAAAGAACATGAAGAGCTTGGCCTCATCCTTGTTTGTCCCGATGACGAGGGGAACCTTGTTCGGATAGCTTCCGTCCCCGAATACCCTGTACCCTGCTGAAGGCAGCACGGCTCCGTCCGCGTAGATGGTGGGCCAGTCCGCCATTGCAAGCCCGACCGGGCTCTTGTCCAGTGACCGGAGAAAGTCCGATGTGGGCACGGAATAGAGGAAGGCGCGAATGTCGGTGTCAGACATTGCATCGAGCACCGCCGCGGCATCCTGCATGTTCTTCGCCTTTCCACGGCGCACAAGGAGCTTCAGGGTGATTGTCCTGGCGGCATGCTCTGCCGTCTCCGTGCTCTCCATCACCGTCATGCCGCTCTCCACGACGGCCCTCTGGAACAGACCCTCCGCCTCGGGAGAAACGAGGAGTGACAGCACGTTGAAACCACCCGCGGATTCTCCCGCCACCGTCACCCTGGATTGATCGCCGCCGAATGCCGCGATGTTTTCCTTGACCCACCGAAGCGCCGCGATGATGTCCAGCGTCCCATAGTTGCCCGAAGCGTCCAGCGCCGACTCACCCGCCGTCAGCGCCGGTGAGCGGAACCATCCAAATACGGACAGGCGGTAGTTGAGGGACACGTAGACCATGTTCGACCGCGCAGCCACCGCGTTGCCATGGTAGTCGGGAAGGTCCGAGCTTCCGATGGTGTTTCCTCCGCCGTGGACGAATACGTACACCGGAAGCATTCCTTCTGCGCTTTTCGGCCTCCAGACGTTGAGATACAGGCAGTCCTCGGAACCAATTTGCCCCAGGATGGGCACGACTTGCGCAGATGAATTGCCGAACCGGTCCGCCTCTCGGATCCCCTGCCAGGAGGCGGGCGGTCGGGGGGCTTTCCACCGCAAATCCCCGACGGGCGGCGCCGCGTACGGGATTCCTTTCCATGCCCACGTGCGTTCGGCATCGGCAGCCCCGGAAACCAGGCCGTACTCGGTCTGCACGACCGGAGTGCCATTCCATTCGCCCGGAGGGAACAGACCGGGTGCCGGCGTGAGCCGGGTCACGCATCCCAGCATGGTGAGCAGAATGAAGACGCCAGGGACGTATCGCAGGAGCTTCATGCGGGGAAGGAGAGAGCTCATTTCTGCTGGATGAAGTACGACACCGTTCCGGACTGGTCGTCGTACAGGGCAAGTCCGCCGCCGACGAAGCAGTACCCCGCGGCATCGGCGTCCAAGTCCTTTTGCACGACGTTCACCGGTACCAGCCTGCTCTCGTTTCCCGTCTGGAGCATCTTCACGAGCAGGAGCCCGCCCCCGGACGCATCGCAGTCCGTGAGCAGGACATTCCCATCCGCCGTGTTCACGACTCCCTCGGATACCGTCACGCCCTTAGCAAAGTCGTGTTTCCAGCGGACGGTCTGGAGGGTGAGGTCCGTGTAGAACAGGCTGCACGGTGAACCGTTCCGTGCCTTCTCACGCGAATAGATGAGAAAGCCATCCCCGGGGATCCCCTGGAACGCGATCACCGGCCTGTCCTCCCCTGCGAGGGTTATCGTCCCGCCGGTGCTGATTGCCTGTCGCAGGATGCGGATCTCGGCGGTCTCCTCCATGACCACCTGGTTGGTAAGCGTCAGGGAGGGGAACATCTTCACGATGTTCTCTGCCGTATCGACGCGGATCCCGGCGTCCTTCCCCGCTTCGGGCGTGAAGTAGCAAAGATACGAGTCCTTCTGGTCATCCGTGAGGGTGAAGGCGAAGGCCACCTGGTCCGGGATGACGAAAAAGGCGGAACTGGAGGGTGTGAGCACGCCGGGGAGCGCCTTGTTGTTCTGGCTCTTGTAATAGGGGCCGAAGTTCACCTCCGCGGTCCTGAACGTGTCCCCGGTGAGCAGGTTCACGCAGATGAACTGGACGGTGTTGGCGGACACGGCCTGGGATTGGTAGTGCGTGGAGGCGTAATACTTGTCCGTGGAATAGTTGACGGAGGTGAACACGATGTAGGGATCCGCGTAGAAGTACGAGCTGATGTTGCCCTCCTCGTGGAAATTGCCGGTGCTGGTGGAGTCCAGCATGTTGTTCTCCGCGTGCTTGTACTTGTAGCAGGTGATCTTTTTCACGTCCGTCGGGGACATGTTCTCATCGTATGCGGAGAGCGAGAAGCCCGTCGAGGTCTCTTCCACGCAGTAGATCTCCCCGCCCACGGGGAGGATGGTGCCGGGGAAGCTGCGGGAAACGATCCGTGGGGAGGCAGTGTGGATGCCGCTCACCAGGAAATTGGTCGTGCGCTCTCCCGCGAGCGGCGTCTCCTTCAGCGACGCGACGAAGGATTCGTCCGTGATCCGTGTGATCTGGAGGCTCGCCGCGTCGACGTTCGTCGTGCCCGCGAGCGGAAGCTTCCACTGCTCCTTGTATCCCAGCTCCTTTGCGAGCGCCGTGCTGTAGGGATGGAAGGACGCGGGGGGCGAGTAAATGAGGGCGCGCCGTCGGTCCTGGTAGAAGGGGGTTGCGCAGCCAAGGATCATGAGGCAGAGCAGGCCGGCACAAAGGGCAATGACGAGGGTGTGTTTCTTCATTAGCTTACTCCCCGGAGTCGAATCTGTAGACGGCTTCCGCGGTGATGTTGTAGCCGGAGCCGGGACTGACCGTGGCGCCGTCCATCATCGTGTAGGTGGCTCCGTACGCGAAAGGGATCTCTCCCGCGATCTTCACGGAGAGAAAGCGGGTGGCAAGGATCTCAACGCCGAAGCGCAGCTCGTCGGAGCCCACCATCGTGGTCACCAGGCTCGCGATGAACCAGTTGTGCTTGTAGCCGGCAAACAGGTTGAAGGGCAGGAAGGGAAGGCAGAGATAAACGTCTGCGGCCAGGAAGATGGACTCGTCGTCTCCACTTGCGTAGTCGGAGGAGTCGGTGTAGATAGTGGAGCTGCCAAAAGGACTCAGCGTCCCCATCCGCGTCAACGCTCCGTCGACCCCTGTATACCAGTCGCTTCCGACAGTGGCCTCCGCGGCGAGAAAAGTGACCGGGATCCAACGCACGGAGCCCCCGAGCTCAAGGACGAGCCCCGATGCGTCCACTCTTGTCGGGAGGGCGGCCGTCGACGTGTAGGTGACCGTGTCCGCACTGTAGCCGCCGGACGCGTAGAAGATGGCGCCCCAGGACGGGGGGAGGAGGGGCGCCGAGTAAGCCGTTGTTGCTCCGAGCAACATGAGCGCTGCAGCCAGGCTTTTTTTCATCAGAGGTGTCTCCTATGGAGAGGATGAAGGATTGAATCAGACCTTAATCCGCGCCGGCATAATGGTCAAGCTGTCCCCGCCGGCGCCGTGCGCCCACCATTGGCGCTTTACCGCGCCACACGGCCGTCCGGGGCAGGGGGGCTGCGGAAAACCGCCGCGCCTGCTTCAATACGCGGGATCGTCCCAGCCGCGGAGCGCGAATCGAGGTACGCGTTTTTCCGAATCCGGGAGGTCCAGCGCGACAGTGCCACCGGGGTTCATCACGTCTTCAGGATCAAAGTGGTGCTTCAGGGCGCGGAAAAGCTCGAGCTGCTCCCGCCCGATTGAATCCTCCACCCATCGCGCAGTGGCCTTTCCCACGCCGTGATGGTGGCTCATGCTCGCGCCCAGGGCCTGGATGTTGTCGAAGATCCCGCTCTGATACTCGAGGTACTCTTCCTTGTCCTTGAAGCGCCCAATGAAGATGAAGTAGAGGTTGGCGCCTTGCGGGTACATGTGAGACAGGTGCGTCATGCAGATCGTGCGCGGCCGGGATTTGGCAAAGGCGCGTACGCCAGCCCACACCCGTTCCATGCTCTCCCATGTGACGCCGCATTCCATGGTGTCGATCACCACGCCGTAGTCATGGAGCGCCTCGCGCAAGTAGGGGTCCCGGAATCGACTGTGCTCCCACTTGATGGTGGGGTAGGAGGTGAGAGAAAGGCCGCCCGCGCGGCGCGCAATGCGTCCCACAACGTGCCGCAGGTTCCGTGCGAACCCGCGCTCCCCCTCCGTCCAGCCCAGGAGAAGGCAGCGGCGGCGGGGCTTGTAGCCCAGGAGCCGCATGGCCGTGTCAAGCGGCGTGCCCTCAACGGAGTACTGCTTGAGGGCAACATCGGTCTCTTCGGGATCAGAGAGACGGAAAACCGACGGGAAGCCTGCCCCGGCCTGCATGATCTCCCGAACCGCCTTGCGGCCGGACTCCCAGCTGGGGAAGATGTAGCTGAACTTCTGACGGTTGGCCGCCGTGAGCCGAAAGACCTTCAGCGTCACGTGCGTGAGAACGCCGAAGGCGCCCTCGCTTCCCATCATGATCTCATCGATGTCCGGACCCACCGCGTGCGCGGGCAGGCCATAGCTTCTGACCGGGCCGCGCGGGGTGGCGTACTCCTGGCCCATCACCAGGTCATGGATGTTGCCGTAATAGGTGGAGTTCTGTCCCGCGCCCCGGGTCACGACCCAGCCGCCAACTGACGAGTACTCGAAGGACTGGGGGAAATGGCCGCAGGTATATGCGTGCGCCGCGCCAAAAAGCTCCGGCGCCCTGTTCAGCGCGTCCTCCAGCTTCGGCCCGCTGATGCCTGCCTCCACCGTGATCGTGCTGTTCGCCTCGCTGAAGGAGATGACCTTGGTGAAGCTGCGCCGCATGTCCAGCGTGATTCCGCCCCGAAATGCTTCCACACCCCGGGTCACCGAGGAGCCGCCGCCATAGACGTACAGCGCAATGGCGTGGCGGCCGCAGTACTCCACGATCCGTTCTATCTGGGCCTTTTCTGACGGATATGCAACCGCGTCCGGCAGGTTCTCCATGAGCTTTTCCCGCAGCCGGTAGACGTCCCACATGGTCTTGCCATATGCCACGGAGAGCCGCGCAAATGTGTCCAGCGATACGTTCTGCTCTCCCACCACCGAGCGCAGGAACGCGACGTGCGCCGGGTCCATCCGGGAAGGGACCGTGTCACACACGGGATCAAGACCCTCGTCGAGCTTGTGCGTGAAATCTTCGTCCGTCAGGCCGAACGTCTGCTTCATGAGTCGATAGAGGGGCTCATTGGGCGCCTTGAACTCCGTCGGGCTTCCCCATTTCAGGAGGGAACGGAAAGAACCGGCAGGCGGCGGGAGGTGCTCCCAGTCCGGCCTGAAGCCCTTGTACTTTGACATGGCGAGTGTCTCCTCTACAGGTGCGATGCCGCGGCGCGGGGCGCTGGCGCGCGCGAAGCGGGGACGCGGGAGGCCGGCGCGCGCGCCGCCTGCACGTTCGACGGCGCGATTTCTGGATGACCCGTGATGCGTCGGAGCCTGCGGTAGATGCCGTCCATCGATGGGAACACGGACTCGTAGACGCCGTACAGATCGTCATAGAGCGCGCGAAGGTCCTTGCGCGGATGGAACTCATCTCCGGGGTGAATCATGGCCGCGACGGCTTCATCAAAGCCGGAATGTATTCCCGCCCCCACCGCCGTGATCAGGGCAGCGCCCAGAGCGCTCGCCTCCGGTGTCACGCCGCGCACGAGCGGCTTTCCCAGGACGTCAGCCGTGATCTGGCAGATGCGGCTGTTCCTGCTCGCTCCGCCCGAGGCGGCCGCAGAGCGGATCGTCGCGTGTCCGCTGCGCTGCAGGGACTCAAGCCCTTCGCGGAGAGAGTAGGCCAAACCCTCCACGATCGCCCGATAGACGGCCGCGCGGTCATGGCAATCCCCGAAACCGACAATGGCGCCGCGCGCGTGCGGCCGAAGCAGCCCGGGGCCCCAAAAGGGCTGCAGCAGGAGCCCGCGGTTTCCCGGAGGGCTTTCATCCAGGAGCGGGTCAAGGAGATCCTCTGGACAGGCGCCCGTGCGCTCTGCTTCCTCTCTCTCATGGTAGGCCATCACTTCCTTGAACCAGCTTATCATCCAGTAGCCGCGGAGAACCTCGATCTTCCGGATTGTAGTAGCCCGGACGCGCGGCGCAGTAGGCGGGGATGAATGGCAGGGGCTCGAAGTAGCGCGGTGTCATCACCTCCACCGTCGCCGTCGTGCCGAAGCTGAGAGAGGCCACGCTGGGATCCTTCACACCGAGGCCAAGTGTCTCACAAGCCTTGTCCGCTCCACAGGCGACAAGCGGGATGCCGGGCGGAGGCCGGTGGCTCTTGCCGCCTCCCTGGTGACCTCTCCGATCCGTGTGCCGGGCTCGACGAGCGTATAGAGTTTCTCCTGCTCCACGGGGAAGATGCGGGACGTCAGATCATGCGGGGACGCCCAACGCCTTCCACGGTAGTCCATCGGCACGTGGCCGACGATGGACGAAACGGAATCCACCACCTCCCCGGAAAGCCTGAAGTTCAGGAACCCCGACACCTGGACGTACTTCCATGTCTTCTCCCAGATCTCAGGCTCATTGCGGCGGATCCAGTTCACTTTTCCGTCGGCCATTGTTTTCGCCATGGTGTCCGTCATTCCTGCAAGGCGGTAGAGAACGCGCATGGGAAGTCCTGGGCGGTAGAAACCGGATCCTTTCTCGTGTCCAGCCACGTGATGGCCGGCCGAAGCGCCTGTCCGTCCCTGTCCATGCAGATCATGGTGTCGCGTTGCGACGTGACACCCACCGCTGCCACGCGATCCCTGAGCTTTGCCGTATGCAAGACGCAGAGGCCGGCGCGGCACAGCGCGTTCCAGAAAACCTGCGGGTCCTGCTCCGCCCACCCCGGATGCGGCGTGCTGTAGGGCTGGTAGTGGATATGTTGGCCGCCTTCCACCCTGCCGTCCGGGTGGAAGAGCATCAGGCGCAGGCTCTGCGTGCCGCAATCTATGGCGCACAGGAGGTCACGCATATGATTCGTCCGTGCAGATCAGGTCCACGCCGGGAGACAGAAGACCCCGGAGCACGGCATCTCCGCAGCCCACCGCGCGGTCCACGCACACGGCGTCGATGAGCCGCATGAGCCTTGGAATCTCCGCAAGCGGCACCTCCGCGGAGCTTTTGACCGGGAGCCGCGGCAAGTCCGCAAAGGTCGTTCGGACCGTGGTTGTGAGGATGCGCTGCGGCGCCGTGGCCTCCTGGATGCCGTACGGCACGCCTTTGGGACAGCCGTTGCCGCTCACAACGAGCTCCTCTCCACGCTTTTGAATATCCAGGCGGCATCCCCGCGGGCAGGCGATGCACGTCCGTGCAAGGGGGAAATTACCCATGGCGAACCTCCTGAACAGACAGCCGCACCGGACATCGCGCGGATCTCATGCCCTCCCACGTGGCAGGGGCCATCTCATAGCGCTCCATTTCCTGCGGTCTGCAGTATCTCAAGGGCCTGCTTTCCAGCTCCCTTTCTTCCACGGAGATCGTAAGGACGGCCCGCTCCATGGCGCGCCGCACCCTGTAGAAGAATGCCGGCGGCTCCACGGCGCCCGGATCCACGTATTGCGGCACCTGGTAGAGAAGCTCGTCCGCGGCCTGGAGGAGAAGCCCGGGAGGGCGCGCCGCTCCGGCAGGCCCGGCGCAGTATCGGGCAGCGCTCTGGCCCGCGGTGCGGCCGCATTCAGAGACGTAGTCCACCAGGTCATACACGTGGAGTGCATTGCCGCAGACGTACAGGCCGGGCATCGCGGTCTCACGGTGCTGGTTGACGAAGGGTCCGCGCGTGCGCTCGTCCATCGCGAGGCCAAGGCCCCAGAGAATGTCGTCTTCCGGGATGAGTCCCACGCTCAGCACAAGCGTGTCACAGGCCACGCGGCAGCCGCGGTCAAGATCGGGTCTTCCATTTGCGTCCACCGGGCAGACGGTGACTGCTTCCACGCGGTCACGGCCGTGGATCTTCGTGACGGTGGTCTTGAGATGCAGGGGGATGCTCCAGTCCTCCACGCACTGCGCGATGTTGCGCGTGAGGCCTGATGGCGCGTCCTTGATCTCGTAGATCCCCAGCACGGCGGCGCCTTCCAGCGTGAAGCGCCGGGCCATGATGAGGCCGATGTCTCCCGATCCCAGGATGACCACGCGCTTTCCCGGCAGCACGCCGTTGATGTTGATGAGGCGCTGGGCCTGGCCCGCCGTGAAGATGCCGGCAGGCCTGTCCCCCTGCAGGAACACCTGCCTGTCCGTGCGCTCGCGGCAGCCTGTTGCCATGATCACGCTGCGGCAGCGCAGCTCCTCCACGCCTCCCCGAGGCGTCACCAGCGTGATGGTCCAGGCGTTTCCGTCCCGGGCAAGGGAATGCACGAAGGCGCTGGTCTCATACGGGATGTCGCGATTCTTGATTGCGGCGATGTCGCGGCAGGCATACTCGGGGCCCGTGAGCCGCTCTCCGTACTCCATGACTCCAAACCCGTCGTGGACGCACTGCTTGAGGATGCCTCCCAGCCTCTCTTCGCGCTCCACGATCAGGACGCGCGCTCCGGCGTCAGCCGCGGACCTTGCTGCTTGCAGCCCTGCCGGGCCTCCGCCGATCACGGCGACGTCTGACGCCCGCTCAGCCATGCGTGGCCTCCGTCACGGGTTTCTTGGTCTCCGCTGCCACCAGGTACGAGTCGTGACCTTTCTTTCGGATGCCCGTGAGCGGCTGGCCCGTCTCGTCCGCGATGATCTCGATGAGCCGGGGCAGGCAAAAACCGCCGTGGCACCTCCCCGTGCCCGCCCGTGTCCGACGCTTGACCGCGTCCAGGCTGGACACCTTCAAGGGGGAGCGCAGCGCGTCCCTCACTTCGCCCTCCGAGACTTCCTCGCAGCGGCAAACGATCCGTCCGTAGTCCGGGCGCTCCGCGATGCAGCGCGCGCGCTCCGCGAGCGGGAGCCGTCCGGGCCGGATCCGCGGCTTTCGCGTAGCCACGAAGTCCGTGTTGGGGAGCACCTGCTGGCGTTCCGACAGCGCTTCAACGGTGAAGGCGGCCACGTCCACCGCTATGGCGGGCGCTGAGGCGAGGCCGGGAGACTGGATTCCCGCGGCGTGGATGAGGTTTCCGACCGTGGAAGACCTTCGGATGATGAAGTCCTCCGAATAGCTTGCGGGCCGGACACCGGCAAAGTACGTGATGATGTCCGTCGGCAGGACGGATGTGTTCAGCTCAAGGTGACGCGTGAGCTCGGCCAGGTCCGCGGCTGTCGTGGAGTAGTCCTCCCGGTACGGCGTTTCCGCGGCCGTTGGGCCTGCAAGGAGGTTGCCTTCAACGGTGACCACCAGGCCGCCGCCTTTGCTGTGGCTTTCCATGCTCTTCAGGAACATGGGCATGCCGAGCACGTGGCGTTGCGTATCCACAAGACGCTTGTCAATGATCGCGTCCACCCCCCGTCGCCCGTGAAGAGAGAACGAGCGGTCCCCCGCGGAGGCAGCCACCACGTCCGCCCAGTTTCCCGCGGCGTTCACGACGGCGCGCGTTGAAAGCGTGCCGCGGTTCGTGCGCACGGTGTCGATGCGTCTGCCGTCTCCGTTATCCACGGTGCCAAAGCCGAGCACCGCGGTCTGAAGGTGGAAGACCACGCCGTTTTGCGCCGCGTTTTCCGCGTACGCAATGGTCACCTCAAAGGGATTGACGATGCCCGTGCAGCTCACGTAGAAGCCGCCGCGCTGACGCGGCGTGACGTGCGGCTCCAGGCGCCGGACCTCGCGGCCTGAGACGTAGCGCCACTCTCCCGGGACGCCGTTCCTTCGGCAGCGGCGGGCCAGCAGCGGCACGAGCAGCCACTTGATTCTCCTGTCAAAGAGCATGATGGAGCCCGGGCGTTGCAGCTCGAAGCCCAGCTCCTGCGACACCTGCGTATACATGCGATTTCCCCGGGTGTTGCAGGACGCTTTCAGAGTGCCATGCGTGGGCTCCAGTCCGGGGTGAACCATGCCATCGTTGCGGCTTGTCGTGTTGAACGCGACATCATCTTCCTTCTCCACCACGGCGATCCGAAGTCGATGGCGTGAGAGCTCCCGCGCAACGGCCGCGCCAATCACTCCGGCGCCCACCACCACAACGTCGTACTCCGCTCCCTCCAGGCTTGAATCCGTGAAGCCAGGGACGCTCATGGCAGGCTCGGTCAACCCCGGGACCACGACGTCGTTCACAACCTCACAGTGGCCGCGGGCCGCGGCGATATGCCCGGCCTGCACCTTCCTCTCCCACGTCGGAAGCTCGCCCGTCAGCCTGATCGACTCTCCGAGATCCTCGCACGTGACGTCCCGCATGCCCGTCTTGCGCAGCGCCCGTCGGGACCGCTGGAGCAGCTTACCGTTCATAGGAGCTCACCTTGCTCAGCTTCCGCATCAGGTCCCGGGCCCGGTTCGGGTTCTTCTTTTCGATGGCAGCCAGGAGGTTGCGGCGGTACTTGTGCACACGGGGAACCACTGCCTGGTTCTCGAAGAAGCCCGTCAGGATGGAAAAGTACATCTGCTTGAAAGTGTTCATGAGCATGGGATAGACGATGTTGTTGCTGCGAAGCGCAATGGTGAAGTGGAAGCGGTAGTCGTACTCCACCTGCGCAGCCGCGTCCGACGCCGGCAACGCATCGGCCTCATCCAGGATGCGGCGCAGCTCCCGGCAGAGCGTGCGGTCTCCCAGCCGCGCGACACGGGACGCGGCTTCCTGCTCCACGGCGACACGCAGCTCCATCATGCTTTCCACGATTGCAGGGGCAAGCTTGTCGCCGCCGTGGCGCCACAGGGAGGTCAGGAGCTCCGCGCTGCCGGACTGGCGATAGTCGTTGACGAAGCAGCCGTGCCGCGGCTCGCTGCGCACCAGGCCCTTCTGCTCCAGCTCCATGATGGCCGCGTGCACGACCGGGCGGGAGACGCCCAGGAGCGACGCAAGGTCGCGTTCGGGGGGCAGCCTCTCCTCAGGCTTGACCTGGCCGGAAAGGATGAGGTCCTCAATCTGGCGGACCACCTCTTTCCTGAGGGTGGGGAGTTGGACGGGCTTGAGAAGCTGTTTCACGCCTTTCCTCCGGTGACGGCTGGTGGTATTACCACCAGCCGCTGCAGTATGAGACCGCCGCGGGAGGATGTCAACAATTTTCTGCGCGCGCTTCTTCCACCCGCCGTGCACGGGAGGAGCCATCACGCGATGTCAGCTCATCGCGTCTTGGGCTGGAGCAGGTCCCCCGGGCGAAGCCGTCCATCGCCGTCTCGTGCTCGGAGACGACGCCTCCGGGAAGGAATCGGGCACGGCGGCGCCCGGCGTGATTTATCCGTCCACAAGGAAACGCGCGATGCTTCCTCCGTATTCCGTGATGCCGTGCGTGCCATGGCGAATGATGTTGATTCTCGCATCGGGCAGGCAGCGCTTCAGCCGTGCGGCCGCCTTTCGGGCGTTGAAGAAGGCGTCCTCTCCGCCCGTCGTCATCATCACGGGGCATGAGATGCGCTTGAGCTCGTCGTCCCGTGCCGAACACCAGGCGCTTTATCTTTTTCGCTCCTTTTTCCTTCTGCATCGAATACAGGATCGTTTTCACGATCGCCGACGTCCTGGCCGGTGCGATGCCCGCGGGTGAGAACGGCGCGAGCTTGCTCGCCCGCTCGGGCCGGTACGTCGCGTACTTTGCCGCTAGCCATCCCCCGAAGGAAATTCCCAGCAGCGCCGCCCTTTCTGTTCCCGTCGCATTCAGCACATCGTCCAGCCACCGCACGTAGTCGTCGTTGTTCCAGGACGGGCGCACCGGGGCGCTCTTGCCTGCCTCGCCGGGGATGTCCAGGGCGATCACACGGAAATCTCCACTGTATTCTGGAATGGCACCGCTCCAGCCCAGCAGGTTGGATGCAGCGCCGTGCAGCAGCACGAGCGCGGGCGTGCCGACGCTGCCTGCCATGATGATGTGCGTTTCGCCGAACCGGGTCGGAACCATTAGCGATTCATGCGGAAGCTCCATCCATGCATCACGCCGTCGTAGAACTCCAGCAGGATATCCCTGCTCTTCACGGTCCTGTAAATCTCCACCTTCATCGCAATCGCTCCTTTTTATTTCTCGTCAGGCCGTCCCGCAGCCGCGCCAGCCAATGCAGTTCGCCTTCCAGCGCCATGGCGCGGTTTTTCAATATCATGCCCCACATGTAGTCCTCTCTCGCGCTCCGTGCCTCTCCTGAGCTCCTCCGCCGCATCTTTTCCTGGCTCATCACGAGCTCCATTTCGATGGTCTTCCTGTAGTCGTCGATCATTGCCGTGATCTCTTCATTCGACAGACATTCGGTCCAGGCCAGTCTCAGAAGGAAGTCGTTTCTGACGCCGGGCGCATCCGAAGGCTGCAGAACCGCATGACGGAGCCGCTTCTTGCCCGCCTCCGTCGCGGAGTAGCGCTTCTGGGCGGGCAGCTTTTCCTGCTGCATCGTCTGCTTCTTGACGAGCCCCTCCTTCTCAAGCTCTATAAGCGCCGTATAGATCTGGTTGTTGTTGCCCGACCACGGAAGGAAATCGAGCTCCGAGAACATGCCTTTCAGCGTGTAGCCTGTCAGTTGCTTTCGCTCCAGAAAACCGAGAATGACGTCTTTTAGTTCCACACCTAGACCTCCAAGGCACTATGTTATAAATAACATAGCCCCTTGGTTCGGTCAAGAACTCTGCAGGAAGTTCCCGGCTGCGCCGTCACGGATGGGGCGTATGTTTCGGATCCGTGCGGCACGTGCCCCGGCGCATTCGCCGGCCTGTCGCTATTTCCGCAATCGCCAGATATCCATGACGCCGTTCGTCTGGTGCGAGTTTGCATTGCCCTCAGGCAGGGCGATACGGCCATCCGCGACAACGGGGCTGTTCCAGTGCCCGGCGCCGCAGGGCAGCGTGGCAATCGGCCGCCCGGACGTCGCCTCGTAGATCCGCAGTCCGCCATGCGGGTCGTACGCGAAGAGCATGCCGTCGGCCACCACGGGACTCGTTCCGGCGTTGTCCGCCCGCCACCGGGGCTGAAGTGACGCGCCGGCCAGAGTCCACGCGGAGGTGGCCCCGCCATCGGCGGCGAACAACCACGTCGCATCGCCGCGCCGCAAGAGCGCAGGTGCCGTGAAAAGACGGTTCCCGGAGGGCGTGGGCACCTTGTCCGCTTCGCCGGCGCGATGCGGGGCGGCACCAGACATGGTGCGCCAATCGAGCACGCGAATGATGCGGTCCTTTCCCCCCTGGGCAATCAAGCCGTGTCCCAGGAGCACCGGTGACGTCGAGCCAAGATCCTGGTCTTGTTCATTGAGCGCCTCGGTGTTGTCGGGTGTATAGTTGCCCAGGATTTTCGCGGCGTCCGGGTTAAGCTCGATGACGGCGTCGCCCCAGTTGACCGCGCCGTCCCATGTGCCGTTGCCCGTTGCGACGTAGAGATCGCCGGTCGCAGGATCGATGACGACGCCGGCGCGCCCCCAGATCCCTGAATCGCTCTGCGGCACGGATGAAGGGTCGAGCAGCTCGCGACGGTCACTGGACAGGGAGTTCCATACGTGGAGCAGGGAGCCGGTTGCGGCGTCCAGGATCGCCACGTGACCCTGGTAGGGCGGCTGGTCGCCGATATAGCCGTCCGTTGCCGCAATCACCCTTCCGTGAAAAAAAGACAGCGGCGATGCAATCTTTTCGCGCTCGGCGAGCCTGGTGATTGCCGTTGCCCACATCACCCGGCCGTCCGCCACCGCCAGCTTTCTGATCATCCCATCCGGGGCGGCGGCATAGATGAACTTCCGATCGTCGTCGGCAACGGGTGTTGCGTTCGTGATTCGATAGGTCCCCTTCAGGCTTTCGTAGCTCGCCGGCGTGTCCTCCCAGAGCACGGCGCCGCTGTCGGCGTCCAGTGCCAGAGTCTTGCCGTATGTGGTCGTGACAAAAAAAGCGTCATGGGGCGATCCCGCGATGGTCGCCCCGCGCAGATAGATGGCAGACCCGTCCACGGTTCCGTCGATCGCCACCTGTTGACGTGACAGCGAGCTGACTGTCTCCGTGCTGAGGCCCGTCGCGACGTTCGGCGCGCTGGAGCGGCCGACGTCCCATCCAAAAGTCGGCCAATCCTGCGCCTCCACGAGGGGGCACATTCCGAGCAGGAGAAATACCGTCATGAGAACCCGATTTCGCATGGTTGATCCTTCCAACAAGGAGAAGATCGATTTTTCCCGCGTCGTCGACAACGGTCGCGCAGGAGTCATCTTTCCTGTCTGGACTCTCGGCCGTTCGGGCGCCGGTTCGACGGCCGCGTCCTGCGCATCGCTTGGCGTCGACTGCCGGGCAGCCGTGCGGCCCATTGTCGCCTGCGGCAGGGTGGGCCGCGGGCTTGATCGCGTTGTCGTGCCAGCCTAAGATGATCGGGTCCCGGGTCGCACGCAAAAACAGGAACAACCATGAAGCAGAAGTCTTTCGAGTTCATGCTGGAGAATAATCCCCTGCGGTCATTCGTCAGAGAGCTCCTGGAAGTGAAGCCCCTGCGGGCGGCAACCGATGTCGGGGGCATACGCCGTGCGCTGCATATCGCCTGTGGGAACGGCAAGCCCACACAACTGATCCGCAAGTACTTCTCCGCGGAGAGAGTATCCGCCATTGACCGGGACGATGAAATGATTGCGGCTGCATGCAGGAACCATGGCGATGCGCCGGTCGATTTCTCCGTACAAGACGTCCGTTCAATGAGCTTCGCTGACAACAGCTTCGACGCGGCTTTCAATCTGGCAGATCTTCACAATATGCCGGATTGGAAAAAAGGCGTGCGTGAGCTGAAAAGAGTGCTCAAGCCGGGAGGCCTTCTGATTCTCGAGGAGCTATCGCAGGAGACGTTCACCTATGCTGCCGGGAGACTGTTCGGGGCGCTGACGGACCATCCCTACGATTCCATGCTGACGGAGCAAGAGTTCCGCGATTACGTTCGTCAGGCCGGATTTGATGTTCTTCATTTCAAGGAGAAGTGTCCGTTCGGGCTGTTGAAGTATTTCATCATGGTCGCGAGAAAGGCCTGACGCGTCCGCGACGAAAGGCGGTGGGTGCGGCCCGCGCATCGGGAGGGGGCGGCGCGCCGCGTTGACGTTCAAGACACGCGGGGGCATTGACACCGAGCGGGAGAGTCATTAGTATTTCGTTATTTCGCGAAATAAGGAAATAAGGGATCGTGCTGGACGAGATACTGCATGCGCTGAGCGATCCGACGCGCCGGGAGATCCTGAAAGCCCTGCGCGCGGGGGACAGGTCCGCCGGGGAGCTGGCGCGGCGCTTTGATCTTGCCCGCTCCACGCTGTCGGGGCATTTCAACGTGCTGAAGCGCGCCGGACTCATCCTGTCCGAGCGCCAGGGGACGACCATTCTCTACAGCCTGAATACCTCGGTGGCGGAGGAGACATTGGGCGCGCTGGTTCGGCTCTTCAGCTCCACGGGGCGGGCCCGGAAAGACGCGCGGAGGAGGAAGAAAGGCTCATGAAAATTCACTGGCGTGCAGAGATCGCCTCCTGGGTCATCCTTGCCGCGATGTGCATCCTTGCCGCAACAGCCTGGCCCTGGGCGCCGGAACAAATCCCGACGCATTGGAACGTGTTGGGTCAGGTGGACGGCTACTCGGGAAAGGCATTCGGGCTCTTCCTTTTCCCCGGCGTGGCGATAGTCGTCTATCTTCTTCTGCTTTTTCTTCCTCTTATCGATCCCAAGAGACTCAACTACCAGAAGTTCCAGGGAACGTATCGCGCCCTGCGCATCGCGCTCCTGGCGTTCTTTGCCGTCGTCTACGGGATCGTCCAGCTCTCCATCCGCGGCCATGGAGCCTTGGGAACCGCGATCCTTCCCCTGGCCCTCGGCGCGCTTTTCATCGTGCTGGGCAACTACATGGGAAAAATCAGGCCCAACTGGTTCATCGGCGTGCGCACGCCCTGGACCCTTTCGAGTCCGCGCGTGTGGACGAAAACGCACCGTCAGTGTGGTTGGGCCTTTGTGATCGCGGGGATTCTGGTGATCTTCACCGATCTGCTCGTGAATAAATGGACCTATTACGTTCTTCTGGGAACCGCCCTGGCCAGCATCCTCTACGCCTACGCGTATTCATACTTTGCATGGCGTGCGGAGGAAGGCGCCCGCGGCGACTCTGCATCGATGCACGGAGGTGACACATGATCTTGTCTCGTTCCCTGGCGACGGCGCTTGTGGCTTTCCTGGCTGGCGCCGTCGGCGTTTCCGCTCAGTCCGCGGCTTCCGACGCTTTCGTGGGATCGTGGATGGGAGACCTGAAAGCGGGCGCCGTCACACTGAGGATCGGCTTCGCCGTCAGCGCCTCCAACGGCGTTTTTTCCGCCACGATGGACAGCCCCGACCAGGGGGTCAAAGGGGTACCGGTGACCCGGGTCGACGTCCAGAAGGATTCCATCGTGCTGGAAGTGAAATCGGCATCGGGATCGTATGCGGGAAAAATCTCGGCGGACGGCAGGAGCATCGACGGCATCTGGAGTCAGCGCGGTGCACGCTTCCCCGTGCTGCTGAAAAAGCTGGACGCGGCGCCCGTCCTGGACCGGCCCCAGGAGCCGAGGCCGCCCTTCCCGTACGCGAGCATCGACGTGACGTTCATCAACAGGAAGGCAAACGTCGAGCTTGCCGGCACCCTCACGATTCCTCCGGGCCCGGGGCCTTTCCCTGCCGTTGTCCTGGTGACGGGGTCGGGGCCGCAGAACCGCAACGAGGAGCTCATGGGGCACAAGCCTTTCCTGGTGATCGCCGACTACCTGAGCAGGAACGGCATTGCCGTGCTGCGCTATGACGACAGAGGGATCGCTGCGTCGAAGGGCGATTTCGCGTCGGCGACGACATTCGATTTTGCCGATGACGCGGAAGCCGCCTTTGCATTCCTTGCGGCGCGAAAGGAGATCGACCCGAAGCGCGTGGGCATCGCCGGTCACAGCGAAGGGGGCCTCATCTCGCCTATCGTCGCCGCGCGGAACCCCGCGGTCGCGTTCATCGTGCTTCTGGCCGGGCCGGGCCTTCCCGGTGACAAGCTCCTTGCGGCTCAAGGCAGCGCCATCGCCAGGGCTTCCGGCATCGACGAAACGACCGTTGCGCGATCGTCCCAGTTGAACCAGAAGCTCTACGCCATCGCCATGAAGCCGGGAAGCGCAGACGCCCTCTTCGCCGAGGCAAAGCAGACCTACCTGGACGCCCTGGATGCCGACACGTCGCTTTCAGAAAAGGACAAGGCGGACGCCAAAGCGAATGCCGCGAGCGTCGTTTCGCCTTTGTTTGCCCCATGGTTCAGGACCTTCCTGGCCCTCGATCCGGCCGCATACCTGTCCCAGATCAAGGTGCCAGTGCTCGCCTTGAACGGCTCAAAGGATCTTCAAGTCCCGGCTGACCTCGATCTTCCCGCAATAGAGACCGCGCTGAAAGCGGCGGGCAACACGCGCTACAAGCTTGTGAAGCTGGACGGCCTCAATCACCTTTTCCAGCACGCGGGAACGGGTCTCCCCGATGAATATGGAAAGCTCACGGAAACCTTTGCACCCGAGGCGCTGGCGGCCATGCGCGACTGGATCCGCGGGCTCTAGGCTGCGCATTTCTGATGCGCCGGGGTGCCTCACCTGTAGAGATGACGGAATCACCGGGGCGCGGGCGCACCTCCTCACACCTCGACGCGCAGCCCGTCGTACGCCGCCGTGCCATGGTAGGGGCTGTGCTGGAGCCTGTCGTGGAGGCCGAAATGGTCGAGCCCCTGGTGAGGGTTGAGGTGCGTGGCGTATACCATGGTCTTCGCGTCGATGAAACCGGTGTCTGACATGCGGCCCAGCGTCGCGAACCAGCTTGCCAGGTCCAGGTGGGCCTCGGGGAACTCCCCGCGGTCCGTCCGCCCTGCGAAGGTGCACTCCAAGACGAGCACATCGACATGCTTACCCGCAAGGTATTCCCACGTCTCCTCCTGGTAGAAGCCCGTGTCGCAGGCGTACAGGAGCGTCTTCCCGTGCGGCATGCCCACAAGGTAGTTGATGGAATACTCGTTTGCTCCGTAGGCGGTGTGGTTTCCCTTGACCGTCCTTACCGAAAGGCCGCCGATTGCATACTCCTGGAAATAGTCCAGACCGTGGAAGGCGAAGTTCGCGTCGATCCAGCGCATCTTCCCTGCGGGGAGCGAGAGGTGTGCGATCATCTCCTGGACATATACTCTGGCAGGTTTGGACATGTAGAGGGAAAGGGGCTTGCGGTTGCCTTCCTCGGCCATTTCCTTGTCGAGGAGCGCGAAGAGCGAACAGTGATCCTCGTGCGTGTGGGTGATGAGGACATGCTCGACATCGTACATATCCGTGCCTGTTCTGATCATCTGCCAGTAGTGATCGGGAGAGATGTCGATCTGGTGATGGGGTCCGACACGGAAGGAGGAACGGGATTTCACCTCCACGCCGCCTCTTTGCCTGACGCCCTGGCAGATGGCGCATCGGCAGTAGGCCGCCGGGACCCCTTCCGCCGCTCCCGTGCCGAGAAAAATAAGTTCCATGGGCATTTCCTCTTTCGCCGCCCTACGCCTTCACTGCGCCCGCGGTCAAGCCGGCGATGATCTTCCGGTTCAGGAACGCGTACAGGACAATGGCGGGGATGATGGTGATGGAGATCGCGACAAGCAGGTGCGAATAGCTCACAGACAGGCTTCCCTTGAACATGCTCATCCCGAGCTGGATGCTCCAGAGCTTCTGGTTATCGATGAAAATGAGGCTGACGAAGAAATCGTTCCAGATGGAGAGGAACGTGAAGATGGCCACGGTTGCGATTGCCGGCTGCATGATCGGGGCAACGATGCGGAAGAAGACGCTCGTGATCGAACAGCCATCGATGACCGCCGCTTCTTCCATTTCCAGAGGCATCTTTTTCAGATAGCCGCTCAGGATAAACAGGGACGTCGTGATATGGGTGGCCGTCATGATCAACACGATCGTAATCCGGGGATCGTTGACCCTGAGCTTCACGGCCATGATGTAGAGGGGAACCACCAGCGCATGCGTCGGGACCATCAGGCCGAGCAGGCAATAGCCGAACGCGACGTTCTTCAGCCTCCATTTCAGACGCACGACTGCGTAGGCGCCCAGGGCGCACAGTGAAATGGTGGCAATGACGGAAACGGACGTGTAATAGATGCTGTTGATGAAGTATTTGTACAGGTCATAGTTGACCCAGACTTCCTTGTAATAGACGAAATGCCAGGTCTGGGGGAGGGCGAACGGATGCATGAATATGTCCTGGTCATCCTTGAGGGACGAGATCAGGATGAAGAACAGCGGCACGAGAATCATCAGCGCGTAGGCAATCAGGAAGGCATACTTGATGACGTCGATGGGGGAAGGACGCTTATTCTTCAAAGTCTTCCTCCCCGAGGCTTTTGTAAGTTCGTCGAATGATCAAGGTCGCGACAACGCAGAGAATGAACAACAGGACGCCGATGGCGCTTCCGTATCCATATTTCAACTGTGCGAAAGACTTCACGTACATGTGGGAGGCGAGCACCTCCGTGGCATGGTTGGGTCCCCCGTCAGTCATGATGTAGATGCTGTCGAAGCTCTTGAGGGACGAGGTGGTGATCAGGACGGTGCTGACGGACAACATCGGCAGCAGGAAGGGGAAGATGATATGCCGCGCGAGCTGCAGGGCGTTCGCGCCGTCCATCCTTGCGGATTCGATCACCTCATCCGGGATGCTCGCCATGCCGGCGAGATAGAGCACCATGTGATAACCCGTCCATTGCATGCAACGCTCACGATGACGGCGCCGAGCGCGGGCGGTCCCGTGTCGAGCCACGCCAGGTGGAAGTTTGCAAACCCGATCAATCGGATGAACTGGTTCAACAGACCGACGGTGGTAGAAAAAATACCAGATGAGGGAAACCGCCACGCCGGAAAATGTCACGGGCATGTAGAGTATTGTCCGGAAAGCGTTTCTCCCGGGCAGGTTTGCTCCCAGGATATTGGCAAGGAGGAACGCCATTGGAAGCTGCAGGAGGATGGAAAAGACCAGGTACACCAGTGTGTTCCTCAGTGCCTGCATGAGGATGAAGTCGGTGGTGAAGAGGTTGATGAAATTCCTGAGGCCGATGAATTTCATGGGTCCCAGAAGATTCCAATCGAAGCCGCTCAGGACGAGAGACGTGATGAGCGGGATCGGAATGATCAGGGAATACACGAGGAAGACCGGCAGGATGAAAAGAGCAATCGTCCCGCCATTCCGCAGCATCTTGTCCACGACTATTCCTTTGCGTCAGGACGAGAAGGCCATGAGCGCTGCCCATGGGCTTTCCTTTGCACCCGGGCTTTACTGGGATTCCCATTCCGCGGCAGCAACCTTCTGGAGCTTCTGGAACGCTTCCGTCGGATCGGCGCCTCCCAGGATGGCCTGCGTCGTGAGATTGAACTCTTTGCCGATGTTGACCCCGAGCGGGTTGTCCCAGGGTATGATGGGGTACTCCGCGGTGCGGATTGATTTCATGAGGTCGGAGAGGATGGGGTGCACTTTGGACTTGTCGTAGTCCACGTTCACGCACGCGATAAGATCGCCAAGCTCGGCAATCGTCTTCTGCGATCCCTGCGAGAATATGTGCTTGAAGAAGGTCGCGGCTTCCTCTTTGTGCAGGGAATTGCTGCCGATGGCATACCCGTTGTCCTTGTTGATGAGGCCGCCCCCGATCTTGCCCGTGCCCGCGGGCGCCGGGATGACGGGGAAATCGAAGAATCCGAGATCAGACCCCAGGGCGGGGCCCAGGGTGGATATTTCGCCCGTGAGGATGAAGTACATCCCGGCTTTCTTCGACGTGAACATTGCCTGGCCTTCGCTGCTGCTCAAGGAATTGAAGTTTTCCGCGAACGCGCCCGCATCCCGGTACTTCATCAGGTATTCGGCCGCCTTGACGAACGCGGGGTCGTTCCACTTGGCCTTGTGCTGGATCACCACCTGGTTGTAGAGAGCAGGGCCGTTGAGCCGATCGAAGATCGCCATGTACGGCATTGAGCCGCGCCAGGCGCTCTTGTTGCCCAGTGAGTCCGGGATGAATCCGTTCGCTTTCAGGGTCTTCACGACGGTGAGGAGATCATCCCACGTCTTCGGCACCGACAGACCGCATTTCTGGAAAATCGCCTTGTTGTAGAAGATGACTTCGTCGGTGAGGCTTACCGGGATCGCATAGATCTTTCCATCGAAGGTTCCCGTGTCCAGGTACGACATGTTCAGCACCTTCTTCAGATCCGGCGATTTTTCAATGAGGTCGTTGAGCGGCTGAACCCTTCCTGCCTCGACAAAAGGCTGGAGCCGTCCCGAAAGCCAGGTCTTGAACACGTCGGGGGTGTTCCCCGCGGCCATTGCGGTGCTGATCTTGTTGAGGTATTCATCCCCGTCTGCCACGACGGTTGCATCCACCGTGATGTTTGGATATTTCTCTGCAAAGCTTTTCAGGATGCTGGAATGCCAAATCACCCAGGGGTCGTTCGCGGACGCCGCGTCCGCCTGATACCAGAATGTAATTGTGACAGGCTTCGCATTGCCTGCCTCTTTTGAGCCTGTCGCTGATGCGAAGGCCGCAACCAGGACAAGGAAGAAGATGATCGCACACTTGACCTTTGCCATTTGCTCCTCCTCTTTCTGATGAGATTTATATTTGCCATCATATGACTCGTTTGTTGACAAGTCAAGAAAAAAGCTCAATTTATTACTAAAACTAAATATATATATTATAAGTAATTAAAACTAATATGCAATTATTGGTACTAATAATGATTTCAAACTGCAAATATGCGTCTTCAAATGACGTATATTTTCAATATGTGCCATTTACATCCCATGTTGCTCATGCTATATTAGGTCAGGAAACGAGCTGGTCGTGGGATGAAGAGAAAAATCAAGGATATTGCGGCCGATCTTGGCGTCTCTGTAACCACCGTGTCGCGGGTCATGAACAACAAGCCCGGTATCCGGCGGAAACCCGCGAAACCGTGCTGCGCTATCTCATGGACCAGGGCAGGGTTGCCCGCAATGCCGGCGTGTTCAAGATGATCGGCATCGTCGATCTCTACTCGCGTCACAAGCTCGACAGCTACTACATCTCGGAGGTGATCGAGGGCGCGGATGAAAGAATCCATGCGATGAACTACGTCACGGCGCTCGTGCACGCCGACATGATCGAAAAGGAATTGCTGACGTACGGCAACGCAAGCATCCTGGACCGGTTTGAAGGTCTGCTCTGGCTGGAACCGATGTTCAACGAAAAGTTCTGCTCCATCGTGAAGGAGAAGCGGATCCCCTGCGTGGTCATCAACAACTGCGACGACAACATCCCCATCGACTTCATCAAGAGCGACAATCTCGCCGCTTCCAAGAAGGCGATCCGCTTCCTGGTGGAGAACGGGCACAGGAGCATTGGATTCATCGGAGGCTACCTGAACCTGACCAATCACCGGGACCGTTTCCAGGGGTATCGGGAAGGCCTGCAGGACGCCGGCATGGAGGTGGATCCCCGCAAGATCATCGACGACATCACCTCCTGGGACATGCACGGGGGCGCGGAGGGCATGTACCGGCTGCTCAGCCGCAAGGAGGTCCCGTCCGCCGTGATGCTGTGCAGCGACTTTCTCGCCGAGGGCGCCTATGATGCCGCGAAAGCGAAGCAGGTGAAGATACCGGATCAGATCTCCATCGTCTCCTTCGATGATTTTCCTCTCGCGGCATACATGGATCCTCCGCTCACCACGTTCCGGCAGCCGCTTCACGAAATCGGACAAACGGCGGCAAACAGACTCTTCGAGCTCATTGGAACTTCCGACAGAAAGTCGGTCCCGCCGAAGCATACGCTCGTCGAATCTCCCATCAAGCTGCGCGGGTCCATCCGTCTTGCCACGTCGGTCTGACGCCTCGGCTCCGCCCTTTGCGAATCGCTATTGACGACGGCGAACGCCCCGGCAAAGAGCCGCGGCGCGCCGAGGGCTGAGGTCGGATTGCGCGGATCGTGAGCGCTCCCATCAGGGGGAACCGTGCGCCAACGGGAGGCCAATCCCCCTTGTCTGTGACGTGTCGTCCGGGCGATCATTGTGCTGCATGCAAGCAACGGCGCGCGAACGGCCGCCGGGCATGGAGGGAGCCGATCATCATGAAGACCAGCCAGACGCAGAAGGGTGAGCTTTTCCGGGCGCTCCACGCGCGCGCGGGGGCCTTTGTCATTCCCAACCCCTGGGATGCCGGCACGGCGCGCATCCTTGCGGGGCTCGGCTTCGAGGCGCTCACGACCACGAGCGCAGGCCTGGCCTACAGCCTGGGAAGACGCGATGGCACGTCGACCCGTGAGGAGACGCTCGCCAATGCGAAGGCGATTGTCGATGCCACGGAGCTGCCCGTCGCCGCCGACCTGGAAAATGGCTTCGGCGATTCACCCGAAGCCGCCGCGGAGACGATCCGTCTGGCAGCGGAGATCGCCGGGCTCGTCGGCGGATCGATCGAGGACTACACGGGGGATCCCGCGCGCCCTCTCTACGACTTCGCGCATGCCGTGGAACGCGTCGCGGCGGCGGCGGAAGCTGCGCACCGGCTCCCCGTCCCGTTCGTCCTTGTTGCGCGCGCGGAGAATCACCTCCGCGGCCGGCCCGACCTCGATGACACGATACGCCGTCTCCAGGCATACGCGTCCGCCGGCGCGGATGCCCTGTACGCGCCGGGGCTCACCCGGGCGGACGATATCCGGACCGTGTGCGCCTCCGCGGCCAAACCCGTCAACGCGCTTGTCGGCGTCAGCGGCTCGGCCGAGCCGCCCCTTTCGGTTGCCGAGCTCGCCCGGCTGGGCGTTCGGCGCATCAGCCTCGGCGCGTCCCTGTGCCGCACGGCGCTGGGTGCTTTCATCGACGCGGCGCGGGAGATCAGCGAGAAGGGGACATTCACGCTCGCCGCCGGTGCCATTCGCTCGGCGGACGTGCAGAAGTACATGGCCGATCCTCACCCGTGAGACGTCGCTTGCCGCAGAACCGCCGGATTCCGGTGCCTTGAGCGGGCGCGACAATCGTCGTACACTCGACCGGAGCCATGAGCGAAATCGACCTTGAAGCGCTGGAGCGCGTGACGCACGCCATGAAACATTTCTCCGCACGGGCGGTCGCGCGCAACGGAATTGACGGGGGCCTCCGCATCCATCTCGAGGGGTATCTCGACGGCGATGCGGCGAGCGCCTTGATGCCCGTCGTGATTGCATTGATCGAAAAGTGGGACGGGCAGCCGCGCGTCGTTTTCGTCCTGGACAAGCTGGAGTACGTCTCGTCGCTGGGCGTCGGCATGCTCATCACGGCAAAGGCGGTGGCCCGCGAGCGCGGATTCGCCCATTTCCTGGAGAACTCCCAGCCTCCGGTCCGTCATGTGCTCGAGCTGCTCGGCGTGTTCACCTACATGTCCATGCAGGATCGACCCGCTGCGGAATGAGACGCCAGAAGGCTTTGTCGTGTGCGCTCACCGTCATCCTCTTGCTCGCCCTTGCAGGGGGAACGCTCGTCCTGTTTGCGTACCCCGATCACGCGTCGGCCGTCCTTCGCGTCATTCTCCCCGTCGGGCTTTTTGCTGCGCTGCTCCTCCTCACGGTGCTGCGGCGCGCGCGGGAGACGTCCGCAAAAGAACCGGCGAAGGGCCTCGACGACGCCGGCCGCGCGCAGCTGGAAAAGCTCAATGCGCTTGTCGCCGAGTCGCAGGACATGATCCTGACGATCGACGGCGCCGGCAGGATCGCCGAGATCAACCGGGCAGGGGCGCAGCTTCTCGGCTATGAGAGCCCGGACCAGGTGATCGGCCGGGTGGAGGCGGAGCTCTGGTCGAACCCCCGCGACCACGCCGTGCTCATGCAGCTCATCCAGGAGGGCGGCTCCGTCAAGAACTTCGAGGTCATCCTCACGCGGACGGACGGTGCCACGATATTCGGGCTCGAAAACGCCACGCTGATCCCCGACGAGGCGGGCGGCGTCTCGCGGATCCACGCGATCGTGAAGGACATCAGCGCGCGCATCCACGACGAACAGACGCGCTGGAAGCTGAACGTGCAGCTCGCGGAGGCCAACCAGAAGCTGAAGGAATCCCAGGCCATGATGATCCAGCAGGAGAAGCTCGCCTCCATCGGCCAGCTCGCCGCGGGAATCGCCCACGAGATCAACAACCCGCTGGGATTCATGAAGAGCAACCAGTCGGCGCTCGGGCATTTTCTGCGCAATATCGAGGATTTTCTCCGGCATCTGAACGATGCCGGGCTGCCGGCGCTTGCCGAGGCCCGGGCGGCCTACAACATCGACTACATCCTCGCCGGGCTGGGCAAGATTCTGGCCGACCTGGACGAGGGGTTTCGGCGCATCTCGGATATCGTCCAGAACCTCCGCTCCTTTTCCCGCATCGATTCCGGTGACGCGCGCACACTCGTCGACATCAACGGGGGAATCAGGAAGACGCTCGCGGTGGCGCACAATGAAGTGGTCTACAGCGCGGATGTCACGCTGAAGCTGGGGGAGCTTCCCCTCGTGGAGTGCAGCGAAGGGGAGATTCTCCAGGTATTGCTGAACATCATCGTGAATGCCGCGCAGGCCATCAAGGCGCAGGGCAGGGCGCAGAAGGGGCGCATCGAGATCCGCACGGGAGCCTTTGGAGATGCCGCCTGGATAGAGATCGAGGATGACGGCCCCGGCATACCGCGGGAGATACAGCCCAGGATATTCGACCCGTTCTTTACCACGAAGCCCGTCGGCCAGGGGACGGGACTCGGTCTCAACATTTCATACGACATCATCGTGCGAAACCACGGAGGGTCGCTCACGGTAAGGAGCGAACCGGGGGCGGGGGCCTGCTTCAGGATCGAGCTCCCGATCGTCCACAAAGGAAATGCAGAGAGCACGGCCGCGGGACGCAGTCCCTAGACCCGCCTCGTGCTCACGAATCGTCGGCCGGCGCCGCCCCATGCGTTTCCCGATGCTTCCTTTCGCAGTCCGGGCAGAGCCCGTGGCTGAACTGCAACCGGGAATGGTCGCTCACGTAGCTCTCCACCTGATGCCAGTACCCCGCGTCGTCCCTGATCTTTTTGCAATACATGCAGATCGGGATGATCCCCTGGAGGGTCTCGATCTCCCCGGCAGCCCGCTCCAGGTCGGCGATCAGGCTGTTCTTCTCCTCGAGCAGAGCGTGGGTCTCTGATACGTCGCGCAGCAGGATCATGGAGCCGATTGCTTCGTGCCGCCTGTTGGCGATCGGGGAAACATGTGCATCGTAATAGCGCCGCAGCGGCGGCTCTCCCACCGGTATTTCCCTGCTTTTCCTGTCCGCCGTCATCAGGCCGATGACGTCCTCGAGCCCGGGAAGGCGCGCGATCGCGCCCCCGATGATGTTCTCCGTGACGCCGAAGGCCTGCCGGGCCGCATCGTTCGCGTCGACGATCCTGCCGTCGAGGTCCACGATGATCATGCCGTCGGCCATCTCGTCGACAAGGACGCCGCGCGCGACAGGGATGAGATCGAGAAAGCTGTGCCTGCGCAGGCTCGCCGCGAGAAAGAGACCCGCGGCGGCAAAGGCGATGGGGGAGAAGTTTTTCGTGAGGCCTGGGATCATCTTCACCGTGTAGACGACGTAAAAGGCAAGCGGGATGAGGACGCCGACCATCACGGAAGTGGATTGGGCGCGATAGACGCGAGGGGCATGCGCGTGTTCCCACAGGATGAGGGCCGCACTGGCGATCAGGAGGGCAAGCGCGTAGGCGAAGTAGATCCAGTAGAACCAGCCGTACGTGACACTCATCGCGAGCATGCCCGCGATGGGCTGATAGGTAATGCCCGCCCAGATCAATCCATGGAGCGGCTCCGTGACCGCAAGCAGCGTGGTGGCAAACGGAACGACGAAGAGCGGGAGCGCCCGGCGCGGCGCAAGCCAGTTTTCGTGACCCGTGAACGAGAGGGTGAAGAGAAAAAGAAAGACGGGCAGGGGCGTTGAAAAAAGGTAGCCGAGCTTCGCGAAGAGCATCGTGCCCGCGGCAGTCGGCCAGACAAGCTCGAGCGTGTTCGTGACGACGAAACCCAGCGATGCCCAGAGCGCGCTGGCGATCGGGAAAGACTGCCCTGACCGCGGGCGCCGGGCCACCATCACGATCGCTGCCACGAGTATGATCGCTGTCAGGGGTGAGAGCATGAGAAAGATGAAATACTGCATGATCGCACTTGCCCGGTTCACGCTGCGACATCCGGGTCCAATGGAAAGCATAGCATGAAAAAGGGAGGAGCAAGAGCAGAGACTTGGTGGAAGTCGTCGATTTCCCAGACAGCAGCGTTCGAAACTGTTCCGCCATTGTTCCAAACCTCCTGGAACAGACGCATAAAAAAGGCAAATAAATCTGTGCGCCTGTTCCTCCCATTGTGCGGACTCCGTGTACATTGGCTAATTGTTTATCCAATATGACTTAAGGTGACACGCCGCGGCAACGCTTGAAGCCTTCATTTTGCTGTCACATGGCACGCCTATTGCAAAAGGGTAACGAGGCAACGCGCGTGGAAATGGAGAAAACGAGCCTGGACAAAGCGGATGTATAGCCTTGCTCAACGACAGGGCCGTCAGGTCGTCGCCGCGGCGGAGATTCGATGGAGCTGAGAACCATTGAAATCCCGGGCTACGACGCCGCTGCGACGATCTACGAAAGCCATACCACCATGGTCTGCAGGGCGATCCGGCGTCGCGACCAGCTTCCGGTCATCCTGAAAATCCTGAAGCCCAGTCCGGCGAGCCACGCAAGTCCCGACCGCTACCATCACGAGCTCGAGATGATCCGCCTGGTCCACTCGGCGAATGTGATCCAGGCGTATGGGCTGGAGACATGGGAAAACACCGTCTTCCTGGTGCTTGAAGACATCGGGGGCTCGCCGCTCAGCGCGCTCCTAGGCGACTGGCGGCTCGCGCGCTTTTCACTGGCGCATTTTCTCAAGCTGACGGACCAGATCGTGGAAGGAATCGCCGCGATCCATGCATCCGGCGTCATCCATAAGGACGTCTGCCCGTCGAATATCGTCTACAACCCCCAGGCGGAAAGCCTTCGGATCATCGACTTCGACCTCTCGACGACCCTGGACCGGGAAGTGCCGTCGCCGAAAGGCGCCCGATCCCTCGACGCGACCATCGCCTACATTGCCCCGGAGCAGACGGGCCGCATGAACCGCGCCGTGGACTACAGGTCCGATTTCTACTCCCTCGGCGCGACGTTGTATCACCTGCTCACCGGCCGCCTGCCGCTGGAGTCTTCCGATCCGGCGGAGCAGGTCCACTTCCATCTGGCGCGCACGCCGCCGCCCCCGACGGCCCTGAATCCCGCCGTGTCCCCTGTCCTGTCCGCTATCGTCATGAAGCTCATGTCCAAGGCGCCGGAAGAGCGCTACCAGAGCTCGCGCGGTCTCCTCCATGACCTGCGTCGATGCGGACGCCAGGCGGAAAAGGAGGAACGTGCCTTCGACCTCGGTCTGCACGACCGGGCGGAGCGTTTCCTCATCCCCGAGAAGCTCTACGGCCGCGCCCATGAAACGGCGGCTCTTCTTTCGGCTTTCGACCGCGCGGCGGCCGGATCCACGGAGCTCGTGATGGTGTCAGGGGCATCGGGCATCGGAAAGACCTCCATCGTGAACGAGATCAGCGGGCCGGTCGAACGCCGCCGCGGTCATTTCATCAGGGGGAAGTTCGACCAGTTCAATCACGGCATCCCCTTTGCCGGGTTTCTCCAGGCGCTGCAGGATCTCATCGGGCAGGTGGTGGGCGCGAGTGACGCCGAGCTCGCGGCAGCGCGCGCACAGATCCTGTCGGCCGTCGGCGAAAGCGGAGGGGTCATGATCGATGTCGTGCCGGATCTTGAACGGATCATCGGCAGCCAGCCACCGGTCCCCGCGCTCGCGGGCGTCGCGGCGCAGAACCGCTTCAACCTGCTTGCCTGTCGGCTCGTGGCGAGCTTCGCCGCGGAGACGCACCCGCTGGTCATCTTTCTCGATGACATGCAATGGGCCGACCTCGCGTCGCTGGAGCTCCTGCGTCTTCTCGTAGGCGAACGCAAGGCGGCGTACCTCCTTCTGGTCGGCGCTTTCCGCGAAGATGAGGTGCCCGCCACCCATCCCCTCAGCGTCGCTTTCCGTCAGATGGAGGAGGAGGGCGTCACCGTCAGCTTCATCGCGCTGGCTTCCCTCAAGGAGCGGGTCGTCACGCGCCTGATCGCCGACACGCTCGGCTGCCCGCTGAAGCGCGCATCCCCGCTTGCCAGGCTGGTCTTCGAGAAAACCGGGGGCAACCCCTTTTTCATCAACCGCTTCGTGGAGGCGCTTCACGCCGAGGGCCTGATCGCCTTCAACGCGGAGGCGGGCTTCTGGGAGTGCGACGTCGCGCGCGTGGGCACCCTTGCCCTTGGCGACGACATCATGGAGTTCATGACACGCCAGGTGGAGAAGCTGCCGGCCGGCACCCAGGAGGCGTTGAAGCTGGCCGCGTGCGTCGGCAGCGCCTTCGACCTCGGAACGCTCGCCATCATCCTTCAGAAATCCCTGGAAGAGACCGCGGCGGACGTCTGGCCCGCCTTGGAAGCGGGGCTCCTGTTGCCGCTCGGCCAGGTCTATCGCTTTCAGCGGGCGACGGTCGGACAGGAACATCCCCTCGGCGCGGGCTTTCAGGCGCCGTCCTACCGTTTCTTCCACGACCGGGCCCGGCAGGCGGCATATTCCATGATCCCCGATGACAGGAAACCGCTCACGCACCTGCACATCGGGCGCATGCTCCGCAGCTCCCTCGTGGAAGAGCATGGCGAGGAGCGTCTCTTTGAGATCGCGGGCCAGCTCAACCAGGGGATCGAGCTGGAGGGCGACCCGGTGGAACGACGCGCGCTGGCGGAAATGAACCTGCAGGCCGGCCGTTGCGCGAGGGCCGCGACCGCTTTTTCGGCAGCGGCGGGATACCTTGCAGTGGCCCGCCGGCTCCTCGGTGCAGACTGCTGGGACAGCGACTATCGTCTCACCCTGGACATCTACGAAGCCTCGGTGGAAGCCGCCTACCTCTACGGCAACTTCGAAGAGATGAGGTCGTTGGGGGACATCGTACGTGCCCGGGCGCGCGATCTGCCCGACCGGTGCAAGGTCTACGAGGTGGAGATCGAAGCCCTGGCGGTGCAGAACCGTATGCGGGACGCCATCGGTCTCGGACTCGACGTCCTGCACGGCGTCGGCACGACATTCCCCGCGGAGCCGACGGCGGCGGACGTCGAGGCGGCGATCCGGGAAACCCGTGACGTCACCCGAGCGGCGGGCATTCGCCTCGTTGCTCGACAGGTCGCCGATGACGGATCCGATGGAGCTCGCGGTCATGCGCATCCTGGTGAGCATGTCCGCGGCGGCATTCCTCTCGGCGCCGAAGCTCTACACGCTGCTCATCCTCAAGGCAGGTGCGCGCGTCGGTCGCGCATGGGACGGCGCCCGCCTCGGCTTTCTGCTATGCCTCCTACGGCCTGATCCTGTGCGGCATGGTGGAGGACATCGAGGCCGGAGACGCCTTCGGGCAGCTCAGCATGGATCTTCTCCATCGCATGGATGTCCGCGAGTGGGACTGCAAGATCGTGAGCATCGTGAACACCTTCATTACGCACTGGAGAAGGCACGTCCGTGACACCGTGGCGCCGCTGCGCGCGGCGTACTATAGGGGGCTTGAAATCGGAGACCTGCAATTCGCCGGGTACGCCGCATTCTGCTCCTGCACCTTCATGTACCTGCCGGGGATCGGGAAGAGTCTCGGTGAGCTGCTGCCGGAAATCCTCGCGCTGAGCGAGACGATTCGCCAGGCGCGACAGGACACGGTCCATCAGCACTTCCTGATACTCCTCCAGGCCTTGCACGACCTGCGCGAGGGGAGGGCGCACGCGGGGCTCCTCCAGGGCGCGCACTACGACGAAAGCATCATGATGCCCCGCCTTGTCGCGGCGAACGACGGCAACGGCATCTTCTACGTCCATTTCCACAAGCTGCTCCTGAGCTTCCTGTTCGGCGACTACGAGCGGGCCGTCGACGATTCATCACGCGTTGCGGCATACCTCGACAATGCGATGGGCCTCCCTTTCCTGCCCGTGTACTGTCTCTACGATTCCCTCGCGCGCCTGGCGGCATATCGACAGAGCCGCAAGGTGTCGCCGGAGGATCTTCGGCGAAGAGTCGCCGCGAACCAGGAAAAGCTCGCGGCATGGGCGCGCCATGCCCCCATGAACTGCCAGTACAAGACCGATCTTGTCGAGGCGGAGCTTCAGAGGACATTCGGCGACAGGGAGCTTGCGCTGGCGGCATACGACCGCGCCATCGCGGGCGCGCGGGACAATGGCTACCGGCGGGATGAGGCCGTGGCAAACGAGCTCGCGGCGGGCTTCCTGCTTGACCGGGGCATGGAGAGCCTTGCGCATCCCTTCCTGCGGGAAGCGCACTCCTGCTACGCCCGCTGGGGCGCGACCGCGAAGGCCGTCGCGCTGGAGAGGCGCTTTCCCGCGCTCCGCCTGGGCGCGCAGAAAGAAACCCGGGCGGAAGGGGAGGCGGACGCGTCAGCGGCAAGCCTTCCGCCGTTGCTCGACCTCGCAACGGTCATCAAGTCATCACAGGCCATCGCCGGGGAAATCGAGCTGCCGCGGCTTCTGGACAGGCTGATGCGGATCGCGATACAGAACGCCGGCGCGGAGCGTGCCGCGCTCCTCCTGGACCGGGGCGGCGACTGGGCGATCGAAGCCGAAGGGGATGTCAACGAGGGACGCTTCGACGTGCTCACCGGCATTTCGCTCCCGCGCAGCGACATGGTGCCCGAGGCCATCGTCCGCGCCGTTGCCCGCGACCGGACGAATGTCGTCCTCGACGACGCGGCGCGTGCGGGTCCCTTCGTCGACGACCCGCGCGTCCGGCAGCGCGCCATCAAGTCCGTGATCTGCGCGCCCCTGGTGAATCAGGGCAGGCTGAGCGGCATCCTCTATCTGGAAAACAACCTTGTTGCCGGCGCCTTCACGCCCGGACGGCTTTCCCTGATCAATCTCCTGCTCGCGCAGATGGCGCTCTCCCTCGACAACGCCCGGCTTTTCCAGCAGGCGCAGCGGGAAATCGCCGAGCGCCGCGCCGCGGAGGAAACCCTGCGGGAGAGCGAGGAGAAGTTCCGGTCCCTCGTCGAAAGCTCCCTGATCGGCATCTTCACGATCGACGACGGCTTCCGATTCATCTATGTGAACGACATCATGTGCGATCTGATCGGACGCCCGCGGGAGGATCTCATGGGCATGGATTTCCGCGCTTTCCTGACGCCCGCCTACCAGTCCCTCGTCGCCGATCGCTACGTCCGCCGACAGCGCGGTGAGACGCTGCCGCCGCGCTACGAGATCGTCATCCAGCGGCTCGACGGCCGGCAGCGGTGGGTGGAGATGAGCGTCACGATCGTGCAGGACCCGGCCGGGCGGCCGCGCACCATGGGCCAGATGGTGGACATCACCGAGCGCAAGGAGGCGGAGACGCACATCCGCCAGCTCAATGAGGAGCTTGAGCGGCGCGTGCGGGAGCGCACGGCACAACTTGAATCCGCCAATCGCGAGCTGGAGTCGTTCAGCTACTCGGTGTCCCACGACCTGCGCGCCCCGCTGCGCGCCATCGACGGCTTCACGCGCATTCTCGTGGAAGACCACGCGGAGTCCCTTGACGCCGAGGGCAGGCGCCTGTGCTCCGTCGTGCAGGAGAACACGCGCCGCATGGCCGCGCTGATCGACGACCTCCTTGCCTTCTCCCGGGTAGGGCGCCGGGAAATGCAGACGGCAACGATCGACATGAACGCGCTCGTCCGGTCGGTGATTGACGAGCTTCTCACCCCCGACAGCGCGGCACGGATCGACCTTCGTCTTCCCGCCCTTCCCCCGGCGGAAGGGGATCCCACGCTGCTGCGCCAGGTCTGGATCAATCTCCTTTCCAATGCGCTGAAGTTCTCCTCCCGGCGCGCGCGGGCCGTCATCGAGGTGGGATTCGCGTACGCGGGAAACGAGGTGGTGTATTCCGTGCGGGACAACGGGGCGGGTTTCGACATGCGCGACGCCGGCAAGCTCTTCGGGGTGTTCCGGCGTCTGCACGGGGAACGGGAGTTCGAAGGCACCGGCGTCGGTCTTGCCATCGTGCAGCGCGTGATCCAGCGGCACGGAGGGCGCGCGTGGGGGGAGGGGGAGATCGACCGGGGCGCGACCTTCTCTTTCACGCTCCGCAAGAGGCTGCCATGACAACATCGCTGCGGACACTTATCCTGGAAGACCTTGACGCTGACGTCGAGCTGATCGTGCGAGAGCTCCGCCGCACGGGCTTTGACCCGGACTATCGGCGGGTCCAGGGCGAAGCCGACTACACCGCGGAGCTTTCACCCGATCTCGACCTGATCCTCGCCGACTATTCCTTGCCCCAGTTCGATGCCCTGCGCGCGCTGCGTATCCTCCAGTCACGGCACCTGGACGTTCCCTTCATCGTGGTCACGGGCGCCGCCAGCGAGGAGGCACCGGTCGCGTGCATGAAGAACGGCGCCACCGACTACCTTCTCAAGGACCGGCTCGCGCGATTGGGGCCCGCCATCGTCCAGGCGCTCGCTGCCCGCCGGGAACGTGCGGCGAAGCAGCAGGCCGACGAGCAGATATTCCGCCGCAACCAGGAGCGAGCCCTTTTCCGCGCCCTCGTCGCCGCGTCGGCCACGAGCGTGGATGAGCAGGCCTTCCTCCAGCACGCCTGCGACGAGCTTGCGGGCGCCGTCGACGCCACCCTGACATTCGCCGCCCTCGTCAACGACGCCCGGACCGGCGCGGTCGTCGTGGCAGAAACCGGCGCGGTGCGCGATCTCTCGTTCCTGGGCCACGTCTTTCTGTTTTCCGCCAATGCCATGGGGCAATTGCTTTCGCACCTCACGCGTCCCCTGCCGGTGAATCGTCTCGCCGAGCAGCATGACCTGGCTGGTTTCCATGCGCGACTCCTGTCCCACGGGATTTCGTCGCTCGCGCTCCTTCCGTTGCCCGTGGAAGGCAGGCCGGTCGGCATTCTGGGTTTTGCGGCGACCCTGCCCGATCATTTCGGGCAGGAGAAGATGACGCTCCTGTCCGGCGTCGCCGCGGAGCTTTCCCGCGCGTTGCTCCGCATCCGCCTGGAACGCGAGCACCTGCGCCAGAGCGCTGCCATCGAACAGATATCCGATGCCATCATTTTCATGGACATCGATGGAATCGTCCAATACGTGAATCTGAGCTTCGAGCGGATGAGCGGCTACGCGCGCAACGACGTGATCGGGCACTCGGCCTGCAGCGTCATGGGCTTCGCGGATGACGGCTTCTGCCGCGTCATGCGGGAAACCGCGTGCGCCGAGGGCACGTGGCGCGGACGGACGCAGAATCGCGGCAGGAAGGGATCTTCCTATACCGCGGAGCTTTCCCTTTCACCCGTCCGCGATCGCAGCGGCAGGGTGATGAGCTTCGTCGGAATCCTGCGCGATATCACCGAAGAGCTCCTGAAGGAGGAGCGACTCATGCAGGCCCAGAAGATGGAGGCCGTGGGGAGGCTGGCGGGCGGCGTCGCCCACGACTTCAACAACATCCTCACGACGATCACCGGGTATGCGGATCTCCTTTCCGCCAGACTCCCCTCCGGAGGCCCGGAGCAGGCGGACCTCGATTTCATCGAAGGGGCCGCCCAGCGCGCCGCGGCTCTCACGAAGCAGCTTCTCGCCTTCAGCCGCAAGCAGGTGCTGCAGCCCCAGGTGCTGAACGTGAACGCCATCCTCGACGAGGTCAAGGTCATGCTGAAGCCCTTGATCCGCGACGACGTGGAGCTCTGCATCGTGCCTGACCCGCGGCTGGGCAACGTGAGGGCCGACCCGGTCCAGCTCGTCCAGGTGATCATGAATCTTGCCGTCAATGCGCGCGACGCGATGCCCCGCGGCGGCGTTCTCACCCTGACGACGGCGAACGCGGAGGTCGACGAAGAGCTTGCCGGTGCGCATCCGGGCCTGCGGCCCGGCTCCTACGTCCTTCTCTCCGTTTCGGACACGGGCATCGGCATTAGTCCCGATGCGCTCCCCCATGTCTTCGAGCCTTTCTTCACGACGAAGACCGATGGCAGGGGCACCGGCCTGGGGCTCGCCACCGTCTATGGGATCGTGAAACAGAGCGGGGGTCACATCGCGCTATGGAGCGAGCCCGGCACGGGGACGCGCTTCGACATTCGCCTGCCGCGGTCTTTCGAAGAGCACACGGTGGAGCCGCCAAGCCGGGAGCAGAGGGTATTCACGCCGGGCACGGAGGCCATCCTCTTCGCGGAAGACGATGACGGGGTGCGGAGGATGATCGTCACCGTGCTCGAAAGCCGCGGGTACGCGGTGACGGCGGCAGCCCGGCCTGAGGAGGCTCTTGCAGAAGTCGCGGCGGGGCGTCGCTTCGACCTTCTCGTCACCGACATCGTCATCGCCGGGCATGGGAGGGAAGGAGCTCGCGGAGCGCGTCCATCGCATCCTGCCGGGGATCAAGGTGCTCTTCATTTCCGGCTACGCCGACAATGCCTTCGCCAGCGGCGTGAGCCTCCAGCCGTCCATGGCCTTTCTGCAGAAGCCCTTTTCCACCAATGTCCTCGTCAAGGCGGTGCGGTCGATACTCGACCGCTAGCGAGCGGCGGCGTCCTTCCCGCCCCCCACGGCCGGCGCGGCCCGCCAGGGGACGCCGACCGCCATCACAATTCTTTGCGACCGAATGAGACGGCCGCCGCCGCCACGATCGCGACCGCGAACAGCAACGCGGTTGCGACAGGCCAGCCCGCGTCAAAGACCTTGCCGGATGCCACGGTCGCGGGCCCGCCCACAAGCGCCGCCGGCGAGTATATGCCCAGCGGTTTCCACAGCCCGGCGATCGAGACGAGAACGTACGTCCCTAGCCCAATGCCTGCCGCGCCTGCCTGCGAGCTCACCAGGACGGAGAGAAGCGTCATCACCGCGATGAAAAAAAACCCGAAGGCGAGCCACGCACCGGTGGCTGCAAACAGGGGCCCCGCCGGTGCCGCTCCGAACAGCAGCGCGGTGCCGCCCCACGTGATGAGCGTGCCTGCCGCGACGGTGATGGCGAGGAAAAGCGCATGCACGAGCGTCTTCGCGACGATGAAAGCCGTGCGGGATACGGGCTTCGTGAGGACGAGGGCCGCGGTGCCGCTCCTGCGCTCGGAGGAGACGATGCCGCCGTAGATGATGATGACGGCGAAAAGCCCGATCTGCGAAAGGCTCTTGATCCACTGCGCGTACGCGTCCTGGAAGACCGGTGGCGGGAGCGTGAACCCTGCGAACTGGCTCCCGGCCACCGCGGCAACGATCTGCGGCGTATAGCGGGCCGTGGCGGGGCCGGTGAGGCCGAAGAAGAGCAGGATCCCCGGCAGGACCCAGATGCGCCAGGTGCGCAGAATCTCGACCGCTTCCTTGCGCGCGAAGGCGACAAATCCTCTCATAGCTTCCTCCCGCTCACGAGCTGGACGAATACCTCTTCCAGCCCCATTTCCCCCGCCTCCATGCGCGTGAGCGCCAGTGCCCGCGCGGCGACCATCGCCGGGATTGTCCGCTTCGCCGCGGCCGTGTCACTCACCGTGACGATGATTCCCCCGTTGTCGGCACGCGCGACCGCCGACGTCCACGGCTCCCGGCCGAGTGCGGCGGCGAGCTCATCGGCGCCTTCCTCCACTTCCACGACTATCTTCGAAGCGCCGTAGCGCGCCTTCAGCTCGTCGATCGGAGCCTGGGCGACGAGGCGTCCCTGGTCGAGGATGGCGACCGTGTCGCAGACGCGCTCGACGTCCGCAAGGATGTGCGTGGAGAAAAACACCGTCGTGCGGCCTTTCAGCGTTTCGAGCATGTCGAGGACTTCCTTGCGGCCCATCGGGTCGAGCGCGCTTGTCGGCTCGTCGAGCAGCAGCAGCCGTGGGGCGTTGATCAGCGCCTGCGCGATCCCCAGCCTCTGCTTCATGCCGCGCGAGTAGCCCCCGATCCGGGTCGTGACGCCGTTGAGCCCGGCCAGACCCAGCAGGACACGGATGCGCGCGTCGAGCGCCGGCCGGCCGATGCCGAACAACCCGCCGGAGAATCCAAGGAACTCATTGGCGGTCATCCAGTTATAGAAGCCGGGCACGTCCGGCAGGTAGCCGATGCCGGCGCGCACGGCATTGCCCGGCGCGCGCCACGTCGCTGCCCAGCACGCTCACGCTGCCGGACGTCGGCCGCGCCAGGCCCGTGAGGATGCGAAGCATCGTGGTTTTTCCCGCCCCATTCGGCCCGAGGAAGCCAAAGAGCGACCCCTCCTCGACCCTGAGGTCGACATGGTCCAGGGCACACTTCCTGCCGTAGTGCTTCGTGACATCCCGTACGACGAGCGCGTCGTTCATTGCTTGGGGGCATCCTTTCGCGGGCCGTACAGCAGGTCCGCCGCATCGGCGGCACGCGCGGCGGCGGGAGATGCCGGTCGGATGTCCGCTGCGGGCCCCGCCTTGCGGCCCGCGGCGAGGTACACGATCGCGCCGATCATGCTCACCACGATGATGATCGCCACCCAGACCCACTTGTTGGCGATCGTGAGCCTTGCGGTCGGGCGTCGGGCGAGGTCGACCAGCGCGATGACGTCCAGCGCGATTTGCGCCGCGGCAAGCACACAGAGCGCGGCGAGCGCCGCGGGCGGCAGGGACAGAAGACCATCAAATCCTTTCATCATGCATTCCTTTCCCGGTCACGTTTCTGCTCCATGGCGCGACCGACGCGAGACAGGATCACGAGCAGCGCGAATGGTAAAACGAGTGCCGCGGTCAGACCCGCAGCGAGTATCCCGATGCCGACGCTTCCCCGGGCGGACGCCACCTGCTGCCCGTATGAACCCAGAGAAATTGCGGCAATCATCGTGGCGAATGCTCCTGCCGCGACGCGCATCAGGGGCGCCCGTCGCCGCAGCCAGGGCCACGCGGCGAGCGCCGCGCCCAGTGCGGTCATGCAAATGGGCATGACGAGCGCCCTGGCCTTGGGGCTAAAACGGTCCGGCATGCCGGCGATGGAAAAGTGGACCGGGACGAAATCCGGCAGGGTGGGCTGGCAGATCGCCGCGAGTGAAATGAGACCGGCCGCCAGGACAAGGGGGACCGCCAACGCCGCGGCAAGCCAGCGCCGCGGCACCAGCCCGAACGGGACATCCTCGTCATCGGGACGGACGAGCCCGAGGCGCACGGCGATGGAGGCGAAATTGACCGTCCAGCCGACGCCGAAAAGGCGCGGCACGAACACGTGCGGATTGAGGGGGTCCCACAAGCGCGCTCCGATCCGCTCGGGTGTGGGCAGGCGCAATTCATATGGCAGGCCGAGCAGGCGACCGGACAGCCGGGAGCCGCCCTTCGCGGCCTTCGGCAGTTCCTCGCGCGCGGCCTCTTCCCACTGGGCCGCGAGGACCTCCGGTGTGCCGAGCGAGCCGAGGACGCGCGCGGCATCCGCGGCGGTACCCTCGCTGCCGGCGAGCTCTTCCCGCACGTGCGCACGCAGGCTCTCCATCGATTCTCCGCATTCTTCACGGACGCCGGCAGGGAGGGCGCTCTGAACGCGCTGGAAGTATGCATCGACCAGCTCCGCCGTTTCGGGCGTCAGGCCCTCGTCCGATGTCTCACGGGGCCCGTTCATCGCGATTCCCCTTTTGCCAGCAGCTCATCCATTGCTTCCGCGACGCCTTCCCACGACGCAGTCATCGCCGCGAAGCTCGCCCTGCCGGCCGCGGTGAGGCGGTAATACTTGCGCGGCGGGCCCACGGGAGACTCGCACCACGACGAATCGATCAGCCCCGCCTTTTTCAGGCGCGAGAGCAGCGGGTAGACGGTGCCGGTGCCGATCGCCAGGCCCGGGTGCCTGCCCAGGCGCTCGACGATCGCCCCGCCGTAGGCCTCACCGCGATACAGCAGGGCGAGTATCGCAAGCTCCACCACGCCCTTGCGAAACTGCGACAGCCGTCCGTCGATGTCGGTTCCCCCCATGAACGCTCCTTTGGTGAAGCAAGACGCACATTCAACAAGCTTGCACGACAAGGTAGATTGTAATGCAATGTACCGTCTTGTTGCAAGGGGATGGAAAGCCACCCTCTGCGTTTTGTTGACAAAGTACTTAACGGATGTTACCCTGTTATTGCAATGGCGACACGCGCGCTTGAAGACCTGCCTTTGATCCGTGCAGCACATCTGAAGTCGCAGGCAGGAAGCGGCGAATGGAAATTCGTGAATCTCCTTGGAAGATTGGCGGAGCTCTCCGAAGAGAAGGCTTCAGGAGCCGTCTCCTTCGTCGCGGAGATCATCGCCGAGGCACAGGCGGAAAGGGAGCCCGTTGCCTGGATCGCCGGCAGCGGGTCGATTTTCTATCCGCCCGACATGGAGGCCCGCGGCATCGATCTTGCGGCCATTGCCGTGGTGTGGGCTGAGGGAGATGCAGACTCGCTCACGGCAACGGAATGGCTGGTCCGGTCCGGATCGATGGGCCTCGTGATCGTCGATGTCGGCCCCGGCTGGCGGGCAAGCGATGCGTCCCTGGGCCGCATCCAGAAGCTCGCCACGCGCACCACGTGCGCGGTCATCTTTCTCACGCACAAGCGCTGCGAAGAAGCCTCCCTCGGCTCCCTGATCTCCCTTCGCGGATGCGTCGCCCGGTCGGGAACGCGGTCCTTTGTCGGTGACCTCCATACCGCGAAGGACAAGAATGCAGCCTCCACCCTCCGGCAGAAGAAGGCATGGCATGGCCCGCCTGGGCTGTATTGATATTCCCCGGCTGCCCCTGCAGATCCTTTTACGAAAAAACCCCGGGTGGAGGGGCATGCCCGTTGCGGTGACAAAAGAGGAAAAGCCCTTGAGCCCGATTCTTTCACTCAGCCGGGCGGCCCGGGACAGGGGATTGGCAGTTGGCATGCGCTATGCGGAAGCCCTTTCCCTGGTCCCCGGCCTGCGCGCAGGGGCCGTCTCAAAGGAAAAGATAGAGGCAGCCCGTGGTGACATCGTGAAGCTGCTTTCCACTTTCACGCCGGACATCGAGCCCTGCCCCTTTGACCCGGACGCCATCTGGGTGTCCGTCGAAGGGCTTCGATCCCTCTTTGCATCGCCCTCCCGCTGGATCCTTGCCGTTCGACAGGCGCTCCAGGCTGCGGGCTACAAGGCACATGCCGTGATCGGCTTTTCGCGCTTCGGCACGTACGCCATCGCGCGCGGGAAATCAAGGTCCCGCGTCCTGGCAACCCGGCAGGCAGAGCAGCTCGAGGCGTCCGGGTCCTCCATCGCGGTCCTCCCGCTCTCCGTGAAAACCAGGAGCGCCCTGACCCGGCTTGGAATCCGGACGGTGCGGGATTTCATCTCCTTGCCGGATGGAGGAAGCATCCGGCGCTTTGGAAAGGAGGTGGCATTCCTGCGGCAATTGATCCTTGCAGATCGTGTCTTGCCCATCCAGCCTGTCGCCATCCCGGAGGACATTCCCTTCTCGCGCCATCTGGAGTTCCCCATCGTCGACCTGGAGCTGCTGATGCCCCACATCGAAGAGCTCGTTGCCTCTGAAGTCGCGCGGGCGGACAAGGAAAGGACGGTGATCGCCGAGCTCACCCTTACCCTTCGCATGGAGGAGGGCGAGCTTGCGACAGAGGTCATTCGTCCTGCCACGCCCACTCTCACCACCTCGATTCTGCGTCGTCTCATTCACCTTCGTCTTTCACGCCTGAGCTTTTCATCCGGCATCGGTGACATAGAGATCCGCTCCGCCCGGGTCCGGCCGTCGCATCGGCAGGAGGATCTGTTCGACCTGCGCAGACGCGACCTGGATTCCGGGGCACGCGCTTTTGCACTCATTTGCGCTCGTTTCGGCAATAACAGCGTGACCAGCGCGCGCCTGTGCGATTCATATCTTCCCGAAAGGTCCTTCACATGGGTGCCGCTTCAGCGTCCCCAGGCCCCATCCGGATCACGGGAGATTGAAGGGCCGGCCCGGGCGGTCAGGAGAATTCTCTGCGCGCCGATGCAGATGCCCCCGGGACGTCCGACGCTGGGCGCAATGGCAGGTCCGTTCGTCGTCTCGGGTGAATGGTGGGGTGACGAAGGGGAGAAGGGGCCCTTTCTCCGCGATTATTATTTCCAGGGGACGGACGCCGGTTGTCTCTGGCTCTTTGTGGACCGGCACACGAATGCCTGCTGGATGCAAGGTGTCGTCGATTGACTGAAGCCGTGCCGACATACGTTCCCCTCTGCTGCAAGAGCAACTTTTCCTTCCTGGAAGGCGCCAGTCATCCGCACGAGCTTGTCGGCACGGCGGCCGGGTACGGCCTGCCGGCTGTCGCCGTCACGGACCGCAATGGCCTCTATGGCATCGTCCGGGCATTCGAGGCCGCGCGCGAAACGGGGATACGGCTGATCGTCGGCGCCCAGGTGTCGATCGACGACGGCGCCTCAATCCTCCTCCTTTCTGAAAACAGGGGCGGCTACGGCAACCTGTGCCATCTCCTCTCGCGGGGTCATCTCCGCGGCGTCAAGGGTCGGTTTTCGGTGTCATGGGATGAAGTCTGCGCGCATTCATCCGGCCTCTGTGCCGTGTGGATCAATGACCGCATCCCCGGTGCCCCGGACGCGCGCGGCCCCGGCTCCCTCCACGAAGCATTCGGGGACCGCCTTTTTGCGGCGATCTGCCGTCATCGGTGGGTTGATGACGTCGCGCGCGAACGCGCCACCAGAGGAGCCGCGGCCCGTCTCGGCATGCCTCTTGTCGCGGTCACCGAGGTGCTATACCACCACCCCGACCGCCGGAAGCTCCAGGACGTCCTGACATGCATCAGGCATGGGTGCACGCTGCGGGAGGCCGGAACAAGGCTACATCCGAATGCGGAGCATGCCCTCTGCGCTCCCGTGGAGTTTGCAGCCCTGTATCGCGACTCGCCTGAGCTCATCCAGCGGACCCGGGAAGTCGCGGACCGATGCCTTTTCTCGCTCGCCGAGCTTGAGTACCGCTATCCTGATGAGTCCGTGCCGGATGGCCTCACCACGGCGGAGTGGCTGCGCACGCTGACCTTTGAAGGCGCGAAGGGACGTTACGGAGGGGAAGTCCCCGAGATCGTGAGCAAACAGCTCGAGAAAGAGCTTGCGCTCATCGAGGAGCTGCGCTATTGCGGATACTTCCTCACGATGAGGGAAATCGTCCGCTATTGTGCAGAGCAGGGCATACTCTGCCAGGGACGCGGATCCGCCGCCAACTCCGCCGTCTGCTTTTGCCTGGGCGTCACGGCAATTGATCCGGTCAAAATGAATCTCCTGTTCGAGCGTTTCCTTTCCCGCGAAAGGGCAGAGCCGCCCGACATCGACCTGGACATCGAGCATAATCGACGGGAAGAGGTCATCCAGCACATGTACGCCACATACGGACGCGACAAGGCAGCCATGGTCGCAAACGTGGTGCGCTACCGGTCACGGTCGGCCGTCCGGGAAGTGGGCAAGGCCTTCGGCGTACCGGAGATCGCCCTGGACCGCTGCGCGAAGCTGATGGCTCACTGGGAAGGAGGCAAGGATGCCCTTCTCGCGGCGGCGGGCTTGGACATGGATGCACCCGTCAACAGGAACGTGCTCGAATTGTCCCGGGAGATCGTCGGCTTTCCCCGTCATCTGTCGATACACCCGGGAGGCTTCCTCCTGGGCAGCGAACCCGTGGACACCATCGTGCCCATTGAAAACGCCACCATGCCGGACCGTACCGTCATCCAATGGGACAAGACCGACATCGAAGCGCTGAATCTCTTCAAGGTCGACTTGCTCGGTCTGGGCGCGCTCACTCATCTGGATTATTCCTTCCGCTTGTTGGAGAAGCATTGCGGCGTGTCCCTTTCCATGGCAACTATACCGCCGGATGACGCGGAGGTTTTTTCCCAGATCTGCCGGGCGGACACCGTGGGAGTCTTCCAGATTGAAAGCCGCGCGCAAATGGCCATGCTGCCGCGTCTGAAGCCGCGGAGCTACTACGACCTGGTGATCGAGATAAGCCTCGTCCGTCCCGGTCCCATCACGGGCGGCATGGTCCATCCGTACCTGCGCCGACGCGCGGGAGAAGAGAAAGTGACGTACCCGCATCCAAGCCTCGAGCCCGTGCTCGGCAAGACCCTCGGCATTCCCCTTTTTCAGGAGCAGGTGATGAAGCTCGCGGTGGTTGCAGCCGACTACACGCCGGGTGAGGCGGACCAGCTTCGTCGCGACATGGCAGCCTGGAGACAGCAGGGCCGCATCGATCAGCACCATGAGAGGCTGGTTTCCCGCATGGTGGCGAAGGGAATAGAAGCCGAGTTTGCAGAAAGGGTTTTTGCACAGATCCGCGGGTTCGGTGAATACGGGTTCCCGGAATCCCACGCGGCGAGCTTTGCCCTCATTGCCTATGCAACGGCTTACGTGAAGCAGCACTACCCCGCGGTTTTTGCCTGCGCCCTGCTGAACGCGTGGCCCTTTGGCTTCTATTCGCCGGCAACGGTCATCGACGACGCGAAACGGCACGGGGTGAGGTTCCTGCCCATTGACGTGCTTGCAAGCGACTGGGAATGCCTTTTGGAGGAGGATCCCGCATCCGGCCATGCCGTCCGCATCGGGTTGCGCTACGTCAAAGGCTTCCGCAAGGCCGATTGGGAAAAGATCCGTGAGCTCCGCGAAACAGGCCACCCTGCATCGCTCGCGGAGTTTACGGCGCGGTGTCGGCTCCCCAGCGATTCCCTGGAGCGGTTGGCGGCCGTGGGAGCATTTGACGGCTTCGGCAATCATCGCCGTGAAGCCCTCTGGAGCGTGCTCGACCCGCATCGACCCCCGGAGGCCATCCTCATCGAGCCCGAGGAAAGCCTCCCCGCGTTGCGCCGCCTGACCCCCTCTGAGGAGGTGTCATGGGACTACAACGCCTCCGATCAGAGCCCCCGTGGGCATGTCATGGAGCAGTTCCGCGGCCGGCTCGACAGCGAAGGACTTCCTGATGCGGCAGCCGTTTCCCGAATGAAGAACGGTGAAAGGGTTTCCTTCGTGGGGTCCGCGATCTGCCGCCAGATGCCGGGCACGGCATCTGGCGTGCTTTTCATGACGCTGGAGGACGAGACAGGGTTTGCGAATCTCGTCGTGTGGAGCAAGGTCTTCCAGAAATTCAGGACCGTCATCCTCACCAATTGGCTGCTCGGCGTGACGGGGCGTCTCCAGGTGTCCGAGGGGGTTGTCCACGTCGTGGCCGATTCGTTCTGGAAGCCCGATCTGGCCACGACATCGGGAACGTTCACGGGAGCGAGCCACGATTTTTACTGATACCTAGTTTCAGGCGGCGCCCCGAGTCCGCGTCAGAAAAAGCGCTTGACAGTCAGTCTTTGTTGCTATAAACTGAGTATAAACTCAGTGAGTTTGGAGTCAGTATGATTACTGAGAGCATTCGATCAAAGAGAAAAAGCCGGACCCGGCATCTCCTCATGAACGCGGCATTCGACCGTTTTGCGCGCGACGGGCTGGCGGCCGCCCGCACCTCCGACATCGCCGTCGAGGCCGGCGTCTCGCACGGGGCGGTCTTCGTCCACTTTCCCTCGCGCGAGGATCTCCTGGAGGCGGTTGTCGACGAGCTTGGCACCCGTGTCGCGCGCCGCATCCACGAGCTTTCCGAATCCGGCGCCGGCGTGAAGGAGCTGCTGGAAGCCCACGTGCAGGGGCTGGCGGAGTTCGAGCCTCTGTACGCGCGGCTTGTGATGGAGGAGTCGGTGCTCAGCCCGCGTGCGAAAAGCGCCGTCGTCATGATCCAGTCCGCCATTTCCTTTCACCTCAGCCAGGCGGTCGAGCGTGAATCCGCCGCGGGAGTGATTCGGGACATGCCTTTTCACCTGCTTTTCAACACCTGGATCGGTCTGGTCCATCATTACGTCTCCCACGCCGACTCGTTCGCGGCGCCTGGCCAGTCCGTGCTGAAGCGGCATGGCCCGGCATTGGTGGAGCACTTTTATGGTCTCATTTCCGCGCTGGCGGAGAAAAAGGGGTGAAACGATGAAGGACTATGACAATTTCTTTCTTCCGGCAGACGACCTGTTACGCGGCAAGGAGTTCTATCAGGGTGTGCTCGGCCTCGATGTGAAGTTCGATTTCTCGTCAAAGGGCATGACCGGCTTCAGGGTCGGCACGCAGGAACCGGCCATCATTCTTACCGCGCGGCCGGACTCCCGTCCTGCCATATGGTTCACCGTGGATGACGTCCGGGAGGAGTTCGCCAGATTGGAGGCCCGCGGCGTCCGGTTCGTCACCGCGCCATTCCAGATTGCAACGGGACTCGCCGCCGAGTTCGACGACCCGTTCGGAAACAGGCTGGGCATCACGGACTATTCGGCCCGGCCGACGGCTGCGGTCGAATGACAGAAAGGGAGCAGGAGGAACCGATGAAGGACTGCATTTCATGCGGCATGCCCATGACCAAGCCGGAACATTTTGCCGCGGGGGACGTGACGAGGGACTATTGCGTCCATTGTGCGCGGACGGATGGGAGCATGCAGTCCTACGATGAAAAGCTCGCGTCCCTGGCGGCCTTCATCATGAAAACGCAGGGTTTCGAAGAGCACGCGGCCAAGGCTTCCGCAAGGGACATGATGACCCGGCTGCCGGCCTGGAAGGGCAGGGTGTAGCGATTCTCCGCGCGCGCGGGGTCAGGTCCCGCGGGCAGCCTGTCCGCAGGATTCCCGCTCGATGATCCGCGGGAGTATGGTCCGCCTTCCCAGGGCGACGGCGGGCTGCGAGGGGTTGTGAATGACCGCGGCCACGGCGGTGCGTGCCAGCTCGTCCAGGGGGGTGGAAACGGTCGTAATCCCGGGCGAGACGTAAGGATCGATGAAAATGTTGTCGTAGCCCATTACGGAGACGTCGGCAGGGACGCGCGCGCCGCTGGTCTGCAGCGCGTGGATGGCGCCGATGGCCATCAGGTCGTTGAAGGAAAAGACCGCGGTGAACGGCGCGCGGCGAAGCTTCTCGCTCACGGCGACGTACCCTGACTGGATGGTGAAGTCCCCATTCGTGATCGTGTTCTTGGCATCGGGGATCGACGCGAAGAAGGAGAGGAAACCGGCCAGCCTGTTCTTCGTGGAGCTGAGCTGCTCGGGTCCCAGGATGACGAGTATCTCCCGGTGGCCCAGACCGTAGAGGTACTCCGCGCCCATGCGGCCGCCGCTCCAGTCGTCGCCCACGACGATGTCGCCCTGGTAGTCCTTTACTTCCTCGTCCAGCAGCACGCAGCGCGCGTTCTCCTCCCGCAGGCCCTGGATCTCCTGGCTGGTGAGACCCGTGCTGCAGAGGAGGATGCCCGACACCCGGTGGTTCTTCAGCGCCTCGATATAGCGGCGCTCCCGCGCGACGTCGGAGTTGGAGTTGCAGACGAAGATGAGGTGCTCGTTGTTGTAGGCCTCGTTCTCGATGAAGGAGCCCAGCTGGGCGTAGTACGGGTTCGTGCTGCTGGGCAGGACGATTCCGATCACCTTGCTGGAGCCGCTGCGCAGGGAGCTTGCAACGGGATTCGGCGCATAGCCGGTGAGCTCCACGATGCGGGTGACTTTTTCCAGGGTCTCCCGGCTCATGTTGCCGGGCGCCTTTCCATTCAGCACACGGGAGACAGTGGTGGCGGAGACCCCCGCCATCTTCGCGATTTCCTTGAGCGTGACGCCCATCAGGTCCGCTCCCTGCCATGCATGAGGGTCGATGATAGCACGGCGATCAATGGTGCCGCTGCCCCTGCGGGGCCCTTCCGCGCAACGGATCCGGCCAGCGCTTCATGACGCTCGCGTCGAGCGCCTTCAGGTCGTTCACGGAGAATGAAGGAGACTTGCACAGCGCGAAGACCTCGCTTTCCAGCCTGTCGATTTCCCGCGCCGTCTCCGCGAGCTCCTTGAGGGGCACCGATTCGGGAATGCGCATAATGCCATGCTGGTCCGCGACGAGAAGGTCGCCGGTCGCGATTTCCAGGCCCCCGATGCGGACGGACCCGCCATAGTCGATGAAAAGCCCGTTGCCGTGGGAGGGATGCACGTGGCGCGAGAAGAACCGGAAGCCGAGCTTTTCAACGCCGTCCAGATCGCGCACGGCTCCGTCCACGATCGCCCCTTCGCATCCCAGGGCCTTGTGCACATTCGAGTTGAACTCTCCCCACATTGCCCCGTGAACCGGCGTGTCCACGTCCCGGCAGACAGCGATCTTCGGGCCCGGCAGCCCCGCGACAAAGTCCCAGTACGCGTGTTCGTCGATGCCGCGCATGGCTTTGCCCATGGGCTGGTCGGTAGTGACTTTCGACGTCACCGCGTATCCCACCATGATCGGGAGCGCGGGAAAACGGCAGAGAATCGAGGAATCGCAGCAGCCGTCGTTTGGATTCGTCACCTTGAATGTTTCCAGGGCGTTTGCAAGCGTTGGAACGCTCAGCGCGCGCAGTACTTGCAGCTCCGCCGCAGAATAGTAGGATTCCCGCATTTCGCCTCCCTTTGTCTCTCGCTTTTACGATTTCCGATATCGTTAAAGTATGCTATAGGAAACTTTCACATTTGTCAACATGCAGACTTAAGCGAAAATTAACAAAGCAAAACTGATATTTTTTAATATTTTTCTTGACAGATTGGACCGGACATGTTTAGAGTGTGTCAATTAACGATAACGATTTCGTTTATCGTTATCGTTCATCCAGATTGTTATGGAGGCTGCAATGCTTGGATTTGAATCGTATTCACCCACCCGGATTCTCGCCGGCGAAAAGGCACTGCAACTCCTTGGCGATCAGGCAAGAAGGCTTGGCAGAAAAGCACTGCTCGTTACCGGGCGCAAGAGCATGAAGGAAGCGGGCTACACGGCAAAAGCCACTCGCTCCCTCGAGCAGGCGGGGGTCTCCGTGGAGCTTTTCGACAAGGTGGATTCCAACCCGTCCCGCGACACCGTGAACCAGGGGGGAGCGCTGGCGCGTGCCGACAAGATCGACCTGGTGATCGGGCTTGGCGGCGGAAGCGCCCTCGACGTGGCGAAAGGCATCGCGGTCCTGGCGCGGCACGGCGGCGACATCTGGGACTACGTGGGAGGCAAGGAAATCACCGGGCCGGTCCTTCCCCTGATCGGGGTGCCTTCCACGGCCGGCACGGGCAGCGAGGTCACGAAGTACGCCGTCATCAGCGATGAAAAGGCGCGCCTCAAGGAAGGCTTTGCAAGCGACTACATCATTCCACTGGTCGCCATCATCGACGCGGAGCTCATGAGCACGACCCGTCCGGACCTGACCGCAAAAGCAGGCGGGGACGTGCTGGCGCAGGGCATCGAGGCGTACCTCACGAAGCGCGCCACCCCCTTTTCCGATCTCCTGGCCTTGGAGTCCATCCGGCTCTGCGGAGAGCACCTGCGTGCGGCCACGCAGGACGGACGGAATCTGGAGCACCGGCTGGCCATGGGCTGGGCGAGCAGCCTGGCCGGCATCGCCATCAGCGCCGTGGACGTGGTCATTGGACACCACGTGAGCGAAGCAGTCGGCGCCCTTTTCAAGACCCATCACGGAGAGACCGCCGCCCTGCTTCTCCCCTACGCGATGGAGTTCAACCGCGCGGAGAGCGCGGTGAGGTTGGCGCGGATCGCCCAGGCCCTGGGGGAGAACGTGGCGACGCTCGGCACGGACGAGGCGGCAAAAAAGGCGGTGCTGCGCGTGCGCTCCCTGCTGCACGACATCGGCATCCCTGCCCGGCTGTCGGACCTCGGCGTCACGAAGGAGGCCGTGCCTTCCATCCTCGCCATTCTGAAGAACCGCACGAAGGATCTCCAGGCGGGCAATCCGCGCGAGATAACCGAAGAGAGCATCGCGGCGTTCGTCCGAATGGCCTTGTAGAGATTTGAAGCCCGAGATCGGAACACACATTTCACCAACGGAGGCGTGCGATGACCAACAAGGCGCGTGAGAGTCAGATCAACCAGAGAAAAAAGCTGAAGGTGACGGATGAGATCCTCGCCCAGCGGATCGAGAAATCGCCCTTCGGCCCAAAAGGCAAGGAATGGGCGCGGAAGTGGCAGCAGTACGAGTCATTCGGGAGCATCGGCTGGGGCTTGTTCGACGTGCCGCCGATCATCGAGCGGGCAAAGGGCGCCCACCTCTACGACGTCGACGGCAAGGAGTACCTGGACCTGCTGTCTGGCTTCTCTGTGTCGTCACTCGGCGAGTGCAATGAAGACATCACGCGGATCATCCAGGAACAGGCGGGGAAGCTCACGCACTATTTCGATCTCCCCCATCCCCAGCGCATCCAGCTTGCCGAGAAGCTCTGCAAGAACTCGCGCATTTCCGGCAAGACGAAGGTCATCTTCGGCGTCACCGGCTCCGATGCGACGGAGCTGGCGGTGCGTGCCGCGCGCTACTACACGGGGCAGCCGTACATCCTCAGCGCGTACGGCGACTATCACGGCGTGACGTACGGCACCATGGGGCTCACGGGCAAGGGTGGCCTCCAGGAGTTCTTCTATCCCGTGCTCCCCGACACGGCGGTCGGTCACTTCCCGTTCCCGCACGAGTACCGCCTGCCGACGGACAAGTTTCCCGGCTTCGGCATGGAGGAGATCCGCACTCTGGACCGGCTCCTGGACAGCAAGGAAACCCCGTACACGGACGGCATGAACGGCATCTGCAACGTGGCGGCAATCCTTGTGGAGCCTTTCCAGAGCTCCGCCGGCTACTACATCCCCCCCAAGGAATACCTGCAGGAGCTGCGGAGGATCGCGGACAAGCACGGCATCCTCCTCATCGTGGATGAAATACAGACGGGTCTGGGCCGCACGGGAAAGCTCTGGGCATTCGAGCACTCGGAGATCGAGCCGGACATGATCCTCACCTCCAAGGCTCTCGGGGGAGGGGTGCCGATCTCCGCGGTCATCGCGCGGGAGGAAATCCTGAAGGAATGGGGGCCGGGTGCCCACGTCTCCACGCAGGCGGGAAATGCGCTTGCCTGCGCCGCGGGCAATTACGTCCTGGACGTCGTCTCCTCCCCCGCATTTCTCCAGAAGGTGAACGAGACGGGGGCGTACTTCCTGAAGGGTCTCCAGGAGCTGCAGAAGCGCCACCCCCTGCTCGGGCACATCAACATGAAGGGCATCTACACCGGGCTCGAGCTGGTGCGGGACCGCGTGACGAAGGAGCCTGCCGCGCAGGAGAGCGCATTCGTCCTGGCGCGGTGCGTCGCGGAGGGACTCGTCTTCGAGAAGGGTGGCTACTACCACAACCGCCTGCAGCTCATCCCGCCGCTGAACATCGCGCGTACGGAGCTCGACGGGGTGCTCGCGATCTTCGACAAGGTCTTCGGCGAAGCGGAGAAGAAGTTCGGCATCAAATAGGTGATGAGCGGCCGCGGCGAAGCTCGGAAACCGCGGCCGATCGTTCGTCGTCAGGTGTGACCGGGCGGGGGTAGAGTTTCTACCCGTCGAATGGGTGTGCAGAGGAGGTCTCGTATGATTCGCAAAAGGTTGGTCGTCACAATGCTCGCGGTCGTGCTGGGCATTTGTCTGGTCGGGGCCGTCTTCGCAAACGGAGCGAAAGAGTCCGCGAAACCGGGCATGGACAAGGTGACGCTCCGCACGAACTGGCTCTTCTACGGGTCCCACGGCATCTTTTTCCTGGGCATCGACAAGGGGTTCTACGCGGCGCAGGGCATCGACCTCGTCGTGCGCCAGGGCAACGGCTCCGGCAACGCGGTGAGGCTCGTCGCGAACAAGGAAGACACCTTCGCCTACGTCTCGTCGGCGACGATGATGAACCTCGCGGCGCAGGCTGCCCCGGTGATCTCCGTCATGGAGGTCGACGCGATGGGCACGGACGCCGTGCTCGCGCGGCCGGATTCCGGCATCAAGACATTCAAGGACCTCGTGGGCAAGAAGGTCCTCACGACGGCGGGCGCCGGCGTGAACACGTTCTTCGCCGTCGCGGCGCAGAACGCCGGCGTCGATCCCAGCTCCATCGAGCTCGTGAACGTCTCTGAAAACGCCCTCGTCGCAAGCTACCTCCAGGGTCTTGCGCCTGCCATGCTCGGCGGCATCGACGACAAGCCCGCGCAAATCGTGGCCGAGGGCGGCCAGATGCCTGTCGAAATCCCGTACTCCTCCTACGGCGTGTACCAGCCGGGATACTCCATCGTGGCGAACACCGACCTCGTGAAGAGCAATCCCGACCTCGTGCGGCGCTTCGTGAAGGCCACGGTGCAGTCCATCCAGGCGGCACAGGCCGACCCCGATGCGTGCATCCAGTCCCTCGTTCGGTGGGCCGGCGGCGCCGCCGTCGATGCAAAGCAGGCGCGGACCGTCCTGGACGTGACCCTGTCCATCCTTTACTCTCCCAACAACACCGACAAGGTGCTGGGGCTGAACGTCGCGAAGGATTGGGAAAGCGCGGAGAGCCTCCTGCAGAAGTTCTCGGGGCTCCAGACGACCATGCAGGCGTCCCAATTCTACACGAACGACTTCTTGAAATAGGAGATTCCGGGCGCGCGGCGGTCCCGCCGCGCGCCGCATTCGGGTGCGGCGCGGTCGGATCCCCTCCGCACCCGCCGATCAGAGGAACCGTATTCCCGGAGGCGAAGGTGACGCCGATGCCTCCCTCACGCGCCGGAAAGAGGAGCCCACGTTTTGGACGATGCCATCAGGTTGGACGCGGTGAAGAAGGTGTTCGCGTCGCGCAAGGACGCCGTGCACGCGGTGGGACCGTTGAGTCTCCAGGTGAAGCGGGGGGAGTTCGTCTCCTTGCTCGGGCCCTCGGGCTGCGGCAAGAGCACCCTGCTCATGATGATCGCGGGCCTGGTCGAGCCTACGGAGGGCGCCATCGCAATCGAGGGCAGGGAGGTGCGCGAGCCCCAGACCAACATTGGCATCGTATTTCAGAGCCCCGTGCTGGTCGACTGGCGCGACGTGCTGGGCAACGTGCTTCTCCAGATCGAGATGCGCAAGCTGGATCGCGCCGCGTATGAAGCCAAGGCCGTCCAGCTCCTCACGTCGGTCGGGCTGAAGGACTTTCTCCACAAGCATCCCTACGAGCTTTCCGGGGGCATGCAGCAGCGCACCGCTTTCTGCCGGGCGCTCATCCACGATCCCCCGCTGATCCTGATGGATGAGCCGCTGGGCGCCCTGGATGCCATGACGCGCGAGCAGCTGCGCCGCGACCTCGAGCGGCTCTGGCTTTCGACGCGCAAGACGCTCGTCTTCGTCACGCACGACATCGGGGAGGCCGTGCAGCTCTCCGACCGCGTCGTGCTCATCACCCCGCGCCCCGGTATGGTGGATCGGACGATCGACATCGACCTCCCCCGGCCGCGGGATTTTTCCGTCCTGAAGAGCGAGAAGTTCGCGCGCCATGAAGCCGAGATCAAGGAGGTCTTCATGGGGTACGGGGTCGTCTGAGGCCGCCGCACATGCACACGATGGACTCGCGATTCATGCGGTCGGTCAAAGGCTCGTGGCTCCCCATGCTCGCCGTCATCCTTTTCTGCGCCCTCTGGGAGGCGGCGGTGCGGGTCCTGAAGATACCCCGCTACATCCTTCCCGCGTTTTCCAGCGTCGTCACGCAGCTTGTCACGAACATACGCGTCATCGGCCACCATACACTGGCGACCGCGGTGGAAACGCTGGTGGGCTTCGCGATCTCCGCCGCCCTCGCGATCCCGCTCTCCATCCTCGTCGCCTTTTCGCGCTTCATGCGCCAGACGCTCTACCCGGCCGCGGTGACGCTGGAGATGGTCCCGAAGATCGCTTTTGCCCCCATTTTCGTCGTCTGGCTGGGCTTTCAGTTCAGCTCGAAGATGGTCGTCGTCTTTCTCGTCTGCTTCTTCCCGATCCTGATCAACGCCGTCTTCGGCTTCCTCTCTCTGAATGAGTACCTGGAGTTCTTCAGCCAGTCCACGGGCGCGAGCCCGCTGCGGACGTTCTGGAAGATCCGGTTCCCCGCCGCGCTGCCCCAGGTGTTCATCGGTCTGAAGGGCGCGGCGATCAACGCCACCGTCGGCGCCACGATCGCCGAATGGGTCGGCGGGAACGCGGGTCTGGGCTACTACATCGCCGTTTCCTCGGGGGCGTTCCGCACGGACCTCGCGCTTGCTTCCATCATCGTCCTCACGGCGCTCGGGCTTGCCTTGTACGGTCTCGTCGCCCTCGTGGAGGGGCGGCTCCTGCGGTGGCACATCTCGCAGCGCCAGGAGGGCATGTAATGGCTGACCGGGCCGGCACCGCGGGGGGGTTCCGCGGAAAAAGGAATGTTGGCGGGCGGTCGGCGCACCGGGGCGGGTCGAGGAAGGCCAACGACATCCGCGTGACGATATTCGGCATACTCGGTTTCTTCGTCCTCTGGGAGGTACTGGTCGACATTCTCCGCGTCCCGACCTACATCCTGCCCGGGCCGGTCTCCGTCGTCGTCCAGCTCGTGCTCCACTTCCCGTTCATGCTGGGCTACCTGGGCGTCACCGCCTACGAAAGCTACGGCGGCTTCGTCCTGGCGATCCTCATCGGGGTCCCGCTTTCCCTGCTGATCGCCTTTTCGCCCATCATGAAGCGCACCTTCTATCCCGGCGTCGTCGCGTTCCAGCTCGTGCCGAAGATCGCGCTCGCCCCCCTTTTCATCACCTGGTTCGGCTTCGGCATCACGCCGAAGATCCTGATCACGTTCCTCGTCTGCTTTTTCCCGATCCTGCTCAATTGCATCCTGGGATTCATGTCGATGAGCCAGGAGCTCTCGTTCTTCGCGCGTACGACCGGCGCGGGCCAGACGGCCACCTTCCTGCGAATACGTCTTCCCGCCGCCCTTCCGCAGATATTCGTCGGTTTCCGTTGGGCCGCGGTGAACGCCACGGTGGGCGCGACGGTCGGGGAGTGGATCGGAGGGGACACGGGACTGGGCTACTACCTGCAGATCCAGACGGGCGAGCTCCACATGAGCCTTGCGTTTGCCGTCATCGTCGTCCTCGCCCTCCTGGGTTTGAGCCAGTACTACCTTGTGCGGCTCCTGGAAAGACAATTCATCCCCTGGCACATCTCCCAGCGATCGGGCCCGGGGCTGAAGAGCTTCTGACGATTGGAGGAACCATGAAGAAGTTCATGAACAGGCCGGAGGATTTCGTGGATGAGATGATCCAGGGCCTCATCGCCGCGCATCCCACAAGGATCGTCTCGGTTGCAAACGACCTGCGCTGCATCGTGAAGGCCGGCTCCCCGCGGAAGGGCAAGGTGGGGCTCTCCACCGGCGGCGGCTCGGGCCACCTTCCCCTTTTCGTCGGCTACGTCGGTGACGGAATGCTGGACGGCTGCGCCGTGGGCGGCGTTTTCCAGTCCCCGAGCGCCGAGCAGATGCTGAACGTGACGAAGGCAATCGATGGCGGCGCCGGCGTGCTCTATATCTACGGCAACTACAGCGGCGACGTGATCAACTTCGACATGGCTGCCGAGATGGCCGACGTGGAAGGGATCCACGTGGAGTCCCTTGCCGCGGCAGAGGACGTCGCCTCGGCGCCAAAGGGACAGGAAGACAAGCGCCGCGGCGTCGCGGGCATCGTTTTCGTCTACAAGGTCGCCGGGGCAAAGGCGGACGAGCTTGCCCCGCTCGCAGAGGTGAAGCGGGTGGCGGAGAAAGCCGCGGCGAACGTGCGGACCATGGGCGTCGCCCTCTCGCCGTGCATCATCCCTGAAGTCGGCAAGCCCACATTCACACTCGGCGATGAGGAGATGGAGATCGGCATGGGCATCCATGGCGAGGCCGGCGTGAGACGGGGCAAGCTGAAGAAGGCGGATGCCATCGTGGATGAGATGATGGAGCCGTTGCTTGGCGATCTGCCGTACCGCCGCGGCGACGAGGTCGCCGTGCTCGTGAACGGCCTGGGTGGGACGCCGGCGGAGGAGCTGTACATCGCGTATCGCCGCATCGGACAGATCCTGGCGCGGGAAGGTATCGGCGTGTTCCGCGTGTACGCGGGGGAGTTCGCCACGTCAATGGAAATGGCGGGCATGTCGATCTCCCTCCTGCGGCTGGACGCCGAGCTCCGGCAGCTCCTTGCGCGCCCCGCGAGCACGCCTTTCTTCCAGCAGGGCCAGATTCCGCTGTAGGAGGCTTTCATGACAACATTCGCCGCGCGTGAGCTCCCGGCTGTATTTCGCCGGATGCGGGAGCTGGTGGATGCCGACAAGGATCGGCTCACGGAGCTGGACAGCCTCATGGGAGACGGCGACCTGGGCCTGACAATGGCAAAGGCCTTTCACGCCGCGGACGTGGAGATGGCGGCGTCCACGGAGACCGACGTCGGAAAGTGCTTCCTGAAGGTCGGCATGGCCGTCGCAAAAGCCGCCCCCTCCACCATGGGGACGCTCGTGGCCACTGGATTCATGAAGGGCGGGAAGGCCGTTGCCGGTCGGCAGGACATCGACGTCGCGGCGCTTGCCGCCTTTTTCGAGGCATTCGTCCAGGGGATCATGGAACGGGGCAAGGCGAAGCTCGGGGAAAAGACCATCTTGGACGCGCTTTCTCCCGCGGCCGAGGCGCTTCGCCGGACCGTCAAGCTCGCCCTTGCGGATGCCCTCCTCGCCGCCGAAACGGCCGCAAAAGACGGAATGGAAGCCACGCGCGGCATGGAGCCCGCCCACGGAAAAAGTTTCTACCACAAGGACGCATCCCGGGGTGTCGAGGACCCGGGTGCACGAACGGGTTTCCTGATCGTCAGGGGATTTCATGAGGGGCTCGCAAAGGCAGGGGGATGAGATGAGGATAGGCTGTCTGAAGGAAGTGAAGCGTCACGAGTACCGCGTCGGGCTCACGCCCGCGTCGGCTCGTCGATACGTGGAGAACGGCCATACCGTGGCCATCCAGGAAGGGGCGGGTCGCGGCGCGGGTTTCGACGATGCGGACTACGCGCGAGCGGGGGCCGCGATCGTCGATGACCCGCGGAAGATTTTCGCCCTCTCCGACATGATCGTGAAGGTGAAGGAGCCCCAGCCGGCGGAGTATGACTGCTTCCATCCCGGCCAGATCCTCTTCACCTATCTGCACCTGGCCGCGGATCGGACGCTCACCGATGCGCTGCGGGAGCGTGGGCTGCGCGCGGTGGCCTACGAAACGATCGAGACGGACGATCATACGCTTCCCCTCCTCAAACCGATGAGCCAGATCGCGGGACGTCTCAGCGTCCAGGAAGGCGCGAAATGCCTGGAGAATCCCCAGAACGGAAGCGGGGTCCTGCTCGGCGGCGTTCCCGGCGTGGACAAGGGGAGGGTCGGCATCCTGGGCGCGGGAACCGTGGGCCTGAACGCGGCAAAGATCGCCGTCGGTCTGGGCGCGGCAACGACGGTGATCGACCTCAATCCCGAGAGGCTGGAGTTCGTGGACGACCTCTTCGGCGGCCAGGTGACGACGCTCATCAGCAACGAGGCGAACATCGCGAAGCTCGCGGAGGAAAGCGACCTGATCATCGGCGCGGTGCTCGTTGCCGGCGCGCGCGCCCCGATCCTCCTGCGCAAGGGGCACCTGGCGAGCATGAAGAGGGGCTCCGTCATCGTCGACGTCGCGGTGGACCAGGGAGGATGCGTGGAGACCACGCACCCCACGACGCACGACGCGCCGACATTCATCGTGGATTCCATCGTGCACTACTGCGTCGCGAACATGCCCGGCGCCGTGGCAAAGACTTCCACGATAGCCTTGACAAATATGACCGATTCGTATGGCCTTACCATTGCGTCCAAGGGACTGGAAGCGGCCGCTGCCTCCAGCCGGGCCATTGCAAAGGGCATCAATCTCTTCGACGGAGCCATCACCTGCCGCGCGGTCGCGGAAAGTTTTGACCTCGCCTACAGCCCTCTGGAGAAGCTGCTTCACTGATGGAAATGAATGACGTCGAGACAAGCTGTCGGTCACTCGAGCCGCTTTTCCCGCAGTGGGAAAAGACGAAGGATCTGATCGAGCAGCTTCTCGACATCATGCTCAACTACCGACAGAGCGGCCACCCCGGCGGCTCCCGGTCGAAGCTCCACATCCTCATCGCGACCCTCCTGGGCGGCGTCATGCGCTGGGACATCCGGACCCGGAAAAGCGATTCGGCGACCGGTTCGTGCTGGGCGCCGGGCACACGGTGCCGATGATCTATGCCACCCTCGCGCTCTTCAACGAGGCTCTGCGGGTGAAACACCGGGAGACCGGCGATGCACGGTACGCCGTCCCCGGCGGCGCCGCGCGCACGCTCACCTGGGAGGACCTCGCCATGCTCCGCCGGCACAAGGGGCTCTCCGGCCACGCGGAGATGGAAGGGAAGAGCCTCTTCCTGAAGTTCAACACCGGCCCTTCCGGTCATGGCAGCCCGGCAGCGGCCGGGGAGGCGGTGGCGCTGAAACGGGCCGGCGCGGAAGGCGTCAAGGTATTCATCTTCGAGGGGGAAGGGGGGCTTACACCCGGGGTCACCCACGAGACGATGAACTCCGCCTGGGGCCTCGCGCTGGACAATCTCTACTACGTGGTCGACTGGAACGACTATGGCATCGACGAGCACCGGGTGAGCGACGCCGTGCCCGGCACGCCGCGCGACTGGTTCGGCGGTCACGGCTGGCGCGTGGTCGGCACGGAGGAGGGAAGCGCCTGGGGTCCCGTGACCCGGACGCTCCTGGAGCTGGTGCGGGCGGAGAATCCCGAATCGCTTCCCAGCGCTGCCTGGTTCAAGACGCGCAAGGGTCGCGGCTACCTCACCTATGACGCCGCGTCGCACGGGACGCCGCACAAGATGAATGACGACAAGTTCTGGCAGCTGCGCCGCGAGTTCGCGGAAAAATACGGCGCGCATTTCGTGAATGTCGGGGGTGCGGCGCCCAAAGATCCTGCGGCCGTGCGGGAGGAATGCCTTGCGAACCTCGCGGCCGTCATCGACGTGCTGCACCGCGACGGTGCGCTGGTCGACTACCTCGCCGAAAGGCTCGTGGAGCTGGGGGAAAGCGTGCCGCGCGACATCCCCGGCTTCCGTCTCGGCGCAAAAGGAAACCCCTTCACGGACGCGCGGCTTTTCGACTATCGCAACTATCCCGCGGACCTCTACGTTGCGCCGGGCACGTCGGCAGCCAACCGCGCCGCCCTTGCCAAGTGGGGCGCATGGATCAATTCCTTCGGAGAGAAAGAGTACGGCCGGCCGCTGATCATCGCCTCTTCCGCAGACCTTGCGGAGTCCACGAATATCGCCGGCTTCGCGCGGGGGCGCGACGGCTTCAAGGGATGGGGCTGGTTCGGCCGTCACGGCTCGCCGGAGGGCGCGCTCCTCACGCAGGAGATCACGGAGTTTGCGAACGCCGGCATCATGGTCGGCATGGCGAGCGTGAACTTGTCCACGGAGCCAGAGAAGGTTTTCGACGGTTTCTGGGGCGCCACCTCCACGTACGGCTCATTCTCCTATCTCCTGTACGGTCCGCTGCGTCTCTTCAGCCAGCTTGCGCAGGACTGCCAGCTCAAGGTCGGCAAGGTCATCTATGTCGCCGGGCATTCGGGCCCCGAGACAGCGGAGGACAGCCGCACGCATTTCGGCGTGTTCTCACCGGGGGTGACGCAGCTCTTTCCCGAGGGGCGCGTCATCAATCTCTACCCGTGGGAGCACAACGAGGTGCCGGTGCTGCTGGGAGCGGCCCTTGCGACCGACGTGCCCATCATCGCCTTGCACCTCACGCGTCCCCCGATCGTCATCCCCGACAGGGCGGCGCTCGGCATGCCCTCCCACTTCGAAGCGGCACGCGGCGCGTACGTCGTCCGCGACTTCGACCCGCGCGCCCGCCGGGGCGGCGTGGTCATTGCGCAGGGCACGAGCGCGGTGGCGGGTCTTGTGCGGATCATCGCGGACCTCCGCGCGCTCAACGTGAAGCTGGTCTGCGTGACGAGCCCCCAGCTTTTCGCGCGCCAGGGCGAGGACTACCGGCGGCAGGTGCTCTCCGACGCCGACAGGATGGATTCCACCGTTGTGACCACGCAGGCGCGCTGGCTGATGCACGACTGGCTTTTCAACAAGGTCGCGGAGGAATACGCGCTTTCCACGGACTGGGACAACCGTTGGCGCACCGGCGGCTCCGTGGATGAGGTGCTCGACGAGGCGCATCTCTCTCCTGCGTGGCTCCTTGAGGGCATACGCCGATTCGTCGCGGACCGTGACACGCGCCTGGCGCGTCTGGCGGGCCAGATCGACGCCGCGCGCGGCGCAAAGACGGATTAACCGCTCATCCTTTCCAATTGACACAATCCGAACAATACTTCGACGCCACCGACATGCCGGCGCGGGCCTACACGGGGCAGGGGACGGCTCATGCCAGGGGGAGTGCCGGCGCGCTCTCCACGAGGCGCATCTTCTGCCAGGCGCCGCGGCGGTGACGCAGGTACATCGCGAATCCCATGGAGACGACAAACGCGATGAAGAACAGCCATACCGCGACCGGCGGCAGGACGAGGATGCGGATGAAGATGAATGAGCCGGTCGCCATGATCCAGTGCAGGGTGCCGGAAATGATCATCACCCACTTGGTGTCACCGGCGCCGCGGAGCGCCCCGGAAAAGACCACCTGCGTCGCGTCCCCGAGGGTATAGAGCGCGGCAAGGCGCAGCAGCGTCTGCGCAAGCGGGAGGATCGCCTCGTCACCGGAGGTGAAGCCGCCCGAGAAGATCTTCACCAGAAAAGGCGCGGCCGTGACAAAGAGGACCATCATGACGCCCGCGTACCCCCACGCCACGCGCAGACCGAGAAATGCAACGCGGCGCGCTCCCCGGACGTCGCCCGCGCCCATGCGCTGGGCCGCCATCGACGTCACCGCCGCGCCGACGCCGAGCATCGGGATGAAGGCGACAAGGTCATAGTTGAACGTGATCGTGACGGCGGCGGCAACCGAAGGGCTGTAGGACTGCATCAGGAGGACGAAGAGGTTGAATGCGAAGACATTGATGAATGTCTCCGCGCCTGCCGGCGTGCCATAGCGAAGAAGCCGTGCAAGGAGCTCCGGTCGGGGCTTCCACGCGCCGCTACCGTGATGGGCGCGGTAGGGAGGACTCCGCAGGTAGGAGATGAAGAGAATGCCGACCGTGAAGAACGATCCGCAGAGGGTGCCGATGGCCGCCCCCTCGATGCCCAGCCGGGGAACGCCAAGCTTCCCGAATACCAGCAGCCACGTCATGGGAATATTCGCGAAGATGCCGAAAAAGCTGGCGAGCATCACCGTTCGCGTCTTTCCCGTCCCGATGAAGTAGCCCGCGAGCACGCCCTGCAGGAGAAAGAGCATCGACCCGAGCATCAGGATGCGGAAATAGGCGAACTCGAGGGCGATGAGATGCGGATCGTGCCCTGCCCAGCCGAAACCGCGATGCACGAGCGGGATGAGCGCGAGAAGGCAGGGGTAGAAAATGACGGAGAGCAGCAAACCCTGGGAGACGGCCTGCACGCAACGCTCGGGCCGACCCGCCCCGTGGTACTGCGCGGCGAGCGCGTTCACGTACCCCACGACCCCACCGAAGAACGAGGTGAAGACGAACTGCGTGAGACCGCCGCTCATGGAGGCGGGGATGAAATCCGATCCGAGAAATGAGACGAAATACCGGTTGCAGAAGAGCATGACCGTCTCCGATCCCTGGGAGACGACCAGGGGGAAGGCGATGGTGAGCATGTGACCGAGGGTGACCTCGCGATACCGAGTCGTCATGGGTGTGTCCCGGGAGCCTCGGGGAAGCTCTTGGCCGCTATTTTGCCTTGCCCTGGCTCTTGACCGATGCCACGGCCTTCTCCAGCTCCGCCTGGTCGGCGAGGTAGTAGTGCTTGATCGGCGCAAGCGCGTCATCCAGCTCGTAGATCAAGGGAATGCCCGTGGGAATGTCCAGCCCGGCGATGTCGGCATCGGAGATGGAATCGAGCATCTTCACCAGCGCCCGGATGCTGTTGCCATGCGCCGCGATGATGAGCTTTTTTCCCGCGCGGAGGGCCGGGGCAATGGCATCATGCCAGTAGGGCACGGCGCGCGCGACGGTATCCTTCAGGCATTCCGTGAGCGGGAGGTCCTTTGGCGCGAGGTCGCGATAGCGGGGATCGCGGGACGGATGCCGCGGATCGCTTGCCTCCAGCGGCGGGGGCGGCACGTCGTAGCTGCGGCGCCAGATGTGGACCTGCTCCTCGCCGTACTTCGACGCGGTCTCCGCCTTGTTCAAGCCCTGCAGCCCGCCGTAGTGGCGCTCGTTCAGCCGCCAGCTGTTCTGGACCTTGATCCACATGAGGTCCATTTCGTCGAGCGCGATCCACAGCGTGCGGATGGCGCGCTTCAGGACGGAGGTGAAGGCGAGGTCGAACACGTACCCTTCGGCGCGCAGTCTCTGACCGGCGCTCTTCGCCTCGCTCCTGCCCTTGTCCGACAGGTCGACGTCGGTCCACCCGGTGAACCGGTTTTCCTTGTTCCACTCACTTTCGCCATGCCGAAGCAATACCAGCCGTGTCATGACCGCAGTATAGCAACCGGCGCACCGTGTAGCAACCGGTGCGCGACGGCCCCATGCCCCGCGGTACGGAAGGCACTATCGGTCGAGGGTGAGCTCCACCATCCGGGGTATCTTGTCGCCCAGCGGGTCGTCCTTGGAGTCGAACCGGGCCACGACGACCCCCTTGCGATCGATGACGAACTTGTTGAAGTTCCACGTGATCTTGCCGGGGAACTGCGGATTCGTGGCCTTCTCCGTCAGGAACGCGTACAGTGGGTGTATCTCCCTGCCCTTGACGGAAATCTTCGCGAACATCGGGAAGGTGACTCCGTAGGTGGTGCTGCAGAATGTCTTGATCTCCGCTTCGGTGCCCGGTTCCTGGTGTGCGAAATCATTGGACGGAAATCCAAGGATCTCGAAGCCGCGCTGTGCGAATTTCGTGTACAGCGCCTGGAGATTCTTGTACTGGGGCGTGAAGCCGCACTTGCTCGCGACATTCACGATCAGAAGCACCTTGCCCGCAAACTCGGAGAGCGATCTCTCTTTTCCGTCGATGTCCTTGACGACCGCTTCATGAACGCTTTTCATTCTGTCTCCTTTACCTTCGCCTGCGTGGATCCCTGTTGCCCGGCGCCGCATACCGATGCGCGGCGCCATTCCGCCGCGGCTGCTGCACGGGAGTCCGCTGCGCCGATCCGGCGGCACGCGCCGCCGTTGGCTTTGAGGTGTAGTCGAAACCTTCCACGGTCATCCGCGAAAGGCGCTTGCCCAGGGCGCGCTCGATCGCGCCGAAATCCCTGTCTTCCTCGGGGGACACGAGCGTATAGGCGTCCCCGGTGAGATGCGCCCGCGCGGTGCGGCCCACGCGGTGGATGTAGTCATCCGCCTGGTGCGGCACGTCGAAGTTCACGACGGAGCCCAGGGCTTCCACGTCGATGCCCCGCGCGGCGATGTCGGTTGCCACGAGCACCTTGAAGCTGCCCTTCTTGAATCCCGCGAGCGCTTCCGTGCGCTGCGACTGGCTGCGGTTGCCGTGGATGCGCGCGCAGCGCACGCCGTTCTCATCCAGGAACTCCGCCAGGCGGTTGGCCCGGTGCTTTGTCCGGGTAAAGACCAGCACGCTGCCGGTGATTTGCCGGTCCAGCAGGGCGAGAAGGAGCCAGGACTTGCGGTCGGAGGAGACGGGGTAGACCGCATGGGAGACGCCGGAGGCAGGCGCCGGCTTGCGGTCGATGTTGATCCGCACGGGATTCACCAGCAGCTCCCGGGAAAGCTCCGCGATCGCGGAGGGCATGGTGGCGGAGAAGAAGAGCGTCTGTCGCTTGCGGGGGATTTTCGCGAGCACCTTGCGGATGTCGGGCAGGAAGCCCATGTCGAGCATGCGATCCGCCTCGTCGAGCACGAGGTGCGTGAGGGAGGAGAAATCCGCATGCGGGCCGCGCATGTGGTCCAGGAGACGGCCCGGGCAGGCGACGATCACGTCCACGCCGCGGCGCAGCGCGCGCTCCTGGCTTCCCATGCCGACGCCGCCGTAGATCGCGGCGCAGGTGAGACGGGTGCCCGCCGCGAGCACCTGGAAATGCTCCGCGATCTGCGCGGCCAGCTCGCGCGTCGGCGCGAGTATCAGGGCGCGGGTGGCGCCTCGCTGCATCGGGAGGAGGTGCTGCATGATGGGCAGGAGGAACGCGGCGGTCTTGCCGCTGCCCGTTTCGGCGCTCGCGAGGATGTCGCGTCCTGCCATCGCCGCGGGAATCGATTCACACTGGATGGGCGTCGGCTGCGTGAAACCCATGCGCCTCACGGACGTGGCCAGCTCGGGAGAAAGGGAAAAGTCGGAAAATGTCATTGAGATCCTTTGATCTATCCGGCAGGTGGGAGTGAATTGTCGGTGGAAATCCACCGGTAGCGCGCCACGCCGGGCGGGGTCAACGCGAGGACTTGATGGGCCCTGTACACTCGTTCGTCGTACGTCAGATGCCGCCGTGCGACATCCTGATGACATTGATAAGGTACCGACTTGAAGCCCCCGTGTCAACACGGACGCAGCGCACCGCGCCCGGCGCCCGGGCCGACCTTTCTCATGCGGGCGCACGCTCCCGGAAGCACGAGGGGTCCATCCCGCACAGGTCCCCGCTCGCCAGGTACGCCGACGCGCGGCATCCTGCGTTGCAGCCGGCGCCGAGATGCGGGCAGGCCCGGCATTCCTCGGAAACGTTTGCGTCCGTGAGCGTCCGCAAGTAGGTAAGAAAGGGCGCGTTTCGCCAGATCTCCGTCAGGGGCGTCTGCAGGCAGTTGCCAAGGGGGAAATCCCGGAAAAAGGGGCAGGGATACGCCGTGCCGTCAGCCGCGATGTACAGCGTCTCCGATCCGGCCGCGCAACCGAGGCGTTTCGGCCCGGCCTCGCGCGCGGGTGCCGGGTCGAGAGCGCGCGGCTCGAGGAGAAAGCTCATGGTGGTGCCCGTCTCCACGCTGAGCGTGCCGGCAAGCTCAGCTTGCTTGCGCACCAGAAGGGCCGCCAGCGCGCGGTACTGATCACGGGTCAGCTTCAAGCGGGACGCGTTGGCGTTGCCCCGCCCGGCGGCGACGAAACCAATTGCCTTGAAGCCCGCGCACCCCGTCTGCAGAGCGAAGTCGATAATGCCCTCGATCTGGTCCAGGTTCTCCGCCGTCGCCGTGGTGCTGATCGTCACGTCGACGCCCGCCTCCGAAAGGCGCCTGATGGTTCGCGCCGCGGCGGCAAACGCCCCTTTCCGTCGGCGGAATGCATCGTGGCGGTCGCCGATTCCGTCGATGCTGACCTGGACCAGAAACAGGCGGTAGGTGTCGAGATTCCTGAAGAACTCCTCCGGAACGTCAAAGCCGTTCGTCCCAAGATCGAAATAGATGTTCGTCTCCGAGAGCCGCTCGATGAGGGGGAGTATCCACGGCGAAACGAAAGGCTCGCCGCCGGACAGAAAAAGCCTCAGGACCCTGGCCTCCTCGAGGATGTCGACGATGCGCAGGAGCTGGGGCAGGTCCAGCTCGCGCGTGACGTCTTCCCCCCCGCGCGCGAGGCAATGGACGCATTCAAGGTTGCAGGCGCGCGTCAGCTCCCAGATGGCGCTCTTCGGCGCCGACAGGATCCCGTCACAGGCAGGCGTCGCTCCACAGGCCGGCGCCGCCGCGGGGGCAGGTCGTCCCGCATCGCCGCCTTCCTCGTCCAGAGCGTGGAGGCCTCTGAGAGCGGTCAATGTGTTCCCAACGATCGCGGCTGCCTGGTCGGGCGGGAACCCATGCCGGCTGGCGATAATCCGTGAGAGGGTCACCTGATCCCGGCGGCCGTCGAGATTCCGGATGACGTCGCTTTCGGCAGCAGCGAACGAACGCTCCGCGCCGGTGTATGGGTTGAAGACGAGCGCGCCGAAATGCTCGTCGCGCAGGGTGATGAAGGGATGGAGGGAGGGTCCGCGCCCCCCCTCCTCCGCAATGGCGTTCTCAGCCACGGAATCTGCCTTTTGCGATGCGCGCAATCATCATGGACAGGGCCTTCCACATTCCTTTCGGCATCACCTTGGCGATTACCTGGACCTCCTGTAATGCCATCCGTTCCTTGAGGCTGCCGGTCCGTGCCGGGTCGAACACCAGCTGCATGACCTGGGAGAAATGATCGATGGGGACCGGACCGAGGGCCGGACAGCCTATGGATCCGCCGCAGCCGCCGCCCAATGGGGCCGGACAGACCGCGGGCGGGCAACCGCCGCCCAATGGGGCCGGACAGATCGCGGGCGGGCAGCCGCCGCCTAATGGGGCCGGACAAATCAGCGGCGGCGCAGCCGCCCAACGGAATAGTACAGATGGACGTGATGCACTTGGCACACATGGCAGGAGGACAGATATCGGAAATGCATTTGCCGCAGATCTGGGGTGGGCAGAGCATATGCAGGCAGTTGATGCAGAGATTCGGCGGGCAGACCTGGTTGAGGCAGCCCGCGCAGATCTTTGGCGTGCAGAGCTTGTTGAGACAGCCGGTACAGATGAACGGCGTGCAGGGATCGATGGCAACCGGGCAGATCTTCGGAAAGCACGGAATTGCGTTGATGCACGCCCCGCAGGAGGAAGGAATTTGGACGGTACAGCTGGCGCTGGGAGACCAATTCCCGCAGGCGTCGCCCGCCTGCACGTAGAGGGTGTTTGTCCCGACGCCGAGATCGTACGTCGGCGTGAAGCTCGTATTTGTTGTCTCGGTCCAAGGGGCGCCATTCGTGAAGCTTGAACGATACTTGGCCGCGCCGACCACGGGGTCCCACGTCCATGTCGGTCTCTTCGAAGTGCTCGTCGCGGGGCAATGCATCGACCGGTGCAGGGGGCAGCCACCGTGTCGACGGTGATCGTGCAGCTTGCGCTCTGGGACCAGTTGCCGCTGGCATCACCCGTCTGCACGTAGAGCGTATAGGTGCCGTCAGGGAGGTCGCTCGAGGGGGTGTAGCTGGTTCCCGTTGTATCAGTCCAATGGGACCCGTCCGTGCTGGTGTGATATTTGGTCGCACCAGTGACGGCGTCCCACGTCCACGTCGGTCTCTTCACGTTCGTGCAGGAGGGGCAATGCATGGTGGGCGCGGAAGGCCCCTGCGTATGCACGATGGTCGTGCAGGTGGCGCTGACTGACCAGTTGCCGCAAGCGTCTTCGGCCTCCACGTACAGCGTATAGCTCCCATCGGCCAGATCGTTCGAGGGGGTGTAGCTGGTCCCCGTCGTTTCGGTCCACGTCTGCTCGTTCGTGCTTGTGCGATACTTGACCGCGCCGGGCACAGTGTCCCACGTCCACGTCGGTCTTTTCACGTTCGTCGTTGCCGGACAATGCATGGTCGGCGCGGGCGGAGCCTGGGTGTTGACGGTGATCGTTGCGCTGCCGCTCGTGGACCAGTTGCCGCAACCGTCCTCCGCCTGCACCGCCAGAGTGTGAGGCCCGTCCGGCAGATCGGCCGTTGGCGTATAGCTGGTCGACGCCCACGTGACCCATCCCGTGCCGTCCAGATTCACGAGGTAACCCGCGACGTCTGGATCCGCGTTCCAGGTCCAGGTGGGCCGCTTGATGTTCGTGCAGGCAGGGCCTGTCACCGTTGGCGTGGCCGGAGGCGTCACGTCAGCCGTGTAAGGGACGCTCGATGTCCCCGCCAGGGCGACGGAGCCCAGCGCTTTCACCGCCGCGCCCGCGGTCACGGTGAAGCTGCCGGTGACGAGCGCGCCGCTGAGCGTCAGCGTTGCGAGGTTTTCAATCAGGTCACGGTCCTTGTACGCGGCCAGAGAGACATTCAAGCCCGGCACGCTGGTGGAGAAATTCCCCGGCACGCCATCGATCGTGCTTTGATCCATGGGCTTCGAGAAGACGATCTTGATCTGCATCAACGAGCAGAGGGTGCGGTCCTTCTCCGGAATGGCATACAGGACAGCCGGATCGCAACAGAGCTGGATGAAGCGCTGTCGGATGAAAAACACCGCGTTGGGGAAGTTCTTGCTGTCGAAAAATGCCCGGGTGTGATTCACCGTGTCGAAGGCGACCGAATCGACGTACTCCACCGAGGCGACGGCGAGCGTCCCCTTGCCGGGACCGCTGATGGTGTAGTTGCCGGCAACGGCTGCTCCCGTCACCGCATCCGTGAATCCAACCAGGAGTGCCGACAGAGGGCTCGGAGACGACCCTTCCGCCGGGATCACGGACAGCACGCGGGGACCGGAAAAGCTCGGCGTATAGCTGTTGGCGGGCCCCTGGTAGACGATCATCGAATCGCTGGAAAGGGGAGAGCCGCCCGGGTTGGAGGCGATACCCGAGAGCGCGATTTGAAGAGCCCCCGTGCCTGGTGAGCCGGAGAGCGTGAGAAACGCCGCATGCACGGGAAGATTGCGGAAAGAGATCGGGTCGTTGTTGCTCGGGGTGGCGTCGCTCCAGCAGTTGAAGTTCCACTTGTCCGCGATGCGATGATCGGGCTGCACGAGATAGCACCAGAGGGTGTTTCCGGCGCAGGAATCATCTGTCCCCGAAAAGCAGGGGTCGTTCGCGTTCTTGAACCCGTTCATGTAGGTATACGCCACCGAGCCGGCCCCCCAGGCTCCATCCACGAGGATTTTGAAGGGATAGGTGGCCGCGCCGAGCTTGTTGATCACGTCCAGCTTCTGGACCGTGCCGCCATACTTGAAGATGACCGCTATCATCTCCCCGGACGACGGAAAGCACGCGCTGGTGCGTATGCTCTTCATCGAATCGAGCCAGCCCCATCCGTTCGTAATGTCGATGAAGGACACAAGGACCGCTTTTCCGATATAAGCCGCGTCGCTGAGCTTGACCTTGGTGGTTGAATCATACGGCTCCAGGTTGATGTCCTGGAGGCTGCCGACGAGAGGGACCTCACCGATCAACAACATTGTTTCCTCCTTTTTTCAATCCAGAAGCGCGAGAGACGTGCCCGAGCTCTCCTTTCAGTGCGTATTGCCCCAGGTGGGGTCGAACAAAAGCTTGCTGCCTTCCAGAGTGGATATTTTTGGCTGCCGGCAGTTTGCGGTTGTTATCTCTTCCGTCGGTCTCGTGATAGAGAGCTTCCATGCAAACGTCGCAAAATAGTTGTTCCGCAATTTCGCCGGTTCCGCTCGACGCAACCGTCGTCTTGATGCCCATGTTACCATTTGTGAAGACAAGCGTATTCCCGGTGATCGTCGGATTTAAGCTGGCATAAATCTCAGATGCAGAACCTTAATGTGGAACTTGGCTTGATGTTGGAGATGTCTATAGTATTTCCCGTAAGCGCGGGCGACGTCGGCCCGTCCTGGCAGACAATGCCATATTCGCTTGTGGCTCCCTGGCCGCCGAGAATTGTATTGCCATCGAATGGTCGCCGTCGATCCTTCGAGGTACACCCCGCAGGATGTATCGAGCGCAGCTTTCGGGTCGATGGTGTTGGCGTGGAAAGTCCCGCCCTTTTTGCTATAGACCGCGTAGACATCGGTGCCGGGAGAGGTCGTGTGGCCTTCAATCGTGCAATTCTGGACTGTCGGCGCGCCGGCCGAATAGACGCCGACGTTGAAGCCGCTTACGGCGGCGCCGGTCACGATTGTAAGGCCATCGAGGACAGTCGCGCTCGTGATGCCGGAGCCACAGTCGATGGTCCTGTTCGGGTAGGATTGGCTTGTCCCGCCTGCAGTCGCGGTGTCTTCAAGGATTGTCGCATAGGTCGCAATATTCCTGTCGCTCCAGGCGGTGGCGGAATAGCCGCCGTACAGGGAAATGCCGTCCACCATGTTGAATGCGCCCGCGCTTCCATCCGTAGGAGACATGCCGCTGTAGAGCCCTTCGGCAATGTAGACCGTCCCAGACCCCGGGTAGAGCTGCTCCGCCTTCGTGATTCCGGCCGCCACCGTCTGAAGGGGCGCCCGCGTGCTTCCGCTGTTCGAATCGGTTCCTGACTTATTGACGTAGACGCCTCTCACCACGTTAAAAGAGAAGGAATAGGTGGAGCTTTGACCGTTGGCTGTGACGGCAATGGTCAGAGCTTTTCCTGAGCCTGCCGTCCAGGCCACCGACGCGTTGGCATTCAAAGTGAGCGTGTCATTTGAAAGCGCAGCCGTGCTCCAGGAGGTGAGACCCGGGCCGACGGTACCGATATCCCCTGACACGGTGACGGAGCCGGGGTCCATGGACGCCGGAAAGCTAAGAGTAAGAGTCTCGTGGGCGGCGATGGTCGAGCCATCCACGGGTGCGATTGCCGGACGATGTGCCTCCCGCGAAATTCTTGCCATTTCGGTCAGCAGTGCGTCCGTGCATGACGAAAGGAAGGCGCATGCGACGAACGCAAACACCACGCCGATGCCCCTCGCGAAGCGCACCTTGCGCCGTTCCATCCGCGGCATCATTCCGACCATGACCAGTCCTCCTGGCCTGCCTCACCTGCCCGCGCCGTCGTGGAATCGCCTTCGCGGATGTAGGCGAGCTTGCCGGCCGCGGTGCGATCGACCTGCTCGAGCCGCGCGAGCCACTGGGCAGAGGCAGCGCGGTCGTTCAGCTCGTAGGTGGCGCGAACGAGACCGCTCAGGGCATTCGCGTCGCCCGGCGCAAGCCTCTGCGCGGCCTGGTACGCCTTCAGCGCCGCGGGAAAATCGTTCCTGAGCATCAACACGTTCCCGAGGTTGGAATCGCCGCCTGCCGTCTCTTTGCGGCCAAGCGACGAGCGAAAGTATTGCTCTGCCTTGTCATAGACACCGTAACGGGCGTACAGGACGCCGATCTTGTTGAGAGGCTGGGGGTCCCGGGGGGCGCTGGCGGCGTCCGCGGTGAGCGTGTCCACCCGCGGGCCCACCTCCCTGTCCACAAGGGCGTTCATGGCAGCAGCGTAGCGCGCGGTGAGCAGGTCCACGGCCGGTAGCGCGACCGACTGCTCCGTCCCGAGCATTGCCACTGGCGCATAGAGCTTCCATGCATCATGGGTCGGGTAGAATCGCGCCTGGCCCGCGGCGGATGCGTCCCGCCATTCGCGCGCGCCAATCTGCCACGCGCGGAGGAAGCCGTCCTGGACGAGCGTAACCTCGACCGGGACCCACGCCTTGCCGTCTTTCACGATGAGGTCATCCGGATTGGAGAAGAAAGCGACGGCCCTGTCCGGCGGCATGCTCATCGCAAAGGCGGCGTAGATATGGCCGGGAACGGTGATGAAGGCACTTTCCACGCCGCCCGCCTCCAGCATCGCCGCGTAGAGAATGGACATGTCGTCGCAGTCTCCCGATCTGTACTGGAGGGTCTGAACCGGGAACTGGAGGTAGTCCACGGTAAGCGCATCCTTGGAGGTCGTCGAATAGGGCATGTTCGGATCCGGGACGTAGCGCAGGCCGTAGAGACCCAGCTCCTCGAGAATGCCCGCGGCCTGGCGGAACGCCGTGTCGAAAGCGGAGAAACCCGCGCCCCGCGCGATGCCCGCCGCCGCTTTTGCGAGCGTCATGACCGCGGGATCGTTCACCGTTGCAAAACTCGCCACGTGCCGGTCATCGTCCCACGTCATTCCGTTGCGGTCATTGATGGTTGCAACCGACTCCGAAGCGGCGTCACGTTCCCGATCGGAATAGGTGTAGGAGACCGTGATCTTCGCCTGCGCTTTTGTCGGCTCGAGGACGGAAAGAATGGAGCGCGTGAAAAGCGCGAAAAGCGGCACTTCGCGCTCCTCGCCCCGTTTCATCTCGGGGATGACCGCGCATTCCTTGGGAGCGTCCATGTACTGCGGGACCACGAAAGAGACTCTCACGTTGCGGATCGGGCCGTCTTCGCCATTCCAGATCCGCGCCGTCCCGATCCTGTTGTCGTCGTAGTACTTGTAAAAGACCGGGAAGACGGGGTTGATGATGATGTCGCGGATCTCCACCCGGGCGCGCTGATTCAGCTGACTGAAGTTGAACCCGGCGGAAAGGCGCGCCGCGATGCCCTGGTATTGCGCCTGGGTCGCCGCGAACTGATGGACGTATTCAGCGCCGGCACTCAGGCGGAAGGTCGGCCAGAGGTAGAGCGACAGATCCATCCCCGCGCGCAGGTAGGGGTTCGGCGCCGAAACCTGGCCGAGGCTTCCCAGCAGGTAGCCGGCGCGTCCGAAAAGGTTTGCGGAAAGGGTGGGCAGGAGACGAAGACGCAGCCCGGGTCCCGCGCTCAGTCCGAGGGTGGTGAGCGCCCACTGCTGTCCCGAGGGCCCCGGGGCGTAGCCGAAGTCGAACGAGCCGCCCACGGAGAGGAAGGGCAGCTCCGGGAAGACGTAGTCTCCGCCGAACGAGGCTTGAAAGCCTGTCGCGTAGCTGGAGGCGCTGGGCGTCGAAGGGAAGGGGAAGGTGACCGCGGGATCGAGCGAGAGGGCGAAGCCGCTCCCGTCCTGGGCAATGGCGTGGGTGCACAGCCCCGCGAAGAGCAGGGCGGCAAGAAAGGCCTTTTGCGGCATGACCGCACCTTCCTTTTTTAGATGCAAGGCTTCTGAATAGGAACATTATAAACCCGCCACGCGGCCCCCGCAAGGGGGAGGCTCAGGAGGTGTCCGCGGTCATTCCCCGGCCGCCATTCCTTCGTCGGAATCGGCGGCAAGCTGCCCCGACTGCTGCGACGCCGTGGCGGATCGCGCCTCGACGGCGAGCTTCTTCCGGCGGCTGCCCGCCATGAAGAAAGCGACGATCACCGCGCCGACGCCGATCAGCGCCGCAAGCCGGAAGGTGTCGTTGATGCCGTCCGTGAAGCTGCGCTTCATGGAGAGCTCGACGCCTGCCCCCATTTCCTTCATCTGCTGCCCCGCCGCGGCGAGCTCCGCGGCGCTGGGCTGTCGCATGGCCGTCCCCGTTGCGGCGGGCGGCCGCATCGACTTTGCAAGCTGGGCGGCAAGGCCATTGGGGCCGTCATCCGACATGCCGTACAGGCCGCCGCTGGAAACGTAGCTCACGAGCACGGCCTGGGCCGCGGGTGGCAGGTGGGGGACCTCGGCGGCATGGATCTTCATCGCCCCGACCATGTTCGCCTGGAGGGCCACGCTGAAGATCGCCACGCCCATCACCGCGCCTATCTGGCGCATGGTGGAAAGCACGCCGGACGCGCCGCCCGACTTTTCAGGGGCAACGCCGTAGAGCGTGAGGTTGGTGAGCGGCGTCATGGAGAGGCCCATGCCGATTCCCATGACGATGAAAGGGAGGAAAAGCTCGGAGCCCCGGGTGTCGATGCGGAAATGGGCAACCAGGAGGTCGCTCGCCGCGAGCACTGACCAGCCACTTTCTTCCCTTCGATTCTCGATGCACGGTCGTTCCTCCTCGGCATGTGAGTGCATTTCTCAACACCATCCTGTGCCCGGAACGACCCTCGCGCGCATCGGAAAAAGGAGGCGATCCGCCTCACTAAAATGTGGGACGCGGATGCGGGGTCCAATTTCCCCCCTTTGTGCGATGAGAAGGAGGCGCATCCGTTGCTACATTCAGGGCACGGAGCATGAATATGAAAGACGGAGAAAGACGTGGCATCGACGTGGATGCATGGTATCGCCGCTACGCCCCCATGGTGCTGCGCCGCTGTCGCGACATCCTGTCCAACGCGGATGCCGCGGCGGACGCCCTGCAGGAGACATTCGTGAGGGTGCTGCGGCATCGGGAGGCGCTGCGGGACGAGCACCCGTCCAGCCTGCTCTACCGCATCGCGACGAATGTCTGCCTCAACATGATGAGGAGCGCGCGCCGTCGGCCCGAGACCGACGGAGAGCTGATCGTCGAGATGACGCCCGGCCGTGACGATGTGGAGAAGGGCGTCCTTGCCTCCGTCATGGTGGAGGACGTCCTCATCGGCGTGAAGGAGAGCACCCGCAGGGCCGCGCTCATTCACTACCAGGAGGGCGCGACGCTTTCCGAAACCGCCGCGTGCGTCGGGCTTTCAGTCTCGGGCGTCCGCAAGCGTCTCGAGGGCCTGCGCTATCAGAGCCTTGCCCGCATGGCCGGCTGAGAGCCGGCCGACTTCAAGCGCCCGCAATGTTCACGCTCACGCGGGTGCCTCCACCGGGACTGCTTTCGATCGTCAGAACGCCTGCAAGCTTTTGCACCCTTTCACGCATGCCCCGCAATCCCAGCCCTCCGCCGTGTCGCGCCTGCTCGGCATCGAAGCCCTGGCCATCGTCGCTGATGGAAAGCCGGCAGCCGGTGCCCTGGAAGTGCAGGGCGATCTTCACCGATTGGGCATGCGCGTGCTTGATCGCATTGTTCAGCGCTTCCTGCGCGATCTGGTAGAGCTCCGTGCGCACCGGGGCGGCAAGCTGCTCGGCGCCTTCCACGTGGAATCCGACCGCCATGCCGCCCCGCGCCTCGACGGCGTCGAGCCGGATCTGCAGGGCATCGACGAGACTGCCCTTTTCCAGGGCCGGCGGATTCAGCTCGAAGATGAGGAGCCGCATCTCCCGCAAGGCCTCCCGCGCGGTGGTGCCGAGCTGTTGGAGGTGCTCGGCGGCAGGGACGGTCTTCCCGGCTCCGAGCAGCCGCGCGGCCGCCTCCGCGTAGAGCGTGACGCTGTAGAGCGACTGCGTGACCGAATCGTGAAGCTCCCGCGCGAGCCGGTTGCGTTCGGCAAGGGCGGCTGCCTTCTCGGCCTCTTCCCGCAACCGGGCATTGTCCAAGGCGAGGGCGGCCTGGTCCGCCAGTGCCGTTGCGAGCCTGATCTCCTCTGCGGCAAATCGCCGGGGCCCGCGGTAGTACAGCGTGATCGCGCCGAACGTCCCGCCGCGCACGATGAGCGGAACCGACAGCGTGGACCGGATCCCGTGCGTGAGAAGGAGCGTGCGGTAGGAAAGATCGTCGGAGGAATCCGACGGCGTCGGGCCGTGCTCCTGCGCGGTGGCATCCTCGAGGTCCGAACAGGCGACGGGCTCGCGCGCCTCGATCGCCCCGCCGGCGCCGCCGCGGCCCTCGGTATAGTGGACCGCCTCGGCCAGGTCATTCGGCAGGCCGCAGGAGGCGCTCACGCGAAATTCGGCGCAGGCGGGGTCTTTCTGCAGCAGGGACGCCCCACCGCTGCCCATGATCGCGCAGGCCTGCCGGACGATGGAGTCCAGGATCTCGGAAAGGGGCCGGTGCGAGTTGAGCACGGCAAGCGTTTCCCGCAGGCCCTCGGCCACTTCCCGCCTGCGGTCCGCTTCCGCGCGTCCGAGCGTCTCCCCCTCCAGGAGCCGCGCGTTCTCGATGGCAAGACCCACCTGCTGCCCGATCGCGACGAGCAGGGAAAGCTCTTCCGTGGAAAGGGTGCGCTGCCGGCGGGAGTCCATGACCAGGGCGCCCAGGAGCTCGCCCTTTGAGGCGAGGGGGACGCCGATGATGAGCTCGAGGCCCTCCGCCTCGATCGCGCTGCGCATGGGTCCGGGGGGATACTCGGAAAGATTCCACGAGAGCGGCCGATCGAGGTTGAGCTGTTTCCCCGCGAGCGCCACGCCCAGCGGAAGCCGCTTCGTCTGCCGGATGAACGTGTCCGAAAGCCCGACGTGCGCGCGCATGACGAGGATGTCGTCCTGCAGCTCGTATGCGCCGCCTGCCTCCACCTCGAATGCCTTCATGGTCATACGCAAGGAGATGTCGAATATGTCGGCAAGCTCCACCCTGCCGCTGGTCACGGCCGCCACGGAGTTCAGGAGCCCGAGCTCGCGCGTGCGCTCTCCCACCCGGAGCTCCAGGGCGGCGTAGGCCTTCTCCAGCTCCTCCGCGGTCCGCCGGCTTGCGCCGAGAGTACGGAGGTGATTCTCGTAGAACCTGTCCATGAGGAGCGTGAGCGTGACGAGGAAGATGGCAAGGGCGATGCCCGCCTCGAGCCAGTAGCTGCCGGTGAGCGGGTTCTCCGTCTGCGTGATCCATCCCGCCAATATGCCGCGGTCGGCAAGCACGCCGAATCCCGTGTAAAGGGACAGGCTGATGCCCAGGCATACCCAGCCCGCCCGGGAACCGATGAGGATGACGGCAGCGGCAGGAACGACGACAAGGTAGAGCCGCCCGCTTCCCGCCAGGCCGACCCGCGCAAGGCTCGCCGCGGCGTTCACGTAGGCAAGGACGAAAACCATGGACGAACGGAGGGGCACCGTGAGACGGGGAAGGAGCGCGAGGGCGAGGAACGCGAGATAGATGCCCGCATACGCCCAGAGCAGCGGAGTCATTTCCCGGTGCACGATGGCATCGAGTATCGTCGTGCCATAGGCCACCAGGCCGGCGCTTGCCAGGATGAAAAGGACGACATACAGCGCCCGTGACCTCCAGGCATCGAGGTCAGACTGCATTTGCATGGGCGCCTCGGACCCCTTTTTCTTTTCCATCGCCCCCGGATTCTAAGGGCGGCAACGCAGGAGCGCAAGCAGACCCGTCTGCAAGCTCCGCGGCAATGAGGGCCCGCAGACCTTGCCGGGCATGTGTCTGGTCATCCGCGACGACGGTCCGCACGCTCACCTCCGCAAGTACAACACGCGGCGGAGCCCGGACGCATCGATAAAAAGTGTGATTTTGCCCCTACGGCGTCCGCGGCGGATCGTCGAGCGACGCGATGCCCGAACGCAGCGCATAGAGGGCCGCCTGGGTGCGGCTGGCGAGCTGCAGCTTCGACAGGATATTGCTCACGTGGCTCCGCACCGTCCACTCGGCGACGAAGAGCGCCGATGCGATTTCCTTGTTGCTCATGCCCTGCGCGATGAGCCGCAGCACCTCCATTTCCCGCTCCGTGAGCGGGTCCGTGGTCGGCTTTGCCGTCCCGGGGTTGGAGAGCTCCTGGAGCACCTTGCGCGCAATGGGCGGCTCCAGCGACGGCTCACCGCGATGGACGCGGCGGATCGCCTCCAGCAGCTGGTCGGGGCTGGAATCCTTCAACAGGTAGCCCAGCGCGCCCGCCTTCACCGCCGGGAACACCTTGTCGTCCGCCGCGAAGCTCGTGAGGACGAGCACACGCGCGTCGGGCCGTTGCGCGGTGATCTTGCGGGTCGCCTCGATGCCGTCCATCTGGGGCATCACGAGGTCCATGAGGATGACGTCCGGCTTCAGGCTTTCCGCCTTCGCCACCGCCTCGACGCCATTCTCCGCCTCACCGACGATCAGCATGTCCGGCTCGGTCTCCAGGAGCGCCTGCAGGCCCTTGCGGACGATGGTGTGGTCGTCGGCGATCAGGAGCCGGATGGCCGTCCGCGCAGCGCCCTTCATCGTGACGCCCTCAGTACCGGTAGTGGAGGATGCCCATGCCGATGATATTCAGGAGCACGGGCACCGCGTAGATGATGCCGACGGCGGTGAACTTCCGGCGCGTCGTCCGCAGGGTGAGCACCAGATTGATGGCGACGAAGAACTCGAAATAACCGAACAGGAAGATGAGCCATATCCCACCCACGGACCGGCGCCAGAAGGAATACTCCCACACGAGCAGACCGCCCTTGTTGAGGAGGCATTCCACCAGGACGCAGAACGCCGAGAATCCGATTGCCCAGAACCACCTGTTGGGCAGCCCCAGGATGCGCTCCTTCGGGTCTTCGGAGCACATGTAGTAGAAGACGATGCCCGCAATCGCGAACATGAACATGATCTCGATGTTCCAGCCGACCAGCGTGCGGAGCGCCGTATCGCCCGGCGTCGTCCAGAATGCCGAACGTCCCGTGATGTTGAGCACCCAGCCGTTCCAGGTCTCATTGAAGAAATCCATGCCGAAAAGCGTGAGGCCCGCGACGATGGGGTCCCAGTTCCTGCTCGCGCGCGCCTTCCTCATTTCCACGGCATAGATGTAGAGCACGACGGCAAGAAGCGGTATCGCGTACCATTTCATCATCGAGAAATCACGCAGATGGTCCAAGGCCTTCAAGGATGCATCGGTCACGTTTTCCTCCTGTCCGGGGCTTGCCGTGAGGGTAACACGAGCGACGCGGCGACGCAACGGGATTTCTGCTCCGGCGGAATGTGCGGGGAGGTGCGTCGGCATCCGCGACGCATGCCGACGAATGGTCTCGTGCCTTGCTGAAAAAGAAGGCGGGCCTTTCGGCCCGCCTTGCCACTCCTAGTAGACCGTCTTCCAGTCTTCGATGTTGGTCTTGTCAAACTTGAACGGGGGGCCGAGAAGAACTTCGGTTCCGCCGTCCGCTGCCTTCGTGATGGTGTAGTCGCCCAGCCGCCCGGCCTTGAACTTGTCGCCGACCGCGCCGGTGATGCTGCCCTTCACGAGCGCCGTCCCGGTGTACGCTCCCAGGTACCCGACGTCAATCGGGTTCCAGAGGAACATGTACGGGCAGACGCCATTTTCGATGTAGGTCGCCATTTCGGACGGAAGCCCGAGGCCGGTGAGGAACACCTTGCCCTGGAGTTTCTTGTCCGTGAGCACCTTGCCCGCCGCCGCGATGCCGACGGTGGTCGGTGCGATGATGACCTTCAGCTTCGGGAACGACTGCAGAAGACCCTCGGCCTCCGACACCGACTTGTCGCGGATGTCGTCACCGTAGGCGATCTTCACGAGGTTGAGCTTCGCGTACTTGGGATCCTGAAGATCCTTCTTCATGTAGTCGATCCAGAGATTCTGGTTCGACGCCTGGCTCGTGGCCGACAGGATGGCGATGTCGCCCGCCCCGCCGGACATGTCGTACGCCGCTTCGACCAGCGTGCTGCCGATCTTCGCCGAGTCCGCCTGGTTGACGTGTGTCAGCCTGCTCGCCGGGTTGACCGCCGAGTCGAGGGAGAACACCTTGATACCGGCAGTCTTGGCCTTGGTCAGAACGGGCTGCAGAGCATCGAAGTCGTTGCCGACGATGCAGATCGCCGCCACCTTCTGCGAGATGAGCGACTCGATGATCTGGATCTGTGCCTCGGCCGTCGGCTGCGCCGGCGCCTGCAGGATTGCCTTGAAGCCCTGCTCCTCGATGCCCGTCTTGAATCCGCTCATCTGCTTGTCGCCGTAGGGGTTTCCCGTGTTCTTGAAGACGATTGCGTAGTCCTTGGACACGGGCTTTGCACATGCGGCCATGAAGCCGATGACGGTCAGGGCGACGGCGACGAGGCCGACAATCCTGACAATTCGGGAAAACTCTCTCCTCATAAATCCTCCTCCTGGATTTCTTTTTCGCCCCGTGTCGGAGACACGGGACGTTTCTTTCTGTCAAGGAAGCCCACGTTGAGAACCAGCACCGAGACGATCAGCAGGAGCCCGACCACGATGAGCAGGTCCTGCGCCTGTATATTCACGAGCCCCAGCCCGTAATTCAGGAATCCGATGATGAATATGGCAAGCAGGGGACCGCCAATGCGCCCCTTTCCCCCCGCGGTGCTTACCCCGCCAAGAACGACCATCGCGATGACGTCCAGCTCGTAGCCCTGTGCCACGTTGGGGCGCGTGCTGCCCATGCGGGAGCTGAGGAAGAGCGCCGTCACGCCCGCCATGAGCCCGGTGAGCACGCTGACGATGATGATGATGGAGCCGGTCTTCACGCCGGAGTAGCGGGACGCGGTGAGATTGCTCCCCATGGCATAGATCCGGCGGCCGAAGCTCGTGCGGTGAAGGAGGAGCCCGAAGACCACCGCGCAGACGGCGAAGGCAATCACCATGATCGGAATGCCGCCGACGCTTCCCCATCCCAGCGTGGAATACCAGGTGGGGAATTTCCCCGATGCCTGGTTCTCCAGGATGATATAGGCGATGCCGCGGTAGATGATCATGGTCGCCAGGGTGACGATGACCGACGAGAGCTCCCGGAAGCGCGTCATGAGGAGGCCGTTGATCAGCCCGCAGACGCTGCCGACGACCAGGCAGAGAACGAGCGCGAGCGGCATCGGCAGCCCCGCGTTGAACGACACCGCCATCACGACGGCGGAGAGGGCGACGGTGGAGCCGACCGAGATGTCGATGTTGCCGAGGATGATGACCATGGTCATCGGCAGCACGATGAAGGCCTTGTCGAGGAAGGTCATCGGCATGCTGATGAACGTGTCGACATCGAGGTAGTACGGGGACAGGAAGCTGTTGAGGATATTGATCGCGATGAAGATGAGAACCAGCAGCCATTCCCACTGGAAAAAGAACGACCGCCAGCTCCACGACCTGTCCAGACGAATTGTTCGGTCGATCATGGCATCCCCTAGATCGCCCTTCGGCGCAGCGCCATGCGCTGGTTGTTCCGCTTCACGATCACGTTCGTGAGCACCGCGGCGAGAATCACGACGCCCTGGATGGCCTGCTGCCAGAACGGGGACACGTTGATGAGGGGAAGGGCATTGTTCAGGATGCCGAGGAGGATTGTGCCCAGGATCAGCCCCGAGACCTTGCCGCTTCCACCCGAAATGCTCACGCCGCCCAGCACGGTTGCAGCGATGACGCTGAGCTCGTAGCCCGTGGCGGTGTCTCCCTGCGCCGAGGCGAACTTCGCCACCCAGAGGACGCCCGCAAGACCGGCGAGCCCGCCCATGATCACGTAGACCAGAAGGATGATGCGTCGCCGCGGGATGCCCGAGATGTCGGCAGCCGCCGCGTTGGATCCGACGGCGTAGATCTGACGCCCGGTCCGCGTCTGGGTGATGAAGTAGGCGAAGATCACGAAAATCACCACCGCGATGAGGACCAGACCCCGGACGCCGAGCACCGTGCCGCTCGCGAGCGACTTGAACCCATCCGACATCTGGTAGGAGCTCACCCACGCGCCCCCGCTCACGACGTAGGTGATTCCCCGGAGAATGTTCATGAACCCGAGCGTGGCGATGATCGGCAGCACGTTGAAACGGGAGATGAGCAGGCCGATGAGCGCGCCGGCCGCCACGCCGACCGCGATGCCTTCGAGCAGCGAAAGGACGGGCGAGATCGTGGGAATGGCGAAGACGGTGAGGGCGCTCACCATGCCCGCCAGGGCGAGCGTCGCGCCGATGGACAGGTCGATTCCCCCGGTGAGGAGCACCATCATCATGCCGACGCTGAGGATGCCGAGGATGGCCGTATCGGCAAGAAGATCGCGGATATTGGAAAGCGTGAGGAAGTTGTGATTGCGGATCTGGAAGATGGCGCAGAGAATCACGATGAAGACCAGGAGGCCGAGCTCGCGGAAGCTCTCCGAAAAGGTGGCTGCTCTCCTCATGCGGCACCCGACCCCGGGACGGCCGCGCGCAGGATCTGCTCCTGGGTGGCATTCCGCGTTTCCAGGAGGGCCGCGATCCGTCCCTCCTTCATGACGAGTATCCTGTCGCTCATCCCGAGGACCTCGGGCATCTCGGAGGATACCATGACGATGCCGTACCCCTGCGCCGCCAGGTCATTCATGATCCTGAATATTGCGGTCTTTGCCCCGACGTCCACTCCCTTTGTCGGCTCGTCGAGGATGATCACCTTCATGGTCCCCGCCAGGAGCTTCGCGACGATGAGCTTCTGCTGGTTGCCGCCGGAAAGCGTTCCGGCGAGGTCGAAGACGCTCGTCGCCCTCACCTCCAGCTTCTCCGTCAGCTCCTTCGTGACGACGTTTTCCCGCCGGGTGTCGAGCCAGCCCGCCTTCGTGAAGCTGCTCAGCGTGGGGAGGGTGACGTTCCGGGAAAGCTCCCACTGCAGGATGAGGCCCTGGCGCAGCCGATCCTCCGGGAGATAGCCGATGCCGTGCCGGATGGAATCCGCCGGGCCGGCGACCTGGATGGGGTGCCCTTCGAGCAGGATCTCGCCGCTGTCGGGATGCGTGACACCGTAGATGGCTTCGCAGACCTCGGTGCGGCCTGCCCCGATGAGCCCCGTGATGGCGAGTATCTCCCCCTTGTGGACGCTGAAGGAAACGTCCCTGAAGTAGCCGGTGCGCGAGAGGTTGCGCACGGCAAGGATCTCCTCCCCGATGGCCACGCTGCGTTTCGGGAAGAACTGCGTGATCTCGCGGCCCACCATGGCCATGATGAGGTCTTCCTGCTTTTTTTCGCGGAGGGGCCAGGTGCCGACGTAGCGCGAGTCTCGGAAGACGGTCACGCGGCTTGCCAGCCGGTACATGTCCTCAAGCCGGTGGGAAATGAAGATGATCGAAGCGCCCTTGTCCCGCAGTCCTTCGGTGATGCGGTACAGGTCCTCGCTTTCGCGGTTGGTCAGGGGCGCCGTGGGCTCGTCCATGATGATGATGCGCGCGTTGGTGGAAAGCGCCTTGGCGATTTCCACGATCTGCTGCTGGGCGACCGAAAGGTTTCCCATGATCGTGCGGGGATTGAAGTCCGCATCGAGGCGCTCCAGGAGCTCCGCGGCCCTCCGGTGGAGATCGCGCCAGTCGATCTTGCGGGTGAGCGGGTGGACCTTCTCGTGGCCGATGAAGATATTCTCCGTCACGGAGAGGTCCGGATAGCAGGTGACATGCTGGTAGATCGCCGCGATGCCGGCGCGCTGGGAATCTGCCGGGCCATTGAAACGGATGGGCTTCCCTTCCAACAGGATCTCCCCGCGGTCCGGCTCGTACACGCCCGTGATCACCTTGATGAGGGTGGACTTGCCCGCGCCGTTCTCCCCGATGAGCGCGTGTATTTCGCCTGGTATCAGGTCGAAATGCACGTCATCGAGCGCCCGCACACCGGGAAAGGTCTTCGTGATGTGGTTCAGCTCAAGGATGCGTTCGGCCATGTCCCTTCCTTCAACAGATCCTCACGCACGGCACGCCCAGGAGTGCGGAGAGCTTCCCGATCCGTCCCGCGATGTGGCCGACACCGATGGCGCAATGGTGGGCGGGTCCCGCCGACGCCCATTTGTCGGTGAACTCGCGCGCGGAGATCGGGAACCGGTAGCGGCTGTTGGTATTGCCGATCTGGAGCGTAGGGCCGGGGACCGATTCGCCCTCCGCGGTGAGCAGGAACGTGCTTCCGCCCCGTCCCTGGACGACGGAGAGGAACGTCACGGGACCGTTTTTCACGCTCATCTGGATCGAGAGTCCTTTGCCGGGCTTTCCGTGGTAGACCGGCAGCGGAACGAGTCCCACAGCGCTTTCCGCGACGGCCGGATGCGCGGGGCCGTCGTGGCCCCAGAGGACGACGTCATCGTCGAAGTCTATCACGTAGAGCTCCGAAAAGGAACCTCCGGCGCCGAAACAATCCATGATCTTCATCGCGATGGCGTTTTTCACCTCGCACTCACCGGCGACCGGCACGTGGTGCGCGGTGAGGAGCGTGTTTCCGGCGATCACGGAGGTCACGATATTCTCGTTCTCGCTGCCGTCAACCCCTTCATAATAGTAGGCCAGCGCTCCCAGCCTCCTGTCGTCGACGAGCCGATCCAGCGCGCACGAGGTGAGCGCCGCCCGCGAAAGCTCCGCCTGTCCGCAGTCAGGGGAGACGCGGAACTCCTCGCCGAACTGTGCGAGCTTCTTTTCAACCTCCGCGCCGACCACTTGATCCCGGTGGAGCTTCAGCTGGTCCATTTCCAGGAGCTCGAAATGGCAGCCGAAGACATTCGCGAGCCGCGTGACGTCCGTGTAGACGTCGAGCATGCCGGCATAGTAGTGCCCAAGGATGCCGACGCGCGTGTCCCGGATCTGCCGGCGTACGGAGATTGCGTCCACCCACTCCGCGATCTGGCGCCAGGCCTCTTCGTCTTTCAGCCAGCCGGTGACGAGATGGAAATCGATGCCGCAATTGTTGAAGACGTTCGCGATTTCCGGCGCGCAGCAGGCCTGGCAATGCGCGAGCCATTCGCCCGTCATGACGCCGCGATCGCCCAGAGCGTTGAAGCGCGTGTAATCAATGGAGGAGACCGGTTGCATGTTCAGCACGATAATGGGCGCCTTCACCGTCTGCGCCACCGGAAGCACGGTATGGGAGAGGGCGTAGGTGGAGATGAAAAGGAAGACGGCGTCCACTCCTCTTCGCGAAAAGAGCTCCGCTGCGGACCGGGCAGCATCGGGATTGTCGACAAGCCCGGCGTCCACCACCTCGGCGGTGGGAGATGAAAGCCTTTCCGCGATGAAGCTCTGGTATCCCAGCAGGCGCTCCTTCAGCCCCGAAAACTGGGGCCAGTACGTATCCAGTCCGATGCCGAACAGTCCTAGTTTGCTTGTCACCTGCATCTGACCGAACTCTCCCGCCGATTATCCAATGTACTGTCCTCCCCGTGAATGGACTATTCCTCCGCGGAGATGGAAAAAAAGGGCCTTGATGGACAAAACTTGCCGCGGCGGCGCAAAGCGGGGTATAAATGCACGATGGTGCCAAAAGAAAGTCAGCCGCGGAGCAATTTCTTCCGTTATCTCACGTACAGCGACGAGGACGAAAAATGGCAGCTCGTCTGCACGGACGCCGGGCATCAGGAGATCGCCCCGCTCACGGCCTATCCGCCGAACAAGGACGGGCACCCGAAAAAGTTCATGTCCGTGGCGGTCGGCCGCACGCTGGACGAGTACCAGATCGTCTACATCACCAAGGGGCGCGGCATCTTCGAGGCGAACAAGCGCACGCATGTGATCGTCCCCGGCTCGATCATGGTGATCTTCCCCGGCGTGCCGCACCACTACAAGCCCGAGTACGAGGTGGGCTGGATGGAATACTGGGTGGGCTTCAAGGGTCCGCATGCCGACGCCCTCTGCGCGCAGGGTTTCCTCTCGCCGAAGAAGCCCCTCTTTGAGGTCGGGCTGCAGAACAGCCTCCTTGCCATCTACACGCAGATCTTCGAGCTCGTCCAGAGCCAGCAGCCGCTCTACCAGATCCGCGCGAGCTCCCTCGTCCTGACCCTCATCGCGGAGATACTCGCCTCCGAGCGGAAGGCGGTGCAGTACACCCACTCCGAGCAGCTCGTGGAGAAGGCGAAGTTCCTCATGGAGGAGAAGATCTACGGCGACATCAATCTCAACGGCATCGGGGACATGCTCGGCGTGAGCACGTCGCATCTGAACGCCGTGTTCAAATCGTACACCGCCATGACCCCCTACCAGTACGCCATCAGCATCAAGATCCGCAAGGCCAAGGAGCTGCTGGAGCGCGACGACCTCCCCATCAAGGAGGTGGCATTCCGCCTGGGTTTCGACGACCCGTATTACTTCTCCCGGCTCTTCAAGAAGAAAACCGGCATCTCCCCGTCACGCTGGAGCTCCTTCGTTCATACCTGAGGTCCTGCCCCGTGGCGTGCGCCGCCCGGTCGTGGTAGCATCCGGCGCCAGGAGGCATTCATGACGCGCGCGGCCTTTGCAATGAAGCTGAAGCCGGGAGCCACGGAGGAATACAAGAGGCGGCACGACGAGGTATGGCCCGAGCTCGTGCGGGAGCTGGAAGCTGCCGGCGTCACCGACTACTCGATCTATCTGGACGAATCCACCCTCACCCTGTTTGCCTTCCAGAAGCTGAAGGACCACCACACCTCCGACCAGCTTGCGATGAAGCCCATCGTCCAGAAATGGTGGCGGCGCATGGCGGACATCATGGAGACGAACGCCGACGCCTCGCCGGTGACGAGACCGCTGCCGGAAATGTTCCATATGGATTGACCGCGGGAACGAACGCTCGCGGGTCGCGCTCCTGCAATCGCTCGATTGTCATGCGCCGGAGACGACGTTACCTTATCCCCACCGGCCAGGACGCCGGCGACCGGCGCGGTTCATGGAGGGACTCATGGGTGTGAAGAAAAACATCGCGCTTGTCGCGCACGACAACTGCAAGAAAGACATGGTGGAGTGGGTGGGATGGAACTGGAGGGTCCTCATCAATCACCATCTCATCTGCACGGGTACCACGGGAAGGCTCGTCGAGGAGGCGCTCGTCCAGAAGACGGAAGACGGCCATCACGCGATGCCCGTCATGACGCTCCTGAAATCTGGGCCTTTCGGCGGCGACCAGCAGCTGGGCGCCATGATCGCGGACGGAAAGATCGACATCCTCATCTTCTTCTGGGATCCGATGCAGCCGCAGCCCCATGACGTGGACGTCAAGGCGCTCCTCCGCATCTCCGTCCTCTACAACATCCCGGCCGCCTGCAACAGGTCCTCCGCCGACTTCATCATTTCCTCCGCCCTGATGGACGAAGACTACGTCCCGGCCCGCCGCGACTACTCGCAGTACCTCCAGCGCAACCTCGAGTTCTGAAACGGAGACGCTCACCGCATGACTGCACGCACCGACTTCGTGATCCGAAAAACGCCGATCGGCCTCGGACTTTTCGCGGGGAGCGCGTTCGCGAAGGGCGATTTCGTCATCGAGTACACGGGCACGCTGCTGCCCAACGACGAGGCCGACCGCAAGGGCGGTCGGTACCTTTTCCGGGTGAACTCCCGCTGGACCATCGATGGCACGGGCCGGGAAAACCTGAGCCGCTATATCAATCACTCCTGCGCGCCGAATTGCGTTGCCTACACCCGCGGCAAAAAGATACGCATCTACGCCCTGCGGAAGATCGCCCCGGGGGAGGAGCTCACCTACGATTACGGCAAGGAGTATTTCGACGCCTACATCAAGCCGAAGGGTTGCGCGTGCCCTGCCTGCGCGGCCGGGCGCGCGCTTGTCTGGCGGTAACCGCTATTTCAGCCTGCGGCCGATCAGCGTCTGGAGCGAGACCGACGCGACGATGATGAGGCCGTAAATGAGCTGCGTCCAGAAGTTGGTGAGGCCGGAGGCGACGATCCCCGCGTTGATGGCCCCGATGATGAATGAGGCGACAAAGGTGCCGAATATGGTCCCCGTGCCGCCGAACACCGACGTGCCGCCAAGGAAGACGGATGCTATTGTCGTGAGCTGGTAGCCGTCACCGACCGTGGGCCAGTAGAAGAGGAGCTCGGCGCTCACGACAAAGCCGGCAAATGCGGCCACGAGCCCGACGATCACGAAGGTGTAGATCTTCACCCGTCCGACGTTCACGCCCATGAGCCGGGCGCTCTCGATGTTGTCGCCGGTGAGATACACGTGGGCTCCAAACCGGTGCCGGTTGAGAAAGAACCAGATGATCACCCCGATCCCGATGGTCCAGAAAAACTGCATGGGGATCACGCCGAAGGCCCTGCCGACGAAGATGTCGTGCAGCGCCGTGTTCGTTGTCTCCGTCAGGCCCAATCCCGCGCCGTTCGTGATCACGAGCACCACCCCGCGAAAGAGGTACCAGGTGCCGATGGTGGCCACCAGGGAGGGCACCCCGAACTTCACCACGATCAGGCCGTTGATGAGTCCCGCGATGAGCCCGAAGACGAGGCAGGCGAAGAACCCCAGCCAGACGCTTCCCGTGGCAACGAAGACGACGTTGTATCCCACCATGCCGAATGACATCACCGAGGCGAAGGAGAGGTCGATCTCTCCGGTGATGACGACGAGCGTGAGGGGAATTGCAATCAGCGCGAAGAAGGGAGTCGTGGACATGAAGGAGATGTAGATTTCCTTCGACAGGAAGGTGCGCGGGGCTCCGATGAGGAACAGCACCCAGACGATCAGGGCGACGGCGAAGATGCCGAGCTGGAGCGCGTATTTCCTCAGGAATCTTACAACGGGTCCCCTCTGGGCGCTGCGCGAAAGCGGGCGCGCGATCTCTTCAGAGCTCATCGGTTTCTCCTCAGGTACTCAGGTTTCCGGTTTTTGCCACCGCGTAGAGGCGGTCGGTGAGCTCCTGGAGGGTGAGCTCGTTCTTCATGAACTGGCCGGCGATGGTCCCGCGGTCAAGGACGACGATCCTGTCCGCCACGGGGTAAACATGGAAAATGTTGTGGTCGATGAAGATTGCTGACTTGCCGGCTTCGCGGATGCTCCTGACGAAATCAAGGGCTTTCTTCGTCTCGGAAAGCGAAAGCCCCATGGTCGGTTCGTCGAGGATCACCAACTCCGCCTTGAAGTAGAGGGCGCGCGTGATTGCAACGCCCTGCCGCTCCCCGCCGGAGAATGTCTTCACCGTGGACTCCGTCGTGATGGCCGATGAGGTAAACCCCATCGCGGACTGCATGAGCTTGAGGGTTTCCGCGCGCATCCGGCGCACGTCGAGCTTCCCCCCCGCCGTGGTGAGCTCGCGGCCCATGAAGATGTTGCGCCACAGCGACTGCTTGTCGGCGAGCGCCCTTTCCTGGTAGACCACCTCGATGCCGAGCTCGTGGGCGTGCGCGACCGTGAGGTGCGAAAGAGGCGCGCCCTTCCAGAGAATTTCCCCGCCGGGGTCGGGGTGGTGGTAGCCGGTGATGATCTTCACGAGCGTCGACTTGCCCGCTCCGTTGTCCCCGAGGAGCCCGACGATCTCATTGTCGCCCACCTCGAAGTTCACATCGTGGAGGGCGGCGACCTCGCCGAAGGTCTTGGAGATGTTTTTCAGCTGGAGAACGTAACCCATGAGTCCCCCTGTGCGCGCTCTACAGAGCCCGGCGCGGCCGTACGCCGTGCCGGGCGTTCACATACAGGCTCGTGCGCTAGCGAATGTTCTTTTCCGCGAGCGGCGCGACGAAGTCTACATTCGACTTGTCGACGAATCCAGCCCCCGTATTGATGTGCAGGCCGGAGAATCCGTAGACCTTCGCGAGACAGACCTGGAGGATCGGCAGGTAGCCTTGCAGCCACTCTTGCTGATCGATGACGAGGCCCGTCCAGCCGCCCTTGATCGCGGAAATGGTGGCGGGGGAAAGGTCAAAGCCTGCGATCGCGATGTCACCAGGCTTCTTGCCGGCCGCCTGCAGGTACGTCTGTGCCGTGGCGGTGAGACCGCCGTGGTCGGTGACGACCAGCTTCACATCCGGATGGGAAGAGACGTAGCCGGCGAATGTCGGGGTGCCTGCCGCCGGGTCCTTGTTCGTGGCGGCGTCGATCTCGTTGTAGTCCACGACGCAGCCGGCTTCCTTCAAAGCGTCAATGACGCCCTTTGTGCGCTCGCCGCGCGCGGGCTGGGAGAGCAGCCCCCAGACCATCGTGCGGTCGCCCTTCTTGAGGTTGAAGCGCTTCACTGCCTCTGCCCCGAGGGCATGGCCCGCGGAATAGTTTTCCGCGCCCACGTAGCCGAAGCCCTTGGCCGCGTACCTGGCTTCCGCCTTGTCCAGGGTCGTGTTCTGTGTTGTGACGATGATGCCCTTGGCCTCGGCCTGGTCGATCAGTGCGTCAAAAGAGGCGTCACCCGGGTGGCCCATGATGCAGATCCCGTCCGGCTTCATCGCAACGGCTTCCTGGAACTGCTGAATCATGGTCTGGGGATCCCAGTTCGACCATTCGTAGTCGACCTTCACGCCCAGGTCTGCTTCCGCCTGCTTCGCGCCGTTGTACACGTTCACGGCAAACACGCCGCCCTGCGGCCCGCCCGGGAAGAACACAATGTGGACCCCCTGGGCCCACTTGGTCTGCGCCGTTGCCATTGACGCGACCATCGCCAGGGCCAGCACGACCCCCGCGATTGCGAATGTTCTGGACTTCATACGCGAAACCTCCTCAGAATGATTCGAAGGCCCCAACGGGGCTTTTGAATTACAAATTGTTGATGTTGTCCGTCTCCATGCGCGCGCGGTACGTGTCGATGTTCCGCTTGTCGACGAAGACGACGCCGGTGTCGATGACCGGGGAGAGGCTTTTGCCGTGCACGGCGTCGAGAAGCCTTTCCACGGAAAGCCATCCCATGCGGTAGGTGTTCTGCACGACGCAGAAAACGATGCTGCCGTCGCGGATTCCCTGGAGCGTGTCGCCCAGGTCGTCGAATCCGGCGACCGTCACCCGTCCCGCCTCGCCGCGGCGCTTCAGCACGGCCGCGGCCGCCGGTGCGCCCTCCGCGGACACGCTGAAAATCGCGCTCAGTCGGGGATGCGCGGCCAGGAGCGCCTCCGTTTCGTTCACGGAGCGCGAGAAATCTCCCCCCTCGTCCACGACCCCCACGACGGTGATCTGCGGCGCTCTCTCCGCCAGGGCACGCTTGAAACCCGCCGTGCGCCTGTTGAGATTCGTGGCATCCAGCCCGCCCTGGAGGATGGCCACCGAACCCTGCCCGCCCATGGTCACGGCCATGCGCTTGCCGGCCTCGTAGCCGGCGCTTTCATTGTCCGTCCCGATGTACGTGAGGGCCTCGCTGGAGGGGGCGGGCGCATCGACCGTGATCACCTTGATGCCCGCCATCATCGCTTCGTGGATGACCGCGACGAGGCCCTGGTCGTCGTTTGCCGAAATGGCGATGCCATCCACCCCCCGGGCGATCAGGTCTTCGATCACCTTGATCTGGAGGCTCACGTCGAACCGGGGCGGCGCCGCCACTTCGGAGGCGACCCCGTATTTTCGGGCCGCGTCCTCGAAACCGCTGTAGATCGAATCGAAGTAGGGATGCACGCCTTTCGGCACGATCACGAATGTGAGCTGTCGGGCGGCATTCGCGGAGGGCTGGGTGCCCTTACCGGAAGCTTCCCGAAGCCCGCCGGCAAAAGCATTCCCGCCGCACAGCAGCAGGGCGATCAAAGCTGTCGCCGCAAAGATTTTTTTTGTGTTCGGCATTACTGCTGACCTATTTGAAGCATGAATCGGGCCAACACACGCAGTGGGGGAGGGCAATATAATTCCTTGTAAACGAAACAGATGGAAGAATCGCTGCGATCGGCGGCCGCACGCTCCATGGCCATGGGTCATCTCCTTTCACGAATTGAGTAAAACTGAGTAAGGGCGGGCATGCGCGGGCGGGAGGCCCGCGTCTACTTGATCGAGTACCGCTTCATCTTGTTGTAGAGGGTCTTCCGGCTCATTCCCAGCTCCCGCGAAGCGATGGACCTGTTGTAGCCGGTCTTCTTCAGCACCTCGACGATCGCCTCCCGCTCATGCTGCCACAGCTCGGGCAGGCTCGCGTCGCCCGGACCTTCCAGGAGGAAATCCCGCGGCAGCAGCGGGTGACTCTGCTCGGAAAGCAGGACGGCGGATTCGACGGCGTTTTTCATCTCGCGCACGTTGCCGGGCCACTGGTAGGAACCGAGGAACCGGAAGGCCTCGCGGCTGATCTCCACGCCGGGCTTGTTGTAGCGTTGCCGGTAGGTGTCGAGGAAAAGGGAGAGCAGCGGCTCGATGTCCTCCCGCCTCTCGCGCAGCGGCGGGATCGTGACGGCGACCCCTTTCAGCCGGTAGTAGAGGTCGAGACGGAACTTCTTCTCCCGGATCAGCGCGGCAAGGTCGGAGTTCGTGGAGGCGATGATGCGGGCGGCGAGCGGCACCGCGCGCGTCGAGCCGACCGGCTCGAAGACCCTCTCCTCCAGCGCCCGCAGGAGCTTCGTCTGGAGATTCGCCCCCATGTCGCCGATCTCGTCAAGGAATATGGTGCCGGCGCCGGCGGCCTCGAACTTGCCGGTGACCGTGGCGTGCGCCCCCGTGAAGGAGCCCTTCTCGTGGCCGAAGAGCTCGCTCTCCAGCAGCTCGGGCGGTATGGCCGCGCAGTTGATCGCGACAAAGGGCCGCGCAGCGCGTGCGCTTTGGCCGTGCACGAACCGCGCGAGCATCTCCTTGCCCGTCCCGCTCTCACCCTGAAGGAGCAGGGGGATCTCGGAGTCCCTCACCTTGCGTAGCGTCCCGACGATGTTTTTCATCGCCGGGCTGGCGGCCACCAGTCCGTCACCGGAGACCGCTCCGGTGGGCCGGGCGCCGCGACCGAAGCAGAGCCGGTCCGCAAGCGCGACGATGTCCTGGTTGTCGAAGGGCTTCTGCAGATAGTCGGCAGCCCCGAGCTTCATCGCACGGACCGCGGTGTCCACCGTGGCGAAAGCGGTGATGATCACGACCGCGGTGCCGGCGTCCCGCAGGTCGGAGAGCAGGTCCGTGCCGACGATGTCGGGGAGCTTCAGGTCGACAAAGGCGCAGTCGAACTTCTCCCCGCGCGACTTGCGCCGGGCCTCTGCTCCTGTCGCGGCGCTCGTGACCCGGTACCCTTCCAGCGAGAGGGCCTTCTCCAGACCCAGGCGCATGCCCTCCTCGTCGTCGACGATGAGCAGGGAGAACGCGCGTCGGCTCAGCATGCCTCCTCCTTGTGCGGGAACCACAGCGTCACCGTGGTGCCGACATCCAGCTCGCTCGCGACGGTGATGGTGCCGCCGTGCTGCTTCATGATCGTCTGGCTGAGGGCGAGCCCCAGGCCGGTCCCGTAGCCCTGCTTCCGCGTGACGAAGGGCTGGAAGATCGTGGCGCGTGTCGCCTCGCTCATCCCTTCGCCGTTGTCGGTGACGCAGACGCTCACGCCGGTCGTTTCGGGGCGCGCCCCGATGCGGACCCTGCCGTGGTCGTGGTGGATGGCCTGGATGGCGTTGTAGAGGAGGTTGAAGAAGACCTGCTTGATGGCATCGGCGTCGCCTTCGACGACCGGCCGCGGCGGGAAAGGCTCGACCTCCACCTGCACGCCCTTGAGGCGCAGCTTCGGGGTGAAGAGCTGGACCACCTCCGCGACGACGCCGTCCAGCGCGATGTCGCTGAAGGCGAGCTCCTCCTCCGTTGCGTGGTGGAGGAGATTGCGCAGCAGCCTGTTCACGCGCTTGATCTCCGTCTCCACCCGGCCCAGGAACTCTTCCCGCTCCACGGGCGCGAGCTTGCCCGATCGGAGGAGCTGCACGTGATTGAGCACGATGCCCAGCGGGTTGTTGATCTCGTGCGCGACCCCCGCGGAGAAGCTGCCAAGGGCAGCCATTTTCTCACTCGTCACGAGCAGCCTCTTGTTCTCCTCCAGCCGGGCGGCGTTCTCCTCCAGCTGCTCGGCCATGCGCGAAAAGCCGCGGTACAGCTCTCCGAACTCATCGGGTCTTTCGACGGGCAGGCGGACCCGGTACTCGCCGCGGCCCACGCGCTCCGAGGCGGCAAGAAGCGTGCGAATGGCGAATATCACCTCGTTGCCCCAAAGGAAGAAAAGGACGATGGCGATGGCGACGCAGATCAGCGGGATGATGGAGAGACCCGTGAAATTGCTCCACCAGTAGGCTCCCGTGATCGGGGAGACACCACCCACGAACAGGAAGCTCTTTGCCAGCGGCCCGATGTCGAAGTACAAGCCGACGTACTTGATGGTTCGCCGCTGCCAGGTGTACGTCCCGGCAAAAGGGCTGCCCGTCATGGGATGCGAGCGGGTCCATAACACCCCGGCATTCTCGATGCCCGGCAGCGACGAATAGCGGTACATGCCCTGCGCGTAGAGAGCGATCCCGAGACCGGAGCGCAGGTGCAGGGTGTCCAGGTAGCCGCGGTTGAAGGCCTTCTGGAGCGCAATCAGGCCGATCTCCGCTCCGGTGCGGAACACCGGCATGTAGAATGTCGCATAGTTGCCGTCCGAGGTCTGCGTGTATTCCGGCCTTCCCAGCAGGGTCGCCGGGGCGGCACGCGGGATGGTATCGTGCATGTACGTGGAATTGCCGACCACGACCACGCTCGTGTAGTGGTCGCCGTCCCTCCTGTAGACGGCGATCGTGTCGATTGCGTCCTTGATCAGGTAGTTCTCCAGGTCATCACGGAGGACGGCGATGTCGCCGTCCAGCGTCACCTTGCTGAAGTAGCCCCAGTACTTGTTGTAGACGTACAGCTTGTCCTGCAGCGTCGTGGAGACAGCGAGCTGTGCAATGCTCGTTCGGTAGTGCGCCTCGGCATCCGCGATGTCGGTCTGGATCATTCCCAGCTCGGAGCGGAACCGCGCCTCCTGCGACCGCCCGCTGCTTGCCACGACCACCGCTGCTGCCACGGCGATGGCGACGAGCAACGGGACCAGCAGGGCGCCGACGGAAACGATGAGGAGACGCGCGCGGAGTTTCACGTGTGCCGTGGTCCTGTTCTCGCGAACGATCGCGACCGCCCGATCATAGCCGAAATGGCAGGAGCGGCAAAGGGCCGCGCCGGCGCCCCGCCCGGGGCCGTGCTAGCGGTCGTCGTCATCGGGCAGCGATTCAAGGTCGGCGGGCTCTTCCTCCTCAGGCGACGGAAGGGAGGGCTCCCTGCGGGCATCCTTGTCGGCGTCTTCATCGCGGGAGTAGAGGTCGATCTCCGACGAAAGGGCGTACACCACCTCTGCCATCAAGCGGACCGTCTCCGCGATGTCCTGGACGTCCTCCCGCTTCTCGTGGAGCCACGTCGCAACGGGCATCTCCTTGAGGCTGTGAAGGATTTCGATGAGTCGGCCCTGGATTTCCCCGGTCGTCGCCATGGAGCGGCCTCCCTTGCATGTTCACGCCGTCGATGCATGATGGCGACACCCATCATGGAGCAAAGCGCCGCCCGTTGAAAGCCCCGGTGCCTGGGCGCGATTGCTCAGCGCCCGCATCGACCTTCCGTATTCCATTCGCGGATGGCCTGCAGGAATGCCGGGCCGTAGGCCTCGAGCTTTGCATCGCCCACCCCATGGCAGCGCAGGAGACCCGCGGCATCCAACGGCCTGTTCTGCGCCATGGAGCGGAGTGACTTGTCGCTGAACACGACGTAGGGAGGGAGTCCCTTGGCCGTGGCGATCTCCCGCCGCAGGGCGCGCAGGCATTGGAAAAGCCCCTCCTGCGACTGCGCGTCCAGCGGCTCCAGCGGCAGCTCATCCTGCTGCACAGGGGGGCTGTCGCGGGAAGCCCTGCCGAGGCTTCGCGACGCAAGGAAGCTCTGCTTGCCCAGGAGCACGAGCCGGCCCTTGCCCGTCAGGCGGTAGCCGGCGGTCCGGCCTTCCCCGCGCGCCAGACAATCGCCTGCATCGAGCTCGCGGATGAGACCCAGCCACCAGTCACGGTCGTGATCCTTTCCGACCCCGAAAGTGGGCAGCGCCTGGTGGCCACGGTCCAGCACCTTGTCCGTCGCCGCGCCGACCAGGATGTCGGCAAGGTGATGCGCGCCGAAATGCTCGCCCGTCCGCACCGCCGCGGAGAGCACCTTGCGGGCGGCCTCCGTAAGGTCTTCGGTCGCCACCTCCCCGGTGCAGACGTCGCAGCGGCCGCAATTCCCCGGGTGGCTTTCCCCGAAATGCGCCAGGAGCTGTATCCTGCGGCACACGCCCGATTCCGCGTAGCGCAGGATTTCGCGCAGCCGCGTCTCTGCCCGGGCCTTTTCTTCCGGCGACTCCATCTTTCCGATATGCCACCGCACCGACGCGATGTCTCCCGGCCCGTACAGCAGCAGGCTCTCCGCGGGCTCGCCGTCGCGCGCCGCGCGGCCCGTTTCCTGGTAATAGCCCTCCACGCTGCGCGGCAGGTCGGCGTGCACGATCCAGCGGACATTCGGCTTGTCGATGCCCATGCCGAAGGCGATCGTGGCGACCACGACGGCGACCTCGTCGCGCACGAATGCGTCCTGGCGCGTGCGCCGCTCCTCGTCTGCAAGCCCGGCGTGGTAGGCAACGGCGGAGACGCGGCGCGCCGCGAGCATTTCCGCGGTGCGCTCCGCGGCCTTGCGCGTTGCGCGGTAGACAATACCCGGCTCCCCGGGATGTCGGGCCACGAAGTCCCGCACCTGCGCGTCGGCGTCTCCGACTTTCGCGGCCACGCGGTAGAATATCTCCGGCCTGTCGAAGCTCGCGCGTACGATGAAGGGTTTCTTCAGGCCCAGCAGGCGGACGATGTCATCCTGGACCTGGCGGGTTGCCGTGGCCGTGAATGCGGCAACCGGCACGTCGGGAAACTCCTCTCTCAATAGCCCCAGCGATCGATAA
>CAWAHW010000003.1:0-224626 GCA_963781885.1 uncultured Spirochaetota bacterium | reverse complement strand
GTTCGCTTCGACGGCCGAAGATCTTGTGGCGAAGAAGCCTCAGCTCTTCCTCCAACACAGTGGCTCTGCTGCTGAGGAAAGAGACTTCATTCTGAAGGCGGACAACCAGTTGCTGAAGCCCCTGGACATCCGCAGGCAAGATGACCGGTTCCTCCCCCATGACGCGCTGAACTGTAACAGAGCACAATGAAAGAGGTCAATGGTTTTGCAAGAGAAAATCAGGAAACCTGTCGGTAATCCAACTTTTTGTGAGCGTGCCAGAAATCAATACCTTGCAGCAGAAAGCCCAACTGCTCGCCGGTAATCTCTGCTGCCTCCGTCTGATTTGTCGGCCAGGGGAACTTGTCCTTCTCCAGGCGCTTTAGCCACAGGCAGAAACCGTTCTTGTCCCAGTAGATGATTTTCAGAATGCGTCTGTGCTTGTTGCAGAAGAGGAACAGGTTTCCTTCAAATGGATCCATGTGAAGCTCATCGGAGACGAGCATCGAAAGGCCGTTGATTTGCTTTCGCATGTCAGTAGCCCCGGGCTTCACGAACATCCTGACCTTTGTCCAATCAAGGATCATCCCAGGCTCTCCAGAGCCTTGATCAGCTCCGCGAATAGCAGGGCGTTGAAACCGTCCCGTATTTCAATGCGGTATCTATCGGCGACGACCACCTCAAGGCAGCTCTTCACGGCTGCAATCCCTTGGGCTTTCAATTCAACCAGTCCTTCAGACCTCTCTACCTCGCGGACCCTCGAAAACCAATAGTCCAAGGTTGATAGTTTCAGATGATTCTTCGCACAGAAAGCCCGCCGCGTTGACCCGCTCTTTTGGAATGCATCGCGTCGTCTTTTCCAAAGCTCCAGCTTCTGGGACTTCACCTTTGCCTCCGTTTGATCGATTGCTCGGGCAAAGATGCCATCCTCCGAACGCTGGCGGTAGGTGCGGTTTATTTAGCGTTTACGCGGCTACGCACACAGGGGTGTGGTTGTTTTTGACGGTTACGCAGTGTCCGTAGGGCTGACACTATACGATCCATTACCTCTTGTGGTTTCTCAACAAACTGAACCGGTTGTTTCATCGGGAAACATCACTTGGTCTTGTCGAAAACGTTATCCAGACCCACTATCACGATGGTTGCTATCGCAGCGCCGACGATGATCGAAGGGAATAGGTAGCCGTAGAAGGTATCAAATACCCTGTGGCGTCTTTCCTTGTCGATCAACTTTCCTTTCAGTTTCTTGAAATGGCGTTGACCCAAAAGCCATTTTTCGTAATCGGTTGTTCGCATTCTCCCCAGATCTCCGGGCAACGCCGGTCAGGCGATTCAGATAGTCGTCGACATGTTGAGCAGATATTCGGTTGAGCGTTAGATGTTGCTGTTCAATATAAAGATGACGGACGGCGAAGAACGCCACAAGTATAACTACAAAAACGGTCACCCCTTTCAGAATGCAGAACCAAAACCAGGGGGACTACGACATCGAGTTGATAGGCACCGACCACGGCGGCAAAGAAAAGGATTGTATAATACGCAACCTTCCATTGGCTTTCCTTTACGTCCTTGATATTGTCATTTACCCCTAAAAACCTTGTAAGGAGTTCAGAATGCTTTGCTTCACTTGGAAAGTGGCGCCTCATTTTTGTTTTACTCCGATTTTCCTGATCCTCACTCCGACGACCCACCGCAGTTGCCCCGCCATTGCTCTGCGTCCCGTCTTTGCCAGCGCCGCCAAATAGACGGCAGCAGGGTTCTGGGTCGGCTGGGAGGTCTCCGGCTCGATGAGAACGAGGTCAGTGAGGGGCATCGTCGTCTGCGTGTTGGCAACTGCCATTGTCATAACTGATTTTTGTACCATCCCAGGGCGTTTTCTCCAAATTCGAGGAGTGCCGTCTGGGGGATGTTAGGAGCGAGGCTGAGGTCTCGCCAGGACTTTTTCCGCCGCTCGGAACTCTGCGATCTCTTGCTGACTCGCTGCGTGATAGTCCTCGCCCTTGATGTTCCGGTTTGAGTTGAAATTCATCACCTCATTCAATAGTCCGGTCTCTCGATGAGTTTTCCTTCTTCGAGGTAGTATCCGTGATCGCCCACCCCGTCGTTCTCGATGAAGTCAGCAAGCCATCCGATCTTGCCTACCCGAATCTTGTCGGCGTCCTGTTCTTCCTTTGCTTCTTCATTCAAGACCAAGAGTTTCGTCATTTTCATTCTCCCTTTGATGGTTGATCCTATACTCAAATGCTTTTCCCTGGAACTCTCCTTCTGTGAGGAACAGCCGCTGGTGCCAGGGTTCGTAAGCGGGCTGTCGGGCGGCTCAGGAAGCCGCCAAGACCTCCCTCACTTTGGCGATCAGCGTCTCCATCGAGAATGGCTTGAGAAGCACTGGTAGAGTCGAGTAGCGTGCTTTCTCGGCGTTAGCCCCTGTTATCAGCATCGCTTTGGTTTCTGGTCGCTCATGGAGCAGACAGGCACAGAGCTCAACTCCGTCGAGGTGGGGCATTTCTATGTCGCTGATGAGCACTTCGATTTTCCCGCTGCATTGCCGTGAGAGTTCCAACGCTTCTTTGCCGTCACGTGCGGTGATGACGCTATACCCCTCCCGTGTCAGCAGAAGCGTTATTATTCTGCGGATCGTCTCATCGTCGTCAGCAACGAGGATCACTGGGTGATTGTCTGTCATCTCCCCCTCGATTTCGTGAAGGAGGGAGGGCGTCAGCAGGGTGAGCAAAACTTAGTGCTTCCACTTCACGATTCAGGGAGTGATAGAGCCGAGCGGCGGCTGAAGTCAAGGGCTGCATGGTGGGTCTGCCTTTTCTCGCCTGCCCTGTTCGGCAAGCCATCGGTAAAGAAGAGTGCTATCGGTTCGTCGCTTCGCCCCAAGTTTCTCGCACAACCGCTCTGTTTCTCGACCTGTCATTTGGCGTTCTTCTTTCAGAACCTCGGCAAACTTCTGGACAGTCGCCCAGTTTTCATCCATTACCGCACAGGCTTCTCGCATCAGCCATCGACGGAAGGCGATCTCGTTGCCTTCTCTAACGACACCTCGCCTGATCAGTTCTGGTATGCAGCGTTCAAGGTTTCCCCCGTCGTTGTGCTGCCATCCAGAAAGGTCTTCATAGCCAGCCTTCTTCTCTGCGGCGTATCCGCCGAAGTTCACTATGAAAATCTCAACACGCTTGGAGGCGTCCTGCGGATTGTAATCGGGCGAAAACCGCACATAGCCCACCTCTCCCTGTTCTTCGGGGATAAGGCTGACTTGTTCTATTGGAATCCCCATCGTATACCCAGCAACTGCGTGTCCTGCTTCGTGTAGAGCGTTTTGGGTGTCGCTCTTGGCAGGAAGAGGCAATCTCATTTCTCCACCTCGGTTGCGATCATATCATCCAGAAGTGCCTGAGTTTAGATCGCTCATCGCCCTGTGCGGTGTGAGCCGCTGCAGAGCGGGGCGGCAGGCGTTAGAGACGGGGCTGCGGAGTTCTACTACCTTCGCCCCGAGATTCGCTTGACAATACCGAACCCACTTTCCACACTTCCTCATATGGCAGAAATAAAGGTCGGCGATGTAATGAAAATCAACGGCGAACAGATGGTAGTGGCTTTCATTCCTGGGGATGGCTCTGTTCTGGATCGGAAATACAGGCAGCACTGCGGAAAAGGCGATGTTGGGTGTCGGTGGTTCAATAAGAAACTCGACGTGGAGATAGGATTTTTCCCTGCCGCTTCGCTTGAAAGGATAGCGTCTCCAAATCTTCCGCCCTTCTCATTCAAGGTTGGGGACAAAGTAAGATTGAAGGGCGGTGGACCGGGCAATGACAATAACATTCAGAGCGGGAGATGGTTCCCGTGAGGATAGAAAGTATGGGCAACATTGCGACAGAGGCGACATGGGATGCCATTGGTGGGACAAAAGAAAATCGGACAAGATTCACTTTTTCAATCCTGCTTTATTTGAACCAGACAACAGCCACTAAATCCCGAGGCTCTCCTCGATCTCCACGACAGGCTTGAAGTCCTCAAGGCGGAAATGGCTGTAATGCTCGGTCATCGCCTCGGTCGAGTGCCCAGTCAGTTGGCGAAGGATCGGGTCAGGCACCTTCCCCCTAAGAGTGCTATTGAAGAAGTGCCGCCAAGCGTGGAAGTTTAGTTGCCTCCGTTGCCGCTCCTCCTCCGTGATGCCGATCCGTTCCAGTGCCGTATAGAGCGAACGAGTGATGTCCTTGTAGTAGATGGGGCGCTCCCCACCAGTTGAAAAGACGAACCCGCACGGACGACCTGCGGTGATTCGAGCAAGCCACTTGGCGGTCTTGGCAGTGATCGGTATCTCCCTGATCCTCTTCGTCTTCGTGGGCTTGAACCCCTCATAGCGAGAATCCCAGGTATGAGCAGACGGTGATGTATCCCTCGTGGATGTCTTCGATCCGCAGCGCAAGGACTTCTCCCTGTCGCATCCCCGTGGTGGCAGCGAGTAGGTTAGCGGTGTATGTCATCTCGTCTGCCCAGAGTTCGACTGACCTTGCTCTCATCGAGAAGATGCTTTGCTTCCTCGAGCGTGAGGATCGTCTCTGCTCGGTGCCGAGTAGGACACAGGACGCACATCGACGATTGGGTTGGAGGAGATCAACTGCAGCCGCTTCGCCTCGCACAACATCGTCCGCAGGACGGAATGGCAGTGATTGATCGCCGACCCTGACATCCCGCTTTGCCGCAGGTCTTGAAGCCACTGCTCGATATGGGAGGGGCGGATCGACGAGAGTTTCATCGTCCTTGAACACGGGCAGAATGTGGTTGGTGAGATACTCCCGTCTGGTTCTCGACATATTTCTGGGTCAGCACCCTGCCACGCATCAAGCGGCTCTGCACATAGGGGAAGCGATCACATCCACCAGTCAGCGGCGTATTCCTCGAAGGTGGCTTCTTGCGCAGGCTGACCGAGGCGACCGTCTCTGATGAGTCGAGCAACAACCTGGTGGGCAAGGGCTTTGCTTGTCTGCCCTGTGCTTCTCCCTCCTGTGCGCCCTCCGTCAGCCTCGTAGGTGCGGACATACCAGACTCGATGCCCGTTCCCAAGCCGCCGCCCATAGAGTGTGTAGGGCTTGTGATACCTCATTCGCTGATCCTATCTGGAGACGATGCTGAAGACACAGGTGCTTCAGTATCACAAATGGGCGCTGGAGTGAAGTGCAGGAACAATAGAGCCGGATGCAGGAAGGCAGTTGGAGATTGGAGTCACGGAGCATAAGCGTTAGGTGGGCAACGCCTCATTCCTAAACCGTATGTCAGATGTTCGAGTCATCCCTGGGGCAAAAGTGACTTTTAGTCCCGTAATAATTTGCATGATTGAACGCCGGAAGATCGCGGACGCTATGAGATAAAAGATGTGAGAAACTGCAATAGGTGGCGGTGCCGCGCCACCTCAGGACGGTCTTCCTTCTCGCATTGCGCCTGCATCGAATATCACGACACCGGGGTCAAGGAGAACACGCGCGAAGATCGCAAGGCTGCGGTGATATCGCCCCGCCGCAAGGCTTCCCTTACATCATCGAGCTTGTACGCATCGTCCAAGGAAAGATAAGGCGACCAACCAGTCTCGTCTTCCAGAAGCTCTACATCGACTTCCGCAACATACTTGCCTTCACGAACGATCTTGGTCCGCTTGCGTGTCGTCATTTCATCCTCCTGGAAAAGTCGTCAGCCCAACGTTCAGGGTCAGGCCGATATGCGGTGATCAGAACTGCCGGAGAAAGCTCATTCCTGGGGATGCCCCAGACGGCATGGACGGCGTTCCCTTTCTTGTCTCTCTGACGAACAAGGACGCACGGCCCTTTGGCGAAAGACGGATACTCCTCTATCTGAAGAGCATCCTGAAGCCCTTCCACTACTTCTCGTGCGGAGATTCCATCGGCAGCCAACTCATCGTATCCATGTTCCGAGATCTTCACCGTGCCGGCACGAGCGAGCTCACGGACGCGCTGAAGCGTGTCACCCATCTCCTTGAGAATACAGCCTCAACTGATCTTCGACAATCACAAGCAGAGCCGGAACTGCGAAGATAGTGACGAGGAAGCCGACGATCCGTACGAAGGCATCTGTCCACGCCGCAAGAGCTGGCAGGGCGATTCGCGCAGCCGCTGCCCGAATCCCGAGCAAGAACGCTGCCCCGCGACAGAAGGCTCGGCGGGGAGATCGGCTCCCGTAGACCCCATCAAGTCGGAGGGCCCATTCCCGCGTTTCTCTTCTTGTTGCCACAGCGGACGTTGCGCCTGCCCAACCATGCGCCCGGGCCCGTTGCAGGTGCATGCGCATACGGACTTCCCATCCCCCGCTTCTCTTGAGCCGCAGGAAAGTGCGAACCCGACGTGGATGGTTGGCGCTTGGCCGACCACACTATGAGATAAAAGATATGAGATAAATTCTGCTAATTGCTGCAAGTAAGTGCAAGTCCGTACAAGGACGATAACGATGCAGCAAGATCCTAATTGACCTAACTCCTTGTAATGACTTACAATAGCTTGTAATGAGTTGCAGAGAGTCTCGCACCTGACCGGTTGAGATTCGTTTTCCTAAACCGTAGGTCGGATGTTCGAGTCATCTCTGGGGCAAAATTAACTCCCTATTCCAAGAAGAATCGCGCCAGGACCTTCTTTTGCACTTGGAATCCTGTGAGACAAAAAATGTCAGAAAGCCAACAGAAGTGGCGCCTGAGGCGCTATGCCATTCCAAGTTGTTCCATATAGTTGCAACTTCCGCCGGTTGCCAAAACCGTAGCGCTTCTGTCTGTCTGCGCCCACGCCAGCCGCTGGAATGGCGGTCTTTGCCTGCTCTCTTGAGTTGACAAGTGTATATGTTCATCGTATACATTGCATGTGAGCCTGCTCGACGAGTTCTTTGAAAGTCTTGAAGGCTTTCAGTGGGATGAAGGCAACTCCGAAAAGACCTGGGTGAGACATGAGGTGTCCCAGGCTGAGTGCGAGCAGGTATTCCTCAATCGACCGATTGTCGTAAGCTTTGACGAGGACCATTCCAAGTTGGAACGGAGGTTCGTGGCGCTGGGGCGCGCCGACTCTGGTCGCCAACTAACTGTCGTTTTCACTGTCCGCGGCTCGTTGCTGCGAGTTATTTCAGGCCGGCCCATGAGCCGGCGAGAACGGGGGATCTATGCCAAGCGCACGCAAACCAGTGCCTGAGTTCAAGTCAGAAGCCGAAGAACGCACCTTTTGGGAAGAGCACGATACGGCTGATTACCTGGACTGGTCGAGGGCAGAGGTCACCCAGTTTCCGAACCTCAAGCTGTCCACTTCCACAATCTCCCTACGGCTTCCGGCTCAGCTTCTCGCGGACTTGAAGCGCCTGGCCAACAAGCGTGATGTGCCGTATCAGTCGCTGCTCAAGGTCTATCTGGCGGAGCGGGTTGCAGCGGAAACCGCTAGGGCACTGCCCAACAAGCCTTTGCGACGCTCTAAGTCGCCTTCCTCGTCCAGAAGACCCACGCGGCTTGCGAAGAGGGGTCACTCACGATCGAGCTGAAGTGATTGTCAGAGGATCGATTCCGCCTCGCGCAGACAGGTGAGCATAGTTGAGCGATAGCCATAGCGACGACGAGAAACGTCGAACACTCGCCGAAAAGATAGTTCAGGAAGAACAACCATTTCAGAAATCCATGCTGACTCGAACACCGCCGTGCCCTTGTTTCCTCTTTCAAAGAGCAGTTGGCAGCTATTGAGCCACGTGCCGACCGACCGACTACGCTTGACGAAGGCGCAACTTCGACAACGGCAACGCTCTCAAGCGAAGAGAAAGTGCGGATGTTTCGCTCGCTGTTTCGCGGCCGAGAGGATGTTTTCGCGCTGTCAGCATGCGTTCTTTCGCGTCACCGATGAAGAAATAGAGAAGCATCTCAAAGGCCTTCAAGTCATGGGGGTATATCCGCTTCTTGCCGACGAAACGTCTTGGTTTCTTGCCGCAGATTTCGACGAAGGCGCGTGGCAGGAAGATGTCGCTTCGTTCCGTGAGACGTGTCGTTCATACGATGTTCCCGTCGCTATCGAACGATCGCGGTCTGGTAAAGGCGCTCACGCCTGGCTCTTCTTCTCCGAACCCGTCTCCTCCAGCCTCGCGAGGAATCTGGGGTGTTTCCTGATAACCGAGACCATGGTTCGTCGCCACCAACTTTCGATGTCGTCCTACGATCGACTCTTCCCAAACCAGGATACGCTCCCCAAAGGTGGCTTCGGAAACCTCATTGCCCTTCCCCTTCAACGGGAAGCGAGGACGAAAGGCAATTCGGTATTTGTTGATGCATCATTCACTCCTTACGATGACCAGTGGGTTTTTATATCGAGCATCCAGCCCATCGATTTGAATAGGGTTCACGAAATCGTCCAAGACGCTGGCCGTCGCGGCAAGGTTATGGGACTGCGAATGGTCGATGCCGAGGAGGAATCTGACCAGACTCCGTGGAAACGACCTCCATCGGGCTACTCGGAACGGGTGTCCATAAACGAGACCCTTCCGCGCGAAGTGCACGCCACCATTTCTCAACGCTTGTTTCTTGAACGAAACGGCCTACCCTCTCCTCTTCTCAACCAGATCAAGCGTCTGGCTGCCTTCCAGAATCCGGAGTTCTACAAGAGGCAGGGCATGAGGCTTTCTACCGCACTCACGCCCAGGGTTATTGCATGTGCCGAAGAGCTCTCCGAGCACATCGCCCTGCCTCGTGGGTGCCGGCCCGAGGTTGAGGCCCTGTTGAACGAGTATGGCATCCCCCTTTCGGTCGCGGACAAGCGCGAGGAGGGAGCCGCGCTCGATTGCTCTTTCACGGGCACTCTCACCTCAAGTCAAGAACAGGCTGCAAAGGCTTTGCTGGCTCACGACATAGGCGTCCTGGTGGCACCTCCGGGGACTGGCAAGACCGTCGTAGGGATCTTTCTGATCGCCATGCGGCACCGAAATACGCTCGTTCTTGTTCACCGGAAGCCTCTCCTCGATCAATGGGTCGCACAACTTGCCTTGTTCCTGGGCAAAGAACCGAAGGAAATCGGGCAAATCGGTTCCGGGAGAAACAGACCTACTGGCAAGGTCGACGTGGCGATGATGCAAAGCCTGATTCGCCTCGGCCGCGTAGCCGACCTCGTGGCTGGCTATGGACACATCATCGTGGATGAGTGCCACCACGTCCCTGCCGTTTCCTTCGAGCGCGTGCTTTCGGAAGTGAAGGCAAGGTTTGTTACTGGGCTTACTGCAACTCCACGTCGCCGGGACGGCCAGCAACCCATCATCCATATGCAGCTCGGTCCTGCGCGGTTCGCTGTCGATTCACGAAGCAAGAACGCACAACGCCCATTTGTACAGTCTCTCATCGTCCGTGAAACCGATTTTGTGATTAATCAGCAGACCGAGCGAACCACGATCCATGAGCTCTATTCGATGCTGGCGGCCGATCAGGCCCGCAATAATCTCATCTGCAAAGATGTAATCCAAGCCCTTAAAGACGGGCGCTCCCCGATCGTGCTCACGGAGCGGCGCGAGCACCTTGAAAAACTGGCTGAAGAGCTGCGTGCGTACGTTCCGGATCTTGTCGTGCTCCATGGAACAATGAAGACGTCGACGCGGCGCGAGGCGCTTGCACACTTCGCCACGGCGCCCGACGGCAAGCCGCGGCTTCTCCTTGCGACAGGGCGATACATAGGAGAAGGATTCGACGACGCACGATTGGACACCTTGTTTCTCGCCCTGCCGGTGTCGTGGAAAGGGACGCTGATTCAGTACTCGGGCCGTCTCCATCGTCTGTATGCCGGCAAGACAGAGGTGCGGATATACGACTACGTTGACCGAAAAGTCCCAATGCTTCTTCGGATGTTCGAAAAGCGTCTCCGTGGCTATCGGGCGATGGGGTACGTCCGCGTAGAGGATAACAATGAAACAAAGAAAAAACCTGAAGCGTATACGTCAAGGGTCGAGTAGCCCACGTAGCCCAACGTCTTCCTCTCGTCTTGAGCGAATGATCTCAGAGGCAATCGTCGACTGCTACAATGAAAGCGAGCAAGCGATGGGTCTTTTTACTAGGGTCGAGGAGAATCTTCGCCTCCCGTTTTCGACCACCGTGCTCGGCATCCAGGTCAATGTGCAGAAAGTCGAGCTCAATGACGCGGGGGAGATTGTTGTGGTTTGTTCCAGAGGCATAGAAAAGCAGAGGATCCCATTACTGGACCTTTCCCTTCCATTCCCTCGACCTGAAGGGGCACAGTGGATTGAAGCGTATCGTCGCTGGGCGAGGGGGAGATAACCATCACGCACAGTTATTCGGCAATCACAGACATCGGCGAGCCGGATTTCCAGCCGACCACCGATTGTCCGCAAAACTAGTCTGATAGGGAAGAAATCGCGGGATGCAGTGTCAGATAAAAGATGTGAGAAAAATCCGCAATTCTCTGCAAATTGATCCAAACCAATCTACGAGAAGCAATTCTCCAGCGGATGCTTATCAGGGTGTTGAAAAACTCAGCTTTTCATTGAGTAAGGCTTCGTTCCTTGGTAATCTTGTGAAGCAGGATTTCCAGGGAGGGAGTCGATGAGAGGCGCGAATCAGGAACAAGACAGCATCTTTAGTTATCACTCACCTGCAGACCGTGTGCCGTCTAACATCCGCTACGGGTGGTAAAGGAAATGGCGAATCGCGCTTTGAAGGGACTGTCGGCAGATTTCAACAAGATGTATTCCGCTACCGGTCGGCCATCGATTCCGCCGGAGAAGCTCATTCGGGCGCTGTTGCTCCAGGTGTTGTACTCCATCCGCAGTGAAAGGCTACTGATGGAGGAATTGAACTATAATCTGTTGTTCCGCTGGTTCGTCGGACTGTCGATGGAAGACGAGGTTCTGGGACCACTCCACATTCTCCAAGAATCGGGATCGGCTGCTGAACGCGGACATCGTGGCGAAGTTCTTTATCCAGATTAGGGAGCAGGCCCGAGAGCAGGGGCTGCTGTCTGATGAGCATTTCACTGTCGACGGGACACTCATTGAAGCCTGGGCATCTCAAAAGAGCTTCCAGCCGAAAGAGGGAGGACCCTCGGGACCAACAAGTGGCGAAAACGGTCGCAACGCAGATGTTGACTACCGCGGAGAAAAGAGGAGCAACGAGACACACGCCTCGACGACGGACCCCGATGCACGGCTGTCAAAGAAGAGCCACGGAGGGGAAGCACGGCTGAGCTATATGGGCCACCTGCTGATGGAAAACCGCAACGGGTTGGTGGTGGAGCATCGCCTGAGCATCAGCAGCGGTAGCGCCGAGCCAGAGGCGGCCGTGGAGATGGTGAAAGCGATCCCGGGCAATTACCGCATTACCGTTGGCATGGACAAGGGCTACGACAGAAGATCTTGTGTCAAGGAGTTGCGTAAGCTGAACGCTACTCCCCACGTTGCGCAGCGCAAGGATCATTCCGCCGTTGATGGACGCACCGTTCGTTGCGAAGGCTATGTGATCAGTCAGCGCGTTCGCAAACGAGTGGAAGAGATCTTTGGCTGGATGAAGACCGTCGGAGGATATCGAAAGACTCGCTTCCGTGGGGTACAACGCGTCGGTTGGGGATTCACTCTTGCCATGGCCGTCTACAATATGGTCCGAATCCGCAATCTGTCGGCTCAGCTATCCGTGTAGAGGCCAAACGGGGCCAAGCCCACAATGGCCCCAATTTCTGATCCGCAATCGAGGACCCCAAATAGCACCGCTGAGGAGATAATGATTTCTCCAACAAGAACTTCTTCAACACCCTGTTATAGACCCAACCCCTTGAAGCGAATACTGTTAGTCAGCAGTGAGCTGTAAAGCGACACGCCGAAACTCGACGCCGACTCGCTTTCCCAAACCGTAGGTCAGATGTTCGAGTCATCCCTGGGGCAAAGCGGCCACGGCATTCCGTGGCATTTGTACCGGTCATCGTTCCCGACGCCATAGTCTCATATACTGGACTTCCGCGGAAGAGTCCAGTATAATGGACCTATGAACCTACATGGGGTCGGGAAGATCGTCGCGGAGCGGCGGCGTTCCCGCGGCCTGACGTTAAGCGCGCTAGCCGCCCAAGCGCAGGTCGGCCGTTCGACTCTCGCCGCTCTGGAGGCTGGCAAGCTCGCGGAACTCGGCTATGAGAAGGTGGCCAGGATCTGTGATGCCGTCGACCTCGTGCTCGAAGCACGGCCATTGATGTTGGAGAAGCCGTTGACTCCCCACCGACACCTGACGGAACCAGCTTCCAGAGAACTCACAAAAGCGGCAATCGAAGACATCGTCCTTCGGGGGATCTCGACTCATGGCGTGGCGTGGTACGCGCGCTTCAGAAAGATACAAGCGGCCGCCTCGCCCGCCGCGCACGCGACCTGATGGCCGGTTCCGACAGGTCAGACGTGCGCGTGCGCACCTTCTCCACTTTGCTTTCCGGCGCAGTGAAGAGGCGCAGGATCGCTGCCGCTCATGGCTGAGCCGGCGAAATCCTCCGATTGGGAGAAGCTGCTCGCGCATGCTGCTCTTCTGCAGGCCAAGGTGCCGAGCGCCGTTCTGGTGGGAGGTACTGCGGCGGCACTGCATGCGGGGCATCGCATTTCTTTCGATCACGACCATGTCTTGAGGGACCTGGGCAAGCATTTCGATGAGGCAAATACCGCATTGGAGTCCATCGTCGGCTGGCGCACTAAACGGCGAATTCGGGGAAAGCTCCTGCTGGGAGAGGTTGACGGCATTGATGCCGGGCTGCGGAACCAAAGGCGGTCGGCTCCGTTGGAGACTACGTCGCTCAAGGCGCCGGGCGGGCGAACACTAAAGATCCCTACGATCGAGGAAATGCTGCGAATCAAGGCATTCCTGATGGTCGAGCGCAACGCGACCCGGGACTACCTCGATGTTGCTGCCCTGTCCCATCACCTGGGGAAGCCGCGAAGCGTCGCTGCGATAGAGCCGATGCGACGCCTCTACGCAGAGTTCGCAGGTGAGGCAGGCGACATCCTCATTTCCGTCCTCGTGAAGCTCGCGAATCCTGATCCATACGACCTGACAGACGTCGATCTGCGAGAGTACAAGGGCATCATTTCCCCGTGGAATGACTGGCACGCGGTAGTGTCGCAGTGTCGCTCGGTTGGTCTTGAGATGTTGAAGAAGGCGCCCACGAATTCGGCAGAGCATGGCAAGGACTCTCGCGTACCCGGAGAAAATTGAGCCCGACGAAGGAGGACCTCATGTCCCATCGACGGCCTTCCACCTCGGCTTGGGTATGAGATAAAAGATATAAGATGAATTGGGTTAATTGCTGCAAGTAGATGCAAGCTGTGACAAGATGACCGACGTCGCGAGAGAATCTGATTGACCCAACTCCTTGTAAGGACTTACAATAGCTTGCAATGAGTTGCAGAGAGACGCGCACCTGATCGGTTCGGATTCGTTTTCCTAAACCGTAGGTCGGATGTTCGAGTCATCTCTGGGGCAAAAGCAACTCCTTATTCTATAAAAGGAGTTACGCCAGATCGCCACCCGAAAACGGGCGCGTTCTCAACTCGCTGTCAGATGGATTGTCAGAAAAGTCCATCGGGAGATTGGGCATGCGCCAAGATCGGTATTCCTAATTCCGCCGCTGCAGCACGTGGTACGTTTCATTCTACAATCCCCACACAAGGGAAGTACCTCTGTCAACATCGAACGTTTGTTTGTTGCTCAATCCTGGCCTGCAAGAAGCCGTAATGCCTTCTTATACAGGCCGGGCAGCGCAGCCATGCGCGGGCTCATTGTCGATTGGCTCCAGCAGCAATCCGTACGTTGCGTATGGGGATAATGGAAACAGCAAAAAGGCGGCGGTCATGAAGCATAACGGCAAGGAGTCGGGTAACAGTAGGCAGCGCTGGGTTCTTTTCGGGGCAAGGCTCCATATACATTGCTCGCAATTGATGTTCCGGTCATCTTTGGAGGCAACATCCGATACCCGCCGCGTCGAATTTCCTCGACACTGATGCAGGTAAACTAATGACTCGCAGCCATTTATGAACGAGTACAATGCAAGCCAATATGCATGCACTGGCCAGAAAAGGCCTCATCACGAGGCGGTCGCCTGTGTCGACAGCAGACAAGGCTCAAGCAACACGATTCTATCTTTGTTGCCACTGCGGCCTGCATCTGTCTAGATGGTGGCAATGAGATTCTCCCTGTCATCCTTTCGTCAAATACCGGAGAACAGCCGGGGGATAGTGAATACACTCTTGTATGCAGCGGCTGCCGCCGGGTCCGCAGTGGCCTTCCTCTGGCTCACCAACCTCCTTTTCCGTGCGACCATCCTTCAGCTTGCCATGGGCTCTCCGCTGGTATTTGTCCTTGGAAGCCTCGGCGTCATCAGTTGTACGTCCCTCGCCGCCGGCGTTCTCATGAATGTCGTGAGCCCGGAGTCGGCCGGCAGCGGCGTGCCCCAACTCAAGGCCGCCTATTGGAAGGAGTTGGGTTTCATTCGAATTCGTTCCGTCATCGTAAAGTTCATCGGCGGAGTCCTCACACTGGGAGGCGGCACGAGCCTTGGCCGCGAAGGACCTTCGGTCTACGTGGGAGGGGGCGTCGCATCGGGCCTCGCGGCGGCTTTTGGGGTCCCCAAGACCGGCCGCCGGCTGACCTTCTGCTACCGGTGCAGCCGCGGCACTTGCCGCCGCATTTAATACGCCGCTTGCTGCCATAACCTTCGTCATGGAGGAAATGCTCAACAATGAGTTCGGCAGCCGGGTTCTGGGAAGCGTCGTCCTTGCGTCCGTTCTTGGCGCACTTATCGTGCAGGCTTTCCTCGGCTCCCAACCGGCGTTTTCACTTCCGGTAGTCGACGGAGTCACGTGGCTGATGTACGTGATCCTGCCAGTCGTTGCGGCGGTTGCATCGCTTATCGGCGTGGCGTTCCAGGATTTGACACTTCGTTTGCGCGCGGCCGTACGAGAGCGAAGCCGGCTGCCCGCTTGGATCCGTCCCCTCTGCGGGTCGCTTATTACCTGGTTTTTTGGCTGTGCGGTCTTTTTCGCCACAGGTCACACGGGCGTGTTCGGCCTTGGCTATAACGATCTTTCCCTTGCCCTCACCAACAGCCTGCTCTGGCAGGCTGCGGGCCTGCTTGTCGTTGCCAAGTTCGTAGCAACCGTCGCCTCATACGGTTGGGGCGGTTGCGGAGGGATATTCTCTCCCACCCTTTTTCTCGGGGGTCTTACCGGCTTTTTTCTCGCGGGAGTTGCTGGACTATGGATCCCACTCTCGCCCGCCGATAAGATCGTGCTCGCGGCGGTAGGAATGAGCGCGTGCTTCAACGCTGTCGTTCGCGCTCCCCTCACATCGCTGTTGATTGTATTCGAGATGACTCACCAGTTCTCGATGGTCCCAGCGCTCCTCTTCTGCTCAATCGTGAGCCAGGCGATTGCCCGGCTCGGCGGTCGGCACAATTTTTACGATGCCCTTCTTCTGCAGGATGGACATGAGCTCATTCAAATCAAACCCCCAAGGGACTTGGAGAGCTGGCAAAAGCTTCCGGTGTCCGAGATCGCGCATACACGCCCTATTGTCTTGTCCAACCTGGAACGATTGACAATAGAGAAGACGCTTGAATCGTATCCGTACGGGCGATTTCCAGTGGTCGTGAATGGCGAGCTCCGTGGCGTCGTCAGCCGCCAAGAGCTGAAAGCCGCTCTCGCCGCGAATCTGGCCCCGCGGCTTTCCCCGCCTATCCTGTGTGCTCCCGAGGTCAGCGTTCGCGAAGTGGCGTCTCTGTTGATGGAAAGCACCTCGGGAATGGTCCTGATTCGGCGTGAATCGACGCAGGAAATCATGGCCGTTGTGACCTTGCATGACTTGCTCCGCGCTCAGGCAGCTTTGTCCGAGTAGAGACCAGCGAGGTGAAAGGCGGACCATGAACGGAATCCTGCATCTTGTTGAATTCCAGATGACTTTTCTCCTTTTCATCGCCCTGGCTGGATACCTCCTTGCCGCTCGGATCAATCAGTCGGCGGTCATTGGCGAAATACTTGTCGGCTTGCTGGTGGGTCCAAGTGTCCTGGGGTCGGTTATGCAAACCGCAAGGTGATCAATGCCCTGACCGGCGTTGCAATCTCGGTTGCCCTCTTGCCGCCTCTCTGCACCGTTGGCATCGGGTCTCAGCAAGCTGGATTTCAACGTCGCCTCGGGGGCGGCGCTCCTTTTTGCAACGAACCTCGTGTCGATTTCCCTCGCGGCCACGGTCGTTTTCTGGCTCATGAGGATCCATCCCTTCAGTGAGGACAAGACGGAGGTGAAGCGGCGTGCATTGCGACAGGTCGTTAGGGCTCCCTTTTGTCCCGAGCGGATATCTCCTATTTGAAGGCGGTGAGTTTCCCTTCCCCGTGATTTCCCCCGTGCTCCCCGTCCGCAATGTGATAGACGCCGGTCGGTAGTCCTCTCAGGCGGGCGGCGCCGTGGCTCCGTGCGTAGGGAAGCCTTTTGCCCGCCCAGGTCACACCAGATAGGGGATGCGACGTCGCCGCGTCAGAATGAGGAGTCGCGCGGGCGGGCGATAAAGAGAGCAGAGAACATGAGCCGGAAGGACGACGCCGCGTCGATCAACGTTGACTTGACATTCTCAGGAGCCGGCGGTACCCTGATAACAGACTGACTGGTCAGTTTATGAGAGGTGAGAATGCCCCCACGACCCGACGTGAGCGATCAGCGAAAGGGAGAGATCATTGACGCGGCCATGCGCGTGTTTTCCCGGAAAGGTTTCGACGGAACCCGCATGGATGATATCGTCGAAGAAGCGCGACTGAGCAAGGGTCTTCTTTACTGGTATTTCAAGAGCAAGGACGCCCTCATCGCGGCAATCATGAATCGGCTCGTCGCGCCAGAGATGAGGCGGATCAGGGAACTTCCGGCCGCGGGAGGCTCGGCGCAGGGGAGGCTCCGGACCCTCGCTGATGAATCAGTCAAAGAAATCGCCGTCATGACGAAGCTTGTTCCCATCACCTTTGAGTTCTATTCCCTCGCATTCCGCAACAAGGTGGTGAAAAAAGCATTCCAGGAATACTTCGAGGTGTTCTATCAAAACATTGCCCGCGTCATAGAGCAGGGCATCGAACAGGGAGAGTTCCGTAAACAGGATCCAAGAATGGCCGCGGTGGCCCTCGGCGCAATCCTGGAGGGAAGCCTTCTGCTTTGGGTTTTTTCCCCCCGGGCCATCAATCTTCCAGAACAGGTACGGTCAGGCATGGATACTTTCATCCGCGGCATGGAGCGCGCGCCGGGTGCCGTCAGGAAAGCTTCCGAAAAGGCGCGCAGCCGACACGAGGAGGACACACGTGGCGACTGACACGGTTATACATATGAGCGGGGTCACGAAAACCTACCCCATGGGCGAAGTTGAAGTTCACGCCCTCCGCGGGCTCGACCTGGAAGTGCAACGGGGTCGATTCGTGGCCGTCCTGGGCCCTTCGGGCTGTGGAAAAACGACCACCCTCAATCTCATCGGTGGTCTGGACCGCCCCACATCGGGGTCCCTGGTTGTAGAAGGCGAAGACATCGCCCGTATGAACGACGCCCAACTGACACACTACCGTCGCAAACAGGTCGGATTCGTGTTCCAGTTCTTCAATCTCATTCCCACCTTGACCGCCGCCGAAAACATCGAGTTAGCCCTGACCCTGAATCGCGACGGGAAACGCAGACCGCGCGGGAGCCGAGGCATGAAACAGCGGGCTCATGAGCTTCTCGGTCTCGTCGGGCTGGACGAGCGTATCGATCACTTCCCGTCTCAACTTTCCGGCGGAGAGCAGCAGCGGGTGGCAATAGCAAGGTCACTTGCCAACGACCCCTCGGTCCTTCTCTGCGACGAACCGACGGGAAATCTCGACCTGGAGACCGGCGTCCAGGTCCTCGGGGTCATCCGCGACCTCAACCGCAGGCAGGGAGCCACGGTTGTCCTCGTCACCCACAACAGTGCAATCGCGCCAATCGCCCACCAGATCGTACGCCTCAGAAACGGCGCCATAGAAAAGATCGAGGACGTGCCGGAGCAGATCGAGCTGTCCCAGGTCACGTGGTAGGGGTGACGACATGCTGAAGATGCTGCTTCGCAAGATGTTTCGCGACATTGGGAAATCCGTCGCTCAGTCGATCGCTTTGACCGTCATAGTAGCAATCGGCGTCGCGAGCTTCATTTCGCTCGTGGGCGCCTATCGGGATTTGGGAACATCGTATGCCCACACCTACGACGTGCTTTCATTTGCCGACGTTGACGTGCGGGTGCTTTCGGCGCCCCCGGGCGCGCTCGCCCGCGTCGAGGCCATACCCGGCATCAAGGCCGTCACGGGCCGGCTCATCATGGACACTGGTATGATTGCACCCGGCGCGGCATCGGACACGCGTCCGCTCCGGGCGCGTCTGATAGGAGTAGCGGCGAACAGCCACCCCGCCGTCGACGACGTGTCCATTGGAAAGGGGGGATACTTCGACGCGGGCGGGGACAGACAGGCCCTGCTCGAAGCCCATTTTGCAAAGGCATATTCCGTCCAACCCGTGCGCCACATTGAGCCCGATCGTAAAGGGAATGCCGACGCCTTTTCGCATGGCAGGAATCGCCGCCAGCCCCGAGTACCTCGTCGTCAGCGCCAGCAGGCAGGATGTCATCCCTGACCCGCGAAATTTCGCCGTTGTTTTTGTCCCCCTGGCGTCCATGCAGGAGCTCTTCCAGACGGGAGATGTCGTCAACGATATAGCTATCCGCCTTGACGCCGGAGTGGATCGACAGTCTGTCATGGCGCAGATTCAATCCGTCCTTGGTCCGTTCGGCATTCAGGAAACCACATTGCAGGCGGATCAGGCCTCGAATGCAGCGCTGAAGCTCGACCTTGATGGATACAAGCAGATAGGATTCTTCATGCCCTTGCTCATCCTGATTGCCGCGGCCGCGGCGCTTTTTGTCATGCTCGGTCGTCAGATCCCGGTCGCAGGAGCCGCAGATCGGCATCATGATGGCACTTGGGTATGGGCGCGGCTCGATTCTCTTCCACTACCTCTCTTTTTCTTTCGTCATCGCGCTGTCTGGCTCCGTCCTTGGCGTCGTTGCGGGGATTCCGCTGGGCCATGCCATTACGACGGCCTATGCGGGCCAGCTTGGCATCCCGCTCGTGCAATCACGCGTCTACGCCGATCTCATCTTCATTGCGGCCGGCTTGAGCATCATCATCAGCCTCCTTGCGGGCCTTTTCCCCGCGCGGCGTGCCTCGTCGCTTCTTCCGGCAAAGGCCATGCGCCAGGATCCCGCACGGGCACTGTCGCGGGGCGGCCGCACGCTCGCCGAGCGGGCTCTGCCGCTCTCGGTGTGGGGTCGTCTCCCCTTCAGAAATGTTTTCCGTGTCCGCAGCCGCGCGGTCTCGACGCTCGTCGGCGTGCTGTTTTCATTCATACTCGTCCTTACGTCGTGGGCGATGCTGGATTCGATGCAGCGCATCGTCTATGACACCTTCCACAAGACGGAGCGATGGGATATCACCGTCTCCTTCAACGAGCCGCAGCCAATCGATAGCCTGCAGACGGTCTACACGATGCCGGGTGTACGAAGCGTGGAGCCGATCCTGCAGCTCCCGGTGACTATCACGGCACAATCCCAGGCCAGGGACTCAGGCTCGGGTCGATCGGCCAGCGGGGTCGTATCTCAAGAAGTGCTCCTCACGGCGTACGATCCGTCCCTGGGCATGCATAATCTCGACGTTGTCAGGGGCCAGCCCGCGTCGGTGTTGCTTGGTGCCAGCGATATCGTCTTGACCGAGACGATTGCGCAAAAACTCGGTGTCACCGTGGGTGACCCCGTCCGCGTATCGACGCCCTTCGGCGAAACGACATTCACGGCCCGGTCCCTTGTCAATGAAATGATGGGTTCCGTCGCCTACACCTCGTTTGCCGCTGCCCGACAATGGATGCCCTGTGGTTTGGTGGTCTATAATGGCCTGTACGTGACGGCAGCAAACCCTGCCGCGCCCGGGGAGAATCTCGCATCTCGCTTCTACGGTCTTGCCGGTGTTTCAAATGTCCAATACAAGACCGCGGTCGAGTCTGCGTGGAACTCCCTGATGGGTCTGTATTACGCGCTCATGGGCATGATTCTTCTGTTCGCATTCGCCATGGCATTCGCGCTGCTCTTCAACGCGATGACGGTGAATGTATTGGAGCAACAGCGGGAAATCGCCACGATGCGCTCCGTGGGCGCCTCACATTGGAGGGTCGCCTTTGTCGTACTCTCCGAGGCCTTCCTGCTCTGGCTGGTCGCGCTGATACCCGGACTCCTCCTCGGAGCCCTTACCGCGCGCGAAATGGGACAAGAGCTCAACTCGGACCTTTTCAGCCTCGCTGTTTCCGCTTCCCTGTCAAGTTACCTTCTCACCGCGGGCGGAATACTGGCCGTGATGCTCATCTCCTGCCTGCCGGCAATCAGGCGGATGAACCGTCTCAACCTCGCCGTGGCGACCAAGATGCTCGCCTGACGCCGATCCGCCGGCGTTGACGCGGTCCAGACGGTCGCTTCTCAGCTTCCCGAGGTGCCGGCTGCCCCGAGGGCTCCCGCGCCGGGGCGGGCGCTTCCTTCGCCAGGGACGAAGTACACGTAGTCGCGAAACTCCTCATTTGGATTGCCGTCGCCATAGGGGTGTTTCTCATTGGCGTTCGCGTGACAGGTAATGCAGAAGTTCCCCATGAAGACTGCCTCTTTGCCGTCTGGAAGATCACGGGTGATCCATAGCCATCCGCCCTGGGAATGGGGGTCCTTTGGAGCCTTTACCATGATGGTGAGCTGTATGGGCAGCTCGCCCGCCGCGGGCTTTGGGGTCTGGTAGACTTCCTTGACGATGACGGTGCCCGGCGGAAAGTCCCAGCGGAGCTTGCCGCCATCATTTGTCGGCTTCGCCGTGAAGCCGACGTTGTTCATCCGGGGGATTCGGAATCGATCCTGGTGACCCGGTATGGGATAGTCGAGAACGACATCGGTCGTTCGCCTCCACGCGTGGTAATCCGGGGTCGCGTAGATGGGCTGCTTCCCGGCGGTGCAGCCGACCATCAACCCGCACGCGCCAAGCAGCAGAACCAAAGCCGAAAGAGACGCGCACCGTCGCGCGGAAGTCAGGGTCATGTCGTCCTCCCCTGGGCCGGTCCCGCAAGCAGCCACACTCGCGCGGGCTGGTTCTTGCCCTTGAGCTTCACTGAAAATGGTCCCTTGAACAGAAACGCGCTCTCCGCCTCCAGCTTGGTAGTGTCAGTCACCACGACCTGTAGTCCTTTTGCAATCCCGCAGAGACGGCTTGCCACGTTCACCGAATCCCCGATAACGGTGAAATCGGCGCGCCGCGCGGACCCGATCATTCCGTGGATCACCGAGCCGGCAGCGATTCCGGCTCCCACCGTCAGACCGTCGAACTCGCTGGAGCTTTCAGAGCAGAGGCGGACGATGCCGAACGCGGCGGCACACGCGCGGCGCGGGGCATCGGCACCAGAGAAGACGGCGACGATCTCGTCACCGACGAACTTGTCGATGTCACCGCCGTTGTTCTGGATAATCGCGGATTGTTTCTCCAAAAGGCGGTTCAAGACATCCACGACCTGCTCGGGACTGCGGCGCTCCGTGTAGGAGGTAAAACCGCGCACATCCGTAAAAAGGAGAGTACGCGGAACACGCTTCGGCTCCTGGCTTTCCTTGAGAGAACCGATGGTGCTCGCAGAGACATACTTTGTGAGCTCGAAGCGTTCGTGAAGCCCTCCGACCATCGCATTCACCGTCCGGCCGAGAATGCCAATCTCGTCATTGCCCTTCACGTCGACCTTTCCCTTGAAGTCCCCCGCCGCGACATTGGTGCAAAGCCTTCCTATCGCCTGGACCGGCTTGAGCACCACGCGCCTGAGAAAGGAGCCAATGATGAAGGCGAGGATGGTGACGACCGCGAGAAATCCAACACCCGCCTCGCCTATCGTGACGGCTTGCGCCTTGATCACGCCCGTGACGTCACTCCTGATGTCGATGACGCCACGGACCGTGTGGTCGGCACCGTGACAAACGGTGCACTTGGGAAGATTGATGAGAGGCCGATACGCGCGGAAATAGGCGGTGCCCCCCGCGAAGACGGGACCTTCGTCATCCCTGAAGAAGAGCTCCTGCGGAGGAAGGCCCGCGGCGAGCGCGAACCGGGGGGTCGGCATTGTCTTGCCCGGAGGTGGAGGACGATCCTTTGTCTGAAAGCGCTGCACACCGAGATTCTTGTTCACCCGCTCAATGGTGCTGTTGTCGGAGAACGCCCTCGTCCCGTCCCGCCGGTAAAGCGTTATGGATGTCGCGGCGCTTGTGAGGTTGACCTTCGTGAAATAGTTCACAGCTTCAGGGGCATTGCCGGAAATCATCAGGGTTTCCACCGCGACAAAGTGATCGTCTCCCTGTCTCTTGAGGCTCTGTGTCGTCAGCTGATCGCGGAAGCTCACCAGGGAAATGGCAAAAGCCGCCATGACCGCGCCGATCCCGAGCGCGAGGGCGGCAATCAGAAGAAAATCGACCTTGAACGTCAGCGAAAATGATCGAGATCGTCTCTCTTGCATTCCAAGCAGTATATGCTCGAACCCCTGCCCGCGCAACTTCAGCTCGGCCGGCCGCCCGCTGGCTGTTGGAGATTGATTGGGGAGCGATAGCCCCCCAATCGAATATGCGTTCCTTGGTAACTATTTCCCCATCATCGCGGGCGCGACTGAAAAGACCGGGCAGTTGACGGTCGCTATTTCCTTCGCGAGGGTCATAGCGCCCATGGCGCTGGAGAGATCCATCACCTTGTCGAAGCTCATGCCGTCATACGCGCTGACAAGCCATAACGGTGAATACTCCATGTCGCCGGGCAGCGTCGCCAGCACATTATGGGTCTGGGAAGTGCCCATCGTCGTCTTGAATCCTGAAGCTGGCCCGCCATTTGGCATATCGGGGTTCACATTGAAAGCGACATAGATCGGCGAAACGGGGACTTTCCCCGCGGCGTCGACCATGAGAGGGGCCTCGGTGAAATTGAAGTAGGACACGATCTTGTTTCGATACCAGCCCATATGCAAGCCGGTATCGCTCCCATTCAGCCGATGTCGTGCCATCGATCCGGCGGGGACAATGGGGCAGTTGACAAGCATGCCAGTCTTCTCGATCGGATACCCCGCTGCGATAATAGCCGAGAGGCTCCCAACCGAGTTCGCAACATAGTCGGAGGGCACGGTGACCTTGTTGACCTGCCAAAAATCGTTATAGCCAGACTGGCTGGGCACAACATCGACTATGTTGAGCTGACCCGCCGCGGGCCCGCTCTCTCCCTTGCGGTACAGAACATAAATGGGCGCGGGGGTCGTTGACTGCACATCGAAGTTGTAGTACATGACAGTCTCGCCGTGTGGCCCAAGACCGGTTGTGACAAATGGCAACACATCAAAATCGACCGGCATGTTAGGGCCGGGCAGGTGATTCATGGCGTCCCGCATCTGGAGATGAGCGCCTGATCCGAATCTATCGATGCTGACCTGCTGGCTTTTCATTGGATCCATGGCCATTGCGGGTGCCATAGGTGACATACCGGCGTTCTGATCCTTCATCATGGTCTTGTCGCTTGCCATGGTGCCGCTTGTCGCGCATCCGGCAAGTACGGCCGCGGCCAAAGAAAGAACGATCAAACCAAGTCGACTCACAGTTCCCATTCTTCTCATGATGTACCCTCCATGAGTTTCGAGGGTAGGGAAATGAGTTCACGGAAGTGTCACAAATCAATTTCGAAAGGTTCACTTCGCGACGTGACGGATTCTTCGTTCCGCCGTGATACTCTCGTGACTTCTGGAGGGTACATTCTTCCAAGAAGGAGGAATCATGCTGCCCCGAACGATGGGTCTCAGGCTTCTACTTGCAGGTCTGGTCATGGCACTCATGGCCCCGCTTGCTGCCGCGGCGGCACCGCTCAAATGGATTTGCAGTCGTCGAGCTCTTCACGTCCGAAGGATGCTCGAGTTGTCCCCCCGCAGATCAGGCATTCTCCAAGATTGTCCGAGATGCCGCCACGCAGGCAGCTCCGATTTACGTCCTCGAATGGCATGTCGATTACTGGGACTACCTCGGGTGGAAGGATCCATTTGGGAATCGATTCGCCACGGAACGCCAGTACGCCTATGCGCGGGCTTTGCCCTCTTCGGTCTATACGCCACAGGCCGTCATCAACGGAACTCTTGTTCCAGAAAATGCCGCGGATGTAAGCGGAGTGGAATTGATGGCGCATAACGCGCTCATGTCCACGCCCGCAACAAACGCCGCCATTTCCCTCGGCGCTTTCACTTCCGAGAACTCAATTCGGATTCATGCGGACGTCCGCGGCGCGCCTCGTGGGTCAGTCCTTCTCCTCGCCGTCGTCGAATCGGGCCTTGGCGCAACACCCACCGCAGGCGAAAACGCGGGGAGGAATCTCTTGCACTCTAATGTTGTTCGGACTGTGAAGCAGCTGCCCGCCTCCTCGGCCGATGTAGTCATCGAGCTTCCGAAGGATCTGAACACGCAATCCAGTTCCATCATCGGCCTTATTCAGGACAGCGTGAGTATGCGGATAACGGCTGCGGCGCAGATTCTCATTTCTGGCCGAGCGGCAGCGAGCGATCAGCGGCCGAGTTGTGGATGCTGCGGGAGATGCGTTCCCGGCATCCAGGTTCAGGCGTGCAGCACTGAGCTGTGCATCCCTGGGGTGGCGGCCCGCAAGGATTCTTTTCATTTCGTAGACATACCTCCGGGCACGTATACGATAAGCGTGGGGGCAACCTCGCCATCGTCAACGATTGCTCTTGCCAAGGGAGCATCGTTGACACTGCCACCGATCGTCGAGTCGTCGCGCCAGTGATTCTCTACCCAATATGCCTGCACGCATGTCCGTCACGTAAGCTATGCCGCAATTCTTTGATGCAACTAAATTCTTCCATTTGGCCAAAGGTCCCCGCGTTGGCTTATCGGATCACTGACCTTGAAGTCTCATAGCCACATCTTAATAGGCAAAAGCTGACATACGCGCCCAGCTGGACTTGGCAAATAGTGTTCCTAAAGTTTCAAGCCGGGGTAATAAAAACCCTTTGCAAGCACGACGTCCTCATGCGCCATAGCCTGCTGCCGTTAAGCGGTCTTCCGACTACTAGCTACATGCGCTCGTCCAACAAAGCCGTTGCGGTCGTAGAAGAAAGGCCGATCAAATCACCGCAGTCCCCAAATCCCGCTTGCGGATCCGTACGATAGATATCGCAAGGCTCGTCTTTACAGCGAGCCGACCCAACGGGCTTCAATCTGTCCAGAGTTCTTGCAAGTTTTCGACAAGAAGCGGATCTTGCTCGTCGTCAAAGTACGAGAAATCGACCTTTTCAGAAGCAAGCGGATGTGGTGAAAGGTCATGAGTCCCGTCGTCCCTGCTTTGCGGACTTCAATGTGTGCTCGTCGGATGTAGTGCGACGAAAACGTGAGAGACTTCCCGGGCGCTGATTGAACGTCGCTCGGCCCGGGCCATAGGATCCGTGCAACGGTGATCCACTCGACCGATGGAACTCTTCGGCGGTGTCATGCGCGTTGCGGGCCTTTTTCAATCGAGAATATCGATCGCTTCTTGCTTTTCCATTGCTTCCCGGGAGCCCCGGTTCACTGCCTCTTCCTGTAGCAGGTTGCTGAAAGCCTTCGCTTGATCATCATTCAGAGCGACGTTGTTTCGACCGTATGCGATCAAAAATGAACTGACTGCGGCATAAGATGGTTCTGCGTTGAAGAAGTCTCTTGAGTTGGCACCGACGAAGGCGGGCGAAGCGAATACGATTGAAATGTCCAGGTTGCTTTCGTAGAGCCACCTTCCATTCTCGTAAGACAATTGCGTAAGTTCTAACGTCGTCATGGTCTTGGATCTGTTGGCGGCCTTTCTCCGAGCGATCTTCTTCCAGGTCTTATATTTCTGCATGGCGGCACGTAAGGCATTGCGCGCGAACCGATCAAGGAGGATGAACAGTCTCCCGGCCGGGTGAGGGCTTTTGTTCTGGATAGCGAGGACGATGACATCCGAGTCGCGGCTGAATGATATGAACCGGATAATGTCGCGGCTCGTCTCGATCCGCCCATATTCGGCCTGTCGGCCATCGGGGACACTCTCCACGGGCCTTGGGCTGGTGCGGTATGTCAGCAGCAGCACGGCGAGGCCAGCCGCTACAGTCACCAACATGCCAACGATTATTCCCGCCTTCGCTTCTTTTTTCCCGTGCGCGCCAAATGCTCGTTGCTTCAAGATGCAACGTCTTCCATGCATCCATAATGCCTCGGACCAATTGAAGGAAAAGTCGAAACTTCACTGATTGCATGTCGAAATATTTCGACCTTGCGACGTCGAAGTTTCAAGGTCTGAGATACCCCCCAAATGCCTCCGCCCCAAGAGAATTCGCGTCCGCCCCACCCACCTCGCCACCGACCCCGGAAGGGCTGGCGCGACTCAGCCCGGCTGCGCAACCCTCCCTCGTCGTTCTTCGTCGACATGACTGTGAAAAGAGTTTTGACAGAAACGTCATTCCGTTGATGATGCCGGGTGGCACGCGTATCGCGCATTCTTGCACCATTGGAGGGAACATGACCGCCGGAACGAGGGAAGGATGATGAGAGAAGCGTTACGACGGGACGGACTACGAGGCAGATGGAAACAGCCTTGACATCTACTTTGAGGAGATCCGGAGAATCCCTCTTCTGACACGCATGGAAGAAGACGCGTGTGCACGCCGCGCACGAAAAGGCGATCAGGCTGCAAAGGAAAGGCTCATCAACGCCAACCTGCGGTTCGTTGTTAAGATTGCGAAGCGGTTCCATGCTGATGGATTCCCGCTTGAGGACCTCATCAATGAAGGCAACATCGGCCTCATGAATGCCGTCGAGCGGTTCGATCCTTCAAAAGGTTGTCGTCTTGTCTCCTACGCTGTGTGGTGGATCCGTCAGGCGATTCTTCGGGCAATCAACGAAAAATCTCGCATCATCCACATCCCGAGGGACAAGATGCTGCAGATTCTCCAGGTCAAGCGGATGCAAGAGAATCTTGACCACGAGCGCCAGATGGAGCCTCGTCTCAGGTCGCAGATCGCGCCTGGGGATCGCGAGAGTTTCGCGGAACTTCTGGACATTTCTCGCGAGCTGCTTTCCCTTGAAGCTCCTTGCGGAGTGAAGGACGGCTTTTCGCGGCTTGTGGATTTCGTGGAGGACAAAAAGAACGACCTTCCCGAGGAGATCTTTGTCATAGGCTCGCTCTGCGATGAAGTCAAAGCGGTGCTCGCTACCCTTTCGCAGAAAGAATCCGAGATTCTTCAGTATCGATTCGGATTGAATGGAAAGGGGCGAATGACGCTAAAGACCATCGGCCTCAAGTATGGCCTTACACTGGAGAGAGTCCGCCAGATCGAGAAGGTGGCGATCGATCACCTCCGTCACCCTTCCTGCGTCAATCTGTTGAGCGCCTACCGATAGGCGTTTGATGGCCTACCCGCGAATGAAGGTAGCCAATGACGGCGTTCGTCACTGCTAGAACGGCAATGATGACAGCCTCCAGATCGTGCCCAAGTGCGACCGAGAGAGCTATCGCAAGCTCCAGCAGCCATGGCATCGGTCCCCAGAAACGCAAGAGAAACTCGATGAGCGGATTTCTCTTGCGCTGCGTGACCTCGTTTCTTCCGTATAGCCTCCTGATGGCGTCCGCCTCTCCAAGGCACTCGGGGGCGGATTCCAGCTCCAGCAATGTGTCCTCGACGGACATCGTCACATATTCGGCGGTACCTTTCATGCTCCGTGCTTCATCTGCAATATAGCGGTCAAATGGGTCGAGATACTCATATTCCCAAACCGCGGACGATAAGCGATGCTCCGGCAACCGCGGCCCAGGACACAAGGTCGAGAAGAATGGGGCGAACAGCGTTGCGGATGAGGTGCCCCAGTGCGGGGAACAGGAATACAGCTATGATGTTATCTGTCCCGGGGGGATGCTCGCGTCTTTGGGGGCCTTCATGATAGGATGCGTTCCATGGACGATCTGATCGAGAGGAGCTTTCCTTTCATCGCGACCCTGCCTGCGCGGTTGCGTGAGGCGCTTGGGGCACAGTCGATACGAAAGACCCTGGAGAACCGGCAGGTGCTCGTATCGGGCGGGTCCGAGTGCGCCTATCTTCCGTTCGTACTGGGAGGCGCTCTGCGCATCTACAAGGTCTCGGAAGCCGGCAAGGAGGTGACGCTGTACCGCATCGAACAGGGCGAAAGCTGCATCCTATCAGCCACCTGTATCCTCAACGGCGGCAGCTTCCCGGCAATCGCGGAAGCAGAAGGACATACTCAGATTCTTCTTCTGCCCGCCCCTCTTTTCAACCGGCTCGTGGAAGAAGACGCCGCATGTCGTCATTTCATATTCGATCAATACGCCCGTCGTCTGGACGCTGTTCTCATGCTTGTAGAAGAGGTCACCTTTCACCATATGGACATGCGCATCGCGGCTTTTCTGCTCAGGCACATCAATGAAAACGGAGCCGCTGTGAGCAGGACCCACGGCGAGATCGCTGCGGAATTGGGCACATCGCGCGAAGTAGTAACCCGAATCCTCTCCGATTTTGAGATCGATAAAATGATCTCCACGTCGCGCGGCAGGATTGCAATCCTGAAGCCCGCTGAATTGAGAGAAAGGGCGGGAACGCCGGCTGAAGCGTGATTAAAGTCACTGAATACTATATCCAGAACCCTTAATGTTAACCTCGAAGTCGAATATCAGGAGGTCATACATGAAAGGGAACATGGGCATTTTCGATCGGATCATCAGAGTCGCGCTGGTCGTGGTGGTTGCCGTGCTATTTTTCACGGGTCAACTTACGTTTGTCGCGTCGATAATCTTGGGCGTGCTCGCGGTGATCTTTCTGCTTACATCAATCGTTGGAGTTTGCCCCCTCTATCTTCTCTTCGGTATCTCATCAAAGAAGAAGCCGGCAGCATAAGGGAGCAGAGGAATTGGAGGATGCGGTGCATGAAAAAAGGTTCCAAGGGGGGGCGGAACGCCTACGCGCGCCAGCCCGTCTCGCGCTTCTTGAAACCTCGCGTGTCGTCGCGATGTGTGTAGACGGAGGCGCCGTCGCTTCCGTTCTTGATGTCGGCACGGGTACGGGGATATTCGCCGAAGCGTTTATCGCGGCAGGCTTGAAAACAACGGGGATCGATCCGGCCCTGGAGTTGCTGGCTCTTGCCCGCTCGCACGCTCCCCAGGCCGCTTTTGTGGAGGCGGTCGCAGAGAAACTGCCCTTTGCGGACGGCTCGTTCGATCTGGTTTTCCTCGGGCTCGTGCTCCACGAAACCGACGACCCCGAAGCGGCCCTCCGCGAGGCGCGGCGCGCCTCCGCCAAAAGGGTCGCGGTACTTGAATGGCCGTACCGAACGGAGGAACAGGGGCCACCACTTGCCCACCGGCTTTCACCTGAGCGCATTATCGCGCTTTCGGCTTCGTCGGGTCTCGGTTCACCGCGTCGGATAGAGCTGTCCCACCTGGTTCTCTACGTGTGGGACCGATAACGCGTTTATGAGCTTCATCGAGCCGCCCCGTCGCATCCCCCTGCTGCTCCGCATTGCCCTCTTTTTGGTTGAGCGGCGCATGGGACGGACGCTCCTTGCCAACCGGATTCTCGCCTGGTACCCAAAGGCGGCTTTCGGCTCGGGGATCATGGAGGGACTCGTTGCGCACGACGAACCAGAGGTGCCTCGACGTCTTCTGGCACTGATACGGATCTTCGTGTCCTTTACGGTCTCGTGCCCATTCTGCATCGACATGAATGCAAAGGATTTCAAGGGCAAGGGTGTTTCTGATGAAGAGATACTTGCACTGAAGGGCGCGGTCTCCCTGGATGCCACGGCAACTTTTAGCGCAAAGGAAAAGGCCGCCTTGCGGTATGTGGAGTGTATCTGCCGCACGCCTCTTTCATTTACTCCCGAGGCGATTGGCGACATGCAAAACCACTTCTCGGAGCGCGGAATGGTGATTGTTGCCAGCACGGCCGCGCAAGTCAACTTCTGGGCGCGGCTCATCCAGTCACTCGGCGTGCCTCCCGCCGGTTTTTCCACCGACTGCCCGATCCTTGACCTGGAAGCACATGCAACCATGAGAAAGGGACTAGATGCCTGAACTAACAGTCCACGCCGGCGTCTGCGGTTTCACAACCGTCATCCGTGCTTCTTCTGCCAACATGCAGAAGCATAGACGTCTTTGTAGAGTTGTTCCGAAAAGCGCCTTTTCCCTTATAGACCCGCCGGCCTCGCCGCCGGGCTGTTTCCTCGTCAACGTCGTCCTGCCAGCCGTTTCGAGAAGTCTCGAATCGGTCGAACTTCGCCGTGTACGGCTTAACGTCTAGGAGCGGCGTGCCGTCCAGGATGTCTATCCCGTCCTTTTTTAGCCGTTAAAAGTTCGCGCAACGAAGAAGGTATTGACATTATATGCCCATTGGTGCATTATTGCATAAATGAGGAGCTTCATAGAAATATTCAAAGCGGTTGGAGAGCCGACTCGCTTTCGGGCCCTTCGCCTCCTCGTCGAAGCGAGGGTTGAGCTCTGTGCCTGCGAGATCATTGATGTCCTTCAGAAGCCGCAATATACGATTTCGAAATGCCTCGGGGCTCTCGTCGCCGCGGGCCTCGTCGACGAACGACGCGAGGGGCGAATGATGCTCTATGACCTGACTCATGGCCCGATGAATGATGCGATCTTCAAGGCCGTAACCGAGGTCCCGGTTGACGGTGAGCTTGCAGCCGATGATAAGCGTCTGGAAGATCGGCTCGCTCAGCGACAAGGTGGTGCATGTGTAGTTACCTGCTGATTTTTTTCCCATATTTATGCACTTTTGTGCAACATAGCATAGGAGGTCATTATGAGTCGGAGAATCGGATTCATCGGAGGAGGAAGGATCGCGCGTATTTTCCTCGCCGCATTAAAGCGATCAGGGTACGCCTGTTCGAACGTCTCGTTCAGCGAGAGCTCGAGTGAAGCGGCAACGGTCCTTTTGCGAGACTTCCCCGAAGCAAGGCGCCTGGATCAGGCCGGTGTCGCTGCGGCTTCTGATCTGCTTTTCATCGCCCTGCCCCCCGCCATCATTATCGATGCCATTAGTGGTGGCCGATTGGAGCCTCGCGCAGACGCAATAGTCGTCTCGCTTGCGCCTAAGGTTTCGCTGAGCGCCATTTCGAAGGCTTTAGGCGGCTTCGACCGCGTCGTTCGCATGCTCCCGAACGCCCCGTCGATTGTCGGGGCGGGATACAACCCCGTCTGTTTCGGGCCTGTCCTTAAGGAGGCGGAAAGGAAAACGCTGCGTGAGTTGTTCGCTGCCTTCGGCGAACAACCTGAAGTCGAAGAATCCAAACTGGAGGCTTATGCGGTTCTTACTGCCATGGGCCCCACGTACTTTTTCTTCCAGTTTTACGAGCTCACGCGCATCGCGAAGGGATTCGGTTTTTCAGAGGACGAGGCCTCGGCGGCGATTCGCGCGATGTTGTCCGGCTCCGTAGCCACGGCCTTCGATTCGGGACTCAAGTCAGAGCGCGTCCTCGACCTAGTCTCCTCGAGACCACTGGCCGCGAACGAGGAGGCGATCAAGGCGATGTATGAGACGGCCCTCAGGGGCATATACGCCAAGCTTACAACATAGGGAGCCGCGATGAGCAGCAACGTACAGCGGCGGCCTGCCGCAGAAAAGGGCGTGAAGCGCCCGATAGCCGGAAAGTGGGTTCTCTGGCTATTTGTCACATTAGCGGCGGTAGCGGCATGGTGGCTTGCGTACAGCAACCTTGAGCGTTTTACCAACTGGCTTGTCTACGGGGCGCTTGGAATGTCGGTTGGCAACAGACTTGCCTCCGCAGTCGCATTCTTTGTCTACGAAGGTCCGAAAGTCCTGATGCTCCTGCTGGTCGTGGTATTTGGGGTGGGGATCATACGCTCATTCTTCACGCCGGAGCGAACCCGTCGACTCCTTGCAGGCAGACGAGAAGCACTGGGAAACGTGCTCGGCTCGCTCCTGGGCGTAGTGACACCCTTCTGCTCCTGCTCGGCGGTGCCGTTATTCATCGGCTTTGTCACAACGGGCGTCCCCCTCGGGGTCACATTCTCCTTTCTCATTGCGGCGCCCATGATCAACGAAGTCGCGCTTGTCCTCCTTTTCGGCCTTTTTGGCTGGAAGGTGGCAGCGCTCTACCTTGGAACGGGGCTTGTTATAGCCATGATCGCAGGCTGGGTGATTGGGAAGCTTCGCCTGGAGCGTTGGGTAGAAGGTTGGGTGTACGCCACTGCGCCTGCTTCCTCCGCAGGTGGACCAGAGGCGAAGATAACCTGGGCAGAGCGTGCGGCTCTCGGCCGTGACGCGGTGAAAGAGATCGTCGGCAAGGTATGGCCGTACGTGCTTGCGGGAATCGCGGTCGGGGCTGGCATACACGGCTACGTGCCCCAGGATCTCATGGCCTCGATCATGGGCAAAGGAGCATGGTGGTCCGTTCCGCTTGCGGTGATCATCGGCATCCCCATGTATTCGAATGCAGCGGGAATCATTCCCATTGTGCAGGCTTTGCTGGAAAAAGGCGCCGCGCTTGGAACCGTCCTTGCTTTCATGATGTCGGTGATCGGCCTTTCACTGCCTGAAATGATCATTCTTCGAAAGGTGCTGAAAATGCCGCTTATCGCTACATTCATTGGCGTTGTCGGGGTCGGCATCCTGATCGTCGGATATCTATTCAACATCGTTTTATAAAAAGCGAACTTGAGCCCGCAATCACGAGGAGGCACGAAGTATGAAGATCGAGGTATTGGGATCAGGCTGCTCGAAGTGCATGAGCATGGAGCAGAACGTGAAGAAAGCTCTTACCGAGCTCGCCGTGACGGCCGAGGTACGGAAGGTGACGGATATCCAGCAGATCGTCCAAAGGGGTGTCATCTCCACGCCGGCTTTGGTGATCGACGGAACAGTGGTGCTTCAGGGGAAAAACCCCACCGTCGATCAGCTCAAAGAATTGATCAAGGCCCGGTGACCACGTCCATGAAGAAGAGCTCGATACTCGCAATCCTTGGCCTTTCGGGATTCGTCGTCATGGCAGACAATTGGGTTGTTTCTCCGATCTTGCCCTCAATCGCCCCTGGAATCGGCGTCGACCCCGTCAAGGCCGGTCTCCTCATCACCGCATACATGATTCCCTTCGGGATATTTCAACTGGTTTTCGGTCCGCTGGCGGACCGGTTCGGCAAACGGCAGGTGATCAGCATTGCCATGATCGCCTTCACCGTGGGGACGGGACTGTCAGCGCTCGGAAGCAGCTTGACCGGGCTGGCCGTCTACCGGGCCTTGACGGGAGTTTTTGCGGCGTCTGTCATGCCGATATCTCTTGCGCCGATCGGGGACCTTTTCCCCATGGAAGAGAGACAAGGCGCGATCGGGACTTTCATGGGGTGTCGTTCCTCGGCCAAGGTCTGAGCATGGCCATAGGAGGCACTATCGCCTATCTCGTCAGCTGGCGCGGAGTATTCGCTACCTATGCGGGACTGTCAATCATCGCCACGGCGCTGCTTCTGAGCATCGCGGCCGCGTCACGGGGGATGGCCGTGTCCCTTGCGGCATTCGCCTTCATGGGCGGGGGCGGAATCGGCACGGCTCTCGGCGTGCGCCTGATCAATAGAGGGGGCTTTCCCCTGCTCTACGGCGCCTACGCCCTCGCATTGGCGGGACTGGTGATTCTATCATTCATCGTAGTTCGTGATGTCAGTGTGGCGCATGAGAGCGCCGTTTCATCCCGCACATAAGAGGAGGTCGGACGATGAAAGACTACGGCACATGGAAAGGAACGCCGCGGGAACGGATTCCCTGGCATCCGACGGTGGACGTCACAAAGTGCGTAGGCTGCCGCAAATGCTATGATTTCTGCAGTCATGGGGTGTATGGGTGGGATGACGATGCGAACACCCCAAAGGTGCTTCAGCCATTCCAATGCGTGGTAGGCTGCAGCAACTGCTCCCATCAATGCGAGGAGGAAGCAATTGTCTTCCCTCCCCTTTCCATTCTGACAGAGTTCATGAGGGCTCCATGATACACACAACAATCAATGCAGGGGTATGCGGCTTTCACACGACGATCACCGCTCGTTCCGATGACCAGCAGATTGTGGTGCTTGAGATCGGAAGCGAGTGCGAGAAGATACGGGGACTTGGGGAGGCGCTCGCTTCCCCTATCGACGCCTACCAAGAGATCGGCGATGGATCTGACGGCATCGTGCTGAAGGCGGCCCGCGCTCACCTGAGGGGATGCTGTGCCGGCTGCGTCGTGCCAAGCGGCGTCTTCAAGACTGTTCAGGTGGCGGGAGGGGTCGCTTTGCCTGCGCCCATCTCCATCACGATAGTCCATGCGTGATAAAAGTCACTTTCACGAATCTCAATCCCGCTTAAAGTAGAACCATGGATAACAAACTGGTTCTCTCCATCGCGATAGCCGTAGTCGTAGGGTTTATCGTCATCCAGAGATTTCGGGCAAAAAAGGCTCCGGCTTCGGTGGTGAGCGAAAAGATACGGTCAGGTGCGAAGATCATTGATGTGCGCACGCCTCGAGAATTCGCGGGCTCTTCGTACCCCAAGGCAAGAAACATACCGCTGGACACCTTGCCTTCCCGCATGGCCGACTTGCCGAAAGACAAGCCCATCGTGCTTTACTGCGCCTCGGGAGCGCGGAGCGCCCAGGCGGCGCGTATTCTGAGGCGGGCCGGATTCACCGACGTGATCAACGGAGGAAGCCTAGCGAGTATGCCGAGATAGGGGCGGGGAGAATCCTCGCTAATGGCAGTTGCGCGCCATAGCTTTGCAGGTCTTCCCGCACACTATTCCCGAGTCCTCGAGCTCGCCGCGCGCATATGCCAACCCGGCTTCGCGGGCCACACCCGAGGCGCCGCGCACGACCGCCATGCCGTGAGCAGCGCAGACATGGATGGCGCCATCGCCAATACAACCGGCAACAAGGGCCTGCACGTGCATCGTCGCAAGAAGGGATATCGCGCTCGACCTGCATCCCGGCCCTATCGAAGCTTCTACCGTCTGCTCAAGCTGAATGGTTTTGTCGGTCCCGATCGTAAGAACCGCAAGACGCTCACAGCGACCGAAATGAGTCTCGACCAGACCACGGGAGGTCACCGGGATCGCAACAATGAGCGGGCCGGTCTCCTCCTTCTGAATGGCGACAACTCCACCCGCTATGCGAAGCTTTTTGCCGTTGAGCAGAGCGTCGGCGGTCTTCCGCCGAGCCGACTCGAATGATCCTGGCGAATGTCGGCCGAGATATTCCCATTCGCTGCGCCGCGGCTTGTTGATATAGGCCTTCCAGATCGGCGAGCCGCAAAGCCTCCGCTTCGTCGAAAGTCAACACGACGTCATCGGCAGCACTGACGGTCGCGCCATAAGGCCTGAATCCTCTCTTGGGCAGCCGGGAACCAAGAATTCGTGCCACCGGCGGTCTGGCCATCAGCGCTCCTTCGTACCATCGAGTACACGATTCACATTTGGACATTTCCTTGCGTCAAGGTCACGGATCAGGCCGAAAACTCTCGGGTCAATGAGCTCATATCTGACGCAGCCTCCCTCACGAAGGCCTCGGACAACATCGCTGGACCGCAGTATGACGAGCTGTTGCGATGCGATACAAGGCTTCACCTTGAGAGATTTCGAAGCTCGCTAATGCTCGGTCAAAGTCGTCTGAGAATACTATGAGGGTCGCTTCTTTCGAGCCTCCCACGGGCAGCACGGGAAATGTTTGTCCGGAAGCTACAGCCGATGCACCCGATGTTTTCTGGACGGCCCGGTCGATTTCTCGACAATGGTTACGCTTTTCCTGCCGGGTCGATCGCTGTCGCGTCATGGCCAGTACGAACATCAACGGCAAGGGTTGCCCTGAAACGTTCCGGGGTCATGACAAAGAGCTTCGAGCGTTCTTTGATTACCCCCCGCGCAGTACGGCAGGCCGCAATTGGCGTAACTGATATATTCGCCGCGCTCCAGGAGAATGATCTGCGTCGTCTCGTCCAAACGGCGCAGGCGGGCGGCAGTCGTGGCGCCCCCCGCGACGCCTCCGATAATGACGTATTTCGCCATCAGACCGTTCCGTTCGGTCGATTGCAGTCATGGCCTGCCTCATGCGCATGGACGGTGCAACCGACGCCAGAGTCGGCCAGCTTTCCGTTGGCGAACGCCAGCGCGGCCTTCCTCGCATCACCCGATGCGCCGCGGACCACCTCAATGCCCTGGGAGCTGAGTACTTGGACCGCACCCTCGCCCATGTTGCCGGCCACGAGATGAGTGACCCCCGCACGCGCAAGGACCGAGGCTATATCCGATTTGCAGCCGCAACCTTCCGCCGAGGGAATCGTCGCTTCGCTTTGAAGCGACCCATCCGCGGATACCGCAAACACGAGGAACTCTTTGCAATGGCCGAAATGCTCGTCTACGAGCCCACCCTGTGCTGGAACAGCTACCTTCATCGCCTATCTCCTTCTTCCTTGATCGAAACCTCGTCCTTCTTTACGACGAGCCCATAATCCCGCCGCGATTACCGAATGACCGTAGAAGGCTCCCCACTGTGAGCTCCGCCGTCCATGTTCCTTTTGGTCCAGCCCCGAGGCGTGTTTCGGGCTGAATTTGTCCATGCGGCTGATTATGGTCTTTTGTTCATAATGACGGACAACAAGCACGATGTCAAGACATCGCGTTGCCTCACCGGAAATCTAACCCAAAGAGGTGGTTTGCCTCATCCAAGAATCTAACCCTGAATAACCCCGCTACAGCGTGCAAACAACTTGTCGCCAACCTCCGACACATAAAAATGTGTGCGCACACATTGCGGGAGTATGGATCGGCGATACGCTCCTGTCAACCTTTTTTTCCGGAGCTTTGAGCCGGGTTCGAACCAGCTTTTCTGGAAGCGCAATAGCCGCTATAATCACATGGTCGAGAAGGGAGCTCATGGCAACGCAGCAGGATGTGGCGCGAAGGGCCCGCGTCTCATACATGACGGTCTCACGGGTGGTGAACAACCTGCCCAATGTCCGCCAGGGAACCCGAGAGCGCGTTCTCACGGCCATCCGTGAGCTTTCTTACCACCCGAACGCCGCCGCGCGGGCGCTTTCGGCCGGGCGGACGAAAAACATCGGGTTGATATTCCCTCCGGAGGAATACATCATAGCCCGGCCTTACTTCATCGAGCTCTCCGTAAAGCTGGAGCAGAACCTCAGCAGCCGGGGATACCACCTGTTTCTCGGATCGATCAGGAACGGATCCGAGAACCCCGAGCTGCATCGCCTCATCACCGAGCGGAAAGTGGACGGACTCATCGTCTTCGCGCCCGCCGTCGACGATGCGAATGTGCAGCTGCTCGCCGCGGAGAATGCTCCGTTCGTCGCCGTACACGGGAGATCGCGGGGCACCCCGCACTCGTACGTCGACACGGACAACGGTGCCGGGATGAGGCTTGTTCTTGGCCACGTGACGGGACTGGGACACCGCCGGATCGCCTTTGTCTGCGGCCGGCTGCAGGAGATCAACGCGAGGGAACGGCTTGTCACGTACAGAAGATTCCTCAGGTCACACGGCATCGAGTACGATGAACGACTCGTGTTCCGCGGCGATTGGTCCCTGGAAAGCGGATACGATGCCTTCATTGCCCTGTGGGGGAAAGCTCAGCGACCGACCGCCATCGTCTTCTCGAACGATCAGATGGCGCTCGGTGGCATCAAGGCCGCACACGACCGGGGAGTGTCCGCGCCGCAGGAAGTCTCCTTCACCGGGTATGACGACATCACGTATGCTTCGTTCTCATCGCCCTCGCTGACCACGGTTCACCAGCCGATCAACGACATCGCCCGGATCGCAGTGGACCTGATCCTCGAACGAATTCAAAGCGAGGCTCCCTTCAAGCAAGTCATACTCGCGCCGCAATTGATCGTCCGCTCATCTACCGGGCCGACGTTGCTCCCCGGGGATACCGCTCCAGCGGCACAGCTCCCATGACTGTAATACTTACGAACGGAATTAAATATTGACCAAATGAAAATAAGCTGATAGTGTTCTTCTCAGTGGCTGTAATCTTCGACATTCAGCGCTTCTCGACTCATGACGGTCCGGGCATAAGGACGGTCGTCTTTTTCAAAGGCTGCACCCTGCGCTGTGCCTGGTGCTCCAACCCGGAAGGACAATCCTTCGAGCCGGAAATCCTTTACAATGAGCATCGCTGCGTCGGCTGCCACGCCTGTCTGGACGCTGCCTTCGGAGGGGCAATGGCTCAGCGCGAGGACGGGACCGTGCAGGCCAATCGGGCCGCGAAAGCGGTCCCGGGCTTGGCGAGGGTATGCCCCTCGCTCGCAATCCGCATCGCCGGAAAAAATATGACGGCGGAAGAAGTCGCTCTCGAGGTCATGAAAGACGCGCCCTTCTTCGCGAAGTCCGGAGGGGGTGCCACGTTCTCGGGCGGAGAACCGCTCGCCCACCCTGCCTTCGCGCGAGAGCTCGCCGAGATCCTTATGGGGCGCAGCGTCAACGTCGCCATCGAAACCTGCCTCGCTGTGTCCCCCGGTGCACTCGCGCCCCTCCTCGGCCTTCCGATCCTCTGGCTCGCCGACCTCAAACAGGTGGACGCGGACCGATTCAAGCAAGACACGGGCGGGAATCTTGTCCAGGTCATGGCGAACACGACGACTCTCGCGGCCTCGGGAGCCGACCTCGAGCTTCGGGTTCCTCTCGTGCCTGGCTTCAACGCGGACGACGCCTCGATCGAGGCAATGCTCACGTTCGCGGCCGCCCTTCCCAACCCGAGGGGCGTGACGCGGCGTGTCGACTTTCTGCCTTACCATGAGCTCGCTCTCGGGAAATACGCGATGCTCGACCGCGAGTGTACCTGGAAGGGGGGGCATGACATAGAAAGACGCGACGTCGCTCGCTGGGAGGCGAAGGCCGCCGCCTTCGGCTTCGCGACGTCGACTGGAGGCTGACCATGACCGAACGCATTGCCCGGATCAAGGACGAGATCCTTTCGACCAAGCCGTCGATCTGCATCGAACGCGCCCGCATCTACACCCGCCTCTACAAGGAAACCGAGAACCTCCCCGTGGCCAGGCGCCGCGCCCAGGCCCTCCGGCGCACCCTCGAAGAGATGACCATCTGGATCGGGAAGGATGAGCTTGTTGTGGGAAACCTCGCCTCGAGGAACAGGGCGGCTCCGATCTTTCCCGAGTACGCGGTCGCGTGGATCGAGCGGGAGATCGAGGGGATCGGGAACCGGCCCGCCGAGTCGTATGAAATCTCCCCGGGGGACAAGGCCGAGCTCCTGGAGATCGTGAAATACTGGAAAGGCAAGACCCTCCACGACAGGGCCGAAGCACTCCTCAGCCCCGAGCTCAAGGCCATCCACGACTCCGGGCATGGTGCGCGCGGAGGGCAACATGACGTCGGGCGACGGTCATATCGCCCCGAACACGCGCAGGATCCTGGAGCTCGGGCTCGCAGGATACAAGGCGCTGGTCGCTCGCGAGCTCGAAGCAGACGACGTCTCGACCTGGGACGGCTTGAGGCGTCGGCAGCTGCACCTCGCGATGATCGACGCGCTCGAGGGCTTCTCTGCGTACATCCAGCGTTTTGCCGCACTGGCGACCGACGAGGCCTCCCGCGCGACCTCGAAGTCCCGCGCGGCGGAGCTCGCCACGATCGCCGCGACCTGCGACGGCAATCGCGGAAGGAGCGCCCCGAAGCTTCCGCGAAGCCCTCCAGCTCGCCTACTTCGTGCAGGCGGTCCTCCAGATCGAGTCGAACGGCCATTCCGTGTCCTTCGGCCGCATGGACCAGTTCCTCGGGCCCTTCTACGACCGTGACCTCGACTCGAAGCGCATCTCGCGCGAGGAAGCAGCCGAGCTCCTCGAGGCGACCTGGCTCAAGCTCCTGGCGATCAAGAAGATCCGCTCGTGGTCCCATACGCGCTACTCCGCGGGTGGGCCCCTCTACCAGAACGTCACCATCGGCGGCGTGGACAAGGACGGGAAAGACGCAACCAACCGGCTCTCCACCCTCATCCTTGAAACCGTGGGTGAGCTCAAGCTCACGCAGCCCAATCTGTCGGTGCGCTACCATGGCTGCATGACGAGGGAGTTCCTCGACGCCTGCGCCCGCGTGATCGACCGTGGCTTCGGCATGCCGGCATTCAACAACGACGAGGTTGTGGTGCCCGGCATGCTCGAACGCGGCGTGAGCCTCGACGACGCCCGCGACTACTCGGCCATCGGCTGCATCGAGGTGGCGGTGCCCGGAAAGTGGGGCTACCGCACGACGGGCATGAGCTTCCTCAACATGCCGCGGATCCTGCTGGCGACGTTGAACGACGGCATCGACGCGACCTCGGGGAAGGCGTTCTTCCCCGGCACGGGCACGCTCGCGGATTTCGCCACCTTCGCTGACCTCATGGACGCATGGCGCCGCCAGGTCGCCTTCTATACACGGGCGAGCGTCGAGGTGGATACCGCGGTCGACACGGCGCTGGAGACGGAAGTGCCCGACATCCTCTGCTCGGTCTTCACCGACGACTGCATCGGGCGCGGCAAGACCATCAAGGAGGGCGGCGCCGTCTATGACTGGATCTCCGGCCTGCAAGTCGGTATCGCCAACATGGGCAATTCTTTCGCCGCGATCAAGCGGCTTGTCTACGAGGAGAAATCGGTGACGAAGGAGGAGCTCCTCGCCGCCCTCGACACTGACTTTGCGGGGAAAGACGGGGAGATACTCCGTCTCAAGCTCCTGAACAAAGCGCCCAAGTACGGCAACGATGACGACGACGTCGACTCGATCACGATCGAGGCCTACCGCGCCTACATCGACGAGATCACGCGGTATCGAAACACGCGCTTCGGGCGTGGGCCGATCGGCGGAGGCTACTACCCGGGCACCTCGAGCATTTCCTCCAACGTCCCCTCGGGAGCGGCCGTCAAGGCGACGCCCGACGGCCGCAGGGCGGGCACGCCGCTCGCGGAAGGTTCCTCCCCGTCATCGGGCACGGACCTCCTCGGACCGACGGCAGTCCTGTCGTCGGTGGGCAAGCTGCCCGCCCGTGAGATCTTTGGCGGCGTCCTCCTCAACCAGAAGCTGACCCCCGGATCGCTCCGCACGGTCGAAGACCGGGGACGCCTCGAAGCGATGCTGCGGACCTTTTTCGACGACATGAAGGGCTGGCACATCCAGTACAACCTGGTGTCCCGCGAGACGCTCCTCGACGCGAAGAAGCATCCCGAGCGGCACCGCGATCTGGTTGTCCGCGTTGCCGGCTACTCCGCCTATTTCAACGACCTCGCCCCGGACCAGCAGGACGACATCATCGCCCGCACCGAGCATTCGTTCCGATAGGCCCGCCCCTGCAGCCCGCTGGCGTGCCGGGGCCTCAGGTCAGGATCTGGAGACCGGCCTTCAGGAAGTGCGACCTGTATTCTTCCGTGATCCCGGGATCCGTCACGATCCCGCTCAAAAGGGACAGGTCGGGACATACCACCGCGGCGTGCGAGACGCCGAACTTGGATGAGTCGGTGAGAACCCATGTCCTGGCACCGCACTCGGCCGCGCGCTCCAGGATAGCCCGTGTCACGTCGGCCCGGGCAACGTCATTGAGCATGAATCCCGAGGCGCGGGTGAAGCCGGAGACGCCGATGAATGCCTTCGAGAAGCCTATCTGCTTCACCGCCTCGCACACCGACGGGCCGACGAGGCTCTCGCTCTCCTCCTGGTAGAGTCCACCGAGCACGACGACCTGCGTCTTGGAGCCCCGGAACGAACGGGCGATGAACAGGTTGGTGGTGACGACGGTCAACCCCTTCGTGTCCCGGATCCTCTGGGCGAACATCGCGATCGCCGACCCGGCCTCGAGGAGGATCGTGTCCCCCGGGGCGACAAGCTCCGCGGCCTGGCGGGCGATGGCCTGCTTCTCGGGGTAGTGGAGGTGCATCCTGAAGGGAATGTCATCCCCGTCGTAGAGCCGGGCCTCGCCATGATAGCGCCGCACGAGGCCCTGGCGCTCGAGCTTGTTGAGGCTCTTCCTGACGGAAACCTCGGAAACTCCGAGGTCCGCGGCCAGGTCTGCGACCCTGCAGGTTCCCGACTTGAAGATCGCCTCGAGGACCGCGTTGCTGATGTCCTGGTTGCCGACTTTTCCCCGCCCCCGCGGGCCGCGTTTCCTGCTGACGACGTCCTTGGTCTCCATTCCGCTCCTCGTTTCGCGACTCTCAGGCAGATACAGGGTAGCAGCATTTCGTTCGTTGTCAACACAGCATCGAGACGAAACCATTTCAGAACCGAACGAAATCAAACGGGCGCTAGCTCACGGCAACTCGGCTGCCTGCGGCACCAGAATGGCGCGGAGGCGCGAACCCGCCCGGAGGGCCTGGGCGAGGATGGTGAGTGAGGGATTCACTGCCGCAGAACTGGGGAGAAAGGAGGCATCGACAACCCAGAGGTTTTCGATGTCGTGGCTCCGGCACCACGGATCGAGGACGGATCGTCGCGGGTCCGAGCCGAAGCGAAGGGTGCCGCACTGGTGCTGGATGGCGTCGACACCGCGCTCGTCAACGAAAGTGATCGGGAGACCGGCGCGGCGGACGTGGCCGATGAAGCGCCTCACGAGCTCCCGGTGGGCGGTGGTGTTGCCGGGCCTCCGATAGAGGCAGATGCGGTCCGAGCCGTCGACGGTGACGCGGTTCTCCGGCAGGGGGAGATCCTCCGTCATCAGCCAGAAGTCGACGCTCCGCTCCGCGATAGGGGCCGCGAGCCGGCGAAGCAGAGGATTCGTGCGTCCGCGGAGCATCTCGGGTTTGACCTTACCACGGCACTGTACCGCGCCGAGAGCCTGGCCGGCCGGGCCTTCCCTCGTGTAGTAGTCGTGGAGGGCAAGGGTCTTCTGGAAGAGAGTCGGATTCCGGCGGAAGGGGGACAGCGCCATGACGACCGTGTTGTTGTGCGCCATGAAGTGCCGTCCGACGAGTCCGCTCGAGTTGGCGAGGCCCCCCGGCCACCGCTCGTTTGCCGAGCGGAGGAGGAGGACGGCGGAGTTGACGGCGCCGGCAGCGACCACGAAAGTCCCACCCTCGACCCTGAAGCGCTCGCCTCCCCGGCGGACCAGGGCCGCGACGATGTGCTCCCCCGAGGTGTCGGTCTCGAGGCGCTCGACGAGACATGAGGTCCGCAGCTCGAGCCAGGGCTCCTTCTTCAGCAATAAGGGCCGAAGGATGCGGTTCTCCGCGTCTCCCTTTGCCCGCACCTTGCACGGGAAACCGTCGCAGGGGCTCCCTTTGACGCAGCGGCCCTTCGGGCCCTGGTCCACCGCCACGGGAAGATGGAAGGGATGGAGGCCCTGAGCCGCGAGCCTCCCGGAGATTGCCTCGATGACCGGCTCGTGCTCGAGGGGCGGCCGAGGGTAGCTGCCCCGGGGACCTTCCGTCGGATCCTCTCCTGCCTGCCCGTGGACTTCGAGGAGGTCTTCAGCCTTCGCGTACCAGGACTCGAGCTCCGAATAACCGTAGGGCCAGGCCGCCGTTGCGCCGCCGTCAAGCTCGCGCGCCGCGAAATCGGTGGGTCGAAACCGGAGGGCGCTGCCGCCGAAAAATTTCGTGGCGCCGCCGACGTTGTAGTAGGCCCGGGGCACGAAGGGCCGACCTTCCGCGTCGAACCAGGTCTCGCCCGCGTCGTAGCGGCGTCGAACGGCAACCTCGCCGACGTCCCAGTTCTGCGCCTCCTGGCGCACGAAGTCGCCGCGTTCGAGGACGAGCACCGAGAGGCCGGTGCCGGCCAGGCTCTTTGCGATCGCCGAGCCCCCGAGGCCGGAGCCGATGATGACAACGTCCGCGCGCAGCGTCGCCGTCATGCGGACAGGAGGAGGGAGGCCGCTCCGACGATGCCGGAGGCCGGGAGGGTCGACGGCAGGATGGGCAGCTCGTCGTACATCATGTCCCGCGCGAGCTCCTTGACCTTGCGGCGGATGCCATCGAAGAAGGGGGCGCCCCAGTTGGTGAGGCCTCCTCCCAGAACGACGGCCTCGGGGTTGAAGATCTGGAACATGTTGTAGACCGCAATGCCGATCCAGGAGGCGAAGTCCGCGACGACGTGGAGGCAGGCCTCGTCCCCCTCCTCCAGACCGCGGGCGACGAGAGGGCCGTCGATCGTTCCTGAGCCGAGATCGGCTTCGGAGACGAGACGGGAGGTCGCGCCGGCGCGGAAGGCTCGCCGAAATGCTCCCGGCAGGGCGACGCCCGAGGCCATCGAGATCAGGCAGCCCCGGTTCCCGCAGGGGCAGGTTTCGGCGCCTCCGGGATCCACGATGGTGTGTCCGATCTCCCCGGCAGTGCCCGTCATGCCGCGGAAGAGCTTCCCGCCGAGGATGATGCCAGCGCCGATCTGGGTGCTGATCGTCATGAAGACCTGGTCCCGGTACCCTCTGCCCGCGCCGTATTTGAACTCCCCGAAAGCCTGCGCGTTGGCGTCGTTGTCGACCTCGACGGGGATGGCGAAACGCGCCCGGAGCCGTTCGCGGAGAGGAAAGCCGGCCCATCCGGTGAGATTGGACATGGTAATCATCACGCCGTCCCTGTAGCGGAGGTGGCCGGCAGTCCCGACTCCGACGCCATTGAGGGCCCCCATCGGAAGGCCGACTCGCCCCAGGAGGTCGGGGACCAGCCTCGCGATGTCGGCCACCACCTGGTCAGGGCTCTTTCGCACATGGTCATGGATCGTTTCTTCGGCCAGAAGGCGCCCCTCGGTCGAAACGATGCCAAGCCCCAGTTTGGTCCCTCCGATATCCACGCCACAGAGCACTGTGTCCATGGTTCCTCCTCGAAGCGGCTGACAGTGCCATTCGGATTGCCGCCTGGCCCGCAACATTTTAGCACGAAATTAGGATCATATGAAAGTAGTTATCTTTCAAGTGATAGTTTTCCTCTTGACTTCTCCCATGGTCAGGACTATCCTTCCGGCCGAGAGAGAGGGCAATGGCGACAAAGGAAAAGATCGGCCGGGTGGCCAGGCAGGCGAAGATCGCCGCCGGGCTCTTCTGGGCGGACTACGGCTACCTCGGGGCCACCGTCGAAGAGCTCGAGGCTGGCGGGGCCGACTGGGTTCACATCGAGATGAGGGACGGCACGTACATGGACTTCGCCGCGCCCCGCGGGGGCATCGACGTTCTCGATGGCATCCGGCCGCGGACCTCTCTCGAGATTGAAGTCCAGCTCCAGATGATGCGCCCCTCGTTCGACCTTTTCCGCCAGCTCAAAGACCTTGGCGCGAATCTCATCAGTCTCCCCATCGAGACGACGGGGGAAATGCTCATGCAGCAGGTCGTCTTCGTCAAGGAAACTCTCGAGCTCAAGGTGGGCGTGTGGGCCTGGCAGGGCACCCCCATCGTCGCATTCGAGCAGTACGTGCCCTTCGTCGACATCGTGGAGTACGAGTGCAAGGCTCCTTTCTGGAAACCCACGAGCGGCGCGAAAAGCCCCCATACCGTCGACCCTATCATGTACGACAATATTGGTCGCCTCCACGACATGATCGTCTCCGCCGGGAGGGAGTCGGTCTGCGACCTCATGGAAGACGGGGGATTGAACGAGGCCAACGTTGAGGGCTTCATCGCGAAGGGCATGACAGTGGGCGAGTTTTCCTCGCCGCTCCTCAAGGGTAAGAACGGCAAGTTCAAGCCCGGCTCAGGGGAGATCGCCGCCGCGGTCCGCTCGCTCCGCGTGAAAATGGACGCTGCCTCAGGGGCGCATCGCGGACCGGCAGGTCTCGCGGCAAAGTAGGACGGACGTCATGCCCCTCGGCGTTGGCATGCTGGGATACGGCAGCATCGGAAAGCTCCACGCTCTGGCGTACCGAAGCATTCCGGGGATCTATCCCTCGCTTCCGCGCTACGTGATGGCGGCGGTCTGCACGAGCTCGACCCAGACGGCTGATGCCGCGGCCCGCGAGGGAGGCTTCGAGCGCGCTTACGCCGATATACGGGCACTGGTGGCGGATCCCGGCGTGCAGGTCATCGACATCGTCCTTCCCAACTACGCCCACAAGGAGGCCATCCTTCTTGCCCTTGAAGCGGGCAAGCACGTCATCTGCGAGAAGCCACTGGCCCTCTCCGGGGCCGAGGCCCGGGAGATCGCGGCCGCAGCGGCCCGTTCCAAGAGCCGCCTGGGAATGACCTTCAATTACCGTTTCGCGCCGGCCCTCGCGAAGGCCAGGGCCCTCATCGAGGCAGGAGCGCTCGGCGAGATCTACGGTTTTCACAGCGAGTACCTCCACGGGGGCTACCAGGACGCCTCCCGTCCCCTCACGTGGCGCATGCGCTTCGAGGCATCGGGAGGCGGCGCCGTCGTGGATCTCGGCTCCCATGTCATCGACCTCATCCGCTGGCTCCTCGGCGAGATCGCCGAGGTCTTCGCGGAGACGAAAACCTACGTCGCGCAGCGCCCCCTCAGGAAAGGGGGAAGCGAGCTCGGCCGCGTCACCGTCGACGACGCCGCCTGGATGCAGTTCCGCATGGCCTCGGGGGCCCTCGGCAGCCTCATCGTCTCGCGCTTCGCCACCGGTTCGGCCGATGACCTTCGCATCCGGATCGAAGGCTCCAAGGGCGCCGTGCGATTCGACCTCATGGATGCCAACTGGCTCTACTTCTACGACGCGACGCGCCCGGCTGACGGGGCCGGCTGGGTCCGCCTGGAGACCATCTCGAGTTTCCCCGGAGCCTCGGTGCCTCCTGCCCGGGCCATACTCGGCTGGGAGAGGCTGCATGCCGAGAGCCAATATCGGTTCCTCAAGGCAATCTTCGAGGATCGGGACCCGAGCCCGGGACTGGCCGATGGTGTCGCCAATCATCTCGCGATCGATGCCCTGTACTCATCGGCCAAATCCGGACGCTGGGAGAAGGTCGCCGCTCTATGAAAGTTCATTCAGAAGAGGTCGCGAAATGAAGATCGTCGTCATCGGCGCCAAGGGGATGCTCGGAAGCGAGCTCGCGCGGATGCTCGCCCGCGAGCACGAAGTGATTGCGTGGGATGTCGATGAGATCGACATCACGGACAGGGCAGGCACCCTGAATCGGGTGACCGCGCTGAGGCCCGACCTCATCGTGAACGTCGCGGCCTTGGTGGACGTCGAAGTCTGCGAGAAACAGCCGGACGCGGCCTGGAATGTGAACGCGGTGGGCTCACAAAACCTGGCGCTGGCCGCCCGGGCGCTCTCCGCCGACTACCTGCTCATCTCCACGGATTACGTTTTCGATGGCGCGGCAAAGGAAGACTACAACGAGTTCTCATCACCGAACCCGATCAACCAGTATGGGAAGTCGAAGCTCGCGGGGGAGAGACTCGCAGCCGCCATCTGGCCGAGGACCTATATCGTAAGGACTTCCTGGCTCTTCGGTCATCGGCCGAAAAACTACGTGGAGCGCGTGCTGACCGCGGCGGACAACGATGGCGTCGTGCGGATGGCCGAAGACCAGCTCGAGTCGCCGACATACGTTCCGCACGTGGCCTCCGCAATCGGCGCCCTCATTCCGACGGGCGCGTACGGGACATACCACGCCACGAGCCGCGGAGCATGCACCCGGCTGGAGTTTGCACGCTACGTGCTGTCAAAGGCGGGACGCACGGTGCCGCTGGAGAAGCTGGAAAGCGCCGTCGCGCGTGCGGCGCGAAGACCGGCGCGCACGGTGCTGGATTGCAGGCTCTTTCGGCTGGTCACGGGACACGAATTGCCTTTCTGGCAGTCCGGGGTGGACGAATACCTGTGCCGCCATGCATGAACCGCGCGGTTCGGTGGGCCCATGTACGTTGAATCCGGCGACCTCCTGGCGGATAAAACCGTGGGAGATTTCGACCTCTGCATCGCCGGCGCAGGCGCCGCAGGACTGGCCATTGCGCACCGTCTCATAGGCTCGCCGCTCAAGGTGCTCGTCCTGGCGAGCGGACTGCCGGCGGATCGCGGACTGCCGTCCGGATCGCGGCAGAAGGTCTACGGGGGCACCCTTGGGTCTTTCCTGAGCAGAGTTGATCCACTCTTCCTGCGTCGCTCACGGCTCAATATGTACGGTGGGACGACGAATCATTTCGGATTCTGGGCCCGGCCCCTCGACGACGCAGACTTTCTGCCACGGCAGGGGTACCGCTCTGCCGCCTGGCCAATCTCACGAGCCTCGCTCGATCCCTCCTACGCTCAGGCGAACGCCTACGGCAGGTACGGTCCATTCAACTACGACGATCATGCTTTCTGGGAATGTGCTCTCGGCGGCGGGGGCTTCCCGCGGAAGACGCAGGATCGTCTTGCCCAGGCTGTCTTTCACGCGCAGTACGCGGACAACGTGCGTCAATTCCAGGTCCATCTCGGGGAGGCGCTCCGTGCCGCGCCGAATGTGACGGTGCTGTTCAATGCGCACCTCCTTTCCATTGAAGGTGAAACCGGCAAAGGCGGGCACGTGCTGCGGTTCGTCTGCGCTTCTCTGCGCGAGGGACAGGCGGACCGCCGTTTCCACGTCGAAGCTGATCGCTATGTCCTTGCGATGGGGGGCATTGAGACCGTCCGGAAGCTCAAGCTTTCCGGTGATCTCGGGAACAATCGCCATGATCACCTCGGCCGCGGCTTCATGGTCCATCCCCTCCTCACGACCGCCGCGGAGGCCCGGTTCGCCACTCCCCTCCCCCGGGAGGCAAGGAACTTCTTCCGCGACCAGCAGGTCCGGCTCCGGCCCGAAGGGGACACCTTCGTCCATGACAGCGCCCCCCTCGTGAGTCCTGGGCTCATGGCGAAGTACGAGGTATTCAACGCTTGGGGCGTCCTCGTCCCGACGGCAGCGACGATGGCGGAGGAGCGAATCGGCAACTTCCGCGCCATTTTGCGCTTCGACCCGACAGGCGACCGGGCAGAAGTCAATCTCAACTGGGAACAGGTTCCCAACGAGGAAAGCGTGATCGACCTCGATCACGCGGAGGTCGATCCCCTCTTCGGGCAGCCCGTGGCTCACGTCGACTGGCGGCTCCGTGAGGAGGACAAGCGGACGGCGGTCAAAGCGCTGGATCTTGTCCGCGACCATCTCGAGCGGAACGGGGCCACCGGGTTCAGGATCTTGACCGATCTCTCCGGCGGACCGGAACGCTGGACTTTCAGCCGGGCAGAGACCGCGCTTGCGACGGGCGATCATCACATGGGGAGCCTTCGCATGTCCGTGTCGCCCGATGACGGCATCGTGAACCCGGACTGCCGTTTCCATCGGATCGACAACCTCTACGCGGCCGGCAGCGCCGTCTTCCCGACGAGCGGCTATGCGAACCCTACACTCACAATAGTTGCCCTTGCCCTCCGTCTGGCCGACCACCTTTCCGGGGGGGCCGCCAGTCGGCACTGACGCAGGTCCCCGTGAGCTTTCGCCCAACGATCAAACGCATGGTGAGCAACATTTCGCTTCTTCTGGAACTTGCAGAAAAGGAAAGGTAAGATGGCAGGGTAGAGGGTCTCCATGTCATGAGAATACAATTCCGAGGCGCCCTGTTTGCCCTTTTTGCTGGAACTTTTTTGTTCTTTGCCTGCCTGCCGGCATGCGCCGACGGCTTTGCAGATGCTTTGCAGCAAGGCCAGCAGCTCTTGCAGGCCCAGAAATATGACGATGCAATCCAGGCTCTGAATCGCGCGGCGACAGCGCAGGATAGAGAAACCGCAAAACTCGCCTGCGCCTTGCTAGGAGTTTGCTACTTCCAGAAAGAAGAGCTTGACCAGAGCATTTTATGGTACGAGCGGGCGTTGGCGATAGATGCGAGATATCTGGCGGTGCTGGAGAACCTCTGCGGCGTGTACTTCAGCAGACGCAGGACGTATTCCGAGGGCTTTCAGATTGCCCAGCGGGCAGAATCACTTTACTCAGGAAATCCCGGGGTGTATTACAACATCGCCTGCTACTACGGGGTTTCGGGGAACGCCGAATTTGCTCTCCGCTACATTGACAAAGCCGTCTATTACGGCTTTTCAGACATGGCGTATCTCGGCTCCGATGAGGACTTTGCTCCCGTTCGCGGAATCGAGCCCTGCAAGTCCTTTTTCGCTTCTCTTGGATCAATTGCAGAAGCCAATACGCTGCAAGAGCAGGCCGCAAAAAAGAGCCAGGTTTTCGCCTACGAAGAGGCGTCGGAACTGTACAAAAATGCGCTGAACGGATATGAGAAAGCGCTTGGAGCTGAAAGCCTTGCAGGGACAGCCGTCTTGCAGGCACTCGGTTCCGTCAGCTCCGAAGCCGGGGACTTCACCGCGGCAATTGGGTATTGCCAGAAGGCGCTGACGGATCGCGTGAAGCTCCTTGGCGATGGACACCCGGACGTGGCAACAAGCTACAGCAACCTGGGACTCGCGCATTTCCACGTCGGCGAGTTCGATCAGGCTATCCAGTATTACCAGAAGGCACGTGCGATTCAGGAGACGGCGTTGGGTGAGGGTGACGCTGCGGTCGCGAACACCTACAACAACCTCGGCGGCGCATACGACTCAAAGGGTGCATACAACGAGGCCATTGGCTGGTACGAAAAGGCGCTTGCCATCTGGACGAGGTTGCTGGGAGAGCAAGACAGAAGGGTCGCCATCGTCTACGACAATCTCGGGCACGCCTACCATTCCATGGGCGCGTACGACCGCGCCATCGCGTACTACCAAAAGGCCCTGGCGATCGACGTCAAGGTGCTGGGAGAAGAACATCCCGACGTGGCTGAATGCGACAATAGTCTTGGAGCCGCATGCGTCTCCAAGGGCGAGTACGACCGCGCTATCGAATACTACCAGAAGGCCTTGGCAATTGACGTGAAGGCGCTCGGAGAAGAACACCCCGATGTCGCCTGGAGATTGTTCAATCTCGGCGGTGCCTATCAGCTCAAGGGAAACGACGATCGAGCGATCGAGTACTACGAGCAAGCGCTGGCCATACGGCTGAAGGTATTCGGAGAAAGGCACCCGACGTCGCCAAAACCTACGTGAGCTTGGGCAGCGCCATGTGGTCCAAGGGCCAATACGATCGGGCAATCGCGTTCTATGAGAAGGCGCTGGCAATTCAGACGGACCTTTTAGGCGACGACCATCCCGACGTGGCAACCAGCTATATCGGCCTGGGTGGAGCGTTTTATTCCAAGGGCGATTACGATCAAGCCATCGGCTACTATGAGAAGGCTCTCGCGATACGACGAAAGGTCTTCGGCGAGCAACATCCCGACGTGGCATCGAGCTATCTCGGCCTGGCCACCGCGTATTTTTCAAAGGGTGAGTACGACAGGGAGATTGGCTACGTCGAGCAAGCGCTTGCCATTCAGATGAGGCTCCTGGGCGAAGAGCACCCGGACGTCGCGCACAGCTATATCACGCTGGGCGGCGCCTATGATGCAAAGGGGGAACCCGATCGCGCAATCGCCTATTATGAGAAAGCCCTTGCGATTCAGCTGAAAGCGCTGGGAGAAGAACATCCGGATGTGGCGCAAGACTACCTCAGTCTGGGAGATGCCTATCAGGCGGAAGGACAGCCCGATCGCGCCATCGGGTACTTCGAGAAGGCGCTGTCGATTCAAAAAAAGGCGTTGGGAGAAGAGCATCCGCTTGTCGCGACCACCGACAACGACATGGGATTGGCGTATGCGTCCCGAGGTGACTATGATCAGGCCATCACCTGCTATGCAACGGCGTTGTCGATACTTGTCAATTCCCAGGGTGCCCGGCACCCGAACGTCGCTGGCATCTACGAGAATCTTGGCGCTGCGTACTATTACAAAGGCGAGAGCGATCGGGCAATCGGGTATGACAAGAATGCGCTCCAACTCGCCATCGGGATCGCGGACCGAGAGAGGTCAATTGAGCTGGCGCGCAATCTAGGTTGGCTGTACGTGCAGCTTGGCCGCTTTGCGGAGGCGAAGGACGCTTTTCAGCAAGGCATCGCGGCGATCGAGCAGGCACGCGACGAAACCGGCGGCGGCAAAGTCGAGTACACCGCTCGAAACATCTCCCTTTATTACCTCTCGCTGCAAGCCAGCGTTGCCATGCATGACGTGCAAGGAGTGTTTCAAGCTGCCGAGGCGATGAGGGCTCGCGGCTTCCTTGACCGTCTCTCGCTTTCTGCGGCTTTGTCGGTGACTGGAGTACCGACAGAAACGCGCACCAAGATGCTTGCGCTCAACGACGAAATAGAGAGCCTGGCATCGCAGCGAACGGCAGAGATCCAGAAGGCAGAATCGGATCAAGACAAACAGGCTTTGATCGAGATCGCCAACCGCCTGCAGCAGAAAGAGCAGGAGTTCGCGCAGCTGGACCAATCGCTGATGAGCAACGCCAGCTACAAGGAGCTTCGACAGCCGGCGCTGGCGAGCCTGAAGGACGCTGAGCAGATGGTCGCGGGCGACGAGGCGATCCTCGAATACGTGCTCTGGGAGAAGGACAAGGAGCAACAGGCGTACTGCCTGATCGTCAAAAGCTCGGGGGCCGAGCTGGTTGAGTTGGACAGGAGTTTCACCTACACCCAAAGTGTCGAGGACTTTCGTCAGGCAATTCTTCAGCGCAGCGCGGAGCGGGACACACTCGGGAACCTATTGTATGCAAAGCTGATCGGAGCGCTCGACGGCAAGCTCGAAGGTGTGAGAAAGCTTGTCATCGTGCCGGACGGGGCGCTCGCTTTCCTGCCCTTTGACGCGCTGCGCCAGAACATCAGCAGCCCCTATCTGTGCGAAATCTATCAGGTGAGTCTTGCGCCGTCGGTGTCGGTGCTCCAGATGGTAGGCGCAAGGAATTACGGGGCGCGCGAGGGACAGTGGCTCGCCTTTGGCGGGGCGAGTTACTCTGGGATCGGGGCGGAGGCGCAGCGAGGCGCGCGGGGGATTGTTGTCGTGAATGCCCCGACCGCAAAGACGAAGGAGTACTGCGCAGGACGGGGGGCGCAATCCTACTACAAGGCGCTGGGAATCCAATGGGACGATCTGCCCGGGACGCGCGATGAGGTCCTGACTATCGCGCAGACTGTCTACGGGGGCAAGGGCACGCGCGTGGTACTAGGCGCGCAGGCAAGTGAGCAGCTCGTGAAGCAGCTTTCGGCCTCCGGGGAACTGGCACAACAGCGGGTGGTTCACTTCGCCTGTCATGGGCTCTACGATGCGGAATACCCGTCATACTCCGCGCTGGTGCTTTCGGAGGTGAGCGGAGCCCTGAAGGACTCTCCGGAAAGCGGGTACCTCACGGCGGAGGACGTGGCGGTATTGAGGTTCAAGGCGGACTTTGTGAATCTTTCGGCGTGCGAGACGGGGCTTGGCAAAGTGGTGCAAGGGGATGGGGTTGTCGGACTGACCCGCTCGTTTCTTGTTGCAGGAGCAAATCGCGTGGGAGCAACGTTATGGGTGGTCGACGACGCGGCGACGAAAGAGTTCATGGTGAAGCTGTATTCCCAAGTAGAGAAGCAGGGCCTTGGATATTCAGAAGCGATAACGGCGGCAAAGAAAGAGTTTATCCGTTCTCCTGACTTCTCTGACCCCTATTACTGGAGCGGTTTCGTCTTGTATGGAAGGTAGGTTCGGCAGAGAAAGTCGAACGCCGCCAATCGGACAACTTCCTCCGCGGCTATCCAGTCACATGCGTTAGTGATTTTAAGCGCGGGATCGGTTCAGGGCTCTGAAAGGATCTTTGGATGGATGACGTAAGGCGATTCATCGACAACGACCGGTTCGCGAGGCATCTGGGCATCGATATTATCGAGTACGCACCGGGGAGAGCAAAAGGCCGCTTGGAGATAAAGGGCCACCACCTCAACAGCGCGGGCACTCTTCATGGGGGAGTGATCTTCACACTCGCCGACGCAGTCTTTTCCAGCGCGTGCAACTCGCACGGCACGCTCGCCGTGGCCATCAACGTGAGCATTTCCTATTTCAAGGCGGTCAACGGCGGCATCTTGACCGCAGAAGCGGAGGAGATTTCCCTCGGCCCGAAGCTTGCGACGTATCTCATCTCTGTGCGCGACGAGAAAGGCGATACGATAGCCCTCTTTCAGGGAACGGCATACCGGAAGACCGAGAGACTGCCTGGTGCAGGATCCTGAATCGTCCAGCACCGCGGCGGTGATCGCGGTTTGCAGCCTGTGGGTATCTTGCCCGGGCGCCGTGCACGCCGAGAGTGGCACATATATGCCGATGATCTCAGCGCTGCAGTTCTCCAAGGCCGCAGCCCGAAACCTGACTTCCCGTGAGGTCCAATCGAGTATAGGATGAGGCGAGTGGGGAGGTAGGATCTATGCCATCACGCCTTATCGCTGTTGCCCGGGGAGCGGTCCTTTCCACCGCACTCTACGCGGACGGTCGGCCGACGAGACAGATCCCGCGCATCGAACAATACCAAGACGATGTCAGCCGCATTGCATAACTGAGCTTCCGCACGACAGGACAACCGCATGGAAACGCTGGATTTTTTCCTGGGTCTCGTCGCTTCGCAGAAAGCCGCAGACGCCCGCGGCATCGGGTCGGTCTGCAGCGCGCATCCGACGGTGATCGAGGCGGCACTCCTCCAGGCCGCGGTCGACGGGCTTCCCGTGCTGATCGAATCCACGGTGAACCAGGTCAACCAGCTCGGCGGTTACACGGGAATGACGCCCGCGAGCTTCCGCGATTTTCTCTTTGCCGCGGCGGATGCAGGCGGATTCCCGCGGGAGAGGATCATCATCGGCGGGGATCACCTCGGACCCTATCCCTGGAGGGCCGCCCCGGCGGCGGAAGCGATGGCGCGATCGCGGGAGCTGGTTGCCGCCTGCGTCCGCGCGGGGTACGGCAAAATTCACCTGGACGCGAGCATGCCGCTCGGCGGCGACCCGGTGGACCGCGACGGCGGGCTTACGCCGGCGGTCATTGCCGAGCGGGAGGCTGACCTTGCCGCCGCCGCCGAGGCGGCATTCCACGATCGGGGGCACGCCGGCACGCGCGTCTCTCCGCCCGTCTACGTGATCGGGACGGAGGTGCCGCCCCCCGGCGGAATCGTCTCGGAGGCAGAAGGCGTGGCCGTGACGAGGGTGGCCGATTTCGAGCAGACCGTCTCCCTCTGCCGCGCATCCTTTCACGCCCGGGGGCTCACGGAGGCATGGTCGAGAGTCGTCGCGGTGGTCGCGCAGCCGGGCGTGGAATACGGCGATCAGCAGGTTCATCCCTATGGTCGGACCGCTGCCGCCTCGCTCTGCGCGGCTGCGCGGCGGAGCCCCGCGCTGGTCTTGGAAGGCCACTCCACGGACTACCAGCCCCCCGCGCTCCTGCGGCAGCTCGTCGAGGATGGCGTCGCGATCCTGAAGGTGGGCCCGGCCCTCACCTTTGCGCTGCGTGAATGCCTCTTCGGCCTCGAAAATATCGAGCGGGAGATGCTCGACCCCCGCAGCGCAAAAATGTCCATGCTTTCAGCCACGCTGGAGGAAGCGATGTTCGCCAATCCCGCGCACTGGAAGGGGTATTACCACGGCACGGAGGATGAGCAGCGCCTGGCGCGCCGGTTCAGTTTTTCCGATCGATGCCGCTATTACTGGACGGTGCCCGCGGTGAGCGCGGCAACCGGCGTCCTGCTTGGGAACCTCGGGCAGAGGAGCATTCCTCTCACCCTTCTCAGCCAGTACCTGCCGCACCATTTCGAGGCCGTGCGGGAGGGAAGGATCAGCCCGACACCCCCGGCGCTGCTGCGGGAAAGCGTCTGCCGCGTGCTGCGCGACTACTCCCAGGCGGCAGGGGCCCAACCCGCCGGATAGCCGCCGCGGACCCGGTGTCGTCGCCGGCCGTCGAGCGACCCTGCCCTATCCCTGGTTGCCGGCAAGGCCTGCCTCGATTTCGGCCGCCTGCCGGCGATCCGGCATTCCTTCATATCCGCCGGGCGCCGTGACGGTGCATCCGGCAACGATGCTCGCAAACCTGGCGCGCGCCTGCACCGGCCTTCCTTCCAGGAGCGCCACGAGGAATGCCGCGTCGAATGCGTCTCCTGCGCCGATGCTGTCCACCAGCTCTCCCCTCATCACGGAAGGCTCGTGGCAGTTCCAGCAGTCGCCGAAGAGATCGGAGCCGTTTTCGCCGCGCTTGACGATCACCGTACCGACGCCCGCATCACGCAGGACATTTGCCGCGTCCTCGAGCACCTGCGTTTCCGTCAGGTTGAGAGCCTCCCGCTCGTCGCAGAAGAGATAATCGATGGAAGGCAGGACCTTTTTCATGAGGGTCATCCACGGAGGCTGGAAATTGCGTGTCGACGGACGTCGGGATGCCCCGGCGCCGCGCTTCGGCGAACAGCACGATCCCTGGCCCGTGCGCTATGACGACGCGGCCGAGCTCCTGGGCATGCCGCCCCGTCGACGATGGCCGTTTCATATCTACACCGGCTCCCTGTCGGAGCTGCGGACGGAGAAGGAGGGGGCGTCGCTGATCTACCTGAATCGCATCGATCACCTCGCGGATGCGGGGCTGGACGTGGACTCGCTCAAGGACCGATGAAAAAGCGGAGCGTCATCGAGGCTCGGGAGACTTCATCATTTTCCGACTGTCGCAGCCAATCGAGATCGTGGCGTTTGTCGGTTTCCCGATTGCCCGGCATGGGATCAGTGAAACCGCGGGAGCCATTCGCCGTGCGCCTCGATGAGCTCGTCACAGAGGGACACGATCTGGTCCAATGTGAGCTCCGCGGCGGCGTGCGGATCGAGCATGGCGGCGTGGTAGATGTGCTCCTTCTTTCCCGTGAGCGCCGCTTCCACCGCCAGGAGGTGCACGTTGACATTGGTCCGGGTGAGGGCGGCGCACTGGGGCGGGAGATCGCCGACCCGGCACGGGCTGATGCCTCCCGCGTCGACGAGACAGGGTACCTCGACGCACGCCTCCCGGGGCAGGTTGGTGATCAGGTCTGCGTTCGGGACGTTACCGCCGATCTTGAAGGGCCGATTGGTCTCCATCGCCTCCATGATCCACGAGGCGTACTCGTGCGTGCGCACGTGGCCGAGTGCCTTGTTCTCCACGAGGTCCGCGCGCATTTTTTCCCAGTCCTTGATCTGCTTCACGCACCGCCGCGGATACTCGTCCAGGGGGATGTTGAACCGCTCGATCAGCTCCGGATGGGTGCTCTTGATGAACCAGGGCACGTACTCGCTGGAGTGCTCGCTTGATTCCGTGACATAGTAGCCGAACCGGTGCATGATCTCGTGCCGGACCCGGTCATCGGCAGGGACCGCGCCTTTGCGGGAGCGCTCCTTGATCTCGGGATACAGGTCCTTCCCGTCGCGCGTGATCGACAACAGCCAGCCCTGGTGGTTCACGCCGGCGATCGTCCATTGCACGCGCTCATCATGGGTCATTCCCACGCCCTCCAGGAGCGTCTTCGCGCAGACCTGGACGCTGTGGCAGAGACCGACCGTACGGATGCCCGTGGCGCGCTGCATCGCGCCCGTCACCATGGCCATGGGATTCGTATAGTTGAGGAACCATGCATCGGGGCAGACCTCTTCCATGTCGCGGCCGAACTCGATCATGACGGGAATCGTGCGCAGCGCCCGGAAGATGCCCCCGATGCCCAGCGTATCCCCGATGGTCTGGCGAAGCCCGTAGCGGCGCGGGATCTCGAAATCCGTCACCGTGCACGGCTCGTAGCCGCCCACCTGGATCGCGTTCACCACGTAGTCGGCTCCGGCAAGAGCCTTCCTGCGCTCACCTGTGCCATATGCATGGATCCGTGCTCCTGCCGTGACGTTGCGATTGATGTTTTCCAGCATCGAACGAGAATCTGCGAGCCGACGGCCGTCCAGGTCGTACAGCGCGATCTCGCTTCCCGTCAGGGCGGGCGTGAGCATGCAGTCCCCCAGGACATTCTTCGCGAAGACCGTGCTCCCCGCGCCCATGAATGCTATCTTGGCCATCGATCCACCCCCGTTGCCTGATTGTGCGACCACTTCTTCCGCGAATGCCGCCAGGAAGCGGCCGCGGTATCCCGCGGAGTTGACTGTAGCAGAAACGCCGCCCTGCGCCCACACCGGCCACACCGGCCACGGTACCCCGTGGCATTCGCCCGGCCACGGTAGCTCGCACGGTGCTCCGTGCGGTTCCGTGGCATTCGCCCGGCCACGGTAGCTCGCACGGTGCTCCGTGCGGTTCCGTGGCATTCGCCCGGCCTCTTCCTGGCGGCATTCGCGGCCGCTCCTGGGCCAAACGCAGCTCCTTGCATTACAAGGAGTCACGCCAGATCGCTGCTCTTCTGGTCAGATTCTGGAGCGAACGAGTCCGCCGGCCGCATCGGCATATTCGATCTCCGACCGTCCGGTCCGCAGGTCAGCATTCAACGTGCAGACTGCCCCGTCATCATTCCGCCAGCGGAGACGGACGACGCCCTCTTCCGAATCCATGACCTGGAAAACTCCGTTGAAGGCCGGATACTCGTTTCTGAACCGGATGAGCCGCACCAGCCTTTGAACCGCCTCGGTGCGGACCCGCGTATCGATTTCCTCCCGGCTGTAGTTGTGCCGGTTTATTTCCCGGCCTTCTCCCGTCCGCTGGACAGCTTCCGAATCGTTTTCCCCCGCGAGCAAGCCCATGTAATAGACCTGGGGTATGCCCGGCGCGAAAAACTGCAGAGCTCGGGCCGACAGGTATGCATCGTCGTCGCGGTCGAGGACAGAGTAGTAGGAGCACCGGATCTGGTGGACATCGAAACCGTCAGAATCCTTGTGGACCGGGGAGAGAACGAAGCTCAGGTTTGCGCCGCGCTCCATGCAGGTCTGCACCACTTTTCTCGCGTCATCGCTTTTATAAAGCCCATCCAGATCCGGCTTCACGGGGATGCCGTCGTGACAGTCGAGCATCGTGAATTGGCGGTGGGGACGTACCGCGAGGTACCCTTTCAGGTTGCCGCTTTTCTTGAGGAGCAGGGCTTCGAGGATGATGTAGGGTAGGATGAAGTCATAGATCCAGTACCCATGCGCGGACAGGTTGAACTGGCTGGCATGGTGCGCATGGAGCTCGGGAAGGAGCTCGATACCGAAAGAGTCAGCCTCTCCGCGGATCCAGTCGAGGAAACTGTAGATCTCCGGCTCCACGAAAAAGCAGCTCGTCCCGATCTTCTTCACAACGTAGCCGACTGCGTCCAGCCGGACCATTCTCACGCCATTGCGGCTGAAGCCTGCCATGAAGTCCGTCAGGAGCTTCCGGTACGCGTCCGAGCGCCAGTCCATGTCGATCTGGTCGGAGGGGTCCTGCTTCCCGAAGGTGGTCCAGACCGTTTCCTCCTCGCCGGTTTCGATAGCAAACCGGGAAAACGGGAGCGGCCTCCGCAGGAACATCTTTGAAAGGTCTTCTGGAGAAGGCTTCCCGTCCGGCCACATCTTGTCCAGCGTGATGAAGAGGTCTGCCCAGCGCGAGCGGCGACCCTTCTTCAGGAAGTCACGGAAATACTCGGACTGCCGGGAAATGTGGTTCACCATCAGGTCGAGCATGACCTGCGAATGATGGCTGATTCGCCGGATGTCTTGCCAGCCGCCAAAGCGCGGTTCGATCTCAAGGTAGGTCAGGGGTGCGAAACCCCTGTCTCCGGAAGACGGGAACGGAGGGAGAATGTGAACTCCTCCCTGAAAGAGGCCCGGAAAATGCGTAAGAAGCACCTGGTCGAGCGCTTCCAGGCTTCCTCCGAGCGAATCCGGATAGGTGATGAGCTGGACCTGGTTCTTCACCGCCATGCCCGTCACATCATCGCGCGCACGTCGTAGTCGTTCAAAATGACGAAGTCCGCGAGATGTCGATGCCCCGCGATGATCATGTGCTCCCGTGTCAGGATCTGCTCGACGAAAGGATCCCGCGCTTCGCCGCCCCTGTTTCTTTTCATCCTGTGCTCAAGCGTGTCCAGACGACTCCTGGCAATGAAGACCCTGGTGTCCACACGTTTCAGCAGGGATGTGTACGTTCCCTCCGCAATGACCACCGCGACACCCTCCAGGCTGATCCTCTCTTTTCCCACCCGGTCATTGTCATAGTCGACGAGCGGCTTGGCGAGCTCGGTCGCCCCCTCGACCGCCGCCCTCAGGTTGCTTTCCATGAGATCCAGGTCAACCTCGACATGTGGTCCCAGCCACTCCGGATCGTCCCTCCTCCTGGCGTCGTTCGACCGCGGCGGAAGCACGAAATAGTCGTCCTGCCCCAGGATGACGGATCGAACGCCGAGTTTCGACATCTCTTCAGCAATCGCCTTCGCGGTCTCCGATTTGCCGCTGCCCGATTCACCGGCAACACTGATGACGTATCTCGCGGGCTTTTTTCTCACCTTTTCGATGATCGCGGGCACGATCACGCCGGCTGCCTTTCGGTGATGCTCTTCCACCAGGATGACGTCGCCTTTCATTCACCGTACCCTCCTGTGCGCCTTCCTGACGCATGCGGAAGACTGTGCCGCAACCTCATGAAAGAACTTTCATGAAACTACTTTCATAATAGATAGCACGGCGCACGGTCGAGAGTCAACGATCCACGGACGACGACCGGTTCTTTGACCCGACGGCGGCATCGTAAGAACCTTAGGAGCCGGCTGAACGATTCCTTCTTTATGTCGTTCCGCGCTCGATCAGGCTGAGCTGCAACCGGGTGTTCTGCGGCGGGCGGCTGCGATCGGAGATGCGGGACATGAGCATTTCCGCGGCAAGGCGGCCGGACTCGTCCAAACGCTGGTCGATCGTGGTTAATCCAAGGAAATCGGCCACATCGGTGCCGTCGAAACCGACGATCGATAGATCCTGCGGTACACGAATCCCCTTCGCGCGGGTGACGCGGAGGATATCGACAGCGTGGAGATCCGAGTAGGCAAAGATCGCGTCGGGGGGAGCTGAACGGCCGAGCAGGGCTTCCGTCTGCCGCATGACCCCCTCCCGACTGTAGGGCTCGCGATTGACATATTCGTCAGGCAGGTCCAGCCCCTTCTCCTGCAGGCCCTGGCGAAAACCCTCAAGACGCAGGTCGCTCAAGTGGATGATGTGCTCCGGGACCCCTGCCTCGCCGACGTACGCGCACCGCCGACGTCCCTTTGCCGCGAGGTGCCGCGCTGCCATTCTCCCGCCCTCGTGGTTGTCGATCTCTATGGAAGAGAAATGTGCCTGGGCAAACTCCACGCACACGATTTCAAGGGCGTGCGACTGGAGATGACGCCGCTGCGCGTCGGAGAGGGGCATCGACATGACGATCAGGCCGTCCAGCCGGCGCCAGAGCGGGAGGACGTCAAGATACTCGTCCAGTTGGGCCCGGGAGCCGACCGTGTAAACGACGAACTCGAACTTCGTGGCGGAGAGGGCTGACGCGACGCCGCGCATCCTCTGCACGAATGACGGCGAGGTGAAAAACGGGAGGAGCACGCCGATGCTGCCGACATGCTTTCGCGCCAGGACGGAGGCTTCCGCCTTGGGCACGAACTTGAGCTGTTCGACGGCGCGCATGACCTTCTGGCGGGTCTTTTCCTGCACGAGATGCGGCGTATTGACGGCGCGCGAGACGGTCGAGACGCTGACACCGGCCTTCCTGGCCACGTCGTAGATGGTGGGTGCATGTGCGGGCATCGTTATTTCCCTCAGTCAGAGACCTCACATGACGGCGACTGTCAAGCCCCGACGGCATCCTGCATCGCGCAGCGGTTTCCGGTGTCGATGCGCGTCGAGCCGCCGCCTCATCCCTTCACCGCGCCCTGGAGCAGCGCCGCGATGATCTGCCGCTGGAACAGCACGAAGATGACAAGGGTGGGAACCAGGATCAGGATGGTGCCGGCGCACAGCAGGGGGACATCGGTGGCGTAGTGGCCCTGGAACGCTCCCAGCGCGCCCGCCATCGTTCGCTGCGACGGGTCCTCGACGAGCACCAGCGCCAGGAGAAACTGGTTCCACGTCCAGACCGCCATGAGGATTCCCAGTGACGAGATCGGCGCGCGTGCGAGCGGGAGGTGTATCCGCCGGAACAGTCCCCACGTGGATGCCCCGTCAAGGCGGGCCGCCTCCGAGATGTCGACCGGCATATTGACGAAGTGCGCGCGCATCCAGAACACGGCGAACGGCATGTACAGGCCGATCAGCGGCAGCACGATCGCCAACCGGGTGTTGTAGATCCCGATGGAGCGCTCGAGGTAATAGAGGGGGACGATGATCCCTCCGAACGGAAGCGTCAGCCCGAACACGAACAGGAACAGCAGCACGCGCGATCCCGGGATCCGCAGGAGACCGATTGCAAATGCCGCCATCGTGGAGATGACGAGCGAAATCGGCACAACCGCGATCACGATGAACGTGCTCGAGGCGAGGAGTGCCGTCATGTTCGCCACTTTGAACGCCTGGATGAAGTTGCCCCACTGCGGGTGCGCGGGCCATCCCAGCCCGTTGGGCACCGTCCCCGACGGATACAGCGCGGTCGTGAAGATGCTGAGAAATGGCAGGATCGTCAGCGCCATGAGCGCCAGGAGAAGGACCCGTCCGGTCACAAGCTCTCTGCGTCCCACCTTCATCGCCCGGTCTCCCTGCTCAGGCGCTGGATGGGAAGGATGACGACCAGCACCAGCAGCATGAGCACCACGGCCAGGGCAGACGCCAGGCCGATCCGCTGCTCGGTGAAGGCAAGGATGTAGATCTGGATCCCCGGGACCGCCGTCGCGTTGCCGGGCCCGCCGGCCGTCGTGACGTAGACGATATCGAACGCGGCGAGCGCGGCAATCACCGTCACGGTAAGGCACACCCCGATCTCCTGCCGGAGAAGCGGGATGGTGATCTGGAAGAACTCCGTGAACCAGCCGGCACCGTCAATCCTCGCCGACTCATAGAGTGACGGGTCGATCTTCGTTATTCCCGTCAAAAGCAGGACGGTGCAGAACCCCAGCACGACCCAGATCCCGATGAGGCCGACGGCCGGGAGCGCCCAGCTGAAGTCGCCCAGCCAGGCGCGGGCGATCCCGCCGAGGCCGACCCCCCTGAGGATCTGGTTGATGAGGCCCGGAAGGGCCAGCAGCCAGCCCCAGATGATCCCGGCCGCGACGAGCGGGATGACCTGGGGCAGGAACAGGATGGTCCGGGCCGCCGCGCCGAGCCGCCCGGGTGCCACGCGGTGCACAATGCTTGCAACAACGAGCCCGAGCGCCACCGGTACGAAGCTGAAGAATACCACCAGCTCGAAGGCATTGATGATGCTCCCGAGGAGGTTGGGAACCTCCAGGATTGTCTGGTAATTCCTGAGCCCCACCCAGGTCATCGGACCGATCCCGTTCCAGCGAAAAAACGAGTACTGGATGCTCAGGACGAGCGGAAGCAGAACGAACATCGCGTACATCACCAGGGCCGGCACCGCAAACAGCCAGCCGATGGTTGTCTCCCGACGGCGGACCATCCTGAAACGGAAGGTCCGCCGTGAGAGCGCGGCGGCCGCGGGGGGAACGTCTGACGTCATCATCGTTGTCACCGTCGAATAACTTCTCCCGCGGCCGTTGCCGCTATTGAGCGAGTTCTCTGATGTATTCTGCCTGAACCGCCTTCAGGAGTCCAGCGGCGTCCTGCTTGCCGCCGACCATCTTCTGGAGCTCGGGCGTCCAGCCCTGCGCAAAGATGGAGCTCGTCGAGTTGGCGATGAAGTCCATCGAGTTTCCGGCCTTGCCGATGACCGGCCCTCCTGCGAGGGTCTCATTCGTGACCGAGCCCGCGGCGACAGCAGGCATCGTGGCATCCGCCGGCCCGCCGGGGTTCGACCCGCCGATCGCGACATCGATCTCCCGGGCTTTCTGATTCGTGGCAACCCAGTTGAGGAAGAACGCGGCGGCGTCCGCGTTCTTTGCCTTGGCAGCGATTCCGTAGGTGAGCGGGGCGGACATCGCCGCCGGGCCGGCACCGGCCTGTGCGGGCGGCATCACGAAGAAGCCGACGTTGCCGGGCATGGCCGCATCGTAGCCGGCGTTCTGCCAATCGCCATTGAACGTGAAGACGCCTTCGCCCTTCGTGAAGCGGTCGGCAGCGTCCGTGTACTCGATGGCATTGATGTCAGGCGGGAAGTAGCCGTTCTTGATCCACTGCTCCAGGTGCTGCGCGGCAACCAGGTTCAGCGGAGTGTCGATCGTGGCGCCCTTCTTCTGGAAGATCCAGTCGTTGATCGGGCCCACGGGGCCAACGGAAGCCATCAGGTTCTGGAGAGGGAATGCGAGCCCCATGCCGCTCTTCGCGCTGCCCCACTCCATGATCGGCTGGAGCCCCGCGGCCTTGGCCTTTGCCAGCAGGTCCTCCAATTCGGCGAGCGTCTTGGGAGGCGTCGTCATGCCAATCTGGGCCGCGAGCTTCTTGTTATAGAAGACGCCCGTCAGGCTGTAGTTGAGGCCCATGGCATAGAGGGCGCCGGAGCCACGGGTACCATCCGCCGCGACACGGTTCTGGTTCAGCTGCGGCACGGGCCATTTGTCCCAGCCGAAAGCCTTGGCGTAGCCGTCAAGGTTCTTGAGCAGCCCCTGCTTGGCAAATGAGACCATCGTCGGCAGCCTGATGAGGTCCGGCGGGTTGTCGCCCGCGAGAAGGCGCGGCGTCTCATTGATGAGATTCGCGAACTGGTCCTGCTTGATGTTCCAGGTCACGTTCGGGAACTGCTTCGTGAACTCGTCGGCGAGCTTGAAGGGGATGTCGAACCCTGTCTCGAAGTAGGCGTTGAGCACGATAGGAGCCGTCCCGATAGTCGGGGCCGCGGCAGACGCATTCGCGGAGGACGGAGCCGGGGAGGCCTCCTTGGACCCTGCTGCGAATGACAGAGCCGCGGCAACGAGGAGCAGCGACAACGTGAATAATGCCGTGCGTTTCATGTGCGTGAACCCCCTTTGGTTCGATTTTTGTCGACAGAAGTCGTGAGCGATACAAGGAGTAGAGACAACACACTCAGAGTCTTCTTCATCAGATCCCTCCTGAGTCCCTGAGACTCCCCTTGTCGGCAATCAATCAACCGTGGAACGGGATTGATCGAATGCCTGCTGAAACCGAATTAGTAGGACCTTTTCACCTCCTTTTGCCACATGGCCGCCTGCCGTACGTGCATCGAGTCCATGAAAGTGATTTCATAGAATCAGTTTCATAAAAATACCCCCTGCCACACTCGCCTGTCAAGATCCCGCGGCATCATTCCTGCGTGGAGAGACGCCCATCAGGGGGATCGGCAAGGCTTTACGGGGGCTCGAAGGCTGTCAGAGAGGACGCTCCGCGCCTTTACTGCGGGATCATGACCTCCAGGCCGTCCGCGGTGATCCGGCGGACCTCGCCGTAGATGCTCACGATGACGCCGTCTCCCTCCACCACCCTGAACCGCGCCATGTCGCGAGTGACCTCCACGGCGAGCAGCGCGTTGGCATAGGAGATACGGAAGCGGTACGCCGTCCACTGAACCGGAATGGTCGGATTGAGAATCAGCGTCTCCGCGTCGGTGCGCAATCCGCCGAAACCAGAGACCATACCCGCCCAGACCCCCGCCGCCGAGGAAGAATGGATGCCTTGCTCGGTATTCCTGTTGTAGTTGTCCAGGTCCAGGCGGGCCGCATAGGCCAGAAAGTTGTATGCTTCCTCCCTCTTCCCCAGTTCGGCGGCCAGGATGGCATGCAAGGACGGGGAGAGTGACGATTCGTGGCTGGTGCGGGCCTCGTAGTACTCGTAGTTCCGCCGCTTTTCTTCCATGCTGAAGTCCTGGCTGAAAAAATACGGCAGGTTGAGAAAGTCGGGCTGCTTCAGCATATCGAATCGGAAAATCCGGATGTACGCCCAGTGTTTGTAGATCGGGATCTGGGACATCGGGATGTCCTTCACTTCCACGTGCGGGAGATCGAAGTACCCGTCATGCTGCTCGTAGATGCCGGTTGCTTCGTCCTTGGGAATCCGCATCTTCTCCGCCATCCGCTTCCATTCCACGGGCTCTTCTGGACGCAGCTGTACTTTTGCAATCGCTTGCTGATACAGCTCCGGGGCGTCCCGTTGCATCCCGCTGAGCACCTCCAGAGTATAGGTGAACATCTTCTTGCCAAGGTAGTTCGTATAGCAGTTGTGATTCACCATCATGTGGAACTCATCCGGCCCCATGACTCCGTAGAATCCAAAATCGCCTTTTTTCGGGCTCCAGCCGCCCCAGCTCGCCATGCAGCGGCACATCTGGAGCAGCATTTCAATGCCCTCGCGGTACAGAAACTCCGTATCCCTGCAGACGCGCGCATAATGCCAGATCGCGTAGTAGATCGCCTCGTTTTGATGGATCTCCAGGTCGACATGCTGCCAGGTGCCGCTTTCCTCATTCCCCGTGATGGTTGAGAACGGGTACCGGGCGCCTTCCAGGTCAACCCGCTGCGCGTTCTGGATCGCTCTGGGCAGGTAGTGGTAACGGTACATGAGAAGTTTGCGCGCAATCTTGGGATCGAGGAACATGTACATCCGGTGACAATAGATTTCAGTATCCCAGAAGTTGACGCCGCTGTAGACTTCGCCTCCGAGCTTGCAGATCACGTTCCGCCGGTCGCTTTCTCCATGATAGTTGATGTACATCGCAAACAGGGAATAGCGGACGCCCTGCTGCATCTCCGGGTCGCCGTCTATTTCAATATCCATTCGGTCCCAGAAACGGCTCCAACTCAGGCGATGCTTTTCCATGGCCTGGTCAAACGTTGTCCCGGTGAGCCGCTGGGCAAGCCGAAGGCCGTTGGTCCAGACCTGCTCGGCGTCCTCCGTCTGTTCCCAATGGCTGACCGTTGTTTTCGAAAGCACCGTCGCCTGCCCCGCCCGGAGGTGGAGCGCCAGGTCGACCCCGATGAACTTCTCCCGTTCGACGAGCCGGGGCTTGATCGGCTGATCGGCCGAGACGCGGAAGCTTGAAAACAGGTGACAGCCGCTCCTCTGGGTTCGGGCCTGAATCGCACAAACATCGCCCAGGCGCTGCCGCCGTTCGCACGTCCAGAAGTTGGTCTCGGCGGACTTTTCCTTGCTGGCGCCCGTTCCCTGGGTCTGGTCCCACCCCGCCGCAAGCTCATAGATTGTGTTGAAATCCAGGCCGCTGCAGACAGTCACTTTGCCGGAGAAGTTGAGCGGCTCGAAGGTGATTTTCTGGCACCCCCGCGCGGTGGAATCGATATCGGTGAAACGGTTGAACGTCAGCTTCAGCTGCTTGCGGCTGCGGGTCGTCCAGACGAGCTCCCGCGCCAGGGTGGCGTCGCGGAGGTCGAGCGTGCGCCTGAAACTCGAAAACTGTGCCGTCGCCAGGTCCAGGGTTTCCCCGTCGAGGGTGATCCGCGTGTAGAGCCAGTCCACCGCGGTGATCATGCTGGCGGCCTCCGTCACGAAACCCTTGAAAACCTGGGGATAGTCCACGTCCAGCACTTCGTACAGCTGGCTGAAATAGCTCCCCAGCAGGTGATCCCCGGAGTAGCCTTCTTCAAAGTATCCCCGGACGCACATGAACTCATTCGCCAGGGAAAAGATCGATTCTGCCAGGCGTTGTTTCCGGGGATCAAAGCCCTCTTCGACGACCGTCCATGGATGAACCTGGAAGTATTTCTCCGATGTCTTGAAAAGATGCATACGTCAATGCTCCTGTTCCATGCGCGTGAGAACGTCGGCCAGCGTTCCCTGGAAAGGCCCCGGAGTTTCCATCTTGATTGAGACCAGCGCGGCCGCGAATTTCAGCGATTCCGCGACGTCGTGATCTCCGCGTCGGGCAAGATAGGCGGCGAAAGTCGTGTCACCCCGCCCCGTCCGCCCCGCCGTGCTGTGGTTCGAGAACTTTTCATAGTAGGTCCGGCCATTCACTCGGGCGAGCACGCCTTCCGCATGCGTGATGACCGTCTCCGGACTGCCCCAGGCTTCGATTTGGCGCGCCGCCTGTTCGAGGTCATCGGTGCCGGTGAGCACCCTGGCCTCCACGACATCCAGCTTCACCTTGCTCATCAGCGCAACGATATCCTTTTTCAGGGGAACGTCGCGGAACTCGATCGTGCGGGTATGGGGGTCCACCTGGCGAACGAAGCTCTGCATGTCGACCGACAGGCGGTAGCCTTGAGCCTTCAAGCCGCGGATGAAATCCAGGCTGAACTCCTGGTCGGAGATCCCGGCCAGGTGCAGGTCGCGCGTGGCGATCGCCGGAACATCACTGACGGCAAAGGGCCCGGCGCTGCGCGCGAGCTTCAGGATGCGCTCGTCCACGTTGGGAGTCGGATGGATGACCACCGAGTAGGACGTTTCCGGCGAGGGGATCACGAACGTCTCCACGCCCAGATCGAGAAGCGGCCGCAGGATCACGTCGTCGGCGGGCGCCATTCTCGTCACGACAGCCACGCGCTGGCCGATGCGGGCGGCAGCAACGGCGCCGCAGAGCACCGCGCTGCCGGGAGCAACGACGGTGTTCCCGTGGTACGGCGTGATCTCGTCAAGACAGAGATGCCCGACGAATGTGATGTCGTATGTGCTCAGGCGAGACTCCTCTTGCAGGGCAACGAGTGCTCACCCCTTGATGGCGCCGGCGGTCGCACCGAGTGTGACGCGGCGCTGAAAGATAAGGAACATGAGCAGAGGCACTGCCATGGCAATGACGAGGGCCGCGCTCAGTGCGGGCACCGCGATGCCGTACTCTCCCCTCATCATGGCAATGCCGAGCGTGAGGGTGCGTGAAGCCTGGTTTTGCAGAATGAGCAGGGAGAACGGGAGCTCGTTCCACATGGACTGGAAACCGATGATGGCGATTGTCGCGATCATGGGCATGGCCAGAGGCGTCATCACGGTCACGAGGATTCGGGAATGGGAGGCGCCGTCCATGCGCGCCGCCTCCACGAGCTCGTAGGGCATGTCGGTGAAGTAGGTGGTCATGATGTAGGTCCCGAAAGGCGAGAAGTATGCCACCCAGGAGAGGATCACGCCCGCGCCGGTGTTCGTGAGGTGCAGCAGGGAGATCAGCCTGAAGACCTGGGTTGCCAGCAGGAGCTGCGGGAAGATCGTGAGGAAGAGCACCAGCAAGAACAGGGGCCGCCTCAGGCGGAACCGCATCTTCCCGAACGCATAGCCCGCGGAGACGCATACTGCCAGGTAGAGCACGAGACCCAGCGGCACCAGGATGAGACTGTTGACCGCGTAGTGCAGGAGCCTTGCCGTGAGCGCGGCGTAAACGTAGTTGTCGCCTGTCGGCGCTTTCGCGGGTAAGAAAGGGTTCGCCACGTACTCGTCCCCGGTTTTGAAGCTGGCGGCGATCACGTTGTAGAGGGGAAGAAGCGAGCCGATGACGAGCACAAGCAGGAAGACCTGGACGAGCACCCGCGCGCTCGCATTGATCGCGGTTGCCTTTTTCATGGGCTTCTCTTTCGCATCAGGCGTATTTGCGCGATCGAAATGGCGGCGCAGAAAATAAACAGGACCGCGGACCACGCGCTGGAGTACCCTGCCTGGAACTTCTCGAATCCCTGGGCGAAAATGCCATATTCCAGCGTGAACGTGCCGAATCCGGGCCCGCCGCGGGTGAGGGTGTAGATGTAGCTGAACATGCGGGCGAATACCTCGATGAAGCTGAATACCACCCAGAACTCAATCGCGAAGCGTATGCTCGGTATCGTGACGCTCCACAGCGTCCGGAAGAATCCCGCTCCATCGATGAGCGCCGCCTCGTAGACTCCCTGGTCGATGCCGTTCATGGCGGCCAGGAAGTAGATGAGACCGAACCCGAGATGCACCCAGACCACCTGGACCATGCCGACCGAATTGATGGCGATGGAGGGGGACGTGAGAAAGCGCACGGTCGACCCACCGGCCCACTTGATCAGGAGGTTGAGCGACCCGTCATCCCGGAGGTAGATGGAGAAGACCACGCCGATGATGACCGGCCCCAGCAGGTTGGGGATGTAGAGGATGGCGCGGTACGCCTTCCAGCCTCGGAGGCCTTCGCGCAGGAGCGCGGCAACGAACACGGTCACGACCATGCTCAACGGGATGTAGCAGACCAGGATGCCGGTATTCCAGATGGACGTCCAGAACGCCTGGTCCTTGAGCATGGTGCGGTAGTTGGACAGGCCTGTCCATTTCATGGGCCCGTAGCCCTTCCACTCGGTGAAGCTCGCGACCAGGTTCATGACGACGGGATAGAGGATGAAAGCGGCAAGGAGCACCAGCAGCGGCAAAAGGAAAATGTAAGGGGCGATTCCGTCTCTTTCGAGACTACGATGACGCATGGCAGCTCCGTAGAGTGGAATAGAGAGGACGGGGCAGAACGCCCCGTCCTTCATGAAGGAGCTCTATTTCGTGATGAGCTTCTGGTACGCGGTGATGAACTGGTCCGTCGTCAGCTGACCGGTGACGAACATCTGGTCGCACAGCCGGTTCGCGTCATCCTCGTAGCCGTTGTAGAACATCGGGAGGTAGTCCAGAGCCAATCCTCCCTTGAGGTACTTCTGGATGGTCGTGAGAAGGGGATAGTCGGTCGAGGCGGGCACGGCCGAATTGGGCGACAGCGCCCCGGTGGCGCTGGCGTAGATGCGCGCCCCGTCCCCGGTTGTGTAGAACTTCGCGTAGGCGGCGCCCACCTTCGGGTTCTTCGACCAGGTCATGACGCCGTAGCCGATGCCCGCGCCCTGGGCCACCTGCTGGTCCTTGTACTTGCCGTCGGGGAAGTTGATGGTGGGGAAATATCCGACATTGTCGGCCCCGAGCTTGTCGCAGAACGCCTTCCAGTTGCCGACGTCAGACAGAAGCCCGATGAACATGCCACCGTTTCCCGCGGCGAAGTTGTTGATCCCGTCCATGAAGTAGGGCCGGGAGAAGCCGTCTTTTTCCAGGTACCCCTTGTCCACGAGCGTCTTGACGAACTCGACGCTCTCGCGGAACAGCGGGTCCGAGTACGTCACGGATCCATCCTTGAGGCCCGCGACGTTCGGCCCGAAGGCGTTCGCGACGAGGCAGCGGAGGAGGAAGTCGATCGAATAGGTCTGGCCGACCGCGATGGGAACGATCCCGGCCGCCTGCAGCTTGTCACATGCCGCCAGGAACTGCGCCGCGGTCTTGGGAGCCTGCTCGGGATCCAGGCCCGCCTTCTTGAAGTAGGCCTTATTGTAGTAGATGCCGAAGCCCTGCATGGTCATGGGCAGGACCTTGATCGGCGCGCCGACCTTGCCGTCCATGGAGACCATGGCGATGCTCGCGGGCGTGAACTGGCTCTTGATGTCCTGGATGTAGGGGGTCAGATCGATGAGAATGTCGCCAAACCCGTACTCACGGGCTCCGGGGTGGAACATGGCCACGTCCGGTCCCTGGTTGGCGCTGGCGGCCGCCTGGATGATCTGGTAGTACTGGGGCTCGCCGGGCTGCGCGATGTGGTTGATCGTGACGCCGGGGTACTTCTGCTGGAACAAGGCGTCGATCTGCTGCATGGGCTTCTGGGCATCGCTGGGCCCGTACTTGAAGTCCCAGACAGTAAGGGTCACCGGTCCCTGGGAAGAGGCTTCGCTTGTGCCGTTCGCGAATCCGAACGCTGCGCAAAGTGCAACAAGGGCGAGACAGAGAATCAGTCGTTTGGTCATGAATACCTCCTTCGAGCGTATTGAGTCCCCGGCAGTATCTGGCAGCCTCCCGGTGGCGTAAATGGACTGGATTGCGCAAGGACATGGAATAAATTCCGTGGTACCATGCGGCCGTGAAACACCGCCGCAGCACGGTCCGCAGATCCATCTTCCTCGCCGTTTCGCTGGTCCTCGTCTGCGTGCTCGTCGGGTTTTCTCTCGTGGTGTACGACTACGCGGCGGGCGTCGCCCGGGAGAGGTTCGCCGACGCGCTAAACACGCTCTGCCGGTCCGTCATAACAAACCTCGACGCCCAGGTGACCGAGATGGACCGCCTGAGCCTGACGATGGTCTACTCCCAGGTCTTTCAGGGTCTGTTCGCCCGGCACCTCGCCCTTCCACGCAACCCCGCCACGCCGGAGCAGAGGATCGGGAAGCTGGAGAACACGGAATCGCTGATCGAGATCAGCGAGACGATCCTGGGCCCGAACCGCTCGGCACCCCAGGCCAACGTCTACGATCTGCGGGGAGAGATGATCGGCGCGGGGTACTACAGCCGCCTCATCGAGCGGGACGTATCCCGGGAGCCGTGGTACGCGCGGGTCCTCCGATCCGGTGGGGAACGGCTGATTCTCCCTCCCCACGCGGATCCGCTTCTTGAGGAAACCTCGGTCATCGTCAAGGACAAGCGCTACATATCGCTCATCAGAAGCTTCCAGGACGCCATGCTGTCGACGCAGGGGATCATCGAGGTGGAGCAGTATTGCGACACGCTGTTCGGAGAGCTGGATCTGTTGAGCGGCACATCGGGGTCGTTCGCCCTTTTCGACGCGGATTGGAACCAGTTGTATCCATACGACGGGACCGCCGCGGACCCTGCCGTCTTCCGTGCGCTTGCCGCGCAGGCCTCACGCCGACCCATCGTGACCGGCGTCCTTCCCGGGACGCATGAGCCTCGCATCTTCGCGGTGGCCACGTCGCAGGACACCGGGTGGACGCTCCTGATCGGTGCGCTCCCGGGCGGTCTTGCGGCGAGCGTGCTCCAATACGCCTTGCGGATCGGCCTTCTCGCGCTGATCGCGATCGCCTGCTCCCTGGGGGCCTCATACTTCATTGCCCGCCGGGTCACCGTGCCTCTCAAGGCCCTCCACGCAGAGATCGAGGCGCTCGACCTGGGAAACCTCGAAGAGAGCGGGGCGGGCACGCACATGACGGTCCTGGGGGAGATCGATGAGCTGCGGCTGGCCTTCCGTGACATGCGACGGAAGCTCAACGAATCGCTCCAGGAGGCCGTGTCCCTGCGCGCGCACGAGAAAGAAGCCCAGCTGGTCGCGCTGCAGGCGCAGATCAACCCGCACTTCATCCACAACATGCTGCAGACCATCGGCATCATGGCGGAGGAGGGCTCGTCACCCGCCATCCAGGAGCTGATCCTCAACCTGGCGAGGGTGCTGCGCTACGTGTCGTCCACCGAGGGAACGACGGCGACCCTGGGAACCGAGATAGGATACGCGGAGAGCTATCTCGCTGCCATGCGGGCGAGGTTCGGCGGGAGCCTCCAATACCGCATCGACGTCTCACCTGAAATGGGGCAGATCGTCGTGCCCCGGCTGATCCTGCAGCCGTTCATCGAGAACTGTTTCAAATACGCGACGTCGGTGCGGCCTCCCTGGTGCATCGAGCTGCGCGGCGCCTGCGTGGACGGGCGGTGGTCGATGGAGATCCTCGACAATGGACCCGGGTTCTCCGATGAGACGCTGAAAAGGATTTCCCAGCGGATTGCCGCCCGCCCGGGCGGTGGAAACGGGCGTTCCGGCATGTCGATCTCAGGGATGGGAATCATCAATTCTTACGAGCGGCTGAGGCTCGCATACGGAAGCGAGGTCGCCTTCAGCCTCGGCAACCGTCCTGGTGGAGGAGCGCGCATCGCGATGGGGGCCGGGCTCCGTGGCTGACCGGAAGCTTACGTTCGTCGTCGCGGAGGACGAGGAGCGGATGCGCGACTACCTGGCGCGCAAGACCGCCGAGCTGGACCCGAATCTCGAATGCGCCGGGACCGCGGCGGACGGGGAAGAAGCCGTGGAGCTCGTGGAGCGGTACCTTCCGGACCTGTTGATCACCGACATCAAGATGCCGGTCCTTGGGGGGCTTGAGCTGGTGGAGCGGATCCGAAGGACCAACCCGGACCTCCGGATCCTGATCGTCTCGGGGTACAGCGAGTTCGAGTATGCCCGTCGGGCCATCGAGCTCGGCGTGGACGACTACATCCTCAAGCCCGTCGAGGTCCCCGCGCTGCAGGAGACCCTCCGCAAAATCCGCATCCGGCTGGAGGCTTCGGCGGGATCGGTCGACGCGGAGTTCGGACTGGACCGAATCGGATCCCGGGAGCAGGACCTGGCGGACTCGGTCGAGCTGTATCTCAAGGAGAACTACCGCCTGCCCTATTCGCTGGAGCGGCTGGCCGCGGGGTTCGGGTGCAAGGCCGCCTACCTGCTGCGGCTCTACCGCCGAATCAAGGGATGCACCCCGACACAGGACCTGATCCGCCTGAGGATCGAGAAGGCGAAGCGTCTGCTCGTGGGGCACCCGCTGATGGAGGTCAAGCAGGTCGCCGCGGCGGTGGGATACGAGGACGCTCTTTATTTCTCCCGCCTGTTCAAGAAGGAAACCGGGCAGAACCCCACCGCATTCAGGGACTCGATGCGCCGGTGAGAGGCGGCGGCCACGCAGGATCCCGGGCTGCGGCTGCCATGTTGGCCCTCCGCACATCGACGGCCGACAGGAAACCGGAGGGGCTCATCGCTCCGGCGAGCATCGACTCGAAATCGGCCTCGATTTCCATCCACTGCGTCATGATGTACTTGACCCCGCCCTGGAACGGCTCCCCGCCGAGCCGAGCCGCGCCAACGAACGCCTGTTCGTTCGGCAGGAGAGGCACGGGACGCGTGGGGAACGACAGGCTGATGCCTTCCGGTTGCTCGCTGGCGTACCGGTAGAGATTGTCATCACGGGTCAGGAACCGGAAGAACTCGAGAACCGCCGCGCGGTCCCGGCTTTTCGCGTTCCCAAACCACGTGGGCGCCGAGCGCTCGATGCTCACCGTGCTGTTGTCCAGCCAGGGGATGGGAAACATCCCCCAAGTCTGGGCACCGGAGTCGGGGTTGGTCTTCAGAACGCTTCGGGCAAACCCGATCTTGTTCAGCGTCATGGCGGCGGCGCCCGAGAGGAGAGCGGTCTTCGACCCTTCGATCGTGTCCGCCATGAAGTCGCTGCCGAAGAAGCCGCGATTGGCCGCGGAAAGAATCTGGCCGAGCGCCTGGTGGAACGGCGCGTAGTCGGCGAACTTCAACCGGTTCGTGTTGAGCCGCTCGTAGAGTCCGGGGTCCCGCTCCTCGAAAGTGGCGCCCATCTCGAAAAAGGTAAGGGACGTGTGCCATCGGCTGGCCCCGGGTTCGTAGATGGGAACGATGCCCGCCCGCTTGATCCGCTCGCAGACGGCCATGAACTCCTCATATGTCCGCGGCGCCGAGAGACCCAGCCGCTGGAAGATCCTGTCGTTGTAGGTATAGACCCATCCCAGGGTGTCGTCCCACACGATGAGGCCGTAGACCCGTCCCTTGTACGAGACGGCAGGAAGCCATTCCGGCTTCAGGCGTTTCGTCCATTCCTCCGACGTCAGGTCGATGCACCACTTCCCGGGATCGATCTCGCTGCCCAGGTACCACCGCGTGGACTGCATGAGAAAAATGTCGGCTGCCTCACCGGAGGCGAGCATCGTCTGGAGCGCACGGAAGTACACGTGCGGCGCGTAGATCGAGAATGAGACCTTGATTCCGGTCTCCTTCTCGAACCGCTTCGCGTTCTCCCCCATGACATCGTAGATCCAGCCGTCTGACGCCATCACCTGGATCTTCCGGGGCGAGCTGGCAACGGGAGATGGGCCCTTCCAGGCCCCACACGCCGCCAGGCAGCAGGAGAGTCCGAAGGCCAGAGCGAGCCGGGCGGCAGTCCTTGTCCGGGCGGTCCGGGCACGTTGTGAAGTAAATCCCATGGAGGGAGTATAGCATGGCGGGGTTTTTGCGCACGGGCAGGGCGGCCGGGGCCGCGGCTACTGTCCTTCGGTGACGGGAAATAGCAGCTTCTGGTTCTCCGGCTGGAACATGTTGAGCCGGGAGATGTCGACCGAGCCCGTGTTGATGAACTTTGCGGGCTTGCGGCGCATGATGAGGTCCCGCGCCGTCGTGATCCCGAGGTACCCCATGTTGAACGGCTTCTGCACAACGGTGTCGCGGATGATGCCCCTCTCCACATCGCGCAGCACCAGGAGTGAATTGTCGAAGCCGACGAGCGCGATGGAGCCTGCCTTGCCCGATTCATCCAGGGCGCGGGCCGCCCCGCTGGCGGTGGGGTCGTTCAATGCGACGATCCCGCGAAGCTGCGGAGTATCGGCGATCAATCGGGCCGCCTGGGAATAGGCGAGCTTTGCATCCGCGTTGCTGTACAGCGTGTCGAGGATCCTGACCTTGCCGTCCAGGTAGTCACGGGTTCCGGACTCGCGGTCGATGGCCGTCGAGCTGCCCTTCACGTAGCTCATGACCGCGACCAGGTCGCCGGGCTTCACATAGCGCATCAGGGCCGCCGCGCATTTCTGGCCGCCCTCGTAGCTGTCCGTGCCGATCCGCGTGTCGGCATCATCGGAATTGATGAATGAGTCTATGCAGACAAGGGGGATGCCCTGGCGCTTGATCTCCCGCGCCAACGGCACGAGCAGGTTGTAGTCCGCGGCGGCCAGGACAATGGCGTCGGGCTTTTCACGAATGGCCTGGCGCACGATGTCGATCTGGCCCGCGATGTCGGTTTCGAGGGTCGGTCCCCGAATCTGCACCGTCATGCCCAGGTCCTCGCCGGCGGACACCACGCCATCCCGCACGTTGCCCCAGAACGGCGTGGTGCGGTAGTCGACGGTCTTGAAGATGACGATCACACGTCGTGTCGCGGCGGAGACGGGGTTGAGAAGACGAGCCCCGTGGTACAGGATGGTGAGCGAAGCGGCGGCAAGGACCGCCGCCGCGAGCAGGAACAGGACGGACCGGCTCCTCACGTTGCGCTCCCCGCGCTCACCGGGATGCGGACCGTTGCCACCGTACCGGCCCCGGGCGTGCTCTCGAAGCTCACGCCGTACTCCAGCCCGAAGTAGACGTGAATGCGTTCCTGCACGTTGCGCACCCCCACGCCGTTGGTCGGACGGGGCTCGATCACCCCCTCGCGGAGCGCCGCGAGCTGATCGGGAGCCATCCCCACGCCGTTGTCGCTGATGCGGATCACCATTGACTCCCCGTCGCGCACGCCGTCAATCCGGATGAGCCCGGGCCCCGCGATGTTCTTGATCCCATGGTAAATGGCGTTCTCCACCAGCGGCTGCAGAAGGAGCTTGAGGATCTGGGAATCGTAGAGATCCGGCGAGAAGGCGATCTCATAGGAGAGCTTGTCCTTGTAGCGCTGCTTCTGGATCTCCAGGTACGTCTGCATGTACTCCATCTCCGTGCGGACGCTGATGGTCTCCTCTCCGCGGCTGATTCCGATGCGGAAGAACCGGGCCAGGGAGGAGGTCATGTCGATGGCCCGCTCGGTTTCGCCGAGCTCGATCATCCAGATGATCGAGTCCAGCGTGTTGTAGAGGAAATGGGGGTTGATCTGCGCCTGCAGCGCCCGCAGCTCCAGCTTCCGCTTGATCTCCTGCTCGCGGCGGTTCTGCTCGATGAGGTCGCGCACCTTCTTCACCGCGATGTCGCAATCCCGCGCGAGCTGGTACATTTCGTTGCGCGCATTGACGGTGATGTCGATGTCGAAGTTGCCGCTCTCCACGGCCTGCATCGAGTGCCGCAGGCTCTCGATCGGCCGGGAGATGTTCGACGAGATCGCCATTGCGGCGGCGATGGCCCCGACGAGGACGAGCAGCGAGAGCATGAGGAAGACGTACTCCGCCTGCCGGCTGGCGCGGAACAGCTCGTCCAGGTAGGAGACGGCAACGACGTCCCAGCCCGTGTCCTTCGAGCTCACAACGGTGTAGAGGATCGCCCGGCCGTCCACCACGGCGTTGAGGTTCCCGCCATGGAGGGCCATGATTTCCGCGATCCGCTCCGACTTGAGGTTCCCGTAGATGAGCTGCTGCCGCGGGTGATACACGATGTCTCCGCCGCGGCTCAGGATGAAAACGTACCCGGAGGTGCCCAGCTGGATGTCCTTGCACAGGCGCGCAATGATGTCGTAGTTGAGGTCCACCTGGATGAGCCCGGGGCTCTGCTCTCCGGGTCCGACCGGCAAGACGCGAACCAGGGAGATCACCCAGGGATAACGGTAATCCACGAGGTTTTCCACGTGGGCGGAAGACACCGACGGCCGGTCCGGAACGACCCCGGCCTCCAGCTCCAGGAACCGCTGCCGGAGGTCCACCGTGGGATTCAACGCGCGCCCGGTGGTCGCGGCGATGGCGCGCCCGTCCCGGGTGATGACGAACACGGAATCGATGTCGCGGCGGACGGCCCGGAGGGACTCGAACGTGGCTTCGATCTTCGCGCGCAGCTGGGGAGAATCCGCGCGAGGGCGTGACATGAACTCCCTCACGTCCGTGTTGTTGATGGCCATCAGGGCGATGTCGTCCATGTAGCTGATGTAGTTCTCGATGATGCGGTTCAGCTGGCTCACCAGCTGCATCGTCCCTTCCTCCGCGTTCTGGATGAGGATCTTGTGAAGGTAGTAGTACGACAGCGTCCCAAGCAGGACCAGGGCGACCACGATGAGTGTGGCGATGGCGCGGATCAGGGTGTCCTGGATGCGGCGGATCTTCATGGGCGCGAGATCTTGCCTCTCCGCCGGGCCCGGAACTCCGTCGGGGTGATCCCGATGTGCCGCTTGAACACGGTGCTGAAGTACTGCGCGTCAGGGTAGCCCGTTGCTTCCGCGATCTCGTACGTCATCAGGTCGGAGGTTGAGAGAAGCTCCTTGGCGCGCTCCATGCGGTAGTCGATGAGATAGTCTACCACACTTCGGTCCAGGTGGCGCTTGATCAGCTTGGAGAGGTAGCTCGCGCTGATGGAGAGGCTCGCGGCGATGGTCTGCACCGAGAGCGCCCGCTCCCCATAGTGCCGGGCCACGTAGTCCTTGAAGTCGCGCACCTTCCATTCCGGGGCGGGAAGGTTGCGCCCATCGAGGATCGAGCCCGCGTAGGTCGCCAACCGCACGAGGAGCGCCGTCACGTCCTCTGACGTGCGCAGTCGCTGCACGGCGAGATCGGGGTCCAGCCGGAGGTCCTGGGCCACGGCTGACGAGGAGACGCCAAGGTCCCGCAACGCGTCCAGGACGGCGGCAAACAGCGCCTCGATCTCGTGCCGCACGCGGTGGGCAGAGATGCCGCCCTCCCGCAGCAGCGCCGCGAAAGCGGCTGAATGGTTTTCCGCTTCCACCGTCTCACCGGCGACCGTGGCGCGGCAGGTGCGCTCTCGCTGTTCGGCAAGACCTTCGAGGGTCTGCGGGTCGTCCTCCCGCTCCCTCCCGTAGCGAAAGACTCCCCCCGGCGGCGAAACGAGCCTGTAGGAAAGGGCGGCGACCGCCTCCGCGAAGCTTCGGGCCGCGTCACGCCACGATTCGTACGGCCGACCCATTCCGACGATCGGAACGCGAACCGCGGACGGCGCCGGGCCGACGGGGGCCGCCGCCCGTGCGGCGATCGCGGAAGCCAGGCGGTCGCAGGAGAGGGTATCCTGCTCCAGGATCAGGATGGCCTCCCGCCCTTCACCGGGAGAAAAGCAGAACACGCGGCGGGCCGAGCCGGCTACCTCCGCCGCCGCTGCCGGGAGTCGGGTCGAGACGTCGAGCTCTCCCTCGCCGGCGGGATCATCTTGCGCAATCACCACGGCACCGGCCAGGCCCTGCGGCGGGAAGCCAAAGACCTCCTGGAACCGGGAATCGGGAATCTTGTCCGCCGCGCCGCTCACGAGGTCGAGGAGGGTCCGCGCCTTCAGAAAGCTCGATGCGGCTTCCGCCCGCAGCTCGAGTGACTTCGTTTCCTCGCGGGAACGCCGGAGGTGATCCAGCCGCACCTTCAGCCTTTCGAGCAGTGCGGTGAGATCCCGGGAGGTTACCGGCTTGAGCACATATTCGAAGACGTTGCTCTTGATTGCCCTCTGGGCGTATTCGAACTCGTCGTACCCCGAGAGAATCAAAATGACGATTTCGGGGTGGTGCTCCGCGGCCCAGGCAGCGACGTCCAGCCCGTCCACGTGGGGCATGGCGATATCCGTCATGACGGCATCGGGATGGAGTGCCCCGATGGCCTCGATGGCCTGCTCCCCGTTCTCACACGGCTCGAGGAACTCGAAATCGAGGCTGGCCCAGTCTATCTTGCGTCGGAAGCCGCGGCGGACGATTTCTTCGTCGTCCACCATCAGGAACCTGTACATATGTCACGCGCCGTTCTTTCACCGCGCTCAGGATAACCAAAAGCGGGCCTGCCTGCCAGGTGGAGAAAGGAGCGACCGCCCTCGCGAAGGAGAACAAGGGCGGTCGCAGAAAATGGCCCGGTCTAGGTACAGGACGTTCTTGGCGGCCGTGGAGTCGATGTTGTCCTTGGTCACGATGATGAACCCGGTATCGACTGTCGCGGGGATCTTCTTCTTGGCGAAAGCGGCGTCGTACGCGGACTTCACTCCGAGGTACCCCATGTTGTAAGAGCTCTGCACCGCGATTGCCTGAATGGTCCCGTCCTTGATGAAGCCCTGGAGGGCGGCGTTCCCGTCGAACCCGATGGCAACGATCTTGCCCGCGAGACCTGCCTGCGCGATGGCGCGGCCCATGCCGACGGCCGTCGGCTCGTTGGCCCCGAAGATTCCCACGAGGTCGGGGTTCGCCGCGAGGACGTTGGTGGTCTGGTTGAGCGCGGTCGGCATATCGGCATTGGAGTACTGCGTGGTCACGATCTTGAGGTGCGAGTTCTTCGCGATGTAATCCTTGAAGCCGCCCACGCGGCCAATCTCCGAGCCAACGCCGGCGACATACGACATGACGGCGATGTTCCCGCTGTCACTGCCGGTGGCTGCCTTCACCCGGTCGATCATTTCCTTCGCGCACGCCCTTCCCGCCGCGTCGTTGTCGGTGGCGAGGAAGGAGACGTAGTTGGAAGTGGGACCGCTCAGCAGCGAGTCAATGACGATGACCGGGATGCCGGCATCCTTGGCCTTCTTCACGGCCGGCACAAGGGCGGTGACATCCGACGGCGCAAGGACGATCGCCTTCACGCCACGGTCAATCGCGCTCTCGACGATGTTGATTTCTTCCGCGATGTTGCTCTCCGACTGGGGCCCGAGGAACGTCACCGACAGCTTCGGGGTTTTTGCCTTCAGCTCTTTCTGTGCGTCGAAGCACCCGGTCTGGACGTTCTGCCAGTAGCTGGAGTTGCCCGTTTTCACGATCACCGCGATTTCCTGCGCGGACGCGAATCCGGCGATGAAGGCGAGCGCCACGAGAATGAAAAGAAGCTTCTTCATACCGACCTCCTTGAACCAACTCCGCGGCCCATACGGGTCGCGGTATTTCTCATTGCTGTCGCAATGACTCCTATTTGTTGCGTCTCTGATCGAAGGCCACGGCCAGGATCACCACGACGCCGATCACGATCTGCTGCATGAAATAGTTCGTGCCCTGCATGGTGAGCCCCACCGTCATGATGCCGATGATGAACGAGCCGATCACCGTTCCCCCCACCGTGCCGACGCCGCCCATGAGGCTCGTGCCGCCGATGACCGCGGAGGCGATGGCATTCAGCTCGTATCCGCTTGCGCTGTTGGGCTGCGAGGTGACCATGCGGGAAGCGAGAATGACGCCGACCAGGCCGGCGAGTGTCGAGCAGATGATGTAGTTGATGATCTTGATGCGGCCGACCTTGATGCCGGAAAGCCGGGCCGCCTCTTCATTCGAACCGACCGCGTACGTGTATCTGCCGACGCGCATTTTGCGGAGGATGAAATGGAAAAGCACGGCAACAACTGCCATGACGATGACGGGGTAGGGAATGCCGGGGAACTTGGGCCCGGTGCGGAAGAGCGTGTTGTTGCCCAGCGCGCCGAACGCATCCGGCGCGGGCCACGCGTTGGCGTTGGTGATCGTGAGCGCCACGCCTCGGACGACGAAGGTCATGCCCAGGGTGGCGATGAACGGCGGGAGCTTCAGCCCGGTGATCATGAGACCGTTCAGGAAGCCGCAGAAGGCCCCGACCACCAGGCCGATTATCCAGCTGATCCAGATCGGGACCCCGGCGATGGCGGCCATCACCGCGACCGTGCCGGTAAAGGCGACCACCGAACCGATGGAAAGGTCGATGCCGGCGGTGATGATGGTGAATGTCACGCCGATTCCCATGAGAGTGGTCGTGCTGGTCTGCAGGAGGAGACTCAGGACGTTGCGCATGGTGAAAAAGTTCTTCGCCGTGATTGAAAACACGCCGAACAGCACGACCACCGCGCCGAACGTGAGGAACCTGTCCACCGCCATCCGGGATCGTCCGGGAGCAGCGGCCGGGTCGTGGCCCCTCGGGTCTTTGCGTGGTGCGTGGGTGTCGCTCATGGTTGGGTTCTCTCTTCCGCCGGGCGTGACTGGCCATTCAAAGGCCTTTCGGCCCTCCCGCCCAGACCCGCCGCAAAGTTGAGGATTTCCTCTTGTGTCGTATTCTTCGTCACCAGGGTGGCTTCAAGGCTGCCCTCGTGCAGCACGAGGACGCGGTCGGTCATTCCCAGGATTTCGGGGAGCTCCGAGGAAATCATGATGACCCCGACCCCCTCCCGGGCCAGCCGCTCGATCAGCTCGTAAATGGCGAACTTGGTGCCGACGTCGATTCCCCGGGTCGGCTCGTCGAAGATGAGGACCTTCGAATCGCAGAAGAGCCACTTGGCCACGACGACCTTCTGCTGGTTCCCGCCGGAGAGGTTGTTGACGACCTGCATGAGGCTCGGGGTGCGGATGGCCAGCTCATCCACGTACCGCTGGCACGCCTGCAGCTCGCGGCGGCGCGAGATCACACCCATGCGGCTGGTCACACCGGCCATGTTGGCCATGGAGACGTTCTCCGCCACCTTCATCCTCACCGCGAGCCCTTCCTGCTTGCGGTTTTCCGAGAGATAGGCGATTCCCGCCCGGATCGATTCCGAGGGGGTGAGCGACGTGAGCTTCTTCCCGTTCATCGTCACGGTTCCCGCGTCGATGGGGTCTGCGCCGAAGATTGCCCGCGCCAGCTCGGAGCGGCCGGCGCCCATGAGCCCGGCAAAGCCGAGGATCTCGCCGCGGTACAGGTCGAAGGAGATGTCGTGCAGGACGCCCTTGCGCGTGATGCCTCTGACGTCGAGGATCTTCTCCTCCGTGGGCACGTTGTGCCGCGCGGGGAACTTCTGCTCCAGGGTCCGGCCCACCATCCGGTTGACGATGGTGTCCATTGTGATCGCGGAGTACACGTCCGTGCTGACGGAGCGACCGTCGCGGAAGATGGAGATGCGGTCCACGATATGCTTCAGCTCTTCCAGGCGATGGGAGATGTAGATGATCGCGACCCCACGGTCGCGAAGCGTATGGATGACGGTGAACAGCTCGTCAATCTCCGATTCGGTAAGCGCGCTGGTCGGCTCATCCATGATGAGCACTTCCGAATCGAACGAGAGGGACTTCGCGATTTCCACCATCTGCTGCTTGGAGATCGGGAGCCGATTCAGCTTGATTGTCGGGTCGATCCGGATATTCAGCCGCCCCAGGATGGCGACGGCGTCTTCATTCATTTTCTTTTCGTTCAGGGTGAAAAGCCGCGTGAGCGGCTCCCTGCCGATGAAGATGTTGGCAGCCACCGACAGGTGGGGAATAAGGTTGAGCTCCTGGTAGATGATCCCGATGCCGGCATCCCGTGCCTGGGTGGAATCGTGGAAACGCACTTCGCGTCCCTTGAAGCGGATGACACCTTCGTCCGGCTGGTGCACGCCGGAAAGTATCTTCATGAGCGTCGACTTGCCCGCCCCGTTTTCCCCCACCAGGGCATGGACCTCGCCCTTGTGGAGATCGAACGAGACCTGGTCAAGCGCTTTCACGCCGGGAAAGCTCTTGGAAACGTTTTCGACCTCGAGAATTATCTCTTGCATGAGGGGGACCTGCTCACCGCCCATGTAGGCACGGGCCCGGAGCGAACACAATCGAGAATACGTCACAAAACGTTCGATTTCCGGCACTCGCGCGCGGAACCCGCGCCGGCGCGGGCAGATACCGGAGCGCCACGGAGAGGCCGCTAAAAGCCACGCAAGTCGGTGCTGGACCGGCGCGGCAGCCCCGCCGCTGGCACCCGTTTGAGCACAAGGTATTCCAGGCCGTGCGTGCGGCAGAACTCTCGCTTCTCGGGCTTGTCGCCGTCCTCGTTCACCGCGTAGACCTGCGCGCCGATGGCGGCGATTTCCGGCTCGGCGTCCATCCATCCCGATCCCGAGGAGATGAGTGCCTGGTGGACGTGGCGGATGCTGCCCGCCATGTAGCGGCGGTGGTCCTGGGAGAATCGAGGATGGCCTTCGCCCTTGAGGAGCCTCACGTTCGCATCATGACCGACGACGACGTACAGCTCTCCATGGCCCGCCACTTCCTCGAAGAACCGGACATGCCCGGAATGAAGCCAGTCAAAGCATCCGGTGACGACCACCCGCCGCCGCGACGGATCGGGAGGGGAGACCGGGATGTCCGGAAACCCCGCCAGCTCCACGTCCCCGAACGTGCGCAGGTCGGCGTGGAGCGCCCCGGCCGCCGCGCGGGCGGCGACTGATTCCGCGGAAGATGCGCCGACGTCACAGCCCACCACGGGCGCGGCGGCCCCCTCCCGCGACAGCTCCGGCTGCCGGTGGTTTTCGACGGGAATGACGCGGGCGACGAAACGCAGCGACTCCAGGAGATAGCGCCGTTCGGCAAACGTGAACTTCGGCGGCGTACCGGACGCCGCGGATACCGCCGCATCCGACCACAGCCCGACCACGACCTCGCCGATCCGCGAGCACTCGTGCAGCAGGCGCGCGTGGCGGGCTCCCAGGTCGTCGAATGCCCCCGTCACAAATACCGTGCGCACGCTCACCCCCCGGCGCTCCGGGTGCGGACCTGCACGCCGAAAGTGCCCGGGACCGCCTCCTCACTCACGATGTACAGGTAGCCCCCGCCGCATCCCGAGTACATCGCCCCGTGAGAGCGCTCCTGGTAGCAGCGCAGGAGCCCTGCCAGGTCGACGGGCGATTCCGGCGGCCGTACCACGAGGGGCAGCAGCGCTTCCCAGCATCGCATGCACTCGTTCATCGACTCACCCAGCGCGGCGGCGTCCATCGCCAGGATCGCCTCCCAGCAGGAGCGTCCCGATCTCCCCAGCCGCGCGATCCACGCCGGGTCCAGGTTCTTGACCGCCAGCGGCTCGTAGCCCGCCGGCCTCGGGGCCACGGGCAGCACCTTGATGATCCGCTCCAGCCACCGCGCCACCTCGGGCGACGAGCAACTCTCCACGGCGCTCGGGAACACGCCGCCCTCCACGGATGCGTCATAGTCAAGCCGGCACACGCCGGGATAGAGCAGTCCGACCATGTCCTGGGATCCGGACGGCTCGGCCTTGCCCCGATTCTCCGCGTCATACAGCTCCCGAACCAGACGGGCGGGGTCCCCGTCCGGCATCCGCCCGCCCCAGTGGCGCATGGCCACCGTGCGCGTGGAGGTGGCCATGCCGCAGCGATCCATCCATCGAAATGTCGGCTCAACCGCCACCGTCACCATGGAGCCCGGCGGCTGCGGGTTCAGCCGGGAGACGAATGGTTGGTCGATCCAGCCGCCCGCGAATGCCATGCGATAGGGGATCGGCCCGATGACCGTGCGCAGATCATGCCCCATGCCGGTCAGCTCACTGTCCGCTTGCCTGACTTCTTGTCCCGGTACTGCTGCTCGATCCAGTGGTAGGTCTTTGCCAGCCCGTCCGAAAGCGGCGTGTTCGGCTCCCAGCCCAGGATGGAGTGGATCATCGTGTTGTCGCTGTTGCGCCCGGCCACGCCCCGAGGCGCGGTGGGATCATAGCGCCGCGTGAGCTTCACGCCCCCGATCTTCTCCGCCAGTGTCGCCAGCTCATTGATGGAGACAAGCTCGGATGAGCCGAGGTTGATGGGGGTGGCCAGCAGCTTCTCACAGTGCATGATCTGGTCGATGCCCTTCGTGCAGTCGTCGATATACATGAAGCTGCGCGTCTGCGTCCCGTCTCCCCAGATCGTGATCTCCTTCGCACCGGCGTCCTTGGCCTCGATGACCTTGCGGCACAACGCCGCGGGCGCCTTCTCACGGCCCCCGTCCCACGTGCCGTTGGGACCGTAGACGTTGTGAAACCGCGCGATGAACGTCGACAAGCCCCGTTCCGCCGTGTACTCCTGGCAGAACATCTCCGAGATCAGCTTCTCCCAGCCGTAACCCCGCTCCGCCATCGCGGGATAGGCGTCGGACTCCTTCAGCGCCCGTACCTTCGGGTCCTTCTGCAGATCGGTGTTGTACGCGCAGGCCGAGGATGAGAAGAAGTAGCGCTGCGCCCCCGCGCGCCAGGCGGCCTCGACCATGTGCGTGTTGATCAGCACGCTTCGAAGGCAGTCCACGCGGTGACGCTCGATGAAGCCCATGCCCCCCATGTCCGCGGCCAGGTTGTACACCTCGGCGGCACCCTCCACGGCGCGCCGGCAATTATCGGGATCGCTCAGGTCGAGGCTGAGGCTTTCCACGCCGGGCGTGCGCTGGTACCATTCCGTGAGGGGCTTCTTGTCCACGGCGCGGATCCGGGTGAATCCCTTGTCGTGGAAATAGCGGACGAGCGAGCCGGCGATGAACCCGCCCGCACCGGCCACTGTGATCAGGTCATTCTTCTCCATGCGGTTCCTCCACATCCTCATCATAAGCCGCCGGCCCGTTCCCGGGATGCCCGAAATGCGTATACTTTATAACGTTTTACGAAAGGGATGATCATGCGGGCGCATCGACGAAAGCGGGTCGGCCTGTTCATGGGTCTCATCGACCACTACGAGCACGGGGTGGCGCGGGGGGTCGTGCGCTACGCCCGCGGCCGGCCGGACTGGGACCTGTACGGCTTCGGGTGGATGTTCCAGGCGATGGGATCCCTGGAGCGCTGGGACGGGGACGGGATCATCGCGCGCATCGAATCCCGCCGCGACGCGGACCGCCTCGCCGCGCGCGGGATCCCGGTGGTGGACGTTGCCGGCGCGTGGCTCCGTCCGGGGTTCCGCCAGGTCAGCAACGACGACCGCGCCACGGGCCGTCTCGCCGGCCGCCACATGAAGGCGCTGGGGCGACGCGGCTTCGCCTTCTGCGGCGTGGCGCGCGTGGGATGGTCGCGGGCACGACGCGAGGCCTTTCGCGAGGCGGTCGGACCTGCCCGCCTCTCCGTGTTCGAGCAGCCCCTGGACTGGTGGGAGAAGCTTCATCACTCGGAGCGTTTCGACCGGTGGCTTGCCGCCCTCCCCCCGCCCGCCGCCCTTTTCGCCTGCAACGACACGGTGGGACTGAAGGCGGCGGCCGCCTGCCGGCGGCTGGGCCTGCACGTTCCGTCGGATCTCGCCATCCTGGGGGTGGACAACGAAGATATCCTCTGCGAGCTGTCGGTGCCGCCCCTTTCCAGCATCGCGCTGGACCTGGAACGCATCGGGTGGGAGGCGGCGGAGGCCCTGGCCGCCCTGCTGGACGGCCGGCCCGGCCCCTCCGAGCCGGCCGTCGTTGCCCCGCGCGAAGTGGTGGAACGCGAGTCCACCCGGGCGCTCGCCACGGGAGACGCACTGGTGGACCGTGCACTGGCAGCGATACACGGTGCCGCGGCGGGACGGCTCACCGTCGCGCAGCTCCTCGTGTCAATCCCGTGCTCGCGGCGGACGCTGGAGAAAAGGTTTCGGAGCACGCTGGGCCGCAGCATCCACCAGGAGATCGTCCGCAGGCGGATCGACGAGGCGCGCCGGCTGCTTCGGGACACGACCCTCACGATCGCCGCCATCGCGGCAGAAACCGGCTTCGCCAGCGCCCCGCGTTTCTATTCCACTTTTGGTAAAGTCCAGGGTGCAACGCCCGGCGCCTACCGGCGATCCTACCGCGGATGAGCCCGGGCCAAAGCGGAGGGGAGCTCTGAGGCCGAACATCCACCGTGGGCTACAGGATGGCGGAGGAAGAGACACGTCCCCGGGCGAGCACATCCGCCAGTATATCCAAGCCGTGGGACAATTCCTCCCTCGTCTCCGGCCCCGTGAGCGAGATCCGCGCCGCGGCGGGCGCCGCCCTGCCGCCAATGGCAAACCTCTCAGCCGCGAATACCCGGACCCCCACGTCCCGCGCGGAGAGCTCGAAATCACGTCCCGTCCAGCCCGACGGAAGGGCGAGCCATGCGGAGAAACCGGATTCGCGCGCATGCAGACGGTACGGCGCCAGTTTCCGTTGGGCCATCACGGTCCGCGCGCGCGCCTCCGCCCGCTTGGCGGTGATGATCCGCTCAGCATGGCCGCCCGTGATGATCCGCGTCATGAGCTCCGCGTTCAGCGGAGAGGCCATCCACACCGTGCCGAGAACGGCGCCCCCCATTTGTGCGACGAAGCGGGCCGGACAGGCCACGAATGAGATGCGCAACCCGGCGCCGAAGAGCTTCGAGGTCCCCCCAAGGTAGATCCCCCGCTCGGGGACACGCGCGCTGAGCGCCGTGTGGCGTCCCACCGTGTGTCCGTAGGCGTCATCCTCGATGAATATGAGATCGTGCAGCTCGATGAGCCGGGCAATTTCACTCCTCCGATCCTCCGGCAGCGCCGAGGTCGTGGGGTTCTGAAAATCCGGCATGAGGTAGAGCCCACGCGGGTGCTCGCGCCGGCAGGCCCTCTCCAATGCGTCGGGGAGCATGCCATGGTCATCCATCTCGACTGGGATCAGCCGGATATCCTGCATCCGCGCTATGGCCTTGAGGCCGGTGAAAGTGAGCTCGTCAACGGCAATGGAATCCCCCGGCTTGAAGAGCGCCAGCAGGCAGCAGGCAATGGCATTCTGCGAACCCGCGGTCACAAGCACGTTCTCCGGCCGCACCGCGACCCCCGCGCGCTTCACCCATGCCGCGCCCGCTTCCCGATGCCTGCGCATGCCCTCGGGGTCCGTGTAGCGTAAACATCGCTCCAGATCCAGAGCGGGAAGGAAGCGGCGGATTGCATCCCTGCCCGTCTTCTCCTGGTCATAGAGAGGCAGCACATGGCCCATCTCAATGAGTGGCGCCCGGGACGCCTGCTCCACGCGCGCCAGGGCAAGGGGCGCACCCCCGTCCGCCGTGACGAAGGTCCCGCGTCCCACGGTGCACTGAATGAGGCCGCGCCTCTGGCATTCGGCAAGGGCGCGTGTGACGGTGCTCAGGTCCACGCCGATCAGGGCGGCAAGCCGTCTCTGGGAGGGGAGCCGTTGCCCCGGACGAAGCCTCCCCGAGGAGATATCCCCGGCAAGAGCCTCGGCAATGGCGCGGTAAAGGGGAAGGTCGTCATTGAGGCTTGCCGGCTTCCAGGATGTAGTCATTGCATTCATAATGTATTGCAGACAAGTATAGTATTGACTGCATACATTTTCCAGGGCTACCGTTCGTGCATCCCCCCGGGGCGCCCGGCCAGACACGGCTGTCAACGCGACGCGCCCCCCGGAGACCAGGAGGCGGAGATGGAATCACAGCAGATTCTACGGACATTGCGGGAGCAGGCGCGGGACACGCGTTTGCTCGACCACGCCAGCGCCTGCGCCGCCGAGTATGCGGCCGGCGCAAGGGAGATGCGCGTCGTGCCGGACGCCGCCGCTCTCAAGGGGCTTGCCGTGCTCCCCGCGGCCTTGCCGGAAGATCCGACGGAGCCGTCACGTATCGTGGATCTGCTCCATCGGCACGGCTCTCCCGCAACCGCGGCCACGACGGGTGGGCGGTATTTCGGCTTCGTGAACGGTGGAAGCCTCCCGGGCGCTATTGCCGCCAAATGGATCGCGGATGCGTGGGATCAGAACGCCGCGCTGTACGTGATGTCCCCCATCGCCGCCCATCTGGAGTCCGCCTGTGAGAGGTGGCTCGTGGACCTGCTCGGTCTGCCTCCCGGGACGGTGGCCGGACTGGTGGGGGGCACGTCGATGGCCACACTCTGCGGCCTGGCCGCCGGGCGTGACGAGCTCCTCCGCCGCGCTGGATGGGATTGCGGCGGCAGGGGGCTGATCGGTGCTCCTGAGATCCGTGTGGTCCTGGGCACGCAGGCGCACATGAGCGTCTTCAGGGCCCTGGGCCTCCTCGGCCTCGGCCGGGACCGGGTGGAGCTCGTTCCCGTGGACGCGCACGGCAGGATGGACCCATCCCGCATGCCCGTCCTGGATGCGCGGACCCTCCTCATTCTCCAGGCGGGGAACGTGAACACGGGCGCCTTTGATCCCTTCACCGCCATCATCCCCCCAGCGCGCGCGGCAGGCGCATGGGTGCACGTCGATGGCGCCTTCGGACTCTGGGCGTCGGGTTCCCCCCGCCTGCGCCATCTGACCGAAGGCGCGGCACTCGCGGACTCCTGGTCCACCGACGCACACAAGACCCTCAATGCCCCTTACGACAATGGGATCGTCTTCTGCCGGGACAGGGACGCGCTCGTGAACGCCATGCGCGCCTCGGCGGCGTATGTCGAGTATGGAGAGAACCGCGACGAGATGCTCTACGTCCCCGACATGTCCCGCCGCGCCCGTGCGGTGGATCTGTGGGCCACCCTCATGTCCCTGGGCAGGTCCGGCGCGGCCGCTCTCGTGGAGGAACTGCACAGCATGGCGAAGCTCTTCGCCCGCCTGCTCTCCCGGGAGGGCTTCACGATCCTGAACGATGTTGTCTTCAACCAGGTTCTTGCGGCTTGCGCGACGCCTGAGCTCACCCAGGCGACCCTTTCACGAATCCAGGCGTCGGGTGAATGCTGGTGCGGAGGGACGACATGGAACGGCGCACCCGCAATCCGCATCAGCGTCTGCTCCTACGCGACCGCGGGGGATGACGTCGAGAGGTCGGTCAGGGCGTTCGTCGCTGCGCGCGCGGCGGTAGAAAAGAAGTGAAGGGGGGACGGGAATGAAGAGGCTGGGAATCATCGGTGGCATGAGCTGGCTCTCAACCGCTGAATACTACCGGCTCATCAACGAGGGGGTGCAGCGGGAGCTGGGCGGGTCACGCTCCGCGCGGCTGCTCGTGAGCTCGGTGGAGTTCCAGGAGCTCTCCGACGCAATGGGGCGCGGAGACTGGCCCGCGGTGAAGGCCGTGCTCCTGGCCGAGGCGCGGCTTCTGGCCGCCGCCGGGTCGGACGGGATCATGATTGCCACCAATACCATGCACCTGTTCGCCGACGAAGTCGAACAGGCCGCGGGCGTTCCCCTTCTCCATATCGCGGACGCGGTGGGAGAGAGGATCCGGGCGGCCTCGGTGAAGAGGATTGGGCTCCTGGGCACGCGCTATTCCATGGAGAAGGACTTCTACCGGGCGCGTCTTCGTGAGCGCTTCGGCGTTGAATCCCTCATCCCGGATGCGCCGCGCCGACAACGGATCAACGCCATCATCTTCGACGAACTGTGCGCGAGACAGTTCCTCGATTCGTCCCGCACATACGTGCTGGAGGCGGCCGCGGAGCTCGTCGCGCGCGGCGCCGAGGGGATCGTGCTGGGCTGTACGGAGCTTCCCCTCATCGTCACGCAGGAGGATCTTTCCGTGCCACGTTTCGACACCATGGCCGCGCACGCGGAGGCCGGGGTGCGGTTCCTGGTGACTCCATGAAAGCGTGTGCGTCGTTGAACAACTGGTTCACGATTTCCGCGGCTTGAGGCGTGCGTCCCCGCTTGTTTGCTTGACAGACGGTGGCGAGGCCTTCAGAATTGAAAATAGCGACATTCCCAGATGCTCGTTTGAGAGGGGGCGCACGATGCCCATCATCACTGTTTCACGTGAACTTGCCGCACTCGGTGAGGAGACCGCCCGTGAGCTCAGTCGGATGACCGGCTGGCGGATCATCGACCGCGACTATGTTGAGAGGCGTCTCGCAGAGCATGGATTCAAGCCGGCGGAACAGCAGAAGTACGATGAGAAAAGGCCCGGCTTCTGGTCCTCTTTTTCCCAGAATTGGACTGATTACATCCAGTACTTGAAGCTCGCATTGTACGAGGAAGCGTCGGAAGGCAATTGCATCATCGTGGGGAGGGGGGGCTCCATCGTATTCAAAAAAGTCCCTAGCCACCTGGCCATCCGCATCACGGCGCCCATGGGCCTGCGCGTTGAACGAGCGATGAGGCAATTTTCCTGCAATGAGCGGCAAGCCGGGCACCTACTGGAACAGTGCGATCATGACCGCATCGGCTTCAGCAAGATCAATTTTAAAATCGACTGGGCTGACGCCCGAGGCTACGACCTGATCATCAATACGGCGAGACTGGACGCCGTCAAGGCGGCGGAAATGATCAAAAGCTGTGTGACCTTGACGATAGACTCTCGCGACGAGGCCGCAGGGGGGAGGATGATCTCGGACCTTCTCCTGGGGCAGAAGGTTTTGACAGCGATAATCTGCGTGAAGAAGGTACATATACCAAACCTGACCGCAACCTCCGAACACGGGGTGGTGACTCTCGACGGACTGTCGAATACGGAAGCGCCGATCGAAGTGGCGGTCGCCGCGGCCAGAACGGTACCCGGCGTTCTCGAGGTGAAAAACGACATCCACCTGGTTCAGGAGTACACAGTCAATCCCTAGTCGGGTACGAACTTTTGCGACCATCAGCGGGCCTGCAAGGCAGCCTCCCGTCTATCCCAATTTCCGGGCTCCCTGCAAGTGCCGCTTCGGACCTTACACCAGGCCGCGGTCCCGGCAATATCGCCGAACAGCCTCTTCAACCGTGGGGAGGTCTCCGAAAAGCTCTTTCTGGACTTGAGGATTGCGGCTGACATAGGCTCCGGTCCTTACCCACTCCATCATTGCCGCCATATCCGGGTTCATCATGGGAGGAACGAACTGTTTCGCCACAACCTGTTTTCCCAGTGCCTGCGTGAAGGCTTTGGCCAGGAGAGCGCCGCTGGCAGGGGTTGCCCAACCGATATCTACCGAACGACCAAGTGCGGTGTCCGGCAAAGTGGTTGCCGCCAGGGCCGCGTACCGTGCCAGGTCCGGCGTGTAGACCATCCCAAGGGAGACATCAGCAAAAAGCCCGGGATAGATCCCCTCCTTCACCTGGGAAAGCACCATGTCGCGAGCCTGGTCGAGGAAGGCTCCTGCGCGGAGGGCAATGAAAGGCTGTTTTGCCTTTTTCAGTTGCTCTTCCGCGAGGTACTTGTTGTGAAAATGCGGGACGTTGACGGCCTTGTCGCTCTCCAGGATTGATATCAGGACAAACCGGGGAATCCCCGCTTCCTTGCTTGCATCGACGAGGTTTTTATACCCCTCGGTGTCCGTTGCCTCGGAATCCCCTTGGGTATGCCGGGTGTAGCCCGCCGCACTGGCAATAAGGGCATCGGCCCGGGGGCTCTGCGCCAGCGCCGTTTTCAGGGATCCCCGGTCCATCATGTCACCGACCACGAAGTCAGTGACGCCGAGGGCCGATAATGCAGTCCGGTCGCTTGTCACCCGAACCATGGCCTTTACCCGGGCACCCTGGGCCAGGAGGGCCTTGACGATTTTCTGGCCGAGGTAGCCCGTCGCCCCTGCCACGATGACTGTTTTTTGCTCCATCCAATCCTCCTGAGTGAAATGGTTACTTGTATAGAAGAAAATAACCACAAAATAAGATGAAGACGCGCCATTGAACGGGAACAGCTGCATCTCTCCGAGGCCACCAATCCCCAAAAAGGGTTAACTTTGTCTGAAATGCTCCAAATGAAAAGGGGCAAATCAACTGGGGGGTCTGCCATGAAAGGATTGCTGAGCGTCTTCATCTTGTCGGTCGTGGCCGTCGCGGCCAGCGCCCAGGGGAAAACAATCGTGGACGATTGGTCCACCGTCCAGCCGCCACCGGCGCCCGGCCTCGTCCCCGTCAAGGTCGATCCCGCGACGACAGCGCTCCTTCTGCTCGACTTCCAGGATCGCATCATCGGTGGACGCCCGCGGTCGCTTGCCACCGTGCCGAGGGTGAAAAAGCTGCTCGCCTTCGCGCGGAGCTCCGGGCTCGTGGTTGCATACAGCCTGGGCGGCTCCGCGGACGTCGCATCGATCACGGCCGACCTGAAGCCGACGTCGACCGAGCACGTGGTACATGCAAGCGTGGACAAGTTCTATGGAACCGATCTGGAAGCCTACCTCACGTCAAAGGGCATCACGACGCTGATCATCACGGGCCTTCAGGCGGAAGGTGCGGTCCTGGGGACCAGCATCGGCGCCTGCCTGCGCGGCTTCAAGGTCATCGTTCCTGTCGACGGCACCGCTTCGCCCGAGCTCTACGCGGAGCAGTATGTCGCCTGGCACCTGCTCAACGCGCCGGCGGTGAAGGGGAACGTCCAACTCACGCGAACGGACCTCATCGGGCGCTGAGACAAAGGGATACGACGGCCTGTGTGCTTCCCTCCGAGTCGATGCCTTTGAGGATCTGGGACCTCTCGAGGCCGTCGGAAATGTCTTGAGCCGGCGGGAGACGACGAGGCCGGCAACGACACCCGATGGTTCTATATGTACTTTTTTATGTGGCTGATCGTCTCATCCATCTCTTCCAGGAGCCTCTCCTCGTTGTGTTCAAAGGCGAATATGATCTCGGGAAAAAGGTCCACCTCTTGAGAGCCGGACTTGGCGAGCGCCTCCAGAACCTTGTCCATCCGCACGATCCCTTTATCGTTGTATTCCTTGCTCATCGGCCAGTGCCTGTCCATCACGCCGTCGGATTGCTGGAGACGGACGCACGACGAGATCTTTCCGAGCTCCTTGAGCCACTGGTAGAGATCCAGATTTTTCCCCGTCATGCCGGCGCCTGAGCACTGGTGCCCCACGTTCAGGCTGAGCAAGATGGGGATGGGCACATCCTTGTTCATCCGTTCGTACAGTCGATACGTCGCGTCGATGTCCACGGAGAGCTCCCGCGCGATCGGGGTAGGTTCCCATGTGATGCAGTCCTGATTGTGCAGCGCGGCCACGCGCGCAAAACATCGCATTCCTTCAATGAACTCCTCGAGCAGGTAGTCACGTTTCGCGGGGTTGTGCATTCCTTCCACGCTCATGGCTCCCACCGGCCCGCCGACCGAACGGGACCCCATCTTCTCGGAGGCGATTGCCGCGAGCTCGCACCACGCCAGCGCATCCTTCCTGAACTCCACGAAGGGATGCATCAGCAGATTGTAGGCATAGGCGCCCCCGCCGATGGTGGCGCTGCGCACCTCAAGACTGTATTTCCGGGACGCGCGTCTGATTTCCTCGCACATTGCGTCCCGCGCCGACCCGGTCCCGCGCGGGTCCAAGAGGTCAAAGTTGAACTCCACGGACTTCAACGCCCAGCGTTCGCTCACCTGCCTGCCCCAGATATCCGGCTCCGGCCACCGCTTGACCGCATAGCTGAGATTCATGCCCAGGTTGACCTTCATCGAGCCCTCCTCTCTGGATTTCAGAATGACAGGCGCACCACCTGGTTGCTTTTCGATGACTCCCGGGCGGCCTCGATCATCCTCATGACTTTGAGCTCTTCATCGCCGGAGGTTTCCGGCGGCCTGCCGGCGCACAGGGCATCGAAGAGATGCCGGTTGCACTGGACGATGCTGTGAATGCAATCTTTTCCATGATAATTCTCGTCGTAGTCGCTGATCCAGGAGTAATGGGGGGAGGGGTATTGCCGGACGGACGTCTCTTTTCCTGATTTGAGCGTGACATTTTCGCCTGTGCCCAGCTCCAGTGATCCATTCTTTCCCTCGACAAACACGCGGTAATTGACGAGCGAGGTGATCTCGCAGGTGCAGATGACGTTGCGGAATCGCACCATCGCGCAGACGATGTCATCAGAGGGAAGAAAATCGAGGCTTTTATATGTCTGGCAGTACATGCTTTCGGGCTCCCCGAACAAGTAGCGCGCCAGGTCAAATAAATGCGGCCCCATATCCGTCAGCGCAAAATCGACGTAGTCCTTCAGCGATGCCTCCGTCACGAATGTCTCCGCCGTGCCGTAGGAAAGCTGGATGTGGGCGCGGAATGGCTCGCCGATGCATCCTTGGTCGAGCAATTCCCTGACCCCTCGGTTGGGCGGCTGCCACCGGTAGTTTTCATGAATAGAGAACGGAACGCCCGCATCTTTGCAGGCCTTGTGCATGGCAAGGCAGCTGGCGAAATCGAAAGCCATTGGCTTCTGGCAGATCACCGGCACTTTGTGCTTCGCGGCAAGCTGTACGGCCTGCAGATGCGCCGAGGGATAGGTGATGATGTCCACGAAATCCAGCTTCTCCTTGCGGAACATTTCCTCGATGTCGCCATAGACCTTCGGGATGTGGTAGGTGGCCGCGAAATCTCTGGCCTTTGAGACCGTGCGGTTACAAATGGCGACCAGCACGGCTCCCTTGACCTCGCTCCATGCCTGTATTTGCAGCGACGCCCAGTATCCAACCCCGATCACCGCGAATCTCAGCTTCCTGTCGTCTGCCATCTCTCTGCCTCCTTCAATTGCTATGCACCGAGATATTTCCGTATGAGTGCACGGCCGCCGGCCGCAATCTCATCCGGCTCCCCCACGCGTCGCCAAACCCTGGCGGCCAAAGCACTTTCCCCCGCGTCCGGGCTTATGGCCTCGACGGTGATCCATCGCTTGTACCCGATCTGCTTCAGCGCGGCGAACACGCCGGGCCAATCGATGTGGTCATCACCCGGGACGCCCCGGTTGCTCGCGCACAGGTGGAAATGAACAAGCCGGTCTCCCGCAAGCAGGATTGCGGCAGGCAGGCTTTTCTCCTCAATATTCATCTGGAAAGTGTCCAGGTGAAGGCCGACATTCGTCGCGCCGACCATCTTGAGGTAGTCGAGGCCGGCCTCGGCCGTGGGGATCAGATACCCCTCAAACCTGCAGAGCGGCTCAATGGCGATGTCGATGCCAAGGGGCAGGGCATAGTCGGCTGCCGTCCTCAAGCATTCTGCCGAGCGCGCGAGCTCCGCGGCGGCAGGCGGAGCGCCGCTGAAACCGCCCCAGACGCCGTAGGTCATTCCTCCCATTTCATCGCCGCCGAATTCCGCAACGATGTCGAGACTCCGCTTGAGGTGGTCGATGCCGTTCTGTTGGCGGGTTCTATTCTCCGAAGATATGTCCTCATCGGGGCCGAGCGCGGCGTCAAAGGACGCCTTCAGCCCGAGGTCGTTGAATCTTCTTATTGTCGTCTTCACCGGCAGGCTCCCGACGACCGACGCAATCATGGAGATTTCCACGCCGTCGTAGCCCATGGCCGCTGCCTTCTCGAGGATGTAGAAGTCGCGGCGCGTGAATGTCCCGCTCCAATTGGAGCTGTGAATCGAGAACCGCGCCATGACGCGTCCTCCTTTCTACCGCGGGGTTGTCAGCCTGAGGAACTCCCGATAGGCTTCGTCGTAGATCACCTCCTGCCGCGGGTCCGGGTCGATGCTCTCTCTGATCCGAATGAACCGCGCGCAGGCCTCCTGCACGTTTCTGACGCCGCCCAATGCAACGGACGCGAGGATGGCCGAACCGATGGACGTCGATTCGCCGCATTGCAGGAGATGGACGGGCTTTTTGAGGACGCTGCTCTTGATCTGGCCCCACAGCATGCTCCTCGATCCACCCCCGAGCGAGATGACGGAGTCGATCGGACCGTACACGCTCTCCAGGAACTCGTTGTTTTCCCTGAGCATGAACGCCACCGCCTCCATGATGGCCCTGATGAAATGGGCGCGCGTATGATGGAAGGACAGACCGGTGAACGATCCGCGCGCCGATGAATCGATCTTTGGAAACAGCTTCCCGTTGAAATGGGGTGACATCACGAGGCCTTCGGCGCCCGCCGGCACCGCGGCCGCCATCGCGTCCAGCATGCCGTAGACTTGCCTGCCCTCGGCCGCCGCGATCTCGCCCTCGCAGAACGTGTCCTTGAACCATTTGAGCACGATCCCGGAGGTCTGACTGACGGCCAGGGCGATGAACAGGTCGGGGACGCAGTGACGTTCGTAATTGATATTGGCGTCGATCGCATAGACAGGCGCGCCGATGGAGCGGACCATGGCAAGCGCGGTGCCCGTATTTTCCGTGAGCACGCCGAGGCGGATGTTGCCTCCACCGATTGCCGAGGCGGCCTGATCCTGCGCCCCCGCTGCCACGAGCGTGCTGCCGCTGAGGCCGAGAAACCCGGCCGCGTCGCGCGCGATCCTGCCGATGACCGTGCCGCTGGCAACCGGTCGACCGAAGTTCTCCGGGCGAAGCTCCAGATAGTCCATCATGCGCGGCCACCAGGCGCCCGTCATGATGCTGGTGAAGCCCGAGGAGGAGGCATTTGACGCCTCGCACACGAATTCCCCCGTAAGGCGGTACAGGATGTAGTCCTGCAACAGCAGAAACCTCCTGGTCCTCTTGAAACGCTCGGGTTCGTTGCGCCGCAGCCAAAGAATTTTGCACGCCGGCCAGATCGGCGAGATTTCCCCCAGACCCGTGTTCTTGAAGAACACCATCCTGCCGAAATCCGCGCTAAGAAGATCCGCCTCTTCGACCGCCCGACTATCGATCCAGACGATTGCGTTGCCGATCTCCGCGCCGTTCTCGTCAAGCGTCAGAAAGGTCTCTCCCTGCGTCGTGATGATGAGGATGCGGATGTCGTCAGGGCCCGCGCCGCTCGCGCAAACGACCTCGCGAATGCAATCCCGGCAGGTGGTCCAGTAGACCGGGCCCGGCAGCTCGACGTGCGCGGCACGCGGCGTAAGAAGGGCATATTCCCTGCCGCTCTGGGCGGCGATGCCGAGATCCGCGTCGAACAGGACCGCCTTGACGGACGTCGTCCCCACATCAATGGTAAGTATGTATTCGATGCTGCGCCTCCTTCCTTTCAGAGCCGTACGGTCATTCAGCGCAAATCGAACACACCGAGGGCCGTGCGCGACAATATGCCCTCCTGCTCCTCATCCGTGAGGAAGCACGTCTTCATCTTCCAGAGCTCCGTGCCGTAGTTGTCCGGCATGTCTGACGCGAACATCATCCTTTTGCCGTATGCCCTTGTCCAGTTTTTCACCAGGAAGCCCGGCACCCAGGATGTATCTCCGTAGACATTGAGGCACGCCGACAGGACGGCCGCCGCCTCATCTGCGAGCGCGATTTCCCCGCCATGCGCCATGACGATTTTCACGTCGGCAAACTCCCGTGCGATGCCGAGAAGGTTGATCGGCGCCGAGAAGGCTCCCGTACCCGTATGCACCATGACGGGAATCTTTAGCCGACGCGCGGCATCGAATACTTTCCTGCCCGCCTTTGTGGCAGGTCCCACGGCATGGGCGAGCGTATGCAGCTTGACTCCGACAAAGTTCAATCCCCGCACGCACCGCGTCAGTTCTTCGTCATACTCCGCGCCGGGCAGATGCGGGCTGGGATTGGCCATGCCGAAAAAGCGGCCCGGGTATTTTCCACACAGGGTGGCGATGGCGTCGTGCTGCCGTACCGCCTCACCTAGCGTATGGGTCGTCCCCGGCTGAACGATCTGGATGTCGCACCCATCATTCATCTTCCGCACGAGATCTTCTTCGCGGTACACCTCGTCGAAGGAAAAGTCGACGCCGAGATGCGCATGAACGTCGATGATCATGCAATTCACTCCTTCCATGCTCCGGGGCATGACCCCTCATTGGCTTTTCCCCCTCCCGAGGATTGGCCAGATGCACTCCAGCTTGTCCTGCCGTACGCAGAGGTATCTGTCATGCAGGTTGACGGTCGTGCAGCAATGACCGGGGAGGTATTGAATCTTCTGCATATACTGGAGCTCATCGTGCGGGTCCTGCACGAGGCCATGCTCCTCATGGAGCTCAACCTTCAGGGAGGGATGACCGAGGATCGCCGGCTCGCCGCCGTCCGTGGAGCATGTCTTCATGCCGGCGTCCGTGACCGCGACGCCAGGCCTTTTGTGGATGACCGTTGCAAGCACCGTGAGCGCGGTCTTGAACTGCACTCCCGCGGCGCAGTAGACACCGTCCATGAATGCATAAGAACCGGCTTGTATCTCCGTCCAGATCGTGTCGTTACCCGTAAACTCGTACGTGCCTGTTCCTCCGCCGCTGATTGTCGCCACGGCGACGCCGTGCTCCTCCAGAGACGACTTGATCCCGCTCACCTTTTCAATCACCGCTGAAACGCCCCGGCGTCGCTCCTCCCTATCCGGGAGGATGCTGAGATGGCCCTCGTATGCCTGCAATCCTTCGAATGTAAGCCCCGGCAGGGAGGAAGCACGCTGCGCGAGCGCAAGAACCTCGTCAACGGTGTTGACGCCGCAGCGTTCCATCCCGACATTGACTTCGACGAGGACATGAAGGAGCGTTCCGAGCGTGGACGCTGCCTCCGATAGGGCGACAAGATTGTGAGGGTTGTCCACCGCAATGGTGATCCTCGCGCCGTTTCTGGCAAGTCCGGCCATGCGCCGGATTTTTGCGGGGTCCACAATCTGGTTTGCAATCAGGATGTCCGTGATGCCCGCCTGTGCCAGGACTTCCGCCTCGCTCACCTTGGCGCACGTGATTCCCTTGGCACCGGCTTCCATCTCCCGATGCGAGATGGTCGGGCATTTGGCCGTCTTGAAATGGGGCCTCAGCCTGGCCTTTCTGCCCTTCCAGAAGTCGGCCATGGTGCGCGATATTTTCCTCAAGGTTGTCAAGGTCAATGAGCAAAGCGGGGGTCTCGATATGCGCCTTCTCAAAGCCCCACACGGAAGCATTCCTCTGCGTAAAATCCCGGCTACTACTCATCGAGAGCCACCCCGGATTCGCGTGCAGCCACGGAGGGCTCCACTCCCTTCTTCACGACCTTGACGAGCGCGGAGAGAAAGCTCCTCGGACTGCGCGCCTGCGTGACGTTCCTGCCAAAGAAGACCCCGCGCGCGCCATCGTTGACGGCGTCATACGCCGACTGGAGCGCCGCAAGCTCTTTCGTCTTGCCTGCGCCGAGCACGAGTATGGGAATCGAGGCCGCGGTGACTGCCTCGCGGAACTTCCTGCCCGTGTAGAATGTCTTGATCGCGTCCGCACCCAGCTCGCTCAGGATCCTTGCGACATTCACGACATCCCCATGGATCTCTTCCCTGTCCACGACGTCCGCGTGGCCGGGATAGAACTCCGCCGCGACCGGCAGCCCGCATGCTCTCTTGCGCCTCACGATGTCCGCAAAGAGTCTGACATTCTCCGCGTCGGTGCGCTCGTCGCCCGAGTTCAGATTGCAGGAAGCAAGTCCAACGTCCGCGCCCATCATCACGGCCTCCTCCGGAGAGAGCGCCATGACCTCGTAGGACTTGTCATAATTCCACGGCGCATAGGAGGAGATCCACGTCAGCCTGAGCAGGAGAATGGGGCCTGCCTTGCCAAACAGGGTATTCTTGCACTTTTCCGCCATTCCCGAGCTCATCAGGAGGCCATCGGCCTCCGTCAGGTTTTCCACGATGGCGGGCAGATTCCAGTTACCCGCGTTGGGTCCGGAGCAGATTCCGTGATCGACGGCAACGATGACGGCGTTCTCGCCCTGATTCAAGAATCTCGAAAAGCGAATCTCATTTCCCAGCATCGACATCACTCCTGTTCCTTCTTGCGATATAAATACAGTACGGCAGCGCCCTCAAACGGCGCCCTTACGGCATGCCGCGTTCGCCCGGAAAGTGCGGCGCCCATCGTTCGGCCGCCTGTCACCGGGTTGAACCATTCGGTCTCAAAGCTGCCCCGCGAGTTCCACAGATCGATCCCCTCGGTTCCCCCGGCCGGCAGAAAAAAAAGATATTCCACGCTGGGATTCGCCAGACAGTAGGTCGATGTGCAGAGGTCATTCATGGGGGTGCAATTGTTCAATTCCATGCGCAAACCATACTGTCGTGCATATCCGAGATTTCGGCGCACAGGGTCCCATTCGTAGTAGTAACGCTGGTTCCTCGAGACCGACCCATCCTGCCACCAGTCCAGCTCCCCGGGGATGCGCTCCCATGGATCCATGAAAAGCACGTTCATGCCCCGCAAAAAGCTCTTCCAGATCCAGGCCGTTTCGCAGCCATGCCCCCACAAATGGTCGGTATCGTTGACCACCACCTTCTCGCCATTCGCCACGGGAGGATTGTAGCGATATTCGTAGAGGCGCCCGTTGCTGGGGGAAATCCAATCAGCGTGCGTTGCGAAAAGCTCCCCGTTGTCCTGATCTCCACCTTCGGCCGTGATGCCGACGGGATGCTGCACAGGTTTCGAGCCTTCATAATCGTGGATGAAATCGCACATGTAATCCTGCCACTCCATCGCATCGCGCGTGTACGGAATCTCGTTGCAGATTTCATATAGCACGTTGTCAAGGCCGTTGACGGCATCAATTATCTTCTTCACAAGCTCCTTCTGCCAATGAAGCAGTTGGGGACATTTCAGCGAATAAAAATTCAATGCCCTTCCGTTCGCAATGACAGGGTCATCCGAGATGCCATTCACGTTATTTTGCCGACGCATGGGATGATAGAGCCAGGGGTCGTTCTCTGCGGAGGTTGCCCACTTGATGCACCACGCCTCGAAAAGCATGACGGAGGCATAGATGCCTTTTCTGCCAGCCGCGCGGATTCTCTCCCGCAGCCTTTTAAAATATGCCTCGTTCCATCGCGTGAGATCGAATTTCGGTTGCCGGTCTGCGGCCTCTCCCGGCCCCGTACGCTCATACGGCTGCGGCGCAAAAATAGTCCTCGCTTTGCTCCACGCAGCGCTTGCGGTCTGATCCCACTGCCAGAACCGCAAGAAGTTGTGCCCGTTGTCTTCCATCATCTGGAGGAATCCGTCATAATCCATACTTCTTCGCGGCTCGTTCTCCAGCCACATGTCTTGCATAACTGCCCACGTGTGGAAGCCGGCAAGAAAGATCGCCTTTCCCGTATTGTCGGTGAAGTACCGGGGGTTTGCGCTATTTTTGCGCAGAGGACCGTGAAGCTCGGCCTGCCTGACCATACTCATTCTTCAACGTGGGCTGCGCTACTCATGACGCTTCGCCCCTCCACGGAGAGGATCTTCAAGGCGATATCGATTGTGTATTTCGGTCCGGCAAGATGCCTCACCCCTCCGGTGTGCGCGAAGGTGTCGGAGAGAACGGCGCGTCCGGTTTCGGGATCGATCCATTCAAAGCGATAGCGACCGGCGGGCAGATCCACATCGAGCGCCGCGCTATAGTCCCCGGGAGTAACAATATAATCCAGATGCTCGTGGATGACGCTGTGATGAATGTAGAGGGCGTATTGAACGCCGGGTTCACTGATGCACCGGATATGCGCCCCGTGCGGGACAGGACCTTTCAGGAATCCCGTGTCCTGCCGCATCTTCTCAAACCTGAATCCCTCCATGAAATGCTTGAGAATCCGAAGCGCGCCCAGAATCTTCTCATTTTCCGGCGTCTTCCCCGCGGGGTTTCTGACAGTGTACAGGCTGTTGTGCTGGTTGAATGCCGCACCCCCGCCGACCAGAAACTCCCACGCCTCCACCCGGGAATCAGCGATTTGGTCACCCTTGTACCAGATGGGAAAAACGGATGTTTCATTGAACTCAATGGGCTTGTTATGGCCATATTCGCAATCGAGCGCCTCGATGCCTCCGACCTGCCTGTTCTCATTCTGCTCGACATATTGGGCGACAATCAGGGGAATCCTTGCGTCATCGGTGAAATCGACCCCCACCTCGAGCTGTTGGGCAATGAGGTGCTTCTTCGGCAGGGTGCGTTCGGTCTCAACGATGACATCCGCCAGACGATCGATCCAGGCCACCGCTTCTTCGCCCGGCGTGCCCTTCAGCGTCGGCTCGTCGCAAATCTCCAGGATCACGTTGTCGAAAGAGTTGACCTCCTGCACGATCTTGCGAATGTATTCTTCCTGGACGCGCACCAGCTCGGGTTCACGTAGGGTCTGAAACTCGGCGGGAGCGCACGTGCCGATTCCTTGTATATTGTTGGTGGCATTCAGCGGGCAGTCCGACCAACCTTCAGGGTATTGGCAATTGAAAAAGCATATCTCGACGACAATGCCGCGTCTCTCCGCCTCGACCATGAAATCCTGCAGGCGCGAAAAATAGCCTGCGTCCCACCTGTTCAAGTCGAACTTGTTGCCGCCGGCCGCATAGCCCCGCGCGTCACTGCGAGCCCACGGCACTGCCAGCCGGCCCGGCGCCGGGGCCATCACGTTTTCCTCAATAAACATGCCCTCTTTTTCCAGATAGCCGCCGGGATAGATACGGGTGTAGTTCAGCTCGAAGCTGGAGAGCCTTTCCAGATAGGTCTTGTAGTCGAAATCCAGATTGATCACCGCGCCATAGGGTTCCGCCGATGTGATGAGAATGACCGGATTCCCTTTGTAAGCAAGATAGCGTGGGTTTTCGGGACAACACTGGACGACCCCATTTGTAATCGATGATGCGTGCTTCACTAGGTGCCTCCTTGCTGTGCTCTCTTCAATCATTCCTGACGTCGAGCGGATCAGTGTAGATACGCGACCGCCCTGGCCAGTCGAAGGCCATCAGCATTCCTCTCTCGTTCCTCATCCCTTGATGCTGCCAAGGACCATTCCCTTCATGAAGTACTTCTGCAAGAACGGGTAAACGCACAGTATCGGCAGCGCTCCCAGGAAAATCTGCGCGGATTTGGCGGTGCGGTCATTGATCTTCGCGAGCATTTTCAGCGACGCCACCGAGACCATTCTTGTGTCACGGGCGATGACGACGGTTTGCAGATAGCTCTGCAACGGCATCCTTTCTGGCTGATTGATCAGGATCAGCCCGTCGAACCAGGAGTTCCAGTGGAATACCAGCGCAAACAACACCAGTGTTGCCAGCGCGGGAGTCGAAAGCGGAAGGTACATCCGCAGCATGATGGTCCAATGGGAGGCACCGTCCATGAAGGCCGACTCCTCTATCTCCCGGGGAAGTTGACGGAAGAAATTCATCAGCATGATGACGTTGAACACGGGCACCGCCGAGGGAAGAATGAGGGCCCAGATGCTGTTGATCAGTCCGTAGCTCTTGATCGTCATGTACCAGGGAATCAATCCGCCGCTGAAGAGGATGGTGATGACGAAAAACCACGAATAGACGTCGCGCATTTTGAAAGATGTCTTTTCCTTGGAGAGCGCATACGCGACGAGTACCGTCAAGGCCATGTTCACGGCAGTGCCCAGCGCCGTACGCTCGACGGAAACCAGGAGAGAGCTGAGGAACTCCCGTTTTGCGGCAACATAGCGGTAGGCCATCGTCGTGATGTCGACCGGCCAGAATGTGACGACATTCGCCGACGCCGCCCAGCTGCTGCTGAACGAAATGGCCAATATGTGCACCAGTGGGAGCAAACACACCAGCGCCGTCACGGAGAGAAGCGTGTAATTGATGATCACAAATATCCTGCTGCCGACGCCGGAATCCTTCACCATCGGAATGTCTCCTCCCTTTCACAACACCCGATAGCCGGAGAATCTCTCGGCCATCTTGAAGGATCCCGCGACAAAGACGAGAGAGACGATGGACTTGAAAAACCCGACCGCGGTCGCGACGCTGTATTGCGCGTCGATGATCCCCATGCGGTAGATGAAGGTATCGATGATGTCGCCCGTTTGATAAACGGCGGGGTTGTAGAGGTTGAATATCTGGTCAAACCCCGCGTTCAGAATATCGCCCATGTTCAAGGTCATCATCATGATGATGATGGGCAGGATGCCCGGCAGGGTGATGTGGAGAGTCTGCTTCCACCGACCGGCGCCATCAATGACGGCCGCTTCATAGAGCGAGGGATCTATGCTCGTCAAAGCCGCCAGATAGATGATCGCTTCGAAACCGAACTCCTTCCAGATGTTCGTGATCACCATGACATAGGGAAACCATTTGGGATCGCCGAGAAAGAATATGGGCTTCAATCCCATCGCCTTGATCGCAAGATTGACCAGGCCCTCCGAAGGCGAAAGGATGTCGATCAGGACTCCACCCAGAATGATCCAGGAAAGGAAGTGGGGCGTGTAGATGATGGTCTGTATCGGCTTCTTGAAGCCGCTTCGTGTCACCTCATTGAGCAGGAGCGCAAAGATCACCGGAAGAACCATGAAACTGATGATCTTCATGAAGGCGATATAGACCGTGTTGAAGAGCACCTGCATCGTGTCCGGCAGGCTGAGCAGGTACCGGAAATTCGCCAACCCCACCCATCGGGAATGGAGGATGCCTTCGACCGGGGCGTACTTGTCGAAAGCCATCACCAGTCCCGCCATCGGCACGTAGCAGAACATGACGGTCAGGATCACACCTGGTATCAGCATGATGTGAAGAGGAAGATTTCGGAGCTTTACCTGCAGAGCCATCTCTTCATCCCTTGCAGAAGGTCATCCCTGGCGGCTATCGTCTTCCGACTATGTCTATTTGTTCTTTGCGTACCAATCCGTTAATCTCTGCAATGACAAAAGCAGCTTGGCAGGTAAATATCATCTTAGTCATTGAGCTTCTCCTTTAAAATGGCAACTTGACGACGATAGTCCTTATGACGACATGATGTCATGAGGACTATAGACCTTCTATGAATGATCTGTCAAGCGAAATAGTTGCAATCTATCGAATGCAAATAAAGCAAGGCTGCGAGACGAATTATAACTGATATATCAATTCGTCAAGTTGTTTCACTGTTGAGAATTGGAAGAAGAAGCGAGTCCAACAACGCGCTGAAAATCCGCCTTGTCTGCAACCATATGATTGGTGAGCGTCACCATATCGCCCCTGCCGACCGATCTGCTATACTCGATGGGCAATCCACTTTCCAGATAGACAATACACTCGATGGCAAAGGCAGGCTGCGGCGCGCTCGATTCGCACTGAAGAAGCTCCGCATCCCTCTGCCCCATGATCACCGCTTCGTAGGTCTCTTCCGCGTGATGCGGCATCAGCCGATACTCTTCCGTCAGGATCTGATACAGCGATCCTTCCAGATCCCTGCCGACAAGGCCGCCACACAAGTGCTCGGGTATCAACGTTGTCTCCGTGAGTATCGGTACCCCGTTTGCCATTCGCACCCTGCTGATCCTGGTGACCCTGCGGTTGTCTGCCGGCAGCCGCAGCTTCTCCGCCATTTCTCCCTCCACCTCCTCCACCGCCAGAGCGAGCACCCGGGAGCTCGGTTCCAGCCCGAGATGCCTCATATCGCTGCTGAAACTGTAGACCTTCGCAATGTTCCTGCGCAGCTTCGGGTGCACCACGTACGTCCCCTTGCCCTGGACGCGATTCAGGTAGTTCTCTTGCACGAGCTTGTTCACCGCCTCGCGGACCGTGATTCTGCTCACCTGGTAGGCGCCGCAAAGCTCGACCTCGCTGGGGATCTGCTCCCCCGCTTTATACTCCTGCCGAAGAATCTTGTCCCGGATGATTGTTGCAAGCTGGATGTACTTTGGGATTCCTTCGCTCGCATTGCTTCCCAGCATCGGCCCCCCTCATTCGATGACGTCAGTCCCATTCTGCTCATTCGCCCCCTGACGCGCAAGATCGATTTTCGATTTGGCGAGGCGCACCGCAGAACGTCTTTTTTCGACGCTCCAGAAGGGGGGGCCATCAGCCCCCCCCATGGCGCATGAATGTCCTTGGACTTTGCCTATTTGTTCTTTACGTACCAGTCGTTGATTTCCTTCGTGAGGTCATCCCCACCGGTACTCTGCCACTGCTTCACGAATTTGTCGAAATCGTCAATCGGCACGCTCCCCATGATGATCTTCGTGAACTCCTCCACCTCCATCTTGGTAAGGGTCGAGCCACGTTCCGTCATCACCGGCCCGGGAATGCCGTAGAAACTGTTGTACATCATTGTCTTGCTGTTGATGTAGTCGACGATTACCTTCATGGAGCCATTCTCCGAGAACATTGCATAGTAGTTCCATACGGAGTTGTCCCCGGTGTCGGCGAACTTCTGGGCCTGGTCATAGACCTGGACGCTGGCGCCGTACGTGATGCTTTTTCCGCTCTTGGCCTTCAGGCCTTTCACCGTGTCGAGGTAGCCTCTCAGGTCGACGTCAAACGGTTCCTGGTACATGATGCTGTAATCGAAGACGCCGATTCCCTTGCTGGTATACTTGTCCAGGTTGTCCACCGTCACAAACCAGTTCTTCGACAGGTCGTCCGAGAAATAGTGGTCCGCCACCAGGTTGAACATCTTGACGACGGCTTCAGGATATTTGTAGTCCTTGCGGACCACCCAGAATCCATCCAGCGGCACATTCACCTGCGGCAGGGCCGGCTTCGCGTCCACGGACAGCACGGGATAATAGTTCCAGTCCGCCTTCGGGTTGGCGGTCCGGAGGTCCTGCAACGGCCAGGCGGCCGCCCAGAACGGGCCGAAGAAGATCCCCGCTTTCCCCGAGACCAGCGCTTCGTTGAACTTGGAAGTGTCTTTTACCGCGAACTCCTTGTCCATGGCGCCTTCCGCATACATCTTCTGGAGTACTTTCAAGGCTGCCTTCACCGGGGGTTGTATGCTGCCGTACACGAGTTTGCCGGAGCTGTCCGGCAGCCACGCGCCTGGATAGGCACGATAACCGTTGAAGAAGCCCAGGCTGCTCGTGGTGTTACCGCTGCTTGTGGTATTGACGTAGGGTATGAAATCCTTGCTGAGGGCCAATCCGAAGGTATCGGCCTTGCCATTTTTGTCGGGGTCCTGCGTCGTGAAGGCTTCGGCGATTTTGACCATGTTGTCCATGTTCTTCGGAGCCTGCAGGTTGAGGCTCTGCATCCAATCCTTGCGGATGTAGACTTCCTGCAGGGCGTTCGGCACGGTGCTGTTGTTGTTGGGGATTCCGTAAATCTTGCCGCTGCTGTTGGCGGCACTCCACGCTTTTTCATCTGCCGTCAGGATGCTCCTCGAGAGTTGCGTGGTGTACTTCGGCAGAATGTCGGTGAAGTCCGCGGCGAGGCCCGCATCGACAAGCATATTGTACTGCTTGAGGGTGACGCGCATCATGTCCGGAATCGTGCCCGAAGCGATCACGACATTCACCTTCGTGTCATACTGGGAGTCGTCGACGCGCCAGGCATATCCGACGTTGATCCCGAGAGCGCTCTTGAACTCCCGGGTCCAGGGGTTGTTCTCGGCGGAATCGCCTTGAACGTAGGCCTCCGTGCTTGTTGAACGCCCGCCAATCATGAGGCTGATCGGCGGGTCGTACTTGCTGAGGGCATCAGGGGACACCGCGACGGTCTGTATGGCGGCCATCGATGCCGGTGTTGATGCCTGTGTGCTTTTGCTTGTGTTGCCAACCCCGCAGGCTGACAAGAAAAAAACCAGGAGTGAGACTGCGACCGTAGCAGAAGACGCGGTTATAAGCTTCTTCCTCATCGAAATCCTCCCCTTAATAAATTATAGTCTTCATGTCGACATGACGACAGGATGATTTGCGGAGGAGGTTTTGTCAAGTAGTGGCGCGCACCGACGCGGCGAGCGACATTGTCTCCCGGTGGGGGCCTCCAGTGAGGCGATGATCGACCCGGCGGAGCGCCCGGACGTTGTCCGGCCCGGAACGAAGCATCGCGCGGTTCATGCGTCTGCATGGGCATCAGTTCGAGGGAATGAATCCCGACGTGCCGTGCTGACCGTCAGGCAGGAATGGGACTTGTCTGTCGAATCTGCATGTCAGAGAACAACCTTTTCATTTCGGTCCTGACCACGTTGTAGCACTCGCAGACATGCTTTTCGAGGCCGGCGCGGTCCAGGACCGCGATATGCCCGCGACGGTAACTGATGAAGCCGAAACGCTGCAGATTCCCGGCAGCCTCGGTGATGCCTTCCCGACGAACGCCCAGCATGTTCGCAACCAGGTCCTGGGTCATGACGAGCTGATTCGTCGGCAGCCTGTCCAGCGTGAGGAGCAGCCAGCGGCACAGCTGCTGCTCCACCGTGTGGTGCCGGTTGCAGACTGCCGTTTGCGCGACATGGGTCATCAAAGCCTGCATGTAGCGAAGCAACAGCTTCTGCACGGTGCCGGCGCGGTTGAACTCCTGGAGGAGCCACCCGCGCCCGAGCCTGTAGGCGGCGCCGGCGGTCTGCACGACGGCGGAGTTGGACGCGCTGATACCTCCCATGTAGATGGAGACGCCGACGATGCCCTCGTTGCCGACGCCCGCGACTTCGGCCGTTGCTCCGGACTCGGTGAGGTAGTGAAGCGAGACGGCCCTTCACGAGGCTGAGACGCGATCGGCGGGAACGCGACGAAACGAACAGCAGGGCGAGCAGGATCGCCAGGAGGCCTGCCGCGACGCCTGCTTCAATCGCAGAGTGGCTTTGCACAGCCGCCATTGAACCTGCCTGACCGAAAACCAGGAGTGTTGCCGTAACCCCAAGAGCGACCGACAGGATCGTTGCGGCAAGCAGGATTATGACCCCCGCGGGACCTGAGAGGCGGTCCTTTCGCGCTGCCATCCGCGCGGATCGCACCCGCGGCATTGACGTTTTTCGGCGCCATGAATGAGCTCAATCGACGCCTTGATCAGCAGGGCATTCAGGTCCAGGTGAGATAAGAATCATGACATCTCAAGCTACGTCATCGCACGCCGCCTGTATGCGCGCTATCGCACATACAGCGATAATTCATTCGCCATTCCCACCGTCCGGCCGCGCTCCGATTTCGCCCTCGGGAATGCCGACTTTCCCGATGCCGCTCCCGGCCGCCGCGCCTGCGCGCGGCCATCTCTCTCAATCGATAAGGCGCTTCTGGCCCGCGAGAGACTGGATATGCCCGATCTTCTGGGAGCATTCGAGACAGCCGATGAACTTCCCCGCCGCGTCTCTCAGCGCGAAGTACTGGATGAGCACCTTTTCCCGCTTCCCGTCAACATCGAGGTCCAGCCAGAACTCGGAGCTTTCGCGCGTGCCGGCCTTCATCTCGGAGAGTATCCGCTCCACCATCGCCACGCTCTTCTTGGGATGGCAGTTGCGCACGTCCTTCCCGATGACCGTCGGGGAACGGCGGAAAAGCCGCGTCTCATGCCTGTTCCAGGCCACGACCTTGTTGTCGGCGTCCGTGATGGAGAACTCCACCGGGAGGGTGTCCAGGAGCGCCGCGAGCATCGGTTCGGAAAGCTTTCCAATGACCATATCCTACCTCCGTTGAACCTTCCTGCACTCTGGCTGACGGGCGGTGACCTGTCAATCTCGCGGCTGGCGGAGCAGCCCGCGGGCCAAAATGGAGGGCTCCATTGACAACAGGGACTTTCCACGCAACCCTACAGGGACAAGACGCCGGGGTGGATGCCATTCGATCGCGGCGGCGGCGCCCCGTGCAGAAAGGAACCTCCATGCCCGTCTCTCCCTACATGAATCCCGCGCTTCCTGTCGATGCGCGCGTCGAGGACCTCCTGGGCCGCATGAGCCTGGAGGAAAAGGTTTCCCAGATGGTCAATGCCTCTGCCGCGATTCCCCGGCTGGGCATCCCGGCCTACAACTGGTGGAATGAATGTCTTCACGGCGTGGCGCGCGCGGGCGTCGCCACCGTCTTTCCCCAGGCCATTGGCATGGCCGCTTCATTCGACACCGAGCTTCTGCATACGGCGGCGGGCGCCATCGCCGATGAGGCGCGCGCGAAGCATCACGAGTCCGCGCGCCGCGGCGATCGGCGCATCTACAAGGGGCTCACCTACTGGACGCCGAATGTCAACATCTTCCGGGATCCGCGCTGGGGGCGCGGCCAGGAAACCTATGGCGAGGATCCCTATCTTGCCGGACGGCTGGGCGTGGCTTTCGTCACGGGTCTCCAGGGCGATGACACGCGCTTCCTGAAGGTCGTGGCGACACCGAAGCATTTCGCGGCGCACAGCGGTCCGGAAGCCCTCCGGCACAAGTTCGATGCGCAGGTGAGCGAAAAGGACCTCCGGGAGACATACCTGCCGGCTTTCCGCGACTGCATCGTGGAGGGAAAGGCGCTGTCCATCATGGGCGCGTACAACAGGACGAATGGCGAGCCCTGCTGCGCGAGCCCGACGCTCCTGGAAAAAATCCTGCGCACGGAGTGGGGTTTCAAGGGTTATGTCGTCTCGGACTGCGGCGCCATCGCCGACATCCACCTCCATCACACGGTGACGCGCACCCCGGAGCAATCGGCGGCGCGCGCGGTGAAAGCCGGATGCGACCTTGAATGCGGCATGGTGTATCCCAGCCTCGTCGAGGCGGTGAGCCAGGGGCTCATCACCGAGGCGGAGATCGATCGCTCCCTCGGCCGCCTCCTCCACGCGCGGTTCATGCTGGGCATGTTCGACCCGCCGGAGAATGTGCCCTACGCCTCGATCCCTTATGAGGTGAATGACAGCCCCGCGCACGGCGCGCTTGCCCTCGCCATGGCGCGCGAATCCATCGTGCTCCTGAAAAATGAGGGCCTCCTCCTCCCCCTCTCCTCGCCGCGACGCATCGCGGTGATCGGGCCTGCCGCGGACAACCGCGACGTGCTGCTGGGCAACTACAGCGGCATGCTGTCAAGGCCGGTCACGCTGCTGGAAGGCATCCGCGCAACCGCCGGCGCGGGCACCGCGGTGAAATACGCGCGGGGATGCAACTTCACGCCGGGCATGGACAGCCCCTGGGGCGACAAGCCCGACGATGGCTTTGCGGAAGCCGTGTCCGCCGCGGCAGGCGCCGACGTCGCCATCGTCTGTCTCGGGCTGAATCCCGTCCTGGAAGGCGAGGAGGACGCCGCCCATCCGTCCGAATGGATGGGGGATCGACGGGAGCTCGGGCTGCCGGGTCTCCAGCAGCAGCTCCTGGAGGCAGTCGCTTCGTCAGGCACGCCGGTCGTGCTCGTGCTCACGGGTGGAAGCCCGCTTGCGGTCACATGGGCAGCGGAGCACGTCGCGGCAATACTCATGGCATGGTACCCCGGCCAGGCCGGAGGAACCGCAGTCGCCGAGGCCCTCTTCGGCGCGTACAGCCCTTCGGGCAAGCTGCCCGTGACCTTTGTCACGTCGTCCGATCAGCTCCCGCCTTTCACCGACTACTCCATGCAGGGCCGCACGTACAAGTTCATCGAGGAGGAGCCGCTGTACCCCTTCGGTTTCGGTCTCGGGTATGCGACATTCCGCTATGAAGGCCTGGAGCTTTCCCAAAAGACCGTGAAGGCAGGCGAAGACCTCGCGGTGAAGGTGCGCGTCACGAATACAGGGCGGATGCGCGCGGATGAAATCGTGCAGGCATATCTCACCGATGTGAAAGCATCCACGCGTGTGCCGCGGTGGAGTCTCGTCGGGTTCCGGCGCGTGCACCTGGACGCGGGCGCGGGCGCCGAGGTCTCCTTCACGATAGACGCGCGGCAGATGTCGCTCGTCAATGACGCGGGTGCCCGGGTGATCGAGCCGGGCAGCTTCACCGTCCACGTCGGCGGCAGCCAGCCAGATTCGCGCAGCATCTCTCTGCTGGGCGCGCGCCCGCTCAGCGCCGATTTCGAGGTGACGGGAGCGCACCTGACGCTCGCGCCGTAAATGCCGCGGCGGGCCGTCGAATGCAGGCGCGCGCGATACGGCGCGTCGCGCGAAGGTCGACGCGCCCGCGGGCAGAGCCCCCTCAAACGGTCGCCGCGAACTTCCTCCCGAACTCGCGACAGATGACTTTCGCCAGTGCGCGGCCGTTCATGGCCGCGGGCGGCAGGCCTCCCCCGATTGTCACCCACTGGCCGTTCATATAGAAGCGGCGGAGCCCGGGGAGCGTGAATCCGAGGCTCTTCATCATTGTCTTCCTGGTGGGGACGAACCCTTCGTAGCTTCCCCTCCAGTTGCCCGTGTACCGGATCCAAGTGGCGGGGGTCGACACGTCGATCACCTCGACGAAATCCTTGATGCCGCCGAGCTCCTCTTCGAGCGCCGCGACGACGAGCTCCCCGATGCGTGTCTTCTCTCTTCCGTAGGCCGCGGGATCGGTCTCCCGCAGCCTCGTCCAGTACTCATGGTTCCGCGTCGAGATCATGGTGACGGCCGCGGTCTTGCCCGGTAGCGCCATGGTCGGGTCGAACGTGAAGAAACGCACCCCGAGGCTGCTCAGCGTGAGCGCGCCCTGCTCGAGGCGGATCGGTTTCTTCAGCGGAAAGAGGAGGGTCGACGGCATGCCGCGCATGTCGCGGGCGATCCCCAACCCGACGCAGAGAAGGCCGGGAAAAGTCTGAAACGAATCGTAGGCCTCGCGAACCCTGGCGCTCACGTATCGCCCGCCGAGCATGTCGAAGATCGTCGCATGCCCGTCAGCGCAGGAGACCACGAGGTCGGCGGGGTGCTCGTCCATACCATCGGCGACGCCGACCGCCCGCCCCTCCTGCACCATGATCCGATCGATGCGCACCCCGTAGTGAATGACCCCGCCCAGCTCGCAGAATCGCTTCTCGATGGCACGCGCAAACGCCAGGGAACCCCCGAGGGGGTAACCGTTGGATTTCTTCCGCATGAAGGCGAGCATCATGATGAGCCCGGTCAGGGGGAAGTCGGGCATCTGGTCGTCTCCGCCGTACAGGCTGGACAACGCCTCCGCCAGGACCTTGTTGGAAAGCCGCGCACAGAACGCGGGAACGGACATTGATCCCCAGCGCATCATGGCCAGACCCATCGGCGCCGCCGCGAAGAGCGCGCGGATTCTGCGGGGCAGGCTCATCTTCTCCATGGCGAGGGGGATGTCTGCCTTCGAGACGCGTTCGATCGCGTGGCAGAGCGCGCGGATGGGCGCGGCGTCTTCCGGCGCGATGCGTAGCATCTCCGCTTCGAGCCGCGAAGGGTCCGTGTACACCGTGAATGTTTCTCCGCTCTTCGTCCGCACGCTTATGTACTCATCCCATTCGACGAACTGCCTTCCCTGCACGGCGTGCAGCTCCCGCCACAGCTCATGCAGGCGCGACGACGGGCCCGAGCCCATGAGCCAGTGGATGCATCCGTCGAACGTGTAGCCGCGTTTCTTCCACGAGGTGCAGACGCCCCCGGGAGCGTTGTGCATCTCGAAGATTTCCACCGCGAACCCGTTCATGGCCAGGTAGCTTCCCAGGCACAGGCCAGACGCGCCCGCGCCGATGATGACGACCTTTTCCTGCATGATGATCCCTCCGGATTGCCTCACGTCCCATTCAACACCGCAGAGGACCGGTCCTGCCCTGGCCCGAGAGGAGGCTGCGACTATTCTTCCTGAATGAAGAGATAACGCAGAATCATCGTACTGAGCTCGGCGGTGAGGCGTTTCTGGTCGAGGTCAGTTTCGGCCAGCGCCAGGCTGTGCGCAACGGACTCGACGGCGCCAAAGACCACAAACGCCGCCGCGGGAAGGTCTTTCGCCACGATTTGATCCTGCCACGCCGCCAGGTACTGCCCTGCAATGTTGCGCTGCTCCTTCTCCTGTCCATCCATCAGGCGCCGTACGTCCGGATCAGTCTCCCGCAGGAGCGAGGCCTGTCGAAGCAAACCGGGGTTCAGCTGGTGGGCACGAACGAGCTCCCGGATGAGCCTTTCGAGACCGCCTTTTTTGTCGGCCAAAACGGCCAGGATCCGGAACGGCGACTCCCATTCTCCCAATGATCACGCGATTGTGTTCTTCCAGCACGGCAAGAAAGATGCCCTTTTTATCGGCAAAATACGCATAGAGGCTTCCGACCGCCACGCCTGCTCTCGCCGCAATGCGCTTCGTATTGGTTGCATGGAAACCCTCCTTCGCAAAAAGCGCCTTGGCGGCTTTCAGAAGGCGTGCGCGCGTGTCGATGCCACGCTTCTGTCGAGGAATTCTGGTTTTTCTGGCCGGTTTCCTTGCCGTTGAAGACATGGAAGAATCTCATGCCCCTTTGACCGCGATGTGTCAAGATATGAACCAAAGTGCACATTCCGCTTGACAGGGTCGGTACCTCTTTGTATTATGAACTTTAGTTCATATATTTGCAGGAGGCTGTCGTGATGATGCAGACCGGTTTCGACGCGGGAAAAGCCCCGGGTGCCACAAAAAGGATCCTTGCGATTGTCGGGAGTCCCAATGATGCACGATCGAACACGATCGCGATGACACGGGATTTCCTCGAAATGGTGAAAAGCTGCAATGGCGCCGTCGAATATGAAATCCTCTCTCTCGGCGACCACCGGGTTGAGCCCTGTCATGGCTGCTGGGCGTGCATGAAAAAAGGGGCGTGTATTCGAAAAACAGACGCCTTGCCGGAGCTCATGCAGAAGATGCGGGAAAGCGATCTCCTGATTGTCGGCTCACCCGTGTACGAACAACATGTCTCCGCACAGACGAAAGCCCTGTTCGATCGGACGTTCATGTGGATACACCTCGTCGGCCTTTTGGGAAAACCAGCCCTTACCGCGGTCACGGCCGGATCGGACGGAATCCGTCCGACGCAGAGATATCTTTCCCAGGTGATGACCATGATGGGTTGCATCATGGTCGGTCATCTCCGTGCGTTCGCGCAACAGCCGGGGTGTTTCCCGAATCGGGAGCTGTACAGGGACAGGCATCGAAAGCTCGCCCGAAGGGTTGCCCGAATGCTGAGCGGAGCCGCTCCCGTCAGGCCACGTTTCATCAACTACGTTTTTTTTGTGTTTATGAAGTTCCACACGCGCCGCGCCCACGCGAGGGACACGCAAGGGTCCGCGTACGGGGATTTTGAACATCAGTACTGGATCGATAAGGGATGGTTTCGCATGTCGTACAAAAGGGCGTTGGAAATCGAAAAGGCGCACGCGTCTCCCGCAGCGCGCCAGGCCCCGCGCAAGGAACCCGTTACTTGAACGTCACCGAATAGTCCAGGGGCTTGTCGAGCACGAGAAGGCGCAGGAGAGGGATGCGGAACGTCACCGCGCCGCCGCTCACCGTGCCCCCTGTCTGTGAAACGATATCGCCATCGGGATTGATGGTCATGGTGATGAAGGATTTCTTTAGGAGCGCGGGGCCGTCATCGCCCATTGTGAACCTGATCATCTCCGTATAGTCGGCATCGCTGATCGTATCGTTCACCTGCGGTCCAAGACCCGCGAACGCCGGATCCTTCAGGAGGGGAAAAAGGGACGAAAGCTGCGTGTAATTCGACCGGTCGAGGTGGAGCTTCACCGTCTTCTTTCCCTCTGATTCCGTGTACACGACGGCGCCCGCGCTTTTCAGCGCGTCGTTTTGGGCAAAGACGCTCTGCAGGGAGGTGAAGGCGATCTGCAGGTCGAGCGAGTCCGCGGTGGGGCTTGCGACCTTGTTCACCGTGATGCCCGGACGGGACTCGAAATCCTTTCGGATGGCTTCCACGTCGAAGAGCTTGCCGCCCTTCATGACCGCGCCGGTCCCCGAGACCTCGGCGAGGCTTGCGATGTAGTCGTGGAGGAGCTTGGAGACCTCCGCGTGCATGACGAGCGTGCCCGAGCCGTCGCCCTTGATGGCGATGGTCTGGTTCACCGAGCAGGAAAGGGTGGCGAGGAGGCAGAGGCAGACGACGCCGGCTGCGCGAAGGGGAGCCTTCAATGTCCGTGGCATACAGCAAAGGTAGCCCGCCCGACGCGGACCGTCAAGTTTGCGTCGTGTGGCGTCGCCGCGGGGGCACAACACGGTGTGCCCGGAGCAAGGCCGGGGCGGCCCCCTTGCCCGGCGCGGCGCCCGCCATTACTATGCCGCCATGCCCCACATCACCGTCCTCCCCATCGGCAGGACGATCGAAACGCCGTCGGGCGCCCTTCTCCGTGATGCCCTGCAGGCGGCGGGCATCCACCTCGATTATCCATGCGGCGGCAAGGGAGGCTGCCGGCAATGCAGGGTGAAGGTCACGCCTGCCCCTGCGGCGGGAAAAGGACGCCTCAAGGAGAGCGAGGCGGCCGGCGGGGTGAGGCTTGCCTGCCAGCTCCCCGTGATGGAGGACTGCACGGTCGAGATTCCCGAAGAACGGATGTCGGCACGGTCGTGGACCCAGGGCCTCCGCGATGACGACATCGAGACGACGATCGGAAGCGGATCGACGCGGCGCGTGAAGGTGCAGCTTGCGCAGCCCAGCCTCGAGGACGAGCGGGCCGACTGGGAGCGCCTGGAAGAGGGCCTTGCGCGGCAGGGCATCGCGGCCACCCCACCCGACCCGGCGTCGCTGGAGAAGCTTTCGCAGATGCTGCGGGCACGTGAGTGGAGCGTCGAGGCAGTCTGCGAAGAAAACGAGCTCCTTTGGCTCGCCGGTCGGGACGCGCACTGTCACGGCTTCGCGGTGGACCTCGGAACCACCACCGTGGACATCGCGCTGCTCGACCTGGAGACCGGGGCGCGCCTGTCGCGCAAGGCATTTCAGAACGGCCAGGTCTCCTTCGGCGCCGACGTCATTTCCCGCGCCCAGAGCTTCCATGCCGACAGGACCCCGGTGCGCGCCGCCGCGCTGCGTACGATAGAAGAAGGCGCGCGGCAGATGCTCGCGGAGACCGGTGTTTCCCCCGGACAGGTGGTGAAAACCGTCGTGGTGGGCAATCCCATCATGATCCACATCCTCAACGGCATCGATCCCTACCAGCTCACGCACGTTCCCTACGTGCCCGTCGTGGCGCGCTCCCTGCGGTGCCCGCCGCGCGACTATGGCTGGACATTCCAGGAGAACGGGTACGTGGAGACCCTGCCGCTCGTCTCTGCATACGTCGGCGCGGATACCGTCGGGATGATCGTCGCCCTGGACCTCCCGGAGGAAAAGAAGACCACCCTGTCCATCGACATCGGGACGAACGGGGAGATGGTGCTCGCGCGGAATGGCGACATGCTCACGACCTCCACGGCTGCTGGACCCGCCTTCGAGGGCGCCCAGATCTCCTGCGGCATGCGCGCCATCCAGGGGGCAATCCTCGACGTATCCATTGCTGACGACGGGAGTACCTCAGTTCGCACGGTCGGCGATGCGGCTCCCCGGGGAATCTGCGGGACGGGGCTCATCGCCGGGCTCGCAGAGCTCCTGGACTGGGGCGTCGTGGATGCGACCGGTCGGTTCGTCGACGCGGAGGAGATCGCGCAGCCCGCACTCCGGGCCCGGCTCTTCTTCCAGGACGGCGAATCGGCCTTCTCCCTCTCGGAGGACAGGAGCGTGTACATCGCACAGAGCGACATCCGCAAGCTGCAGCTGGCAAAAGGCGCCGTGCGCACGGGAATCGACACGCTCCTCGACGTGAGCGGTCTTTCCGTCGACGAGCTGGACGCGCTGCGCCTGGCGGGCAATTTCGGCGCGGGCCTTTCCGCGCGGGCAGCAATGCGCATCGGCCTCATCCCCCCCATGGACCTCGCGCGCGTGGAAGTGGTGGGCAATGCCGCGCTGCGAGGCGCCGTGATGACGCTCCTTTCGCGCGCGTACGGCAGGAAGGCCTCCGAGGCCGCGCGGCGCGCGCGTTTCGTGGAGCTGGGCGGCAAACCGGAGTTCCAGGCTCGCTTCATGGAAGCGATGCTCTTCTAGGCGCGGGCATGACGCGGCAGGCTCTCTGGTTCGAGGGACCCGAAAACGTGACGGTGCGGGAGGAGACGCAGGAGCCGCCGGGCCCCGGCGAGGTTCTTGTACGCTCGCTCGTGAGCGCCGTCTCGTCGGGAACGGAGATGCTCTTCTACAGGGGCTACCTGGAGGAAGGGTCCCCGGTCGATGCCACGCTTGCAGGCTACCGCGCGCCGCTGCGCTACCCCTTGCGCTACGGCTACGCGAGCGTCGGAAGGATCGAGGAAGCGGGCGCGGGCGTGGACCGCGGGCGCGTCGGTCGTCTCGTCTTCGCCTTTGCGCCGCACGCCTCGACGTTCTGCATACCGGTCGAGCAGGCAATCGCCGTTCCCGACGGCATCGGCGTCGATGACGCAGCGTTTCTGGCGAACGCCGAGACGGCCGTCAATCTCACACTCGACGCGCGGCCGCTCCTGGCCGAACGGGTGAGCATATTCGGCCTGGGCGTCATCGGCCTGCTCACGGCCGGCCTGCTCGCCCGGTTTCCCCTCGCGCAACTGACCGGGTGGGACCCGCAGGGAAAAAGGCGCGAGGCTGCCGCGGTCATGGGTCTCGTCACGGGCGATCCGCAGGCCGCATCGCCGCCGCGGGGAACGGAAGACCTTGCCATCGATGTGAGCGGCGCGGCAAAGGGATTTCAGCAGGCCCTTGCCTCCTGCGCCTTCTCGGGGCGTCTGGTGATCGGATCCTGGTATGGGACCCGGCAGCCGACGATCGACGCTTTCGACACGGCATTCCACCGCAGCAGGGTGCGCATCATCTCCAGCCAGGTGAGCACCCTTGCGCCCGAGTTGACCGGTCTCTGGGACATGCCGCGCAGGATGGACGCGGCGTGGGATGCGATCCGCCGCCTCACGCCCGCCCGATGGATAACACACAGGATACCCTTCTCTCACGCGCCAGAGGCGTATCGCATGATCGCCGCCGGCGCGGGGGACACGATTCAGGTCATTTTCTCCCACGACGCGTGAAGAAAATCCGCCACCCGGTCCCGCACCATGCGTGTCGTCTCTTCCGACGGGCCGACGAGCGCGCCTGCCGCGAACGGCGCAAGGAAATCCACGCGGGCATGGACCGGCCACGACCGGTTCCAGACCGTACGCGCCACGATCTGCAGCATCGCTCCCAGCCACTCCCTGTCCTTGCGCGTCCGCCGAAGCCGCGTGAGGGGATGCCGCTGCGCGCGGGGCGACAGCACACCGCTCACGATCACGGGCACGACGATGGAGCGGGGGGCGAACCGGAGGAACGTGGCCGTGCTCGAAGACCAGCGGTCCAGGGCGGCAGCAGCGCCGGGCAGCACGGCAGGATCCGGCTCGATCTCCCCGGCGGGAAAGGTGAGGAGTGCGCCGCCCGCCCGCAAGTGACCGATTGCGGCGCGCATCGCGGACATGCGCCGCCTCGCGTCGTCGGGTATGAAGATGAGGGACCGCGAAACGGCAGAGAGGGCGCGGAGAAAGGGGCGGTCCGCGGCAAGGATGCGGAGGTCCGTTCGCGGGATGGCCGCAAAGAGGGCCGCGGTATCGATCATGCCGGGATGATTGGACACGATGAGAAGCGGCCCTGCGGGGGGAATCCGCTCCGTTCCTCGCACGATGAAGCTGTTCGCATAGACGGAAAGGAGGTCGGCCGCGGCGTCGCGCATGCCGGCGGCGGCAACGGCGTCGTCGAACGCCAGCACCTGCCGGGCGAAGGCAAGGGCGGGGCGGCGCACGGCGAGCTCGAGCCAGCGGCGCATGACCCGCAGATTGCGGCACCCGATGGCCGAGACGATGTCCTGGGTGTTGATGTCCAGGAGGACACGCTCCCGCGCTTCCATGCTGTTCGTAATAATGCCACGGAATACAATTGCCGCGGAATACCGCAGCCACGGTAGGCTACGAATGCCGCGGAGTACCGCGGCCGGCGTGGCCGGGGGTCTTGCTCGCCCCGCCGCGCAGTTTTACATTGACTCGATGTACAGATTGTGCCTCCAGCGCGCATTCAGCGCGCGGCACTTCCTGCGGGAAAGCGACGGACCGGAGGGCGCGCCGCACGCCCACGCCTATCGCATCGAGTGGGAATTGCGCGCGGCGGAGCTCGACGCACGCGGCTATCTCGTCGACCTCATCGAGGTGGAAAAGAGCCTCGAGCCGGACGCTCGCGCGCTACGAGGGTGCGCTCCTGAACGAGCTTGCAGATTTCGAGGGCCGCAACCCATCGCTTGAAGTCTTCGTGCGTCTGCTCTGGGAGCGGCTCTCCACGGGGCTTCCGGCGCGGACGTCGTGCGCGGTAAGGCTCTGGGAAAACGATTCCGCGTGGGCAGGCTATGAAGCGCCCGCCCCCGTCACAGGCTGAGGCAGGCATGCACATCGGGCTCGTCATTTACGGCGGCATTGAAACGATCTCCGGCGGCTTCCTGTACGACCGCCTGCTCGTCGACTGTCTGCGCGGGCACGGCGACACGGTCGACATCATCTCGCTTCCCTGGGTGAGCTACGCGGAGGCGCGCGGTCACCACGGGGATGCGCCCGTCCGCGAAGCTCTTTTCTCCTGGAGGGGAGACCTCCTGCTGGAGGACGAGCTTGCCCACGCCTCGCTCTACTTGCTGAATGGCGAGCTGCGCGTAAAAACAGGCGTGCCGATCGTCGGCATCGTCCATCACCTCTGGACTTCTGAAGGCGACGGATGGCTTCGGAGCCGCGGGCACGTGGCCGTCGAGCGCGCCTACCTCCGCAGCGTCGATGCGTTCATCTTCAACTCCGCGACGACCCGCCGCACGGTCGAATCGCTACGGGGAGCGCCCGCGCGTGCCATCGTTGCGCCCCCGGGCGGAGACAGGCTCGGCCCGGGACCATCGGAGGAGGAGATCGCGCGCCGCTGCACGGAGACGGGACCTCTGCGCATTCTCTTCGTCGGGAACGTCATCCCTCGCAAGGGCCTGCACACCCTCGTGCCGGCGCTGGACATGCTTCCCGCGGATCGGTGGCGCCTGTCGATTGCAGGGTCGCGGGACGTGGATCCGGTCTACACGGCGCTCCTTGGAGACGTCGATCAGGACGCGGCAGCTGGAACGAAACGTGCAATGGACGGGCACCCTGGATGACGACTCCCTCGCGCAGGCCTTGCGCACCCACCATGTTCTTGTCGTGCCCAGCCGGTACGAGGGCTTCGGCATCGTGACGCTCGAAGCCATGGGCTTTGGCGTCGTGCCCGTCGCAAGCCGCGCGGGCGGCACGCCGGAGATCGTGGATGAAGGCAGCGGCATCCTCTTCCCGGTGGGCAGATCGCGCGCGCTCGCCCGCGCCTTGCGGATGCTCGCGACCGACAGGGCGCGCCTGTCCGCGCTCAGCGCTGGCGCGCGGCGGCGATTCGCGGCCTTCGCAGGCTGGCAGGCGAGCATGGAGGCGGCGCGCACCTTCCTGGGGGAGCAGCTCGAGGCACGCTGAGTGGAGGAGACGACATTCATCCGCTACCTGGCGGCAAAAAGGAGCGTGGACGACAGGTCTCTGAACCGCAACGTCTGGGACGCGATGGTGCATGCCTTCGAGGGGAGTCGCCCCCGGGTCCTGGAGCTGGGGGGCGGCATCGGCACGATGATCGGTCGGGTGGCCTCCGACGGCAGGCTGCGGCCGTCGCTTTGGACGATGATCGACGCGGAACCCGGTCTTGTCGATGAGGCGCGGAGGAGGCTGCCGGCCGGGCTGGGATTCCCTGCCGAGCTTTCCGCATCGACCCTCGATGCGTATCTCGACTCGGGATTCCCCCCCGCCGATCTCCTGGTGGCAAACGCGTTCCTGGATCTCTTCGATCCCGAGGCTGCGCTGCGGAGCATCGCCCGGCTGGGAGCACCGGGGGCGCGGGCGCTTTTTTCAATCACCTTCGACGGTCTTACGGCCTTGGAGCCCGAGATCGATCCCGTGCTGGATCGCCTGGTCGTCGACGCCTATCACCGGACCATGGACGAGCGCGTGGTCGACGGGGTGGTGTCGGGCGACAGCCGCTGCGGCAGGCACCTGCTCACGCTCCTCCCCCGGTGCGGCTATCGCATCGCGGAGGCAGGCTCGTCCGACTGGGTGGTCTTTCCCCGCGACGGCAGGTACCCCGCTGACGAGGCGTTTTTTCTGTCGTGCATCCTCACGTTCATGGAGGAGTCGCTCGCGCACAGGCCAGAGGTGGAGCCCGCCGCGCTGCAGGGGTGGCTTGCCCGCCGACGGCAGCAGATTGCCGACGCAGAGCTCGTTTTTTGCGCGCACCAGCTCGACGTGTTGGCGCGCCTGCCCGGAGAGAGACCGGCCGAGGGTGCCCTGCGGAAAAAGCCTCCGCGCGCAGGGCAGGTGAACCAGCGGCCGCCGATCCTGCGCGCCCGCTCCTCGAGCGTCTTGTCGATGAATTGCGCGTACTCTTCAATCTCCGGGGAGGAGGTCTGGAAACCGTTCACGAGCACTGACGCGTCCCGGGGGGCAGCGAGAATGCCGGCGGCGGTGCCGTGGAGGCCTGCCTGGAGCCCGGCCTCCAGGGGACCGGGACCGGGGGCTCCCATGACAAAGGCAAGGACCCCCGCGCCGCGGCGCGCGAAAAGAGCCAGGACCTCCCGCGCGACGAACAGCGGACCCTTTGCCTCGTCGAAGGATCTCTCGATGTCCGCGCTGGAGGCCTCCTCCAGCCGCGCGCCCGCGGGCCACGGGGGCTCCAGGATGATTGCCTCGTCGAGACCGCCCGCGTTTTCGTGCGCACCGGAAAGGCTCACGGCGTCGAGGATCAGCGAGCGCGCGGACACCGGCGAGCGGCGGTTCCACGCCACCGCGTGCACGTGGGCAAGCGAGCCCGCGGGCATCGTCGCATCGGAGCCCGCGCGGTCGCGCGTCGCGACGACGCTGAAACCGCGGGCAGCGAGCAGCCGGGTGAGCGCGCCTCCCAGAGGGGAGTCTCCTTCGGTGATCAGGACGGTGCGGGGCATCGCGTCATACTACCGTGACCGGCGGCGAGGGTCAATTCAAAACGCCGCCCTGCATCGCGCCGCGCACTGGATTGCCCCTGCCGGCCTTCCTTGGTAGATTGGGGCGCATGAGGAGAGTCGTATGAAGGTCGCCTGCGGCCAGATCAACCCGGTGATCGGGGACTTCACGGGCAATTGCGCGAAGGTCGTCGCGCTCTCCACGCAGGCGGCCGCGGCCGGTTGCGCCCTCGTGGTCTTTCCCGAGCTTTGCCTCTGCGGCTACCCGCCCATGGACCTGCTGGAATACGACGTGTTCGTGGAGGAGAACCTGAAGGCGCTGCGCAGCGTGCAGTCCGGCGCGCCGAAGGGGATCGGCATCGTCGTCGGCTACGTGGACCGCAACCGCGGCAGGCCCGGCAAGGCGCTGCGCAATGTCGCCTCGCTCCTTTGCGACGGAAAGATCATCCATACACAGGCAAAGACCCTGCTTCCCACCTACGACGTCTTCGACGAGGCGCGGTGGTTCGAGAGTGCGGAAAGCCGCACCGTCGTGCCGTTCGGCGGCGAGCGCATTGGCATCGCCATTTGCGAGGACATCTGGTGGGAGGCGGAGGCCGCCGCGGGCCTGCGCTACCCCGTGGACCCTGTCGCCGAGCTTCTGGATGCCGGCGCCACGCTCATCATCTCCCCCTCAGCCTCGCCGTTCCATCCCGGCATGCCGCGCATACGGCTCGCCCTGCTTTCCAGCATCGGCAAGAACTCAGGCGTGCCCGTGGTCTACGTCAACACCGTCGGCGCGAACGACAACATCATCTTCGACGGCCAGTCGATGCTCACGTCCGCCGCCGGCGCGCTGGTTCACCTGGGCAAGGCATTCGAAGAAGAGCTTGCCGTCGTGGACACGGCCGCGACGGGACCCGCCGTCCCCCTGCCGGATGATCCCGTGAGCCAGATCGAGGCCGGCCTCGTGCTCGGCATCCGCGACTACGTGCGGAAATGCGGTTTCACCCGGGTGCATCTCGGGCTCTCCGGCGGCATCGATTCGGCGCTCGTCGCCGTGCTCGCGGTGAAGGCGCTGGGCCCTGACAAGGTGGAGGTCTTCGGCATGCCGTCGCGCTACTCGTCGGAGGGCAGCGTCACCGACGCGCGCGCCCTTGCGGAGGCGCTTGGCCTTGAGCTTCAGATCCTGCCCATCGAGGAAATCTTTTCCACCTACCTGCGCGCGCTGGCGCCCGTCTTCGCCGGCCGGGCGCCCGACATCACGGAGGAGAACATCCAGGCGAGGATCCGGGGAACGCTCCTCATGGCGTACTCCAACAAGCTCAACTCGCTCCTGCTCACGACGGGAAACAAGTCGGAGCTCGCCACCGGCTACTGCACGCTCTACGGCGACATGAGCGGCGGGCTCGCCGTGATCGGCGATCTTTTCAAGGTGCAGGTCTACGCGGTTGCCCGCGGGATCAATGCGCGCACGCCGCTGATACCGCAGGCCATCATCGACAAGGCACCCTCCGCCGAGCTGCGTCCCGACCAGAAGGACCAGGACTCGCTGCCGCCGTATGAGACGCTGGACGCGGTATTGGAGAAGTACCTGGTAAAGAACATGTCGGCCGCCGACATCGCCGGATGCGGCTTCGACGCGGCGCTCGTGCGCTCCATCATTGCGATGGTGGAAAAGGCCGAATACAAGCGGCGGCAGGCGCCCCCCGTCCTGAAGGTGTCGCCGAAGGCCTTCGGCACGGGCCGCCGCATCCCCATCGCGCGGAAGCTCTTCTAGATCCTCGGGAACTCCGCCGCGATGGAAAGCGCGGCGAGCACCTCCCGGGCGAGCCGACGCGAATCCACGGGCCCCCTCTTTCCCCGGCGCCCGTCCGTCTTCCCCTCCTCGTTCCACGCGGTATGCTGAAGCCAGGCAGTGCCCAGAGGGGCGGCAGCCGAAGCCTCAAGACAAAGCCGCGCGATCGACCGCAGAAGTGTTTTCACATCCGCATCTGCGCAGAGCGCGCCAAGCCGCAGGAGGAGAAGCGCCGTCTCATTTCCCGAAAAGAGGAGCCTCTGGCGCTCGGCGGAGTCGGCGATGCAGCCCGCCGGCGCGGTTTTCGCGGCAGGCTCCTCCGCGTGCACGCGGACCCAGGGCACGAGCAGCGACGCGAAGAGCCGCGCGCTCTCCCCTGCGCGCACCGCGGCCTCGGCGCGGCTGCTGGTCGGCTGCTCGACGGTCTTCCATCCGAGGCCGCGCATGCGCAGGAAAAGGCGCGCGGCCAGCTGCGCGCCGGCAGAGTCCGGTCCGCGCCCTTCGCGCGAGGTCGGCGGCTGGAAGGGGTCCCACCCCAGGCCGGCAAAGCGCTTCACGAGCTGGTCGAGGGCTTTCTTGTACCGGTCACGCCCGGTCCGGACATAGACGGATGCCATGGGGAAGAAAAGCTCCAGGCCGCCGAGCGAGGAGGGATGGGCTGACGCGGGCGAGCGTTCAGCGGGGAGATGCAGCGCCCCCGGCATGCTGAGCCTGCCCTTCTCATCCAGGAAGAACTCGACGAATCTGAGCGCCGCAAGATAGTACTTCTCAAAGGGCCTGCCCTCCCGCGACAGCTCGTCCACGAGGTCGAGCAGGAGCTCGGCGATATGCGCGGAGTGCGCGAGCGACAGCAGGGTGCGGGCCGTCTCGCCGCGCACGCCTCTCCATCGCCCCGATTCGACGTTGTAGCTCTCGTGGAAGAAGCCCGAGGGGATCTGTCCCTTGAGCGCGAAATCAGCAAGCCGCAAGGCAAGCTCGCCGCGGCGCTCGTCGCCGGGAAACAGCCTGCGCAATGCCAGAGCGCTGCCCAGCCCCGCCGCAGAGGACAGCCACGAGCTGCCGGGCGTTTCGCGCATGCCGGCAACGCCGCCCGCCTGCACGAAGTGCGTGGAAAGCGCCGCGTCCATTGCATCGGCCAGGATCGCCTCATCGACGCTTCTCTCCGCCGGAAGCTTCCGCCCGACGCGCGGCCGGAGTCTCTGGAGCACGGAAGAGGCACCCCCCAGAACGAGCCCCGCGCGGGAGGCGGAGACCAGGAATAGCTCGTGCCGGCGTTCGAGACTCCCCGGAGAGTCCAGTACGACCTCTTGCGGCGGCTGGACGTCGGCTGGTCGGGGCCCGATGCGACCGGCGGCTCTTCAACGCCCGGGAACCTCACCGTCACCTGGAGACGCGACGGCTCGTCCTGCCGCTCGGGCCGGGCGATTCCGATGCTCGCCGGCGTGCCTTCGCACAGGGGCGAGCGGGAGAAGACGAGCACGCCCTTGCGGCCGAAGGAGAGCAGCAACCCCGCGGGATAGCTGGTCTTTTCGGCCAGAAAGGAGAGCGTTGCGGCCGGCAATCCCGCTGCGGCATGCACCCCGGGAAAGAGGCATTGGAGGTCTTCCGCCGCGTCGAGCTCGACGTCGATGCTGAGATGGAGCGAACCGGTCGTCTTCACGAGCCAGGACCTCTCCAGGCAGATGCCCGCCTGGTCCGCCGTGATCCGGTCCCTGATCTCGCCGAAAAGGAAGAAGGCCCGCACTTCCCAGGCCACGGGCCGGGCGTCCGGATTCGGGGTACCGCCTCGGCCGGCCTTGCCGGGCGGCGTGAGCACGATGCTCTCCGCGGGCCGCTCCTGCCCGTTCCAGTCCATGCGGTAAGGGACGTGCACGGCCACGCCATTGTCCGAGACGATGAGGATGGAGCGGGATCCTGGCTGACTGACCTTCAAAGGAAGTCTCTCGTCGGGATCATAGTATGCCGGGCAGGAGCATTCAACAGAGCGGCCTCCGCGCGCGGACGCCGCGCGCCCGCAATTGACAGCGCGGCGGGACGCCCCTATGCTCGGCAGCAGGAAAAGCGTGGCAAAAACCAGGACTCTCTTCGAATGCGCGGGTTGCGGCCACCGGGAGCCGCGCTGGCTGGGCCGATGCCCGGAATGCGGGACATGGAACAGCTTTGCGGAGGCGAGCGCCGATGAGGAGCCGCCGCGCGGCGCGGCGGCGCGCGCGCATGCCGCCGCCCTTCCGGTGCCCTTGTCATCAATAGAAACGCGCGACGGCATGCGCCTGGACACCGGCATCGAAGAGATGAACCGGGTGCTGGGAGGCGGGCTCATGCGGGGCTCTTCCGTGCTCGTCGGCGGGGAGCCAGGCATCGGCAAGTCCACGCTCATGCTGCAGATCGCCGCGCGCGTTGCCGCCCCCGGCAGGAGCCTCTACGTGTCCGGTGAGGAGTCCCCCGGTCAGCTTCGCATGCGGGCGGACCGGCTTCGCGTCTCCTCGGAGCGCATCGAGGTGCTGGCGGAGACGGAGCTCACCGCCATCGTGCAGGTCCTGGAGAAGGTGAAGCCGGTGCTCATCATCATCGACTCGCTGCAGACCCTCTACACGCGCGAAATAAACGCCCTGCCCGGCACGGTCAACCAGATCAAGGTCTGCACGCAGGAGCTCGCAGACTGGGCGCGCTCGCGCGGCTCGGGTCTCCTGCTCGTTGCTCACGTCACGAAGGAGGGCGCCATCGCGGGACCGAAGCTCGTGGAGCACCTCGTGGACACGGTGCTGTCATTCGACCAGGCGAGCGCCGAGGTGCGGACGCTGCAGGCAGTGAAGAACAGGTTCGGCTCCGTGGACGAGATGGGCTTTTTCCGCATGACGGAGGAGGGCCTGGAGGAGGTAAGCGACGCGTCGAGCCTCTTCCTGACCCGTCGCGACGGGGAGATCCCCCCGGGTGTCGCGGTTGCGCCGGTTTTCGAAGGCTCGCGCGTGCTGCTCGTGGAGATACAGGCCCTCACCGTGCCGGCCAAGAGCGGCATCAGCCGCATCTACTCTGACAGGATCGACGGCGGACGGGTCGCCCGGATGGCGGCAGTGCTGGAAAAGCACCTCGGGCTGCACCTCGCCGAGCACGACATCTACGTGAACGTGGCCGGCGGTCTTCGCGTGGCGGAGGTGGGCGTCGAGCTGCCGCTCGCCATGGCGCTGTACTCGGCGCGCGTGTCCACGCCGCTCCCCGCGCGCACGGCGATCGTCGGCGAGGTGAGCCTTACCGGCGAAGTGCGCGCGGTGCCCGGGCTTGAAAAGCGCGGCCGCGCCTGCCACGACCGGGGCTTCGACACCCTGATCGGCCCGGAGGAGCCTTCGGAGCGTCCTTCCCCCGGTCAGGCGTCGGCGTCTTTCACGGGCGTCGGCATGGCAAAGGACGCCGTGCGCGCGGCGTTCGGCGCCCCGAAAGAAAGGCCCGCTTCCTGAGCATTTCTGTTGACCCTTCCCCGGGCGGGCGCTACTCTTGAAACTCGCGGGGTCATGTGCCCTGCCACAGCCTGTTTCGAGGAGGAAAGCATGGAAAGACCGGTCCTTCTGGCGACGAGCGCGAAGGAGGAGACCTTCGCAGGGGTCACCTACCATCTGGACGGAGAGCTTGTTCCCGTCCTGACCGTTGACCTCAGCGGAAGCGCCTCCGTGTATTACGAGCATCACATCCTTCTCTGGAAGCACACAGGGGTGCAGATCGGGATCAAGCCCATGAAGGGCATGATGAAGCGCATGATGGCGGGCATCCAGATCTTCGTCACGGAAGCGAAGGGCACGGGAGAGATCGCCTTCAGCCGCGACGGGCCGGGCCACATTGCCGCCATCCACCTCAAGAAGGGCCAGGAGGTGCACGTGCGCGAGCACCAGTTCCTCGCCGCGACGGGCAACGTGGACTATACCTTCGAGCGCGTGAAAGGGGTCGCGAACATCCTTTTCGGCGGCAGCGGCTTCTTCATCGACAAGTTCCGGGCTCCGGAAACGGAAGGCATCCTGTGGCTGCACGGCTACGGCAATGTCTTCGAAAAGAACCTCGCGGCCGGCGAGCAGATCGACATCGAGCCGGGCGGCTGGCTGTACAAGGATCCCGGCGTGAAGATGGAAACGAACATGCAGAGACTGTCCACGGGCATGCTCGCGGGCATGAATCTCGTGATGAACCGCTTCACGGGCCCCGGCATGGTCGGCCTGCAGTCCATGTACCTGCACATGGAGACAGCGGACTGAGAATCGGAGTCCGGGGACTCTCGAGTCCCCGGACCGATCAAAAAAGGGCTACACCCCCTGGGCGAGCGCCCAGTACGCCGCGTTCCAGCGCAGCTCCTTCTTGAATTGGGCGATCTCCGTCTTGCTGTCGATGAGGAGGAGCTCAATGCCCGCCATCTCGGCAAAACACTCGAGGTGGCGGACGGTGACTGCCTGGCTGTAGCCGGCGTGATGGGCGCCGCCGGCGAGTATCCACGCCGCCGCTCCCACTTTCAGATTCGGCCGCGGTATCCAGAGAGCGCGCGCGACCGGAAGCTTCGGCAGCGGTGCGTCGGGCTGCACGACATCCACCTCGTTCACGATCATGCGGAAGCGCGTGCCCATGTCGATGATGGAGGCATTGAGCGCCGGGCCCTTTGCCGCGGTGAACACCAACCGGGCAGGGTCGTCCTTCCCCCCGATGCCGAGCGGATGCATCTCCAGTGACGCCTTGCCCGCCGCAATGCTGGGACAGACCTCCAGCATGTGGGCGCCGAGCACCTTCTGACCCGCCGGATCCAGGTGGTAGGTGTAGTCCTCCATGAATGACGTCCCGCCCGGAAGCCCCGCCGCAATGACCTTCATCGACCTGACCAGCGCCGCCGTCTTCCAGTCCCCCTCCGCGCCGAAGCCGTAGCCGTCGGCCATGAGCCGCTGCACGGCAAGACCGGGGAGCTGCGCGAGCCCATGCAGGTCCTCGAAGCTCGTCGTGAACGCCTTGAAGCCCCCTTCGTCGAGGAAGCGCCGCATGCCGACCTCGATGCGCGCCGCCTCTTGCAGGTCCTTGCGCCGCGCGCCGCCGGGCCGCAGCTCCTTTGCCACGTCGTACTGTGCGTCGTACTCGGAGAGGAGGGAGCCCGCCTCCGCGTCCTTCACGTCCTTGATGCGCGCCGCGAGGTCCCCCACCCCGAATCCGTTCACGGAATAGCCGAACTTGATCTGGGCCTCCACCTTGTCGCCTTCCGTCACCGCGACCTCGCGCATGTTGTCGCCGAAGCGCGCGACGCGCAGCCCCTGGGCGTCGTGCCACGCGCAGGCTGCGCGCATCCAGACCGCCAGCTCCTCCTGCACGTCCTTCTCCTGCCAGTGACCGACGATCACGGTCCTTTCCCGCCGCATGCGCGTGCCGATGAAGCCGAACTCGCGGTCGCCGTGCGCGGACTGGTTGAGATTCATGAAATCCATGTCCATGGACGCCCAGGGGATGTCCCGATTGAATTGCGTGTGGAGGTGGGCAAAGGGTTTGGCGAGCGCGGAGAGCCCCGCGATCCACATCTTCGCGGGAGAAAATGTGTGCATCCACGCCACGATGCCGATGCAGGACGGCGCGGCATTCGCCTCGCGGCACACCTGCAGGATGGCGTCCGGGGTCGTGACGACCGGCTTGAAGACCAGCGTGACAGGGATGCCGGCAGAGGCGGAAAGGCCGTGGGCGATCTCGCGCGCATGTTCGGCAACCTTGTCCAATGTTTCCTTGCCGTACAGATGCTGGCTGCCCGTGACGAGCCACGCTTCCCGGTTCTTGAAGTCGATCATAAGGCCTCCTTCGCCTATTTTCGTCTCTGCAAGCTTTCCGCCGCCACAACGTACCCGCTTCGGCCTCCGGGATCAAGTCTGCCGCGCGCACGCCGGATGACGCCGCGCTGTCTCCTCGGCTTGCGAAAGACGCCTCCCCCGCCCTACAGTGCCACGCGAGGAGTCGAGCATGAAGCCCGTCCGGATAGCCCCCTCCATCATGTGCGCGGATCTTCTCCACCTGGCCGACGACGTGCGCGTCCTGGAAGAGGGGGGTGCGAACTTCCTCCACGTCGACGTCATGGACGGCCACTACGTGCCGAACATCACCCTCGGGCCCGGCTTCTGCAGGGCCCTCGCGAAGTCCTCGCGCCTGCCGCTGGACATTCACCTCATGGTGGAAGACCCCGATGCGCACATCGAGGCATTCGCCGCGATACCGGGTGCCACGGTTTGCTTCCATCCCGAGACCTCGCGGCACCCCTTCCGCACGCTCGACCTCATCCGCTCCTTTGGGGCGCGTTGCGGCATTGCCGTGGATCCTGCCATGCCTCTGGCCGCCATCGACGAGATGCTGCCGTCGGTGAGCATGGTCTGCATCATGACGGTGAATCCCGGCTTCGCGGGCCAGAAGCTCGTGCCGACGACCATCGCGAAGATCGCGGCCCTTTCCCGTCTCATCGCCGACCGGGAGCTTGCGATGGACGTCGAGGCGGATGGAAACGTGAGCTGGGACAATGTCCCGGTCATGGTGGCTGCCGGGGCCGACATCCTGGTCGCGGGAAGCTCTTCCCTTTTCGACGGCGCGGCAGGGCTTCTGGACAACATGAGGCGGATGCGGAAGCTGCTGGACGGGCCGGGCTGAGCCTCGTGACGTCCTCCCTTTACTTCTTCTCCTTCTCCTCCGCGGCCTTTCTGCTGCGCAGGCGCGCGATGTAGAGGTACGCCGCGAGCTCGGGATCGACCTTTCCGCCGCCCGCTGCGCCGGAGATCCGGGCCCGCAGCCTCGCCTTCTCCTCCTCCCTGCCCCGCGCCACCATGCCGGAAAGCTCGTCGATCGAATAGCGGCGCCTCGCGCGCAGGGATGCAAGCCGCGCGGACACCCGCGCCCCGAATCCTTCGGGGATGGCGATGCGGCGGACCACGATGTCGATGAAGAAGAGGACGAGCGCGGCAAGAAGCATGTACTGCCAGGCGGTGTCCCCGACGGGCGCGGCGCCCGGCTCGCGGCGCAGGAGCGCATCGAGCCCTGGGCGATCATCCGGCCCGGCGATCACGCGGCCGCCGGTCTGCCGGGCCAGCAGGTCCAGAAGGGTCGTGTCCACACCGAGCATCCGGTACTCGTCGGAGTAGGGCACATTCGCGCCGAGCGTGACGGGGGCGACGCTCTCAGCCCCCGCATGCGCAGAGAGCGTGAGGACGTAGTCGCCCACGGCGTCCGCGGGCACGCTCGCCTCGTAGAGCCCCGGGCCGGTCTGGGCAACGGTGGTTTCCACCCGGTCGCTTTCCGGCCCCAGGAGGATGGCGTCGAGGGAAAGCCCATTGACGAAAGCGCCGGTGGCGTCCCACGCGTCGACGGTGACGGAAGCCTTGCCCCCGCTGATGATGATCCGGGGATGGAGGATGCCGCTGTCGGGCGGCTTCTCGATCCAGCGCACAAGCTGGGCCGCAAATCGGGGGAACTGGCTCCAGCCCAGCCACGCGCCGCTCCATCGACCCCGGAAATCAGAGGTGAACGCCGCCGTGCGGCCCAGGCCGTAGCGCCAGGTTGCAAGGAGCGGCGCGCCGTACAGCGCAGAGAGCTCCATTTCGGCGCCGGTCTTCATGTAAGTAAGGACGAAACCCTTCAGGGCCGGCATGCCGGAAAAGCTGATGCCCCGCGTGCTCTCCCCCGCGGAGGACGGCTGGGGCAGGAAGCTCTGCTCGACGAGCAGCCCCTGCGCGGCGAGTCTCGTCTCGGTCATGAATATCTGCGGCACGTCGCGGGGATCGCTCGTGGCATACGTCCTGCCGCCCCCCCAGCGCGCGATGTCCCGGAGGAGCGCCGCGTCGGCGTCTTCACCGATGGCGACGGTGGAGACCGTGATCTTCGCGCGGGCCATCCTCTTCACGAGGGCCTGGAAATCTCCCGCGTCGGTGAGCCCGTCGGTGAGGAGGATCACGTGCTTCAACGGCGCCGGGGACGCCTCGAGGACCCGGTCCGCCTCCTGGAGCGCCGGGTACATGACCGTGCCGCCACCGGGTGTGAGCGTGGAAAGGTCGGCGGCAATGGAGGCCGTATCTCCCGCGTCCGTGAGGGGCACCGCCCATTGCCAGTCCGCGTCGAATGCAAGGAGCCCCACCTTGTCGAAGGGATTCAACGACTCTATCGCCGACAGGGCGGCGGATTTCACGACGTCGAGCTTCGATTCACCCGAGCTCACCGTGCCGCCCATGCTGCCCGACTTGTCGATGAGCAGGACAAGCGACACCCGCGGCACCTCCAGGCGCGACTTCACGTCCATGTCCACGGGCAGGATCCGCTCGATGGGCGTCTTGTAGTAGCCCCCGGCGCCGAAGCTGGAGTCCCCGCCCGCCATGAGGAGGCCTCCGCCGGCGTCCCGCACGTAGCGCGCGATGGTTTCCATCTTCTCCGTGGAGATGCCGAAGCCGGGGACGTTGTCGAGTATGAGGGCGTCGTAGGGGAGATACCCCGCGAGCGTGCCGGGGAGACCGGCAGGGTCGGCGCGTACGGCGGTGACTCCCTGGGCCGCGAGGGCGGCAAGCAGTGAGGGGGACTGCCGGCCCGATCTGCTCACATACAACACCTGGGGAGGACCGCTCACGGAGACGAAGCGCCGCGCGTGGTTGTTCTGCTGGAGCACGTCCCCCGGCGCGCTCACCAGGGCATCCCATGCGTGAAGGCCGCGCGCGGGGAAGGAACCGGTAAAGGAGATCGCGTTCTCCCCGGGGGCAAGGATCTGGTCGCGGGTGGCCACGGGGTCCGCGTCCCGCAGGAGCGTCACCCGGGCGCGCGCGCGCGTGCGGCTCCGGATCATGACGACGACCTCCTGCGGCTCGTCCTGCCGGACGCTCGCGGGAGCGCGGACGTCTTCCACGGAGACCTCCACCTCGTCCGGGCCTGCGGCGGAACCCAGGGGCACGGGGAAAATGCGGGCACCCAGGGCGCGCACGACGCCCGCTGCCTGCTCCGCGCTCCCCCGGTTCTCGTTGCCGTCCGTGAGGAGCACCACCCGTGGCGACGCGGACCCGGCGGCCTGGGCCAGGCCGAACTGGAGGGCGTTCGCGATGTTCGTCGTATTCTCCCCCACGTCCCCGCCCTCCGCCGCGACAGGTCTGCCGGGAACGAGCTCCTCCAGCTCCGCGTCACCCCCGAATCGCACGAGCGAGGCGGCGTCTCCGCGACCCAGCCTTCCCCGGGATCTGCTCGATGAGTGACAGCGCCCGGGCGCGCTGTTCGTCGCTCACGCTGCGGGACTGGTCGAGAAGGAAGAGGACCGACAGCCGGTCGGAGGTGCGCGCCAGGATGAACCCGGCAAGGGCGAGCACGAGAAAGAGGATGGAGGCGGCGCGAAGGATCGAAAATACGCGTCGTCGTGCCGGGGAAAGGCTTTCCGCCCTTCGCACGATGCGCCAGGTGAGAAACAGGAGGGGGGGAATGGCGGCGAGCGCGATGAGCCAGAAAGGGGAAAGGAATTTCACGCGCCGGCCCTCCCGGATGACCGCAGCCACGCCCACCATTCCACCAGGACGAGCGCCAGGGCGAACGCGGCAAGGGCCTCCCAGATCGGGGATCGGGCCGGCGCCGCAGGAGACTCCGGGGCAGCGGTCTTTGGGGGGACGTAGCGGGGGTTGATGTCCGTCTCGGTGTCGCTCATGAGGTTGACGGCAAACTCGCTCGACGCCGCACCGACTTCCACGCCGTAGAAGCCCGTGCGGTCGGTGTCCAGGAAATCCACCGAAGCGCCGGATGCCGCAATCGGCAGCCGCGACCCGTCGGGCTTCACGACGGTGAGGCTGGTCGCCCCCTGCGTGGCAAGGGTGCGCGGCAGGCCCGCCTGCACCTGGTCGGCCTGCACGGCAAGCCACCCGGGGAAGAACCAGGATAATGTGTTGGCCAGAAGCACGGGGAAGCCCGCACGCAGGGGAAGATCGGATCCCTGCGGATCGAATGCAAGGAGGAGCACCTTCAGGCCGGCGTGGTCCCAGGTGAGCATGAGCGGCGATTCCCCGCTCGCCGCAATGACGTTGAAACCGGGCCCGGGCTCCAGCGCAAGCGCGCTGCTGATGGTGAGCCCGGACAGGGAGACGGCGGAAAGAAGCGGATCGCTGCGACTCCAGCCCGTCACCGGCGGGCGCGCGATGGATCCCGAAGCCTGCACGGGCAGATCCGGCGGCACAGCGGCAAAGAGCATGAAGCTGCCGGCGGGGTTCGGGTCGGCCCCCGGGCCATTTCCCGTTCCCAGCGGCGGAGGCTGCACGTTCTCATAGACCGTCACGTCGTCCGTCGCGGCCCCGTCCGCGCCTCCCGTGGAAGGGCTTGCGCGGACGAGGCCGGACGGCGGCGCAGCCTCCGTACGCAGACTGATGCCCGGCAGCGCGGAGAGCGCCTTCTGCGTGAAATAGGAAGCTGCGCCGACGACGCGGACCCGAAGCTGCCGCGACGGGGAAAAGACGGCATAGGCCTGGTCGTCGAGCGGGAAGTCGTCACCGGTCTGCAGGCGCGCCTCCACGCGTCCCGTCCTGGGGCCCGTCCACGGGATGCTGAGGCCCCGCCGCTCGCCGGGCGCGACCTTCACCGTCCGGGAGACCACTGTGGCGCCGCCGACGCTCACGAGCAGTGGCGCGGCGAGGGGCAGGCGGCCGCTGTTGCGCACGGCGACGAAAAGCTCGTAGGGCGCCGCGCCTGCCGCCGCGCGACGGAAGGCAAGACCGGTGATTCCCGCGTTGTCGTGCGGGGAGCCGACCAGCACAACATGGATCCAGGGCTGGGATGCGTCGATGTCCCCCAGGGACTCGAATGCGCCGTCGGTCACCAGCACAACCTGGTCGCCGCGGCGCGCGCTGCGCAGCGACAGGGCGAATGTCATGCTGTCGGCCATGTCGCCGGGCTCGTCGGTGGGGGCGGCCGTCTGCAGGACGCGCCGCAGCGCGGCACGGTCGTCCGTGAATGCCTGCACGAGGTGCGGGGCGCGCGCCGCAAGGATCACCGCCATGCGCGCGCCCCGGTGCAGGCCGGCCACCAGCGCCAGGCCGCGCGCCCGCGCCGCGTCGAAGCGCGTCGACGACCCCTCGCGCGTCTGCATGCTCGCGGTGGCGTCCAGCACGAGTATCGCGTCCCCCGTCGACGACAGGCTGCCGATCGTGAGGCCGGGGCCCGCAAGGGCGAGCGCGAGCGCCGCCACGGCGAGCAATTGCAAGAGGAGGACGAGAGACCCGAGGATGCGCCGCAGGCGCATACGCGCCGTGCGCTCCTGCAGGGCCTCCACCCAGAAGACAAGCGACGACACGGGGGTGTTCCGCCAGCGCACGGAAAGGGCGTGCAGGATCACGATGAGCGGGATGAGACCGAGCAGGAGGAGCCAGAGGGGCGACGCGAAGCTCATCGGGAGTGCAGGTGCGCCCCCTGCCGCAGGTAGCGCAGGACCACGTCCTCGAAGGGAACGAGCGTGGCGGCGCGCAGGTACTCGATGCCCGCCTTGAGGCAGAAGTCCTCCGTCTCGGCGAAGAAGCCCTCGACGCGCCTTTTGTATGCGGAAAGAAGCGGCCGGTCGATGGTGAGGGGAAGGGCCTTGCCGCTTTCCATATCCGTCAGCCGCAGCGCGCCCTGGGTCCGCGGATCGATCTCCTCCCGGTCCAGCACGTGCACGAGCACCACGTCGAAGTTGTGGAAAAGAAGCGCGCGAAGCCCCGTACGGTAGCCTTCGCGAGATTCGTCCAGGAGATCGGAGATGACGATGGCAAGACCCGGGTGCGGGAGCGCAGGGCGTAGTCGCGCAGCGACCGGGCGATGTCGGTGCCGCCCGCGGTGCCGACCCTGCTCATGTATTCCAGCAGGTGGAAGAACTGGGCCTTGCCGCGGCGCGGCGCCAGGGCGCCGCTTCTGCCGGCGGCGAATGTCGTCACGCCCACCCTGTCCAGCGACCCGATGCCGACATAGCCGAGCGCCGCGGCAAGGCGCCGGGCGTAGTCGATCTTCGGCGGGGAGCCATAGGCCATGGACGCGCTTGCGTCCAGCAGCACGTGGACGGTGAGGTCCTCCTCCTCCGCGTAGAGGCGCACGAAGAGACGGTCGAGGCGTCCGTAGATGCTCCAGTCGATGGAGCGGAAGTCATCCCCTGCCTGGTAGGTGCGGAAATCCTCGAAGTCCAGACTCGTGCCGCGGCGCACCGCGGTGTGGCTGCCCCGGGTGTCGCCGCGATAGATCCTGCGCGCGACGAAGGAGAGCGTCTCCAGCTTTCGCAGGAAATCCCGGTCGAAGAGGGATTCGTCCATCAGCCGGCGCCCGGCTCCACGCGCTGGAGGATATCGTCGACGATCTGTTCGGGGGAGATGCCTTCCGCCTCGCCCTCGAAGTTGAGCAGCACCCGGTGGCGGAGCGCCTGGCGCGAGACGGCCGTGACGTCCTCGAAGGAGGCGTGCATGCGGCCCTCGAAAAGGGCACGCGCTTTTGCCGCGAGCACGAGGCTCTGCGGACCGCGCGGGCTTGCCCCGTAGCGCACGTACCGGGTGGCAAGATCCGTCGATGCCGGCGTGCCCGGCCGGGTGGCCATGGCGAGCCTGATTGCGTATTCCTTCACGTGCGTGGCGATGGGCACCTCCCGCACGAGGCCGCGGATCCGCAACACCGCCTCCGCGTCGAGTATCTTCGCAAGCGGCTGCGCCGTGCCCGTCGTCGTGCGGTCCACGATCTGGGCGATCTCCTCCGCCGTGGGATAGCCGAGGGTGAGCTTGAAGAAAAACCGGTCCAGCTGCGCCTCGGGAAGCGGGTAGGTGCCCTCCATCTCGATGGGGTTCTGCGTCGCCAGCACGATGAAAGGAGGCGCGAGCGGGTAGGTGGTGCCGCCCACGGTCACGGCGTTCTCCTGCATCGCCTCCAGGAGCGCGGACTGGGTCTTCGGCGTCGCGCGATTGATCTCGTCCGCGAGCACGATGTTGGCGAACACGGGCCCCTTCTGGAACCGCACGAATCGGCGCGCATCGGCGCTCGCCCCGGCGGCCTGCATGTCCTCCTGGACGAGCACGTTCGTCCCGATGATGTCCGCGGGCATGAGGTCCGGCGTGAACTGGATGCGCGACGTGACCAGGTCGAGCGCCTGGCCGAGGCTCTTGATGAGCGTCGTCTTTCCCAGCCCCGGCACCCCTTCCAGGAGGGCGTGACCGGAGCAGAAGAGGCAGATCAGGACATCCTGCACGATGCCCTCCTGCCCCACGATGGCCCGGGCGATTTCGCCCCGCAGCGCGCGCACCCTGTCCATCACCCATGCTGCCTGCTCTCGTGCGTCCATGTGCTCCCCCGCCTCTACTTGCCCGTGTTCGGCATGCCAATGTTGGTAAAATATCCCTTCACGTATTCCCGCAGGTCCTGCGGCACCTCGTCGTGCGCAAGGGCGCTTTCCGCCTGGCGTGCATACCGGTCCAGCGCCGTCGCATCCGGCAGCGTGGCGCCGCCGGCGTCCGGCAGCGACCGCGCGAGCAGCCGGGCGATGTCCCCCTCACCGGTCGTCCCCTGCGCCTGCAGGCTGGGTCCCTTCGATCCCCGCGCAATCGCGGTGGGCGGCCCGGTCTTCTCGGGCGCCGGGGCGTTTCCCGGCTGGCTTCCGTTGCTCTTGCCGGGTTGGTCCTGCCCTTGCCCGGAGCTGTCCGATTGGCTGTCCCCCGAGGATTCGCCCTCCTGGCCTTGCTGGCCCTGGAGCTTGCCGGTATCCCCGGACCCGCCCGTGCCCTTGCCCGTCGTGCCGGCGCCCGCGGGGGGGCGCTGGGCGCCTCTCCCCGGCTGGCCGTCACCCGGGCCCTGCTGCCGCGAAAGCCGGCCCCTGTCCTGCTGGAGCCTGTCGAGCGCGTCGCCGAGACTTTTCTGGTTCTGATCCGCGCTGCCCGCCTCTCCCGACGGGGAGGACCCATCGGCCGGGGCGCCTTGCGCGCCGGGCTCACTGCCTTCCGGGCCGGTGGATTCGTCGGATTTTCCGGCGCCCGCCTGCGGCACGGTGGCCTCCCCGTTCCGCAGTGCGAGCTGATACTCCTGTCCGAGCCTGTTTTCCAGATCGGACATGCGGTCCAGCGCCTCATCGAGTGAAAGCTTGCGGGCCTCGAGCTCCCGCCCGAGCTGCGCGAGCTCCTGGGAAAGGGCGAGACTGCGCCCAAGATTCGATTCACGCGCCGCGTCGGCGAGCGACTGGCCCTGTTCCTTCAGATCCTCCCCGATGTCGGCCATCTCCTTGTCCAGCCCGCCCGGCCGGGAAAAGAGCGGCCGCAGGTCCAGGGGAAAGAGGAGCGCCGTTGCGGTGAGCGCGATGATGACGGGAATGAATGGCGCGAAGGGCAGGCGACGGCGGCCGAGCATCCTGCGCGGCGCGGTGGCCGTGAGAAATGCCGCCGCGTCTTCAATGACCGTCTCTGCGAATCTGCCGCGCGACGGGCGTCCGGCAAGCTCAAGGGCAGTGCTGGCAAGCTCGTGCGTGGCAAGCAGTCGGTCGCCGCGCAGGAGCACCGCGTGCGGGTCGATGGCGGCGAAAAGCCCTGCCGCGATACCGGCCGCCAGGCCGACAACAGCGCCGATCGCCGCCGCCCCGGCCACCGGGAAAGGCAGCCTGACGCTGCCCGCGACCGCCGCGGCGGCAAGTCCGGGAAGCAGGCCGTAGAAAAGGCCGATCGAGCCGCGGCGGAGCACGACGTCGGCCCGCGCCCGGCGGAGCACGGCCGCCACGCCCGTCTTGAATGCATCACCCATCGGTCGAGCCCCGCCCGCGGGCGCTGCCGCGGGAAACGCGCAGGACGAGAAAGACCCCCGCGGCGGCAACAAGCGCAGCGCCGATGCCCACGAGACTGCTCGCGGCAACGGCGGACATGCCGGCCTCCGCGGCGCCGGCGGCCGGCGTGGAGCCGAGGCTGAGAAGCGCGTGGATCGGGCTGAGCAACGGAAGAAACACGAGCACCAGGATGACCAGAAGCAGGATGCCCGGCAGGAGGATGACATTTCTCACCAGGGGCCTGCTGCCCACCAGAGACAGCACGAGGAGGCCGAACATCCTTGCCGCGACGCTCGCCGTCCCGAGTATGGCGAACGCGGCGAATGCCTTTGGCACGGTGAGCCCGCCGACCGCCAGAGGCGCGAGCAGGAAGGGTGCACCGAGGAGCAGGAGGAAGAGCGTGTGGAGGATGAAGAAGCCCGCCTTGCCCAGGATCGCGGAAAGGAGCGGCACGGGAGTCAGGGTGACGTAGTTGCGAAGCTGGACCATGGTGTCAGGAGAGAAATCCTCCGCGCCATAGCGCCCGCCGAGGTAGAGAAGGAGACCGAGAAAGGCGATGGAAACGACGGAGAAGGCGTCGGCGAGCGGGCCGCTGCGAAGCACCGACTCAAGACTGCCGCGCGGCCAGACCACGAGAAGCACGACGGCAAGAACGGTCGGCAGGTAGAAGTAGGTCCGCAGGATGCCGGGATGCGCGAAATAGGTCCTGACCCCCTCCTGAAGGAATGGATTCACGCGCATGTCATTCCGACTCCACCACGAGGAGCGACAGGGGTGCGCGCCCGTCGACCGCGTCGGCGCCCCCGACGCGAAGGGCGAGCGCGCTGTCATCCAGCCAGCCGATGACGGCGGGACCGCTCACGCCCGGTGCCACGAGATTCCACAACGCGGCCCGCGTCGCATCGTCCACGACCCGGAGGGCCTGCGGGGCCACGCCGTCCTCGAGCGCGAATGACGCCCGCGCCACGCCATTCGCAGGGATGTCGCCCAGCCGGTAGCCGCGTCCGCCGGTCCAGAAGAAGCAGGACTGGAGGGCGCGCGCGGAGTCATTGCTCACCGTGACCGCCACTTCCGATCCCGCGCGGACGGCGCGCGCGGTGACGGGCATGGGAACCACATCTTGCAGAAGCAGGAGCCTTGTGCCGTACCGGCCGACGGCGATGCCCGAAAGCGTCGTTGCATCGCCCGCCGCCACGGCGAAGCCCGGCGGTGGAGGGGTGCGCGCGGCGGCTCCCGCGAGCCGGAGACTGATCTCGCTCACCGGCAGCTCGTGGATGCCGGCCGCGATGTCCACCGTGCCCGGCCGGGAGGCGACGATGCCCACCCTTTCGGTGACGAGCGCCTGACCGTCGCCCGACCGCATCTCCACGAGGGCCGCATCGATGGAGCGCGGCGCTGCGCGAAAGATGACCTTGTCGAAGGCAATCCAGCTTCCCGCGCCCGCGAGCAGGGGAATGAGAAGAAGCAGGGCGATCCGCAGACGCGTCTTCATGCCCCTCAGCAGCCGGCCGACGGTGAGCGGAAAGAGAAGCGCGCAGTACAGCGCCACGAGGGCGAGAACGAGGATCACCGACGGCACGGCCATACCGGGGGAGGCGAGCATCACGCGCAGCCACGGGTCGTCCAGGGGCGCGTGAGAATCCGCGGGGAGCGTCGGCTGCCTGTCGCGCGACGCCATCAGGCGCCAGAGCGCGAGCGTCCCGCCCCAGCCGGGGAAAGGCGGGAGGGTCGGATCGAAGGCCAGGAACCACACGGAGCCCCGGCCCAGGCGTCGCTCCACCACGAGCGGCAGGTCCCCGTCCCGGGCGAGCGTCCTGCCCGTCGTCACGAGCGACTGCGCCACGACGATGCTGCCGCGCGGGGCGCGGGGCGCGCCGGCAAGGCGCGCGACCGCCGGTAGCGCGGTGCGGGTGACGAGACCGGTGACGCGCACGGGCATGAGCCCGCCGAAGCCGGCATCCGCGTGCTGGAGGCCCGCCGCGCCGCCGGTGAGCACGAGCGCGCCGCCCGTGACGACCCATCGCTCCAGCGCGGACACCTGCGACGACCGCAGCTGCTGGAAGGAAGTGTCGTGGACGACCACCATGTCGACGCCGTCGTAGGCCGCCCAGGACTCGGGCAGATCGTCGATCCGGGGGTACACGACGCGGACATTGCCCGTGTCGTCGGACAGCGCCGTGATCGAGTCCAGGGACAGCTCGCTCGCCACGCCGACCACGATACGGTCACGACTCACCTGTCCGCGCAGGTCGATGCTCTGGTGGGCGAGCACGGATCCCTGCGACGAAACGCTCAGGTCAAGTGAGCGTGCGTCCGGGGGCAGCGGCACCAGGAAGGGGATCCGGCGGGTCGCGCCGCCGCCAAGGACGCTCTGCCGGGTGAAGACGCGTCCGTCCGTGGTCCCCCGCAGGCTGCTGCCCCAGGAGACGACGAGGCGCACGTCCACGGGAATGCTCGTGCCCGCGTTGGCGATGCTCACGAGGATGGGGGCGAAACGGCCTTCGCGCGCCAGGCCGTTGAACCCGACCAGGGCGTCGACCTGCAAGAGTGACTCCGCGGTCCCGGGCAGAGCGCCGGCGCAGCCAAGGACGAGGACGAGGATGAGGCAGGCAGGGAGGACGCTCCCGCGAGACCGCGAACGCGTCCTCTCAAAGAGCGGCGTCGGTCTCCTCCATGATATGATTATATCAGCGCGGGCCGGGCGCGTCGACGTGGACCCGGGAATCGAGCATCCTATCGTCGTCGAAGATGAACCAGCCGATGAAACGTCGGCCTTCCAGCATGTGCGGGATCCAGAGCCGGTCGTCGGCCCACATGCGGTCGTAGGGGATGCTGTCCACGGGCGTCCAGCGCGGCCGCGCCTCCCGGGTCTCGCACAGCTCACCGTCGAAACCGCTTGCCGTGAAGACGGCGCCGTGCAGCGAATAGCCGTCGAGGAACTGGAAGGAAAGCTCGCCGGCCTCCCGCACGCCCGTAGGCGTCACGCAAAGCTCCTCCCGCACCTCCCGGATGGCGCCCTGGAGGGCGGTCTCCCCGGGGTCGATGCGTCCGCCGGGCCCGTTGATCTTGCCGGCGCCCAGGCCGGTTTTCTTGTCGATGAGGAGGATGCTGCCGTCGCGCACGACAAAAAGCAGCGTCGCCCGCTCGGTCGGCACCCACGTCGCCCAGTCGATCTTGCTTACCTGGTGCGGCAGCGGATCGCTCATGCCATTGCCCCCGTGAGCGCGCGCTGGAGGTTTCCACCAAGTATCATTGCGGCGTCAGCTTCCGCATACCCCGCGTCCAGGAGCGCCGCGGTGAGCCGCGGAAGCTTCGCGCAGTCCTCCAGGCCTTCCACGGTCTCCTCGAAGCCGTCCCAGTCTGCGCCCAGCCCCACGTGCGCCACGCCCGCGATCTCCACGGTGCGCGTGATGACCCGAACGACCTGGCCGATGCCCACGGGTTTCTTCGGCTCCGCGCGCAGGCAGAGATGATCGGGCACGAAGTCGATGCAGACCACCCCGCCGGTGCCGGCAACGGCCTTCACCTGCTCGTCGCGCAGGTTGCGTGGGTGATCCCAGAACGAGCGGAGGCCCGTGTGCGAATCGATCACCGGCCGGCGGGCAATGGACATGACGTCCCAGAAGACCCGCTCGTTCGAATGCGCGAGGTCAACCGTCATGCCGAGGTCGAACATCGCCGTGACCATTTCCCTGCCGAAAGCGGTGAGCCCGCTGTCGGGTCCTTCCGCGAAGCATCCCCGCGCCGCTTCATTGTCGTGGTTGTGCGTGACCGTGATGCCCCGGATGCCCATGCGATGGAAAAGCTCCAGGTTGTCCCTGCTGCCGCAGAGCGGCGAGGCGCCTTCGATGAAAAGAAGGAACCCGAAACAGCCGGGCCGACAGGCCTCATCGAGGTCGGCGGCCGTCAGGATGCGCCGATACGGCGGGGTGAGCCGCAGATTGAGCGGCGAGTCGAATACCTTGTCGATTGCCCGCAGGAAGGCGCGCCCGTATTCCAACGCGGCAGGGCCGGTCTTTTCAGGCGGGGTATAGATGGCCATGACCTGCACATTCTGGCCGATCTCCCGCATCCTCCTGCTGTCCAGGTGCCCTTCCCGCCCGGCCCCGAAGAAACCATCCGGTGCATCGAGGTAGCGTCCGAACGTGTCGGCGTGCGCGTCGATCACGGCGCTCCGCGCGTGTATCTCACGCGCTTTCAACATGCTGTCCATCAGGCAGAGACTACATTTTCCCCGCACGAGGTGCAATGACGGACAGGGCCACGCGTCCGCTCGGCGCGCTATCTCGTGAAAAGGAAATGAGTTGCATCACGCGCACATTTTCGTTGCATTCACAATGCCCGGGGTCTATAATGACCGCGATGAATCACATTCATCACTGAAGGGGATTGTGAGAAGCAGGGGCCTCCCGATGGAGGTAAAGGTCTCTCGATGAGAGCAACCTACACATGCGCATCTCACATCCCCTTCCACATTTCCGGCCACTGCTGGTGGCATTCGTCCGGCCACTGCTGGTGGCATTCGTCCGGCCACTGCTGGCGGCATTCGTCCGGCCACTCCTGGTGGCATTCATCTGGCCGCTGATCCATGGGCGTCACGGAATCCACGGCAAAAACACTCCTGCGAAAGGCGCGGCGCATCGATTCCTTCTTCGTGTCCCGCGCCGGCATGAACCTCTATCGCGGCTGCGCGCACAACTGCGCCTACTGCGACGGCCGGGCGGAGAAATACCGGGTCGACGGTGATTTCGCAGCGGACGTCCAAGTGAAAGCGAATGCCATCGCGCTTCTCCGCAAGGAGCTGGGCCTGGACCGGCCGGTCCAGCACGAGCTTTTTTCCTCCGCGCGCCAGGGAGGCTTTCTCCTCCTGGGCGGCGGCGTGGGCGACAGCTATCAGCCGGCGGAAGGCCGCTGCCGGATCACCCGCGAGGTGCTGGAGCTGCTCGCCACGTACGACATCCCCGTCCACGTCCTCACGAAATCATCCCTGGTGCTGCGCGATGCGGACCTCCTGGGACGCCTTGCCGCCTCCGGCAGCGCGCTGGTGAGCTTCAGCATCTCCACGGCCGACGACACGGTTGGCGCGCTTCTGGAGCCGGGTGCCCCTCCCCCCTCGGCGCGTCTCCAGGCGCTTGCCAAGCTGCGGCGACGCGGCATCAATGGCGGCGTCTTCCTCATCCCGGTCGTCCCGTTCCTGAGCGATGCTCCTGCCGAGATCGAGCGGAGCGTCGCCGCGTCGGCCGCCGCGGGCGCGCAGTACGTGGTCTTCGGCGGCATGACGCTGAAGCAGGGGCGGCAGAAGGAGCACTTCATGCGCGCGGTTGCGGGAGATAATGCCGATCTTGCCGCCCGCATCGACCGTCTCTATCCGGCGGTCCCGGCAGGTCGGCCCGACTGGGGCAATGCGGCACCGAGCTACTATCGACAGGTCACGCGGTCTTTTGCCCGGATGGCGGACGCCCACCACATGCCCGTGCGGATCCCGCTCGCTCTCTGCCGGCATCTCCTGTCCGAGCAGGAGCTTGCGACGGTGCAGGCCGAGCACGCGCGCGTCGAGGCCGAGATGGCCCGCTATCGAAGCTGAGCGGCGATGTCGCGGACGATGCGCGGGATGACGCTGGGGGCAAAGACGTGCCTGCCCACGAGCACCTGCAGCACGGCGCAGAGCGCGATGACAAGGACGAAGATGCTGCGCACCAGCGGTGCCGCGAACCCGCGCACCAGAAGCCCCGTGAGCAGGTAGCCGGCCGCGCCCGCCAGCGCAACGGCCAGCAGCGACGCGACGCAGCTTGCCGCCACGAGGATGCCCGCGGTCCCGAAGAGGTGGAACGCAATGCCGAAACCGAACCTGCCGCCGGTGGCATAGACGAGCAGGAGAGCTGCGAATGCGCTGATCGCGATGCGCAGACCCTGCCGCGATGATTCTCCCGCCTGGGCAATTCCCGCGCAGAGCGCGCCGACGACGAGCAGGTCGATCGACGGCACGAGCAACGAGGCGACGGGCGCCGCCGTGCGGAGCCCCGGCAGGTTCAGGAGGATGTCGAACAGGATGAGGCCGGCAAGGAGACCGGGCAGTGCGCGCTTCATGCTGAGGAGCCTACCCGCGATGGAGGCGAATGTCAGCGTGCCTTTGGCATGACCTTCAGGTACATGGCCTTTGCATCGCCGGGGGCATAGAAGTCTTCCAGCTCCGCGACCTGTTTGTATCCACGCGCGAGGTAAAAGGCGCGCGTGGGGAGATAGAAGGGGCGCGCGGAAGTTTCGATGTAGATCCGTGTGCCGCCGAGTGCGGCGATGGCCTGCTCCGTCCGCTCCAGCAGCAGCGTGCCCAGCCCCTTGCCGCGATAATCGCCCGCCACGACGATCCAGTACAGGTCGTAGCTTTCCTTCGTGCAGGCGATGGGACCGTAGCTCGTGTAGCCCACGGTCCTGCCGTCCTGCTCGGCAAAGAGAAAGTGATATCCGCAGCGCGGTCCCTTCAGGAGCCAGTCGTCGACGAGCTCGACCGCCGTCTCGACCTCCTCGGGATAGAAGAAACCGGTGGAATCGGTGATCTCGCGCACCAAGCGCGGGTCGCTTTCCGTGACCGTGGTGCGGAACCCGATTGTCTGGACGCTCATACGTTGCTCTCCTCGCAGCCGCCGGAGGGGTGCGCCGCCTCGGCGACGATCCTCTCGACGACCTGTTCCAGCGTCAATCCCGCCCTGTCCGCAGCAGCCATGAAGCCTGCATCCAACGCCAGGCAGGGATTCGTGTTGATTTCCAGGACCCAGGCCCGCCCCGCGGCGTCGACCCTGAAGTCCACACGGGCATAGCCCGCGAGCCCGAAAAGCCGCCAGCATTCCCTGCTCAGGGCGACGAGCTTTTTCAGCAGCCCCTCGTCCTCCGGCGGGAAGTCGAAACGCCGCGGGGTATTGCCGTATTCGAATGAGCCCTCGTCCCATTTTGCACGGTAGCCGACCATGCGCGGCTTGCCAGGGGGGTAGCCGACGAACCGTATCTCGGCGGGAGGCAGGTTCTGCGGGCCGGCCGGGCCGCCCAGGAGCGCCAGATTGAGCTCGCGGCCGTCGACGTACTGCTCGACGAAAAGGTGCTCGATGGATTCGCGCGCAACCCGCCGGCGCACCTCCCGGACCAGCTCCTCCTCCGTGCCGGCCACGGCGCTGTCCTCCAGCCCTATGGAGGCATGCTCCCAGACCGACTTCACGATCCAGGGGGCGGGACCGGGAGGGCGGCCGTTCAGGGCCTCTTTCGCGGACGCCCACGCCGGCGTGGGGATGCCGCCCGCGGACAGCGTCTTTTTGGCCAGGAGCTTGTGAGAGGTGAGAAGGACGGCCTCTGAGGGCGCCCCGGTATAGGGGATGCGCAGGCTCTCCAGGAGCGTCGGGGCGAGCTGGATGAGGCTCCCCTTCCCGTCGATGGTCTCCGCCAGGTTGAAGGCGATCAGCGGCCCCGCGGCAGAAAGCGCCGCGGCAGCAGCGCCCAGGTCCAGGGAGAGCGGCACGTCGATCGTGGCATGCCCGAGGGAATGGAGAGCCGTGCGCACCGCGTCGACCTGAACGAGCACGTCCCGCTCATCCAGCGGCGCTTCCGCGTCGACGCGACCGTAGACAAGTGCGATTTTCGACGCCGTCATGGGTGAAGCACAAAAGAATGCGCCGCGGCCCTTGCGGGCGCGGCGCAGGTGTTTCTCATGTCGCGGGCTCTTGTTTGGCGCCCAACGTGTCCGGGTAGCGGAAGAGGAGACCCTGGTAATTGCGGAGCACGAGGTCATTTCCGTCGCGGCCGACGACGTATTCGGGCAGGAGGGGTATCTTGCCGCCTCCCCCGGGGGCGTCGATCACGTACGACGGAACCGCGTATCCCGAGGTGTGTCCCCGCAGGCCTTGGATCATCTCCAGGCCCTTCTGGACCGGGGTGCGGAAGTGCGCCGAGCCGAGTATCGGGTCGCACTGGTAGAGGTAGTAGGGCTTCACGCGCGCCTTCAAGAGGCCGTGCATGAGGCGCGTCATGACCTCCACGGTGTCGTTGATGCCCGCCAGCAGAACCGTCTGGCTCCCCAGGGGGATGCCGGCGTCCGCCAGGCGTCCGCAGGCCTCCACGGTTTCGGGCGTGAGCTCCTCCGGATGCGTGAAATGGATGCTCATCCAGAGGGGATGGTAGCGCTTCAGCACGCGCAGGAGCGAGGTCGTGATCCGCTGGGGCATCACCACGGGCGCCTTGGTCCCGATGCGGAGGAACTCCACGTGGGGGATGCGGTGCAGCCGCGAGAGAAGCCAGTCCAGCTTCTCGTCGGAGAGCGTCAGGGGATCGCCCCCGGAGAGTAGCACGTCGCGGATCTCGGGGTGGCTTTCGATGTAGGAAATGGCCTCTTCCCACTGCGACTGGAAGAAGATGCTGTCGTTCTTGGGGTTTTCCACCATGCGCGACCGCGTGCAGTAGCGGCAGTTGGAGGCGCAGGAGTTGGCGACAAGGAAGAGGGCCCTGTCCGGATAGCGATGCACGATGCAGGGCACCGGGCTGTCGTCATCCTCACCCAGCGGATCCGCGGCCTCACCCGGCATACGCAGGTATTCATCCGTTACCGGGATCATCGTACGGCGCAGCGGCTGTTCCGCGTTGTCGGGGTCGACAAGGCTCAGGTAGTACGGAGTGATGGCGAAAGGCAGCGATCCGGTGTGCCGGGCGATCGCCGTGCGCTCGTCCTGTGTGAGCCGCACCATCTTTTCCAGGTCCTCGAGCGAGCGGACGCGGTTTCGCAGCTGCCAGCGCCAGTCGCACCATTCGGCGGCCGTGGCAAGGGGAAAGAAGCGCGCGCGGAACTCTTCGGATCGATTGGAAACGGTGAAGCGGGGCGCAACGGGCGAAGGCTTTCTCGGGCGGGAATAGGACGTGAACCGGGTCATCGTAGTCCGGATGCCGGCCAGTTCGGCAAACTCCTGGACTACGGGCATTGTACCTGGAGGTTCTGCCTCCTCAGTGCTCAGCACTTTGGTTTCCATTTCTGTCGGAACTCCTTCATCTCATGAGGCATTCGCAAGGGGCCATGCCCCTTTGGTGTCTGAGCGGGCGGTCTGTTCGTCCTGTCGTGCCTCCGGGATAGCGCGCGAAAGGCGGGTCCCCTCCCCTCGTCTCTTTGCAATGCATACTACAGTCAAAAAACAAATGCAAGAGGTTTCATGCTTTCCGGGGCGACATTTCCACTCCCGGGCATATTTTCCCCAACCCCCGTCAAGTAGTGTATCGGCAGAACACAGCAGTTCTGATATGATGTGCCCCCGTCAAGCTCTAAAAGCCTCCTTTTTTCTTTAGAACTCCTTCTGAACATCGAGGCCAACCCGAAGAGATGGAGAAGGGCATAACCGACGATCGACCAGTCTGATATGCGTGGATTGGTTACCGCAGGCCAATGTGATCGTCAGGAGCTTGCCTCCGTCTCATTACCAGGATCAGACCATAGTCTGCCTGCAGAACCGCTCGAGGATTCTCCGTTCGCCACGAACCTTCCCCATCCGTCCCGGTTGCCTCGATTGCATACGCAGCCTCCTCAAGCCACCCGATCAACCATCGCGCCCCACAGGAACCCCGAGAGCTCTCGCGCCACCGCCGTCACCACGGTCTGAGAAGCTTTGCCGCGAAAAAGCAGACGCAGAAATTTCTTGTTTAGCCGCCTGCACGCACGGTTGGCATAGCTGACCAAGGATGGAGAAAGACCCTCGCGTCGTTTCATCAACCGAGTGCTACTGGGATGGTAGCTGCGGTATTGCCAGGCGGCCTCCACCAGAAGTTTGCGCAGGTGGGAATTACCCGCCTTTGTGATTCCTCCCAAGCGCCTCTTGTTTCCGCTGGATCGCTCGGAGGGCACCAACCCCAAAAACGCCATGAATTGATCCGCACCTGCAAAGCGCCGAAAGTCCCCGATCTCCGAAACAAGCGACAAGGCGATCAGCGTCTCCACGCCCTTGAACGCCTTCAGCTTGGCTACAGGTTCGGCATAGCTTTTACGTGCCGCGATCTCTTCGATGCCCGCCTTGATCCGCCGACACTTCTCCTCCAGCTCGTCGACTTGGCAGCGGTACTCGGTGAGAGTCAACTGCTCCAGCGGATCCTCCAACTCAAGAGCCTGCAACCATGCTCGATGCGGCTGCGTCCATGTGGCTCCTTGTTCATAACGTATCCGCCTCCGCAGAAGAAAACCCAGCACGCGCTGCTTGGCCTTGCGCAGATCGGACTTCATGTCCTCCAGCATTCGTAGATAGTCGCGAACCGCTTCGTCTTCCCGCGTGGGTACATGAACGGCACTCACATCCCCGCTCCGAAGTGCGCGAGCAAGCATCACAGCGTCCCTTCTATCGGTCTTTATGCGATCTCCCGGACGATGTGGAATCTGAGACGGAGCCAGCACCGCACACGGCACACCCAGTTCCGTCAATTGTCGATACAGGGAATACCCTAGACATCCCGCCTCGTAGCATGTCACCAGGTCCCCCGCGGACTGGAGCTTCTTGAAATAGGCCTGGATTACGCTCTTTTCATTGCGAATCACCGTCTCGGCCCTCGGCTTCTGATCGCGCCCGCTCAGGATCGCTATGGCGATCTTTTCTTTGTCGACGTCCATGCCAACGTAATGTACAATACCCATGACTGCCCCCTTGTGCGTTGTTTGTGGCGTGCCGCATCGAGACGCCAATCTCATGATACGGCCGATCCACGTTGTAGCAACCACCTGGGGGCACTTCATATTGTCTCATTTTGGACCATCCGGAGCTGACGGGCGGGCACTTTCATATGAAAAAAGCCCTTCTACCATGGGAACAAAATGAGAACTGCGTCCCTCGGTCACCATAATGAGAATTGCTATCGGCAGAACAGGCCTGCTACACTCCTCCCATGCCGCGCATTGCCGTGGCGGGCGCCGGGCCCGCGGGAATCATGGCCGCTCTTGCCGCGCAGGAGAAGGGCGCCGCCGTCTTTGTTTTCGACGCGGCCGTTCCCCTTGCGACGATCCTGAGGACCGGCGGCGGCCGCTGCAATCTCACGAATGCCTCATCGGAAGGGAAGCGAATGGCGGCACATTATCCGCGCGGCGGAAGCTTTCTCCTTTCAGCCTTTTCCCGTTTCGGCCCGACGGAGACCATGGACTGGTTCCGCTCCCGCGGATTGCCGCTCGTGGAGGAGGAGGAAGGAAGGATCTTTCCCCGGTCCGGCAAGGCACAGGACGTGCGGGACCTTCTCCAGGGACAGGCGCACGCGGCGGGCGTGAAGATCTCCGCGCGGCAGCCGATCACGTCGATCGCCCGCGCGCCGGAGGGCTTTCTGGTTGCAACGCCGCGCGGGAAAGAACCTTTCGACCGCGTCGTCCTCGCCACGGGAGGGGACTGGCGGAATGCGCGGGGCTCGGGCTACGGCCTCGCGCTGGCCCTCGGTCACCGGGTGACCCCTCTTGCCCCGGCGCTGACGGGTCTCACCGCGGCGGAATCCTGGCCGGGGCGTCTTGCGGGCCTGTCGCTGCCCCGGGCGCGCGTCGATGCCCATCCCGAGGGGATGCGGCCGCTGCAGGAGACTGGCGGCCTTGTTTTCACGCACAAAGGCATTTCAGGGCCCGTCGTGTTCCGCGTCTCCTCGCGCTGCGCCTTTCTTCCCCTGTCCCCTCGCGCGCCGTTGCAACTGCGGCTTTCCGTGCTGGAGGATCACGACCGGCAGGCCATCGAAAGCCGGTTGATGGACGCCGTCCGCGACAGGCCGCGACAGCAGATCCTCTCCACGCTGCGCGGTCTCATGCCGCGATCCCTTGCCCAGACGGTCCTGGAGCTGGCCGGCATCTCCCCTGATGCCGCGGCCTCCGTGCTCACGCGCGCGCAAAGGAAGTCGCTCGTCGAGCTGATGGACCGGCTGCCGCTCACGATCGTCGACCGCGACAAGGGGGAGGAGATGGTGACTGCCGGTGGGGTGGACCTGACGGAGGTGGACCAGCGGAGCATGGAATCGCGGATCGTGCCCGGCCTCTTCTTCTGCGGCGAGCTCCTGGACGTCGACGGTTTCACGGGAGGCTTCAACCTCCAGGCCGCATGGAGCACGGGACGCATCGCGGGGCTCGCCGCCGCGGACTGAATCCTGTATTGTCTGGAGAGCATGCAGAAAGACTTTCTCACCCAGGAAGCGATGGGTCCGGGGCCCGGAGACCTTGCCGTCCTGGTCGGCGTCGAGCTGAAAGACGCCACCTCAACGTGGAGCATCAAGGATTCCCTTGACGAGCTTGGCAAGCTCGCCGAAACCGCCGGCCTATCGGTTGCCGGCGCCACCTGGCAGAAGCTCGGACGGCCGAACGCCCGCACCTGGATCGGTTCGGGAAAAGTCCAGGAGGTGAAGGAGCTCGTGGATTCGTGCAACGCGCGCTACGTGCTCTTCGATGACGAGCTTTCGCCGGGACAGCAGCGGAAGCTCGAAGAGGGGCTCGGCGAAGGCATCCGCGTCATCGACCGCACACGGCTCATCCTCGACATATTCGGTCAGCACGCGCACTCGCGGGAAGGCAAGCTGCAGGTGGAGCTCGCGCAGTACCAATACCTGCTTCCGCGCCTGGCGGGCATGCGGTTGGGTCTTTCCCAACAGGTCGGCGGTTCGGGTGCGGGCCCCGTGGGGCTGCGCGGACCCGGCGAGACGCAGCTGGAGCTGGACCGCAGGCAGGCGCGGCGACGGATTGCCGTGCTGCGGCGGGGCCTGGAGGAGCTCCGCGGTCAGCGCCTGCGCCACCGCGACGACCGGCAGCGCGCCGGCCTCCCCATGATCGCCCTCGTGGGCTACACGAATGCCGGTAAAAGCTCCCTCATGAATGCGCTCACGGACGCGGGGGTCCTCGTCCAGGACAAGCTCTTTGCGACGCTGGACCCCGCGACGCGCCGCCTGTCGCTGCCCGGCGGCAGGGAGTCCCTTCTCACGGACACCGTCGGCTTCATCCGCAAGCTTCCCCACGACCTGGTGGCGGCATTCCGCTCCACCCTGGAAGGAATAGAGGAGGCTTCGCTCATCGTGCACGTCGTCGACGGCTCCCATCCCCACGCGACCGAGCAGATCGCCGCCGTGGAAACGGTGCTCGGCGGGTTGAAAGTGGCAGCAACCCCGCGCCTCCTCGCCTGGAACAAGGCGGACCTCCTGCCCGCGGGCGGCATGTCGGCCGTGCTCGGGGGAACGCACGAGCATGCCCTTTCCATCAGCGCGCGCACGGGCGCGGGGCTGCCCGCTCTCCTCTCGAAGATGGAGAAGCTCCTCGATGACGGCCTGGTCGACGTGAGCCTGCTCCTCCCCTACGCCCGCTACGACCTCGTGCGGCTCGTTTACGACCGGGGGTCGGTCCGAAGCCAGGAGGACCTCGCGGAGGGCGTCCGGCTGCGCGCGCGCGTGCCCGATGAGGTCTCCCGCAGGCTGGCGGATTTCCGGGAATCGACGGAGGGAACGGGCCCTTGACCGGGCGAGTCAGCAGGCGGGGGCGCCGCGCAGCTGTTTCTGGACTGTCTTCGTGAGCGCCATGAGATCGATCGGCTTCTCCAGCACCTCGCAGGCGCCTTCCTTGAGGAGCTCCAGCGCGGACCCGTCGGCCGTATAGCCGGTCACGATGATGACGGCGAGGTTGGGGCGCAGCGCGCGCAGACCCGCCAGGCACTCCCGTCCGCCCATGTCGGGCATCACCATGTCGAGGACGACGAGGTTGAAATCACCCTGCTGGCGGCAGAGCTCCAGGGCGTCGCGCCCGTTGCCGGCGGGGACGGCGATGTACCCGCACGCGGTGAAGGTGCGGCAGATGACCTCCCGTACCTGCGCCTCGTCGTCGACCACGAGGATCTTGCCGCGACCGGCCGCGAATGCCCCGCCGGGTGCCTCCGCGGCGACCCGGGACGCTTCGCGATCCGCGACGGGCAGGTAGACCTCGAAGGTCGATCCCTTTCCCACGGCGCTCCGCACGTCGATGAAGCCGTGGTGACTCGCCACGATGCCATAGACGACCGCAAGACCGAGCCCCGTGCCGCTCTTCGGTCCCTTCGTGGTGATGAAGGGAACGAAAAGCTTCTCCAGCAGCTCCGGCGGCATGCCGATGCCGGTATCGATCACCTTCAGGACGACGTAACGGCCCTCCACGGCGTTTACGTATCTCTCCGCCTGGTCGCGGGAGAGCGCGACATTGGCCGTCTCGATGCGGAGCTTTCCGCCGGCGGCGTGCGCGCCCGACTGCGTTATCGCGTCCCGGGCATTTACGCACAGGTTCACCATCACCTGGCTCATCTGGTTGGGGTCCGCCTCGACGGTCCAGAGCGTGGAGGCAAGGGCGAGCTCCACGGTGATCTCGGGCGGGAAGGTGCGGTGGAAGATGCCGTACGTCTCGTTGGCCACGTCGTTCAACGATATGATCTGGCGTGTGCCGGCCGCCTGGCGCGTGAAGAAGCGCAGCTGCTGGGTGAGGCCCGAGCCCCGGTCCACCGCGGTCTTGATCTGCTGGAGGTCCTTCTGCATCTGCGGGTCCTGCGGCGCGCTCAGGAGGAGGAGCTGGAGGTAGCCGCTGATGGCGGTGAGGAGGTTGTTGAAATCGTGCGTGATGCCGCCGGCCAGTTGTCCGAGGGCTTCCATCTTCTGGGCCTGGATGATCTGCGACTGCAGCCTCTTGCGCTCCGTGATGTCGATGACGGAGGCCATGAGGCCAATGGCGCCCCCCTCCTCGTTGCGCACGAGCGACGAGGAGACCTCGATGCTGAAGGACAAGCCGTCCTTCCGCCGCGCGGTGAGCTCGCCGCGCCATCCCCCCGTGCGCGACAGGAGCTGGACGATCCGGCGGTCCTCCTCCCCGACCCAGAGACCGCCAATGTCGAGCCCGATCGCCTCCGCCGCCGACGCGTAGCCCCACATCTGAAGGAAGGACGAGTTCACCCAGGTCACCTTTCCCCCCAGGTCGGCGAGGATGATCCCGTTGATGGAGGTATTGATGGCGTGATTCTTCACCAGGAGCTCCTGGCTCTGGTTCTCCAGCGCGGTGGCAAGCGCGCGGCGGAGCTGCTCCTGGTCGGAGAGGATCTGGCTCTCGCGGAACTTCATGAAGCCGCTGAGCAGCGCAAGGGAGGCCGCGTCGACCTGCTGGAGGATGACATCGACGTCGGGGGAGCCGGGGAGCTCGCGTCGGCAGAAGCGCGGCATGAGCTGCGTGAGGAGGATGAGCGTCTTTTCCCCGAGGCCGGTGCGCGCGAGCTCCTGCCCGAAGGAGAAGGCATCGCTGCCGCCGCGCTCCGTGACGGACTGGATGAAGAAGCGAGCGAGCTCACCCCCCAGCTCCGCCAGCCGCCGCGGGTGCATCGCGTAGCGGTTCTCAAAGGCGTTGTCGCGGAGGAGCTTCTGAAGATCCCCGCGAGCGCGCTCTCCCGTGCCCGAAGGGATTCGGCCGCCGGGCTCACTTTTCCAGGATCATGCCGTTGAGCACGCCGCCGAATGCGCTGGTCGTGTCCTCGGCGACGTCCTTATTCACGGAGATCCAGTCCTCCAGCAGCATGACGCCGGGTGCCGCCACCTTCCAGGGACGGGTGAGCTCCTCCAGCTTCGCGCGCGTGCGCCGGTAGCCCGGCTGCCCCATCTGCTCGTAGAGCTTGAGGATGGTCTCAATGGCGGGCGTGGGAACCGCCGCGTCGAAGTCGCAGAGGAAAAGCCGGGAGCCCGCCGGCGCCCAGGCGTGCAGGACGCTGAGCGCGTGGCGAATGGCGTCATCGCTCACGAAGTAGCAGATGCCGTTGTAACCGATCGCGACCGGCTTGTCGCTTTCAAAAAACTGGGACACGACCGAGGACGCCAGCAGCGCTTCCGGCTTTTCGGCGTCACAGACGACGTAGCGCACATTCGGGTCGTCCTTGATGATTTGCTGGCCGTAGGCCACCGTCACCGGATCGATGTCGGAATAAATCACCTTCGTCCCCGGGGGGGCGATGTGGTTGATGTGGTCGATGGTCGGCAGACCGGAGGCGAAATCAATGAACTGCGTGTAGCCGGCATCGGTGAGACGGTGCACCGCCTCGCCCAGGAACCAGCGGATGACCCGGACGAGCTTCGGCAGGAACGGGGCGACATGCAGGAGCTGCTGCGCGGCGAGCCTGTCCACCTCGAAGTTGTGATTGCCGCCGAGAAGGAAGTCGTAGATCCGGCCCGCATTCGGCTTGCTCGAATCTGCTATAGAAGCAGACGTTGCTTTTTCTGCCATTTCCGTGACTCCTTCTCTCGTCTCGTGCATGCGGGGGGGTGCGCGTTGCCGAAGGCATGCCCGTCACGTCTAGTATTATGAAATCCCTTACCGGGTGCAAGGGCTTTTCGCCGCTTGAGTCCTCTACAACGCGGGCGACGAGCCCGCCTTCTTGCGATATTCCGTGTAGGACGTGAGGTTCCCCACCGCCTTGTCGCCCTTTTCGGGGTCCACAAAGACCACCGCGTTCCTGCCCAGCTTCGCGGCATACAACGCCTTGTCCACCTTCTCCACCGCCTTCTGGACGTCCACGATCCCGCCGACCTCGGCGACGCCGATGGAAAGCGTGCCGCAGGGCGCGCCCCCCTCTTCGCCGACCTTGCGCACGTCCTGCATCGCGTCCCGCGCGAGCACGCGGCTCTCCTGCGCGAATCGCAGGCGCTCGGCGAGGATGATGCCGGTGTGGAGGTCCGACGGCACCACGATGAGGATCTCTTCCCCGCCATAGCGGACCGCGAGGTCCCCTTCCCGGACATTGTCCAGGATCATGCCCGCGGTTGCCTGCAGCACCTCGTCGCCGCGGGGGTGGCCGAGGGCGTCATTCACCCACTTGAAGTGATCGATGTCGATCATGAGGAAGGCCAGGGGCGCGCGGTGGGCGCGCAGCCGTTTGAGGTGCCGGGGAAGCTCGTTCAGGAAGTAGTCCTTGTTCTTCAGCCCCGTGAGGGCGTCGACGAACTGCCCGGGGAACTGCTCCATGAGCGTGGCCTGAAGCGCCGCCATGGAATCCCGCGCCCCCACCGACTGCTCCCGGGCCCACGCCTCGTGGTCCGCGGTCGAGGCGGTCACCAGCGAGTGCCCGGCGCGCAGGGCAGGGCTCGTCGGCTCGTTGAGAAGGGAGTCATACATGTAGGCGACGCCGCGGAAGGCGTCCATGAAAGCCACCTGGGCTTTCTGCGGAATCTCCAGGACCGTCTCGCGGAAGCGCGCCTCGATCCACCGCTTGATCTGCCGGGTGACCGGCCGATAGTCCACGGTTCCCGTGCGGGCGCTCGATACGAAGTCCACGATGCCATGCACGCGCAGATCCGCGATCACCTTGCGGCTCACCGGGTCCTCGGCGGCAAGGGCCGCCTGGTTGATCGCCTCACCGGCCTCGGTGAGGAGAGGCGAAAGTCGGGCGGCAAGCTCGTAGAGCTTCGGGCCGTCGAACTGGTCGCGCTCGGTGAACACGTGCCCGAAGTGCCGGATCGCGCGGGCGCGCAGCTGGTTGATCTTCTCCTCGATGCTCCGCGCCCGCGCGCTCTCCCGGAAAAGGAGGGCGTAACGGATATTCCCCCCTGTCTCGCGCGAAAACTCGCCCACCGCGTCCAGGTAAGGCTCGAAGAGCTTCGGATAGGCGTCGCGCCAGGAATCGCGCAGCCCCACCATCTCCGCCGCCAGGCCTTCCCGGCCGACGATCTTTTCCAGGGCATAGGCATCGAGGGAGGAGAGCATGTCATCGAGGATGGAATGGAGGACGATCACGAGCGACATCACGTCGGCGGAGGACAGCTTCTCGATGTCGGTGGCGCGCGCCTGGAACACGGAGGTGCGGCCGAAGATGCGGTGTGCGAAATAGGGCAGAAGGAACGCGCCCTGCTCGATGCGCTCCACTCCCGAGCCGGGGAACACGGAGGACATCATGGTGAGCGTGCCCTCGAAGCGCTGGCTGAACTGCTCGGTCTTCTCCTGCTCCAGCTTTGCCAGCTCCCGTTCCTGCTTTTCCCGCAGCTCTTTCTCCCGGAGCGCCTCCATCCGACGCTGCCAGCCTTCCCAGGCAAGGAGGTCCTCCTCCCGCACGCCGACGAACTCCCAGATCGTCCTGATCTTCTCGGGACGGCCGTCCGACTCCTCGAAGAAGGCGGCGATCATCTTTAACAGGGCCGGGTAAAGCTCGTGCGCGAAACGGCGGAGATTCTGGAAACACGCGCGGAAGAGCCCCTCCGCCTCGGTGAGCTCCTGCGCGGCGGCGGCGCCGTGCTGGTGCTCCAGATTCGCCTGGCGCACGATGTCCAGGAGCGTCTCCAGTTTCTCCTTCTCCAGCGCATCGGTAATCAGGAAAAGCCGGTAGCCGTCTTTCACCACCCGCGCGAGCGCCGAGACCGGCACCCGGGAATGCGCGAGGTGGTTCGCTTCCAGGTAGTCGAGACTGCGGCGGAGCATGTCCTGCGGCTGGGTGAAGGCCGAAAAGAAGGCGACGGCAAAGGGTTCCTTTGCTTTGAGGGCGGCGATGACGGGTGACTGCCCGTCCAGCGCGGCCGGTCGCACGCCGAGGAGCCTCGCGGCGCTGTCGTGCAGCGCGTCCAGGTTGTCCACGAAAGAGAGGCGGTACGGGTTGGCCCCGCGGTAGCCGCGGGCATCGGCCATCAGCCGGAGAAAGGCTCCGCTCACGAAATCGGGCCTCTTGGCGTCGAAGTAGCTTCGGAAGTCGCTCCACCGCTCCGCGACGCGCGTGATGAGGAAGCCGCCCCGAAACGCGTATCGGTTGATCTTCCGCCGCAGCCACGGCGGCACTTCCGGCAGCATGTCCACGGCGCGTCGGGCGCTCTCCGCCTCGACCGGCAGGGGCCCGGAGCTGGTCCGTGTCGCGGCGCCGATGCGCGGCGCGGAGGCCGCCGACGCCTTGCGCCGTTCTTCCATCTCGCGCTGCGCTTTCAGCCTCTCCAGCGCCGCGCGGGAACGGCGGCGCGCCTCTTCGTCGCCGTAGCCCTTTTCCTTCAGCGTCTTGTAGACCTTCTGGATCTCATCCGGCGCGATCCCCTCGCGGATAAGGTTGTCCTTGAACGTCGGCTGATCCTTGCCGGGGGAAGCCATGCCATTCTCTCCTTATGAAGAGAGTATAGCATGACGGGGGATCGATGTCGGGCGCCGACCCGCGCGCCGGCCGGCCGTGCGCCCGGCCCGGCTCAGCTCACGACGTCGTGCGACATGACCTTCAGGGTTGTGCGCTCCTCCCAACCGATTTTCGCCCAGAAGCGTTGGCCTTCCGCGTTGTCCGCCAGCACGAAGATGTGGCATTTCCGCATGCCCGCCTCCGCCAGCCGCGCGAGGCACGCGTCCACGAGCGCGCGGCCCAGCCCGGCGCGGCGATGCGCGGGGGAAACGGCGAGGTGGTGGAGGAAGCCCCGGCGCCCGTCGGTCCCGCACAACACGGCGCCGACGATGATGCCGTCCTCCTCGGCAACCTGGCTCATCCCCGGGTTCACCGCGAGGTAGTGCGCGATGTTTTCCCGGCTGTCGGCCTCGCTCAGGCCGATGCCCTCTGCCGTCTTCCAGAGCGCGACGGCCGCGTCGTAATCGTTCATCGTGAAGGGGCGGAGCACGTCGCGCATGCCGGTGGTGTATCCGCGGCGCGTGGGAGGGTCAAGGCCCGGGCGGGTCCGGACAGGGAGTGGGCGGGCGACCCTGATGCATCGCAGGCCTTCTTTCCGTATATTCTCTGTCGTGGAAAATCGCACGGACACTCGTTACGAATGGACGGCCCTTTCCGTCACGACGGTCGGGGCCCTGCTTGCATCGATACAGGGCTCGGCCCTCACCATCGCGCTGCCGCAAATCCTCACGGGTTTGCGGGCGGGATTCCTTACCATCATGTGGGTGCTGCTCGGCTACCTGCTTATCACGACGGCCCTCGTCCCCGTCATCGGCAGGCTTGCCGACATGTACGGCCGGAAGAATCTCTACAACGCCGGCTTCGTGATCTTCACGCTGGGCTCGCTGCTCGCGGGGCTCTCCCAGCCGCAGTTCCACGCCTGGGACATGGTGGTGTCGCGCGTCATCCAGGGCGTCGGCGGGGCCCTCCTCTTCACGAACAGCACCGCGATCGTCACCGATGCCTTCGAGCGCGGCAGGGTCGGCCTCGGCCTGGGAGTGAACCAGATCGCCGCGGCAGCAGGCTTCCTGCTGGGACCCGTTGTCGGCGGTCTTCTCACGGCGATCTCGTGGCGCTGGGTCTACCTTGTCAATGTGCCCCTGGGGATATTCGGCACGGTATGGGGCATCCTGCGCTTGAGGGAGCCCCGACGTCCGGCGCCTTCCCAGACATTCGACTGGCCGGGAAGCGTCACCTTCACGGTCGGCCTCGGCGCGACGCTCCTGGCACTCTCCCTGCTCGCCTTCCCCCTCCTGGCATTTCCCATTGTGATGGTCATCCTCGGCTGCGGGGTCGTGGGCCTGATCTTCTTCTTCGTCGTGGAAGTGCGCGCGCCGCAGCCCATGCTCGACCTGCGTCTCTTCCGCCAGAGACTCTTCTCCTTTGCATCCCTGGCGAACGCGCTCAACGGTCTTGCCCGCGGCGCGGTGCTCTTCGTGCTGATCTTTTTCCTCCAGGGTCCGTATGGGAAGGATCCCCTCCAGGCGGGCATCATGATGGCCCCGTTCGGCGCGGCATTCATGCTCGTGGGTCCCTTCTCGGGCTATCTCTCCGACAGGCACGGCTCGCGGGGCCTGGCGACCGCCGGTCTGCTCGTTTCCGCCGTCGGCCTCTTCGGGCTCGCCACCGTGAGCGCCTCGACTCCCTACTGGCTCCTTGCGCTCTATATGGTCCTCATGGGCGGCGGCTCGGGGCTGTTCAGCTCGCCGAACACGAACACCATCATGACGGCCGTCGCACGGGAGCATCGCGGCAGCGCCGCGGGCATCCGGACCATGCTCATGAACACCGGCCAGATGCTCAGCATCACGCTCGCCTTCCCGCTCGTGCTCAGCCGCATTCCACAGGACGTGATGTTCAAGATATTCCTGTACGGCGGCGGCATGTCCGGCGCATCCCCGGCGCTGGAAAGCTTCACCCGCGGCCTCCACGAGGTCTTCGGCATATCCGTTGTCATCACGATCGTGGCGGCGCTCGTCTCCGCCTTGCAGCCGTCGCATCAGGCCGGGTGTGCCCGTCGACGAGCCGGAGAGTCCTTGACCGGAGCGGCCGGATTCGGTACGAGCATTGGCATGGCCACACCAACAGACGAACAGATCGCGCGGCTTCCAAAGGCGGAAGTGCATCTCCACCTCGAGGGCACCATTGCGCCCGAGACCCTCTGGGCCATGGCGGCCGCGAATCACGTCGCGCTTCCCGCCGACAGCATCCACGAGCTGCGCCGCCTGTACGCGTTCACGAGCTTTGACGCCTTCATCGAGCTGTGGCTCCTGATGTGCTCGTGCTTCCGCACGCCCGAAGACTACGAGCGGATGGTGGACGGATTCCTGTCGGACTGCGCCCGACAGAATATCCGCTACGCGGAACTTCATTTCACACCCTACAACCATGAAAAATTCGGAATCGGCGGCCGCAGGGCGCTGGACATCGTCACGCGCAGGTTTGCCGCCGCGCAGAGCTCCGGCGGACCGATCGTACGGCTGATCACCGACATCTCGGGGGAATCCGCCGGGGTGAGCGGGGACTATACCGTGACGCTGCTGGAGCAGGAGGCCAACCCGCTGGTGGTGGCGCTGGGCCTCGGGGGACCTGAAACGGGTCTGCCGCGCGCCATGTTCAGGGAGTTCTTCGACCGCGCGCGCAGGGCGGGATACTGGACCGTGGCGCATGCAGGAGAGACGGGCGGTGCCGCGCACGTGCAGCAGGCGGTGATGGAGCTGGGCGTGCGGCGCGTCCAGCACGGCGTGCGCGCGGCAGAGGACCCCGCGGTGCTCCGCCTGCTCGCGGAGAGGGGGGTGTGCTGCGACATCGCCCTCACCAGCAACGAATGCCTGAAGGTGTTCCCTTCAGTCGCGGCACACCCCCTGCGCCGGTTCATGGACGCCGGGGTGCCCGTCACGCTTTCCACGGACGATCCCCCCTTCTTCGGCACCGATCTGGGTCGTGAGTGGCGCCGCGCGCGCGACGAGCTGGGCCTTTCCGCGACTGAGCTGTGGGATCTCAACCTCAACGGCCTGCGCTACGGTCTTGCCGAGACGGGGATCCGGCGGCTGCTGATGCAGCAGTTCGAGCAAGCCGCGAAGCTAATCCTGTCGGCATAGCTCCGACGCGGCGCGCTCAGTCCAGCGGCTTGAAGCGCGCCGTGAAATGCCGCAGCACCGGCGCCTGGTAGGTGAAGGCATATCCTTTGAGCTCTCCCAGCCTGGCCGCCAGGTGCCCGATCATCTCGATCATGTAGTCCACGTGGCTCTGGGTGTACACGCGCCGCGGTATTGCAAGCCGCACGAGCTCCTGCGGGGCAGGCCTCTCCTTGCCGGTGACCGGGTCTCGGGACCCGAGCATGATCGACCCTATCTCCACGGACCGTATGCCGATGCCGGTGTACAACGCCACGCTGAGCGACTGTCCCGGGTATTGGTGCCAGGGGATGTGCGGGAGCGCCGCGCCCGCGTCGACGTACACGGCATGACCGCCGATGGGCCGGATCACCGGAATGCCGGCCGCCCTGATGCCCTCTCCGAAATACTCGGTGGAGCGCAGGCGATAGGTGAGGTAGTCCTCATCCAGTATCTCCTCCAGGCCGATGGCGAGCGCCTCGAGGTCCCGACCCGCAAGGCCGCCGTAGGTCGGAAAGCCTTCCGTGATCACCATGAGGCTGCGCACGGTCTCGGCAAGCGCGGGGTCGCCGATGGCGAGGAAGCCGCCGATGTTGCCGAAGGCATCCTTCTTGGCGCTCATGAGCGCACCGTCGCAGAGTGAGAACATCTCGTGCGCGATGTCGCGCACGTGCCGGTCCTGGAAGCCCGGCTCCCGTTTCTTTATGAAGAAGGCATTCTCCGCGAAACGCGCGACGTCGAGGAAGAGCGGGATGCCGTACGGCTTCACGATGGCCCGGGCGCGCCGCACGTTCTCCATTGAAACGGGCTGGCCGCCCACGGAATTGTTCGTCACCGTGATGATGACAAGGCGCACCCGGCGGGGGTCCTTTTTTAGCGTCTCCGCAAGTGCGTCCAGGTCGATGTTCCCCTTGAAGGGCGCCTCGGACTGCGTGTCCGCGCTCTCTTTACAGGGAAGGTCCCGCGCCTCGGCGCCGACGTGCTCGATGTTCGCGCGCGTCGTGTCGAAGTGCGTGTTGCCGATCACCACGTCGCCCTTTGAGAGGCCCAGTGCCTGGATGAGGAGGAACTCGGCCGATCGTCCCTGGTGCGTCGGGACGACATTCGCAAGACCCGTGAGCGCCTGCACGACCGCCTCGAAGCGCTGGAAGCTCGGGGAGCCGGCGTAGGATTCGTCGCCGACCATGATGCCGGCCCACTGGCGGGCGCTCATGGCGGAGGTTCCCGAATCCGTGAGAAGGTCGAATGTGACGTCCTGCGCGCGCAGCTTGAAGAGGTTGTAGCCCGCCTCCTCGATGTGGCGCTGACGCTCTGCGGCGGACAGGAGCCGGATGGGCTCCACCGACTTGATGCGGAACGGCTCGATGATCGTCTTCGCACGGGGCAGCTCTGATATCATGGGCGGCAGTTTAACGCCGGAAAAGAGCATTTGACAAGTTGAGATCGTAATGATATCATTTAAATATCGCCAGCAGGCGCCCAAGGGGGGCGGATGAAAACCGCTGAGACGGAGCGTTTTGCTTACCTGGATAATATCCGGTCATTCGTCATCTTTCTCGTGGTCGTCATGCACTCCAACGTGACTTACAGCGGCTTCGGCGGCTGGTACTACACGGAAGCTGACCCGAAGAACCTCGACATATTTTCCACCCTGTTTTTCGCCCTGTACGGTTCCTTCACACAGGCATGGTTCATGGGGCTCCTGTTCTTCCTTGCCGCCTTCTTCGCGGCACGGTCCATTGCAAAGCGCGGGCCGGCCCGCTTCGTGAAGGAAAGGTTGTTCCGCCTTGGCGTTCCCCTGCTCATCTACATGTTCGTCATCGACCCCTGCATCTCCTATTTCATCATGAATGACGGCAATGTCCGGGGCTCGGCGGGAGCGGGCCGCCTCTTTGTCGGCTATCTCGTGTCCTTCAGGTGGGTGGGAGCCACGGGACCGCTCTGGTTCGTCGAGGCGCTGCTCATATTCAGCCTGCTCTATGCCGCGTGGAGGGCCATGCGGCCCGCGAAGAATGTCGCGGCTGCTCCTCCAAGGACTTTGACCGTGATCCTCATCATCCTGGCCACCGGACTGGCGGCTTTCTCCATCAGGCTCGTGCAGCCCATCGGGACGAGCGTTGCAAATCTGCAGCTCTGCTATTTCGCCTCATATATTGCCCTCTTCCTCCTCGGCCTGCATGCGGGAGAGAGGAAATGGCTTGAAGACTATCCCGAGAAGACGGGCATGCGATGGTTCACGGTCGTCCTGTCGGCCGGCCTCCCGGTGTGGTTCATCATCCTTGCTGTCGGTCAAGCCGCGGCCGGGGGAAAACGCTGATAGGCGGGGGCCTGAACTGGCAGAGCTTCGCCTACGCGTTCTGGGAAGCCTTCGTGGCGATCGGTTTTTCGATAGGGCTCATCGCCTTTTTCCGGAAGTTCCTGAGCGTGGAGAACGCCTTCACGCGGCTTCTCGCCAGGAACTCTTTCGGCATCTACATGTTCCACGCGCCGATCCTGATTTCCATCTCCCTGCTCCTGCGGTCCTGGCAGGCGCCGTTTCTCCTCAAGCACGCCGCCGTTGCCCCATTGGCCTTCGCGACGACGCTCGCCGTTTCCTTCCTGATCCTTCGGCGTATCCCGGGTCTGAAGGCGGTGCTGAAGTGAGGTCCTGAACGAGCTCGCGCGGGACGGCCGCTAAATCTCCAGCAGGACCTTGCCTTTCGTCTCCCGGCTTTCCAGATACTCATGCGCGCGGCCGGCGTCGGCGAGAGGGAACACCTTGTCCACCCTCACCTGCAGCGCCCCGGACGCCATCCAGCCAAACACCTCCGCCGCCCGTGACAGAAGCTCATCCCGGTTGGCCGTGTAATGGGCGAGTGTCGGCCGGGTCAGGAAGAGGGAGCCCTTGCGGTTGAGCACCTGTGGATCCAGGGGGGAGACGGGCCCGCTGGACTGCCCGAAGAGCACGAGGCAACCGCGCGGACGCAGTGAGTTGAGGCTGCGCTCGAATGTGGCCTGTCCCACCGAGTCAAAGACCACGTCCACGCCCCTGCCGCCCGTCAGCCTGCGCGCTTCCACGTCGAAGTCGGTCTCCGTGTACCGGATGACCTCGTCGGCACCCGCGTCGCGCGCGAGCTTTTCCTTTTCGGCCGTGGAGACGGTGCCGATGACGCGCGCGCCGCGGCGCTTGGCGACCTGCACCAGCAGTCGGCCGGTGCCGCCGGCAGCCGCGTGGACGAGCGCGGTGTCGCGGGGGCCCAGCGGGTAGGTGCTCGTCGCAAGGTAGTGGGCCGTCATGCCCTGGAGAAGGACCGCCGCCGCGTCGCGCGTGGAGACACCGGCGGGGACCGGGACGAGTCTCCATGCGCTCACGCAGGCGTACTGGGCGTAGGACCCGGTCTGCATCGCCCAGGCCACCCTGTCCCCCGGCTTCACGTCCGTGACACCGGGTCCCACCGCGTCGACGACGCCTGCCGCCTCGTCGCCGAGCACGCGCGGGAGCGGGCCCGAATAGAGACCCTTGCGGCCGTAGACGTCGATGAAGTTCACGCCGGAGAACTCGATCCTCACCCGTGCCTCACCCTGCCCCGGTTCGGGCCGCGGGATGTCCTCCAGCGCGAGCGCCTCGGGCCCGCCATAGCGCGCCACGACCATTGCCTTCATGCCTGCCCCCTTTCCCGCACCCTTTGCCGGGCGGTACATCGCGTGCTGCATGACTATACCAGACCCGCGACCGTCCGGTACACTGCGGGCATCGTGAAACAGAAGAAGGCATCCGTCATCACCCTGCGCCAGTCGCTCTCCTACGAACCGGTCGAGCTTGCATTCGGCACGAGCGGTCTGCGCGGCCGGGTCCGCGACATCACCAATCTCGAGGCGTACGCCAGCACGCGCGGGTTTCTCGCGTGGGCAATGGCGCACGCGGGCGTCCCACCGGGCTCCGCGGTGTTCATCGCCGGCGACCTGCGCCCCAGCACGGTCGCCATCGTCGCCGACGAGGATTTCCGCGGCGACATCCTCTCCGCGGTGCATCGCGCCATTGTGGATGCCGGGCTCTCCACGGGGAATCTCGGGCTCATCCCGACGCCCGCGCTCGTGCTCTACGCGATGAAGCGCGGCGCGCCCGGCATCATGGTGACCGGCAGCCACATCCCCTACGATCGCAACGGCATCAAGTTCACCCTGCCGACCGGCGAGGTGCAGAAGCAGCACGAAGCGCCGATCCTGGAGGCGGTCCGCGCGGCGCGCGCCTCGGAGTACGGCCGGCCCTTTGCGCAGAGCATCTTCGACGAGCGCGGCATGCTGCGGCCCGAGCATCGGCTGTCGCTTCCGGAAGCCAACGCCGAAGCGGCCGCGGAATACGCGGCGCGCTTCACCGCGGCCTTTCCCGCCGGCGCGCTCGCCGGCCGCCGGGTGCTGGTCTGGGAGCATTCCGCCGTGGGGCGGGACCTGCTTTGCCAGGTCCTGGGCGCGCTGGGCGCCGTGGTGGTCCGCGCCGGCCGCAGCGACACCTTCGTGCCCATCGACACGGAGGCTGTGAACAAGGAGATGCTCGACGCGGTGCAGGCCCTCGTGGATGCGCACGGCGGGGCTCAGATTGAAGCCGTGGTATCGACGGACGGTGACAGCGACAGGCCGCTCGTCATGGCCGTGGAGAACGGCCGGGTGCGCTTCATTCCAGGCGACATCGTGGGGCTGCTCACCGCCTCCTTCCTGGGTGTGCGGCATTGCGCCGTTCCCGTGAACGTCAACGACGCCGTCGACCTCTGGGCGCGGGATGCGTCCATCTCCCTGGTGAAGACGCGTATCGGCTCGCCGTACGTCGTCGCTGCCATGCGGGAGGCAGGCTGGGAAGGCAACGGCGGCTTCCTCACCGCCGTTCCCCTGGGCGTGCCAGGCGGCGGGTCCCTCGATCCGCTTCCCACCCGGGACGCGCTCCTCCCCATCTCCTGCGTTCTCTCCGCGTCGCTGGGAAAGGGCCGCTCGCTCTTGTCGCTTCTGGAAACGCTTCCCCCCCGGCAGGGGAGATCCGCCGTGCTGCACGACTATCCGATGAAAGCAGCGGCCGAGATCATGGCATGGCTCACACCCACGGGTGCGTCCGTCATCGAGGCCCACTTTGCCGACGGCTCGATCCGGGTGCGTGACGCAGACGGCGCCGAACGCGTCGTGGAACCAGGCGACCCCCTGGCGGAACGGGTGCAGGGCTTCCGGTCGCACATCGCGCACTCTTTCACTCCGGCCGCGGGTTTCACCGAGGTCGAACGCCTGAACTGGCAGGACGGCGTGCGCATCCGCTTCCAGACGGGGGACGTCGTGCATCTGCGGCCTTCCGGCAACGCCCCCGAGATGCGCCTGTACGTGACCGCGGACACGGCCGCGCGCGCGGAGGAAATGCTCCGGGCGTGCGCGTCGCCCGGCGGCATCCTCGGCCAAATGGCGACCGACTCCTTCCAGCGCGTTGCGCTGGCGAGCTACCGGGCGCTGCCGCGGCCCTTTCCGCTTCTGGGCGTGGTCCAGCCCTATGCCTGGGGAGGATACGACTTCATCCCGGGCCTCCTCGGCAGGGACAACAGCGAGCGCCGGCCCTTCGCGGAGCTGTGGCTGGGCGCGCACCCCCGGGGCACCGCGCAGGCCACGATCGACGAAGCCCGCGTCTCGCTGGACCAGCTCGTGGCAGCCGATCCCTGGCTCACGCTCGGCCCGGACGCCGCTCTCAGATTCGCCGGGCGCCTCCCCTACCTTTTCAAGGTGCTCGACGTGCGCGTCATGCCGTCGCTCCAGGCGCACCCCTCCAAGGCGCAGGCCGAGGAGGGATTCGCCCGGGAGAATGCGGCGGGAATCCCCCTGGATGCCCCGAACAGGAACTACCGGGACGAAAACCACAAACCCGAGGTCCACGTCGCGCTCAGCGACTTCTGGATGCTCCATGGCTTCCGTCCGCTTCCCGAGATCGCCGATGCGCTGGAGACGGAGCCCGAGCTCGCGGCGCTCATGCCGGACTTCGGCCAGAGGCGGCGTGGCGCGAATGACGAGGCCCGGACCACGCTTCTGCGGGACCTCTACGCGCACATCATGACCATGCCGCAGGCGAATATCGACGCCATTGCCCGGGCCGCTCGTTGCGCGCCTTCTCGCCGCGGAGGGGCAGGGCGCCCTGACAAAGGAGCAGCACGGCTTCTGGGTGCTGCGCGCTTCCCGCGCCTTTCCCCTTGCCCGGCGGGCATCACGACAGGGGCATCGTTTCGATCTATCTCCTGAACCTCGTTCACCTGAAGCCAGGGCAGGGCACGTTCCAGCCCGCGGGCACGCTCCACGCGTACCTGGAAGGGGTGAATGTCGAGCTCATGTCCAACTCGGACAACGTGCTGCGGGGGGGGCTCACGGAGAAGCACGTCGACGTACCGGAGCTGCTCGCGACGCTTGTCTTCCGCGATGGGGCGCCGCTGATCCTGGAGGGACGGACGTCGTCGGAAACAAGCAGGGAATATGAGACACCGACGGAAGAGTTCGCTCTGGAGCGCATCGACGTGACGCCGGGCGTGCCCTATTCCGGCGGCCGGGAGCACAGCGCCGACACCCTCATCGTCATCGATGGCGCCGCCGCACTCGTGGCAGCGGGCCGGACCCTGACACTGGCGCGCGGCGCATGCGCGATGGTCCCGGCAGGCGTGGCCTACTCGGTGGCCGCCCGGTCGCCGAAGGCGATGCTGTTCAAGGCGGGGGTGCCGACGGCGTCGTAAAGACGCCGTCTCACACGTACTCCGCGCCGTATCTTTCCGCGGCAAGCGCCTGCAGCTTCTTGATGTCTTCCGCGCGGTCCTTGCGGCAGACGAGCGTTGCCGTGGCGGTGTGCACGATGATGAGGTCGTCGCAGCCAATCGTCGCGACCAGATGCGAGGGATCGGCGGAGACGACCAGCGTGCCGGCCGTATCGACGAGCAGATGGCGCTCCGCCGCGAGCGCATTGCCTGCGTTGTCGCGTTCGCACGTTTCGGCAAAAGCGGTCCACGACCCGATGTCACGCCACGCGAGCTCCATGGGAAGCGCGACGACCATTGCCGATGGGTCGCGCGTCGCCTTCTCCATCACCGCATAGTCGACGCTGATCTTTTTCAGCGTTGGATAGAGCGTGGCGATCATTGAGGCCTGCGCGGCCGTTCCGCGCGCATCCGCGATGCGGTTGACTGCCGCCACAACCTCGGGCTCGTAACGGCCTGCACACGCCAGGAAAGAGGCCGCCTTCCAGACGAACATGCCGCTGTTCCACAGGAAATGCGAGGGTCCCTCCGCGACCCACGCCACCGCGGTCTGCGCGTCAGGCTTCTCCTTGAACTCCTGCACGACCCGTGCGCGTCCCTGAAAAGGCGCACCCAGCCGCAGGTAGCCATACCCCGTGGCGGGCGACGTGGGGGCGATGCCGAAGGTGACGAGGATGCCCGGCGCGGTCTCCGCCGCGGCGCACCCGTCTGCGAGCGTCGCGCGGAAAGCATCCGCCGGCGTCATGAGGTGGTCAGCCGTCAGGACACAGATGGTCGCATCCGGATCCACGCGCGCAATGGCCGCGGAGGCATAGGCGAGCGCGGGAAACGTGTCGCGGCCGACCGGCTCACCCAGCCAGCGCTCCGCGCGAAGCTCCGGCAGCGCCGCACGTACGGCGGCCGCATGCCGCTCGCTGGCGCAGACCCAGCGGCATTCCGCCGGTATGAGCCCCTCAAGCCGATCCCAGGCCAGGGAGAGAAGGCTCTTCCCCTTGATCAGGGGGAGGAGCTGCTTGGGTGTTGCGCCGCGGCTCATGGGCCACAAACGCGTGCCGGAGCCGCCTGCCAGGATCAACGCGTGTCTCATGGTGGACGAGCATAGCCCCGCGGGCCTCGCCTGTACACCGCCCGCGGCCGCGCCCGCTTCAGCTCACCGACTCTATCGTGTCTTTCTCCGGGTCGAAGTTGATGAAGCGCCGCAGGGAAGCCGCGAATCCCATCGGAACGCCGACGATCAGGGTCACGGCGAAACAGGCGCTCATGAGGGGCGCGAGGGGGAGGAACTCCGCAAGGACGCCCGCAAGCGCGAATGCGATCGGCGTCAGGCCCTGCGTGATCATGCCCAGGAGGGAAAAGGCCTTGCCGCGCATATTCTGGGGAACGGCGAGCTGCACGACGGCCATGAAGAGTACATTCAACACTGCGTTGGCGAAGCCGGAAAAAGCCAGAAGAGCAATCGCGAAAGGGAAGCTTCCGACAAAGGGGAAAACGATGAGGAAGACCGTCGAACCCAGCCCGCTCCAGATAAACCAGAAAAATCGGCGTGCAGCGGGAATCTTCACCGTCGCGGTAAGCGCCATGCCGAGGAACGCGCCGCCGGTGAAGAGCGCCATTGCAATGCCGTACTTGACGGGCCCGAGCGCCGGGTTCCTCTGGTAGAAGGGGAGGAGGAGGACGATCGCCATGTTGGCGAAGAAGTTCAGCACCGCCGCGCTGAGGACGAGGAAGCGAAGTCCGCGGATCTTCCAGACGAAAGAAAAGCCGCTCTTCAGGTCCGTGAGGAAATGGGTCTGCGCGTGCGCGTGCTCCACGCGCGGAAAGCGCGCGAAAAGCAGGCTGCCGGCGGAGAACAGATACGAGATGCCGTTGAAGAGGAAGAGAAGCGGCGCACCCAGCACCTGGAAGAGCACCCCCCCCACCGAGTTGCCGATGATGTTCGCCCCCGTGCCGATCATGCTGAACACGGAGTTGGCCTGCACGACCCTGGTCTTGCCGGTGATATCGGGGATGACGGAGCTCACCGAGGGTGAGAAGAAGGCGCCGCAGACGCCGATGACGATGCCCGCGGCGAAGACCATCCAGACCTGCAGGAATCCCGCAATGGCGCCGATGGCGACCGCCACGACGGCCGCGCCGCGGATCACGTCCATCCAGATCATGAGCCGGCGCCGGTCGAACCTGTCCACCACGACTCCCGCGACCGGCGAGACGAGGATGCGCGGAAGCGTCGAGGCGGCCAGCAGCCCGCCCATGAGCGCCGTGGAGCCCGTGGCGCCGAGGATCCAGAAGCCCAGCGCGATGGCGTAGACGACGTCCCCGAGTATCGACACGAGCTGTCCCTGCCAGAGGAGGAGGAAGTTGCGCGTCCAGAGTTTTTCGGCCGGCGCGTTGGTTTCCACAATGACCCGCTTCAGCCCGTCTTCCGTGCCAGCAGCGCCTCCACGGTCTCCCTGTTCCTCCACAGGGCGCAGCCGCCGTCGGTCTCCGCGAACAGGGCGTGGTTGTCCCTCATCGAGGCAAGGAACGGGGACTGCAGCGCCTCCCGCAGCGGCGCCGTGCGCACATTCGCATCGGAGTATGGGGCGAAGGGGCACGGCTCGAGGTCACCGGAAGCGCTGATGTGGACGAATCCCCTGCCCGAGGCAAGGCATCCGCCCTGTTCCTCCTCGTCCCACGGCACCGCGATGAAGAGGGCCTTGAAGCTCTGGCGGAAGCCGGTCACGAGCTCCTTCATCCGGCCGCGCTGCGCGTCCGTGATGACCCATTCGTCGGTTCCCGCGCGGATCGGCGTGTATTCCATGTGGAAGAAGAGACGGCAACCGGCATCGACGGCGCTCTGCAGGAACGCGCGATCCGTGACCGTGGCGAAGTTCTGCCGCGTCACGGTGAGGGAAAGGCTGAAGAAGATGCCCGCCTCCTGCAGCTGCACCATGCGCTTCTTCAGGCGATCGTGCACACCCTCTCCGCGCCGGTCGTCCGTCTGCTCCTGGGAGCCCTCGATGCTGAGCACGGGCACCGTATTGCGCTGGGTCGTGAGACGGTCGATGAGAGACTGGTCCAGGAGCAGGCCATTAGTGATCAGGAGAAAGACGATGTGGGGAAAATCGCGCGTGATCTCGACGATCTCCGGCCGCACGAGCGGCTCCCCGCCCGCGATCACGAAGAAAGAAATGCCCACGTCGTCCGCCTCCTGCACGAGGCTGCGAAGACGATCGGGAGAAAGCTCGTCGGCGGTGTCCCGATGGATGGCCTGGGAATAGCAGCCCTTGCATCGGAGATTGCACCGATTGGTGATGCTGAAGATGGCGATGGGGGGAACGTGGATGCCTTCGCGGGCCATGCGGGCGCGCCGACGCGCGGCGCTTCCCTGCCAGATCACGGTGCGCGCGAAGAAGAGCGCCTGGCGCGGCCGCCGAAGGCTCACGCGGACGAACTCGGAGAAGAAGATGCGAAGCCCCTGGTTGAGCCGCGCGGCTGAGGACATTTGTCGAGCCATGATCGAGTGCGTTCTCCCTTCGGTGTGGATTGTCGTGCACGATTGCGCGGGAAGAACCCGAGCATACCACCATCGTCGTCGCTCGTGCAATCATTGAACACCGAATCTGCCCGTTATTGCTTCTTATAACCTCGTTTGCCGCCGCGAGCCGGTCTTCGCCCCGTGGGCCCGGCTCATTGCTCGACGCGGATGTCCCCCGAAGACGTGTGCAGGACGATGCTTCCCGCGCCGCTTCCGACGCTCCCCCGCATCACGTGCCGGGCGCCCGTCGAGCCGTCCAGGCTGATCGGGAAGGTGCAGGAAATATCACCCGAGCTGCTGTGGGCGTCCAGGACAAAACCCGCATCCGCCGGCAGCTTCACCATCACCCCGCCCGACGACGTGCCCGCCTCCACGTGGGACGGGGACGCCGCGAAGGCAAGCGTGATCTCACCCGAGCTGCTTTGGGCGGTGACATCGCCGGTGATCGCCTCCACGCTGATCCTCCCGCTCGTGGAGGAAAGCGCGGCGTGCGCCGCGGTCACGCCCTTCGCCGAAAGATCCCCGAGTTGGTGTGCATGGAGATATCGGACGCGCGCAGAGCCCCGGCATGCACGCTGCCCGACGTCGTGGAAAGCTCCAGCCCTCCGAAGGAATGGTCCGGCACCTCGATGTCGCCCGACGAGGTGTGCGCGATGACCCGTCCCGTGTATCCCCGCGGCACGCTCACCTCCAGGGTGAGATTGCTCCAGAGAAAGCCGATCGTGACGGGATTCCGCTGCTGCAGCCCGATGTCCGCGCGGGGACCCGTCCGGGCCGCCAGGATATGGGGGACCGCATCGGCGGACCCGGTGCTGAGGGAGCCGTGCAGCCAGACTTCCACCGCCGCGCCGCTTCCCTCGAGGATGCGCACCTTGTCGCTGGCGGAGGCCACGGAGACAAGGGTGACGCCGTCGAGGGGGACCGACACACGTTCGTCCACCGTCACGCCCGCCGACGGCGCCCAGGGGCGGAATCCGCCGGCGGCGGCCCCGATCACCGCGGCGATGCACAGCGCGGCGGCCGTGATGACGGCCGTGTAGATCACGACACGCGCAAGGGGTGTTTTTCCGGTCATCTCTTCACTCCTATCTTCTGCGCGTGACGATGCGCGCGTTGAACCGCACGTAGGCGGCGATCATGAGCACGAACAGGCGGCTCAGCTTCCACATCCCGATCACCGCGAGCAGGCCGAGGCCCGCGACGCCGATGCCCGCGAAGAGGAGGAAGGCGGCGTTCATGCCCGCAAGCGACACGTAGCGCGGCAGGATGAGGGCGGCAATGGGTGAGAGGAATGTCCCCAGCCCTGCCAGCGGCAGCGATACCGCGGCAGCCCAGAGCCCGATCATGACGCCGACGAGCCCCAGGAAGGGTCCCAGGACGAATATCACGTTGAATATCGTGAGGCTCATGGAGGCAAAGACCGCCCGCATGACCGATCCCGCCGTCACCCCCGCGCCCGATGCCGGCGCCTCCAGCATTGCATCGATCGCGAAGGACCTCCCGAGCACGCGGGGGTTGCCCAGGGACCGCGCGATTTCCTCCTCGCTCTTTCCGTCGGTGAGCCCCATGCGGAAGTGCTCCTCGTAGTCGTAGAGGATCTCCTTGCGGTCCGTCTCGGGCATGCGCCCGAGGGCGCGCGCCAGCTCCGCCACGAAAGCCTGCCGTGTCATGCCGCAGCCCCCTTTCCGATGAGAGTGTTCACGCCGTGGACGAATCGGTTCCACTCTTCCAGGAGGACCGCCTGGTACTCCCGGCCCTTGTCGGTGATCTGGTAGTACTTGCGGGCGGGCCCTTCCGCCGATTCCTGGATGTACGTGGTGAAGTACCCTTCCTTCATCAGGCGCCGCAGGAGCGGGTAGACCGTCCCCTCGGCGATGTCGATGTTCTTCGAGATTGCCTGGACGAGCTCGTAGCCATAATAATCCTTGCGGCAGAGTGCCACCAGGACGCAGAGCTCCAGCACGCCCTTCTTGAATTGAATATTCATGAGTTCTCCCTGAGATCGTGCGCTGTGCTAGATGCCGCCCACCGCCGACACCACGGGCCGCGCAATGCCTTCCCGCAGCCGCGCCTGGTCGGCGCGCACCTGGACCCGAAGCCCGAGATTCGCCACGAGGAAGAGCACGGGTGTGCGCCAGTTCGCCGGCAGGCGCGCGGCGATGTTCGCCAGACCGAAGAAGCTCCGGCGCACCCGGTGGTAGCCCTCCATGAGATCCTCCGCGCTCATGTGCCGCGGGTTGAAGGTGGGGGTGCAGTGATCGAAGTCCTTCCAGTCCTCCGTGAGGAGCCTGCCTTCCGCCTTGTACTGGTCGAATATCACGGTGCCCGGGTACGGGGTGAGGATGTTGAATGTCGCCGAGGCGATGCGCGCGCGCTGGAGGAAGTCGATCGTCTCGTCGAAGATGCTCGTCTCGTCGTCGTCGAAACCGAAGACGATGGAGGCGTGGAAGAGAATGCCGGCGCGCATGATGCGGCGGATGGCATCGGCGGTGTCCGCCTGTGTCTTCAAACTCTTGCGAAGCTTTTCCATTTTCTGCTCGGAGACCGATTCCAGCCCGACGAAAAGACCCTTGCACCCGCTGGCGGCGGCCTTCTCCAGCAGCCGCTCGTTGTGGACGAAGGAGATGGAGGCCTGACCCACCCAGGAGATGCCGCGCCCGCGCAGCGCGTCGAAGAGCGTCTCCGCGTAGCCCTGGTCGCCGACGATGTTGTCGTCGAGGAACATGACCTTGCGTGAGCCCGACCGTTCGATGTCCTCTAGAACGCGGGGCACCGCGACGTGCCGGATGACGCGGCCGAACATGTTGTGCACGCTGCAGAAATCGCAGGCATATGGGCAGCCGCGGGACGTCACCACGGGCACGATGCCCAGCACGGCCCCGGATTTCCCGGCCTTCCGCAGCGGCGTCGGGTAATCATCCAGCTTCCAGGTGTGGTCATTCGTGTAGCGGGGCTTCAGGCCGCCGGCCTCTGCGTCCGCGAGCAGCGTGCTCCAGACGGGCTCCGCCTCGCCCACCACGACGGCATCCGCGTGCAGCGCCGCCTCATCGGGCCGGACCGTCGGGTGGACCCCGCCCAGCACCACGCGTTTGCCCCGGCGCCGAAAGGCATCGGCAAGCTGGTAGGCGCGCGGCGCGTTCGCCGTCATGCACGTGATGCCGACAAGGTTGCACGGAGCATCGAAATCGATGGGCTCGATTTCCTCCTCCACGATTTTCACCGCGTGGGCTTCCGGCGTGAGGGCCGCGATGTAGAGCAGGGAAATCTGCGGAAACCGTGTCACTCCGCGCTTCCGCTCTCCGCCGGTCATGGGCTCCTTGCAGGGGTCGATCAAAAGGATCTTCATTTTTGCCTCCGGTAATAATTCATGCACCATACAGAACTATATCCACTACTGTTTATTACACAATACAGGATATTGCAAGAGAAATCTCAGGCGAAAATACAAAAAAGGGGGCGAAATCAGCAGGAACTACGTAACATTTGTACTGTTTTCTGCCGCATCAGTCCTGCGTGCTGAGAGAGAACTGGTCGATCATGGTCCGTATCTTCTGGAGCAGCTCAGCGTGGCTGAAAGGCTTTCGAATCACCTCAGTCTCCCTGCCCGGGGCAAAGCCGTCCTCCAGCAGGCGGAAATCGTAGCCGGTGCTGAAAAGCACCGGCATGCCCGGCCGCAGCGATCGGATGACGTGCGCGACGGCGGTGCCGTTCAGCTTCGGCATGATCACGTCCAGGACGGCGATCGACACCGCGGTCCCCTTCTCGCGGAAGAGCTGGATGGCCTCCGCGCCGTCGTGCGCGGCGAGCACGCGGTAGCCTGCCGCACGCAGCACGCGGAGGGTGAACTCGTGCACTGATTCGTCGTCCTCGGCGAGGAGTATCGTCTCCGCGTCCTCGCGCGCGGGGGCATCCTCCGCCGGCTTTGCCGCGGCGGCCCTTTGCCAAGGCGCAGGGGTCAACGGCAGGTAGACGGTGAACGAGGCGCCGGCGCCCGGGCTGCTGTCGGCGTGGATGAATCCCCCGTGCTTCTGCACGATGCCGTAGACCATCGCAAGGCCCATGCCGGTGCCGCGTCCCCGCTCCTTCGTCGTGTAGAAGGGCTCGAATATCCGGGGCAGCTGGTCGGCCGGAATGCCCGTGCCGGTATCGGAGATCGTAAGTCGCGCGTAATCTCCGGGCCGCGCCCACTGACGGAGACGGCAGAACTCTTCGTCCAGGCGCGCGACGCCGGTTGCAAGGCGCACGGTGCCCCCTTGGGGCATCGCGTCGCGCGCATTCGCGCAGAGGTTGAGGAGCGCCTGCTCGATCTGCGCAGGATCCACCTGCACGGACTTCGCGCCCCCGTCGGAGGCGATCTCCAGGTCGCAGGAACCCCCGAGGGCGCGGCGAATGCTTTCAGAAAGCCCCGCCAGCAGCCCGTCGAGATCCACCGCGATGCGCGGCACCTCCCCGCGGTGCCCGAAGGCAAGGAGCTTGGCGGAAAGAGCGCGCGCCCTCTGCGCCGCGTGGAGCACCTCGTCCAGGTGCCGCCGTGCGGCGCTGTCGGCTTCCACCGCGTCGCTTGCAAGCTGGGCGAATCCCTGAATTGCCTGGAGGAGATTATTGAAGTCGTGCGCGACGCCGCTTGCGAGCTGGCCGAGAGCGTCCATCTTCTGCCCCTGGCGCAGCTGGGCTTCCAGGAGGAGCCTTTCGGTGATGTCCCGGCTCACGCCGAATATCTCCCGGCAGGTCCCCTCCGGCGCCTGGCGTGCGCTGACGGTCATTTCCGTGGACACGGTCGATCCGTCGGCCCGCGTCAGGCGCACGAGGGGGATGTGCACGCGCGGCGCATTCCCGGCGGGACCGGGGCCGCGGAGGCCTTCGCGGAGCTGGCTCAGCACGGCGTCGCGTTCGTCGGGATTCAGGATGCCGCCGAGGCTCCTCGCGTACATGGCGTCACGTGAGATGCCCAGGAGCTTCTCCACGGTGCCGCTCACGAATGTGAAGCAGCCGTCCAGCGAATCGAGGCTCCAGAGCATGTCGCAGGAATTCTCCGCCATGAGACGGAATCTCGCTTCGCTCGCGCGAAGACCATCCTCCGCCTCGGGCAGCCCGCGGCGTGTGGCGTTTTGAGGCTCCTGGCTCATGCCACCGTCACCAGGCGGCCCTTTGCATGGGGCTTTCCATTGTACTCTAAACTCTCTATTGATACTCTTCATAGAGAAAATCCATTTTAAACTACTAAGTGATAGCAAATAATCTCATACCAAGAGATATCAGTCAACTTTTTTCGAGAAAATTGTTGAAATGGAAATCTCACCTACCCTGTCACGGCGCCTTTGCTCGCTGAAGAAACAAGTCTTGCATACTTTGCCAAAGCACCCGTGGCATAGGCGATCTGTCGGGGTTTCCAAGCCTTCCGCCTGCGGTCGACTTCATTCTTGGTGAGATTTACCGAAATGGTCTTCTTGAAAGCGTCGATGGTGACCATGTCCCCGTCCTGGACGAGGGCGATCGTGCCGCCATCCCGCGCCTCGGGCGCGACGTGCCCGACGAGCATGCCGCGGCTTCCGCCGGAGAACCTGCCGTCGGTGACCAGCGCGACGTCCCGCAGCAGGCCCGCGCCCGCCAGCGCCGACGTAGGAGCGAGCATCTCCCGCATGCCCGGCCCGCCGCGCGGCCCTTCGTTGCGGATCACCACGGTGTCGCCCTTCACAATGCGGCCCTTGAGGATGGCGTCCAAGGCCTCTTCCTCGCTCTCGAAGACCCGGGCCGGCCCCTCGTGCCGGAACTCGCCGATGCCGACCGTCTTCAGCACGGCGCCCTCTTCCGCGAGGTTTCCCTTCAGAATGCTGATGGGACCGCGCGGGCTTACCGGCGTGGAAAGTGAATGGATCACCTCCTGGCCGCGCAGATCGGGTGAAATATCCTGGAGGTTTTCCGCAACGGTCTTTCCGGTGACCGTCATGCACTCTCCGTGCAGGAGGCCTGCATCGAGGAGGACGCGCATCACCTTCTGGATGCCGCCAACCTTGTAGAGGTCGGTCATGACGTGCTTTCCCGCGGGCTTCATGTCGCAGATGGTCGGCGTAGTGTCGTAGAAGGCGTTGAAGTCGAAGATGTCCAGGCTGACACCCGCCTCAACGGCAAGGGCAAGGAGGTGCAGGACGGCGTTCGTTGACCCTCCCACGGCGAGCGAGACGCGGATCGCGTTCTCAAACGCGTGCCGGCTCATGATCTGGCGCGGCGTGATGCCGCGGCGCAGCAGCTCCATGACAGCCTGACCGGCCCTCTGGAGCTCCTGCTTCTTGGCCGGGTCAACAGCGGGGATGCAGGCATTGCCGGGCAGGCTCATGCCGATGGCTTCCATCGCCGCGGCCATGGTGTTGGCCGTGTACATGCCACCGCAGGCGCCGGGTCCCGGGCAGGCGGCGCACTCGATCCCGTGCCGCTCCTCCTCGGTGATCTCCCCTGTGCTGAACTTTCCCACCGCCTCGAAGGCGCTCACGATGTCAACGGGCTTCCCGCGGTGCATGCCCGGGTTGATGGAGCCGCCGTAGACGAAGACGCTCGGCAGGTCCAGGCGCGCCATGGCCATCACCGTGCCGGGGATGGTCTTGTCGCAGCCGCCCAGCCCGAGGATGGCGTCCATCTGGTGCCCGCGCACGACGAGCTCTATGGCGTCCGCGATCACCTCGCGGCTCACCAGGGAGCACTTCATGCCCTCGTGACCCATGGCCTCGCCGTCGGTCACGACAAAGGTATTGAACTTCAGCGGCACGCCGCCGGCCTCCCGGATGCCGGTCTTGGCAATCGCGGCCAGGTCATCGAGATGCACGTTGCACGGCGAGACCTCGCTGCCGGCGCTCGCCACGGCGACGATGGGCTTGTCGAAGTCCGCATCGGTGAAGCCGACCGCGCGGAGCATGGCCCTGTTGGGCATACGGGAAACACCGCCGGTCATGATCCGGCTGCGGCTGTTCAGCGTGTCTGTCGTGCTCTTCATATTCCCTCCCTAAGAGGCGAAGCCGTTCACGTACGGGATGCGCCGCGCGGCTGCGCGGATGTCGCTCTCCCGCGAAAGCAGGACGGCCGTGCCGTCCCACTCCCCGCTCATGAGGCTGGCGCGATCCGAGTCAGGCATGGTGAAGGTAAATGAGGCGGCGCCCGCGCCCACCGTGCGCTTTTCGAGGTCCACGACCACGTTGAGGCCGGGGTCCTTTGTGACGAGGTCCATGAGCGCCCGTGCGTGCTCGTGGGAGACGCGGGCAGCGGGCAGGCCCAGCGACACGCAGTTGCCCGAGAATATCTCGGCAAACGATTCGCCGACGAACGCGGTGATGCCCATGCGCATGAGGGACTGCGGGGCGTGCTCGCGGGAGGAGCCGCAGCCGAAATTGCGGCTCACCAGGAGGATGGACCCACCCTTGAAACGGGGGTCGTTCAGAGGATGCTCCCGCATGACGCCCTTCTCATCGAAGCGCTCGTCGATGAAGGCGTACTTGCCCAGCTGCTCGAAGGTGATCTCGCGCAGGTAGCGGGCGGGGATGATCCGGTCCGTGTCGATGTCATCGCCGGGAACCGGGATCGCGCGGCCTTCCACCCGGATGCGCCGTGTGTCGATTGCTGCCATCACACCCTCTCTTTGCGGATATCGACCACCTCTCCTGCCAGCGCCGCGGCCGCGACCATGGCCGGGCTCATGAGGAGCGTGCGGCCGCGCGGCGAGCCCTGCCGGCCGATGAAGTTCCTGTTCGAAGAGCTTGCGCAGACCTGGCGCTCGGAGAGCTTGTCGGGATTCATTGCCAGACACATCGAGCAGCCCGGCTCCCGCCACTGGAAGCCTGCTGCCCGGAACACCTCGGGCAGCCCTTCTGCTTCGGCCTGGCGCGCGACGCTGCGCGAGCCCGGCACGACGAGTGCCTTCACGTGCGGCGACACCTTGCGGCCGCGGGCCACCTTCGCCGCCTCGCGCAGGTCCGAGATGCGCCCGTTCGTGCATGACCCGATGAACGCCACGTCCACCGGCAGACCCTGCAGCGGGCGATTCTCCTCGAAGCCGGTGTGCGCGTAGGCCTTGTGCAGGGCCTCGCGGTCCTCCTCTTTCGCGTCGGAGATCCGGGGCAGCCGCTGCGTGACGCCCACGGCCTGCCCAGGGTTGATGCCCCATGCCACCATCGGCTCGATGCCCGCTCCATCCAGGCGGAAGACGTGGTCGTACTGCGCGTCCTTGTCGGATGCGATGCTCTTCCAGTAGGAAAGCCCCGTGTCCCACGCCGCGCCGGTGGGGGCGAAGCGCCGGCCCTTGAGGTAGGCGAATGTCGTCTCATCGGGATTGACGTAGCCGGCGCGCGCCCCTGCCTCGATGCTCATGTTGCAAAGCGTCAGACGCGCCTCCATGGGGAGCGCCTCGATGGCGGCGCCGCCATATTCATAGGCAAAACCGATGCCGCCCTTCACGCCGAGCTCCGCGATGATGCGGATCACCAGGTCCTTCGCCGAGACACCGTTGGCCAGCGAGCCCGTGATCTCGATTCTGCGCACCTTCGGCCGGGTGAGGGCAAGCGTCTGCGTCGCAAGAATGTCGCGGATCTGGGACGTCCCCACGCCGAAGGCAAGACTGCCCAGCGCGCCATGCGTGGAGGTGTGCGAGTCGCCGCAGGCGATGGTCATGCCGGGCTGGGTGAGGCCAAGCTCGGGCCCGATGATGTGCACGATGCCCTGCTCGGGCGTGCCGAGACCGAAGAACTGGATGCCGTGCTCCTTCGTGTTGCGCTCGATTGCCTGCAGCATGGCCTCCGCCTGTGGATCGGCAAAGGGCCGGGCCTGCGATTCCGTGGGCACGATGTGGTCCACCGTGGCGAATGTCCGGCCGGGGAACAGCACGCGCAGGCCCCGGTCCGCGAGGGCCTGGAAGGCCTGCGGCGAGGTGACCTCGTGGATGAGGTGCAGCCCGATGAAAAGCTGGTCCTGGCCGGATGGCAGCACGCCGACCGTGTGGAGATCCCACACCTTGTTCAGGAGATTTGTGCCCATGTTTCAGGTGACCTCTTCGCCGCGCGACACGATGACCTTGCCCGTGCGCACCATCTCGATGACCCCGTAGCGTCCGAGCATCCGGTGCAGCGCGTCCACTTTCTCCGAGTTGCCCGTGACCTGGACGGTGAGCGCCTTCTCCGCCAGGTCCACCACCTGGCCCTTGAAGGTGTGCACGACGTCGAGGACCTCGGTGCGCTTCTCCGGCGCGCAGCTCACCTTCACGAGGGCGAGCTCGCGCTGGATCACGTCCTTGCCAGTATTGTCGGTCGCATGGACGACGTCCACGAGCTTGTTGAGCGCGTTGATGATCTGCACGATGGTCTTCTCGTCCCCCGTGGCCACGATGTTCATGTGGGAGAAGGCCGGGTCGAAGGCCTCCGAGACGACGAGGCTGTCGATGTTGAAGCCGCGGCGCGCGAACACCAGCGCCACCCGGTTCAGCACGCCGAACTTGTTCGCCACGTAGAGGCTCACCATGTGGCGCTTCACGGTGGGAGGGGTCTGGCTCATGCCAGCGCTTCTCATTTTGCACCTTCCTGGGTAGGCGGATAAAGGAATTGGTGCCAAAAATGCCTTCCCAAATATCGTGCAAAATGAGAAGCGCTCCCGCCGGGAAGCAAAATGAGTATTACCGGGCTCATGCCTGCTCCTTGCGCGGGGGGCCGAGCAGCATGTCGCGGAGAGCGGCGCCCGCGGGGATCATGGGGTACACGTTGTCTTCCTTTTCCACTTCCGCATCGATGACAACCGGGCCGTCCTTCCAGGCGAGCGCCTTTTCGATGCCTTCCTTTACGTCCCCGATGCGCTTGATGCGGATGGCCTTGCAGCCATAGGCCTCCGCGAGCTTCACGAAGTCGGGGTTCCCCTGGAGGTCCACGCCGGAGAGACGGTTTTCATAGAAGAGATTCTGCCACTGGCGCACCATGCCGAGGTAGCGGTTGTTGATGATGAGCACCTTCAGCGGCAGCTTCAGGTTCACGGCGGTGGAAAGCTCGGACATGGTCATCTGGAACCCCCCGTCCCCGACGATCGCGCAGACCAGCGCGTCCGGCCGCGCAAGCTGCGCGCCGATGGCCGCGGGGAAGCCGAAGCCCATGGTCCCCGCCCCGCCCGAGCTGATCCAGTGGAAGCGCTCGTCCGTGCGGTAGAACTGGGCCGCCCACATCTGGTGCTGGCCGACGTCGGTCGTGACGACTGCCTTGCCTTCCGTCTGCCGGTACAGCTCGTCGATGACGTACTGGGCCTCGAACGTGCCGCGCCGGTGGTAATGGAGGGGATGCAGTCTCTTCCACTCTTCTATCCGCGCGAGCCATTCCGCGGTGTCGCCCGGCTCGAGGTGCTCGTTGAGGGACGAAAGCACCGTCCGTGCATCCCCCACGATCGCGCAGTCCATCGTGTAGAGCTTGTTGATCTCCGACGGGTCGATGTCGATGTGTATCTTCACCGCGTCCGGGCAGAAGGTCTCCGGGGTCCCCGTGATCCGGTCATCCCACCGCGAGCCCACCGACATGATCAGGTCAGAGTCCACCATCGCCTTGTTGGCATAGGCGGTGCCGTGCATGCCGAGCATGCCCATAGACAGTGAATGAGTTTCGGGAAACGCCCCCTTGCCCAGCAGCGTGTTCGTGACCGGAATGCGCATTGTCTCCGCGAGCGTGCGCAGCTCGGCCCCGGCGCCCGAAATGACCGCGCCGTGGCCGACGAGCAGGATGGGCCGTTTCGCCTTGTGCAGCATGCCCGCCGCGCAGGCGATCTGCGCGGGGTCCCCGGCGGAGGGCACGTGATAGCCGGGGAGCTGGAACTCTTCGTCCTCGCGGAGCTCGATGGTCGCGTTGGAGCAGTCCTTGGGCACGTCGATGAGAACGGGCCCGGGCCTTCCCGACCGGGCGATGTAGAAGGCCTCCCGCACGACGCGCGGGATGTCGGCCGCGTTCTTCACGAGGTAGGAATGCTTCACCACCGGAAGGGAGATGCCCGAGACGTCCGCCTCCTGGAATGCATCCAGCCCCAGGCTGGAAACATTGGCCTGGCCCGTGATGATGACCATCGGGACGGAATCCATCGCGGCGGTGAGGATGCCGGTGATCGTGTTGGTGGCGCCGGGGCCCGACGTGACGAGCACGACGGCAGGCTCGCCCGTTGCGCGCGCGTATCCATCCGCCATGTGCGTGGCGCCCTGCTCGTGCCGCGTGAGCACGAGGTGGATGGTCGAATCCACCAGCGCGTCGAACAGCGGAATGGCGGCCCCGCCGGGGAGGCCGAAGACGTATTTCACCCCCTGCTTCTCCAGCATGTGCACCACGGCCTTGGCGCCGGTGCACCGTCGCGAATGTGTGCTGTCTTCCATGATCTGCCTGGGCTCTAAAGTACACTCCAATGATCGGGAGGGCCAACTGAATTCCGCCCCGTCCTTGACTGCCGGCCGGGCAAAGGGATATGAAGGTCGTACGGTATGACGCACAAAGAATGGCCATTTGTCGAGGCGCAGCGCATCATCGATCGTCTTTCGAAGATCGGCACCCGCGCGGTGACGGCGGAGACAGGCTATGGCCCGTCCGGTCTGCCCCACATCGGCACGTTCGGCGAGGTGGCGCGCACGTCGTTCGTGCTCCAGGCCCTTGCAACGCTGGAACCGGGCATCGACTCGAAGATCATCGCCTTTTCCGACGACATGGACGGACTTCGGGACGTTCCGCGCAACCTGCCAAACGCCGAGATGCTCAAGACGCACCTGGGAAAACCCCTCACCTCGATCCCCGATCCCTTCGGCGAGGAGAAGTCATTCGCGCACTATATGAACAAGCGCCTGCGCGAATTCCTCGATTCCTACGGGTTCCGCTACCAGTTCGCCTCCTCCACGGAGCAGTACGCCTCCGGCGTCTTCGACGAGGGCCTGCGGCGCATCATGACGCACTACGACGAGATCAGCGCGTTGTTCAAGGCGACCATCGCGGAGGAGAAGCGCGCCGCCTGGAGCCCCTTCTTCCCCATCTGTGAAAAATGCGGCAGGGTCTACACGACCCGGGTGACGGAGCTCGACCGGGCGACGCACAGCGTCGCCTACGCCTGCGACACGCCGCTTGCGGGTCGCTACGAAGCCTGCGGTCACACCGGCCACACGAGCGTGCTCGGCGGGCGATGCAAGGTCGGCTGGAAGGTGGACTGGGCGCTGCGCTGGTATTCGCTGGGCGTCGACTACGAGATGCACGGGGAGGACCTCCTGGACTCGGCGCGCCTTTCCTCCCGGATCGTGAAGATCCTGGGTGGCGAGCCGCCCGAGCTCTTCAAGTACGAGCTTTTTCTCGACGAGAAGGGCAAGAAGATCTCCAAGAAGATCGGCAATGGCATCTCGCTCGAGCAGTGGCTTCGATTCGCCCCGGTCGATTCGCTCCTCTACGTCATGTACAGCAAGCCCCAGCAGGCCAAGAAGATGGGCCTGCCCATCCTGCCCGAGATCGTCGACCAGTACCTGGAGCTCGTCGACCAGTACGACGGCTCGGAGGATTCGCCCGTCCCGTTCATCTCGCGCCTCTCCAAGGGGGCGCACGCGGGCAAGCTCGGCGGAGGAAAGGGCGTGAGCTATTCACTCATCCTCGAGCTGATCCTCGCGCTCAACCAGGACGACCCGGCCATGGTGCGCGACTACCTCCTGAAGTTCCAGCCGGACATCGCGGGCAATGTGGCCTACTACGAGCAGCTCATCGAGGACGCCCTCACCTACTACCGGGAGGTGCTCCTGCCCACGCGCACCGCGGAGAAGGCCGACCACGCGGCAGACGCGGCCGTCGGCGCGCTGCGCGACGAGCTTGCGCGCCTTTCCGCGGCGGACGGCGCGCCGGACGCGGATTCCCTCCAGACGCTCGTCTTCCAGGTGGCCAAGGACCGGGACATCAAGGGCCGGGACTGGTTTCGCACCCTCTATCGCATCTTTCTGGGCCAGTCGCAGGGACCGCGCATCGGCAGCTTCATCGCGCTCCTGGGATACGCCCGCTGCATCGAGCGCCTGGAGGCGCACCTCTCCGAGGGGACGTAGGAATGACGGTGAAGCAGGGCGACCGCCGGACGCTTGCCAGCGCGAAGAAGACCCTTGCGGGAAAAGGCAAACAGAGTCGTCTGCGCCGCCTGCTTCCCTTCCTGGGACCCGCGTTCATCGCAAGCATCGCTTACATGGACCCCGGCAACTTTGCCACGAACATCTCGGGCGGGGCGCAGTACGGGCTGATGCTCCTCTGGGTGATTTTTGTATCCAACCTCATCGCCATGCTCGTCCAGACCCTTTCGGCGAAGCTCGGCATCGCCTCGGGGAAGAATCTTGCCGAGCATTGCCGCGAACAGTTCCGCCGGCCCGTGGTGGTCGGTATGTGGCTGCTCGCGGAGATCGTGGCAATGGCCACGGACCTCGCCGAGTTCCTCGGCGCCGCGCTGGGGTTCTACATCCTCCTGGGTGTGCCCCTGTGGATCGCGGGCATCATCACGGGCATCGTGACATTCCTGATCCTCGGCCTCGAGCGATTCGGGTTCCGGCCGCTGGAGGCGGTGATCAGCGGCTTTGTCGGCGTCATCGCCGTGAGCTATCTCGTGGAGACCATCCTCGACAAGCCCCCCATGGGACAGGTTCTCTTTCACATGGTGGTCCCGCAGCTCCAGGGACCCGAAAGCGTGCTCCTGGCCGTTGGGATACTCGGTGCGACCGTGATGCCGCATGCCATTTACCTGCATTCCTCCCTCACGCAGAAGCGCATCATCGTGCGCGACCCGGGGAAGCTGCGCCGGCTCCTGCGGTTCGAAGTGATCGACGTCACCATCGCCATGGGAGTGGCCGGGCTCATCAACATGGCGATGCTCGTCATGGCGGCCGCGACGTTTTTCGCGAAAGGCATCACGACCATGGGCTCCCTGGTGGATGCGCACCGTACGCTGGAGCCCCTGCTGGGCAAGGCGGCGAGCTGGGTCTTCGGCGTGTCACTTCTTGCCTCGGGATTGTCTTCCTCCACGGTTGGTACCATGGCCGGCCAGGTCATCATGCAGGGCTTCCTCAAGCGCCGCATCCCCTCGTGGGTACGGAGGCTCATGACCATGGTGCCGTCCCTGATCGTCATCTTCCTCGGACTCGACCCGACGCGCACGCTCGTCATCAGCCAGGTATTCCTCAGCTTCGGTCTTCCCTTCGCCATCATTCCGCTCGTGCTTTTCACGCAGCGCAGGGATATCATGGGTGTGCTGGTCAACAAGGGAGTGACAACCATCCTCGCCTGGCTCACCGCCGCGCTGATCGTGGCGCTTAACGTCTATCTCCTCTACCAGACCTTTGTGGGAGGGTGATGCAATGTTCACGCACCTCCTTGTTCCTTTGGACGGTTCCGTCATGGCCGAATCGGCGCTGCCGATGGCGGCGGACATCGCGGCGCGCACCCACGCGGCGCTCACGCTCGTGCATGTCATCGAGAGAAACGCCCCGTCGGAGGTCCACAGCGAGCGCCACCTCGTGACGCCGCGGGAGGCCGCCGCCTACCTCACCGAGGTGTCACGCCGACCGATCTGCGCGGGGCTTTCCGTGCAGACCCACGTCCATGAGGCCGAGGTGCGTGACGTCGCGCGCAGCATCACGGAGCATACGGCGGAGCTCGCCCCGGACCTGGTTGTCATGAGCACGCACGGCCGCGGGGGCGCGCGCCGGCTGTTTTCGGGCAGCATGGCCCAGCAGGTCATCGGCCTGGGCGCCACCCCGGTGCTCCTGGTCTGGCCGAACGGAGAAGCCGGGTCGCGGGAGGGCTGGCACCTGATCCTCGCGCCGGTGGACGGGAACCCTTCCCACGAGAAGGGCCTGCCCATCGCCGGGGACCTGGCCGCGGCATTCGGGTGCACGCTCCACCTCCTCATGGTCACGCCGCATGTCGCGGAGCTCACCGGCTCGGAGAAGTGGACCAGCACGCTCCTGCCGGGAGCCACCCGCCTGAAACTGGAAATGGAAAGCGCGGGCGCCCAGGAGTATCTCCAGGGAGCGGCCCTGCCGTTCCAGCAGAAGGGCATCACGACGGGAACAGAAACCTCCCGCGGGGACCCGGCGCGCGCGATCGTACGAACGGCGCGGCGGCTTTCGGCGAACCTAATCGTCATGGGCACCCATGGACGCGCCGGCACCGATGCCTTCTGGGAAGGCAGCGTTGCCGCGCGCGTCGTCTCCCGCGCCCGCGTCCCGTTCCTCCTGGTGCCGCTGCGGGAGTAGGCCGTCCCAGGACGCGACCACTTGATCCCCGAAAAGCTGCGACTTATTCTTGACAGCATGGTGGAAAGTGACTACCTGCCGCTGATAGCAATGGCTTTGAAGGAAGACCTGGCAAATCCCGGCGACATCACGTCGCAGGCCGTGGTCCCCGACGAAAAAGGCGCGGCCGCGCTATGGAGCAAGGACACCGGCATCCTTGCGGGCGAAGCGGTCTTCAGCGCCGTGTTCCGCCAGATCGATCCGACAACCACGGTGAGCTTTTCGATGCACGACGGGGCGGCGCTGCGCAAGGGGGACCGGGTTGCGGGCGTCCGCGGGAAGACCGGTTCCCTCCTGGCGGGTGAGCGGACGGCGCTGAACTTCATCTCCTTCCTGTCGGGCATCGCCACTGCCACGCACACGCTGGCGGCGCTGGCCCGGGATTCCGGGCATGCCGTCATCCTCGACACGCGGAAGACGCTCCCCGGGTGGCGGGCGCTTTCCAAGTACGCCGTGACGGTGGGCGGCGGGAAGAATCACCGCCAGGGCCTCTACGACATGATCCTCATCAAGGACAACCACATCGATGCGGCCGGCTCCATCGCCGCGGCGGTGCGCCGCGTGCGCGACAAATGGGGCACGCGTTTCACCGTGGAGGTGGAATGCCGCAACGACGCCGAGGTGGAGGATGCGCTGGACGCGGGGGCGGACATCATCATGCTGGACAACATGGATCCCGACAGGATGCGGGAACAGGTGCGGCGCATCGCGGGCCGCGCCAAGGTGGAGGCATCGGGTGCCATGAACGCGGACACCGTTCCGGCGGCGAGCGCCGCGGGCGTGGACTACATCTCCGTCGGGGCCCTCACCCATTCCGTGCGGTCGTTCGATTTCTCGCTGAAGATCGACTAGAAAGGACGTATGGTGCCGCGCGATCCTGTCTACGAGTTCGACCTCATCATCATCGGTTCCGGCATCGCGGGCATGACGGCCGCGCTCGCCGCCGCGGAGGAGGGACGCGCCGTGGCGCTCGTCTCCAAGGAGGCGCTGCTGGAGGAGTGCAACACCCGCTATGCCCAGGGCGGGATCGTCGCCGCCGGCGAGGGAGACTCCCCCGGCCTCCTCACGCAGGACATCACGGTGGCGGGAGACGGGCTGAACTGCCGCGAGGCGGTGGAGCTGCTGGCCGCCGAAGGTCCCGCGCTCGTGGACGACATGCTCGTGCGCCGGCTCGGCGTTCCCTTTACGAAGGACGGCAGCGGCAGACCCGCGCGGACGCAGGAGGCGGCTCATTCCGTGCGCCGCATCTACTACTCCAAGGACACCACCGGGCATGCCATCGAAACGTCACTCGCGGCAGCGGTGAAAGGCAACGCGCGCATCCAGCTCTTCCCGGCGCACGCGGCCATCGACCTGATCACCAACACCCACAACTCCAACGATTCGCAGGAGCGATACCGCCGTACGCGGGTGATCGGCGCCTATCTCTGGGACTCGGCAGCGAACGAGGTGAAGGCCTTTTTCGCGCCCGCGGTTCTTCTGGCAACGGGCGGCGTCGGCAACCTCTTCCTCCATACGTCCAACCCTCCCTGCGCGACGGGCGACGGCCTGGCAATGGCAAGCCGCGTCGGGGCGGAGATCATCAACGCGGAATACATCCAGTTCCATCCCACCGTGCTCTTCCATCGCGACGTGAAGAGGTTCCTCATCTCCGAGGCGCTGCGGGGCGAAGGGGCGCACCTCATCAACCACCAGGGCGAGCGCTTCATGAAGAAGTACGACCCCGCGCGCGCCGACCTCGCCCCGCGCGACGAGGTCTCCCGCGCCATGTACCGGGAGATGGAGAACGCGGGCACCGACTACCTGCTGCTGGACGCGCGCAGCGCCGACGGCTCCCCGCTGGAGGAGCGCTTCCCGGGCATCTTCCAGACCTGCATGAGCGTGGGCCTGGACATCCGTCGCGAGCCGATCCCCGTCGTGCCGGCGGCGCACTATTTCTGCGGCGGCATCAAGGTCGGTCTCACCGGGCGCACCTCCGTTCCCGGGCTCTACGCGGCAGGGGAGACGGCATGCACCGGCGTGCACGGCGCGAACCGGCTCGCCTCGGTGTCGCTGCTGGAGGGCCTCTACTTCGGCCGCGCGGCGGGCATCGACGCGGCGCGCAACCTCTCCCCCCTCTCCGCACAGCTGAAGCGAAACATCCCCACCTGGGTATCCCCCACGCCGATGGAAGAGTTCGACCCCGTCCTCATCCAGCAGGACATGGTGAGCATCCAGTCGACGATGTGGAACTATGCCGGCATCATCCGCACGGCCAAGCGCCTGGAGCGGGCGCAGGCGGACCTGAACTACCTGGGGCACAGGATCGAGAAGTTCTACCGACAGGCCGCGGTGAGCCGCTCCATCATCGAGCTGCGCAACGCGGTGGTGGCCGCGCAGCTCATCGTCGGCGCCGCGGCCTCAAACGGGAGATCGCTGGGCTGCCACTTCATCGAATAGGCGCGCGCCCTACCGTGCGGCGGCAAGCTCCTCCAGCGCCGCGCGCGCAAGCGGAACGGTGTCCTCCGGCTTCACCTTGTACCAGGCGCGCTGCACGACGCCCTTCTCGTCCACGAGGAAGGACGAGCGGATGATGCCCATATAGGTCTTGCCGTAGTTGGTCTTCTCACCCCAGACCCCGTAGGCTTCTGCGACGGCGTGGTCTTCATCGGCGAGCAGGGGGAAATCGAGGGAATACTTCACGTCGAACTTCTTCTGCGCCTCGGGTGCATCCGGGCTGATGCCCAGGACGTCGACGCCGAGCTTCTTCATGTCCTGCCGCGCATCGCGCACGGCGCAGGACTGGGTCGTGCATCCTGGGGTGTCCGCCTTGGGGTAGAAATAGATCAGGACCTTTTTCCCGCGGTGAGCGGAGAGCTTTTCCGTCCTGCCGTCCTGGTCCATGAGTGTGAAATCGGGCGCCTTCTGGCCCGGGGAAAGTACGACGTCCATCGATGTCCTCCGACAAAAAGGTACGAAAGCCGCGCGGGCGGGTCAACGCCGGGGATAGATCGGGCGCCCTGTTTTGGATATGTTCATGGCGCACGCAGACACGCGCCCCATCATGCCAGCAGGAGGAGGCAGGCCATTTCCCTGACGGTGTCCTCTCTCGATCGATGCACGTCGACACTCGATCGCGCCCTGGACCGTGTGCCCTTCTACCGCGCGTGGCGGAAGGCCGACCCCGGCCCGTCTCTCCCGTTCGAGAAAAGGCTCGCCGCGCTTCCCGTGCTCACCAAGCGCGACCTTCGCGCCCACGTCCCCCGCGGATTCATGGACGAGACGAGGTCCTGCGAGGCGGGCTTCGCGTCGGGCGACGTGGAGATCGTGACGACGAGCGGGACGGGGGGCGACCGCGCGTCGGTCGTCTGGCACCAGCCCTGGTGGGACAGATCCGAACGGGAAGCCGCGCGCATTCACCCCGCCCTCGCGCGGGCATTCAGCGCGCCCCACCGGGAGGCGGTTCTCACCACGCCCGTCTGCGCGGGCAGTCTCTGCCATTTGGGGGATGCCTCGATGGAGGAACGAACCCTGGGCAACCTGCTCTTTCTCAACCAGTCGCTCGACCCGACGGCGTGGGACGAGGATCAGATCCGGCGCATGGCGCATGAGCTGGGCATCTTCCACCCGGAGGTGCTCGAGGCCGACCCCGCCTACCTCTGCCTGTTCGCGCGGGCGGCGACGCAGGCGGGGCTCGGCCTCCACCAGCCGCTCTGCATCGTGCTCACGTATGAGTTTCCGTCATGCATCCACTATCGGGAGATTGCGCGGGCATTTCCCCGCGTGCCCGTGGTGAGCTCATATGGCTCCACGGAGACCGGTCACGTCTTCACGCAGTGCGGCGAAGGAACATTTCACCAGAACACGGCCACCTGTTACGTGGAGGTCCAGCCGCTGCGGCCGGACCGGGGCGACCCCGGGGTCGGCAGACTGCTCGTCAGCACGCTGGACAACCGCTGGTTCACGCTGCTACGTTTCGACGTCGGCGACCTTGGGCGCGTGCGCGCGGAGCCCTGCGCGTGCGGACGGGCGGACGGGCTTGCACTCGATGCAATAGAAGGCCGTCTGCAGGATGCCACCTTCAACGGCGACGGACGGCTGGTGACGTTGAAGCGCCTGGATGACGCGCTGGCGGTCGTGGAGTGCCTGCAGGGCTACCAGGTGGAACAGGCAGCCATAGGCGTCCTGCTCTTCCGCTACGTCGCCGGAGGGGAACAGGAAGTGGAGCCCGGCTGCCTGCAGGCGCTGCGGGACGTGTACGGCCCCGCGACGTCGATCGAGATGCGGCGGGAGCCGTCCCTCTCCCCCGAGCAATCAGGCAAGTTCCGCCTGGCGCGGACGGCATGTGCCATGGATCCCGCGGGGCTTTTTGCATGAGCGATCCACTTGCCTACACGCGGAAGGAATTCCCGCTCCTCAGCCGCACGATCGACGGGAGCCCCATCGTGTACCTGGACAGCGCGTCGACAACGCCCAAGCCGCAATGCGTCATCGACGCGGTAACCAGGCTCTACCGCGAGTCCACCGCGAACGTGCACCGCGGCGTGCACGTCCTGGCGGACGAGGTGACGGAGGCATACGAGGGGGCGCGCCGGGAGATCGCCTCATTCCTCAACGCCTCCCCCGCGGAGATCGTCTTCACCCGCAACAGCACGGAAGGCATCAACATGGTCGCCGCCGGCAGCGGTCTCGGGCCCGACGACGAGGTGCTCATCACGGCGCTGGAGCATCATTCCAACTTCCTGCCGTGGCGCATGCACGCGCGGGCCGTGCCCGTCGCGCTTGCAGAGGACGGGTTGCCCTTCTATGACGCGGTGGAGCAGTCGATCACGCCGCGCACGCGCCTGCTCGCCCTGGCGCAGGTCCCCAACACCACCGGGGTGATCGCACCGGTGCGGCACTGGGTCGACGCGGGACACGCGCGCGGCCTGCCCGTGCTTGTGGACGCCTCACAGAGCGCCGGTCACATGCCCATCGACGTGCGCGCGCTGGACTGCGACTACCTCGTGCTTTCCGGCCACAAGCTTCTGGGGCCCTCCGGCATCGGCGTCCTCTACGGCAAGCGCGAGCGCCTCGCGCGCCTGGGGCTCTATCAGACGGGCGGCGGGATGGTGCGGCGCCACGGTGAGGACGGTTTCGAGCCGGACGACGTGCCGCAGCGCTTCGAGGCCGGCACCCCGAACATCGAGGGAGCAATCGGCCTCGGGGCGGCCGTCATGTGGCTGCGCGGCCTGGGCATGCAGGCCGTCCTGGAGCATTCCCTTTCCCTGGGAAAGCATCTCGTGGAGGGCCTGCGGGAAATCCCCGGCGTGTTCATCATCGCGGGGGGAGCGCCCCTTTCCCGCCGCATCGGGCTTGCCACGTTCAGCGTCGATTTCCCCGGTATCAGTCCGGAATCCCTTGCCCGGCTTCTCTGCGACCGGCACCAGGTGCTCGTGAGCGGCGGCTACCACTGCGCGCACATCCTCCACGACCGGCTGCGGCGTGCCGGCACGGTGCGCGCTTCCACGCAGGTCTTCAACACGCACGCCGAGATCGAGCGCCTGCTCTCCGCGTTGCGGGACATCGTATGCTAGAAAAGGCCTCCACCGATGCGCGGGAGACCGGGGCGCCTCCGTCGACGTGCGTCCTCCATCATGCGGACTGCCGCGCGATGCCGGAGGTGCCCGATGAAAGCATCGCGCTGGTCGTCACCTCACCCCCCTACTGGATGATCAAGGACTATGGCGCGGCCGGGCAGATCGGCTACGGGCAGAGCCTGCACGCGTACCTGGAGGACCTGCACCGCGCCTGGGCGGAATGCCGGCGCGTCGTGCGGGAGGGCGGCAGGCTGTGCGTGAACGTCGGGGACCAGTTCGCCCGTGCGCGTCTCTTCGGCCGCTATCGCGTCATCCCCCTGCACGCGGAGATCGTCGGCCAATGCGTCGCGCTGGGTTTCGATTACCTGGGCGCCATCATCTGGCGGAAAAAGACGACCCTGAACACCTCCGGGGGCGCCGTGGTCATGGGCTCTTTTCCCTACCCGCCCAACGGCATCGTGGAGATCGATTTCGAATACATCCTGCTCTTCAAGAAACCGGGGAAGGCACGGAGCGTGGCGCGCACGGCGAAGCAGAAGGCGCCGCGCTCAGCACCGAGGAGTGGAAGAGCTGGTTCTCCGGGCACTGGGACCTGGGCGGCGCGCGGAAAGCCGGCCACGAGGCGCCATTCCCCGAGGAGATACCGCGGCGGCTCATCCGGATGTTCAGTTTCCCGGGGGATACGATACTCGATCCCTTCCTGGGAACAGGGACGACTGCCGCGGTGGCCGTGGCGCTGGGGCGCAGCGCGGTAGGCTATGAGATAAACGCCGCCTACATCGGCAAGGCGGTCGCGCGCCTGGAGGCACGCGGAGCCCGGCTGACGGTCGTCCAGAGGCGAAAGACGCTTCCGGCGGGGCCGCGGCCGTCGAGCACCTGGAGACCGAGCGTTCCAGACATGGAGCCGGTCGCCGAGCCGGCAGGCGACGCCCCCCCTTTCTCCCTGCAGACGGTCGTGGCAGTGAGCGACGATTGCAGCCTCACGCTGGACACGGGCACGCGGGTGCGTTTCGCCGACCTGCGCATCGCAGACCGGCCCGGTGCGCGCGCCTATCTTTTGCAGCGCGTGCGCGGGAAAAAGGTGATCCTGAAGGATGAGGTCCCGGGAGAGGACGGTTTCGTTCGGGCGCGCGTGTTGCTGAAGAACAGGATCTCGATCAATGCCTATCTGCTGAAAACCGGCATGGCAGACAGGGTGAACGGAACGGGGGCGTGAATGGTGCACGACATGGGTGAGAAGCGTCCGGACGTGGGCAAGGCGGCCTTCGTCGCGTGGAACGCGGAGGTGGCGGGCGACGTGACACTGGGCGAGGACGCAAGCGTCTGGTTCAGCGCCACCCTGCGCGGCGATCTTGCCGGCATCACGGTGGGCCGCGGCAGCAACATCCAGGACGGCGCGACGCTCCACGTCGATACGGGTCTGCCCCTGGCGATCGGCGACAACGTGACGGTGGGGCACAACGCGGTGCTGCACGGATGCACGGTGGAGGACGGCTGCCTCATCGGCATGGGCGCCGTGGTCCTGAGCGGCGCGCGGATCGGACGGGAGAGCATCGTGGGAGCCGGCGCTCTGGTCACGGAGGGAAAGGTCTTTCCGCCCCGGTCCCTGATCCTGGGAAGCCCCGCGAAGGCGACGCGCAACGTCGACGATGAGGGCGTGGAGAAGATCCGGGAGAACGGCCGGGCCTACATCGCGCTGGCCCGGCAGGCGGCAGGCTACACCGAGTCGCCGGGTCCCCTGTCGGCGAGCTCGGGATAGAGCTTCCGGATGCAGTCGTCGCACAGCCCGTGCGTGAGCTTCGCATCGGTGTTCTTCACGACGTAGCTCTCCAGCGTGCTCCACGCGCCGCTGTCGTCGCGTATCCTCCGGCATGAGGAGCAGATGGGGAGCAGCCCCTGCAGGGTGCGCACTTCGGAGAGCGCCGTCGTGAGCTCCGCAATGAGCTTCTCGCGCTCCAGCTCCAGCTTCCTGCGATCGCTCAGGTCGTGGATCAGGACGAGAGTCCCCGTCACCTCGCCTGCCCTGTCCTTCAGGGTCGACTCCCGTATCTCCAGGTATCCGCCCGCGATCCCGGGATGCGGCATCCCGCCCGTGCCGGTGCCCCCGGCCCGCGCGACGGCGAGCGCCGCGCCGAATGGACCGTCGCCCATGCCGATGCGGCCCCCGATCGTCGTGCCCGCCGGCAAAAAAACGCGGGCGGACGGGTTCATGTCCACGATCCTGCCCTGCACGTCGATGACGATCAGCCCGTCAGCCATGCCCTCCACGAGCCGGTCACGCGCCATGGGCACGATGTCGAAGAGCCGAAATCGCGTCATGCCGAAAAAGACGAGGATGCCGGTGACCGCGAACCCGATGGACGGCAGGTCGAGCCCCGCGAACAGGTGGATCGGGAGCAGGTAGAGCGCGGTGCCGATCCACGGCACGGCGAGACCCGTCATGAGGATGACGGTCTGCCGGATGTAGATGCGCTGCGCGCGCAGGGCCGTGGGGATGATGATGAGTGCAGAGGCAAGCCCCAGGGCCGCGTAGTAGAAGACGGCGACAAAGTACCAGGGGCCGCGGCCGTAGATCGCGCTGTTTGTGCCGGCCATGAGAGTGATGCCGGTCCAGACGAGGTGGTGCAGTCCGTTTGTCGCGGCAAGGACAAGCGTCGCCAGCGGGATGAGCCACAGAAGCGCGAACTGCCACCAGGACGCCCGCCATTCACGCCAGCGGTAGCGGACGGCGAAGACGAGGAACAACGGCGCGACATTGACCGTGCCGATGTAACTGAAGACGGCCGAAGCGAGCTTCCGGTCCAGCCCGATGGCCGCCGCCCCGATGCCCGACCCGAGTGCCCAGATGCAGACGGAGAACATCATGAGGGAGAATGCCGTGCCTCCCGGGATCGATCGTCGCCGCCACCCCATAACGGTCACGACGAGCGCAACGACGGCCGCGCAGATGAGGATGAGAGCGGGCGCGGTTGCGATCATGGCGTCGCCCCGAGCGCGGCAAGGAGACGGGGCCACTCCTCCTGGAACAGCGGCGTGAGCCATGCCGTGCCGATCATCGCCTTGACCTCGGCGAGCGTGAAGAAGCGCCCGTCATCGATCTCCACCGGATCCACCGAGATGGCGCCGGCCCATGAAAGCCGAAAACACGCCGCGAACTCCGATTCAAAGCTGCCCTCCCGAAGGTACGAATAGAGGGGCACGGCGCCCGATGCGTCGATCCCGAGCTCCTCCTGCGCCTCACGGCGAACCGCCGCTTCCACCGCCTCCCCCGCCATGACGTGCCCTCCCACGGAGGTGTCCCAGAGACCGGGGTTCGTATCCTTTCCCATCGATCTCCTCTGAAGATACAGGCGACCGGACGGATCGAATACGTGGACGTGCACGACGAGGTGGATGAGCCGCGGGTTGCCGTGGCACTCCTCCCGGGACGCCTGGCCGATGGGACGGCCCGATTTGTCGACGAGCTGGAACATCTCCATGCGGTTCCGCCAGGCCGTCCGGGCTCAGGCCCTCTCATTGCAGGCGGCAATGCCGGCGTGTGACGCCTTGCCGATGCAGTAGGAAACGAACGTGTCCAGCGACGTAATCGCCGCGCGGATGTCGGAAAAGACCGGCAGCCCCCCCTCTTCCATCACGGCGACGAAGTTGGCGTAATGGCGTCCCGCATTGACCGACACGACCATCGGCTTCTGGTGGCGGCGCGCGATCTCGACCAGGCGCGGCGCGAGCGCGTCTGGGTTGCGGCAGTTTTCCGGCACGGTCTGGAGGGACACCGCGTGCGGCACCACCGCGATGAAGACGCAATCCACCCCGTCGTCCTCGAGCACCGCCTCCGCGAACTCAGCGTACATCGCGTCGTCGGCCATGGGCGTGATGTCGAGGAAGGGTGACGACGTGTCCACGAGCCCGAAACGGTTGATCGTGTTGAGCCTCTCAACCGTGGACGGGGAGAGCCGCGCCTGGGTCAGGCCCTTCAGCTCGTCTGCCCCCACGGTCGATTCGAAGCCCGCGTTCACCACGCCGGCCACCCGGTTGCCCCGGGGGCGACGCCCGGCGAGCAGGGCAAAGGCGCGGATGGCGTCGGAGAACTCTTCGATGGTCTGCGCGAGGGCCACCCCCGCCTGCCGGCAGGCGGCGCGGAAGACCTCGTAGTTGCCCGTCATCGAGGCGGTGTGGGACGCGGCCGAGCGCGCCCCGGCCTCGGTGCGGCCGCTCTTGTACGCGATGATCGGCTTCGTGGAGACGCGCGCCTTCTCGAAGAATGCACGTCCCTCCCCCGGGTCGAGCCCTTCGAGATAGACGGCGATCACCTCCGTGCCCCGGTCCGCCTCGAAGTGCTCCAGAAGGTCTCCCACCTTCACGTCGAACTTGTTGCCGAAGCTCACGACGGAGCGCAGCGGCCGGCAGGAGCGGAGCTTGTCGATCACCGTGACGGAGAGCGCCCCGCTCTGCGTCAGGAGCACGGCGTTGGAGGCGGGCGACGATTTCACCTCCAGCCTCTGCTCGTTGATGAAGAGCGTGTTCACCCCCGGCTGTCCGTCCGCGGCCATGTGGTAGACGCCCATGCAGTTCGGGCCGATCACCCTGATCCCCGGAGGCGTCGCCTCGCGCAACTGCCGCACGAAGTCCGCGTAGGCCACCGAGGAGGGAACGCCCGGAATGAGGATCACGGCGCGCACGCTGCTTCCCGCAAGGGACCGCAGGAAGTCGGGGATGTTGCGCGCCGGGGCGGCATAGACGGCAAGCTCCACCGGCCGCGGCAGGGCGTCCAGCGAAGGAAACAGGCGGTAGTCGACGCCGCCCAGCCGCACCGTGCCCTCGTGGGGATTGACCAGGTAAAGGTCGCCGTCACGCAGCTCGTGGAGAAGCGCGGCGATCTCCCGCGCCATGCTGTACTTCGAGAGGTCGGCGGAAACGCCGACGACCGCGACGCCCCGGGGCCGGAAAAATGCGTCGAGATTCGCCGTGTTCACCCGGGGATTCCACTCCTCCGGGACGGGCATCGGGGCGATCTCCGCCAGGCCATCGAGGGCGACGAACCTGCCGTCGGAGGAAATGGCGAAGGGATTCACCTCCAGCGCCTTGATGACGTGGCGCCGGCCCGGGCTGAGCGGCGACCAGCTCAGGGCAAGCGTGCTGAAATCCGCCACCGCGCGGGCCATCAGGTCGAGGTACTCAGGGTGGCCGATCTGCTCGAACTTGTGGCGGATGTGCATCGAGCGGGTGAAAGCCGCGGCGTCGGCATAGTCCATCGGAGGGAGAAAGAGATTCGCCGGGTCGTAATTCGCCGCGAAAAACTCCGCGTCGTCCCCGCCCTTGCTGACGGTGAGCACGGGCCCGAATGCCGCGTCCTCGCGGAACCCGATGAGCACCTCGTAACCCAGCGCCTGCGTGTGGGGGATGTACTCGACCACGAGGAAGCCGACGATCCGGGGCTTTCCCTCCGGCGGGAAATGGGCCAGCACCTCCTCCCGCATGCGCGTGAGGACGTACTGGACGTACAGGGTGTCCGCCCCCGCGACCTTGCGCACGCCGCCCAGCTTCTGCTTGTGCGGGATCTCGGGCGAGACGACCTTGACGACGAGCGTTTGACCGAACCGGCGCAGCGCCTCGTCGCCGAGCTCCGCGATGTCCTGCACGAAAAGGAATCGCGGCACCGTGAGCCCGAGACTCGAGAGGACGCCGTAGACCTCGTGCTCATAGAGCGCCGATCGACCCTCCCGCACCGCCCCGTCCAGGATCGATTCGATCCTCCGCGCGGCTTCCTGCGTCAGCTCCGGCATGCTCCTCCCCTCTCGGGGCAAGAGTAGCATGCCCCTCCGTCTTCGATAAACCCCGCGCGGGCACAGCGGCCGCTGGACGCCCGTTCGCGCGTCAGGGGACCCGCCGGGCCTCCTCGATCGAGGCAAGATGAAATGTCCGCGAATCGTCGCGCAGGAAGCAGTACGCGACAATCGCGTTGCTCCCGCCGATGGTGGTGAAATAGAGCGGCCGGATCCGACGCTTCGTCACGTCCCCGGCCCCGCTGCGATAGGTGATGTCGACAAGCGCGTCGTCTGCAAGCGCCTCCTGCAGGAGCGCGGCGGTGGCGGCCATCCGGGGCGCGTGGGAGGTGAAATCAATGCGCGGGAAGCTGCGCGCCGCAAGCTCGTCCGCCGACAGGTCCGGACCGAGTTGCCGCAGGCACTCGAGAAGGAGGAGCCGGCATGCGTGCGCGTCCGCAAGGGCCCGGTGCGCCCCTTCCACGCAGATGCCGAGGTCCCGGACGAGATTCGTGAGGCTGTAGCTGTAGCGACCGGGGAATGCCGCGCGCGCCAGCGCGCGCGTGTCCAGCACCGGGCCCGCGGGACGGGGAAGCCCCAGGGCCTCCACATCCGTGCTCACAAAACCGACGTCGAAGCTCGCGTTATGCGCCACCGGCACACCGCGTCCGAGGAAGGAGAGAAAAGCGGGGAGAACGGATGCGATGCACGGCGCATCCCGCACCATGTCGTCGGTGATGCCGTTCACCCGGCCTGCGGCGGCGGGTATGGGGATGCCGGGATTCACGAGCTGGGAGGAGACGTGGAGGACCGTGTCGCGCGTGAAGCTGACGGCCGCGAGCTCCAGGACGCGGTCGACGCCGGGAACGAGCCCGGTCGTCTCCACGTCGAATGCGACGAAGACCTGGCTATTGCTCACCCTTGAGCTTTTCCGGCGTGGACTCCCCGAGGAGCAGCTTGCAGATGTTCTTGTAGCCCACCTTGCGATGCTTGCGGAGCACCGCCGCGATCATGTCATAAGCGTCGGGCTGTGCGGTCTTGAGCTGCTCGAGGTCCGCGAGCACGAGCTTCAGCTCCTCCAGTGACGCAAGTGCCGCCATGCGCGCCTCCTCAGATTGCCGTGAAGGATTCCACCGTCCGCGCGTCGAGCCGCTGGACCACCTCGACGATCAGCGCCACGGCGTTGTCGATGTCGGAGATGCTCACCATCCCGACGTGGGAATGGATGTGACGAGTGGGAACGGTCAGAACGATGCTCGGGCACCCGGCATTCGCGATGTGGATTGCCCCCGCGTCCGTGCCGCCCCCCTTCATCTGGGAGAACTGCCAGGGGATGCCCGTCTCCTCCGCCACCCGCACGATCAGGTCCTTCAAACCCTGGTTGGGGATCATCGATGCGTCATACGTGAGGATGGCGGGGCCGAAGCCCATCTTCGTCGGCGCCTCGTGCGCCTCGATGCCCGGCACGTCCCCCGCGATGTCGACCTCCAGCGTGATGCACACGTCGGGCTGGACCACGTGCGCCGAGGTGCGGGCGCCGCGGAGACCGACCTCTTCCTGGACCGTCGCCGCGCCGACCACCATGTTGGGGTGCGCGATGCGTCCCTCCTTCAGGCGGCGCACGACCTCGGCGGCGATGAATGCGCCGACCCGGTCGTCGAAGGCCTTGCCGCAGGCGATCATGGTCGTGCCGGCGGCCTTTTCCTCGCCGCCGCCCTCCGGCTTGCGGTAGACATTCTTCGTGATCGTGTAAAAGGGCGAATCGGGCACCGCGGGGTCGCCGATGCGCACCCCCATGTCGCGTGCCTCCCTTTCGTTGGAGCAGCCGATGTCGATGAACATCTTGTCGCGCGTGACGACCTTTGCGCGTTCCTCCGGCGGCAGGATGTGCGGAGGCTTTGCCGCGATCACGCCGATCACGACGCCCTTTGACGTGCGGATGCGCACCTTCTGTCCCAGGAGCACCTGGTCGAACCATCCCCCGAGCGCGTTGAAGGTGAGGAAGCCGTGCGCGTTCACGCCGCTCACGATGAAACCGACCTCGTCGACGTGACCGGGGAGAAGGACGACGGGGCGCGCCGATTTGCCGGCCGCGCTGAAGTGCAGCGATCCCAGCCTGTCGCTGCCAATTTCGTCGGCAAAGGGCCGCACGTAGGCCTTCACAAGGGAGACGGGATCCCGCTCGAAACCGGACGGACCGAAACTTTCGCAAAGACCCTTGAGAAAATCCAGCGCGCGCTCTTCCATGAAGGTGATTCTCCTCTTTCCACACTACGCGCCCGTCCGGAGCCTTGTCAAGAATGGGGATTGGCGCTAGCATGCCGCGTGACCGAAAAGCTGTACTATGGCGATTCCTCGGCGCTCGATTTCGAGGCCACGGTGGTCGGCGTGCAGGAGCACGACGGCCGCACGGAAGTGGAGCTGGACCGGACCGCATTCTATCCCGGCGGCGGGGGCCAGCCGTGCGACATCGGCACGCTGGCGGGCGCGCGGGTCGTGGAAACGGCCTGGCGGGGAGAGAGCATCGTGCACGTGGTGGAGCCCCGCATCGAGGCGGCCGCCGGGAGCACGGTGCGCGGCGCGGTGGATCCCGCGCATCGGCGCGCGTACATGGTGCAGCATACCGGGCAGCACGTCTTTTCCCAGGCACTCGTCCAGGCCGGAAAGCTTGAGACGGTTTCCGTTCATTTCGGCGAGGATGAGACGACGATAGAGCTGCGCGCGGAGGAGGTGCCCCCCGCGACGCTCGAAAAAGCGGAGGACATCGCCAACGGCATCGTGACGGAAAACCGCCGCGTGCTGCTCCACGAGGTGGACCGCGCCGAGGCGTCGCGTTTCCCGCTGCGGCGCACGCCGCCGGATGAGCCGCGCCTGCGCATCGTGGAGGTCGAATCATTCGACTGGGCGGCCTGCGGCGGCGTTCACGTCGCACGCACCGGGGAGATCGGTCTCATCAAGGCGGTGTCGCAGGAGAAGATACGGGGGCGGACGCGTCTCCACCTCCTGATCGGCAAACGAGCCTTCGACGACTATCGGCGCAAGATCGGCACTGGCCCAGGCGCTGAGCCGTGCCCTGACGTGCGGGGAGGATTCCATCGAGCGGCGGGTGGCGGAGCTGATCGGGCGCGAGCGCGAGGCCGAGCCGGGAGCTGCGCCGTCTCCGCCTTGCGCAGGCCGCCGCGGACGCGGACGACTCGGTGTCCGCCGCCCCCTGCATCGGCGCCGTGCCCTGCGTCCGGCGGCTGTTCAACGGCGCGGGGGCGGACTATCTCAAGGCATTCGTGGACCGGGCGCTGAATGCGCCGGGGAGGGTGGTCATCGCCATCGACCGCCTGGACTCCTCCTACCAGTGGATCATCGGGCATTCACTGGGCAGCGGCCTGGACCTGCGCGCGGTCGTGACGGGTCTCCTTGCCGCATCCGACGCGAAAGGCGGCGGCAGCCCGTCCCGCATGCAGGGAGTCGGCGGCCGCGCGGACGACGCGGGGCTGCTCGCCGATGCGGTGGAGGCGGAGCTGGGCCGCGCCCTGCGGGGAGGCACGCCGTGAAGATCCGCATCCGCTACAATTCACCGGTCATCCTCACCTTCGCCTTCCTGTGCGCCATCGTGCTGATCATCGACGAGCTCAGCGGGGGGCACTTCATCTCCGCCTTCTTCACGCTGACACCCACCTTCGATCCCCGTTCCTTCCTGGCGTGGATGCGCCTCGTCACCTACGTGATCGGGCATCAGAACTGGACGCACCTCATCAGCAATTTCTCCTTCATCCTGCTCATCGGACCCGTGCTGGAGGAAAAGTACGGCTCGCTCCCGCTCCTTGCCATGATGATCGTCACCGCTCTGGCCACGGCGTTCCTCAACCTCCTCCTCGTGCACACGGGGCTCTACGGGGCGAGCGGCATCGTGTTCATGCTGATCCTGCTCAGCTCGTTCACCAATATCCGCCAGGGGGAGATCCCCATCACCTTCGTGCTCATCGTCGCCCTGTACCTAGTGCGGGAGTTCGTCAACGCACTGACCCCGGACACCATTTCGCAGCTCGCGCATATCGCCGGTGGGCTGATCGGCGGCATCTTCGGATTCATCTTTGCGCGCGCCAAGAACCCCGTGCTGCCGGGTCCCGCTCCGGACGCGGCACCGGCGAAAAAGGAGTAGACCATGCGGCGATTCCTCGCGCCGATTCTCACCCTCGCGCTCCTGGCGCCCGGCGCCGCCCTTGCGCAGAGCGATGAAAAGGACGTCAACGTCCCCGTCTCCAGCCTCGTGCTTTTCACGAGCGGCGTCGGCTACTTCCAGCACGACGGCGTCGTGGAGGGCAACGGACGCATGGAGCTCACGTTCTCCACCGACCAGATCAACGACCTGCTGAAGAGTCTCGTGCTCCGCGATCTGGACGGCGGGGCGATCACGAGCGTCACCTATTCCTCCCGGGACCCCATCACGCGCACCCTGAAGGGCTTCTCCATCGATCTCACGGAGAACCCGACCCTCGCGAGCCTCCTCACGCAGACCCGGGGCGAGGCGATCGAGCTCACCATGACGGGCGGCAACACCGTGAGCGGCTCGATCATCGGCGTCGAGCAGAGACCGGTGAGCGGGCCCAAGGGGGAGAGCGCCGGCGATTTCCTCACGCTCAATACCGACAAGGGGATCACGAGCATCGCGCTCATGGACGTGCAGGGAATCAGGTTCCTCCGCCAGGAGGTGCAGAACGATCTCGCGCAGGCGCTCCAGGTGCTTTCGTCCAGCCACGGCGTGGAGAAGAAGAAGGTCGTGCTCCATTTCGCCGGCACCGGCAAGAGACGGGTGCGCATCGGCTACATCCTCGAATCGCCCGTCTGGAAGACGAGCTACCGCCTCGTGCTCGGCGACGCGGGCCAGCATCTCCTCCAGGGCTGGGCGCTCGTGGAGAACACCTCCGACAACGACTGGTCCAATGTCGCCCTCACGCTCGTCTCCGGGCGGCCGATCACCTTCACGATGGACCTCTACCAGCCCCTCTACGTGCAGAGACCCGAGGTGCAGTTGGAGCTCTACCAGTCCCTGATGCCGAAGACCAACCAGATGGCGATGGACGAGGCGGCCTCCGCGGAAGCCTCCGTCGCGGAGGACGAGGCGCCGGCAGCGGCACCGATGCCGTCCGCAAAGGCGGCACCGTCACCCGCGCAGCTCTCCCTGGGCGCCGCCCGCGCGGCGCCGCCGCAGGCGCCGGATTTCTCGGTGTCGCAGGGCGTCGCGGCGGCGGCGCGCGGCGGACAGGTGGGCGAGCTTTTCCAGTACGTCATCGACAAGGCTGTCACGCTGCCGCGGCAGCAGTCCGCCATGCTCCCCATCCTCAACCAACAGGTCACGGGACAGCGCTATTCGCTGTACAACGAATCCACGGACCCGCAGCATCCGCTGAACGCCGTCATGGTAAAGAACGCGAGCAGCCTCCACCTCATGCAGGGCCCCATCACCGTCTTCGACGGCGGCACCTACGCGGGGGATGCGCAGATCACCGACATGGCGCCCGGGGCGCAGCAGCTCGTCACGTACGCGCTGGACCTGGACACGGAGATCGCCCCGACGGATGGCCCGGCCCCGGTGTCGCTCGTGTCGGTGAAGATCAGCAAGGGTGTCTTTTTCTATTCCAGCAAGGCGCAGCAGGAGAGGGACTACGCCATCGTCAATCGGGGAACAAAGGACCGGACCGTGCTCATCGAGCACCCTTACCAGCCGGAATGGACCCTTGCCGCCCCCAAGGAGGCGCTGGAACGCACGCGGGACTCGTATCGTTTCGCCGTTCCCGTCGCCGCCGGCAAGAACGCCGCGCTGGCGGTCATCGAGACGCGCGTCGTGGAACAGAGCGTCGCCCTTTCCAGTATGGGATCCGACCAGGTGGCAGTGTATCTCCGCAGCACCGTGGTGAGCCAGGCAGTGAAGGACGCCCTGCAGAAGCTCGTCGGCCTCGAGCAGAAGATCGCCGACACGGCAAGCCAGCGGACGGGCAAGGAACAGAGGGTGAATGAGATCGCCGCCGACCAGTCGCGCATCCGCCAGAACATGGGAGAGCTGTCGCAGAGCTCCGATCTCTACAAGCGCTACGTAAAGAGCCTGAGCGACGAGGAGGACGAGCTCGGGAAGCTGCGCAATGACATCGCGGCGCTGCGGGACCTCGAAGCCAGCCAGCGCCGCGACGCGAGCACGTTCGTGCAGTCGCTGGACGTGTCCTGAAGCAGGAGGCCTTCCGCGGGCTCTTCAGGCGCCTGCGTTCTTCCACCAGCCGTCCACGCTGATTGTGGAGCGAAAGCGCTTCTTGTCGTATCCATTTTAGGGGATGCTCTGCGGGAAGGATCGCCGTTGATGAGGTATTCGTCTCCGGGAATGTGCATTGCACTCGCCGCTCTCGTCCTGGGGCTTGCGGCCTGCGGCCAACCCCGGCCCCGCGCGCCCGCGCATCTCGCCGTCTGGTGGTGGGGAGAGCAGGAGGCTCCGGGCGCGCAGAGGTGGATGGCAGAAACGGTGGAGAAGTACGAAGCAGCCCATCCCGACGTGAGCATCGAGACGACGCTCCAGTCCACGGATAAGGTCGAGACCTCCTTCCGGGCGGCGGTCGCGGCGCGGCAGGGTCCCGACATCCAGTCGCTCTGGGCCGGCATCTGGACGCTCCAGGAGGCGTGGGCAGGCGCCCTGGCGCCCGTCAGCGGCCTGCTCCCGCAATCGGAGTACCGGCACTACAGCAGGAACGACGAACGGACGTTCGACGGCAAGCTGTGGGGCGTCGGATTGTATCTTTCCGGCGTCTCCATTGCCTTCCGTCGGGACCTTTTCCAGAAGGCCGGTCTCGATCCTGATGGGGATTACACGGCATGGCCGGACTTTTTCGCCGCCTGCGGGCGCCTGAAGGCGGCCGGCATCACGCCGCTCGCCGGCGGGCTTGCCGACGGCTGGTACGCCGGGTGGCTTTGGCAGCTCCTTGGCAGCCAGACTCTGGACTCCCCCGCGGACGTCACCATGGCCGTGGCAGGCGACACGAAGCTCACCGATGCGCGATACTCCGCATGGTGGTCAAGGCTGGCCGAGCTTTCGGAGTCGGGCTTCTGGAACGCGGACGTCGCGACGATCGATTATGGGCAGGCCCAGGACATGTTCCTGGGAGGACGGGCGGCGATGATCGTCGCCAGCGACGCCTTCTATCCCGATTGGATCCGGCAATTGGGGGAAGACAGGCTTGGCGTCATGCGCGCGCCCGTCTACGGCAAGGCCAGGCTCGCGCGGACGTACGCCGTGACGGCGCGGGGTCTCAGCGTCACGTCGTGGTCGAAGGCCCAGAAGCAGGCCGCCGATTTCCTGCGATTCATGCACACCACCGAAAGGCTGCAGGCCTGGTATGCGGCCACGGGCCTTTTCCCCGCGGACGACCGTTTCGATGCCGCGTGGATCGCGCAGCCGCGCATGAAGCAGGTCTTCACGTGGATGGAGCAGAGCCCGGGCCCGAACCTTGAGAGCTTCGTCCCGTCTGCAATCGACGGGCGGAGCTCCGCCCTCTGCGGGCAGCTTTTCGCCGGGACGGCGGACGCCGCGCAGTGCGCCTCGCAACTGGAAACGGCCGCGGCCGCGTGGCGGGCGGAAAACCCGCAGGTCGTGGAGAAGTTCCATATCTGGATGAAGCGCTGACGCGCAGGAGGATTCATGAATCTCACCGTTCAGGACATCGCGGACATGATCGATCATTCGTTGCTGCGGCCCGAGCTCACCGACGCAGACGTCATCGAGGGCTGCCGGATCGCGCGGGAGTGCGCGTGCGTCTCCGTCTGCGTGAGACCCGTCGACGTTCGGCGCGCCGCCCGGGAGCTCGCCGGCTCGCGCGTGCGCGTGACGACGGTGGTGGGATTCCCGCACGGGTCGCACACCACGCAGACGAAGCTTGCGGAGGCGCGCGAGGCGCTTGCCGACGGCGCCGTGGAGCTGGACATGGTGATCGCGATTGGCGCGCTGCGCGCGGGCAGGGACGCGGACGCCGGTGATGAGATCCGCCGCATCTGCGAGCTCGCGCACGCCCAAGGGGCGCTCGTGAAAGTGATCCTGGAAAACTGCTACCTCTCGGCGGAGGAGAAGGTGCGGGGCTACCGGATCTCGGAAGCTGCCGGCGCCGACTTCGTGAAGACCTCCACGGGTTTTGCAAAGGGCGGCGCGACGATCGACGACCTGAAGCTCATGCGGAGCACGTGCGGGCCGCGCGTCCGCGTGAAAGCGGCCGGAGGGGTGCGGACGCTCGATGACGCGCTGAGCGTCCGCTGCGTGGGGACGGACCGGTTCGGTGCGACACAGACACTCGCGATACTCGCGGAAGCCCGCGCGCGGGCGGCCTCCGGCTCACTCGTCCTCCCGGCGATTCCCGGCAGACTCTCCGGGGAGAAGTGACGCGGGGCGTTCCTTGCGCGGTCACGTCCCGTTGCCAATGCGCACGAGTGCGGGGAAAGGAATGGCGGCCGCGCGGAGACCGATGCATTCCGCGCTCCTTCTCGCTCTGGCGTCAGGGACGGTTTTCCTTTCCCTGGCCCAATGCGCAACCTTCCCGTTCGCCATCCTGCATCCGTCCTCCGTCCTCACGCTCACATGGAAAAACGGCAACACGACGGTCGCCAGAGGCGCCGATATCGACGCGCGGGACTTCCCCGTACGCTGGCCCGTCGGTGACGGCCGGCGGCGCCGGGGAATCATCACCCAGGGCTACGGTCCGACGAGCGATCCGACCACGGGAGCAAAGGGATTCCATGAGGGGATAGACATCGCGGTACCGTCGGGCACTCCCGTTCTTGCGGCGGGGACGGGGACGGTCACGGAGACCGGATTCAGCCGCAGCCTCGGGGTATTCGTCTCCGTGGCGCACAGGAGCGGATTCACGACACTGTATAGTCACATGCAGGTGAATATCGGCGTGAAGAAGGGCGATGCGGTCGCGGCGGGACAGCAGATCGGCGGGGTGGGCACCACGGGGATCAGCACGGGACCCCATCTGCATTTCCAGATCGAGCTTGCCGGCCGCACCATCGATCCGATGGAAATCCTTGACGGGACGATCAGCGCGGGAGAAGGGGGAGCCTTTCCTGGCCGAGCCGGTCTCTGGCCATTTTGACAGGCTCAGGCCCGCCCGTTTCCCACTGATACGATGGTGAGGGCCACTTCTCCCGCGGGGAGCGCGACCTTGGCATAGTCACCCGGTCTCTTCCCGCTGAGCGCCCGCGCGATCGGGGAGACCCAGCTCACCAGTCCCCGGGCCGGGTCGCTCTCGTCGATGCCGACGATGCGGTAGGTGCGCTCGCCATTTCCTTCTTCCCTCACCGTGACCACTGCCCCGAAGACGACCCGATCGGGCGGCTTTTCGCCGGGCGTGACGATCTCCATGACGGCCGCCATGCGCGACAGGTACTCGATCCTGCGGTCGACCTCGCGGAGCCGGGGCGAGGGGGCAGCCTGGAGCGCATCCAGCTCGGCACGCAGGCGCCGTGCCCCCTCGGGTGTGACGTAGTTTTTCGCGCCCGGCGGCAGGGGAATCTTGAGCGCGGGAGCCCCCTCCTCGCGGGATTCGGAAGCCGACTCGTCGACAAAGGCCCTGCTCACGATTCCCTCCGCCATTCGCGCAGGCGCAGATGCGCCGCCGTCGGCTGCGTTTTGACACAGCCTTCACTCCCATGCTACACCGTGCGGCAGGGAAGCGGAACCGTCCGGGCGGAGGAGCGGCCATGAAAGAGCAGTCAACGGGTCATTTCGTCGCAAGGATACTCGGAGATTTCATCGGCATCGTTCTGTTCAACTCGGTGCTGCTCTGGCGCGGCTTCACGCATGGGGTGATCCTCGACACATGGATCGACGTGCTCTGGGCGGCCAATCTCTCCCTGGGCGTCCAGATGCTCGGCAATCTTCTGCTTGCCTTCTATCGACCGCCGAGATTCTACGCGCTCATGCGGGCGCTTTTCGCCGGCGCCCAGCTCCTCTCCGTGATCGTCTTCTACCTCGTCTTCCCGCTGGACTTCTCCGTGCTCGTGGGCGCCTGGCTCAACACGCTCCTGAAGATCGCGCTCATCGTCTCCATGGTCGCCTCGGTCATCGCCGGCACCGTCTATCTGGTGCGATTCATCGCGGGGCCGGGGCACCGTGAGGAGCACGCCGCAGATCATCGCCCCTGAGGCGCCGCCCGCACGATCGCCGCGGAACGGGGCCTAACGCGGAGCGTCAGCCTTCCCCCCGCGATGCGGACGTCGCGCCCGGGATCCAGCAGGTCCTGCACGGCGCCGTCCGGCAGCGGGGAGACGTCGAGGTCGAGCGATGCGGCAGCCGCGTCGTTGTTCAGCGCGACGATCACCGTCTCCTCCCTGCACCACCGCATGAATGCAAATTGCAGCGACGCAACATGCAGTTGCCGGTAGTCTCCCGCCAGGAGCGCCGGGCTTGCGCGCCGTATGCCTGCCAGCCGCCGGATCGCATCCGGAAGCCCGGGCAGGGTGGCCATGCCTTCCATTGCCCGGGAGAGAGAGATGGGGACGCAGGCTTCTGTCGGTGGCATCTTTTGCTGCCGGGATGCCCCACTCGCTGCCGTAGTAGATGGACGGGATGCCGGGCATGGTGAAGAGGATGCTGTACAATGGCGCGAGCTGCGACGGATCCTTCACGGAGCTCGCCACCCTGCTCACGTCGTGGTTGTCGGCGAAGTTGTAGAGGGGCATGCCGCGATACAGCCCTTGCGGACCGAACTGGCGGTTGAGGGACCACGCCATCTCGAAGTAGTTTTGCTCCGCGTGACTTGAATACAAGCCCTTGTAGCACTCGTAGTTGGTGACGGAATCCAGGAGCCCCGGCGCAGCCCACCGGCGGTAGTCTCCGTGGACGATCTCGCCGAGGAGCCAGAAGTCCGTCCTGCGCGCACGGCAGAATGAACCGAGCAGGCGCAGGAAGTCGAGGTCAAGGCAATCCGCCGCGTCCAGACGCAAACCGTCGATGCCGAACTCGTCCATCCACCGCGCCGCCGCGGAAAAAAGGTGGTCCCGGACCGCGGGGTTTCTCACGTCGAGCTTCACAAGGTCGTCGTGACCGTGCCATCCCTCGTAGGTGAATGCGTCGCCGCGCTTGTTCGCGTGCTGGAAGTCCACGCCGGCGAACCAGTCCGCGTACCGCGACGCCCTGCCCTTTTCCTGGAGATCGCGGAAGCCCGGGAACGCCCGGCCGACGTGATTGAATACGGCATCCAGCACGACTTTCAGGCCCAGCCCGTGCGCCCGCGCGCAGACAGCCGCGAAGGCATCATTCGTACCCAGCCGCCGGTCGATGACGGTGTAGGCAATGGTGTCGTAGCCGTGGGAAAGGGATTCGAAGACCGGGCCGATGTAGAGTGCGCTCACCCCGAGTGAACGGGCATGATCCAGCCAGGGGAGAAGCGCGTCGAGCCGGTTCACCGGGGGGGCGCTGAGGTCGTTGGACGCCGGGGCGCCGCAGAGCCCCAGCGGATAGATGTGGTAGAAGACTGATTCGTTGGCCCAGTGGCTCATGGAGCTTCCTTTCTATACCTACCGTTCGGTAATATCCGGATCACAAATAATCACGAGTAGATGCCGTGCTCGAAGTAGTGGACGCTGCGCTGCACGAGCGTGTCGTCCAGGGAGAGGTAGCCGTTCAGGGCAAGACCGATGCAGTTGTTGATCATGCCGACGAAGGACGCCGCGTAGAGCAGGTGCCTCCCCTTCATGTTGCCGTGATCGCGCGCGGCCCGGGTGAAAAGATCGCGCAGCATGGCGAACTGCCGGTCGTTGAGCGCCGCAACCTCGCGGTGGCCTTCGCTGTCGGGCGGCGCGAAGAAGAGCGAGAGCCGCAGCCTCATGAATATGGGGTTTTCACGCGCAAAGTTGAAGCAACCGGCCGCGATCTTCCGCAGGGTGAGGGGAAGGTCGCCGCGATACTCCCCGGCCGCGGCCAGGGCGGCGACCAGCCCCTCCTCCCGCGAGGCCAGGGCGGCGCGCAGCAGGCCCTGCTTGCTGCCGAACCAGTGGTAGAGGGTCGGCTTCGTCATGCCGGCGGATTCCACGATCTCCTGCACCCCCACCGCGTCGTAGCCGCGCGCGGCAAAGAGCTCCAGGGCGCGCTCGATGAGGACCGACTTGCTGTCCATGGGGTCGAGTATACTGACCGGTATAGACGGTGTCAAGGGGCGTCCGCAGCGCAGGATAGGGGGCAGGGGAGTCGAACCCCTGACAGGCCTGGACGGAGGATCGTGACCTGTTATGGTCATTGTGATCCCCCTCACCTTCCCCCTGGATCAAGACGCGCCTCCCGTCGTCCGACATTGAAAGAGACGGAGAACACCAGTGTCGGAAGCAGCGCTCGAATCCCTCACCCATGAATATACACGCGATGCGGAAATTCTGAAGCTCCTCGGCGAGCTCCGGGAGGTCTTCGAAAACCACTTCGACCGCACGTGGTTCTCCCTCATCATCGACGGCATGCCCATCGATTTCCGCACCGTGCGCGACATCCGCGAGCTCGTCTCCCTCACCTCGCTCTATCCGGGCGAGGAGAGGCAGCTCCTCCAGGGCGTGCAGGAGCTGGAGACCTTCTGTCGGACCGTGAAGAGCTTTCTCCTCCCCGTCCTCAAGGAGCGCCTGGGCATCTCGTGGCTTTTCCCGCAGAAGCGCGTCCGCGACGCGCAGCAGTACATCGTGCGCAAGTTCGTCTGCTTCACCTTCCCCTACAACCTGGAGAGGCTGCGCCGTCTTACCCTGAAGCTGAAGCTCGTCCTCCTCCTGCACTATCCCACGCTTCAGGAAGGTGGTACATTCGTCTCCGATGGGTGACACGGCTGTCCGCCGTCGGCACGCGCCCCGACCCGCACGCGAACCCCTGATGGATTTCAAGAGCGCCCACGCGCTGGGCACGCGCCTCGTTCTTGGCCTCGAGGCCGTGATACGCGGCAAGTCCACCGTCCTGGCGCATCTCGTGGCGGGAATGCTCGCCGGCGGTCACATCCTGATCGAGGACGTCCCGGGCCTGGGAAAGACCACCCTGGCGAAGACCGTGGCGCGTCTCATTTCGCGCACCCGCCGGGGAGAGGGCGTGGTGTTCCGCCGCATCCAGTTCACGCCCGACCTCCTTCCGTACGACATCACCGGCGTGGACGTCTTCGACCCCGGCACCCGGAAGTTCGTCTTCACGCCCGGCCCCGTCTTCACGAACGTGCTGCTCGCCGATGAGATCAACCGCACGACGCCCAAGGTGCAGTCCGCGCTCCTGGAGGTCATGGCCGAGGGACAGGTCACCGTGGGCAACACCACCTACCGCATGGACCCCTTCTTCTTCGTGATCGCGACGCAGAACCCCGTGGAGATGGAGGGAGTGTACCCTCTGCCGTTGGCGCAGATCGATCGCTTCCTGATGAAACTGCGCATCGGCTATCCCGATCCCGAGGTGGAGGTGGGGATCGTGCGCGACGACCCCGCGGCGACCGTCATGCCGGAGGTGAAGGCTGTCTGCGGCAAGGACGAAATACTCGCCGCCCGCCGGCGCGTCGATGCCGTCTACTGCGATGAGAAGCTCATGCGGGTCGCGGTGGGCATCGCCGCGGCGACGCGGTCTCATCCCGGCATCAGCCTCGGCGCGTCCCCCCGGGGCAGCCTCATGCTCGTCCGCGCGGCGCGGGCATTCGCGCTCTTGAGCGGCCGCGAGTACGTGATCGACCAGGACCTCGTCGACCTCGCGCCGATCGTCATTGCGCATCGACTCCGCCTGAAGGATGCGCGGACGGACGCCGGCGCTCTGGTGCGGGAGATCTGCATGTCAGAGTTGTCCCACCTCGCCTACTAGGCAGGCGCATCATGGCCCGTGTGTGGGGAGGCTTCATCCACACGATTTTTCCCCTCACGCTCCGCGGTCTCTGCATCCTCCTCCTCTCCGCGACCCTCCTGGCAGCCGGGGTGGTGCGTGCGGATCTTGCCGCGCTCTTCTGGGGATCGAGCTTCCTCCTTTTCACGCTCTACAGCCTTATCGTCGGCCACGTCTTCCGTCTTTCCCTGCGCCGGCGCCGCACCCGGGCACCCGACTTCCTCTCCTGCGTCCTGCCCGGCGAACGGCGTGCCGCCGGGGGAAACGGCTGAGGCGCACGCCGCCGTCCTTCTTCCCCGCGCGTTCCCGCCGGGCTTCTCCGTGAGGCTCTCCCTGCCCCTGGTGTGGCACGAGCGGCGCATCGATTCGGTGGCCGTGAGGCTTTCCCCCGGCGACAATCGCCCCACCGTCGCATTCAGCCCGCTGCAGCGGGGCGTGTTCGCAAGCGACGCGGCCGTGCTCGAGGCGCGCGACCTTCTGGGCTTCACGTCCCACAGGCTCGCCGTTGCGCAGCAGGAATCCCTCACCGTCTTCCCCGCCGTGCGCAAGGTCGACCCGACGCAGTTGGTGCTCGAGCAGGCCGACGAAGCCGCCCTCAGCGCGCGCCGTCGCCGAAGCGAGGAGCTCCTGGAGGCGCGTAAGTATTACCCCGGCGACGACGTGCGGAGGCTGAACTGGAAGGTGTACGCCCACACCGATGAGCTTTTCCTGCGCATCGGCGAAGAGGTGCCGCCGCCGGAGTCCCGGGTGCTCTTCGTGCTCGACCTGTCGCCGAACGCGCATGTCCCCGCCTCCGTGCGGGCAGACTACCTGGATCGGCTTGTCGAATCATGCACGGCCTCCATGGTGGCACTCATGGCAAAGGGCCTCGACGTCATGCTGTCCCTCCCGGGGATGCGCGAGTGCCGCGCGTATTCCGATGAGACTGTCATGAGCGCCCTCGCGGACGCCTGGTGGACGGACGCACCCTGGGCGCCGGATCTTCCCCGGAGAGGAATGCACGTGGCCGTCTGGTCGTCACCCGGCTCGCCGGGTCTTCCGCACATCATGGCAAAGGTCAAGGAGAAGGGATGGGGGGTGAGCCTCTTCCTCCAGGGGCTGCCCGACCGGCCCGCGGCGCCGCGGCGCACCCTGCGGTCCCTGCTTTTCGTCCCGCAGGACGCGGGCGCGGACCGCGCATCCCTCGCGGTGCGAAGACGGGAACGGGACGCGTTCCGGGATCTCCTGGAGCAGGACCTCGCGCGATACAATGGTGCCCAGTGGAAGGTGCGTCATGCAGCGGAGGTCTGAAACGGGGCGCACGCTCGCGCTTTTCCTCCTACGCAGCCTCGTGCTCTATTTCCTCCTGGTCAATGTCTTCCTCCAGCTGAGCGATCAGCTCGACCTCCCGTTCCAGAGCGCCGCCTTCCTCATCGCTGTGCTCGCGGCGCTCGCAATGGAGAAGACGCACCTGCGTTTCCTGCCCTCGCTCGTCCTGGCGGCGCTGCTGCCCTTCGCCCTGCGCGCGCTTTTCTTCCTCGTCTTCCGCATGCAGCGCGCCGTGGTCTCCGCCCCCGCGACCGACTTCCTTTTCTTCTATTTCGACAAGGATTTCGCGCCGGCCCTCGTGGGCTACGGGGTTGCATGGCTCTTCACGTTCCTCGCGCTGCGGCACCCGCGCTTCGTGATCGTGGAGGCGGCCCTCAACGCGGTCCTCCTCGTCCTCGTGTTCTGGACCCAGGCAGGCTACAAGCTCACCGTGTACCCCCACCCCTCGTACTTCGCGTGGGTGCTGGCGATGTTCGTCCTGGCGGAATTCTTCGTCCTCCTCCTGGCGGGCATGCCCCTTCGCCGCGCGGAAGGGGAGCGCGTCGATGCGCGGGCAGTGGCGAGCTTCTCCTGGATCCTCGTGCCGCTGCTGCTCGTCTTCCTCCTGTTCCTCCTCAACCGCTACGGCGAGGGGGCCGTGATGGCAGGCGGCGGTCTCATGAAGCCCACGCTCTTCCGCTTCGACTTCGCCCCGTACGTGCGCCTGGAAAGCGAGATCCGCACGTCCGACCAGGCAGTGATGCTGTTCCGCACGGAGGGAAAGGCAGAACGCTACCTGTTGCGCCGTTTCGTGCTCTCGGGCTACGCCGCGAACCAAGGCTTCTTCATGGACAAGGGCCCCGACGGCGATGAGTACCCGACGGTGGTGCCGGACACGACCGAGGCCTTCCGCGATCCCGGATTCCGCGGCAGGGACAAGGTGAGCCAGGAGTACTACTTCCTGACCCTCGACCCCTCCTCCCTCATCTCCCTGAACTATCCCGTGCGCGTGATGCCGCTCCAGAACTGGAAGTCATCCTCCTTCCTCCGGGTCTACCGCGTTGATTCGCGGGTCATGCGCTCGTCCGCCGGCCCGCAACGCATCACCGAGCGGCCGGACATGCCGGGCCAGGATCTGGCGTTCTATACGCGCGCAGGCGACGACGCACAGATCGCTGCCCTGGCGCAGCAGGTCACGAAAGGGCTCACGGGCTACTACGAAAAGGCAGCCGCCATAGAGTCGTTCCTAAAAAACAACTACCTCTATTCGCTGAAGCCGGGCATCGCGGAGGACGGCAACCAGCTCCACCATTTCCTTTTCGTCTCGAAGAAGGGCTACTGCTCCTACTTCGCCTTCGCCATGGCGCTCATGTGCCGGAGTCTCGGCATCCCCGCCCGCGTGGCCGTCGGCTTCTCCGTCGACCCGCAATCCGAGGTCCTCAACTTCTACGAGGTCCGCGCCTTCCAAGCTCACGCGTGGGTGGAGGTGAACTTCGGAGACCTCGGATGGGTGGAGTTCGATCCCACGTCGTCCAACCTCGCCCCGGGGGAGGATTTCACGCCCCCACCGGCGCCGGATCGTGACCTGATGGCGAAGCTGATCGCGGAGATCGTGAAAAACCAGACGGACGTGGAGGACCTGGCCCGACCCACCCCGATGGCGCTGGGGGCCGCGTCCGCGATCGGACAGGAGATCGCGCGCATCGCCCTGCTGGTGGCGCGCCTCTGGTACATCGTGCTTCCCGCCCTCTTCGTCCTCTTCCTCTTCTGCGCGAAGCTCCTGCCGTCCCTGCCCGGGTCTTCTCTCGCGCCACCCCCGGCGGCGCATGAAGTCCCTCTATTCACTCACCCTCGTGCGGCTCACCGGCGTGGGCTATGGCAGGAAGCCCGTCGAGTCGCCGCTGGAGCACGCCGAGAGGATACGGGCGGCGCACACGATCGATCTTTCCCCGGTCGTGGAGTCCTACCTGAAGGCGTCCTTTGCGGATCACTTCGACGCGGAGGACCTGGCGGAGGCGCACGCGCGCCTTTCGGCATTCGATGTCCAATGGCAGAAGGACGTGCCGGCCCCGCGCAGGATCCTGGGCATCGTGAACCCTGCCGGCGCGCCGGCGCGGCGCCCATGAGAATGCGCGGCCGTATCCTTGCAGTCCTTGCCCTGGCGCTCTGCGGCCCGTGCGGCACCGACCGCGCATTCGGCCAGGCGCCGCAGGACGACACGCTGGAGGGGCTCACGTCGCAGGCCCAGGATGCCATCACGCAGAACGCCTTTGAGTCGGCCGTGAAGCTCCTCACCGAGGCAAAGACGAAGTACCCGTCATCGCCGAAGGCGAACCTCGCGCTGGGTGACCTGTACTACGACAAGGAGCTGTACCCCCTGGCGCTTGCCGAATACAAGGAGGCGGAAAAGAGGGGCGCGACCGACTACGCGACGCTCACGCAGATCTCCCGCAGCTATGGCAAGCTCAACCAGGACATGAGCTCCATCGATTACCTCACGCGCATCCTCCAGCAGTACCCCGACAGCGGGGAGACCATCGACGACCTGGGCTGGATGTACTTCAAGACCCAGCAGCTGGACAAGGGCGAGCAGGTCCTCCTCCAGGGCCTGAAGAAGCTGGGGATGCAGCGGGGCATGGCGATGACGCTGGGCACCGTCTACTCCGGCATGAACCGCTACGATCAGTCCCGCGACTATTACATGAAATCGCTCAACGAGGCGCTGCGGGCCGGCGACCGCGACTTCGCCGCCATCGCCTACTACAACCTTTCCCTCCTGGAGCACAACTTCTTCCACTTCAACTCCGCGCTCCGCTTCACCGAGGAATCGATCGCCATGGAGGACCGTCCCTCGGGGCACCTCGCCCGCGGCGAGCTTTTCCAGTCGCGCATGGATTTCCCGGCCGCCGAGCAGGAGTACCTGGCGGCCTACGCGAAGGACACGACGCCGCTGGCGAAGGTGAATCTCGGCATCCTCTACCAGAAGTTCGGCAGGCTCGATCTCGCGCGCAGCTACGGCGAGCAGGTGCTGGGATCCAAGGACATGGCCTGGCTGCTGTACTACGGCACGGACGTCACCCGCCACGTCAAGGACCTTCACGAGCTGCTGACCGGCGTGGAGAAGGGCCTGGCCGTCCGGGAGGCCCACCGGCCGACCACGGGCCCGGTGGACTGGGTCCGCGCCATCGTCGAATCGCTGCGGCATCGCCTGCTCGCCTGGTACCACGGCCAGCGTTTCCACGCGCTTTCTCTGGAAGCCGGCACCCACTACCTCGACCAGAAGTCCTTCGAGGAGGCGTGGTGGGATTTCTACCGCGGCAACGAGTCCTATCCCGACGTCGCGCTCTCCTACCTCGCAAAGGCCCGTGCGCTGGAAACGGCGCGCACGCCGCATGCGCTCCCCTACTACCAGCTGGAGGAGGGAAAAATCCGTCATTCCACGCCGCTCCTGGAAGGCTCCCTCTCCCAGTTCGATCCGTTCTGGGAAAAGGAGCCGGCGGCGGATGCCCTTCTCGCCCTCATCCCCCTGCTCTCCGGCCGGGAGGACGCGGAGCGTCGGCGGGATGCGATCGTCCAGCTTTACCAGATCAATCCCGGCGCCCTCCCGCAGGCAGGAATCGGGCTCCCGTTCGCGATACAATTTACGGGTGGGGGATGGTCCTGGCACGAGCGCGCCCTGGTCACCCGGTTCCTTCGACGGGCAGGGTCGGAATGCTTCCCCGGCGCGCGCTTCAGCATGGGAATCACGCGCGCCAGCGACGGCTCCGTGCGCTGGACCGTCACGGACACGCGCAGCGGCGTGACACCGCGCGCCGGCTCCGTCACGCCGCGGGGGAGCGCGAAAACACGCTCCGCGAGGCTCGTGACGGCTATCCTTGAAGAGCTGTATGCCGTTCACTAAACTATAGAAGTGAGGGGAATGAAGGAGTCTCCGTGGCGAAACTCGTATTGAAGGTGGCAGGCACCGTGCCCGAGCTCCCGGCGGCCGTCCGCAAGGAGAAGGGCCTTTCCATGAAGCGCGTGCGCACCTTCGCCGCCGGCCCCGACACCGCCGACCTCGTGGCGTGGTTCGTGGATGCGGACTTCATCGCTGCTCATAGCGACGCCATCCGCGACGCCGGTCTCGCGTCCGGGTCCGTCCTGCTCTGGAATCCGAAGGGTTCGTCCCTATTCGCGGACACGGCGCCGGCGGGCCTGGTCTTCGACGAGATCTTCTCCTTCAAGAACCCGGCGGCCTTCACGCGCACGGTTCGCAATCTCTTCCGCCAGCTGCACCTGGAGCGGGAGCTCGCGGCCAAGGAAGCGCTCCTGCGGCTGCGCGAGACGGAGAACTCGGAGCTCCTGCAGGTCGGGATCGCCCTGTCGGCCGAGCGCGACAACAACAAGCTCCTGGACTACATCCTGCGACAGCTTCGCCGCATATCGTGCGCGGACGCCGGAACCATCTACCTGCTGGAGAAGGACGAGAAAACCGGCGGGCAGAGGCTGCGGGCGAAGTTCGCCCAGAACGACTCCAACCCGCGCGACTACTCCGAGTTCACCTTCCCCCTGTCCAAGAAGGGGGTCTCGGGATATGTGGCATCCACGGGCACGGTGCTCAACATCGAAGATGCCTACAAGATCCCCGCCGACCGGGAGTACAGCTACAACATCGAAACGGACAAGACGACCGGCTACCGGTGCAAGAGCATGCTCACCGTGCCCATGAAGGACCACAAGAGCGAGATCCTCGGCGTCGTGCAGCTCATCAACAGGAAGAGCGACTGGTCCGAGCTCATCAAGACGCCCGATGACGTGGAGAAGTACGTCATCCCGTTCAGCCACGACATCGAGCCCGTCATGCTCTCCCTCGCGTCCCAGGCCGCTGTCTCCCTTGAGAACAACCTCCTCTATCAGGAGATCGAAACCCTTTTCGAAGGCTTCGTGAAGGCATCAGTGCAGGCAATCGAGTCGCGGGACCCCACGACCTCGGGTCATTCCAACCGGGTCGCCCTCTACACGGTCGGGCTGGCCAAGGCGGTGGATCGCGTCGACGGCGGGGCCTACGCGGGCGTCCACTTCACCGCGGAGCACCTCAAGGAGATCCGCTACGCCAGCCTCCTGCACGATTTCGGCAAGGTCGGCGTCCGCGAGCACGTGCTGGTCAAGGCGAAAAAGCTCTACCCCGCGCAGCTGGACCTCTTGAAGATGCGTTTCGCTTACATCCAGAAGGCGATGCTATACGGCCTGACCAAGGAGCGGTTCGAAGCGCTGCTTGCCGGCGGGCCCGAAGGCTATGCCCGCGTTCGGGAGGAGCTTGACCGTCGGGAAGCCGGCTACTTGGCGGAGGTCGAGCGATACCTTCAGAACATCGCGACAGCCAACGAGCCCTCGGTCCTGGCGGAGGAGCCGGCGCGGATCCTTGAGGAGATCCACGGAAAGAGCTTCCAGGAGCAGGGAGCAGAGGTCATTCCCTTCCTCAACGACGACGAGTACCTGAAGCTCAGCATCAAGAAGGGAAGCCTGGACGAATCGGAGCGCAAGGAGATCGAAAGCCACGTCACGCACACGTTCCTGTTCCTGCGGACGATACCCTGGACCAAGGAGATGCAGAACATCCCCGCCATCGCCTACGGCCACCACGAAAAACTCGACGGCGACGGCTATCCCCGAGGCATCCACTCTCCCGAGATTCCCATCCAGACGCGCATGATGACCGTGTCGGACATCTTCGATGCCCTCACCGCGAGCGACCGCCCCTACAAGCGCGCGGTGCCCGCGCAGAAAGCGCTCGACATTCTCAACATCGAGGTGAAGGAAAAGAAGCTCGACCCGGACCTCGTGACCATCTTCATCGAATCGAAAATCTGGGAAAAGAAACCGGACCTGGTGACCGGCTGAGCCGGCAATTCCGGCCCGGCGACTGCAGGAAGCAATTCTCCCCGGGCGTCCCGTCTCCCCTCAGGTCTTGTACATCTGGCAGAAGAGCCACTGCGCCAGGCGCTGCGGCGTCACGCGCTTGAAAAAAGGCACGAGCGACTGGAACGTCCTGCCGAAGCTGTAGTGGAGCTTCGGGTTCGGGTTGTTCATGATGTGCTCCACGAGCGGCCCGATCTTTTCGGGCGGGTAGCCCTTTTTCTCGTCGGCCTCATAGAGCTTGACGGCGGTGCTGAACCAGGGCTCGTAGGCGGTGGTGGCGAAGCTGACCGTGCGGCAGTCCTGCGTGCGGATGTCCCCGGGCTCGATCACCGACACGCGGATCCCGAAGTGCCGCACCTCGACGCGGAGCGCCTCCGTCATTCCTTCCAGCGCGAACTTCCCCGCCCCGTAGATGCCCTGGTACGGCAGGCTCAGGACGCCGCCCACCGAGCTCATATTGATGATGCTCCCGCCGCCCGCCGCCCGCATGAGCGGGATGACGGCCCTGCAGACGCGCAGCGCGCCGAAAAAATTCGTCTGGATGCTCTTCTCCGCATCATCGATGGAGACGTCCTCCACGGGCCCGACGATGTGCGCCCCCGCGTTATTGAAGGCGACGTCGATGCGGCCTTCGCGTCCGGCAACGAGGTCCACGCCCTTCTTCACCGACGCGTTGTCGGTGATGTCCATGCGGATCATCGTGTAGGGACCGGTCGCCGTGGGTGTCTCCGCGGCGCGGCGGCTCGTGCCGTACACGCGATAGCCCCGGGCGCCCAGGTACGCGGCGCACGCCTTGCCGATACCCGTTGAAGCTCCGGTGATGAGAACAACTTTGGGGGTGTCCATGGCCGCGTTTGCCTCCGCGCTGGAGGTTACAGGGAGAGCCGCACTTTGTACAGGCTCCGATCAGGCGCGATGGACGGGGGAGGATGCGAGCTTCACGATCTCGTCCCTTTCCGACCAGGCAAGGGGCTGACGACGGCCGTCTCGCTCAAGAAGAAGGGGACTTCCCGGCGCGGTGATCTCACCGATGATGGCGGCAGGGATGCCGTCGGCCGAAAGCCTTCGGCAGGCATCCTCCGCGTCCGGTACCGCAGCCGTGAAGAGAAAGACGCCGGAGGACAGCAGCCCCAGGGGGTTCATGCCGAAGAGCCCGCAGAGCAGCCTCGTTTCTTCGCGGATCGGGAGGAGAGCGTGGCGGACGATGGCGCCGGCACCGCTGCGCCGGCAGATTTCCTGGATGCCCATGGCGACGCCGCCCTCCGTCGGGTCATGCCCTCCCGTGAGGGGACACCCGTCGAGCACCCTGCCCTCCCGGACGATGGAGATGCCGGGGTCGTCGAGCCAGCCCACGACCGCGGCGAAGCGCTCTTCGCCGAGCACCCGGCGGGATTCCGCCGGCCGCTCGCGCGCGATCGTCGTCGTGCCTTCCAAGCCCACCCACTTCGTCATGCACAACCGGTCCCCCGGCCGGGCGCCGCCCGTGGAAAGCGGGGCGCGCGCGAGGAAGCCGACGGCATGCCCGCTCACCACCGTCCGGCGGACCACGGGTGTGACCTCGGTATGACCGCCGACCCAGAGGATGCCCGCCTTTTCGCAGGCGTCCGCGATGTCGGCAAAGATGCGCTCGAGGTCCTCCTCCGTCGTGCCCGGGGCAAGGAGGAGCGTCGTGCTGAGATACCGGGGGACACCCCCCATGGCGACGATATCGTTGGCATTCACGGCGACCGCGTAGGCCCCGATGCGATCCCCGGTAAACGTGATCGGATCGCTCGTGATGACGATTGTGGACGCGCCCGGGGCGACGGCGGCGTCCTCGCCCGGCTCCGCGCCGACGGCGAGAAGCGGCGAACGGGACGTGTGGCGGAGAAGGCGCGCAAGGAGCTCCGTCGGGAGCTTTCCTTCTGCCAGGGGGGGGAACATGAGGTGAAGAATCCGTGATTTGCACCCGGGCGTCAAGAATGCGGCAGGGAAAGGCGGACGAGGGCGCGGCTGCGCTTGATCAGAAGCCCCCAGTCGCTCTACTATACCGGCATGGCAAAAACGCGGGTCCAGACCTACATGGAAAAACTCGCCGATCAGCCGATCCGCTTCACACCGTACGCCCTCAAGAAAACGGGGCTCGTGCAATCCCAGGTCTTCCTGAAGATCGAGGATTACCTCCTCATCTGCGCGCCCTTCCAGCTCTCCATGAAGCGGGGGATATTCCTCGTCGTCCTGAGCGCCCAGGAGATCACCTTTTTCCAGCAGTTTCAAAAGAAGCTCTGTTCCATCAACCTGACCTTTCAGAAGACGGGCAACAAGAAGCCCCTGAATCTCTTCCTCCGCGGCACCATCGAGCGCATAGGTCCGGTGAAGGGCAAGCAGAACGTCTGCATGATGGACGCCGTCATCAAGGCGTGCCCGAATGACCTCGTTGAGATCATCGGCGACTACATCACCGCCTTCGAGGGCCTCAAGAGCCAGTACGAAAACTTCAGCGGCAAGACCATCACCGTGGATGAGCCCGCCTCGAAGCTGATGCGCTTCAACAACTACGTCGAGCTCGTCGCGGGGGCCGGCAAGACCCGCGCCACGCTGGTGTCGCTGGCCGTCAACTCGCTCTCCTTGAGAATCTCCGCCGCTCCCCTGGCGCTCGGTGAAGGGGACGCCTGCTCCGTGCGCCTGTACTTCCAGGTCTACCAGTTCACGGCGAACGGGAAGGTAAGCGAGCTGCAAAGGGCCGAGGGGAACGACCTGATCGTGGTCATGGCCGTGGAGTTCACGCCCGAGCTGATTGAAATCGTCGACGACTATTTCTTCCGCCAGAGCATACAGGGGAAACCCAAGACCTCCTCGCAGGGAACCTGAGCGCGCATCGGTTCCGGACCCTTCTCCCGCGCGGGGGATGAAGAAAGTGAGCTGCCTTCATGAGCGATCTCGAGCCTTTGCATGCCGTCGTGGACCCGCTCGAAGAGACCGCCCGGCGGGCCTTCGGCGTGAGCTACCTATACCCGATACAGCGATTCGTGATTTCCAACATTCTCGAGGGGCGGGACCAGATCGTCGTCCTTCCCACCGGCGCGGGCAAGTCGCTCTGTTTCCAGCTCCCCGCGCTTCTCCTGCCCGGGCCGACGCTCGTCATCATGCCGCTGCTGGCGCTCATGGCCGACCAGCTTCGCAAGCTGGAAGGAGCAGGGGTCTCCGCGGCGCCGCTGCGCGGGGGACTCACCCCGGCGGAGAGGGATGTATTGTTCGCCCGAATCGAATGCGGCGCCGTGCGCATCGTCCTTGCGACGCCGGAAATGTGCCTTGCGCCGTCCATCGAGCAGAGGCTTGCCGCCTGCGGTTTCGCGCATTTCGTCGTGGACGAGGCCCACTGCATCTCCGAATGGGGCAAAAGCTTCCGCCCGTCGTACCGCGACATCGGACCGCTCTGCACGCGCCTGGGCGTGCCTTCCCTCACGGCATTCACCGCGACCGCCTCCCCGGACGTGCTTGCGGACGTGAAGCATGAGCTTTTCGCCGACAGGGACGTGCGGCTCGTGGAGACGAACCCCGACAGGCCGAACATCTTCTACGGCGTCCAGCCGGCGCTCTCCCGGCTGCAGGCGATCACGACGCTCCTCAGGGAATGCGACGGCTCCTGCCTTGTGTTCTGCCGGACGCGAAAGGGAACGGAGATGACGGCGCGTGAGCTCGCGCGGAGACTCCCCGCGCGGACCGTGCGCTTCTATCACGCGGGGCTGGACGCATCCGAAAGGAAGAGCTGCGAGGCCTGGTTCCTGGGAGCGCACACCGGGGTGCTCTGCTCGACGTCGGCC